>NZ_OZ061250.1:0-2164028 GCF_964062635.1 Pediococcus ethanolidurans
TTCCACAAGCAGAAAGTATCTTTATTGGGGTGATCTTTGCTGCTACCTCCGTGTCCATTTCGGTTGCCGTTTTAAAGGAATTAGGCGGCCTGCATGGTAAGGCCGGGGCCACAATTTTGGGAGCTGCCGTTGTGGATGATGTCCTAGCCGTTGTTATTCTCAGCGTTATGGTGAGTTTAATGGGGACATCGCCCTCTACCACTGGAAATTTATGGCTTACATTCATGTATCAACTCTTCTTTTTTGTCGGCATTTACTTTGTGGTTAAATTTATAGCTCCAATTCTCACTAGCGTTGGCAAACGGTTGTTTGTCGTCGGTGGCCCTACCCTCATCGCTGTTATTTTATGTTTGAGTATGGCACTACTAGCCGATGCCATTGGCTTAAGTGCAGTAGTGGGTGCCTTTTTTGCGGGAATTGCGATCTCACAAACCACCGTCAAACATGAAGTAGAAGCCAACATTGAACCAATCGGTTATGCTTTTTTCATTCCCGTTTTCTTCGTTAGCATTGGTCTATCGCTATCGTTTGCAGGGTTCATGAAAAACTTTATTTTTATCGTTTTACTGACAGTTCTTGCCACTTTCACAAAGTTATTAGGTGCTGGATTGGGTGCCAAGCTTTCGCAATTCAGCTTAAAAGATTCCTATATTGTCGGGTCCGGAATGGTATCGCGTGGCGAAATGGCGTTGATCATTGCACAAATTGGGTACAGCGCACACCTCATTTCTTCAACTTACTACTCCGCCATTATCACTGCCATCGTATTGACAACCTTACTGGCACCCTTGCTGTTGAAACATGCGTATCGTTTAAAATAAGAATATATAAAATTAGATCTCAAAAAATATGAAGTGCAACAGACCGGTTCACGAGGCACTTCATATTTATTTGTGGTTTATTTTATTTATATTAAATAATCTTATTTTCAAGCAAAACAGTTATGGCATTCCAGCCCTAAATTTTGTTAAGATCATCACTTTTGTTTTTGTTCTTTTAAAACGCGATCAATTTTCATTTAAAAATTGTCTAATTTCATCAAAAGCCAAATTCATTTGTCCCACCTGACAGTGCTGTTCCCCACCAGTTTCCTTGGTAAATAATTTAAATTGCACGTAACTAGAATTAATTAATTCCCTTTGTATTTGCCGAAGGCGCTTATATGGCACATATTGATCTTCCTTTCCTGCTAATAATAAGCAGTTTTGGTTAATCAGCGGTAAGAATTTTTTAGCATTATGTCGTTGTAAATTTTGGATTAAATGAAATGGAGAATTCTCTCCTGTCAACAAGTATCCATTATTGATCTTCCACGTCATATCGATATTATTCTTCATAATTTCAGTAAATAATAAATTCACGATTTTTTGTGCTCGAACCCAAAGTAAAAGGCGTAGCATGCCATACTTCACACGGCCTAAATTCATCGCCAAAGTATCCATCGGTGTATAAAATATATCCATACAAATTATTTTTTTAATTCGTTTTTCAAACGCTGCAGCTCGCAAGACCAGCAAACCACCCCACGATAGGCCAATCGCTACAACTGATTTCAGACCATAGTAATCTAAAACTGCTGAAACTGGTCTTTCAAAATTCGGAATAAAATGCAGACCATGCATGGATGTGTTCCCTTGGCCTGGTCCATCAAAGATGAGAATATTATAATTGGTACCTTTCAAATACTTAAAAAATCCAGCCACTTCTTCCAAGTAGCCATCAAAACCACCTATTACTAACAATGTTTTTTTGGCGTTCTTATTTTTTAAATACAGAGTTGGTAAGTAGGAATTTTCATACGGAACCCACCCACGTGTGAAGGGAAAATCATGATAAGATTTGTAAAAGCACCGAATAAAACTTTCATACAATATATTCTTTCATGAATCATCACCTAAATAAAACATAGCAGCTTTATAATAATTTGCAGCAATAGCAAATTTCTGTTTTTTTTCATAATCTCGAGCATGAACAGACCACCAATTGTACCAATCATCAAGATTGTTTATATGTAATTTCATGTCTCTAAGATCATTGATCACTTCTTGATCATTTGCAAACGGCATTGTAAACCTAGCAATTTGAAAATCTAATTGACGATTGCCAGTTATCGTTTTCATACTATCATCACCTTTCAAACTTGATCTTAGCAATCATAAAGATTAAAGTGAAGGTCAAAGAACGACATAGTGTTGGTTATCGAACACTTTGTTCGATTTCGTCCGATTAGGAGGATTCCCATGTCAACTGATCTTCGTGTTCTCAAAACAAAAAGAAATATTCAACAAGCTTTATTTAGCTTACTAATACAGGGGCAAAGCTACTCTTTAGTAACAATTGACCAAATTTGCCGGGAAGCGCTTTGCAGCCGTTCAACTTTTTATGCACACTATACCCAAAAGAATGACCTGCTAGAAGAAATTACCGATCATTACGTATCTCAATTCCAAAAATTTTTAACTAGACGATTAGAATCCAGCCAAACAACCCATTTTGAATATATTTCCCAGCAACTAATTAACCAATTTATACTCCCATCTCAGCCTCAGTTGCGCGTTTTGTTAGCCATTCGCAATGACCCTACACTTGGTTTAGAAGAAAAATTTCAAAAAGTAATCATCACCGAGTTATCAAAAAAGAGTACCAAAAGCCGAACTCTCATAAAGCTTTATGCTGTTAACGTGACAACCATTTTTAAAATGTTAGTGAATAATGAATTATGCTCCCAAGATCTTCAACAACTTTCTGTTTGGCAGGAGAAGTTGGAATTAACCGAATGAAAATATCTAACTTTCCGACTATACGCTGCAGGTTCCATACTTTCCAATCAAACATTAGGATCCCTCCTTCATTAAGATCAATGATTGCCTCAAAGTATAACCTGATACGCTGCTTTTCTCTATTAACACGTTTCTAAAGCTTTAAGAATTTACATTTAATCTTAAAATTAACTATATTTTCCTAAAAAAATTCTCGGTACTTTTATCTGGAATCCTTGGAAATAACACACAATAGCTAATTAAAAAGGTCCGTCATAACGAGAACTGTGAGTGATTCACATTTTCGTTATGGCGGACCTTTTACGCTATTTAGTTTTAAATCTAACTTACTTATTTAAAGAATTAGCCACCGCTTCATGAACAGCATCTTTTTCAGCTTCAATCAAGTCGACACGACTCTCAATCACTTTAGTGTCCATTTTAATTTCACGGGTCAAACCTGGTGTGTTTAATTTAGGTTCAAAGAAAGCTTTGAATTCTGCAAGCCGTTGTGGCGTGTGGAAAATACCTGCCGTAACTGTGATATAGGTTGTAAATTCCATATCACCACCAACAGTATCTTCTAACCATTGCCAGTCATTACGGATCCAATCCCACGCTGCCTGTTGACCCTTGTCATTGGCTAACAAGCCGCGGAACCAAGCCCGCAGATCTTGTGGCTTAATGGTCTCAGCATCTTCAAACTTCGCAACTAATTTTTGAACCAAGTCGGGATCTGGTGTGCTCGTCAAAGCAGCGCAAATGTCGGCCTTATAACTCGCATCTGAAGATTGACGATGTGCTGCCAAAAGTTGGTCAAATAAGTCCGCGCTGCCATAATTTTTGACTTCATTCCGTAAAATAAAGACACGGGTGTCTGCCGACAGTGTTTCCAAGTGATCCTTGTTAGCTACAAACAGATCATGGGCAGACTTGATGGCAGTCTCATTTTTAGCATACAACGACGCATTCAAGACATATGGTCGTGTTAACTGGTCATCATTTGATTCTCCTGCTTTGGATGTCCACCCCAAACGTGCCACTTGGTTGTGACTTAAGTGATCAAAGAATGCCTGCAAAGCTTTTTCCTCAGCTGAGTCAGGTTCGACAAACTTACGAAGGTTATTGGCCACTTGATAAAGTGCCGCATTTACGACATTAGACTTACTATCCGCAAATTTCACTAATAGTGGAACGACTTCAGCATATGAAATCTGACGTCCTTCAGCTAATAAACGTAAATCTTGTAATAACTGTAATTGTGAAATCGCATCTAAATCTGTTAAATGTGCAAAAATATCATTCAATAAGGTTTCGTCATATTTCACAATAAAGTGTGAGTTATTCCCAACATTCAAGCGGAATGGAACGCCATTTGCATCACGTAACTGGCGATAGTCACCAAGATCAAGAGCTTTGTCAGCCATGATTTGTGGTGCAACTTCGTAGTTAGCACTTAGCGGAATCTGCCATTGACGGCCGACTTCTTGACCTTCACCAATAAAGAATTGTTGTTGGCTTAACTTCAGATGACCATCTTCAATTTTAGCGTTAACAACTGGATAACCAGGCTGCTCCAACCAAGAATTCATGATGGCACCAACATCTAAATCAGAGGCGTCTCCTAAGGCTGCCCAGAGATCTGCACCGGTTGCGTTGGTATATTTATGAGAAGCAAAGTAATTCTTCAAGCCGGCACGCAAAGCATCATCACCCAATAAGGCACGAACCATGACTAACATCCGAGCCCCTTTGGCGTATACAATCGCCCCATCGAACAAAGCATCAATTTCAGCCGGATTATTAACTTGAACGTGTACAGATTGAACGCCATCTGTAGCGTCTCGTTGCAGTGCTGAAGCCGCCTCTTCTGTCTGGAACATTTCCCAAATGTGCCAATCAGGTTCAAGCGCATCAACTGCCACGTACTCCATCATATTGGCAAAACTTTCATTTAACCAAAGATCGTCCCACCACTTCATCGTGACCAAATCACCGAACCATTGATGTGCCAATTCGTGGGCAATCACAGTTGCCACCAATTGTTTTGTGTCTAAGGCTGTATTGTCGGGATCAAGGAGCAAGTAAGCTTCTCGATAAGTTACCAGTCCCCAGTTTTCCATGGCCCCCGCTGAAAAGTCAGGGAGTGCCAATTGCCAAGAATGTGGAAGTGGATATGGCGTATGGTAAAAGTCTTCATAAAATTCAATGGAACGTTTGGCAATATCCAACGCAAAATCTAATTCATTGGCTTTATGCGCTTTTGTCCCAAAAACACCAATTTTGACACCACTATTCGTCGTTGTCAGCTTACTTTGTAGCTCACCAAAGGCAAAAGCCACTAAGTAAGTAGACATCCGTACTGTACTTTCAAAGTAGTGAACGCCATTTTCAACTTTCTTTTCAGGCATGTTACTAATGGTCGTTTCGCCTTCATGTTCATCGTACTTGATTGCTAAGTCAAAAGTAGCCTTAGCTTCCGGCTCGTCCACACAGGGGAAAGCCTGGCGGGCAAAATTAGTTTCAAATTGAGTACCGATAATCTGCTTTTTTTCACCATTAACTTCATAGTAGGAAGGATAGATTCCCATCATTGAATCTGTCAACGGTGCCGTATAAGTAATGGCTAAAGTGACTTCATCAGCTTCTGGTAATTCAATATGAAGGGCATCTGCCTCATCGTCCACTGTAAATGGGACGTCGACTCCTTCGGCTTGAACCGCACTAACTTTTAAGTACTTTTGGTGAAGCGAAAAGTTGGCGGTTAACGCATCCCCCACAATGGTTGTTTTTCCAGAAATGAGTTTGTTTTTCCGGTCAATATCTAAATAGACATCGTAATGTGCCGGTTGGAAATTTTCGTAAAAACGTGTTAATTCTGCCATGATGTTCTCCTTATTTCTTTAGAATAATCTCATTATACGACATTTATACGAAAAACGCTTCATAATTTGCAGGGACAGCTTTTGCTAACCACCCAGCTTCCCCAAATGAGGCGCCTGCTGACTGACTTTCAAAAAAATGCCTTGTGGTGTACTAAAATCGCGTTAATTTTTGAAAAGAGGTTTACGATGACATTTTATTCTTATTCACAATTGTTGGCTCAAAATAACCGTCTGTTGCTTTGGCGTTACAGCATTTTGGTTGTCCTTTCACTCATTGCAGTGCTCATGCTAATCCTATTTTTACGTCACCGAAACGACGGTAAATATCGCGACTTGCTCATCATATTTGTATTAAGCGCCTGCCTAGTTGGTGGCATCCAGTTTAGTAATTATCAACGCTACCAAACGAGTTTGAACCAAAATGCTCAAATCATCCGTTTCTTACAGACCGTGAGTCGCAAGAAAGACGTTTCTTTAAAGAAACTCAAGACAAATAAAACGGTGTTAACCGATAAAATGATCTTAAAAATGAATCACCACTACTATCAAGTCAATTTTGATAGCGACTTTTCAAGCTATTATTTACAACGTACCCAGCTTATTGGTGATCAGGAGGTAAAGTAATATGTTTTCATATCTAGATATCGGCTTAAAATTTGCGCTGGGTTTGGTTTGCGTCATTGTTCAGATTAATCTTCTTGGTAAGGGCAATTTGGCGCCAACTAGCGCCGTGGATCAAATTCAAAATTACGTCCTAGGTGGCATTATCGGTGGTATGATCTACAACACAGACATTACGTTGCTTCAATTCTTCTTAATTTTACTGATCTGGACTTTAATTGTATTAATCGTCAAATTTATCAGCAATCACAACCGATTCTTACGTCGCTTCGTTACAGGTGAACCCTACACGATCGTACAAAACGGCCAAATCTTAGTCGGTGTCGCCACGCGTTTCGGCTTGAGTGCCAGCGAGTTGTCCTTGAAACTGCGTTCGGCTGGCGTTACCGATATTAGTGAAGTTAAACGAGCCGTTTTGGAACAAAATGGTCAAATTACCGTTACTATGCAGGGTGATGATGCGGTAAAGTATCCGTTAATTGTGGATACCGTAATCGACAGCACCATTCTAGAATTAATCAATAAGGATGAATCATGGGTACTGGATAATTTAAAAAAACAACATTATCAGCTAGCAGATGTATACTACGCTGTTTATCGGGACGGCACCTTAAGTGTGACCCCCTATCCTGATCACGACCAGTCATGACACGACCTCTTTATACAAAAAACACGCTTGAATTTGCAGGTTAACTTTCCTGCCGAAATTCAAGCGTGTTTTATTCTTGTTAATTCATAATTTTAAAATAAACTCAGTCGAGCTAAACGTCATTTTCAGACCGCATCTCAAAATTCAGTGGGTTCTTTTTTCTGATTGTCAACCTACAAAAGGCCATAAACATCACGTGCAATCATTAATTCTTCGTTAGTGGGCACTACCAATGTTTTGACGGTGGCATCCGCAGTACTCATATCAACCTCTTTACCAACAATCTTATTTTTTTCAGGATCAATGTGTGCCCCCACATACCCAAAAGATGCCATAACTTGAGCGCGCATTTCAAAGCTATTCTCACCAACACCACCCGTGAAAACGAGCGCATCCACGCCATTCATTAGTGCCATGTAGCTACCGACAAATTTAACTACCCGATTTGCAAAGATATTTAATGCTAATTGGGCTCTGGGATGAGTTGGCGCAAGCTTCTTTAGTTCACGTTGATCTTCTGAAAGACCAGAAATCCCCAATAATCCTGACCGATCATTTAATCTG
Source organism: Pediococcus ethanolidurans (assembly GCF_964062635.1). NCBI lineage: Bacteria > Bacillati > Bacillota > Bacilli > Lactobacillales > Lactobacillaceae > Pediococcus > Pediococcus ethanolidurans. The sequence continues at coordinate 7,479 of NZ_OZ061250.1, forward strand.
TCGATCATGTCATCTATGCTTTTTAGATTCAGTTTTCGTACTAAATAGGCCACTAGTGACACATCAACTTGACCACTGCGTGTATTCATCACTAATCCATCTAATGGTGTAAACCCCATCGAAGTATCCACGGATTTTCCCTTATCCACAGCGGTAATACTGCAACCAGCGCCAAGGTGCATCACGATTAACCGCAACTCTGATAATGGTTTGCCAAGGATCTGGGCCGTGCGTCTTGAAACGTAGCGGACGCTTGTTCCGTGCGCTCCGTATTTACGTGCCCCATATTTTTGGTAGTATTCATAAGGAACCCCATACAAATAATTTTCTGCTGGCATCGTCTGATGAAATGCGGAATCAAAGACCGCCACATGTGTTGCCCATGGCATTAGTTGCATAAAGCGTTTAATCCCTTTAGCTTCAAGATGATTGTGTAATGGGGCCGTATTCACGCAAGTCATCAATTTGTGTTAAGACCTTGTCCGTTATCACAACAGATTGCTTAAACAGTTCACCACCCGCAACCACTCGATGGCCGACCCCAACGATGTCATGCAGATGGGCAACTAACTTTAATCGCTTCAACTCATCCATTAAAAGCAGAATCGCATCTTTAAGACTCAGCGTTTCATCGTAGGAACGGGTCCTTTTTTGATCTCCAAATTTAACGGTAATTTCTGCTTTTGTATTGTCAAAAAAATCCACTAATCCTGACGCGACCTGTTGTTCTTCAGGCATCTCAAACAAGCGCCACTTTAGTGTCGAACTCCCCAAATTCACGGATAAAATTTTAGCCATATTATCACCTTCGTCATTCAAATTTCTACCATATTAAGTACATTTACTTAGTATGGTAGGCTTTTTTTGATAAATACGCACGAAGTTAGCTCATTTCATGTAACCGATAACACTTTAAAAATGTCTGCTGCTTTCTCAGTCGGCTAAATCAATCCAATATCGTCGCAACTGATAACCGGTCTTTTTTTCAATTACGGTGTTTTCATAAACACCACCGTTAACTTCGATAACTTTTCCGCTATCGAACTATTCCTTTTTTATCTGTTCAATCCGCCGTTCAATTTCATCCCGAACATTTCTAAAGACCTGCATCACTTCAGTCTCGGTTCCCTGCGCTTGGGCAGGATCTGGTAACGGCCAGTGCAATTTTTGAACCGTCGGCGGTGTAACCGGGCACCGATCTCGAGCATCGCCACAAAGCGTCACCACTAAATCGCTCGTCTTTAAATACTGTGGATCAATTAATTTCGATTTGTTTTTCGAAATATCGATCTGCTTTTCCGCCATAACTTTAACCGCTCGTGGATTTAAGCCATGGGTCTCAATGCCAGCACTGGCTACTCGCCACTGATCACCAAGAATCTTCTTCGCAAATCCCTCTGCCATTTGGCTTCGACAGGAATTTCCTGTACACAAGAAATAAATTTGTTTCATTATTAAACACTCCTAATTCATTTTGGAAATCTTTAGGGCGATCAATTGTAACGATTAAATGTAAATTTTGCATATCTGCATCTAACTATCAAGTATTTAGTTACATGAATTTATTCAAATTTTGCCACAAAATTACTGATGCTTCAAACGTAAAAATTATATCCGGTGCCGAATTCGACTTAGTGAAACCGGAGAGATACCCAAATATGATGCAATATAATAATCGGGAATCCGTTGATTTAAATCCGGCCTATCAGTTTTGAATTTCTTATATCGTGTTGCTGGATCATCCTCTATCCGTGACAAAAAATAACGCGTATATTCAATAAACCGTTTGTCAAGAATTTGATACGCTAGTGTACTAAATTGCGGTTCTTCTTTTTGTAAGACTTTGAAATTCTTTCTATTAAGAATAAGTAATTCTGAATCCTCCAAACTTTCAATTGAGAAGTTACTAGGCGTTTCTTGTGCAAAACTCTCAAAAGAGGCGACTGGCTGATTTTCAACAAAAAATTGAAATGTAACATCTTCCCCATCTTTATTATGTCAAAGCCTTAACACACCCTTTTTAATAAAATAGATGTTATTAGATACATCGCCTTCATATAACAAGGTCGTTTTCGATTTAACAGATTTACGCGTCAGCATTTTTGAAAAATCGATTTGACTATCTTTAAGCCACAATAAAGATTCCGAAAAATTATTATGCATACTTTTACCTCTACTTAACTTATGTTAATGAGTTTCAATAAAATTCTCACTATACTATGATTACGAGAGTATAAAATAGTTTGTGTAAATGAATAAAAGTCCTGTTGAAAAGGGAATCCCTTCCCCGTATGATTAAATCATCCAAATCAAACCAAAACGGAGGGATTCCCCATGGATCAGTTTACCAAAAATCTAACCAAAACTCTATTGTCAAATGGCGATGTTAAAGAACTTTTTCGTCAACAACTCGAAACGGCTATTAATCACATCTTGCAAGCTGAACTAACTGCCTTACTTGGTTATGATCCTTATGACCGCAGTGGCTTTAATACTGGCAATTCTCGTAATGGCCAGTATTATCGTTTAATTGACTCTGAATATGGTAAGTTGAAAATTGCTGTGCCGCGTGACCGTAAAGGCCATTTTCATAACCACCTGCTTCCTGCCTATTCTCGTCGTCAGGACGCTTTAGAAACAACAATCATTCAGCTTTATTCCAAGGGCGTTACGACCCGTGAAATTGCAGATTTGATTAAAAAAATGTATGGCTCTTATTATTCACCTACTACTGTTTCTAATATCACTGCTCAGGTAACAAAACAGATTGAAGCTTTTCATCAACGAACTATTAAGGCAAACTATGTTTGTCTTTTCTTAGATGCAACTTACTTACCTTTGCGCCGCGATTCAGTTCAAAGAGAAGCGGTCTATATTGCTTTAGGTATTACATCTGTCGGCATCAAAGAAGTTCTTGATTATCGAATCGCTCCAAGTGAAAATGCAGGAGTTTGGTCAGAAATGGCAGAAGATCTTAAAAAACGTGGATTAGAACAAGTCCAGTTGATCATTGCAGATGGAATGGTTGGTCTGCAGCCAGCATTATTGCACGCTTTCCCGAAAGCTAAATTTCAAAGATGCCTAGTACATGTTATGCGCAATATTGGTTCGCATGTGCGTTTAAAAGATCGTGAGGCGATCTTAAATGACTTTAAAGAGTTGCATTCAGCGACCGATGTAACTGCAGCACACAAGATCTTAAATGATTTTTATGGTGCATGGGGGAAATCGTATTCCAATCTGATCCAGCAACTTAAATCCATTGAAAATGAACTATTAGCTTTCCTGAGTTTTCCCCCGGCCATTCGACCAACAATTTATTCAACCAATATCTTAGAATCACTGAACAAAAGAATCAAACGCAAGACCAAACCAAAGGAACAATTTCCAAACGAAAAATCTTTAGACAATTTCATTGGAGTTCAAGTCATAAGCTATAACGAAAAGTACTTCAATCGTAGCCATCGCGGATTTGGTCAAGTCAAAGACACGTTAGAATCACTTTTCGATTAATACTTTATTTTGCCAGGAGAAGGGATTTTCATTTACACAAACTTCTTGACACTCCCATCGTATTCATTTGATCCAATTAGATTACCTATTTTTATCAAGTTTATAACCCCTGTGCCAATGCCGAATCAGGTAAACCAATGTGGCAAGTATTAAAACTACGGCTCCCACAATGACGGAAATTCGTGTGTCCGGATTGATAAACATAAAAATCACAATAACAGCTAACATCACAATCGCAAAGTAATTGGAATAAGGAAAAAATGGTAATTTGAATGGATGTGTCCCCATCAAGTTCGCACTATTTTCTCGAAAACGCAGTTCAGCTAACAGAATGACAAACCAAGGCACCATTCCAGGTAAAACTGATGAACTAAAAACAACCACAAATAAGTTAGATGTTGATTTGCTAAAAATCGAAGCGACTGTATCAATAATAAATCCGATCAAGATTCCGCCAGAAATGCCAAGAATGGCCACATTGGGAACGACTCGTTTAGATAACCGACCAAACAGCCTGGGCGCTTCTCCTTCATGAGCTAACTTAAAAAGCATGCGACTTGATGAATAAATACCAGAATTAGCTCCCGATAAAGCAGCTGTTAAGACAACAAAATTGATGACCGCTGCAGCTGAGGTAATGCCGACTTTTGCAAAGGTTGAAACAAAAGGCGATCCTACCGCACTAAGTTCGTTCCACGGATAAATTGTCACAATCACAAAAATCGCACCCACATAAAAAATCAAAATACGCCAAAGTACCGATTTTACGGATTTAATAATTGCTTCTTGAGGATTGGCAACCTCCCCGGCTGAAATTCCAAGAAGTTCGATGCCTTGATAGGAACCGACAATAATCGACATGGAGAAAAAGAATCCTTTGAAGCCACCAGTAAAAAAGCCACCATGACGCCAAAGATTGCTGAAACCAGTTGGATGCCCACCATTTCCAAGACCAAAAAAGATAACCATGAAACCTAAAACAATCATCATAATAATCGTGATCACTTTGATCATTGCAAACCAAAACTCTAGCGATCCGTATGCCTTAGCACTAGCAAGATTGGCAAGCACTAGAAACAAAATAATAAGAATTCCGGCAACGAAAGGATTAATCTTTGGCCACCAATATTTAAGATATTCAGTTGCCGCAACCACTTCGGACATGCCGACCACAATGTATTCAAAAACATTAGCCCATTTTGCTAGATAACCTGCGATAGGATGGACATATTCCGTTGCATAATCTGCAAAAGAACCCGTACCGGGATTAATATAGATCATTTCACCAAGTGCTCGCATGACAATATAAAGAATTAGGCCAACAAACATATAAGCTAATAAAACGGACGGCCCAGTCCATTTTATTGTAGAAGCCGACCCCATAAATAGGCCAACCCCAATAGCGCCACCTAAGGAAATCATTTCCATCTGACCGGCTGTCATTGAGCGTTGCAGTGCTGGCGCATGGTTTCGTTTACGTTTCATTTATTTATCTCCCCAAATTAATTGCTTTTTTGTGATTCGTGCCTTCCTTAAACTTTTTATTCCTCATTTGAAACAGACATGGTCTCATCAAATATGTAGTGAACACACATTTAGTAGGCTATCAGTGGACAAATGTCGAATTAGGCTTTGACGAATTACAGCATGCCGTCAAGCATCTCTTGGCTCTCCTAAAAATGCAAAATCCTAACCGAAAAATCAATTAGCTTTTAATGCCACATGAGATCCTTGTATTTAAAAAGAAAAATTAGTAATATTCGTCAGCCATTATTTTCACCACACCAGTTGCGCCACCCAAATCATACAGGGAATTGTAACTAACGAAAATAACGTTGAGATGCCCACCACGGCAGTGCTATACAAGTAATCTTTGCCATAGGTTTTAGAAAAAACCGCCATTAGCACCCCCACCGGCGTGGCTTGCCCTAACAGTAAAGTCATCTTTAGCACTAATAACTGATTGGGCACAAACATTAAAATGAGAAGCGTTAATAATGGCGCGATGACCAACCGCGATAATGTTGCTTTGTATAAATCGATAGATCGTAAGGCCCGTTTTACATCACCCTCAGCCAAATAGCATCCCAGCGCTACCATCACTAATGGTAAATTCATATTGCTTAAATCAGAAATGGTCGTTCCTATAATATGGGACAGCTGGATATGGGTTAAAGCCAGAAAAAGGCCTAAAAATAACGCGATAATCGCTGGATTTACAATTAATTTTTTCATGGCGATATTTTGTTTGTCTTGAGAAATTAAATATAGGCCATAAGTCCAAATAATAAAATTGGTTACCCCGACAAACAAACTCATATAAAAAACACTCGCATTACCCAGCACTTGTTTGGCCAGTGGAATCCCAATAAAGCCGACATTTGCAAATACCATGGCAAATTGATTGAGTTCCTGATGATGGGGAAACATAAAATAGGCACCCAGAATGGTAACTATGTAAATAACTCCTAATAAGACTAAAGTGTAGCCCGCATAATGTAGTTGACTGGTTGGAAAATGCCCAGCAAATGAATTCACCAATAAGGCTGGATTCGCCACATAAATCACCAGATCCGAAATCTGTTTGCTACCTCGCCGATCTAAAATTTTGACCCGATAACAAATGTAGCCAACCATCATAAGCAAAAACATAATTGCAGTTTGTGAAAAAATTGTCCCAATTGAAGTCATAAGACGCCTCCTGTATCCATCAATAACTTTAATCGTCTTAAAGTCCTCTGACAAGTCTAAGTTGGGAAATCACTACTGGTTAGGCATCCTGTCTGAAGGTTACTGCTCACAATTGACCAAATTTAACATAAAAAAGGGACTAGAAAAACTTCTAGTCCCTTTCTATCGCCGAACTTTAACAATCAAAATCGAGAAAAAAGGCTATGTGCAAAGTCAAAACACCTTTTTCCACGTTTTCATTATGCTTCATTCAAAATTTTAGGCGCCTTCATGTGGTGCCAATTTTTTGTCAAATTGATCCTTATCATAATCTGGTTGATTTGAAATATGCATAGCAGACTTCAAACGGATCGTTAAAAAGTTCCACATAGATGGTGTAATTCCTAATTCATCCAAATCACGCGTTGATATTGTATAACGAATACTATCTTCATCATTTGTTTCAACTTTTTGAACCCATTGTGGTTCCCGCAAGCTTTCACGGCCAATAGCAACAAAGTCAATGCCAGCGTCGACCACTTTTTCAGCATCAGCAGGTGTTTCCACAGAGCCAACCGAAATTAATGGTAACCGACCGTTAACTTGTTTCTGAATTTTCTTGATTAACGGCTCCTTATCAGATTTATCGTTAAGCGAGGTCCGCCATACGTAACCCATAGAAACATGCAAATAATCAATTGGTTGTTCTGCCAAAACATCAATAAATTGTAAGGTATCTGCCATGCGAATACCTGGTTCTTCAATTTCCTCGGGCGAAATACGATACCCGACAATAAATGGGCGATTCGCATACTTTTCCACAGTTTCGTGCACCCGTTTGATAACTTCTAAGGCAAACGTCATGCGTTTTTCAACACTACCGCCCCACTTGTCGGTGCGACGATTAGAATGTGGAGAGAAGAATTGCTGTAACAAATACGTGTTAGCTCCGTGTAATTCAATACCATCAAATCCAGCTTGAATCGCACGTCTTGTTGCTTCACCAAAATCCACAATAATTTGTTCAATTTCATCATTCGTTAATTCCCGAGGAACTTCTGCATTAGGACGTAACGCAGCCACTGCACTAGCACTAACTGGCTGGGTTCCACGTAACACATGTGAATTGGACATCCGACCAGCATGGAAAATCTGCAAAATAGCTTTGGCCCCATTTTCCTTCATAGCTGATGCCATCTTAGTTAACCCTGGCAAAAATCGATCGTCGGTAACGGAAAGTTCGCCTTCAAAACCTTTGCCGTCTTCAGAAACGTTCGCAACAGGTGAAATAAAGAGCCCTGCACCACCGCCATGGATTCGGAAATACCGAATCTCATCACGCGTAACAGATCCTTCTTCAAAGGCAGAAGCTTCTGTCATTGGTGGAATAGCGATTCGATTCTTGACCTTCACACCATTTTTAAACGTATATGGTTCCAAAAATTTGTACTTAGCAGACATAAAAAAATCTCTCCTTTAGCAAAGTTTTGATAATGTACATATTTATTTTAGTTCATTACTTCACAAAGTCTAATGTTTTAACTCCACGCTTCTTCAAAAAAAGACAGCATCACCGTCTTAAAATGCGATTATGCTGCCTTTTTGTATGAAAAATAATTTACTTAAATATCCTCTTCGTCACGTTTTTTACTTTCATCACCAAACTCAAAATCTTTCATTTGTTTTGCGATCGACTCACTTTGGTAGGCATTCTCATCAAACCAGGCTCCAGCACCACTTGCCCGCATCATAACCGGAATTTGACGGCCATCATAATAGTGGTAACGGACGTATTCAAAAGTCCCTGCACCGGCACTTTGATGTCCACCGCGAACATTAAGCCACGTTCTCTTTTTAGTTTTAACCCGTGTTAACTTAAAATCACTGATGGTATCGGTCGAAAAACTAGTGATTTTTTTCTCATAGCCATCATAGGCGTACCACGTCCCCTGATAGGCACTCGGCCAGCGTTGTGGTGAAGCTTTAACCGCACTTGTGAGATCTGCATTTAGTGCCGCGTTCGTCAAGACCTGTGGCTTAACCCCAGTGACAATTTTGGCGAATCCTGCCTGTAACGCACTGTTCTGTGTATCCTGAATGTCTAAATCATTGCCATTCGTGGTTTGCGTCATAAACACGACTGGTTGTTGGTTATGTAAGCAAAAGAAGTACGTCGTGGGAAAGGACTTGCGTTGTTTTCCACCGCCAGTGGCAACAGCCACCACTTGAAAGGCATTTCCATTCTCCCCATTTGTAGACCAGGTTAAATTGACGGTCTGTTCGCCCCACTTTACGTGGCCATTCAAACCACCATCTTTGAGTGCCTTGGGAAATACATTCCCTAAATGATCTGGCTTTTCGTCATTGTAAGTCCCCTGATAACTTTGCTTCATCTGGGATTGCCAATTAGCCATGAATCTAGCCAGCTGGCGTGTTTTGGTTTGATTCCAAACTGTCGCATTCGCTTTACTTGTGTCATCACTCACACTGGTGGATTCTTTTGAAGTTGCCTGAGCGGTAGATGCCTTCTTAACGCTTGATGAAGTTGCTTCTGATGAACGCCGATGATGTGGCCGATTAGCCTGATTTGCCGAACAACCACTCAACAACAAAATAACTATTAATAAACGCCAACCAATTTTTTTCATTTTTTCAATGACCTTTGAAAATACAGGCCATTCCCCCCTCAAGTGACTTTTTAAACAGTCGAATTTTGGTCCTCTACAACGCCAGTATAACATCTGTGAGAGCGGTTAACTGAATCATTTGCCTTAAAAATTTTAGTTTCCTGTTGACTTTAAAACAACACGTGATATACTGAACATGTTAACAATAAAACAACAGGTCAATTGAAAGGAAGTTTTTATTTATGAATTATGCTATCACTGCTGCTACAGGTAACTTTGGACAAACTGCTGTCCGGGAACTTTTAAAACTCGCAACTGACAATCACGTCATTGCTATTGTCCGGAACACGGAAAAAGCGAAGGCTCTATTCCCACAAGACGTTGAAATCCGCCAAGGAGACTATGCAGACGAAGCTTCCATGCAAGCTGCTTTGCAAAATGTCGATCGTCTCCTCTTCATTTCTTCACAACCTGGCGAGGAAGTCACACGTGAAGAGCAACATAGAAATGTGGTCAAAGCAATGACTGCAAACAAGGTTAAATTTGTTGCCTATACCAGCTTTCCTAATGCGCAACAGTCGACCAGTGGTTTAGCTAATGACCACAGATTAACTGAAGAGGCAATTACAAACACTGGTATCAAACATGCCTTTCTGCGTAACAATTGGTACCTTGAAAACGAAATTGGCTTCTTAAAAACTGGTGCGGCAAATCAACTCACTACTTACTGGGCTAACGGAAAAGCTGGCTGGGCGTTGGAACGTGAATTTGCCACTGCCGCTGCCAAAGTGTTAACATTAAGCGATCCTAAGGAAGTTTATGAATTCGCGGGTAAGGCACGTTCCTATACAGATTTGGGCGCAGCATTAAAACAAGCCACAGGTAATGATTTTGAAGTGAAACAAGTGACAGCCAAAGAATATCAAACGGGATTAGAAAAATCTGGACTAAATGGCGATATGGCGGCCCTCTTCACTTCATTTCAAGAACCAATCAATGATGGCTCCTTGAATGAAAACTCAAATGACTTAGAAAAAGTGCTTGGACATGAATTGACTAGCTTACCAGATGCGATCAACGAAATTCTCAATCGAAACTAGGTGTAACTATGAAGTACTCCCACAAACTAAGCGATGCAATCCATATCTTGGCTTATCTTATTATCTATAAAGATGCAGATCTCTCTAGCAAGGCCATTGCGTCAAGTATCGAGGCAAATGCCAGTGTGGTTCGCAACCTAATGTCTGATTTGCGTAAGGCAGGGTTAATTCGCACGCAAGCAGGAACTGCGGCACCTACCTTAAGCTTTGCCCCCAACCAAATTACGCTTTTGCAAGTTTACCAAGCCATCCACATGGATCATAATTTGTTGCACATTGATCCCAAAACAAATCCGCAGTGTATTGTGGGAGGCAACATTCAAGACACTTTAAACAAATACTATACAGATATCGAAGAAAGTGCTTTTCACCGTATGAATGAAATTACCATTCAAGATATCACGAACGATATTTTGACACGACAAAACGCAAAATAAAAATGAGAATTGGAATTTTTCCAACTCTCATTTTTTGTACCTAAATTTTATAACGAAAATTTAGCGCGTTTTATTTAACGATGCGGACTGTCATCCTTCAATTCGTAATTCATAAAAGCCCCTATTTATTAAGCGATCCAACTCCTGTCATTATAGCAATTTTATTAGAATTTTGTCTCCCCCACATGAAATTTGATTTTATTGTTTTTTGATAATTATATATTGCTTATCGATATGCTAAATGCTATACTCAATCTATCAATCTACTGAGGTGATTTCTATGAAATTTCGTCGCACAATCTTAGATTTAGCTTTATTATTTATTACTGGTGTGATTTGGTTAATGGGATTTTTGTATGTAATTCAGGTTTCGACCTCCCGTCAACTTGAGCATCCTATTGTAATTAGTCTCCTAGGTATTACCATGTTAGGAACCGTTATTTTTGGTACCCAAATCATGTACTTCCTACATCGCATGCTTGCCCTGATTGCCAATCATAAGGCTTTTTCGTTAGCGTCCATCAACCTGGTCAAAAAAATTCGCCGCGACATTGGTTGTATCAGTCTTTGTTTTCTCTTTGCGATGCCTTTTTTTGTCACCGCAGCTGATGCTGATGACGCACCGGGAGTCGTTTTACTAGGTGCAGCCGTCGTTTGTGCCCCCTTTGCTATCTACGTCCTTTCTCAAATCATCGAGGATCTCTTTGTCAGTGCCTTTCATCTGCAAAAAGATCATGACTTGACCGTTTAGGAGGCAGATAACATGGCAATAAAAATTGACTTAGACGTGGTCATGGCACAAAAAAAGGTGACCGTCACACAACTATCGCAAGCTGTCGGCATTACGATGGCCAATATCTCCATTTTAAAGACGGGCAAAGCTAGAGCCATTCGTTTTTCTACTTTAGAAAAAATTTGTGAAGTTCTAGACTGTCAGCCTGGTGATATTTTGAAATATGAGGCAGAGCGTGACAAGCCTAGATCTACCAATTAAATTAATTTAGTTTCAACTCAAAAATTGACAAAAAAGGTCAGACTGCGAATGACTATTTCGCAGTATGACCTTTTAAATAACAATTACCAAGGTTGGTCTGTTGGACCGATCGTAAATTCACTTACATTTGTATCCTCTGGCTGATCAATTGCAAAAGCTACAACATTAGCTACCCGATCAGGACTGATTTGATATTTTTGATACAAGTCAGCAGCTCCTTTGGCCGTATCATTATCCGTAATTGTGCGCAACAATTCAGATTGAATGGCTGCTGGATAAATTGTAGCCGTTCGAATATGAGAACCCTCTTGTGCAGATTCCATTCGTAATACTTCCATTAAATCGCGAACTGCCCATTTCGTTGCACCATAAACGGCACCACCTGGATAAGCTTTTAAACCTGCAACCGAAGAAGTTGTAATCACGTGCCCAGATTTTTGTGCTTTAAACAGTGGCAATACAGCTGCGATACCGTTTAAAACTCCTTTAATATTAACATCGACCATTTGATTCCATTCATCCGTTTTCAAATCAGAAAGTGGTGAATTAGGCATTAAACCAGCATTCAAAAAGATTACATCTACTTTACCAAATTCTTTTTAACCTAATTCAACCAATTTCTTGTTGTCTTCTGCTTTTGTAACATCGGTAACTTGATAAACAGCCTGCCCACCATTTTTGGTTATTTCGTTCGTGAGTGCCGCTAATTTTTCTTGACGTCGCGCTCCTAATACTAATTTAGCTCCCTTTTGAGCCAGTTTTTTAGCTGTAGCTGCACCAATGCCGCTTGAAGCTCCAGTAATAATAACAACTTTATCTTTAATTGCCATGTTAAAAACTCCTTTACTTTTTATTAAATAATAATTATTCTATTAAATAATAATCCCTAAACTCAACTTTAGGTCAATAAAAAAATTCCAGAAAATGAGGTTAATTTAATGTCAAAATCATATTCAATTGGTGAAGTGGCTCACCAATTTGGCTTGTCCATTTCCACAATTCGTTACTACGATAAACAAGGGTTAATTCCAAACTTGAATAAAGATCAGACCGGTAACCGTACTTTTACTGAACAGAATATGGCAACCATTAAAATAATTCAATGTTTAAAATTAGCTGGTATGCAGATTAAAGATATAAAGGTCTTCATTCACTGGTGTTTAACTGGTGACTCAACGCTTGAACTACGCAAAGCCATGTTTGATGACTTACAGGTCAAACTGAACAAAAAAATGCATCAACTGGGCAAAACTCTTGACGAAATTAATTTTAAACAAGCTTACTACACAAAGGCTATTGCTGACGGTACGGAGAAGTATGTGCGAGAAATGTCTCCTGATAAAGTTATGCAGACGTCCAAAAATCTAAACGTAAAAAGCTAACATGATAATCACTGTATTTTTTAGAACAGCTTAATTAACGATAAACCGGGCTAATTTAATCCGACATAACTACCAGCATTCGCACATCTTTAATTCTCTGATTCTTGTTTATACTATTTCTTTTCATCAATTAAGACTGTCCCCTGATCTGGATTATGATCAATCGCACCTACAATTTCATGAGGAAAATACGGCGCTTCTAAGCAATCAACATCTTCTTTAGTCAATTTAATCGATAACGCCTCAACGGCATCATCTAAATGTTTCGCTTTCGTTGAACCCACAATGGGCGCCATTACTCCTTTCGCCCATTGCCAAGCTAATGCAATCTGGCTCATAGAAACATTGTATTTCTGGGCTAATTCATCGACTCGTTTCACAATTCTGAGATCCTCAGTTTCTGCACGATCATACTTGCCCATTGCCACGCGATCCGTTTGACTGCGCAAGGTATTAACTTGCCATTCACGATGACTTAAATGTCCTGCAGCTAAGGGGCTATACGGCATCAACGAAACACCCCATTGCTTGCAAACAGGGATTAATTCACGTTCATCTTCGCGATACAACAAATTATAATGATTTTCCATTGCTTGGAATTGTGCCCAACCATGATCCTTAGCCACTTGTTGCATACGATTAAATTGATAACCATACATTGCTGAAGCCCCAATTGCGCGAACCTTTCCAGCTTTAACCAAATCGTTAAGGGCGGCCATGGTTTCTTCCACAGGTGTGTCATAATCAAATCGATGAATAATGTACAAATCTAAGTAGTCTGTGCCTAATCGTTTTAAAGAGCCATCGATTTCACGATGAATGGCCTCACTAGAAAGTCGACCAGGATTGAAATAGACTTTTGATGCTAGCACAACTTTATCACGCGCCACATTATTTTCCTTTAAAGCGCGACCTAAATATTCTTCACTCGTACCTTTAGAATAGGTATTAGCTGTGTCAAAGAAATTAATTCCTAAATTTAAAGCATGTTTGATGATTTTTTCACTATCTGGATATTCAAGACTCCAATCGTGCATGGTTCCTGGCTTACCAAAACTCATGGCACCAATACAAATCTTGGAAACTTCAATAGCTGTTTTACCTAATTTTGCATACTGCATAGCTGTCTTTGTCATCATAAAACCTCCCATACTATTTACTGTGAATTCTACTACTTGAAGTAGACTTCAAGTCAAGTCCTATCGTGCAACCAAGTTAAAAGAGAGCTCGCACCAGTTTCATGTTCACGCACCGTTTTTTGCTATCATCATTTGAAAATTATAGTTGCTCTTTTTCAGTCAAAAACTTTTCCAGCTCAGATTCAATGTCGACATCCAAACGATCAGATAGCTCAATTAGCCACCAGATATTTTCAGCTAATTTATGTTCCAATGTGTACGGTGTTTCGTCATAATAGCGCCCATTCTTGGTCATCACCAGCCTATCTAAATTGCCAATATCATTGGATAAAGCCAATAAATCCTCGTCAATTGTCCATTCAGTCCCATGATTTGCCCGCTCGAGTTCATGATAGCGGGTCCGAATTGCCTGACTACGTGTGATTAATTCTTTTAAGTCCATCTTTTTGCCTTTCTTGTATCCCATTTGTGATCACCTCAGTATGACATCTCTACTCCAGATGAGCCAGCCATAACTATCCGCTCTTCATTTTTAACAAACTCGCTTCAAGAAAGGTGTCTCTCAATAAAAATAGTTGTTGAATTTCATTTACTTACATATCTTGTCAAAAAAAGCTAAAATAATTTTGTTAAACTTTTGAAATGGAGTGAAAGTACGTGTTAGAAAAAACAGTATACAAGAAATTATTGAGTCATGCCTTTGATTTTCCCGTTACCGTCAACTATTGGGACGGCCAGTCTGAGACTTATGGCGACGGCACCCCCAAAGCCGAAATTGACATTAACAAGAAATTATCAATGAAAGAAGTGGCCAAACATGCTACTTTAACATTGGGCGAAGCTTATATGGACGGCGATATCGATATCAAGGGCTCCATCCAGCAAGTGGTAGCCGCTGCTTACCGGCAATCTAGCAGCTTTATGCATGATAAAAGTTTTATGAAATTTCTCCCGAAGCAGGGACATTCCGAAGCTGAAAACAAAAAAGATATTCAAAGCCACTATGATATTGGTAATGATTTCTACAAATTATGGCTAGATCCAACCTTAACTTATTCTTGTGCTTATTTTGAAAATAAAGATGACACTTTGGAACAAGCGCAGTTGAATAAGATTCATCATATTTTAAAAAAGTTGAAACCAGAACGTGGCAAGACATTACTAGACATCGGTTCTGGATGGGGAACGCTGTTGTATATTGCCGCCGAAACCTATGGCTTGCATGCTACCGGCGTTACACTCAGTCAAGAGCAGTACGACTATACAAAAGAACAAATTAAGAAACGTGGTTTAGAAAATTTAGTTGAAGTGAAATTAGAGGATTACCGCGAAATTAAAGGCCAGTTTGACTATGTGATAAGTGTAGGTATGTTTGAACACGTGGGCAAAGATAACCTTCCTGGATACTTTAAAAAGGTAAACGAACTCTTAAAACCTGGTGCACGTGCTTTAATCCATGGCATTACAGGTCAGCATAACGGTGCTGGTGTAGATCCGTGGATTACCAAATATATCTTCCCTGGTGGTTATATTCCTAGTGTTTCCAAGAACCTTGATTACATGATTGAAGCTGATCTACAAATTGATGATTTGGAACCCTTACGTCGTCACTATCAAAAAACACTTGAAATTTGGGATCACAATTTCAACCAGGTACGTGACCAAGTTCGTGACATGTTTGATGAACGCTTCTGTCGGATGTGGGATCTTTATCTTCAGGCAGCGGCCGCTTCGTTTGAAGCTGGCAACATTGATGTCATGCAATTCTTATTAACCAAAGCACCAAGTGGTGATGGCTTACCTATGACCCGTAATTATATGTACACCGAAAATTAGTTTTTAAAAACCGTATCTCGAATTATTTCGAAATACGGTTTTTTGATAATTCCTATTTAGGTTAAATCATGCGTAGACTTTGCTTGCTGTCCGGTGCCGGAAATTGCGTATCAATCTGTTGCATTTCTGCTTTAGATAATTTAATTTCACCGGCGGCAATATTTTGTTTCATATGCTCTAGATTACTCGTCTGTGGTATCGCCATGACATCGTTTGCTTGAATTGTCCATGCCAACAAAAGTTGCATCGGCGTGACTTGATGTGCTTGGGCGATATCTTGAATGATTTCATTTTGCGTCAAATTTTGTCCACGGGAATCGCCCTGATCAACGGGTGAGTATGCAATCAACGGTAATTTTTGTTGCCGTTGCCAATGTAGCAACTCATATTCGATCCCTCGATTAGCCAAATTGTACAAATCTTCATTGGCAAAAACTTGCGCTCCGTTTGGTAAAGCATAAAGTTCTTTCAAATCATCAGTGTCAAAATTGGAAACTCCCCAATGATGAATCTTGCCTGCTTTTTGAAGTTCAACCAAGCCAGCCACAGTTTCTGCCAAAGGTACAGATCCACGCCAATGGAGTAAATATAAATCAAGATAGTCAGTTTTTAGTCGCTTTAAACTGCGATCCAGTGCTTGTTTCATTTTGATTTTAGTGGCGTTTTGTGGATAAAATTTACTGATGAGAAAAACTTTTGAACGATCAAAGTCCTGTAAGACATCCCCTACTAATTTTTCGGCATTACCCTCGCCATACATTTCCGCTGTATCGATGACAGTAGCGCCATGCTGCAGTCCATAAAGAATTGTGGCTTTTTCTTGCGCGTACATTTGTGGCTGGTCGCCCATATGCCAAGTGCCAATTCCAATAGCTGGCAATGAAACGCCCTTAAAATTTAGTTCTTTCATCCTGTTTATCTCCCTTCCATTTAGCGTAACTACTTTTTCACAACTTTCGTAGTTTCTCTTTTTGTGCTTTACTCAAGTGTTCACTTGCGTATCTCAACATCACACGCGGCATGTCATGGGCATACTCACTTAGGAAAGCTAACTGCAATTTTGGCTCCATATCTCCAGCAGCCCGCAACATCCAACCAACTGCTTTGTGTATTAGATCTTCACTGTCATTTAACAAAATTTTGGCAATTTCAAATGTATCTTCGACCTCACCTTGTTTAATAAAAAAAACTGTGCTGACAATCGCAGTTTTACGTTCCCAGATATTAGAAGATTGCGCCAATCCATAATACTAACGGCACCAACACGTGCTTCATGGATCGGGCTTTCAAGGACTTTTTCTATCTCCAAAGTTGGCATCGCAACATACGCCTTCGCCAATTTAAAGACATCCCCCATCTTGACGCCAATAAAATAATCAACGGGCGACTGATCCTCTTTATTGAATTGAAAATAACGTTGATACTTATCCAGTTCAACATCGGATTTAAGCTGAGCCAAGTCAGCTAGAAAGCTTGCAGCAGTTAGTCTATTTGTCATTTCAGACTCCACTCTTTTTTACGCGATTATGTCAAAATTCTATTTCGCCGTTAGTTCAAAACTTGCAGTAATCAACTTTGCTATCTGTTCACTTGTAACTTTGTTAAGTCTGACAGTAATCCAGTTGCGCTTATTCATGTGATACGCCGGAAGAAAGCCGTCGAAGGTCCGCATTATCTCAATTTCTTTCGGTGGAAGTTTCACGTCTAAGATTTCTTCTTCTGCATCCCCCGCCAATCCGATATTTGAACGACTAACGTTCATCGCTATTGCAAACCACTTATTGTTATCACGATGACGTAAAACTGCATATGTAGGATACTTTCGCCATAGGTACTCTGGCTTTGTTTGGTATTTCTTGTCAACATAGTCAAAAACCTCTTCTCGCGTCATTTTCCAACCTCCTTTACAATTACCACTCCGGTGTTGACTTACCTAACACCCTAATTTGGGTGTTGTGCCCGCTGCCACACCAACTATTTAAAGCACGGCCCAATTTTTTGAAACGCCTATACGCTTTGGGCTACTTTTAGTGCTTCTTAGATGAATGATCCCTAATTTTATTTCACTGATTCGGTCCTTATCATGAATATTACACCGTTTTCACGCCAATTAAAAGATATCAAGGACGCGGAGAAAAATTTGTTTTGCCTTTGAGCATAGGTCGTTTTTTCGATTCCCACTATTGAAGGTCAGAGACAGAGAAAGACTGGGATTTTTTCCCAGCCTCCTGAATTTTAATAAAAGTATCTACTTAGAACTCGCAGTCAGTTTCTACCCACGTCGCTGATAAACCAAAACGGTTAATGGCATAAAAATTAAAATAATGATCCCACCACTTATAAGTACCACGGTGGCATTACCGCCCCAGTTTCCAGTCCTCAAAATAGTTCTGATTGCCGTAATGGTTAAACTAACCGGATTAATTTTAACGATTGTTTGAATAAATCTGGGCAACGTCTTTACTGGAATGAAGGCATTTGATAAAAAGGTCATCACCAAAATGATGATCATGGATAAACTGCCGATCAATTCCGCATTCTTAGCCATGAGACCGACCAAGGCAAAAATCCAAGAGGTTGCCCAACCAATAAAAATTGCCAACAGTAGCACTGCTCCTAAAGTTGGCAAGCCAACAGTCGGTCGCCACCCCATCACAAAGGCCGTGATTAAAGCCATCATCCCCGAAAGGAGGAGTCGCAAGCTATCGCCAACTAATTGACCTGCCAACGGGGCAATTGGCGAAATCGGCAAAGTTTTAAATCGGTCAAAGACCCCAGCATTAATATCTTCACGTAATTGTTGTCCAGAACCCGAGGCAGCATTTAAAATGCTTTGCACCAGGATTCCCGATACCAGCATCGGTAAATAGGCGTGCACACTACCCGCAATGACACCGCCAAACAAATAACCGAACAGCAACGTAAAGATCACCGGTTCAATCACAACATCACTAAGGCTATCTGGATTATGCAGCGTTTTGAGTATGTTTCGATGGGTCATTGTCAGTATATTGTGCACAATTTGATTTTTGGTTACTACCATTTTCATAGTTCGTCTCTCCTTAATTTTTGCCAACGGTCAGTTTCAAGAAAACATCATCTAACGGCGGCGTTTCCACAGCAAAATTATTGATGGCAATAGTTGCATCTTGAAGCTGACCTAAGATTTGCGAAACCTTTCGCATTTTCGTATGGTCGAGTAACACGGTCAACGTGCGATCATTGACACTAACCGGTAGAGCCAACGTATCCTGAATAAGCTTTTTGGCTGGCTGTTGCTCTTGTAAATTTGTGACTTCAATTCGAAGTTGCATGCCACCTATTTGTTGTTTCAAATCATTTGGCGTCCCCATTGCCACTAGCTTTCCGTGATCAATGAGCGCAATTCGATCAGCCAAATGATCAGCTTCCTCCAAATATTGGGTGGTTAACAACACTGTCGAGCCTTCCGCAACCAGCTTTTGAATTGCTTGCCACATTTGCATCCGGGTCCGTGGATCCAAGCCAGTAGTCGGTTCATCTAAAAAAAGGATTGCGGGTTTGCCGATCAGACTGATCGCCAAATCTAAACGACGACGCATGCCACCGGAAAAAGTAACCAACGTTTGATCCGCCGACTGCGTCAAATCAAAATCGGTTAATAATTCCGCAGCACGCGCTTTGGCAGCGGTATGCGTTAAGCCATTTAGTTTTCCAAAAATCATTAAATTTTCACGTGCAGTCAAATCTTGATCAATTGCTGCGGTTTGACCCGTGATACTAAACTGTTGCCGTGCTAAACGGCTCTGGGTCAACGTATCAAAGCCATTCAGCAAAACATTACCTGCATCTTGACTTAATAAAGTCGTCATCATTCTTAAAATCGTAGTTTTCCCAGCACCATTGGGTCCCAGTAAACCAAAAATCTCACCTTTTTTAATTTCAAACAACACGTTTCTCACAGCGACTTTGCGACCAAATTGTTTTTTTAAATTATTTACTTGAATCACATATTCTTGATTCATATTGCGACCTCCTTATATTTAATCAGGTGACCTGACTAAATATATAGTAAGGGTACCTGATTAAAATGTCAAGTCTGGCATCGCCGTAAATTTTAGAATGTTGTATACTTAAGAAAACACCGAATGAATGGAGTGATACAGCGTGGCAAATGAAATTAAAGCCGAATTAGCCGCCGGAAAGTTAGCCGAATACGAACAGCTCAGCAAAATCTATGATGATATTGTCAAACAGGCGCGCCCTCGCTTGACCGTTGAAGGCCAGGGCAAAATTTTATTGGCCTTAACGGATGAGGATCACCTTTCCCAACGCCAGCTTGCCACTCGTTTGGGCATGTCACCCCAATCCACGAGCGAATTTGTCTACAAACTAGTTAAACGGGAGTTAGTGACTTTAACCAAGTCCCCAAAAGATCGTCGGGTCAACTTAGTCAACTTAACCCCCGCAGGCCGACAAGAAATTGAATCTGCCGCCCAAGAGGTTCCGCCCTTTGTACGTACGCTCTCGGATACTGAATTAGAACAACTATCCGCGCTCATGACCAAAATCACAACCGCCATGTATGCCGATATTGATGCGGCTAATCCCACATTGGGCGTAAAATTCCACAAATTATTCGCTAGTCGCTATTTAAAACAGTTTAAAAAATAGCTATCAATTGCAGTAGGCTTGCAATTGATAGCTTTTAGTTTAATCAATACGTGACCAAATGCTGTCGCTTCTTATGAGTTGGGTATTGGTATGGCCGTCTCATGGCATTTCAAATCGGATGATCTCGTTCCGGTAAATTACAAAAAATTTAGGAAGGCTAGACACTGAAAAGAAAAGATATAATCTCATGAAACAAGAAAATTGCTCTCCTACCAATGACGGGAAGTTATTTATAAATCAAGCCGAAACATAGTCATACTGAAAGTTGCAAATTAACTTTTCAACCTATATACTATAAATATAAGAAAATATAGTATATAAGGGGTGTGATTAATAACAATGAATACCTTAACTCAACTGGAACATGACTACCCAACGTTCATTTACAAAACCGCACAAGCATACGGTTTATCCAAAGATGAAATTCATGAACTATCAACTGATGGCACCATTAAAAAGATTGATCGTGGTATCTATATTTTCCCAGATTACCTGCTCGATGAATTTAGCTTGATCAGTCAAAAATTCTCGCGCGGTATCTTCTCGTTAGTTAGTGCTTTAATCATTCATGACTTGACTGATGAAATGCCACTTCATTATGATCTGATATTCCCACAAGGATATCATCTTAACGCAGCATCACTGAAGAAGTATCATATTAAAGCCAGATATCTATCAAAAAAACGCTATTTACTTGGTATCGAAACCGCCCAAACCGAAAATGGCGGTACTGTTCAAGTTTATTCAAAGGAACGCACGTTATTAGATGTTTGGGAATCAAAACAAATTCAGCCCTACATCAAGAATGATGCGCTTAAAAAATATCTAGCAAGTTCACCCAGCGCAAAAAGGCTTAAAAATTTAACCGAAATCAAGGATGAATTATACCCAAACAGTACCTTGCTAAAAGTAATGGAGGTCTCCCTGCAATGAGTGAAGTTGATAAAGTTCTACCAATGATCAGCAAACGCGCCCGTAAGCTTGGCTACAATATTCAACATTTTCAGAAACTCTTTTTTCTAGAACACTTTTTAAAGCAGATCTCTGAATCTAATTATCGCCGTTACTTTGTTCTCAAAGGTGGTTTTGAAATCCAAAGTCTTGTCGGAATTGAAAATAGAATGACCCAAGACCTTGATGCAATCTATATTGGACCAGCCTTGCAACCAGATAAATTAGCAACCGTTTTGAATGAAGTCTTCGAGCAATCTACCGATTATGTCAATTTTACAATCAAGTCGATTGAACAAAAACAACTTGATGATGATTATCCTGGAATTCGTGTCAATCTGCTGGCACAAATGGGAAAAAGTAAAGTCAGTGTAAAGCTGGATATTTCAAAAGGTAATCCCTATGAGACGATTCCAATCATGCTCGATCACCAAAGTATTTTAAACGCCGCTGAAACGTTTCCAATTTATGGCATCCCCGTTGAAAAAATCTTGGCAGACAAGTTATCAGCATTTCTAAATCACGGCATGCTAAACACGCGTGCTAAGGATTTGTTTGATGTTTACTCACTGTCCATTCTCTACCGTACCGACATTGATCTTGTGCTTTTAAAAAAAGAATTTTTCAAAAGTGCAGCGTTTGATCATATTCCAAACAAAACGATCGAAAACCGCTTAACCGAAATCAGTACTCTATCCGATTCCGAAAGTTTAAAAACTTCTTGGCAACAGTACCAGCAGCAATATGACTACGCTCAATCAATCGGCTACACAACTGCACTAGAAGCACTTTTCAACTTAATGAAAGAAATTGAGAATTAATACACAGAGAAATAAAATTAAATTCTACCTGACTTTCAAAAAAGCATCGAAAAAATCCATTTTATAGATTCTTATTATCTGTGCAGTCAGAAACGACTCGAAAGCAACATGCTAACATCACAAAAAGTACACTGAAGTGCTTCATAATTATAGTTTTAATCGACATTTAACGTGAGTATATTCTATTTTGTTCATTCGTCATCGTTTTTCATAATCTTTTGTAGTTTTTTGTAAAAATCCATCTGCTGTTTAAACAAATTATCAAAATTAACCGTGTATTCCTTATGATCAATGAAACTGATATAGCTTATTTCGTTACCTTGTATGGTTGAGGATTCTATATCATGGGCTAATGAGTTCCTAAGATTAATCCATTCTTGCTTTGGAGCCTTTTCATTGAAAAGTTGCTTAAATAGCTCATTTCGTTTATTAACACTTCCTCGAAGCTTATTATCAATTTCCTTTGACAAAATTTCCTTGCTGAACTTGCTAATTGCTGTTTCTTTTGGAATTTTAGAAACAATTGCAGACTTTAGTAAGCTTTCACTAATAATAAACGATGATAGAATTAATGCTTTTTTAGTCAGAGTATCAGAAGTATTACTAACTTTTAATGCTATCTCGGATATTGTTTTCTTATAGGTCCCAAATTTAAGGGGGTATTTTCTATAGTTTTCATATTCACTTTCAAGATAGCCATTCTCTAACATGTTATGCCAATACTTTAGCTTTTCTGGTAGTTCATGTTCATATTCCGTCCCCGATGGAATTCCATAATAATCAAAGACAGCAGAAATAATTTCATCTGACTTACTGTCCTTACGTCTTGGAAACTGAATGACCATTTCTGAAATAATATTGCTCTGTGTTGTGATTTCCAATTTGTCTAAATCACAGTCCTCAACAATAGATGTATTCTGAAATACTTCTTGTCTGAGAAGCTCAAAATACTCTGATAAAAATAATTCCTCGCCCCAGGGTAATTGAATGTCAAAATACGCTAGCAGATTTTCTTCTTCGTCCTGCCTAAATCTATCCCAATCAACATAATTACCAAATACAAAATCATCATTCCCAGTTTCTAACTCCGGTTCTATATTCCAATCTTCATAATTAAACTTACGCATAACATTTCCTCCCTTGTACTACACTTTTTAGCATCTAGTCAAAAAATCGTGGAAGATTTTCAATCACTCTTAAGTGACTGAAGACTTCCACGATTCTTGGTGGGGCTTTTGGTGGAGAAACTTTCAGGTTCAACAACGACTTATCCATTTTGCAAGTTCACAAATGCCGTTAAATCAACATTCCGTATCCATTTAATATATATATTTTATTCCCACTCGACCGTTGCCGGTGGCTTGCTCGTAATATCGTACACAATGCGATTAACGTGATCGACTTCATTTACAATGCGCACAGAGATCTTCTGTAACACATCCCACGGAATGCGGGCAAAGTCAGCCGTCATGCCATCCACAGAATCCACAGCTCGGATACCAACCGTATAGTCGTATGTCCGACCATCACCCATCACACCAACACTCTTAATGCCTGGTAAAACGGTGAAGTACTGCCAGATATCTCGATCTAAGCCAGCCTTTTTAATTTCATCTCGCAAGATCCAATCAGAATCACGCACAATGTTTAACTTGTCCTCAGTAATTTCACCGAGCACCCGAATTCCTAAACCAGGACCTGGGAATGGTTGCCGCCAAACTAAGTCAGATGGCATCCCTAATTTTTCGCCTAAGTCACGAGCTTCGTCCTTAAATAAAGTCCGCAAAGGTTCAATTAAAGTAAAGTGCATGTCTTTTGGTAAGCCACCCACGTTATGATGCGATTTGATGGTTTGCGCAGTATCCGTACCACTTTCAATCACATCCGTATACAAGGTGCCTTGAGCCAAGAAATCAATGCCATCCAGCTTTTGAGCTTCATCGTTAAACACTTGAATAAACTCGTTACCAATAATCTTACGTTTCTTTTCAGGATCGGAAACGCCGACCAATTTATCCATAAAGCGTTTTTGAGCATCAACTTTAACCACGTTCAGGCCAAACTTGCCTTCCAAGCTATCCATCACTTGTTTGGCTTCACCCTTACGCAACAGCCCGTGATCTACAAAAATACTGGTCAATTGATTACCAATGGCTTTATGCAATAATACGCCTACCACGCTGGAATCAACACCACCGGAAAGGCCCAATAAGACCTTGCGATCGCCAACTTCTTCACGAATTTTTTTGATTTGTAATTCAATAAAGTCGTTCATGGACCAATTAGCTTTGGCTTCACAAACATCAAACGCAAAGTGTTTAAGAATTTCATTGCCATATTGTGTGTTACGAACCTCAGCATGAAATTGAATGCCATAAAACTTTCGTTTCGGGTCTTCAATAGAAGCAATGGGACAGTTTTTGCTAGTTGCCACGGACGTGAAGCCTTCGGGCACTTGTTTGACTAAGTCTCCATGACTCATCCACACGGTCTGACGGCTAGGTAATCCTTTGAATAAAGGTGTTTGCAAATCCGTAACGTCAATATCAGCATGGCCGTATTCACGGTTGTCTGCTGGTTCAACTTTACCGCCTAAATTGTAGGACATGAGCTGCATGCCGTAACAAATTCCTAAAATAGGAATGCCCAGCTTGTAAATTTCTGGGTCTACACGAAAGGCATCGTCATCATAAACGCTATTGGGGCCACCTGAGAAGATGATTCCTTTAGGGTTAATTTTGCGAATTTCATCGGCGGTAATATTGTGTGAGAGTAACTCTGAATATACGCCAAATTCACGAATGCGTCGTGTGATGAGTTGGTTGTACTGACTACCGAAGTCTAAAACAATGATCTTGTCGAATTGGGACAAATCTAAATTAGCCAAGTTTTCACCTCATGATTAGAGAGTGTCAAACTAAGCGCCCAGCTTCCGAGTATTGCCTAGGAAGGCAAATGATTCGGGTTAGGAATCGTTTGCTTTCCGTAGCAAAACGGAAGAAGCTGCTTAGTTTGGCACGTTTACTCTATGATTTTTTTAAAGTTTAGTTATTCAACATCTAGTATCAATTCTACTGATAATAATGATTAAAGTAAAGCCAGTTTGAAATTGATTCTCGTCAAACTGGCTTCTAGATTTCTAATATTTTCTTAAATAAACGGCGTCCATTGTGTGATGTTCTACTTTATGCAAAATTAAGTTGGCTCGAGAACGAGTTGGTAAAATAAATTCGTCTAAATTGGGGAGATCAACTCGTTGCCAAACTTTTTTAGCTTCTGCAAAAGCCCTTTCTCGTGGCCATTGCGCAAATTCATAATAGTAATCATTCGGATTATGAAAGGCCGTATCCAGTAAAATGCCAAAGCGTTCCAAAAACCACTTTTCAATTAGTTCTGGATTAGCATCTACATAAATTGACCAATCAAAAAAGTCACTGATATAAATGGTTTGGTTGGAAGGCAGTTGCAATACGTTGATCCCTTCAACAATCAAGATATCCGGATTATCAACTATTTCAAACTGATCTGGAACAATATCGTAACTTTGATGAGAGTATAACGGCACCTGAATTTTGGCCTGACCATTCTTAACTGAACCCATAAAGTCCAATAAGCTTGCCATATCATAGCTTTCGGGAAATCCTTTGCGACCCAAAATTTGTCGTTTTTTCAGTTCAGCATTAGGATACAAAAAACCATCCGTTGTGATTAACTGTGAGTGTAATTCAGGAAAAAAATTGGTCAACAGTACTTGAAGTAAACGCGCCGTGGTACTTTTTCCAACCGCTACACTTCCAGAAATACCAATCACAAACGGCACCCGTTTTTCTGGTAATTGTAAAAAATTAGTTTTGGTAGCTTGCCAATCTTGAAAACTCCGAAACTTTTTAATCAACAAGTGCACCAGTGGGACATAAATATCTTGGACATCCTGTAAGGATATGCGGTCATTCAACGCTTTAATTGCTTTTAATTGTTGGTCAGATAATGGCAGCTTTGCTTCAGGTGTCAATTTTTTCCAATCGTCTTTTAGAAATCGATAGTAACTTTGGTCTTCTTCTACCATTTTTATTTCCTCAATAAACTCTTAGTCGTTTGCATATAACTTGGTATTTACGCGGTCTAACAAGCGCGATTGTTTTCCTGTTGCCACAATGGTCAACCGGTGCATCGCTCGTGAACAAATGGTGTAAAGTAGTTGACGTTCGTCTTCATCATGATACGTCTTATCAGAAGCATCCCAGACAATTACCGCATCAAATTCGAGTCCCTTTGCTAAGAACGAAGGCACAACGACAATTCCTTGTGCCAAACGCTGATTTTCAGTATGAATCAACGTTACTCTTTCCCCGGCCGCGCGCAACGCATTAGTAATTTCTTCACAGGCTGCAACTGATTTGCCAATAATCGCAGTGGTTTCACCATCTTGAACATTTTTAGTCAGCTGTTGTTGGACGCGTTTTACTGCCGCATCAAGATCTTTTCTGACACTAATCGTTGGCAGCTCACCTTCACGCTGAAAGGCCTCAATTGCTTCTCCGTTGACTAAAATTTCTTTGGTGAAGTCTGTGATCTGCTGCGTAGAACGATAAGATTTCGCCAGTTGGATCACACGAGTTTTCTCTTTATCAAACATAGTTGATAGTTCTGCCAGTAACGTGGTCGTACTTTCATTACTATAGATAGACTGATTTAAATCACCCAATAATGTGAATTTTGCCCGTGGATAATTAAATTTCAGATAGGCTAACTGAAAGGCTGTGTAATCCTGAATTTCATCAATAAATACGTAGCGCATATCACGTTCGCCTTTTTTACCCACAATCAAATCATACAAGTAAAGATAAGCTGAGGTGTTATTTAATGAAATGGCATGGTTTTTCAAGCCTTCCACCGTCTCATTTACATAGGTACGCCAATCAGATTCCGTTAAGCCAAATTTTTCCAAATTTACTAAATGCGGCACACTTCGTAAAAAGTGAACGTACTGCGCATTAATATTGAGAAAACGATTATGCACGATCGCGTTACGAACCGGCTGTAAAGCCTGAATAACTAATTTACGTGCTAAAAATTTGAATTCTTTATCACTGTCATCGAACTCACGCGGTTCTCCACCGTATAACTTCTCAAGATCTTCATGATTCAAAGATTGAACGGCTTGTTCGGCCCATTTAGAACGCACTTCGCCACCAATACGGTGATTCAAAGATTTTAATAACGTTTCCTTAGTCGCATCCAAACGATTTCCCAAATGATAATTTTCATTAAAACTATAGTAAATATCGTTTAATCGCGTTTGATCAGCAAATGGTTTTTCTCTAAACATCAGGTTGCGGAATTTCATATCCGCTGATTCCAAATGCTTAGCGTATTTAGTTACTGCGTTGAAGTAAACTAAACTATTTTCCAACCGGCGGATCTTTTTAGAAACCGGATCAGTGCGGCCTTCAAATCGCTGCTGAAGGGTTTCAACTTCCATGTTAGGGATGCGGCGTTTGGTGAATTGATAATAGGTCATTTGAACCATATTGTGTTCCCCAAGTTCAGGTAACACCTGGTCCACATAGTCATTAAAGATTTGGTTTGGTGAAAACATAATTACTTGACTAGCCGTTAAATTGCCGCGATAGCGATACAACAGGTAAGCCACTCGTTGCAAAATGGCCGCCGTTTTACCTGAACCAGCAGCACCTTGCACAAACAGTAAGTCCGAATGTGTATCCCGAATAATTTGATTTTGTTCCTTTTGAATCGTAGAAACGATACTTTTCATTTTGGTATCAGAAGAATTGCCCAGTGCTTGCAACAACATTTGATCACCAATCGTTTCGTCGGTATCAAAAATTGTGACAATTTTACTATTTTCAATCGTAAATTGTCGTTTTAATTTAACGTTTACTTCCTGAGTACCATCAGGCGTTTCATAGGATACATTTCCCAACTTACCATCATAGTAAACACTTGAAATTGGTGCTCGCCAATCATAAATCAAGAAATGTTCTGGTGTATCCGAAAATGAGCCAAGGCCAATGTAAATGGTCTCGTCATTTTTTTCGCCTTCTTCATGAAAATCGATGCGCGCAAAATAAGGTCGTTTTTCAAGACGTTTCAAAACGTCCAACTGTTGGCTCGCATGGCGCCAACTATTTTGCCGTTCTGACAACAGTTGTTGTTGTTGCCGCACCGAAATTGCCGTATCCATCATTCCAGAATACGTGCTGGTGTTCATACGAACTTCATTACTAAAATTTTTATCAATCGCTTTGGAGTCAGTCTCCGCTGTTTTCACATCTTTAGTGGCATTTTGAATTGCCTCTTGAATCTTGGTAATTACTTCATTTAAATGGGTCTGTTCGTACTTTTGTATTGAATCAGTCATGAAAACCCTCCAAATAATTGACATTTAAGACACTGAATCATTCAGTTGCTCTCCTAGTAAATCGAAAGTTTTTTGCTTTAAACTTTCACGCTAAAACTAAACAATTAAATTACATCAAGGTAGTTATGCGTTACCTATAATTTAAGTAAATATCTTACCACTTTTCGCCCATTAACTCAAAGATAATCATTGTTTTTCGCTTATAACTTGTGCTATCCTGGTCAAATATTTATGATGGTTCCGGGAGGAAAAATACTATGAATCAAGTTTCGTTATTAATTATGCTTTTTGCAGCTTTAATCACGCCCATGTTAATGGCACGATTTAAAATCACCTTTTTGCCAACTGCCGTGGTTGAAATTATTCTCGGTATCGTTTTAGGGCCTAGTTTATTGGGCTTAGTTCACACAACCGAAATCTTAAAACAACTATCTGATATTGGTGTGATCATTCTTTTGTTTCTCAGTGGAATGGAAATTGACTTTGATCTGTTTAAAAAACCACAAGATACGCCTTCACCATTAGCTCAGAAAAACGCCGTTCAAAATTCAAAATGGTCACCAGTTATTCTTGCCTGTCTGGCATATTCAACAATTATCGTCATCTCACTAGTCTTAGCGGGTCTTTTTAAGTGGGCAAATCTTTTCTCTGATTTCTGGTTGGCAGCCATTCTGTTTGCAACTATTTCACTAGGAATTGTCATCGCAACCTTAAAAGAAAACGAGTTGTTAAGCAAAGCCTTTGGACAAACTGTCCTTCTAATTGCTGTGCTTGGTGAAGTTGTACCAATGCTCGGTCTAACTTTTTATGCTTCCGTTTTTGGTAGCAGTAGTAAGAGTCTTTGGTTATTGCTTCTCATAATTGTTGCCGCCATTTTTCTCCTGCGTCGTTTCAAATTTTTCTTTAACTTTTTCGAACAAATTAATAAATCGACGACCCAACTTGATATTCGACTAGCCTTCTTTTTGATTGTCGCTATGGTCACCGTTGCTTCATCAGTGGGTGCTGAAAATATTCTTGGGGCATTTATTGCCGGAATTATTCTCAAACTCCTGCGTCCTAGCGAAAGTACAAAGGATAAACTGGATTCCATTGGTTACGGTTTTTTCATTCCGATCTTTTTCATGATGAGTGGTATCGGCCTAAATTTACGCACCTTACTGAGTGATCCAGAAGCCTTGACTTTGATTCCGTTATTTTTCTTAGCCTATGTCATTGCCAAATTGGCCATTTATCCGATTTTAAGCCTGCGCTTTAAAAGTGCTAACGCCATTGCGGGGACTAGTTTATCAACCGCTACAATTACCATGGTTGTTGCAATTTTGCAGGTTGCCAAAAATATGCATGTGATCAATGCCCATCAATCTGGTGCCTTTTTATTAGCGGCCATTTTAACCTGTGTCTTTTCACCTTTGATTTTTAGCAAAGCCTATCGTCCGGAAGCTGAAGATTTAAAGAAACAGACTGTTCACTTCATCGGAGCCAATATTTTTACCGTACCCGTAGCCCAGCAACTGACACAGGGATGGTATGACATTCAAATGTACACAGATAATGAAAAAAACTATCGCACCTACAATAGCGAAATTCAAATCCATCTTTTAGAAAACTTAAACGCTGAAGAAATGATCAAACAGGGGATTTTTGACACTGATATTTTGGTGGTGGGTCATTTTCGTGCCCAAGAGAACTACCTATTAGCCAAGGCGGCTAAGGCTTATGGTGTTGAACGCGTGATTGTCCGTTTTGAAGATCGTAATATTTTAAATAAGCATGAAAAAGAATTACATGATTTGGGAATTGAAATCTACAATACACCTGAGGTCAACATTGCGATGCTGCGTGGATTAATTGAAACTCCTTCAACTATGCTTCTTTTAAATGATACAACTAACACCATTTTTGAAGTTCAGGTTCATAATCGAAAGTACACAGGTCTTGAAATTAAAAATCTACCTTTTATTGATAAAATCACAATTAGCCAAATTTTTCGAAATCATCGTCTTATTCGTCCGGTGGGGACCACCCAATTAGAATTAAATGATCGCCTTATTTTTACTGGCAGCAAAAATGATATCGAAGAAATTCGGCATGAACTTGGAAAAATGAATTAGATTTAGATTATAAAACTGACAGTTAAAGGCGAAAAAATTAAATAATTTTCCTTCAAACGATATCTTTTAAAAATGGTATCGTTTTCTTTTTGAATTAACCCAATTGAATTGAAAAAATGTTATAAATGCACTCATAGCCTATGATACAATAGCTTCTGGACATTTAGATGAGAGGAGGTCATCTTTTGAAAAAAATTGAAGTCTATTTCGTACGGCACGGACAAACTTTCTTCAACCGTTACAATCGTATGCAAGGTTGGTCAGACTCACCGTTGACGGAAAAAGGTTGGCAGGATGCTAAAATTGCGGGTCAGAAACTAGCAAACATTGCCTTTAATGCTGCCTATTCCAGTGACACCACACGGGCATTTAACACTGCTAATACAATTGCGCATAGTAACAAGTCTCCTGGACTTAAAGTGCAGCAATTAGCAGAATTTCGGGAAGAATTTTATGGTTACTTTGAAGGTGCAGATTCAGCACAAACCTGGTTTCAAGTTTTACAACCGGTTAGTCAAGTCCGTACTTTTCATGATTTTTTAATGCACCATAATATCAGCGAATCTAAAAATGCCGTTAAGTTGGCTGATCCGTTTCATGATGCCGAAGATCACATTGATTTTTGGAAACGTTTGGACAAAGGATTTCAATATCTAATTGATCAAAGCCATGATCACGACAAAATTTTAGTCGTTTCACACGGCACGACCATTCGCAGCATTGTTGGACGTTACGCACCGGACATGGATATTACCACTAGTCCTAGTAATGGTAGCGTCACAAAAATAACCATTCGTGATTCTCAAATTTCTGTTGATTATTTCAATAACAACGATTCCACAATTAAATAATCAGGAGAATTATTAAAATGAAAAATTCACCACTCGATACAAATAAACACTTTATCAGTTGGCCAGTTGTGGCCCTAATGGACTTTGTTACCGTTATTGGTTTTGATGACTTAATTTATAACTTCCATAATCAAGGTTTGGCGATCGTGACAACCTGGATTATTATGTTAATCCTCTTTGTTTGGCCATACGAAATGATGGTTGGCCAACTGGGTTCTGCCTTTCAAAACGAAGGTGGCGGTTTGTCCTCATGGATTCGCTCCACTAACGGAGATCTTGCCGGTTACATGGTCGCCTTCCTTTATTGGATTGCCGGTTTGCCTTACGTCGTGGATGTTGCCAACTCAGTCGTTGTTTCCATTAGTTGGCTCATCAAAGGTAATGGTGATCTCAACAAGTATATGTCGACTTTTATGTTTGCTATTTTTACGGCCGTGGTTTTCCTAGGTTTTATCTGGTTCCAGCATTTATTTAAAAACAAATCCTTGGAAATCATGAGTACAATCGGCGGTGGCGCCATGTTTGTTATGACTATCTTGTTCGTTGTCATGACGGTTGCTGCTTTAATGTATGGCCGCCACATTGAAACTCAACCTTTCAATCTGGGCGCATTCATCCCTAAAATCAACGGCCATTTTCTTTCCACATTTGGATTATTAATTTTTGCCATTAATGGTGCCGAGTTAGCTGGCCCTTACGTCAAACAAATGAAACATGGCAATCGCGATTTTCCTAAAGCCATGATGATGCTTTTAATTATGACCGGTTTCTTAACCGTCTTTGGTTCCTTCTCACTGGGTGTTTTCTTCAATGCACACCACTTACCTTATGACTTGAAAATGAACGGTTCTTATTATGCCTTCCAAGCACTAGGTAAACAATTTGGCATGGGCAACACTTTAATGTATATCTTTGCGATTGCCCAATTTATTTACATGTGTGCCCAGTTAGCAGTTATTTTGGATGCCAGCACACGAATTTTCATCTCTAATGTTTCAAAGAAATACTTACCAAAACGTTTAACTAAATTGAATAATGATGGCCTGCCAATTAACGGTTACTGGCTGACCACCGCAATTGTTTCATTGGTTCTATTCCTAAGTAATTGGTTACCAAGTATCAATGATATGTTCAACTGGTTATTAAACATTAACGGCATTGTGTCGCCATTTGTCACAAGTTTTGTATTCTATGCCTTCATGCGCATTCGTGCTAAGAGCAAAGACTATCCTTCAGAATACAGATTTATTAAAAACGATCGTTTTGCTTGGTTAGTTGGACTATGGTGTTTGGTCATTACACTGGTATTTTCAGTTATGGGAATTCGGCCAACAGATGCCACCCCTGGAACGGTATTATACACAAAGGAATTAACTTTGAATATTGTCATCCCTATTATTTTTATCGCGCTTTCGGCAGTTTTACCTTACATGGCAAAAATTGGTCGTGAGCATTTGGCTAAACAAGCGTGGTTATCCACACCTTTGGCTTTAATTGTATTTATCATTGTTGGCTTTGTATTAACTCAGCACTTAACTGGTGCCGGCATTGCTACGATGATTCTTAGTTGGGCTTTGAACGTCGTCTTGTTTATCATTATTTATCAACTCACGTTTAAACTCATTACCCGTAATCAATCAACAACGAAATAAATTAAAAAAATGGACTACATAATCTTTTGTATTAGCCCTGTGAAATCAGCAGGTCTAAATACAGGATTACTGTAGTCCATCTTTTTAACTAATTAATT
Source organism: Pediococcus ethanolidurans (assembly GCF_964062635.1). Taxonomy (NCBI): domain Bacteria; kingdom Bacillati; phylum Bacillota; class Bacilli; order Lactobacillales; family Lactobacillaceae; genus Pediococcus; species Pediococcus ethanolidurans. Next base: position 40,699 of record NZ_OZ061250.1, read on the forward strand.
CACTGTCACAACTACTTTGCCAAAACTATGTGAACTTTCCAAATATTCATGTGCTTGGACAACCTGGGAAAAATCAAATACTTTTGTCGGTTTCACGTCAACATGATAGGTGTCGATGAAATCTAACATTTCCTGAATTTTTTGTTGAGAAACATCTCCGGAGTAAAACCCAGTCAAATAACGATTGTTAGGAATATCTGTAATTGGATCGAAATTATTCAGATCCCACACTCCACCTAGTTCACCAGTTGCACTCACAATGCCAAATTCAGTTAAATGTTTTAAAGTATCCCGAACGCTTAGAGGACCGACCAAATCAATAATCTTATCAAAATATCCGGTATGTTCGGGCAATTTATCACTATCTGGTGCAACAATTACCTGATCAAAACCAGCGTTCAACAAGGATTGCACCTTATTTTGATTGCGTGTGGTCCCGGTAACTTTAATCAAGGAATTTAATCCTTTAATCAAATGTAAGTCGGCTAATCCCACTCCACTAGTAGCCGCTCTGATCAGTACCTTATCAGTTGATTTAATCTGTAAACTTTTAAAAATACCATAGGCGGTATAATACGTTTCTGGTACAGCTGCAAGTTCCTCAATCGACAATTTCGTTTCAACTGGATAAATTTGCTTGTCGGTTAATAATACATATTCTGCATAACTACCGTCAAACGCACGTCCCATCTCACCCATAATTGAAATCACTTTTTGACCTCTGGTAAAGGCACTACTATCCGTAGTTTCATCAACTTCGCCAACAACTTCAATACCAAGAATTCGAGGAAACCTAACCGAGGGTGACTTTCCTTCGCGCGTAAAAATTTCGGAATGATTAATGCCAAACCCTAAGACTTTGATGCGCGTCCACCCCGGTTTGACTTTAGGCATTTTCACGTTCATCAACTCTAAAGTTTCTGGTCCACCTGCGTGATTCACCACATATGCTTTCATATTCTTTTCCTTCCTATTAAATTGTATAAAACAACAACTTCATTTTAAGAACGCATTTAAATGAACTCGATGACTAGAACAATCGCTACCTTACTTTACTTGTAATTGTTTGACATCTTTAATTTTATTCTTTAAATGCTGCATGGATCTTTTCAACTGTTTCACTTTTTCTTCGGACTGCACCAGCTGGTCTTGTAAAATGGTCAATCTTTCTCCAATTGTGTCGTCACCCTTTTGATAAATTGCCAGAAAATGCTTGATCTGTCCCAGAGTCATACCGCATTCTTTGACACACAAAATAAAATCAATACGATCAAGATCAGTTGATTCAAACTGACGTATGCCGTTTACCCGTTTAACCGGTCCTAATAGTCCTTCACGCTCATAGTAACGAATGGTGGCTGTGGAAATGTTAAATTGTTTTGCTACTGCGTCAATTTTCAAGATTCTCACCCCTTGACTTGAAGTATACTTCAAGGATTATGATTTATAAATAGAGATCGAAAAATAACGAATCACTAAAAGATTTTTAGAAGAAGGCAAAAAAATGAAAACTTTATATCTTGCACGGCATGGTGAAACTCTTTTTAATGTGGAACATAAAATTCAGGGGTGGTGTGACTCGCCACTGACTTCAAACGGTATTGCACAAGCCAGTCGGTTAGGAGAATTCTTCAAAGAAATTTCCATTGATCATGCCTATAGTTCAACTTCAGAACGATGCTGTGATACGACTGAACTAATTTTGCAGAACCGTTTAACATACACAAGAGTAAAAGCTTTAAAAGAACAAAATTACGGTGTTTTTGAAGGTGAAAGTGAAACACTAAGCCCGAAAACACCTCAAGATTTTGAAACCTTTTTCCTACCCTACGGTGGCGAGTCCTCTAATGACGTCGGTAAAAGAATGTTGCGCTGTTTAACTACTATTATGTCTAAAGCAGATCACCAAAATATTTTAGCTGTTTCCCACAGTGGGGCCTGTTTTAACTTTTTACGTATGCTACAGGATCCCACCGAAGAGTTGAAAAAGGGCTTTTCCAATGGCACGATTTTTGTCTATCATTTTGATCAAGGAAAATTTCAATTGGCAAAAGTTATTCGTCCAAGCAAATAAGAATTGCTGTTTGGATTATTCAGAATAACAAAAATGGATTGAATTGGCGTTTATTAATTCAACCCATTTTCATTAATTCCATCTAGTATCTTTAAAAAAAGTACGGATATGATTTGCACCAGCATCTCGTAATCCAATTGCCGTGTAGAACGACTGAGTCTCCTCCTCATCGTCTGTAATTAGAACTGTTTGACCCACAATCCGATTTTTGCCATTTTTAGTCCTCCCAATTTTGGATACGTATATTTCACTTGGAAGAAAATGTCATTAGAACTGAAAAACTTTATTAAAAAATAGCTATCCCTTTTTCAAGGATAACTATTTTGAATTTAACCTTCACTAATCACTAACAATGATTTGATAGCTGTTCGTTTGTCCATAGCCTCATAGGCATCCTGAATGTGATCCAAATCAAAACGTTTTGTAAAGACCTTTCCAGGATTGATCTTGCCGCTTAAAACAGCATCTAACAAAACTGCCTTATCATCTGTTGTAACCGAAGCAATACCACCTCGTAAACCAATGTTACGCCAGAAAAGATTGTTCGTGTTCATTTCTGCTTTTTGAGGAACGCCAACCCGACCAACTACTGCGCCAGGACGACCAACCTTAACCGCAGTATCAACGGATTGCTCCGTACCGACACATTCCAAAACTGCATCAGCACCACTACCAGTTAATTCCATAACCTTCTTAACTGCGTCATCCCCACGTTCTGGGATGATGTCCGTTGCACCAAATTCACGCGCTAATTTTTGACGATCTTCATGACGGCTCATTGCAATAATCCGTTTTGCACCGCGTAACTTAGCTGAAATTACGCCACATAGGCCAACGGCACCATCACCCATGACAACAACTGTGTCACCCTTTTTAACTTCTGCACTGGCAGCTGCGTGATAACCGGTTGCCATTACATCAGCTAAAGCTAAGAGTGAGTTTAACTGTTCATCTGAATAATCAGCTGGTTTGCCAGGAATTTTAACTAATCCCCAGTTAGCGTTTGTGTAACGTAAATATTCACCTTGATAACCACCGTTGCCACCGGCTTCTTGGTTTAAACAATCCCCATCAAAACCAGCTAAGCAGGCTGCACAATGTCCACAACCATGTGTAAATGGAACTACCACAAAGTCACCAGTTTTGATATCAGAAACATCGGCACCTACTTCTTCAACCACTCCAATTGCTTCGTGTCCCACTAATGAATTAGCTTCCCGTTTGGCAATACCACGATACCACCATAGATCAGAACCACATACACAGGCACGCACGATCTTAATCAGTGCGTCCGTTGGTTTTTCAATTTTTGGTTTGTCAACATCATGAACTTCCATTTTTCCAGGTTCAATAAATACTGCTGCTTTCAAAAAATCCATCTCCTAATGTTCTAATGACTTTTAATACTCAACAACACAATCATAAACCTTAGTGTGCACTTCAAGGCAAGCCTCTTTCGTAAGCTTTTTTAATTAAACTAAAGGTTGAAAGTCCAAAACACATCTCGTTGCCTGATATAACAACCTTTGTATCACTGTGTAGATTGCAAAGATTAGACTTAGTCTGGAAGCAAATGGGCTCAGTAGTTACATTTATCTTAGCGGTTTTCGCTTAGATAAAGGCCGAGCTTGGAGACGTGGTTTGCGGCTTCAAGTCGTGCCCACTACTACGCAAAGAAGAATGATTTTCGTTCCGAAAATCTTAATACTCCGTACGATGTCGATTCTTGTGGCAAAAATCAGCCGCAAGAACTCGCACTACGTTCCAGCCCAAATTTGATGGAAGACGGCATTTTAACTATTTTTTATAGGCCAAGTCATTTAACATCAGTTATTGAAGTGATTTTAATACTTTCAACCTTTAGAAGTAACTTAATTATTTGCTGCAAAATAAGTTGTCAAAAAGTTTGCAACGCCATCATGATCATTATCCACCGCTGTCACCTGATTGGCCGTTTGTTTAGCTTCTGGGGTACCGTTAGCCATTGCGACGCCTACACCCGCACTAGCTAACATTTCTAAATCATTTTGAGCATCCCCAAAAGTCATCAAGTTATCACGTGTCCACTCAAAGTGTTTCAACAATACATCCAGTGCGGATCCTTTATCAATTCCTGGTTTCAAAAACTCTAGGATCATTGGCTGCGAACGCACGATATGAAACTCCTGTTTGAGCTGGGCCGGCATGTGCGTCACGATGTGATCCAACGTTGCTGGTTCCGTACAAATCACAGCCTTACTATAATCAACGGCCGGTAACTTTGCGAATGGCACATGTAGAAAGTGCATGTTGCCCCCTAATCGCTTTTCGTAACCTGAGAGCGGTAAATCATTGATGGGATACACACCGCTAAAATCCAAAATATCAAGAGGATACTCGTTAGCCAAACAGAACTTATGTAGGTCGCCAAAGTGTGCTCTTTTCATACCATCCGCCATCAACGGCTTTTTGTCCACATTGCGAATAACTAACGAACCATTGAAATTAACTGAATAATCATTTTCACCCATTAAACCTAACTGTGTTAGCCAATCCCAAATGGCATTAATTGGTCGGCCGGTGCATAGCACAATTTCTTTGCCTTGTTTATGCAACTTCTTTAAAATTTGGGTATTTGCTTCACTTATTTTTTTGTCCGCATTAAGCAAAGTGTTGTCCAAATCTAGTGCAATCATCTTAATCAAACCAACTACCTCCTACTTTTACTGTTAACCAATCCAACTTTTTGAAAGTTTGTTAAAGTTGTGAAGTTTCGCTTTAGAAAGCCTTTACATTATCTGTCAACTGTTCCATCATATACCTGTACCCAATAAATTGAAAAGAGGCAATATGAATGATTACGATTAAAAACAACAAATTAGAAGTTGAAATTGACCAACTTGGTGCTCAAATTACTCATGTGGTTGATGCAAAAGGTAGCTTTGATTACATCTGGAATGGTAAAGCTTGGAAACGCCACGCACCAATTTTGTTCCCATCAATTGGCAGATCCAATGATGATCACTACGTTGTGGATGGTCAGACTTATCCAATGCCTCAGCATGGCTTTGCCCGTGACTTACAGTGGGAAAATGTTCGTAAGGCCGATGATCAAGTTTTACTCCAACTCAAAGCTAGCCCCAAGACAAAGGAATACTATCCTTTTGATTTCACTTTACAAGTGGACTACAAATTAGTGGGCAATCAATTATTAACTAAATATAGTGTCACTAATAATGATAAAACAACGATGCCCTATGCTCTGGGTTCACATCCTGGTTTCAATATTCCAATTGATGATGACGGTGTATTTGAAGACTACACTTTGACATTTGGCCCTCATCCTAAGGGAATTCAACAATTGGGCATTAACCCTGCCCCATTCCGGGATGGCACTAAAGCACCATTTACAGCTGTGGATAAAGATAATGTTTTGAAGTTAGATCACAGCACCTTTGACAATGGTTTAATCATTTTAGATGCTAAAAAAATCGAAACGGTTACTTTACGCTCTGATCAAACAGCACATGAAATCAAACTTAACGTCAAACATTTTCCATACATTACCTTGTGGACAATGGAAAATGCTACCGAACCCTATCTTTGCATCGAGCCATTCGCTGGCCTTCCTGATCAAGCCAGTGATCAACCAACTGATTGGGCTAACAAGAAAGGTAATAACTTTGCTGAACCTGGTGAAACACAATCATTTGAATACGGCATTGAATTTTCATAACCCACTTTTTACAAATTAAACATGTTAAAATAAGAACAGCGTATGTTTTGCGCTGTTCTTTTTATCTTACTAATAAAATAATATAGAGAGTGTTTTTGCAAAAAGTCACAGAAACGCTTCACAAAATACAGTTTTTTTCACTTACCAGAAGCTAAATGCTTTTTAGACACTCTCAGAATGGAAGTCGTTCTTATCAAAAAATTTACTGTTTACCTCATTCGCCACGGCGAAACCTATCTCAATAAATTCGATCGCATGCAAGGTTGGGCAGATGCTCCCTTAACCGATAAAGGAATCCAAGATGCCCATCAAGCTGCCCAAAAGGTCCTGAACGTCCATTTCGATCAAGCCTTTTCAAGTGACTTGAGTCGGGCTGTCAATACCGCTCATATCATTTTAAAGGATACCCATAATGATTCCTTGCAAATCACCCAACTCAAAAATATTCGGGAAGCTTTCTTTGGCTATTTTGAAGGCGCCAATGGTCCTGAAACTTGGGACACCATTTGTCGACCTTTAGGCTACAGCGGCATCGACGATTTCTTAAGTGAACACACTTTTTATGAAGCTCGTGATGCTATGCATGCTGCCGATCCATTCAAAGTAGCTGAAGACGCTAAAACTTTCAAAAAACGAATTTTGGCTGGTGTCGATCAATTGGCAGAACAGGCACACGACGGAGAAACGTTACTCGTTGTTTCCCACATGGATGCCATCCGCAGTTTGATTCAGCTCTTAAACCCACAAATAGATGTCCACCTACCAATCAAAAACGGCAGTCTTAACATTCTTAATTTTACCGATAATCACGCTGAAGTTGTGGCTTATGATAGATAAAAATCTTCTATGCAAACTATTTTAATTCTGTTTCTAACCATGAGACAATCAGGATAGAAAGCAGGTGGCAAAATGACTGATAAAAAGCAAACCGGCATGCCCGCGTGTCTAATTGAACCTACTGGCAAGGATAAAATTGAACAAGATCGTCTTGCCCGCATTCACGACGAATTGGTAAATCGCCAACTCGCAGAATTAGGAATTACACCTCGTCAGTTATCCACAGAAAAAAATTAACCAGTTTCCAAAAATGAGCACGAGAAAGCCAATTTTCTCATGCTCATTTTTTAAGCTATATTTTTCTGTTTAATGGTTTTATTGATTGCATACACCAGTACCACAATTGCCACCGCCATTAAAATTGTCAAAACTAACAGTGCGTGGCGTGAACCTATCGCTGTTAAATCAGCCTGATTGCCTCTTTTACTTAACTGACTTGCCCCAATTATGGTGGAGACAATTGAGGTACCAACCGCACCCGCAAACTGCTGAATGGTGTTTAAAATCGCATTACCATCTGCTTGTTGATCGTTTTTCAATGTGGATAACCCGTTTGTCATGACATTGCCAAAAATCAACCCGATACCAAACATATAAAATACATAAATAGTTAAGATCAATCCATTTGAAACATTTAAGGCTAAACCGGTAAATAAAACTAAGCCGATAAACACGATTGAACTTCCTGTGAGTAAAGGTTTTTTAGCTCCAAAGTGATCAAAAATGCGTCCACTAATGGGTGACATGACTGCTCCTAAGGCAGCTCCTGGCAAAACGACTAACCCGGCGGTTGTGGAAGTTGCCCCATTTACCAATTGCATGTAGTTGGGTAAAATAAAGGACATCCCTAACGAAATTAATTGTAACGCGAAAAACACAAACACATGCGCGGCAAAGGCCACATTCCCCAAAACTCGTAAATCAATAACCGGCTGAGCAATATGTAAGCTGCGATAAATCAAACCAACTAACCCAATCACTCCTACCACAATTGCACCTGCAACGGCTAAACTCATAAAACTTGTCGCGCCCATATTGCTGAATCCTAAGATAAATCCAATGAAGGTAGCGGCAATTAATAGAACACTCAATGGGTCAAATTTTATGGCTCGTGTGGGCCTTTTTTGTTCAATCGTTTTAATTCCCGTAAACAAAGAAATTAATAATAATGGCACTAAAATGATGAAGACAAAACGCCAACCTAGACTAGCCACCACAACACCACCAAATGTGGGTCCAATTGCCGGTGCAACAGCTGTAATTAACGTTCCAATTCCCATCATCATGCCAATTTTACTGCTGGGGACCTGATCAATAATAATATTAAACATTAACGGCAGTGCAATCCCAGTGCCACATCCCTGAACAATGCGACCAAGTAATAGGATCGGAAAAATCGGTGCTACCGCATCCATGATTAATCCGGTTAAAAACAACAAGTTAGCCACAATAAATAAAGATTTGGTTCTAAACCGCGTTTTCAGTGCGGAAGATAGCGGCACAATGATCGCGACGGTCAATAAATACCCGGTTGTTAACCATTGCACAATACTAGTTGTGACATTAAATTCTTTCATTAACGTTGGGAACGTAATGTTCATGGCAGTCTCGACAATTACGCCACTGAAGGACATTAATCCTGTTGCAATTACTGCTGCGATAACTTGTGGACGAATACGCTGATTGGTTTCATTTTTCATATTTATTATCTCTCACGTTCCTTTCCGTAATTCTTTCCGACTTCATCAATGATTAAAAATTGCAAAACTTTTGTAAACGTTAAAAGTTCCTCTTGGCTAAAGTTTGTTTCCAGACTATCACGCTGAGCTTTCATATAATCGCGATTCAACTGAACAAACGGTTGCGCTTTTTTAGTCAGTTGAATTTCTTTTTGGCGTGCATCATCCTTGGCAACTAACCGAAGAATCAATCCCTTTTTCTCCATGCGTTGTAAAAGCGTGGTTGCACTTGATCTGCGAATGGCAAATTCAGTTTCAATATCGCGTTGTAAACACATTTGCTGCGGATATTTGCCAAGAAAATCAATGATTGATAACTGAACACCAGTTAAGCCATAACCAGCGGCAAAGGTATCGATATGGCGCCTAAGCGTATTATTGGCATGTTTCACTAACCGCCCGTATTTAGATAGATCTTTTGGCATTAATCTCATCTCCTTATTTTCGTTAGCAAGCTAACGTTTTACATTATAAAACAATTTACGTTAAAAATGCAAAAAAATCACCAAGATGCTGATCATCTTGGTGACTTAATGGAATTATTCTGTTAAAAATCATAATCCTATTTAAGAAATAAGCTTAATTATCTACTGCCAACTTTTGAGACTGGAAATTCAGCAATTTGTTCTTTAATTATTTGTTGATGCAGTTCTTCAGCGGTATCAATTTCGTTTTTTTCTTCTGTTGATAATGTTTTCTTTTCTGTGTCAGCCATTTCGATCTACCTCTTTAGTTTTGAATTGGCTTAATGTCGATTAATTTTCCTTTGACACCAGGTAAGATTCCCTGTGCAATTTTATCAGTTCTAACAGCGTGCGCCATTTGAAACTTGTTTTGCTTCACAATCATCTTATTAGTTGCTTTAAAGCCATCTGGTAATGGTTGATTAGTTCCTTGCAAAACCATCACAATTGCCTTAAAACCGCTATCGTCTACCTTGCATGGGCTGTAATGTAATGTATCACTGTACATTTCAAAAACAGTGCCCCGAGGAACAAAGAAGAGTTTAGCATGTTCTTCAGCATTATACTCATAGTTATGAATGTCTTGTCGTTTGCCTAAAACCATCACAACGTCTGTAAACGTAATATTAACTTCACTACCCTGGTGAAATTCAATTGCTGAAAATGAAGTACTTTGTCCCATACAAGGACCAGCAGAAATTGGCATCCCCGCATAAACATCAGCAGCGATTTGCTTGATAGCAGCATCATTTTCAATAGTTTCATCATCAGGAATATAGTCGTTATGATCGCTTGGAATCTTCACTTGAGAGTCCATGTAACTTGTGACCTTACTTAAATCATATTGCTTATAAACTAAACCAAAATCAGCAAATTCATCACTGTTAATGTCATAAATGGTCTTATCCGGATTAGCTTTTTTTATTTCATCGAAATTACTCATAAATTTTCTCCATTTTCAGAAAAAGGATTGCACCGATTCGGCACAATCCTTAAGGTTAAAAGCAATTATTTTTGAACCTTGTCGTACCATGAAGTTGCAGTAGCAGCCAAAACTTTATTCAAGTCTTCAATATTTTGACGACCTTGTGTTTGTAACCATTTACGACCAGCTGCTTCACTTTCACCAGCAAATGGTTCAACTGAATGACGCCATGTTGCACGGCCACAAAGCACACCATTGAATGTTGAGCCTGCTTCTTTAGCAAATTTCAATTCGTCTTGGAACAATTCAGCAGAAACACCAGCACTCAAGAAGATAAATGGTAAGTCTGTTGCATCACTTTGTTCTTTATAATACTTAGCAGCATCTGCCTTACTATAAACAACATCATCAGAGTTCTTAGCAAATCCTTCAACATAAGCTTGGTTTACAGGAACTTCAAGCTTCAATACATCTACACCGTATTGAGGTTTTGAGAATTCTTTAGTCATTTCAATAACTTTGTGTGGCTTTACTTTGGCATATTCTTTGCCTGTTGCGTCATCGTTATTAGCATCGTATGATACTAATTCCAAGAACAACGGCATATCTTCGCCCTTGCATTCACTACCTAAACGTTCGATAAAGACTTGTTTGCGATGATTAATGTCGCCGCCTTCGTCTGGATCGTAGTAAAGCAAGAACTTAATAGCGTCAGCGCCTTGTTCCTTCAAACGACGTACTGACCAATCATCCAAAATGTCTGGGAAACGACCAGGTTCAGTAGCATCATAACCAGTGCGTTCGTATGCAAGTAATAAGCCGGCACCATCTGCACGAGCCTTTGAAGCTGGGAGTCCATATTGAGGATCCAACAAAATACCTGTTGCATATTGTGTTAATTCACTTGATACAGCAACTTTGAAGTCTTCAATTTCTTTTTGAGAAGCTTCTTTGCCACTTGCAGCACCAATCATCTTTTTGAGTGATCCACGTTGGTCAATAGCTAAAGCATCAATGACGCCATTTTTATTTGATAAAGCTTTGATTCCTTTTTCCTTACCTGGTGTTAATTTCAACATAAAATGATTACCCCTTTTTTGTTTTTTCATGATCTCTCATGATTTATTTCAACACTTTCATTATAAGTCGGTAGCGGTAACTTTACAACTAATCGTGATAAACGCCTTCAGCCCATTTTTCATTTTCTTCATCAAAGAAATGTGGGTTATCTTTTTGTTCTGGATTTGGAGTAGCAATGTGATCGATTTTATCGATTAATTTCTTGTTTTCATCTGTTTCTTTATATTCAGAGTCTAAGAATACAGAGATGATGTCTTCACATAAATGCTCACCAACTGTTGCACCACCAAAACCAATTACATTGGCATTCAATTCTTCTTTAGCATAACGAGCAGCAACCAAGTTTGAAACTAAAGCTGCACGGACACCTTCGTTTTTGTCTGCAGCAGTACTGATACCAATACCTGTTCCACAAAGAACAACACCTAAATCGGCACGACCATCAGCGACATCTTCAGCAACACGTTTCCCATAAATTGGATAATGAGTCCGCGTTGTATCATAGGTACCTTCGTCAATAACTGTGTGACCGTTAGCCTTTAAAAAGTTTGATAATTGAATTTTTACATCTGTAACAATATGGTCATTACCAATAGAAATAATCATGTATATATCCTCCTCAATATTAATGTTTAAAACTAAAACAGTTTCGAATGTACTATATTTCGAGATTGTTTTCTTAGACTCTTATGCCTTTACAAAGTGAGTTTGTAGATGGTCATTTTGGTTTGGCTTTGAAAGATACTTATCTTTCTCCGCACTCTTATCTAGATCGGCTCCTTGAAGCATTTGCCTCCGCTGAGCTACACCTATCAACAATCCTCAAACCGGATTATTGATAGGCTAGGCTCTGCTCAGCAAATAACCGCTTCACTCCGCACTCTTTAGATCATCTTTTCCAACATATCCAAACGTACTTGGTGACGACCACCTGCATATTCTGTATCTAGATAATATTGAACAATGTTATAAGCTAACTTTTCACCAACAATGCCACTACCAATTGCAATTGCCTTGGCACCATTATGCATAGCTGTCATATGAGCTGTGTTTTCTTCAACAACGTTAGCAGTAACCATTCCTTTAACCTTGTTACTTGCCATTGCTGAGCCAACACCGTATTCATCAAACATAACAGCCTTATCAGCATCACCATTCAAAACTTCTTTGGTAACAGCCAATGAAGAATCAACAAAGTCATCTGCGGGCTTCTCACTCACATCAATAACTTCATAACTATGATCCAACAAGTATTTCTTAACTTGTTCCTTTAAATTAAATCCTTTTTTATCTGAGCCAATTACGACTTTCATGCAAATCTCTCCTTTTGTTTTTTATCTAAGCTAGTAAAAACATGCGTTATTTTCTGATATCGTTTCAAAACCTGTGGATCAACATCCTGATCTGTAATTAGACCGTCACATCTATCTAATTGATAGAACGTATAAAAATCATTTCGATCCAATTTGGAATGATCAGCCACCACAAATTTTTCTTGCGATTGGTCTAACGCAATGCTCTGCGTCTGGCCTTCATCAGAATTCGCATTCATAATGCTGTTACCATTAATACCATTAACACCAACAAAAGCTTTGTGCATCTTGATATTTTTCAATAGCTCAATTGCTAAACTTCCTATAAATGCACCACTCCGCTCGCGGTATGTTCCGCCTACTAGACACAATTCATAACTCCCGTGTTCATCTCTAAAACGTTCAAATACTGGCAAACTATTCGTCACAATACGTAAGTTGGTCAACTTCAAATATTTTGAAACTAACTCGTTTGTTGTTCCTGGGCCTAAAAAAATGGTTTCATTTTCATCAATCATCCCTGCCACTCGTTGTGCAATACTGCTTTTCTCTGTTACATGCAGCTTTCGTTTCTGTATATAGGAAGCTTCCTGTTTATCAGAGAAATGTCGGCTTTGTGCACCACCATGAATTCGAATAATTTGATGTTCCTGTTCAAGTTCATCAAGATCACGTCGAATGGTCATTGACGAAACATTCAAAGCATCAACCAATTCTTGAACGGTGACAACACCTGATTGATTGACCGTGCTCAAAATGGTAGCTACTCGTTCATTTTTTAGCACTGGCCTCCCTCCTTTTATATAATTTAAGAACAAAAATGTTCGTTTTTGTTTATTTATGTTTCGATTTATAGAATAGACGAGCTCTCACTAAAAGTCAATACCCGTTCACTATTTTTTAAACTTAAATTTTTTGTTGACATTTGAAAGCGCTTGTATATAATTAGATTTGTAAACGAAATCAAACAAAAGTGAACATTATTTCACATTTGTAATTGAGGTGGTGAATATATTATGTCAGATAAGATAGCAGAAACTTCTCTTTTTGATCGAGACACAGTTTATGTAAGTGATGCAACTTCACGGGCTGATGTTTTTAAGTCAGTTGCCGAAGACCTTTATAAAAAGGGTCACGTAACTAAAGACTTTTTAAAGAACTTGAACGAACGAGAAGATAAGTATCCAACTGGAATTGACTTGTCAGTGGTTTCGCCTGAATACCCTAACGTTGCAATTCCACATACGGAAGCCGAGTTTGTTAAGGAACGTAAAGTTGTTCCTATTAAGTTGAAGAATCCTATTTCTTTCAACAATATGATTGATCCAAGTCAAGAATTTGAAGTTAGCTTCTTATTTATGATTTTGAACAATGATCCTGAAGGCCAGTCTAATGTACTTGCACAGATCATGGATTTCATTAACAAAACTCCACAAAATCAGCTTTTGACTTTCTTCAAAAGTACTTCTGCGGATGCAATCTATTCATTCTTGCAATCCAAGTTTTAGATATTCGTTTCATTAACTTATGGTAATAAATTTTAAAAATTTCTAAGGAGGAATTTACTATGATTAAGATGTTAACTGCTTGTGGTGCTGGTGTTAATTCAAGCCACCAAATTAAGGATGCTGTTGAGGCAGAAATGAAGAAACGTGGCTATCAAGTTAGTGTTGAGGCTATTCAAATCAAAGACCTTAACCCTGAAACAATGAAGGGTGTTCAAATTTTCTTACCTATTAATAAACCAGATTTGAGCTTCAAGGTAACTGTTCCTGAAATTGACGCTGGTGCCATTCTTTACAGAATGCCTGCTATGGCTGCTCCAGTATATGACAAAATTGAAGACACCATTAAAAAGAATCATTTAAGTTAATATTTTTTGAAGAGAATTATTTCTCTTCACCTACATATTTCCTTTATGGAGTCTTCCACTAAATTTGGTAACAAAATTTTATAAAACTAAAGGAGTTGAACAAAATGCAGACCATTATTCATTTTGCCAACGTGGTATTTAAACCTATTATTAATTTGGGTGCCGCGCCAGTTATGTTAATTGTTCTAACCTTGATTGCCTGGGCTTTAGGCGTAAAGTTCTTTAGAGCCCTCGAAGGTGGTATTCGTTTAGCGATCGCTTTGACTGGTATTAGTGCTATTATTAATATTCTTACTACGACTTACCAACCAGCCTTAGCAGCGTTCGTTAAATCAACAGGGATCCAACTTTCTATTACTGATGTTGGTTGGGCACCATTAGCAACAATCACTTGGGGTTCTCCATACACCCTATTCTTCCTGTTACTAATAGTTCTTCTAAACGTCGGAATGTTACTCCTCAAATGGACTAACACCCTTGATGTTGATATTTTCAATATTTGGCACATTTCCTTTACTGCCTTGATGGCAATCTACTTCGGAGCTAACTTCTGGGTAGCTACCTTACTTGTTCTTTTGATTGGTGCTTTAAAGATCGTCAACTCTGATCTTATGAAGCCTACTTTCAATGATTTGTTGCACAACAACGATAACCCAATGACAACAACTCATTTAAACTACATGATGAATCCTGTAATCATGATTTTAGATAAGATTTATGATTTATTGTTCCGTTGGTTAGATCGTTTCGATTTTGATTCCGCAAAACTTAATGAAAAAATTGGTTTCTGGGGAAGCAATTTCTCTATTGGATGTTACTTAGGTATCTTTATTGGTTTAGTTGGCCAACAAGGTGTTGAAAAAATCTTCACATTGTCATTTACTGGTGGTGTCTGCTTGCAGTTATTCTCACTTATCGGTTCATGGTTCATCAAAGCTGTTGAACCATTATCACAAGGTGTTACTGACTTAGCTAACAAACACTTAAAGGGTCGTAAGTTGAACATTGGACTTGACTGGCCATTTATCGCCGGCCGCTCTGAAATGTGGGCAGCTGCAAACGTCCTTGCACCTATTCTTTTACTCGAAGCTTTAATCCTTCCTGGTAACCATATTCTTCCTTTAGGTGGAATCATTGCCATGGGTGTTACACCAGCTCTTTTAGTTGTAACTCGTGGACGTATCATTCGAATGATCGTTATTGGTGCTGTTGAATTACCTATCTTCCTTTGGGCTGGTACTTTAAGTGCACCATTCATCACCCATGTTGCAAAACAAGTTGGTGCATTCCCTGCCGGTGTTAAAGCAGGAACCCAAATTGCTGAATCTACTAAGGAAGGTCCTATCGAACAATTCTTAGCTTATGCAGTTGGTAAAGCTTCAACTGGTGAAATTAAGTTTATTATGTACGCTGTTTTAGGACTTGCTGCATATTGCTTAGTATTCTGGTGGTACGCTCGTCAAATGAAGAAACGTAATGCTATTTACGCTAAGGAATTATCAGACAACAAAGACTAATTGTTAATTTAAACTTTTAATTATGACTGAACAAAGGAGGTCAATAAAATGAACGAAAGACCAGAATTAAGTAACAAACAAAAGAAAGAAAAAATTACAAAGACTATGTTGTGGGCCGTGGTTGTGATTATTGCGGCTGTGATTGCTTCAATTTCACACCATAATCTTTGGGTAACTCTTGGCCAGCTCGTCGTTACCTTCTTTGCTCTTCGTGAAGTGTTAAAAATTTAAACAATGATGTGTAAATAAGATTAAAAAGACCAATCCTTCCTCCCAAGGATTGGTCTTTTTGTATGCTTATTAAAAATAAGTCTCTTTCATTTCAGTATTTATCTTTCTAACAAATACTTTTCAATTAAATAAACCGGTGTGCAGCTCCATGCATGGCAATAACTTGTTAACAACGGACTTCCATAAGGCGAATATTCGGGCTTCTCAGGATTAAATGCTTCCCAATAAGTATCAGCACCAAGTTGAACCATCTTTCCCCAATATGATTTCATTAGCTCAACCGCTTCGTCAGTTAAGTTAGCTTCAAATAAAGCTTGTGTCACGTGATGATACATATAAGGTGTTGCAATATTCTTAATTGGAAATAATTGATGAACTGTGTTCTGCATCAGTTTCTGATTTTCCTGATCATTGAAAACATGCGCCAGTACCATCCAGGCTTGACTAGCTACGTTAATCTCCCGTGCATTTCCTGAAACAAATAAACCAATCTTTTCATCAAATAAATGCCGTCTGGTAAATTTCTCTAGGCTTGCCAATTTTTCCTTATAGAAACTTGTTTCCGGATCTTTAACTAATCGCGCTAACGCAATAAATTGCTTCAAAGTATAGATCATGATGGCCTGTCCAGCGGTCGTCTTATCAAATTCATTGGACCAATCAATAAATACCGGATATGTATCATCTAACTTTAATTCTCCTTGCTTTGAAACTTGCTTCAAAGCTATATTAACTTGTTTTTTAGCTACATCATAAAGGTCATTTAGAATCGCTTTTTCATGACTGAATTTTTCAAAATCCGCTAAAGTTGAAACAAAAAATAAACTATAATCGAATAAGAAAGTATCATCCGGAATTTCAGTTGGGTTGGTAAACACGTCAGCTGGTAAACATCCGTCACTACTAGGCATCGCCGCAAAAAGATATAAACAGCGCTTAACCAAATCAGTGTTTTTAAAAGTAGCATAGTTTGCCAGAGCTTGTAAGCGTAAATCTCCTAGCCATAACCTTTGATCTCGTTTAGGCCCATCCTCAAAGACATCTTGCATGCATCCCTCTAAAGTCTTTAAACCTACCGTATATATCTTAGTGATTTCTGAATCTGCTAATTTTGGAACACTAACTTTTGACAGATCCACAGAACTTTCTGTGGTTACAACCGGATTTTCAAAAAAGACTCGCCACTTTGATGAAATACCTAAAATTGTTATTTCAAGGTATCTAAAACTATAACGTCTTGGCAATTCAAGTCTAGTGGGTAATGTATCCAAATGAATATATTCTTCTTGAATCCAAGACTTACTTAACCATCCCTTATAATTGGCACTATCTTCAGCAAGTTCAACAGGCATTTCCGCAAATTTGAATTTAGGAAATAATGGCGCATCCATAGGTGAACCAAGCTTTTTTATATTCATACTAAATCGACCAACATAATGATCACCAAAATCCAAGATAACTTTTTCATCTTGTGTAAAACTATGCTTTGGTAATTCGCTTATATCAGCAACTTTTTTAATGTTATAGCCGCCCAATGAATTCGTAATTTTGTTCAAGTTACCTAGAGAGGTGGCATTTACAGAATGATAGTTTATCGTTGGTCGATACTGATTTGCTTTATTCAATAGATCTTGATTATACTTGAACTTTATATCGTTATTAATTTGAAAAGTAAATGCCATATCGTCTTCGTTTCTTATGTTGGATCTGAGTCAAGTTTTTAGACACGATTACGTAGAATTTCTAACTGACTAATTGTTCCTTTTCATCTGGAGTTAAATAGCCATCGGCACTAATGATCCGCCGAGAATTATAAAATCCTTCAATGTAACTAAATTGAGCCAAATTGGCTTCATGATAGTCTTTGTAAGTCCGTTGGTAAACCTCCTCCTTCTTGAAGCTGGCATGAAATGACTCCACCACAGAATTGTCATACGGATAGCCACGTTTACTGTAAGAGTGCCGGATAGCGTGTTGCTTCAATGCTGTTTCAAGGGCAGTACTTCGATACTGGCTGCCCAAATCAGTATGCAGAATCAAACCAGCCTTGACAGTTCTAGTTTCACAAGCTTGATTAAGTACGTTGACAACCAACTCGGTTGTCATGTGTCGGCTTAATTTATGAGCGATAATTTTGCGAGAATACAAGTCCATGATGATTGCCAGATAGCACCACCCATCAGTTTTGGTCGGAATATAGGTAATATCAGCAGCCCATTTTTGATTAGGTTTGACAGCTTTAAAGTCTTGTTTTAACAAATTAGGGTAGGTCATTTGGTCAATATAGTTGTTGTGCTCATAGCGCCACTTTTTGACGACAATTGACCGGAGGCCTAGGTGTCGCATCAGCTTTTGAACCAGCTTCAAACTGGCATGATAGCCCTCACGTAAAAGTTCCTCGTGAACTTTAGGAGCGCCATAAACCCGCCGATGATCAAAGTAGATGCGTCGGATTTGCTGGTATAAAACTTGGCGCCGCTTAAACTGTTCGGGCTTAGTCTGGTGCTGGTACTGATAGTAGGTTGATCGACATAAGTGCAACGTCTGACAGACTTCTTTAACGCTATGCGCTGATGCCGTTACTTTAATAGCTGACTGCCAATCTTTGATGCTTACTTTTTTGCGAATATGGTTAATGCTTTTTTTAGGATATCGTTTTCACTTTCCAGCTTGGTAATTCTTGCCTGCATTTCTAATAAGTCGGCCTTGGAGACCCCGGTATCATTATCTTTCTTGTACAAATCATTCCATTTATAAATGGTGGCACTGGCAATCCCATATTCGCTGGTAAGATCAGTGACTGATGTCCCGCTTTCATACAGCTGAACGATCATTTTCTTGAATTCGACAGAATATCTCTTTCTTTTGCTCATAAGACACGATCCTCTCTAGTAGAAATTCTATCAAATCGTGTCCACACTTTCATCCTAAGTCCATGTGTTCTTTATATTAATCTCCATTAAACCATCTTATCAGCTGCTCCACATTATTCATTTCGCGCTCTTGTAGCCGTTTGCCAAGTGTGGTGAGCTTCTTATCATAAACCAGCTTTACAAAGGCTTCTAGATCATTAACTAATTGAATCGAATGCGTTTTCCCGACTGTGCTTAAAACTAAATCTAAACTCTGATCATTATTTTCAATAATAGAAGTCTGGTATAGACTTTCTGACAGGTTATCAGAGAACTTGTGAGTAAGTTGATAATATCTTTGATTTACCTTTTGCGCATCCTTAGACACAAAATGATAAATGTAACCCTTCTGTTTAATTTCCACAATTGCCACTAAGTGTTTATACATGATGTTAGCCTGCTCCTCTTTTAACGTCATTTGCGCCTCATATCTACATTATGTGGACATTAAGAATCACCGTCAAATAAAACTAATCAAAAAAATGTAACCACTTTCTTTATAGCTAACTACCAAAAGTCTGATTACATTTTTTAGATATAAATCTGTTTTCATTTAATTAAGTTAAAAACTTCTTCTTTAGTTTTGGCTTGATGAAGTTCCTGTACGAAGTCCTCATGCGTCAACAGTTTTGCCGTATTTGAAAGGTACTTCAAGTGTGCGCCACTGTCATTTTCAGGAATCAAAAACGAAATGATCGTATCAATCGGTTTACCATCAAAAGTTTGCCACTCAACGGGATGTGCTAATTTAACGACCAACATAGCAGAACTATGAATCGTAGCATCTTGAGCATGCGGAATCGCAATACCGTCTTGCATCCCTGTTGATCCCTCTTCTTCACGTTTTAAATACTTATTAAGCACTTTATCCGCATCAGTGGCTAACCCATTCTGAACGGCAAATTGAGCCAAATACTTTAAGACATCATCTCGTGATTGTACCTCAACATTTAATTGAATATTATTCAGTGTCAAAATGTCTCCTGGATCAAAAGCGACTTCTGTCTTCGTCTCTGGCTGTGCAGGCTGTGCTTCCGTTGTTTCACCAGTCAACACATCAATCGTGCCGACATTGTCAGCTACCGCATGTTTTTTAGCTTGACGGCCGGCAATCATGGCTAATAAGACCCCCGAAACCAAGGCACCAATCACAATCCATAGGACCCACAAGAAGGGATGATTAACTAACGGTAAAATGATAAAACCACCATGAGGAGCCGGGACTTGGATTCTGGTGACATACGTTAAGATCGCAGCAATGGCAGATCCCACCATAAACGATGGAATATTCAACAACGGATTCTTAGCAGCAAAGGGAATGGCACCTTCCGTAATATGCGTCGAACCTAACAGAAAATTGACATATCCCGCACTTCGCTCATTGCTAGAATAAGCTTTGGGATTGAAAAGGACTGCAAATCCAGTTGCCAATGGTGGCGCGATACAAGCTGCCGAAACGCCGGCCATAAAGTAAAAATTACCTTGAGCAAGCAACGCTGTTCCCGTCAGGTAGGCTGCTTTATTGATTGGACCACCAAAATCAGAAGCCGCCATCACACCGATGATTAGCCCCAAAAGGACAGGGCTAGTGTTTTCCATGCCCTTCAAGAACGTCATCATTCCGGTATTTAAATCCTTCATTGGTAACGAAATGAACCACATAATCATTCCTGAAATTAACACGCCTAAAACAGGATATAGGAAAATAGCTTTCAAGCCACGAAATTGTTTATCTGGTAGCGGTTTCAAAAGATGCTGCAATAAAATGATCGTGTAACCTGCCAAGTACCCACCAACAATGGCGCCATGAAGCCAGTCCCGGTGTTAAAAGCAATCATTCCAGTTGCAAAACCGACTACCAAGCCAGATCTTTTACTGATTGCTTCGGCAATGTACGCACACAAGACAGGAACCATTAAATTCATCGTGGTGGACCCAATCGTGTTTAACAAATACGCAAAGTAATTGTATTCACTGCTCTTAGGATCCGCTGAATTGATGCCCCAGAAAAATGAGACAGCGACTAACACACCACCAGCCACAACCAGTGGCAACATGTGAGAAACCCCATTCATCAAAGAAACATAAATGGTGTTCCACCAAGTATCCCCATTTTTACCCGAATTGTTTTGTGAGGACGAGACCTTTTCTTTAACTTCCTTGCTTTTATATACAGGCACAGACTTATCATTTAAAATCCGGTCAACTAATCGATCCGGCTCACGAATTCCCTGAACCACCGGTACCCGAATGAGCTTCTTTCCCGCAAAGCGATCCGCATCCACGTCCACATCAGACGCAATAATGACGCCACTTGCCCCGTCAATTTCTGCTTGGGTCAAGGGATCATCCACACCAGTCTGTCCATGAGTTTCTACTTTAATAGACACACCCACTTTTTTGGCTGCTTGTTCCAAAGCTTCTTGGGCCATATACGTATGCGCAATTCCGGTTGCACAACCGGTCGCCGCAATTAATTGATATTTTCCCATGATTTAATTCCCCCATTCTTCAATCGTTTGAATTTGGATTTGTTTTTCTAAGTTAGGCACATTTTCGAAATTTGTAATCCAAGACTGAAATGCCGTGTCGCTGCCAGCAGCAAGCGCGCGTTTCAAGTTGGTTGGTGCCCTTAAACCCGTGATGAGTCCACCCAAAAACGCGCCTAACATTGTATCTCCGGATCCTGCCGTATTGACTACTTCGCCTTTGGCCGCATTTCCATAAAGAACTTGTGTGTCATTTATATATAAGGTACCTTCAGCTCCCAAAGAAATCAACACATTTTGCGCACCTTTTTGAATTAACGTCTTTCCCATTTGAATGAGGTGTGCTCGATCTGGCACGTCACTGTACCCGAACCAATTAGCCAGCTCATGGTCATTAGGTTTAATGAGATATGGCTGATACGACAAGGTTTGCATCACTGCCGAATAACTAGTATCCAAAACCAATTTAAAGTGGTTTTCCTGAGCAATCTGGGCAATTTGAATCAAGATTTCCGGTTCAATACCTTCTGAGAAGCTCCCGGATAACGACAGGACATCATCTGCTTCCAGTTGACGCAACTTATCCAATAACTGGTCCACTTGTTCAGGCGCTGTATGAGGTCCCTTATTAACTAACTTGTACTCTTGCTTTTCATCCTGAACGCGGGTGAACACATTTATTCTGGTGGGATCTTTCACGTGAACAAAGTCGTTTTTAATACCAGACTGGTCAAGCACCTCTTCAATATAATTTAAAGTAAAGCCACCACCAATTCCTAAGGCAGTATTTGATATCCCCAACCGTTTTAAAATGAAGGAAACATTGACCCCCTTTCCATTAGCCTGAATATCATAATTTTCAGTTCGATTCACTACATTAGGGTGCATTGATTTGGTATCGATAAACAAATCAATGGCCGGATTTAGCGTTAACGTATAAATCATGTGCTCACTCCTCTCTCAATCTTCTTTCCTAGCATACCATTTTCAAAAATGTAAATGTTTTCAAAACGTGCTATCATGAATTCAAACCTGAAAAATTCTTTACATTCTGGAGGTTATCTTGTGAAAGAATCATCCCTTAGCACATCGGAAAGCTATCTCTGGCAATATGTCCAAGAACATGCCAGTGAAATCGTCAACACATCAATCATTGAACTTAGTGAAAAAGCCAATGTATCCACCGCGACGATTGTCCGTACTATGAAGAAAATGGGCTACTCTGGCTATACACCGTTTCGTCAAGAAGCCATTAGAAAATTATCAAATCAAGAACAAGATTTTAAAGTTTTAAAAGAAACCGACCACGAAATTCGGGCCGCCATTTTAAAAAATCAGTACGAAGTGGACAATACCATTCGTAATCTTAATATTGGGGTCATGGAAGACGCCATCCAAAAGGTCAATAATGCTAAACACGTCTATATTTTTGCGCGTGGCTTATCAAAATTGATTGGTGAAGATATTCTCCTTAAATTCGAGTTGTTGGGCAAAGACGCCCAGCTTCACGATGATCCCAACATCATTAAAACTTTGAGTAAACAAATTAAGAGTCGCCATACCGTCGTCATTTTTCTGACGTTAAATGGAAATACGCCCGAGTTAGTTAAAGCAGCACAGTCGTTGGCAAAAAACGAAGTGACCACCATCACATTCA
This sequence comes from Pediococcus ethanolidurans, assembly GCF_964062635.1. Taxonomy (NCBI): domain Bacteria; kingdom Bacillati; phylum Bacillota; class Bacilli; order Lactobacillales; family Lactobacillaceae; genus Pediococcus; species Pediococcus ethanolidurans. The sequence continues at coordinate 63,525 of NZ_OZ061250.1, forward strand.
CATGTAACAGTCGGGGAAACATCATTCCTTATTCGGATCTCATCTTTTTAGGGGTGAAATCTGCCGAATCCTATTTTCCAAAATATGAAATTCGCTCAAGGCTCCCCTTACAAATCCTTACCCGTATTTTTTTAGATGCTTTCGCAATTCGTATTCAGGAGCATCAAAACTGATGACAGCTGATAACTTAAAATGCGACCGTTACTTTAGTTTCTATAAAGTAACGGTCGCTTGAATTTAAAAAAGGAACTGGAAAAATTCCAGTCCCTTTCTGTTTTTGAACTTTAAACGTCGTATGTGCGAAATAAAAGCACCTTTTCCAACGCTTCTTTAGATCGATTAGGCTTTTTATACCGTGACTCACCATCAGGTCTCACTTATCGGTTTTGATGATATTACATCGGCAAAATATGTATCTCCAAGCTTAAGTACGATTCATGTATCGCGAAATTCAATGGCCAAAGCAGCCTTTGATTTACTCACTGAACAATTTCAAAAACGGCAACTCATCCCCCGGAAAATAACGGTCGGAACAGCGCTGGTCTTGCGAGATAGTAGCATTTAATTTACATAAAACTCCACATCCAACTCATGGATAGCTAGACCACTTTTATAGTTTGGTAGCGTTTTAGTTGACGAACACCATGTCTCTCTGTAATAATGAACGTATAATAACAATTTTGTTATATATACTGATGGGTTACCCAATCTAAGGGAGATGTGTTATGTACTCACAAGATTGCAAAGATGTGCTTAATGAGTTAAAAACTTCACGCCATGATGGTTTAACGACAGCAGATGCAAACGAGAGATTGGCCAAGTATGGGCCAAATGAAATTCAGCAAGAAGTTCAAGAACCAGCTTGGAAGGCCTATTTACATGCTCTAACGGAACCCATTATTATTATTCTTTGGATTGCTATTGGGTTAACTTTAATCAGTGCAAGTTATGATTTCTTTATTAAAAAGGATCCGCCCAGTGGTATGTCCGCGATTTATGAGGGTATTGTCATCCTGATTGTGATTCTGATTAACTCTGGGCTTACTTACTGGCAAAGACTAAGTGCTCAAAAGTCGCTAGATGCCTTAAGCTCAGCTTCCAGACACCAGTCTAATGTGTTACGTGACCAAACTTGGGAGAAAATTGACGCCTCCAAATTGGTCGAAGGTGATATTGTCGAAGTCAAAATGGGTGACTTTATTGAGGCCGACATGCGTTTTCTTTCGGTAAATGAGCTACAAGTTAACGAATCCCACCTTACCGGGGAATCATATGCTATCCAAAAAAACTTCCAAACTTTGCCAGAGCATACTGACCTCGCCGATCGAACTAACATGGGTTTCTCTGGTTCTACTGTGGTTAATGGAAGTGGAATTGGTGTGGTGACAGCCACAGGAAGTCATACCGAACTCGGAAAAATTGCCGATCTTCTCAACCGTACTCCTACCGGTAAAACACCCATTGAGCGTGCGATTAACCAATTAACCAAACGTTTGATGATTGCTGCCATTGGTGTGGTTATGATCGCCATTACCTACGATTTGGTCAAAGAATATTTGGCCACAAATACAATTACTTTTAGCGGTTTGATGGCCAGTGTTTCTGGGGCCATTGCCTTAGCTGTCGCAGCCATTCCGGATTCAATGCCTGTCGTTCTTTCCATTGTGCTCACAATCGGTGCCCGAACACTGGCACGCAATCATGGTCTGATAAAATCCTTAAGTAGTGTGGAAACTTTAGGAGCCACCACCTTTATTGCTTCAGACAAAACCGGAACCCTAACAAAAAATGAAATGACGGTAACCCGCTTTTTCGCCAACGGGCGGCACTTTGCGGCAGACGCAAATGGCTACGATCCTGTAGGCGAAATTACCTCCCTTGAAGAAGATGAAACAGGACAACCAGCTGATTACCTCCCCTTCATCAAAAGCGCAGTGTTAAATAATGAGGCTCAAATTCAACGTAACGAAAATGGCAACTATGAACCGCTTGGTAACCCGACAGACGTTTCCTTAATTGTCCTCGGCAGCAAAGCCAAAATAACGCGTGCCAATTTACTCAATCAAACGGACGATGAAGATTTTGACATTCTTCGTGTCTTACCTTTTGAGAGTGATCGTAAAATGATGAGTACGGTTGTAAAATTTGGCGACTCCTACAAGTTATTCACAAAGGGAGCTCCCGATGTGATTATGCAGCATACCACTGATGTCAGTTTAAAAGACCAAATTGTGCCGCTTGAACAAGGCCGCGAACTTTTAGAAAAACAAATCTTAGATTATGCCGATGACGCTTTGCGTACCATTGCCGTAACCAAAAGAACCTTAACCAAACAACAAGCACTTCATGCCACACAGGCTGAATTGGAACAAGACCTGACACTACTTGGCATTGCTGGTATTATTGATCCGCCCCGCGCTGAAGTTCGCACTTCAATTGCCAATTTGCACAAGGCAGGTGTACAGGTCGTTATGATTACTGGGGATCATCCTGCAACTGCGCAAGCTATTGCCTATCGTCTAGGCATAATTAGAAGCCAACAGGCGCGTACGCTGGAAGGTCAAGAAATTGAAGAACTCTCCGATGCACAACTATTTAAGATAGTACCAGATATTCGGGTTTATGCTCGGGTTTCGCCAGAACACAAGCAACGCATTATCAAAGCTCTGCAAAAACACGATCAAGTTGTCGCCATGACTGGAGATGGTGTCAATGATGCCCCAGCGTTGCGCGCGGCCGATATTGGAATTGCAATGGGCATTAATGGCACAGAAGTCACAAAAGATTCTGCGGATTTAATTTTATTGGATGACAAGTTTACGACTATTGAAACGTCGGTGGCTGCTGGGCGAACCATTTTTGCCAACATTAAAAACTTTATGCGCCAAGAGCTTACCACAAATGTTGCGGAAGTGCTCTCCATCTTGTTGGGAACCTTCTTTATTACGCGGTCGATTGGCCATGTTTCCGAACTCACACCTACACTTACAGCAATCATGGTCTTGTGGGTCAACATGATCAGCGACTCGTTACCTGCGTTTGCACTTGGCTATGACGGCGCAGAACATGATGTTATGTCAGAAAAGCCACGAAATGTACACGAGTCCCTACTAGCCAATCATCTTTTGTCTAGAATTGCTGTCCGGGGTGCCGTTATGGGACTCACCGTCTTTGTCGCCTTTTATTGGGCCGCACAATCCGGCATGCCAGTAAATAAAGCGCAAACTGTCGCCTTCCTTACGCTGGTGTTTGGTCAACTATGGCATGTCTTTGACGCACGAACCACACACACCTTGTTTCGCCGCAATCCGTTCAGCAATCCCTATTTAATGGCCGCCGTACTCTTTGCCGCCATCTCCTCTTTAGCCATTACCATGTTGCCCTTCTTTAATACCTTGATGGGGACTAGCAGCTTGACTTGGCCGGTTTATCTAGCGGTTATTTTCGTTCCCGCCCTACCAACATTTGTTTTATCCGGCTTAAAGGAAATGTTCAGAATTAATTTCTGGTAATAATTTTCATCACAAAAAAACGTACTATCGAAACCTCAAAGGTTAACGATAGTACGCTTTTTAATTAATTAAGTGGTTTTAACCCATTTTCAATCGCACGTTTACGATAAGTTTCTAACTCATCTTCACTAGCACTCACGAAATGTTGCGGGGTGATTTCAACCATTTTTCGTTTTTTGTCATCGAACTCAGGCGAAGCATCGTAAACGACTTGACGACGATTACGTTCAAACTCAGGATCTGGCTGTGGTACAGCAGAAACCAAGCTCTCCGTGTAGAGATGTAACGGATGGTTATAAACCTCTTCCGCCGGTCCGATCTCAAGCAATTTACCATAATGCATGACACCAATTCGGTCACTGATGTACTTCACCATGGATAAATCATGCGCAATAAACAGATAGGTCAACCCTTTTTGAACTTGGAGTTCCTTCATTAGGTTAACAACCTGGGCCTGAATGGAAACATCCAAAGCTGAAATTGGTTCGTCAGCAATAATGAAATCTGGTTGAACAGCCAACACACGCGCAATTCCGATACGTTGACGCTGTCCACCTGAGAACTCATTTGGATAACGACTTGAGTGATCTCGGTTCAAACCAACCGTTTCAAGCAAATCTTCAACTTGATTAGTCCGATCTTGATCATTCTTAGCTAAGCGATGAATATCAATTCCTTCAGCCACAATATCCTTAACCTTCATACGGGGATTTAAGGAAGCATATGGATCCTGGAAAATCATCTGCATTTCACGACGGAAGGCCATCATGTCAGTTTTACTCTTCAATGAAGCAACATCACGTCCGTTAAACAACACCTGACCGTCAGTTGGGTCAAGCAACCGAATAATTGCACGTCCGGTTGTAGTCTTTCCTGAACCAGATTCACCAACTAAACCGAAAGTTTCACCCTTATAAATATCAAAGGAAACATCATCAACGGCACGTACTTCATCTTTTTTTCCAACATTAAAGTATTGCTTTAAATGTTTTACTTCTAGAATTTTTTCTCGTGTATCCATGATTAGCCTCCTTTACTCACCAATTGCGTCATCATCGTCAGTTCCAAAAGTTGTATTACCTGTGGAATGAATATGACCTTGATTGATCGTACCTTCCTGTAAACGCTTCTTGTAAACTTCTTGACGACGTTTAATTTCTACTGGAGGCTCAACATGTGGTGCATCTGGATGTAAAAGCCAAGTTGCAGCATAGTGTGTATCCGAAACCTTGAAAAATGGTGGCTCTTTTTGTTCATCAATTTTCATTGCATATGGATTACGAGCAGCAAATGGATCTCCAGCTGGTGGGTCCAACAAATCTGGCGGTGTCCCTGGAATAGATTCCAGTTTACCTTTAGCTGTATCCAACGTAGGCATTGAATTCAACAGTCCCCATGTGTAAGGATGTTGTGGATTATAAAAGATTTCATCAACCGTTCCATATTCCACAATTTTTCCAGCATACATAACAGCCACCCGATCAGCCATTCCCGCAACAACACCCAAATCATGAGTAATAAAGATGATTGAAGTTGAGATTTTTTCCTGTAATTCTTTCATCAAATCCAAAATTTGAGCCTGTATTGTCACATCCAAAGCAGTTGTTGGTTCATCAGCAATCAAAATTTCTGGGTAACATACCAACGCAATCGCAATTACGATTCGTTGACGCATACCACCTGAAAATTGATGCGGATAATCATTAATTCGTTCTTCAGCATTTGTGATACCGACTAATTTAAGCATTTCAAGAGCCTGCTTATTAGCCTTTTCACGACTGTAACCCTTATGAATACGCAAAGGTTCAGCAATTTGCTTACCAATCCGCATCGTTGGATCCAAAGAAGTCATGGGGTCCTGGAAAATTTCCGCAATATCTTTACCACGAATATCTTCCAACTGTTTTTGAGTCATTTTTAAAATATCTTTGCCACGAAACTTAACTGTTCCTTCAACAACTTCAGCATTGTTTGCTAACAATCCCATAACTGTTTTGGTTGTCACAGTTTTACCAGAACCAGACTCGCCAACAATTGCTAATGTTTCTCCCTTTTTCAAATGGAAAGAAACGTCACGAATCGCCTTAACCGTACCTGCATAGGTGTGGAAGTCAATGGTTAAGTCTTTTACTTCCAGAATGTTTTCTTCTGCATTTTCCATTGTATCTTCCTCCTATCTACGAGCTGTCCGAGGGTCAAACGCATCACGCAAACCATCGGCGAGAATATTGAACGCAATCATGATAATTGAAAGCATAATTGCGGGATACCACATTTGATATGGTAAGAATTGGAAGTTCCTCTGTCCATCACTAATCAATGTTCCTAGTGAAGCTGTTGGTGCTTGAATACCAATTCCGATATAACTCAGGAATGCTTCGAAGAAAATTGCTGATGGAATAGTGAACATCGTTTGAATAATAATGACACTTGAAAGGTTAGGCAGTAAATGTTTAACAGCAATCTTAAACGTTGATTCACCCAACGTTCTAGCTGCTAAAACATACTCCTGTGATTTCAATTGTAGTGTTTGAGCACGCGTTAGTCGCGCCATAGTAGTCCAGCCGTTAAAGGCGATTGCCAAGATAATTGGTAACATACCACCTTTTAAGATCAGCATTAACAAGACCATGATAACGATATTTGGAACAGATGAAATAACTTCAATAATCCGTTGAAGTATAATATCCGTTATACCACCTTTCCAAGCCGAAATAACCCCGTACCCGACACCTACGATTAAATCAATCAAGGTGGCAAATAAACCAATTAATAAGGAAACCAAAGTTCCTCGTAAAATACGTTGAGCAAGTGAACGACCCAAATAGTCAGTTCCCAAAGTATAATGCACCTTACTTGGCACATTGTTTTGTTTATATGCATCAACTCGTTTTCCAGCAACTACAGAGGTACCATTAAACCCATTGATATTCACACCAGGAATTTTTGGTGGTAAATTAGCATAATTTGGATGCGAAGTATTTGGATGTGAAGCTGTTATGGGTGATGTAAAAGCAATCAAACCAATGACAACCAAGATCCATAAACAAACATAAGAAGCCTTGTTTTGACGTAACCGTCGCCAAGCATCCTGGATAAATGTCCGGGAAGGCGCAACGATTTTTTCATCGTCTAATTCATCTTTTTTAGAAACCGGCTCAAAAGCGTCCGGTGCTAACTTCATTTTTTCTTCCATTTATTTACCCCTCTTTCCCAGCAATTCGGATACGTGGATCAATAATTCCGTAAACTAAATCGGTTAACAATAACATTGCACATAGTAAAGCAGAGTACAACATAGTGACACCCATGATAGTTGGATAATCGTTTACCAAGATTGACTTAACAAATTGTTCACCAATTCCTGGTACTGAGAAGATATTTTCAACAACCATGGAACCAGTCATAATAGCCGCCGTTAAAGGTCCAATAACTGTTACCAACGGAATTAAACTATTACGTAGCGCATGGTGCCAGACGATTCCGATTCTGCTCAATCCCTTTGCCCGAGCAAGTTCGATATAGTCGCTCCCCAAAACATCGACCATTTCTGTTCGAACAAATCGAGATGTTTCCGCAAATGGTGAAGCAGCTAACGCAAGTGTTGGTAACACTGTGTATGAAAAGCCGCCCCAATCAGCAATTGGGAATAATTGTAATTTAAGTCCCAAATAATACTGAAGTAAAATAGCAAGGACGAAACTGGGAATAGAAATTCCTAAAATTGAAATAAATGTTGAAGTTCCATCAACCCAAGTGTTTTTACGAATAGCACTTAAAGAGCCAACAATAATTCCAACAACAACGCCGACAATCATAGCTTGACCACCTAATTGTAATGATGGTCCAATTCGACTTGAGATTAAATAAGATACAGGTTGATCACTAAATTGGAATGAAAGTCCAAAATTACCGTGTGCTGCATCCACAATATAACTTAAATATTGCTGCCAAACTGGTTTATTCAAACCATAATGCTCATAGATTACTTTGATTTGCTGTGGTGTTAGTTTTGCCTGGTTATTCAACGGTGTTCCGGGCATCAACTTCATTAAGAAGAAGGTGATACTTGCAATCAAGAATAGCGTTAATGCCAGATAAAAGATTCGTCTTACTAAATATCTTGCCATTTATATTCCTCCCTATCTTTCTTTACCTCAAGCCAACATTGCCTTTATAACAAAGGGGTAAGAGCCAGCAGTTACGCGAACCCTTACCCTTCTGTCCAAAAAATTAACGCTTAATTAATGGAACATTATTTTGTCAGATACAAGCCCTTGTAGTCAAAGTTAACGCCAGCAGTGTTATAAACAACACCCTTTAACTTAGAACTCCAAAGTTGTGATTGAGCTTGCTGGAAGACTGGTGCAACTCCCTGTTCGTTCATCAAAATCTTTTCAGCTTGAACCATGTCATCCCAACGTTTTTGAGGATTTGTGGCATCCGTTGTATTAGAAGCTTTAATCAACTTGTCATACTGTTTGTTGCTAAATCCACCGTTATTCTGTGCATTTCCTGTAACAAATAATTGTAGGAAGGAAATTGGATCAGAGAAATCGGCACCCCAAGCAGAAAGAACAACATCGAACTTACCATTTGATGAGTTAGTCAAACGTGTCTTAAATGGTACGTTTTGAAGACTAACTTTAACATTTGGAATCTTTTCGATTTGTGACTGTAAGAACTCTGTGATTTGCTTTGTTGAAGCTGTATCATCACCAAGAAGTGTAAATGATAGGCTTGATTTACCCTCTTCTTTAAGTCCTTCAGCCATTAACTTCTTGGCTTCGGTTAAGTTTTGAGTAACTGCTGATTTAACTTCTGCTTCGGAAGCAAAATCTTCACCAGTCTTAGGATTGCTTGCTAAACCATTTGAAACAAGCCCCTTAGGATTACCAGATCCATCAGCTAAAACTTTACCAGTTAATTGTTTACGGTTAATTGCTAATGAAATAGCTTTACGAATTTTAGCATTACGGAAAACTTTTTGTTTCTTCATATTATACTGAAGATAGAACATAGAAGATTTTTTCCGTAAAACGTAATCCTTGTTGTTCTTGTATTGTGCAACTTGGTTACCAGTAATATTAGCTACATCAAGTTTTTTACTATTGTAAAGATTCAAGCCTGTACTTGCATCTTTAACAACCTGATACTTAATGGTATCCATCTTGACGTTCTTTTTATCCCAGTAATTGTTATTCTTAACAAGTTTCCAACTTAAGTTAGTACCTGTCCAACCAGTTTGCTTGTATGGTCCATTATAAACAAGCTTATCAGATGCGGTTCCGTACTTAGAACCATATTTTTCAACAACTTTTTGATCTTGTGGGAAGAATGTTGGGAAGCCCATTAATAACTTGAAGTAAGCAATCGGTCGATCAAGCGTAACAACTAGTTTGTAGTTACCATCGGCCTTAATTCCTAACGTCTTATAATTAGCTTTCCCAGCAGCAATCTTGTCAGCATTCTTAATACCTGAGAATAAGTAAGCATATTCAGAAGCTGTCTTTGGATTCACAGTACGTTGCCATGCATAAACGAAATCTTTGGCCGTAACAGCATCACCATTACTCCATTTAGCATTTTTACGAAGTGTAAAGGTCCAAGTTTTACCATCTTTGGATTCCTTTGTACTTGTAGCAAGGGCATTCTTGACTTTACTCTTAGCACCTAAACGATAAAGTCCTTCTTGCGTGTTACCTAATTGGGTAAAACCAACAACATCGGTAACCTTCGACTGATCCATCGTAGCAATCTCAGCACTTTCTTCAAAGTTAACTGATTCTTTTGACGAACTACTATTCTTGGACCCACATGCAGCCAAAACAAATGTTGAAGCTAGCGCGACCGCTCCAACCTTCACTGCTGATCTGACATTCATAATTATTTTTCCAACCCCTTTGTGAAATCTTAACTGATTTCATCATTATGTACTTTCTTAACAAAAGTTGTTCTTATTATATATTAGAAGAAGATTAAATTCAATCGCTTGTTCTAATTATATCAAGATTTTAGCACTACTTTGTTAATACTCACACTTTACGAGGCACCGTCGTTATTGAATGTATGCGTTTTTTATTACATTTTTAAAATTGCTCATTTTTAGCTCATGTAATTGACCGCATAAACTTAATTTTCGACGATTATAATCATCTAATTCTTAGAGAGATCACATTTGAAAAAATAGAGAGATGAGCAACAACATAAATGCTCTTCTCTCTAAGATTTCAATTAAGTTTTCACTTCAGTCTATTTTTCTAAATAAAGACCAGAGTAATCAAAGTTAACACCCGAAGTATTGTAAACTTCACCCTTCAACTTAGTGTTCCACAATTGTGAAGCAGCTTGTTGATAAAGTGGTACGATACCTTGTTCTTGCATTAAGATCTTTTCAGCCTTAACCAAGTCATTCCAGCGTTTTTGTGTGTTGTTAGCATCGGTTGTGTTCGAAGCCTTGATTAACTTGTCGTATTCCTTGTTACTCCAACTTCCGTTATTGTTTGAGTTACCAGTAACGAAGAGTTGTAAGAAGGAAATTGGATCAGCGAAATCAGCACCCCAACCAGTAACAACGGCATCAAACTTACCATTAGTTGAGTTAGTCAAACGAGTCTTAAATGGAATATTTTGAACAGTAACCTTGACGTTGCTACCCAATTTTTCGATTTGTGATTGTAAGAATTCGTTTGTTGACTTACCAGCTGGTGTATCATCAGCCATCAAAGTAAATTTAAGGCTTGTCATACCCTCTTCTTTCAAGCCTTCTTTTAATAACTTCTTAGCTTGAGTCAAGTTTTGGGTAACTGCTGATTTAACTTCTGCTTCTTTGGCAAAGTCTTTACCAGTCTTAGGATTTTCTGCTAATCCAGCAGAGACATAACCAAGTGGATTCTGAGAACCATCTGCAAGAACTTTACCAGTCAACTGATTACGATCGATTGACATTGAAATTGCTTGACGAATCTTCTTGTTTTGGAAATACTTGTCTTTCTTTTCATTCAACTGCAGGTAGAATGTAGAAGCTTCTTTACGTAGCTTGTATGCTTTGTTGTTCTTATACTGAGCAACTTGGCTACCAGTAATAGTTGTGACATCAAGTTTCTTACTATTATATAGGTTTAATGCAGTAGATGAGTCCTTAACTACTTGATAGTTAATTGTATCCATCTTGATGTTCTTCTTATTCCAGTAATCTTCGTTCTTAACTAACTTCCACTTCAAGTTAGTTCCAGTCCAACCAACTGACTTGTATGGTCCGTTATAAACCAACTTGTTAGAAGCCGTTCCGTACTTAGAACCATACTTTTCAACCGCTTTTTGGTTTTGTGGGAAGAAGAGTGCAAATCCCATTAACAACTTAAAGTATGGAACTGGACGATCCAAAGTAACGACTAACTTGTAATTACCTTCGGCCTTAACTCCCAATTGCTTATAGTTAACTTTTCCAGCCGAGATCTTGTCAGCATTCTTAATTCCTGAGAACAAGTATGCATATTCAGAAGCTGTCTTAGGATTTACAGTACGTTGCCAAGAATAAACAAAATCTTTAGCGGTTACTTTGTCGCCGTTACTCCATTTAGCATTCTTACGTAAGGTAAATGTATAAGTTTTCTTATCCTTTGAAACAACAGTCTTGGTTGCCAAAGCATTATGCACTGAACTGTTTTTACCTAAGCGATAAAGACCTTCCTCAGTATTAGCTAACTGAGTTAAACCAATTGTGTCTGTTACCTTTGAGGTATCCATAGTAGGAATTTCAGAAGCCACCATAAAATTAACAGATTGTTTCTTCGAGCTACTACTGCTATTGCTTGAACCACACGCAGCTAGTACTAATGTTGAAGCTAACGCGACAGCGCCAAGCTTAACTGCTGATTTGACTTTCATAGCTTACAACTCCATTTCCTTTTTGTCCTGTTTTTACTCTTTTTAAAAGCTGATATCATCTTACATTAAATTAAGATTAAATACAATAGAAAAACTTATTTTATTTTAATATTTCTTTTGCTTTTTTAAAAAAATATCTAAAAAGTCGTGTGTACCTGCGTTTAATATAAAAATAAGTAATTAATAAGTTCTAATTTATTTTAATTTAATTCACATAAAAAAAGATATCGAGCTTTATATTCGATATCTTTTGTGTGAAAATAATGATTCAATTATTTTGTAAGGTTGAGTTTTGAATAATCGTACTCATTACCAGCAGTGTTATAAACCACACCCTTTAGTTTTGTATTCCAAAGTTGTGAAGTTGCTTGTTGATAAAGAGGTACAATTCCTTGATCATTCATAAGAATCTTTTCTGCCTTAACCATGTCATTCCAACGCTTTTGTGGATGAGTAGCATCAGTAGTATTAGACTTCTTGATCAAAGCATCATATTCTTTACTACTGTAACCCCCATTATTCTGTGCATCACCTGTGACAAAGAGTTGTAAGAATGAAATTGGATCTGAGAAGTCAGCACCCCAGCCAGAAACAACAGCATCAAACTTACCATTACTTGAATCTGTTAAACGTGTCTTAAATGGAATGTTTTGAACGGTAACCTTAACGTTACTGCCTAATTTTTCAATTTGTGACTGTAAGAATTCATTTGTGGCTTTTCCCGCAGTTGTATCATCAGCCATCAAGGTGAACTTCAAACTGGTCAATCCTTCTTCTTTCAATCCTTCTTTCAAAAGCTTTTTAGCTTCAGTTAAGTTTTGAGTTGAAGCAGATTTTACTGCTGATTCTTTAGCAAAATCTTCACCGGTAGAAGGATTTTTAGCTAAACCGTTTGAAACGAGTCCACTCACATTTTGTGAACCATCGGCCAAGACTTTTCCAGTCAACTGACTACGATCAATTGACATTGAAATTGCTTGACGAATCTTCTTATTCTTGAAGATCTTTCTCTTCTCATTTAATTGTAGATAGAAGGTTGAAGCTTCTTTACGTAATACATAAGCTTTGTTGTTCTTGTATTGCGCAACCTGTGTACCGCTAATAGTTGTTACATCGAGTTTCTTACTATTGTATAAGTTTAAAGCTGTTGATGAATCCTTTACAACCTGATACTTAATCGTATCCATCTTAACGTTCTTCTTATTCCAATACTCAGGGTTCTTAACTAACTTCCAGCTTAAGTTAGTTCCTTTCCATCCAACCTGCTTGTAAGGACCGTTATAAACCAGTTTGTTTGAAGCTGTTCCATATTTAGATCCGTACTTTTCAACTGCTTTTTGATCTTGTGGGAAGAATACTGAGAAGCCCATTAACAACTTGAAGTATGGAATTGGACGATCAAGTGTCACTGTCAACTTATAATTGCCATCGGCCTTAATTCCAAGTTTCTTATATTTAACTTTGCCTGCCATAATTTGATCCGCGTTTTTGACCCCTGAAAATAGATATGCATATTCAGAAGCTGTTTTTGGATTAACAGTCCGTTGCCAAGAATAAACAAAGTCTTTGGCGGTTACTTTATCACCGTTACTCCATTTTGCGCCTTTACGAATGGTAAAGGTCCATGTTTTACCATCTTTTGACTCTTTGGTGCTAGTAGCTAAAGCATTATGTACTGAACTGTTCTTACCTAATCTATACAAACCTTCCTCGGTGTTTGATAATTGAGTCATGCTGACCACATCATCCGCCTTAGAGGTATCCATAGTGGAAATTTCAGCTGATTCCATAAAATTAACTGATTGCTTTTTTACTGAACTACTCTTAGCCCCACATGCAGCCAAGACAAATGTGGAAGCTAACGCAACTGCGCTCAATTTTACGACTGATTTTACTTTCATAAAATTCATCTTTCTTTCTAGCATTTATGCTGTTTTTAGTGCACTTTTTTAAAAGCGACTTCATTATAGGTTAAAGAAAAATGAAATATAGCATTAAATACTAATTTATTTTTAATGTTGGCAAATAATTTCGAACTAAAAATCCCTTACATTAGTTTAATACTAGCGTTTAGTTTCATGATGTTACAAAAATAATATTTTTAATGATAATCTCATTAATGACAATATAAGTTGTTTGTTATTTCATTACTAACAATGCTGATTAATCTATGAAACCGTACACCTATGCTATACTGGAGGCATTAAAGAATTCGAGGTGTTTATTATGACCGAAAAAGTTATTATTGCTGGTCTTGAGTTGCCTAATCAAAACATTGATTATTCTATGCAAGAACTAGCGGCTTTAGTTGAAGCAAATAACATGGAAGCAACCGAAAAGGTTATTCAAAAATTAGATCGTCCAAATCCTGCAACTTACTTTGGTAGTGGTAAAGTTACTGAGTTACATGAGTTAGGTACCAGCATTGATGTGCATACCTTAATCGTTAACGCTGAGCTTTCTCCCAGCCAAATTAGAAACTTAGAGCAGGAATCAAAACTTTCAGTAATTGATCGAACGGGTTTAATTTTAGAGATTTTTGCCAATCGTGCCCAATCACGAGAAGCAAAACTACAAGTAGAAATCGCCAAATTAAATTACCAAATGCCAAGATTACGAACTAGTTCATCGCAACGACTTGATCAGCAATCTGCTGGTGATGCTGGCGGTGGTTATACAAACCGTGGTGCCGGTGAAACTAAACTGGAAATGAACCGACGCACAATTCAACAACGGATCAACAATTTAAATCATGAGTTGAAAGAAATGACCACGTCAACTGCCGTTCAACGACAAAAACGTGATCAGACTGGTATTCCTAGTGTTGCATTGGTTGGTTACACTAATGCTGGTAAATCTACCACTATGAATGGTTTGGTTCGCATGTATGGCAAAAATGATGACAAACAAGTATTTGAAAAAAACATGCTCTTTGCCACATTAGATACAAGTGTTCGCCAACTAACATTTCCTGATCAAAAGCAATTATTGCTTAGTGATACTGTTGGCTTCGTAAGTCACCTTCCCCATCAGCTAATTAAGGCGTTTCGTTCCACATTAGCAGAAGCTGCACAAGCTGATTTATTAGTTCAAGTGGTAGACGTCTCCGATCCACATTTTCGTGAAATGATTCAAACCACAAACGAGACCTTGCAAGAAATCGGTGTGACTAAGGTCCCTATGATTGTCGCATTTAACAAGGCTGACATTGCAGGTGTTGAATTTCCAACTCTGGAAGGCAATGAAGAAATTACTTATTCCGCTAAGGATAAGCGATCACTCGTTCTGTTAACCAATATGATCAAACAAAAGGTATTTACTGGTTATCGCGAAGCTACTTTCCTCATACCATTTGATAAGGGTCAAATTGTTGATTATTTAAATCAACACACAAATGTCTTAAAAACTGATTACAAAGCTGAAGGTACCGAGATTACTGCTGAACTTAGCAGTGAAGATTATCAACGTTTCCATGATTACTTGGTGGCTGAGGTTGAAAATTAACAAACATTTACAGACAACTACTACGAATTTTCGTGATAGTTGTTTTTTTTGCAAAAAAATTGTTAACTATCAAATTGGTAAAAACCAACTTAACTAATTAACAATTTTTAGTTTGTCACTTATTTTGTCACATTAAGATTTTTGTAATCGTAATAAATCCCCGCCGAATTATACACAAGTCCTTTGATATTTGATTTCCAAAGTTGAGCCTGTGTGCTTTGATAAATTGGTGCTACACCTTGATCCTTCATTAAGATTTTCTCAGCTTGAACCATATCTGCAAATCGTTTTTCAGGATTTGTTGCATCAGCGGTGTCGGCCTTTTTAATTGCGGCATCAAACTGACTATTTTTCCAACCACCATTATTTTGTGCATTGTTCGATGTTAAAATCTGTAAAAATGAAATTGGATCAGAGAAATCGGCTGCCCAACCGGATAAGGCTAAATCAAATTTCTTATTTGATTCGTCGGTTAAAAATGATTTGTAGGGAATATTAGTTAATGAAATCTTAACGCCGTGCAATTTCTGCCATTCTGTTTGTAAAAATTCTGAAGTCTTTTTACCAATGTCACTATCATTATTTAGTAAATTCAAATTTAGAGATGTTTTATGTTCTTCTTTCAAGCCTTCAGCCAAGAGTTTTTTAGCCTGTTTTAGATTATAAGATACAGCAGAAGGAACTGAGGCTTCTGTGGCAAAGTCTTTCCCGTTAGTTGGATCCTTTGCTAAGCCACTTGAAACATACCCTTTTAGTGGTTCTGATCCATCTGCAAGAACTTTTTTAGTAAGCTGTTCTCGATCAACCGCTAATGAAAGTGCCTGACGGATTTTCTTATTCTGCAAAACCTTGTTCTTAGACTGGTTAAATTCTATGTAAGAAGATTGTGCTAATTTACGACTTACAAAGTTTTTATTTGATTGATATTGCGCTACCTGACTTCCAGAAAGTGTCACGGTATCTAGTTTTTTACTATTATATAAATTCAAACCAGTGGTTGTATCTTTGATAACCTGAAAATTCATTTGATCAAGTTTAACGTTAGATTTATCCCAATAATTTGAATTCTTAACTAGTTTCCAACTTAAATTACTACCAGTCCATCCCTTCTGAACAAAGGGACCATCATAAACCATGTCTTTAGAAGTAGAGCCGTACTTACTTCCATACTTCTCAACCGTCTTTTTATTCTGTGGAAAGAAACTAGGAAAACCCATTAGCAATTTGAAATATGGAATTGGTGTATCAAGTGTAACAGTTAGTTTATACTTGCCAGTTGCTTTGATTCCAAGCGTCTTTACTGGTGCCTTTCCAGCGGAAATCTTATCAGCGTTATGAATACCCGAATATAAATAGGCAAACTCAGAAGCTGTCTTAGGACTAACTGTTCGTTGCCAAGCATACACAAAATCCTGTGCAACTACAGCATCACCATTACTCCACTTAGCATTCTTTCTGAGTGTAAATACGTATTTTTTACCATTTTTTGCTTCAGTTACATGCGTCGCAATTCCTGGTAGGATTTTGCTATTATTGCCAATTCGATAAAGCCCCTCATTAAAGTTTGAAATCTGTGTCAAACTGGTATCGTCAATGGCCTTAGAAGAATCTAATGTGGTAATTTCTGTACCAGTTGGCATACTAATCGTCTTCTTACTGGCTGCCTTTGTCTGACCGCATCCTGCTAAAGTTAAAGCAATCAGGACCGCAACTCCTGACACCTTTAATTTTTCTTGTTTTTTCATAGTTTCCGCTCCTCTTTTTAAATTAACAAGATTTATTATATACACGCACCGTGAATATATCAATAGTTTTGTGAATATTTATTCATATTAATTTAGAAATAGGTTATAAAATATCAATAAATGCTGTTTTTAAACGATTCGGTAGGTTCGGTTTGCTCCGTTCACTTTTTTAGGACAACTACCCAAATCAGTCCCCCAAATCTAAGCCAGGTTCCTGCAGGATTGCGATCCCGCCTACACCTACCTTACATTTGAAGGACTACCCGATTTGCTCCGTTCACTTTTTTAGGACGGTTCGGCAAACCAGAGTCATCGACCTAAGCACGCTTACTGCGAGACTGCATCTCGCATACAGCGCACTTAGCCCAATGGCTCTACCGGTTTGCCTCACCCACTTTTTTACGTTACAATACTACTTAACAATTTTAGGGAGGTATTCTTATGAACAATGAAACCGACCAAGTGACCCTCAATCGCTCACTTGGTCTTTGGTCCGCACTCGCACTCGTCATCGGAACCATCATTGGCTCCGGCGTCTTCGTTCGTCAAGCAGCCGTCTTAGACGATGCTGGTTCCACCACCAACGCCATGTTAGCTTGGCTTGCAGGTGGTATCATCACCTTGACCGCCGGATTAACCATCGCTGAGATTGCCTCCCAAATGCCCAAAACCGGTGGTCTCTACTACTACATGGAAAAGATTTATGGTAAAGTTTGGGGCTTTCTTTCCGGTTGGATGCAAATCATCATCTATGGCCCCGCAATGATCGCTTCATTAGCAGCCTACCTTGGCATCCTTTTAGTCGATTTTTTCGACATGCCTCAAAGTTGGACCGTGCCCATTGCACTTATTGCCGTCGTTCTTGTCGCTGGACTCAACCTACTATCCAATCGCTATGGCGCAACTTTTGCAATTATCACCACAATCTGTAAGTTAGTTCCCGTAATCGCACTTATCTGGTTCGGTTTATTCTATGGTAAAGAAAATGCATTTGCTCAAACTTTTTCCACAGCTAATCAATCAGCAGGTAATTTTGGTGTTGCCATTCTTGCCACCCTTTTTGCGTTTGACGGCTGGATTTTGGTAGCTAATTTAGGCGACGAAATTAAAAATCCAGAAAAACGTCTACCCCAAGCAATTACTTTAGGAATCGTTTTAGTTCTTGCCATTTATATGTTGGTAAGCTTTGGCGTCTTTCGCAGTATGCCGGCTACCTTGATTCACAAACTCGGTATTGGCGCCATTCCTTATATGGCCGAAAAGGACTTCGGCGCAATTGGTGGAAAAGTTTTAAGCATCGGCATCATCATTTCCATCGTTGGCTGCATGAATGGAAAAATCATGACGTTTCCCCGAATCATGTATGCAATGGCACGCGATCATGAATTACCGTTTGCCAAACAACTTTCCTACTTAAATCGCAACACTCAGACACCCATTATTTCTGTTTTAACAACCGTTTCGATTTCTGCTATTATGATTCTTTTTTTTAATGCCGATCGATTATCTGAATTGTGTATTTTTACAGTTTACTGTTTTTATGTTATGACCTTTGTAGGTGCTTTTCTATTACGCAAACGAAATCCAGATTTAAAACGTCCATTTAGCACACCACTGTTTCCCTTTACGCCGATTGTAGCTATCTTAGGTTCTTTATTCGTGATCGTCAGTGAAATCCAATCTGACCTCGTGGGTGTTTTGTTTTCCTTTGTATTTGTTTTAGTTGGATTTCCAGTATATTATTATTGTAAACATCATTATCGAAATCAGATCTAATACTGGAGGTTCTCATTTTGATCAATAGCTACTTGGCAGATCAAAAACATAAATTCGATTTAACCCATGTCAAAGACTGTAGCAACTCTGAAAAACAGCAACTAGTTGCAAAGTTTGGTATCCCTGCTGCTTTACTTGAATATGTAGACGATAAAGACGAACCAGCACGAATTGAAATTGGCGTGGACGGGAAGTATGTCCTCTTAGTATTCTGGGCACCAGTTAAAGGAACATCCCACTCCGAACCAGTATCTGTAATTTTCTACGACGAAAAACTCTTTATTTTTACAAGTTCTACAATGGAAGTTATCAATGAAACTATTCAAGATCTTTGGCAAAACACCTATGAAAAACGGATGGCTTTTCTTCTAGATCTCATTTTACCAATTGTTCGTAAGTACATTGGTCGAGTTTCCAGACTAGAGTATCAATCCGACCAAATTCAAGGAAACCTGAGCGTCCGTAGTCGGGCCAAACATCTTGATGATTTAACTCTAATTAATCAAGATACCATTTATTTACGATCAGCAATCCAAGAAAACTCAAGTTGTTTTGAGGAGATCAAATCTATCTCACAAGATACTGACATTTCATTTGATAAAAAATGTTATCGAAAACTGCACAACGTTCAATTGGAAACTAATCAGTCTGATCGCATGATCGGTTTAATCTCTGAAAGTGTGGAACAACTAAGTAATACCTTTGATCGGTTGATTAATAATAACTTGAACGAAATTATGCGTTTTCTCACAATTTGGTCACTCTTATTGGCTGTTCCACCGATTGTCAGTGGATTTTACGGTATGAATATGCACTTACCATTAGTTGAAGGATCGTTAGCATGGTTAGCTTCACTTGTTCTCACAGGTGTCTTGATGCTAGTTTTAATTATTTATTTGCATAATCATCATTCAATATAAATCAAGCTTTCAAAACATCCATTTTAATGTGATGTTTTTTATTTTTTGCATATAAAATAACCCATCAAAGATCAAGTTAATCTTTGATGGGTTATTTATTTTTCATCTAACATTTGTGTGGTTCAGGGGTTGGCTAAACTTACTTCGATAAACTGTTAGATGTAACCTGAACCTTAGCCCAGTTAAAGTCTTTAGAAGCATTACTTAAGCTCCAATTCTTTACACGGTTATTGACCGCATATGATTGAACAGTTTCAATTTCAGGAACGTAAGCGGCTTCCTTATTCATATAAGCTTGCCATTTTTTAAATGCATTAACACGGTAACTTGTATTGAAAGCTTTTTGTGAATCAATATCATTCAATAGTTTTGTATTTTCTTTTGAAACAAAACGTCCCATGTTAAACGGTGCATTTTCACTATACAAATCCATTGGTGAAGGTTCACTTGAAAGTGACCAAGCTGCTTCAAACATATCAACATCACTTGAATTAGCCTGAACCTTTTCATAGAAATTATTCATATCTAAAAGACGACCATTAGTTAATGTCACACGAAGGCCAATCTTCTTCCATTGTTGAATATAGTTCTTAACAATAGCTTGGGTATTAGAATTTACTTGCATTTCAGCAAGATGAATTGTTAACTTTTTACCGTTTGGATCAGTACGATATCCATCTTTTCCTTTTTTGTATCCAGCTTTATTCAAAAGTGCATTAGCCTTCTTAAGATTTAGAGGAAATCCTTTAGCACTCTTGTCTTGATACTTAGAGAAAGCAGATGGGATGAGAGTTGTCATTCGACTACCTAAACCATAACTAAATTTCTTTTCGACGGCATCAATATTCATGGCGTAGGCAATTGCTTTACGGAGACTTGGATCCGCCATCTTAGCATTTTTGTTCATAACATTTTTTCCAGTTTTAGCGTCATATTTACCTAGATTAAAGCCAAGATAATCATACGCCAATGGCTTTTTACCAGTCATAGTATAACCGGAAACATTTTTAACTTTGGCATAGGTAGATGAACCAAGACCATAAGTGACATCGTACTTATGTGCTTTTAGTGCTGCAGCAATTGAATCAGGTGAAACTACTTGAACGTCAATCTCTTTCAGCTTAGGAGTTCCCTTGTAATAATAGGTATTAGGTACCCATTTTACCGACTCTCCAGAAACTTCCTTGGAAAGCTTATATGGTCCATAAAATAGGGGATGTTTACGAATTTGATCAGAACTTGCAAGTTTCTTGAATGACACATTTTTGATGTAGTGATAAGGTTCAGCATTCTCCCAGAAGTAACCATTTCCAGAAGTTTTCATTCCAGGTTTCATTACTTTGAAGTGAATAACAACTGTACGTTTATTTTTAATTTGAACTCCAGAAATATCTTTTGCCTTGCCCGCATGATAAGCAGCAATACCTTTGATATTTGCAATACTACCAGTATAGTACTGTGAAGCAGTACCTTTATTTGCCAGAACTTTATAAGCATAAGCAACATCTTGAGCAACTAGAGGTTTTCCATCAGACCACTTAACTTTTGGATTAATTTTAATAGTTGCCGTCTTAGACTTCTGGTTAAGTGTTAAGTTAGCTGCACCACCCTTAACAATCTTAAAATTCTTGTCTGTTGCAAATAGTCCTTCGTTACCAAACTGCATCATATCAGCGTCTTCAGCATTAGTTGTTAAAGCATTATCCCAGATTCCTTTAAATGCGGCCGTATTAACTTCAGCAACTTTTAAAGTACCACCTTTAATTGCCGATTTTTTTGATGAATAGGTAAGCGGTAATGTGGGTTTGTTTGAACTAGTACTTGATGCTGATTTACTATTTCCACAAGCTGCTAGTGTTAATGCTGCTAAAACAGCCACTGCTCCAACGCTCCATTTTTTACTCATACGTATCTCCCCTTTTATGTAATAATTTAAATACATCATTCTTTGGTGTCAGTATCATTCAATTGTCTCTAATTTAAGCATCCCTTCTCTCGCTGCTTTTATATTTTCTAACCCCGTCTTTGTTGAGCATCTCCTGCTCTACGTAACGCTTGACCAATATAACTAATACTTAAAGTTAAAACTAAAATAACTATTGCAGCCGGCAACCAAACCCATGGCTTGCTTCCAATGACGTCTGGATCCTGCGCATAACTAATCAATGTTCCTAAGCTAGGAGTGCTATCAGGTAGCCCAAATCCCAAGAAACTTAACCCTGTTTCAATACCTATATTACCGGCAAAACTTAGAGTAGTATCTACAATAATGATCGAACTTAAATTAGGTAAGACTTCGCGAAATAGAATCATAAAATCGTTTGTACCCGAAGTTCGTGATGCAGAAACATAATCTCGTTTTGACTCTGCCAAAGCTTTACTTCGAATTAAGCGAGCCGTGCTTAACCACATAAAGCACGACATAATAACAATAAAGTTCCAAGCATTATATTTAGGAATAATTGTAACTAAAACGATGATAATCATAATTTCCGGTAAAATATTAATAAAATCATAAATTCTCATCATACCGTTATCCAACCATCCACCGTAAAATCCTGAGATCATTCCATATATGATTCCAAAAAGCGAAGAAATTACCGTTACTGCAAAACCAATCATAATTGAATTTCGAGCACCAATAACTAGCATTTTTAAACCATCACGACCGCCTTCATCTGCCCCAAGAATAAAACCATCTTGTCCTGGCTTATCATATTGAGCAAAGATATTAACATTTGTAACTTTTTCAAGATTTAAACTAGCTGCATAAGTAAAAATTACTAAAATTAATACAATTGTAAAAATTAACGAAAACATTGCTAAACGATCATGTCTAAACTCTTGCCAAATCACCTTCAAATTTGAGGGAGTTTTAACGGCTGTTGTTTCCTTTGAATTTGTCATTTTTACTCCCTCCTATTTTATCCGAATTCGTGGATCAACAATACTCATAATAATATCTGATAACAAAGTTCCAAATAACGCTAAAATACCATAAATCATAACTAATGCAGTAATCACTGAAAAATCACGATTACTAATGGAATTCAGAAACAATTGTCCCATCCCAGGATAAGTAAAGATTTGTTCAACAAAGACTGATCCTCCTAATAAGCCAGTGATCGAGTATCCCATAAATGCCGCAATTGGTAAAAGTGAATTTCGCAAAATATGACGTGAAAACACTTTACGTTCTGGAACACCTTTGGCACGTGCAGTTGCAACCATATCTTGATGTTTTTGATCAACAATTTCACTTCTCAAATATTGAACAGTGCTTGTGGTGGATAACAGCGCTGTTAAAACTCCGGGTAAAATCATATGGTAAAGCCTACTCAATATATTTCCAAAAGCCCCACTTGCACTAAGTGAAACAGAACCGCCACTTGGAAACCAACCTAATACATATCCAAACAACCAGAGTCCTAAAACTAAGAAAACAAATAGTGGAATCGCATAGGTAACATAGTTAAAAAACATAATTCCACGATCTAAATTTGTGTCTTCATAACGTCCGGCAAGTAAGCCTAAGGGAATAGCAATTAAGTAAGTTAAAATAACCGTAAACAGTGATAGCCATAAAGTATTAATCGCTCTACCACCGATAACTGTCATAACCGATTCCTTAAACTGATAACTTGTTCCGAAGTTACCATGGAACATATTGACAACCCAATGAACATACTGTGTATACCAAGGATCATACAGTCCTGCTTGAACCTTTAATGCGTGTAATTGTGACGCATCAGTTTGTGGTGTAATCGACCCTGTAAAGGGATCACCAGGCATGAACTTTGCTAAGATAAAAACTAATAAACTCAAAATGATAATCTGCGGAATCATAATAATAATCCGTCGTAAAATCGTTTTCCACATAAGCTCACTCCCCCTTCACTTGATCTTCTGGCAGAGCTACCGAATGTGTTTCAGAAACTTTCTGTAGTGGTAAAACTCGTCCGTTCTTGTCGTAATAACGACTTTGTTCTGTATCAAATACCTTTTCAACTTCTTTTCGATGCTTACGATGAGCATCCCGTTCATCAACGTTCACATCTGGAATCGCTGCTAACAAACGTTTCGTATAAATATGTTGCGGATGGTTATAAATATCATCCCGCGTTCCTAATTCAACAAAACGTCCTCGATGCATAATCGCCATGCTGTCACACATATGACGAACCACTCCTAAATCGTGTGAGATAAAAAGATAACTAATGTTAAATTGTTTTTGAATTTCTTGCATATAATTCAAAACTTGGGCTTGTACGGAAAGATCCAACGCAGAAACCGGTTCATCAGCAATCACTAATTTAGGATTGGTACTAATTGCTCGTGCAACTCCAATTCGTTGCCGTTGACCACCTGAAAATTCAAATGGATATTTAAACAGATCATCGTCACCTAAACCAACAGTGTCTAATAATTCACGTACACGATGTTTTTCTTCGGTATCACTCAACTTTTCAAAATTTCTTAATGGCTCTGCAATGATATCGTAAATTCTTTTTTTAGGATTTAAACTAGATAAGGAATCCTGAAAAATCATTTGAACATCTCGATTGTAATGTAGTGCATTACGTTCTTTTTTAGTAGAAACATCATGGCCATCAAACAAAATTTTACCGGAAGTGATTTTTTCCAGTCCAATGATCGATCGGCCAATCGTTGTTTTTCCCGATCCAGTTTCACCAATCAAACCATATGTTTGACCAGGTTCAATTTCAAAATTCACACCATCCACTGCGTAGACATAATCGTGAATGCGATTAAAAAATCCAGACCGGATTGGGTAGTGTACCTTTAAGTCTTTAACTTCAACTAAACTCATTAAACAGCCTCCCCATTTTCAAATTCAAACGTTTGATAACAGGTGCACAATACGAAATGTCCTTTTTCTGGTTCATGCATGGTCGGCTTTTTTTCATGAGCACTCTCTGGTACCCATGGAATTCGGGGCGCAAAACGGCAGCCATCATGTGGCATTTTCGTTAATGGCGGTACTGAACCTTCGATCGCATATAAACGATCACCTGCACGATCAGCTTGTGGAATTGATTTCAATAATGAACGGGTATACGGATGCAATGGATGATTAAAAATTTGAGATACACTTCCACGTTCAACAACCTGTCCAGCGTACATTACCACAACTTCATCTGCTGTATCTGCAACTACCCCAAGATCATGGGTAATTAAAATAATTCCGGCATGATTTTGTGCTTGAATACTTCTTAACAAATCTAGGATTTGTGCCTGAATGGTTACATCCAAAGCAGTGGTAGGTTCATCAGCAATAATTAATTCTGGTTTACATGCAATCGCGATTGCAATAATAATTCGTTGTCGCATACCACCAGATAATTCATGTGGAAATTGACGTGCGACTCGTTCAGGATTTTCCAAACCAACCTGATCTAAAAGTTCCAAAACAATTTTGTGTTTCTTACTCTTGGAATAATCTGTGTGGTAATCCAAAACTTCTTGAATTTGATCTTCAATTCTCATTAGTGGATTTAAAGCCGCTAATGGATCCTGAAAAATCATCCCCATTTCACTACCGCGTAACTTATCAAACTTTTCAGGTGACGCTCCTACTAATTCCTGATTCTCAAATCCAATATGACCACTGATTTTTGTTCGTTTTAAATCATGTAAGCCAATAATACTTTTCGCCAAAGTTGTCTTTCCACAACCAGATTCACCGACAATTGCCAGAATTTCATCTTTATGTATTTTTAAAGAAACATCATCCACAGCGTCATAATATTTAGTACCTCGTTTAAATGACGTATGTAGATGATCAATCGTTAAAAGTTCTTCTCCCATATTGAACACTTCCCCCGTTCTAGCAACAAATTAAAAATTGATTAAGAAAATTAAGACTTGATAATATTATAGTGCTGCTACATTAAAATGCAAGGATTAATTTAGATAACAATTGCATTTTTAAAATCGTGGTAAGCGTTTTCTATGCATTGCATTCAACGTTTTAAAAGAAAATAAAAAAACTCATAATGAATTAACATTACGAGTTTTTCTATCATAAATTGATAATATTTTTATTAAGCTAACCGTCGTTCCAAATAATGCGACAAAATCGAAAGTAAGTAACAAACCACAAAATACATCACAGCTAATGCCAAGAACATTGGCAGAATATAATTACTATTCTGTCCGTAAATAATTTGGGCATGATACATCAAATCAGGTAAAACAATAATTGTGGCCAACGAAGTATCCTTGATCAGGGAAATAAACTGACTAACAATTGTGGGAATCATTTTTTTCTGAGCTTGAGGAAGAACAATATGCCACATGGCTTGCCAATAGGACAGTCCATTAGCTCGTGCACCTTCCATTTGACCAGGATCAACCGCCCCAATCCCACTGCGAATAATTTCGGCCAGCATAGCTGATTCAAAAATACTCATTGCAAGAATTGACGACCAGATTGGATTCAACCGAATGCCAATATTTGGCAACCCAAAGTAGGTGAAGAAAATGATTAACAGTAATGGTAAATTTCGAATTAAATCAATAATAAACCCAACAGTGGCAGAAAGGTATTTTACTTTAATATAGCGAATTAATCCTAGAATTGCACCTAAGATATAACTAAACACGATGGAAACCACGGACACTTCAATGGTAATCCAAAGGCCTTCTAACAGGTAACGAAAATTAATCCACGAATACGCATTAACAAAGTTTTGCATTTTTCTTCACCTCCTTAGTTCAAACGTTTTTCAAGATAACGCATGTAATAGCTCAACGGCATTGTAATAATTAGATACAAGACACCAACCACAAAATAAGCATTGAGCGTATCAAAACTGGTTGAAGCGATGGTATTTCCTTGATACATCAAATCAAAACCAGCCACAAAGGCCAAAACAGACGAGTTTTTGACCAAGTTAATAAATTGATTTCCCAGTGGTGGGATAACAATTCGAAAAGCCTGTGGTAAAACCACATACCGCATAGCTTGTGAAAATGTCATTCCATTAGCACGTGACCCTTCCATTTGACCGGGATCCACGGATTGAATTCCTGAACGAACGGTTTCTGCAATAAACGCAGAAGTGTAAATCGTGAGCCCAATCGTACCAGCTGTAAACCCGTTCACCTTCACAAAGAAAATCGGAATTACCACATAGAAAAACATGGTAATAACTAGTAAAGGAATATTTCGAAAAATTTCGATATAAACACGGGCAATAATTCGTAAAGTTTTACTTGGGACAACTTCAAAAATGGCGAAGAACGACCCAATGATTAAACTAAAGAACAACGCTAAAATACTACACAATAGAGTTTGGCCTAAACCATAGAGAAGGTCTTGCCAATGATTTGTGATAATACTAATCATTTTTCTGCCTCCTTATAGTCAAATCCTGAAATATTGCCAAACCATTTTTTAACAATTTTGTCATATTCGCCATTAGCTCGAAGTTGTTTTAAGGCTTGATTAATTTTCTTAACAAATGTCTTCTGACCCTTATTCACAGCAATTCCATAAGGCTCTTTGGTAAACGCACCACCGACAACTTTATAGCCAGGATTTTCAACAGCCATCCCAAGCAAAATACCATTATCAGTTGTTAAAGCTTTACCTTGACCGGATTTCAAAGCTTGTAAGGCTTGTGCATAATCCTGTAATTCCAAGACCTTTGCCTTTGGAGCGGCCTTTTGAAAATTAGCTACCGAGTTAGCTCCTGTGACTGCCAAAACCTGGGTGCCACTCTTGTTTAGATCTTTGACATTCTTGATCGGACTATCTTTTTTAACCAGTAAAGATTGCCCAGCATTAAAATAATGATTCGAAAAATCAACTACTTTTTGACGATCAGGAGTTATTGTCATTGTGGCAATAATGGCATCAATATTACCGTTTTTTAGAAGTGGAATTCGTGTCTGACTAGAAACTTGAATAAAACTTGCTTTACCAGTAGGACCAAGAATTTGTTTGGTCAATGCTTTAGCCATATCCACATCAAACCCTTTAATTTGTGAATCATTAACATCCATTAATCCAAACAACTTGGTATCCGCCTTAACCCCCCAAACAATCGTGTTCGTTTGTTTGGCTCGGCTTAATACGCTTTGATCAGAAGCCTTTTTACTTCCACAACTGCTGAGAACCATGACAAGTAAACACAGTGAGGTCAGCAATCCTAAATATCGAATTATTTTTTTCATGCTTCTCCTCCTCTAGTGCTTAATAATTTTGCTAAGGAATTGACGAGCACGCTCATTTGTCGGCTGTCCGTCAAAGAAACTTTCTTTGGTATCGTCTTCCAAAATTCGTCCATCAGCCATAAAGATAACCCGGTCACCCACTTCACGAGCAAAGCCCATTTCATGAGTTACCACTAACATTGTCATACTTGAATCACGGGCAATATCTTTCATAACATTCAAAACATCATCAATCATTTCAGGATCCAGTGCGGAAGTAGGTTCATCAAATAAAATACACTTTGGGTGCATTGCCAAACTTCTTGCAATCGCAATTCGTTGTGATTGACCACCAGAAAGCTGTGCCGGATAGCTTCCAGCCTTATCTGCCAAACCCACACGATCAATAAGTTCCATGGCAACTTTCTTATTTTCAGTTTCGTCTCGTTTTAAAACAATTCGCGGTGCAATCATAATATTTTCAAGTACCGTTTTATTTTGATAGAGGTTAAAATGCTGGAAAACCATTCCCACATTTTTACGGATCTTATTCATATCCGTCTTCTTATCGGCTAAATCAAACCCATCAACGATTAACTGACCACTATTAATGAGTTCCAAACCATTAACTGTACGAATCAAAGTACTCTTACCAGAACCAGAAGGACCGATTAAAACTACAGTTTCACCGGCTTCAATCGTCAAATTAATATTGTGCAGCGCATGAAATTTTCCGTAGTACTTTTCAACATCGTGAAATTCAATCATTGACATAAGTCTTACCTCTTTTT
The DNA here is from genome assembly GCF_964062635.1 of Pediococcus ethanolidurans. Taxonomy (NCBI): domain Bacteria; kingdom Bacillati; phylum Bacillota; class Bacilli; order Lactobacillales; family Lactobacillaceae; genus Pediococcus; species Pediococcus ethanolidurans. The sequence continues at coordinate 91,844 of NZ_OZ061250.1, forward strand.
TCTTTCTATGTATTACGTTAGCACTCTATGCTGGGAATACCAGTGACTTTTATAATCATTTTTTTAGTCAATAAAGCGTTATACGTATATCCATTATATCAATTTTAAAGTACAAAAAAGAACCTGTCAAAATTTTAATGATTTTGATAGGTTCCTTCTCATATTTATCAAACAAAAAGGTATTGTCTAGTACGATCTGCGTCGCGTTTGTGTTGGTGTATCGTCGCGTTTTTGATAAGCCATTTGAATTTTCGCACCATATGGCGAATCTTCAGTCATTAAACTTGAACGGCCCGCAAATTTTCGTTGACCGCCAATCAAAACAGCCTGCGCCAGATAAAGTTGGTATTGCTGTTTTGCCTCAAAATAATTAGATAATCCCACACTTACTACCTGACCAATTCGATACAAATTCATCTGATTCATCCCGGCATATATATTAGCCTCGCCGTTTTCTTCTCGAAGTTCAAAGTAAGGGAACGGGATTCCTTGTCCAATGGCGTACAATTCAGTTTCATTAGACTCCTGTAAGTGTGCCAGAATTTCATCATCTGAAAGGCCTTCATAATCTGCCATCGCAAAATTGTTTTGAATCATTTGCTCTGCTAACTGATTAATATTATGGATCTCTCGTTGACTAGATTTAATGGTCGCCGGTAGGATTGTATTTTTTTCAAAAATTCCAGTTAAAGGAACAATTGCGCGATGACCACGTTCTCTTTGATTCAAACGTTGACGTAAATTTTCATTTTCCGCAACTTCACGAGGTTTTCCACCTAGTAATTTTTCGATTTTTGGTGAAATATCAAATGGTGCTTTTTTAGTCGTGAAATAAAAATAAATATTCATGATCAAAAAGTAAAGGAAAATCAGAAAAACGGCAATGAAGCCTAAGCCCCGCACCCAGCGACCATTCTCGAAGAAACGGAAAGCTAGATACAGCATGTAGAAATTACCGACAAACCCAATGATCGTATAAATTCGGTTTTTCAGTTTTACATTTAAATTAATATAGCCCAAATAGTGATTGATCATATCAATAACTGTAAACAAAACTCTTCACTCCTTTCGCGATTAATTAGTCGTATCATCCTGTGTCGTGGTTGCACTGCTACTTGACGCACTGGTCTTAGTAGCCGAGCTTGCTGCACTAGATGATTGGGTTGCAGCACTGGAACTGCTTGCTTTTTTAGTTGTCGATGCACTGCTAGAATATGTGCTACTTGAACTAGCTGGTGTCGTTGAACTCTCAGTTGAACTACTTTGTGTATCATCTGAGCTGGATGAGCTGCTGTCCATTGACGAACTGCTGGAGTCATCTGAGCTTGAACTGCTATCTTTGCTACTACTGCTCGAGCTATCTTTTTTAGAAGAATTTTTGCTTGAATCCGTTGATGCCGAATTTTTGGTGGTCGATTCCGTCTGTGTCCGTACAGAACCGCCGTCTGTTGTGCCGGTCACCTTATTCACCACAACATTGGTGGCGCTAAGTGCAATCAAAACACTGACAATTGCAAATGGTGTGATAAATGGTAGCGTACGATATGCCATAACCGCTTCTCCTCCCCTTTTCTTAAATGGTTAGTTAAATCTTACCAAACTGACTGTTATTTTAAAGGCCAAACATTAAAACCATATTAATTCTTTAAATTTATGGCTCTTTGTCAAATCCTGTTGATGAATAGCTTTTACAGAGTTGAAAGTCATGCGACTTTCAACTCTGTTTTTTTCATTGGTTTTGTTCTCATTTGCCGTAACTTAATACGTGAAATCATATGATGGTAATTACGGAATCCAAATGCTGTGCGTTGAATTTGTTTAATCATTCGATTCATGCCTTCGACTGGGCCATTCGTATAGTCCGATTCACTGGCGTTGAGTACAACCACTAAGTTCTTTTTGAACGTTTGAAACACTGCTTTCATGTAGGGACTTATATTTTGATTTGTATATAGATCTTCCACAAGCTTGTCTTTGTCTTGATTCTTAAGGTTTTCCATGATGCTTTGCATCGACTCGTACGATGCTTTAAGTTCTTCGTTAATTGTCAGTCCTTGTTCTACACGTTCTAGTTGTGTGAGTTGTTTTCGCAGGTGTCGGTCATAAAAGACATGTTCCTCATCTAGATTTCCGGCATACTTCAAATAAAGCCGCCAGGTGAACTTTAACGTGCGATATTCATAGGATCTTTTATTGTACTTTTTCATGGTTTGCACCCGAGTTTGATTAAAAGCTCGAGTCATCATTGCAACGATGTGAAAGCGGTCGATCACAATTTTTGCCTGCGGAAACATTGCCTTGGCAATGTCTTGATAGTAACTATTTAGATCTACGGTAACTGTTTTGACACGTGCTCGAACACTTGCTGGAAATTGTTTAAAATAATCAGTAATACTTTGCTTGAATCGGTCTGGCAGAATTTGTTGAATTTCGTGCTCACCAGCGCCATTAATACAGATGAAATGGAGCCGACCACCAATTCCTCTAAATTCATCCATGGCGAGATGAACCGGTAGATAGTTAAGATTTCTGCGAAATAAGTCATCATAGTTGTCTAAGTAACGACAGACAGTGCTAGCTGATATGCCGGCATCGATCGCAATGCTAGCTTGAGTGCGGTCGTCTTGTAGACTCATAAACACTTTCTGACGCGTGGCTCGGGAGATACAACAGTACTTGTCTACCACATCAGAAGTAGCCATAAACGACGCTTTACAATTACGACAAATGACGCGTTCTTTATGGAGTTCTAAATAAACTGGTTCACTCGCATTCGCTGCCAGATAGGTCACGCGTGATACGTAGTGTCCATTATGACTTAGCTCGCAAAAGCCACAGTTAGCGCAATGTTTCTGGTCGAACTTAACCGTGGCTATATATACTTTTGCGCGCTTAGCTTTAATCACTTGATAGTTATATTTGTAAAAAACTACATTTGGGTCTTTAATACTGAGCGCAAATTTCATATTATTATCTACAGGGTCCATAAGTTTTCACGTCCTTTAAAAAAGATGCTGTAGTGGGTGGATTTTTTAGGTGCGAGGCTTATGGGCCTTTTTTATTTTGCACTAAAAAATCCTGCTAATAGATTACCATGTTAAGTAAGCTATCAACAGGAAAAAGTATAGAACCAAATTTATTAATTGCGCGTTAAACTGTATGCGCTTTTTTGGCACAATCTGCACATAATCCATACAGTTCAAACCGATGACCGGAAATTTCGTAGCCGGGTAACTGCCGTTCGAAGAAATCTAACGGACACATTTCAACTTCTTCTACCTTGCCACAGTTGGTACAAATAAAATGATGGTGATGCTGTTGAGTCACATCGCATTGATACTTAACCTGAGCGTGCTCATCCTTAATAATTTGTTCCACTAATCCGATTTGTTCAAATTCCTTTAAATTTCGATAGACAGTATTATGGCTCATCTTGGGATAATTGGCACGCATTTGACTATCAACTTGGGTAACATCCACATAATTATTTTCATGTTGAGACATAATTTCAATTAGCGTTTGTCGTTGTTTGGTTATTTTAAAATGATTTTGTTGTAAAATTTCAATTGCTTGTGCTACTTTTGCATCCATATTTGTTCCCCTAACTTTAAATAGTAACAATTACTCTTTAAAAGCTTATCATAATTAGGCAAAACATGACAGATTATTGATTGGCAACAGAATTCGTTAATCTCTGCATAATTTGGTCAATTTGTTTTCGCGCTGTTTGCCAATCATCATTCAAAATCACATGAGCCTTAGTTTTTAACTCTGCTGGCAATTGTAAATCGCGCTGATATTCTTCGCTGGCAATACGTTGACGGACCATTTCAGTGTCATCTCCACGCTTTTTCAACCGTTTGACTAATTTTTCATGATTAGAAACCGTTAAATATAAAATGACTACCTGTTCACCTAACTGTTGTTCATAGGTTACTGCACCTTTGGTATCCAAAACGATACTGACAAGTGTGTTTCGTTGCCACCCACGTTCCAATCCTTCATATGAGGAACCATAATGATAGCCCGAATAGACCACATTTTCAAGATAGTGATTATTAAAAAAGCTGCGTTCCGTTTCAAAATAATAATCTTTGCCACTAATTTCGCCTTTGCGAGCCGGACGCGTTGTATGGGTAATAACTTGCGGAACATGATAATAAGTTTTCAAATAGTCACTCACAGTTGTTTTACCAGTACCTGTCGCACCAGTAATTACGATAATTTTATTCATCCTTTTTCCACTCCATGATTATTTCATTTGTCTTTTATTGTAACATGCTGTAGAGTAAAAAAATAAAGTTAAATGTAAGCGATTTCTTTAATTTTCTGAAATCTTTTCAACTTAAAAATAAAAACGAGGAGGGTTATCATTATGACCTTTGAAAAATACAGTAATAATTGGTTCACCATTGCACTCGATACAGAAAAACAAATTTTTATCGCTAACGATAAGACGAACCCTGCCTTTGAAGCAACTGGCATTACAATTGAATCTGCTGTTCACAATTTAAAAACAATTATGGCTATTCAAGGAAATTTGCAGGATGCTTAAGTAATTAAAAAACTAGAACACAACCTCGTATCTTCACAGATTACAACGGTTAGTGTCCTAGTTTTTTTAAATTAAGCCTGATCGATTCAAAATTTTCTTTAATGGATAGTAAAGGATCATTACCAATACAAATGTCGTAATTGAATTCACAATTGTTGCCGGTTCACTTGCAACTGCACCAACCACAGCCGCATGCCACTGCATCCCTTGATAGGCAACACCTTCAATGACCGAATTCCCAAATGAAGTAAAAATTTTAGTAAATCCTGCCACAAATGCCACAAGGACAATATGCCACTTTTTAGTATCATCTCTTCGTAGTAAACGAAAAACAAGGGTCACAACAGCTGCCACGATAACAACTTCCAATACCGTTAAATATGCCGTGCTAGCATACCCATGTGTGACATCAAACAAGCCTAATCCAATGGCTCCCGCTAATGTTCCGTAACCAAACCCCAGAAACATAATGGCCAATGCGGTCAGTGCATTACCAAAGTGAACGAACGGTCGTCCTATTAACGCTGGAATGGGAATTTGAAATACAGAAATTCCGATAAAAATAATGGCTGCAAACAATGCCGTGACAATAATTTTTCTTAGTTGACTATTACGCATAATGCTAATTCCCCTTATATGCCAAGATATTTGATAAAACAGATGATAATGTAATTCCCATGCGTGAATCTCGCTGACCTTGTTTAGCTGTCTCCAACACAGCCTCACTCGTCCATTTATTTGCGAGTTTTAATGCCGTTTGAAAGGTTTCTTTATTGAGAAGAAAGCCCAAAACTAAACTTGAAAAAAGATCTCCAGTTCCAAAAAAGTCGCCCGCTACTTTTTCTGAACTGACATAATGAAATTCATCAGCAGTTAAAAAAGCTGTCCCAATTTGATTATCTAATTCAATACCAGTAATTGCGACATTATCAATCCCAGTTTTTTGCGACAATCTTTTCAAAATACTTGTTAAGTAATGTCTGTTGATTGTATCCGAAACATTTTGTTCAAGCAAAAAACATGTCTCGGTTAAGTTAGGTAATAATATTTGTGCATTTTGGCACAACTTCAAATAACTGGTTACCACTGCCGTTGACATTCCAGAATACAATTTACCATGATCGGCAAATGCTGGATCAAGCAAGACTAGTTTCATGGGATCTTCCTTTAAAAACGAACTAATCTCCTCATAAACTTCCAGTTCATTTCCAAGGTAACCTATCAAAACACTGGAAAATGTCACATTTGCTTTATGCCAGTGGTCGATAAATCTGGGTAAGTTTTTTGCCATCGAAATCGTTGCCGGTTGTCCAAACCCACCCGTGTGTGTTGATAAAATCATTGAAGGCATGATTGCCGGTTGCTCTCCAAAAGCCGTCATTATTGGCATCGCAATACTTAAAGACACCGAGCCCACAGAAGATAGATCTTCAATTAACAATGTTTGTTCAATTATGAAAACCTTCCTTCTCAATAATTTTTTACATTATATCATGATTATGAATAAATTCTTTGTCGTTCTATTTGGATAATGAATGTCAACTTTCAGCCGACTTTTTAGGGTAGCTTTCGTTCCGAAAGTTTCCATTCTCTGTACGTTGTCGATTCTTGTGGCACAACCCAGCCGCATGAACTCGCCTCCATTTCGCTTATTATTTTTTTAAAGCTAACAAACCGTTTCGTTCACTTCTTTTTTCCGCCGAGCATTAGGACAACTCCACAAATCAGGCTTTGAACTATAAGCAGGATTCCTGCGGGATTGCGATCCCGCCTCCATCCCACTTATAGTTCAAAACCTTTCGATTTGCTTCGTTCACTTTCTTTTTAGGACAACTCCACAAATCAGGCATTGATATTTAAGCAGGATTCCCGCGGGATTGCGATCCCGCCTCCATCCCGCTTAAATATCAATACCTACCGATTTGTTTCGTTCACTTTTTTCTCATTGACTTTTAATGTTTTTCTGGATATAGTCTAATAAATAGATTCAAATTGATTCACTTACATATTAGGGAGTGTTGTTTATGTCATTACGCGGACGTATTTTCCGCAAAGAAAGTCGTGATCGTTACATTGAACGCGACAATCGCTTTGAAAAAACCATTTCCGGCGGCGATCTCATTGCCCTCGGAATCGGTGCCGTCATTGGTACCGGTATCTTCATCCTACCTGGTACCGTTGCCGCCACCAAAGCCGGCCCCGCCATCATTCTTTCCTTCGTAGTTGCCGGCATTGTCTGCGCCATCGCCGCCATGTGTTACGCAGAATTTTCTTCTGCCCTACCAGTTGCTGGCAGTGCTTACTCATATGGCAACGTCATTTTCGGTGAACTGATTGGTTGGATCCTCGGTTGGGCCTTAATTTTGGAATACGTTCTCGCCGTCGCGGCCGTTTCAACTGGTTGGTCAGCCTACTTTAGTTCCTTTATTTCTGGATTTGGCATTCACATTCCCCAGGCATTATCAGGACCTTTTGATCCCGCTCATGGTACATACATCAACATTGTTGCCATTATCATTGTCTGCCTAATCGCCTTTTTCTTATCAAAGGGTCTCAAATCCTCAATTCGTATCAACAACATTATGGTTATTGTAAAAATTGCAATCATTGTTTTATTCCTTATTGTTGGTGCCTTTTATGTTAAACCAACAAACTGGCATCCTTTCCTACCGTTTGGTGTCAAAGGCATGTTTCAAGGTGCGTCAACCGTTTTCTTCGCTTACCTAGGTTTCGATGCCGTATCTTCTTCTGCTGCTGAAGTGAAGGATCCTGATCGCAATATGCCCTTTGGTATCATTGGCACATTAATCATTGCGACCGTTTTATATATTGGAGTTTCAATTGTTTTAACTGGTATGATTCCCTTTACAAAGTTAAACGTAGCTGATCCCGTTGCCTTTGCACTACAATCTGTTAACCAAAACTGGATGGCCGGCTTGCTTTCGTTAGGTGCCTTGGCTGGAATGACCACCATGATGGTCACCATGATTTATAGTAGTTCTCGACTTGTATATTCAACTGGCCGAGATGGGCTTTTACCTAAAGTGCTTGGCGAAGTTAGTGCTAATCATTCACCACTTCACGCCATGACAATTGTTACGATTGTTATTGCCATTTTGGGTGGTTTAGTGCCATTAGATCAATTAACGAACTTAGTCAATATTGGTACGTTGATTGCCTTCACCGTTGTTTCATTCGGAATTATCCCATTACGCAAACGAAAAGATATTCCTAATCACGGATTCAAAGTTCCTTTCTATCCAGTTTTACCTATTATTTCTGGATTGTTATGTATTTTCCTAATGACTACTCTTTCAGCAGAAACTTGGATTGCTTCCATAATTTGGTTTGCCTTTGGCTTATTGATTTACTTTACTTACGGAATTCATCACAGCCAGTTGGCACAAAAAGATGACCCACAAAAATAAATAAGAACGAATAAACGCAGAATAAATAGGTAGTTTGTAAATGCCTTTTGTACTGCGCTTTTTATAACCATCAAATTCAAAACTTAAACCAAATACGTTTATTTATGAGACTTATGACAATTTCAAAACATGTTTTTACCAGTTGGCGTATAATTGGTGCCATACAACTTTTCGGAGGTTTTATATTATGAAAAATAATCAATTTGCTATTGAAACAGTGGATTCAGCCACAGAGCTCAGAGAGTTGCGTGCGATTCACTTCATTGATGCTTCAATTGATAATTTGGACGATCCACTTGCAGTTTGGAAAGTTCTACTACACAAAACAATTTTAGAAGCAAAAAGCGAAACAGTTTTTAAACAAAAATTGAACAATTACTTGGCAACTCCCACAGTTGCTCTAGGTGATTTTCTTGAAAGTCAGCAACCACTTACTAATGAAATCTTTTATTGCGTGGCTTTACAACTGCTTCAATTTGATGTGGACAGTGACTTTAAACTCACTGAGCCACTAACAGCCATGAAGAAGATTCAGTTGCCTGTTATGACCGACCCCATCCAATCTAAGGCCGATTTATTGCATGCCTGGTATCTACTTCTATGCACACATACCAAAAACGGCCAAACTTATTTAGATAAATTAACCCAAGATGGTTATTTTGTGTCATTTTATAAGCAAACTACTCAACCTTTGTTCTTTAATGGCAAGGCACAAGCAGTCTTTGATCCCCACCAATTAATTCGCGATGTGGTCTACGTTGAAGCACCTTTAGATACCGATCAAGATGGCAAGCGCGATTTACTTAAGGTAGAAATTCTTCGTCCACAGCAAACTGAACAGGGTTACAAAGCTCCCGTTTTGTATACGGCCAGTCCTTATAATCAAGGCATCAATGACGAAGCTGGTGATGCTGCCATGCACAATGTAGATGTCAAATTGCAAGCGAAGGAACCTAATCAGCTCAATTATAAGGATATCCATTACACTGAAAAGTCAGCATCATTACCTGCTAAACGTCAAATAGCTGGCGAACAAAAAGAAGCTGACGAAACCTTTGCGATGGAGGCTCCTTATACACTCAACGACTACTTTTTGACTCGTGGTTTTGCCGTTGTTTACGCAGCCGGAATTGGTACCAAAGATTCTGACGGAATTCGTGATACTGGTGCCGTTTCCGAAACTGTTTCAACTATTGCTGTCATTGAATGGCTAGCTGGCAATCGTACTGCCTTTACCAATAAAACTGACAACGTTGAAATCAAAGCTTGGTGGTCCAACGCCAAAATTGCGATGACTGGGCGCTCGTATTTAGGTACGCTAGCAACCGCTGCAGCTACAACTGGTGTTGAGGGCTTAAAGACGGCAATTTCCGAGGCAGCCATCTCAAGTTGGTATGACTATTACCGCGATGGTGGTTTGGTTGCCGCTCCTAATACTTTCCAAGGTGAAGATATGGACGTTTTGGCAACTGAAGTATTTAGTCGCATGCAAAACCCCGGCGATTATCTTAAAATCAAGGAATACTTTGATCAAGTTTTAACCATTATGGCTAAAGATCAGGATCGCAGCACTGGTAACTACAGCCACTATTGGGATGATCGAAATTATTTGAATAACGTCAAAAATATCAAAGCTGATATGGTTATGGTTCACGGTTTAAACGATTGGAACGTTAAACCACGAAACGTTGGTAATCTTTGGAATGCACTCCGCGATGTTCCGGTAGCTAAGAAACTTATCTTACATCAAGGTCAGCACATTTACATCAATGCTTTTCGTTCCTTGGACTTCACCGATATGATGAATCTTTGGTTCAGTCATGAATTATTTGGTATTGACAATCACGCCAAAGAATTATTACCAGACGTTTTAATTCAGGACAATACCCAACCAGAGACTTGGCATACTTATGAGGATTGGCAATCACCCGAAGATAGTCACCAAATTTTCAATTTTGAGGCTAAGGAATTGGTTCCTGAAACGGTTCCTGTTCGTACTGCTGCCGCTTCGTTTAGCGACCATCTTGATCCAGAAACATTTGACTTTTACAAAAAACATCTTGATGTTTGGGAACGTGATTTATTAACCACTAACCATGACACAACTGGTGAAAATCGTCTCCGTGACAATCGTTTAATTTTCAAAACAAGTCAATATGATCAAGATACTTACATTGATGGTCGCGTTCAACTACAGATTAGAGTAGCCGTTAATGAGCCATTTGGGATGTTAAGCTTCCAGCTAGTGGATTATGGGGATGCCAAGCGATTGACCGTTAGCCCAACAATTCTCGCATCTAAAGCATTAAGTGGCACATATGACTGGCGTAGAGATAATTTACGTGAATTTACTTTACAAAAGGAAACTACTCCTTGGAAGATGATTACAAACGGCCATATTAATTTGCAAAACCGACACAATAATTATCAAGTAGATGAATTAAAAGCCAATGACTTTTATGATTTGACTGTGGAACTTCAACCGACCTTCTATCATTTATTGACCGGCCATCAACTTGGATTAGTTGTTTACGCGACTGATTTTGGCACAACGGTCCGTGGTAACCAAGAGTTACAATACTCTCTACAAATTAACAAGTGCAAAATGAGTTTGCCGATTAAATAATTTAGTCAACCAATTAAATTGATTTCAAAAAAGATTGAAGAAAAATTTTTCTTCAATCTTTTTAATTTAGCCATTTGTCGGTCGTACATGAACAATTTCGCCACTTGTAATTTTTAACTCTTGTTGATTCGTTTTTAAAATTAACGCTCCTTCATTATCAATATTCGAAACCATACCAGTCACGGTTTGATTTTGGAACTGAACTCGCACTTGCTTGCCTATAACAGATGATTTCTCTCGATATTGTTTCATGAAATCTGCTGTTTGATAGGTATTTAAATGTTTAAAGAAATTAATAATAAACTCACTAACAAAATCAGTTTGGTTTTGACTATCTACCTGATCGCTTAATGAAACTGCAATTTGTTTAATATCGTCAGGAAACTTTTGGGTGTTAAGATTTACACCAATGCCAATAACCACACCTGTAATTTGATTTGTTCGAGGATTCGTAATGGCTTCAGCCAGAATCCCCCCTACTTTGCGATTATTTAAAATTAAATCATTCACCCATTTTATGTACAATTTTACTGAAAAAAACTTTTCAATTATTTCAGCACTAGCCACCGCGGTCATTGTAGTTAGTAACCCTGGATTAAATTTTGTGTACATCGTCGGAATCAAAAAACTAATATACAATCCCGTATCCTTAGGCGAATAAAAATTGCGACTCAATCGCCCATATCCCCCGGTCTGATGATTAGCAATAAATACCTGTGGCTGCTTGAAAGTGTCCATTTGCTGACCTATTCGTTTGGCTTCCGCATTCGTGGAATCAATTTGATCAAAAGTATGAAGTTGCACCGATAACCCTGCGATTGATAAATTACTTTCAATCTTTTTCGAATCAAATTTGATAATAACCGTCTCCTGTTCCTAATTTGTGTTAATCTTACCAATTGATGAACACTAGAACAAGTTAAACATAATTTTTTATCTTCAATTACTTTCTTGCTATGTTATTGTTGTTTTTGTTATACTGCACCATATTAATCTTTGAAGAAAGAAGGTTTCATCATGAATTTTGGTTTGATTGCCCTCATTTTTGCATTAAGTTTTGCATACATCACTATGAACACAATTCGAACACTTTTAGAAATGAAGGGATATAAATTTTGGGCTTCATTGCTTTCGATTGCTGAAATTGTAACTTACGTTGTGGGCTTAAGTTTAGTATTAAGTAAATTAAACAATGTTTGGAATGTTGCTGCCTACGCACTGGGTTATGCAACCGGAATTTATTTTGGGACTTGGTTGGAAGACAAGTTGCGTTTAGGTTTACTAGACGTTAACGTTATTCTCCCTAAAACTGATGAAAGCAAAAAATTCGCAGAGACCATTCGTGAAGAAGGTTATGGCGTTACCGTAAAAAATGCGCAGGGTCGTGAAGGAGCGCGTTTAGAATTTGAAATTTTGACTCCAAGAAAACGTGAACAACATCTTTACAACTTTATCGAAGCTAATAATCCCGATGCGTTCATCATTTCTTACGAACCTAAATTTATTAAAGGTGGTTTTTGGCGCAAAACCATGCGAAGACGTATACAAAATCGAGATCGAAACATTGAGTAGTTAGGATTCTTTTGCTAGAATAAGGGTTAACTAAAACGAAATAGGGTGATCTGGTGAAACAAGGAACAAAAATTATCACATTAGATAACGGTTATCATTTATGGACACATACAGACGGCGAAGATAGTAAAATTCATTTGCTTGCCTTGCATGGCGGCCCTGGTGGCAATCATGAATATTGGGAAAACTTTCATGATGAGCTAAAAAAACAAGGTTTAGACGTTCAAGTTCATTACTACGATCAATTAGGTTCATGGTACTCCGATCAACCTGATTATTCTGATCCTAAAATAGCTGACAAGTACCTTACCTACGATTATTTCTTGGATGAGGTTGAAGAAGTCCGTCAAAAACTTGGCATTGATCATTTTTATTTAATTGGTCAATCTTGGGGCGGTGCCTTAACCATGCTTTATGCGCTAAAGTATGGTAGTCATTTGAAAGGTGCCATTATTTCAAGTATGGTCGATAACATCGACGAATACTTGGAACATCAGGATGCCATTCGTGATGAAGCACTTTCACCTGAAGATGCGCAATTCATGCGTGATTGTGAAAAGAATGGTGACTGGCACAATGACCGTTACCAAGAACTAGTTGAAGTTTTGAATCGTGGCTATGTTGATCGTAAACAGCCACCAGCAATCTCACACTTAGTGGATACTACTGCAATTCCTGTTTACAACGCCTTTCAAGGTGACAATGAATTTGTTGTGACTGGTAAATTAAAAGAATGGGACATTCGTGATCAAATCCACAAAATTAATGTACCAACTTTATTAACTTTTGGGGAACATGAAACTATGCCATTAAAGTCTGCACAACGCATGGCACAAGAAATTCCTAACTCTCGGTTAGTTACAACGCCAAACGGTGGCCACCATCACATGATTGATAATGCACCTGTTTACTTTAAACATTTAGCTGATTATCTTCGTGATGTCGAAAGCGGCAATTTCTAAAGCTAGACTAAAAAATCTGAAATTACGTTTCATTAATGAACTTTTCATTAATGTGAACCTAATTTCAGATTTTTTGTTTAAACCAGTAGATTTTCATTAAAATAGTCGAGTTTTATAGACGAAATTATGCTGAACTTTTAATAACTTATAAAATCAAGTAAAGTGATGGATTTTACTTATGTCAACAAGGTTAAAAAAAGAACTTACTTACATAATTTGCATGACTTTTGCCATTTTTGGATTATTTCTCTGTCGAAGTAATTTTCAAGACATTCATTTTGTAGGATCCAAAACTATTAATCAAGTTACGGTCATTCAAAACCGATTCGGAAAAGTTACCGCCTATGAAGGACAGACTTCTGACAACCATAAAGTTGAACTGACAAAAAAGGACTACCAGGCTTGGGAAAACTCCTCCAATTTATCGATCACAAGAAATATTTATCACAGAGCCGATGATCGTTTGGCAGTTAAAGCCTTAAAAGTTGACTGGCAATTATTACCACTTTTTCTTGGTGGCTCTCTTTTAATCATCATCAGTTACTCGATTAGGCTTATCTTAAAATGTTTAATTTATTTCCGATTAGGTAATTCAGCTGTCATGCAACATTTAATTCGTGTGGATTTAATGATGACAACAATCATCTTAGTAATTGGGGTGACACATTGGAGCTACACGAATTACCTTGAACCATCAGCCTTTGATCATTTTCAGTCCGAAACCCACACAGTTCCGACAACTGCTAAAGTTATTGCAAGAAAGCAAACCACAAGCAGATCGGTAACTTCTCATGGCACATTTTCTACGACCACAAATAAACTAACTTTTCGTTTTCAAAATGATTTGGGCGTTACACAAAGAGTTGTCCGTGAAGGTCCTAGGAATTTTTATCACCACAAAGCTATTCAAGATTCTCTGATTATTTTACCCTACTCTGATAATTCCGGAGGGATAAGAATATCGTTAATCTCATTTATCTTGCCTAATTCTTTTCAATGCTTAATTCTGTTTTTAAATTTTGCTTTGATTTGGGTCCTTCCGCAGATACTGATTAATTTTTGGATTACATTAACTCATCTAAATAATAAAAAAAACTATTTAAAAACTTTCAAAAAGCCAATGATTAGCTCCTTGCTTATTTTAAGCCTGTTCATCTGTGCAACTGGTCAAGGTTATTTCCAAGCACACACCGTGAACCCTAATGCTTCAATTTATATAACACAAAAGGTCAGAAAAATATAAATTTTTCTGACCCTTTTCGTATCTGATAATTGAAAAATGAATCGAGTATGGTACGATTGCGGATTATTAGTGGGTTTTACTAATAATCCTTCTAAAAGTGGAATAGTGCCAGTTCTTGCGGTGCGAACTGCCGCCACAAGAATGGTCATCGTATGGAACATTAGTGATTATTAGTGGATTTTACTAATAATCCTCCTAAAGGTGGAATAGTGCCAGTTCTTGCGGTGCGAACTGCCGCCACAAGAATGGTCAACGTATGGAACATTGGTGATTATTAGTGGATTTTACTAATAATCCTCCTAAAGGTGGAATATCCCAACGATTTATTGGTATTGCCTTTGTCTATATTTATAGCTGAAACGTGCTAAGAGGAGCAGCTTCCTCCGTTTAGCTACGAAACCCCAACGATTCCTAAACCGAATCATTGGGGTTCCTAAGCTATACTCGGAAGCTAAACGCTCCTCTTAGCACTCTTTTATTTGTCCATTCTCAACTTTTCAACATTCAATTCCTTATCAATCCAATTCGTATAAAAACCATCCTCATGGCTCACAACAATCAGATTACCCCTAAATTGCTGCAGCGCCTCACTCAACGCCGCCTTCGTCTCGTCATCCAAATGATTCGTCGGTTCATCCATCACCAAAAAGTTGGACTCCACCAATTCCAACAAACACAATTTAACCTTTGTCTGCTCGCCACCACTCAAAATATGCATCGGTTTCTGCGTATCCGCCGCATTAATTCCACATTTTGCGAGCTTCGTTCGAATTGTCTTTGGCAACATCGTTGGATACTTATCCTGAATCGTTTCCAACGGATTCAATTCCGGATTATCCCAAATTAATTCCTGACTGAAATAATTAACTTTAGCAGACGGTGAAAAAACAGTTGTTCCACTCAAAGCCAGAATCTTTCCCAAAATAGACTTAATTAACGTTGATTTTCCAGCTCCATTAAAACCAGAAAAAGCAATCTTCTCTCCTGCCGTCAAACTAAACGTCACAGGCTCAAGTAATTGGCGTTTCCCATAACCCACCGCCAACTTTTTCACAGCCACTGCATTTTGAGAACCCGTTTCAAGATAAGGAAAATCAAAATGCGACCGCAGATTTTCACTTGGTGGATCAATCCTATCTAAATGAGACAACATTTTTTCTCGTGATTTTGCCATCGTAGAATGCGAACCAGCCTTATTTTTACGAATGAACTTTTCAGCCTTTTCGATCACAACTTGCTGTTTTTCAAAAGCCTTTAATTGAGACTCTTTACGCGCATCCTTTTGTTTCATCGCTGCTTTAAAATTACCACGATATTTTGTGATCTTACCAAAAGCCACGTCACAAATACAATTAGTAATTTCCTGCAAAAAATCATAATCATGCGAAATGACAATAAATGCACCAGCAAAGTTGGTTAAATAGTTTTCCAACCATTCAATATGAGCCGTATCCAAATAGTTTGTCGGTTCATCCAAAAGTAACACATCAGGATTTTGTAAAAGTAATTTGGCCAAAATGATTTTTGACCGTTGTCCGCCACTCATTTCACTCACAATGTGGTCTCTACCGATATCATCTAACCCAAGACCTGTCATCACACGTGCAATTTCCGTATCAATTTCATAAAAATTATTAGCTTCGAGCGTTTCCTGAATTCGGCCAGCCCGCTCCAACAATTCATCATCTAGCTTCTCGGCATAATCAGCATAGTATTGATCCATTTTGTCTTTTAACTCAAATAAACGGGCATACGCTGTGGTTAAAAATTGATAGAGCGTGTCTCCGTCTGGAATATCAGCATACTGATCCAAATACCCATAAGTGACTTTATTTTGCCATTTTACACTACCTTCATCAGGTAAAATTGCACCGGTTAAAATTTTAATTAACGTACTTTTCCCTGCACCATTTTGACCAACAATGCCCATATGATCCTGTTTGTTAAGTTCAAAACCCGCATCTTCATATAACTTTTTATCCGCAAATCCATGCGATAAATTCTCCACCGCTAATATACTCATAATTCTCACTTTCTATCCGTTCCTAAATCGACTAATAGTAACCGTATCACAAAGGTCTAAATACCGTCAACTGCAGTGATTTATAGGGAACGCTTCAATTTCTACTAGATAGTGCTTACATTTTGCTCTAGGCGATACAACAACCAACGCACATTTTTTAATATATTTTTCTGCATGTAATTCACTAAAGTTTTAAAGTACAAAAATTCATAAGAAACGAATATGCTATACTATTGTTAATTAATTCAATTTTATTTGAGTAAGGAAGTTTTTATCATGAACGTTCGCGAAATTGATCATATTGTCTTAACCGTCACCAACATCGAAAAAAGTTTACGTTTTTACCATGAAGTGTTTGATATGCCCATTTTAACTTTTGACGGCGATCGAAAAGCAGTTCTTTGTGGTAAGCAAAAAATCAACTTTCAGGTAGTTGATCATCCTCATGAACCAGTTGCCGACAAACCCACACCCGGTTCGGCCGATTTGTGTATTGTTGTAAAAGACAAGCTTCCCGAAGTTATTAACCATCTTAAAAGTTATTACGTTAATATTATTGAAGGTCCTGTTCAAAAAACTGGTGCGCACGGAAAACTTACTTCCATTTATGTCCGTGACCCAGACAATAATTTAATTGAAATTAGTAATTATTAAACCAGTTCAAAGTATTTAAAAAGCTTTTGGCAAAGTTAGAATCTTAACTATAACCAAAAGCTTTTTATTTTAATTTATTTGCGAACTTGACCATTTCCACGAATGACATACTTTGTTGACGTGATTTCGTTAAGTCCCATCGGCCCACGAGCATGTAACTTCTGCGTACTAATGCCAATTTCCGCACCAAACCCAAACTCATACCCATCCGTAAAGCGTGTTGAGGCATTCACATATACAACAGCGGCATCAATTTTTTTGGTGAATCGCTCACTATGCGCGTAGTTATTGGTGATAATTGCTTCACTATGTTTAGTATTGTAGCGGTTAATATGGGCAATCGCCTGATCCAAATTATCAACAATCTTAATTGCCATAATATAATCGTTATACTCGGTTCCCCAGTCATCATCGTTTGCCAAACTTATTTCTGGCAAAATTTGTTTAGCTCGTGCATCCCCACGTAAATCAACATTAAACGGCTTTAATGCTCGCGCAACCATTGGCAACAGTTTTTCTGCTACAGCCTGGTTCACGACTAATTTTTCCATTGCGTTACATACTGAAGGACGTTGTGTTTTCGCATTGACAACAATATTAGTAGCCATTTGTAAATCGGCTCCTTCATCCACATACACGTGGCAATTACCCGCCCCAGTTTCAATGACAGGAACTTTGGCCTTTTGAACAACCATTTGGATAAATTTGGCACTTCCACGAGGAATCAAAACATCCAGATATTCTGTTAGCTCCATCAAAGCAGTAGCCGTTTCATGGGAAGTGTCTGTCACGAGTTGAATATCATCTGCCAAAATATGCTCACATGTCAGTGCAGCACGCAAGGCAGTTACTAACGCTTGATTAGAATGAATAGCTTCCTTACCACCACGTAAAATAACCGCACTACCAGCCTTAAATGTTAATCCCGCGGCGTCAACGGTGACATTTGGACGCGCCTCATAGATCATGCCAATTACACCCATTGGTACCCGGATTTGTGAAATGTCCAAACCAGCTTCTGTGGTCCATCCTTTAAGAACTTCACCAATTGGATCGGCCAAACTAGCGACTTCCTCTAAGCCATCCGCCATACTGTTAATACGCGCTTCATCAAGCTTCAAACGATCCAGCATCACTTTTCTAACACCGTTATTTTGAGCATAATACATATCAATTTCATTGGCTTTTAAAATGGCAGCGCTATTCTCTCGAATCTTGGATGCCATCGCTTTTAAAACTTGATTTTTTTTGATTGTCGACAATTGAGAAAGTTGCTGTTCTGCCACTTTTGCATTTTGGCCCATTTGCGTTAATGTGATCATGCTAATCCTTCTTTCGTGACAACCTGTTTTGGTTCAAAGAGCGTACCGACTGGTTCACCAGCTAAAATATTATAAATAATGCGTGGATTTTTACCATTCGCTAAAACCATTTTTTGATGATTTTTAAGAATACGTTTGGCTGCTTTAAGTTTGGTCACCATGCCACCAGTTCCAAACTTAGTTCCGACACCACCCGCGGCTTGAATCACCGATCCATCAATACTGGTAATCGTATGATACAACTCTGCGTTAGGATTTGAAAGTGGATTGCCAGAGTAAAAGCCATCAATGTCTGACAACATAATCAATAAATCAGCATCAATGAGATTGGCTACAATTGCGGACAACTGATCATTGTCCCCAAATTTGGTTTTATGATCTAATTCATCAACAGAAACAGTATCATTTTCGTTCACAATTGGAATGACGTTCATCTTTAAAAGTTCCTGAAACGCATTGAAAACGTTTTTCTTACTTTGTGGATAAACCAGTACATCCCGCGTCAACAACATTTGGGCAACTGATTTACCATAGTGCTGAAACTCACGTTCATATATACCAAGTAATTCTCCTTGTCCAACTGAAGCAACTGCCTGTTGAGCAGGAATCGTGTCCGGTCGTGTGCTGAGGCCAAGACGTCCCATTCCCACACCAATTGCACCTGATGAAACCAAAACGACTTCTTTACCTTGATTCTTTAAATCACTTAACACAAAAGCAAGTCGTTCAATCGCACGCAAATTTAATTTACTTGTATCTTGATACAGTAACGAACTTGTTCCGATTTTAATGACAATTCGTTTTGCATCTAAATTTCTTTTATTCATGTTGCCACCGTTTCACTTTATAAGTTTCAATTCATAATTATTCTACACGCGTTCTATCATACCGAAATTCACGTATTTGTCCAAGTATTCGTCTTTTTTATAATAAAAACTAAAAAAACGGCACCTTTAGTTGCTTAGCCCAATTAACTCAATAATTTTTAAAAATTATTGAATCAATTTACACTAATAACTCAAAAGTTAACCGTTTTTCTTACACTATTTATTTTAAAATTTTAGCATCAAAATCTGGTTTCAATAAGTACTTTGCATCAAACTCAGGATCTTGTGAAGTTAAAATCTTTGGACCATCTGTTGTGACAACCAATGTATGTTCATATTGACAACTTAAGCTGCCATCCATGGTTGTGACCGTCCAGCCATCTGGTGCAGACGTGTCACAACGCCAATCACCAACGTTAACCATCGGTTCAATTGTAATTGTCATACCAGCCTTCAAGCGCAAGCCTCGACCTGCATCGCCATATCCAGGAACCATTGGATCTTCATGCATAGTAGGTTGAATACCATGACCGACAAACTCACGAACATCGCCATAACCGTGTTCATCTTCAATGTAGTGTTGCATAGCATGACCAATATCCCCAATTCGATTACCAGGAACTGCTTGATCAATACCAAGATACAATGCTTTTTTGGTCACATCCATCAGATTTTTAACTTCATCACTGACGTTTCCCACTGCGTATGCCCAACATGAATCAGACATATAGCCATCAACACTCACAACTGTATCAACTTTGACTAAATCGCCGTCTTTAATAAGAAGATCTTTACGTGGAAAACCGTGACAAACTTCATTATTAACGCTGACACAAGTTGCATATTCATAACCTTCAAAACCCTTTTCTTCAGGTTTAGCGTTATTTTCAGCCAAATAACGTAAAGCAAACTTTTCAATATCCCAACTTGAAATTCCTGGCTTAATAATGTTTCGTAAGCCAATATGCATCCCGGCTAATACAGCACCGGATTTTTGCATACCTTTAATTTCTCGTTCTGATTTTAATGTGATCATTTCACTATCTCCCAATTTTTTAATTCATCTACTCTATCTTAGCACAAGTCAAAACACTTGGTTTAGTCTGTGCGTTTTCAACCACGTCACTTAATTTTGTGTACTTTCAGAACCGGAAACAAACGTCTGCCAGTCCGGTGCCCAAACAATCCCCATTGATTTTTCACCTGTATGGACGCCCATAAACGGACCGATCTTTCCTGTTTCAATTAAAGCATTTCCATAGCGCTCACCCAACTCTAAACGCCACTGTTTGTTCAACTCGCTATCATTAGCATCAAGGACACTAATGCGTTGATTGCCCGAATTATTTAAAAGTTGTTTATCCATCATTAATTTTACTTTTTTAAACGCATTATCCATATGATGTGCGTTGGTTACCAGCGCTAATCTGCCTGTTTCATTAAACGTTAAAATTGTTCGCGTTCCTAGAATAGCTCCAATCAATGGAGAACGGCTCATGATACGACCAGTTTTAGATAAAGCACGCATATTATAAACAATTAACAGAAATGTGGTGGCTTTTTGGAGAGCCTCAACTTGTTTCAAAATGGTATGAATAGACCTTCCTTGTTCAACAAGTTTCGCAGCCAAAAGTGCAAGATTTCCCTCTGCCGCACAGGCCATCATCGAATCGATCGCATAAACGTCAAGGTCCTTAACCGAAGGGGCAAAAGCCTTCAAATTGGTAATGAAGCCACTTAATCCACCCGAAACACCCACACAAATTGCAGCTTCATATCCCTCTTTAGCTAGATTAGTGAAGACACCTTGCATTTCTGTCATTGCTACTTGGGAAGCAGTCGGAACCGTTTTGTCATTTCTGAGTTTTTCATAGAAGTCAGCAACTGACAGATCGACGCCTTCACGATATAAATGATTACCAAATAAAATTGGTTGATTAATTACAACCAAATGATACTGCTGAACTAGCGTTTCGGGAATATTAGCGGAACTATCAACAACAACCGCGATTTTCATTTTGTCACCTAGTTTTCACTTTTGAATCTAAGTATTTTTTCAACTTATCTTTTGGATAGTATCCAGTAACCTTTTCAACAGCTTTTCCATCACGAAATAACACTAGTGCTGGAATACTCATGATTTTGTATTGTTCTGCAATTTCTTGTTGGTGATCAACGTTGAGTTTACCAAATTTAATTTTACCTTCGTAATTGGATTCAAGTTGATCTAAGACAGGTTCAAGCATTTTACAAGGGCCACACCAAGGAGCCCAAAAATCAACAAGAACGAGTCCATCGGCAGTTTCTTGATCAATATTATAACTTGTAATGGTAACGGCCATGTGGTTTCCCTCCGTTTATGAAGCTTATGAATGAATTATAGCATAGTAAATAAAGTGAGCGTAGCCAGGCGATTAGTCACAGCGAAATAAGAAAGATGGAAGCGGGATCGCATCCCGCTGTGAATCTTGCTTATTTTGATGTGGCTGCCTGGTGTAGCTGTCCTAAGAAAGTGAGTGAAACCAGGCGTTTAGCTACAGCAAAATAAGAAAGATGAAAGTTAAGCCAGCAGACCTCATCCGCTTATTTTTTAATCTTCACACGATAATAATGTACAACCAGCGTGATTAATACAGCAGCCACAACGATTAAAGCAAAAATCCCTGACGGAATCTCCCATCCAATCATTGGAATAGAAACAAAGAGTTTAACACCGATAATGGCAATCAGAAAATAAGCCATGGTTTCCAACTCTGGAATTTTTCGCATGACATTCATAATAATTTCTGCAATTCCTCGCATACACAAAATACCGATCATTCCACCAATTAAAACGATCACAGGATTAGATGAAATTGCCAACGATGCTAAAACAGAATCCACAGAAAAGATAATATCCATCATTTCAATTTGAATCACTACTGACCAAAATAACGACAAATGCCCTCTTTTTTTAACAGTCATATTATTAGTAGGTTGCTTTTTTTCTTTAGATTTGGGCGCAAAGTAGCGATATACCATATATAAAAGATAGAGCGCCCCAATTATTTTGATTTCCCAAATATGAATCAGATATGTGCCAATTCCAATAACTAAGAAACGAAACACATAGGCTCCCCAAAGTCCATAGAACAATGATTTTTCACGTTCTTTTAAATTCGTTAGGACTTGTGTCTGGGTTGCTAAAACAACTGCGTTATCAACGGAAAGCAAGCATTCGATCATGACTAAAGATAAAATAATCATCCAATCATTACTTGATGTTAGCACCGTTTCCCAGTTGTGCGGGTCAAAAAAAGGACCGTATAATTTTGAAATTAATTGCATCGCTGGTGCTCCTTTCCATGGATAAAATAATACCACAATCCATCTTAAACAACCCATTATATTTACCGATTTAAACTTTCTTTTCTTCCTTACATGGACGCAGACACTGCATTGGACTAAAATTACCCTATAAGGACTTAGAACTTCTCAGCGAGGAAACAAAATGATTTCTGAAAAAAAGATCAATTCACAACATACATGGGTGGCAATTAACCAACCAACACAATCTGAAATTGCAAAAATAATTCATCATTATCATGTAACTGAAGAAATGTTAGGCTATGCCGTTGACCCGAATGAACGTGCACGAATCGAAACTGATCGCGATGCCAATATTTTTCTCATTATTTTTGATGTCCTATCTAAGGATATTACCGATAGTGGCAGTACCGAACCAATTGGCATTATGTTGGTTAACGATTATATTTTAACTTTTACGCGAACTTCAACGGAATTTGTTGAAACCATCTTTAACCAACAACTTACTACTGCCATTGAACATGCCAAAACAGAAGTCACGCCATTAACAATTATTTTTCGCACCCTTTACCGACTCTCTGTTCAGTATTTTGATGCTGTTACCAATATCAATCGACAACGACAACAAATTCAAAAAACGATGATTCATCATATCTCACGACATTCTATCTCTGATATGCTTCATCTTGAAACGAGTTTGGTTTATTATTTGACTTCACTAAAAACTAATAACGCACTGTTAACTAGCATGAATCGTATGCAAGATATTCAAATGACGAAAGATCAACATGAACAACTCGAAGATGTTATTGTTGAATCTCAACAAGGTGAAGAAATGGCTCAGTTAGCCACTGATATTATCGAACGTGTTGCCAATGCCAATTCAAACATTTTGGACAGTGATTTGAATAACACAATGAAATTTTTAACCGTTTTTTCTATTGTATTGGCTGTTCCTTCGATTGTTTTTGGTTTTTTTGGTCAAAACGTTTTGGTTCCCTTCCAGCATTCAATAGTCGGTTGGGAAGCCACAATTCTAATTACAATTATTTTAATTTTAATTGTGCTTTTGGTTTTAAATTTCAATAACTTTTTTAAAAAATAATTTTTGAATTAAAAAGCGTATTTAACTCATAGAGCTATCTATTGAAAATAGCAAATACGTAATACATAAGGAATGAACATATTATGCAAAAGAAAAATACCCTTCAAATAGCAAGTTTAATCACCTGGTTTATTCTCTTGGTCGGTATGATTATTTTGCTACCTAATTCGCTCAGTTGGAACTCTAGCTATAGCCAACAGCTCCCTACAGATAGTGCACCAAGTGCAACCATCGTTTACACAAATAAAGACGGCGCTTTGACCACCACTCAAAAAAAGGCCATTCAAACAAATCAGAAGAAACTGAGAGCTAATCAAAAATTTCTCGGCATTCAAAGTGTTGAGATTGACAATGACCCAAGCTCCACACAACGTTTAGATTCGGCAGATAAGTCTACTGTATTGAATGTTTTACATTTTAAACAATCTCAAAAACAATTTCATATTTTAATTCCACAAATTTACAGTTTAATTCAAACACCTGGCGTTCATGCCTACATTACAGGTAACGGTGTGTTACAAATTGCCCGTGTGCAAGCCATTCAAACTGCTAACAAACTTGTAATTATCATTTGTTGTGTATTGACAACGTTAATTATTGGTATTCTTTTTCGATCAATTTTGGCACCACTAATCGCTTTATTACTTTCTGGAATTGTTTATTTAACAAGTTTTTCAATTGCAACACTTGCTGCTCGCTTTTTAAACACGCCATACACGGCCTATACCAACACAATTATGGTAGTCGTTAGTTTTGGATTGGTCCCCATTATTATCAGTATTTTCTACCGCCGCTACTGTAATCACTATGAAAATCAGAATGCCATCAGAACTCTTTACTGGGATTCTTGGCTACCATCCCTACTTAGTATTTTCCCACTAGCCATTGTTGGCACTGCCTTGCTACTGGCAAAGAACTTAACTTTACGTTCCTTGTGGATCTTAGCCGTTGCTCTCCTTATAGCTTGGATTGTTTTCTATACGCTAATGCCTGCAATGACAGAATTTTTAGATGACTTATTTTTCTGGCCTGGCGATGGACGTAATTTCAATCCAACCTCCACTTTTTGGCAGTTCAGCACAGCTTGGGGCAAACACCATGCGTTAATAAGCTTGGGAAGCATTTTTATACTATTTTTGCTTGGTACTTTCATAAAAACGACTCCTTTGAATTGGTCCAGCGTTATTGATACTCCTTTTTCTAGCCAAGCAAAAATTGGTGCAACCGTAATTTCAAGCCATTATCCCATAGGCAAAGTTTCACCAATCACTGTTACAATGACTAACAAGAAATCAACTTTATCAACAAAAAACATGGCAGTCATCAATCAGTTAGCAGAGAAGTTAAAGACTAACAAAAAAGTTGCTAACGTGTATTCAATTTCCCAACCGGGGGGAACACCGTTTACAAACTTGTACGTTAACAAACAATTAGCTAATGTAACTAGTCAACTTGCAGCAGCTAATCTAAATTTAACTAACACGCAAAAATCTCTTAAAAATTCGCAAAAACAATTAAAAGACTTGAATCTAAAAACCGCTTTAAAACAATTAACTAAAAATGCCAGTAATTTAAGTAAAATTCAGTCACAAAGTTCACAAGTGGCAGATCAAGCTTCAGAATTAACAAATGATATTGATACAATTCAATCCCAACAAACTGAACTGACACGAATTTTAAAATCCGAAAATTCAAGTACTGTTTCTGTTCGCCGGGCACTATCAGCTTTAAACACCCAAAGTAAAAACTTAATTAATGATTTAAAAACTCTGCGTCATAACATTCAGGTCATTAGCTCAAATAATAATGTAATTGCGGATAACATTAGTCAAGTTGAAGATGATCAACAAAGTGTGACTGATGATTTTCAAACGGCACAAACTATTCTAAAAAACACGGATAAAGACTTAACCAAGGACAGCAAAAACGTTCAAATTGCTCAACAAAATCTAATTGGTGAGCAAAGCTTTTTAGGTAACTTGAGTAACTCTGGAATCCTAAATATTCTTTATATGACACCGCAAAACTTGAGAACGACTCCAATGAAAAATGCCATTGGTCAGTTTAACAAAACTAAAAATAAAATAACCGTCATTTCAATTGTTCTAAATACAGAATCGGCTTCAAATGCAGCTACAACCAACTTAAATCAGATAAAACACCTGATTAGTTCAACTTTATCTGGAACCTCGTTATCTATAAGTTCAGTAAGTTATTCGGGTGATACAGTTTACGTTGCTCAACAGAAACAAGCTTTGAATCATGACATAACTCATTTGCTTCCCTGGCTAGTTGGTTTTGTGGTAATATATCTCTTACTTTTGTCACAATCGCTGTTTGCCATTTATGCAAGTATCAGTCTATTAATTGCCTTTTTTGGTAGCCTACAGATTACCAATTGGTTTTCAAATATACTTTTGAAAACCCCATTAGTAGCTGATGTACCACTAATTTCAGGTTTACTCTTGCTTTGCCTAGGACTGGGATTTCTCGTTCCTACAATCTTACGAACCACTCGTTGCTCTACAGATAACTACTTAGGTTCACTGAATCAATTTGATCCATTTTTAATTTTGATTGGCATGTTTGAATTTGCGTTATTACTCGCACTTGGTTTTACACAGTTATTGTCCTTTATTCAAATTGCACTAGTCATGTTTGTAACCACCCTCATCTGGGAGTCGCTTTTCCCTGTTGGTATTGCTGCTACGCTACACTTGACCTATGACAAGAGTTAATTAAAACGGGAATAAGTGTCTTTCTCAATCTAAAAAATTTCGATTTATGAACTTTATATCTAAAAAAGTGGAAAATAAGGCTGATTGCTTGGCTTGGCTATGATCGTCAAACGATTCTCAATCGAATCATTTGTCTGTCTAGGCCATGCTTAGAATCTAAACGCCCTATTTCCCACTTTTTTATTTAATTTTTTGCTCTCTTTCGACGTACTTTAACTTCCATTACCCACGTTGTAACCGGGATTGTTAAAATAACACCAATAAACGAAATTAAAATCATCAGTAGCTCTGACACAAAAATCTTATTATTTATAAATTCTCCCCACGTATAGTTCAAACGTTCGAACCAGATAAATAAACTTAAAAATCCACCAAAGAAACCAAAGAATAACGTATTAAAAGTTGTGCCGATAATTTGTTTGCCAACTGATATACCATCTTTAAACAACCGTGCAGAAGGCAGATCTGGATTTTGACTTAAGATTTCACCTAGTCCAGCCGCAATGGCCATTGCAGCTTCAGCAATGGCTCCCAAACTACTTAAAATTGTCGTTGCAATAGAAACGTCCAAAAATCTGATTCCCACAAGTAATGACATGCCCTCAAGATCTTCCGTATTTTCATTACCAAATCCTTGAACAACGGCCCAGTGTTCAATCGGAACAATAAGCAAAACTATCAAGACCATCACTAAAACTGAGCCGTAAAAGGCCGTTTCAGTGGTTAACAGATTGTCATCACCCAAGTAAATCGTAACCGCTAAAATAATTACCGCATTTAATAGTGTTACCCCTAAAATGGGAAAATTTAATCCGATTAAGACAACTGTTAAGAAAATCAAAGCAAAATTAATTGCTAAACTCAAAAAAGATTTTAAACCTTGTAAACCACCAACTAGAACCATAGCAGTAAACAAGATCAACACTAGCACAAAAATTGTGCTCATAGTCGATCACCTCTTTTGAGCAAACTACTGGCAAACCAGCTCGCAGCAGGAATTGCTAGTACAATTCCAATGCCACTAACTAGACTTTGAACCATCCCTAAAGACATATTCATTGTAAACGCATAGCCCCAACTATCACCATTACGCAAATATAACACCATCATACCAAAAGTATCAGCCATAAAAATCAAAAAAAGGACATTGATCAATGGTCCCATAATTGATTTACCAATTTCACGACCAGAAAGAAATAATTGACGCTGGGTAATGTTAGGTGTTTCACGATGGAGGGCGAATAGGCTCGAAATAATATCCGTCGATTCATCCATTACGGCACCCAACGAACCCAGAATTGTTTCAGCGATAAAAACAGGTTGCAGATTTTGGGTAACATATTCCATCATTTCAAAATGTAGTCCCTGTTCATGCGTAAATTTCAAAACTAACAGTGTGACAATCACTGCCCCTACTGTTCCTAAGATTGTGGCTCCAAACGTAACCAACATTTGCTTTGTTTTTCCCAATACTAAAAACAGAGTTAATCCGGCAAAGACAAACGCTAAAATACCGAAAATCAATAAAATATTTGTTCCTTGTAGCCAAACATCTAATTTAATTGCCAAGAAAAATAAAACACCGTTTAATAAAACACTTAGTAAAGCCATAAAGCCACTAAATTTCATCGTTAATAACAATAAACTAATTGCCAAGAAACTTAGAAAAACAATCACAGTGTCCCGTTTTAAATCTGTTATTGTACCTTGTAATTTATGATTAGCCTTTTTTTGAATATTCAAAAAAAGTTGTTGATTCTTTCGATAAGCTTGATCCATCGCATTCGAGGCCGAAAACGTATTTTGAACCCGTAAAACTTTATTTCGATAATGACCATTTAAAATTCGAACCTTTAAAAGTTGTTTCTGTGAAAAATCATGGTTATGAAAGTTGTCGGTCTGAGAAACCTTTTTTTGATTAGTTACCTTAATTACTTGACCAACCGGTGTTTGGTAGAGTGCAGCATCATGTTGTGTTGCCCAGCACAACAACCCACCCAGCAAAATCACTAATATGATCGTCAACCAACTTGCCTGATACTTGGGTTGAATTTTATTCACAATCTTTTCATCCCAATCCTAAGAACTATTTACTTAATTTTTTAATCATTTTGTGATGTGCAACGCCAGCTTCCATTACCTGATCACCAACGACTTTATAGCCATTGTTTAAATAAAAGTTTTGCGCATGATCCTGGGCAAAAAGCCACACTTGATCTACGTCATTAATTTTAGCATTGTGTTCAATAGCTTTAAAAATTTGTGAAGATAATCCCTGGTGTCGGTATTCCTGTAACGTACACACTCTTTGAACCAATGTGCCTTGCTCAGTTGTCATTACGCGAGCCGTAGTAACCGGTTTATTATCAATATAACCTACATAATATAAACACCGATTTTCATTCTCATCTTGTTCAATGGCAGCATCAATTTGTTGCTCTTGAATAAAGACCGCGGTTCTAACTTTCATACTATCATCGTACACTAGATTATCATTACCAAATGCCGTTTTTATTTTCATTTTTACCATCCATTCAAATTTTCTTTTATTTTTAAATTATAAACTTTTTATCGCTAGAAAAACAAACTCAACCTAAATTTAAGTATTTTCTTAATAAAGTTATGTTAAAATGACTTTATGTTTGTGAATCGGATCTTAAGTTAAAAGAAGATTTTCACAGGAAGGTTAGCATTCAAAAATGAAACAGTTTATCTCAAAAATTAATACCCGAATGGGTTTTTTCTTTCTTTTAGTATTCCTTTTTTGGTTAAAGACACTCCTTGCCTACTTTGCTGATTTTTCACTAGGCGTTTCTGGAATTTTTCAGTGGTTTATCATGCTCATCAATCCACTGGCCATTACATTTTTGCTATTTGGCCTAGCACTTTATGCCAAAAAGGCAAAAATCTTTTATCCGCTAATTTTGTTAATTGACATTGGTAATACAGTGTTACTTTATTTAAACGTCATTTACTATCGCGAGTTTTCGGATTTCATGACCATTAACACAATGTTAGGTTATTCCAAAGTTGACCAGGGACTAAGTGGTAGTTCGTTAGCTTTGACTGAACCTCATGATTTACTATTCTGGTTAGATATTGTCATTATTTTAGTTTTAATGCTTATGCGTAAAATTAAATTTGATCAAAATCCACTGCCAAAACGGTTGGGTTTTCAAGTTACGTCCCTTTCTGTACTTTTATTTGGATTTAATTTAATGTTTGCCGAAATCGATCGACCACAACTAATTACACGAACCTTTGATCGTACTTACATTGTTAAGTATCTGGGAATTGACGCTTTTACAGTTTACGATGGTGCAAAAACTGAACAAACAAGCAAAATGCGTTCTAGTGCAACAAAGAGTGAGCTCAAATCGGTTGAAAAATACGTTCATGGTCATTATGCAAAGAGTAATAAAAAATATTATGGTATTGCCAAAGGAAAAAATGTCATCGTAATTCATTTGGAAAGCTTCCAACAGTTCTTAATTGATGACAAAGTAGAAGGCCAAACTGTTACCCCATTCTTGAATAAGATTTATCACAGTAAGAGCACTTACGCTTTTTCTAACTTCTTTAATCAAGTTGGTCAAGGTAAAACTAGTGACGCAGAAAACATGCTAGAAACTGGCACGTTTGGCCTACCGGAAGGTTCCTTATTTGCCCAACTCGGAACGAATCAAACTTTCCAAGCAGCCCCTGCCATTTTGAATCAAGAACAAGGTTATACTTCGGCTGTCTTTCATGGTAACGTTGCTAGTTTTTGGAATCGAAATAATGTTTACAAAAATATGGGTTATCAATATTTCTTCTCAGCTAGTTATTACGATACATCCGGTGACAAATCAACCGGGTATGGCTTAAAGGATAAGTTACTTTTCAAAGATTCTATTAAGTACCTACAATACCTACAACAGCCTTTTTATGCTAAGTACATTACCGTATCTAATCATTTCCCATTTGATTTGGATAAGGAAGATTCTAGTTTCAAAGTACCAAACACAGGTAATTCATCCGTCAACAATTATTTTAAAACGGCTAACTACCTCGATCAATCCGTCAAAGAATTCTTTACTTTCTTAAAGAAATCAGGACTTTATGCTAATTCCGTAATCATTCTATACGGTGATCACTATGGTATTTCAAATTCTGACAATAAAGACTTGGCAAAAACTTTCAGTCAGGATTCTAGCCATTTCAAATCCTATGGAAGCGACCCGGTTGATAACTGGACTGATTGGGATAACACCCAATTGCAACGCGTACCCTTTATGATTCACATTCCGGGCGTTAAGAATGGGGGTATTCAAAAACAATACGGTGGCGAAATCGATGTTTTGCCAACTCTCTTGCATTTACTCGGAATTAATTCTAAGAAATACATGCAGTTTGGAACAGATCTCTTTTCATCACAACATGATCAGGTGGTTGCCTTTAGAAATCAGAATTATATCACGCCTAACTACACATCAATTAGTGGGACTGTTTATGATAATAATACGGGCCAGGTTGTAACTCCAACTGGATCGCTTAAAAAACAAATCGCTAAGGATCAAAAGAAGGTCAACAAACAACTTGGCATGTCTGATTCCCTGAATGAAAAGAACTTGCTTCGTTTTTACACACCAAAGGGATTCAAAGCTGTTAATTCTCAGCTTTATAACTATGCAAACGGACTAAATAAAGAACTTGCCGTTCAAAAGAAGCTTGGTTTGAAATCTACTTCTATGTACTCAAATAACCGTGATCGTTCTCTAGAAGATTTGTACAAGACCGATGCACCTGAAGCATCCCATTCGAAATCTAAGAACAATCGTATTCAAATTACCAATCCAGATTCCAATTCAGGTAACTAAAAAAAGCCGTACAGATGAAGTGAACCCCCGAGATTGGACAACAATCTCGGGGGTTTTATTATGACTAAATTTAATTTAGAGTTACGAATTTCTATTGTGACACAATATTTAACGGGTATTAGTTCCATTCAATTGGCCAGAAAATACCATATTGCCAACAATGAAACGATTCTCCTATGGGTTCATCGCTTTAATCGTTTTGGCATTGCAGGATTAAAACCGAGACCTATGAACTTGGAATACTCTAGTGAGTTCAAGATAGAAGTATTAAACTGGAAACAACAGCACCAAGCTTCGCTTTCAGAAACAGCACTACACTTCAATCTCTCTTCACCAAGTACTATCTGGCAATGGCAAAGAAAGTTTGATTTAAAGGGACTCAGTGGCCTAAATAGAGTGAGAGGAGATCCAAAGACTATGGCTAAGCATAAGCATAAAAAAGTAACCAAACCCACAACAGCACAAATTCAAGCACGCCACGATAAAGATGAGTTAAAGCAACTCAAGCAAGAAAATAAGATGTTAAGAATCGAGAATGAATTCCTAAAAAAACTCGATGCCTTAGATCACGAAAAATCAGCTCACGCGAAACCGTGACCTTAATTGATGATCTGAGGCGAGTCTTCAAAACGTCGATTAGTTTTATCCTCAAAGCCGTTAAGATACCACGTAGCACGTACTATTACACTAAGCACAGCCAGGGACGAAAATATGATGATGACCAGGTTATCCAAGCCATTGATGAAATTCGCCAAACAGATGCCAAGTATACTCAAAAATACGGTTACCGTCGCATAACGTTAGTTATGCATGAACAGGGATTTAAAGTTAATCACAAACGCGTCCTCCGAATTATGAAGGAACAAGGCTGGACATGTCAGGCCTTTAATAAGCAAACTCGTAAATATAACTCATACAAAGGAGTTGTTGGTAGAATCGCCAAAAACAAGTTACACCGGCGATTCAAGACAGATCGACCATATCAAAAACTTGTCGCCGACGTTAGTGAATTTCGATACGGTCAGATGAGTCAAAGTGAACGAATCTATTTAGAGCCCATCATGGATTTATTTTCGGGTGAAATTTTGGCATTTAACATTAGTGCACATCCAACTCTTGAGTTTGCGTTGAAGCCACTAAAAGAAGCATTAGATGGACTACCTGAGCTTCCTTATCGAACAACGGTACACACAGATCAAGGATTTCAGTACCAACATAAGCAGTGGCAAAAAACGCTTAAAACTCATCATACCTTTCAGAGTATGTCCCGTAAGGCGACTTGCTTAGATAACGCCGCCATGGAATCATTCTTTCATCTCATGAAAGCAGAGATGATGGATGAACACTTCGAAAATCCAGAGAGTCTCGCGCAAGCGATGACTGAATGGATTGAGTTTTATAATAACCGTAGAATCAGGACCAAGCTAAAAGGCAAGTCACCAGTACAATACCGAGAACTTGCCAATCAGTTAGTAGCTTAATTTAGTTGTCCAAACTTGTGGGTTCACTTCAAGAATTTAAAATTTCTGTATGGCTTTTTTAGGTTCAATTATACTTTACATTAGGTTACATTTTATGATGATTATACGTGCTTACAGTTCCATTGATGTACTGTGTAAAGGTCCACGGCGATTAGGATATAGTTCCTTCATAATTGCGCTAACCGCCATTGGTCCTTCCGCAAAAGCTGTTGCAATTAAATCCAGTTTCCCGTCATAATCCACACCATCCCCAATGGCATAAATTAACGGAAGATTTGTTTTCATCTGCCGGTCTACTACAAACAAACGGTGTTGTTGCTCTGGTTGAATCTGCCACCGTCTAATTGTTTTATTATTCGAAATAAAACCGTAATTTACAATGACATCGTCTACTTGCTTTTGTAAAAGATGTTCACCTTTAACTTCTTTCATCGTTAGCAGAAGTTGGTCTTGCATTGGTTCAATTTTTTTTAATAAATAGGGAGTTAATAATTCAACTGCGGATTTTTCAAGTAATTCAACACCATGCTCCATCCCGCGAAACTGATTACGCCGATGCATTAAATAAACATGTTTAGCCACCTTTTGTAACATCAAGGCTGTATCAATAGCAGAATCACCACCACCAGCAATCAGAACTGTTTTATCTTGAAAATGATGGGGATCAGGAATCGTATAAAAAATATGCTTGTCTTCTAGCTCCTGGGCACCTTCAACCGCTAATCGCCGTGGACTAAAAGCCCCAACCCCTGTTGCGGTAATCACTGCCTTTGTTTGATACGTTCCTCGATTGGTTACAACCTGGTAGCCATAAGTTTGTTTGCTAAGGTCGGTTACCGTTTCGTTTAAGCGAACGTCCACTGGTAACTGCATCAATTGTTTGTGCAAATGGTCAATTAAATCATTAGCTTTGATTCCAGTAAAACCGGCGACATCATGAATATATTTTTCTGGATAAAGCGCACTTACTTGACCACCAAGCTGTGCAAGGCTTTCAATGATTTGAACTTTAGCGGTTCTTAAACCACTGTAAAAACCGGCAAACATGCCGGCAGGTCCACCACCAATTATTGTAATGTCATAAATTTCGGACACGTTTTATCCCTCTTTCTTTTTATATGATAACTGTCTAATTTTACCACGATTTTATTTTTTCGTGATTTTAAAAATTAGCCTCAAATAGCACAGATTTTAAATTGTATTTATCCGGTCAATTTCGTATGATTAGAATGTACCGACAATAAAATTTGGGAGGTTTCTCATGGCAACACGCAAAATGATCTTAGATTTAGATACTGGTATCGATGACGCAATGGCCATTGCATACGCAGTAGCTGCGCCAGATGTTGATTTGATTGGAATTGTTTCTTCATACGGCAATGTATTAACGCCATTGTCAGCGCAAAACAGTTTAAAAATTCTCGAATTACTAGGTCAACCAAATGTTCCTGTTTTTCTTGGTGAATCTCATTCTTCGACAACTACTCACTTTGATGTGATGCCAATCAGCGCTCAGATTCATGGAAAAAACGGGATTGGCGAAGTCGACTTACCAATGCCTAAACGTCAACCAGAAACTAAATCGGGCGTAGACTTCTTGATTGAATCCGCCCACACTTTCGGTAAAAATCTTATTGTGGTGCCAACAGGTCCTTTGACTAATCTTGCCAAAGCACTAAAGAAAGCCCCAGAAATTGCAACTGAAATTGGCAGTGTAACTTTAATGGGTGGCGCATTAACCGTTCCCGGTAATGTTTCCCCCGTGGCTGAGGCCAATATAAATCAAGATCCAACCGCTGCCGATCAAGTTTTTGAAAGTAAATTAAATATCACAATGGTAGGTCTCGACGTCACTTTACGGACGTTACTTACCAAAACTGAAACTGCTGAGTGGCGTTCATTACATACCACTTCCGGAGAAAAGTTTGCAGATATTGTTGATTATTACATTGATGTATACAAAATTACTAGTCCTCATTTACATGGCTGTGCCCTCCATGATCCTTTGGCCGTTGGTGTAGCTCTTGATCCTAGTTTAGTTTCAACTTTGGATTTAAACATGTTTGTAGATACCAGCAAAGAAATGTGGGGACGCACAATTGGCGATCCGGTCAAATTAACAGACAAGAATCCTAATGTTTCAGTGGCTTTAACGGTCGATCAAGCTACCTATTTGAAACGGTTTATGAGCTATTTATCTGGGCTATTTGCCAAAAACTAAAAATTAATTTCTTAGGATGTTCAAAATAAAGCTGTGGGAAAAATTTCCCTGCAGCTTTATTTTTTAATTTTTATCAATTGAAGTTTTTTCAAACATCTCAAGTCTTACGACACAAGATTTTTACAAGCCATATGGTAAACTAGATGCAGATAAATTTGGGAGTGAAACATATGGAAATCGTTATTTTAGTTCTGGTTCTTGTAATCGCGGTACTGGTTTCAAATATTATTGCCAGTAAATTCACACAAGTGCCACTTGCCTTTATTGAAATTGCAGTTGGGTTACTTGTCGCTTTCATCGTACCTTATTATCGCCATTACACAATGAATCCAGATCTCTTTATGCTTGTGGTTCTAGCACCCTTAATGTTTTATGAAGGATTAAATACAAATATGCGTGTTTTACGCCGATCCTTTTCAACTACGCTCTCATTGGCGGTAGGTCTGGCTTTAGTTACCGTCAGTATTGTCGGAGTTACCGCCCATTTGACCTTAACTGAACTGGCTTTGCCGCTGGCTTTTGCCTTAGCGGCCATAATTACCCCCACAGATGCCGTTGCTGTTTCATCGGTTACCGCAAATATCGCGATGCCAGAAGAGGCCATGCAAACTTTAAAAAACGAATCACTTTTTAACGATGCATCTGGAATTGTCATCTTTGATTTAGCTTTACAGGACTTTACAACGGGAAAATTCTCGTTTACCTTTGGTTTTTTTGATTTTACATACGTTTTTTTGGGCGGTCTGTTACTGGGAATGATTTTAGGCAGCCTGTTAGTTTCCTTAAGAACCTTTTTAATCAGTCATCGGATGGACAACTCTTCCGTAATTGTCACCTTAGGTATTCTTACACCATTTTTCGTTTATTTTGTTGCTGAATTAGCTCATGTTTCTGGTATTTTGGCTGTGGTGGCGGCAGGACTTGTTCACGGCGTGCAGGAAGGCCGTTTACGACTCACTTCAACAAAGATACAGGAGTTAGCAATACTACCTGGGAAGTCCTCTCAGACAATCTGAATGGTTTTGTATTTGTCCTGTTAGGTGTCTCTTTACCTACCGTTATTTCAGATATTTCCTACCGAAATAATACTTTCTTGCTTTTCTTAATCGGTTTAAGCATTTTACTTTATGCGTTGATGACAATTCTACGTTACTTGTGGCTACGTTTAGGATTAGCCACAATTCGGGTACGTCCAGAATATAAGAATACCAATTGCTGGATCATTGCCCTGAGTGGCATTCATGGAACTGTAACGTTGGCGATGGCCTTTTCGTTGCCATTAATGTTACACGGCGTAACTTTTCCTTATCGAAACGATTTGTTGTTTATTGCTAGTGTTGTGATTGTTTTAAGCATGTTGGTTCCTTCATTGATTCTACCGGCACTACTTCCTCGCCAAAAGGAACCGTTTTTACGTGAGGATGCCAACGCAGCTCGTAAAGAAATGATTAACTATGCGGTTAAAAAAATGACCGAATTAAACGAAGATCCTTTAGAAACGCAGGCCGTTATTGCAACTCTGCATAGTCAAAATCGGCCTGAGAAAATTAAAAATCGTCGCATTTTAAAGCAACTGTTTGCGCAAACACGAGATGTTGAAAATGAAGTTTTAGATGAGATGGTATCAAACGACGAAATTTCGGAAAAGGATCGTCGTTTGTACCAACGAACGATGTTGACGCGTGACTTTCATTCTGATAATAGTATTTTGCGTGGACTTTGGTTGCAGTTGTCCTATCGTTTTGTTTACTTTTTCAAACGGTTGATTCACGGAAGAAAAATTAGACAGAATCAGCAACGGATTAGGCATAATCCTAAATTGATGAAAAAGTTCAAGAGCAAACATGATACGCTGGTTGAAATTGAGGACCGAACTACGCAGCAGGTGTTCAAGTATTTAAAGAGTCCTATGGTAAATAAGGAAAGTCATACGGATATTTCGATTGTGCAGCGTTATTACCGTGAGCGTCATCGTCGTTATCAGAACAATTCAAACAGTAATGAGATTCAAGAGGAATTGTTTATTAAGGCGTTTCAGTTTGAATATAACTTTGTGCAAAACCAACTGAGTGAAAATAAATTGACGCGTGAGTTGGCGACGGCATTGTATGAACAGATTTCAAATGACGAATTAATTTATATGCAAAATGACGAAATTTATGATTAAAAGAGTGTTACACAAGACGAATAGCTTTTGAGCATTAACGGAAATACCCCAATGATTCGTACTTGGAATCGTTGGGGTATTTGTGTTAAGCGGAGAAAGCTGTCTTGTGTAACACGTTTCCGCTATAAAAATAGAATGTGATCCCTTTCATTATTTTCAATTGAAATTAGCAGGTTCATGTCCTGAAGAACCTGCTTTTCTTGATCCATTCCCACTATAAAAATAAAATGTGATCCACCCCATTATTTCCAGTTGAACTTACAACGTACACACACCCCAAAAAGCTGCTTTTCTTAGCCCACTTCACTCATAAAACCAAAAAAATGATGTCAGAAAGCCACCTTCCCGACATCATTTTTTAGTTTCAAACGCTCACTTACTAAATTAGTTTACATACTTTGTTAAAAATTTCTTAACTGTTCGTTGATACAGTTTTGGATTAGTTGCCATTGACTTGGCATGTGTGGCTCCTTTAACAATCAGTAATTGCTTAGGTCCCTTATCTGCCTTATACAGTGGATAAACCATCCTCGTTGGTACAAACGTATCTTTATTTCCATGGATAAACAACATTGGTTTTTTATTCTTCGCAACCTGTTTTAAAGCACTGGCTTCTTTGAAATTATAACCAGCACGAATTTGTGTAATGGCGCTTACCGATGGAACCAGCGGCCAGTATGGTAGATGATACATATTTTTGGCTTCGT
Organism: Pediococcus ethanolidurans; assembly: GCF_964062635.1. Taxonomy (NCBI): domain Bacteria; kingdom Bacillati; phylum Bacillota; class Bacilli; order Lactobacillales; family Lactobacillaceae; genus Pediococcus; species Pediococcus ethanolidurans. The sequence goes on from NZ_OZ061250.1 coordinate 129,640, forward strand.
ACGTAATTTCATCATTGACCGACGTATAACCGCAATCCTCGACATAGGCTTTAAGTTGCTTGGGAACATCCTTTTCACCACTAACCATCATGGTCGTTGCGCCACCCATGCTAACCCCATACATCACCAATTGTTGATTTTGTCCTTCACGCTTGAGTAACAGCTTCATCCATTTAATATAATCCAATCGATCAGGCCAGCCAAAACCGATATAATTTCCTTGACTAGCTCCTTGACCACGGTCATCAGGAACTAAAACATTGTAGCCCATTTTATGAAACATGGCCGCAGATGCTCCCATTTTTGTTTTATTGTCCATAAATCCATGAGCAATAACAGCCGTTTTATTACTTTTATGAGCAGCTGGAATATAATAAGCATCTAATCTTAAGTTATCCGTTGCTGAGGTTTCGTGCCAGGTTTGCTTATGCACATTCTGATACCAAAGCTTTTCTTTATAAAGAGGATCACTCTTTTTTAAGGTTGCCGATCCACTCAAAAAATCTTTATGACCAGGCACAACTGCTACATGATAAAAATACGAGGCTGCCCCAATATCCGCTACAACCAAAATTGCAAAAATAATGAGAAGCCATTTCCAAAACTTTTTCAAAATTCTCATCCCTTATCACTCGATTTAAAAAGTATACAGCTTTTTATCAGATAAAAAATGTTTTCTCAATGATTAACCTTATTGGTTCATCGTCAAAATAGCAATTAGTCCCATCAGTCTCAATATTGAAGCGTTTATCTCAATCTTCTCGTTTAGTTGTGACAAATAAAGTAAAATGTCCCACCAAAACTCAAAAAAGACAAACAGAATGCGCCTAACAGTCTGTGGTTATGATAAAATTGAGATAACAGAAAGGGAGTAATCACATGTTTCCTGAAAGACTTCGTGCACTCCGCCATGGTCAAAACATCACCTTGGAAGAATTAGCGGCGGATTTAAATAAACAATATCCTGGACCAGCTGAAAAAGCGAACACCTCTTCTCAAATTGGTAATTGGGAACGTGGCGTTCGTACCCCTTCGTTTGTGGAGGTTCGCAAACTCGCAGAATATTTTGATGTCACAATGGATTACCTCAGTGGTAAGGCCGATCATGATGAATATGATCTAAGCAAATTATTCTTATCTGGCAAACAACTATCATTCAGTCATAAAGTGTTAACCAGTGAAGATCGTTACGAGCTGTTTCAATTAATGGATGGTTATCTTCATGGTAAAAACCGACGTACAACCCATGATGCTAATGATCAACAAGAAGAATTAGACTTGGGACTCGATGATAACAAAAAGTAACTTATCAAGTTAAACGGGTGAATATTTTGAATCAAAAAAAATTAAAGCAACTTCGCAAACAAGTTCATGATAAAAATAAGAAAACTTTCACAGAAGATTATCTTGAACAAATTAAGAAATATGAGCGCCTATTTCAAGAATTCCCTCAAATGACCTTTTTAACTCATAATATTATTGAGAGTGCGCGTTTGATTTCTCAAGGACTGTTACCACAGTCGCTGCCATTACTTCAAATTCCTGATACTTTTCAAGACGAATTGTTTCAATCCATTCTAAAAAAGTATCCCATGGGAAATCCTAAGGGTGATGAATTATGGAATACCTATTCTCAGGCTTTACCCAAATTTGATAAATTACTACGATCCTACCGCGATTATCTAGAAGAACATTACGGAATGTGGGCCTATATTTCTGCTCCTTTTATTAAAGATCTGGCTGGCTTTTTGAACAATGAACCAACCTTAGAAGTTATGGCTGGCAATGGCTATATCTCTGCCGGACTTCGTAATTACGATCAAACACTAATGACAACCGACAGCAAAGGCTGGACACAGGAAAATGAAACTGGTAAACACACATTAACCGAAATTGAGCCTTTAGACGCACTGGCTGCTTGGGACAAATATCATGATGTCGTAAAATATGTCATCATGTCTTGGTCTCCTGATGGTATTCCGGTAGATTGGCAACTTTTACAAAAAATGCGCCAGACTGATCCTAAAGTTATCCTAATTTGTATTGGTGAAAAGTTTGGTAGTTCTGGCAGTCAACAGTTCTGGCAGCACGCTAACTATATTGACCCAGAGAATACAAAAAAACTCAACCAACATTTTACCCATTTTGATTTAGTTCATGATCGAGTTTATCTTATTCAGTAAAAAAGCAACGAAAAAAGGTTGAAGCAAAATTGCTTCAACCTTTTTTAAACGGTACTTGATTGCTCAAATAGATCTTGCACGGTTCACACATGTTTGATCAGATGTTCCACAAAATCCGGTGGAAAAGACACATCCCGTTTCAAGAAAATCACTAGTCACTCGAAAGTGAAACAACCTAAGTTGCCTGATTATACTCGACTCATCGCATAAATTCATATTAACACGTTTCTATGGCAATTACCAATCACCTCACTAGTCATTTAGATCAATTCATTATATGATGAAGGTAGTTTTTACAGAAATGGAGTTCCACTATGCTAAATTTAGTCATTGATTTTTTTATTCATCCACTCAGTTACATCGTTCCTATCGCAGATCAAATGAACGGGTGGATTTATTTAATTTTGTTTATTTGGATCTTTTTAGAAACTGCCTTTGTTATTTTTTCATTTTTGCCGGGACAATCTGTACTCTTCCTAACGAGTACAATAGCCGCTAGTCCCCACTCAAAGTTAAACTTAATTGCTTTATTTGTGGTGTTTTTGATTGCCGCAACCACTGGCTCTGTACTCAAGTTTCATCAAGGTAAAAAATTTGGCAAACATTCTAAAATAACTAAAGAAATTCAATCCTCTGATCAAATGGAAAAAACACAGGCTTTCTTCGATCGTAATGAAAAAAGCTCTCTTTTATTATCCCGCTTTATTCCATTTATCGGTTTGTTTGTTCCCATCATTGCGGGAAATTCCCAAATGAGTTTTCAACGATTTAATAAGTTAAACTTTTTAGGTGCTCTAATTTGGGTAGGTGCCTGTTGTTTAGCGGGTTATTACTTAGGTTCAACTGCTTTTGTCCAAAAATATTTCACACTTATTTTCTTCTTATTAGCTATCTCACCCATTTTAACAAAACAACTTTCTAAACTTGTTTCTCGTAAATAATTGGCAGCCTAATTTTTATTTTCGTGGTAGTCTAAGCTCCCAAACACGCCAACCAATTAAAATCACCACATAAAACAAAGTGACACTAATAATTGTTCCCCAACTCAAAAAATTGATTCTTGTAAAGATGTAGCCAATCAATCGGTACAAAACAAGCACCACAAAAAGGCTGGCGATACTTATGCCAGCATCTTGATACCATTTTCGTTTTTGCATCAAGAACACGCGAATTTTATTTTTCATTTTTACGCCCTCAGTGAATGACAACCTTGGTTCCTTCCTTAATGTTTGTGTAAAGCCATTTTGCATCTGGTACTGAAAGACGCACACAACCATGCGAGTTAGCTTCTTTACCTAGTTTATTTGCCTCTTTGATAAGAAACTGTCCCTGCTCATTCGTAGGTACCGAATGGAATAGATAAACGCCATGATCCTTCCAAGAAACAAAATACTTAGCTCCTTCTTTGGATTCGGCATTGTAAAAGAATTTTCCTCGTTCGGCCTGAATGTGATAAGTACCTGTAGGCGTTGAATTTTTAGCTCCTGTGGAAGCATACATGGTATACAATCGTGTTTGGTTATTCATCACATATACCCGCTGTTTTGCAATTGAAACGTGCAACCAAATATGTGCATATTTAGTCAAATCTGGATAAGCCTTAACTTCTGAAGATTTTTTCCAATTGATTGCTCGCATATAAGCTGGTCGTTTCGATACTTTTTTCTTCGCCTTCGTTTTCTTTTCCTTAGGTAAATTTGAAACTGTTACTTGGCTTGGATCTTGTTTTTTCACTTTGCTAGCGGCTGGATGGAATCGCAAGCTAATTAAAAAGACAGCCAAAAACAAAACCCCAGCCACTGCTAACATTTTAGTTAAACGACTCATAGACAACCTCTACTTTTATTTTTCCTTTTTAGTATCGAGCTTTTCAAACTGCAATAGCACCCAATCTGCAATATTTTGATAAACGTCAGCGTCTCCTGCCAGAAAATCATCGACACTGCCCATTAAATCAATCCGTAAATGTGAAGCATTAATGTCTTCCGCTTCAAAAATTGCGTACAACTTCACATCATAATCCTTGTCCGCTTCCGTTAACTGTTCAATCTTATTCGGATAACTAAACGGTAAATTGATAATGTTTGTTTGAAATTTTAAAACAACTTCTTTTCTGATTGACACATCTGCTTCAACAACTGCAGTATCTTTCAAGGTTGTTTGTAAATAACCAAAGACAGATTTCAAGGCACTTTTAGGATCTTTTTTTAATTTTGTACTCGTAATTTTAAAAGTTTCTGGTGCAAAATTATCATCACGAATTATTTCTAATAAATCACTGGACTTAATCTTCATAATTTTCACTCCTAAATTGGTTAAAGCTTACTTACCTAGTCTAACATCTGAATGAAAAGTTACAAATTACATTTTATTTAAGTTTATTATCAAAAACACGGTATCTAGGCGTTTTGAACTGTTTTAATTTTTGAAAATATGCAAAAATAAATAATGAAACGTTTAGTATGTCCCCAAAATGTCCCCAAGACTAAAATGAATAAAAGCCTCACCAGAATTAATCTGATGAAGTTATTTTATTTGATCCATTTAGAATAAATTAAGTAAATTGCATATACACACCTTATTGAGAGTATAAAATAGTTTGTGTAAATAAATAAAATCCTATTGAAAAGGGAATCCCTTCCCCGTATGATTAAATCGTCAAACCAAACCAAAACGGAGGGATTCCCCATGGAACAGTTTACCAAAGATTTAACCAAAACTCTATTATCAAATGGCGATGTTAAAGAACTTTTTCGCCAACAACTTGAAAAAGCTATTAATCAAATCTTACAAGCTGAGTTAACTTCGTTACTCGGTTATGATCCTTATGAACGTAATGGTTTTAAGGCTAACAATTATCGGAATGGTCAATACTTTCGGTTAATTGATTCCGAATATGGTAAGTTGAAAATTGCTGTGCCGCGTGACCGACAAGGCAAGTTTCATAATCATTTACTTCCAGCTTATTCTCGTCGTCAAGATGCTTTAGAAACTACAATTATTCAACTTTACTCTAAAGGTGTTACCACTCGTGAAATCGCTGATTTGATTGAGAAAATGTATGGTTCTTATTATTCAGCTACAACTGTTTCTAACATTACTGCTCAAGTAACTGAGCAGATTGAAGCTTTTCATCAACGAACCATTAAAGCAAACTATGTTTGCTTATTCTTAGATGCAACTTATTTACCTTTGCGTCGTGACACAGTTCAAAGAGAAGCGGTTTATATTGCCTTAGGAATTACACCCACTGGAATTAAGGAAGTTCTTGATTATCGCATTGCACCCAGTGAAAATGCTGAAGTCTGGTCGGAAATGGCAGCAGATCTTAAGCAGCGAGGGCTTAAACAGGTTCAATTAATTATTGCGGACGGAATGGTCGGACTTCAACCAGCGCTGTTACATGCTTTTCCTAAAGCAAAATTTCAAAGATGTTTAGTTCATGTTATGCGTAATATTAGTACACATGTCCGTTTAAAAGACCGTGAGGTCATTTTAAATGATTTCAAACAGCTTCATTCGGTAACTAATAAAACTGAAGCTCATAAAATGCTTGCCGATTTTTATAGTACTTGGGAAAAGCAATACACAAATCTGATTAGTCACATTAGGTCAATTGAAAAGGAATTATTAGCTTTTTTGGCTTTTCCAGCCGCAATACGCCCAACCATTTATTCAACAAATATTATAGAATCGCTAAATAAAAAGATTAAACGCAAGACTAAAGCAAAAGAACAGTTTCCCAATGAAAAATCATTAGACAATTTCATTGGAGTGCAAGTAATTAGTTACAACGAAAAGAACTTTAATCGAATTCATCGTGGATTCGGACAAGTTAAGGATACATTAGAATCACTTTTCGACTGAAAAGATTTAATTTTATGGAGAAAGGGCAATCCCTTTTTACACAAACTTCTTGACACTCCCACCTTATTTATGAAATAAACTAGTATTCAAAGTAATTAAATACTAGTTTTTAAAAAATTATCAATATCTATTAAAATGGTGTGAGATATTATTTTGATACATGTTATAAAATATAACATAAAGTATTGACTTCAATCATGCACTTCATTTACTCTCTTTTTATAGAGAGGAAGAAAATATTATGAACGTTACTAACACTTTATTTTTAATTATATCTAGTATATTAGTCCTATTTATGACTACTGGCCTTGCCTTTTTTTATGGCGGCTTAGTGTCACAAAAAAATGTTGTTAACACAATGTTATCTGTATTTGTCATGACGGGAATTGCAATTATTCTCTGGATATCAGTTGGATACAGTTTATCCTTTGAAGGGAACATTTATGGAATCATTGGGAACTTACATAATTTCTTTATGAATAATATACGTATGGGATCTTTAAATGACCAAAAAATTCCGACTATGGTTTTTTCTGGCTTTGAAATGACATTTGCTATTATTACACCAGCATTATTTGTTGGATCAATTGTTGGTAGAATTAAATTTAACTTCCTGTTAAGCTTTTTAATTCTTTGGTCAGTATTGATTTACTATCCAATGGTTCATTTAGTTTGGAGTTCACAAGGACTTTTAGCAGGGCTTGGAATTTTAGACTTTGCTGGTGGAACTGTTGTTCATATCAATGCCGGTATTACGGGATTGATTCTATCAGCTGTTCTTGGAAAAAGAATTAAGCCTTCTAATACCCATTACAGTTTGCCTTGGGTTCTGATTGGTACCGTAATTCTTTGGATTGGTTGGTATGGATTCAATTCTGGTTCAGCATTAGGCATTAGTAATATTGCTGTCCAAGCAGCTATGACAACTACAGTCTCAACTGGTTCTGCAATGGTTACCTGGATGATTCTAGATATGATTATTTCAGGAAAACCAAATTTGGTTGGTGTTTGTACCGGTACTCTCTGCGGACTGGTTGGAATTACACCAGCTTGTGGATTTGTAACGCTTGCTGGTTCTTTCTGGATTGGTATTTTTTCTACCTTGTCCAGTTATATTTTTATTCATTATTTCAAAGACAAAATTGGTATAGACGATACACTTGATGTTTTTGGTTGCCATGGTATTAGCGGTATCACTGGTAGCATTTTAGTTGGATTATTTGCTACTAAATATGTAAATCCTATCATATCTCATAATGGTCTCTTCTATGGTGGAGGGTGGTACCAAGTAGGTATTCAAGTATTAACTACCGTAATAACAATTATTTTTGTCTCTGCTATGACATTTATTATCATTAAGGTCCTCTGCTTATTTATACCGATGCGTGTTGAACCTAAGGAAGAAAAGATAGGATTGGACAAAAGTGAACAAGATGAGGAAGCAGATTATACTGTAAACATCAGTAATCAATTGGCTAATTCTCATTCATATGTAAGTATGCATAAACCAGATCAAAGGGATCGATAATTAAAGGACACAATTTAAAAGATGCTTATTAGTAAATATTAAGCTGCTGAGCCATACTACATGTTAACGAAAATAAAAAGCCCCACCACCAATCAAGGCGATGAGGCTTTATAAATTAAATAACAAACCTATCAGTTAAAACATAAAAGAATTATTTTATTTAATACGAATTCTTTGACCAACATAAATCAAGTTAGCATTTCTGATGCCATTTAATGATTTAAGTTTGGCTATTATGGTGTCATACTTAACCGCAATGTAAGAAAGTGTATTGCCAGATTTAACTGTGTAATAAACTTTAGTCGTGGCTTTTGCTGCAGCTCCAGAAACCTTCAAGCGTTCGCCAACGTAGATATAGTTAACGTTAGCAAGCTTGTTAAGAGATTTAATCTTAGCGGTAGTTGTGCCATATTTGGCGGCAATAGCACTTACCGTATCTCCACGTTTAACCGTGTAATAGGCAGCCTTAGCTTTAGCTTTCTTGGTAGTAGTCTTTTTAGTAGTGGTCTTTACAGAGACATAACTCTTCAAAGACTTATTGGAACTGGTATAAACGCCATTAGCCGTCTTAAATACCCAAAAACGACCATTGAAATAGGTGTTGCCTCGGAGGACAGTACCCTTCTTGTGGTACCATTTCTTGCCGGTTAAGTTAGGCTTGCTATAGCTATAACCATTGGTTTTAAACTTAAGGGCTTTAACACTCTTAGCGTTATAGTAAGAATTAATATCTTGAGCTAAAGCCCAACCAACTGCTTTACCATTCCGGTATAATAGCACCGCCTCATTAGACTTAGAGTACGTAACCTTTTGAGTGGATTGTACTCGGTAAGTTGGACTCTTTGCAGAGGCCGGAATCTTAGTACGAGGATTGTACCAGTGAGTAGCTGACTTCTTAATCATAACCTGCCAGTTCTTTTTAATTCCACCATACTTATATACCTTAGTCGATTGCTTAGACGCGTTAGTTGAACCAATCCACCATGACAACGGCTTTTTCTGCCACATCAAAGTAGATGAATCAGTTGACTTACTTAGTGCCGAGAAATAATGGGCATCAGTATTCTGCCACAGCAAGTAATTTTGTGGGCTAGGAACACTAGAAGTGTATGCCGCTAGCCAATAAGCATCATATGATTTATAAGCCGTTGGCACGTACTTAGTTTGGAATGAACGGTAACTGTAGAACACAATATGCTTATTGGTTAAACTGTTCATTTCTGTGTACCAAGACTTAGTAGCATTATTGTAACTAGCTGCCGAGGTCGTTAGAGCTTCGGCATCATTAACGTAGAATAGTGCCGACTTGGAACGGTTATATAAATCTTTGGCTTCCTTTTTCGCATCGCTTGCACTGGTATATTGACTAAACGAATAGACGCCATATGGTACCTTGTACTTAGTCATTAACGCCGCATTGTGAGCAAACGTCTTATCACGGTAGTTGCTACCGTACTGCACTCGCAAAATAACAAATGATACTTGTGATTTGAGTTTCTGGACTTGACTAGCCGTGAAATTTCCTTGCCATTCAGAAAAGTCGCCAACTGGTTTTGGCACAGTTGATGCTTTGGAATTTAGTCCAAAAGAAAAAGCCGCTAAAAAAGTGACCCCAACGAGAAACATTTTATTTACTAAAGAAGAACTTAAAAAATATAACAAAAAACATCGGCCTAACCGAAATTAGTCCGATGCCCAAAATTAATGGTGGTATCTGTATCACCATTACCAATGTACTTATATTGTAACCGCCTTCTTCTAAAAAATCTAGTATAATGCTTAGAAATTATGTATCCCTAAAAATATTATTGTTGGCCGAATACTGCGTATAAATTCAAATTTTTATAAAAGTATGGTTATTAAAAATTGAAAACACAAAAATGTATCTAATTGCCTGGCACAAAAGTGTTCATGGTAACAAAATTAGATTTAAATGCCGTCTTCCAGCAAATTTGGGCTGGAACGTAGTGCGAGTTCTTGCGGCTGATTTTTGCCACAAGAATCGACATCGTACGGAGTATCAAGATTTTCGGAACGAAAATCATTTTTCTACACGTAGTAGTGGGCACGACTTGAAGCCGCAAACCACGTCTTCAAGATTGGCCTTTATCTAAGCGAAACCCGCTAAGATAAATGTCACTACTGAGCCCATTTGCTTCCAGACTAAGTCTAATATTTGCAATCAACACATCGATATAAAAGTTATTATACCGGTGTTATTAAGCATTATTTAACATCAAACGTTCTTAGTCCGGAGGCGATCGGGCTCATGGGACCTAATGGTGCAGGAAAATCAACTCTACTAAATATATTAAGAAAAAGAATTGCTCCTTCAGGCGGGCAAATTTCAAACAATATAGCCGCAGGTTATTTTTCAAATACTGTTAATTCTAAGATTAGTTCATCAATTACTGTAAATCAGTATATTCATAACCATGTACACGATTTATCTTCTTTTAATAAGATGTGGTATGCATTCAAATTAAAAGACCAGTTAAAAAATCAGTTTTTAAAATCGTTAAGTAGTGGTGAACTAACTAAACTTTTATTATCTCTGTTATTAAGCAATCATTATGATTATTACATTTTAGATGAACCTACAGTTTCTTTAGATACTGACGGAATTAACACGCTTAAAGACATTTTGAATACCAAAAACGGCTTTTTAATTGCGAGTCATGATGCCATTTTTTTGAGTGATTTAACTAATCATACAATGATTATTGATAATCAACAGATTTACTTATATAAAACTAACACGCTTTCTGCTACAAATACTCAACGGCGTGTGACAGAAAGCCAGGATAAACAAAGACAAAGGGAAAAGAAGTCTATTAAATTACTTAAACAAAAATCAACCACCTTGCGTGAATGGGATAGAAAATCTAACTCAGATAATACTAAGTTTATAAAACGAGCCAAAAGTATTGAAAAAAAATCAACAAACTCACTAAACAAATTCCCGATATAGATAAAGAAATCAAAAATAATCAGTTAAATTCAGTTTCCACATATTATAAGTCTACCTTAACAGTTGAAAATTTTTCGGTAGGATATAATGAGTATCCTCTTTTTAATCCAATTAGTTTTTCCGCAAAACCTGGTAAAATAATTAGCCTTCATGGCCATAATGGTATTGGTAAAAGTTCTTTTTTAAACTTTATTAATCACACAGCTTCAAGTCAATTGAATAGTATTGGTAAATTACATATTTCAACTAATGCAATCACATTAGTTTCAAAAACACAGACTCACTGACAGTCTATTCTAAAGTTATCTAAAAATAACTATGGCACTGATTTCATTAATGGGGTTCACAAATTAGGCATCGTTAGAGACAAATTTAACACGCCAATTATAAATTTAAGCTCCGGTGAACAAAAGAAAATTGATTTGTTACTTAGTTTGCTTGATAACAGTGCCTTGGTACTCTGGGACGAGCCTAGTAACTATATTGACGTCCGCACCATTCAAATGTTAATTGATTTTGTAAAAATACAATCTAAAACAATTGTCGTTGTCGATCATAATTTCGATTTTCTTAAACATATATCTGATCAAATTATAAATTTATCAGCAGTAATGGATGAAGCTTAATGCAGGTTCGCATACTCGTAGCCATGTTGATTACGAACGACCTATTTATGATTTGTTTCCATCTGGTGTCTTCATTTACATGAACTCAATGGATAATAGTAACAAGCAAAAGCCTTCTATCACAATGATAGAAAGCTTATTTTTTTACAAGAATTCAAAAATTTCTGTAAACAATCACACCAGTACTTGATATGGTAGCAAAAAGTTGTTGTATTCCATTGATTGGTGCTGTAATATACTATTTATAATAATGCAATTAGGAGGAGGTAATATTATGTTAGTTTGGCGTGGAAAAGGTCTTTTGGTACCACTTGCAGGATTTTTAGGTGCTTTATTATCAGGTGCTGTGGCAGGACTTGGTTTTCCTGAAACAATTAGAAACTTTGTTATGTGGTTCGTATGGGGGTTAACTGCTGCAGGCATTAACTATCTATTCTGTCGCTGGTTCATCTCAACAAAAAAGAAAACATACATAGATGGTGAAACAGGACAAATAGTAGAAGTTGGTGATGGCTCTTCTCTATTTTTCATCAAAAATAGAGTTTGGACATACGTTTATTTAGGTTTCTTTGGTCTTCTCGCCATTTTACAATTAATTTAAAGCAAAAGAAGTTACGATTAGTCGCAGCCTGCTATTTCCACGGAGCTTCAGGACGGCTCAGCAGACCAGAAAAAAGAATCTAAGCATAATTCACAGCGGAATTACGATCCCGCCTCCGTCATGTCTTCGCCTTTTTATTTTCGCTGGGCTTTAGGACGGCTCAGCAGACCAGAAAAAAGAATCTAAGCATGACTCACAGCGGGATTACGATCCCGCCTCCGTCATGTCTTCGCCTTTTTATTTTCGCTGGGCTTTAGGACGGCTCAACTGACCAGAAGCAAAAAAATAAACATGATTCCTGCGGGATTACGATCCCGCCTCCGTCATGCTTAGATTCTTTTTTCTTTCGGTCTGCTTCACCCACTTTTGGGTTAAAAACCTTACATTTTTCCAAATTAATGATATGATATTCATAAGAACCCATGAGAATGGAAGGTGAGCAACATGTTACAACAATATAAAAACATTTTAGCTCCAATTGATGGATCAAAAGTCACAGACACCGTCTTGAAAAAGGCCATTGAAGTTGCCAAACGCAATGACACTCGTCTCGATATCCTAAACGTCCTTGAAGTCAATCAATTCAGTGATACCTATGGTGGTGCCGTCAGCGGTGACGTCATCTACAAACTCTCTGAAGATGTTCAAAAACGTTTAGCCGAACTAAAGAAACAAGCCGAAGATGCCGGTCTCAAAGACGTCAGTGTCCACGTTCGTTTTGGTAATCCTAAACCCGTCATCGCTACCGAGTTTCCTAAAGATCATCACAACGAATTAATTATGATTGGTTCAACTGGCTTAAACGCATTGGAACGTTTAATGGTCGGCTCAGTTGCTACTTATGTCAGCCGAAACGCAATTTGCGATGTTTTAGTTGTTAAACCCGAATCAAAATAAACTTTAATCTTTAAATTCAAAAGGCCAATCAGACACTTAGTTTGTTCGGGCCTTTTTTGTTATGGAGTGACCAAATATGAACTGGAATTATCAACGAATGCTCCTTTCCACCTTTCAATCAACAAATTTACGTAATTTATTACAAACTACTTGGGGCCTCTCTCGCAAAGAAGTTCATTTTTTGCGTATCAACCGCGCTGTTTTAATAAACGGTCACTATCAATCTATGAACACCATAGTCCGATCAGGTGATTCAATTAACCTAAAGTTTGCTTCGCCTGATTTTTCAACTCCCATTCCCAGCTTCTTACCTGATAGTGCCGCTAATTTAGAAATCTTATTTGAAACGGATGATCTTCTTATTGCCAACAAAGCCTCTGGTGTAAAAACACACGCTAATCAACCAAATGAAGTCGGCAGTCTCATGAATCATTTGGCGGCTTACTTAAACAACACATCTGCGCATCCCTACAACGTACACCGTTTGGATCAGCAGACAAGTGGTGCTATTCTAGTAGTCAAGAATCCTGTTTTAATTCCTATTTATAATCGTTTTATTAAAAATAAAGTCGTTCACCGGACTTACCTTGCTGTGGTTCAAGGTAAATTTTCAAAACTCAAAGGTCAAATTTCGTTACCAATTGGTAAAACAAGTTTCGACAAACGGCAGCGTGTTGTAAATGGCACAGATGCTGTACCTGCAAAAACGAGTTATCGCGTTTTACAAATGTCTGCACATTACTCACTTGTTGAAATTCAACTTCAAACAGGACGCACCCATCAAATTCGTGTGCATTTTGCAAGTCTAGGTCATCCAGTTGTTGGCGATCCCTTGTACAACCCCGAATATCGCACAGGACAGCGACTCGCCTTACATTCTTGGAAAATTAGTTTTCCACTTCCATTTTCTACAGAAACAAAGACAATTACCGCCCCAATCCCAGAGCGTCTTCAAATCAAAAATTTTAATTAATAGAAAGAAGCCTGAAAAATTTGCCTACTAATGAAACCATCCATTTATTGACCCACCATCGCACCATTCGCCACTTTAAAGAGCAACCTTTAGATCAAAACACCATTCAAACTCTTTTAAATGCTGCCCAACGAACTTCTTCAAGTATGTTTATGCAGCAATTTAGCATAATTAGCGTAACAGACCCATAACTAAAAAAAGCATTCGCCGAAATCACCACTTATCCATTTACCGAAAGTAACGGTCACTTATTTATCATGATTGCAGACCAGCACCGAAATGAATTTATCGGTAACGAAGCTCACGCAAATACAAACCTGCTACATGATGGTGATCGTAGTTTAGCAGCCTTTGACGACGCTGCGTTAGCTGGTCAAAGTATTGTGACTGCTGCAGAAAGTATGGGATTAGGTGCAGTATTTTTGGGAAGTATTCTAAATGATGCCCAACAAGTAATTGATTTATTACATTTACCCAAGCTAACCTTTCCTGTTTTTGGTATTGCGGTTGGTTACCCAAACGAAAAACCGGATCTTAAACCACGCCTACCTTTGAAAAGCGTTCATTTTGAAAATTGCTATCAAGAACCTGATAAAGATACCTTAGACGCGTACGATCAGACTATTCAAACCTACTACGCTCAGAGAAGTTCAAACAATCGAACAGAAACTTTTCGTCATCATATTATTCATGATATGCAGGTCAGTCCCAAAAAACGTTCCGAAATTTTGTCCGTTTTAAACTGGCAAGGTTTTTTCTTAAAAAACTAATCTATCAAAAAAAGACCGAAATTTAAAATTTCGGTCTTTTTATTTTTACTATTTTTAATTACTTAAGTGGTTTCCAAGTCCAATCTTTAACTTCAGGAAGATCGTCCCCGTTATCACGAATATAGTTGTAATGTTTAACCAGTTTATTATCCATTTCTTGAATAAAGTCAGCACCCGTTTGTGCATACTCATGAACATCAGAAATAGCCTCTTTTGCTAAATCAAATCGATCCAACTGGTTTACAACCCGCATATCAAACGGTGTTGTAATGTCCCCATCTTCACGATAACCATGAACATGAATATTATGATTATGACGATCAAAGAATATCGACTTAATCAAATCTTCGTAACCATGGAATGCAAAGATAACTGGTGTATCCTTCGTAAAGTAATGATCAAACTCTTTGTCAGATAATCCACGAGCATTCACTTTTGGACTCTGCAATTTAAGCAAATCAATCACATTAATGAAACGAATCTTCAAGTCTGGGAAGTGGTCATGCAAAATATTGATTGCTGCCAAACTTTCCATATTTGGTTCTGTACCTGCAGCTGCAAAAATAATATCCGGTTTTGCACCCTGATCCGTACTTGCCCAATCAATTATGCCTAAGCCATTTTTAGCCAGTACTTCTGCTTCTTCAATTGAGTAGAACTGTGGTCGTGGTTGTTTTGAAGTAACCAAGATATTAATTTTTTCACGATCATTCATAATCAACGGACTAACCGCCAGCAATGAATTGGCATCAGCTGGTAAATACTCACGGATAAATGCTGGCTTTTTCTCTGCCATATGAGTCAGAATACCAGGATCCTGATGCGTATATCCATTATGATCTTGCTGGAAACTAGTCGAAGTTGAAACAACATTCAAAGATGGATAATCTTTTCGCCATTTCAATTCACTAGCTTTACGTAACCACTTGAAATGTTGCGTTAACATCGAGTCCACAACTCTTAAGAAAGCTTCATAACTTGTAAAGATACCATGGCGTCCGGTCAACGTATAACCTTCTAACCATCCTTCAGCCTGATGTTCAGAAAGTTGGGCGTCCAAGATTCGACCAGCCGGTGCCAAATCTTCATCCCAATCCTTTTTAATCGGATCAATCCACTGACGATTGGTTGTTTCAAACAAACCATACAACCGATTAGACATTGTTTCATCTGGTCCAAACATACGAAAATTTTCAGGATTTAATTTGATCACATCTCGTAAATAATCTGACCAAATAATCATATCCTGTTTAACATTTGCGCCCCGTTTAGTTGTATCAACTGCATACTTACGAAAATCAGGCAATCGTAAATCATGAGGATTTACCCCACCATTGGTAATTGGATTGGCCGCCATTCGTTTATCGCCCTGCGGTGCAATGGCAGCTATTTCGGGTTTAAGTTTGCCATTATCATCAAATAATTCTTCAGGCTTATATGACTTCATCCAATCAACCAATGCATCAGAATGTTGCATGTCAGCCTGATCCACAGGAATCGGAATCTGATGAGCACGGAAGGTTCCTTCAATGACCGCACCATTCCAGGTTTTAGGACCTGTCCAACCTTTTGGTGAACGGAAAATAATTACTGGCCAATTTGGTAACGCCGGATCATTATTTTCACGGGCATGTTTTTGAATAGCCTTAATTTGTTCAACAGCTGAATCCATGGCCGTAGCCATCTCTAGATTCAGCTTTTTAATACCTTGATCTTTCACCTCAACAAAGATTGGATTCCAGTTTAAGCCTTCAAAGTATTGTTTAATCTTTTCATCAGACATTCGGCTAAATAACGTTGGGTTACTTAATTTGTAACCATTAATATCTAGAATCGGTAAAACTGCCCCATCATTAATGGGATTAATAAATTTATTTGATTGCCATGAAGTTGCCAAAGGACCCGTTTCGGCTTCACCATCACCCACAACAACTGCAGCAATTTGATCTGGATTATCCAAAATCGCACCAGTTCCATGTGAAAGTGAATAACCTAGCTCGCCACCTTCATGAATGGATCCGGGAGTCACTGGAGCAGCATGAGATGCTACACCACCTGGCCAAGAAAATTGACGGAAAAGCTTCTTCATGCCGGTCTCATCCTGAGTAATTTCAGGATAGATTTCAGTATAACTGCCATCTAAATAAGAATTTGATACCATGACCTGGCCACCATGACCTGGGCCTTCAACATAAAACATATTTAAATTATATTTATTAATTACCCGATTTAAATGAGCATAAACATAGTTTTGTCCAGAAATTGTTCCCCAATGCCCAATTGGATGAACCTTTACATCGTCTTCTTTTAAAGGACGTTTAAGAAACGGATTATCTTTTAAATAAAGTTGCCCCACTGACAGATAATTTGCCGCACGCCAAAATTTATCAAGATTTTCAAAATATGATTTTGATGAATAATCAACAGTCATTGTAGTGCTCCTTTTCATATAAGAATGTCTATTTTACTATCGTAAAATCCTATCTTCAATACGGATGTCCATCCTCGCTACACTGCTTAAGCAGCTAGTCGGACTGGCTCCTTTTCATAATAGAAATGTCTATTTTACTGACCCAAAATTTTATTTTTAAAACAAATGTTTATTCTAACTACACGAATTAGCTCCCTTCAAATAGTTAACCTTTAAGCATTGTTATCGAATACAACACTATGATAACGCGATCTTTCCTCGTGGTCAACTAATTTGAAAATTGATACGGTCCAATTTAGAAACGATTAAAAAAACAGCTAACCTTTATGTTATGGTTAGCTGTTTTTCAACGTATTATGAATTGAACTAAAGGTTGAAAGTATCAAAATCACTTCAATAATTGATGTTAAACGACTTAGTTTATAAAAAGTAGTCTACTGCCGTCCTGCGGCTCACATGGTCTGGAAGACGGCATTTAAATCTAATTTTGTTACCATGAACACTTTTGTATCAGGCAACGAGATACGTTTTTGTAGTTTCAACCTTTAGAAATTGAAAACAAATTTGTTATTAATACTTCTGTATTTCAATCGTCAGATGTATAAATTAAAGTTTTCGTGTCATCCAAATAAAGGGACAAATTGAATTATTTGTTTCCTTTGTGTTTCTTTTGAGACATAAAACCTGCCTTAGCATATACTTTTTGAGCGCGAACATTAAATTGAGCAACATCTAAAGCAACTTCGGAAAAACTATAATTGTTTTTGATAAATTTAAGTTTTTGATAAATTTAAGAATTAGTTGCAAAAATTCTAAACCCTTTCCTTTACCAATTTCATCCGGTCTCAGCCCTAACCCTACTTCTACTTGTTCTGAATTATTTTCTAAATCCAATGCAAAAAAACCAACCAGTTGGTTATTATCTGTTGTCACTTGAAAATAATGATCTGCTCGAAGGTTAGGTGAAATAATTTCTTCATAATTTTCAGGATCTTCGTTCATATTATAAAAAGCATATTCATCATTATATCGCCAATCATCCGCAATTATTAGAGCATTTTTTGACTTAATTGTGCAACTTTGTATGTCATAACTTTCACCAATTGTTTTTACTTTAACTCCACTAATGCGTTATATTTCATATACCGGTAATGCAAACGCATATTGGATAATTCAAATGGTGTGCCATCGTCCAAGAAAAAGATCCCTGACATCACACCAACGGGCTCCTGAGGTGTTAAATTTAACAATTTTTGATCCTCTTCAGTAGAAGGTTGAGCCTCAATTGATAAAAATGATTTGGTTACCGTTTGATTTTTTTTGTCTTCTAAATAATTAAAAATAGAACCCGAAACAATCGTTCGCGATAATTCGGGTGCAATTTTGATAGGAATATAGCCTGTTTCAATCATAACAGGTTGATCATCCAATAATCGTAGTCTGCGAATCTGATAAACAAAATCTTCAGCCGCTAAGAAAAGATCTGTTTGCATTTCCTTAGTGGCTGGAATAACAGAAAAGTCCAAAACTTTTATCCCCGGCTTTTTTCCATCTGCACGCATGCTGTCTGTGACACCTAAATTAGAACCCTCATAATTAAATAAAGAACGGTTCTTTAAATAAAGTGGATTCACAAATGTCCCTGAGCCACGTTTTTTAAACACAATTCCTTCATTTGCGAGCACATTGAGTGCCCGTTTAATTGAACTGCGGCTCACGCCATACTGACTGGTAAGGGTGCGCTCATCTGGCAACTTTTTTGCCGGAAATTCATTATCAAAGATTCGTTTTTCCAAATCTTTTAAAATTGTTTTATATACCAAATCAGCCAACACACGCACCTCTTCAACTTTTTCATTTATTTACTTTGATTATAGCATATCCCTATACTAGGCGTTTTTTGATCTACACAACATGTAACTGACTTATGCTAAAATGAAGTTCAGGAAGGTGAACATCATTTCTAAAAAAAATAAGAAAAATAAAATAGATAAAACCCTGGTTGAAAAAATTTTGGATAAGGCCAATATGAAATATGAACAGTATGTCTTTCCAACAAAACAAGAGGGCGATGTTGAACAATTACAAGTTGACCATCTTAAAGAGGATGAACATCGTATTTACAAGACCCTTGCATTAACTGGCAACAAAACTGGTCCACTAGTAGGTGTTTTGCCTATTGATGAACATTTGAGCTATAAAAAACTGGCAAAGACTTCTGGTAATAAAAAGGTGGGAATGGTTCCTCTAAAAGAGCTAGTGAAGACAACCGGATATGAACACGGAGCAAATACGCCAATTGGTATTTACGAAACTAAACATTTTCCAATTTATATTTCCGATATTGCACAAAAACAAGGAGCAATTATTGTTTCTTCTGGAAAAATTGGTCGCTCAGTTAAAATAGACGCTAATGATCTTAAAAAACTAGTTCATGGAACCTTTGCCGATCTGACCGAATAAAAAAGATATGACGCAATGAGGTTAAAACTTCATTGCGTCATATCTTTTTTAGCTTCTCCAACTAAAAATAACTGATGTTAAATGACTTGCCTATACTTACCTACAAAAATAGTCTAACTGCCGTCCTGCGGCTCACCAGGTCTGGAACGGGGTGCGAGTTCTTGCGGCTGGTTTTTGCCACAAGAATCGACATCGTATGAAACATTAAAGTTTTCGAAACGAAAACTAACCCTTATGTGTAATAGTGGGCACGAGACCAATCGCCTCCGGACTAAGAACGTTTGATGCTTCAATAATGTTCAATAACACTGATATAATAACTTTTATATCAATATGTTGTTTGCAAAGACAAGACTTAGTCTGGAAGCAAATGGGCTCAGTAGTGTCGTTTATCTTAGCGGGTTTCGCTTAGATAAAGGCCGAGCTTAGAGACGTGGTTTGCGGCTCTAAGTCGTGCCCACTACGTTCCAGCCCGGTTTTGCTGAAAGACGACATTTTAATCTAATTTTGTTACCATGAGCACTTTCGTATCAGGCAACAAGACGCATTTTTGTAGTTTCAATCTTTGGTTTCCTAACTGCTTAACGAAGGTCAATGTTCAGAGCTTACAAGCAAAATCTTAAAAGTTACGCTTGGTTCTTCAAAATTGGTTGCCAACTCTTCATTGCATTTTCCTCTGAATAACGATCACCAATTTCATAAGCCTTTTCACTATACTTGGCCAACGTATCTGGATCGCTCAGTAGATCAATAATAGCGCGGCTAAACAAGAATACGTCACCATCACCTTCGTCAATTAAGCGACCATTTTCTTTATCTTTAATAATTTCACTTGGACCATAATTACTGTTAAAAGCTACGGCCGGAACACCATGCGCCATTGCTTCAATCATGGCCAGTGGCATTGCATCCGATCGACTTGCCCCAACAAACAATTCGGATTGATTATAGACAGCCGTTAAATCATAAACAAACCCACGAAAATGAACTTGTTGGCCAACTTTTAAATCCTGCGCAAGTTTTGTAAAATCATCAACATCCTTTTTACTACCATAACCATATAAATCCAGCGTAACATTTGGAATTTTATCATTCACAATTTGTAAACTACGAATCAAACGATCAATTTGTTTTTCTGGCGTTAATCGGCCAACGTACAACAAACGATTCTCAATTCGATTGCGATGAACAACATGTGGTTCGTTTCTAGTTTTATTCAAAACTGTGGTTCCTGGAATAACATAAATCGGCACTTGCGGATGATTTAATTTTTGCGCCAAATCCCGTTTTTGAGCTTCTGTCATGACAATGATGCCATCTAACTCATCAATTCGTGTCCCAAATACTGGTTCATATGCTGCATCAAACGCACTTCGGACCGGTTCCTGTGGATTAACAGCATGAACGATTGGCAAAGAAACATACTTGTGTGCCAAGGTGACCATGTTTAACATCGGCACATTGGTCTGTGCTGGTCGATCAGCGATAAACGTCTGATGACTACCGCCCTTACGGTTCAATTCATCCAAGAAAAAGGTAAATAGTTCATCTAAATTATCAAAGTTATAATCCTCACCCTTATAGTCAATCAGCTTTAGTAAAGAATTAACTGGTCGACCATTTGCATCATGCATGTAATAAGATTCATACACCCGTTTACCCTCGGGCGTGAACATAAATTCAGCTGCAGGATCTCCCGTTGGTGTGTAGTACTTATCCATAGACTTAAACCCACGCCAATCGTAAAATTCTGTTTTGGCTTTGTTCCCATACGCATCATAATAGTCAACATAGGAAACTTGTCCAAAAGTACTACTGGCAAAATAGACATCTCCGACAACACGATCACCATCATAAATGCGACTAAAATCCGCACCCTGATCAACTTCATAAGCCTTAGGAAGATTTAAATCGATTGTTTTAAGAACTTTAGATTTTTCAATATGTTCGGCATTTTGAAAAAAGTCAAACATATTGACAACATCGTCATCACTTAAACCCAGTTTTTCCATGTTACGATGTAATTCTTGATTATAATCACGAGTCACAATTTTTGCATCGACATGGTTATTTTTAAAAAGGTGAATACGATTTATTTCTGTATATTCAAGTCCCAAATTCAAAGCCATCAAATATTCATTCAAAAAGTAAATCATCTATTCCGCCTCCTTTGCAGTTTGTTTCTCAAAGAATTTATCAGCATCTTCAATCAATTGTTGCCAATCTTTCCAAATTGATTTTTCACTGAAACGTTCACGACTCACATACGCATTGTCGCTATATTGACGTAACTGATCTTGATTTATCATAAGATCAATTAATGCTTGCGCGAAAGCTTTGTAATCGCCGTCTTTGACAAGTTTGCCGCTAAAATCATCTTCAATAATATCAGAAGGTCCATACGGAATGTCATATGCGACCACTGGTAGTCCATGAGACTGAGCTTCCAAAACTGCTAGCGCAAAGCCTTCAACTCGACTTGTCAAAACAGAAACTTGAGCCCTGTCCATCACGTCGCCAATATTTGGTGTATACCCTTTAAACTGCACGGCATCATTCAAACTGAGATCCTTAACCTGTTGTTTCAATTCTTTATCGGTTTTACCGTCTCCATAGCCCCAAAAATCTAGCGTAGTTTGCGGTAATTTTTTATGCACAATGGCAAATGCTTTGACTAAGTGATCCAAGCGTTTTTCAGGGAAAAGCCGCGCGACAACAATGATCTTTCCCAAAGTTCGATCTGTAAATGGAACCTTAGCCTTCTTCATGAGTGCATTTGGCACAATGCCAACTGGAATTGTGAAAATTGGTGTTTGCTTTTCATCAAAACGCAGCTTAGCGTCAGCAGTTTGTCGATGTGTAGAATCAACCACAGCATTCCAATCTGTGAAATTATTTAATGAAAATTCAAAATTATTATTTAACAGTCGATCCATTGGATTATTTGGATCGGCAGTATGGGCATTATGTAAAAACAGGACTTTATAAGCCTTAGTCTTCATGTGAAGTAGTGACCACTCGGTTTCGACTGCCCGGTCTGATATAAACACATTATGACCCGCATCAGCCTTATTAAGTTGATCGAAGAAGAACCGTTGTAATCCTTTTAAACCGGTAAACTCGTAATCTTGTCCATGAAAGTCTACGATGCGCAACAAAGAATTCTGGATTTTTCCTTGACCATCATTAAAGTAGAACGATTCATAAACTAATTTACCTTCTGGCGATAAAATTTGTTCGTTGCTAACGCCGCCCTGGGGATTATGAATTTCAATAATTGATAAAAAGCCGCGATGATCATAGCGTTCTCGGCGCAAAAGATTACCAGCATAGTCAAAATAGCTTGCTGTTTGCACTTGTGAATCATGCTCACTCCATGGTTCAATGCGCACAGCTACTCTTCCGCGTAAATCTTTTGCAGTATAGGTATAAGTACCCTTATCGCGTCGTAATTTACAACCGTGTGGCAACTTGACATCTTTAGCCGTCAATTCTTTGGTCTTAAAATCTTCGGATCCTTGTAAAAATTCAAATAAATTAACATGATTTTTTTCAGAGATTCCGGCTACTTTTAAATTATGATGCAAGTCCACTTCAAAATTGCGAGTCACAATTTTGTTTGCGATTCCATAGTCATTGAATAAATTTACTCGCTTAATTTGAGCATGCTCGATACCAGATTTATTTAAAGGAATGGTCGTATTCAGAAAGTAATACATAAAATCCCACCTTTTCAGTTTAAAATTGAGTTTATGTCCCGATTATAGCAGAAAATGTTACCGTTTTAACAACTGCAATAAAAAACGTTCATATCATTACTGATTTTCAGTAACAATACAAACGTAATTTCAAAAAACTATTTTAGAAATCTAAGCTTTCATGACGTAACTTTGGTAAGCGTTTGGCAACTGTTTTAATATTCAATAGATCCCAATCTTCCAAGTTATGAGAGATAGAGTTTTTACCCCATGATCCACAACCTAAAGTTAATGAAGGTGTGATGTTGTTATACTTGTAGCCAATTGCACCTTGAGAAGTTGGTGTATTAATCAGAATTCGACAAGCATCCATTTCAAGAGCAAAGCGAGTAATTAAATCATCATCTTCGGTATGCAAGCCCACTGTATGTCCTAAACCACCAAGGTTTAAGCCACGTTTCATTAAATGCATTGCATCATCTTGGCTAGTAGCTTTAACCATGGTCAAAACTGGTGATAACTTTTCATGAGAAAGAATATAGTCACCGCCAAGTCCTTCCATTTCAGCTACTAAGAATTTGGCATCCTTAGGACAATCTTCAATGCCAGACCATTGTGCAATTGCATATGCAGATTGACCAGCAACCTTAGGATTGACAGATTCTTTTTCACGATTCATGACAGTGTACGCAAAGTTTTCCATGTCTGCTGATTTAACGAAATAAGCACCACGAGCCTTTAAGCCACTTTTTACTTCGTCATAAATGTCAGCATCTACCACCATGTTTGATTCGGAAGCACAAATCATACCGTTATCAAATGATTTCGATAAAACAATATCATCTAGTGATTGTTTAATATTAGCTGATTTTTCAACGTAAACTGGTACGTTACCAGGTCCAACACCTAATGCAGGTTTACCTGTTGAATAAGCTGATTTAACCATTCCAGCACCACCAGTTGCAACAACTGTTGCGATACCATCGTGATTCATCAAATCAGTTGTAGCAGCCATACTTGGTTTTGTAATCCATTGAACACAGTTCTCAGGAGCACCAGCTTTTACAGCTGCTTCTGCAATTACTTTTCCTGTTTCGACACAAGTTTTTTGTGCAAATGGATGAAAAGCAAATACAATTGGGTTTCGTGTTTTAATTGCCAACAATGCATTATGAAAAACAGTTGAACTTGGGTTAGTTACAGGGGTTGCACTTGCAATAACACCAACTGGTTCAGCAATCTTCATAATACCAGTTTCCTTATCATCACTGATAATACCAACTGTGCGGTCATTTTTAATTGAATTATAGATATCTTTAGTCGCGAATTGGTTCTTAATAACCTTATCCTCATAAACACCACGACCAGTTTCATCAACCGCCATTTTTGCAAGCTTCTGACGAGCATGGTAACCTGCTTCTGCCATTGCGTGCACAATCTTGTCAATTTGTTCTTGATCCATGACACTGAGACGATCTAAAGCAATATGAGCTTTCTTAACAAGGTCATTGACCATAGCTTGTGGTTCATCAATTGCCTTCTTGTTATCTAAATCTTTAATCATATTATATTATTCTTCCTCTCAGAATGAGTATGTTATTTGCTTCACAATTACAATTGTATCTTTCTAATATTCTTTTGTAAATGCAAATTGATTACATAATCTGAAACTGATAGAAATCATTGTTCGCTACGTCATCAAAGGATTTGTACTTTGTGAAAAAAGAATGTCTCATAATTATTGCTACAGATATAGTTTGTGAATTTTAGTACAAAAAGTAATCGCTTACTTCACAAACTTTTTTATGATTGGTAGAACACTCAATTCGGTCAAAACTATCTAATTGTTAAATGGTTCGGTCCAATTTTTTTTGGATTTTAAAATACTTGCTTACTCTCCATCTCACCCTCCCTGCCTTTTTTCGCTAAGCCTTAGGACAGTTACACAAGTCAGTCTTAATAAGCTAAGTAAGATTCCTGTGGGATTACGATCCCATCCTTCAATCACCCTTCTCTGCCTTTTTCGCTAAACTTTAGGACAGTTACACAAGTCAGTCTTAATAAGCTAAGCAAGATTCCTGTGGGATTACGATCCCACCTCCATCTCACTTAACTTATTAAGACTACCCGACTTGTTCCACTCACTAGTTTTAGGACAGCTCGGCAAAACAAGAGGCTGAATATAAGCATGACTCCTGCGGGATCGCTATCCCGCCTACGTCACACTTATATTCAGCCTCTTATCATTTTGCCTTGCTCACTTTAACTTTGTCGGCTTATGCTCCACCGACTTTTGCAACAAACGGATCAATTCTCCCGTCTGCACCTGATCCACAATCATATTCGATGTCACCTGCATCAACTGCTCCGATATATTCTTCGCCACCGTCGTCGTATGCTCCATCCCAATTCTCGCGATCTTCTGATTCACAATATCAATAAACCGATCGTACGCCTGCTTTGGATAATCCGTCGCCGTTATTCGATCAATTCCCGACCTAATCACCACAATCGGAAACGACTGCTTCAACAACGTAATCAACAAAATATCCGCCACCTGCATCACCTGGTACTTTTTCTTAGTTGGCGCCACTACCGCCTTTTGCTTCACATAATTATTAATCATCGTTGGCGTAACCGGATCCATTCCCAATGGTCCCGTATACCCCGTTAAAAGCGCCACCACCTGATCCATATACAGATCAAAGTTTGGTAATTCATCCCAGTGAGGCAGCTTTACTTCCCTAACTGTTTTTAACCAATGATTATACGATTCTAATTCGCTCATTTCATTCACCTCGTCCATAGATGTTACCGTAAGTATATCACGATCAGCTAGTTTTTAGAACTAGGTTGACTGCTTACAATCTATTTTCATGACGAGATGGGTGAAAATGTGCTATTCTTAAAAAAATACTTATGAATTGAGGCACTTATTTTGTTTGAATTTACAAAGAAAAGACGCGTAGCAGATGAAGTCAAGGAAATTATCCCCCAGCCAGTCATTGATGGGATCTGGCAAACATTAAAGAAAATGAAAACTGACAAACTCGTTGTTTCTCCTGTTGTTGCCTTCGTATTTAGTGATGATTATACAGAAGACACAATTTATGTGATGGGTTTACAAAACTCCGGTGCCGTTGCCAAAGAATATGACATTACCTACAAGGGTGAAAAGAAATTTCTTGGACAAGGAACCATCATCGTAATCAAGGACAAACCCAAAACTATGTCAATGAGTATTAGCGAATTAAATAAGCAGTCAAAGGAGTAACAAGTAGTTTTGAAAAATCTTAAAAAAGTTGTCTTACTTTTTACACTAAGTTTTTTAACCATTAGCTTAGCTGGTTGTGGCAAACAAAACACTTCAAAAAGTTCGACGGAAAAGACTACTAGTTCAAAAAAACTCAAGCCTCTAAAAAAGTTATTAAGAAAACCGCTTCTTTGACAGGTCAGCAATTTAAAACACCTCAAGGAACTTTTACTATCACTGAAAATCGTGTTACAGCTTCAGCAACTAAGAATAAACAAGTTTTGATTTTGCGATACACTTTTGCAAATACTAGTAGCGCCCAACTTGTTCCATCAGATTACTGGTATAAATATGTCAAAGCTACCCAAGCTGTTAACGGAAAAGTTAAAAAGTTAAACCAGGGATCCTTACCTTTTTCAACGAGTACCACTAAAGATGACACGCTTGAAAACTCTTCTGTGAATGAGGTTAAGCCTAACCATACGCTTAACGCTGAAGGATCATGGGAACTTGTCAAAAATGGACTTCCAGTAAAAGTTCACTTTTACGACTCTCATCAACAACTAATTGCAACACGACAATATGCAACAAAATAATTTATTAGAAAAAGCAATGATTCAAATTTTACAGAAAAATGAATCACTGCTTTTTTATTTTGAAAAATTGAAAGGTTGAATACATTTTTGCCTTAGGACGACTCTGAGTAACAGAAAGGACGCCATAAGCACGATTCCAGCGGGATTACTCCCGCATCCATCGCTCTTATGGCGTCCTTTCTTTCGTTACTCAGAGCCCACTTTTTTTATGGCATATCATTTCCCGCTGCGTAATAAACGTCATACCATTCTTGGCCCGTCAATTCCACATCGCTTCCTGCCAGCGATTCCTTAATATGCTGCGGATTCATCGATCCAACCAACACCTGGAACTTCGCCGGATGACGCAAAATCCATGCCGTCGCAATTGCATTCTTTGTCACACCATATTGGTCTGCCAATTCCTGCATCTTCTTATTCAACTCTGGGAACTTAGGATTATCAATAAATGGTCCATTAAAGTTTCCCCATTGATATGGCGACCATGCTTGAATCACAATATCATGAATTCTTGAATACTCAAGAAATTGTCCATCATGATCCACACCACGATCATCCTGCATATTAGTATGCATTCCGAAATCAATCATATTACTATGCATAATTCCGAATTGTAGTTGATTAAACATCAATTTTTGTGAAACCGCGCGTTGCAACATTTCAAATTGCATTGGGTTAAAGTTTGAAACTCCAAAATGACGTACCTTGCCCGCCGTTTGTAATTCATCAAACGCTTCCGCAACCTTATCTGGTTCCATCAATGGATCTGGCCGATGAAGTAAAACTGAATCCAAATAATCTAAGTTCAAGCTCTCCAATTCATGATTAACGGCATCAATAATGTGCTGTTTTGAGAAATTATAACGATTCCCATAAGGTTTGCCAGAACCATCATCGTTACCATTTTGAATACCAACTTTTGACTGAATCCACAAATCATCACGACTAACTGATGACTTAGCAAGTGCATCCCGAAAGACAAGATCTGATTTTCCACCGCCATAAATGTCGGCAGTATCAATAAAGTTCACACCGTTGTCAACCGCTGTCTCAATCACTTTTGTGGCTGCATCTGTATCCAACGCATCCATACGCATAATACCTAATGCCACATTAGAAACTTTTTTACCACCAATAACAATCTGTTTCAAAGGTATCACTCCTAATAAATGAATTTATACATATTCGACTACCAGCTTACCACCTTTTAATTCAAAAAAGAATTAATTTGTTACCGTTTGCATTAAGTGGTTGTCATTATCATTTTTTGATAATAAAAAGGTCATAACTCAACTAGTCATGACCTTTTAACACTAATTTATTAATTAGTTAATCGGAATTTGTTTATTACTTTCAAGTTTTTCTTCACTCTTTGGTAAAGTTACTTTTAACACACCGCCATCATATGATGCATTGATCTTATCACGATCAACATTTGGAAGATAGAATTGACGAGAGACATTGCTGTAGCTACGTTCTTGACGAATCAAATTACCCTTTTCATCTTTTTGTTCCTTATCAACATTGTGTTTGCCTGTGACTGTCAATGTATCATTGTCATAATTCAAAACAATGTTTTCTTTCTTAAAGCCTGGTAATTCTGCTGAAACTTGGTAGTCTTTTTCATTTTCACGGATGTCCGTCTTCATTGAGCTACCTTCAGTCATTGATTTGAAGAAATTCTTTCCGAAATTATCAAAAAAATCAAGTGGTGCAAAATCATCAAAATCTCTATTTCTTAACTCGTTAGCCATAATTCAAGACTCCTTTTATATAAAATATTTCGTACCTCATTTCCCGGTACAACTATATAGTAGGACCTTCTAAAATCGAATGCAAGAATTTAGCACTGTGAACTATGGAGTGCTAATTAAATGCTCAATAGCATTGATTCAGAGCCGTTTATCTCATCATTAAAAATTCATTTTATCCTTATTTATGTTCTGGTTTATGTTCTGGAAATCAAAAAAACAGCCGTCTTTAGTTGATTCTAAAATCGCCTAAAGATGAGCTGTTTTTATACTGATTTAGTAAGTAATAATCTTGTGAGTTTCGCTAGGCTTATCTTGAACTTTTAAGTCCAAAGCTTCACCTAAAATATGCAACGCTTTTTCACGTGTTTTTACTTGATCCATGTCAAAGATAATTGATTCAATGGCACCGCCAATGAAATCAAATCGCTCACAGAAAATGTAAGGATCTTCATTATCACGATGATGAAATTCGTCTTCAATTTTTTCGTAGAATCCTTGGCTCCATAAACGATCTTTCATATCTGGAAAATCGTTCTTTGTAACAAAGCCCTTTTCTTCAATCATATCAGCTGCTTGTTTGACGTCTTCTTTATCAAAGTCAATCTTTGCAATCTGTTCTTCATCTGTTTCTACTTTAATTCCATCATCTTTTGCCATTTCTGAGATCTCCTTAATTAATTTTTACGACCTCATCCTAGCACTACTTTTTAGAATCGTTAAGAAAAAGCGCTTTATTTTTGATTCCACATGGCAATAGAACGTCTGTGTTGCCGAATTCCCCACATTTTGTCCAATTCGGTCACCACAAGTACCACAGCTCCTGCAACTATTGGTATTAACCAGAAATACCAGTTCAAACTAGCTGTACTAAATATGACTTGCATAAACGGCAAGTAAGTAATGCCGGCCTGTAAAACAAGCAAAATGGCAATAATGGCAAATGCCATTGGATTTCTCAAAATATCCCTAGATAAAGCCAATTTTGGTGTTCGAATGTTGAAAAGATAAAAAATCTTACCAACTACAATCACGTTTAAAGTCACCGTGCTGGCCACCACTGGATTAATACCTTGTAAAGTTAGCCACTTAAATGCACCAATTCCCAAACCAGCGATTAAAAATGAAACATACACAATTTGCCAAACATCTTTTCGATTCAAGAAAGCTTGATTATTCTTTCTGGGAAGCCGTTTCATGAGTCCTTCTTCTGCTGGTTCAAATAAAAACGCAAATTGAATTGTAATCGCCGACACCATATTAATCCAAAGCAATTGCGTAGGAACCAACGGCATTTCTTGTTGCAAAAGAATCGAAATCAACACAATCAAACCTTCTGCAAAACTGGTTGGTAAGAGGAAACGAATTGTCTTTTTGATGTTGTCGTAAACGTGACGACCTTCTTTAATGGCCGTTGTTAACGTTGCAAAATTATCATCAGCCAACACCATATCAGCAGCTTCTTTAGCCACATCAGTTCCTTTAATTCCCATAGCAATTCCAATATCTGCCTTTTTCAAAGCGGGTGCATCATTTACCCCATCGCCAGTCATCGCCGTAACCAAATCATTTGCCTGATAGGCTTCAACAATTCTTAACTTATTCATAGGAGTCGTACGCGCAAAGACATTATAATCTTGAATAACTGCCTTTAATTGGTCATCAGACAGCTCATCAATTTCTGCACCAGTAATCGCGGAGATCTTGGTATCTAACCCGAGTTTTTGAGCGATAGCAGCCGCTGTTTCGGGATGGTCACCAGTAATCATTTTGACTTTAACACCAGCTTCACGCATTTCCTTCAGTGCTACCATTGTTTCTTCGCGAGGAGGATCAATAATCCCAGCAATTCCAAGAAATTGAACACCTTCAAGAACCAATTCATGCGTTAAGGTATGCACTTCTCGTTCAACTTTACGATAGCCAAGTGCTACCACACGCTCACCATTTTGTGCTAGTTTAGACACCTTATGTGTCCAAGTTTCAATATTAAAATCTGGGTTTGCCTGTTTTGCCATAGCAAAAACTTTGTCTGGGGATCCCTTCACTAAAATAACTCTTTGACCATCACTATCCTCATCCAATTTTGCGATATAGCGATAATCTGAATCAAATGGAATTTTATCTAATTCAACTAAATCTGGTTCGTTCTTCTTAAATACCTTATGATATAGCGTTAAAAATGCACCGTCAGTCGGTTCACCGTTAATTTCCCATTTGCCATCCGTTTCGATGAGTCGTGTATCATTTGCTTCATGACCAGTCACCAAAAGACGATCTAAATCTTCGTCATAACCGGCAGCAACAGGCTGACCAGCTTTCGTAATTTGTCCATCTGGTTGATAGCCAGTTCCACTAACCTCATACTGACCTTTAGCAGTGATTAACGTGTCGATGGTCATTTCGTTTTTGGTTAACGTTCCCGTTTTATCTGTATTGATGACGTCCACGGCACCTAACGTTTCAACTGCGGGTAGTGTTTTAACGATTGCATTAGCTTTTGTCATCTTTTTGACACCCATGGCTAACACAACCGAAGTACTAGCTGGTAATCCTTCAGGGATGGATCCTACAACCATCGTAATGACTGCCACCATTAAAACAGACAGCGAATAAACCTGTGTGATCAGGCCAAAAATCGTTACTAAGACAGCAACGGCCACAATTGCGTAGGACAGATACTTACCTAAATCATTAATTTCTCGCATTAAAGGTGTTGTTTTAGATTGCACTTTTTCCATGCTGTCATTAATTTTTCCGATTTCAGTTTGTGCGCCAGTTGCTGTCACGATTCCCAGACCACTTCCGTTCGTAACGGCCGTAGATGCATAAGCCATATTTAAACGGTCTGCCAATGGGGTTTTGGAATCAAGTAACACTTCATCATTTTTTAAAACTGAATCAGTTTCCCCTGTTAAAGAGGATTCTTGAATTTTTAAATTATCAGCAGTTAGAATTCGTAAATCAGCAGGCACGTTATCACCCGCTTCTAAGAAAACCAAATCTCCAGTAACTAAATCTTCTGCAGCAATATCTTCACGTTTTCCTTCACGAACAACCGTCGCTGAAACTTGAAGCATTTGTTTAATTTTTTCAATGGCTTCTGAAGCCTTACTTTCTTGAAAATAACCAATCAAAGCATTAATAATAACAACCAACCCAATAACAATAGAATCTGAATATTCTCTTAAAAAGAAAGTTGCAATTGCAGCCACAAGCAGAATATAGGTAATACTATTATTAAACTGTTTGAAAAAGCGTTTCAGCTTGCTTTGCTTCTTTTGAATCAGTGCATTGGGCCCATTTTGTTGAAGCCTGTGGTTGGCCTCCTCATTCGTAAGTCCTTGATCAAGTTCAATGTGATCTTGATCTAGCAATTGATCCATCGTTTGCGTATACGGGTGGGGCGGTTTTCCTTTTTTCATTTCCCCGCCATAGTCGTTACTTTCCGAAGCAGAACCTTTTGTCATAATTTAAAACTCCTTCTACTAAAAATTATTATTGTATTATCTCTGGTAAGTAATAGCATATCTGAATTTAGTTTAAGTGTCAAAGGATTACTTATTTATTTTATAAGAAATCTAAAAACATTCACGATGTTTTCACATTAATTATGAAAATATAATAAATTATCTTACATCTATGACCAATTCTGAAAGATTTTTCTGAACAGACGCGCTATAATATAGAGATAATGTAATTACAAAAGAAATGGGGAATGTTCCTTGGACAGTGGTCAGATAATCAGCGATAGTATTATCATTTTGATTACCTTCATCCTGGCATATTTTTTCGTTGCAGCTGAATTTGCACTTGTCGAAAGTCGATTAAGTGCGCTGGAGGAAGCAAAGGAAACAGCAGTTGGCGGACGGCTCAAAAAAATCAATCGAGCCATTCATATGGTTTCAAATTTAAATGAGTATCTTTCTACCACACAGGTTGGAACGTCAGTCTGTGGTATTATTCTAGGTTGGATTGGTGAATCATTTGTAGAATATTTTATTATTCGCTTTTTTGGATTTACGCACTTGATTAATCAGGCTTCGTTACATGCCATCGGAGCAATCATAGGAGTTATACTCCTGACCTACTTAGAAGTTGTTTTAACAGAAATTGTTCCAAAGAATATTAGTATTGATATTCCCCTGAAAGTTTTAATGTCTGTCGTTACACCACTCTACTGGTTTCATACAATATTTTATCCATTTGTTTGGTTACTAAATGTTTCTGCCAGTGGCATCGTTAAATTAGTTGGAATGGAACCCGCAGACGAAAGTAATGAAGTCTTTTCGCAAGCCGAAATTTTAAATCTTTCTAAAAACGCCGTTACTGGTGGTGAATTGGACCAAAACGATTACGTATACATGCAACGTGCTTTTGACTTCAATGACAAAGTTGCAAAAGACATTATGATTGACCGAACTCAACTAGTTGTTTTGGATGTTAATGCCACCGTTAATGAAGCCTTACTCTTATACTTGCAAAAACGTTTCAGTCGTTTTCCAGTGGTTGCAAACAATAATAAGGATAAAATTTTAGGTTACGTTTATAACTACGATTTAATTCGTCAAAGTCGCGTAGATGGCGACATTAAAGTTAGCAAGCTCTTACGAAATATCATTACT
The DNA here is from genome assembly GCF_964062635.1 of Pediococcus ethanolidurans. NCBI lineage: Bacteria > Bacillati > Bacillota > Bacilli > Lactobacillales > Lactobacillaceae > Pediococcus > Pediococcus ethanolidurans. The sequence goes on from NZ_OZ061250.1 coordinate 162,873, forward strand.
GTACCAGAGACTGTTCCTTTACAAGACGTCTTGCAAAAAATGTTAAAAAAACAAACTCCAATCTCTGTTGTCGTTGACGAATATGGTGGAACCAGCGGCATCATTACCGACAAAGATATTTATGAAGAAGTTTTTGGCACAATCAATGATGAAGTTGATGATGTTTCCGGTGACTACATTCATAAAGAAAAAGATGGCACCTACCATGTTAGCGGTAAAACAACCATGTATGACTTTGAACGTTACTTTGGCATTGACGTACCAGGGTTTGAAGGTGAAGATGTTGTAACCCTTGGTGGATACGTAATTGATCATCATCCTAACATTCAAGTTCATGATAAAGTACGAATCGATCGTTACAATTTTGAAGTTCTTGATAACGAAAATGCTCATATCGATTGGTTCCATGTGACTAGAATTTCTGATGAAGAATATAAAAAGTTACAAAAGCATGCAGAGGATGAACGCTTAAATGCTGATGAATAATTTGTAAATAAATAGCACCCAAATCGAATCAATCGACTTGGGTGCTATTTTTTTGAGTATAAAAAGTTTTTTCCGGTAGTTTAAAAATACCTGTATTCTACCGACAGTAAAAATTTAGAACTGTTGACGCTTGTTTCTAAAATGTTTTCCCATCTGATTTTTAACTAAAAATATTAGTAATATTATTGGTCCGAACAACATGTAGGCAAGCCGCACAAAAAAGGTAGCCATGGTATCAAAGTTTCTATCTAGTAACGCAAACTTCTGCGCTGTCAGATTATGTTGTAAATTAGCAAAACTATTATCACCCCACTTATCTTTCTTATGATGCTTTGCATGTTCCTTTTGGGTTTCTTTTGCACCACGTTGTAAAAAAGAATTATTGCGCAATGAGGGAACCCCTTTAGCAAGTATACGGAACTGACATATCCATGATAAAATAAACCATACATTGAGAAAATTTAAGGTTATTTTGACGTGATTATTTTTATCAATGTTAAAAAAAATAAGCAAAAGAATCATGATTAGTGATTGTTCAACAATAGCAGATAAATATTTTTTGCTTTTCATAAGATGATCACTTGGCTTTTTCTTGTTTAAAGTTTTCCTAATTAAGAAAAGATTAAATATTTAATTATTATAAATAACCTGAAATATTCATAAAAAAAGAACTAATGCTAGTGAATCCTTGATATCACTGGCGTTAGCTCTTTTTATTTTGGCACCTTTTAAGTGCTAAAAAATGTTATGTAAAAAAGGAGTCCTTTCTGATATAGTTATTATCGTCTAAAAAACAACCAGGAAGGAAGGATCCCTTTTCATATGACAACTTTACAGGAAAACCAAGCACATTTCAATTCCAAATTACATATTTCTCACACTGGTGGTGAACTTTCAAGTGATGCGGGTTTAGTACTCATCAAAGAGGTCATACACAAACTTGATTTCGCAGACCTTGCTCAAAAATTAGTTTCATTTAAAGATCAACGACGCTATTACCAACACAGTAATGTTAGTCTAATGGAACAGCTATTACTACAGAAGATTGCTGGCTATGCCACCGATCAGGTTGCTACCAGTTTGCGTTTTGATCCTATTTTTAAATTGCTACTTGATAAGCCTGCTATAGCTTCACAGGCTTCTATTTCGCGGTTTTGGCAACGCTGTGATGAAACGACTATCACTTCTTTACAAGTGTTAAACCAGACTCTGCTTGACCGAGGACGCCTGACTACCAATCAAACGGAACTAATCATTGATGTTGATTCGACCCATTCTGATACCTTCGGTAATCAAGAAAGTAGTGATTTCAACGCTCATTATCAAACGAACGGCTTTCATCCATTGGTTGCCTTTGATGGCCAAAATGAAGCTTTTTTAGCGGCCCAATTGCGACCAGGTAATGTTTACACCAGTAAGGAAATTCACTCATTTTTAGAGCCTCTATTACAGCATTATCAAAATAGTCTACCTTGTACTGAAATCCTGGTCCGTGGAGATAGTGGCTTTGCCACGCCGGAGCTTTATGATACTTGTGAAGAACACAAAGCGTTTTATCTAGTCCGTTTAAAAGCTAACCGCCGATTGCGTGATTTGGCTGAAGGCTATGTACAAATTGACGATGAACAACAATGGGATCAAACCGAGATTCACTATTATTCAGCTAAATATCAGGCTGGTTCTTGGGATCAGCCTCGCCAAATCTATATTAAATCAACGCGTGAAGCTGGTGAATTACTCTTTAATCATGAATACGTGCTTACCAACTTAACCAAATTAACGCCAGAAACTGCCTTCGAATTATACCAACACCGTGGTCAAATGGAAAATGATATTAAAGAGGCCAAGGAGGGTTTCTTTTTCGACAAAACTAACAGCACAGGTTTTATTGAAAACCATGCGCGGATGATGCTGAGTGTCTTAGCTTATAATTTAGTGAGTCTCTTCAAACAACTATCCTTACCGCCGCAACACGCCAGTGTGCGTGTTGGAACGCTTCGTCTTTGGTTGTTCAAAATTGCGGGAAAGTTAGTTCGAAGTGGTCGAAAACTGTACTTAAAATTAAGTAGTTCACATGTTTATCAAAAATTGTTCTATCAGGTATTGGCCAAGATTCAACAATTACATTGGTAGCTATCGAATCGCTCTAAATTAATCAAAATTTTCAAAATAACTCTTTGTGAGTTTATTTGAAGCACGCAAATTTTAATTCGTACATCATTTTTGACTTAACGACATGCGATTTCCTTGTTGAAATTCAAACCCATTCAAAAACAGCCCTCGCAAGGGCTGTTTTTTTAAATACATAAACATTATATTTCGATCTATGAATATTTCAGGAATAAAATTCAATTTAAATAAATAGTAAATAGACATTTTTCGAAAAATAATAAACAAAAAAATTGAAGTGGTCAAAATGTACTAACAGAATACGTCAATAACACTTATGATCATCCTGACAATGACACATTTATACTAGTTCTTATTCGCTCACTTTTTAGGACAGCTACTAAAAACAGCTTCAACAATATAAATTTTCCTAGCGCAGGATTGCATCCCGCTGACGGCGCATTTATATTGTTGAAGCTTAACGTTTTTATTCGCTCACTTTTTTTTAATCTAAGAATCTTCTCTTCAAATACTTTGGCAACCCATCCTCTTCACTTGCCTCCGTCACTGCATCCGCCTGTTTCTTTATTTCATCCGCACTATTACCCATTGCTACTCCTGTGCCTACCGCCTTCAACATTCCTAAGTCATTCTTATCATTACCAAATGCTATTGTATGATCCACCGGAATACCATATTGATTCGTAATGGCCCGTACTGCACTTGCCTTATCCACTCTTCTAGGAATCAGTTCAATATTATCAGGGCTTGAAGACGACACATTCAAAACATCAGCATCCAACAGCCTTTGTCTAGCAATTGCCAGTTTATCTAATTCACCTCTCGCAATCACAATTCCATTAATAATTTGTTCGCTCACATCATTTAAATGATCACGATCATGTACATCCTCAAATTTTCCAGCACCATCTTGCATAACTCTCATTCGTGCCAAACGACTCAAATCCCATGGCTTGCGTCTTGTGTAAAACGTTCGATCTGTACTAAAAAAATTGGTTGATAATCCAAGTTCTGTTGTCACATCATAAACGGTACTAATCGCTTTCCAGCCTAAATGATCCATGTATAGATGATGCCCTTTTTTATAAACCGATCCATTTGAGGCAATAACTTCTACTTTTGGATTAATTCTTTTTTGAATGACTTGCGCCAACGAAAGCATGCGACCAGTTGCAATATAAAAGATAAATCCCCGTTGCTGTAGCTGTTCAATCACTTTTTTAGTCATCACAGAAACATTTTGATTATGCGAAATTAACGTGCCATCAATATCCATAAATACAATATAAGGGTCCAAAATAATAACCTCAATTCTTTTTCAATTTAGTCTTTATAGTCTTAGCTTACTACTTTGATAAAACAGTTCCACAATTTTTAAAAATTATCTTTTTTAAAAATTTAAGTGTTACAATGTTAATAATGTTCTACAATAAAAATAGTAAATTTAAGGGGGTTCCATTATGTCGACCATTAACATTTTATACATCTCAGTCGCCGGAAATACACGTTCTTTTACTCAGGATCTCCAAGACTATGCTGAGGAGCAACATTCAAAAGATGCCACCAATCCCCTCATTACACTGAAAGAAGTCTCCGAAGAAACTGATTTTGAAAGTGAGCAAAAACCATACTTTGCCTTTGTTCCTACCTATTTGGACGGAGGAAATGGTGTCGATAACGGTGTCAAAGAATTAATGACAAACGTTTTAGGTGAATATATCGCTTATAAAGACAATCGCAAACTTTGTCTTGGCGTAATTGGCAGTGGTAATCATAATTTTGGGTTGCAATATTGTCTGACTGCTAAACGTTATGCTCGCGACTATGGGTTCGAATATCTAGATAACTATGAATTACGTGGCAACCCTACAGATTGTAAACGAATCTATGAAACCATGAAGAAAAACAACGTGTTGAAGGGTGTTTCAAAAGAAGCTTAAAAACCGTTTAAATTATAAAAGTGGGACTATGAAATTTATCATAGTCCCACTTTTTTGAGTTACTGATTTTTTCAACAATTCCTAAACAGAATAATTGGGGGTATCTAGGCCCCCTTTTTTTATAGCCGAAACGTGCTTAAAAAGGCAGTTTTCTCCGCTTGCCAGTTCTTGCGGTGTGGTCTGCCGCCACAAGAATGGTCAACGTATGGAACATCAAAGATTATTAGTGATTTTTGCTAATAATCATCCTTTGTGTGGAATAGTAGCTACGATAACTAAACGATTCCAAAAACGAATCATTCAGTTATTTAGGCCTTTTCTATTTTTATTGCCGAAACGTGCTAAGGGGGAGCAGCTTCCTCCGCTTAGCTACGATACCCCAACGATTCCTAAACCGAATCATTGGGGTATCTAGGCTATGCTCAGAAGCTGTGCGCTCCCCCTTAGCACTCTTATTCTTTACCACGTAATCGTATCTGGATCCGTTGCCAAACCTGCCACGCCACGCAATCCGTCAATCGTCTTCATATCTTTTTCATCAATCGCAAAGTCAAACAACTTCGTATTCTCTACAATCCGTTCCTCATGAACCGACTTTGGCAATGGCAAGAAACCATGCTGCAATGACCAACGCAACACAACCTGTGCCACCGTCTTACCATACTTCTCACTCATCGTCTTCAGCTCTTCAACGCCAAAAATCTTTCCTGTACCCAGTGGACTATATGCCTCTGACAAAATATTGTGCGCCTTATTATAAGCCACAACCTCTGGCTGCAAATCACTTGGATTTAAGAAAATTTGGTTAACCTGTGGCGTAACCGTTGCTATCTTCAAAAGTGCATCCAAATGCTTGGGACGGAAATTAGAAACCCCGATCGCACGAATCTTTCCAGCCTTTTGTGCCTCTTCCATTGCTCGCCATGTTTCTGCATTAGCTTGTTCCCAATTATCTCGGAATGCAACTGGATTTGGCCAATGAATTAAGTAAAGATCCAAATAATCCAATCCTAAGTTATTTAAGGAAGTATCAATTGCCTTTTTAGCATTTTCATAACTATGATCACTACCAGTTAGTTTGGAGGTTACCCAAAGCTGATCTCGTGCAACACCACTATCTTTGATTCCCTTACCAACACTTTTTTCGTTTTGATAAGCAAAAGCAGTGTCAATGTGACGATAACCTGCTACGATCGCTTCTTCAACTGATTTTTCAGCCACATCACCATCTGGTGTCTGCCATGTACCAAAGCCAACGATTGGAATTTTTGTACCATTGTTTAATTCGTACGTATCTGTTAATTTCGTTAAATTTGCCAAAATGAATCCTCCTATCAATTATTATGTTCATTGTAAAACAAAACTACTACACGTGAAAAAGATTTGGTTTCCGTTCAAAAATATTCTATGATAAACGCATACTAATTCCAGTTGAAGGAAGTTTCGTCGTGAATAAAAAATCCGATTTTAATAAACGCCTCTTTTTTCTAGCCATTTCAATTGTTTTAAACTCTTTTTCTAATGCATTAACAGTGGCCAGTCATTGTGGTAGTGCATTATGGACAGCATCATCCGTTAATCTTAGTGAATGGTTTCATTTTCCTTTAGGTAGCGTTCTTTTTGTTGAGGGTATCGCAGTCGTCATCGCCAATGCGCTACTACTCAAACATTTTGACTGGCATCGCATGCTTGGAAATCTCGTGTTTATGGTTCCATTTTCCTATTTAGTGGGCGCAATTAGCAGTGGCTTAGATAATCATGGTTTATTAAACTGGCCATTAGGTGCTCGCATTATCGCTGATGCACTTGGAATCGTCGGAATCGGTGTTGCAGTTTCAATTTATCAGCGTGCAAACATCGTGCTGCATCCCAATGATGATCTAACCTACATCGTTCGGTTTAAATTCATGAACGGAAAAGCAGCCGTTGCGCAGTGGGTCAGCTATATTCCGGCTATCTCAATTATTTTATTAACTTTTATTGTGACTCATCATATCTACGCAGTAGGGTTAGGTACCATACTTGCCTTTGTACTCCAAGGTGCCGTTACTGGCTGGTCTGATCGACATGTATTTACAACACTCAAACATCATTTAAATGTTTAAACATATTTGGTAGGAAGAAAAACCGGACTGTGCTATCATTTTGCATGTAGGGAATTTCATAAAATCGAAATTTGGGAGGATTTATCATGGTGAGATCACGGGTACTTCAGTTACAAAAAGGTGGCAATTTTCGCGAACTTGGTGGTTATCAAACAATCGATGGTCATACAATTAAGTGGCATAAGATTATTCGTTCTGGCAAACTTGGTAATTTAACTGATCAAGACGTCTCATATTTAAACAATTACGGTTTAAAATATGACGTTGATTTTCGTTCGCCTGAAGAAAAAGCTCAAGCACCAGATCGTATTCCTCAACAAACTAAATATTTGTTTATGCCAGTATTTTCAACTGATGAAACTCAAAACTCAAAACAAACTGATTACCTGCAACGAAAAATGGAAAGTGATCCAACAACTGGTCGTCAGCAAATGCATCACGTTTATCAAGATATCATTACCAACCCACATTCTCAGAAGGCTTATCGTCAATTTTTTGATGTCTTACTTGAAAATGACGTTGAACAAGATACCTTGCTTTTCCATTGTACGGCTGGTAAGGATCGCACTGGAATGGGAGCCATTTTCTTCCTAAGTGCCCTTGGCGTTAATGAAGATACCATTAAGGCAGACTATTTACTCACAAACAAAGTGACAAAACCAGTGTTAGAAGACTTAGTTAAAACCTTAAAACTCAAAAACGCCCCATCTGCTTTTATTCAAAGTATGCGGGACTTACAAAGTGTTCAGATTTCCTTTTACAATACAGCTATGGAACAAATTCAAAAAACTTCTGGAGACATGTCCAACTATCTTCACGAATATTTGAATCTTTCAGCAACTGATATTCACGATTTACAACGAATTTACCTAGAATAATAGTATTGAATAAGTAAAGAAGGCTATTTAATGAAAAAAAAGAACCTCATTGGACTTGGAATTGTAGCCCCAGTAGCTCTGGGAATTTCTGGTCTTACTGCCGCAAGCGCCAAATTATATGACTACGCGTTTCGTCGTGTAGATTACGTTCCTGAAACCTCGGCAGACAAACAAAAATATGCTGATGATTATTATAATTACGTCAACTGGTTTCATAGTGTGTCTTCTGAACAATGGACACTTCATCCTTCCGACTTAGAAAATCGTGTTGAAGCTACCTTTATTCATGCGGCAAATGAACAAGCAAAAACAACAGTCGTCATTGCACATGGCTATAAAGGCAATGGAGAAACCATGTCTAATTATGCCAAGATGTTTTATGACATGGGTTACAATGTTTTATTGCCAGATGATCGTGCTCATGGTAACAGTTCAGGTGATTATATTAACTTTGGCTGGATTGATCGGCTGGACTTTGTTGAATGGACACATTCTGTGATTAATAATGTCGGCGAAGATTCTAAGATTATTATGTTTGGTGTCAGTATGGGTGGGGCCACTATTCAGATGACTAGCGGTGAAAACTTACCACCGCAAGTTAAATTGATGATTTCCGATTGTGGTTATTCAGACTTACGATCTGAGTTGGCTTACTTACTTAAACAACAATTTCACTTATCTCCTACCATCTTTGTTCCAATTATCGACGCAATTAACCATCATCGAATGGGTTTTTCAATTGATGACGTTTCTTCGGTTAAACAATTGCGTAAAAATACCCGACCATTCCTGTTTATTCATGGTGAAAAGGATGTTTACGTGCCAACTTACATGGTAGACGAATGTTTCGAAGCTTGTCCAGAACCCAAAGATATTTGGATTGTTCCAAATGCTTCTCACGCAGAAAGTTTTTGGATGGATCCTAAAGCTTATCAAGCGAAGGTTCAACAATTTATCAATAAATATTTAAGTTAACAAATTAAATAGCTCAAAAAAAGACATGATTGGCGCGGCTCCTTGTCAAGTAGACAGTCAAATAATTAAAATCTTATGCATTTTTTTGAACGGCATGATTCCGGTATTCTTCCGGAGTCATGCCGTTTAGTGTTAGTTGGCGTCGTTCCGTATTATGCCATGCAATGTACGTCTTGATGATGCCGACAAGTTCGATTTCTGAAAGAGGTGCTTTGAAAGCCAATTCTTCTGTTTTCAACTGGCTCCAAAAACACTCCATTGCACTGTTATCACCTGGTGTTCCTGGGCGAGACATGCTGTGCACGATGCCTTCTCCGGATAACAGGGTGTTATAACTACCAGAAGTGTAAGCCGAGCCTTGATCGGAATGAAGAAATTGAGGCTTCACACCGTGGTTTGCTTTCAAGGCTTGCGTGATCGTTTCTGATACTAACTGCGTTGTCTCTGTGCTCGCTACACACCAGGCAATAATGCTGTGATCATAAAGATCTTTGATAGCGCTCAAACGTAATCGTTGTTTTTTACCTGGTCCGAATCTTAGCTCGCTACAATCAGTTACCCAAGTCATGTTTGGTTGCTCAGGAGCGAAATCGTGGCTGCCGTCTTCATGAAGTAATTTATTGGCGAGAATATACTCCTTCTTTTCTGCTTTACGATCGCGTTTGGCCACACGAATCGATGATTGAATACCGTTACGACGCATAATGCGCCGCACACGTCCTTGACTGATATGATAAGGTGTTTCTTTATTAAGATACATAGTCATCGTACGAACACCATAAATATAATTTTTTGACTCTTCACGTGCGATGATATAGGCCAAAATTGCTTTATTTTCGAGTTCTTGCGCTGTAACCTTGCGGTGAGTCCACTTGTAGTATGCAGCACGAGATACACCAACATATTGGCACATGAAACTAACCCCATACACTTGATTTGTGTCTGGGTTTATTTTTTTGGTAAGTGCTTGAACCGTGAGGTACTTTTCTTCTGTAGGGCATCCATCCTTTCGAACTCTTGGAGTTTTTTTAGCACAGCGACCTCTGTGGAGATATTGGCTAACCGTGCCTTGAGACGCTTGATCTCTAAATCTTTTAGTTCCAGTTCAGTCAACTGACCAGTATCTTCCTTGGCCTTACCGCGGCGGTCTGCGAGTGCGTCGGGACCACCTTGCTTGAACTTTTTGACCCAAGCATACGCTTGGCCATAGGACACGTTAAAATGAGTAGTTGCGGCAACATAGTTCATCTCGTTGGCAATGATCCATTGTGCGATCTCGATACGTTCGACCTGTTCTGTCTTTCTGCCATCTTTCATTGGGATAGTCCTCCTAGTGGTTGTGAGTACTTTACCACTAGTATACCGTTTGACCCACTGGTAGATGACAGAACTATTGGGAATATGGTATTGTCGCGCAAGTTGAGGATATGATGTTCCACCCGCTAGATAGGCCTGAATCACCTCCATCATGAACCCCTTTGAATACGTTTGTTGTTGGTGTCGACTTTGTAACGCCGCTACGCCACCTGCATCATAGCGTTCCACCCACTGAGCTATTTGCGAGGAGTGGACATCGTACTTCTTTCCAATGGCCCTGGCTGCCATTCCCTCCTTTATTAAATTAATATAGAAGAGTTTCTCTTCCACACTATATCTTGAACCCTTTCGACCCATAAAAAATACTCCTTCCTCAGCAGACAAGTTTTAATTATTTGCTTGTCTACCTTGGTAGGAGTATATCCGATTACTAGGAACTCACAGATTCCACGGTAAATCATGCCTTTTTTATATTCGCATTAAAAGCGCTATCATTTTTAAGCATTATGCAAAACTTCTAACATTTGTGCAAAAGTCACCCTTCTTGTTTCTCGAGGAATGAAGCTTCGAATTTCATCTGCATTAAAACCGACTTGTAATTTGTTGTGTGTGAAGATAATTGGTTTCTTTATTAAACTTGGATAGTTCACTAACAATTTGTGTAGTTCAGTAATCGTGAGTGAATCAATGTGTTTTTGACCAAATTTTTTATAAGTTTTAGATCGTTTGGAAATAATTTCTTCAGCACCATACTCAGTCAGAGACAGAACTTTTTTCAAAGTTTCCATTGAGATTGCCTGAGAAACAACATTAACTTTATCGTAGTCTAAATTATGTTCATCTAACCATTGACATGCTCTTCGTGCTGAACCACAACTTGGACCCCATAAAACTGTTATTTTTTCCATGCGAAACGCTCCTTTTTTGTTTAACTTATAATTGCCATAATTAGAATTATAGACTAAACAATTAGTTTTGTCTATGCTTTTTTATAACAAATTTAATTATTATTCAAAATCCATAATTATTTAACTTATCATTATCATGAGCATTCTGTTTTATAACGAGTAAAAGCGTTGTTAAACTTTAGTTAACCCTAAGTCCCCAAGTAAAGGAGGATACCAAAATGAAAACCAAAAAAACATTGAATTGGAAAGTGCTATTGTTCTTTATTGTGGGTGTTGAAGTTCTTGGCAGTCTTTCATCTCTATTCACTGGAAATATCAAAGAAATTTACAATTCGCTTTCATTACCACCTTTAGCACCACCAGATTATCTTTTTGGAATTGTATGGCCGCTTCTTTATTTATTAATCGCAATTTCGGGCTATTTAATTTTTCAATCAATTGCGTTTAAAAAAGAAAAAGCAACCAGCTATATTCTGTTTACAATTCAATTAGGGTTAAACTTTGTATGGAGTATTATCTTTTTCGGGGGTAATTATTACTGGATCGGAGTTTTAATTGTCATTCTATTGAATTTGGTCGTTCTTGCTTGCCTATTACAGTTTTATCGAGTTAACCGCATGGCTTCGTTGCTATTAATGCCCTATTTTATTTGGATTCTTTTTGCAACTTACCTAACGATTGGCGTAGCTGTTCTAAACTAAAGTACTGAAATAAGGCATTTTTACTATAGTTAATAAACCTTTATAATTTTCATCACAAAATATTCATAAATAGAGGGTAATATAATAAGCATAGATAAGAGCTAAACAACTTTATCTATATGAAAATAGCATACTCCTCCAAAGTTACTATATTTCATTGTTTTTCATGATAACAACCTACTCCCCTATATAAAGAGACCGATCAGCGATGATCGGGTCTTTTTTTTTTGATAAAAATTGAATTTTAAACGAAACAACCTATCTTTGGTATAATGTGTTAAGAGTCAGTTTGGAGGGACAATTGTGAAAAGAGAACGTTTATTAAATATTGAAGGTAGTGTTAATTTCCGTGAATTGGGTGGCTATCAAACTCAGGATGGTCGAACCATCAAATGGCAAAAATTACTGCGATCAGGAGACCTCAGTCGTCTGACCGATAAAGATATTCAGAAATTATCTGATTACGGTGTTCACTATGATATCGACTTGCGCTCTCCTTCTGAGGCTAGTTGGTTAAAAGATCGGCTGCCGGAAAAAACCATTTATCGTTCATATCCTGTTTATCCAATTGCCAAAAATGATCATTCTGATCTTCCTCAACTTCCCGATGCTACAAGTAATATTGATTACTCACATCCCTATGCACTCATGATTTTAAATTCACAAAGTCAGCTTGCCTTCCGAACGCTTTTTCAAGACATGCTTAAAAATGATCAACCAAACCAATCATTACTCTTTCACTGTGCCGCCGGTAAAGATCGTACAGGTGTGGCGGGATTTTTAATTCTCACTGCACTTGGTGTGGATTATGAAACAATCAAACAGGATTACATTCTGACAAATATTGTTTATAGTACTTTTGACCAAGATACTTTACGAAAACGTCTGCAAAACGATAAGGCAGAAAGTTTTGTTAACCAGATGAATGCCGCTTTTCAAGTCCAGGGAGACACGCTAAATGTCGCAAATCAGGCTATTATGGATAACTATGGTAGCTACGGAAAGTATTTTGTTCAAGCAATGGACTTATCCGAACATGATTTAACCGATTTAAGAAAAATTTACCTGGAATAACAAAGAAGGCTCATTATGGAAAAACAACGTGTTTTACCTATTCAATCTGGTTTAAATTTTCGTGAATTAGGTGGCTATCCTACAAAAGATGGTAAAACCATTAAATGGCAAAAAATTTTACGATCTGGATATCTTTCCGTACTAACAAAAAAAGATCAAAATTATCTTCTTGATTATGGGTTACGTTATGTTGTGGACTTGCGTTCAGATTACGAGATCACCCGCAATCCGGATCCAAGAATGACTGATGTACAACAAATTCCAGCATCCGTTTATCCCTTTAGCAATCGACCATCAACAAGTTTTAGCCAGTTTTTCAAACGACTTTTTCATAAAGATGCTGTTAAAAGGCCAAGTGCACTTAGCGATCCTTATGAACTAATGGTTCTAGATAGCCATGCCCAGGGAGCGTTTCGAAAATTATTCCAAACACTGCTTAAAAATGAGGAACCCAACAAGGCCGTTCTTTTTCATTGTGCTGCTGGTAAAGATCGCACCGGAATTGCTGCTTTTCTAATTCTAAGTGCTCTTGGCGTTGATCAAAAAACGATCGAAGAAGATTATCTGCTCTCAAACAAAGTTCTTTTTGGAACCACAACGATTAAAACTGAAGCAACCAATAACACGGCTATTAACCGTATGAATCAAGCACGTAATGTCGATCTTCATAGTTTGCGCTTAGCAGCCAAGGCGATCACTTCCGAATATGGCGATATGATAAACTATCTTAACCAGGCAATGGTGCTTTCAAACGACGACATTGCGGAACTAAAACGCCTGTATACCGAATAACCCAATTCGTTATTTTAACTAACTACAACTTAAAAATATAAAAGTAAGTCAAACTTTTGATATTAAACAGTTTAACTCAACAAAATGGACTAATTACTAAAGGTTGAAAGCACAAAAATGTATCTAATTGCCTGACACAAAAGTGTTCATGATAACAAAATTAGATTAAAATGCCGTCTTCCAGCAAATTTGGGCTGGAACGTAGTGGGCACGACTTAGAGCCGAAATACACGTCTCTAAGCTCGGCCTTTATCTAAGCGAAACCCGCTAAGATAAATGTCACTACTGAGCCCATTTGCTTCCAGACTAAGTCTAATCTTTGCAATCAACACATCGATATAAAAGTTATTATACCGGTGTTACTAAGCATTATTTAACATCAAACGTTCTTAGTCCGGAGGCGATTGGTCTCAGGGGTGAAATTATTCTTAGTAATTTATTACTTAGAATAAGGCCGAGTTTGAAGACAAGTGTACTTCTTGGCTTCAAATCGTGCGCCCACCCCGTTCCAGACCGAGTGAGCCGCAGGACGGCAGTTAGACTATTTTTATAGGCTACGTCGTTTAACATCAGTTATTGAAGTAATTTTGATACTTTCAACCTTTAGGCTTAATTATCAAAAAGAGCATTTGGAAGGGTTAAATTCCAAATGCTCTTTTTATCTACACAAACACGAGTAAAACTACTGCTAGCAAGAATGCCACACCCAAGAATGCTGCTGAAACAGCTTCCCAGCGATTTGCACCCTTCATGTCCATTCGCAATCCAAATAAAACACTAAAAGCTAAAATAAGAATCAACATTTTTTCGATTTCTGAATAACCATTGCTTCTCTGAAAATATCCGGTAAACCATCCTACAATGCAAGCAATGATTACCACAATGCCAAGACCAAAATCTGTCCAATACTTTGTGCGCATGTTCCCACATCCTATGTTTAATATTGTTTCTATACTACCTTACTTGGGGGCTGAATAGCAATTGAATCTCCGGAACCTTTATCATTTTTGCCGAGTCTGAGGACAACTTCATAAGTCAGCCAAGTAAATATAAGCTGGGGTTCTTGCGGGATACGATCCCGCCTCCACCCAGCATTCATTACGCTATTTCCGCCGAGTCTGAGGACAACTTCACAAGTCAGCCAAGTAAATATAAGCTGGGTTCCGTGCGGGATGCGATCCCGCCTCCACCCAGCTTATATTTACTTGGCTTAACGACTTGTTCCGTTCACTTTTTTCTTTCCTCGTGCTACACTACAGTCAACAAATAATATAGATAGGACTGATCATTATGGCTACTAGCTCCGAAAAAATCTGGACCGACTTTTCCGAATCCCATCATCTCACCAACAAAACCTTTCAAACTCGCTGGTTTGGTGAACAATCCAACTCTGCCGAAGTCCAAGACCTCACCAACAAAATTCTTGCCGGTGACAAAATTTCCACCTCTAAGCCTTTGGGATACTACTCTTCTGAGGGTGAACAAATTCCTCAAGTTGGTGATTATTACGTACTTTTAAACGCCGACATGCATCCCGTTGGCATCATCGAAACCGTTGTTTCCGAATTAGTTCCCTTTTTCCGCGTTTCCGCCGAACATGCTTATAACGAAGCGGAAGGCGATCGTACGCTTTCCGATTGGCAAGAACGCAGCCAAACTAAATTTACCAAACAAATGAAAAAGTATGACCGTACCTTTTCGACCAACGATCCCATTGTTTGTGAAGTTATCAAGCTCGTTTACAAGGATCAATTATAATAATCATATGAATTTACTTATCAATGCGATGTATGTATAATACACATTATAGAAAACTAAACTGTAAAAAGTTAGGAGAATGTGTATGAAAATTTACCCAGCTATTTACTCTGTCCAAAACGGAATCGTCGAATTATTAATTCCTGATTTTCCCGGTATGTTAATTGAGGGAAAGACTTTAGTTGAGGCTACCGAAAAGGCCAAAAAGTTAATTATTGCCCAGGGAAAACTTCCTGAACCTTCTAATATGAATAACACTCATTTAGTTGAAGGCGAACATATCATTATGTTACCCATCACTGAGTATGCGGGAAAAAATACCAAACGAATTCGTCGCAATGTAACTATCCCACAATATTTAAATGACTGGGCCAAACAAACGGGGATTAATGTGTCACAAGTGCTCACAGAAGCCCTTGACCAAAAGTTCAAAACAGCTGATTAATAAGTCATTGACAAGTGTTCAGCTAATAACAAATTAAATTGAGTATCCACATAGAGACGGAGAATGACATTTTCTTCGTTTCTTTTTTTTGTCTATATCAACAAACCAGTCGTGGTAAACTAGCTTTAAAGGAGACGTTTTTCATGACGACAACCACACCTAGAAGTTGGAAATTAAACGTTGGCTTTTTTCTAGCTGCACAAAACTTTTTTCTCTTCGGCTCATCAGCTGTCTATTTTGCTATTCTCTGGTATATTGCCCTTCAAACCTCATCCGGAACCTGGATTATGTTAGCCACAATGGCCACCACCCTTCCCCAAATTTTAATTTCTCTGTGGGCAGGAATTTGGTCGGATCAATACAGTCGAAAAAAATTGATTGTCACTTCCAGCGGATTAGTCACATTTTTAACCATCTTAACAGCTCTAATTTATTTTTTTATTTCACGAGATTTATGGTTATTACTACTAATCGCAGCAGTTCGTTCGTTAGGTTCAGGTGTTCAAACACCGGCAGGAAATGCATTACTACCAGAAATTACGCCAAAAAAAGAGCTTTCCCGGATTAATGGCCTAAATCAATTTGTTAGCTCGATTCTTTTGCTAATTTCACCAATTTTAAGTGGCGTTATCCTAGGAAGACTCGGAATTATATTTGTTTTTGTCGTTGATTTGGTTACAGCAACCACCGGTATCATTTTGATGCTGTGTATTCATGTTAAACAGTTTAAACAAGAGCAGCAAAATCAAGTTGCCGGTCTAACTGGCATTTGGGAAGGTCTCCAATACACCTTTTCTCATCAATCCTTACGTAACTTCATGCTTTTTACTTTGATTGCGTTTATGTTAGTCGCACCGTCTTCACAGCTATCCACTCTCTACGTCAAACGCACATTTGGATCAGCCGTTTGGCGACTTACTTTAAACGAATTATTATGGACAATGGGTGCACTACTTGGTAGTTTCCACATCACCATTCATAAGCATCTACCTCATAAAATTCGTTTGATTGCCATTGGTTTTGCCGGTTCAGGGATTAGTTTTGCTGTGATGGGACTTCCCGAACCGTTTTGGGTCTACTTGCTTTTTATGTTTTTCTCAGGAATTTGCATGCCTATTATTCAGGCAACCTCAAACATTTTAATTCAAGAAAATGTTTCACCAACCAAAATGGGACGCGTCTTTTCTATTCTTCAAATCGTGTCAACGGGAATTTATCCAATCGCCATGTTAGTTTATGGCCCCTTGGCAGACGTCATAGCCATTCGCTACATCCTCATTGTCACTGGTCTTCTTTTAATCGGGGTAGCCGTTATTTTTTACAAACGTCTCCCTCAATTGACAGACAAACTTAAAGAGTTACGCTAGTCTAATCCAACGCGATTAAAAATATAATCCACATTTTTTAGATGATACCTATAATCAAAGGCATCATCTATTTCTTTTGGAGAAAGATGACTCTTAATTACTGGATCAGCTTCCACTAATGGCTTAAATTGAATCTCTTCATCCCAAGCTTTAGCAGTTAGCGGTTGAATTTGATCGTAAGCCTCCTCACGAGATAAACCAGCATCAATTAGTTTTAATAAAACACGTTGACTGTAAATCAGGCCAAAACTACGATGCATATTAGCTTTCATATGTTCCGGAAAAACCGTAAGATTACCAATGATATTTGTCATTCGGTGTAAAATATAATCCACCAGAATTGTGGTATCAGGTAGAATAATTCGTTCTGCCGATGAATGTGAAATGTCACGCTCATGCCATAAATTAACGTCCTCGTAGGCCGTTTGTACGTGGCCTCTGGATACTCTCGCCAGACCGGAAACGTTCTCAGAACCGATTGGATTACGTTTATGCGGCATTGCAGAAGAACCCTTCTGTCCAGGAGCAAAATGTTCTTCAACTTCACGTACTTCTGATTTTTGTAACCCGCGAATTTCAGTTGCAAACTCTTCAATACTTGTCGCAATTAAAGCAAGTGTGGCAATATATTCTGCATGCAAATCACGAGGTAAAATTTGAGTGGAAATTTCTTGAGCATTCAATCCCAGCTCTGTGCAAACAAAACCTTCAACTTCTGGCGGGACATTGGCAAAGGTACCAACCGCACCACTAATTTTTCCAGCTTCCACACCCTTAGCAGCATGTTCAAAGCGTTCAATATCACGTTTAATTTCGGAATACCAACGGGCTAACTTCAAGCCAAATGTCATCGGTTCTGCATGAACACCATGAGTTCGACCCATCATTACGGTATACTCATATTTTTTGGCTTGTGCGGCTAAAGTTTCCTTAAATACTTCAAGATCTTTGCGAATAATCACATTTGCTTCTTTTAAACGATAACCTTGAGCTGTATCGACCACATCAGTACTTGTCAGCCCATAGTGCACCCACTTTTTTTCTTCACCTAATGATTCTGATACATCACGTGTAAAAGCAATCACATCATGGTGAGTCACTGCTTCTATTTCAGCAATTCGATTTTCATTGAATTGTGCATTTTTTTCAATTTTAGTCACATCCGTTGCAGGAATTTTACCTAGTTTTCCCCATGCTTTAACTGCTGCAACTTCAACCTTTAACCAGGATGCGTACTGATTGTGCAAACTCCAGACATTAGCCATTTCTTTACGAGTATATCTATCTAACATTCGTGTCCCTCACAATTTCAAGTTTAATTTAAGTGTTTCAAATATCCGTGTAATACTATAGCATACATATATCGGTTATTCCACACAAATATACCTATTTAACGGTTTTAAATTGTTTTTATACCGTTTTAATCCGTACTTTATAAACTATTTATTTTTTATAATTCGGTTTTTGCTTGCATTTAGTTTAAAACCTTGTTACACTTATTTGGTTGTTTAAATCATATTATTCGGGGGTCATTAAATGTCATCAATCGTAGTTGTAGGTAGCCAATGGGGCGATGAAGGTAAAGGTAAAATCACAGATTTCTTGGGAACTAAGGCAGCTTTAACTGTCCGGTTCTCTGGTGGCGACAATGCCGGACATTCCATCGTATTTAATGGTAAAAAATTCGCATTACAACTTATTCCATCAGGAATCTTTAACCGTAATGGTTTGAGTGTGATTGGTAATGGGGTTGTGGTTAATCCTGAATCTCTACACAACGAATTACATTATTTGGAAAGCAATGGGATTCCAACTGATAACTTACGTATTTCTGACCGTGCACAAGTAATTTTGCCCTATCACATCCGTTTAGATGAATTACAAGAACAATCTAAGGCGGCTGGCAAAATTGGCACTACCCATAAAGGTATTGGTCCAGCATACATGGACAAGGCCGAACGAATTGGAATTCGCATTTGCGATCTTCTAGAACGCGATACCTTTGAAGAGAAACTTAGAACCAATCTTAAAAATAAGAATTTACTGTTCACCAAACTATATGAAACTGAACCTTTAAAATTTGAAGATATTTTTGAATCTTTCTATCAATATGGGCAAGAAATTAAGGACCGCGTGACTGACACCTCTGTCTTGATTAATGAAGCACTTGATAAAAATGAACATGTTTTGTTTGAAGGCTCTCAGGGTGTTATGTTGGACTACGATCATGGTACTTATCCTTATGTCACCTCTTCCAATCCAACTGCCGGTGGTGCTGCGGTAGGATCTGGGGTTGGACCTTGGCGTATTAACCAAGTTGTCGGCGCATGCAAAGCTTATACCTCTCGTGTAGGTGATGGTCCTTTCCCAACAGAACAATTAAACGAAACAGGCGATTTTATTCGTGAAGCTGGCCATGAATATGGCACAGTTACTGGTCGTCCCCGTCGAATTGGTTGGTTAGATACCGTCGTTTTACGCCACGCCACTCGTGTTAGTGGATTAACAAGTCTTTGTCTCAATTGTTTAGATGTTTTAACTGGCCTAGCAACTGTTAAAATTTGTACCGCCTATAAATTAGATGGAAAAACGATCTATCACTATCCTGCTTCTGAGAAACAAATTGAAAAGTGCCAACCTGTTTATGAGGAACTTCCTGGCTGGACAGAAGACATTACTAATTGCAAAACACTAGCCGAACTACCAGAAAACGCTCGTCATTATCTTGATCGTGTTTCTGAACTAGTAGGTATTCCACTTTCAACTTTCTCAGTGGGTCCAGATCGCGAACAAACTAACGTTTTAACTGATATTTGGAATACTAAATAATTTTTCGAACTTGAATAGGAGTGATAAACATGAGAGTTTTTGATTACGAAGACGTTCAACTTATCCCTAACAAATGTATTATTGATAGTCGATCTGAGGCTGATACCACCACAAAGTTAGGAAAGTATACTTTCAAGATTCCGGTCGTTCCTGCCAATATGGCTACCGTTATTAACGAAGATTTATCTGTTTGGTTAGCCAAAAATGGGTACTTTTATGTTATGCACAGATTTGAACCAGAAACGCGTTTAGATTTCATCAAAATGATGCACACTAAAAAGCTAATTGCTTCAATCAGTGTGGGAGTTAAACCAGAAGAATTTGAGTTCATTTCACAACTGGCCGATCAGAAAATCACTCCAGAATTTATTACAATTGACATTGCGCATGGCCATGCCAATAGTGTTATCCGAATGATTCAACACATTAAAAAAGTGCTTCCTGATGCTTTTGTGATTGCCGGTAATGTGGGTACACCTGAAGCAGTGCGTGAATTGGAAAATGCTGGGGCAGACGCTACTAAGGTAGGTATTGGACCGGGAAAGGCTTGTATCACAAAATTGAAGACTGGCTTTGGAACGGGTGGCTGGCAGTTGGCGGCAATTCGTTGGTGTGCAAAGGCAGCAAGTAAGCCAATTATTGCGGATGGTGGAATTCGAACAAACGGTGATATTGCAAAATCAGTACGTTTTGGGGCTTCTATGGTTATGATTGGTTCATTGATGGCTGGTCATCAGGAATCACCTGGTAATCTGATTACGATTGACGGTAAAAATTATAAGCAATATTACGGATCGGCTTCGGAAACGCAAAAGGGTCAGCATAAGAATGTCGAGGGACGTCAAATGTTGGTGCCCTATCGAGGTCATATTAAGAATACGTTGGAAGAAATTCATCAGGATTTGCAGTCCTCAATTTCATATGCGGGAGGTCGCTCATTGGATGCGATTCGCAAGGTGGATTATGTGATTTTGCATGGGGTGAATGAATTTAATTAAAAGAGTGCTCTGAGCAGCGTTTAGCTTCCGAGCATAGCCTAGGAACTCCAATGATTCGGGTTTAGAATCGTTGGAGTTTCGTAGCTAAGCGGAGGAAGCTGCTGCTCAGAGCACGTTTCGGCTATAAAGATAGAAAACTCTAGCCTAGGTAACTGAATGATTCGAGTTTGGAATCGTTTAGTTACCGTAGCTACTATTCCACGCAAAGGTTGATTATTAGCAAAAAATCACTAATAATCTTTAATGTTCCATACGTTGTCCATTCTTGTGGCCAAAACCGCCGCAAGAACTCGCACTACGTTCCAGCCCAAATTTGCTGGAAGACGACATTTTAATCTAATTTTGTTGTCATAAACGCTTTTATATCAGGCAATAAGATGCATTTTTACACTTTCAGCCTTTAGTATAAAAATATAAGGTAAACTAAAACTGCTTTAATCACACAATCAAAAAAATCAACTTCTGAAATCACAAAAAACTGCTAGTAAAGACAATCTACACGGGAACATCTTCTGCTTATCCTTTGTCTTTACTAACAGTCTTTTTGTTTTACCCATTTAATTAGGATTAATAACCTGATTACCAAACTCTTTCAAAAGTTTCAGTAAACTTTCAACTTTCTTCTGCCCAAACTTAGCAACCCAGCCTTCAAACACCAAATGAACCTTTCGATCAATCAACTGTTCAACTTCTGCTCCCCGTTTTGTTAGGTGAAGATACAATTTCCGCTTGTCCTTTTGATCCGGTGTTTGTGAGATGTAGCCCAATCGCAACAGTGACTTGATTTGTCGCGAGATTGCACTTCGCGTAACATTTCGTTGTGCTGCAATTCCCATCTGAGTCACTTTTTCATTATTGCAGATATTTCGCAAAACTAAAAACTGTTCAAATGAAATTTCATACTCCTTAGTTGGTTCCGATAACACATACTCCAAGAACTTTAAGGTGGACATGTAAATCTCAACAGATCCCTCAAAAAGTTTATCATTGTTTTTAGTTTTCACTAATAACACCCTCCTCCAAAATACTCACATTTCAATTATATCAAACGTTATCAAAAAAATTATCCAATCGATAAAAATCAATTAGATAATTTTTTAGTTACTTCAAATACTTTTTAAACCGTTTACTCCAATTTTGAGTAGTATCTTCAAGGCTTCCCAGCCTCAGTTCCTGACTGGTCGCATTAATCACTCCACCAATCATAATGGCCAAAGCTGAAAAGTCTAGCCAAAACATTAAAGCGATAAACGTACCTAACGTTTTATAACTATTAACGGAGTGCGCAAAATAACGTAGATAAATCGTGAAAAACTGTGAGACCGCCATCAGTCCAATAGTTGCAGCAGATGATCCCCAAACGACGTATCTGAGCTTAATGTGCGTGTTTGGAACTACATAATACAAAATCATTAAACTTAAAAAGATGACAATTATCGCAGTGGGAAATTTAACGTTTCCCACAATATGAAAGAGACTATGTGGTAATTTCAAAATTGGTGTTAAATAAGCGATAATTGTTTGTCCAAAACTAAAGAAAAACATCATTAAACTAATTAGAAGCGCAAAAAAGATGGTGAATATGAAAGAAACCACACGATTAATAATGGGATTTTGAAATTTAGCAACGCCGTAAGCTCGATTAATTGAACGTTGAAAGGCCGCTACCGCCTGACTTGCAGACCACAACATTAAAATAGCTCCGAATGATAACAACTCGCCATTACCTTTTTCCAAAAAATCTTTTACAATTGGCTGACTAATTTGATAAATTGTGCTGGGTACCACGGTTTCGATATATTCCAACACCGTTGTCACATCAATGTGAAACAGTGGTAGTAAATTTCCCACAAAAATAATTGCAGGAAACATGGCAAGCAATGTATAAAAGGCAAGGACAATTGCATTATTTGCAACATCTGCACGATTAAATCGCAACATGAAACCTTTCCAGTATGTCTTACACTTATGAGCAAACCTCTTCCAAGTCATGTTATATACCCCATTTTTATTTAACTTCAATAGTATACAATAACTTTTGCATGATTAAAAACGTCAAATTACTATTTTCACGCCTTTTCATTTATTGAAACACAAAAAAAGAGAATAAAAATGTATTATGTCCCCAAAATTAAAATCGCAAATTGCAAGAACAAGTTAGCCACCCCGCAGGCGAAGTTGCGGGGCATGTCAGAATATCTATTAAAGATTGGAATAAATGATTAAGCAATGCGAGTTTTGCGAGCGCGCGCTGCTTCAATTTGAAAAGCTTTTTCAGGTGTTTGGTACTTTAAGATACGTCGTGGTAGTTGGTTGAGACGTGCTTCAACCAGGGCAACAGTCTTAGGACTAATTGTATCTAATGAATATCCTTTAGGTAAATAACGTCTAATCATGCGGTTATGAGTTTCATTGGTTCCTCGTTCAGAAGAACTATACGGATGGGCATAATAGATATCAGCAATGCCAGTTAAAGCTTCTTCCAAGGTTGTGAACTCCGTTCCATTGTCAGCGGTAATGGATTTGATCAGATCACCAAATTCAGCACAAATCCCTTTAATGGCATAGGCTACGGAGTCAGCATCTTTGCCTTCAATCAAACGAATAAAGTCAAAACGAGTTTTACGTTCAGTGAAGGTCAATAGGACACTTTCATGGCCACTACGTTTACCAACCACGGTATCAATTTCAAAGTGGCCAAATTCTTTGCGCTTGTCGACACGCTTAGGTCGTTCTTCAATACTTTTACCAATCAAACGTCGATGTTTATGCGACCAGTGATGTTTCGTACGCCGTTTGGTTTTCTCAAGCAAATCAAGATTGCGGACTTCTGATAATTGCGCATCAATATAGTTATAGAGGGTTTTAGTGCAGACCATCTCTGTACGCTTAAATAAATGATGTTTGTGGGCGAAGCCAACTGCTGCATCAGGTGACCAATGATCTTGATGGAAATGATCATCAAAGTAGGCCAAAAAATTAGTAATGTGTTTGAATTTTAATGGTCGATGACAGTGCTGACGATTCATTTCATAACGAATTTGAGCTGTATCAGGAGCATAGATATTGAAGTACTGTTCTTTACCATTAATCTTCTTTACCTGTTGAACACAGCCACATTTGAGTTCGTTATTGATAGTTTGATGGCAAACACCAAGTTCCGTCGCAATTTGACGAGCAGATTTGCCTGCAGCAAGCAATCCCGCAATTTTTCCACGTTCAATTGGTGTTAAATGATGACCCTTTGAGTGAGATATGGTAAGCTGTTCTTGCGCCAAGACGAAAACCTCTTTCATTGTTTAGTGTAGGAACTTCAATGATACCTGATTTTTTCGTCTTGGTGTCTTTTTATTTGACCATTTTTACAAGGTGGCTAACTTGATTATAAAATCTGCGCCAAAATTAAAATGAATAGAAATTTGAATTAGTTTTAGCTCTTCTTTTCCGAATTTTTAATCAAAATTGAAAGCATCAAACCAACAATTGCCACAAGAAAGAAAGTGAAAAACACAGCTCGGTACCCCATCTGATTGGCAATTACTGCGTGGTCGCCTGCAGATAAATGACTTTGAGTAACCGCCGCCAAAATAATCGTTGCGACGGCAACCCCTAGTGAACCGAGAATTTGACGAACCGTTGTAATAACTGCGGTTCCGTGTGAAATCAAACTATCTGGTAACGAATTAGCCCCTAAGGTCATTGCTGGCATCATAACAAAGGCATTTCCACCTTCGATCAACATGGCTAAAATAATCATAGCAATCAAGCCTATGGAACTTGAGAAAATAAACAGAATTCCCCAACCCAAGGTAATCATACTCATCCCCATCAAAAGTACCCTTTTGAATCCAAACTGATCGGCAAGCTTACCAGTAACTGGATTTAATAAACTCAAGAATACGGCTCCCGGAACGAGTGCCATCCCTGACGCAAAGGGCGATAGATGGAGCACTTCTTGATAATAAAGCGGAAAGATAATTGTTGTTACGATTAAAGCGATATAAGAAAAGCCGGTTAGCAAAACTGCCAAATCATAGTTAAAAGTTTTAAGTACCCGTAACTCCAACATGGGTGTTTTGATATGAAACTGTCGATACACAAAGTACGCTAACATAATCAAACTAACGGCTAGTAATCCAAATTGCTCTGACCAATTGACATTAGCTTTTCCTAGTTGATTAATGACAAATAAAAGGCCAATTAATCCCAAAGAACTAATTACTGAAATAAAGTCTAAATGATTCGGTTCTAAATCCATGACGTTTGCAATAAATTTAAATGATAGCAGAAAAACAACTGTGATAATAATCGCAAAAATCACAAAGAGTCCCTGCCATGAAGTGAATTTTAACACCACTCCAGAAATGATTGGACCAACGGCTAATGCGGATCCCATTACGAGTCCAACAATCCCCATCGTTACACCACGTAATTCTTCAGGTGTAATGGTCAACATCACACTTTGATAGGCTGGAAATAGAATGCCTACACCCATAGCCTCTAACACACGTCCAAACATCATTAGGGGAAAATTAGGTGCAAACAAAATCACAATTGTACCAACATCAAACATAACCAAAACTGCCTGAAAGAGCCGTTTAAATGGCACGTTGCTCAACAACCACGGACTGATTGGCATCATAATACACATCACTAGCATAAAACCCGTTGTTAACCACTGGATTGTGGGTGCCGTGACCCCAAAATAACGCATCAATGTTGGATATGCTGTAGATAAAGACGATTGACTAATTGACATGGTAAAGGTTCCCGCTAACAGAATTGCGACAAACCAATTATGTAATTTTTTATTTCCCTTAAAAATTTTATTTTGATCTTTCATCAAACCACTCCTCACTAACTTATGCCAAAGTTAGAATCATTTTAAATCGTATTAATTGTATTTCATATTTAGACAGGTGTAAACTACGTCTGGAAATTGCATTTAAAACAAACCTAACTAGAGTTGAATGAATCTTAAAAAAGTGATTAAATAAATTGTACTTACTAATTGTCATCAGTGAAAAGAAAGAAGGCTTAGATTTGGCAAATACAGACGTGGATGAGGCACTCACAGCTTTACAAAGCAGACGCATTCGAATGACACCTCAACGTCGGACAATCTTAACCTACTTAGTCACACATCATAATCATCCTACTGTTGAAACCATTCATGAGGCCTTAGAACAAACAACGCCTAATATGAGTTTAGCTACAATCTACAATACCTTAAAATTATTTGTTGATTTGGGGATTGTTATTGAATTAGCAAATGGTGAAGATGGCGTGCATTATGATTACTACAGTAAACCTCACTATCATGTGATTTGTACTAATTGTGGCAAAATTGCAGATGTTTTTTATCCAGATTTTCAAAAAGACGCAAAAAAAATGGAAAACGAAGCTGCTCAACAAACTGGTTATCAAATTACTGGAAATCGATTTGAAATATACGGTCTATGTCCTGACTGTCAAAAAAAGAATGCTTCAAAAGGTAAATAACTTTTGAACATTCTTTTTTCAGTTGTTCGGTTCACTTTCTTAGGACAATTTCTCAAACCAGCTCAAAAATTTAAGTCAGACTCCTACGGGATTACGATCCCGCATACACCCGTCTTACATTTTCTGGGCTAACCGATTTGATCCGTTCACTTTCTTAGGACAACTCCTCAAACCAGCCCAGAAAATATAAGCCAGCCTTCCGCGGGATTGCGATCCCGCATACGCCTGGCTCTTTGATGTTTTTTTTCGCTAAGCCTTAGGACGGCTCAATAAAGCAAATAACTAGCACTAAGCACGCCTACCGTGGGATTACGATCCCACTCCGTCGCGCTTAGTGCTAGTTATTTACCGCTTTATTTCGCCCACTCTATCTTACCTGTGCCGCCGTCATTATCGCCACTTTATACACGTCTTCTTCACTCGCTCCTCGTGACAGATCCGACACCGGCGCATTCAATCCCTGCAAAATTGGTCCTATTGCCTCAAAATGACCCAATCTCTGCGCAATCTTATAACCAATATTTCCAGACTGCAACTCTGGGAACACAAACACCGTCGCATGGCCCGCTACCTTTGATCCCGGTGCCTTACTTGCACCCACATCTGGCACAAACGCCGCATCAAACTGTAACTCACCATCGATTTCTACCTCTGGTGCCTTCTCTTGCGCCAACTTAGTAGCCTCCTGCACCTTCGCAACCATATCACCCTTAGCCGACCCCTTCGTTGAAAAACTCAACATTGCAACCTTAGGCTCTATATCAAAAATCTCCGCCGTATGTGCACTTTCCACCGCAATTTCAGCCAAAGTGGCGGCATCTGGGTCGATATTAATTGCTGTATCCGCAAAAATATATCGTTCATGATTTCTCTGCATCACAAATGCACCACTAATTCGTTTGACACCTGGCTTCGTTTTAATAATTTGAAGGGCGGGACGAACCGTATCACCAGTTGGATGAATTGCACCTGAAACCATTGCATCCGCCTTATGCAAATAAACAAGCATTGTTCCAAAGTAATTTACGTCCATTAACATCTTTTGAACTTCTTCAACCGTGTTCTTACCTTTACGACGTTCAACTAAGGCATCTACCATCGCCTGCTTATCAGTTTCTGGATAAGTATCCGGATCAATAATTTTAATCCCTGCTAGGTCAATATCTTCTTTAGCTGCTTTCTCTTGAATAGCAGTTACTTTTCCAAGCAAGATTGGCTTTACCAAACCTTGTTGTGCCAAGCGTGATGCAGCTGAATAAATACGAACATCCTCACCTTCTGGAAATACAACCGTTCGATCTTGTCCTTTAATCTTAGCTTTTAATCCTTCAAATAAATCCATCGTTAAATCCTCCTCGCAAATTTTTATAGCCTTTATCGCTATGTTTAGTCTTTGTTTTCTTGTTTAAAACGTTCAACTTCACGTGCAATTGCTAACTCTTCATTCGTTGGGACAACTAACACCTTTGCCTTAGAATCTGATGCACTAATATCACGTAATTCACCCTGAACTTGATTTCTTTCATCATCAATTTTAAGGCCAAAATAATCTAATTCATCAACAATCATTTTACGAACTAGCATACCATTTTCACCAATGCCAGCGGTAAACACCAACGCATCAATTCCATGCATTTCAGCAATATAAGCACCAATATATTTCACAATATTGTTCACAAAAATCTCAACCGCCAATTCAGCTCGACGACTCTTGTGACGCGCTTCTAAAACGTCACGCATATCAGAAGAGATTCCTGAAATACCTAGTAATCCTGATTTAGTATTTAAAATTTTGATCATTTCGGAAAAATCTGTAATCTTTAGTTTCTCCATTAGATAATTAACTAAGGAAACATCAATATCTCCTGAGCGAGTTGCCATGGTAATTCCTGAAACTGGCGTGAATCCCATGGAAGTATCATAAGATTGACCATTTAAAATGGCATCAATCGAAGAACCTGCCCCTAAATGTAACGTAATCATTTTTAAGGAACTTAAAGGTTTGCCAAGTAACTTAGCCGCATCCAAAGCTACGAATTGATGACTTGTTCCATGTGCACCATATTTACGGGCACCATATTTTTCGTAATATTCATAAGGAATGCTATATAAATAATTTTTAGGTGGTAATGTTTCGTGAAACGACGTATCAAAAACGGCAACACTTGTTACGTTGGGAAGAACTTTTTGCATCGCACGGATTCCAAGCACATTAGCTGGATTGTGTAATGGTGCATATTCCGATAAGCTCTCAATCTGCTTAATCACTTTTTCAGTAATAAGTACTGAGCCTTTAAAAATTTCGCCACCAGCGACAACGCGGTGTCCAACTCCAGTGATCTCGTCATAACTTCTGATAATTTTTAAATCAATTAGTGCATTCAGAACAATATTCATGGCCACTTCGTGATTTTTGACTGGCTTTTCAATACGGATATTTTGTTGATCACCATAAATGATCGTAAATGTAGAGCCGTCAATTCCAATTCGATCTACCTGTCCGCTTGCTAATACCTTTTCACTCGGCATTTCAAATAGCTTGAATTTAAATGATGAACTACCTGCATTAATCGCAATTGTTTTTTCCATAGTTAAAGCCCCACTCTTATTTTCTATGCCTTCAATTCTTTTTTACAACACTTTCACTTTAACGCGTTCGGCACAAATTCTCAATGTTCATTAACATAAATTATACCTTATTGTTTTGAATATTAAAACTCAATACATCTAAACATTTAAAAAAAGAGATTTATTCTATATAGGGTTAACTTGTATAGGATAAATCTCTCTAAATTTAAATAACTTTGATTATTTATTTGTTAATTTGCTTGCAGCTGCTTCATCAAGAATAACAGTTACATTGTCATGGTTTTGAAGAATGCTTGCTGGTAAATCTGGTGTGTCAGGTCCTTCGATCATTCCTTTAACAGCATCAGCTTTTTCTTCACCGTAAGCTTCCAACAAAATGTGCTTAGACTTCATAATTGAAGCTAATCCCATTGATAAAGCTTCCTTTGGCACATCTTTTTCATGTGCGAAGAAACGTGCGTTGGCATCAATAGTTGATTGCGTCAAAGATACGCGATGAGTGCCGATTTCACGAGAAGTTCCAGGTTCATTAAAACCAATATGACCGTTACGGCCAAGACCCAAGATTTGTAAATCAATTGGGTTATCTTCAATAACTTGATCATAACGTTTAGCTTCTGCATCAACATCTTTAGCTAAACCATTTGGTAAGTATGACTTCTTAAATGGTTTCTTATTGAATAAATGTTCATGCATAAAGTAATTGTAACTTTGGTCGTTGTCAGCAGCTAAACCAATGTATTCATCTAAGTTGATTGAAATAGAGTCGCTGAAATCAAGGTCACTAGCAATGATGTCATTGTAGGTTGTGATTGGTGTACTTCCAGTAGCTAAACCAAAAGTATGTGCACCGTTCTTCTTAGCGTCGGCAAAGATCTTGTATCCTTCTTGTCCACCTTCAACTTCATTTTTAACAGTAATAATTTTCATAATAGTCTCCTTTTTGTATATAGTGTCTATTTTGCGTTCGCAAAATCCAATCTCCAACCGGATGTCCATTCGAACTACGCCGCACCCCGGCTAGTCGAACTGGCTCCTTTTTGTATATAGTGTCTATTTTGTGTTCGCAAAATCCAATTCATATTGGTATAGCCCAATTATATAATCTCCTCATTTGAATTGCAAGGGTATAGACCAAAAAAATCAAAATAAATTTGTTAGTGTAAAGCTTTACTAGAAAAATGAAAAAAGTCTTTTCATGATGGTTTTAAAGGTTGAAAGTATTAAAATCACTTCAGTAACTGCTGTTAACCGACTTAGTATACAAGAAATAGTTTAACTGCCGTCCTGCGATTCACCCGGTCTGGAAGGGGGTGCGAGTTCTTGCGGTTGGTTTTTGCCACAAGAACTCGCACTACGTTCCAGCCCAAATTTGCTGGAAGACGGTATTTAAATCTAATTTTGTCACTACAAACGCTTTTGTATCAGACAATGAGATGTGTTTTTGTGCTTTCAACATTTAGATAATAGTTTTAAAGGATGGTGTGAGTTTATTTTAATGCAACAACCCGTAATGCCTGGATATTTTGGTGAAGTTTGTTTCGTAAGATTTGAATAACAGGTGGAGTGGAGGTGTTGGTGAAAGAGTGTGTCGATGTCACTTAGCGATTTATCGCTTAGAGACATGGGAAGACTGGAGAGATCCACTTCTGGCCTGAAGAGCAAGAAGTTAGCTCGTAAGCGACCCACACGGCCCCGTTTCAACGCCGGAACGGAACAAAAAAGTAGTTAAAAACATACATAAGATCTAAATTAGTTGCCGAAATTTATGTTTACCGATATACTGAATTCGTATACAAATACAGGGGTGCTGGATCTAATCCGGCTGAGATAAAAACTAGTGGTTTTTGACCCTCGAACCTGATATGGATAATGCCAGCGCAGGAAGTTTACTTATAGTGATAATCAAAGAAGGCCTTTATACTACCTATTTTGATTACCATTTAAACATGCAATCAAAAGCTGGCGTATTGTCGTTAGCTTTTTTATTTTGTTTCAAGAAAGGAAAATATAATGAATACAAGTGTTGCTATTCAAGTTTTACCTATGTTAGAAGACGATCACAAAGTTGTTGCTGTTGTCGATAAAGCCATTGAGTACATTCAATCTACTGGCGTTTCATATGAGGTGGGTGCGTTTGAAACCACCCTTGAAGGTGATTATGATCAACTTATGGAAATTGTTAAAAATATCACCAAAATTGCGGCTGAAGCTGGAGCTCCGCAAGTAATGACTTATGTCAAAATTGACTACAAATCAGAAGGTAAGGTTCTAGGTATTCATGAAAAAAAGGACAAGTATCAACATTAATTTTTTACCAGTTCTGGTTATTATTATTTTGCTTATCATTTGGCAATTAGTCAGTTATTTTCAGATTGTTCCTACTTTTATGCTACCCTCTCCTATTAATGTTGTTAAAGCATTTATAGCTGACTTTCCTTTATTGATGTCAAATGCAGGGGTTACCTTACTGGAAGCATTCTGGGGGTTATTACTAGGAGTTATTGGGGGCGTTTTGATTGCCGTAATCATGGACTTGTTTGAGCCACTTTATAAAGCAATCTATCCGCTCTTGGTAATCAGTCAAACGGTTCCCGCTGTGGCTATTGCGCCGCTTTTAATCTTATGGTTTGGCTATGGCATGCTACCTAAAATTGTTTTGATCACGATCACCACTTTTTTTCCAGTAGCAGTCGAAATGCTTACCGGTTTTCGTGCAACTGATCGTGATTTACTGCATTTGATGAAAACTATGGGCGCAACCAAATGGAAACTATATTACTATGTAAAATTCCCTAATTCTTTGAACCACTTTTTTTCCAGTTTAAAAATTTCTGTTTCTTACGCTATTGTAAGTGCCGTAATTTCTGAATGGGTCGGTGGTTTCAGTGGCCTAGGTGTCTACATGACCCGTGTGATGAAGGCCTATGCCTATGATAAAATGTTTGCCGTAATTTTCTTAATCTCGGCAATGAGTCTGCTATTAATCTGGTTGGTAACTCTTATTCAACATAAGGTCATGCCCTGGGAGGCTGTTAAAAAATGAAACATTCCAAGAATTTTTGGCTCTACTTAAGTGTAAGTATGTTATTAATGCTAATTTTAGGTGGTTGTCAAGCGCGTTCTACAAAAACCAGCACACACACAATCACGGTTGTCCTTGATTGGACACCGAATACCAATCATACCGGTATGTACGTTGCCAAACAAAAAGGTTATTACAAAAAATACCATCTCAACGTGAAGTTTGTGCAACCACCTAAAGATGGTGCTGAACAACTTGTAGCCAGTGGTAAAGCACAAATCGGAGTTTCTGCTCAAGACACTTTTGCGGGTGCCATTGCACGGA
The DNA here is from genome assembly GCF_964062635.1 of Pediococcus ethanolidurans. Taxonomy (NCBI): domain Bacteria; kingdom Bacillati; phylum Bacillota; class Bacilli; order Lactobacillales; family Lactobacillaceae; genus Pediococcus; species Pediococcus ethanolidurans. The sequence continues at coordinate 195,016 of NZ_OZ061250.1, forward strand.
CAGATCCGCTTCCCATTACAACCATTGGAGCCATCATTCAACATAACACTTCAGGAATTATGTCACGTAAAGCAGATAACATCACTTCACCTAAAAAAATGATGGGCAAACGTTACGCCACTTGGGACTTACCAATTGAACAAGCAACTATTAAGCAAGTCGTTAAAGATGACGGTGGTCAGTATAGCAAGATTAAAAAGATACCTAATAATATTACTGATGAAGTTGCCGCATTAAAAGCGAAGCAAGCCGATTCAATCTGGGTATTTTACGGTTGGGCTGGGGAGAATGCTAAAGTTAAAAACTTTCCCATTAATTACTTCTCGTTTCGCGCTTTAAATAAGGTTTTTGATTACTACACCCCAACACTAATTGGGAATAACCAGTTTTTAAAGGCTCATCCAAAATTAGCAAAAGATTTTATGAAGGCAACTGCACAGGGTTATAACTATGCAACAAAACATCCCCGTCAGTCTGCTAACATTCTAATGGATCAGGTTCCTGAGCTCAAAAGTAATCGTAAATTAATTTATGCTAGTCAAACCTATCTTTCTAACCAATATTCATTAGGTAGTAGCCAATGGGGTAAGATTTCTAGCTCACGTTGGAATCGATTCTACCAGTGGCTGGATCAACACAAACTGGTTTCCGTAAAACTCAAAAAAAATCAAGGTTTCACTAATCAATATCTCCCTAAATGAGGTTTTAACCATGTCGTTATTACAAACAAATCATATTTCTAAATCGTATCCTGACCATCAAGTACTCAGTGATATCAATATTCACTTAGATCAAGGTGAATTAGTCAGCATTCTTGGAATCAGTGGTATCGGGAAAACGACTCTTTTTAACATTATTGCCGGCTTGCTCTCACCTGAAAGTGGTCAAGTCATCCTTAAAGATCAACCCATTACCAATACAACTGGTCAAATTAGTTATATGCTTCAAAAAGATTTGCTGCTACCCTACCGAACCATTATGGGAAACGTTATTTTGCCAGCTTTGATGCAAGACATCTCCAAAAAAGAAGCTGAAGCAAAAGCCGCACCACTTTTTAAACTTTTTGGCTTACAACATACTGAAAAACTTTATCCACAAGCCCTGTCTGGTGGTATGCGTCAACGAGCCGCTTTACTGCGTACTTATATGTTTAATAAAGAAGTTGCATTGTTAGATGAACCCTTTAGTGCGTTAGATGAAATCACTAAACATCAGGTTCATAGTTGGTATTTAAATTTAATGAAAAAAATTAATCTATCAACATTATTAATCACGCATGATGTGGAAGAAGCCATCTTATTATCCGATCGAATTTACCTTTTAACCGGTACACCAGCAACGATTACACAGGAAATTTCAATTGATGCTGATCTTAAAAAACAACCTGATTTTGAGCTCAGTACCGCATTTTTGAACTATAAACGCAAAATTTTAAGTTTACTGTAAATTCAGTTACTGAGCGAATTTCAATTAACCAAATCTTTTGCTTTCTATAACGTTTTAGTTTATATTTTAGTTGAAGTACAGTTAAGTATCATTCTAATAAATACTTCTAACTATAAACTTGTGCCTATTGCATTCAGCTTTCCAAATAGCACAATGATTAATATCTAAAGGAGCTGTTATTTATGGCAAGTGAAATTGTATTATTTAATCCCGGCGATTCGCTAGGAAACTTTCATGATTATAATGAGGCTGTGCGTAGTGGTCAGCTGTACAAACATAAGGACGAAACTCCCCATGAACTCGTCATTGCTACCGATCCTAAAAACGATGAAGAATATTTAATTTTTTATGCAAAAGACGCAGTTGATCCTAACAACAAGGATAAATCTGGCACTAAATACAATATTTCTAAACACTTATAAGATGTAATCATTCTATGACAAAAGGAGGACTCACTATGACTTTTGCCGACCAGCTAATTAAACAACGAAAACGAGCCGGCTACACAAGAAGCGCCCTAGCCAAAGAACTGAACGTTAGTTTGGATCAAGTTACTCAGTGGGAACACGGGGACTCTGAACCAAACTTAGCTGTTTTACGTCATTTACACAAACTTTATGAAATTAGCATGGATGAACTTATTTTAAATGAAGCGCCAAATCAGTCAGTGAGCCCTTCTCGATGGTTAGCACAGATTGATAAGGCCTTAAAACAAAAATAAGCATCAAATCCACCAACAGAAAAAAATTGAGAGCGAAAAAGACATTTCTTCACTCTTTTTTTATACAAAAAAATCGATCATAATTATAATAATTACGATCGACCTCTTTTAACACTACAATTTAGTAGACATCGACATTTGCGCCGAACTCAGCCTCTAAATCTTCAAGCAGTGTATGTTTTTCAGACTTACATTCTTTTTCAGAATATTTAATAAATAAAACCTCGCTTTATGGTTTGCCTAAGCAATCACAACTATGCGATAAAGTTTACTGTTTTTGAACATTAACAGCTTGTGGTCCACGGTCGCTGTCTTCTACATCAAAAGTAACTTCTTGGTTTTCTTCCAATGTCTTGAAGCCGTCGCCTTGGATTGCTGAAAAATGAACGAATACATCGTCACCATTTTCGCGATTAATAAAACCGAATCCCTTATCAGGGTTAAACCATTTAACTTTACCTTTTTCCATGTGAATGAATCCTCCTAGCGCAGTGCGCTTTTTTAATTTTGTATCCCACGAGCCAATTACGAAAGGAGCCGTCCTCTTTAAAAATTCGAACCCTTAATAACTAAACTGATAAAACACATTAACATAACCTTAACAGTAACTGCACGTTAATACAAATAATAAGCCCTCTAAGTACTCAATTAAAAGCTATTGTTTTGCGTCCTATAGCCAGGTATGATAGTTGTAGGGAAGTGAGTTATCATGAATACTTTTTTTGCGCTCTTAATTTTGGGCAGCGTCTTGGGGTTTATAATTTTGGAGATTATATCCCTCTACAATAAGATTACGCACAAATTTCTTTTTCATGTGCCAACTAATACATATAAAAATTATGTTCTTGGTACATTATTACTTTTTTGTGTCGCTATTTTTGGTTTTCAAAGTACCGATCCTAAACCAGCAAACACGGCACCCCCTGTCAAAAAAATTTATAAAACAAAAACAGTGGGAAAAGCAGAATTAAATTCGGCGAAGCTTCGCGCCTATGAGCTTGCCAAAATCTCATCAAAAGTTTCTTCACAATCCGAGTCTGTTGAAGAATTATCGAGCAAAGTGACAGCAGCCAAGAAAACTTCTTCAAAAGCTGCTTCTTTGCGTCAAGACTCCGAAAGTCGTTCTGAAAGCCTTCAATCAAGTGATTCTGTACGCCGGGAAAAAGCTGCTTCTGAAAGTGAAAGTGCTGCACGAACTTCAAGTTCAACCAGTGCCAAGCAAACATCTACAAAGAATGATTTGGATACGACTACCAAACAAAAAATTATTGGTAATAAAAATTCCAAAATCTACCATATTCCCGGACAAGCTGGCTACCACATGAATTCACAAAATGCTGTGTATTTTCAAACCGAGGCTGAAGCCCAAGCTGCGGGATATCGAAAAGCAAAAAGATAGCAAGGAGAAAAAATTATTATGTTTATTGGAATCATATTTTTAATTATTGGCCTCTTTGCCATCGTGGTAGCCTTCCATCAACGAAAAGATCGTATTTGGTTTGCTTTATTAGTGATAATCACACTTTTATTGAGCTGGAACCAGGCTGGAACCTATGCACGTCACAAATATTTTCATTTAAATAGTGTCATGTCAACTAAAGTTGTGACCAAGGTTAATTCCAGCGCCAAGAAATTGGCGAACTCTCTAGAAACCAAAAATAATAAGTTGAACAGTTCTTTATCATCTCAATCGGCTTCATTAAAGAAAAAAGCCGGAAGTCTTCATATTAGTCTTGCTAAAAATCAATCCAGCAATGGAACTTCTAATGCACAAACTACAGACAGCACTGAATTAGCTGCTAAAAAATACACAGGGCAACAAACCATTACCGTCAATCAAAACAACCCTAGTTTTTCAACAGCAGATCTCTCGACAAACAAGGGTGCTTGGCAAACTTATGGCAATTTAGATCGCAACAACCGCGTTTCGGCTGCCAATGCACTTTTAAATAAAAGCTTAATGCCTAAAACGGAACGCGAAGCTTTAGACGTTGATCCCACTGGCTGGCATAATAAACGAACCAGTAATGGCTGGTTATACAACCGTTGTCACTTAATCGGCTATCAATTAACGGGGCAAAACAATAATGCCAAAAACTTAATGACTGGCACACGATCTTTAAACGATCCAGAAATGACGACCTATGAAAATCAAGTAGCAGATTACGTAAAAGAAAATAAAAATCATTACGTTCGTTATCGTGTGACTCCCATTTTTCGAAAAAACGAGCTAGTTGCCCGTGGGATTCATATGGAGGCACAATCAATTGGAAGTGATGCCGTTCACTTCAATGTTTACATCTTTAACATTGAAGCAGGCTACACCATCAATTATCAAACAGGAACTAGTGTTAAGAAATGAAAATTGTTTTTCATATTGACGAAACATCAAAATGGCAAACAGTACTGTCAAATGTAAGCAATACCCTAACGTATGCTCAAGATCATCATGAACACATTTCAGTCGTAGTCGTGGTAAATGGATCAGCTATTACCGAATACGTAACCGAAAATATTCAAACTTTTATCAATGATCATAAGACATCAGTTGCTTTTCATGCCTGTCAAAATGCCATGATTAGTCATCATATTACAGCAGCACAGCTCCCAAAAAATGTTAAAATTGTCCCAGCAGGTGTTATTGATTTAGCTGAATTACAGGATCAAGGTTTCCGCTATATTAAACCTTAGTTTATTGTTGAATTGATTTAACTTTCAATGACTAAAACGCTTTAATTCTATGTTTTGCCGTCTAGTATTCAAGATCGTGGTAAGATAATAATCATGAGCTTAAAATGAAAGGCGAAAAAATCATGGAAAACAACCGTTTTACTCAAAGCGATCAGGTTTCAAAAAAAATTATTCTGGCAATTGTTGGAACCGGAATGATGTCCTTTTGTGGCGTTCTTTTAGAAACTTCTATGAATGTCACTTTTCCAACTTTGATGCGTCAATTCAATGTTTCCGTCTCAAATGTACAATGGATTACCTCTGGATACTTATTAATTGCCGCGCTTGTAATGGCGCTAGCATCTTATATTCATAAACGGTTTAAGCTAAAAAATATTTACACCGTTTCAGTTGTCCTTTTTATTCTGGGACTTTTGCTTTGTGTCTTTGCCCAAAGTTTTCCCGTACTCTTGGCAGGACGCTTAATTGGCGGTATTGCAACTGGGCTGACCACTCCATTAATGTTCAGCATTATTAATCATGATATTCCGATTCAAAAACTAGGACGGTATACCGCGATTGGTGCGATCATTATTTCAATGGCCCCCACTATTGGACCGACGTATGGCGGACTCGTTTCCTATTACTTTGGTTGGCGACTAATTTTCTGGATTGTCCTTCCAGTTTCAATTATTGCGGCTATCATCGGCATTTTAAATATTGAACAAAACCGCAATACACAGCATCCCAAACTAGATATTTTAGGGTTCGCCTGGATTGCAGCTGCGTTTATCTTAATCGCCCTTGCCTTTAATGAAGCTTCTACGCATGGCTGGGCAAGTACAGGCTTCTGGTTAATGTTAGTGATTGGGCTACTATCGGCCGGATTGTATGCTTGGCATGCGATTCACGTCAAATCACCATTAATCAATATTAAGATATTTACGTATCAACCCTTTGTTCTTAGTTTTCTTGCGTATGCGCTTTGCCAGTTGATTAATCTAGGAATGAGCTTTTTACTTCCTAACTTTGGTCAGTTAGTTTTAGGCAGTAACGCACTATTAGCTGGTTTCCTCTTACTACCAGGAAGCGTATTACGAATCTTTATCATGCCTTGGGGTGGCAATCTGTTGGATCGCAAAGGACCGTCGCTACCAATCCTTACCGGTATCAGTTGCATCCTTGTTTCAGGAGTTTTGTACTTTTCGTTCATGTCATTTTTAACGATTCCACTGATGACATTTTTCTACGTTTTCTATAGCGTTGGTTTTTCATTAACCTATAGTAATACTTTGGCTAACGGAATGAGACAACTACCGATGCATTTGAAAGATGATGGTAATGCAGCTTTCAATGCCATTCAACAATACTCTGGTTCGATAGGAACCTCCCTAATGGCAACTTTGATCGCTATTAGCCAAATGAATGCACAGGCAATGTCCGAAAAAGAAGCCATTGCGCGTGGGAGTTCTCATGATTTTATTTTACTAATCATCATGTCGATTGCCCTATTAGGCATTCAAGGTTTAAATTTTAAAATTCAAAAAAACACAGCGTCAAATAAGTAACTTAAAGGCAAGTCGAACCTAATCGACTTGCCTTTTTGTCTGAAAATTTAAAATTTGACGTATCGTGATACGATAATATTAGAAAAAAATAGAGGTAAAACTTATGCAAACAGATCAATTTATTCCCAATAATCAAGTTTCAAGAAAAACCATTTTCGCCATTATTGGTACTGGTGTCATGTCCTTTTGTGGCATTTTATTAGAAACAGCCATGAACGTTACTTTTCCCACACTGATGCATGTTTTTGGTGTCTCAATTTCAGCCGTTCAATGGATCACTTCTGGTTATTTACTAGTGGCTTCACTCGTCATGACACTGGCTTCATACATGCATAAACGCTTTAAACTTAAACAAATTTTTGCGTGGGCTGTATTGCTTTTCTTTGTTGGTCTGTTTCTTTGTGTGAGTGCAACCAACTTTTCAATGTTATTGATTGGCCGACTAATTAGCGGAGTTGCCACTGGTATGACTACGCCACTTTTATTTGGAATTATCAGTCATGATATTCCCGTTCAAAAACTTGGTCGTTACATGGCAATTGGTGCGATTATCGTTTCAATGGCCTCTGTGGGTCCGACATATGGTGGAATCATCTTATACAGTCTAGGGTGGCGTGCCATTTTTTGGATTGTGCTTCCACTTGCGCTTATCGCAGCCGTAATTGGCCTGTTAAATATTCAACAAACTCGACCGCTTCAAAAACCACGCTTAGATATCATGGGATTTTTCTGGTTAGCCGGCGTATTTGTACTCATTTCACTTGCTTTCAATGAAGCCTCTATTCATGGCTGGAATAGTTCAAATTTTTGGGCTTTTTTAATCCTTGGTCTGCTTGCGGGTGGTCTGTACGTCTGGCATGCCCATCATTTTGCCTTTCCATTAATTGATATCAATATCTTTAAGTATCATCGTTTTGTTTTAAGTTTTGTTGCTTATGCACTTTGCCAATTAATTAACATTGGCATGAGTTTTCTACTTCCTAATTTTGGTCAATTAGTGCTCGGTGCAAATTCGTTACTAGCTGGGTTGCTGCTGTTACCAGGTAGTTTGTTACGATTGGTTCTAATGCCTTTTGGTGGCGTTGTCTTAGATAAACATGGTGCTGCGTTACCAATCCTAACTGGAATCAGTGCTTCACTTATTTCCGGCATCTTGTTCTTTAGTTTTCAAGCTAATTTAACGATTCCTCTAATGACCATTTTCTATGCACTTTTCAGTGCCGGATTTTCATTAACTTTCAGTAATCTTCTTACGGATGGAATGAAACAACTGCCCAGCAAACTAAAGAGCGATGGTAATGCAGCTTTTAACGCCATTCAGCAATATTCAGGATCTATCGGTGCTTCATTGATGGCCACGTTTATCTCCATCAGCCAAATGAACGCCCATGGTCTTTCATCAGTAACTGCAACTGCACGAGGAAGCCGAAATGATTTTATTCTGCTGATTGGCATGGAATTGATAATGTTATTCCTTCAACTCATTGATTTTCGAAAACAACGTAAAATAGCAGTAATGCGATAATGTTCGCGTTTTATTTTGATAATATCAACTGTTAGCCGGATTACTTATGATTACATCGTATGAGTATGCGCTTTGAATACTTTTTTCCACCGAGCTTTAGGACAGCTCCTCAAAGCAGCAAAAAAAATATAAGCAAGGCTCCCAGCGGGATACAATCCCGCTTCCACCTTGCTGCTTCTTTATCCTTTTCTCCGCTGAGCATTAGGACAGCTCCACAAAGCAAGCAAGTAAAAATAGTCACACCTTCCGCGGGATTGCGATCCCGCATACGTGCCGACTTCTCTATGCTTTTTCCGCTGAGTATTAGGACAGCTCCACAAAGCAGTCAAAAAAATATAAGCAAGGCTCCCAGCGGGATACGATCCCGCTTCCACCTTGCTTATATTTTTTTGACTACCGCTTTGTTACGCTCACTAGGTTCTTTTCCACCAACTTCTCCGCAATCTGCACCGTATTCCAAGCCGCGCCCTTCAACAAGTTATCCGACACCACCCACATATGGTAGTTGCCCGGATTCTCCTCGTCTGCTCGCACACGCCCCACAAACGTCTCTCGCTTTCCTTCCGCATAAATTGGCTGTGGATACAACTGCTTAGCCGGATCATCCTGCAATACCACTCCAGGCGCCTTTGCCAACAACTGCTGAATCTTTTCTCGGCTCGCATTCTGCTCATCTTTCACTTCAAAGTAAACTGCCTCGCCATGACCAATTCCCACCGGAACTCGCACACAAGTTGCCGTCACCTTAATAGCCTTTGCATCCATATCATCCAACATAATTTTCTTGGTTTCATGAATCATTTTCCATTCTTCATGCGTATAGCCACCATCTTCAAACACATCAATCTGGGGCAACAAATTAAATGCCAATGGATAATGTTTGGCTTCACCCTTCACAGGATAAATGGTACTTGTCATCTCTTCACCATTCAAATGCTGTTGTGCCTGTGCATTCATCTCATTCCACGCCTGCTGGCCAGCACCCGACGCCGCCTGATAGGTTGACACAATCACCTGTTTCAGCCCAAATGCCTGACGAATTGGTTCTAGTGCTACCACCATCTGAATCGTTGAACAATTTGGATTGGCAATAATTCCATGATGGCGTTCCAGTGCCGATTCATTCACTTCAGGAACCACTAATGGCACATCTGGATCCATTCGAAACGCACTTGTATTATCCACGCACACTGCACCACGTTTAACAGCCTCTGGCAAAAAACGTTTTGAAACTGCCCCGCCAGCAGAAGCCAAAACCAAATCAACACCTTCAAAAGAATCTGGGGTGGTCTCTTCAACCGTGATCGGATTCCCTTTAAATGCCAACTGCTTACCAGCCGATCGCGATGAAGCCAAAAATTTCACGGATTTAACCGGGATTGTAGATTGTTCTAATTGTTGAATTAAACGGGTTCCCACAGCACCAGTGGCCCCTAAAATTGCTACATTATATTCTCTCATCTAATTAGCCTTCTTAATTTAACTTTATTTGGTTAGGCAATTGTTGCTTCCGCATCGACAAAGGCCGCCATATTAGCCATGGCCGCATGCAAATCTTCCACACTTGCCGCATAAGAAATCCGAATATAGCCTTCGCCACCAGGTCCAAATGCACTTCCTGGAATCACACCAACTTTACCTTTTTCCGCAAGTTCTGTAGAAAAATCAACTGAGTTTTGTGTATATCTCGCTGGAATTTTAGCAAAGATATAAAAGGCACCCTTAGGTGGAACCGTCTCAAATCCTAATTTGTCCAAACAGTCAATGACATAATCGCGACTCTTCTTATATTGCACGCACATTTCCTTTGGATCATCCAATCCATTTGCCAATGCTTCAGCAGCTGCTGCCTGAGCAGGGTTTGAAGGAGCTGTGACCAAAAACGCATGCATTTTAGCAGCATTTTTAACAAAGTCTGCGGGTGCTGCAATATAACCGACTCGATAACCAGTCATGGCATGTGATTTTGATAAACCATTAATCAAAATTGTTTGTTCTGGAATCATTGCCGCGATTGAATGGTGGGTTACACCATATGTAAGTTCACTATAAATTTCATCTGCCACAACAAACATTGGCCGTTTAGCAATCACATCTGCTAAAGCCTGCAGTTCTTTTTCAGAGTACTCTACACCGGTAGGATTATTAGGATACGTTAAAATTAAAGCCTTAACCGCATCCCCTTCGTGTTCAAGAGTTTCCGTCAGTTTTGCAGCAGTCAACACAAAGTTATCTTTTGAAGTATCCACTTCCACTGGAATACCACCAGCAATTGTCACTAGTGGAACATACAAAGCAAAAGCAGGGGTTGGAATAATGACTTTATCGCCAGGATTTAGCATCGCCGCTAAACTAGCTGCTAATGCTTCTGTTGCACCAATTGTTGCGACAATTTCCGTTTCTGGATCATAGTCTAATCCATGACGTTTTTTCAAAAAACCGCTAATTGCATTTCGTAACGCTGGTGTTCCCTTTTGAGCTGAGTAATGGGAATCATTTTCACGAATACTGCGAATGCCTGCCTCTTTAACATGTTCTGGTGTATTGAATCCAGGTTCGCCAAGAGTCAATTTAACTAATCCAGGAATTCCTGAAATTTTTTGATCAAATGCACGAATACCAGATGGTCCAATTGAGTTTAATTTCTGATTTACTTGTCCTTGTAATGCTGCACTTAACTTAGGCATATTAACCACTCCTTAATTTTTACGATAAAACATTCTCTAAACCAACTGTCAGTTCTTTTAATGCACCAACTTTATGAACAGCAACTGCTACACCCGTCATAAAGGAATCACGTGTAAACGAGTCTTGCCGAATGGTCAGTGCTTCACCTTGGCCACCAAACAAAACCTGTTCGTGCGCAACGTAACCTGGGAGCCGAACTGAATGAATTCGGATACCCTTATAATCGGCACCTCGTGCGCCTTCTAAGGTCTCTTTAAATTTAGGAGCATCATTGGCCTCGCGCACTTCACTTATTTGTTTAGCGGTGCTTAATGCCGTTCCAGACGGTGCATCTAACTTGTCTTCATGATGCATTTCAATAATTTCAACATCTGGGAAATAAGTTGCAGCTTCTTTAGCAAATTTCATTAATAAAACTGCCGAAATGCCAAAGTTAGGCACAATCAGCCCCGCCGTATTTTGTTCTTTAGCGTAAGTTTTTAAATCAGTTACCTGTTGGTCGGTTAACCCACTAGTTCCGATAACTGGTCGAATATGATTTTTCAAAGCAAATTTAGCATTATCAAAAACTCCAGCCGGTGTGCTGAAATCAACCCACACATCTGCTTTAGTGGGCGTAACATTCAAGTTATTAAAAACTTGAACCTCTGTATCTAGCCCATAACTTGTTGGATCAGTATCCGTTGCATCTGGGCTAAACGCACCCACCAGTTTAAAATCAGCCGTTTTTTTGATAAGATTCAGTGTTTTTTGACCCATCGAGCCACGAAAACCAGCAACAATTATTTTAATCATGTTTAACTCCTAACTCGGCTAAATCGCCCTTACTCTCAAGTGCATCATCCTTTAAATCTAATGCCCGGGCCAGCGTTACGCGTTCTGCGCTATTCAAAGATAGAATTGGTAACCGGCACCCACCAACATGATAACCCTGAGCATTTAAAACAGCTTTTACTGGAGAAGGTGACGGATACAAGAACAAAGCCTGCATCTTGGGTATTAATTTACGCTGTAATTCACCAGCCAACGCTGTGTTACCAGCATAAAATGCATCAAGCATTTGGCGCATATCGTGTCCATAAACGTGAGCAGCTACTGAAACTACACCTTGTGCACCAATGGCAATTCCAGGTAATGCCTGCGCATCTTCACCTGTGTAAACCATGAAATCATCCGGTGTATTTTGAACTAAGTACGCTAAATCTTCCAAAGATGTACATTGTTTAACGGCCTGAATATTAGGATGTTGAGCAAGTTTGACAACTGTGTCATTTGCCATTGTGACCCCGGTACGACCGGGAATATTATAAATTACTACGGGGATTGGTGATGCATCAGCCACCGTGGTAAAGTGAGCAACCATCCCTCGTTGATTAGGTTTATTGTAATAAGGCACCACCACTAAAGCCATATCAATCCCACTGATTTGACCAACTTCTTTTGTAAATTCAGTGGTTTGTAAAGTATTATTACTACCAGTACCTGCAATAACGGGTACCCGACCAGCCACAATTTTAGCAAACCTTGTGTACAACTCTATTTTTTCATCATGAGTTAAATTGGGGGTTTCACCCGTAGTTCCGCCAATAATGAAGCCGTGACTACCAGTTTTCAGTAAGTGATTAGTCAATGTTTCAAGAGCATCAAAATCAATTCGATTTTGGTCATTAAAAGGTGTCACAATGGCCGTTAAAATATCTGCATTTTTAAACATTCGTATTCTTCCCTCCTAATTTTCTTTTTCTTGCATGCGATTTAATAGAAATCCTTTAATTGCCTGAATTCCAATTTGAATAGCTTTGGGATTGGGTCTTAACGTTGCAGAATGCAACTGGGAATTATCTTCCACGCCCAACCAAAACATTGTTCCCGGAAATTTAGCTAATAGATAACCAAAGTCTTCTCCGGTCATTGCAGGTTTAGTTTCTATAAATTGCACATTTTTAGCATTTTTCATATAAGTGATGAAATTACGTGTCAACTCAGGATCATTTTCTACTGGCCAATAACCGCCTTGATTAAGTTTGACGACCACTTTTGCTTGATAACTTTGGGCAATACCATCCGCAACTTCTTGAATGCGTTGATCAATATGTTCAATCATTTTTTGTGTCAGTCCCCGAATGGTTCCTTCAAGATGAGCTTGACCAGCAATCACATTACGAATGCTGCCCGCGTCAAACTTACCAAAAGTAATCACGCCACCTTCAATGGGATCAACACTTCGTGAAACAATCGTCTGAATCTGATTGATAAACTGACTAGCCGCAACCACCATGTCATTAGCATTCTGTGGAAAAGCCGCATGGCCACCTTTTCCATAGAAATCCACATCCACTTCTGTCGTTCCGGCAAACAACGTTCCCATCCGACAGCCAATCGCACCCGTTGGTAGATCTGGATTATCGTGTAATCCATAAAATTCATCAGGACACCATTTGTTCGTGAAAATTTGTTTTTCGTAGGCCGTTTTGCCACCGTTCAAACTTTCTTCAGCTGGTTGAAAGAAAAATAACAGATTGTCTTTGGGTTGCTGGCTAGCAAAATAGCTTAATAACCCGAGTGCCACCGTCATGTGAATGTCATGTCCACAAGCATGCATGACTTGGGGATGTTTTGAAGCAAACGGTAATCCCGTCTGTTCTTCAACTGGCAAACCATCAATATCGCTTCGATAGCCAATTGTGCGTTTGGGGTCACTACCATGAACTAAAACGAGTAACGCAGTTGGCATTTCTTTGGGCGTTTGAACTTCTAGATAAGTTTGTTCAAATTGCTGGACCGTTTTTTTAAGAAAAGCATGGGTTTCTGTTTCCTGCATTGCCAACTCAGGAATTTGGTGCAAACTTTGATAGATTTTCACTAACTGCGGTTCTGTTAACGTCATTATTTAGCCATCCCCTTACAGTTTTCTTAATGTATCCTCAAGCTCTGTTTTTGAACGGGTTTGATCATCAATATCTTTCATTTTACGAGCTGGCACGCCAGCCACCATTGTGTAAGGTGCAACGTCATGCGTCACTACAGCTCCAGCAGCCACAACAGCACCTTCACCAACATGGACACCTTCCAGTACAACTGCATTGGCACCGATCATGACGTTATCATCAACTCGTACTGGTTGTGCTGAAGCTGGTTCAACCACCCCAGCTAATACCGTTCCGGCACCAATATGAGCGTGTTTACCTACGATGGCACGACCACCCATTACAACGCCCATATCAATCATCGTATCTTCGCCAACTTCAGCCCCGATATTGATTAAAGCTCCCATCATAATCACTGCATTGTCACCAATGACAACCTGATCACGGATAATGGCACCTGGTTCGATTCGTGCATTGATATTTTTAGTGTCCAACAGCGGTACGGCTGAATTACGACCATCATTTTCAACCTCATAATCTTCAATAACTGCTTTATTAGCTTCAAGGAAAGGTTTAACATCCGTCCAGTCACCAAAAACTGTTCCTGTTTTAGTTTCAATAAACGTTCGAATATTTTTAGGAACGTCAAGTTTAACTAGGTCACCCTTCAAGTAAACCTTCACTGGCGTCTTCTTCTTTGCGTTACTGATAAAATCAATGATTTCACGTGCATCTAACTGTGCCATGAATAAAATCCTTCCTTTATATAAACTTTTTTATTTTCGTAATAACTTCATTATAAAATTCAATGTTTATCTGAACTTTAAAATTTTAAGATCCTTCTACATTATATGGCATTTAAAGGTTAAACAAAACTACAATCCAAACTCACAAGGTCTTGATAGCTTTCGCGTTTAACAATTAATTCTGCCTGTCCTTTTTCTACAAAAACAACGGCGGGTCTTGGATTACGATTATAATTTGAAGCCATGGAATACCCGTATGCACCAGTGGCCAAGAGTGCCAACACTTCACCCGAATGAGATTTAGGCAGTGCTTGTTTTTGAATCAATATATCTCCCGACTCGCAATACTTTCCCGCAATTCTAACTGTTTCTTCTGGTTTGACGTTAACCCGATCTGCCAAAACTGCTTCGTATTGTGCTTCATAAAGCGCGGGACGAATATTATCACCCATGCCACCATCAATGGTCACATAGGGACGAATGCCAGGAACTTCTTTGCGTGATCCCACTGTGTATAAACTGTAACCAGCGGGGCCTGCAATTGAGCGCCCCGGTTCAATCCAAATGGCTGGCATTTTTATTTGTCGCAAACTAACCTGTTTTTGCACCGTTTTTACAATGGCATCAACAAATTGTTCTGGTGCAATTGGGTCGTCCTCCTGGGTATAGCGAATGCCAAAGCCGCCACCCACATTTAAAACGCGGGTTTCAAAGTTAAACTTAGTTTGCCAGTCGGCCGCCAAATCAACCAATTTTTGGGACGCCAACACAAAACCGTTAACCTTAAAAATTTGCGATCCGATGTGCGCATGAATGCCAATCATATCCATATGAGTGTCAGCCAGTACTTGTTGCAAGGCTTGTTGTGCTTGACCAGATCGGATATCAAACCCAAACTTGCTGTCTTCTTGACCAGTTTGGTCATATTTATGCGTATGCGCAGATACCCCTGGTGTTAACCGCAGCATCACTTTAACTGTCTCGTGCTTTGCTTCTAAAATTGCGCTTAAGAGATCAATTTCATGAAAATTATCTAAAATAATAACGCCAATATGATGATCCACAGCCATTTCCAGTTCTTCACGCGACTTGTTGTTACCATGAAAGCTAATTTTTTCCATCGGAAAGTCGGCCTGAATTGCGGTGTAAAGTTCACCACCTGACACCACATCAATGTGTGCGTCTTCTTGATTAACAAGTTGAAACATGCCAACTGTTGCGAATGCTTTGCTTGCATAGCTTACAGCATAAGCAACGTGATTACTCTCAAACACCTTTTTGAAACGTCGAATTTGTTGACGAATAGCAGAAACGTCATAAGCAATTAAAGGTGTGCCATACGTTTTTGCTAAGTCTACGGCATCTGCCCCATCAATCATTAAATGATTCGTTGTATTTACTCGTTGTGTGTGTTGCTCATTCATTTGTTTTTCCCACCAGTTCTAAAATTATTTTGTTAAACAAAAAAGAGATCTTTTTGTTTAGCGCAAACAAAAAGATCCCAGAATGAGTTCATTATTATTCTGTATCAATTGTCGATAGCGCCCCGCAGCCGACATGTTTTGCTGCGACAGTCCGCAATCTCTTAAACTGCGTCCCAGCACACCGAACCTCTATCCAGATCCGACGCTTCGGCAACCGCCCCTTTCACCAGTTTCATCGTTTGATAGAAACTTCACTAGTTACTCTTGTTGGTTGCAACCTCTTAAATTATTAAAAAGCTTATAATACTTCTCACAGATAGTCAAGTCTTGAATTTCATAAAAGTGATTTATCTTGAAGCTTGAAAGTGTCTAATTGTCATTTAACCTCAGTTATTGAAGTGATTTTGATACTTTCAACCTTTGATAATAAAATAATTTAGTTGCTATTAAAAAATAAAATGCTAAAATTCAAAATAACTAATCAAATTCTAATAAAACGGAATTTTTTAAAACTGGAAAGGATTTTTTTAAACATGAAGGTTGTTAAATTCGGTGGTAGCTCATTAGCAGATGGCGCCCATTTTCAAAAAGTAATCTCAATCATTACAGCCGATCCCACTCGCCAAGTCGTGGTTGTTTCCGCGCCTGGCAAACGGTTTGCTGAGGACACCAAGGTTACTGATTTATTAATTGAATACGCACTAACCGTGATAAAACATCAAAATACTGCAGCAATTATTCAAAAAATTGGCCAACGTTACAAAGATATCGGTGATTTTTTCAATCTACCAACTAGACCAATTGAAAAAATCATTAAAAAATTACAGTCGCTTCCTTTTGAATATTACCCCAGCAATTCTTATTTGATGGCAGCATTTAAGGCACACGGTGAACGCCTAAACGCTATGCTACTAACCAGTGTGCTTAAGCATCTTGGTATTGCCGCACGTTTTTTGGATCCTTTTGAAGCAGGAATTATTGTTAGTGACGATCCCAGTAATGCCTCCGTGTTACCGGAAACTTACAAGAATTTGGCTCATTTACAATTTGGTAGTGAAAAATTAATCTTCCCAGGTTTCTTTGGTTTCACCCCTAATGGTCAAATTGCCACCTTCTCACGTGGGGGTTCCGATATTACTGGCGCGATTGTAGCTCGTGGGTTAAACGCACAGTTATATGAAAATTTCACAGATGTGAATGCCATTTATGCGGCAGATCCACGGATTATCAATCATCCCCATGCCATCAAAAAAATGACCTATCGTGAAATGCGCGAACTTTCTTATGCTGGTTTTTCGGTTTTTCATGATGAAGCTATTATTCCAGCTATTGAAGGCCAAGTTCCGATTAACGTTAAAAACACTAACCATCCTGATTTACCAGGCACATTAATCGTACCGGAAAAGGGATTCAAACCTCACAGTACGATTACTGGTGTAGCCAGTTCTGATCGTTTTGCCGCGTTATATTTGCATCGCTATTTGTTAAATAAAGAAGTCGGTTTTACGCTGAAACTATTACAGATATTATATAAATATGATGTTTCTTATGAACATATGCCTTCCGGAATTGACGATCTAACCATAATCTTTGACAAAAATCAGCTAAACAGCGAAACTATTCATGAAATGTGTCATGATATTCAAAACACCTTAAAACCTGATCAGCTCAATTGGATTGATGATTACGCAATTATCATGGTGGTTGGTGAGGGAATGCGTTCTAAAATTGGCACCATTGAAAACATTCTACGTCCCCTTGCCGAAAACGAAATTGGGGTTCATATGATTAATCAGGGCGCTTCAAGAATCTCAATCATGTTAGGCACCAAACAGGCTGATGCAAAAAAAGCCGTTAAACAAATTTATCAACAATTTTTTGAACCCGAAGCCAAGATAAACGAAGGGAGCACTATCTATGCAGATTGACAAAGTTCACGGATCCGAAAATCATTTCTTTTTACTCGATCAAACCCAACTTCAAACTAAGTTATCTGATCAAGAACTGATTAATTTCACTACCAAAATCACTGATTCCAAAACAGGCCTACTGCAAGGTGCAGATGGCGTGCTAGTTGTTGATGAACCAACTCACCAAGATGCTTTGGCACAAATGCGTGTCATCAATGCGGATGGCAGCGAAGCCTCTATGTGTGGTAATGGCTTACGAACTGTTTCCCGTTATTTAGCCAAGAAATTTCAAGTAGACCAATTTAAGGTTCAAACCCTTAATGCTGATCTAAAAGTAAGCAAAGCTGCTGATTTTGCACCTAATGTTCCGGCATTCAGCGTTGAAATTTCGCCAGTTTCATTTGCGGCTGAAAGCCTTCCGTTTCATAATCCTGAGCATCAACAATTAGTTAACGAAACTTGGCCAGAATTATTACCAGAGTTAAAATTCACAGCAGTTGCCGTTCCTAATCCTCATTTAATAAGCTTTGTTTCGGCAGATGAATTGGCCTCAAGCGATTTAGGTACTTTGGGTAAACGACTTAATCAACCTAATTCTTACTTTCCTGATGGTGTAAACGTCAGTTTTGCTCAAATCCTGGGACAAAATAAATTATTTGTTCGCACATTTGAACGCGGAGTTGGTTTCACAAATGCCTGTGGTACCGGCATGTCCGCTACAAGTTTAGCGTTTGCCCTTACTCATCCAGATAAAGGTCAATTTGATCAAGAAATTACCGTTTATAATCCTGGTGGAATGGTCAAAACTAACGTTCATAAAAATGATACAAATTACGATATCGATTTAATTGGTAACGCAACTGTGACTCATCATCTTGAGCTTTCCGAAGCAGACTTGCATGCTGCTAAGCTAAACGATGTCAAGATTACTCAAACTGACGAGGAAACTAGTTATTTACAGTTTGTTGATCAGTTACCCAAAATTAATGATATTTCGGTAAAAATGTAAACAAAAGAAGTGCACTTAACAAAACTCTCATTTTGGCAGGTGCACTTCTTTTAATTACCCTTTTTTTACATCTCGGACTAACTTTTCCTCTTCTTGATCAATATCTCGTTTTATATGTTTTAAAATATGTTCATTACGTCCCTGCGGTAAAATCACTTTATTAATTTCGTTTGAATGACGATGCCGAATTGTAAAGTTGTAATGGCGCTGCTTTTGATGACGGATGCCAAATTCATAAAGCAATTCAGTCAACCCAATGATGACTAAAAAGAAACTGATCATCAACGTTGTGTATAGCGCTGGTTTAATTGATTTGATAGTTGCCGTAGGAATAAACGTTGATCCCAAAACAGCAATTGAAGAAACCAATCCCAAGAATGCGACCACAAAACGCATGAGTTTACCACCAGGGATTCGAAATCCTCGTTTAGCTGACGAATTAGTTTCGTGAAGATAGGCAATAAAAATTAAAATGTAGGTCACAATGTACAGCATGACTGTCAGTGCCATTGCCATTTGATAAGCATCGTTATTACCGCCAAGGATAACCGTTAAAAATCCACTAATTAAAGTTACCACAACTCCTTGGACAATAATTAAACGTACCGGCACGTCATCATGATTAACACGCATAAAATAGTGCGGTAAAATACCATCCTCCGCAGTCACAAATAACGATTTAACCGGTCCAATGATCCATGAACTGATTTCACCGATCATTCCAAACGCCATCAACAGACCGATAATTCGCACACCCCACTGCATAGTAGACAGCGTAACTTGAAACATTTGCGCTACCGCCTGAATAACACCTTGATTTAAGGTAAGGTGTCCAAGCGGTACTACTGCGGCAACAGAGAGACCACCTAAAGAATCAACAAGAATCGCGAATACAACTAACACCAACATGCAAAGCGGATAGTTACGATTAGGATGATCCAGATCATTAATATATGAGGCCGAGGCTTCAATTCCCGTAAACGCTAGAATATAAGGGACAATGGTTCCAATTGAAAAGTTAGTTTTAAGCACTTGAAAGTTATCCGTTAAATTAACGTTAAAGCGTACACTGCCTGTTTGAGTCACATATAAGATCCCCATAATTAACAGGATAATCGAGGGCAGAATGATGCCCACCACAAAACTAATCGTCACTAAGCGATCCGTTTTTTTAACGCCACCCAATTGTAGAAAAGTCATGGTCCAATAGATAATTAAAAAAGCAATCCATTTAAACAACGGATTGCTATTTAACGCAGGAAAATTCAACACATATGCTAAAGAACCAATAATGAAATAAATCATTGTAATAAAGTTAACTGTAATTTGTAACCACTGAAAAAAGACGGCCAAAAATCCCCACCGGGTACCCAAACTCTTTTTGACCCAGGTGAAAACACCGCCCTCTTTATTTCCTTCAATCGTGGCCATTTCTGCTGAGCATAATGCGACAGGTAGAAACCACAAAACACCCGCTAAAATTAAATATAGCACTGCTAATAGACCAGACTGAGCAAAGGCTGGATATTCATCTGCTGACATCAGCATCGAAGCCGTCAAAGTAAAGAAACCAAATAAACTCAACTGCGAAGTTTTATTTTTCATGATTGCTCCTTAATTAGTTATCTTAGTTCCTATTTTAGGCTATCTTGCTAGGTCTGTCAGTTCAAAAGTTCAGCTAACTTTTTTTGGAAGCATTTAATTTTTGTACCTGCCAACCAGGCATTAATTTGAATTCGTAATGTTGATTCACAAACTGATGATTAGGCACGCCATTACTAAATAATAAGCGCATTTCTTCATTACGATAAACCCGATAAGTTCGTGTGATCTTCAGCTGACTAATATTAGATTTATGCGTTAATTTAATTTTATCTGTAGTAGGATTTGTTTTGTATAATTTTTGTTGTAACGGATTAGTTGCATAGTAGTATATTCGTTCATCCTTTGTGCCAATCTGTTGATACAGCAAAACGTGTTTTCCTCTGATACTAGACGTTAAGGGAAAAGTTTGCGTTTTGCTGACTGTTTTCATTCCTAAATAAGTATTGTAGTTTAACGTAATTAGCACGACGCTACCAATACTTAAAATTAAACCAACCGTGATCCAGATCATTTTGTTGGTTCCACGTTTCATAAAAATCATACTGCAAGCAAAGAGCAAGGCACCCGCAAATAAAAAAATAACGATCATGTTAGTACCCCTCTCTCTCATCTTTTTTCAAGAAAAACGTTAAAAGAAATCCAATCACTGCAAAGGTAGTCGCAATCAAGAATGCATAACGAAAGCCTAAAACATTAGCATTTAAAGACAGTTTTTTAAATAAAATTGGTGTCGATTGTGCAACTGTGCTCCCGGGCGTATGATTCAAGGTCACACTGGACATAATTGAGACCAAAATGGCAGTTCCCATCGAAGCAAATACCTGTCGCGCGGTATTATTCACAACCGTGCCATCCCCGATTAGATTTAATGGGAGAGCATTCATTCCCGTTGTTGTGACTGGCATCATGACCATCGAAATTCCAAACATACGCACGGTATACAAACAAGCTAGGTAAAACACCGGCGTTTGTGCGGTAATCGGAATAAATGACGCTGTGGTTAGTGACAAAATAAACATGCCAGCAATTGCCATATCACGAGCACCTAGTCGGTCAAAAATTCGGCCTGTAGTTGGGTTCATCACACCCATCATAATGGCACCAGGTAAAAGCGTCAGTCCAGAAGCCAGTGGTGACTCTCCGCGAACAGTTTGCAAATATAATGGTAAAACAAGAGTAAAACCATTCATTGACATAAATGAAACCGAAACTAAAATAGCAGACAACGTAAAATCAGAGTGTTCAAAAACTTTAAATTGTAAAAGTGGATTTTTAATCTTTAAAGATCTAAAGATAAAAATTGCAACCACTAAAACACCGACAATCAAAGTTCCATACACAATTGGATTGGTCCATGAATAAGTTCCCACGGAAGAAAAAGCAAACAGCATCGAACCAAATCCGATCATTGAAAGAACTACTGAAGACCAGTCCACCGGTGCTTTTTTAGTGGGTAATACTTTTCTTAGTGTGAAATAACCAGTAATTAACACAATTAGAGAGATCGGCATGATTGCTAAAAATAACATTCGCCACGAATAATGAATTAAAATCCAACCAGCAAACGTTGGCCCAATAGCAGGGGCTAGTCCAACTACGATTCCGGCACTCCCCATGGCTGCCCCACGTTTCGCAGGTGGAAAAATTGAAGTCATTATTGTTTGATAAACAGGTGAAGTGATTCCCACTCCGGCAGCTTCAATCAGACGGCCAGCCAAAATTGTCCAAAAGTTTTGTGCAAAATAACAAACAATCGTTCCAACGAAAAAAATGACAATTGCAGATAAGTATAGTTTACGTGAATCAAAACGTTGCAAGAAAAAGCCAGTGATCGGAATGACAATTCCCATCATTAACATAAATCCAGTTGTCAACCACTGGACGGTATTGGCTGAAATACTAAAAGATTTCATCAAAGTTGGAAAAGCCGTGGTTAACATCGTGGAAGTTAAAAACGTACTAAATGTCCCAATTAACAATGTAAAAACTAATAAGAGTCGATTATACGGGCGGCCATTTTGGTCGACGGGTTTATCTTCTGAATTGATACTGTTCATCAAAATGTTCACCTCAATAAATTATTTTAATTATGTACCTATAAAAAAGTCACAAAGATTATTGTATCATATAAATCTCATATATCTCAAAGCACTGCTTACTAAAAATCAGAGTGATAAGAAAATGTTTAATGTTGATTTAATACAGCACCACTAGCATAATAATTGGTGCGCAAAAATAAATGACTAGCTAAAGAAGAATAAATAGTTGTATTTTTGACAAAAAAGAATGTATGATTGTTACAGATAAGTTACAAAATTTTATTAATTTAACAGATTTCCGATTGACATCGGTTAGTCATCCTTTATAATTTAGGCGTTCTGACTATCTGAGTTGTAAATTTGATCTCTTAAACGGAGATTCTTTTTGCATTATGGGGACCAGATTTTGTAACAACCTATCTACATATTATGAGGAGGAAAAAAATTGACTAAAAATAATCACTAGTTAAGATGGACATTAATTGGTTTGGGGATCTTAATCGTTGGCGGTGGTTTGTTTGCATGGCAATATGGTCAAACCCACTTTGCTCCTAAAACAACGATCGACGGAAAAAGTGTGGCTGGGCTAACCGCTAATCAAGCTACTCAAAAGTTAGCTGCATCTTCCTCCACGATAACTAATCGCGTTTACCTAAATGGCAAACTATTAGTAACTGGAAAATCACAAACAGTATCAAGTGTCACAAAAACACAGGTTAAAGACGCGTTAAAAAAGCACCATGGCTTATTTGCTTCATCAAGTAAATCCAGTGCGGTCGCTTTAACAAATTCTGATAAGGTTGTGACTTATCGAAATAATAACCTAAAAAAGCAGGTTACTCAGGCTCTAAAAACTTATAACAAGACTGCAACAGCTGCTCATCCAACTTATTATTATTTAAAAAATGGCAGTATAAAAACACAAGCGGCTGCTAAGGGCAACCAAGTAACTGTAACTAAGGCCCTGGCCAGCTATGATAATCAAGTTAAACAATTAAAGAATATTAAACTAAAAACTAGTTCATCCACTGCAACACAATCTGAGACAGCGGCTGCTAAAGCAGTTAAACAAAACTTAAAAGACAGTTTGACCAAGACGTTGATTTACCACGTTGGCGGTAAAAATTATTCGCTAAAAGGTTCCGATTATATTGTGAATACCCAACCAGGAAAAACACCAACCGTTGATTTAACCGCATTAGAGGCTAAATTAACTAAAATTAACGATTCTGATAGCACTCAGGGCAAATCATTTAGTGTCAAGCTCTTGAATAGCGGTAAAACAATTACGACCAATAATACAACTGCTTCAAACTATGGCTGGTCACTAAACGTCAAATCAGAAGCTAAAATGTTAGCTGATAAGTTCATTAATGCTAGTGTTAAATCAAATACTAAAGTTGATATGAAGAATTATTCTGGTCAAAACATTAGTTATAATCGCAGCAGTGCCATTGGTTCTACCCGGGTTGAAATTAACTTGTCTACCCTTCATGAATACATTTATGTAAATGGAAAATTAAAGGAAAACATTCCTGTGATGAGTGGGACTTTAAGCGGGAGTGATAAAACTCCTACCGGCCTGTTCCACATTTTGTACAAACAAAGTCCTTCTACTTTAACTGGTAAAAATGATAACGGCTCTGCTTATGCCAGCAAGGTTAGTTATTGGGAACCATTAACCGAAGATGGTGTCGGCATGCATGATAGTTCTTGGCAACCGTCAAAGGTTTATGGCAATACAAGTTATCGAAGTACGTATCATTCTCATGGGTGTTTAAATAATCCACCAAGCAAGATGAAATCTGTTTGGGAAAACACTTCTACAACGGAACCAGTTATCATTTATAAATAAGCTTAAACTAAAAGGTGTTGAGAAATTATTCTCACACCTTTTTTGTATGATCATTTTTAGCTAGATCGGTTTAGTAAAACGAATCAATCGAACTGTTTGATCATCAATCTGAACTTGTTTTGAATCATTTTCACTCAACTCATATTTTTCGTAAAATTTTTTGCTCGGATATTTTCTGCCAACGCCCATAAATAAACACGTGTATAGCCTTGCTTTTTTAATTGTTTAAAATCATTTGCCAACAAAATTGATCCGTAACCCTGTCGAAAACAAGCTGGATCAACATAGATTGCCCGAATTTCTCCATATTCTTGCATACTCTGATCTCGCGCGGCAATGATAGTAGAGACTCCCAGATATTTATCACCATCAACGAGAATCCAGTTTTCTTGAGGGTTACTTTTTAATCGTTTAGTCCACTGGTCGGCCGTCAGGTTATCTAAGTAGGTTTTAGAAAGCATCCCTGAATAAGCTACTTTAAAACTTTTTAAGAACAGGTTTCCCAATGCCGCAAAATCATCTCGGCTTGTTAGTTGTCTGATTTTCAATGATACTCACCTCGCATCCTTATATGATTCAAATCAAATAAAGCCATTTCGTAAGTAATACTGTTCAAGTGTGTGTTCAATATAATTTGCAAACACCTGATCATCCAGTTTTTTTGCCTTTATTTTAAAATACGCTGACTTTAAAAACGCGTGCCAAGTGTGCATGCGGGGCAGAAACAAAGAATCTCTAAAGTTAAGTTTCGCATTTTTTTGATCTATTTTATCTGCCCATTCAACCAATTGATTTCCTGTAAGCCACTCATTTTCAAGCATTGTGACTATACAATTATCAAACCGCGACTCTTCATCTGCCACAAACACTGTCTTAACGCTTAAAATGATCGTTTGCAGTGACTTCAGTGCATCGTGCACTCTTGTTTTTCCAAATTGAGGATGATTAGCAGCCTGATCCAAAAAATCTCCGCCATGCGCAGGTGCATGAGCCCATCCCTTATCTATAACAAAACCTCGATAATCACGCTCCTTTTGTAAATATAGAGTCGCATCATCAAGTAACTGCTTTCGTTGCACAGATGATAAGAATCCTTGATAATTCCCCTTTGTGTCCACATCAAGAAAAATGCAGTACAGCAGTGCCGTAAAGGTTCGCGTAAATACTAAATCATTTGGTTCTGATGCCTCAATTTCTTCAAAAAGACGGTCGTGCTTTAATGCCTTATTAACAATAAGTTTAGCTTTTTCGCGTGTAAGGCAGCCCCCATTTTCCAAAAATAAACGACAGAAAAGAATATAAATGGTTTTATCGCGCAATTTTGGATCCGGGTCACCAATGTGAGCTAACATAAAATCAAAATCCTCATTCGTTAGATCGAGCGTCTTTTCATGAACCATATTCTCTAATTTGGTTACTTCATCTATCATTTTCCGCCTCAATTTCTTTACTTAATACTGCAGAAATATTCCATACTCGTAAATGACCTTTACATTCAACTGGAACCGTTAAAGTTTGTACATTTCTTAGAATCCAGGCATATCTCCCCAACTCATAAACACCAGTTTGAAACTCAAAGTTGTTTTGTTTCACTTTCTGAAGGAAATCATTAGTCATTTCACAGCAATCAGTTAATTCACATTTTGCCAAAATAAAACCTGGGTGGCTGCTTGGAATATCAGTAAGCGAAACTAATCTCCGCTGTTCGTGCAACCAATTCTTATCGACATGCTTTCCTGCATGAATATATAAGGTTCCTCGATATGACGTTTTCCACGTACGCGTTTCAATTCGTTTCTCACCAAAACTAATTAACGAGGCCCATGGTTCAGAAATTGTGATTGCTTTCATAACTGTCATCTCTTAAAGTTAATTTTTCGAATATTGTTGAATTAGATTCAATATATATTTTAAATCTGTATCTTCAAAAATCATTTTTGGTGTCCATGGTAAATAAACATCTGGCGAAAAACCTATTCCATTTGTCCCACGATGATCATTAATAAGTCTTAATCTAATAACTGGATAATTCACAGTGAAATCTGAATAGCATTGTGACGTTACATCACCATAATCAACCACGCCTGCAGTATTACGACCAACCACCGTGGTTTTGGCAAAGGTTTTTGCTAACATAATAAAATTATCAGCCGCAGAGCCTGCCAAATAATCACTCAAAATATAAATATGTTTTAAATGTCCCTTTGGTTTTAAAATGTAAGGTTTGGAATTATTTTCCGATGCATTTTTTGCAGTTTGAGCATTTTTCCAAATTTTAGTTTGTTCTTCATAAAGTTCTTTCATATAGTTTGATGGATTCTTACTTTTTTGTGAGGATAAGTTAGCCAACCAATTGACTTTGTTTCGCTTGGTCCACCAAATTTCATAAAAATAGTCTTTTGGATAGTGTTTCAATAAATCTGTTGATTGATTAACAAAATATTCAAGAAGTGGTCGATAAGACTGATCGTCACCACCGTGATTAACACGAACATCAATTATTAAATAGTTTAGGTTATTTAAACACCGCGTACTTTTTGAAATCAACCTTTCGATATCATCTGGATCAAAAAAATCCGTTAATTTCATATAGCCAATCGTTTCGGATAAGTTTTTAAAAGAATGCTCTGGATGATAATGATTGATATATTTTTTTAACTCAATTTCTTGAATTTTTGTGGTCGTCTTTATCTTAATTTTCTTAGCTCGTTTAAAAATAAAATTCCAATTCTGACGTTCCACAACTGGATCCAATTGCTTTTGATACTTTCTAGCTAACTCACCTATTTTGTGATCATCAATGGCAATAACTTCATCTCCAAGTTGTAATCTTGTTTCATTTTTAATTGAAGTTACAAATAATCCGTTTGAACACCGACGGCAATCAAACCCTAATGAACTCACTCTATTTTTGTCAGTCACACTAAGATGTCCATCGTGAAAACTTCGTAAATAAGCTTCTACTAAAAATTGAAAATTAAATTCTTTCGAAGCATGTTGAATGCTTTGAAAATACGGTCTTGAATTTACCCGTATATCTTGTGACCCCGCATAATCATGTTCCATTAAATCAACAATATCTTGAAAAGTTTTTAAGTTATTCGTATTTACACCTTTTTCCTAACTATCACTTAGTTTTTTAATTTAAGGTCTAGTAGTCTAGATTGAATTTCAGATTTGTAACTATATTGTTTAAATTGATCTGATTATAATTTGTGATGTAATTCTTGTACCGGGAGATTTAGCCGAGTTGACAATTCTGCATTTTTAGTTTTAATAGTTTATTTTCACACACCACTTTAATCTCATATTAATTTGATTTTAACACTTGCTGTTTTCAAAAAATAGATCTCATTAGACAAAAAAATACGAGAAATCATTATTTTTCTCGCATACTATCAGCTTTTCTATTCACTAACTTTAATAATAATTTTCCCCTGAGCATGCCCTTTCTCTGAATAATTCAAGGCTTTTTGGGCATCTCGTAAAGTGAAAACTTTATCCACAACTGGTTTTATTTTGCCTGCTTCGATCCATTTTGTGAGTTGCTCTAACTCCTTACCGCTGGCCTGCATAAACAAAAAATCATAAGACACTTTAGAACGCCGCTCCAATCGTGAAAGATTAAGCGTAACTAAACCAAAAAGCAGCGTTTTAAACCAACCTAATTTTCTTTCTCGCGCAAACTTTGCGTTAGGTAAGCCTGACAATGAAACAATCGTTCCATGTGGCTTTACAACCTTAAAAGCTTTACGAAGTTGTTGGCCACCAAGTGTATCAAACACCATATCATAGTCTTTTAAAGCAGTCTCAAAATCTTGTTTGTGATAATCGATAATCTGGTCTGTACCTAAAGTACGGACCCACTTTTCATTTTTTGCACTCGTAGTTGTGGCAACATATGCACCTAAAATCTTTGCTAGTTGAATCGCAATCGATCCCACACCGCCAGCACCTGCTTGAATAAACACTTTTTGATGCGGTTTTAACTTGGCAATATCAATCAACGCTTGATAACTTGTCAGAGCCACTAGCGGAATGGCTGCAGCTTCAACAAAGGTCAAATTTCGTGGTTTCAAGGCAATGTCATTTGCATTCACCGCTAAATATTCTGCAAATGTCCCTATTCGGGAATCTCGCGGTCGCCCATACACTTCATCACCAACTTTAAATTTGGTCACTTGTTTGCTGACCTTAACGATCACACCAGAAAAATCATGTCCCAGTGTTAAAGGCATTTGATGTTTTACCAGTAGTTTTACTTCCCCATCACGTGTCTTAAAGTCGATTGGATTCACACTTGCAGCTCGAATTGCCACTAACACATCATTTGCACCGATTTCAGGAACGGGCACTTGCTTTGAAACAAGTGCAACATGTCCATACTTTTCTATTTGCATTGCACGCATTAAATTAGCCATTTTTTTCATTCTCATCTACCAAACGTTCAATAATTGCCGCAGTTTTCTGCATGATAGTAAAATTTTGAGTAGGCTGAACCGCATAATAATGCTTGGTACCGTCTTTTCGAATAGAGACTAATTTTGCCTCTTTTAAAATCTTTAAATGATGTGAAACGGCCGGACGGGACAGATGCGTTTGTGTTGTTAATTCACCCACCCGCATGCCATCACACCCAGCTTCTAGCAATGAAACTATGATTGATTGTCGATTTTCATCGCCTAGTGCTAAAAAAATGTCCTGCGTCTGTACAAAGCCTGCTTTAATTTTTTGAAGTTCTTCTTGTCTACTCACTTTTCGTTCCTCCGTTGAAACATTTAAACCTTTTAGAATTATCTTACCGTGTTTTGTTATGAACCGCCACATTGGGAAAGAAAATCGAGACGAATAAAAAACAATTTATGCATCACCAGTTCTGGTTAATCTTTTTTGCGCTTGAAATAAATATTTGCAAACACATTCTGCGTCAAATCTTGTGCATAATAATGATCTCTAATAATTTTTGTCACGTAGTTAACGGCAGAAAAACGATACTTAACGACTAATTCTTCAAAGGCATTCTGATCATTTTCGCGCACTACCAATTCAAACAGCTTTTCATCGCTTAGCATCATTTTCCCACCTCCCTACACCTATAATACGAAATTAAATCTCTAACTGTTACATAAATAAAAACAATTTCAGAAAAACATTTTTTTATTTTAAAAAACAGTTATCAATAAAATCCTATTCATATATACTATATAAATAGTAAATATTATTATAGTTTCAGATATATAGTTAGTAACCGTAAAAGGATAAACCATTTTATGATTTTATTTTTCATCATTCCCTTTCACTAGCCGTTGCAGACACATTCCATATTGTAAACAATTCATTTACAAAATCACAAAACATTCAATTTTTATGTCATTTTTCTGAAAATATGTGGTACTATTTTGTTATGCACATTTTAGTGTTATTTTATATGCTTCAAACCAATTATTTTGGAGGTAAATGTATATGTTTTATTATGATTATGATCAATTGATTTTTTCGCAGCACAAATTAAACTCTAAAAAGTCCAATTACTTACTACGTTTTTTTTTTAGCGTACAATTTAATCTTTAATTTTGAAAAGCAAGACCCTGAACGCGCCGAACGTGAATTAATTAAATTTTTTGATCATCATATGGACCTTATTGAAAATGCTAGTCACGAGGAATTACATCGTAGTTTAATAAACTTAGTGGGTGATTTCACCATGACAGGTTTGGCGAACCATTTTAATGGAACTAATTTTGTGCAATTGCGGGAAATATACTTTGATTGGTTGACTGATGAAGTACCTGAAAATGCTAAAGAGTTCAAAAAGGACATGGAATTAATTTGTAAAGATTTCTTTGAATTACAATCTTCTGAGAATCAAGTTATATCCATTGATACAGTGCCCAAGCAAGTTTATCAAATCACATACTACATAAATATGCATCTATATGATAAAATGCAGCCTTTTCGAATTGCTGAATATTTAGATCTTTCTTATCAATATGTATCGCGACTATTCACACATACAATGGGATTATCTATTCAAGGCTACATTGATAAACAACGCGTTGAAGAGTCAAAAAAATTACTTTTGCATACCGATTTACCATTAAGTAAAATATCTCGTATGTTGAATTATTACGACTCTAGTAATTTTATTAAGCATTTTAAGAAGTTTGTGGGCACGACTCCTAAACAATACCGATTGCACAATCAACAGCGTCAATTACTTCTTAAGCAACAAACTGCTGAAACTATTTCTCGAAATAGTTTTACTAATCGAGATTCTCTAGTTTAGTATCCACGCGTTACCGCATACTTGTTTATGAATCAAAAAATTCCGCAGCCAAATTAAAAGCTTAAAGTGAACCCCCAAGGTTGGACAGAAAAATCCAATTTTGGGGGTTTCATTTATGAGTAAATTTAATTTCGATTTTAAAGTTAAGATTGTCACCGAGTATTTAAGTGGCCAGGCAGCTTATTCACTAGCGAGAAAGTATGGGATTGGCAGCAAGGCTACCGTTTCAATTTGGATTCAGCGATTTGAAAGATTTGGTATTAAAGGACTTCAGCCAAAAGCCATGGACTTAGAATACACTAGTCAGTTTAAAGTTGATGTATTAAACTGGAGGAAACAAAATCAGGCCTCACTTACAGTAACCGCCTTACACTTTAATTTATCCTCGCCAAGTACAATTTGGCAATGGGAAAAGCGATTTGAGACATTAGGAATTAAAGGGCTTGAGCGAAAGCGAGGCAACTCGAAAAATATGGCAAAACACAAGAATGAGAACGCTAAACCAGTTGTCCAAAAGGACAACTCAACAACAAAAGATACTTTAAAGCAACTCCAAAAAGAGAATCAAATGTTGAAGATTGAGAATGAATACTTAAAAAAATTAGAAGCCTTAGCTCGGAAAAAATCAGCACAAAGGAAATCTCGAAAATAGCGACTGAGTTGAGGCAAATATTCCAAGTATCAATTAAATTGATTCTCAAAGTAATTAAAATACCGCGTAGCACGTATTACTACACTCGAAATCATGAAGGTCGAAAATTCAATGACGATCAAGTTATTCAAGCAATTGATGAAATTCGACAACAAGATTTAAAATACACAAAGAAGTACGGGTACCGTCGAATTACAAGTGCTCTGCATGATTTAGGATTTCAGATAAATCACAAGCGGGTTTTACGTATTATGCAAGAACATGCCTGGATATGTCATGCCTTTAATCGCCAAACTCGTAAATATAACTCGTATAAAGGATTAGTTGGTAGGATTGCCCCTAATCGGTTAAAGCGTCGCTTTAAGACCGACAGACCCTATCAAAAACTTGTAGCAGACGTCAGTGAATTTCGATATGGATCTATGGGAACAAATGAACGCGTTTATTTGGAACC
Organism: Pediococcus ethanolidurans; assembly: GCF_964062635.1. Classification (NCBI taxonomy): domain Bacteria; kingdom Bacillati; phylum Bacillota; class Bacilli; order Lactobacillales; family Lactobacillaceae; genus Pediococcus; species Pediococcus ethanolidurans. Next base: position 226,481 of record NZ_OZ061250.1, read on the forward strand.
GGTACTAGATTTATTCTCTGGAGAAATTTTAGCATTTAATATAAGTGAACATCCAACAGTTGAATTCGCCATTAAACCGCTCAAAGAAGCTTTAGAAGGACTTCCGGCACTAAATTATCGGACAACAGTTCATACTGACCAAGGCTTTCAGTATCAACATCGCCAATGGCGAACGCTCTTGAAAGAACATCATGCATTCCAAAGTATGTCTCGTAAAGCGACTTGCCTTGATAATGCAGTAATGGAGTCATTCTTTCATATTATGAAAGCAGAAATGATGGATGAACATTTTGAAGATAAAACTAGCCTAATTCAAGCAATGAAAGATTGGATAGACTTCTATAACAACCGTCGTATCAAAACAAAATTAAACGGCAAGCCCCCGGTAAAATACCGAGAACTCGCCGTTCAAAAAGCAGCTTAACAATTTGTCCAATTTTAAGGGTTCACTTCAGCTGCGGAATTTTTTAGTTTCTATTTAAACGCCTCTATGATCGTAGGAATCAGCCATCCACCAATCGGAAAAAGTAACCACCAAAAACGGGCGGCAAACTCCCAGAAGTTCATGTTGTGACCCTCTTTACGGATCACAATCTTTTTTTGAAGATCGTCATCCCCTTTGATTAAACTGTCCAAGGTCACATTAAAAAGTTCACTAATTTGAATCAGACGTTCAATATCTGGATAAGCAGTTCCTAGTTCCCACTTAGAAATAGCCTGTCGACTTACATTGAGTGTATTTGCTAACTCGTCTTGTGTCCATTCACGTCGTTCGCGTTCTTCTTTGATTCGTTGTCCCAGCATCATACGATCACATCCTCTCACACTTTATTTCTATCTTCATTGTATGTGAACGTGACTAAAAAAGCACGATATTAGTCAGAGCATCGTCCGCAACTAATGGTTGCATCCTTGAGGGAACAGCCTTTTGCTTTTTAATCGAAGAAATTAAGTACCATTTTTTTCACCTAATATTTAAAAAGTAAAACATGTTTTACTTATCTTGACTTTAGATTACACCTTGTGGAGGTCAATTAAGTTGAAAAATTCTATCAAGACACAACGAAAAAAGTTACGGTTATCTCAAGAAGAACTGGCTATAAAAGCTTCCGTTACTCGTCAAACGATTATTGCTATCGAAAATGATAAATATGATCCATCATTAGGACTAGCTTTTAAATTGGCCTATGTTTTACAAACATCAATTGAAACCTTATTTATTTGGAAGGATGATCAAAATGATTAATACTAAGAAAAACATGATTTTTTCAGCCATCACTGTCAGCATCACAACATTTTTCTTGCTTTTAATGATTATTAATTTCTTTTATGACTTTACCGACTTTCCATTTTCCGTTTTGATAATTTTCTCTTTTCTTTTCATAGTGCATCTAAATCGTTCCAACCATGTCAAACATCATCGTCTGAATTTAATTGATTTTAAAGAACATGATTATCAATTAGACATGGAACACAATGATGAAAGAGAATGGCGTCTAATGCTGACTTCGACCTACATTAGCCAAAGGGTGGCTTTTGTTTACGCTCTGCTCGTTTTAGTGATTCCATTTGTTGGCTCAAAATGGTTAACCACACTTTCTCCCTCCCTACTTTTAAGTTTTTTCATATCAGCAATCGGCCTCGGAATTATATTAATTGAATGGGTTTATGTACTTAGTTATTTTCATTTGGATCACTAAAATAGTTAACTTTTAAAACTGACCAAATCCAATTTTCGTGTGATGCACTTTAGTGTTAGTTAATTAAATACAAAAAGAGCTTGAAAAAGATATTTAAAATGTATCCTTTTCAAGTTCTTTAATTTTATTGTTCCAATCTGTCGAAAGGTACTGAGACATACAAGCCTTATTTAACGTTTAATGACTTCAGTTTCAAATCATATTTTAATTACATAAAACTCAACTTATTTAGTGTCATTGAAATTTCCAAATTAAAATAGCTGTGGCTACAATTGCTGCAGTACCCAAACTAATTAAGTCTGCCTTGGAGTATTTACTTTTAGTACTTTTCTTTTTTCCTCTGGGTTTAATCATTGCCACACAAAGCAAAATTATGATCAAAGATCCTAAAACCATTAAGCTCTTGTTCATATCATCCATTCCTTTCGACCTACCATTTATTCTTTACTGATACCAAATCAAGATTATTTTAAATTCGCTGTATTTTTTATATTTAATTACAAAAAATTGTCACTTTGATTTATCTTCAAGTACTTTAATACGTTTCAGCATTCGAATCAAATATTCAGTTTCATCGATTAATAACATGGTTGTCATTAGCGTATCTTGACCATGCACCATAATGAACGTCACATCCATATTTGCTCCGCCAGCTTCTTCGCTCAAAATTTTAGTTTGCTGATTATGAGCGTCATTGATATCATTTCTTGCTTCTTTAACTTTGTCTGCTGCGGTTGTAAAATCACCACTCTCTGCTGCATCTAACGCTTTCAGTGCCGCAGTACGTGCATCGCCAGCATATGCGACAAGTGCAAAACCGACCATCGAAATTTCCTCTTTTGTTGCCATATTCTATTCCTCCGATATTATCGATGCCGCTGAAAGCGGGTCGAAATTTTATTAATTTACTATTAGTTACTTCAATCTGGTATCACATGAGTATCAGACACTTTTTTAAACCAGCTTGCACTTTGTTTGACATACCGTTTTTGTGTCGGAAAATCAACGAAGAACAAACCATAGCGTTTACTATATCCATTAGTCCAAGAAAACTGATCTTGTAACGACCATATGAAGTATCCCTTAACATTTGCACCTTCTGCAGCTGCATCAGCAACAGCACCAAGATATTTTTTCAAATAATCGATACGTTTGGGATCAGCAATCACTACATCTGAATCAGCATTAGTTGGTAATTCTTCTTTAAGTCCAATTCCATTTTCAGTAACATAAATGTCAGGAACCAATGGATAATTGTCGTGAATGCGCATTAGAATATCATGCATCCCACGTGGGTAGATTGCCCAGTCCCAATCAGTAGTTTCAATGTTATCTGGTCTTTTTTCTTCACCAATACCATGCAGACGAGCGACAGACGTTCCTTTTGCACCTGTACCGTTGTGGACAGTTTCTGACTTGCCGTTGTATTCACGTAGCCATTTGCTAAAGTAATTGTTAACGCCAACAAAATCTAATTGGTGCGCAGCTTGGTCAAGTTCATTCAATTCTTCAGTCGTTGAAGTAAACATTTTTTGATTGTTTTTGTCGAGAATTTCCTTAACAAGTGCTAAGGTTTCCGGTGCATATTTTCCGGCTAAAGTTCCATCTAGATATAAACGATTTTCTAGAGCATCTTGTAATGCGGCCGCATGTTGATCACCCTCACTGTTAGAATATGGATAAACCGTTTGTAACGCATGCACAATTCCAATTTTTCCATCTAAATTCATGGCTTTATACTCATTAACAATTCTAGCGTGAGCAACCATCTGATTATGTTCTGCTTGAAAGGTCTTATCAAAACGACCAGTTTCAGAAGGTGGAAAAGTTCCACTAGTATATTGTTGTACTGCCATCGAGGTAGGTTCGTTGATTGTAATCCAATACTTAACTTCAGGAAATTCTTGGAAACAGAATTTAGCATAAGCAACGAAATCGTCAAGCATCTCTTGACTTAACCAATCACCAGCAAGATGAAGTCGTTCTGGTGTATCAAAATGATGTAGAGTAACAAATGGTTCAACACCATGTTTTTTACAGGAAGCAAATAGTTTGTGATAATAAGCAACTCCCCGTGGTTCAACCTCACCAGCTCCATCTGGAAAAATACGTGACCATGCAATTGACACCCGAATAGCCTGTACACCATATTTTTCTGACAGTGTTAGATCCTCATCATATCGATGATAAAAATCAGCTGCTGGATCAGGAGAAAAACGTCCTTGTTTTTTAAGAAAGTCATCCCAAAGCACTTGTCCTTTTCCGTCTTCTTTTGTAGCTCCTTCAACTTGATATGCGGCTGTAGCGCCACCCATCAGGAAATCTTTAGGTAATGTTTTACTCATGTGTATTAATCCTCCTATTTTAATTACTAGAGATTTGATTCCACAAAGTCTAAGGCCATATCACCATTATTAGTTAGCTCAATATATTGGCGACCAGTAGTGGTAACTAGTTTGACTCCATACTTATCTGTAATTTTCTGCAAATTTCCTTTCATACTTTCCATCTGTGGAGCAAGAATAACCATGTTCATATTTTGAATTAAGTCCATATCCTGTCCATAGGCTCGTGCCGTTGCCGAAAGTTTTAATCCTCTTTCTTTGGATAACTTATTCAAAGCATTGGCAAGGATCCCAGAAGTACCACCACCAGCACATAATACAAGCACATCCACTTCGTTATTCTTAAAGTACTCTTCGCCATGCAGAGGTGGTGTTGCTGTTTCAGTATCATCTGTATTAGTTTCAGAACTTGCCGGCATTTCAACACTAACATTTGCAACTGTCATTCCTGTATCACCATCTAATGCCAGTTTATTTTTAGCTTCTAACTCTTGTTTCTTTGCCAATTCTTCTGCTACAAGCTGTTTATCATACTGATGGAAGAATGGTAGAAAGATCAAGACGTCAAGAACCAAGATAAGCCCGACGAAAACGAAAGAAAGTGGTGCAAACCCAGTTGCAGCAACAATACCAATTGGTGCCGGTACAGTCCAAGGTAGATAGTACATCATACCGTTCATGCCTAAGGTAGTTACGAAAAACTTAAACAAAGAAATGTTAACCATAGGTGTAATTAAAAATGGAACAAGAAAAATAGGATTCATAATAATTGGTAAGCCGAATAGAACAGGTTCGTTAACAGAAAATGATGCGGGAACAATAGCAGCTTTACCAACTGCTTTAAGTTGCGCCGATTTGGCCGCAATCACTAAAACATAAGCAATTATAAATGTTGAACCTGTACCACCAAAGTTCATAACATAGTCCATGGCGTTTTGTGCAAAAACATGAGAAACATGTGCGCCAGCCTGATATTGAACAAGGTTAGCAGCCGTATTAGCAATCATGATAGGTGTTACAGCTGGAGAAACAATTGAAGGTCCTTGAACCCCACAAAACCAGAAGAAGGCCATCGCACCAGCAATAATGCATAAACCAATGTAAGTATCACTAGCTTGGAAGACTGGTGATAAGACATTGATAATCCATCGTGGTAAAACTGTACCAGTAGCCGCTTTAAATAAGAAACCAACAATCCAAAAAGCGGTAATCGAAGCGCCCAATGGAATTAAATCTTTAAATGACTGTGCAATATTACCAGGTACTTGGGGTGGTAATTTAACGGTAATATTGTTTTTGATACAAACATAGTAAATATTAGGAACAATCAACCCAACAATATAAGCACATATCAGACCTTGAGTACCAAGATAAGTCAGATCAACACCCGTTTTTAACGGTACAATTGATAAAATAATAAATGAAATCTCAGCTGCAATAATAACAGCTACTGGGTTAATCTGATTAGTTTTTGGAAGATCAAGATTCTTACTATCAGTTAGATTTTTAGCTGTAGTTCCTGCAACGAATAATGCCAAAAGCCCCATTGAGTAGTTATATGCAATCAACAATGTATTAGTGACATTATCTGGCCAATAGAAGCCCCAAGCATTGGGAACATAGGCAATCATCATAAAAATACTAGAAAAGATAATAATTGGCATACAGGCAATAAATCCATCACGGACGGCGGACACATACTTGTTTGCAGCAATAGCTTCAAAACCTGGCTTTAGTTTATCAAACACCTTGTTCATAGTTTTTCCTCCTAATTTTAAAAATAAATTCAATAGCTAGATCAGATAATATGATATAAGAGATTTTTTATTTATACTGAATTTCAAAAGTTTTGTCCCAATCTTGCTATTATTAAAAATCATTTTTTACTTCAATTTTTTGTCGACCGGTGATTCTTTAATTAAACGTTGAATATGAATTATGAAATATAGTTGTTCATCATCGCTCATATTTGGATACAAATTTCGTTTAATTTCATTAAATATTTCTGATGCAATTGCGTGTGAACGTGGATAATTTTGCTTAAGCTCAATCGTAACTTGAGGCACAATTGCAGTTGCCTTCGCATCAGTTTGCTGTAGTCGATTTACTAAGTACTGTAAATGAATCATGAAACGATCATAATAATTACCGTTACTCGTAGATCTAAATATTCCATGACGTTTTAATACGCGTTGAACTAAATTATCGATTGTAGTTTCTGTTTTTTGATTAAAATTTTGTTCACTGTCTGTTTCTCCGGTTGCATTGATAAAGTGCAATGCAATATTTTTAGCCTCCGAATCAGGAAATGTAACACCGAGATCTTTAGCGATAATACGTAACGCCTGCTTAGCTATAGCATATTCGGTTGGATATTGAACATGAAAATCCGGTATCATGCTATTTTCGTAAGTCCCATTTTTATAACGTTTGTATGCTCCAAAAATATGATCACTAAGGGTTATATATATATAATCTAAAACTTTAAGATGATACTGTTGTTGCGCAACATCAATAATTTCATAAGTGGTCGTCACCACATCGATTGGAATATTTTTTAGTAGAAAGTACAAATTTGCACGCGAGGTCTCTGTCTCAAGCACAAAAAGCTTGTCAATTTTCTTCGGAGAAATCGTACTGCCACGTTCCTTCTGAAACGCAATACCACTACCTTTTGCAATAGCTTGCCTATGATTGTCTAGATCAACCAATGCAGCATTATTGTTAAGGATTTGGACTATCTTGAGCATGTATTTCACCTCCAATGACATAAAAAAAGGCCACAAACCATCACAACTGCGAACAGTGTGTTGATTTGTGGTCTTGCCTAATTTAATAGTAACAATCCACAACGGATATTTCTTTCGACAAGATAAGTATAGCATAATAATTGCTTTTGTAAACGCTTTTTTAAAATTACGTATGTGTCAAGTTTTAGTAGGTAGTGCTTCTAATTAGATTTTATTTATGTTTTTAACTACTTTTTGTTTCGTTCCGGCGTTGATGCGGGGTCGTGTGGGTCGCTTACGAGCTAACTTCTTGCCCTTCAGGCCAGAAGTGGATCTCTCCAGTCTCCCATGTCTCTAAGCGATAAATCGCTAAGTGACATCGACACACTCTTTCACCAACGCCTCCACTCCACCTGTTATTCAAATCCTATGAAATAGCCTTCACCAAATTACCCATAGCACTGCTAGTTGCTGCGTCTAATGAAATACTGCCGTGCCTAATTCCTTGATATTGTGTAAAAGGCTGTTTAAGAAAATAACTAGCGGCCACTTTAACTGGCATGATGCTTATTGGCAAGGTATTGGTCATCTTTATCATTGCTGTTTCTAATTGCCCGTTAATTTCACTGGTAATCACCGCAATCATCGCCTTCAATCCAGCTTTACTCCAAGAGCGACCTTGATGTTTTAACCGATAGGTAAAGCGTCGATGATTACTTTCACAGCCACCTAAACACACAGTTTCGGTAGCTAAGCTTCGCTTGTTGGCTGGCTTTAAATAATTCCAGTTACGTTTCAAGTAACTCCGTAAAAGTTGAATTGCTTCCAGACTATCTGCATCATTGGCTTGAAACTCACACGTATCAAGGACAATTTGAACTTGATCATTATCCCAATTATGCACACCCTGAAATAGTTTACTTTGCAGAATCTTAGGCATCTTGCTTAATCGACTACGAATTTTTCGGTTCAAGTGATAACGATCTAAAAAGTGCTCATGTTTTTTGGCCCCAACCGCTAATTCATCAAAGCAGGATGGTTCATAGCCACTCCCATTATCGCTACCGGTAATCATTATAGTTGCTCGTAAATCATAATTCTGATCGAGATAATCTTGTACTTGATTAAAAACTGCTTGCCGGTTTAATCCCGTAAATACATGCCGGTTTAACGTCTGACGTCGTCGGCCATTTTGGCTAATACCTTCCGTTAGTTGCAGTCGATGAATAAGGACATTTTTATGGTGTTGCTTAGCCTTTAAGGCCACACAAAAGGCATCGCCTTCCAAATACAGATAAGGAACTTGTCGTTTCTTTTCGATGTTCACTAATGTAGTCTCTTCACGTTGTTTTTCACATTGTTCACCTGCTGATTGATAAAGTTGATCCACCTTTTGATGACTGATGGAAAGTGGGGTCAAAAGGTTAACAGCCAAGGCTGTTGTCCGTAAAACACTATGTGAAGCTAGCTTAGCGACCTTTTCAACCATCAAAGGTGAAAACCTACTTCGTGGAATTAACTGTAAGTACCGGTCTAAAGGATAGACATAGGTTTTGTCATTTAATCTAACCAAACGACGTCTAAAAGTAACTGTTCCGCACATAAAATTTAACGTTCGTTGTCGTTTGCCAATAATTTCTCGATATTCTGTTTCTCCAATTAAAAGATCATCTAAATCCTCTAATGCTTGGCCTAAAGCCGTGGCAATCAATGCCTGGCACCGAATCATTAAATCCTGTTCCGCATTAAATAAACTATTACTTTCCTTTAAAACTGTCATGATTTCTGTTAAAATCTGAGACATGAAGACCGTTACCTCCTAATTTTTGGCTGCTATACCTAATTAGAAGATTAACGGTCTTCTCGTGTTTTGAAAAGGCTTTTTTTCACTTTCCTACTAAAACTTTACACTAACTAAAATTACTACGCATAACTATATTATTAATTAGATAAAAGGTATTATAAATATCTAAAAACGAATCAAAAAATGTAACCTAATAAAGTACAAAATCGTCCTTATTTTGACACTAATTATCTAAAAATTATCTAATAAGCATTTCAAAAACTCACCTATTTATATTTTTTAGTTGCAAAAAATATATTTACTTTTTTCTTGAAATTAATTGAAATCCACAATCGAATTCAGTTGTGGGATTTATTAGCTACAGATACTTCAAAAGAGAAGTCCTATAATAATACTTTTCTCGAAACATGGCACCTGTCATCAATTAATCAAATCGCACGGTTACCATTCCTTCACAACAAGCTCCGGCCATTTTTTGGACCACTTAATCGCCTTTTTGTCATACATAGCTTTGGTGATCATTTGTTTATTTGGTCGCATAATCCCTTTATAAATGTCGTTCATACCATAAGGTGCAAATACTTGCAGTGTTTGCTTTTCATCCAAATATACACCCACTGCTGTTGCATTTGATGGCCATGAACTAATGGCATCTTCTGTGCTACTGTACGGTTCAATTGACATCCCAAAATGTGCTTGATACCACAGCTGAACACGAGCTTCATTCTTGACGTCTACATCATACCTATTAGTTGATAGTGTTGTAGCGATTCGATTACGAACTCTGTTTTCTTTTTCTTCACCTAAATCATTGTCAAAATAAACAATATCCACATCGCGGAAACTGTGGCAATTAATTGCTATAAATCAGAATCCGTTTTTAAAATGGTTTGCAAAATTGCTATCTGTTTGTTAAGTGGTTGATTTTTTCCATGAATAATCATCTTTTAACTCCTATAATCAATTAATTTGTTCGACCCTTAAATTATGTAGCCAAGCCGTCCGTTTATCATCGAAATTTTCTTAATATTACCTAAATTATACCAGTGACACTTTTTTCACGCCTAATTGTTTGAAAGTTGCATTTAACAACATCGACAGAATGGTATTTAAGAAACAATTAATAATTGAATTAACTTCCTGTTAAGAACTACACATCATACTGAAAGTAAGAAATCAAAGGGAGGTAAATAACATGGAAGACATTCTTAAACTAGATCAAGTGTCCAAGAAATTTGGTCATCAATCTGTTTTAAAAGATATAAATATTACTATTCATCGTGGTGATATTTATGGTCTGATTGGGCGTAATGGTGCTGGGAAAACCACCATTTTAAAAACCATTCTGAAACTCATTCAACCGACATCTGGTCAGATCACTCTGTTTGGCGTGACTGGAGGAACCGCCTACATTCATCAATTGAGCCGAACAGGAAGTATTATTGAATCCCCGGTGGCCATTGATCAGCTCAGTGCCCGGCAGAATTTAATTTACTATAGCAAGATTCACGGAGTTGTCGATCCCAACGCGGTGGACGAGACACTCAAATTTGTCGGTTTAGTGAACACGGGAAAGAAAAAATTCAAGGATTTTTCACTAGGTATGAAACAAAAAATGGGATTGGCAATTGCCCTTTTGAATAAACCAGATTTTTTGATTTTAGATGAACCCATAAATGGCCTGGATCCCATTGCCATTGTAGAATTTAGAGAATTACTTTTGAAACTCAATCAAACTCAACAAATGACGATTCTTATCTCCAGCCACATTCTTGAAGAACTTTATCAATTGGCCACACGGTTTGGCATCTTAAATAATGGCATGATTGTTAAAGAAATTACCAAACAAGAATTCGAAGCCCAAAGTCGTCGTTTTATTAAATTAGAAGTCACGGACACTAATGCCGCTACCACAGTTTTACGTCAGATGCACTGCACTAATTTCAAAGTGATTAACGATCACTTAATCAAAATTTACCAACTTGACCTTTCTAACGATGCTATTGTCACCAATCTAGTTAGCAATCATGTCCAACTCGTCAATATTTCTCGTGAAGGCTTGAATCTTGAACAGTACTTTAAGAACTTACTGGACGAACCAGGAGATGAACATCATGTTTAACATGATCAATGGCGACTTTTACAGATTTAAACACTCTCGCGGATTTTACCTCACGGAAAGTATCTTGGTCATCTTTATTTTGGCAACCGTTTTAACTGGTACCCTAACCAGCGTGTCTGCCCGACCTTCATCGTCAGCCTTTTTTAACTTTCAAATGGCAACTAATGGTTGGGGAAGTTCACAAGCTGTCAAACTAATGACCAGTATGTGTAGCGTTCTTGTCTACTTGACACTACCTCTTTTTGTCATGACCACTGGCTTTGAGTTTTCAACTGGGTCATACAGAAATTTATTAAGTAGCGGTATGACACGACTTAATTACTTCATATCCAAATATGCTGTCTTTATAGCGATTGTATTATGGCAATATATTTTGTACTACGGTTTAATTTTTTTCGTGGCCGGTTTTAAATATCATTTTTCGCCTTTAACTGGGACTTTTGTTCTCAAAATAGGACAAACCGTTCTTTTTCAATTGTTATTAACCTTAGGCATCTTTTCCGTAGCCATCTTGACAATGTTTTTAACCTTTTCAATCACAACGGCAGTCATCACAACCATCGTTTGGCAATTTGCCGTGGCAACATTACGGATGATATTCGTACATGCCACTTGGCTCAAATTCTTTGACTTTCAAGGAACTCTTGATACAGCTTATTTTGCCCAATTTTCCACTTTAGACTGGGGGCGTTATCTTTTAACTGCTGGCGGCACAATCGTAATTTGTGGATTACTGACGCTTTATATTTTTAAACACAAGAATTTATAATCATGGGAGATGATTAAAATGTTGAATATGATTCGTGGTGATGCCTACCGATTAAGACATTCAAAAGGTTTTTATATTACAGAATTCTTTCTCATTGCATTAGTGTTAATTGCAGCTTTGACAGAAACTTTAGGCACAATTGGAGTTCAAACAGAAGCATTAGAAACTTTTCGTGATGACAACACAATTTGGAACGCCGTCAAGGCTGTCAAATTAATGACCATAATGGTAAGCTTTCTGATTTACTTAATTCTACCGCTCTTCATTATGACAACCGGTTTCGAATTTTCACGACAGTCTTATAAAAATCTATTAAGTAGTGGTATGACAAGATCAAACTATTTCTTTTCAAAGTATGCTGTCTTTATTGTGATTGTTTTTTTACAGTTTGTACTATATTATGCAGCTGTTTATCTAGGAGTTGGGTTGAAAAACGGTTTTGGAACGTTAACCATTAAATTTGGAGTAAAAATTTCACAAACAATTCTTTTACAATTTTTATTCATGATCGCCATTTTTTCTATATCAATTTTAGTGATTTTTATTACTTTTTCGACCATCACAGCAATAGTTACAACTATTGTTTTTCCAATTCTAATTCAAATTATTCGATCAATTTTCACAAAAATCGACTGGATTAAATACTTTGATTTTCAAAGTTCCATTGATGGTGCATATTTCACTTCAATGTCTGCACATGAACTGACTATGTATTTAACGGTTGCCTGCAGTACCATTATTATTTTAGGATTACTTTCAATCTTTATCTTCAAACGAAAAAATCTGTGAAGTTCCACAGATTTTTATTTCAGTCCCACATATCCTGTTTTGTTGATTAACATTTGTCCATCTTTACTTGTCAGCCATTTCACTATGCGCTGACTATTTTTTGTCTGGTCACGACGACTGATTGCATAAACATTTGCAATAAACGGGTATTTACCATTACGAATATTTTGGGTGGTTGGTGCATAGCCGTTTATTTTAAGTAATTTAACATTTCTATTTTGCTTCATCTGTGTGGTATAAAACCTAAAGGAATAACCAATTGCATTTGTATTATTATTGTAGCCGGCAACATCGTCAATCAAACCGCCCATTCCGTCTTCCTCTTGATATTTCATGGGTGTTGCGAGCTTTTTGCCTTGCATAACTAGGTTCTCCATAGCTGTTTGACTACCAGAATTTTTTGAACGTTGAAACGCCTGAATTAATGTGGGACTTCCACCAATACTCCACCAACTAATTATTTTTCTTTGATAAATAGCCTGTACTTGTTTGACCGAAAGATTAGTCACAGGATTTTTTTGATTGACAAGAAAAACAAATGCTTCACTCCCAATTTTCGTTAATTTGAGTTTCACATGTTTTCTATTTGCTAATTTAATCTGATCACTGGATGGAGCAGCCATAAAAATAACATCCGCTTTTTTATTGATCAAATTGTTAAAAGCCTTGGGCGTTGTGCCAACTTTAATAATCTTGTCAGCCTGCTTGGCATTCAAACCTGAATATAACGTCTGTGCCATCGCCGAATATATCGGATAAGCCGCTGTTGCGCCATCTAAACGTGGATAATGATGCGTTATTTTAAAATTAGATTTTTTATTTAAATGAACCAACTTTTTGCTTTCCCGAAAAGGTCGATATTGATTTAAGTTTAATTCGCTAGAGTTGCTCGTGTATGTATTAACGTAGTATTGGCTGCGAATCACACGTTGGTAAACTGGTACTAAACTAATTATTAAAACAACGATTAACCCCATCGGGTACTTTTTGCGTAGTTTAAAAGATTCTTTCAACGATAATTTGTAACAGCCAATTCCTAGAATTCCTGACCAAAATGTGCCAATGAAAAACCAAGCGAAATTGTTGTATAACGCTAATTCACCGGCAAACAAACTCGTTAAATTGTAGGGCATCGCAAGTAATAATGGATATAAATCGGTAATTTTCAAGTAATCAAAATTAAACATAAACAGTATCACGCTAAAAACACCTAAATAGTACCCTAACGCAATCAAAAGAGCTTTTATTTCTAGCTTGATTTGAACTTCATACTTTTTGTTATAGCGATACCAGTTTAATCCGTTAAGCAAAAGGGCCGGAATCATTGCCCACCACCAGCCGAGGCCAAAAACTCCGACGGATCCAACAATCAACGGTGCAATCACTAGACTTCTAACAAGTAACCAACACAAACTTGTTCGGTTAATTTTTCGTTTCAAAGCTATCCCTCTTCTTAACTTCCGTGAACTTCTTATTTACAAACTATTTTTGGTAAATTGTAAGATAATTGTAAACGACATGTTCTCCACATGAATAGCGACCGTTCCGTGCATAAGCTCAGTTAGTCGCTGCGTAATATACAGTCCCAGCCCAGCATTTTCAGATTTGCGTGCAAGATCCTCCGTATAAAATCGATTGGTTAGTCGCTCAGGATTTTTAATTGGTGTCGCGAGTGCATTTTTAAAAATCAACTCTAGTTGTTGATCATCACCCGTTAGTTTAATTTCTGCCATTTTAGTACCATGTTCCAAAATATTTCCCAGTAAGTTTTGAAAAATTCGTTGTAATGCATCCCGATCAGCCACCCACCAACAATTAGATTGAAGCTCTAATTTTAATTCGATTTTCTTGTTTGTATAGGCCTCATGCATTTCTAAGATCATTTCTTGTAGCAAATTAGTGACATTTATTTTTTGAAAATTAAATGCTAATTCATGTTCATTCAATCGATTGTACATTAATAACAGATCCAGATGCTTCGCGACACTGTTAAGATTTTGATCAATTCGTACCAAGCTTTCATGATTGTCGCCATTAATCGTTGGTTGCTTTAATAATACTTGTGTATACCCGCTAGCTACAGTGAGTGGCGTGCGTAAATCATGAGCAATATTATGAATGGCTACGTCTTCTTCATTCTTAACCTGATAAAGTTCGCGTTCACTTTGTTGATGTTTATTCAAAAGATGGTTAATTTTTAAAGCCAGGTTTCTCACTAAAGGATTTTTGGAATGTAAATTTAATTCTTTGTTAGTCGGATCTTTCACAATCGTATCTAATTGTTGAACCACGCGTCGCACATCTAACAAGACAAAGACTAAATAAACACACATTAATAAAAGGATGCCAATGATAATTCCTAAAATAATCATGCTAGTTTTACCCCGATTCCCCAGACGGTCGCGATATATTCATTGTCGGAATCTAGTTTTAGCAACACTTTTCTTAAGTTACTCAAATGAACGTTCATTGTATTATCATCATCGTAATATTCTACCTGCCATACCTTGCGATATAACTGTTCCCTGGTAAAAATTTGTTTGGGGGGGTTATTAATACGTTAAGAATTTCAAACTCCTTTTTCTTTAATTGTTCTGTTTTCATTCCGTTGGTTACCGAAAAAGTGTCTGGTAATAAGGTGATTTTTTTATATTTAACGACCGTATTTTTCTGCTGAGGTGCATGGTCACGTGGATTTCTGTCAAGAACGTGGACACTTTTTCATAGAATTTCTTTTTTGATATATTTTTAATTCAGTAACACCATTCGTTAATAATCTCAAGGCAAACCTCTGCGAGGCGCTTCCAGCGGCCTTGACTTATTAACGAATGGTATTGTTAATTTGGCAGGAAGCAATAAATTGCTTCCACACAAAAACACAACTTAAATACTTCCACTTAGAGCTCGTCGTTCTGCCTCATTTGGTGTAATAAAATTAAGGGCTCCATGAATTCTGCGACTATTGTAAAAGCCTTCAATATATTTGAAAAGCTGGATTCTAGCTGATTTAAAATCTTTGTATTTGTCTTTTTGTGGGTAAACATCTTCTTTCTTTAAGGTCGCATGAAATGATTCTATACCTGCATTATCGTATGGACAGCCTTTATGGCTGAAAGAATGTTTGATTTTAAGCTCTTTAAGCCTTGATTCAAACTCGTTACTTGTATATTGAGATCCTAGATCTGTATGAACAATCAGATTACTTGGCTTATATTTAATAATTGCCCGGTTAAGAGTTTTTAGAACTAGTTCATTAGTCATGTTTAAACTAAGATTCCATGAAATAATTTTTTTCGTGTGCAAATCAAGAATTGATGAGAGATACAGCCAACCATCATGCAAGGTGTGAATATAAGTTATGTCTGTTGCCCATTTTTGATTAATTGATTTAGTTGAAAAATCACGATCAATAATATTTTCCCGTTCTTCAATTTTTTGTTTCTTTGGATGCCAAGTATACTTTTTTCGAATGATGGAGCACAATCCTAATTCATGCATTAAATTGCCAATAAATTTTTCAGAAACTTTTTCACCACAATGTTGCAGCTTTTTAGCAATTTTAGGTGCTCCGTAACGACGTCCAGAAGCAAAATAAATTTCTTTAATCAATTTTTTAAAGCGTTTGCGGCGCTTTTCTTGATTCGATACATGACAAATAGAATTTTTATAAAAAGTAGAACGTGGGATCTTAAGGGCGTGACAAACATCACTTATATTGTGATTCTTAGCTGCCTGGTGAGCTGCGGTAATGATTGAGTCTGAAGCTAATTTTTTGCGAATATGGTCAAGACTTTTTTTAAGATTTCATTTTCCTCTTGAATCTTTTGATAAGCTTTT
The DNA here is from genome assembly GCF_964062635.1 of Pediococcus ethanolidurans. Lineage (NCBI taxonomy): Bacteria > Bacillati > Bacillota > Bacilli > Lactobacillales > Lactobacillaceae > Pediococcus > Pediococcus ethanolidurans. The sequence continues at coordinate 242,576 of NZ_OZ061250.1, forward strand.
TTCAGTTTGAGATATTCATCCTGGCTGATGCCAGTTTGCTTATCTTTAGAATAACGTTTAATCCAAGCATAAATGTTTTTATCTGAAATACCATATTCGCTAGTAAGATCTTTTACCTTTTCCCCATTTTGATAAAGAGACACAATCATCTTCTTAAAATCAATATCATATTTAGTGGCCATATAGGATATCTCCAATCTTGATAAAGATATTCTACCAAAAGCTGTCCATAATTTATACTAGCTCCAACGTAACTGCACACTAATCCGGGCTTGAAGTTCTTCAATTTCAAACGGTTTAATCATATAATCGTTGGCACCAGCTAGCAACAATTTAGCCACATCTGCATGCGTGTCCAAGGCCGTCAAAATAATGATTGGTATTTTTGTATGCTGCCGCAATTCAACCAAAACTTCATCCCCACTTTTTCCAGGTAGCATTCGATCAAGTAAAACTAAATCAACTGAAGTTTGCTTGAAAAGTAGAAGCCCTTCTGTGCCTGAATAAGCACTGACAATGTGATAGTGACTGCTAAGTACTTTTATTAATAATTGTTGCATTTCACTATTATCTTCAATAATTAAAATTGTTTCCATACAAACACCCCTACTTCCATACCCATTATACGGTAAATAAAGCGTTTTCGAAATAGAACCTAAATTATCAATTGTATGTAGTTCATTTAATTTTTTTGTATAAAAATCTGAAACCCAACTTTTTAATTAAAAATACTCTTTTTATAAGCGTTACAGACTTTTTCTGCACCCACTATAAAAAGAGTATCTCAATTCTTTACTTCATGTAACTTTCGTTTTTAATTAATAACCAGATCATTTATCTTCGTTTTTTCGTCGCTAGCTTATTTTTGAACACAAAAATAGTTTGTTGGCCATTCAAAAGTTGCTTACTATAATCACGATTGTCCATACACGGTTACTTACTACTTAAATTCAATTCAACCATTTATTCTGTTTAGCTACCTTCACCGCTTCAATACGATGATGAACCCCTAATTTGCTAAAAATAGCTGATAAATAATTACGCACAGTCCCATCCGAAAGAAACAAACTTGCCGCAATTTCTTTGGTAGAACCGCCCTTATCAGCTTCTATCAGTACCGCCAATTCACGCTTGGTTAAGGGATTACTATCCGCCGATATCATATTTACTACCAGTTCAGGTGCATAAATGGTTTTTCCGGCCATGATTTGACGAATAACTGTAATCAAATCATCACTAGGACTATCTTTCAATAAATAACCGGCCACATACGCATTCACAGAACGTTCAAAATACGCTTTTTGAGCAAAAGTTGTCAGAATTAACGCCCTAGTTTTTAATTTGTTCATATGCATCTGATCGGCCACATCAAGACCAGTTAATCCGGGCATCTCAATATCTAAAATAGCCACATCTGGCTCCAAGTTTTGAATTTCTTGCCAGGCAGTCTTGCCATCAGTGGCCTTACCAACCACGTGGAGATCATCCTCTAGTTCTAATAGCTGTGAAAGCGCTGAGTTTAACATTCCCTGATCTTCCGCTAAATAAATTGTAATCATGCCTTACTCCTTTGGTAGCGTCAACGTAACCAATGTGCCATTACGATTTTGCGTTATCTCAAACGTACCTTTGCCTTCCAACATTCTAGCCTGCATTCCGCTAATGCCATTGGAACCACTTCGGTTAAACTTTCCACCACGTCCATCATCCTGAATGGTCACCTGATATTGTTGAGCGTCACTTGTGAATGTAACTTGAACTGAGTGTGCTTTGGCATGTCGAATCACGTTCGTTAAAGCTTCTGACATGGCGGCTGAAAATCGCCCCTGAATAAGGGTTGGCCATTTCAAGGCTTGCTCTTCACCAGTCGTGGTCACTAAAACAGCTACTTCGGCTAAATTCTTACTTTGCTCAAGCAATGTTTCACTAATGGATTTTTGATGTAAGTCATTCACAATTTTTCTGACCATCTGCAGATTTTGTCGACTGGTCGTTTCGATATCATCTAATTCAGAACCAACTCTTTCAGGTGCTTTTTGTAATAACTTTTTGGCCAACTCAGTTTTAATCGTGATCATCGAGAAACTTTGTCCTAAGGTATCATGCAAGTCCCGAGCAATTCTTTCTCGTTCATCCCTTTGTACAATTGTTTGTAGTCGTCGATTAGTTTGATGTAGTTGTCGTTGTTGAATCATGGAACTAGTCAGTGCATATGCAAAAAGCGGCGACACTATTGGAAACAACAATCCCACAATTTCAACATTATGAAAATCTAGAATTCCAGGATGATAACTATTTAAACGAATCAAACCACCAATCAAAAACAAATAATAAGCACAGGCAAACCAGTAAAACTGCTTTTTTGGACGACTCGCTAAGATTGATGAAATCTGCCATCCTGGAAAAATAATTAAATAGTTGTTAAAAGCAAATAAAGAAAATATGCCAGTTATCAAGATCTCCAGCGGCATGGTCACAACGCGCCATTTACGTACTTCGGTCACCAAGATATATGTGATTAAAAATAAGAGTGCCAGCAATAACCACCTAACATCACTTTCGGATTTGATTGGAAAATAGTCTGATAGCGCATATGGCAAATAAATCAGCCAAATGTAAATGGTCCATTCTCTTGTTATCCTGTTTAATCGAAATTTACTTAACACGCACCACACCCCATTCATGCACCACTTTAGGTGTCACGATTAATATCATGACTAACCCCAGACTCCATGCACAAATTCCCACAATTAAATTTATTTCAAGTTTACCACCCGTAGTAACCTTTGCAATCAAATTATTTGTAAAATAAGTCGGCATTAGTTTACCAATACGTTGCAGCCAGTCAGGGAGAAAATTAATTGGCCACCAAAGACCACTGATAATCGCCATTGGAAAAGTCACAACATTGCTGACTAAACTTAAGGTTTCATTATGGTGAATATTAGCCATCATTATTCCAATTAGTAGTAATGGAAATTGTCCAAACATCGCCACACCCACTAAGCCAAACCACTGTGTTAATGAAAGCTGGACATGATTCATAATTGTCGCAATTCCGCCAATGACCACAATAGCTAAACTACTCATTACCAAACTCCATACACCAACAGAAAGGTAATAAACCATTGGACCTTTCGGAGTTGCCTTAAGCAAGTTGACAAAACCCTGATCACGATCACGTTTCAGAATTGTTGCCATACTAAGAATGGCGCTAATTAGACCACTATACACCACCATGCTCCCCATATAGGTGACATAAAAAGCTTTTGATCCTGTTACAATCATCACACGTGTAAATAAAACATAAAATCCGGCTGGCATTAATAAAGAGAAAAATAGAAAATAAAAATTGCGTAAAATCAGGCGTTCACCATCAAACTTCAACTGTTTTATAAAATGAGTCATCATTTGGCCTCCTTTTTGGTTAATTGCATAAAAATTGTCTCTAATGATTCATGGGTTACGGTTATTTGATGAAGCCCAGCAAAGTTTGCAGTCAACCCATAGAGGGTAGCGTCCCCATTTGTACTTTTAAGATGAATTAATCCGTCCTCAATCACACTAGTAACTACTCCGGGCAGACTGGCAAACATTTCTGAGGATTGATCTGTTTGAAAAGTAATTTCTACATGTTGATGTTTTCTTTGCAGTTCGTTAAACGTGCCCTGAAAAATCAGGCTACCAGATTTCAATAATAATATTCGGTCAGCAACATCTTGAATTTCATTCAAATAATGACTGGTGATAATGATGGTCTTGCCTTGCTGTTTTAGTCACTCAATTTGTTGCCAAAAATTCTGCCGAACATTAACATCCATCCCCACAGTGGGTTCATCTAAAAACAACAAATTTGGATGACTTACTAAAGCGACGGCAAAGGTAACTTGACGCAACTGACCACCAGACAAATTGGTTAATCGTTCACGGGCAATTTGGGACAACTGTAACTGACTCATCAAATTGCTTGCGTTTAATGGGTTCAAATAATGAATTGCCACCTCTTTTAGCAACTCTTGAACTGTAATGTTTGGAATAATCATATCGTTTTGACGCATATAGCCAATCTGTGCTTTGGCAAATTTGCTTCCTGCCTGTTTGCCAAATAAAGTTAACTTCCCCGCTGCTGGATAAAGTCCTAACAAAATATTGATCAAGGTCGTTTTTCCCGCGCCATTTTCACCAATCAGACCAACAATTTCACCAGAATGAATTGTAAAATTAACATCTTTTAACACCTTGGTCTGTCCATAACTAAACTTTAAGTGCTGCGCTTGTATAAGGTTTTCCATGTTTTTCGCCTCCATGAATTAATCATATCAAGGAAGTTGCGGGTCGCGTAGTTCCATCCGTCATGAATTCATCATGACAAATGTCATAAAAAGCCAAATGAAAAGTCGACCATTTAATAGCCGACTTACTATTTCTGAATTCACGCGGTTAATTCTTTCAGATGTTACCAATAATAAATTTAATGTAAAATTTGAAATTGCTAACAACCGTGTAAATTCCAGTCTTGCAGAAGTGGTGCAAAATACTAATGACTCAAAAAAACTCAAAGCATATTCTGATGTAGCCTCTTTAGAAAAGGAATTACTTAACTAAATGCCTAAATTTGCTTTGATTCCTACAAAGAAAAAAGTTTAGTTTCACAGTAACCACAAATTGAAAAAAATAACTATCGTATATAGTCACCATTTAGTATTAGTCAATTCAGTCATTATGTTGGTGATTGCACACTTCATTAAGTGATTCATTTATCAAAATAAAAAAACGATCCTCAGAGTTACCCCCGAAGATCGACACCAAACATGCGATCCATAAAAATATGACTCAACCAAATCAGGCTGATCATCACTAAAGTGTCAGACTGTTGCATTAGTGCCACTGCTAATAATGGAACGGCCAGCAGAAGTGTATGACCAAGATTATAAACAAAATTACCAACTTGTTCATTCACGAGAAATCCGATCGCACTCACGTCAGGAATCAAGATTCCAATTAAAAACCAACTCCAACTATATTCATAGTATTTAAAATAAATGAATAAAACAGCAATCAATAGAACTGCTGCTTCAAGTTTTAAGAACCAGCCCTTTAATTTCATGTAAATTCACCTCACACATGTGCCAAATACAGTTATACCAATATATTCATAAAATTATATCTAATTTTGTATGCCTTTTCATTAGTATAACTTGAAACTAAGGTCACAAGTCAATTGAAACGACATAACAAAAAAGGTGCAAATTTCTATGATGAAATTTGTACCTTTTTTTGTTGTGTTACTTAGTCTTAATCTTCGTCATGTTTACGACGTTTGATTCCAAACAACGCTAATAGCATACCCAATAATGACACTCCGATAACTGCCTCGGCTTGATCATTATTCTCATCAGTTTGTGGCAACTTCTGTTGATTGGATTGACTAGATGTTTCTGGTTTCTTAGTTGCTGCTAACTTATCACTAACAACATTTGAACCATTCACGCCATTAGCTGTCTTCTCACCTGAAGTACCATTAACAGTATTATTGCCATTGGAACCACTAGTACCATTAGTACCGTTAGAACCATTAGAATTGCTACCGTTGTTACCAGTATTTCCATTTCCAGGAGTTGTCGGATTCTGTCCATTACCTGATCCGTTACCGCCAGAAATAGCTTTATAGGTAACCACAATCGTTGAATTTTCTGGTCGGGTCATTGTCGCACTTGGAATGAGTTCAGCAATATCGCCACTATTGGTGTAACCCGTTAGATTTGGTGTTTTAACTGCTTCGTAAATTCCTTGTGGCGTATATGAAACTTCACCAGTTGTCTTGTTAGTTGCAACCTTGTAAACAATTGTTTCGATTACATCTTGAGGTGTCTTACTACCAGCACCCGTATAGTGAATTGTTCGAGTAACAGTGATTTCACTATACTCAATTTTATTGACTGGTGTGTAAGTTACTGTCACTGTCGAATCGCTTGGTTTAGTGGTTGAAGTTGCGGGTGTAAGTGCCTCAACGTTGCCACTATCAGTAAATCCAGCAATTTTTGGTGTTGTAACTGCAGTATAGCTTCCTTGTGGTATATAGGTTGATATTCCAGTTGCTTTACTTGTGGCAACATCGTAAATCAAGGTTTGAACAACATCTTTAGGAGTTCGTGAACCAGCACCGGTGTAATGAATTGTCCGGGTAACAGTCACTTGACTATGCGTAATTACGTCATAGATCGTATACGTACCACTGACAAAACTACCATCACTAAAGTTGTAATTAGGATTTGCCGCCGCAACTTTTGCTTTACCGCTATCGTTTAAGATAACTTCATAACTACCAACATCGGTTGGAACCCCATCAACTACTTGACCAGTTGCCTTATCAATGAACGTAAAGTCATCATTTGTTAGATTACCAGGATCTTTGACATTGGATCCAGGTGCCACAACAAAGGTTGGTGAATTTTCACCGTAATATGACGTTGCATCACTAATACTGAAGGATGTGGATTTGTCTGATGGATCTGTAGTAATTGGATTAATCGTGTACTTTCCTGTGCCGCTTATTGAATCAGCACTGTACGTGTAATTCTTGTCGGCCGCATTCAGATGGTCAATCCCCGTTTGACTTAGGGTAACGTCATACGTGCCCACATTGGTGGGATCCGCTGAACTAAAGGCTAAATCGCCGTCCTGTAAGGTATACGTAGCACCGTTGCTCAAGGTAATCGTGTACTTCGGTAACTTAATCGTTCCGGCAGCACCATCGTACGTCTTCTCATCGGTACCAGCTATGCTGACGGTCGCATCGGTAATTGGATTAATCGTCACAGTTCCAACTGCAACATCTGCAGTTAACAATTTATAATTCGTATACTTTGCATTAATAGCGTTTTGAACCTTTGTCAAACCACTGTTAGTCAACTGGTACTCGTACGTCCCTGCATCAGTACCATCTGTGGTAAATGTAACATCTCCGTCACTCACACTTAGGTTTACTACAATCGAATCATCTGAAACACCAGCAATTTTGACAGTAGCAGTCAACTCCGAAGATTTGCTTGCTAATGTTGTACCATCATAGGTAAAGGAAGGTGAACTAAGTTTTGCTGTAACAAGCGAATCCAATACATAAGTATCTGGTGCTGTACCATCATAAGCGCTTATTGCAGTACTTGCTTGTGGTTCAGTTACAGAACCTGTCCCAACATTTACCCATTTAACGGCACTCGTGGTATTTGGTAAATTAACAGTTCCAACCTGAGTTGTTGTTACCTGAGCAGTTTTAAACTCTGCACCAAAGGTAATTTGTTTCAACGCTGTCATACCACTAAACATTGTATCCATATTGGTCACGTTACTTGTATTCCAGCCAGACAAATTTAATGATTCCAAACTGCTTACTCCAATAAACATATAAGTCAGATTAGTTGCCGAAACCATACTCCAGTTTTCAATTCCTTTAAGTTCAGTCAGGCTTGAATCTCCGTTAAACATAGAAGCAAATGAACCTGCAAGACTCATTCCCCAATTAGTGACATCTAGCGTTTTCAATGCCGAATCACCTAAAAACACTGATGAAGCTGCCTTGACACTGGATAAATTCCAGGTACCTGAACCCTCGATATTTATTAGAGCTGTGTCCCCCATAAACATTCCCTTAACATCAGTTATTCCTGTAAAATCTAAATTACCCGCTCCGGTTATAGATGTTATATTCGTTAACGATGCAAACAAATAATTAGCACCACCCGTTTTTCCACCTGATAACGATATTGTACCTTCAATACTAATTTTGCTAAATTTACTTTGATATTGTTGCCCAAGGTGAACTTGTTCCAGAGGGTAACGAGCTTGTCCACGTAATCGATGCTCCTGCTCCTAAATGCAGTATGCCATCTTCCGAAATATACCATTTAACAGTTCCATACATACCCTTAGCGAGCACCAGAGTTTTTGCAACTGTATCCACAGTTCCATCCACAGTGGAAGCAAACGGATCATCTGTGTAGATATAATCTTCTAGACCACTATCACCATATGTTCCAGTATTCGTATTTGTATCAACGTTACTTCCGGGAGTCCAGAAATCCACCGTGTCAGTCGCAGAAGAACTAGCCACTGCACTTGAACTAGCAGCCTCACTGACGGCTGCAGCTGACACCGCACTAAACGTTTGGCTTTCACCCGTTGCATCATTAGCAGCACTACCCGCAGATTGAGCCGCAGCAATTTCATCCGCTGTTGGATCAACCAAAGTTTCACCATTTTCGTATTGACTGGTAGCGCTTGCAGTTGAGCTAAAAATTGTGGAAGAACTAGTCGCATAACTTGAAGCAGAAGTAGTACTTGAAGCTGAATTTGAAGTGGCATCTGAACCTGTACTAGTACTTGCCGACGAAACTGAACTAACCGCAGAACTTGAAGTTGAACTGGAACCCGTTTGTGCTACCGCTTTTGAAATTGTACTTTCAGAAACACTCGCAGTAGAGCTTGAATTAGTCGTTTCCAAACTTGTGGTCGAATTTGAGCTTTCAGAAGCACTGGAGTCTGTGACCGCACTTGAAACAGAACTTGTGGACGAATTTGAAGTCGTCTTTGTTGTTGCACTCGAACTTTCATCCGTTTTTGAAACCGAACTCGTAGTTGCGTTTGCTTTCGTTGTGGCACTTGAAGCCGCACCTGAACCCTCGGTGGTACTTGAACTCGCTGCAGATGATGCACTACTTGCACTACTATTGCTGCTTGTTTGACTACTTTCAGAAATTGAAATTGGCGTTGTATCTGATGCCTGTACTCCCGGTTGACTAAGCGCTATGCCCACACTAAAAGTCAGCAAAGAAATGGCAGCAAAACACCAACCCTTACTGGTCTTAAACATCTTATAATGTCTTGTTAATCTACCAGTATCTTTCATTAATTGTAAATGCTTTTTTTGCTGAATTTTATTCATCATATGGCCTCCCTTATAACCAAGTACAAATCAGAAATCTGAAAATAATTATAATTTGCTAGAAATATAAAATTTTCATAAATAAGTGATCTTTTTGTAAAAAATCAACATTGGAAACATTTTGATTTATGTAAGTTGTTTCTTTTCTCAATAGTACTAATATGTTCTTTTTATTTGTTTCCAATCTATGGTTATAAACTTAGGTAAAACTAGTAATTCACTAGAATTTAACCCATTTTATGAAAAATATAGTCTACACTATAAATATAAGTCAGTGAAAGCGATTTTACAATCATTTTTTGGTTTAAAATTCTACTTTTTTATATAACTCACCTATTTTTTAAAAAAACTATTACCGGATTAGCGCAGTTTCTAGCTTTTTGTTTGTTTTAAATTAATAGTTAGTTACAATTAAATTTAAATAAGAAATCAACAATTATTAACCATTCAAATTTAAAATAGCTAAAGTAAAAAAATTATTATCACTTTTAAGTTCTGATCAGATTTACTATTTTTTATGCAACGAATTTTAACTATTTTTCAAAAAAGTAGCTCTTCATCGAAAAATCAATTTATTCATTATTCAATATTTAGATCACTTTTTTACACATGTTTGCTACTTTGTGACGTATGCACCATCACTTACGCTTTCATTAGCGTTATAGCGTATTGTAGACAAGTTTTGAACGGAAAAAGATTTACCCTTGATTCTCCTAGCTCACTTTAAGCTGGTTTCTATTGTTATCAGAACAAAATTTTCCATTTTCATTCTAAAACTAAAAGCTATTGATTATAATTAAGAATTAATCAGTTTTAAATCAAATCTGTTTAAATATGAAAGTTGTACGATCTGAATTGAAAAGAGAGGTAACTATGAAAAAACTTGGAGGAATTATTTTATTGGCCGTTAGTATGTTTATCATCGGATTTCTGTTAATGCTGCTGATTCTCCTTCTCAATTGGAAATGAAAATCAAAAAGTGTACCAGTAGTATGAAATCTTTTTTTAATGCTGAAAAAAAGATTCAGACTACTGACATAGCCCAAATCTTACTTAAACTCTATTCACCAAAAATTAACTAAGTTTACGATGCATTCCCACGTTTACTGCTACAGTTCCCACAATAAATAGAATAAATGCAAAATTAGAAGCAACTGCCAAAAGTGAAGCAGCGTTTAACAACTCAAACGCAATTAACACAAACGTCCATGATTGAATTGCGAGCCAAATAACCACACCATCAGCTAAGGATAAATTAAATAATTTAATATTTAAAAAATCTAAAAAAGCTGGAATTCGAAACTCAAAATCATTCACAATTTTACGACACAGATGCAAACTTACCAGACCAATTAAGACTTGAGCTAGAAAGAAAACAACCAGAATCGCAATCAGTGAATTAATTTGGTCACCGGTCACAACATTAATGGAATAAACCGGTCGCCCCCAGAAGTTAATTAACGTTGGAATCTGAGTCTGCATACTTTTCCCTAGAAAAAGCACAGTTAGTACCTCAACAAAAATATTCACTAACATAAACCAACTGAGTTTGTACTTAAATTTAATCATCGTAAGCCTCCATCCTCGCTTGTAGTATAATAGTTTTAATAATGTAAGCGCTTTATTTACAACTTCATTATACTAGCTATTCATCAATTAGCAAACTTCTAATTTCAGAAGTTTATTAAAAACTAGTGACGTAATCGTTCACATATGAGATCCTAAGCGTAGGTTGTGTCGTTATTGATCAACAAACTTTGGAGGTATGTATCAATGGTATATATAATTTTACTCAGTTTTTTAACCCCTTTACTTATCTGGACCGGTTTTATTGTCACTGCCGATCACACTGATCGCCGTACCGTCGTGACTAACGGCCTTTGGATTTTAGTAATCCTACTTATTTTAAAGGCCATTCAAACTTATGCTTGGTTGCCTTCTCGTAATCCACTTTCACTACTTGGCGCAAATTTAATCTGGGGTGCTGCCACCTTGCTAGCACTTTACCTGCTATGTCGGGTAAACACTAATTCCAGTTTTTTGCGCACCACGTTTGCAGCCGGTGGTTTACTGGTGATCTTATTAGTCGTCGTGGCTGGTGGAGAAGCTCATTCCGCTTTCTCTGTAAAACCAGTTGCCAAAAGTATCCAGTCTAAAAAAATTTCTAGTAAAGAAGCTCCCACTTTTAAACGGGGTGTCACTCCTGTAGCCCTTTCGCCCAAAACCGTTAAAAACCGCATGAATAAGAACATGAGTGACGTCCCAAATTCACAGTATTTTCATTTAGGTGATATTCAGGCTCAGTATTATCATGGCAAACCCGTTTACATTGCTCCCGTTGAATTTGATGGCTTTTTTAAATATATGTCAGCCAAACAACGTACGCCAGGTTATTTCATTATTGACGCCACTTCCGTGAGTGCCGAACCCAAATTCGTGCGTAAATCGATGAAGTATACCAACGCAAGTTATTTTAATAACAATGCGCAACGGCATATTTATCAAGATTATCCACAATGGTTAGTTGCCGACAACAGTGAACCACAATTAGAAGTAGACGAAAATGGCACACCTTACTATATCGAAACCACCTATAAATCTATGGCTTTAAGTCATCGCATAAACTACTCAAAATTGCATGTTATTGCAGTTAATGCGATCACTGGTAAAACCAATCTGTACACCTTGAAGACTTTACCGAAGTGGATTGATGAAGGAATTACTTCTGACGTCGCTGACTACATGAACACCGCTTACGGAAAATACCAGCGTGGTTGGTTAAATATGCATCTCAGTAAAACTGGTATTCAAGTCCCTACAAATAGTGAAGTCATTTCCACGTTTGATCGGCAAGGAAATGTTCAGTATTTTACCGATTTTACTAATCCTCGCTCGGATGCAGATAGTGCCTTAGGTTATTCCATGATTAATGCGCGCACTGGTCAACTAGTTTATTACAAAACTCACGGCATCATGGATTCTGATGGTGCTCGAAACAACGCGGACAATAATTATAAGGCCCAACAGTGGAAGTCTTCCATGCCCGTCATTTATAACATCAATGGTAAACCAACCTGGGTACTTTCTATTTTGGATAGTACCAGTGCCTTTCGAGGCTACTATTATATTGATGCTGCTGATCAATCCGTTCATGCCACCGGAAATAACGCTAATGAAGCTGTGGACAATTTCCGGCAGGCTTTGGTTGATAGTGGCGCTAGTGCTGGCAATACGGCAGGAACAAAACTTAAAACAATTACCGGTACGGTTGCACGGGCGGTTCTGGCAACTAAAGGCAGTAATCAAGTCTTACTCTTTACGCTATCCGGCAGGAACACCGTTTATACGGCCGATGGTGATGATTTTCAAAAAGCGTTGTTAACCCAGGCTGGCGATAAAGTTCGTCTTAAAGCTTATGTCGTTAATGGAAAATCAGTTGGTAACGTCGAAAAATTCACTAATTTAAATTTAAAATGATTTTTAAAATCATTCTATCTAAAGGTTGAAACCACAAAAGTGTTCATGGTAATAAAATTAGATTAAATTGCCGTCTTCCAGCAAATTTGGGCTGGAACGTAGTGGGCACGACTTGAAGCCGCAAACCACGTCTCCAAGCTCGGCCTTTATCTAAGCGAAACCCGCTAAGATAAATGTCACTACTGAGCCCATTTGCTTCCAGACTAAGTCTAATCTTTGCCACCAACACATCGATATAAAAGTTGTGACATCAATATTACTGAGCATTATTTAACATCAAACGTTCATAGCTCGTTCTAGACCAAGTGAGCCATAGGACGGCAGTTAAACTATTTTTTGAGTCTAAGTTGTTTAACAGCGGTTATTGACGTGATTTTGATACTTTCAACCTTTAGTTATCCTACAAAAAGAGGATCTCGAAATTAAACTAGTTTCGAGATCCTCTTATTTTATTGACGTTTAGTTTGCATCTGACCCGTACACAATCGTCTGCACCTTTTTAGTGATTTTTGCGATCTTTGGAAAACCACTAAATCCGCTCTGGTCATGACCATGCGTCATCACAACTAAAATGTAACGTTCACCATTGGGTAATGTGACAATACCGGCATCATTGTTCGTATCGTTTAAAAAGCCAACCTTATCAGCTACTTTAGTTCCACTCTGTGCTGAACTAGCCCCAGCTGGAATCCCAGTTCGATAAATTTGTTTACTCATTAAGCCAAGAATCTTTTGTTGATCACTACTATTTTTAAAGGGTCCCTGAGCTTGAATGAGTTTTTCCAATAAGAGCATCAAACTGTGACTTGTGGTGGTTGCCACTTTAGTTTCTTGGAATACCGGATTGTACCATCCTTGGTCTTTAACAAACTGATTGACCGTTGACATTCCATAACTTTGGAGTTTGGCATCCGCATAGGTATTATCACTATTCACAATCATTTGATAAAATCCATTCGTATTAGTCGCTGTCCAACTAAATTGACCTTTAAGCTTTTGATTCATCAGGAATGCACTGATAAATAATTTAAAAGTGCTGGCAGCCACTTCCGGTGTGTGCGCATTTGATTCGGTTGTTAAGCTACCTTCTTTATAGACTGCTGCATTCTTAATTTTCTTGGCATCTTTTTTTGAAGCTCCAAGATTATAAAAACTAACACTAGTTGTGCCATCTTTAGTAACTTCTTTCAAATAGCTTTGTAATTCAGATTTTATTTTTCGTCGTTTTTTAACGACTTGAGAAGTTTGTGGAGTAGATTCTGACTGCGCCGAGCTACCATTGCTAGCCGCATTAGAATTGGACTGCGCACTTCCAGAATTTATTTTGATATAAACCAATAGAATTAAGAGGATTCCCATGACCCATGGAAACGCCTTAAAAATGATTCTATTTATGCTTGGTTTTTTATTATTTCTCATTGATTTCAATCCTTATATTAGCACAGCCTGATTTTGCTTCCCCCCTAAACAACAGCTGCACATTCGTTTATGTACATTCTCAAGGATACTACTAAATTTGTCCCTTTTGTACCGGCTTTTTAAAGCTTAATATTAATGTTTCGTTACATTCGTAAAATGTTGGAAATGGGTTGTGGGTTTTAGGGTGGATCGTTGAATTATTTCGATAGATCATTTTTCTATTTTCGTAGTTGACAAGTATGGATTATAAAATATAGATCACTTTTCTACCTTTATAGTTAACGCGTACAATTTATAAAAATAGATCACTTTACTATCTTTATAGCCGAAACGTGCCAAAAAGGACAGCTTTCTCCGCTTGCCAGTTCTTGCGGTGTGAACTTCCGCCACAAGAATGGTCATCGTATGGAACATCATTGATTATTAGCGAATTTTGCTAATAATCTTCCTTAACGTGGAATAGTAGCTACGATAACTAAACGATTCCAAAAACGAATCATTTGCACATCTAGGCTAATGCTCGAAAGCTAAGCGTCCTTTTGGGCACTCTTTTTTTACATCATTCCCAACCTCACCCTTGCCTCCCTACTCATCCTATCAATCGTCCAAATCGGCTCCCACACCAAATCTATCCTTACCTTCTTCACCTCATCTGCCGCCATCAACGCCTCCGTAATCGCATCATTCAACACATCCGTCAACGGACACCCCATCATCGTCAACGTCATTGTCACCGTACACAATCCCTTTTCATCTACCTGCACATCGTAAATCAAACCTAATCCCACCAAATCGACCCCAATTTCCGGATCAATCACCTTCGACAAAATCTGAAATCCCTTCTCCTTAAAATCACTATCCTCTGCAGCCATTCCTAACTCACCCTCCTAACCAATCGCGCCTTCCATCTCAAAACTAATCAATCGATTCAATTCCACCGCATATTCCATCGGTAACTTTTTCGTAAATGGTTCCACAAAACCCATCACAATCATCTCCGTCGCCTTACGCTCCGAAATTCCCCTACTCATCAAATAGTAAAGCTGTTCCTCTGAAATCTTTGAAACCTTTGCCTCATGCTCCATTGACACATTACTATTCAAAATTTCATTATACGGAATCGTATCACTCGAAGAATCATCATCCATAATAATCGTATCGCATTCAACATGGGCAAACGATCCCGCCGAATCCCGCGCAAACTTAACATTACCCCGATAATCCACAATGCCACCATCTTTAGCAATCGACTTAGAAACAATTGATGATGACGTATCCGGAGCATTATGAATCATTTGAGCACCCGTATCTTGATCCACATGATGTCCCGCCACCGCAATTGATAGCATCGTGCCACGCGCCCCTCTTCCATTTAAATAAACAGATGGGTACTTCATCGTCGTTTTGGAACCCAAATTGCCATCGACCCACTCCATCGTGGCATTTTCTAATGCTTGTGCCCGCTTAGTTTCCAAACTATAAACATTTGTTGACCAATTTTGAATGGTAGTATATCGACAATACGCATCTTTCAACACATTTACTTCAACAACCGCTGCATGCAAACTATCAGTATCGTATTTCGGCGCCGTACACCCTTCGACATAATCAATTCGACCACCTTCATCCACAATAATTAAAGTACGTTCAAACTGACCAGAGTTAGCGGCATTAATTCGAAAGTATGCCTGAACCGGAATTTGCGTTTGTACACCCTTGGGCACGTAAAGAAAAGTGCCTCCCGACCAAACTGCCGCATTCAAGGCTGCAAACTTATTATTCGTAGGCTTAATCAGCTTACCAAACCATTTTCTGAAAAGTTCTGGATATTTTTGCAGTGCCGTATCTGTATCAGTAAAAATGATTCCTTGTTTTGCAAACGTTTCACGCATATTATGATAAACTGCTTCTGATTCATATTGCGCCGAGGATCCCGCCAAATATTGTCTTTCGGCTTGGGGAACCCCTAAACGATCAAATGTTTTTTTAATCGTAGTTGGCACATCATTCCAATCACGATACTTTTTATCCGTTGCCTTTTGATAATAAAGCATGTTCTCCAAATCGAGGTCATCTAACCTAGGACCAAATTTAGGCATCGGTAATTTTTTATAAATTTTATAGGCGTTCAATCGATAGTCCAGCATCCACTGTGGTTCATTTTTCTCTGCTGAAATTTGGCGAATAATCTCTTCGTTTAAACCTTTACCAGTAGAAAATACCGGGGTCACATCATCATGAAATCCATACTCATAATCACTCGAAGTTGTTGTACTCATTTTCTTCTCCTCCCAGTGCAGTCTTAGCCGCATGCCATGCTAAAGTTGCGCACTTTATTCGTGCCGGAAACGCGGCCAAACTTCCTAAAATAGCTGCATCCCCTAAATCATTTTGAGTAGTTGTTGGCACCGTTTGTCCCATCGTTAGTTTAAAAAAAGCATCACACTCTTCAAGCGCTTTTGTAATGGGAACGCCAGTTAAGGCATCTGTCATCATACTAGCTGAAGCCTGAGAAATCGTACAACCATTGCCAGTGAAGGATATTTTTTCCACCTTATTAGTTGTTATTTTGACAAATACACGAATATCATCGCCACAGGAAATGTTATGTAATTCAATACTTTGTGTGGCATCCCCCAGGTCATTTTTATGATGGGGATGACTGGCATGATCCAGCACAACCGCTCGATAAAGTTGATTCAGTTTATTAAGACTCACGATCAAAGAACTCCTTTACCATTTTCACCGCATAAACAAACCGATCCATATCAGTCAGCGAGTTATAAAAACTCAGACTAGCCCGCACCGTGGCCTCAACGCCGAGTGTCGTCATTAGGGGTTGTGCGCAATGGTGACCAGCCCGAACTTCGACACCCAACATGTCTAAACCAGTCGCCACATCATGTGGATGGAGATTTTTTAGATTAAACGCCACAATGCCATTATGTTGAACCACGTTTTGCGGACCATAGATCGTCAATCCGGCAACCTGTTCCAACTCAGGAAGTAACCGCTCAATTAATTCACGCTCTGTGGCTTCAATCCAAGGCATCCCAATAGCCTTCAAATAATCAATAGCGGCACCTAGTCCAATCACCCCACCGATATTGGGTGTCCCCGCTTCAAACTTCCACGGAGCTTGTTGCCATTTAGCTTGCGTTTGCGTCACATTTTCAATCATTTCACCGCCAAATTGAATTGGCGGCATCACTTTGAGTAATTCTGGTTTACCAAACAAAACACCAATTCCCGTTGGTCCCAACATTTTATGTCCAGAAAAGGCTAAAAAATCAACATTTAAATCTTGCACATCAATTTTCTGATGTACTACTGATTGAGCAGCATCAACCACCGCATAAGCATGTTTTTCATGTGCTAACTTGGCGATTAGTTTAATCGGATTTGTGACACCCAAGACATTACTCGTTTGCGCAACGGCTACAATCTTGGTATGTTCATTTAACTTCTTTCGAAAATCCTGTAGATCTAAAGTTTGATCATCAGTCAGCATCACATACCGCAGCTTAGCATGTGTTCTTTTGGCAAGTTGCTGCCAAGGGATTAAGTTACTATGATGTTCCATAATAGTGATTAGAATTTCATCATCTTGATTCACGACCAAATCACCAAAACTGCTGGCAATCAAATTAAGACTTTCCGTCGTTGAACGCGTGTAGACAATTGATTTTGCATTTGGTGCATGAATAAATGACGCCACTTTTTCACGAACCTGTTCATAGGTTTCGGTTGCTTCGTTTGCTAAAGTGTAAACACCGCGATGGACGTTGGCATTGGAAGTTCGATAAAAATCGGAAATGCGCTCTAAAACTTGATTCGGCGTTTGTGAAGTGGCCGCATTATCTAAATACAGCAAGGGTTCACTATTGACTCTTCTGGAAAGAATCGGAAAGTCTTTAACTATCATTTCGAATTTATTCGCCATCAGTCAACTTTCTTTCTAATATTTTTTGAAAATTCTCTCGCACACGTTGATCGGTAATTTCTTTTGCAAAAGTACCAATAAATCCGCGAACCACTAATTTTTTAGCAGCCTCTTTAGGCAATCCCCGGCTCATTAAATAATACAACTGCTTTTTATCAAGGCGTCCAACACTAGCCGCGTGCCCAGCAACGACGTCATTTTCGTCAATCAACAAAATTGGATTAGCATCACCACTTGCTTGATCCGATAACATCAACACGCGATTTTCTTGTTGTGCAATCGTTCCGTGAGCACCGTGAATAATTTTGCCGATGCCATTAAAAACTAGGCGCGATTGATCGAGGATCACTCCTCGTTGACTAATTTTGCCAATTGAATGTGGTGCAAAATTAGTCACCCGTGTGTTCATACCCTGCGTCTGTTTTCCAGACGTAATTGCCCCATTATTAATGGTTGCTTGCGCGTGACGACCAACTAGTTCTGCATTCATTTCAGCCACCACATTACCATCGCTAAATGAGCCAATTGACCAATCCAACTTAGCATTTTCACCTACTGATGCCTGTCGATTGACATAAACATCTGTATCGGCCGCAAAGGCATCCACGTTGATTAAATTCAGGTGACTATTCGGCGCTAGGATAATCTCCGAAATACGATGAATTTTACCGCTAGCTTGAGCCTGTTCATTTTCCAAACAGATTGTTACCTGAGCACCTTCGCCAATCACAATAAGATTATGACTGATCTCTTCATTTTGAGCGCTATCAGCAATATGATTCATAAAAATTGGTGTGGTTAACTTTGTATTTTCTGGAATGTATAAAAAATTTCCAGAATTGACAAATGCAGTACTAAAACTAATTAGGCGATCAGATAATTTTGTTAAAGCCTGCTGCATAAAATACTTTTTTACTAAGTCTTCGTATTTGGTTAAAGCTACTGATAACGAACACAAAATGTAATCTTTCGTACTTTGATCGTCATGATCCAATTGAGCTACTTGATTTACTTCGGGTAATTCGCCTAAATTCCAATTGATATAATTCACCTTTGCAAACCGTGGATCTTTGGTTATGCGCCTGTTTTTCAGTGCTTCACGACGAATATCTGTGAACCAATCCGGTTCATTTGGAAATAAAAAAGGCGTTAATTGTGATTCGATCGTTGTTCCATCCATCATCAAACCTCCGAGTCTACCAAATCAACATGAATACCTAATTCATTCCGTAATCCTGAATAACCTTCCTCTTCTAGGCGATCGGCCAACGAAGCATCCCCAGTTTTGACAATGCGACCGCCCATCATAACGTGCACTTTATCGGGATGAATGTATTTCAAAATTCGTTTATAGTGCGTAATCATTAAAGTTCCAAAATTAGGTCCAATAACGTGTGTAACTCCTTTAGAAACCACCTGTAAGGCATCAATATCTAGACCAGAATCCAACTCATCTAAAATAGCAAACGTGGGTTTAATCATCAGCAACTGCAGAATTTCATTTCGTTTACGTTCACCACCGGAAAATCCTTCGTTCAAATAGCGTTCGGCCATATCACTTGTCATATTAAGAATTTCAAGTGCTGCATCAAGTTGACTCAAAAAATCCTTAATGGGAATGGGTTGATCTTCCGGACGCCGTGCATTAATTGCGGCACGAAGAAATTCCATATTTGTAATTCCTTTAATTTCAGCTGGATATTGCATTGCTAAAAACAGGCCTACCCGAGCACGGGCATCTACGGGTTCGTTCAATAAACTGTGATTGTTCAGCAAGATGTCTCCTTGTGTCACATGATAATGTGGGTTGCCCATAATAGTTTCAGACAGGGTCGATTTTCCCGTTCCGTTGGGTCCCATAATGGCGTGAACTTCGCCAGTATGCATTATCAAATTAACCCCTGTTAAAATTTCTTTATTTTTTTGTGTATCTTCATCTTTAACCGAAACATGTAAATCTTTAATTTCTAAAGTTTCCATAGTTGTTACTCCTCACTTTTACGCTGAAACTGCCACTCCCAATAAGGTTCCAATCAAATAAGTGACCAATGTGGTAAACACACCAACCGCGACATTACGTAATACGGCTTTATAAACTGGTGTTTCTGCTTTTCGATACCCAACAATTGCGTTAATTGAAAGCGCAGCCATCATGGCCAGTGCGGTGTTTACTACTCGCCACTGACTGGAAGATAAACTGATTGCCAGTAATGGAATGAGTGCACCACATAGAAATGAAAAGAAGGACGCCGTTGCGGCATGAATGGGATTTAAAATATCAACTTCTCTAATTTTAGTTTTATAGAGACTAGACGTTTTATAAACCGTACTTGCTTCCGCTTGTAAACTTAATCGATTTAATTGCACTTCTTTTTGGGCACTTACCGAAATAAATTCACCACCAGACATCGAGCAGGCACCCGCAAGCATGCCGGAAACACCGCTAATAAACAAAGTGTAGCTATTTAAATTAGCGGCCGCTGCCCCTAACACGATACCGGAAACTGAAATAATGCCATCATTGGCACCCAAGATACCAGCGCGGGTAACGTTAAGACTGTCCCAAAAATGAAATTTTTTTGTTGTAATTAATTTATGAATTTCTAACATATTTCTCTCCAATACTTAAGCTGACTTCTTCATACCCTGCATCATTTACACAATCTTTAGATAAAATATGCATGAAAATTTGGTTTTCCAAAACTTCATGCATATCAAATTCTGTAAAACTTATGAGTGCCTCTTTGAAATTTTTGGTGCAATACCTTTGTAGGTGGAACGTGCTTAGGAGAGCAGCTTCCTCTGCTTGCCAGTTCTTGCGGTGTGAACTTCCGCCACAAGAATGGACAACATATGAAACATCAATGGTTATTAGCGACTTTTGCTATTAACCTTCCTTTGTGTGGAATAGTGCCAGTTCTTGCGGTGTGAACTTCCGCCACAAGAATGGACAACGTATGAAACATCAATGGTTATTAGCGACTTTT
The DNA here is from genome assembly GCF_964062635.1 of Pediococcus ethanolidurans. Lineage (NCBI taxonomy): Bacteria > Bacillati > Bacillota > Bacilli > Lactobacillales > Lactobacillaceae > Pediococcus > Pediococcus ethanolidurans. Next base: position 263,343 of record NZ_OZ061250.1, read on the forward strand.
GCTATTAACCTTCCTTTGTGTGGAATAGTGCCAGTTCTTGCGGTGTGAACTTCCGCCACAAGAATGGACAACGTATGAAACATCAATGGTTATTAGCGACTTTTGCTATTAACCTTCCTTTGTGTGGAATAGTGCCAGTTCTTGCGGTGTGAACTTCCGCCACAAGAATGGACAACGTATGAAACATCAATGGTTATTAGCGACTTTTGCTATTAACCTTCCTTTGTGTGGAATAGTGCCAGTTCTTGCGGTGTGAACTTCCGCCCCAAGAATGGACATCGTATGGAACATCAATGGTTATTAGCGAATTTTGCTAATAAGCTTCCTTTATGTGGAATAGTGCCAGTTCTTGCGGTGTGGTTTGACGCCACAAAAATGGACAACGTATGGAACATCGGTGATTATTAGCGAAGTTTGCTAATAATCTTCCTTAACGTGAAATAGTAGCTACTATATTTCAACGTTTCCAGGTACAAATCATTCAGGTAGATCACTTCCTACCCTTATAGTCGAAACGTGCTCAGGAGAACAGCTTCCTCCGCTTAGCTACGGTACACCAACGATTCCTAACCCGAATCATTGGCGTACCTAGGCTATGCTCAGAAGCTAAACGTTCTCCTGAGCACTCTTTTTTTATTAATGCACCAATCCGTCCCAAATCACTACTTTTTTTGCTGCCAATGACTTCGGCACATCAATAATTCTTTGGTTCGCACTTCCTCGAAATTGCAACGTCAAATCCTTTTGCTCCTCCAAAAAACGACCATCCACCAAAATATCTATCAACGACAACATCTCCAACTTATCATCAGAATCCTTCAACAACTCATCCCAGGTATACCCCGACCAAGACCAGATATCCTTACTATGACCGAATTCCTTACGCACCCGTTTACAAATTTTCAAACAAACCTGCGTGTTCAAAAACGGCTCGCCACCCAGCAAAGTCAGTCCTTGCACATAATCTTGACTCAAATCCTCAATAATCTGATCCTCTAACTCCTGCGTATACGGCTTTCCATAATGGAAATTCTGAGCCGCCACATTATAACAACCCGGACAATGAAACGGACAGCCACTGACATACAAACTGCAGCGCACTCCCTCACCATCGACAAAGTTAAACGCCTTATAATCAGCAACATACTGCAGACTCAGATCTTTAGCCAACCACTCTTTCGGAGTCGGATTGTTTGGACCGTGCGTTTTTTGCGGCATTTTTTATCATCTCCGTCGTTAAATTCTTTCTTCTTGATGCAATTTCCACGTGTCGTCCATGAACCATTGGTCGTTGTTGTGGATTTCCAAGATAACCACAAGTTCGCTTAACCACATCGCAATACTGTGGATCATGATTGCCACATTGTGGACATTGGAAACCACGGGCCGTTGCCTTAAATTCACCCTTAAAGCCACATTTATAACATTTATCAATTGATGTATTCGTTCCTAAATACCCTACATGGTCATACGCCCAATCCCAAACAGCCTCCAAAGCCTTGGGATTCTGAGTTAAATTCGGATATTCACAGTAATGAATAAAACCACCTGAAGCATACTTAGGAAAATCCTGCTCAAAACTTAATTTTTCAAACGGTGTGGGATGCTTACGCACATCATAGTGAAAACTATTTGTGTAATATTCTTTATCTGTCACATTGGCAACCTTACCAAATTTTGCTGTGTCATCACGACAAAATGTATCCGTCAATGACTCAGCTGGTGTGGAATACAAACTGTAATGATAACCACTTGCTTGTGCCCATTCATCACACTTTTGACGCATTTGTTGAACAACCTTTTCTGCAAATGCATGTGCCTCGGCATTATGTTCCCAGTTTTCACCATAAAATACGGTACAAACCTCATACAATCCAATGTAGCCCAACGAAACTGTCGCTCGTTGATTTTTAAACAAGTCATCAACATTACCATCTGCCGGTAATCGTTTGCCAAACGCCCCATACATGTATAGTAATGGTGCATTTTTAGGCTGTGCTTCTTTTGTGCGTTCAATTCGATAGGCTAGCGCTTGATGACACAAATTCATTCGCTCATCAAAAATTTCCCAGAATAGTTTTTTATCTCCATTTGCAGATAAGGCTAGTCGTGGCAAATTGAGTGTGACAACACCTAAATTCATCCGACCGGAATTAACCTCTTTACCATTTTCATCCTTCCAACCCTGCAAGAAGGATCGGCAACCCATTGGTGTTTTAAAACTGCCGGTTAGCTCTTTAATCTTGTCGTACATTAATAGATCCGGATACATTCGTTTGGTTGAGCATTCAACTGCCAACTGTTTAATATCGTAATTAGGATCAGTTGGTCGTAAATTCAAACCACGTTTTAATGTAAAAATAAGTTTAGGAAAAATTGCCGTTCGATGCTCTGTACCTAATCCCTTGATTCGAATTTCTAAAATAGATTTTTGAATTTCTCGTTCAATCCAACTTGTCCCTAAGCCAAAGTTAACCGTGGTAAATGGTGTTTGACCTTGTGAGGAATATAATGTGTTAATTTCATATTCCAATGCTTGCATGGCGTCATAAATATCCTTACGAGTCTTGGTTTTTGCATAAGCTTCTTGTTTATCTTCAGCAACCCATTTTTTAGCATCCGCCAAATGTTTTTGATAATTGATTTGAGCATATGGTGCTAACAGTTGGTCAATTCGATTAGCAGAACAACCACCGTATTGAAGCGAAGCCACATTGGCAATGATCTGTGCCATTTGTGCCGTTGCGGTCTGAATTGATCGCGGTGAATCCACTTCCGCATTTCCGATCTTATATCCATTTTTAAGCATGCCATCAAAGTCAATCAAACAACAATTTGTTTCTGGTGTTACTGGTGAGTAATCAAGATCATGCCAATGCAGATCTCCACGCAAGTGCGCCTTGGCCACTAACTCTGGCAACATCTTAAGTCCCATTGCCCGACTAGCAGCTCCGGCTTCCAGATCACGCTGAGTATTGAAAATAGTGCTATCCTTATTCGCATTTTCGTGAACAACTTCAGCATCACGTTCAAAAACCTTTTCAATTCTTTTTTGAACATTTGTGGCGTCTTCAAATTTTTGTTGATCAGATAAAAAATAGTTTTGATAGTTTTTAGCTGCCTCATCTAACCCATACTTGGTTAATTGCGTCAGGACAGCATCATGAATATCGCATGTTTTGATGAGTGTTCGATCATGAAACTGGTTATATAAACCCTCATAAATTTGCGTTCGAATAGTTTCATCTGGTAAGACTTTAGTTAGACTGAACATTAATTTATACGGATGAAATTTAGTTGTTTCTCCATTTCGTTTTTGAACTGGAATTATCCGTAATAGTCCTAACTTGTCTTTAATTGTTGATATCATATTGTACCTCCTACCGCTTTATATTTTATCTATTATTGTGTTTTAGTAAGTAAAATAACACAACCTGTTGCGATTTTATCTCAATCGCACACTATATATAGTAGTCCTTTTACATCCATTTGTGTATTACTTTTTTGGTTAATTTTCTAATCTGTTAATCAGAATCCCTGTATCACGCTTGTTAAGGTCACAAACTTTATTATTTACCTGAAAGCCTTGTCATTTTATGAAACAAAAAAAGAATTACAACAATTTGCTTGTCATAATTCTGTTAATTACTATTCCAGTGCAGTAACGACTTCGAGTGAAGCTGAAAAGTAGTTTTTCTTCTCGATTTTTTTCGGTAACTGTTTAGCAGTTCTCTTTTGTAAGCTTGTATACTTCATTGTCTTCGCCGCAAAATTAACTGGTGCCGTGAACGCTGTATTTGTATAGCTATTAACTGCCTTACCAGTCAAAGTATAGACAGCTGTTACCTTTTTTCGTTTGTTAAAGAAATTCAACTACTTTTTTAACGCGTTTTTAGTGGTACTATCCTTACTGATCTTGTAAGTTTGTGCCAATCGCCACGGTACTCGACAAGCATTATAGCCGTACTGGTCATCTCGTGCACTCTCAATTTGATAGGCTTTGTAGGCTGAAAGTTTGAGACTCTTTCCAGTCACTTTGATAAAGTCAGGGAACAATCCCGATTTATGCCGTGCACTTAATTTCTTAACCGCAATTTGACTTTGGTTAGCCACCTTTTTCCAAGTAGCATCCTTCGTATACGTCGCAAAGGTCTTAAAGTAACCCGTCATTAAATCAGAAGTTCGCAATTTACTCTTATCATAGCTACTAGTGGCCCAATTGCCCATTTTTGGTAGGTAAGTTGTTGTATTAATTTCGTGTTGCTTAATCGCTTTTAACAATGATTTCGCAGCAGCTTTGTAGTTCGTTTTCTTACTGCCCCACTTTTTGTCAGCTAAAATTAAGGAGTAGGCAATATCAAGATCACCATCGGTTGCACTATTTTTTTCTGAACCGACACTTTTTAGTTTTCCCGAACGACTGGTCTGTCGCCAGGTCATTAAAGCATCCTTACTGGAAATTCGATGTGCCCGGTAATAAGCATACATTTGATTAAACGTTGTATGAGTATTAGCTCCCTTTTTAGCAGCTAAAACTGTTGCCAACATGCCATAACCTTGACCTTCTGAAGTAGCATAGGTCGCTCCCGAACCATTGTTATTTTTAACATATTTTTGACTTTTTCCACCTACATAAGCTTTTTTCCATTGATTATACAAAATAACCGCTTGACTCGTCTTTGCCTGAGCAGGTTGCGATTTAAGATTCACTAATGCTATCCCAATCCCAAACACAATCACTATTCCTAAAAGGCCCAACCAAACCTTCTTTTGTTTCAACTGTTTTACCCCCTTGATTAACCATTTGGCTTTATTATAACGGCAAATCAAAACGGAAGTTAGGAAAACATTTAAATTCCGCGCATTTTTCAAAAGATAGTTTTTAAAATATTTATGTGATTATTTAGCTACGCGTTTCAGTATCCAAGTCAGACCAATAGCTAAAACGCCCATCAATACACCCACGTACGGTGTCATTGCTAGTCCAGTAGTTTCCACGATTTGACTTCCTAAACCCGAGCCAATCATAATACCAATATTAAAGGCTGAAATGTTTAAGGCGGAAGCTAAGCCAATATCTTCTGGATGATCTTGTTCAGCCAACTGAACGATAACTAATTGCTCACCCGGAACATTCATGAAGGCGAACAATCCTAAAAATAATACCATTATTAATCCTAACCATTTAAAATTAATAAACATCCCCAGCAAAAATTGCACGGCAGTCAAAAAGGCAAACATCCATAACAACCCTGTTAGTGGATTTTGATTAGCAAAGCGTCCACCAACTGTGTTGCCAAGAGACTAGCCAACCCGATTAGTGATAAAAATAAGAAAGAGAACCGCCAACCAAAATGCTGACCTATAAAAGTCCCCAGAGGAACTCCGGTAACCGTTGCTACGGTTAAACCAGTAAACATCATCGCAATTGCACTTGCTCGTTTAGACGGCGCCACCACATCTGCGGCAATCACACTAGAAACTGACATAAATAATCCGTGAATGACGGCCGCAATTAGGCGCCCAAATAGCAACCAAACAAAGCTTTGCGCACTCGCTGCTATTAAATTACCTAGTATAAAAACTATCATAATTCCAACCATCAACGTATGACGATTCCACCGTGCCGTCAAAATTGTCAAAACGGGTGCACCGATCATAACACCAAATGCATATCCCGAAACTGTCAAACTAGCCATGGCTAAAGAAATTTTAAATTGGCTTACCAACAAAGGTAGCAGGCCAACACTAATAAATTCGGTTGACCCAATGGCAAACGCACTGATTGCCAGTGACCAAAGAATTAATGTTGCATGTTGATCTTGTTTTTCTGTCATTTGATAACCTCCCAAAAATTATGTCGCAAGATTTTATTATAGAGGTTACAAATCGGTCCACAAGTACGCACTTTCTGGTTAGATAGTTACCTGAAAGTATGAATTAAAGTGCCTTTTGGTAAAACGGACTTTGTGTATCTAATAAATTAATTTTTTGGCCTGCTTTTCTCTGGCGTTCAATATGACGTTCACCCAAATGGCACATTTCGTCCGTCAAATTTGCCAAAGTTTTTCCATAATCAGTTAAGCAGTATTCAACTCTTGGTGGAATTTCCGGAAAAACTTCTCGATGAATAATCTCATCATGTTCCAATTCACGTAATTGTTGTGTTAAAACTTTTTGGGTAATATTGGGAATGACTTTTAAGAACTCACCGTTTCGCATGGATTGTTGTTTTAAATGGCATAAAATAATTGCCTTCCACTTTCCATTAATGACCGCTAAGGTAGCTTCTACACCAATGTTATAGGTTAATGTTGGTTCTTTACTCATTATTCTTAACTTCCTTTTCTCAATTCACATTACTATTCTAAAATAAAGGTTGAAAGCACGAAATCGTATCCAATTATCTGATACAAAAGCGTTCATAGTAACAAGATTAGATTAACATACCGTCTTCCAGCAAATTTGGGCTGGAACGTAGTGGGCACGACTTAGAGCCGAAATACACGTCTCTAAGCTCGGCCTTTATCTAAGCGAAACCTGCTAAGATAAATGTCACTACTGAGCCCATTTGCTTCCAGACTAAGTCTAATCTTTGCAACCAAAACACCGATATAAAAGTTATTATATCAGTGCTATTGAGAGTTATTGAAACGTTCTTAGTCCGGAGGCGATTGGTCTCAGGGGTGAAGTTATCCTTAGTAATTTATTACTTAGGATAAGGCCGAGTTTGAAGACAAGTGTTCCTCTTGGCTTCAAATCGTGCCCACCCCGTTCCAGACCAGGTGAGCCGCAGGACGGCAGTTAGACTATTTTTTGAAGGCGAAGTCGTTTAACAACAGTTATTGAAGTCGCTTTGATAGTTTCAACCTTTGACTCTAAAATAAAAACAAGTTATCGAATGCTTCACGATAACTTGCTATGTACTCAATGTTTCCCCTGCCAAGGAATTTTATTATACCATTTTATTGGCTTTTTTATGCTAAACTAGCTTTGAAATTCATTTTTAATCGAGGCTCAATCATGCAAAATTTTCGAAGACCAAATCTTTATCAACTTCGTGGAATTGCCGTTATTTTAACTTTTATCGGTGGTTTTATTGATGCCTACACGTTTATTCAACGCGGCGGTGTGTTAGCTGCTGGTCAAACCGGTAATATTATTTTTCTAAGCGTTGATATTGCTAATCATAATTTACCCGGTGTTTTCACTAAAATCAGCACCATTATCGGCTTTTCTTTGGGCGTCGCCACCGTTCCCCTATTGCACAAAAAATTGAGCTTTTCTCATTATTGGCGATTAACAACGCTTTTACCAGGCATTTTAGTCTGTGCGATTGTTGGCTGTTTGCCTTTGACGGTCCCCAATATTTTTATTGTGCCTGTTTTAGCTTATAGCATGGCCGTTCAAAATGTTGCTTTTAGCGAAATTGAAGGACACGGGTACAACAACGTTTTTTCAACTGGAAATTTAAAAAAAGCTGTTCTTGCTTTAAGTCAATCGTTAATTAGCCAAAATAAACCAGAAAGCAAAACAGCCATTATTTATTTTGAACTCGTTTTAGGATTTGCATGCGGAGCCATGGTATCAGCAATTCTACAAAAATTTTTCCATGTTCAAACTATTTGGTTTGCTGCTTTACTTTTGACCATGGTTGAAATTGCCTATGCCTGGTTACTTATTTATCGCGAACATAACAAATAGTTAACCTACTTGCCCAAATAACCAATCCACATTCCAATTAGTAAAATTACCAACACAAACGTCGTAATCCACACGTATAAATGATCTCGTTCTTTAGCAAACGCATAAATGGAAACCACTACCCGTAATACAGGTGTTAGGATCAATAAAAACAGTCCTAACATCACAATGGCAAATGGTTTCAGTGCAACAATTCCACTTGCGATTGCATTAACGGTTGTTGGATAAATCTTAGCTGAATACCCGGTTTGCCCAGTAAACACGATCAACAAAACACCAACTAATATAACGGCAGCTGAAATTAGAACCCCAATTCGAAGAACTTGACCAATAATTAACTCGATTTGATTCATTTCTTCCATTTTTTTTAATTCTTCAGCTGTTTCCGGCTGTTTATTTTGTGCCATTAGATTGTCACCCCAAATCCTTTAAGAAACATCTGCAGGCCGATATAAAACAAAACTGGAATAAAAATCATTCGCAAAACTCGCGCCCGTAAGTGTTTCATAATTTTGGATCCTAGCAACGCCCCCACCAAAATGCCAAGTGCTAGTGGTGCCGCAATTTCTGGTTTGATGGAACCATTAAAGAAATAAACCGTGGCACTAGCAGCCGCAGTAACTCCCATCATGAGGTTACTGGTTGCACTTGAAGGTTTCAATGGCATTTTCATAATCGTGTCCATCGCAATCACTTTAAAGGCTCCGCTGCCGATACCCAGTAAGCCACTTGCCAAACCAGCACCCAACATCATCGTAAAACCACCTGGCACATTAGAGACTTGATAATCAATTTTTTTATCAACCGCATTATCATAGTAGCTGCCGTTTAGTTTAAGTTTTGTCGACAAAGAATCTGGTTGAATCGCTTCTGTTTTTTCTTTTACCGCACGCATTTTACGATACATATTCCAAGCCGAAAATAAAAGTAACGCTCCAAATAAAACGTATAAAACTGCGGATGGCAACACACCCGTTAAGATTGCCCCTGCAATTGCCCCAATGGTTGTCGCAATTTCTAGAAACATCGCTACCCGTAAATTAAGCATGTCATCTTTCAAATACGCCACCGTTGCACCAGAACTAGTTGCAATTACAGAAATAATACTGGCACCGATAGCATATTTAATGTCAAGACCCATTAAAAGAGTTAAGACTGGGGTGACGATCATACCGCCACCGATTCCAAAAATGGCTCCGAAAATGCCGGCTGCGAGACCGACAATAATTAAAAGTAAAAGTGTATTTATCATGGATTTCTTCTCTCCCCTGAGTTTCCATAGCATGTTACATGTTTCCATAATAAGAGAAATAAGTTACGCAATCAATAGTAGTTTACTAAATGTAGCTGCTCTTAAGTGCATTTTAATCTTTGTTAACAAAAATATAGAAATAATTAGATCAAATTAAAGAGGATGAAAAATTTAATTTTTCATCCTCACACTTGTGTTGATAAGTTTTTTAATTGTAACAAGCTAACATTTAACCATTTTTTTATTACGAAAATCGACTTAAAATCCAGAATAAAAATCCGCCAACCGCAAAAATTAACCACCAGTAACGGGCCAGAAAATCCCAACCGTTTAAATGTTGTTGTGTCATTTCTTTATTATGAACAGTCTGTTCTGTCCCACGAATTAATTGATCCAACGTAATTTCAAAAATATTACTCAAATCAATCAAATTTTCCACCGTTGGATATTTTTCACCTTGTTCCCATTGATTAATGGTAGCTTCACTAACACCCATTCGTTCTGCCAAATCTGCTTGAGATAACTTCAGTTGTCTTCGATTTTGATAAATTTCACTTTGCAGCTCCATCGTCATCACCCTTTCAATTTAATTATGATGACTATAAGAAAATAAGTAAAGAAAACTGTTCATAAAAATTCTCAAAATAGGCTTTACAAAAAACGTAAGTTCGTATAATGATTTTAAACGAGGAGATGAGTTGTATGATAAATTTATCTGGAAAAATTACATCTTCAATTAAGGTGCTCAATTTGACCCCACTTGTGCGGTTTGAACTGACCGATAATCATGAAGCAAAAGTTAACTGTTTAATTCACCAACACGCTCTAAACTTCTTAGCACTCGCTGAACCTAACGCACAAATTGCAGTATACGGTCACTACAACAAACGACATCAATTTATTGTAAATAAGTTTATGATTCAGGCAAAAGGAGTTAATCAATTCATGTCACATTCCGCCTAAAAATGAACCACACTTGGCGTTGGTTGTTGAATACCACTTTCTAATATTTCAATGTCCCATAAGGTTTCTTCATCAGTGATCAACTTTTCTTTACCATTGATAATACTGTCATAAAGCGAGTCATAAATACGACCGTAATCGCCTTGTAGAGAAGGAATTTGTTTTGTAATCCAATCACCGTTTTGGTTATGATATTTCACTCGTCCGTATTTATCAGACGTATCAACTCCAAAATTACGATCACCTGGCATAATTCCCAATTTAAGATCATTTTCCTGCTGATCAATATCATATTTTACATAAGAACCAGTTGTGCCATGTAAAATAAAACGTGGATTAGGCAATGCGACTAGTGGATCAGTCTTAACTGTCACCTTTAACTTGCCATAATGCAAATCCATCTGATAATAATCGTCAAGGGTACTTTTTGAATTCTGAATTGTTCTAATATCGTACGCAACAGATTGTGGCTTCCCAAACAAAGCTAACATTTGATCAAGCATATGAATACCTAATCCATAAAAGGTTCCGTTGATTTTGTCACCGGTATGCACACTGTTATCAGGACGATATTTATCCAGATGAGACTCAATTTCCAATGGTTCACCCACATATCCGCGATTTAAAACTTCTTTCAAAGTTAAATAATCACTGTCAAAACGTCGATTTTGGTATGGCATGGCAATTAGATGTTTTTGCTTAGCTAAATCCAATAATTGTTTTGTTTCAGTTGCCGTTTTACAAAATGGTTTTTCTACCAAAACATTCTTTCCGTGGTTTAACACTTGTTTGGCAAAGTCAAAATGCGTATCAGCTGGTGTACAAATGGTAATCAATTGAATTTCATCGTCATTTAAGACTTGATCCAAATCAGTTGTAAAGGTAATCCTCATTCCTTGATAATTTGTCTCTCGTTCGGGATGTCGCCGATGATTATAGATGTATTTCACTTCAATATTTTTTCGATGTTTTAAGTAAGGTAAGTGATAACGATTTGCACTTTTTCCAAAGCCAATAATTGCCATTTTCAAAGTCATTTTAACGATCTCCTTCTTAAGTTGTTAGTTTCATCATAAGCAAGGTAGAAATCGTTTTCAACTAATTTAGAATAAAAGTTTTATAACCGAAGGATTAATTCTCAATTTGTTTTAAAAAGTGATTAGTTTCTGAAATAACTCGTTTGCTCTCTGTCCAATGAAGAAAATGAGAATTTCCACAATAGCAAATTCTAGTTTGCTCATTAGTATTTTTGAATTCTGAATTTTCATATTCCGAACTTCTGGCGGGACGGGAAAATAACAAAACTAGAATTTTATCAGGAATTAACTGATTCTTAATAGCCAGAACTGACTCTTTAGCATGTTCTGCTTCATTAACTTGATTGGAATTATCTAACGTTTCACGAAAAATTTTTAATTGCGCGTCATACTCTTCTTTATCTAAATATGGGTTAATATGTTCTCTTAAATCTGTTTCGGGAATACCACCATGAGCACGCATTTGACTAATTTCATTTGCCTCTTGTTTAACGGCCTCAGCAAACGCATCGGCATCTTGATCAGCAGTCCCGGTTACTGGTTCCACACCAATGATTGCAACAACCTGTTCAACATATTTTTTGACATAACCTAACGCATACAAACCACCCAAACTGTGGGCAAACAAAATGACCTTTTTTAAATTTTCACAATCCACAATAGCTTTCGTTTCATCCATAATATGATTTAAAGTACGATCACTCTTAGTCACATCACTTTTTCCGTAACCTAATTGATCAATTGCTAATATTCCGTAGTTTTGAGGAAGCGCAGTAATAATATTCTTAAATCTTAAATAACAATTTGCTGCAGTTGCACCTCTTGGCTTCAAATCGTGCCCACCCCGTTCCAGACCAAGTGAGCCGCAGGACGGCAGTTAAACTGTTTTTTGGAGTTTAAGTCGTTTAACCGCAGTTATTGAGGCGATTTGGATACTTTCAACCTTTAGTTAAATAAAAAAAGATCCTGATCATGCTAATTTGACTAGCACAATCAGGATTCTAAATTTATTAATGCGTTCTAATTATTTCGCACTTTTCCAAATCCATAGTAAGACAATGCACCGAATGGTGGGAGAACAAATACTAATGCACTCCAAATTAATTTATTTCCTCGTTTAAACTCATGACTTTTTAAAATATCAATAAGCGCAAATAACTGAATTAGACCTCCTAAAATCACAATTGGCCAATATTCTTTTTTGAATGCTTTGTCTTCTTTCATCACGGTCACGCTCCTTATATTCACTATTAAGTTACTCACAGTATGAACCGTTTTGAAAACGTTTGCAACCATCATTCTTATTTGTTATATTTCTGTTGAAAATCTGAAATTTTTTGATATTCTGGTTCTAGTTTTCGACTAACATCTTGCCAAATTTTTGATAAATCATGATAACGTGCTACATACTGAGAATCAGGAGTCCATGTTTTAAATTGCTTGATTTTAATATCATGCTCAATTTTTAAGCTCTCTAATCCCATTATTGCAGCACCCCATGCAGAACCAGCTGAACTTTCAGAAACGGTCACCGTTTGATTGAAACAATCAGTCAAGATTTGAACCCACAATGATGACTGAGAAAAACCACCGGTCGCCCGCACACTCGTAATTGGTCCGGCAATTTGGTCAATTCGCTGTTCAATCTCACAAAGGTTTAACACAATTCCCTCTAATACTGCTCGGATCATATCAACTTGGGTATGCTTGCGCGTTAATCCAAAGAAGCTTCCGCGTGCATTTGCATTCCAAAGTGGGGCTCGCTCTCCACCTAAATAGGGCAAAAAAATCAAGCCATGCGCACCAGCTTCGGATTTACTTGCTAATTCAAGTAGTTCCGGGTAAGTCAAACCATTTTTCTCGAATCCATTGCAAGATAATGCCACCGTTATTTACTGGGCCACCCACAAGCCATCTATCTTTTCCTAATACATAACAAAATAATTTTCCTTGCGGATCGAAAACGGGATGATCGACTACCATTCGAACTGCACCGCTTGTTCCAATACTAACAGCTAGTCTTCCATTAGTAGTTGCACCAACCCCAAGATTAGCCAGCGCGCCATCACTGCTGCCAATAATAAACGGCACCTCAGCAGAAAGATTCAGATTCTTAGCCATTTTTGGCTGTAGATCAGAAAATGTCGTTTCTGTACTAACCAATTTTGAAAGTTGATTTTCTGAAACTCCGGCGACTTGTAATGCTTGCTCATCCCAGTGCATCGTTTGAATATCAAATAATCCAGTTGCTGAAGCCAATCCAAAATCAATCACATATTTACCAAACAGTTTAAAAAACACATATTCTTTAATGCCAATAAATTTTTTTGCTTTAGCAAATAATTCTGGACGATTTTCATGAAACCACATAATTTTAGTTAAGGGTGTCATCGGATGATTAGGTGTTCCTGTATGTAGATATAACGCTTGAGCTTTTCCACTTCTTCGAAAATCGATACATTGACTCTCAGAACGATTATCGGCCCACGTGATCACGCGGGTCAACGGTTGATCATGGCCATCCATCAAAATCAAGCTATGCATGGCAGCCGAAAAGCTAACCCCTAAAATCTCAATTGCCTTTTCTTTAGCTACCGTTGCAACCTGACTAATTCCCTTAACGACCGCCGCAAAAATTTCATCAGGATCTTCTTCGGCTTTGTCAGCTTGATCTTGATAAAGTGGATAACCAATATTTTGTTTGGCAACCACCTGTCCTTTAAGATCAAATAAAACTGTTTTGGTACTCGTTGTACCGATATCAACGCCAATCATTGCTTGCATGGTTTTCCCCTCAGTTTCTCTAAATCCGATCAAATCGGAATTAACTAATTGCTAACATTCGTGCTTCATTTGTTTTATAATTTTAATTGTAATCGAAATATGAATCTATGACGTAACAAATTGTCATGAATTTTAAGAAGGGACGAATTATACTATGAAAATTGGTGTCATTGGTGCTACTGGAAAGGCTGGTTCCAAAATTGTTTTTGAAGCCCTTGATCGTGGTCATCAGGTAACCGCGCTTGTACGCAATGCAAAAAAAGCAAAAACATTATTCGACAGTAAAGTTACGATCATCGAAAAAGATGCTTTTACAATCACAAAACAAGATTTGGGTAATTTAGACGTTGTCATTGATGCATTTGCTGTTCCAATGGGTAAACATTTAGCCTATCAACATATTGATTTGGCCGTTCATCTCATCCATCTTTTGCGTGAAATTAGCACACCACGAATCCTATTTATTCTGGGGGCCGGTAGTTTACAAAGTGATAAAGGCTTGTTTGTCGAACAACTTAAACAAATTCCAAATTCACAAGATTGGATTGACACACCTGAATCACAGGCTTTTGAACTAGATTTTTTACGAACCGTTAAAAACGTAAACTGGGTTGGCGTTTCACCTTCACAAAACTTTGTGGATGGGCCCAAAACAGACTACATTTTAGGGCAAGACAACGTATTATTTAATGAGCAACAAAAATCAGAAGTTTCAACGGGAACGATGGCCGTCGCTATTTTAGATGAGCTTGAAACGCCAACTGTCCACCAAGCACGTTTTACTGTCTGCAACAAATAAGTCACTCTCAACAACCTAAAGGAGAATTTCAATGCAATCAAAATCTGTTTACCTTGCTGGTCCCTTTTTTAGTAAAGGACAAAATGATCGTGTCACAACCGTCAAACGTTTGCTGGAAACCAATCAAACCATCAATTCTAAAACCATTTTTCTTCCTGGAAAAGATGAATACACAGATGCGCCAGTTGGTTCTTTTGAATGGCAAATTGCTACTTTTAACGCTGATATTCGGCAAATCGATCAAGCAGACATCGTGGTTGCAATCTTGGATTATGAACTTGAAGATGACAAACACGAATCAGATGCCGGAACAATCTGGGAATGTGGTTATGCCTTTGGTCAGCACAAACCTGTTTTCTTGGTTCGTTTTGATAAACAGATAGAGCTTTCCATTAATTTAATGCTTGCTGGCAGCTATACAGCGATGTTTAACGGCGAAAAAGATGTGCAAAACTTAGCAAGCTATGATTTTTACAATTTAAAAAATAAATATGTTCACTTGGATGTCATTTAAGTCCTACAAAAAAGGATGAGAAATTTTTCTCATCCTTTTACTATACTTTTAAACGTCTTTGCTTTCACTCAAAGCCTTCAAGAAAAATTGTCATCACTTGTAGTGCCTGGGAACGGGCTGCACCTTTAAATTGATGTGACCCGTCAGAAACGATGTGCAACTCACTATTTTGATACACATCATGATAACGTTCTGAAGCTTTTTTATTCACTACTGTATCCGCATCACCATGAATTAGGCAAACTGGTCCGGTATATTGTTGTGCCACTTCATAAATCGGTAACATCTGAGCTGTTCGCAAGTAAAATCCGCCAACAATCAAATGTTTTTTGGTAGGCAGCGCATCTGGAATATGATGTGGCCGATAAGTTGTTCCTTGAAGTTCGCCATTTTGGGCATCTTCCTTCAAAGTAGCAGCAGGAGCCAATAAAACTAGTTTCGAAATATATTCTGGATAGTATCCCGCAAGCATACTAGCGACAACCCCACCTTGAGAATGACCAATCAAATAGATTTTGCGAACATGTGGCAATTTTCTCGTGTAGGTTAAAATAGCATTACCATCTGCAACCTCATTTGAAATAGTCATGTCTTGAAAACGGCCATCGCTTTTACCATGTCCATTAAAGTCAAAACGGATCGTTGCAATTCCATACTCATGCAATCTTTGTGCCACTTGTGCTAATAAATCTGTTTTTTGGTACCCCAAATCTCCGGTAAACCCATGCATTAAAATCGCAATATCATATTCATTAGTACTTGGTGCTTCCAACAAGCCACGTAAGATTAAACCATCTCGTTTAATTTCTACGTT
Source organism: Pediococcus ethanolidurans (assembly GCF_964062635.1). Classification (NCBI taxonomy): domain Bacteria; kingdom Bacillati; phylum Bacillota; class Bacilli; order Lactobacillales; family Lactobacillaceae; genus Pediococcus; species Pediococcus ethanolidurans. The sequence goes on from NZ_OZ061250.1 coordinate 279,210, forward strand.
CATACTAAAGACTTTCCTTCCATAATATTAATAGATTTTTATACAAGGCCATTTTAGCAGGATTTTTATTCTTTTTCAGCTTCTAACACTTGAAAATGATAAATCATTCAAATTATTCAGCATATAAAGCTTGAACCTTTTTTTGAATATCTTCATGATCCATAAATTCATCATAGCTAGTTTCAGCACGGTCAACAACGCCTTTGTTTGACACTTCAATAATATGATCAGCAATAGTTTGAATAAATTGACGATCATGTGAAGTCAAAATCAAGGAGCCGGCAAAATTAATCAACCCATCATTTAACGAAGTAATGGATTCCAAATCCAAATGGTTAGTTGGATCATCCAATAACAACACGTTAGCCTTACTTAACATCATCTTAGAAAGCATACAGCGGACTTTTTCACCACCAGATAATTTGGTGATCGGCTTATTGACATCTTCACCAGAAAACAACATTTTACCTAAGAAACCACGCAGGAACGTGTTATCACTTTCCTCTTTAGGGGCAAACTGACGTAACCATTCCAAAATATCCAGCTTTTCATCAGAGAAATATTCATTAATATCACGTGGTAGATAACTTCGCGTGGTGGTTTGTCCCCAAGTGACTGTTCCTTCATCAGGTTCAAGTTTACCGGCAATAATTTGCAATAAGGTGGTGGTTGCCAAATCATTTCGGCTCAACAAAGCTGCTTTTTCACCTGGTTTTACGGTAAATGTGACATTATCTAAAATCTTTACACCATCAATTGACTTAGACAACTTATCCACACGTAATAAGTCATTCCCTAATTCTCGTTCTGGTGTAAAACTAATAAATGGATATTTACGTGTCGATGGTTGAATATCATCTAATGTAATTTTTTCAAGTTGTTTCTTTCTGGACGTCGCCTGTTTCGATTTAGAAGCATTCGCGCTAAAACGAGCCACGAATTCTTGCAATTCTTTCATCTTTTCTTCTTTTTTTGCATTCGCATTTTCTTTAAGTTTAGCAGCTAATTGACTTGATTCCATCCAGAAGTCGTAGTTACCCACATAAAGTTGAATTTTACCAAAATCAACATCACACATCATGGTACAAACTGCATTTAAGAAGTGACGGTCATGAGAAACCACGATTACTGTGTTACGAAAATCACCCAAAAAGTCTTCTAACCAGGAAATTGTCTGGGCATCAAGTCCGTTGGTTGGTTCATCCAAAACTAAAATATCAGGATCACCAAACAAAGCTTGTCCCAATAAAACTTTAACTTTTTGGCTTTCAGTTAGTTCACTCATTTTTTGCGTTTGCATGGTTTCGTCAATTCCTAGTTGTTGTAGCAATTGAGCTGCATCAGATTCTGCATTCCAACCATCCATCTCGGCAAATTCACCTTCGAGCTCAGCTGCCTTGATTCCATCCGCATCCGTAAAATCTTCTTTAGCATATAGGGCATCTTTTTCTTTCATAATGTCATATAACTTTTTATGTCCCATAATCACAGTATCTAAAACTTTTTCAGTTTCAAAAGCATAATGGTCCTGATTTAAGCTCGACATCCGCTCATTTGGCGAAATGGAAATATTTCCCTTAGTGGGCTGTAGTTTGCCTTCTAGTATTTTTAGAAAAGTTGATTTTCCAGCTCCATTGGCACCAATAATGCCGTAGCAATTTCCAGGCGTAAACTTCAAATTAACTTCTTCATAGAGTTTGCGATCAGAAAATTGCATACTCATATCGGTAACTGTTATCATTTAATATCCTCACTATTCTTGATAAATCCTATTAAAACGGGTTTCAGATCTAATTCACAATTCTTAAAATGTATCACAAATGACCAATCTAAAGCAAGTCAAGCAGACTGAATATGTCAAATCACATTTGATCACCTGACAAAAAAACGTTAGTTACTAAAGGTTGAAAGTTCAAAGCACATCTCGTTGCCTGATATAAAAGCGTTCTTGGTAACAAAATTAGATTAAAATGCCGTCCTGCGGCTTACCCGGTCTGGAACGGGGTGGGCACGATTTGAAGCCAAGAAGTACACTTGTCTTCAAACTCGGCCTTATCCTAAGCAAATGAATTGCTAAGGATAATTTCACCCCTGAGACCAATTGCCTCCGGACTAAGAACGTTTGATGTTTCAATAATACTCAGTAACACTGATAACAACCTTTATATTGCTGTGTAGATTGCAAAGATTTGACTTAGTCTGGAAGCAAATGGGCTCAGTAGTGACATTTATCTTAGCGGGTTTCGCTTAGATAAAGGCCGAGCTTGAAGACGTGGTTTGCGGCTTCAAGTCGTGCCCACTACGTTCCAGCCCAAATTTGCTGGAAGACGGCACTTTAGACCATTTTTTATAGTCTAAGTCGTTTAGCAGCAGTTATTGAAGTTATTTTGACGCTTTCAATCTTTAGTTTTTATTTCTATAACAATCGTGTTGCTTTCCGTGCACCTATTTTCATGCTATTCTTTAGGTAATTTAAATCAAATAAAGTGAGGTAACATCATGCAACGTTCTGAACATGATTGTATTAAGTTAGTTCCATTATTTAAACACCTACCTGATAGCGATGTTGATAAAATTGAAACCATTATGACTCACAAACATTATGCGGCTGGAGAATCTCTTTTTCTTGATGGGGATGATCTTGACACCCTGATCATTGTCGCAAACGGCCAAGTTAAGGTTTCTAAAATTGCTGCTAATGGTCGCGAACAGCTTCTTTACTTACTGCAATCTGGTGATTTTGATGGCGAAGGTGCCCTTTTCAAAGAAATGACGCGCAGTTCTTCTGGTGTAGCTTTAATTCCGACCCAAGTTTGTCAGATTAGTCGAAAAAACTTTCAAAAATTACTTAGTCAATCGCCTAGTATCAGCATGAATTTGATTAACGAATTCGGTAAACGAATTTCATCACTTGAAAAACGCACAACTGAAGCTTCCACCGAAACAGTTGAAGCGCGTATTGGTAATTACTTAGTGGAAACGGGTGCCAGTTTGGAAAAAGATACCTTTAAGTTACCAATCAAAAAAAAGGACCTTGCGATTTATCTCGGCACCACGCCTGAAACTGTAAGTCGTAAACTCACAGAATTCGAACGTAAGGGCTGGATTTCACAAGGTCCACAAAAACAAATTAAATTGATTGATAAAGATTCACTCGTTTTACTTGATTAAACTTAAATTTTTAATTTAAACTAATCCTCGTCATCTTCATCGTCGTCTTCTAATCCTTCACCGGCATCGTTGCCAACTAGGCTTTGAAGCACACGAATTGCATGATTATCGTCTCCCCGTAACTTCTCCATTGCGTTACGTAAGGTGGGACGATTTTCTTTTTCTGATAGTTTAATTGCCCGATCCACAAATAGATTTTGAGTGACAAAATCCTGAACCGTTTCACCGACCATTGCTTCTGCCGTGAAATACTTGTTCTTACCATTCTCACCAATCATAGAATATTCACTATATTCATCGGTTGTTGATGCTGGCTTTTCATTTTCGTCCAATAAAAGATCACCAATCTCATCATAATGATCACGATTCTCTTGAATCAATTGGGTATAAACTGTTTGAATTGCTGGTGCGCTCAAACCTTTAACGTACCATCTAACTTGATGTAACTTTGCATCTAAAACAGTAAAGTTGGAAACAATATGATTAACCATAGCCCCAGCGGTTGGCACATGATGATCGATCTCGGATTGCTTTTGTTCTGCTGCAAATAATTCTTCTGGTGTGTTTGCCATTTTTTGGTTCCCCCTAATTTCTTAATATGTGTCTAGTTTATCGAGAAAAGGAGTTCTTTAAATTGATGCAAATCAAGTTTTGAAAAAAAGATCATAAATATTTTGTGGTCATCTACCTTGCCACACATATTTATGATCTAACCAAGCTATTCAGTTGCCTTTTTTGCTAACATTAAAGCTCCTGTAATTCCTGCATCATCACCCAATTCAACATGGACGATATAATTTGAAATTTCAGGGAAGTCAACATAATCAGCCATTTGTTTCACAAACTCGGTCTGAATTTGTGGGAATAACTGACTTTGCTTCATGACGCCGCCACCGAAGATGATGATATCCGGACGCAAAATTAGCGTTGCGTTGACACAGGCTTGAGCAATGTAATTTGCTTCAATTTCCCAGAATTCATTACTTGGATCAAGCTCGTTGCCTTTTTTGCCAAATCGTTTTTCAATAGATGGACCAGCAGCCAAGCCTTCAAAACAATCTCCATGATAAGGACAGACCCCTTCGAATCCGAGATCGCGTGGATCATGTCTTAACAGAATGTGACCCATTTCGGGATGACTGTATCCTTGCAGAAATTCACCATTTTGAATATAACCTGCACCCACACCGGTTCCAACGGTCCAATACAAAATGTTCTTTTTCCCACGTCCGGCACCGGCCTGATACTCTCCATAAGCGGCCACGTTCACATCAGTCGTGAAATAATAGGGAATATCAAAATGAGCCTTCATAGCACCCAAAAAATCATAGTTTTTCCATGCTAATTTAGGCGTGTTTGTAATAAAACCATAGTTATCAGCATCCTGGTTTAAAGACACCGGACCAAATGACCCGATTCCAATCGCATCAACTGGATGTTGTTCAAAATAAGCAAACACTTGTGCCATGGTTTCAGCGGGCGTTGTGGTTGGAAACTGTGCCCGATCTTCAACATTAATGTTTCCATCACTAACTGCGCAAACAAATTTTGTTCCGCCAGCCTCAATTGCACCTAATTTCATAAATTCTCTTCCTCCTATGCAAAAATAAAAAGATTACGTTTTGTAATCGCTAACATGATTATAGCATAGGCATAAAATGATGTGAGCTTAACTTTTTTAAGTTTCTTAAAAATACCCAAATAAGTTACAGGCAACTAATTCACTAAATTTTCTTTCTTGTCCTATTTAAGCTAAAATACACGTAACAATATAAATAGGAGTGATTTAATTGGCAAAATACGAAACCTTGTTACCACGATTCTTGAAATATGTGAAAGTAAATACTCGTTCTAATCCTGATTCAGATACTGTTCCCACAGATCCAAAAGAAGTTGCTTTCCTAAAGACTCTGGCTACAGAACTAACCAATCTTGGATTAAAGGATGTTCACACTCAAGCTCAAAGTGGCTATGTAGTTGCCACACTGCCTGCTAATGATGATGGCAATACACCAGTTTTAGGCTACATTGCTCACATTGATACAGCTGATTTTAATGCCGAAAATATCGATCCTCAAATCCATGAAAACTACGATGGTGAGTCCGACATTTCTTTGAGTAAGGACGGCAAATGGATTTTAAAAACTGCGGCTTTTCCAGCTTTACACAACTACAAGGGGCAAACTTTAATCACAACGGATGGCACGACTTTACTGGGTGCCGATGATAAAGCCGGTGCTGCCGAAATTATGACAGCAATGGAATATTATCTCAGTCATCCTGAAGTAAAACATGGTGAAATTCGGGTGGGATTTGCTCCCGATGAAGAAACTGGAACTGGCGCGGACCACTTCGATGCCAAAGATTTCAATACGAAATACGCTTATACGGTTGATGGTGGTCCCCTTGGTGAATTGGAATATGAAACCTTCAATGCAGCCCAAACAACCGTAGAAATTCAAGGAAACGAGGTACACACGGCCACTGCTAAAGATGTCATGGTTAATGCACTTCAAGTAGGAATTGATTATCATAACCTTGTTCCTGCTGGTGACCGTCCAGAATTAACCGATGGTCGTCAAGGCTTCTTCCACCTGTTTAAAATGACCGGTACTCCTGATCACGCTAAGTTAGTTTATATTATTCGTGACCATGATCGAAAAGTATTTGAACAACGTAAACAAGAACTACAGAACATAGCTGACAAACTCAATTCTGACTTTGGTGAAGAACGTGTCACTGTAGAGACACATGATCAGTACTATAATATGCGTGAAATTCTTGAAAAAGACATGACTCCTGTTGAACTTGCAAAAGCTGCAATGGAAAAATTAGCTATTAAACCTGTTATTTATCCAGTACGTGGTGGTACAGATGGTTCTAAAATTTCTTTCATGGGCATTCCAACACCCAACCTATTTGCTGGTGGCGAGAATATGCACAGTCGTTATGAATTTGTTTCTGCTCAAACAATGGAAAAAGCTGTTGATTTAATTTTGAAAATCAATCAATTAAATAGCGAACAAAGTAAATAAAATTCATTCAAATAAAAACGTTATACGTAATTCTGTAGGAAATACAGATGCGTATAACGTTTTTTTAATAAAAGAACTATTTTGAAAATAAATTTCTGCTGAGCCTTAGGACAACTCCGAAAAGCAATAAGGGACTTCTAAGTATTGTTCCTGCGGGATCGCGATCCCGCCTCCACACTTCGTACCTTTTTTCCGCTGAACCTTAGGACAACTCCGAAAAGCAATAAGGGACTTCTAAGTATTGTTCCTGCGGGATCGCGATCCCGCCTCCACAACACTTAGAAGTCCCTTATTACCCGCTTTTCTTCGTTCACTTTAAGCTACATGTCCCTCCACACTTTCAATATCCTTCTTACCATCCTGCTTCACAATTGCACCAATCGCCGCCGTAATTCCCTTCACATCATCTTCCAAACTCAAAGACGGCGTATTCGGCCTATTCGTCACCTGCTCCGGTAAAAATGGAATATGCATAAATCCTGCCTTCAATTCGTGAAACTCCTTATCAATCATATACTGCACCTGATACATAATATGATTACATACATACGTTCCCGCCGTCGTCGACACACTACTTGGCAAACCTACCGCCCTTATCGCCTTAGCCATCGCCTTCACCGGTAACTGCGTAAAATAAGCATTTTGTCCATCTTCATGAACCGGTGTACCCAGGGGCTGATATCCCGCATTATCCTTAATTCGTCCATCATCAAAGTTAATTGCCACCCGTTCTGGTGTCAAACCAAAACGACCGCCTGCCTGACCAATATTCAACACATAGTCAGGTTTTTCCCTTAAAATTGCCGCATGCGTCACTTCCGCACACTTACCAAAAATTGTAGGAATCTCCACCTTCACAATTTGAGCACCTTCAATTTCATCTGGCAAGCGTTTTACAGCCTCAATTGCCGGATTAATTTTATCGTCACCAAATGGATCAAAACCAGTCACAAGAATTTTCATTTCTAAATTACCTCCCTATTTAAAATGCCAGTACATACATCAACAAAATTTGGATTAACAACATTGGAATTGCAATTGGCGCCTGCTGTTTAATCACACCTAGTGGATCTTTCATTTCCATCAAAGCCACCGGTAACGTATTGAAATTGGCCGCCATTGGGGTCATCAATGTGCCACAGTATCCGGAGGTCATTCCTAACGCCGCAACTACCACAGCCGAACCGCCTTGAGCGACAACAAAGGGAATTCCAATTCCAGCAGTAATTACCGCAAAGGCTGCAAAGGCATTTCCCATAATAATGGTGAATAACGCCATTGCCACACAATACAAAGCGACTCCCAATAAATGATTACCGGTTGGAAACACACTTGAAATTGCATGCGCTGTTACCTTACCAACACCAGATGCTGTAAAAACAACTCCTAATGTTGCCAATAGTTGCGGTAATACTCCTGCCGAGCCCACTGACCGTACCATTCGTTGCGTGTCATCAAAAACATCTTTACCCTTAGATTTAGTTAAAGCAATAGCAACAATCAATGACAAAATCGCAGCCGCACCAATACCTACCTGACCACCAAACGGTGTAAATTGGGCTACTAAAATTGCGGTAATTGCTAAAATAATACTAGGTAAGAAAATCCAACCGCGTAGTTTTAGGGCAGCCTTCTCAGCCGTTTTAACATTAATCTCTTTAATATGTCCTACTTTCACCTGCTTTAAAAGTGAAAGTAATCCAATCACCAGTAGCAAAGCGCCAACTAGAGCTTTTGGTAACCACTGCCCCAAAGCAAAAATTACCGCAAATAATGTCCAGAACAGCCCCGTTCCATAACGAGCCGAGTTAGTTTTATCGCGAAATGATTCAATCGCGGCAATTAAAAATCCCACGCCAATTAACATATAAAGGAAGGTTAAAATATTATTGATCAAATTAGTCATTATTAGCACGTCCCTTCTTAGCAAACTGGCGATCAAACAAACGGTTATAGAAAAATACAAGGACAAGCGTAATTACGGCAACTGGAATTGAATACAAAACAATTCCAGTGGGATCGACTTTATAACCCAGTGATTTCATAGTGCTTGCCATCAATAAAACACCACCAGATGCGACAAATAAGTTTTGTGCAAAAAAGTTTCCAAAGTTTTCAGTAGCTGCGGAACGTGCTTTGATTCGATCCACATCCTTTGGCGTTAGTTTTGCTTCGACACTAGCTGCCGCTTGCGCCATTGGATTAATTAACGGACGAATAAACTGAACCTGTCCTTGCAGAGTGATTCCAAAAACACAGGCTAGTTCTCTAATCAGTAAATAAATATCAAAAATACGCCCTGGAGTTAAGTTTTGCAGACGATGAATTAAGTTTACGGCAGATTCTTTTAATCCATTTCGTTCAATTACCCCTATCATTGGTAAGGTTAAAAAAAATAGTGAAACCATTCGATTATCCAAAAAACCTTGTCCTAAAATAGCTAAAAATTTTGTGAAATCAATTCCTGATGCTAATGCGGTTGCTAACGCTGAGATTAGTACAACTGCAACGGTGTCCAATCTAAATGCAAACCCTAAAATGATAACTAAAACACCAATTAAACGTATGTATTCCATTCACTTACCCTCCGATTTCTATATTGGTTGCTTCTAATTTGTTTATCATAAATTTATCATAAAAACCTACTCAGGGCAAATTTGATTCTCAACAACTGAATGTTTAAACACAACCTACGTTGTTTAGCTTTTCAAATTATGATTACTAATTTAAATTCATTACAAACCAACAATTATTCTTGAAATTAAAAATGAAACCATGAGAAAAACAGTTCTCATCGCTTCATTCTTAATAGTCTTAGTTTAGTTTTCTATGGTTCCGAAGATCGCAAGCAACGCCATTATGACCAATCTGATTCACTAACAGTTGATTCGTCATTAGCACGAACACGTTGCACCACATAAATTCCAATTCCAATCACAAATCCAATAATAGCAGGAACAAGCCAAGCAAATCCTTGTACGAAGAATGGGACATACTTACTCTCAAAATTGGTAAGGCTCTGCACAACAACTGATTTTGCTACTATTGCTGGAGCCGCATTCAATCCATCCACAATGGCCGGTACAATTGTAAAAATCGTTGTACAAATATAAACAACCCGGGCTCGATGAAAGAATGGTGAAACTAATGATAGTAAGATCAACGTGATACATAGTGGATAAATAAACATCAGAAACGGTACAGCAGCATTAATAATGGTTTCAAACCCAAAATTAGAAACCACAAAAGAAATTACAGATACAATAATCACATATGTTTTATAACTAAATTTAGGAAACATTCCACTAAATGCCGTTGCAAAAGAGGTTGTCACACCAACAGCAGTAGTCATGCAAGTAATTGTTGCCATAATAGCTAGAATATAAACCCCGGCATTACCAAAGAAATACTGTGTAATTTGACCAAGCGCGATACCACCATCGTTTGCGATTTTCAAATGACCTAGACTGGTTGCCCCAATGTAAGCTAATCCGGCATAGATAACGGCCATCGCACTGGCGGCAATGATACCTGCTTTGACGGTTAAATTCGCAACTGTTGCTTCTTTTTTTACCCCTAAAGCTTTAATTGCCGTGATAACCACAATTCCAAACTCAACAGAGGCTAGCGCATCCATTGTTTGATAACCCTGAATAATACCATTGGTCATCGCGCCTTTTCGCCAAGCACCTGTAACTGCTTGTCCAGCCGCTGTCCCCATTGGTTTGAAAATGGCAACTGCAATTAATATAACGACCATGATAATAAAAACCGGATTCAGATAACGACCAACATAATCAACCACTTTATGGCGGTTAATTGAAAACAATACCACTGCCGTAAAGAAACAAGCTGAATAAACAAAAAGCCATAATGGTGCGGTTGCCGCACTGACATGGGTCGCAATACCAAACTCAAAGGGCACTGTGGCTGTTCGCGGCGTTGCAAAGGCTGGGCCAATGGCAATATACAAAATAACAGTAAAGATCAACGCGTACGTTTTACCAATTGGTTGCGCTAGTTCATAGACACCATGCGTTCTCGTAATTGCAATCGCAGCAACGCCAAGTAAAGGTAAAATTGTACCTGTAATGATAAAACCAATGATTGAACTAATAAATGCAGAACCGGACTGTTGCCCAATTTGCACTGGAAAAGTTAAGTTGCTAGCACCAAAATACATTCCAAATAGCATTGATGCCACCACAATTAATTCTTTCCATGTAAATTTACGTGTTTGTTCCATTTATAAAAACTTCCTTCCTGCTTCTGCAATTCAATGTTGATGTCAAAACTTCAATAAGAATAAAAAAACGTCCCTCGGATTAATTACTAATCCAAAGGACGTTTGCACGCGTTACCACCTTAATTTACAAGCTTTTCACAAAGTTTGTCTCACCATGTACACCGTATTTTTCGTCAAAAACACCTGATACACTGGCACTATATTGGGTGCAACCATAATCATCTTTGCGACAATTTCGCTCGTTTTCACCTTTTTAAACTAGGAAATATGTTTTCTCAACCCCAAACACTTTCTAAAAATTCGCTAGCTTATCATCCGTGAAACCTTCAACACGTGTTTCTCATTTATATTTAATGTTGCTTATTATAGAACGGTCATGATTCATTGTCAAACTCATTTTTTAGACGTGTATGTGTCAAGCTTTAGTAAGTAGTGCTTCTAATTAGATTTTATTCATGTTTTTAACTACTTTTTGTTCCGTTCCGGCGTTGATGCGGGGACGTGTGGATCGCTAGCTAACTTCTTACCTTTCAGGCCAGAAGTGGATCTCTCCAGTCTCCCATGTCTCTAAGCGATAAATCGCTAAGTGACATCGACACACTCTTTCACCAACGCCTCCACTACACCTAATTAGAAGATTAACGATCTTCTCTTATTTTGAAAAAGCTCTTTTTCACTTTCCTACTAAAGTTTTACACAGCTGTATGTGTCGAGCTTTGATCAACCCATTTTTAGACGCATGGTAAAATTTGACAAGTTTTAAAACACGCGCTAAACTGAATCCAAATTAGATAACAATTAAAAAGCAATGAAGAGATGAGTATGGTCCCACATTTTTACAGAGAGCCTCTTTTGGTGTAACGAGGTAAAAGAGTGAACCAGAAGATGGTCTTGGAGAACATTCTGCATTAAGCTTTAGCAAAATACAGATGGGTGCGCCCATTATCGCGCCGGAGTTTCCTTCGGGGAATTCTTTAAGAAAATAATTTTTAAATTATTTTAAACCAAGGTGGTACCGTGGTCATTTCTTTAATGAAGTGCTCGCCCTTGACGTTTTTAACGTTGAGGACGAGCTTTTTTGTTTCTAAAAAAATACTAAGGAGTTTACAATCATGACACTTAAAACAGGTTTACAGGCACCCTATCGTTTCGATCAAGTTGGTAGTTTATTACGAACTTCCGAATTAAAAGCAGCTCATAAAGATTTCACAGATAAGAAAATCTCTACCAGTCAACTTGAAACCATTCAGAACCAAGAAATTAAAAAAATTGTTGATAAACAAGTTGCTCTCGGCCTTCATGCGGTCACAGATGGTGAATTTAGTCGTTCATGGTGGCATCTTGATTTTCTTTGGGGATTAGATGGTGTCGGTAAATATGACTATCAAAAAAGTTATAAATTTCATGGTCAAAAAACACGAACCGACAATGCCTATCTAACAAGTAAGATTAGTTACAACCCTGAACATCCATTTTTCAAAGCATTTGAATATCTGAAATCAATCGTACCTGATGGTGTTCAGGCTAAGCAAACGATTCCCTCACCTAGTCTATTATTCCGGGATAATCGAAGTGATAACGCACCTGAATTCTACGAATAACATACAGATTATTTAGACGATTTAGCCAAGGCCTATCATGAAACCATTCAGCATTTTTACGATCTCGGTTGTCGTTATATTCAATTAGATGACACGACTTGGGCTTTTCTAATCAGTAAACTTGACGAAACTAAAAACGATCCTGAAGGTCAAAAGCCGTTTCGTAAAATTGCCGAAGATTCCGTTTACGTCATTAATAAGCTTTTAGAAAATTTACCAGATGATTTGACTGTAACTACTCATATTTGTCGAGGTAACTTTAAGTCAACCTTCCTATTTTCAGGTGGTTACGACGTTGTTGCTGAGTATCTCAGCCAATTAAATTATGACGGCTTTTTCCTCGAATACGATAACGATCGTGCTGGTGATTTCAAACCGCTTGCTAAAATTTGGAATCATGATGCCCACAAACGCATCGTATTAGGCCTTGTCACCTCTAAATTTCCTGAATTGGAAGATCAATCCCAACTACTTACCCGCATTAAGGAAGCTACTCAAGAAGTTCCTCTTGAAAATTTGGCACTTTCTACTCAATGCGGATTTGCGTCAACAGAAGAGGGCAACAAGTTAACGGCTGATCAACAATGGGCTAAATTAAGTTTAGTCATTGATACTGCAAAAAAAGTTTGGTCAGACGCTGAATAATAATTATTAAGTGTATCTAGTTGCCTTATACAAAAACCGTAAAAACCAGAACATAGCTCTTCTCGAGTTTTGATCTGGTTTTTTCTATTAGTATTCATCAAAAAAGACGCCTAGCGTTAAACATGATACTATTAAAGGGAAATAAATTTCAGAACTGCCTGGGGGAATAGCTAATATGGGTAAAATTAGAATTAATAACATGAGTTTTCACACATTCAATGGTGTTTTTGCGGAGGAAAAAAAGTTAGGTCAACGTCTTCAAATTGACGCCGAACTCACCTATCCAATTGAAGAGAAAGTGCAGCATGATGATTTAAAGGAAACCGTCAGTTACGCTGACGTTTACCAAACTATTGAAGAATTCGTTTTAAACAATAACTATAATCTGATTGAAAGTGTCGCTAACCATCTTTTGAAGAAAATTTTGGCAGATTATCCTACCATTCAGGCTGTAAAACTAAAAGTTCGCAAGTACAGTGTTCCCATTGCTGGTATTTTCGATAATATTGAAATTGAGGTTTCAGGAGCACAACATCATGAATAATCAAGCTTATTTAAGTGTCGGTTCAAATCTCGGCGACCGTCAAAAAAATTTAAACCAAGCAGTAAACTTACTTAATGAAAATGCCATGATCACAGTAGAAAAAGTGTCTCCAATTTATCAAACACAACCCGTTGGCGGTGTTCCACAAGATGATTTTTTGAATATTGCTATTCGCTTATCAACGACTCTAACGGCGCATGAACTACTAGATGTTTTGCATCAAATTGAACAAGCTTTACGACGCAAGCGTCTCATTCATTGGGGGCCAAGAACCATTGATCTGGACATTTTATACTTTAATCACGAAAACATTCATGATGAAACGCTAATCGTACCTCATCCAGAGATTGCCAAACGGCGTTTCGTTTTAATTCCTTTGTTAGATGTTTTAAACGATGATCAATTAATTACTAAAACTAACCAGCAACTACAAACTACGCCTGATCACAATTGGGTGGAAATTTTACATGAGTAAGAGGTAAACAGAATATGATTGAAAAAGACAAAACGAAGATAGAAAATGCCGTTCATAACATTATTGAAGCTATTGGTGACGACCCAAAACGAACGAGCATTCAAGAAACACCGGCACGTGTGGCGAGTGCCTATGAAGAAATTTTTGCAGAAACTGGTAAACAACATTTTGAAGACTACAAGATTTTTAACGTTGCTGAAAATGCGGGTATGGTCTTAGTTCAAGACATCCCCTTCTATTCAATGTGTGAACATCATCTTTTACCTTTTTTTGGCACAGTTAATGTTGCTTACGTTCCTCAAAATGGCAAAATTATTGGCTTAAGCAAAATTCCACGTTTAGTCGATTTTGCCGCTCGTCGTCCCAGTGTTCAAGAAAATATCACAGTAATGATTGCTGATGAATTACAACGTATTTTAAAACCTAAGGGAGTTGCCGTGTCCATTTCTGCACGTCACATGTGTATGGAAATGCGTGGCATCAACAAATCGGGCTTATTTACGTATACAAACAAATTCTTAGGCAACTTTTCTGAAGATCATGAACTTAAAAATGAATTTCTCCAACAAACACATCAGAGGTAATCTAGCACTATGACTGAAGATCAACAAACTTATCATGACTTAATTGCAAAAATGAATCATCAAGTTTTGGTTACACAAAACGATCGTGTGCCCATTTTGCGTCACATATTGGCACAACTACAGCATCCTGAGCAAGCCTATAAAGTCATTCATATCGCTGGAACCAACGGAAAAGGGTCTACCGGCGCAATGTTAGCGGCCATTCTGCAAGCTAATGGTTATCACGTTGGTCATTTCTCTAGTCCTGCAATGCTTGATGATCGCGAACAAATCAAACTTGATGGTCAAATGATTAGTTATACTGCTTTTCTTCGTGCTTATCAGATTATTTCTGGCACCCTAAAACAAAGCGATACTGCGGTTTCACTTTCAATTTTTGAATGGTTCACCTTAGTTGCCTTAGTTGCTTTTAAGCAGGCCAACGTTGACTATGTTGTTCTGGAAGTCGGTTTAGGTGGAAAAAATGATGCTACTAATGCCATTTCGGCTCCCTTGCTAACTTTGTTTACTCATATCGATTATGATCATACGCAAATTTTAGGCCACACCATTCGAAAAATTGCGACGCAAAAGGCTGGCATTATCAAACCAGGTTCTACGGTAATTGTGGCGCCTCACCAAAAACAAATGACCAGACAAGTATTACGTCAAGTTGCTGAAAAACAACAAGCCGACATTCATTTTGTCCAAGACGTACATCTAAAAATTATCAAGCGCGATGAAACTGGTACTAAATTACAAATCAGTGGGCCCATGATTGCGCAACATGTTTACCAATTAGGCTTAGTTGGTAATTTTCAATTAGATAATTTGGCTACGGTACTTAGTGCGGTAACTTGGCTTCAAAGACACGGGACTTCGATTAAGGAACACATTGTTCACCAAGCATTAGCACAGCTTAGCATTCCTGGTCGAATGCAACTTATTCATCAAGCACCCACCATCATTTTAGATGGTGCCCATAATCCGGATGGTGCCAAACAACTGGTTAAGTCATTAAAAACACTGTTTCCAAATCGAAAAATCAGTTTTTTATTAGGATTTTTAGTAGATAAAAACTACTTTGAAATGTTAAAAAGTTATTTACCACTTGCAACTGACGTTTACGTGAATACACCCAGTCAGCATCAACGAGCTTTAGACAAACATCAACTGGCCCATGTTATTCAAACCGAATTTTATTTTCCAAAAGACCATCTTTTTGAGTTATCAAATTCGAAAGCAAGTCTGAATCTAGCGTGTCAGCAAAGTTCCAAAAACGATGTCATTATCGTTACCGGTTCTTTTTACTTTATCAAACAATTTGAAGGTGATTTGAATGTTTAAACAACCTATTTTAATTGCTTCTAATAATTTAGACAAAACTGCTGAATTAATAAAGTGTTTCAAAGATTTTAAAATTTCTGCCGAATCTTATCAAAACGTAATCACTCGTTTGAATTTTCCTAATGAAGGTACCACCAGTTACTTAAACAACGCCCGGCAAAAGGCAACTTTTATCTTCCAAAAGCTACCTGATGAATCCGTTTTGGGTGATGATTCCGGTATGATAGTTGCTGCCTATCCTGATAAGTTTGGCGTTCAAACTTCCCGGCAACTCAGCAATTATCCATCTGATGCGAATAAAAACCACTATCTAATTAATTTAGTCAATGGGAGATCTCGGCAAGTAACTTTACGAACTGATTTAATTTTATGTGTCGCTGATCATCGCGTTTATCATGGACTAGGTGTATTTGAAGGAACCTTTAGTACGACAGAACGGGGAGACAACGGTTATGGTTTCGACAAAATTTTAATTCCTTTGGGTGAAACACAAACTTTAGCAGAAATGACCGATACTGAAAAGACGCCCTATCTTCATCGAACCAAAGCAATTCAAAATCTTTTAGAAAAGGTGGCACAAAACGAATATGAACATTTCTGATCTCACCAATACATTTACACATTCAGAAACATTTGCTGATCAAATCACGAATAATATGCTAATTCGACAACGAAAAATTGTCTTGAAATTTAGTGAGCTTTCGGCAGATCAATTGAACCAATTAACCGACCTGTTACGCACGTTTGATACGCCCATTCAAGTCAATACAACTAGTATTCAGACCGTTCTTCCGTTAGCTTGCTTTTCATTATTTACGACCCGTTTTAGTCATTTATTTCAAAACACTGCTGACAATGAAACCTTAGCCGCTATTTATAAACAACACGCCGTTTACTGGAATTACGGTCACCATCATCGTGATTTGCTACAGAATCCTTTAATCTATGGCATTCTAAACATTACACCCGATTCATTTTATGACGGTGGGCGTTACTTTGAACCCCAAAAGATTATGAACCGTGTGGATGAAATGGTAACTGCTGGAGTAGATGTCATTGAGTTAGGTGGACAGACTACTCGGCCTGGTTTTAAGGAAATTTCGGTTAAAGAAGAACTGGCTCGGATTATGCCAACGATTGAACAAATTCATCAAATTTACCCCCAGATTACCATAGCAGTTGATACTTATAAATTTGAAGTCATGCAAACTATCGTCAAAACCGGGTATGTTGCTATCATCAATGATGTGAATGCATTTACTGATGACCCTCGTAAACTAACTTTATTGGCACCGACAAAAATCGGTTTGCTTACAATGCACAGCAGTCGAGACAAAGAATACGACAATTTAACCCAAGAAATGCGAGCTTTCTTCAAGCAAAATTTAACTCAATTAGTAGCTGCTGGCATTGACCAAGAGCGTATTGCTTTAGATCCTGGCATTGGTTATGCCAAAGTGGCAGATGGTTACCAAGATTATGCCATGATGCGAAACATTGATCAGTTTAATGAATTCAACCGACCAACCATGATCGCAATTTCACGAAAGGGTTTTGGAGCCAAATTATTCAATTTAAAAAAAGAGGATCGCCTTTCGGTAACACTCATTGCGGAAACATATATGTACTTGCATGGTGGTAATATTTTGCGCGTGCATGATATTACGGAAACCAAACAACTCGTTAAAATGATTCAGACGATTAATAATGGTTATTGGTTCAAATAATAAGGCTACCTCCAAAAAACTCTTTAAGTCACATTTTAATGCTAAAAAAAGAAGCACTCACAGAAAAACGAATTCTTCTGTGGGTGTTTCTTTAGTAGTTATTTAGTTTGAGGTAACATGGTTGCAAACGAGCCATCCCAAATACTCTCGTGATGTTTAATTATGGTTTGCGCATCTAAAAGATCGGAATCAAAAGTCGTGGTTAAACCACGCGTCACTTCCACTTTATAATCTAAGTGACAAGCTACTCGAATTGTGGTGTCCACGCAGTATTCTGTCTGCCCGCCACAAATTTCAATGCTTCGACTATTGTAAGTTTTTAAATATGCCTCTAAGTTTGTGTGATAAAAAGCATCTGGTTTAGTTTTAACAATAAACTCATCTTTTTGTGAATTAAAATCAAGTTTATCAGTTAGTTCAAACGCTTTTGTATCGCTTGGAATCTCTTCATCAGTGGTTTGAACGAAAAAAATTGCTTTTCGTTCTGCTCGATAAATCTTGATGCGTTCGTTGATGCCTGCAACAACTGCATCGAAATTCACCATTTTACTCAGTGCATTTTGCATATCAATTACAATTAATACATCTGCCATTTTCTTTCCTCTTTCATAAATCATGGTTGTTTTCGGTACTAAAGTAAAACGCCTACGTTATCCAAAGATGATCTATTTTCCAATACGTTCTTCGCATCCCCCACTGTAAGAATTTAATATAAAACTGGCGAATAGGTTTATAACTAACGAATCAAGGCTGCGATTGAAACTCCCCAAATGAGTACCTTATCATATTATAGTACAACCGAATCAAAAAGAGGAAAGCGCTGCAACTTTTATTTAATAAATTCTTAAATGAGTGAGTGGATGAAGACGCTAAGGCCCCGCAATATAAAGGTGCCGTCAGGGGGATGTAATCCCACGCTAGGCATCTTTATATTGTGGGGCCTGTCTTCAAGGAACTGTCCTAAAATCAGTGAGTGGATGAAGACGTTTAGGACCAATACTATAAAGGCACCGTCAGTGGGATGAAGTCCCACGCTAGGTGTCTTTATAGTATTGGTCCTGTCTTCAGGAACTGTCCTAAAATAGTGAGTGATCAAAGGCGGTTAGGCCTCGCATTATAAAGGTGCCGTCAGGGGGATGTAAAGCCCACGCTAGGTATCTTTATAATGCGGGGCCTGCCTTTGAGAACTGTCCTAACAAACATTTTCAGCCCCTACCCACACTCTTTTGCACAGCTGCCATTGCCAAGGCATTTACATAATTTAGTGGATTGTCAAAGTTAGGTTGGAAGAACATATCTACCATAGATAATTCATCAATAGTCATTTTAGTTTGAATTGCTAATGAAATAACATTAGCTGACTGGGCACAATCATAAGAACTATAAAATGCCCCACCTAAAACCACTCGTGTTTTTGGATCCCAAACTAAACGCATCAAAATTGGCGTGGTGGTCAACATAAAATCAGGACGATAATTCTGTTCAAGCGTAACACTTTCCACTGCGACATTTCGTGCTTTAGCACCACTCTCGGTTAACCCGGAAGATGCCAATGTTTTTCCAAACAGAGCCACCGCAGATGATGCTTGAGTTCCCATGTATTTAACCGTAGGATGTTCAATATTATGACCAATTAAAATTCCCTGACGAATAGCATTTGTAGCCAATGGAATGTAATCATCTTTTCCAGTCGGATTGTAATGCACAACTGCAGAATCACCGGCGGCAAATATGCTAGGATCTGAGGACTGCATATAATCATCCGTAATAATTGCACCATTGGGTAACATTTTAACTTTCCCTTTAAGTAAATCGGTATAAGGACGAAAACCTGCAGATAAAACAGCAAAATCGGCTGTATAGCTTCCTTTAGTAGTCGTAACGGTAATCTTATCACCATCATCCGTAAAAGATTGGACCAATTCATTCATCGCTAATTTGACACCATGCGCCTTGTAATCTTCTTCCACTCGTAATCCAATTTCTGGATCAAAGTTTTTCGTCAATACATGAGGTAATCCATCAATTAAAGTTACTTGTTTTCCTGTGACTGCCAACTGCTCAGCCAATTCCGCACCAATATAACCGGCACCAATAATAATCGCAGATTTTGCTTTTGACGTTGTCGCTCGCAAAATTTTGGCGTCGTTCCAGTCTTTACATAGTTTTACCTTCGAGTTATCGACGCCTTTAATCGGTGGAATCACAGGTGCCGATCCTGTAGCCATAACTAATTTATCATATGAATCCTCTAATATTTCCCCGGAAATTAAGTTCTTAACTCGAATCGTTTTTTTATCCGTATCAATATTAAGCACATCATGCCGCATTTTCATGGTCGCGCCAAGTTCTTCTAATTTTTCAGGTGAAGAGTAAAACATCTTATTCGGATCTGAAACATGATCACCCACCCACAAAGCAATTCCACAGGATAAAAACGATAAATTATCATTTCTTTCATACACCGTCACTTCGTAGCTTGGATGCTCCGTCAAAATTTGTTTAGTTGCATAGGTTCCCGCATGAGTCGCACCCACCACAATTATTTTCATAATTAGGCCTCCAAAATATTATTGTTATTAAAACTAACAGCTTATTGTTAGCTTAATTCTATATGAAATGGCCGGTTGATGTCAACGCTTACACATTATTGTTATTATTTCATTTAATATATTGACAACAATACTATACGGTACGCGTGGTGCTAGTTCGTCATAAAATCAAAAAAGCCTAAATTGTATACCAATATCGTCAATTCAATCTTTAATTGAAAACCAAATAGACTACGGGTGAGATTGGTTTCAATCCCAAATTGCTGGGCTAAAATTGAAAAGCGTGACTCTATTGTCCGCCGTAACGCCTTGAGTTGACGTTTATTATGCTGTTTAGCACCTTTCATATTAGAACGATAAGGCGTCCATAAGTTATAGCCTAGGGCTCTAAAACTGGTCTTGAGTTTTTTCCCAACATAACCAACATCGGCCAAAATATTGGGACAAGGACAACCGCTAATTAGCTCAGGCGCTACCTTAGCATCATGAACTGAGGCTGCCGTGATCACATAATTCAGAATATAGCCATTAGCCGTGACGACCATGTGGGTTTTAAACCCATAAAATGGCATTTTCTTGGTGGCATTATAGCCAATGTTGGCCTTCCCAGCAAAAATTCTAACTCTGAAATTACGAACTTTGGCACATAGTGGGTTGGGTAAACTGTCGATAATCGCTAGGTCGCCCGAATGAGCATAATCCTTAGTGATACCTGAGCGAATGGCATTGACTACTGCCAGTAATTGTTGCGCGCGGCGGTTGAAACGTGAACGTGATACCACCATTTGCCGCGGCATAAACGCTGCCATCAGATAATAGAAGCGGCGTTGCGATTGAATTCCCAGTGTGACTTGTAAGCACAGTAAAGCTAAAAGTTTAATATCAGTAATTTTAGTATGTTCAACGTTGCGCCGCTCAATGACGCTACGCGGACAATAACGCTGATAAAGCAATGAACATAACTGGTAAAAGTAATGGAAACTAACTTGTAATTCGTGACGATTTTGCTTAAACTTGAGGTGGTTCAACACAGTTATTACTCCTTTTAAGTTTTGTCACTTATGAGTCTAACTGGGTTGGACTTTTTTGTTAAATTTCTAAATGTTACAAACTAGCACCACACGTAATATAGACATATGAACTAACGTGGTAGATAAATTGAGGATTTAGCACGAAGTTTCATCAAATTTGAATTCTTCGTGAATTGCTAATCAAAACAATTAGATAACATTTATTTTTAGACAAAAAAACAGAGACAAAATCCCAATAAATTTTGTCTCTGACTTGTTGATGGTTTATTTAGTTTTAACTACTAAAGGTTGAAAGTGTCAAAATCACTTCAATAACTGCTGTTAAACGACTTAGCCCACAAACAGAGTCTAACTGCCGTCCTGCGGCTCACCTGGTCTGGAACGGGGTGGGCCACGATTTGAAGCCAAGAAGAACACTTGTCTTCAAGTCGTGCCCACTACGTTCCAGCCCAAATTTGCTGGAAGACGGCATTTTAATCTAACTTTATTACTGGGAATGTTTTTGTAGTTTCAACCTTTACTTTTAGTTAACTATTCCACTTCAAATTCATTTAGATAAACACTAATTGGTTGTAGTGCCTCTGCCTCATAACGACGTTTAAATTCAGTAATTTCAGTTGCAGGATCTAATTGCAAATCCTCAGCCGGCAATGGTCGGTTTGCCCGAATTTTAACATCAATCACAACTGGGCCATCTGCCACAACCGCCTTGTCAAACGCAGTAATTAATTCTTGGTGCGTTTTAACTGAAATGCCCATCGCTCCCATTCCATTTGCAATCATCGCAAAATCCGCACCTTGTAAATCGACACCATAAAACTTTTGCTTTTCATCTTCTTGTTCGTCTTTGATAAAGTCAAAACTTTCATTTGAAAAAACAACATTAATAATAGGTAGTTTTTCTTTAACCTGTGTTAAGACGTCTTGCATCACCATTGCAAATGCACCATCTCCAGCCAAATTAAAGACCTGACGTTCTGGATAAGTTAATTTCCCGGCAATGGCTGCCCCAATTCCGTATCCCATTGTGGCAAACAACGCTGAAGTTGTAAATTTTTGGTTAGGATTCATATTTAGGAATCGCAAACTATTCATGGTGACATCCCCAACATCAACGGCAAACACATCATTTCCGGTAGTAATTCGATTAATCTGTTTAAAAACTGACCCAACTTCTAGCGGTTCAGTTGTTTTATCAGCTAACTGTTGCAAATAAGCACGCCAATTTTTCATGTTAGCCACACACGCATCATAAAAACGTCGATGGGTAATTTCATCGCTTTGCGCGACCAGTTGTTTCATTGCTTTTTTTGCGTCACTCAGTAGCGGTACATCAACGTTATGGCGTTTTCCAATTTTTGCAGCATCAATATCAATTTGAATGAATTTAACTTGCGATTTGAATAAATTCTTTGTACGTCCAAATGGAAAATCCGCCCCAATCATCACAATCAGATCAGCAGCTTCCAGCGTTTCGTTTCCCGGCTTTGTTGCCACTCGATACGCTGAACCCATATTGGCCTCAAAATCGTCTGGAATCGTTCCCTTAGAAATAGATGACATAACTACTGGTAGTTTTAAGTGCTTAGACAAAGAAATCAATTCCTCTGTCGCACCTTTAACCCCAATACCAGCAAAAATTATCGGTCGTTTAGCCTGCTTAATTAATTCCAGTGCTTGTCCAATTAACTGTTCATTCGGTTCGGGCAGTAACGGTTGCACATAGCTATGCCCGGAAGACCAAAAATCTGTTGAAATTTCTTGTTTTCCTAAATCATTCGGAATGGTGACTACTGCCACCCCGTTCTCTTTGTATGCGCGTCGAATTGCCTCATCCACAACATGTGGTAAACTTTCCGCCGTCATGACCGTTCGATTATATACGGAAACGTCCACAAACATAGGATTTTCGTTCATCTCTTGGAAAGAATCCCAGTTCATGTCTCCCGTTCCCACCTGCCCAATCAACGCTAGAACAGGTACGTGATCCATTTGTGCATCATACAATCCATTAAATAAATGGGTTGCACCTGGACCAGCTGAGCCAAAACAAACACCAATTTTTCCAGTTAACTTGGCATGGGCGGTGGCTGCAAATGCACCAACCTCTTCATGACGAACTTGAATATAATCAATTTTTTCTTTTTCAACACGTAATGCTTCCATTGTGCTATTAATTGATCCACCAGGAATGCCATAAACTTGCTGAACATCCCAATCTTCAAGTACCTTCATCATTGCAATGCCAGCATTAATTGTTTCACCCATAATAAGTCCTTCTTTCTTGAATTACTGTTATTGTAGTCATAACCGTATACCTATAGTGACAGTATCTCATGAACTGAATGGGTGTGTAAAAGGAAACACTCTCACAAAAAAATAACTTATTTTTTCAAGCAAAACAAAAAAGACCGGAAAAAATTAATTTTTCCTAGTCTTTTATTAGTCAGTAACCTTAATACTCAAATCAACTTTTTGATTCTAATTATATAGTCTGTAAGATTAACCAAATATTTAAAATAATCAAAACAACCGCCGCAATCCATGCACAGACATTAACCCACATCCGGTTTGCAAACTCACCCATAATCTTTTTACTACCGGTAAAAATAATTAGTGGAACCATGGCAAACGGTAACGCAGCACTCAAAAACACCTGTGAAAATGTCAGCAAGTTTTCGATTTGTGACTCATTACCATGATAGTAAATGGCAAATCCCAATACAGGAATAATGGCTAGTAATCGGGTTAACAAACGTTGTGCCCATAATGGCATCCGTAAGCGAATGAAGCCTTCCATAATAATTTGACCAGATAAAGTTCCAGTAATCGTGGAGCTTTGACCTGAAGAGAGTAAGGCGATTGCAAATAACATACTTAATACTGGACTTGCAACAGCACCAACAATTTTTGAATTACCCAATGCGTTATATAAATCAACAAAACGGCCTAAATCTGAGTTAGTTCCAAAGAATAAGGCAGCTCCCAAGATTAAAAGCAAACAGTTAACAACAAAAGCCATCGTTAATTGCATATTGGAATCAGCTACCGTATAGCGAATGGCACTACGCACACTCTTATGATCGTTGCGATCAAAGTTACGGGTTTGTGAAATTGATGAACCCAAATATAAATTATGGGGCATAACAGTTGCACCCACAATACCTAAACCAATATATAACATTGACTGGTTCTCAATTAAATCTTTGCCTGGCACAAATCCACGGAGAATTTCTGGAACATTTGGTTGTGCCAAAATAACTTCATATAAGAAAACAAACAAAATTACGGCAACCAAGGTAGCTACAATTGCTTCAATTTTTCGAAATCCTAGTTTCATTAACAGCAATAGAAGTAAAACATCAAACGCCGTAATGATAATACCCACAATCAGTGGAAATCCAAACAGCAATTCTAGCGCAATCCCTGATCCAATGATTTCCGCAATATCGGTGGCCATAATGGCTAGTTCTGTAATAATGAATAATACAACACCACCGAGTTTGGAAGTCTTCTCACGGGTAAGCTGCGCTAAATCACGACCTGTTACAATCCCCAACCGAGCGGCCATTGCTTGCAACAGCATTGCAATCAAACTTGAGATCAAAATAACACTGATTAATCGATACTTAAACTGAGCTCCACCAGAAATTGAAGTAATCCAGTTACCTGGATCCATATACCCCACTGAAACTAAAACTCCCGGGCCTAAGTAAGCCAAGAATGTTTTTAGGACACCAGCATTTTGAGGAACTTCTACACTTCCATTGATTTCATCTAAAGATTTACTCGCACCACCTGTAGATGAAATAATATGATGTTCTTTATGCCCGGAGATCGGACCCTTTCGTGCCAACTTTCCTTTTTGAATCTTCACTTCTTTAATATTATCTTGGTTGTCATTTTTTGCCATGGCATTTCCTCTTTTCTAACATTCTCAAAATTCAATCTCTGAATTATCGAACTACGATTACGGAAACGTGTGCCCGTTTTGCAATTCTTAATCCTACTGCTCCTGGTACACGGTGGCTTGCTTCTTCTGTATCAGATCCACAAACAATTAAATCAGGTTTAAACTTTGGAATAACGCGTTCTAAAATTACATCATCTACATCGCCTGCACCCACTGTTAAGCCTGTGACATGTTCTGCTCCCAGTTTTTCAGCAATTGTCATGTAGTCTTCAACGGTTTGGCGAACATCGTTTTCTTTTTTGTCCATTTTTCCTGGTGTCATCACATCGAAAATGTTCACATCATCGTCTTCTAAAACGGACACAATACATAATTCAATCTGATAATCATGAGCCATCGTGGCAGCGTAACGAAACGCTCGAATCGATGAATTGGGATCATCAGCATCCACAGTTAACAACACACGACGGAAAATAAGTGGTCGACTTAACTCACTTGTTTGCATAATAAACCTCCTCGTCTCAAAAACAGTCACTTTCAAAATATCATAATAAACACATATTTAATTGTTTGCAGATTTTTACTACCTAGATGATCGTAACACTTAAAACAATAAAATTCTACAAAAAAATGAACATAAATTAAAAAAAAGTGAATATTAGTTCAATTTAAGTTTAGGTATCCCTCAATTAGCAAAAGACTTTTAGTTTACAGCAAAAAAACATTTGATCAAGAATTGACCAAATGTCTTTTATAAATCTTCAATTAACTAATTTTTTGCCAATGTTACTTTTTTAACTGCTTGTTTACGCGTGCTCCGATTAACAATAACTGTTACTAAGGCAACCGCGGCTAGCACACTCAAAATAACATAATCAATTTCTGATCCATGACAAGTTTCCGCCACAACTGAACCACCATGCAATTCTAAAGAACTCACAACTGAAGCCAAAATTACGGTTCCCATGGCACCAGCATATTGCTGCATCATGTTAAACAAAGAATTAATGTCTCCTCGTTTTTCCGGCACAACTTGTTGACTGGCCGCACCCATTACATTTCCAAAGCTGAATGCAACGCCAATTCTAAGAATAATAAATAATGCTAAAAGAATCATTGAAGTCATCACGTTGTTTAAGAAGAAGAACAGGACAACAGATGCTAATAAGCAAATATTTCCGATCATCAATGGTAAAAAAGCACCCTTTTTATCCATAATAGCACCCGTACTTGGTGAAATAATCGCACCGATTAAGGCTCCAGGTAGCACTAAGAGTCCTGCGACCATTGAACTTTGTTTTAAGTTAACTTCAGCAACCATTGGTAATAACCAAGAAATACCAATATTTACAAACGCTAGCACAAAGTAGTTAACTAAATGAAGCCAGACCGCTTTTTTCTTCAATAAACCGAAATCCAAAACTTCACGGCTGCTCTTGGAATTGTACCAAGCATAACTAGCCAATAACAAAATTGAAATAACCAGAGAAATCCAAAAAGCACCGGAAGTCCAACCTGCAAGTCCAGCTTCATTAAAGGTCCAAACAAACCCAATTAAAACTAAACTCAACCAAACCATACCAACACTATCAAACGAAAGCTTTTCACCATCTTTATGTTGCACGGGAATATTTATACTGCTCATTCCCATAATAAGTACAACAATACTAAGAGGCAAAACTACCCAGAAAATCCAACGCCAGTTAATTAATGTATTTAATATACCACCATATGTCGGTCCTAAAGCTGGTGATAATGATGTCAACATGCTAGCAACCCCATTGTAGGTTCCAACGTGTTGACTCGGAATTTTGACATTAATGATTTGAAACATTAATGGCGTTGCTAATCCAGTTGCAATCGCCTGAATCATTCGTCCAATCAATAAAATCCAGAAAGTTCCTGCAATTGCACACACAATGGAGCCCACGATAAACGCTGTTGCGGAAAAAATAAAAATCGAACGAAATTTAAACTTCCGCATGATAAATGCCATTGCTGCCATCATAATTGTCACAAGTAATAGGTAGGCTGTTGTAATCCACTGAACCGTACCAACACTCACGTTAAACTGATTACTTAACGTATTCATTGTAACGTTTAACGAAGTTTCTACCAAAATACCCATAAATGAGATCATTCCAGCTGAAACAATCGCTAATTTAGTTCTCAATGAAATCTTGTTTTCATCCATCTTGTTGCCCATCTCCTCGATCTATTCTGTTATTGAATAAAATATGAATAATTTCAAAATACAAGGGCACATACAGCTTGGCACCGCCTTGCTGTCGTGTCCTTGAATAATTTTATTAATTTTTATACTGCTAATTTTAGTGAAGTGTGTTTTTCCGCTGAGCCTTAGGACCGTTCGCCAGAGCAGTTTGGTAAATCTAACCATGACTCCCGCGGGATTGCGATCCCGCATACGTCACGGTTAGACCCGTCTCTGCCTGTTTTTTTTCCGCTGAGCTCTAGGACCGTTCGCAGGAGCAGTTCGGTAAATCTAACCGTGACTCCCGCGGGATTGCGATCCCGCATACGTCACGGTTAGATTTACCGAACTATCGCTCCTGCTCACGCACTCATTTCCATCTCTCATCCACCTCATTTGGAATTCCAAACGCATCCAACACCTTCATCGTCTGATGATTCACCAAATCCTGAATCGTCTTCGGATGACTATAAAACGCCGGCATCGGCGGAATTATCTGTGCCCCAACCCTTGCCAATTTCGTCAAGTTTTCCAAATGAATCACACTCAATGGCGTCTCTCTTGGCACAATTATCAGTTTTCTTTGTTCCTTAATCGCAACATCCGCTGCGCGCGCAATCAAATTATCGCCAATTCCATACGCAATCGTTGCCACCGTCTTCATACTTGCCGGCACAATCACCATACCATCATTCAAAAACGATCCACTCGCAATTGCTGCTCCCTGATCATTAATATGATAAACCTTGTCAGCCAGCTCATTAATCTGACTCAGTGAATAATCTGTCTCTAACTCCAAATTTTTCTTTGCCCACTGACTCATCACCAAATGAACCTCCACATCATCCAATCGATGCAATTTTTCCAACAAGTCAATTGCATACACCGTGCCCGAAGCACCCGTAATTCCGACGATAATTTTTTTCATGTTTGCACCTTCTTACGTTAAGATTTTTACTTTAAAAAACTTTACTCAAAAACCGGTCGCTCTCTCAAGCATCCTATTTCAAATACTTTTCCCAGTCCTTCACTTCTTTAAACTGAGCACGTTCAAATTGATCCTTCATATCAAATGGCACCGTTCCATCAATGACTAACTTAGATGACATTCCTCGTGTCCGAATTGATTTGGGATCATACTCCGGACGTTCTGATGGATCCAACGGATGATTACGCATTCCTGGCAACACCATAATATCTTGGTCTGCTTGAAAACGGGTATTAATTGTCCACACCACATCATTCATATCAAAAATATCTACATCTTCATCAACCAAGAATACCGTCTTCAGTTCCTTAAACGACGAAAATGCCAATAATGCTGCCTGACGTTGAATACCTTCATCCGCTGCATTATCCCTTATGAATCTGCATAATAGTCATCAACTTACCACCACCTGCAGGAGGATTATAGACATTCAAAACTTTCCCAGGAATTGCTCGGTTAGTTAAGGACAAAATACTTGCTTCAGTTGGAATACCTGCCATGCTGACATGTTCCTCTGAAGGCCCAATCACACTTTGCATAATGGGATCTTTTCGATGGGTAACTGCCGTAACTTTAATAACTTGCAATGCAGGATTAGCATCGCCATCATAACCAGGAAATTCTGGCATTGCTTTGCCTGTATGGGTATTGATGTCTTCTTGAATGCGTTCATTAGGCATGATGTAACCTTCCAAAGTATATTCAGAACGAGCAATTGCCTTTTCATCAACGGTTAATCCCTTAACTAATTGAACCGGTTCTTGACGAATGGCACCAGCAACACCTAATTCGTTATAGCCTAGTGGTGTTGTAGGTGACTCAAAAGTTGCCCCAATGGTAATTGCGGGATCCAAACCAATGTTAATGGTGATTGGCATTGGTTTGTTCATTTTTTCATATTCTTCAGCAAATTTACCAATATGACGACCACCGGGCATAATGTAAATCCCTAATTTGTCTTTGTCTTCAAGGACCATTCGGTGAATTGTCACATCACTCATAGTTTTATCAGGGTTAGAACCGTAGATAACACCAACCGTAATATACGGACCAGCATCTTGTGGTGTGTTAGTAGGAGCTGCTACTAGTTTACGAATATCAAAGTCTGCATCTGTAGATTTATGCACAACTTCATGAGTTGGTGCATCTGCTTCATCAACCATTACAGGATCTACTGGATTTTCCACGGAATCATTTAAAAATTGACCAAGGGTGTGGTAATCATGATGAAACATCTTACCAACCCGTTTACGGCTTGCCATCAATCCCATTAAAACACGTGTGTCCGGAAAACCTTTGACGTTGTTAAACATCATTGCTGGACCTTCTTGCGTTGGTCGTTGCACAGTTCCACCAGCACCAATATAACGGTAAACGCCAGATAATTCAGCGTCTGGATCGACTTCTACATTGGTTTCATGATATTGACCTGGCTCTTTTTTTAATTCATCAAGAACCTTACGCAAATCATAAACATCTTTTTTTGCCATAGTTAATAACCTCCAATTTATAAAACTCTCAAAATTCCAGTAACACTGAAATTTTTTTACATTTTTAATTATATGAGTGCAATTACTTGCGAACAAATCGGGTTTCGACTAGCATTATTCCCAACAGGAATAATAGAATCGAGGAAAATCATGACAATTGATGATTTGAAAAATTTTGTAGTTCTGTATCAAACACGCAATGTTTCTGATGCGGCCGTCGAATTATTAATGACCCAATCTGCCCTTTCTAAACGAATTCATGCTATGGAAAATGAATTAGATGCAAAACTAATTTCCACCAAAAATAAACGTCACTTAACAATTACAGAGAGTGGCGAAGTCTTTTTTCGATACGCAGAAACCATCTTGACTCAATACGACATGCTGACTAATGAACTTTCCGAATACCGCGAACTAAAAAAAGGAACGCTCAATATTGGCAGCATCCCTGTTCTTTCACCCTATGGCATTATGGACAAATTAAATAGGTTCATGACCGACTATCCACAAATTAATATTCGCCTTCAAGAATTAGAGGGTAATGAACTACTCGAAAAGTTACAAACCAATCAACTAGATTTAGGCATTTTACGGAGCGTTCAAACGTCACTTTTGAACAAATCACAATTTCATTTCATTGATATCTATCGCGATGAACTCAAAATAATTATGGCGGCTAATCATCCGTTAGCCAAAAAACAAAAAATTGCCATGAAAGACTTAACAAACACTGATGTCGTCGTTTTAAGCCCTGGATCTGGCATTTACGAACGTGTAGGGAAACTCTATCAGCAAGCCGGATTCACACCAAATATTCGTTTCACAACCACTCATATTGAAACGTTAATTGGCAGCCTTGAGAATTCTCAAAGAATTACCTTCTTATTTGAGAAATCGGCACAATCATTCCTAAATGATGGGTTTGTTATGCGATCACTAGATCCTCCTGTGTACAATGATTTGCAACTTGTCTTTCCACAGGGAAAATTAACTCAAGTTGGTAAAAGATTCGTCAATTATCTTATTAAAGATCATCCTTTAAGCTAATTATTTATTCTTTAAAAATTCTTCTAATTCAGACATCCTAAAATGTGGTATGCTCTTAACAATTCAATGTCACTCAGCAGCTTTTAAATTTTAGGAGGACTTCAAATTGACAAACAGGGTCACACGGAAGTTCATCGATAATTTACCAAAGGCAGAATTACATGTTCATTTAGAGGGTACGCTTGAACCTGAGTTACGTCTCAAGTTAGCGCAGAAGAACCATATTGACATTGGAACAACCTCACTTGAAGCTTTGAAGAAAACTTATCAATACGATACATTAGCTTCCTTTTTAGCTGTTTATTATGAGGCTATGGCCGTTTTACAAACAGAAGACGACTTTTACGAACTGGCTTTTACCTATCTTAAAAAGACACGTCAAAATAATGTGCGTTACGTCGAGATGTTTTTTGATCCCCAAGCACATACAAACCGTGGGATAGCGATTGAAACAGTCATCAATGGTTTCTCTCATGCCGCGCAGGACGCAAAAGAAATCGGTGTGGATGCTCATTTAATTATGTGTTTTCTGCGTGATTTCTCTAAAGCCTCGGCTTATCAAAGTTTGATAGCTGCTGACCCTTACAAAGATAAGATTTTAGGCATTGGCCTAGACTCAGATGAACATCACAATCCGCCTTTAAAATTTGCGACATCGTTTGAAAAGGCGGTTTCAGCGGGATATCACATCACAATGCATGCCGATGTCGATCAAGTAGATTCTATCAACCACATTAAACAAGCCCTTGAAATTATTGGCGTAGAGCGACTAGATCATGGTACTAATATTGTTGAAAATCCTGATTTAGTTGAGTTTGTCAGTACCCACCAAATTGGTTTGACCTCGTGTCCAAATTCAAACAAATTTTTGAGTCAAGACATGAAGGGCAAAGAAGTTCAAACTTTACTTGAACATCACGTCAAAGTCAGTATCAATTCGGACGATCCTGCCTATTTTGGCGGTTACATTAACGACAATTACTGGTCACTTGCACAAAGCTATCACCTAACGCAAGAACAAGTTGTTCAATTAGCTAAGAATTCTTTTGAAACGGCTTGGATAACAGATTCTCAAAAAAAAGCATATGAAAATGAAATTAAAACTTATTTAACCAACTTTTCTTAAAAATCGATCTAAAAAGAGGTTACAGACAAAATTCTGAATTTGTCTGTAACCTCTTTTAATTACAAGTTAAAATACTTAGTTGTGCGTTTTAACCATGTCTGTGACGCCGACTTCTTGTTTCCGGTTCAGCAGTGTCATCTTCAGGTTCTGTTTTTTGTTCATATTTCTGCGCACGGGTTGGTGTTGCTTGGGTACTTGTCTCTGGTTCCTCTTCACGTTTAGGTGATGTTAATCTACTATGTTGAGATAGATAAAAAATCGCACCTAATATCAATACCGCTGGCACCAAAATTGCAGCATCTTGTAACCAAGGTACAAATATACCTGCAATAAATGCACCGCCCATGAAGCTACCAACCACAATCCCAGTGTTTTTAGCTTTTTGCTGCGATGGCACATCATGATGCACGTAACCTGTATATAAATTTTCAGCAGCCGTACGAATATTTCCGGTCATCATCAACGACGTAAACGGTTCATCTTGCAGCTTTCGAAATTCCTGCAACTGGGCTGCCGCCGTAATGGCCAAAAGCATCACGGTAATCACATCTGGTGCTCTACTACCAATCATAGCCACTAATACCATCAGTGCAAATTCGTAAATCAAGACAAAGTAAGCACGTTTTAAATAATTCTGTTTAAAATAATGTTGCACATGACGAATAAAAATTGTTCCCAGTCCAAACGCAATAATCGCAATTAGATAATAACCGACTTTTGCGAAATGCCCTTTGCTTAAATTGACTCCTAATAGAATTAAGTTACCAGTTTGTAAGCCGGCAAACACGCCGCCATGTTCCAAGTATGTGTACGCATCTAAGCCACCAGCAATAGCTGCCAAAAAGGCCCCAAAGTATAACTGCTGGTAGGCAGGATAAACTTGTCTCCTCAAAAAAATGGTCCCCTTTCTCATCTCATACATAACTTATATAAACTCATGAAATTTGATCAACATATTTCAGTGTAGCATGAACGGTCAGCAGACTAAAATAATTATTTGAGACATTAATTATTCTTTAAAAATTGTATAATTAGATGAAACCGTTTCACAAACTAGAAATAATTAAATGAGGTTATAATCATGCCAGAAAAGTACGTTTGGCGCACCACCGAAAAAGAAATTTATCCTACCAAAAAAGCCCCATCTATCGTTACGCTTACTAAACAAACATTTATCACAATTAAAGGTTCTGGTAATCCGAATAGTGAAGCCTTTGGAGAAAAGATTACGGCGTTATATGCAGTTAGCTATGCAATTCGAATGGCTCCTAAAAAGAACATTATTTTTCCTAATGCCTTTGATTACACAGTTTATCCGTTAGAAGGCTTTTGGACATTACCTGCAGATTATCACAGTGAAAGTTTGGATAAGGATCAATTAGTCTACCGAATTATGATTAAACAACCTAGCTTTGTGACGCCAAACGTTTTCAAACAAGCTTTAGCCTTGGTGAAAACAAAAATTAAACCTGAGCTATTTAGTCAGCTTAATTTAGAGACCATAACAGAAGGTACCGTGGGAATGATTTTGCACGTTGGTTCTTTTGACAATGAACCAGATAGTTTCAAAAAACTAACACAATTTTTAGATACTCAGGGTTATCAACGCACCAGTAAGGCGCATAAAGAAATTTACCTTTCTGATTTTCGCCGCGTTGCTGAGGAAAAACGTAAAACAATTTTACGTGTATCCATCATTAAAAAATAAGAATCAAAAATGAGATCGATAAGTTTTTTCGATCTCATTTTTTGACTTTAAAATTTATTTTTGATAATTCTTACTTAAAAAGTCTGTCATTGTTTCTGGATCATGACCCGTAAGTTTCTTAAAGTCTGCAGTTGTTAAATCCATTAACCCCATTGCTCCAGCCTGATACATGGAGTAAGTTCGGTTCCATCACCTTCACTTGCATAAATATCGGCAAATTCAGTAACCGAGACAGGTGCATAACCAATTTTTTCATCTGTCACTTTAGACATTATCTTACCTAATTCCGTCATTTTATATGCTTTTACTTGTGTTAGCGTATAAATTTGTCCATGATTACGTAATTCAGCTTTAATTGCCAAATTAGCTATGGCTTCTGCACTATCTTTTTGGGTAATAAATGAGAGTTTTTCATCGCCAACCGGATAAATCAAATGTTTTCTTTCAATTAATTCCGGTAGATATGGAATCAACGGATCTGCATACAATGAATTTTTGATGACGGCATATTTTAAGCCAGATCCAGCTAAACGACGCGGTACATACCCGTAATATGCTGACATTGTGAAAGGATTATTTTCTTGATCGGCGAAGAAACTAACAAAGACAATTTCCGTCACATTGGCCTGCTTCATTGCAATCAAAGTGTTCTCAAATTCAGTCACTCTTTGTAACACGTTATAGGTTTTGCTAGGGATATAGATTAAGACATCTGTGCCCTCAAAAGAAGTGGTCATTGTAGCAATGTCTAAATAATCCGTCTTAACTACTTCCACACCCAGTTTCGTTAATTGTGCAGCTTTAGCAGGTGTATGCACGGCAGCTCGTACATTTTCTGAGCCAACCAAATTGATCATATTTTGAACCACAATCTTACCCAAATGACCCGTTGCTCCTGTAATCGTATATTTCATCAATTAGTTTCTCCTTTAAATAATTATGTCTGTGAGTTTACAACAATTCTTCACACTATAATTTAGTATAGTTCGTACTTGTTGTTTTAATTATAACAGGTGACAATTGATTGTCAATTTTTATAATCATTAAAAAAAATATAGCTAATCATTCCAATCATATAATTCCATCAACTTAACAGATCACTCACTACTCAAAAAGTTTTAATCATATACAAACTGAACTGTATACAAAAAGGGCACCTACAAATTAGGTACCCGCATGTTTAACCATTTTATAAAATTCGATCGCTAATTTTTTGAAACGCGAATTCACAACAAGCTTCTCGAAAGTCGTTTCGAGCAAGTTCTGGATGATGCAAATCATAGGCATCCGTTTGGCCCTGAAAATTAATGCCAATCCAGGCGGTTCCTGCTGTCTCACCCTCTAATCCAGCAGGGCCCGCTGCCCCCGTAAATGAAACGGCCAAATCAGTGTGCAATTTTTTTTTAGCACTCTGTGCCATAGCTATGGCCACTTCATAACTCACAACCCCATATTGTTGAATAAGTGGCGCCGGTACGTCTAAAAGCTGTGTTTTCACTGCATCAGCATAAGTGACAAATCCGCCGGTAAAGATATCAGAACTTCCTGGAACAGAAGTAATCTCTGATTGAAACAAACCACCCGTTAAACTCTCGGCAGCAGTAATAGAGATATTTTTTTCAATTAAACTTTTTACCACATAATTGACCAATTTAGTGTTCATAGTTCATCATCCCTTTTATTTAAGTTTAACTTTTTTAGACAAGATTACCACTCTAAATTCGCATAACTCAACATAAAATTAAGGAAAATTTCAATTCCGTGGTCACTACTTTTTTAAATAAAAATTGCCTTCATCGATTGCTTGTACAATCGGATGTTTCGCAAAATAATTACTAATTAGTTCGGTCATATCGATTTGAACTTCGCGCACAATTTTGTTGGCCTGAAACATTGAATAATCACCACCACCAATGCCACGGTATTGATTTAACACAATTGCTAGCTTCTGGTCATCCTGTACAGGTTTGCCATGATAACTCAACGCAATCAAGCGGTGATTTGCCGGTTTATTCAAATCAAATGCATAATTAATACCGCTATAAATATCATAGTTGTAATATTGCTTTTTTGGTTCTCTAAATTTTTTTGAAACAGTTACCTTTCCGTTTGAATTAAGAGTAAAGAAACTGGCACAGCGTTCCAAAGCTTGTTTTAAATCCACTCCCGTAATTTCCGACACAACCAAGGTATTCGGATAAACATAACTATTCACAATATTTCGCATCGTTACCGTTGAATCGTAACCCAACACTTCATCATTAAATAGCGCCGTTGCCGACAAATCGGTTTGAGTAGCCGCCATCTGAACCTGGTTAATAAACGTCAGATAAGGATGACCGGACATGCGTGCATTCATGGGATCAGTAATTTTCATATTTCCAGCAACTTTTCCCATTGGTTCATCTAACCAATTTTCAACTTTTGTTTGCAAATCAGTCGTTAATTTCTCAAATTTAAATGCAGGCACCACATCTGCTACCGAAATCAAGTGGGTTGACTGTTTTTCTACTTTTCGATGTTCATTTAACTCAAGTTCAATAGCACCAATATACTTACCCTTTTCTCCAGGTTGAGTGGTAGGAACACCTTGACAAATGGTGGCAATTTCGCGGTGCTGATGACCCGTAACTAAGGCATCAATTCCCGGTACCTCACTCAATAGTTGATAACCTTCATTTTCACCAGTCAACCGTTCGCTAGGATTACCGGTTGCCAAATCACATTCAAAACCTCCGTGATAGGCGACAATCACCACGTCAACCTGTTTACGCAATATAGGTACCCATTTTTTAGCCACTTTAACAGCTGACTCAAATTGCCAGCCGACAATATGTTCTTTTTGTTCCCAATGCGGAATATATTGAGTAGTCAAACCCAGAATTCCTACCTTTACACCAGCATGTGTCAAAATTTTATAGGGTGCATCAAGTACACCGTCACCAGTGTTTTCTTTTAAATTGGCTGCCAAAATCGGATAGTTACGCTTCGCTTCACATTGTTGTAAATACGGTAGCCCATAGTTAAATTCATGGTTTCCCAATATGCCGGCATCATAACCGGCTGCATTTGTAAGCTGGCTATAAATTGATCGATACTTTGCTTGTTTTTTTGCCGTAAAGTAGGTCAATGGTGATCCTTGAATGAAATCGCCATTTTCAATGGTAATTACCCATTCATCAGCATCAGCCTGGGTTTTAATTTGATCAATTTTAGTTGCTACTTTTAAGAAACCATAATCTTCTTTATCTGTTCGGTGACTGTAATTGGTAGGATACAAGTAACCATGCACATCACTGGTAGACAAAATTGTTAGTTTCATATGCTTACACCAACCGTTTCCGTAGCGTTCCTGAAATATAATCAATCAACGTTACCGTGATAATAATACCTAACAAAATGATCCCAACACGTGACCAAGTTCGTGTTTGAATGGCAAACAATAGCGGTGTTCCAATTCCACCGGCACCAACCATTCCTAAAATGGAAGCAGAACGGACCGCAATCTCAAATCGGTATAAAGTATAGGAAAGAAACTCTGGTAAAACAGTTGGCAACGTTGCAAATACTAACGTTTGCGCCCGGTTACCACCGCTACTCATTAACGCCTCACTGGGACCAAAATCCATATTTTCAATTGATTCGCTAAATAATTTACCCAACATTCCGATTGAGTGAATGCTGACCGCTAGCACACCCGCAAATGAGCCTGGACCAACCGCTTTAATGAACATGATGGCCAAAACAATTTCTGGAAAAGTTCGAATCAAGGTTAACACCAGTTTGCCTGAAGTCGATCGCACATGAAAACGAGGCTTACCAGTCCGCGCTGCCCAAAAGGCAAACGGAACACTTAAGATTGCCGAGATGAAAGTTCCTAAAAATGCCATCGCCAGAGTTTGTAGAATCAAACTTACTAAATCTTCACCGCTGCCGTCATACACATATTTCCAGTCGGGATGAAAAATACCATAGGCAATCGAACGGGAAACTTCACCCGCGGAGTCTTTAATTCCGGTAAAGTGCACACCCGTGATCCCCCAAATGTAAATGACAATCACAATTGCAACCCAAAATAACCACTTATACCGTTTGGACTGCAATGTGGAATTACTAATTGTTAGTTGTTTCATAGTAATCGCTCCCTCAGCGTATTGCTGACACTATCAATAATTAGGACCACCACCAAAATTCCTAAAATAATAATGGCCGTTTGTCCATATGCAAATTGATCTAATGACCGTTGAAGGTAAACACCAATTCCACCAGCACCCAGATAGCCTAAAACGGTGGATGCTCGAACGTTAATTTCAAACGTGTATAGGAAGTAACTTACAAAATAGTTGAAAACCTGAGGAATAACTGCAAAAACTACCATTTGAATTTTATTTGCACCAGCTGCCTGCAAAGCTTCTAAGGGGCCCTCATCAATGGTTTCAATCGCTTCATAAAAGAGTTTTGAGATCATACCAAATGAAAAGATGGCTAACGTAAACACGCCGGCAACCGGACCGATTCCCACAATAGCAACGAACAATGCCGCCAACATTAAATCTGGTAAAGTACGCACTAAGTTGAGAATAAAACGAATAATGCCACGAAGAAATTTATTTTTTACAATATTTCGTGCTGCTAACACCGAAAAAGGTATTGCCACTAAGGTTCCGACAGTCGTACCAATTAAGGCCATTTGAATCGTTTCTAAAATTGGTTGAACGACTAAACTCGTATATTGCCAGTCAGGTTTCGCCATCTGTTGAAGTAGCGCCGTGAATTGCCCAAAATTTGCAAAAAACATGATGAAGTCAACACCCGTCATTTTGGCAGTTCCAATTACAAGTAGAACGAATAGTGTTAACCAAACAACCGTTTTAACATGATATTTTTGTGTAAAGGTTCGTGTTGGGATGATATTCATGCTTGCACCTCGCTTTTTTTCACGATACTTACAGGTTGATATATGGCCTCCAAATCTTTTTCAGTTACTTTACTAATGGGTTCGTCATAAACTAACTCGCCACCACGCAACCCAATAATCCGATCGCCAAATCGTCGGGCCAACGACACAGAATGTAAATTTACAATCACTGTAATATGAAATTCCTCATTCAACCGTTTTAGATCATCCATGACGGACTCAGTTGTCAGTGGATCAAGCGAAGCAATCGGTTCGTCAGCTAAAACAATTTTGGGATCTTGCATAAATGCCCGTGCAATGGCAACTCGTTGTTGCTGTCCGCCTGACAACTCATCAGCACGACTATACAGTTTTTCGCCAAGGCCCACCCGTTGCAATGCCTCAATCGCTTTTTGTTTATCCTCTTTTGAAAACAAACCTAGTGTACTTTTCCAGGTAGAATAATAGCCAACGCGACCGGACAATACATTCCGTTGCACACTGGACCGTTTAACCAAATTAAAATTTTGAAAAATCATACCAATACTTCTGCGCAACCGACGGAGTTCCTTGCCTTCTAAATGAACGATTGATTCCCCATCCACTAAAATGTTTCCTGTAGAAATATCGTGCATCCGATTAATTGTGCGCATTAATGTACTTTTACCCGCACCAGAAAGGCCAACAACTACGAGAAATTGTCCTTGTGGAATAGATAGGTTAATATCTTTGAGGCCGATGGTGCCATTTTGATACGTTTTAGAAACATGCTGAAATTCAATGA
Source organism: Pediococcus ethanolidurans (assembly GCF_964062635.1). Taxonomy (NCBI): domain Bacteria; kingdom Bacillati; phylum Bacillota; class Bacilli; order Lactobacillales; family Lactobacillaceae; genus Pediococcus; species Pediococcus ethanolidurans. The sequence continues at coordinate 318,312 of NZ_OZ061250.1, forward strand.
TTGGTTCTTCTGTCATAGTCAGAATTCCTTTCGTTTATCCGTTTTGCAAGAAGAGGCTGGGGAAAAAACTCCCAGCCTCTTTTCCGAGCTTTAATAGTCTAAATCGGAAAAAAAGGCTGGCTTCTTCGCTTAGCTACGAAAACCAAACGATTCAAAGAACGAATCATTTGATTTCCTAGGCTGCCATAGCAACTTATCGCTTTAGCGATTTTAGTTGCATGGACAACGTAGTATGCTCGAAGCCAAAACACCTTTTTTTCCACTCTCCCAAAATTCAATTGTCTTTGAAGACTATTTATTTAATTTTTTGGCCGTCTTATCATATGAACGAATAGCGTTGTAGTCGCTGTCCTTAGCTGTGACATAATTTTCATGTGAGTAAACGGAAGAAATAATTGCGTGACCTTTCTTGGTTTTGGCAATTGCTTTAAAAGCGTTAGAAATCTTTTTATCCCATTTACTACTCATATCACCACGAACTGTGATCGTATCATTGGGAATTCCTTTGGTCGTGTAAATTGGCACAACTTTTTTCATAACATCTTTAGCGTCTTTTTGAACAAGTAATCGCGCACCTTGGAAGACAAAGGCTGCATCAGCATCGCCGTTGTATACCGCCATAACGCCTTGATCATGACCTTTAACTTGAACCGTCTTAATATTATCTTTGTTAATATTGATGCCATTTCGATAAAGCTCAACTGCTGGATAAATCCATCCGGCAGAAGATGTTGTATCCTGAACAGCGATCTTCTTACCCTTTAAATCTTTAATTGATTTAATGCCACTATCTTTTCGAACCAAAATTTGTGCTTTGTAAGTGTTAACTAACTTATTTGTAACCTGATCATTGGGTTCTTTGTAACCATAACGCTGAGCCTTCAATAAAACTTTTGCGTTATATTGCTTGTGAGCTAAAACATACGCATCAGGTGGTAAGAAACCTACATCAACCTTCTTAGAACCCATTGCTTCAACGATTGTGTTGTAATCTGTTGAAACTGAAACCTTAACAGGAATACCAAGTTGTTTCTTCAGTAATCCCTCCAATGGTTTTGCCTTTGCTTCAATGGTACTAGCATTCGATGATGGCACGAATTGCACCGTCAACTTCTTTGGTGTATAGGACTTACTAGCCGAGCTACTTGAACTCTTTCCGCAAGCTCCTAAAACAAAAACCAGTGATAGTGCACCAACAATTGTAGCCAAACGCTTAAACATTCGCATCAAACTGTCTCCCCTTTTGATTTGTATTTGACAAATTCAGTGTATCTCACAATATGAACTATTTCAACCATAATTTTAAATATAGTTAGCGTTTTAAGTGTGAACTTGTGCTTTTAACTTTTTGTATTAAAAATTAAATCGTAAAACTCATACAATTGAAGGACAAGCCTTGTTCGTATTTAGTATTAAAAGATGAAAAAAACAGCCTAGCACTTGGCTAAGCTGAAAATAATAATTAGTTTAATTTTAAAAGCATGTCTTGGTGGGGAATTCCGGTATCCAAATAGACATCACTTGTTGCCTGAAATTCAAAAGAACCATAAAATTTCACTAGATAAGCCTGCGCTTGAATCACAACTTGCGTAATTTCCGGATGGATAGTTCTTAAATACTTTAAACTCTCCGTAATAATCGTTCGACCATAGCCTTGCCCACGAAATTGGGGATTAACAACAACACGACCAATTCTAATTTGATTGGCTAGTTTTTCTGGAATTAATCTCAAGTAACCAACCAGTTTATTCTGGGCATTAATTAACTGCAAATGTTCGGCGATTAAATCGTCCTCATCCACTTCCTGATAGGCACAATTTTGCTCGACCACAAATACCTTGGTTCTCAATTTATATATCTGAAAAAGTTCAGTATTTGTGAGTTGCTGAAAGGCCTTAATCTTAACTTGCATTTTTTCAACCACCTTAATTAAATTTTATGAACTTCAATTTTTGGTTCAGTTTAAGTTCATTTATCATATTGTGACAATAATTGTTTCAAGAAACGTTTATAATTTTCGACAAAATCTTTTGGTGCGATTACTTGCAATCGAGAACCAAAACCCGCTAAATAACGGTAGCCAAACTCATGATAAGGTACCGTTATTTCTGCATCATAATGGTTGAAATCCACCACATTCAAGACCTTAGCGCCATAACGTCCTACAAATTGATCACGAATACTGGCATCAATTCTCACCCGAACGGGAATACTCGGAAAAGGAAAAGTACCTGGTTGATGACGAACTTGAGCCTGATAGTCACGCGGTTTAAATGTTATCGTTAATAGTTTGCTAGCTGTGATTCGTGAAATTTTGAAACTACGATAGGCTTGCCGGTTTAAACTGTAAGCTTCTAAATACCAACGTGTTTCACGTGCTTGTAATTGATAGGGTTCTACTTGTCTGGTTGTCTGTTGGCCCGTCACATCAATATAAGTTAGCTGAACCAGATGATGTGTTTTAATTGCCTTTTGTAGCATCTCCATAGTACTAGCCAGCTCATTTCTACCAGCCCACTGATGAAATGAAATAGAAACCGAATTTTGGGTAACTTCACTCGGAATCATACCACGAATTTTCGTCAATGTTGTTTTGATATCTTCGTTTAACATCAAATTTTGAAAGCCACCAAGTGCAACCAAAACATTTTGCAAATCGGTAACGGAAAGCAGTCGTTTATCAAATTTATAGGTTGGCATGATGCCAAAGCCGCCTTTGCTGCCTCGGATTGCATAAATCGGAATATTAGCTAAGTTTAAAGTGTCCATGTCACGAAGAATCGTGCGCTTCGTTACCTGAAAATAATCTGCCAGTTCTTGGGCAGAAATTGTTTCTCGTGCTAACAACATCATCACAATTGAAATTAATCGCTCAATTTTAGTCACAAAAATATCCACCAATTTTTTATTAGTGACATACATATGTCACCTTTCACTTAGTATACTACTGACATACCAAATTAAGGAGATCTTTTCTATGTCATTCGAAATCGTTACTTTATCTAAACAATTAATCGCAGGTTTAACCACTGTTTTACCCACACCAGAATCTTTTGATGATATCTCAGCAATGAGCAAGGTTAAGTCGGAATACCTAGAAAAATACAAACAAGAAGCTAGTAAATTAGCTAAGTTTGCGCAAGATGAAAATGTGTATGGGATTAACTTTAATGATGCAAACCAGAATTATCTTGTAGGTGTAAAAGTGAATGATGTGCCAACAGGTTACGCAAGTTTTTCAACACCAGCTGGAATTTTTGCTAAATTTACTACAAAAGCTGCCGACCGTAACCAAATCGATCAATTTATCGGGGCTGCTTATGGTGAACTAGGTCAATCCGATGAGTACGGAATTGGTGGTAATTATAACTTAGAGGTTGTCAATAATTTCGTTAACGACGCTGATACATTTACGTTGTTTTTGCCGGCTGTGAAGAAGTAAAGAAACTAAAAATGGCTACTCTATTAATATGGGGTAGTCATTTTTTTGATTAATAAATCTTGACGATGTCGAAAATTATGATAGCTTGTAATTTTTAAAGCTTTTACCATGTTCAACTTAATTTCAAGTAACTTTTAATTATGCGTCATTAAATAAAATGCCAGTATAATCGTAGCAATCAACAATACAATTAAATATGAATAAAATATTTTTGATTTTAAGCCCGTTCCTTTATCTCCTCTACCAGTTAACGTTATTGCATCTATAAAGATAATAATAGTCGTATATACTTCCAAACCAACCAAACTAAAAACAAACCAGTTAACCCATACTCCGTTTACAGATTTTAAATACAAACTATATATAAAAGTCAGTATTAAAATAAATGTCGGTATTATTTCAAGAGTTCTCCTCATGTTTATTCCCCCAATTTAAATATGAATCTTTTGTATCTTCCCCAGACTTTAACAACCAAGTCTTTATATGCTTATTATGCTTTTGCGTTAAGCGCTTTCATAAACGTGTTAGTTTCTTTAATTCTCTTTTTTATCATAATTCAGTAATCATTCTTTTTATGTCCCTTATCCTGTATAATACGTGTAAACGAATACAACTACTAACAGGGGAGTTGGTAAAATGTTACAAGTGAAAAATCTGAATAAATCATTCGGACAAATGAAAGCTGTTGTGGATGAAAATTTTACCGTTAATGATGGTGAGATTTTGGGTCTAATCGGCCAGAATGGTGCTGGAAAAACAACCACCTTTCGGATGATTTTAGGCTTATTAAAATCTGATTCTGGCTCTGTGCTTTGGAATGGGCATCCCTTTACCCGCAAAGATACAGATACCGTCGGCTTTTTACCAGAAGAACGCGGGCTCTATCTCAAAATGACTGTTGAAGAACAAGTGGTTTATTTTGCCGAACTGCGCGGACAAAAACCGGCCATTACGAAACAAAAATTAGATGATTGGATGCAGCGTTTCGCAGTTAAAGGTAAACGAACAGACAAAATCAAAGACTTATCCAAGGGAAATCAACAAAAAGTTCAATTAATTGCCACCCTTATTCATGAGCCTAAACTAGTCATTCTAGATGAACCGTTTAGTGGCCTAGATCCCGTCAACGCCAGTCTTTTGGAAGACGGAATTGAACGTTTGAAATCACAAGGATCCTCCATCATCTTTTCATCGCATGACATGGGTAACGTTGAAAAAATTAGTGACAAACTGCTCATGCTTCGCCAGGGTGAGACCGTTTTAAATGGTGTTACCAATGAAATTCGCGAAAGTTTCGGTGATACGCGCATTTTTATTCAGTCACCACTTACTACCAACGAACTGCTAGCAATCGACGGTGTCATTAGCGTCAAAAAGTATCAGGCTGGTTTCGAATTAAAGCTTACTAATCCAGAAGTCGGTAAAACTGTTTTTGCAGCTGCAACTAAAAATGGCTATATTCGTGAGTTTTCTCAACAACCGCCGACACTAGACGAGATTTTTCGCATGAAAGTAGGTGTTTCTCATGAATAAATTTTGGGTTGTTTGTAAACAAGTCATTCGAAAAAACATCAAAAGTCCTACCTACATTGTTTTACTATTAATGCCTGTACTGCTACTTGGTTTCATGGTCGGAGTTGCCGCAATTAAAAATCACACTAGTGAAACACCACAAATTGCCATTGTTAGCAATAACACAACCTTTAGAAATGCTTTGCTGAAAAGTAACTCTAAGGACTATACGATAAAACGTTCCGTTGATACCTCTAAAAAAGCTGAGAAGGCTTTATCACAGGAAACTCTTGACGGTTATTTAACCATTACACTAACTGGTAAACAAGTAAGGGCCGTTTATAAATCACGTACCAATGGCAATACTCTTGACACAACTAGTTTAAAGAGTTCTCTAAATTCGTTAAAAATGCAACAGACAGCCACGCGCCTTGGATTATCGCCCACTCAGCTGACCGAATTATTCACACCAGCAAGTTTTAAAACACAATCTGTTTCCTATTCTAATGGAAAAGAAAAAACGCAAAAAAATAATCAACAAGATATTAATAGTCTCTTAGCTATGGTGGTCACTATTTTGATTTATATTTTCATGGTCAGCTACGCCAGTTTAATCGCGCAAGAAGTAGCCACAGAAAAAGGTTCACGAATCATGGAAATTCTGGTTAGCAGTGTCGCACCACAAGTGCAGTTTTTCGCCAAAGTGACCGGTATGTTTGCACTCATCTTACTTCAGGTAATCATCACCGCAATCTGTGGATTTTTGGGGATGAAATACTTAAGTGGTAATGTGCAGTTTCTAAAAGACTTGGATTTAAGTCAAATTCAGCCCAACATTCTCATCATATTAGGATTGTTTTTCATTCTAGGAATCACGCTCTATACGATTTTGGCAGCCGGGTTAGGAGCTTTGGTTTCCCGTGCCGATCAAGTTAGTCAGGCAGTTTCACCACTGACCATGATTGGTTTAGTGGCTTATGGTGCTTCCTTTGTAGCAATGAATTCTAATACTTTTTTGATCAAATTAGGTTCATTTATTCCATTCGTGTCGCAAAGTATCATGCCCGTTCGTTACGCGGTTGGTAATGCATCAACTGCAGACGCTATCATCAGTTTGATTATTCTAGCTGTTGCAATTATTCTCGTCACTTGGTTTACCACCAGACTTTACGCTAACCACGTGTTAGACTATTCTGACAAGAAAATTTGGAAACGCATTTTTAAACGAAATTAGCTAGGCATTTACATTTATACTCACTTAAATTTGCAGTATGGTTAAGTTAGTCAATTTTAAGGAGGTTTTCAACATGAAAGTTTCAGTCCCCACTTCAAACGGTTTACTGTTAGATAAATACGGAAAATATGCGTCAAATGATGAAGTCTATAATGGTCATCCTGCCATATCTTTTCCTGTAAAAATTACAGATGTTCCTAAAACAGCCAAAACCATTGCGTTAACGTTATTAGATTTTGATTCTGTGCCTGTCTGTGGCTTTGCTTGGATTCACTGGACAGCAATTAACATCCCGGCTGCTTCCACCATTGACATCCCAGAAAACGCCAGTCGTCAAGGTGACATTTCTATGGTGCAAGGAAATAATAGTACTGCCGGACCGCTAATTGGTGAAACCGATCCGCTAACTACCCGTCATTACATTGGACCTACCCCACCAGATAAAACTCATGATTACTGGCTGAGTATTTATGCATTGGATACAGAGCTCAATTTGAAGGAAGGCTTTTGGTTAAATGAATTTTATCATGCCGCCAAAGGTCATATTATTGAAAAACAACGACTGAGCATTCTTAGTCGTGCATAGAAACAATTAAACAGACTAAAATTGCATAATAGCGCAATTTTAATCTGTTTTTTATCAAGATTTAATCTTTATTTAGTTGTCATTAGGTTTAAATTAAGTCCTTTAGATTTTCTTATTCAAAAGTCCGCAGAATGTTCACACATATTTAAAGTCGATTTAACCTAGTCACCGCATACTTAGTATATTAATCCAAAGGAGCGATGAATATGTTATTAAATAATCAAAATCTATCGGTCTTAGAGGTTCAAGTATTAGGGGTTTATCAAACTAAAATTGAAGTCAAAACTATTTCTGGGGAATGTCTCTTCGTCTACCCCACTCAAACTCAAAAAGATGATCCACTTTTTTGGCAATCTCTAAAGGATATCATCAAAGCTAAACTCTGGCTTCCAATCAACAAAACTTTGCATCAATTAATTGACTCTGATTGGTTAGTTCCTATGAATGCCTAAATAAGCTCAATTTAAAAATTTATTTGTGAATTTATCAATTTCATCAAAAAATCTCTAACCATCTGAATGTCTGCATCCGAAAATTCCGCAACAGCTGCAAGTGCCCTTTCTTGCAGCTGTTTGTGTAATTCCATATGGGCCTTTGCCAATTGTTTGCCAGCAACTGTTAGCTTTAAGTAAACTGTTTTTTTATTTTTTGGTTGATGAAATTTTTCTAGTAATGCCAACCGTTCCAGATGATTAATTCGTCTGGATGTCCCTCCTTGGGTGATTTGAATCGCCTCAACAACTTCACTCACTGTTTTTTCTCCATTCAATAAAACATCTAAAATATCTAAATCATTATGAGTTAAATGACTTTTCTTAGGATCACCGCCAATTGCCGCATGCTTGGCAATCCATGTTTCATGTTGATTATGCGTTTCTTTATCACTAATTTGATGTAACAGTTCATCAATTTCTTTATATTGCATTTCATTCATTAATTTCACCTTCTTTATATATATTACCAGTAATTTATAGTTGACAGCAAGACTTTTTGAGCTTATATTAAATACATTACTAGTAATATAAAAATTAAAAGGAATGATTATTTATGAAAGCATTAACGATTAAAGATTTTAAAACTGCTCCAGAATTCTCTGACAACGTGCCAGAACCAACCACTGACAAAACATTCGATACCTTAATTGACGTTTTAGCAGCACCAATCGAAAACTTTGATAAGGCCAATGCTGCTGGCCGTCACTATTCAAGTACTTATTGGCATCCCACATTCCCAAGTATTCCTGGTGCCAGTGGAATTGGTCGTCGTGTAGACAATGGCCAACTGGTGGCTTTTCCAGCTCGAACATTGAAACCTCAATTCGGTTCCTACGCTCAACGAACAGTTGCCAATTCCAAATTGTTATTAGGAATTTCAGATACTACTGATATTTATACAAGTGTCGCCGCAGCATCCTCGCTTTTAACCAGTGTGGCACCCTTAAAATTCAGTTTAGATGTTAAACCTGGCGACACAGTACTCGTAAATGGGGCTACTGGTTTTGCTGGTCAATTGGCCATTCAAGTGGCTAGAAGTATGGGTGTTAGTGAAATTATCGGAACTGGCCGTAATCCAGAACGGTTGGCCAGTCTAAAAGCTCTAGGTGCGACACAAACAATTTCACTGGCTGAAGATGATCAAACTATTATGAAAAATTTGACTAGCATGCATATTCAGGGTAATTTAATCATCTTAGATTACTTGTGGGACCATCCAATCGAACTGATTTTGCATGCCATTATTCCTAACAGTTTAGCTATGAAACGTGCCACATCCCTCGTTTCAATTGGAGCAATCGCTGGACAAGAAATTAGTTTGCCATCCAAAGCTTTGCGAACTTCTGGACTTCAAATTATTGGTATGCAAACACCAAAAGTAATGGCTAACCCGCAAGCCGTCTATAAAGCTGTTTGGGACCTAATTAATACCGGAAAAATTCAATCAGCCGTCAAAACGATTTCTCTAGAAGAGGCTGCTACACAAATCGATTGGCAAAAACCAGTTCCAAGTGGCGTTCGTACTGTCATTAAAATGTAGCAAATAAATGGCATCTCCCTTTCTGACAAGGTAAAATAGAAGAAATGAATGTACAGAAGAGGAATAATATGTCAGAACCAGTTTTTAATGAAATTACAGCTGCCGGGTACCACCAAATTGAACATGAAATTGAAGATTGGAAATCGCAACGTCCGGCCTTGATTAAGGCTTTAGCAGAAGCAAGTGCTTTAGGTGATCGTTCTGAAAATGCCGAATATACTTCCGCCAAACGAGATTTGCGTCATCTTGAAAGTCGACTCCATTTTCTTACCAAGCAGTTACAGTATTCAAAAATTGTTGCACCAACTGACAACCAAATTGTCGAAATTGGCAAATACGTCACCCTTGAATTTGTCGACGATCATGACCAAGTAACCTATCAAATTGTGGGAAAACAAGAAGCGGATATCAAGGTAAATAAAATTTCGTTGGCTTCTCCGCTTGGATCGGTACTGATGGGCAAGACCGTCAATGATACGGTGACGGTTCAAGCTCCTAAGACTAGTTATCAGGTCAAAATCTTAGCGGTAACTTTAAAAGATTAAAAAGTGGTGTAACTTCTTTAGTCTCATATTGCCTAATTTTAAAAAAATCGTCTAACTAAGTAAGGCTCTTAGGCAGGAATTTTCCTGTCTTTTGCCACACTTATTTAGACGATTTTTTTCATTTTTAGTAAGCTACAAACGTTCCTTCTTCTACATCCCGCAAATAAGCTTCCAGATCATGGAAGAAAGCAGCCGGATTATCTCGACTATGCGAGTGACCACTATTTGGTGTTAGCACAAACCGTGCGTTAGGCAATGTTTGTTGCATGCGCCGTCCCGCTTCAAGGGGCATGGTATCATGATCGCCAAAAGTTAATAAAGTTGGCACCTTAATTTCATGCAGGCGATCCCGCACATCCCAGCCGTTTAATTTTCCAACCATGACAAATTCATTATTACCCTGAAAATAATTATATACCGGTGTGGCCAGATGCCCACTTGCACGATGCTGACGTGCTTCTGGTTTGCGCATTGAAAAATTGTTATCCAAAATACGCACTAAAGATTGATATTCAGGATAATCAAATTTTTCCACCGTTTCGATCCCTTCCATGTAGGATACTTGAGCTGGTGATAACGTTTCACGTCGTAGTTTGTTCACATGTGGCGTATATTCCGCAATATTATCAATCATACTCATGATAATTAAGCCCTTCAAATGTTGCCCATATTTCAAAGCATACTCTTGTGCAATCAAACCACCCCAAGAGTGACCCAACAAATAAAAATTATCGAGACCTAATTTTTGCCGAACCTCTTCAATTTCATCAATATAATAATCGAAAGTTAAATACTTATCCCGCACTTCGGGATCCGTAAAATCTGGTTGATCGGAAAAATATGACCCTAACTGATCGTACATTGAAACTCGTACGCCCAAGTTTTTTAAGTGTTCATCAAAATGCTCAAATTCTTCATGGGTACCACCAGGTCCACCATGCAAACATAAAAGATTAATTTTTCCTTCACCAACTGTGCGCGTAAATAAGTGATAACCATTATCAAGGGTTAAAAGATGTGTGCCATTTTTCATAACTTGTTCCTCCTAAAATAAAAACCATCGATCAGGAATTTACCCAACCGATGGTTCAAAAATTGCATAACTCAAACTAAATTAGCAAGTTAAGAAGGCAACACATCGGCAGTTATCTTAATTAAGCTAATCACAATAATTTGTAAACCTAATTTAGTATTTTGCATATGTGTCACCCTTCAACTTTGAATTACAATTAGTATGCAATTACAAAATTAGAAAGTCAACAGTTTTTTAATTTAATTTTAACCTTGCGTAGAATTATGTGAATGTTCTGGCGCCGTATCTGGCATATTATTTAACGTTACCATATCTGCGTCACTGATTTCAAAATCTAGTTTTGCGTTATTTTCAATATGATCTTCACCGACAGCCTTTGGTAATGGTAGGATGCCATTTTGCAAACAGAATCTCAATGCCATTTGAGCCACACTGACATCATACTTTTTAGCTAAGGTAGCCATCTTTTCGTTTCGTAGTAAACCACCCGTTGCTAAAGGTGAATAGGCTTCAACTAAAATATTATTTTTCTTTGCAAACTCCGTTATCTTTGGTTCAGTAAATCCAACATAATATTGAATCTGATTAACCATGGGTTTAACTTTTGCGTCTGCCATGACATTTTTAAGATCATGAACATTGAAGTTTGAGACGCCGATTGCTTTTACACGACCGCTTGCATAAATATCCTGCATTGCGCGCCAAACTTCTACATTACCTTCATCACAATCTTTGCCGATTTGACTCCATGGCCATGGTGCATGCACTAAATAAAGATCGACATAGTCAATATCAAGTTTCTTAAACGTGCTCTCAAAATCTGCCATTGCTTCATCGTATGTTTTGCTTTGAGCCGGAAGTTTTGATGTCACAAAAATTTGATCACGCGAAATTTTGGAATCGCGAACTGCACGACCAACATCAGCCTCGTTGCCATATGCTTTAGCAGTATCAATATGACGATAGCCTACTTTTAATGCATTACGGACAGCCTGATAAGCCACATCACCCGCTGGTGTTTGCCAAGTACCAAATCCCACTTTAGGAATCTTGACGCCATTTGCTAATTCAAATCTTTCTGTTAACACTGACATAATTTGCCCTCATTTCTAAAAATTAATTGGGACATTGAATGCCCTACAAAACAAATTGTACGCGTTTTCTTGGTAGAGGTCGATTAATAAGGTTTAACCTGTTAAAATATAAGCAATTACTAGACTGTAAAAAGGAAGTGTCTCTATGTCAGCTAAACATTATCAACGCCAAATTGCCATCGCCATTTTAATCCTTGTTATTGGTATCATTCGTCCGTTTCCAGTTCAACTATTTAACACACTCTGCCTAATTTTAGGCGCAGCTTTAATCGGTTTAACCATTGTAATGGGTAGAAATAGGAAATAGCTAGCTACCCGCTGACGCTAGGAAACCAGTTTCATTTAGCGTATGATAGGCCTATAGGTGAAAGGAAGTGTCCATGATGGCTAGAATTATGAAAATGACTGCCCAGCAAGCCAATACTTACCTTAACTGGCAGTACCCAGAACCATATACATTTTATAACTTTCCACCTTCAATTAGTCGATCAGAGTTATTAAATGAATTGCTTGCGAGCAACAGTGATTATTTTTCAATTTTGGATGACGATAACCAATTATTCGGTATATATGAATATCAATTTCATAATGGCGTCATGGAAATTGGCCTTGGTATTCGCCCAGAGGACACTGGCAAAGGCTATGGGGTGCAATTTGTCAATCAGTGCATCGTTTTTGGCCAACAACATTATCATTACTTTGGTAAAATCACATTAGAAGTCGCCAGTTTTAACAAACGTGCCATTTATCTTTACAAAAAAATTGGTTTTCGCAAAGTAAGTGAACGTGCTGCTCATCCTTTCGGAATTCCCGTAACTTTTATTAAGATGACATTTAATCCATAAAAATAGGTCCAACGACAAAACTAGTTTTCGTTGTGACCTATTATTTTTATATCTTTTATTAGATCGGGAACAATTCCGTAAATCGGTAGGCATTGATGTTTAAGCAGGATTCCTGCGGGATTGCGATCCCGCACTACCTCGACTTCCGTGTTAACTTTCGTTCCGAAAGTTTTTTATTCTCGGTACGTTGTCGATTCTTGTGGCCAACCCCTGCCGCAAGAACTCGCCTCCATCCGCGTTTTCTTCTTTTCCCGCCAAGCCTTAGGACAACTCCGCAAATCAGGCATTGACTTATAAGCGAGATTCCTGCGGGATTGCGATCCCGCCTCCATCCACGCTTGCTTCTTTTTTCCGCCGATCCTTAGGACAACTCCGCAAATCAGGCATTGACTTATAAGCGAAATTCCTGCGGGATTGCGATCCCGCCTCCATCCCGCTTATAAGTCAATACCTACCGATTTGCTACGTTCACTTCTTTTAACCTCGGAATCGAATCCATCGCTCCTTCTTTTTGCACCGTCAATGACGACGCCAAATTTGCAAACTCAATCGTCTCATCCATATTACTTAAATCTGGCACCACCTTGGCCGCTATCGCCCCAATAAACGTATCACCAGCCGCCGTCGTATCCACCGGCACCACCTTATGCGCTGGCACCAACCTACTTTTTTCTCCAACACTATAGAAAACGCCATTCGATCCCAACGTAATCACCACATTCGCAATTCCCATTTCTTGGAATTTAACTGCCGCCTTTTGACAATCTGCCTCTGTTTCCACTTTTTGACCAGTCAACGTAACCGCTTCCGTCTCATTTGGCGTAATCACATCCGTCAATCGTACCAATTCCTCCGGTAATTCAGGCAGTGCCGGCGCCGGATTCAAAATCGTTAAAGCTCCAACCTGTTTTGCCAGTTTAAAAGTCGCAATCACCGGTTCCAAATTAGTTTCCAACTGCGCAATCGTAATTTGTGAACGCTGAATATTTCCTTTATCTGCATTAACGGCATCTACTGATCCCAGTTTATTAGCGCCACCTTCAACCATAATCGTATTATGACCATCAGGTTCAAGCATAATGAATGCCTGTCCAGTATTGGCGTCGTTTAAAATACGCACGCCACTAATATCTATTCCCTCATTTTGACACTTATTTCGAAGTAGTTTTCCAGCATCATCATCCCCAACTGAACCAATAAAATGTACTGATGCACCTAAACGTTGAGCAGCCACAGCCTGATTGGCACCTTTTCCACCTGCTGCTTGACTACTAGGTTTCAATAAACTCAGTGTTTCTCCCTGCAATGGGATATGTGCAATTGGAATGTGTATGTCCATATTCAAACTACCAACAACCGTTACATTATTTGCCATGGTTACTCCCTCTTTTTGACTGTCTTCATGTTCATTTCTTTTCCATCTAAGTGTATACAGAGCGCAATATCCATGTCAACAATGTTTCTCAACTTTAGCTATTTTGATACGGACGGATATGCTCCGACTTAGATTGATATTCATCTATTCTCAAAATTTGATTGTTTTTAGCCCACTGAATAACAGAAATTCCATCAAATTCATAAGTTGTTTTTTCATGTGCTTTAAAAAACCATTTTACGAACGACTGATCACCGGCCAAAGTGATGTTATCAATCCGCCATTCCAAAACTGTCTGTTCAGCTGACTTGTGCCGAATCCAAGCTTGAACTTCTGGCAGTCCAACATAACGGGGACCATAACATTCCGTGTAGCAAATATCGGATGAAAAGATTTCTGGTAGCTGCTTAAAATCTTTTTTGACCCACATCTGAAAGTACTCTGCAATGATCGTTTTTTTATTCATTTCAAAAACATCTTCCTTTTTTCAAACGTTGAATTAGCATTCAATAATCTTTTATATTCAATCTAAAATAAATAAACGAACGGTTTAATTACTCATTATGTAACTCAATCCTGTTTAACGCATAATCAGTAAATTCACTTGCCAATTTTTCGTTTGGCTGTTCCTTATTTAAGCCATTGCCCGCATAAACATAAATTGCCTTTTGAATTATTGGTTCAAATTTATTAGGAAACTGAGAAAGTGCCCAGATACCACCATCTTTTTTTGATAAAATTAGATGTTTTTCTTTAAATGCTAAAGACCGGCATAAATTTAAAACGACATAGATTGGATTATCCATAACATCAGTTTGGGCTGTACGGATATCAAACCAGACACTTCTCCAATACTCTTTTTCGGAAACTTCGCTGAACACTCGTTCAATCGGTTCTCCTATTAAGCACTTTCTATAGTGTTTTGTGATCATTAAATGAACCGCTAAATCCGGATCAGTTCCATGCATTTTTCTAACATAGCCCTGAGAATCAGCCAAATAATCTTCATAGTGATAATTAGAAAAATGAAAATCAAAAGGAACTGGGTAATGAATATGTTGTGTCTCTTTCAACAACAAGACATGCCATTCAACACCTTTTTTAGGAGCTAGTGGTAATACTTGTTTCATCGTTGCCTGCATCAAATTTTCTTTTTCTTGAGAAGTCAGCTGTTTCTTGACCACAATAATGTAATCTAAATCACTACAATTTTCATTATATGAACCTAAAACGTATGAACCATGTAAATAGATTCCTATCAAATTGTCTTCTAAAATTTTTTGGCTGCTTGATTTTATTTTTTTAGGAGTAATTTTGTTTGTTTTTTCAAATTATTCATCCTTTCAAAGGTTCTAACAAACTCAATTTTACATTCAGAATTTGTACTCTTATCTAATTTTTTATTAATTTATTTTAACGTGTTAATTCCCATTAATCTCTAAGTATAACGGGTTTTCAGCTATACCAATCAATGATTATTTAACAATTGTTTTCGCCCGATTTACAATTCAAGTGCAACACCTGATCAACTAGACCAAAAATAGACAAAATAGGCCATGGAGACCTAAACTTAAAGTGACTAAACTCAAGAAAGGAGTCTCCATGACCCAAACAAAGAATAGCACTATGTCCGGTTATCAACAACTACAACCTGAAGAAAGAGGCATGATTCAAACTTTAAGTCGCCAAAATGTTACTGTTCGTGAAATTGCTAGAGAGCTTCACAGAAGCCCTAGTACGATTAGCCGTGAGTTACATCGCGGCACGGTTAAACAACGTGATACTAACTACTTATTCTTCACTAACTACTATGCTGATGCTGGTCAAGCTGTCTATGAAAAGCATCGTTCACACTGTCATTCAAAAGGCTTATTAAAGCCGTGTAAATACTTTTTTAATCTCTTAACCAAGACGCTAAAAAAGCACTTTAGATCAGCTGGTGTCGATGGATTCGTCCACCAATTTCAAGCCGACTATCCGCAATTCAAATGTCCTTCGGTTCCCACGGTTTATCGTTATATTGATCAAGGCCTGTTGAACCTTCGAAATAGTGATTTGCCCAAAAAACTTAGACGACGAGTTAAGGGCAAGCACAATCATGATCGCTATAATAAGAAGATATTAGGTACTTCGATCGAAGAACGTCCTGAAAGTGTCACCAAGCGCACAGCGTTTGGCGACTGGGAAGGTGATCTAGTTAAGGGAAAACGCGTGGCTTCTGAGCCTGCCCTGCTTACTTTAACGGAACGGGTGAGCCGCTTTGAAATAATCATAAAGATCCCAGATTATCACGCACAAACTTGCTTAGAGGCTCTTCAAAAAGTCATCAATCAACATCCAGATTGGTTTAAATCTATCACTTTTGATAATGGCAGTGAATTTTCAAAGCTTGCACAAGTTAAGGGTCCTAAAATTTACTTTGCACATCCGTTCTCGCCTTGGGAACGTGGTAGTAATGAGAATGCCAACGGGTTGATTCGGGAGTATATTCCTAAAGGAAAATCATTGAAGCAGTTTACTGAAACCCAAATTGCTCAAATCCAAAATGCCATCAACGACAAGCCCCGTAAGATCCTGCACTACCTGAGTGCTAAAGCATTCAGTAAAGCTTTTAGATCAGCTTCCTAGACCAATTCCTATTTTATTTAGTAAGTGTTGCACTTGATTTGACAATTCGAGAACAATTATTTTCAGAAAGTGCTTGCAAAAGAAATACAAATACCTTAAACTGATCAGTATAAGTAAGCGCTTACCGTTTCCAATTTGGAGGCGATTTTAATGAAAACATAATTTAGGATCTTCATTCATGCTTGCTAGAGCAATTCTTAAATAAATTAAATTTTTTTCATTTGTTATTATTATATTTAGTAAAAGTTACATTGTTTACTTTTATATTTATTTTTTCACGTAATTTTTATTAACATTTGTTTTTTGATCTGGACCAATTTTTATTTAAGAGTAATAAAGCATGATTTGAATTTATTGATAACAACTACAAAAGTAATGAATACACATTTTGTGAAATGAATTTATTACATGTTTGTTTATCCATTACTTCTCAAATCTTATTGGAGGTAGAAATATGGCTGATCAACCTGAAACATTCAAAGATAAATTTGGTAACGCAGTTGGTAAATTTTCTGGATCACGTTTTGTTCGTGCTATTATGGCTGCTGGCTACAGTGTTATTACATTTTCTATTATTGGTGCTATTTTTCTAATTTTAACCGTTTTGCCGCAAGCCCTTCCTATTCCAGGCTTTGCAACCTGGTACGCAGGCACAATCGGTAGATTTACCAACATGTTTCAAGTAATTTATAACTCAACAATGGGTATTTTGGCACTGGTTTTCTCAGGAACCTTTACTTACACCTACACCCAAATTTATCATGAAGAAGAAAATATTGACGTTGTTCCAGTAGATGGTCTGATGATGTTTTTAATGGCTATGTTCATCACAGTACCACAATTAGTTTGGAAAAACGGCAGTGTTCAATTTGTTCAATCATTAAATAAACTAAATATTATCGGTGGTGGCTATGCGGTTTCCACAGGTGGTATCACTCGAATTGCCTCAGTCGGAATTTTTACCGGCTTAGTTGTTGGTTGGTTAACGGTTCAGATTTATCGTTTTACCATCAAACACAACTGGCGAATTAAAATGCCAGATTCAGTACCTGCTGGTGTTGCCAATTCTTTCAGTGCTTTAATTCCAGGAGTTTGCGTGGCTTTTGTCGTAGGTGCCATCAACTTAGCATTGGTCATCGCCGGTACCGATATTTTCAAAGTACTTTACATTCCATTTTCATTTATCAGTAATATTGCCGATACTTGGTGGGGCTTCTTAGTCATCATCTTCTTGATTCACCTACTCTGGTGGTTCGGAATTCATGGTGCCGCAATTATGAGTTCATTCTATACACCTATTGTTTTGGCTAATATGGCCGCTAATGTTAACGGTGCTAACCATTTCTTTGCTGGTGATCCAATGAACGCCTTTGTTATCATTGGTGGTTCTGGTGCCACTTTAGGTATGGCTATTTGGTTAAGTTTTAGAGCCAAATCAGCACAACTTAGCAGTATTGGTAAAGTTGAAATTGTGCCAGCTATTTTTAACATTAACGAACCTATTTTATTCGGACTACCAATCGTCTACAACGTTCAACTGGCCATTCCATTTATCTGTGCACCGTTAGTATCTGGGATTGTCGGTTATATAGCTGTAACAACAGGATTGGTTCACAAAATTATTCTTCAGCAACCATGGCCTACTCCAGTTGGACTAAGTGGTTTTCTCGCTACAGCTAGTTGGGAAGGTGCTATCTTATCCATTTTCTGTGCTTTCGTTGCTTTCCTTGTTTGGTACCCATTCATTCGTCATTATGACCGTACTATTCTTAAGAAGGAACAGGCTGCAACTGCTGCAGAGAAATAAAAAAATATATAGTTAATTCGATTTTAACAAAACGACTCTAAACCAATGTATCTAGTTTTGCGATAATCCCTTTGTGGTTGTCAGATGAAATAATATAAATCATCTGATAAACATGGAGGGATTTTTATTATGCCTAGATCTAAATATACAGCATTGGAAAAACTAACAATTCTAGAAGAATTCAAGCAAGCCAATACATCTTATGCAGCATTTGCGAAAGCATTTAACATTGGCGCAAAGTCGTTGAAGCGTTGGCAGACTCGGTATGAGCGTGATGGTATCGAAGGGCTTGAAGAAGCACGCCAAAATAACCATTACTCTAAAGAACTTAAACTAACAGCCGTTCTGGCGTACTTGGCTGGAGAAGGAACTCTTGAAGAACTAACAATTAAATTTGGTTTACATTCACATACACAACTACGTAACTGGATTTCTAGGTATAATAGGGATAAAACTGTGACGGTGTCACCGTCTAGAAAGCAGGTCCCTACTATGAGCCGTAAGACTACCTTTGAAGAACGGATTGAAATTGTAGAGTATGTTACTAAGGACAAACACAGCTATTCTGAAGCTGCAGAACATTTTCAAGTATCTTATCAGCAAGCTAGGATGTGGGTACGTAAAGCTGAAGCCAACGGGTACCCAGCTTTAATGGATAATCGTGGACATCGAAAGCAACGAGATGAACTAACGGAAAACGAACAGTTAAAGCTTGAAATTCGCCAGCTTAAGGTCCAGCTCAAAGAGAAAGAAATTATAGAGAAATTCGCAAAAAAATTGCAGGAACTTCAGCACAAGGGGTGAACAAACAACATCGACTGGCCTATCAAGCAATCAAGGATGTCAGTCAAGAGGATCGGGGCTCGTTATCGGTACTTTTAAGAGTTATTGGTGTAAGCCGCCAGGCCTATTATAAGGGGCTCAACCGTGAAGAAACAATTTGGGAAGGCCACGATAAGAAGCTCAAAGAACGTACCAAATATTGGTTTAATTTTCATCATCAGGGGATTGGTGCTGGAAATCTTCTGACTAATCTACAGCAAGACGAAGAAATTGACTTTTTAGTGACCTTTAAGATGGTGCGGCGGGTCATGCGAGACCTTGGTATTCATTGTCAAATTCGAAAGAAAAAACACAATCGCATCAAACAAAATGAGCAATATATTCAAGACAATTTACTGAACCAGAATTTTGAAGTTAGTGCACCAAACGAGGTTTGGTTGTCTGACTCAACAGAGCTTTCGTATGGCGTGAATGGTGAGTATAAAGTACGTTTAAGCGGCGTATTAGATCTCTATGGGCGTCGATTACTATCGTACAATCTCAGCGATACCGAGACTAGCTCAGCTGAAATACAAGTCTTTCAGCGGTCGTTCGTAGCCGCCGGTGACGTTCATCCACGTATCCATACGGATCGTGGATCAGCTTATACATCGGGGGCATTTAACAATTTTTTGAACCAATTTGAAGTAGAACGAAGCATGTCTCGGCCAGGTACACCATATGACAACGCTCCAATGGAACGTTGGTGGAATGAGTTTAAGCTTCGCTGGATGGATCGTCATCCAATGGCCAAGACGTATAAAGAGCTGGTGAAACTCGTTGAAGATGGAATTGAATATTTTAACCATCAAAATCGTTCGGCACAAAGAAATGGCCTCACTCCAGATGAATACTGGAATGAAGCCATTTAGGTAAAAACCAAAAATTTATATTATTTCAACTGTCAACTTGACAGGGCCTAGTGCATTTAGAATCGTTTTTTATATGTTTTTTTGAAAACTTGATTTTTATTTGGAAAATACCCCAACTACGAATGTTTTCATGCTACACTTTATTTATGAAAGCGTCACCTTTGCTATAACAAATACTGATGAAAGCGTGAATTTTATATGATTCAACATATTTTTCTAGATATGGACAACACTTTACTAAGTCCAGATGGTTCCATTAGCCCTAAAAACATTTCCGTCATTCAAAATAGTTCGGTTCCAGTTTCACTTGTTTCAGCACGTGCGCCATTTGAAATGCAATTTGCAATTGACGAACTTAACCTCCAAACAACGCAAGTCGCATTTAATGGTGGGTTAATTTATAAACCGCAAACAAATGGTTATCAACAACTCTATTCCCAGGCAATTGATCCACAAACAGTCAAAGAAATAATGACGATTGTTCATCAAAACTTTCCCCAAGTCTCATTAAATTGGTATTCTGATCATACTTGGTATACAGATAAAAATTGTCGAGAAACTGACGCCGAAACTGCTATCACTCATGAAAAGCCCGTTATTCAAGAAACATCAGCCAATCAAACTCAAACAATATATAAATTTATGGTAATGAGTTTTGATCCGATCTTGTTCGACCGTCTCCAGAATTATCTCAAACAGTTAGACTTACCGGATCTTAATGTGATGACCTCGGGAGATGCTTATATCGAAATCACACCTATTAGTGCTACCAAGGCCAATGCAGTGGCCCACATTCAAAAAGAAGAACACTTGAAAATTGATCAATTAGCTGCTTTTGGCGATGGCGAAAATGACATTCCAATGTTTAAACACGTCGGTCTCCCGATTGCAGTAGCGAATGCCAGTCAAGAGGTTAAACAGTACGCCAAATTTGTCTCAACCAGTAATCGTGAAGATGGGGTTGCCAATGGCATTGAACGTCATATTTTCAAAAAATAGATTTTCATAATATCAATACCCAAAGCACTTGTAACCGACTCAATCTGTCGATAACAAGGGTTTTTTTCAATTTTTAAATAGTCTGAAATTCACAATTCGCATTTTTCCTCCAAGTAATCTACAATTAAGTAAATACTTAAAGTGAGATGATATTTTTATGACAAAACGTACCAAAGGCTCTTGTACGACTATTTTAGTCGGTAAAAAAGCTTCCATCGATGGTTCCACAATGATCGCCCGTAACGAGGACGGTGCAGGTCCACTCAATCCCCAAAAATTTGTTGTTGTAAAACCTGAAGATCAACCTAAACACTATCAGGCTGTTTTAAATCCCGTTAAAATTGATCTTCCCGACAATCCATTACGTTATACGTCAACGCCTGATGCTACTGATGGGCATGGCACATGGGCTGGTGCTGGTATTAATAGTGATAACGTTGCAATGACAGCTACTGAAACTATTACTTCCAATTCACGTATCTTAGGTGTTGATCCCCTTGTTGAAGACGGAATTGGTGAAGAGGATATCACTACCATTACTCTTCCTTATATCCATTCTGCCCGTGAAGGTGTTCAACGTCTTGGTGCGCTTTTGGAGAAGTACGGAACTTATGAAATGAATGCCATGGCTTTTTCTGATCATGATGAAGTATGGTATTTTGAATCAATTGGTGGTCACCATTGGGCTGCTATTCGTATTCCAGATGATGCTTATGTAATCGCTCCTAACCGCTTTAACATTGATCAATATGATTTTGATTCCGAGGATACTTTGTTTGCTAGTGATCTACCTGAATTAATTGAAAAAAATCATTTAAATCCAGATCAAGATCAAGTAAACTTACGTCACATTTTTGGCAGTGCCACAATCAAAGACACTCGTTATAACAATCCGCGTGCTTGGTATGGTCAAAAATATTTCAATCCCGAATTTAAGAATTCACCAATTGATCAGGATTTACCTTTCATTTGCCGAACTTCTAAGAAAATCAGTGTGGAAGATATGAAGTTTGTTTTGAGTTCTCATTATCAAAACACACCTTATGATCCATATGGAACGGGCACTGAAGATGAAAAAAAACAATTTCGACCAATCGGTATTAACCGAAATCAAGAATTGCATATTTTACAAATTCGTTCAAATGTTCCTGATGAGATTGCCGGTGTTCACTGGTTAGCCTTTGGTCCTAATACGTTCAACGCTGTAATTCCATTTTATGCAAATGTGAATGATACTCCAGAAGCATACAAAAAGACAACGGGCGAGTGTGATCCGACGAGCATGTACTGGCTCACTAACGTTTTAGCTTTAATGGGTGACCATAATTTTGGTTTGTATGAAGATCAGGAAAACCTGTTTGAAGAAAATACGGTTGCTGATTGTCGTCATTTGCAGATGCAAGCGGACAAAGCTGCTGCACAACAGAATGATGTTTCAAAGTATTTGGAATCTGTTAATGAACAGATGGCAGATGTTGCGATGAAATATGCCAATAAGTTACTAGGTCAAATGTTGGCATTGGGCGAACCACGGATGAAGTTGCAGTTTACGTTAAATGATTAGAGTGAGAAAAAGAGCGTTTAGCTTTTGAGTATTGCCTAGATAGCAATGATTCGCACTTGGAATCGTTGGCCTATCGTAGCAAAACGGAGAAAGCTGCTCTTTTTTCCACGTTTCAGACCAAAAACAATCAACTAAAAAAGAGGATGGACAACAAGTTAGTTAAGCTTGTGCATCCTTTTTTTGATGTTGAGGGCTGTTTTTGTAGCCGAAACGTGTTGAAAAAGATAGTTTTTTCCGCTTAACCTAAATAATCCAACGATTCCAAAAGCGAATCATTGGATTATTTTTGTTAATGCTCAAAAACTAGCCGTCTTTTTCAACACTCTAATCATCTACTAGCTTAATAGATTGGTTAGATCCGTTCTTACCAATAAAACATCGCACTTAGCTACTCGAACCACATAATCGGCTACCGAGCCAATCATTGTTCGTTGTAAAGCTGACATCCCAGTTGCCCCCATCATGATTAAATCGTCATCAAATTCCTTAGGAGCTACCTCCGCAATGATTTTAGCTGCATTACCAGATTCAACTGAAATAGACACATCCTCAAAATTATATTTCTCTTTAATTGTCTCTTTCAGCATTTCTACATACTCTTTAGTCTTTCGATAAGTAATGTCTAAATAGTCTGTATTAGATCCCATGTGCCCATAAACGTCCAAGAAACGGCTTGTTTGGATGATAGAAATAATATCTAAATGTGCCGAATTTCGTTGGGCAGTGAACACAGCCTTTGTCACAGCAAGTTCAGCATTTTTCGATCCATCTACCGGAACCAGAATTCTTTTATATTGCATCGGATTTACCTCTCACTTCAGTCTTCTAACTTGATTATAATCAATATTAGTCTGTAGCGCTACCATTTAGAAAAAATATTGACACATTTATAAAGTACATCAAAAAAGCTCTAGTACTAAACATTTATGCAGACCAGCGAGAGTATAAAATAGTTTGTGTAAATGAATTAAAATCCTATTGAAAAGGGAACCCCTTCCCCGTATGATTAAATCGTCAAACCAAACCAAAATGGAGGGATTCCCCATGGAACAGTTTACCAAAGATTTAACCAAAACTCTATTATCAAATGGCGATGTTAAAGAACTTTTTCGCCAACAACTTGAAACAGCTATTAATCAAATCCTACAAGCTGAGTTAACTTCGTTACTTGGTTATGATCCTTATGAACGTAATAGCTTTAAGACTAACAATTATCGGAATGGTCAATACTTTCGGTTAATTGATTCCGAATATGGTAAGTTGAAAATTGCTGTGCCGCGTGACCGACAAGGCAAATTTCATAATCATTTACTTCCAGCTTATTCTCGTCGTCAAGATGCTTTAGAAACTACAATTATTCAACTTTACTCTAAAGGTGTTACCACTCGTGAAATCGCTGATTTGATTGAAAAAATGTACGGTTCTTATTATTCGGCTACAACTGTTTCTAACATTACTGCCCAAGTAACTGAGCAGATTGAAGCTTTTCATCAGCAAACCATTAAAGCAAACTATGTTTGCTTATTCTTAGATGCAACTTATTTACCTTTGCGTCGTGACACAGTTCAAAGAGAGGCAGTTTATATTGCCTTAGGAATTACACCCACTGGGATTAAAGAAGTTCTTGATTATCGCATTGCACCCAGTGAAAATGCTGAAGTCTGGTCGGAAATGGCAGCCGATCTCAAGCAGCGAGGGCTTAAACAGGTTCAATTAATTATTGCGGACGGAATGGTTGGACTTCAACCCGCGCTTTTACACGCTTTTCCTAAAGCAAAATTTCAAAGATGTTTAGTTCATGTTATGCGTAATATTAGTACACATGTCCGTTTAAAAGACCGTGAGGTTATTTTAAATGATTTCAAACAACTTCATTCGGTAACCAATGAAGCTGAAGCTCGTAAAATGCTTGCCGATTTTTATAGTACTTGGGAAAAACAATACACAAATCTAATTAGTCACATTAGGTCAATTGAAAAGGAATTATTAGCTTTTTTGGCTTTTCCAGCCGCAATACGCCCAACCATTTATTCAACAAATATTATAGAATCGCTAAATAAAAAGATTAAACGCAAGACTAAAGCAAAAGAACAGTTTCCCAATGAAAAATCATTAGACAATTTCATTGGAGTGCAAGTAATTAGTTACAATGAAAAGAACTTTAATCGAATTCATCGTGGATTCGGACAAGTTAAGGATACATTAGAATCACTTTTCGACTGAAAAGATTTAATTTTATGGAGAAAGAGCAATCACTTTTTACACAAACTTCTTGACACTCCCGACCAGCAGATGTTTATTCCAGAGCTTTCTTGTTAAAACATATTAATTTGGCATTGTATCAGCTAATTCTTTAAACCACTGGGCACTCTTTTTAATTTCCCGTGCTTGGGTTCCGAAGTTCACATAAAATAGTCCATAACGCTTATTATAACCATTAGCCCAAGAGAATTGATCTTGTAATGACCAAACGAAGTATCTGGACTTAGGATGAAAGTGTGGACACGATTTGATAGAATTTCTACTAGAGAGGATCGTGTCTTATGAGCAAAAGAAAGAGATATTCTGTCGAATTCAAGAAAATGATCGTTCAGCTGTATGAAAGCGGGACATCAGTCACTGATCTTACCAGCGAATATGGGATTGCCAGTGCCACCATTTATAAATGGAATGATTTGTACAAGAAAGATAATGATACCGGGGTCTCCAAGGCCGACTTATTAGAAATGCAGGCAAGAATTACCAAGCTGGAAAGTGAAAACGATATCCTAAAAAAAGCATTAACCATATTCGCAAAAAAGTAAGCATCAAAGATTGGCAGTCAGCTATTAAAGTAACGGCATCAGCGCATAGCGTTAAAGAAGTCTGTCAGACGTTGCACTTATGTCGATCAACCTACTATCAGTACCAGCACCAGACTAAGCCCGAACAGTTTAAGCGGCGCCAAGTTTTATACCAGCAAATCCGACGCATCTACTTTGATCATCGGCGGGTTTATGGCGCTCCTAAAGTTCACGAGGAACTTTTACGTGAGGGCTATCATGCCAGTTTGAAGCTGGTTCAAAAGCTGATGCGACACCTAGGCCTCCGGTCAATTGTCGTCAAAAAGTGGCGCTATGAGCACAACAACTATATTGACCAAATGACCTACCCTAATTTGTTAAAACAAGACTTTAAAGCTGTCAAACCTAATCAAAAATGGGCTGCTGATATTACCTATATTCCGACCAAAACTGATGGGTGGTGCTATCTGGCAATCATCATGGACTTGTATTCTCGCAAAATTATCGCTCATAAATTAAGCCGACACATGACAACCGAGTTGGTTGTCAACGTACTTAATCAAGCTTGTGAAACTAGAACTGTCAAGGCTGGTTTGATTCTGCATACTGATTTGGGCAGCCAGTATCGAAGTACTGCCCTTGAAACAGCATTGAAGCAACACGCTATCCGGCACTCTTACAGTAAACGTGGCTATCCGTATGACAATTCTGTGGTGGAGTCATTTCATGCCAGCTTCAAGAAGGAGGAGGTTTACCAACGGACTTACAAAGACTATCATGAAGCCAATTTGGCTCAATTTAGTTACATTGAAGGATTTTATAATTCTCGGCGGATCATTAGTGCCGATGGCTATTTAACTCCAGATGAAAAGGAACAATTAGTCAGTTAGAAATTCTACGTAATCGTGTCTAAAAACTTGACTCAGATCCAAATTGCCGTTTTCTTTGGTTCGTAAAATATGATTCTGATTTAAAATTTCTTGAACAATGTCATTCACACTTGTTGTCAGTGACTCATCAAGTTTGTCGGCTCCCGGTGTGCCTTACGCATTGATGAAATGTAATGCAATACTTTTTACCTCACTGTTGGGTAATTGAATATGCAAGTTGTTAGAAACTATTTCAACGGCTTTTCTTCCAATTGCATACTCAGTCGGGTACTCTGTGTGCATGTCTGGAACCAAACTTGGATTTCTGTCAAGAACGTGGACACTTTTTCATAGAATTTCTTTTTTGATATATTTTTAATTCAGTAACACCATTCGTTAATAATCTCAAGGCAAACCTCTGCGAGGCGCTTCCAGCGGCCTTGACTTATTAACGAATGGTATTGTTAATTTGGCAGGAAGCAATAAATTGCTTCCACACAAAAACACAACTTAAATACTTCCACTTAGAGCTCGTCGTTCTGCCTCATTTGGTGTAATAAAATTAAGGGCTCCATGAATTCTGCGACTATTGTAAAAGCCTTCAATATATTTGAAAAGCTGGATTCTAGCTGATTTAAAATCTTTGTATTTGTCTTTTTGTGGGTAAACATCTTCTTTCTTTAAGGTCGCATGAAATGATTCTATACCTGCATTATCGTATGGACAGCCTTTATGGCTGAAAGAATGTTTGATTTTAAGCTCTTTAAGCCTTGATTCAAACTCGTTACTTGTATATTGAGATCCTAGATCTGTATGAACAATCAGATTACTTGGCTTATATTTAATAATTGCCCGGTTAAGAGTTTTTAGAACTAGTTCATTAGTCATGTTTAAACTAAGATTCCATGAAATAATTTTTTTCGTGTGCAAATCAAGAATTGATGAGAGATACAGCCAACCATCATGCAAGGTGTGAATATAAGTTATGTCTGTTGCCCATTTTTGATTAATTGATTTAGTTGAAAAATCACGATCAATAATATTTTCCCGTTCTTCAATTTTTTGTTTCTTTGGATGCCAAGTATACTTTTTTCGAATGATGGAGCACAATCCTAATTCATGCATTAAATTGCCAATAAATTTTTCAGAAACTTTTTCACCACAATGTTGCAGCTTTTTAGCAATTTTAGGTGCTCCGTAACGACGTCCAGAAGCAAAATAAATTTCTTTAATCAATTTTTTAAAGCGTTTGCGGCGCTTTTCTTGATTCGATACATGACAAATAGAATTTTTATAAAAAGTAGAACGTGGGATCTTAAGGGCGTGACAAACATCACTTATATTGTGATTCTTAGCTGCCTGGTGAGCTGCGGTAATGATTGAGTCTGAAGCTAATTTTTTGCGAATATGGTCAAGACTTTTTTTAAGATTTCATTTTCCTCTTGAATCTTTTGATAAGCTTTTTTCAGTTTGAGATATTCATCCTGGCTGATGCCAGTTTGCTTATCTTTAGAATAACGTTTAATCCAAGCATAAATGTTTTTATCTGAAATACCATATTCGCTAGTAAGATCTTTTACCTTTTCCCCATTTTGATAAAGAGACACAATCATCTTCTTAAAATCAATATCATATTTAGTGGCCATATAGGATATCTCCAATCTTGATAAAGATATTCTACCAAAAGCTGTCCATAATTTATACTAGCTCCAACTTTCATGATAATCATTAGCTTGAATTCGTTTATAAACACCATAAATATGATCACTTAGGGTAATATAAACATAATCCAGAACTGAAAAACCAAAAGTCTTTTGAGCAACATCTACTATTTCATAGGTGGTTGTCACAATATCAATTGGAATATCTTTAAGTAAAAAATATAGATTTTCTTTAGATTCCGCGGTCTCCAAATAAAAAATTTTTTCTACTTGATTAACGTCTACCTGGTCACCTTTCTTTTTCTGAAAGACGATCCCTTTTCCTTTTACAATTGCCTGCCGATTATCATTTAACTTGATCAAGGCCACATTGTTATTAAAAATCTGAACGATGGTCAACATTTTATCATATCCTTTTTTTCAAAAAAAAATGACCGCAAGCAATGAGTTACACTGCTTGTGGTCACGCCTAATCGAATTAGTAACGATCCACAAAAACTTTATCCATGAGTAATTGTAGCCCAATTCTTTCGAAATGTAAACGCTTTATTTAATTTCTTTTCATTTTTAAGTATTAATTCCTTATGCCACAACTATTAGAATGGATAAAATAGCTAAAATAATTCAGTTTTATTTCAAAAATTTCCGACCAATCATGACCATTTCGGCATTGGACTCGACCATATCATCTTTATCCCACTCCACAATCATTTGAGTTAAACCACCTGCCACAAAGGCAATCCACATTTTAGATGCGCGATCCCGAATTTTTAAAACATCCTTATCCACAAGATCCGTAATATAGAATTGCAATTTATCCAAAATAATACCCACTAAATCTGCCTTGATTAAAATGTTTACTGTTCCCCGATGACGACGAATAACCGTAAAAAAGGCATCCAAAAAAGCCGTCATGTCATGATTGTTCATCACCTGAAGGTAGCTAAAGAATTCTTGAAACACTTCATCAAATTGGTATTCCAAGATCTGTTGTTTTGATTTAAAACTTCGATAATATGACATCCGCGATACAGACGCCTGTTTACAAATATCGCTAACTGTCACTTCATCTACTGAGTGGGTCTTCATTAATTCAAATAAGGCCAGCACAATTTTTTGTTTAGTATTCGAACGCTTTGCCATGATTTCCCTCTTTACTTTACTCTTTCTAATATCATACCATTTTCAGAAAAATTAGGTAATTTACAAGTTTTTGATATCATCTAGTTTTAAAAACTAGATGATTAGTATATAATATCTAGTTGAAGTGGAGGAATGCACATTGAAACCAACAACTAATCTAAAGAATCCCCTTTCTATGCATCACAGCCAATTACTAAACGAAATTTGGAGTGCCATTACACATGGTTTAGGCTTCTTTTTAAGTATCGCTGGAACCGTTTTGCTATTAATAAAAGGAATTGGACTTGGCAAACCACTCGATATAGTCGCATACACCATCTACAGCATCAGCCTTTTGGTCCTATTCTTTTCTTCTACTATGTTTCATAGTCTCTATTTCACAAGAGCTAGTCATGTCTTCCAAATATTAGATCATGATAGTATTAATTTTTTAATTGCTGGTACCTACACGCCATACTGTTTGTTGGCAATTCGTGGCGCCTTAGGAATTGTTTTATGTATTGTTATTTGGTTATTAGCCATCTCCGGAATTATTTTTCAATTTTTTGCGGTTGGAAAATTCAAAAAAATTGAAACTTTGATTTATGTACTAATGGGGTGGTTATGCCTAGTGGGTGCAAAACAGCTCTATGAAAGCTTAGGTATTGTTGGAATCAGCCTGCTTGTAGCCGGTGGTATTGCTTTTTCCTTAGGTGGTTTAATTTACAACATTCCTCACGTAAAATATGTCCATGTTTGGTGGCATATTTTAGTTTTGGTAGGCGCCGCACTCATGTATTTTTCCATTTTGCTGTATATTTAGGGTACAACAATGTATGGGAGGGTAAATTTAGATGAAGCGACCTAATAACCAATTTATGCTCATTCAGTATCTGTTTGGCTATGTGATTATGGCCTATTTTCTCTATAAATTTGGGTTTCCAATTTCGCTGATCATTATCTTAATTGCCGTTAGTTTAAGTTTGGCCGGTGGATCAATGTATTTATCACGTCATTTTTCTTGGCTAAACCTTGGTCTAATGCTTCTGGTGATTCTGATTGGCACCGGACTCTTATTTATGATTTTCAGAAGTTATTATTAAACAATCAGTCGAAGCTGAAAGCGTTTGCAAAAGGCTGATATCGATGCTATACTTTAGTTAATAATGTGGAAATAATTGTTTAATTAGATTTGTAAACTTGAATGAAGGCGATTGTGATGAATGCTAACCTCATAATTGGTGTAGTAGCTATCTTGATTGGTTTGTTTCAGTTTTACAGTGTTCACAAGAGTTGGAAAACATTACGTGTCAGTATGAATAGTCACTCATCTCTATTTATGCCATTTGCAATTTGGTACAGTATCTTTTTTGGCTTAATCTTTATCGGCCTTGGCATTTCCGCATTATTAGCTTAAAAAATAGAGAATTGACCAATTTAAATTCATTGGCAATTCTCTTTTTAATTTACCGGTCTCACAAGATAAACTTCAGGACAAAATCCTTTCAAGCTATTCACTAAATGCTGAGCACGACTTTCTTTGCGACAAATTCCAAATACGGTCGGCCCTGTACCGCTCATTTGTGCTGCTTCAGCACCATAACGAAGAATCCGGTCCTTTAACTGAAGAATTTGAGGATGCATCTGTCCGGTCACCGGTTCAAGAACATTTCCCACATTCGCACAGATTTTTGTAAAATCATTCTGCTTAATGGCGTCTAAAATGCCCTCGATTTCCAAATGGTCTAAACTTTTATGATCAATCTGTCTCAAGATTTTTGGTGTTGAAACACTCAGCTTAGGTTTAGCAATCACAAAGTACATTGCCGGTAGTTGTCTTAAAAGCTGAATCCTTTCGCCTTTTCCATAAACATAGGCCGTTTGACTATACACACAGTAAGGCACATCAGAATCAATTTGCAACCCCAACTCTGCCAACTGTTTTTTAGAAACACCAAGATTCCATAAATTATTCAACCCGCGTAAAACCGCAGCAGCATCTGATGAACCGCCGCCCATTCCTGCCGCAACGGGAATATTTTTTTTAATTCGAATTTTTGCACCTGCCTGAACATGAAATTCATGTTGCAATAATTTTGCCGCTTGATAGGCCAAATTACGACTGTCATTTGGTAAAAACCCGGTATCTGTATGCACACTAATAGCACGTTTCCCAGGTTTTGTTTCAATTTTAACGTAGTCGGCAAGATCCACCGAGGTCATTACCATGTTCCACTCTTGAAGCCCATCCGCATGATTATATGGGGTATCCAAAAACAAATTTAGTTTGGCCGGGGCTTTTTCTGTTGTCTCCATGCAATCACCTTGTTTATTAATCCTGTATTTTATCACAATTATACTTAAAAAAACGGTAAAGTACCAGTGTTGCATAAAAAGCCCAGTTTTTTTGTCTAATCTTACTTTCTCCAAAGGGACTAATTAAATTTAGGCAAAATAAAAAGACCTTCGCGGTCCGATTATTTTTAATCTTCAAATGCGATTTCGATATTCTTAGTTAGAATATCGGTATAGCTGTATGATACCCGTTCGAAAGAATTTTCATCCTGATCTAAATCAACCACGAAAACCGCTGGATAAGTTTTGTGGAGAATTCCATGACGCTTCGTAATCTTCTTACGACCAGCTTGGGCAACAACCATCATTTCTTCTCCAACTTTGTTGTCTAGCTTTGACTTAATTGTGGCTAGTGTGTTTGGCATTGGCTTCACCTTCCCATGTGAAACATTGTAACATAGTTTCACAAAAAACGCAAATTATACCACAACGTTCAGTGAGCTGCAACCGCTATTTTTAAAACAACATGTTTTATGTTACTTCCAGGACAGCTCGGCAAGTCTGAAGGGAAAACCTAAGCTCAACTCTCCCAGAATAGCGATCCCGCCATCCGTCTCTTCTCTTTTTTCTTTCTCATGCCCTAGGACAGCTCGGCAAGTCTGAAGGGCAAACCTAAGGCCAACTCCCGCGGGATCGCGATCCCGCATCCGTTGACCTTAGGTTTGCCCTTCTATCGACTTACCTCGCTCACTTTTCTAATTCATTCGTCAACCTTATAAAATCAACAACCGTCAATCTTTCTGGTCTTATTCCTGGTTTGATACTCAGTTTCTCTAACACCTTAGTTAAACTTTCTTTCACTTCCGGCGTCTTACCATACATGCCCAACAAATTGTTCCACAACGTCTTTCTTCTATGCGCAAAACAAGCATGCACCGTCTTAAAAAACGCATCTCGTGAATTGGGTTGCACTGGCCACGGCTCCCTTTTTGTTAACTTCACAATCGTCGAATCCACATTAGGCTGTGGCATAAAAGCTGTTCTTGGTACCTCAAATTCCACATTCACATTCATATCAAGCTGTACCGCCACACTCAATGAGCCATATTCTTTATTGCCAGGCTGTGCATTTAATCTATCCGCAACCTCTTTTTGCATCATCACCACAATTTGATCCAGTTCCAAAGAACTTTGCAACAAACCCTTTAGAATTGGTGTTGTAATATAGTACGGTAAATTTGCCACCACTTTTAAGGTATGGTTACCATCCAAATTTTCTGCCACAACTTTGGGTAAATCAGCCTTCAAAATATCCGCATTCACAATCGTGATATTTTCGTAGGGATCCAGAGTTTCATCCAAAACATCAAGTAAATTTTCGTCAATTTCAAACGCCAAAACATGGTGTGCATGACGAGCCAGTTGCTCCGTCAGCGCACCAATTCCTGGGCCAACTTCAATCACATCGTCCGCATCAGAAATGTCAGCAGCTGCCACAATATCTTTTAGGATTTGTGGTCGCGTCAAAAAGTTTTGACCCAAACTCTTTTTGGCATTTAACCGATAACGTTCTAAAATTGCCCGCGTTCGAATTGGATCCGCAATATCTATGTGTTCTGTCATTTTTTCTCCCTATTTTTGATCTAATTGGTCAACAGCAGCTTGAAAAGCTTTTCGACTTATTTGAAACAGCTGTAACCTCTTAACTAATTGTTTACCGTTAACATATCCAATATTCAAGAGCTCGCATAACTCCATACGGCGTTGTTTCGCATGCGTTCCTGCAATTAGATCTGCATCCAGTAAATCATCCCTCGTAATTTGCAACGACGCATCAGCAGCTTCCGTGTACACTTTACCTAGCGCTTCGCGAATCACTTCAGGTGTTGCGTGTTCTACACCTAAACTTCCTTTTTTACTTGGCACAGCATCTTTTCTGGCCAAAAATGCATGTTTAACTTCAGGGACTTCAGCCGAAATGGTCTTACGAATTTTCTCACCCGAAAAATCAGGATCAGTAAACACAATTACACCCCGTTCTGCTTGTAAACGACGAATTTGTTCGATCGTTTCCTCAGAAATGGCAGAACCTCGTGTTTCCAACGTATCTGCATTCACAGCTTTTTTTATGCGTACCGTGTCATCCTTACCTTCAACAACAATAACTTCTTTAATTTTTTTCATCATCATTTACCTTATAAAATTGTTTGGCATTTTCGTAGGTTGCCTTTCCTGTCACATCAGGATTCTCATCACGTAGACGGGCTAAAGCTTCAACCACATACAACGTGTAAGCAGGTTCGTTTTGTTTCCCCCGAAAGGGAATTGGTGCTAGATAAGGGGCGTCCGTTTCCGCCATAATGCGATCTGCCGGTGTTGCCTGAACTGATTTATGAACATCATGTGCCGAGTTAAAGCTGGCCACACCACTGTAAGAGATATGCATCCCCAACTCTAGAAATTTGTTTAGCCACTCAGGATCACCATTAAAACTATGCATGACACCGCCAAAATTTTCTACATGTGCATTCTTCAAGATGGCATACGTATCTTCAAAAGCGTCACGATTATGAATAGCAACTGGTATATGAAATTTACTAGCCAATTCAAGTTGTTCTTCAAAGACACGACGCTGAATTTTTCGAGGTGAATTTGTCTCATAATAATCCAATCCAATTTCACCAAGAGCTACTACCTTAGAATCTTGTAATTGATTCCGTAAAACTTCTGCTTGCGTTTCATGGAAATATTTAGAATCTTCTGGATGCCAGCCAACTACTGCGTAAACATCATCATATTGATGAGCCAGTTTGATTGCAGACGCATTAAACTCGGCATTTGAACCCACCATCGCCATCTTTTCAACACCTAGTTTATGTGCATGCTCGAGATAAGCTTTTTCATGTCCCAAAAAAGCTGGATCATTTAAATGGGTATGTGAATCAAATAATTGCATAGTTACCTCCAACTATCAAAAACCAACCCAAGACGCCGCTAACTGTTCACTTAGTCTTAGATTGGTTTTTACAATATCATCGTGTTCTTATAAAACTAACTTATTCGACTCCGGAACCATTTACTAAACTAGTTGGAACTTCGACAACTTGAATATGACCATCATGTTCAGCTGATAGCAACATGCCTTGACTAAGTTCACCAC
Source organism: Pediococcus ethanolidurans (assembly GCF_964062635.1). Taxonomy (NCBI): domain Bacteria; kingdom Bacillati; phylum Bacillota; class Bacilli; order Lactobacillales; family Lactobacillaceae; genus Pediococcus; species Pediococcus ethanolidurans. The sequence continues at coordinate 352,594 of NZ_OZ061250.1, forward strand.
GCATTTTACGGGGTTTTAAGTTAGCCACAATCAAAACTTTTTTACCCACTAAAACACTTGGATCTGGATAATATTCTGCAATTCCAGACAGAATTTGACGGTCGCCCTTATCTCCAGCATCTAGCTTGAATTTCAAAAGTTTATCAGCACCTTGAACATGGTCAACCGACTTAATTTCAGCAACTTTAAGTTCAACTTTATCAAAAGCTTCAATTCGAATTGGTTTCTTAGTTAAATTAAGTTCAGCTTCGTTTTCAGTTTGAACTGCCTTTTTAGCTTCTTCCATTGCAGCTCGTCCCTTTTTCTTGTCTGTTTTGGTCATCTGAGCCTTGATAAATTCAACTTCTTCTTTAGCATCCAATCGAGGGAAAATTGGTGTTCCCTTTGCCACAACCTTAGTTCCGGCAGGAATAGTACCAAATTTCAAATCAGCTAAATTAACTGTTTGTGCCGCTAATCCTAATTGATCTAAAATTTTAGTAGGTGCTTGAGTCAAGATTGGTTGAAGTAAATGAGCTAACAAACGTAAGCTCTCTGCCAAATGGTTCATCACACTGCCCAACTTTACTTGATCACTTGCATCGTCACTTTTAGCTAATACCCATGGTTGTGTTTCATCAATATATTTATTCGAGCGACTAACTAATTTCCAGATTTCAGAAAGTGCGTCAGAAAAGTGTAACGAGTTCATTAATTCTCGATAGTTTGTAATAACAGTTGCAGCCGTACTCTCTAAATCCTCATCAAAGGCTGTTACACCGGACTTAAAGGTTGGAATAACGCCACCTTCATACTTGTTGATCATTGCTACTGTACGGTTCAACAAGTTACCAAGATCATTAGCTAAATCGTAATTAATTTTGTCTACGAAATCTTCAGGCGTAAATACCCCATCGTTACCATATGGCATTGCTTTTAATAGATAATAACGTAGAGCATCCAAGCCATAACGTTTTACCAAAGTTTCAGGATAAATAACATTTCCCTTAGATTTAGACATTTTACCGTCTTTCATCAACAACCAGCCATGACCCACAACGTGTTTGGGTAGTTGTAAACCAAGCGCATGCAACATAATTGGCCAATAAATCGTGTGGAAACGCACAATTTCTTTACCTACCATATGAACATCTGCTGGCCAATACTTATCAAAATTACTCTGATCAGCACTACCATAGCCTAACGCCGTAATATAGTTTGACAACGCATCAATCCAAACATAAACCACATGTTTAGGATTGTTTTTAACTTTTACTCCCCAATTGAAGGTGGTTCGTGAAACAGCTAAGTCTTCCAAACCAGGTTTGATAAAGTTATTAATCATTTCATTCATTCGCGTTGCAGGTTGAATAAAGTCTGGATGCTCCTTATAATATTGCAACAACCAGTCGGCATACTTACTCATTTTGAAGAAATAAGATTCTTCTTTAACTTTTTGAACCTCATGACCAGATGGTGCCTTACCACCAATTACCTTACCATTTTCATCACGGTAAACTTCTGCTAATTGTGTTTCGGTGAAATACTCTTCATCTGAAACAGAATACCAGCCTTCGTATTCACCTAAATAGATGTCACCACTATCTTCTAATTTTTGGAAGATTTCTTGAACGGCTTTTTCATGATAATCATCGGTTGTCCGAATAAACTTTGTATTGGAAATATCCAAAAGTTTCCAAAGCTTTTTAATACCATCTGCCATACCATCTACGTATGCTTTAGGAGTTGTATTTAAGGCTTCTGCTTTTTGTTCGATTTTCAAGCCATGTTCGTCAGTTCCCGTTAAGAAGAAAACATCCTTTCCTTCTAATCGTTGAAACCGGGCCTCTGCATCACACGCAATTGTTGTGTATGAGTTCCCGATATGTAGCTTTCCCGACGGATAATAAATTGGTGTTGTTATATAGTAAGTAGGTTTGTCTGCCATTGAAGATTTCCTTCCTAGTTCCAATATTTTTAGTTTATATTGATAATTTTAATTTAGAATGTCTTAACTTTAAGTATATCACAATGAAACGCTACGCAAAGGCTGTTTCATCCGTTTAATTCGCAGTAACTTATTTTTTTACGTCATTAAAATAGTCCGAGTTGTAATGGTCCCAAACCATCAAAATTGATTCCCAATATTTCTTTCAATCTGAGTGCATTTCCAGCCGCATCTCTACCGCCATTATTATTAAAGATTATACAAACTTCTTCTGCTTGTAATTCTAATTTTTGAGCTAATTTCGCGAAGGTTTGCAGTTCTGCTTCAGAATACTTATACAAAGTCCGTTTTTTCCGCCAGTCTGGTCCTTTTTCAACCCAACCTTTAGCGTTTTGTCCGTGTAATCGGAGCACAGCCAAATCTTGATTTGTCACTGTCTCAACTAATGGAACACCATTGGGTACCGAACTCGGTTCATCAACCGCCACATGACTCATACCTAATTTTTTTAAATAAAGTATGGTTTCATCACGAACGGCCGGGTCATACCAACTTGGATTACGAAATTCCACGGCAATCGGCAAATCACTCATTAGTACCCGCACATCCCGCAAATAACGAATATTATTCATCTCACAATTAAAATAAGGTGGAAATTGAAATAAAACCGTTTTTAGTTGATCTTTTTTAACTAACGGGCGGACCATTTTGCGAAACTCGGTAAACACAAGACGATGTTCATCCGATAGGTACTCATCAACATCTACACCGTCGTGTAAAGTCATTAGTTTATTTGCTTTAATGATAAATTGAAATTTTTCTGGAACTGATTTTTGCCAATTTTCTACTGTTGATACCCTTGGCACGCCATAAAACGAAGTGTCCACTTCTACAACTGGAAAATAGCCTGCATATTCAGTTAATTCAACTTTTCGATCTTCATGATTTATAAGTGCCGGATGATCCGTCCAGGTTGTGAGTCCAATTGTAATCAATTTTTACGCCTCAATTTGTTGATATTTTAAGCCTAGTCTATCACAACTTTAGGGTTCAAAAAATAGTCTGCTCCGACGTTACAAGTGTCAGGGCCGACTATTTTTGAATGCTTTTTTATTTTTAGATGGTAAAGTGTTCTATTTTTATAGCCGAAACGTGTTCAAGAGAGCAGCTTCCTCCGCTTAGCTACAGAACCCCAACGATTCCTAAACCGAATCATTGGGGCTCTTAAGCTATGCTCAGAAGCTATTCGCTCTCTTGAACACTCTGCTTTTTTTATACAAACTGAATCAAACTCATCACAATCGGTACCACCACAATAAAGAGAATCGTACTCGTCGTCACCAAGTTTGTCGCGTACTCCACATCTCCATGCGATTCATTCGCCAAAATTGGCATTACCGCCAAACCTGGAGCCGCCGCCTGCACTATCAACGTCTGCATTTCCATCGTTGGAATTGCATGCCCCATACTTGCACCCCACATAATCAACATCGTGATCACAATCGGTGACAACACAAAACGACCCAACAACGCAAAAATCGTATCCCTATCAAACTTAATACTCTTCAATCCAGCATCCGCCAACACAATTCCAATATAAATCAATGATAGCGGTGTAACCAAATTACCGACATAAGACAACGTGTTATTTGCCCAATCAGGCACCGGCAAACTCAAAACCAACCAAACCAACGCAACCAAGAATCCTAACAATGGTGGTGGCAAAAGTTTCTTCCAGTTAAAATTACCAGAACCTTTTTCACCCTTTTTCTTCGTTGGATCATCATTTGAGATCAAGAATACACCAAATGCCCAAGTCGAAACCGTATTAGTCACATAATAAACTAAGAAATATGGCAAACTAATCGAACCAAACAAAGCAATATTCAATGGCAAACCAATAAAAATTGTGTTTGCATTCACAACTGTATTCATGAAAATTCCACGACGTCCCGGACGTACACGCAAAACCTTAACAGCTAGCCAAGCAATAATATACCCAATAATGACGCCGCCAAACGAATAAATTAATCCGCTTGAGAGGCTAATCAATTTGTGTAAAGTTAAATACTTCATTACCGACACAAAAATTGACGCTGGTAATGCCACATTCATAATTAATTTTGAAATACTACCACTAAAGTTATCATCAAACCAGCCAATTCGGCGAAGTAAATAACCTAGGACCATCATTAGTAAAATTGTTACAATGCTTTCAACGGAAGTTATAAAAGCCATGATAAACCTTCTTTCACTTAGGAAATCTAATTTTATTTTTTTATTTGAATTTAAAATTTATTTTTGTTGCTTATTAATTCCTGTCATTTTTACCGGATCAACCCACGCATCATACTGTTTAGCCGTGACTTTTCCCGATTGAATTGCGGCCTGACGTAATGTACTACCATCTTTTTGAGCCTGTTGGGCAATCTTGGCACTAGCATGGTAACCAATATGCGGAGATAAGGCCGTTACCATCATCAAAGAACGATCAACCAATTCTTTCATTCGATCCTGATTAACTGTCAATCCAGCAATCATTAAATCAGTAAAATTAGTCATTGTTCCCGTCAATAGAGTTGCAGACTCAAGAAAAGTACTGATAATCACTGGTTTATAGACATTCATTTCAAAATTTCCTTGACTAGCTGCTAACGAAATCACAACGTCATTTCCAATTACGCGAACGGCTGCCATTGTAATGGCCTCTGCCTGGGTGGGATTCACTTTACCCGGCATAATTGATGAACCCGGTTCATTAGCCGGAATCCTTATTTCGCCATAGCCTGCTCGTGGCCCACTCGCTAAGAAACGCACATCATTAGCAATCTTTATTAAATCGCTTGCTAAGGTCTTCATAGCTCCATGAACAACATTCAAGCTGGAATGCGCAGCCAATCCATAAAACTTATTGGTATCAGCCGTGAAGTCGATTCCATAAACGGCACTCATTTTTTGCGCAACCTGTTCTGCAAAATGAGGTGCTGCATTCAGTCCCGTACCAACTGCTGTACCACCGATTGCTAACTCATTTAACGTACCACTTAGCTCTTTTAAGTATCTCAAATCGTGCTCCAACATACTCTTCCAACCACTAATTTCCTGGCCAAAAGTTATTGGTGTGGCATCCTGTAAGTGCGTTCGACCAATTTTGACAACTTGCCAAAATTCTTTTTGTTTAGCAGCTAATTTATCAATTAAATGCTGCACTGCATTCTCCAATTTTTCAATTGAAAACGCCGCAGTAATATTCATTGCTGTTGGAAAAATATCATTTGAGCTTTGACCATGATTAACATCATCGTTAGGCAAAATTTCCACTTTTGAATTCAGTCTCTTAGCCATGTTTGCCACAACTTCATTTACATTCATATTAGTCTGCGTACCCGAACCAGTTTGATAAACAACCAACGGAAAATCTTTTCGCAACTGATCATCATCCAGACTAAGTAACTGATTTATTGCCGTAACAATTAAGGTCGCTTTTTCTGAAGAAATTGCTCCCGCATCCTCATTGGCAACGGCTGACGCTTTTTTCAGTTGAAGTAGCACTTTAATCAGTACCAGAGGAATTTTTTCACCAGTAGAGAAATTCTGTAGGCTTCTCTGTGTTTGAGCTCCCCACAGTGCATCTACTGGGACTTTAACAGGCCCCAAGGTATCCTCTTCTATTCGATAATCTGACAAGATATAGCCCCCTATTTGCTAAACTACTTTAGGTTGCCAATTATAAAACAATTTATACGTTATACCTTCAATTAACTTAAAAATGATTATTCAAACTGTTTAATATTTTGGTTCCCATTTCATATCGGTAATTGCCTTATCAACATCTGAAATGGATTCTTTATTTAGTTTTTGATCAACCGCACTTTGAGCTACGGCCTTAGCAACCGTGTATGAGAATTGGTCAAGTTTAGAAACAGGAGGTAAAACTGCAGCTCCTGGTTTACTACCATCAACAATTCCACCTAAGGAATGGGCAGCCTTTGAAATCATTTCATCATTTAAAACTTTAGCAGTTGAAGCAATCACACCTAAACCTAAACCAGGATATACTAACGCATTGTTGGCTTGGCCAATCTGGTAACTAACATCCTTATATTCCACATCAGCAGCTGGAATACCAGTAGCTACAAGTGCCTTTCCATCACTCCATTTGATCAAATCTTCTGCTTTTGCTTCTGCAAGTTTAGTTGGATTTGATAATGGGAAAATAATTGGACGCTCTGTATGAGCAGCCATTTCTTTCACGATGGCTTCTGTAAAGGTTCCAGGTTGTGTTGAAGTTCCTACCAAAATAGTTGGGTGAACAGCTTTAACAGCAGCTTCTAAGGTTGTTAACTCATCAGCGTTCGCAAATTCCGAGCGGGAACGCGCAAATGGTTTTTGCTCTGGTGTCAATGTTTCATCATCATCAAATAACAAGCCTTGCTTATCAACTAAATAGAAATGTTTTTTAGCTTCTGCCTCTGATAAACCTTGTTGCAAAAATTCATCGTAAATTCGTTTTGTAATTCCTGCACCGGCAGTTCCCGCACCAAATGATAGATAAACTTGATCGGTCATTTTTTGTTTAGAAACATTTAAAGCACCAAGAATCCCTGCCAAAACAATAATTCCAGTTCCCTGAATATCATCATTGAACGTGGTGATTTGATCCTTATACTTATTTAAAATATTAGCTGCGTTACCACGGCCAAAATCTTCAAAGTGAAGGTATAACTTAGGGAACAAATCTTCAGCAGTTTTTACAAATTGATCAACAAATTCATAATAACGGTCACCTGTAACGCGTTCGTGACGATTGCCAAGATACATTGGATTCTTCAATAGATCTTGGTTGTTAGTTCCTACATCAAGTACAACTGGCATCACTTGACTTGGATCAATTCCAGCTGCAGCTGTGTAAACCATCAACTTACCAACGGAAATATCAACACCGTTTGTTCCCCAATCACCAATGCCCAAGATTCCTTCCGCATCAGTAACCACAATTAAACGAATGTCACGGCCGTCAGCTGCATTCTTTAATGAAGCTTTCATGCTATTTGGATCATCAATTGACAAGAAAACTGCATTTTGTGATTGAATAAATAATTCACTATAGTTTTCGATAGTGTCTGCAATCGTTGGATCATAAACGATTGGCATAAATTCAACGACGTGCTGACTGAATAACTTATAAAATAAAACACGATTTTCATTGAAAATTTCCATCAAGAAAATTCTCTTTTCTAAATCACTTGCTTTACTCTGAAACTGGGCATACGTTTGAGTAACCTGCTCGTCTAATGTTTGTACATAAGGTGGTAGTAACCCAACCAAACCAAGTGACTGACGTTCTTTTTCGGTAAATGCTGTTCCTTTATTTAAAAAAGGATTGTTTAAAATCTCTACTGGACTCTTTGTCATATTAATAACCTCCAATTACTTACTTTTTGTATCAACGCAAGCTAGTCTACATGCTTAGGAAAACTATAGTCAAATCTGTAAGAAAGTATTAAGAATATTAATAGTTGTTAGTTAAAACGGCAAAGGTACGCGGTTTATCATCTTTATAATTTTTTAGTACTTTTGAATAGGATTTAATAGTCCAAAAAGTTATAATAAAAGTGGTAAAAGTCTTTGTCAAAAGGGGAGGGTTCAACATGACAAAAAAACTTACAAAATCTTCAGATAAAATGATTGCTGGCGTGATTGGTGGCTTTGCAGAATATCTAGGTGTTGATAAAACACTATTACGCGTGATTTATGCAGCTATTTCAATTCCCGGTTTTATCCCATGCATTATCTTATATTTGGTGGCTGCATGGGTAATGCCTGAAAAGAATCAATAATCAAGACTAGTTTGATTATTCTTTTTGGTTATTAAAAACTTAGTGTTGCTATTTAACTCTGAATTAAAAAGCTAACTATGATGATTTTTAAGTTTTAATCACTCGTAGTTAGCTATTTCAATTTATTCAAAAACTTAGGAAACAATCAGAGGCAGTTTATGAATATTAAAGACTTTGAATACTTTCAAGCAATGGTAAAAGAACGCAATTTTTCTCGTGTAGCAACGGCATTTAACGTTAGCCAACCGACAATTAGTACCGCCATAAAGCGTTTGGAAACCAAATTTCAAACACAATTGTTTGTTCGTGACGCCAGTCAGCATAAGCTAACCACTACAATGAGTGGCCAACAACTTGCCGAACATACAGACATCATTCTTGATCAAGTAAATGTGGCTCAAAATGAAATTCGGAATATTAACACTGGAAAAATAATTTTAGGTTTACCACCAGTCATCAGCCAATCATACTTTCCAAAGATTGCGGCTGAGTTATCCAAACAAAACTTATTAACCCAAATTGTGCCTGTTGAACATGGTTCCGCCGAGTTACTAAAGCTACTTTTAAATGGAACTCTAGATATGGCTTTGGTGGGATCGGTTGAACCCTTTGATTCAGCACGCTTGTTCAGCCAAACCTTTGCCAAAACCAAATTTCATATCATTGTCAGCAAAAAAAGTGAATTGGCACATCAAGGTAAGGTTTGGTTACGTGATCTTAAAAATAGAGACTTTATCACGTTTGGTAGCAGCTTCGTACATGCCGAAGCTCTAAAACAACTCAGTCATGCTAACCATTTTCGGCCGCAAATTATTTACAAAAGTAATGACCCACAAGTTATTCAGGGAATGGTCGAAAAAAACGTGGGAATTGGTTTTCTGGCTGAGTCGGCGATCACTAATCCTAACGTTGTTACATTAGAATTATTAGATGATCCCCAACCTGAGTTTTATATGAGTTTGGCTTATCGAACCAATCACCTCTTATCACCGGTGCAGCAAAAAGTCGCCAATATTTGTCTCCAAATAAGTTAAAAAACAACCTTAATTTGTTCTATGAAGTGAACAAACTAGAAGTTGCTTTTTTAATTTAATATCTTTCAAACTGTCGGATAACCAAAATTTCATCTTCTGATAACTGCCCACCTAAATGGCCAATCAAGTTGCGCCCAGCGTTACGATAATTTTTCCGAATTTGTGTAAAACACAGGTCAATAATCGCAATCAAGAAAGTAACAACCATCGCACTATTTTGGGTTAGAACCGTTCCAAACAAATTAACCGTGGTCCCACTTAACACCGTTCTCAAAAATGCATAAATCATGATTAAATCTATGACAACTTGAAAACGCGTCAAGTCGCGCATTCGATTTTTCAATTTAACAAGTTGCTGAAAAACGTTTTGACGTGTCATGGCTCAAATCTCCTTTAATCAAAAATCTCGCTTATCGCCATCTGGATCCTATCTTTAGTTTAGGCTAAATGGAAGTTTAGGTAAACTATTTGATTTCTCGTTATCGAACTGAATATGGTAAGTTCAACTGCTCAAATAAATCTTTGATCGACATACCATACATGTGTTTAAAAAATACTTCCGATTTATTTTGTGGTGGTGTTGGTAAAACAAATGCGTTTTGTTGATCCGTTACCCCAATTCCGATATAAGCTCTTTGCTTAGTTGCTTTATCTTGAATTTCTGAATGTGAAATTTGAAAAAGTTGACGCACTTCTAAGCGTAACTGACGGTTACTAAAGACACTACCTAACGTCACAAATTCTTTGCCACCTACTGTTGGTAAATTCCATCTTTCAAGTTGCGCATCAAAAGCTTCAAACGCCTTAACTACCGTCCTTCGAAGTGCAAACGGTGAATCAACTGGCTTTTGAATCAATTCTTGATACACCTTTTGTGCGCCTTGCAAAGAGATTGGATAGTCAAGCTGAAATTGATCAGCAACTTTATCAAAATCATTACCATAGAAGACTAACGCATCCAAAAGTGTGAGTAATCGTAAATGCATCATGCCATCCATTTTGCCTTTTTCTTCAGGTTTGATGGTCTGTTGAACTCCTTTTAAATATTCAGTCTGAACTTCATTAGTCAATAGGCCATGGCTTTTTTGCCAATTATAAATATTCAAATGAGTAACTGTATCGTATAAAGTGGTCGTCACAATCATTAATTGCTCGTCAAAGTCCTGGTGCCCACTTGTTAAATTAAAAGAAATCATCGGATAGCCAGTTGCATCCAATAACGCATGTCGTAATTCATGTGAAACCGTATAATTCGGTGCTGTAATATCTTTAACATGAATGATTAAGTCGCCGTTTTGCCAACTTTGATAGGATTGATCATACCGGACATACCCAGATTTCTCTGTGCCATAATCAAATGTCACTTCCCCAGAAATTTTCTCATTAACTTCATCTAATAACTCTTTTACTTCACTATTAAGTTTAATGTCACTCATTATTTTCTCCTCGCAACTCTTTTAAAATCTGCCGTGCTGTTTGTTGGTCCATTACAGGTGCACTTTCTAATTTTGCTTGTGCATCTGCTAACTCCGCTGTTGTTGCACCTACACTTAACAATAGTGATTTTGCTTGCAAATGCATATGACCACGCTGAATTCCCTCTGAAACTAAGGCTTTTAAGGCCGCCAAATTCTGCGCTAGTCCAACGCTTACCAAAACTTCTTCTAATTCTTTTGCTGTACTTACCTGCAAAATTCGATGATTGAGTTGCGCTTTTTGATTGAGTTTAATTGATCCACCAACAAACCCCACCGGTAAAGGTAGTGTTAAGTTTCCTATCAAAAAATCATTTTCAATTTGCCAACAACTTAATCCCCGATAGTGACCATCTCGAGCAGCATATGCATGAACACTACTTTCGATTGCACGCCAATCGTTTCCAGAAGCCATTACTACCACATCTATGCCATTCATGATTCCTTTGTTGTGCGTTGCCGCCCGATAAGGATCTACCTGAGCTGCCTCACTAGCGAGAACTATGCGCTGTGCTACTTCCTTACCATTCAGTTGCTTTGTGGTCAAAACCTTCACTGGAATTCGGCAGGTTGCCGTTGCTAAACATTCATCAGCTAAATTACTTAAAATAGCCATCAAACTGGTTTGCCCCAACTTGACCTGTAAAAGCTTTGCGACAGCCTCCAACATGGCATTAATCATATTAGCGCCCATGGCCTCTTTTGTATCAATAAAAATATCTAACGAAATAAATTGATGTGCTAATTTTCTCACACGGATTTTTTTTGCGCCACCACCACGTTTTACAATTGAAGGATGAGCATCATTTGCCGTTTGTAAAATTTCTGGTTTGTACTGCAACAAGCGCTGCGTCAATTGAACTGGTTTCTGAACATTTGCCATTAAAACTTGTCCCATCATCAACCGTTCGGTAGTTGAAGCTTGGATCCCTCCCCCCGCTGCTATTATTTTAGCGCCATTGCTGGCAGCTGCGATCACGGAAGGTTCCTCTGTTGCCATTGGGACCACTTTTTCTTTACCATTAATTTTGAAATTAACGGCAACGCCTTCTGGTATTGAAAAATCCATCAAATAATTCTCGATAGTTTGATTACCAAGTGTCGCCGTTTTTCCAGTAATCAAAGCTTCATCGACATCAGTTAAACCCAGTTTTTCTTTCAACATTGCCAGCCGTTGTTCATAATTTTGTTTATAAAAAGGTGTTAAGTTCATGAATTATTTCTCCTAAAATCAAAAAAATGCGGTGAAACTCATTTTTTAAATGTGCTTTCCCGCTTTTTGATTTTTATTTGCTTTATCTGTGCTGAACATACTCAGAAATAATGCCCTCACGAACACCACTTTCTGAAAAAATTACGCGATCCGCATCTAACATTTGAAGCAGCATAACCAATGGTAAAATACCACCAATAATGATGTCGGCACGCTGCGTTTCTAATCCTGGCATCTTTTTTCGATTAACTAAATTTCGTGACAATAATGCTCGAAAAGTTTTATTTACAACTTCTGTTTTCAAACGATAACCATGAATATTATCCACACGGAGCATTCCTTGATGTTGTCGGTTCATGCGAGCCAATGTGCGGTTAGCCCCACCCAGCAAAATAATGGGCAACTGTACCGCGTCCATGATCCACCAAATATCTCGAAACTGTTTGTTTACAAAATTTTGCGCTGCAAAGAGACGATCTGCACGAACCACATTATTTAAATGGAACCGTTCAGACAGACTTACAGCACCAAATGGTACACTAATTAAATTACGGGGTTTACCATTCTTTACGTGAATTAGTTCGCAACTGGCACCACCAGTGTCCAGAATTAAACAATCGCTGACTTCTAGCGAGTTCATAACGCCTAAATAATCATAGTAAGCTTCATCATTGCCAGACAAAACATCTAACTGAATGCCAATTTCATCCTGAACACGTTTTAAAAATTCAGCTTGATTACGCGCCACACGAACGGCTGCCGTGGTAATCCCCCGTACAGTTCGATTAGGATAACTTTCATAAATCTGCTTAAATCGTTTTAAGGCTGCTACTGTACGGTCCATCGCAATTTGCTGCAAAATGTGACTACTGCCCATTCCTTCAGAGATGCGAGAGTCTTCTTTGATTCGACGAACCTCATGAAAACTTCCATCCTCGTGAATTTCATTAATTGCCATTCTAACCGAATTGGAACCTAAATCCACAATTACTAAGTTTTCCATTTTACACCTCGATCATCACGATAATTTATTGTTTATATTTTACCATGTTTTTACGTAGGTATGCGACAAATGTATACGGAACAAACGGGACTTCGTAAATGTTAAGCGCAATCATAAAAAAAGAGAGCAAGTATAGGTCATAGTTGTTATGAAAACTGTCCTGTTTTCACAACAGCTTATACTTCTCTCTTCTTATTTAGTTACTATTTAAAGTAGTTAATTCCCATGGCATCTCGTACTTCATCCAAAGTTTGATTAGCCACTTTGTTGGCCTTTTCGCTACCACGTTTCAAAATATCATACACACCAGGAATATCCTGAGCATACTGTTCCCTTCGCTCACGAATTGGTTTCAATGTGTTTTGCAAAACTTCATTCAAATAACGTTTAATTTTAACATCACCTAAACCGCCTGCTTGATACTGCGCCTTCAAGTCGGCAACTTTAGCCTTGTCCTCATCAAAGATATCCAAATAAGTAAATACGGTATTTCCTTCAACATGACCGGGATCGGAAACCTTGATGTGTTTTGGATCCGTGTACATCGACATTACTTTCTTTTGAATGGTATCTTCATCATCTGCCAAATAAATTGCGTTATTTAGTGATTTGCTCATCTTAGCATTCCCATCCAATCCAGGGATTCTTCCCAGACCCTTAGGTGGAAAATAACCTTCTGGTTCAACCAAGATTTGTTTACCATAAACATTATTGAATGTTCGCACAATTTCGCGAGTTTGTTCCAACATAGGTTCTTGGTCATCGCCAACAGGTACCGTATCTGCTTTGAATGCTGTAATATCAGCTGCTTGACTAACCGGATAAATAAAGAATCCGGCCGGTACACTTTCACCAAACTTCTTTTGTTTAATTTCGGTTTTTACCGTTGGATTTCTTTCCAAACGTGAAACCGTCACTAAATTCAGATATGTTTCCGTTAACTCACTCAACGCCGGAATTTGTGATTGAACTAAAATAGTGGATTTTTCTGGATCAATACCAACCGCTAAATAATCTAAAGCTACCTGAATGAGACTGTGACGAATCTTTTCTGGATCACGTGCATTATCTGTCAAAGCCTGCATATCTGCAATCATAATAAAACTATCATAATTACCCGTATTTTGTAATTCAACCCGATTCTTCAATGACCCGACATAATGGCCAATGTGCAGCTTTCCGGTTGGTCGATCACCCGTTAAAATTACGTGTTTTTTTGTCATCATTAAAACTCCCTTTTGTTTAGTTTTGAGTAAATAAAAAATCCCATCACTAGTAATAACTAGTAATAGGACGAATTCACCGTGGTGCCACCTAATTTGCAGAATAATCTGCCACTCATTGCAGTTATCGGTGCCCCGTTTCATCGTCCTCCAAAACCCAATTCGTTTTTCCGAAATCTTTCAGCAAGTGATTTCTCTCTGTTTATGAAAAACTACTTTATTTCTTCATTGAACTTAATATCCCCATTGTACCTATCTTTAGTTTGAGGAGCAAGTGATAATTAGTTAAACACTGCGTTGATTGTTGAAGTAACTTGGCCGTATGCATTTACCTTCATTTCACTTTCTCTTTTTTTAAATCTAGCAAGTTGTTTCGTTCACTTCTTTTTTCCGCTGAGCCACAACTCCACAAATCCTGCTTATAGTTCAAAACCTACCGATTTGCTTCGTTCACTATTCTTGACTTTTTCCTTCAAACAGCCTAGAATATCAGAACATTAAAATGCTTTTACACTAAGGGAGTCATGCAATTGAGCACCGTTGATTCAAATGAAATTAAATCCGAACAAAACCGTGTCGATCACGTCATTCGCAAAATCCAAACCCAAGCCGATCACACCCAACAACTATACAATCAAGCTCATTTTGAAACTCGCTCCGTTGAAAGCAATTATTCTCAAAATGCTAAAATCAACACTTTTGAAGCTGATGACCGTATCGAAACCAACGCCGAAGTTCAACAACAAAAAGGCCTCGTCGCTCGTGCCGTCGAAAATGAAACCATTCTCAAACGCCAAGTGGCCACCTACAAACAACTTCAAAATTCTCCCTATTTTGGACGCATTGACATTCAAGATCCTGGTGAAACCACCGCGGAGCCGCTATACATTGGAACAGCATCCTTCGCAGATGAACACGAAAATTTTCTCATCTATGATTGGCGTGCACCCATCTCCAGTATTTATTACAACGGAACACTCGGGAATGTCTCCTACCAGACTCCTGCGGGAAAAATGACAACCGATTTAGTTAAAAAACGGCAATTCTCCATTCAATCCGGCAAAATCACCAACATGTTTGACACGAACGAAACAGTTGGCGACGAAATTCTGCAAGAAGTGCTTGGCCAACAGAATGATACTTATATGGCTAACATTGTGGCAACTATCCAAAAAGAACAAAATGACATCATTCGTGACACAACCAGCGATTTACTTGTCGTTCAGGGTGTCGCTGGCAGTGGAAAAACCTCTGCCATCTTGCAACGCATCGCCTTTTTACTTTATCATAGTCGCCAGTCATTAAACGCCGATGAAATTGTGTTGTTCTCGCCAAATCGGCTTTACAGTCGCTATATTTCAGATGTTTTGCCAAGTCTTGGCGAACGCAATATGCGACAAATCACGCTCGCTGATTTTCTTTCACAACGTTTCCAGGGACTTAATGTTGAAACCCTCTTTGATCGCTATGAACATAACTCGCAGACCAAACCTGATATTCAATCCTTAACAAACTTTTTTGAAAGTTCTGAGTTTATGCAACTTATTCAAAACTATGTACTTGAGTTAACTCCTGACAAAATACAGTTCACTAATGTGATGTTTGAAGAAAAACCATTTTTTAAAGCTGCGGACATTCAAAAAATTTATACAGATCTTCCTGCTTCAATGAACCCAGCTGACCGGTTTTTAAAAACCAAGAATACATTGATTAAACAATTAAAAAACCGTATTGATCAGGAGGCTGATGCTGACTGGATTCATGAAACAATTGATCATTTAAGCAATGAAGAATATAACAACTTAATTGGTAAGAAAAAACTACGTGCATTTGAAAGCTACGATGATGAAATTCATTATTTAGGTCGCAAGTTAGCTGCCAAACATTTTCGTGTCATTTACGACGCTTTGTTCAATAATTACTTTGTGGATATTTACTCCCAATACGCTCAATTTCTTAAACAAGTTAAAATTACAAACACAATTTCAACAGCAGTTTGGCAAAAAAATCAATTTACCTTTCAGCAATCAATTGAATACCATCAATTACGTTTGATGGATGGCGCACCACTGCTGTTAATGCGTGACCTTTTAACTGGTAGTGGTCGCAATCGGCAAATTCAGCACATCTTCATTGACGAAATGCAGGACTATTCACTTGCCCAAATGGTTTATTTTAAACATGCCTTTCCAAATGCCAAGTTCACCCTACTCGGTGACAGTGAACAGGCACTTTTCAAAGATGTTGAGTCTCCACAAACTTTATTAACTCATTTAAAGAACGCTTTTCATGTCAAAAAGGCTAACTTAATTACTTTAAATAGAAGCTATCGATCAACCTATCCAATTACTAGTTTTGCAAAAAAGCTTTTGCCTGCTGGTGATCAAATTCAGGCATTTAATCGTGATGGCGATTTACCCAGTATCATCATCCGTGACAGTGTTTCAACGATTAACCAGGCCCTTGTCAAAACCTGTCTGAAAGAATTACAAACCTATGGCACAGTGGCCATTTTGACGCGGAATATGGCAGAAAGTCAGCAGGTTTTCGAAAATATTCATCGTACAACTAAAGCAACTTTACTTTCAGATGCTGATTTAGCGCTTCCTAAAGGTGTTTTGATTATGCCAATTTATTTAGCCAAAGGATTAGAATTTAACTCCGTTATTGCTTATGATATCTCTCAAAATAATTATCCTGATGAAAGTTCACTAGGAATTTTATATACAATGGCTTCACGAGCAATGCATAACTTGACTTTAACGAGTATTGGGGCCGTTTCTCCACTCATTCACGGTGTCGTCAATGATCAAGAACATCTTGTTAAAATTAAATAACATAAAAAAACGATAAGTTTGCAATCTGTTTTGACAGATCGAACTTATCGTTTTTTAGGGTCTACACTTTCTGGTATTGGTGAATAACTAATACCGGTTTTTTGTCTGTTTTGAAAATCAGAAAAATAAAAAAGGACATCTGTCCTCTTTGTGCTACGATTTAATCGCCAAAACAAATCGAAAAGAGGAAATTCAGATGTCCCTAACTAATTCTATCTTATGCTTATTCGAAATAACAGACCCAAACTTAATTGTCACTGGTATTTCTAAAGAACGGTGTTCCACAAACCAACGTATTCATGTCGTCCATGCAACTTTGTCTTATCAACTTTTAAAGTGCCCACATTGTGGCCATAAAAGCTTAATTAAAAACGGAACTCACATGAGTCACCTGCGTTTAGGAACCTTATCCGGTGGTCGTTACGAAATGCATTTAAAACGTCAAAGATACCAATGTAAAGATTGTTCAAAAACCTGTGGTGCTAAAACTAAGTTGGTTAATCGTAACGAAACTTTCACACATAATATCAAACATCAAGTGATCGTTTTGGCACGCGATATGTTGACGAGTAAAGAAATTGCTAAACTTTGTGGAATTTCGCCAAGCAGTGTTCAACGAATCCTAAATGCCAATATTCACTTAGCCTATCGTGTTAAACATCTCCCAGAGAATCTTTGCTTTGATGAATTTCGTTCCTGTAATCACTGGATGTCCTTTAATTGTTGCGATGCCGTTAGTCATCGCCGAATTGTTACTTTAAAAGATCGGCTAAGTAAAGATATCATTGACTACTTTGAAGCTCGTTTTTCGGTTCAAGAACGTGCCCAAGTTCAATCAGTGACGATTGACATGAATGCTGAATATGGCAGCTTCATTCATCGCTTATTTCCCAATGCGGCCACGATTATCGATCGTTTCCATATTATTCAACTGGCTGGGCGTGCCTTAGATAATGAACGCACGCAGACCATTCGTACTATCCAAGATAAGCATTCACGAATTTATCATATTTTAAAATCTCAATGGCGTTTATTTCATCTTGATGAAATAAAAGTTAATGATTCTAAGGCTGTTTATTTACGCGGAATTAACGAGTATATGCCGCAACAAAACGCCATTGATTTAGCTCTAGACGCTTTTCCCAGATTTAGATCTGTGTATCAAACCTATCAAGGTATCTTAAGTGCCATACACCAAAAGGATGCTAATGCGTTCCAATCCTTACTTACTAACTACCAACCCACTAGTAATCAAATGGACATAACGATCAACACGTTTATCAAAAATGGTTCAGCCCTTCTAAACAGTTGTCGTTATCCATTTTCCAACGGTCCAATTGAAGGACTTAATCGTAAAATCAAGGCATTAAAGCGTAACTGTTTTGGTTTTCGAAATATTGACAACTTCTTTATCCGGATTAGTTTAATTCATGAGTAAACAAAAAGCACATTCACCGAAGTGAATGTGCCGTTCAAAATCTCCACCAATACGATTTGACAGAGACCCGTTTTTTATTTTATTACTATTAATTTTGTTTATTACCGTGCATCACGTAAGTACTACCTTCAAGAGTACCTTGAGCAGTCGCAGCAAAGTCAGCTGTTTGAACAGTCATTTCTGAAGAAGAATTATCATCTTTGTCACTATTAGCTGAAGCACGTTCCGTTGTTTGCGTAGCTTCACTTTGAGCATTACTAATTGCTCGTGAGTTTTCTTGGAACTGCGTAACCGGAATTGCCGCCTGCTGATACTTATCATTTAAATCAGTAACTTCAGTCGTGGTTGCCGTTCTTGTGCTAACAAACTGAGATAGATTTTCAAAATAAATTGACCGATCGACTCGTTGATGAACTGTGGTTGCCTGCTGTAAAGCGGCAGTTGCTTCACTAACCTGTTGAACAACTTTGGAAATAGATGTTGTCACAACACTATTTTCATTGGTATTCGTATTGCTGGTCTGTGTCGTAGTTGTAGCTGAACTAGCCGCTGAAGTTGTTGATTCACTTGAAACGGTCGAATCAGCAGCTGCTGAACTGACACTTTCAGAGCTTGCCTTTGTAACAGAGCCAGCTTCACTACTTGTTTGGTCGGTTTTTATATCAGCAGAAGAACCCTCATCAGCGGAACTAACTGCCGACGAAGCCACACTAGCTACTTCCGAACTAGACGTTGAAACGCTGCTAGTCACACTGCTTAGTATGGCAACACTTGAAGCATTTGAAGTTACATCCTCAGAGCTCACCGCAGCAGCCGAACTAACACTTGAACTAACGCTAGGCGTCCAAGAACTTGCAACCGAACTACTTACACTACTTGAAGCAACTGCAGAGCTTGTAGTCACTGTACTCGTAGCTGCACTTTTCTCTGAGCTAGAGCTTGCAACCGAACTCGAACTGCTACTTGATGCACTGCTAGAACTTGTTGAAGTACTGCTACTTACTGCCGAAGAGCTTGCAACACTAGAAGTAGCACTTGAACTAGCTTGACTAGCACTACTACTCAATGCACTTGTGCTTGAGCTTGTTGCGTATGAGTTTGAATAAGCATAACTACTTGATTTAGTTTGTTTATTACTAACTTGCGTTGCATTACTACTGGTATCCGCGAATACCGGTGTGGTTTCATTAAAAGCAACCGCTGCATTGACACCCACTAAAACAAGGCCAGCATACAACCACTGCTTATGACTCTTATACGTTTTTAAACTTAATTTTGAGTCTTGATTATGTTCAAACGTGTGATCATCACTATTCTTCATATATAATAACCTCCAAACTTCCTTATTTTAAGAATTTCTTAAGTTAATTATACGACATTTTTCAAGTTTTGAATACATCATAAACTAAAATCTATCACATTTATTTGCCAATTCAAATAAACTATTCCGTGGCTAAATTTTGTTGACGCGTAATTGCATGTTTTAAAATGAAGGGCGCAATAATGGTTACCAAAATAATTACCAAAATAACATCTGAATAATGCGTTGGACCCATTAATTTAGCTGAAAAACCGATTTGTGCAGTAATCAGAGCCATCTCACCACGTGAAATCATTCCCGCACCAATCACATAATTACTCGTTAAATCAAATCCCGACAGTTTGCCACCCAATCCACAGCCAATTAATTTAGTCCCAATTCCTAGAACCGTCATCAAAACAACAAAACCTAAAGATTGCCATAAATGGGAAAAATTCATATTTAAGCCCACGCTCACGAAAAACATTGGAATAAAAATTGCGTATCCAATTGGCTCCACACTTTCACCAATTTCTTCATGAGCTGGTGTCATTGCAACTGCAATACCGGCAAAAAAGGCACCAACAGCACCGCTTAGCCCAACTAGTTCCGCTAACCATGCCATCGCTAAACAGATGATCATCGACATAATGGTCCGACTCGCAGTCATGAATAAATGGTCTGCAGTTCGCATCAAATATGGGGCAATCCACTTAATCAGCAAGTAGACACCGACAAAGTACAGAATCTGTTTTAAAATCACAATTAATAAATTCTGGTTGCCGCTTGATTCGCCCATCATGCTAACTAAAATACTCAACAAAATAACGCCAATAATATCATCTGCTACAGCTGCTCCTAGAATAGTTGCTCCTTCTTTAGTATCAAGTGCATGGAATTCTTTCAACACTTCTACCGAAATACTTACCGAAGTGGCAGAAAAAACCACCCCTAAGAAAAAGCACTCCAAACGACTAAAATGAAATAGTAATCCAGAAGCACCCATGATAACTACGGGAAAAATCACCCCAATTACCGCAACAATCAGTGCTGGACGCAAATATTTTTTTAACAGTGCAATATTACTTTCTAATCCGGCAATAAACATCAAGATAATGACACCTAAATCAGAGAAAACTTGAACTAAACTATTTAAATGAATCCAATTTAAAATAGCGGGACCTAAGACAACCCCAACTAAGAGTTGTCCAATAACTCCTGGAACACCCATTCGTTGACTATAGTGACCAACAAACAACGTTAAAAAAAGTATCAAAGCAAGTGTTCCAATGAATTCCATATAGTTACCTCCACAAGTTTACATTAAATAGGTTAAATCACTTGCGGTTGTTGGATACGCAAAAATTGTTTGTTTCAAATTTTCTGGAGTTAATTGACGATTAATTGCCATTGCAAAATAATTAATCAACTCATCGGCTTCTCCACTCATAAGGCTTGCTCCAACAACTGCACCTGTTTTTTTAGATGTTATTACTGTAGCATATGCCAACGGTTCATTCAAGCGGTGATAAGTAAACCATCCTGTTAAATCGAGATTTTGAATAGTGTAGTTATCTTTTTGGGCTTCCGCCTTTTCAACACTGAGGCCAACCATCGCCAATCGAGGTGTTCCATAAACAACCGTTGGAATCGCTGGGTATTTAATTGCTTGAGTTTGTCCAGCAAATAATTCTGCTAGATACTGGGCTTCAAATCCCGACACTGGTGTCAGTTTAGGTTGCGATTTGTCCAGAACATCCCCCAAAGCAAAGATGTTTTCCGAAGTCGTTTGCAAATGATCGTTCACCTTAATACCCCGGTTAGAGAATTCCACTCCCACTTTATCTAAAGCTAAGGTATCATCATTAGGTATTCTACCTGCCGTGCAGAAAACTTTATCCGTTTGTAAACTAAAGCCTTGTGCACTCACTAATTCATAGCCATCGGCATTATTTTCAATTCGGCTAATGTCGACCCCAAAATGGAAATGAACGCCATTATCTTCAAGTTGTGCAATCAAACGATCCACGTCAGCTTTTGCAAATGCTTTTAATGGACGGTCATTGTGATGAATGATATGAACATCTGCACCAGCTGCAGATGCCATTGCGGCAAACTCAAAAACAATATAACCTCCCCCAACAAAGGTTATTGAATGAGGCATTGCGGTCATCTTCAGAAAATCCGTACTGGTTTCAAAATATCTTTTACCATCAACATCAAGTAGCTTCGGTCGTGCACCCGTGGCAATGACAAACTTATCGGCAACTACTTTGGTCTGATCTGCTAAAATAGTATGCTTATCCACAAATTTCACCGAGCCATCAATCACGGTAATCCCAGCAGTTTGCAGTCCCTTTTTGGTCCCGTCAGATACTGGATCAGTAAATGTCTTTTCAAAACTAATTAAGGCTGGCCAATCGATTACGGGTGCACTTTGTAGGCCCTTGCCCACCAAGTTTTGTGCACGCCGACGCGCATCAACTGCTGCTAAAATAACCTTTTTAGGATCACACCCACGATTGGGACAGGTGCCACCCCAAAGATTTTCCTCTACAATTGCCACTTTTTTGTTTTGAGCCTTTAGGGCGTACGCTAACGCTGAACCACCAGGCCCTGCACCAATAACGACAACATCAAATTTATCCATGGTTAACCCCTCCGTTTTTTTATTTACGTCCTCATTTTAACGCTTAACTTCACTAAGATAACGTATAACCTGTTGACGATTTAAATAACCTTCAATTTCATTCTTACCTTTTACACCTATTTCACTAGTTCTACTTAAGAGCTGAAAAGCGGTTTCCAGTGAATCATTAACCTCAACCAGTGAACCTATATCATTCGTTTTTGGGGTTTCATAAACATACCCCGTTTTTACCAATTTGCTTATTGGCGTTTCAAAAATATTTTTGGCTACCGTTCCCGCAAAGAAGTTTTCCACAAAATCGTTGACTGGATGTTGCGCAATTTCATCTGGCGTATCGACTTGCAGAAGTTTGCCATGACTCATCACACCGATGCGATCACCTAATTTGAGCGCCTCATCCATATCATGAGTAACAAAAACAATGGTATTGTGCATGGTATGGTGTAAGCTCAAGACTAAATCCTGCAACTGCGTTCTAACAATTGGATCCAAAGCGCTAAAGGGTTCATCAAATAAAACAATTGGCGGTTTTGCTGCTAATGCACGCACAATACCAATTCGTTGTTGTTCACCACCGGAAAGTTCACTTGGCATTCGATCTCGATAAGTGTCTGGATCAAGTCCCACCTGTGTCAATAAATCGTCAACAATTTGAGCGGTTTGTTTCTTAGGCATTTTTTTCATGTCAGGAATCACACTAATATTTTGTGCAACCGTCATGGTTGGAAATAGAGCAATTTGTTGTAGAACATACCCAATATCTAGACGCAAACTTTGCTTATCAAATTCCTTCAGTTTTTTCCCATTGAATAAAATATCGCCGTCAGTTTGTGTAATTAACTGATTAATCATTTTTAAAGTGGTTGTTTTACCACTACCAGAAGTTCCAACCAAAACAAATAGTTCACCAGGTTGAATTGCTAAACTTAAATCCTGAATTGCCAGATTTTCGCCAAATTCTTTACGTACATTTTTAAATTCAATAATTGGTTGTTTATTAGTTATCATTTGGCACCCCTCAACAATCCATGAGCAGTCAAATATTGTCGTGCAACCTTTGCTGCCGACACTTTTTTGACGTTAACCTCATAATTCATTTCTTGCATATCTTCGTCCGAAATCTTTCCCGCTAATTTGTTTAAAGCTTGTACAATTTTAGGATGACTAGCAGCTAGTTTTTCGGACATAACCGGTGCACCTTGATAAGGTGGGAAAACATGTTTGGTATCTTTTAACATGACCAAATTAAGTTGTTTCAATTGACTATCAGTTGAATACGCATCCCCCACGTTGATGTTGTCTCTATTAAGCGCTTCGTAACGTAAACTAGCCTGCATCGAGCGTGCTTTAATATTAAGTCCGTATTTTCTATTGATTCCCTTGAGTCCATCAGTTCGATTAATAAATTCAAGAGTCATACCGGCTTTGATCTGATTTTTAATTGCTGCTAAATCACCGATAGATTTCAAATCGTACTTTTTGGCGAATGATTTCTTTACAACAATTGCAAAGGTGTTTTGATAAGCCATCGGTTTCAAATAAGCCATATCAAACTGATTTTTGAGATCATCCCGCGCCTTAACGTATGTTTCATGGGCACTTAAATCGGTTGTATCACCTGATTTTTTAACCAAACTCTCTAAAACAGTTCCAGAAAATTCTGGATAAATATCAATACTTTTACTTTTCAAGGCATTAAAGAGAAAACTAGTCGTTCCAAAGTTCGGTTTCAATGTAACGGTGACATTCTTATCGTTCTGTTCGATTAAATCTTTATACATGTGAATTAAAATATCTGGCTCTGATCCTAGTTTCCCGGCAATGACAATGTTTTCTTTTGGCTGTGAAATGGCTTGATAACCACTTACACCTACAAAGCCCACAATGATTACACTGACCGTCACAATTACTGTCCGCAACCGCGCAGTTTGTAAGAATTTTATAAAGGCACTTAAAATAATCGCCAAAAGCGCAGATGTAACAGCGCCAATCACAATTAACGACGTATCATTTTGATCAATACCTAATAAGATAAAGTTACCTAAACCACCAGCACCAATCAAAGCTGCCAGTGTTGCAGTTCCCACAATCAAAACTAGTGCCGTTCGAATCCCAGAAATTATAACGGGTAAAGCAATTGGGATTTCCACTTTAAATAATTTTCTTAGACGTGACATTCCAAAAGCATCCGCGGCTTCTTCTAAAGAAGGATCAATTTCGTCGATTCCCACATATGTATTTTGAAAGATTGGCAATAGTGCATAGATAACTAATGCGATAATTGCAGGTACACTTCCAATACCAACTAAGGGAATCAACAGTCCCAATAATGCTAATGAGGGGATAGTTTGTAAAACACTGGTTACCTGTAACAAAAATTCGGCCACACTTTTATGATGTGTGGCCCAAATAGCTAGGGGTACTGCGATCACAATTGCAATCAACAAAGCTGTTATAGAAATCTGTAAATGTTCCCACAAAGCTTGCAGCAACTGTGTCCGCTGATCTAAAAATGTGTTCCATAAAGTTGTCATTATCATACTCCCAATAATTTAATTGGTTCTATTCTCTCACATAAACCCAAAATAACCATGCAATATACTCATTAAAAAAATCCCAACCGATGAAGTGAACCCTTAAAATTGGACAAATTGTTAAGCTGCTTTTTGAACGGCGAGTTCTCGGTATTTTACCGGGGGCTTGCCGTTTAATTTTGTTTTGATACGACGGTTGTTATAGAAGTCTATCCAATCTTTCATTGCTTGAATTAGGCTAGTTTTATCTTCAAAATGTTCATCCATCATTTCTGCTTTCATAATATGAAAGAATGACTCCATTACTGCATTATCAAGGCAAGTCGCTTTACGAGACATACTTTGGAATGCATGATGTTCTTTCAAGAGCGTTCGCCATTGGCGATGTTGATACTGAAAGCCTTGGTCAGTATGAACTGTTGTCCGATAATTTAGTGCCGGAAGTCCTTCTAAAGCTTCTTTGAGCGGTTTAATGGCGAATTCAACTGTTGGATGTTCACTTATATTAAATGCTAAAATTTCTCCAGAGAATAAATCTAGTACCGGTTCCAAATAAACGCGTTCATTTGTTCCCATAGATCCATATCGAAATTCACTGACGTCTGCTACAAGTTTTTGATAGGGTCTGTCGGTCTTAAAGCGACGCTTTAACCGATTAGGGGCAATCCTACCAACTAATCCTTTATACGAGTTATATTTACGAGTTTGGCGATTAAAGGCATGACATATCCAGGCATGTTCTTGCATAATACGTAAAACCCGCTTGTGATTTATCTGAAATCCTAAATCATGCAGAGCACTTGTAATTCGACGGTACCCGTACTTCTTTGTGTATTTTAAATCTTGTTGTCGAATTTCATCAATTGCTTGAATAACTTGATCGTCATTGAATTTTCGACCTTCATGATTTCGAGTGTAGTAATACGTGCTACGCGGTATTTTAATTACTTTGAGAATCAATTTAATTGATACTTGGAATATTTGCCTCAACTCAGTCGCTATTTTCGAGATTTCCTTTGTGCTGATTTTTTCCGAGCTAAGGCTTCTAATTTTTTTAAGTATTCATTCTCAATCTTCAACATTTGATTCTCTTTTTGGAGTTGCTTTAAAGTATCTTTTGTTGTTGAGTTGTCCTTTTGGACAACTGGTTTAGCGTTCTCATTCTTGTGTTTTGCCATATTTTTCGAGTTGCCTCGCTTTCGCTCAAGCCCTTCAATTCCTAATGTCTCAAATCGCTTTTCCCATTGCCAAATTGTACTTGGCGAGGATAAATTAAAGTGTAAGGCGGTTACTGGAAGTGAGGCCTGATTTTGTTTCCTCCAGTTTAATACATCAACTTTAAACTGACTAGTGTATTCTAAGTCCATGGCTTTTGGCTGAAGTCCTTTAATACCAAATCTTTCAAATCGCTGAATCCAAATTGAAACGGTAGCCTTGCTGCCAATCCCATACTTTCTCGCTAGTGAATAAGCTGCCTGACCACTTAAATACTCGGTGACAATCTTAACTTTAAAATCGAAATTAAATTTACTCATAAATGAAACCCCCAAAATTGGATTTTTCTGTCCAACCTTGGGGGTTCACTTTACGATTAGCGATCATCGGTTGAGGTTTTGTCTGTTCTAACTATATTAACTAAAGGTTGAAAGCACAAAAATACATCTCATTACCTAATACAAAAGCGTTCATGTTAACAAAATTAGATTTAAATGCCGTCCTACGGCTCACCCGGTCTGGAAGATGGTAATTTAATCTGATTTTGTTACTATGAACGCTTTTACATCAGACAATAAGATGTGTTTTTATTCTTTCAACCTGCAGCCATTTAAAAGTTTAATTTTACTTCTTTAGGTTTAGTTTCTACCAAAACCTTTCCCTGACGAACTGAATATAAGACCTCAGAACGTTCATTTAATGCGTTATAAAAGTTATTATTATTTAAAATAATAAAATTGGCAGATTTTCCAACCTCAATGCCGTAATGATCTGTGATATGCAGTGTTTTAGCTGCATTATTCGTCACAAAGTTATATGAATCCTGAATACTTTGATATCCCATTAGCTGTTCTGCATGAATGCCCATGTGAACTGGATCCATCATATTACCGTTTCCCATTGGGTACCAAGGATCCTTAACATCGTCTTCGCCAAACGAAACATTGATTCCAGCCTCTGTCAGTTCTTTGATTCGGGTAATCCCACGTCGTTTAGGATAAGTATCAAAGCGGCCGCCTAAATGAATATTAACAAGTGGGTTAGAAACCATATTGATTTTAGCCAGTTTCAGAAGTCGGAAAAGTTTATAGCAATAAGCATTATTATATGATCCCATTGCCGTCGTGTGACTAGCCGTAACTCGGTCGGCCAAACCGGTCTCATATGCCAAGGTAGCTAATACTTCCAAATTACGTGAATTTGGATCATCAATTTCGTCACAATGCACATCAATTAAGCGATCATATTTCTGAGCTAACTCTGCGATATAATGCAACGATTGAACCCCATAGTCACGCGTAAATTCGTAATGGGGAATTCCTCCAATTACATCGGTGCCCTCTTTGACAGCTGTTTCCAGTAATTCTTTTCCGTGTGGGTACGACAACACCCCTTCTTGAGGAAAGGCAACTAATTGTACTTCAACAATATCTTTCATTTCCTCTTTAACTTCTAACAGGGCTTCCAATGCCGTCATGGTTGGATCCGTTGTATCAACATGACTTCGAACAACTTGAATACCATTCTCAACTTGTTTTCTAATCGTTGCCTTTGCTCGCGTTTTAACATCTTCTTTAGTTAAAGTTTTCTTACGTTCCGACCAAATTCGAATGCCATCAAATAAGGTACCAGTTTGATTCCATTCTGGATCACCAGCTGTTAAGGTCGCATCTAAATGGACGTGCGAATCGATGAATGGTGGCAAAAGTAACTTTCCGTTGGCTTCAATTATCTTTTCATTTTCATGTGCGGTTAATTGTTTGCCAATTTCAGTAAATTTACCGTCTTCAATCCGAACATCTTGTTTCTGATCATTATTTTCAATATAAACATTTTTAATTAACATTATTTTTCCTCCCTATTTAAAATCAATTTCATCACAACATAATAAACTAATCCAACCAAAATCATATCGATAAACGTGGCACCAGTATAATTTTCAATCCAACTGACTTTTTGCAATAAAAGATACACGACAACGCCTAACACCCAGAGACCAAACGCCAACCAGTGAATCCCACCTTGATACCAGTAATGACCACCCTTTCGCGAAAGTTCTTTAGGTTGATAATTACGTTTCCGAATTAAATAGTAGTCAACACACGTGATACTGATAATTGGTCCAAGAACCATCCCAACGTAGTCTAGAAATGCCGTGAATGTATCTAGAAAACTACCCACAAAAACCGGAACAAACGTTACAATTGTCGCTAAAATGGTCACAATCCAAAGCGATTTTTTCAAACTTATTTTGGGAAACATATTGTTTACTGCTGATCCTGCTGCCTGCAAGTTTACAGCGTTTGCAGTCATGCTAGTCAAGACAATCACAATCATCGCAATTGATCCTAAACCTAATCTATTCGCAATTGTACTAGGGTCCGAATTGTTTGCGTCATATACTCCAGAAGTAATCGCAATACTAATCGTCGCAACTAGTCCAATAAAGGCAAACCAGAAAACACCAATATCCGCACCAATAAATGGTGCCGTAACTGCAATATGTTTTTTATTGGTAAACCGGGTGAAATCTGCACCGGCAGTTACCCAGGCCAAATTAAAGGCGGCCAAAGTATCAATTGCTGCACCAAAAGGCATTTTTTGAGCACTGGGTACTTTCCAGTTCGCAATTTGAGAAAAAGACACATCACGAAAAACAACGACCGATTCCCAAAGAACGAAAATAATTACAAGAATTATCCCTATTCGTTCAATAATTTGAATCGACCGTTGTCCGGAAGAAATACTTATTAAATGGAGAATACTCATTACTAAAATACCGAATATCAACCCTTTATTGCCACCAGGTTGACCATAAACGGGCCAGCCTAACAATGAATGTAAAATATATGACATTGATGTCGCAGCTATAAATGTATTGACAGCTGTCCATCCCACAAATTGAGTCACATTAACCAATGAAGGAACAATACTGCCACGAATACCAAAAGAAGCACGTGAAATTGCCATTGTAGTGGCACCAGTCTTGTAGCCCATATAACCAACAAGTGATAAAAATATGTACGAAATACTTGAAGCAATAATTAGTGCCTTGATGCCACCCCAGAATCCACAGGCAGCAATAATACCACCAACAAACCATGTTCCATTATTAGCATTAGCTCCAACCCAGGTGGCAAACATATCCCAATAAGACATGTGTCGATGCTCTGTCGGTACAATATCTACCGCGTATCGATCTTTGGTTTCCATAAGAAAATCTCCTCCTTAGAATTTTTACACATTTTTATTGATTATACGCTTCTCAAGAAAAAAATCGAGAACTTTTTTAAAGGGAGTTACGGAAATTTCGTCTACATGGAAGTAACGATGCTTGTTGAACTATGTTTAAAATTTTTCAATTAATTTCGAAAATCAAAAAAAGACGAGTATATCGTCTTTAGTATTTGTTAAATATTTTGGAAGTAATTCTCATTCAGAAACGTCATCAAAATGAGGACGGTTATTTTCAGTTTGAATAATTTTAAGGTGAAAAATCTTAATAAAGTTAACTTGGTAAGTGGCCCAAAATGAAAAAACGAGAAAAATTCCAACCAGAATGATAATGATTCCGAAAATGCTTTCTAAATTAGCTTCCATAAGTACCATAAAAATACTTACTAAAACGGTGGTAATTATAATACGAGTAACAATGAATATTGTATATAAGCAGCGTGCTCGCTTTGTAATTTGTTGACGCCTTTGCTGGTAAGCAACATCAGTTTTAACAAATATTGGGATTTGCAAAGTATTGCGTCGAAGAAAAATTTTCCGTCCACTTACAGTCGAATGCCAACCAAGTTTGTAAATTATCCAATAACTTAATTCTGATAAACTCAGTAGTATCGGGGTTGCTAATCCAAAATAGACAAACATGCCATTTAAATCACCAGTTACAGTCAGTTTAGTTATTATATAACTAGGCACACGCCATGCTAAAACAGCTGCAATAATCTCCAAAAATGTCCAAAAATACCAAATCACCTTGGAGTTAGTTTGCGTAAATTTTTGCTTAAATTCAATATCAGCCTTAATATAATCAAATTGCTGCGAATGCGTTTCAAATTCTTCTTGAAAAGTATTTATATAAGTAATTCCTTGTTCGATAATAAACGTAGCTTCTTCGATTGCTCTACTTGAAGCTCCTACTAAAGGAAAAGCGAATGTATCCTTACCATCAACCGGCGACTTTAAAGTTATAACGAGTGTCGTAAGCAAGTAGCGTTGACTTGTTGACACATTCGTAATATTGTTCCACTCGATTAAGAACCGTTTTCGTTTCAAAAAAGGCATGCGATTTTTGATTCCATTTGTGGAGAATTCTAAAAGAATTGGTTGCGTTATTCTATAAAGTATCATCACTGTTCCCCAGCCAAATACCGCCAGTACAAATAATCCCATGAAGTAATTATGATGATCAAAATAGGTAATTAAGGCTCCAGCTGACATTAAAATCAGATCCAAAAGAAGATAAACTAATTGTGGTAGCAAATGTGATTTTATAACTACACTTTTCATAATGATCTCTCTTATCGTTATTTATTAATATAATACTATTCTTATTTTTATAATATTAGCATAAAATTTACCTATTTTAAGATTTAAGCAAAAAAACGACGAAAAATTATATTTTCAGTCGTTTCTTTGTTGTTTATATAATTAACTAAAGATTGAAACTACAGAAATACAACTCGTTGCCTAATACAAAAGCGTTAATGGTAATAAAATTGGATTAAGATGTCGTCTTCCAAACCAAGTGAACTGCACGCCAGCAGTTAGATTTTTTTATAGGCTAAGTTGTTTAATATCAGTTACTGAAATAGTTTTGGTACTTTCAATATTTAGTACTTATTCATGAAAGCCACTTATCGGATTCGGACCGATGACCCCTTCCTTACCATGGAAGTGCTCTACCTAGCTGAGCTAAAGCGGCATAAATGGCCCAAATAAGTATACCATATTCGGAAATTTCTCAACAATGGCCTAAATTTGGGTAAAAAAAAAGCTTCCAATTAAGGAAACTTTTTAAGTTGCATGGCAACGTCCTACCCTCGCAGGGAGCGATCCCCCAACTACTCTCGGCGCTAAGAAGCTTAACTTCTGTGTTCGACATGGGAACAGGTGTATCCTTCTCGCTATCGCCACCACACTTCTCCGATCCACCTTCGTGGCTCGTGTGAAAGAAATTTATTCTCTCAAAACTAAATAATATCGAATCCTTCTCTTTGAGAACACCACTTTGTGGTTAAGTCCTCGACCGATTAGTATTGGTCCGCTCCATGTATCACTACACTTCCACTCCCAACCTATCTACCTGATCATCTCTCAGGGGTCTTACTTCCATAAATGGAATGGGAAATCTCATCTTGAGGCGAGTTTCACACTTAGATGCTTTCAGCGTTTATCTCATCCATACATAGCTACCCAGCGATGCTCCTGGCGGAACAACTGGTACACCAGCGGTATGTCCATCCCGGTCCTCTCGTACTAAGGACAGATCCTCGCAAATTTCCTACGCCCGCGACGGATAGGGACCGAACTGTCTCACGACGTTCTGAACCCAGCTCGCGTACCGCTTTAATGGGCGAACAGCCCAACCCTTGGGACCGACTACAGCCCCAGGATGCGATGAGCCGACATCGAGGTGCCAAACCTCCCCGTCGATGTGAACTCTTGGGGGAGATAAGCCTGTTATCCCCAGGGTAGCTTTTATCCGTTGAGCGATGGCCCTTCCATACGGTACCACCGGATCACTAAGCCCGACTTTCGTCCCTGCTCGACCTGTCTGTCTCGCAGTCAAGCTCTCTTCTGCCTTTACACTCAGCGAATGATTTCCAACCATTCTGAGAGAACCTTTGGGCGCCTCCGTTACTCTTTAGGAGGCGACCGCCCCAGTCAAACTGCCCACCTGACACTGTCTTCCGCCACGCTTAGTGGCGCGAGTTAGAGGGTTCATACAGCGAGGGTAGTATCCCACCAACGCCTCCACCGAAACTAGCGTTCCGGTTTCTATGGCTCCTACCTATCCTGTACAAGCTGTACAAACACTCAATATCAAGCTACAGTAAAGCTCCATGGGGTCTTTCCGTCCTGTCGCGGGTAACCCGCATCTTCACGGGTATTATAATTTCACCGAGTCTCTCGTTGAGACAGTGCCCAGATCGTTACGCCTTTCGTGCGGGTCGGAACTTACCCGACAAGGAATTTCGCTACCTTAGGACCGTTATAGTTACGGCCGCCGTTTACTGGGGCTTCATTTCAAAGCTTCGCCGAAGCTAACTCATTCACTTAACCTTCCAGCACCGGGCAGGCGTCAGCCCCTATACGTCATCTTACGATTTTGCAGAAACCTGTGTTTTTGATAAACAGTCGCCTGGGCCTATTCACTGCGGCTGATCTTGCGATCAGCACCCCTTCTTCCGAAGTTACGGGGTCATTTTGCCGAGTTCCTTAACGAGAGTTCTCTCGCTCACCTGAGGATACTCTCCTCGACTACCTGTGTCGGTTTGCGGTACGGGTAGTTAAACTCTAACTAGAAGCTTTTCTCGGCAGTGTGACATCAGGAACTTCGTTACTTTAAATTTCACTCCCCATCACAGCTTGTCCTTAAGACTGAAAGCATTTAACTCTCAATCAGACTTGCTGCTTGGGCGCACATATCCAACCGTGCGCATTCCTTAGCCTCCTGCGTCCCTCCATTGTTCAAACAAGTTTAACTAGTACAGGAATCTCAACCTGTTATCCATCGTCTACGCCTCTCGGCCTCGACTTAGGTCCCGACTAACCCTGGGTGGACGAGCCTTCCCCAGGAAACCTTAGTCATTCGGTGGACAGGATTCTCACCTGTCTTTCGCTACTCATACCGGCATTCTCACTTCTAAGCGCTCCAACAGTCCTCACGGTCTGCCTTCGTTGCCCTTAGAACGCTCTCCTATCACGCCACCTTACGGTGGCATCCACAGTCTCGGTAATATGTTTAAGCCCCGGTACATTTTCGGCGCAGAATCACTCGACTAGTGAGCTATTACGCACTCTTTAAATGATGGCTGCTTCTGAGCCAACATCCTAGTTGTCTATGCAACTCCACATCCTTTTCCACTTAACATATATTTAGGGACCTTAACTGGTGGTCTGGGCTGTTCCCCTTTCGACGATGGATCTTATCACTCACCGTCTGACTCCCGGACATAAATCAATGGCATTCGGAGTTTATCTGAATTCAGTAACCCAAGACGGGCCCCTAGTCCAAACAGTGGCTCTACCTCCATGATCCTTAATCCGAGGCTAGCCCTAAAGCTATTTCGGAGAG
This sequence comes from Pediococcus ethanolidurans, assembly GCF_964062635.1. Taxonomy (NCBI): domain Bacteria; kingdom Bacillati; phylum Bacillota; class Bacilli; order Lactobacillales; family Lactobacillaceae; genus Pediococcus; species Pediococcus ethanolidurans. The sequence continues at coordinate 385,592 of NZ_OZ061250.1, forward strand.
AACCAGCTATCTCCAAGTTCGTTTGGAATTTCACCGCTACCCACACCTCATCTCAGCACTTTTCAACGTACACGAGTTCGGTCCTCCAGTGCGTTTTACCGCACCTTCAACCTGGACATGGGTAGGTCACTTGGTTTCGGGTCTACATCTACATACTCAGTCGCCCTATTCAGACTCGCTTTCGCTGCGGCTCCGTTTTTTCAACTTAACCTGGCATGTAAACGTAACTCGCCGGTTCATTCTACAAAAGGCACGCCATCACCCCTTAACGGGCTCTGACTTCTTGTAGGCACATGGTTTCAAGAACTGTTTCACTCCCCTTCCGGGGTGCTTTTCACCTTTCCCTCACGGTACTGGTTCACTATCGGTCACTAGGGAGTATTTAGCCTTGGGAGATGGTCCTCCCGGATTCCGACGGAGTTACACGTGTTCCGCCGTACTCAGGATCCTGAACTGAGGGATCTTCATTTTGCCTACGGGGCTATCACCCGCTCTGGCCAGTCTTCCCAGACTGTTCGGCTATGAAAATCTTTGGTAACTCAAATGTTCAGTCCTACAACCCCAGGAAGCAAGCTTCCTGGTTTGGGCTGTTCCCCGTTCGCTCGCCGCTACTTAGGGAATCGATATTTCTTTCTCTTCCTGCGGGTACTGAGATGTTTCAGTTCCCCGCGTCTACCTCCAACCACGTTATGTATTCACGTGGTGGTAACAACGGATTAATGTTGTTGGGTTTCCCCATTCGGAAATCTCCGGATCAAAGCTTACTTACAGCTCCCCGAAGCATATCGGTGTTAGTCCCGTCCTTCATCGGCTCCTAGTACCAAGGCATTCACCATGCGCCCTTTATAACTTAACCTAACTTTACCTGCGGTAAAGTGGTTTTGAGTTTAGCGATTATTTTTTGAACTAATCTTGTTTTAAAACTCTATAAAACGCAATGTTCTCGGTTTAATTACATTATAATAAATAATTAAAATTAGAAAATTTTTCGATATTATTTAGTTTTCAAAGAACAAATTTTGAGAGTAAACCTCTCAAAACTAAACAAAGTTTCGACAATGTGTAGGTTTCCGTTTCTAAATATCCTTAGAAAGGAGGTGATCCAGCCGCAGGTTCTCCTACGGCTACCTTGTTACGACTTCACCCCAATCATCTGTCCCACCTTAGACGGCTAGCTCCCGAAGGTTACTCCACCGGCTTTGGGTGTTACAAACTCTCATGGTGTGACGGGCGGTGTGTACAAGGCCCGGGAACGTATTCACCGCGGCATGCTGATCCGCGATTACTAGCGATTCCAACTTCGTGCAGGCGAGTTGCAGCCTGCAGTCCGAACTGAGAACGGTTTTAAGAGATTAGCTAAACCTCGCGGTCTCGCAACTCGTTGTACCGTCCATTGTAGCACGTGTGTAGCCCAGGTCATAAGGGGCATGATGATTTGACGTCGTCCCCACCTTCCTCCGGTTTGTCACCGGCAGTCTCACTAGAGTGCCCAACTTAATGCTGGCAACTAATAATAAGGGTTGCGCTCGTTGCGGGACTTAACCCAACATCTCACGACACGAGCTGACGACAACCATGCACCACCTGTCATTCCGTCCCCGAAGGGAACGCCTAATCTCTTAGGTTAGCAGAAGATGTCAAGACCTGGTAAGGTTCTTCGCGTAGCTTCGAATTAAACCACATGCTCCACCGCTTGTGCGGGCCCCCGTCAATTCTTTTGAGTTTCAACCTTGCGGTCGTACTCCCCAGGCGGAATGCTTAATGCGTTAGCTGCAGCACTGAAGGGCGGAAACCCTCCAACACTTAGCATTCATCGTTTACGGCATGGACTACCAGGGTATCTAATCCTGTTCGCTACCCATGCTTTCGAGCCTCAGCGTCAGTTGCAGACCAGAGAGCCGCCTTCGCCACTGGTGTTCTTCCATATATCTACGCATTTCACCGCTACACATGGAGTTCCACTCTCCTCTTCTGCACTCAAGTCTCCCAGTTTCCAATGCACTTCTTCGGTTAAGCCGAAGGCTTTCACATTAGACTTAAAAGACCGCCTGCGCTCGCTTTACGCCCAATAAATCCGGATAACGCTTGCCACCTACGTATTACCGCGGCTGCTGGCACGTAGTTAGCCGTGGCTTTCTGGTTGGATACCGTCACTGCATGAACAGTTACTCTCACACACGTTCTTCTCCAACAACAGAGTTTTACGACCCGAAAGCCTTCATCACTCACGCGGCGTTGCTCCATCAGACTTGCGTCCATTGTGGAAGATTCCCTACTGCTGCCTCCCGTAGGAGTCTGGGCCGTGTCTCAGTCCCAATGTGGCCGATTACCCTCTCAGGTCGGCTACGTATCACTGCCTTGGTGAGCCTTTATCTCACCAACTAGCTAATACGCCGCGGGTCCATCCAGAAGTGATAGCCGAAGCCATCTTTTAAAAATCAACCATGCGGTTAATTTTGTTATGCGGTATTAGCATCTGTTTCCAGGTGTTATCCCCCACTTCTGGGCAGGTTACCCACGTGTTACTCACCCGTTCGCCACTCACTTTATAGTTAAAATCATCTTCGATGCAAGCATCTCAAAATCAATTAACGAAAGTGCGTTCGACTTGCATGTATTAGGCACGCCGCCAGCGTTCATCCTGAGCCAAGATCAAACTCTCATATTATACTTGAGTTTTAACAAGCTCATTTGTTGTTTCATTGTTTAAAGCGAATTGACTTCGCAAATTGTTTGCTTCAAAATTTTCATTTGAAGACCCTACACATTTTGTTTCGTCGAAACTTTGTTCAGTTTTCAAAGGTCTACCAATTGTTGAAGTTGAAAATTTCTTTTCTTCCTTGCGACAACTTTATAAGTATATCATCTGGATAAAAGCTTGTCAAGAAAAACTTTTAACTCTTTTTTTAATTAGCAAGCAAATCTCCGTCAGACAACGTATATAAATATACCAAGTCACAAACATTTCGTCAAGCATTTTTCACAATATTTTTTGAATTGTTTCATTTTTTGCTGAAAATAACTGTGTTTTATACCTATACCAATTTTAGATTGACTGCTTTTGATAGCTATCGGACAAGCAGTTTCCTAGTCTTTTAATTCCTGAATCAATTTGTGAAAGTGACACACTGCTAAAACTAACTCTTGCACCATTTTTATGCGCTTTATCAGGAAAAAGATTAGTCGAAGGAATTACCATCACATGAAAAGCAGGCTTAAAACTCATTATTTGCATATTATCTAAGTCATAGTTTTGAGGAGCTGTAATCCATGTGAAGAAACCACCCTTAGGATCTGTATAACTTATATTTTCAGGCATGTAGTTTCTCATCGCTGTCATCATGGCATTCTTTTTAATTCTGTAACTTTTTTGCAATTTGGTTAAGTGACTTTCAAGACTATATTTAGATAGATAAGCATTGACCGTTTGAATCATTAAATTAGAAGTCTCCAAATCTGCTCCGGCTTTTAACTCTTTCAATCGAGAGAAGATCTCGCCACTTGCCGTTAGCCACCCTAGTCGTAAGGCGGGTGCCAAAATTTTAGAAAAGCTTCCTAATTGAATCACACGATCCTGTGTATCTAACGATTTTAAAGTTGGTAAAGATTTCCCTTCATATCGTAACCAACGATAAGGAGCATCTTCCAAAATCAAAACATCATAACGATTGGCCAATGCAATTAACTGTTTTCGCTTTTCCAATGACATGACAACTCCTGTGGGATTTTGAAAATCTGGAATCGTATAAATAAGTTTAACTGATTTCTCAATCAAAATGCGTTTCAATTCAGTTAAATTCATCCCATCATTTTCCATGCTAACTGAGTAATAGTTTGGTTCATAGGCATCAAACGCTGCCAGTGCGCCAATATATGTAGGACCCTCTACTACCAGACCATCACCCTTATTGATAACTAACTTTGCAACAAGATCCAATCCCTGCTGTGCCCCTTGTGTCATCATGATCAGTTCCGGATTTGTTACTGTTCCATCATTATTTAGTAATGACGCAATTTTTTCTCGCAAATCTATTGATTCTTCACCCACTTGATATTGTAAGGGTGAATGCTGATTTGAAATAGCAATTTGAAAACTATCAGCCAATTCTTTACTTGGGAACAAGGTAGCATCAGGAAATCCGCCAGTAAACGAAATCATTTCTGGATCCTGGCTTGGATAAATTGCATTCAATCCGCTCTTTGAAGTCAACGAAACACGACTGGCAAACTCTTTTTTCATCGTAAATTCCTCCATGATTTTTGTCTTGCTTATTGACTCTATGATACTAATTATTTAATATGAAGTAAAACTCAACGTTCTCAATATAACGTGAATGTTTTTCATCGCTGCAACAATACATTTAATCAAAAGCGCTGTTCTCTACTATATATAGAAGGAAGTATATTAAATGGCTAACTTTTCATACGAAATATTCGCTCAAGTTGTCACAACCAAAAACTTTGGTCAAGCTGCAAAAACATTAAATGTTACCCCAAGTGCAGTCAGTCATGCTATCAGTCAATTAGAAAATGAGCTTGGCTTTCCACTATTCATTCGAAATCGCACGGGGGTTGAGCTCACACCAGATGGTCAGCAAGTACTGCCCCTAATTCAACATATTTTAAATAGTGAAGCACAACTAAAACAAGTGGCCGATCAAATTAGGGGTTTAAATCTTGGTAGTGTTCGCATTGGCGCATTCAGTAGTGTTTGTATTAACTGGTTGCCAACCATCATTCGTCAGTTTAAGAAAAAATATCCTGGTGTTGAAGTCACTATTACTCAAGGAACCTTCTCCGAAATTGCAGAAATGACCCGCGTCGGTTCTGTTGATATTGGTTTTGCAACGCTACCAGTAGATTCACAACTTCAAACCGAGTCACTAATTGATGATCCCATTTATTGTGTCACTCCTGCAGATTTCGTGCCCAAAAATAAAACCTACATTACAACGGATGATATCGGTGACTATCATTTCATCCTTCAACAAATTGACTATGACCGTGACACAAAGAAAACACTTGATCAATATAATGTTGCACCAAAAGCCATTACTTATTCCATTGATGACCAATCAATTCTTTCAATGGTAGAAAGTGGACTTGGTTTTGGAATTCTACCCAAACTTGCCCTGCAAAAATTAACTGGCGATGTAAATGTTTATCCTTTCTCACACCAATACAATCGTACAATCTGTCTCAGTGTTAATAAAACACAAGCTGACTCTCCATCCACAAAACTAATGTTGTCTGAAATTCACGACTACTTAGCTCAACGTTACCAAAAAGAATATCTTGGCCAACCTGCAAAATAAATTATTTTGCTTGTTAAACAAGGAACTGATCATAAGCATGACTCCTGCATCCGTCACACTTTTTTACCTTTCTCCGCTGAGCTTTAGGGCAGTTTCACAAGTCAGTCGTAAAAAGCTAAGTAAGATTCCTGTGGGATCGCGATCCCACCTCCAATCGCCCTTCTCTGTTTTTTTCGCTAAGCCTTAGGACAGTTTCACAAGTCAGTCGTAATAAGCTAAGTAAGATTCCTGTGGGATCACGATCCCACCTCCATCTCACTTAGCTTTTTACGACTACCCGACTTGTTTCACTCACTACTTTTAGGACTGCTCGGTAAAACAATAGGCATTTCATAAACTCGTCTCCCGCGGGATTGCGATCCCGCATACGCCGAATTTATGAAATGCCTATTACCGTTTTACCTCGCACACTTTATCTTACCTTCACCAAAAAGTACTTCTTCTTTCCGCGGCGCACAATCACAAACTTTCCATCAAAATGCGATCCCGGATCAATCTGTGCCTCCACATCCTGCACCTTTTCTCCATTTATTCGAATCGCACCATTCTTCACATCTTCTCGCGCCTGTCTCCTCGATGGCTCAATCTTCGTATCATCCACCAACCACAACACAATATTTTGCTTCTCATTTTTCACTTCAACCGTCGGCATATTCTTAAATCCTTGCTCAATTTCACCAGCCGTCAAATCCTGTACCTCACCCGAAAAAAGTGCCTTAGTAATATGCTGAGCCTCAATTACCGCCTGTTTGCCGTGCACAAACTCCGTCACTTCTTCAGCCAAACGTCGTTGCGCCTCACGTTTCTCAGGTTGTGTCCGCACCTTTTCAGCCAATTCGTCAATTTCATCTTCGTCGAGGAAAGTAAAGTACTTCAAGTATTTCACCACATCACGATCATCTTGGTTAATCCAAAATTGATAAAATTCATATGGTGACGTCTTCTTTGGATCCAGCCAAACAGCTCCACCAGCCGTCTTACCAAACTTAGTTCCATCTGCTTTCAACATCAATGGAATTGTCAATGCAAATACGTCTGTATCAGAACCCTCAATTTTATGAATTAAATCAATTCCAGCTGTAATATTTCCCCACTGGTCCGCACCGCCAATTTGTAATTGGACATTTTCATGCCGATATAGATGAAGAAAATCAATTGACTGCAAAATTTGATAAGTAAATTCCGTAAACGAAATCCCTACCTCCAAACGACTGGCAACAACTTCTTTGTTCAGCATTGTATTAACATTAAACAATTTACCGTAATCACGTAGAAAATCTAATAATGATAATTTTGATAGCCAATCATAGTTATTTACAATGGTAAAATTGTCTGTTCCAAACAATTTAATCATTTGAGCAGATAAAGCATCTTCATTATGTTTAACTTGATCCATGGACTGCAAAACACGTTCCGAATTTTTACCTGATGGATCACCAATTGCACCAGTTCCCCCACCAATAACGATAACCGGATGATGTCCCTGCAACTGGAATCTCATTAGCATCATAAAGGGAATCAAATGCCCAATGTGTAAACTGTCTCCAGTTGGATCAACACCACAGTATAAACCAATCTGCTTTTTGTTAGTTAACTCCCGCAAACCTTCTTCGTCTGTAGATTGATTAACTGCACCACGCCATTTTAATTCATCAATAATATTCATAATATTTTCCTCCTCTTTTTTGGTATAAAAAAATCCCTAAAGTCAATAAAGACTCTAGGGACGAATTTTTCCGCGTTACCACCCAAGTTATTGCATCATCTGCAATCACTCAACATCGATAACGTGATGAATCGCTAATTTAGGATTAGAAGCTCAACAATTGTAATTTACAATTACCACATTCTGGTTCGCAGTCCCACCAGATCTCTGAAATGTTGAATAATCTGTTACTTCGATCGTCTCAATGCTTTTAATGTTAGTTACATATTAAGGGAGTTGATTTTGGAAGTCAAGCATCTTTTTAAAAAGCCAGTCGAATTAATGCCATACAGATAATTCCGACCACCACAATAACAATTAAACTTTTGGATATGATTGCTGCCAAAAATGTTGGAACGGTTGCTAAAAGATTATCCATGTTTACAGATGGTAAAGAACCTGCATGATGCGTAAAGATGTTTTCCATAATAAGTGCCGTCATGATAACCAGCGGAACAAAGCTTAAATATCGAATCAACCAATTAGGTAGATCAAAGTTCTTAACTAGTACAAAAGGAATTACTCGTGACAGCCACGTAACTAGCCCGCAACCAATAATTGCCCATAAAACTTTCATCGTGAGTGCCATTGTTCCACCGCCATTCCTAAGAAACAACCGATTAACGTCGTTGCAATCAATGCAACATTATCGGAAAAGAAAATTGTCAGTACATACATTAAAACGCAAACTATTCCGACCATCGTCACCTGAAAACCAAATGCTTTGCTGCGATCAGTGATCATTTGTAAATAAAGCAAACCAATAAACATGGCAACAAGTGCAAAGTCAAGTCCAAACGCCTTAGGATCACCAACCAGGTTACCCAGAATGCCACCGGCTGCGGTTGCTAGCGCCCAAGTTAAGTAAGCAACAAAATTAGCACCATGAAACCAACTTGGAGCTAAACGATGATTCGTAAAATTAAGTTTGTTCATACTCAAAGCAAAGGTTTCGTCTGTCAGTAATGTCCCAATACCAATATTTTGCAAAATGGAATCTTGACGAAAGTACTGAGCTACCGTTGTACTCATTAAAATAAACCGCGCATTAACCAAAAATACCGACAACATTACAAACGGAATGGAACTGCCAACTAATAATAAACTTACCATAATAAATTGGGCCGAACCGGCATATGTAATTAACGACATTAGTAGAATTTCTAATACGCTCAATCCACTAGTTTTACCTACAATGCCAAACGCAAGGCCTATTCCTATATAGCCAAACACAGTTGGCAACGCATGATTCCTGTGTCAAAATCTAGTTTTTCATTCACACAATTTCATCCCTTATTTTCATTTTACTTTTTCTATATTCACTTGGCGTCATTTCAAAATATTTTTTAAAAGCGCGACTAAAATAATTTGCACTTTTAAATCCGCTTCTTAATGCAATTGGTTTTATTTTCATGGTACTTTCCCGTAATAACTGTTTTCCGTGGTTTAACCGAATTTGATTAAGATACTGCATAACTGAACTACCAGTTTCAACTCGAAAAACATGTTCAAAATAAGTTTTTCCAACGTGCATTTCGTTAGCTATATCCTCAAGTGTCAGCTGCTTTTGATAATTAATTTGAAGATAGCGTTGGCTCAACGTTACCCATTCAGCGTTACTCACCACATGACCACCAGGCTGACATCGTTTGCATGCATGAAACCCTGCCTTTTCAGCTTCACTTAAATTTTCAAAGATAAAAACGTTTTTTCTCAGTGGCGTTCGTGACGAACACGCTGGTTTACATACAATTTTCGTGAACAGCATAAAAGAAATGACTATCCGCGCTACTATCATTATGAATAATTGCCTGTCATTGTGCATTAGTTGGTCTTTGAAAAGTTGTCATTATCTTTTCCTCATTAAAATCAAAATGAAAAAGCCAAATTTCGAACTTTTTATTTGTTATAATTTAAGCAAAATCACAATCTGGAGGTCACTTATGAAAACATTCTATATCGATCATGTCACTGTTGGTACTTACACTTACCTACTTGCAGTTGGTGAACATGGGCTAGCTTTTGTCAGCTCCAATGTAACCAGTGAAGATGAATTGCATCATTATTTTCCTCATGTCAAAGAATTAAAAGATACCACTAAAACTCATGATTATGCGCTAGCTTTAAAAAAATTATTAACAGGTGAAACTAAGACTTTTCCTTTACCAGTAGAACTTAATGGTACCCCGTTTCAAAAGGCGGTTTGGCAAGCACTTCAAACCATCCCTTATGGTGAAACAACGACGTACAGTGCCTTGGCCGAAAAAATTCATCGTCCAACTGCTATCCGTGCTGTTGCCAATGCAGTTGGTAGAAATCCCAACCAAATTGTAGTTCCCTGTCACCGTGTGTTGCGTAAAGATGGCTCTATTGGCGGTTACCATGGTGGTCTGCCCCTAAAACGCGAATTACTTGCACTTGAAGCTCGGGTTAAACAAAATTAACCGACTACTTTAAAAACTTCGCAAAGACAATTCATATTTTCCGTAAAAGTTTTGCCTGCTTCTGCGTATTCTTGTTTAAAGAACGGTTCATGCACACGACGCCAATACGTCAACGTCTGATCGCCTTCACCTTCATGGTAAGCATGCTCAGCAGTCATATTTTTATATGGGATAACTTCCACAACAACCGTTTGCGTGATACAAACTGGATGACCGCTACCATCCAGAATCATATTATATTCACCCACCTGGGGATAAGCCTCATCTTCTTCATATAAATCACATGCAGAAGTTGTGGCTGTTTTTATTCCTCTAAAAGTAAGATCTGCAAGTTCATTTGCCATACTAACCGTGTTGCCAAACGCCCACGCTTCGTAAGTTGCATGATGTAATTTGTGTTCTTTGACAAATGTTTGCCAATAAGTATTAATTTCAGTCGCATGTGTCATAGACTCACCTCATCAAATATTTTCACTATTATATCATTATTTAAAGTCGAATTTTTGAGAATATCTTATTTTACCAAACGTAACTGACGAATTAATTTAAACTTTGCAACGGGTGTGATACGGTTTATCTAGTCCATTTAATAAAAAGGAGATTAATTTTATGAAAACTAAATTATCACGTGGTAAATTTGAAAACTTACAAAAGTTAGCTGATGATGAAGGTACTTTAAATATTTTAGGCTTGGGCGGACAAACTACTTTTCAAAAAAGTATGCAAGCCGCTCAAATAAATGCTAAAAACAAATTTGACATTGATCAATGCATTGAGTTTAAACAAATTTTATCTGAGTACTTATCGCCTGATGTTTCGGGAATTCTGCTGGATTCTGCCTTTGGAACCAAAGCAAAACAAGCTAAATCTAAAGACACTGGTTTAATTACCGTTTATGATTTGTCCGCGAAAACGTCTGACCATTTATCCTTAAATCGCTTAGTTCACACCAAAACAAATGGTGTTAAAGTGCGTGTTAACTATAATCCCCATGCGGATGAACAGACTAATGACGAAAAGCTAGCTTGGTTAGAACGTGTAGGTGCCGAGGCCTTAGCATCCGACCTCCCTCTTTTTGTGGAACCAATCGTTTACGATGATCAAGTTTCTGACAAGGCAACTGCTGAATTTGCCAAGCTTCAACCTACTCTGGTAATTGATACCATCAAGGAGTTAACAAAAGAACGATATCATATTGACATTCTTCAAATTGAAACTCCACTAAATTTTGCGTTTGTTGAAGGCTTCACAGGTGAAACAGCAACTGCGGTTTATTCTCAACGGCAGGCTGCAAAATTACTTAAAGAAGCCAGCGATACTACTACACGACCGTTTATTTATCAAAGCGGCCATAACACCCTTGAATCTTTTCAAGTAGCAGTTAAATTTGCCGGTAAATCAGGTGCAAAGTTTGCGGGCGTTATGACAGACTACACCGCATTACAGGACAGTATTTCCGTTTATACAAAGAATGGTGAAAAGGGTCTGCAGCAATGGCTTGAAACCACAGGAAAATCAAACTTAACGAGTTTAAGTGAAATTCTTGATAATTACGCTACTCCTTGGTATGACCGGTTTGGCGGGCTTAAAAATCTCGACATTTTTGATAATCCCATAACTTTGTAAAAGTAGACAAAATAAAGATCAATTAAGTTGTTATTTTAAGCAATCGGTGTTACGATATCAGAATGATATCAATAAAGCGGTTTCATATTTAATTTTATTTCTTAGGGGAGGTAGATTTTTATGGAAATTAATGCCGATGTTTTAAAATCTCAAATTACTTTTAAACCCCAAAAAGATGGTGTCGACCCATTCCTATCTTGGTGTCATATCAAAATTGACGGCATAGAGTATCCACGGGGTGGCAAAAGTTTATTAAAAAAACGATTTTCACGACCAAAAATGCGATCAAAAACCACTGTTGCGTATGACAAAGACAAAATTGATATCATAATTGAAGATAATTTATACAAAAGTTATCCGATTAACCAGTTACGGTCACTGACAGTGCTCATCATGCGTGGCTTCGCTGTTTATTATCCAGGACGAGTTTCTAACAACACCATAACTATTTTAGAATTCCCAGACACCCAGTATTATTTTGATACACCTACACCGTTACCGGCAGCTATTTTACTATCATCTTCTATTTTTGATCACACTGTCGTAAATGACCCAATGAATCTCAAAAAATTCGGTAGTGTTCAAAGTCTGCAAGATATGAATGATCAAATTGCGCGCGTTGGTTACGAAAATTTAGTCAAGGATTCATCTTTAGCGTGGCTAGCGACCACATTTAATCCTGAAGAAGAACCCTATCAGCTCATGTCAAATTGACAAACGTACATTTAAAGCTTATCTTGGAAGAACTTAGTAAGGTTTCCAAGGGAGGTTTTGATCATCAGAGAACAGCACTTACACGTAGCCAAGCCTAAGTATGGTTCACGCGCATTCTCAACGTTTATGTACTTTATCTTTGTGCTGGCTACAATCTGTTTATTTACAGTCTTCAATAAAAGTTTCGGTCAAATTGTTGCCACGAGCGATCCCGTAGTCGAACAAATTGTAGAAGTTGTTAATGAAAAGGTTCCTCAGTACAATGGTTATACCATTCAGATTACGGCTGCTACCATCAAACCGGATCTCAAAACTGCCGTTGGTCAAGCGTACGATAATAAACCAATTAAAGTTAATCCAACTCGTTTTCAGAACAGTGTCAAACAACAACTCGTCAATGATGGTGTTTCTACCTTGGTAATCAATTCTTCTATTGGTGCTTCAATCGAAACAAAATTAACTAATGAATATCAAAATGCCTTTCAAAATAAATATCTGTTAGAATTTCGTGATCAGTTACCCACGTATAAAATGATTACCTATTTAGTTATGCTAGTGACGTTTGTCATTGGAACTCTCTTTCGAATCAGATATCATCGTTCAAAGTATTAAAAAGAGACTGGAAAACTCCCAGTCTCTTTTTTTGTATTCGAACTTTATAGTTGAAATTGGGGAAAAAGGCTGTGTTCGAAGTCCAAACACCTTTTTCCCACTCTCTTCCTTTACCACTGTTTAATAACTGATCAATTGTGATAAGAACGCCATTCTGATCATGATCTGGCGCTACATTGTCAGCAATTTTTTTAATTGCTTGAGGAGCATTTGCCATTGCAAATCCTTGGCCTGCTTCTTTTAACATTTCAACATCATTTCCACCATCACCAAAAGTTACGACATCTATCATTGGAATATTAAGATAATTGGCCACTCGTTTAATCGCATTAGCCTTATGGGTATGCGGAATAATTAAATCAATATCCCCATGACCAGATGATACCGGCAATAACTCACCAGCTAATTCGTTGGCGAGTAGCGTCAAAATCTTTTCTGTTTGATTATCTGGACACGACATACCAATTTTTAAAACTGTATCATCAATTGCATCCCAGTCCGAAACGCCTTGTAGCTTATAGTAGTATCTAGCTGTCATCTCTGAAAATGATTTCGGTGCAGAATTCAGTACATAGGCACTTTTCACGGCACTCACAACCGGATAAACCTCGTCCAAACTGTTCAGATACGTAATCGCATGGTGATATACTTCCGGATCCATTTTGGCAGAGTACATCACCGTTTCATCAGGTTGCTTAACTAAAGCCCCATTGTCCGAAAAAAACCAAATTGAGTCTGCCGTATGCGGGAAAAATGCACGCAGTTGAGAATCCTGATTTCCACTTGCCACTACGAAAGTAACATCTTTAGCCCGCATTTCTGGATATAATTTTAAAAAGTACTTTCGATCGAAATCCTGATGACTATTTAAAAAAGTGCCATCCATATCAACTGCTATTAATCTTTTTGTCATAAATATGCTCCTATGCTTTTCTATATTAATTTAATCATATCAAAAAAACGCTTACAAAACAAAGCAAGCGTTTTTCCCTAAAAATTAGATTAGTTATTGTGCAATCGCATTTTTGACGGCTTGAATATACTTTTTGGCAATAACAACCCGGCCATTAAAATCTGTTATGTGCATCAAACTTTTGCGATCTTCATTGCAAACAGTATCCATATCTAATTCAATTAAATAAGTATTTTCATATTCTTTAATGGCTCTTCCGTTAAAGCCATTTTTTATCATCGGGCAGTGATCACACAAAACTTCAAATCTTTGATAGCGACATTCTTCATCTTTCATTGTTAGCCTCCTGTATAATTCTTATCGTTAAGATAAGGTATACTTTAAATTAAAAATATGAATTATGTTTGACTATTCCTTAAATTAAGGATGAAGTTATAGTTATAATAACAAAAAATCGTTGTAAGCTATTGCCAAAAAAATGATCATTGTATAAAACATCATTGATTATTGGTGAGTCTCGCTAATGATCTTCCGTAACTAACACAAAAGACTCAACGATTCAAAAATCGAATCATTGGGTCTTCTTGTTAATTTTTTATAGTTGAAACGTGCTACACAAGGCAGCTTTTTCCGCTTAGCTACGATAACTAAACGATTCCTAACCCGAATCATTCAGTTATCTAGGCTAATGCTCAAAAGCTATTCGCCTTGTGTAGCACTCTTTCTTTATTTCGCCACCGGCAACAACACCGTAAAGATTGTTCCACCACCTGGATTATCCGTCACCTTAATCTTTCCCTTATGCGCACGAACAATCCACTCCGCAATCGACAATCCCAATCCGTTACCACCTGTCTGCTTATTACCCGACTTCTCTTCTCGATAAAATCGCTTGAAAACCGACTTCTTATTCTTATCTCTAATTCCAATTCCCGTATCGCAAATCTGAATTTTTAGATTTCGATTCTCAATATTGCTATTTACCGTAATCGTTGCCCCTTTAGGCGTGTACTTAATTGCATTATCCAACAAAATAACAATTAACTGATGCACCCGTTTTGCATCCACCAAAACTGGCTTATTCACATCAATGGCTGTTACCAGTTTTTTGTCTTCGCTCTTAATCAAATCTTTATACGGTTCCAAAATCTCACTCATAAAACTTGAAAAGTCTACCGGTGCCTTATCCAACGTAATAACATTAGAATTGGCACGCGCCAGTGTCAGCATGTCGCTCGTCAATCCGTTTAATCGACGAATCTCCGACAACGACATAATAATGGCCCCAACCTGATTCTTAATCGTATCATTCGGTTTTGTCATCAAACCTTCTAGCTTATTTTGAATAATAGTTAGCGGCGTACGAATCTCATGTGCCGCACTATCCACAAATTCCTCTTGCTGTTTCCACGCTTTTAAAACCGGCTTCATATTGATTCGTGAAATAATATAACTAATGATAAACACAATCAAACCAAACACGATCAAAGATGCCAGCAAGAGATTTTTAAATCGGTTAATACTTTGAATTTCTGGTGTAATATTTTTTAAAACCAGTGCATATTTAGGCTGTTGACTCTTTTTCAACGTCTTACCCTGACGGTTTACCATCATTTGCGAGTTTACCTTCAAATAAACACCACGCATAGTTACGCTGCCAAGTTCAATGTTATAGATCTTATTTAATTCTGATTTATTAACTTTAATTTTAGCGACCGTACTCGACATATTACTTAAATTTTGAGAATTAACAATTTTTCCTTTAGCATTATAATAAATTGTGATTGTTTGAAAATCAGGCGGCCCCATCATGTTTGTGCTATTCGCTGACATGGTTGCCCGTCGACTCAACGTATTATCAATACTCGTATACGTGTTGCGCTGATAAAATACAAAAAGGATCGTTCCCAAAATTGAAAACACAATTAAAAAACTGAAAAACTCAAGGAGAAATAACTTAATTTGTTGCTTTCGATTTACAATTTTATCCATTAATTCACTTCCAAAAGAAACCCTACATTACGTAAAGTTTGAATCAATTTGGGACGACCTGCCTTTTCTAGTTTACGTCGAAGATTACTAATATAAATGTTCACCACGTTGATCGTTGTATCGGAGTCCATTCCCCAAATGCGATCAAAAATCTGTTCACGCGACACAATAATATTTTTATTCTGCGCTAAATAGGCCAAAATTTCATATTCTTTACCTACCAATTTAAGTGGCTCTCCATCAACCGTAACCTGCCGATTTTCCGTATTTAGCCACATCTTATCATCAACCATCAAGCGCTTATCGTCTTGATACACGCCACTTCGTTTGAGCAATGCCTTAACACGCACAATCAATTCCTCACGATGAAACGGCTTCGTCAAATAATCATCAGCTCCAGTGTCAAAACCAGTAATTTTATCTTCCAAACTATCCTTGGCTGTCAAAACCAACACTGGCGTTTCGATCTTTTCCTTACGAATATTCTTGATAATTTCTAGGCCATTCATTAACGGCAACATCAGATCAACAATGAACAGATCATAGGGCTCCTCAGTTGCCAAGTATTCGCCCTCTTCACCATCAAACGCCTGCTTGACTGAACCAATATCAACCAAAAAGTCACGTACACTGTCTGAAAGCTGATGATCATCTTCAATTAATAAAATTTTTACAATGTTTGTCATCCTGCATCCCTAATTTCTTTTTTTATTTCATTACCATTTTAACCTATAAAATGAGGTTAAGACAAAGAATAATATTGTCCTAACCCCATTTTCAACTTTTTGGTATTACGCAACAACAAATTCTCGATCTTCTAAACTAATTTTGACATCACCTTGATCCGCAATTTTAGGGTCATGGGTTACGATAATAACGGTTTTGTGGTGCTCATGTGCCAAATCTTGAAACAGTTTGATAATCATCGCAGAATTCTCACCATCTAAATTTCCAGTGGGTTCATCAGCAATTACAATGTTTGCATCCACTAACATCGCACGGATAATGGCCACCCGTTGTTGTTGTCCCCCTGAGAGCTTTTGCACATTCTTTTTAGCATCAGCTTCCTCAATTCCAACACTTTTCAGAGAATCCAGCACATATTGTTTTTCACCTTTGTGTCCGGAATCAGTTACTGATAAAGCTGTCAAAATATTATCTAAAGCTGACATATAAGTCAACAAATTATATTGTTGGAACACAATAGCTACTTTATGTTTACGATAATTTGTTGCCCCGATTTTTTTAATGTTTTTACCATCTAAGAAAATATCACCTTTTTGTGGTTTGTCCAAACCTGCTATAAAAGATAAGAAAGTTGTTTTTCCAGATCCTGAGGCCCCAACAATCGTATAAACTTTATCTGAATCAAAGCTCAAATCCACATTTTCATAAAGCGGTTTGTCTGCTTGTCCATACCAATGGGTTAGATTTTTTACTGTTAACATTCACTCAACTCCTTGTTTATTTGACCTTTAGTGTTTATTCACCTATTAGGATATCCTTCGGTCTCAACCTCAAAATACTAATGGCAGCAACGCAAACAGTTAGAGCAATAATAACTAAGCCCATACCACCCAATTTAATTACCGAACTTGGACTAATACTTGTGTTCAACGTCTTCAATGCTTTTTTATTTGCCGCACTCGTTGTGGTTTTTGATGTCATTGCGCTACCACGCATACCACCACCGTTTTGACTGGATCCAGGTGCACCACCGCCACCACCAGGTCCACCGTTGGCTCCTGATGTCGATGACACTGACGTTGTTTCCTGTTGGGCTAATAATTGATTTCCTACCTTATTACCTACAAAGTTTCCTAGGAGAAGCGCAATAACCATTGCACCAATCAAAATGACAAACAGTTCAGAGAAAAGCTGCCCAATAATTCTCAGTTTTGATTCACCTAGTGAAACTAAAACACCAATTTCTCTTTGTCGTGTGCGGACTGACAGAATAATGATCAATCCCAAAATGATGGTTCCAGCAATTGCTACCAACCAGACAATTTTCTTTGCAAACGACTGAACATTCTTCATTGGTTGTAATAATTGTTGATAACTTTCATCGTTTGAACTTACGCTAAATGAACTGCTGTTAATAATGCTCTTAATTTTTTTAGTTGTTGTTTTTTCTTTAGCTGAATTTGAGAGTGTATAGGTTACTGTACTTGACTTGCCCTCTGTACCCGTAATTGTTGCTGGTAACGTATAACTGGTATAAATCGTGTTACTTGGATCACTTCCAGGCATACCACTAAAACTTGTTGACTTAGCTTTATAAATACCAACAACTTTTAACTTGATCTTCTTTTTACCCGAAGTCGTCATTTTAACTGTGATTGTATCGCCAACTTTAATACTGTTAGAGCTTGCCAATTCTTTTTCAATTACGACATTCTTAGTATTGGCATCACTTGACGTAATATTACGTCCCGAAACAATTTTGTCTTCTTTAGAGATGAATGATGAAGTCAACTTTGTGCTTGAAACACCATCAATTGTAATGTTTCCGGTTGAGGCACCAGAGCCACCTTTCATCATACCGCCGCCTTGTGAACCAGTTGACGTTGAAACGGTATCAAATGAACTTGCGTTAACTGAGGCTGTGTTCGTAATATTATAGTAAGCAACTGTGCTTAAACTACCTGCCTCTTTAATCTTTGTATTGGAAACCGTAGGCGTTGTGATCGTCTTCGTTTTAGACTTCGATGAACTTGAACGCATTTTTGAAAACATTTTATTTCGATTAGCGGAAACACTAATTGTGGTTCCTGCCGATTTTGTCACACTGTTTGTCGCAGAAACTGCAGCATTTTGAATAATAATTCCTGATAATACAAAAACCAAAATTGCTGACATAATCAACAATAATAACAAGCTTTGACCTTTTTTATGGGTCAAATAAAGCATTGAACGTTTTAAATAATTCATTCTTTCATCTCCTTGAATTGATAATTCTATCTTACGCAAATTAGGTTAAACGAAGATTAAGGATTCTCATAGGAAGAAATATTTTTTGCTCGGCAAAAAATAATCAAAAAAAAGATCAAATCACATTCGCGGTATGATTTGATCTTTGAGCTAATTAGATAGCTTTCAATGATGTAAGTTAATTTTTACAGGGGAGTTGAACATATGGAAAATATCCATCTTCTTCCAACTTGGGAAGGTTAGAAAAAAATCACTTCTTTCTTAATGAATAAATTCATCTTAAAACCTAAACTTTAAATCAAGATTAAAAGACAAAATAATTTAAATTCTTTTTTAGAACCAAAGAAAAAGATCGAATCACATTCGCGGTATGATTCGATCTTTAAGCTAATTAGATAGCTTTCAATGATGTAAGTTAATTTTTACAGGGGAGTTGAACATATGGAAAATATCCATCTTCTTCCAAAACTTGGAAGGTTTTGAAAAAATCACTTCTTTCTTAATGAATAAATTCATCTTAATTGCCAAACTTTAAATCAAGATTAAAAAGCAAAACTTTTTTCAAAAAATATTTAAGGGCCCAAAACTATATTTTATGTAATCTAAAGGTTGAAAGTATCAAAATCACTTCAATAACTGCTGTTAAACGACTTAGACTCCAAAAAATAGTTTAACTGCCGTCCTGCGGCTCGCACCCCGTTCCAGCCCAAATTTGCTGGAAGACGGCATTTAAATCTAATTTTGTTACTATAAACATTTTTGTGTCAGGCAATTAGATACATTTTTGTGCTTTCAACCTTTAGATTTAATCTATTTATCTGACCGTATTCCTATATGCTACAATTGAATGAAATATTAAATTCGGCTAATGAGCTGAGTAGGTGAAGTTTATCATGAATAAAAAATGGCTATTTTGGGGACGAATTCTTGGCTTTAGTCTAATTATCTTTTTTGTCTACATCCTATTTAAACAACTGGATGACTATACCGGTTACTCGGCTGATGATTATTTGTATCATTTCTTTTTTCAAGGTGAATGGCCCACCAAACATCTGCGTGGTATTCATAACCTCTTAGACCTAATTCAATCAATTCAAATTCACACACGAATTAATAATGGCCGTTTTGTTGCTCATACTGGTGTGCAATTATTTATGCAGTTTCCAAAGTCTGTTTATAACATTGCTAACAGCATCGTCTATATACTGGTTGGCCTGTTAATTAACGTTCATGTCTTTGGAAAATTCAAAAATTTTCGCGTCAGTTACCTAGCTTTGACTTTTGCTTTAATGTGGGTATGTTTACCGGATTTTGGCACCTCAATCTTGTGGCTATCAGGTGGCTTCAATTATCTGTGGGTCGCTTTAGTTTATTTAACTTTTCTACTACCTTATCGTTTCAATTATCACGCCAAGCATCCGCGCCTGATGTTTATTGGTATGCTGGTTCTTGGCTTTTTGGCTGGTGGAACTAACGAAAACACGGCCCCACTGACGTTGTTTGTCGCCTTTGCCTTTACTGTTTTCGATTGGAAAAATAGTCAACTTGCCTGGAAATGGGCTGGTGGTATTGCAGGGGCAGAAAGTTTTAGTATTTTGGTCATCTCCGGATTAAATCAAGTCGCTGTTCGCGGAGATCAATATGATATTGCTAGTTTAATTACTGACACCTTTAAATATTCTGGAACTTTAATTTTAATTCTGGTTCTATTAGCCGTTTATCTGTATGGGCAACATCATGCTTATGATCACACCCTTAACTGGCACGATCAACGAAATTACCTAGCTGGTGTCCTTTATGGAATTGGCGGTTTTTTAGGAATCGTGGCGTTGATCGTCTCACCTCAGATTCTAAGTCGTGTATTTTTTGGTCCCAATATTTACTTTATTATTGCGCTTTTAAATTTATTGTCCGATCACGCCAAACTGAGACAGTCATTTTGGTTACCACGTTTACTACCAATTATTGCAACTATAATTATCGGCTTTATCAGTATTCCAATTTATGACAACGCTGTGAAATCTAATTATACTTCGTTTACCTACTGGAAGGCCGGCGATACAATTGCCCGCTATAATCACAAACATGGCATTATGCACGCTAAAGTTCCGGGTATGCCACCGGTTACTGACGATCACAATATGTATCTCTCTTCAACTTATGTCAGCCCTGGAAATCCTAACAAACAGTGGTTTAACGTTTGGATGGCACGTTATTACGGTCTAAAGTCGATTACCGTTGACAACACAATTACACCAGCTAAAGTCAAGATTAATCGACAAAGTATAACTTGGAAAACTTATCAATGGTTAACTCGTTTTCACAGTCAAGTTTTAAAGATTGGGCATGCCGTACCTGTGCATGCAGCAACCACTATGAAGACAGCCTATCTACGTTATATTGATGAAACGGGCAAACAAGTTGGAACCGAACCGATTAGTGGTTATGTGGGAAGTACTTTTGACATCAGTCATGCCTCAGTGAATGGTTACACTACTCTTGCTAAAAATCCACAAAGCTATACTTTCACAACTGCTGCTAATCAAACCATCACAATTAAAGTAAAACGAGCTGCAAAACAAACTCATGCAAAATTAATTTATCGTATTAAAAAGAACAATAAGATTGTTGGTACTGAATCAATTAGCGGCAAGGCTGGCCAAACAATTAATATCAGCAAAGCCTCAATTGCCGGTTATACAACGGAGAAGGGAGCTCCTAATTCATACAGATTTACCAATCGAACCACTTCAAAGATAACTATCTGGGTAAAACCTAGTTTACAAGGCGTCACCATCAACTATTTACAAAAACAAAAATTAGTTAAACAGGTTTTCGTTCAAGTTAAAACCGGAGCTGATTTTAAACTAGCTGCCCCGCTTGGCTATCGCATGAAAAGTGATCAACCCACAACAGTAGTCATGCCAGTTGCTGGTATCCAAACCTTAAAAATTCAAGTTTACAAGCGATCACTTTGGCAGCGGCTGATCCTTAACCCTACATCACGGTGGTTGATTATCGGCGGCATACTTTTTGTTATTTGGGACTCACTTATTGCCTATTATCAAAATAAAAAGCAAAATAACTAGGATGATTTTTTATATGCAATTAGTAATTAATTGGCTTAAAACAGACACAAAAAAACCGAATCACATTCGCGGTATGATTCGGTCTCTAAGCTAATTGAATAGCTTTTGATGTAAGTTAATATTCACAGGGGAGTTGAACATATGAAAAATCTCATCTTCATCTTGAAATGCTCTTTCTTAATGAATATATTTATAATAAAGTCTCAACCTTAAACCAAGATTAAAACAACAATTTTTTTAAAATAAAATTTGAGCAGTCTGCTTTACTTATTTATAGTAAGCTCGTATTATACTTACTGTAACTAAGAAAACAAAACTTTGAAAGATGGTGAAATCTAATGAAAATTAATATTAAAGATCAAGCGGAAACTTACTTGGCAAGCAAAATTTCAGCTGGTAAACACGTATTTTTAGCATTGGATGATGGTTCCAGTAAATTTTCAAAACTTGGTGGCTCATGTGCAATTGGAAATAAATTTCAATTAGTTGTGGCTGATCAGGAAGATCCAGAATATTCTGTCACATTAGAAAATAACGCCGGGTTTACAATGACGACCGCTGAACCAGAAACCACATTTCTTGGTAATGGCTTAGCACTTGATTATAAGAACGCTTCGTTACGGTTAACTGATGATAGCGGTGTTCTTGACGGAGCTGTTACTGTAGATACCTATCAAGCACCTACTAAAGACAAACAAGCTATGAAGGCTGAAATGTCTGAATTGGGTGGCAAGATTTGTTAATAATTTAAAATTCCGATATAAAAGGATGGCAAATCACTGATTGCCATCCTTTTTGTTTCATTCTATTATCCAAATATCACTTCAAAGCTTCATAGCTCCCCATATGTTTGTTGAAAGTCCACAACGGCCCCTCTTAAATTCGCCATGTCCGTATACTTGCAAGCCACTACATCTGGTTTAATTGAAGCAATTTTAACTTGTTTTCTGATTTCTTCAATATTTTGTTCAATATTTGGAATTAAATCAGGGTTGTTTGAAACTGCACCACCAATGACAATTTTTTCAGGATCAAAACTGTACTGTAAATTATAGATTCCTTTTGCAAGTGCCCAATACATTTTGTTCACTTCAGCTTGAGCAATAGCATCCCCAGACTTAGCTAGATCAAACACTTCTTTACCAGTTTTTTGCGCATTTGTTTTTTTATTATATCTTTCGGCAACTCTCACCGAGGTTCCCAACTCACTTAAAATATGTTTGTCATCAGATAAAGTGAATCCAAACTCGCCACCAAATAAATGAGCACCATGCCAAATTTTATGATTAATAATAACAGAACCGCCGACTCCAGTACCAATCACCAAAAATAACAAACTGTCTGCACCCACGCCGGCACCATCTACCAGCTCGGCCAGGGCAGCACAATTGGCATCGTTTTCCATGCTAATCTTCAAATCAAATCTTTTTTCCAGTTCAGGTTGAATCTTAAAATTATGAATGTACGGTAAGGCACTTGCGCCTTCGATCACACCCGTTTTTTTATTTACTGCACCAGGAGAACTGATGCCAACTCCTGAAATTTCAAATTGGGTTTTCATTTTTGTAACTTCAGCTGTTAAAATCTCATAAAATTCAGATAATGTCTTTGGCGTTTTTCGAAAATTGTGACCCACTAAACGTTGCCCATCCCAAACTGCAAATTTGATTGTGGTTCCGCCAATATCAATCAATCCAATGTTACTCATTTTCAATCACTTCTGTCTTTATATTTTAATTTATGAAATCGGATACATTTTCATTATACAATTAAAAAAGGATGATTTCTCATCGAAATCATCCTCTGGCAACTATTAATTTTCGTCGTTATATTTTGAAGCTCGGCTTTGATATGTGCCCTTTTGAGTATTGATATCGAGAACTTCGCCTTCCTTAATGAAATCTGGTACAGTGACAACCAAACCAGTTTCCATGGTTGCTGATTTACCAGATCCTGCAACAGTTGCGCCCTTAATTGATGGTTCAGTTTGAGCGACTTTTAACTGTACGGTATTTGGCAATGTTATCCCGATCACTTCTGAATTAAAGTAATCGATTTTAACATTCATATTTTCCAACATATACTTCATTTCATTTTGAATAGTAGCTGTTGGAATTTCATATTGCTCATAGGTTTCCATATCCATAAATACAGCAACATCGCCTTGGGTATAAAGATATTGAGCATCTTTTGTATCAACAATAGCCTGTTCAACCTTTTCTTCAGGACGCATTGTCTTTTCAACAGTTGAACCTGAACGCAGGTCGTATAACTTCATCCGCATCACAGTATTACCCTTACCTGGCTTATGATGTTCTGCAGCCAATACTTTAATTAATTTACCGTTTTGTTCAAATGTCATTCCTGCTTTAAGATTTATTGCTTCAATCATGTGTTTTCTCCTTGTACGTTACTTGAATTTAACTACTTATAACCTCATTTATTGATCGCGCAGGTCCAGGACTCATATAGCCGACTCCCCTTCGTTTTAGTATTTATATCTAGTTTAACACTAAAAGCTCCAAAACAAAGGTTTGCTTAATGAAGAAACCGTTCAAAACTTTTTATTTTTCTTAATTATACGTTGAATTGTATCCACCAACAAAATACAATTAAGCTAATTAATAATTGCATTTAACATATATGATTAATCAATCTAAAACTTTTGGAGGACTGTTATGGCAAAAATTGATGACTTAACTTTAATGCTACTGTACCTGACTTCTTGGACAGAAAACGATCAAGTTTCTACTGACCGTCGTTCTTGGAAGGGCTACGATTTTGCCAGCTTGAATAAATTAACAGACAAAGAATTTTTATATGCATCAAGCCAACCAAGCCATGTGAGCCGCAGGACGGGTAGTTTAATCTAATCTTGTTACCAAGAACACATTTATATCAGGCAACGAGATGTATTTTGAACTTTCAGCCTTTAGTTAGTAACTAAAAAGTATGATCAACCTTCAATTAATAAAAGGCTTGATCATACTTTTTTACTTTAAAATTCTTTAGCAGCCTTTTCAGCTTCTTTAGCAATTATTTCTCGATTAGCCGCCATATCATCAGCATCGCGATGTGAATTACCCTCACAATAAATGCCTTGATAATCCTTGATACCTACCTGATCAAGTAACGTCTTTAAATAACTATCTCCCATATCAAGTGTTGCCATAAAAGCATTATTCGTGTGATGATAAGTTCCGCCTGACGACTGAACATGAATAGCCTTTTTGTCATGCAACGTGCCTTCTGGGCCATGTTCACCCTCCACCCACGTTTTAGTGGAAACAATGACCAAATCCAAATACATCTTTAATCGGTTTGGCAAAAACAAATTGTACATTGGACTAATAAAAACATACTTGTCCGCTTGAATAAATTGTTCCTGCAATTGTTGCTGTCGACTCAACAAAATTTGTTCATTATTGGAAAGCTCCTGGTAAGTTACGCCATTTGTTAACTTTTTCCAACTATCCAGATTACTGCTGTCAATCTCCGGGACCCCTTCAGCATACAAATCATGTACTAAAATTTGATCCTGTGGATGCGTTTGTTGATAAGTTTCAATAAAGCGATCGCCAATGGTCAGCGCATTTGAAACAGCTTCAGTTTTTGGATGAGCTTTAATCACCAAAACGGTACTCATTTCATCATCTCCATTAATTTATTTACGCTTTTACAATAACACAAAACATTCTAACACCTAGTAAAAAAGTACTTTTAGACAAAATTAGTCACTCCAATTTTTACGTTGAAGTGACTAATTATCTATAACTTTTGCTTATTATGATGACCAAATTGACGGACATGTTCTTGCGCAATTGCCACAATTGTTTTGGCGGTTAAAGCCATTGCTTCAGTCGTCACAAACTCATACGGGCCATGAAAATTATCGCCGCCGTTAAACAAATTTGGCGTTGGAATCCCTTTAGCCGTAATTGCATTACCATCCGTTCCGCCACGAAATGGTTGAATGTCCGGTTTCAAACCAATACTTCGATAAGCATCTAACGCTAAATTAACAATGTAAGGATTTTTGCGAATTTCATCACCAATATTTTGATACTGCTCCGTTAATTTTAACGTAACACGCGGTTCCTTGAAACGTTCATTAATTTTGTTCACAATTGCCTTAAGCAACGTTTCTTTTTGGTGAAAACGCGGTGTGTCAAAATCGCGAATAATTAGATTTAAACTGGCATGTGCCACGGTTCCGCAGAAGTGATTGACTAAAATAAAACCATCATGATTGCGACTTTTTTCAGGAACTTCATCTTTGGGTAATGAACTAACAATTTCATTTGCAATGGTTACCGCATTAACCATCAACCCATAAGCATCACCAGGATGGACTGCCGTTCCTTCCACTTCAATCGAAGCCTCAGAAGCATTAAAAGTTTCATATTCCAACTGCCCGGGTTGTCCATTATCTAGCGTGTACGCGAAATTCGTACCAAAGTTCTTAGCATCAAATCGTTTAGCACCGCGGCCAATCTCTTCATCAGGACCAAAGGCAACACGAATCGGGCCATGTTCTACAGTTGGGTTTTGAAGCAAGTAAGCCAGTGCGCCAAATAACGCAGCCACTCCCGCTTTATCATCGGCTCCCAACAAAGTTGTCCCATCAGTAGTAATCAAACATTGTCCCACAAACTTTTTTAGGTTTGGAAATTCACTAACTTTTAAGACAATATGTTTAGCTTCATTTAAAACAATGTCTTGACCATCATAATCGGGATGAATTTGTGGTTTCACATAATCGGCCGAAAAGTCTGCAGTATCTAAGTGTGCAATGAAACCAAGTGCCGTGATTGGTTTGTCTGAGTTACTAGGTAAAGTCGCTGTCACATAGCCATTGCTTTCATCAAACTTCACTTCATCAACGCCTAGTTGTTTCAAATCTGCTGCGACTTGTTTGGCTAGTTCAACTTGTCCTGGCGTCGTCGGAACCGTTTGACTACGATCGTTGGAACGCGTATTTATCTTCGCATAATTTACAAATAATTTTTCGATATAATCTTGATTAATTTCACTCATTGTTTTCATCTATTACTTTGTAATATAAGCCGTTTTCCAGTCATAAGGTACGCCCGCAGGATTGTAAACAACACTCTTAACGTTTGAGCGCAATAACTGTGATTTAGCAACTTGATAGAGTGGGATGGTACCTTGATCGTTCATTAAGACTTTTTCCGCAGCCACTAATTTTGCCCAGCGTTTCTCAGGTTGATTACCATAGTCGTTTTCTGACTCATCTAAGAGTTTGTCAAATGTCTTACTCTTATATCCTGACGTATTGTAGCTAGATCCGGATTCATAAACATCTAAGAAATTGATTGGATCAGCAAAAACTGATTGCCAAGTCTGAATGGTTGCCTCATATTCTTTTTCGTTTTGTTTAGAAATAAGTTGAACAAAAGGAATTGTTGAAATTGCAACCTTTACATTTGGTAAACGATCTAATTCCGTCTGTAGAAATTCAGCCGTTTGTTTGCTGCTATCCGTGTCAGAGGTTAAAAGTGTAATGTGAATATTTTTAACTCCAGTTTGTTGATACCCCGTCTTCAACAATTGTTTTGCTTTAGTTAGATTTGAACTGACTGCTGATTTCACATAGGCTTCTCTATCAAAGGATTCACCAGTCTTGGGATTGTTACCCATTCCAGCAGGTACAAAACCTTTAAGCGGTTCAGAACCGTCTTGTAAGACGTCATTTGTTAATTGTTTGCGATTAATAGCTAGTGAAAAAGCTCGACGTACATTTACGTTTTTAAAAGCCTTTACCTTGTTTTGATTTAACTCTAAGCGAGCAGTTGCAGTTGATAGCCGTTTTACAAAGTTCGCATTATTTTTATTATTCTTGACTTGTTGACCACTTAAAAGTGTTTCATCGGTTTGCTTAGAATTAAACAGGTTATAACTTGTAGTCGTACTTTCTGTAACAAGCTCGTTAATTTTTGTTAGATGAACAGCCTTTTTATCCCAATAGTTATTGTTTTTAGTCAAAGTCCATTTTTTACTTTGACCATTCCAATTAGTTAGTTTGTAAGGACCGTCAGAAACTGTGTATTTTGCTTGCGTGCCAAACCTTTTACCGTATTGATTAACTACCTTTTGATTCAGAGGATAGAATAATGGCCAAGCCAGTAACTTTTTGAAGTAGGAAACTGGTTTTGTTAAAGTCACAGTTAGTTTGTACTTCCCATTAGCCTTGATTCCTAAAGCGTTGACTGACTTTTTACCATTATTAATGGCCTCAGCATTTTTTACTTGAAAGAAATAAAAAGCATCTTGAGACGCCGTTTTCGGATTAACGGTTCGTTGCCATGAATAAACAAAATCTTGTGCCGTTACGGCATCTCCATTAGACCATTTTGCTCCTTTTCGTAAGGTGAATGTATATGTTTTACCACCATTAGAAACTTTAGTTTTAGTTGCTAATGCACCCTGAGGCGTTCCCTTACTATTCAAACGATAAAGTCCTTCTTGCGTATTCATTAAAGTATTAAAACTCAATGTATCTGTTGCTTGTGATAAATCTGCAGTTGCTAATTCAGAGCTTTCTGTCCAATTTAAGACCTGTTTTTTAGCCAGTTGTGTGCTACCATCAGACTTAGCTTGTGTACCACAGCCACTCAGAATTAATAATCCTAAACCAATAATAATTGCCTTTGTTTTTCCCTTCAAAACAACCATCTCCCCTAAAAAATAAAATTAACAAAATAAAAAAATCGCCCCTCATTTCTGAAGGACGATTTTCGTGTGACCACCTTAATTTATGAAGTACTCACATACTTCACCTCAATAACTTCTGCTACCAAAAGTTTGAGGTGTTAACGGACCTCATAACGAATTAACAGCTTTCACTATTAATTTACTCCAAGTTCATCTTCACACAACGTTTTGATCCGTGTTTTCACCAACTCACGGTCTCTATAATCATACTAATTATGCTACTCTTCTTATCACTGTATCTCAGACTATTTCTCTAACTCGTTTTTAATCATATCACTGAATTTTGTGTTGTCAATGAGAATTAAATGATGATCATCTCATTGTGTATAGACCAATATTCAATCATCAAACATTAAAATGCCTTGTAGACAGAAATTGTCTCGCCTAATTTTTCTATTCCAAAAACATAAAATTTTTTATTTTCAGAAAAAACAAGTCAATTCTATAATGTCAATTTTAATTTTTCGAGTTATTTTCGTTTTAATATCATTTTTTTGCAAAAAAAAAAAAAACACCCACAAGGTGAGTGTCATTCAGTGCTTGTTACTGGACTTGAACCAGCGACCTCCGCTTTACTAGAGCGATGCTCTACCAACTGAGCTAAACAAGCATGTTATATTGGTAAAAAGTCAAAAAGACTCCTTAACTAGTATACCGAATTATGACAAAGAATCAAATATTTTTTTATTTTTAGCTACAAATTATTCCTTTGAATCAGAAATAGCCGTTTTTAATTACGTCCACTATTACACATTTCGAACCGGGTGAGTATACAGTTAAATTAATTTTGTTACAACTAAACTTTTTACTCATAGATATTTGTGTGTTGGTTCATCACAACACCACTTAATGCCAACAATGTTGCAAAAATTGCTGCAGCCAACAAAACAATTGTCCATGAATGAACCAAATTATTTAGGTAACCGAATAAAACAGGACCCACAGCTGCCAACAAGTACCCAGCTGATTGTGCCATTCCAGACAGATCGGCCGTTTCAAAACCATTCGTCGTTTTAGTTGTAAAGAACACCACCGCTAAATTAAATGAGGCCCCCGCACCAAAACCCATCAGTAAATTCATCAAAGTGGCCCAGAAAACTGCATGAATGGGTAATGTCAACCCCAGTGTTCCACCAACAAAGCCAACAAACGTAACTGCCACCATGCTCGCCACACCATGTTTCTTTAGTGCCAAAGTTGGTACCAAATACGCAAAAGGTAAACCTACCAGTTGCAATAAAGTTGCCATATTATTTGCTTGAACACTTGAATAGCCCTGGCTAATTAATAGACTTGGCATCCAAGTTAAAAGTGAATAATAAACTAAGGCTTGAAGGCCAAAAAACGCCGCAGCTACCCATCCTAGCGGTAACTTCCAAACACTTTTATGTAAGAATTGCTTATTTTCGGCAGGGGTGGTCACTGCTTTTTCACGCACATTATATTTTAAGTTTGGCACCCATGTAACTAAATTAATTAGACTAATAACAGAAAGAAGACCCATCACAATTGCCAATGGATACTTTTTAATTAAAATGCCAGTAATGCCAGTTCCCAGCGCACCAACAAATAACATTGACAAGGTATATTCACTCGTAGCTACCGAAATTTTACTAAAAAAATTATCTTTAATCACTGCTGGAATTAAAACATTTCCAGCATCAATTCCAACACCAACCAATAATGTTCCTACTAATAAAGCAGCACTACTTGGAATTACCCGTAAATAGCTTCCGATTGCCAAAATGATTAAGAAAGCATAAATGACGTGCTCATTACCAAAGTGGCGCGCCAATTTGGCGATGATTGGCGACATCACAGCAAATGTTAGCAACGGAATGGTCGTTAACATACCCGCCAAAGAATTTGGCAAATTGAAATTTTGTTTAAAACTTTGAATTAATGATGGCATTATCGTAATGGGTAAACGCATATTAGCGGCAACCAACATCATACTAATGGTTAAAAATCGACTATGTTTCTGCATCGTATCACTTTCTCCTTGTATTAGTTCGGTATGCATCGAACTAAAATATTAAAACAACCAAAGCATTACAGTGTTTCTAGAAATCCGGGTAAGTATGTTTGAAACGTTTCAACATTGATTGATAAATATTTTTCCTGCGCAATTTTTCTAGTATTGGTCAGACCTATTAATCGTAATGCTTTAAAATGATAAGACACAGTAGACTTGCTAATATTTAATTCCTTGCCAACCTCTCCACAAGTCATTTCTCTTTGTGCCTGATAAAGGACACGAATAATTTTTAATCGATTAGGTTCCGCCAGTGCTTTAAATATTTGGGCAATTTTTTGATCTCGTTGTTCGATATTCATGAAACTAACGGTAAACCTAATTGAATAAAAGTGCAAATCATAAATTGAAAAATATTTTAGATATATTCATCATCCATTTTCATGTAAACCAATTTCGCGATATCACAAATAAATGCCCACACATATGAGATCATGTAACATGACCACTTGCTTTTTCATTTTCTGTAACCTAGACTAATAAATGAAATTATTTGTAACTTTCATTCTATTTTTCAGGAGGTTTTCATAATGAAAACATATTTTCAAAGGTTAGGTCGTTCACTTCAGCTACCCGTAGCTGTTTTGCCAGCGGCAGCACTTCTTGTTGGTGTCGGCTTCTGGTGGGCTTCAGCAAATAATGGTTTTATTGCACGATTTTTACAAGCTGGCGGAAATGCCATCTTGAATCAATTACCATTGCTCTTTGCCGTTGGTACCGCTCTTGGTATGGCAAAAGATAAAGATGGCTCAGCTGCTTTAGCTGGTTTGGTCGCCTTTGAAGTCCCGACCAATGTTTTAAAATCTAGTTCAGTCGCAACCTTGCTTGGAACTAAGGTTGCTTCAGTTGATCCTGCCTTTGGCGCAATCAGCAACGTTTTCATCG
This sequence comes from Pediococcus ethanolidurans, assembly GCF_964062635.1. NCBI lineage: Bacteria > Bacillati > Bacillota > Bacilli > Lactobacillales > Lactobacillaceae > Pediococcus > Pediococcus ethanolidurans. The sequence continues at coordinate 416,591 of NZ_OZ061250.1, forward strand.
GCATCATGTCAGGTTTAATTGCAGCTGCTTTATATAATCGATTCCACGAAACGAAGTTGCCAATGGCGCTTTCGTTCTTTAGTGGTAAACGTTTAGTTCCCATTTTGGCCGCTTTAGTTATGCTCATCATCAGTGCCGTGTTACTCGTCGTTTGGCCACCCTTATATAACGCCTTGGTCCTTTTCGGAAAATTTGTGGTTGGCTTAGGACCACTTGGCGCAGGAATTTACGGCTTTTTCAACCGTTTACTGATTCCAACCGGACTTCATCAAGCTTTGAACTCCGTTTTTCTGTTTAATGTTGCTGGCATCAATGATATTGGTAAATTTTTAGCACATGAGGGTCCTAAGGGAGTTACTGGTATGTATCAAGCTGGTTTCTTCCCTGTCATGATGTTTGGTTTACCAGCTGGCGCCTATGCCATTTATCGAAACGCTCGACCTGAACGAAAACAAGAGGTTGGTTCCTTAATGTTGGCTGGTGCTTTCGCATCCTTTTTCACCGGTGTTACTGAACCACTTGAATTTTCATTTATGTTCGTTGCTTGGCCTTTATATGTGATCCATGCTTTTTTCATGGGACTTTCAATGGCATTTGCCGCCTTCATGCACTGGACTGCTGGTTTTTCATTTAGTGCTGGTCTAATTGATTACGTGTTAAGTTTGAAAAATCCCATTGCCAATCATCCTTTAATGCTAATTCCCCAAGGATTAGTTATGGCAGCCATCTATTACTTTGGATTTAATTTTGCCATTCAAAAATTCAACTTAATGACCCCCGGAAGAGAGCCATTAGCAGAAACTGACGGTGGTACTGCATCAACAAGCATCAAGACTGATGAGAAGGATGACAAATACACCGTTCAAGCCAAAAAAATTTACGTCGCCTTAGGTGGTGCAGAAAATCTGACCGCCGTAGATAATTGTACGACTCGCTTACGTTTGCAATTAAAGGACACCGATAAAATTGACGAGATTGCTATAAAGAAAAGCGGTGCCGTTGGTTTAAATAAATTAGATAAAATAAATCTTCATATTATCATTGGAACCGAAGTTCAATTTGTTGCTGATGCATTAAGCAAACTATTTAACGAAAAAACACCACTTTCAGAACTTGAAGGTTCACTCACTACCAACACAGCTTCAAAAGCTACCGATACTTCGATAAAATCAGCCGTTTTGAACGAATTCTACAGTGTAGCGGATGGTAAATATATGAACATTGAAGATGTCAATGATCAAACCTTTTCACAAAAAATGTTAGGTGATGGCTTTGCTATTGAACCCACAACGGGAACCATCACTTCACCTGTAGACGGTACAGTAACCACAGTTTTTCCAACTAAACACGCGATCGGTTTCACAACCGATTCTGGTTTGGAAGTTCTCTTACACATGGGAATTGATACGGTTGAACTAAAAGGTAAACCTTTTGATGTAAAGGTGAGCGATGGTGAACGTGTTAAACATGGCGATTTGGTTGCTCAAGTTGACTTACAAGCCATCAAAGCTGCTGGTAAACAAACACCCATGATGGTAATTATCACCAACATGGATGCCGTTTCACTGCTGAAATTTAAAGTTATGAATAATCAGGTTTCTTCTACAACTAAAATTTTGGAGGCCACAACCAAATAGTAAATTAAAGATTTATGTCCAACAACTAAGTATAATTTTGAAGCTTTTAGTTCTCAACTAAAGGTTGAAAGTATCAAAATCGCTTCAATAACTGCTGTTAAACGACTTAGCCTATAAATAATGTTCATTAGCACTAATATATAATAATTGTTATGTCAGTGTACTGATTGCAAAGATTAGACTTAGTCTGGAAGCAAATGGGCTCAGTAGTGACATTTATCTTAGCGGGTTTCGCTTAGATAAAGGCCGAGCTTAGAGACGTGTATTTCGGCTCTAAGTCGTGCCCACTACGTTCCAGCCCAAATTTGCTGGAAGACGACATTTTTAATCTAATTTTGTTGCCATGAACACTTTTGTATCAGGCAACGAGATATTTTTTTGTAGTTTCAACCTTTAGTAATAAATCTAAAAAAAGATTGAAGTTATAGTGCAACACGGAATTTTCCGTTAAGCCTATAGTTTCAATCTTTTTTATTTTAAGCTACTGCTACCGAAATTTTTTCAATGATTGCTTTGAAATCAGTTAACGTCTGTTTCCAAGTAATTGATTGCAAATGAGAAACACCTTTTTTAACTCGTTTTTCAATCACAAAACTGTTTAATCTGGCATTTAAAAATGTTTGCGCTAAATATTTTTCGTCAAAGCTGGTTTGTAAATACGATCCTGCTGGTAAGAAATACTTACCCGTTCCTTCCTTAAAATCAATGAGTGGTAATCCACAACTCATCATTTCAAATGGAACAAGTGAAAAGTTCGTCATAGACGGCGCGATACCGAAATCGCAGCGATGATATAAATCAATCATTTCTTTTTGAGTTAGCTTACCTAAGTTTTCACCATTAATGAATTTTGCCGACTTTTCAGTTCCAAAGTAATGCAAATTCAGTTTCATGTCATGGCTAGCTAAAATTTGCTGACAGTTTTTCAAACTCAATTGAATGTTGATTGGTGCGCGTCTTGGACTACTCCACTTGGTATACACTGCAACATCAAAACTACTTTTATTTTGGTAACGACTAAAATCTCGTGATTGATACGGATACTGTTCCAAATTTACTGGGAAATTGATTTGATCAATGGGACTTGTGACTTCACAATTCTCCTTAATCTTTTTGGCACACCAAGGTCCCAATGAAACCATATGAAGACCCAGTTCATAACTCTTTTTGGCCATCTGATAACGATCACCATAAGGATAGAAATAGGGCTCATAGTCTTGAACAAAGTACATTTTATAACCCGGTTTATTTTTGATCACGTAAGCCGACTCCCATAATGTGGCGATCCAGATATCAGACTTGTGTAAATCCAATTGACTCATGTCTAAACATGTACCTTCATATCCTGCATAGTTGAATTCTGCGTTTTGGGCCATTTCTTGACTTGATTGTGGGACATAACTTAAATAGTAGACATCATATCCCTGTCGACTCAATAAAGTTCCTAAATGCAACATGGTGGTTTGTCCACCATCATAAGCAATGATACCTGTAGTCACAAACGTAATCGAATGGTACACATCCTTTTTTGTTTGTTTAACAGGTTCACTATTGAAATACTTTAAAATCCCATCATAACCATGGATATCTCCCTGAGGCACATCCTTGGTTGCTGTTTTTACTGGTTTCATACTAATTCACTCCTACTTTAAAGCTTAAATACTTTCCGTTTGTTTACTTACTTGATTAGTTGTTATTAATAATTTGTTCTTAGTTTCTGGAACAGCTAAGTACACGAATATGATGCAAAGCATCCCGCAGCCGGCAAAAATTCGAAAAACTGCGGATAAACCCAATGCACTCATCAAAATAGGATAAACAAAGCTAACTGCAAAATCAGCCATCCAGACAAAGAACGTCGAAAGACTCATACCAACATCGCGAATATCAATTGGAAATAGTTCCGACAAAATTAACCAAGTCAATGGACTGATTAATCCCTGTTGGCAAATTAGGAATAACGTAATGAATGCCAATACAGTTATAACTAGCCCTGGTCCCCTTAATAAACGTGTGACAATACTTAGAGCTGCTAAAATCGTTGAACTACCAATTAAGCCTGCCAACAATAAGTGACGTCGTTTATAGCGTCCTACGATTCGCACACTCACACCCACACTTAAAACAGAAACCAAACCAATAATGATGTTACCATAAAGCGAAGAACTCCGGGTCAATCCTGTTTTTTCTAACATTAATGTCCCATAATACATAATGGCATTTACACCAGTAATTTGTTGAGCGATTGCCAACCCAATACCGATTAGAACTAGTTTCAGGTTGCCCGAAAAAATGACTGATCGCCAATTTTGTGATTGAACATCCGTCTCATCAGTTTGAAGATTCTGAACTTCTTGCTTAGCTTCTTTAGGTTGCAAATATTTCAACATAACGGCTTTAGCTTTTTTGAAATAACCATTTTTCCACAACCAAATGGGACTTTCAGGAACCGAGCGATCCTCAAACAATAAAATCCAGGCGGGTAATGACGCCATGAATAACATGATTCGCCAAATCCACAACACATGAGTAAACATCCCACCAATAATCGCGTTTACGGCATAAGCAAAAAATTGTCCTAACACAATTTTGAAATCATTGCGTGTCACAACCATGCCACGTGCATTAATTGGTGAAATTTCCGATAAATAAACCGGAATAATTTCGGACGCTGCACCAACAGCAATGCCCAAAATAAAACGAAATAGAATGAAAATTAATTCATTCGGTGCCAACGCACAAAATAGATTTGCTAAGATAAACAAACTTGCAATCCATTGCACAACCCGGTGGCGACCATAAATGGCCGAAACCTTCCCAGTAAACATGGAGCCTAATGCAGCTCCTAATATTAAAATACTGGATACTAAACCTTGACCCGTCGCATTTAAATTAAGTTGCGACCTACTCGACATAAATGGTAACGCACCGTTAATCACACCTGTGTCATAACCAAATAACAATCCACCGATTGTAATTACGCTGGTTGTATGACGTAAGTTACGTGTTCTCTGATGCAAACAAATCACCCCTTAAAAAATAAAAATGCCATCTTTAAATCAGTCTTCTGTTTCGAAAGTTCCCCTCCTCCACTAGCTAGTTTAAAGTGCCATCCAAGTAAACTGTAACACTGTATTTGGGCATTACCAAGGAAGCCACCCTATAAAACGTTTTCATGGTTGCCTTTTCAAACTTCAGTTAAAAAATAAAAACGCACAATTTCCAATACTACGAAATTGCGCGTTCGTTAAGAATTATAACTTTTTTTGCATCAAATAATCGGTTTGTCCATCATCGCCCATGAAAAACGAATGTTGTCCAATTCGTTTAAAACCAAATTTTGCATAAAATCGCTTAGCTGGTTCGTTGTGTTCCCAGACGCCTAACCAAATTTTGGACTTGTGTGCTTCATGTGCCAATTTTTCTGCTTCTTGAATTAACCGTGTTCCAAGACCTTGATGTTTAAATGGAGGGCGAATATAAATTCGTTCCACTTCTAAACTGTCATCACCCATTTTTTCTGTTTGCGCATCCTTAACATTAACTTTCAAGTAACCTGCTATTTCTTGATTAACTTTAACAAAGTAAAAACGCGAATTAGGATTCGTTAATTCACGTTGTAGTTTTTTTGATTCATAAGCCGTTGTCAAATAAGCGTCCATAATTTCAGGCGAATTGTAAGGTTCAAAAGTATCTGTGTAAGTTTCAATACTAACTTTTTGTAATTCTTGCCAATCATTCTTATCCATCTTAACTAATTGTATTTGTTTGATCATTTCAGTACCTCCGTTGATTACCCTTTTTTACATAATTCCAATTGGTTGCCACGTTTTTACGCATTCGTGATAATAAATTCTCCGCCACTTTACGTTCTTCATCAGTAAATCCTTTCAACGCAACACCAGTAGAATATTTGTTTTCTCGTTGAATAATCGGGAAAATTTTCAATCCCTTTGCTGTCGGATAAAGTTGTTTATTTTTCTTATTGTTTTCATCCATTCTTTTTTCAATCAGTTCATTTTGTGCGAGTTTTTGAATGGCGCGCGCTGCTGTGGTGCGATCAACATTAAGCATCTCGGCTACTCGTTCTTGAATGATTCCTGGATGTTCACAGATTCGCACGAGGTAAAGATACTGTCCTTTGGTTAACTCATATTGTTTAAATTCAATGTTACTAATTGAATCTAGTGCTCGGGCAATCGTTCCGATCTCTCGTAAAACATCAGCCATTTCACTCACCTCGGTTAATAAAAAATAGTATAACATTTTGTTGCAAATACAGCAAAATAAATTTTAGAATACTTCAAGCTCGCCTTAATCAGAATGGTTAGTTTAAACCACTCAGTGTATAATTTAATTATTCACATATTAGGGGGAGAAAAAATGAATAAAAGGCAAAAAGCCGTTTTTAATTTAATCGACGAGACCTATAAAGATCCAAAAATCAAACAAAACACAGAAATTTCAAAGCTTTTGCTAACCTATGCAACTGAATTGGAAAATAATGTTGAAGTAAAACTTGTCTGCGTCAAACTTAATCGTGAAATCACACTATACTTAAACACTCATCAATACGTTGCACCACAAGCACTGACAACGTTATATCAGGAAATTGCTTCACTTGCTGAAAGTTATTGGGGACGTGCTTATCTATTTTAAAGTCAAAAATGAGGTATGGAATTTTTTTCCTGACCTCATTTTTATATATTTTAATTTATTTTCAATTCTGTAGCCAGAATTTTTTCATTATTTTAGTCTGACCACACAGACTTAGCTGTATCAATGACCAATTTTAGTTTGTTCCATTGCTCGTCTTCACTCAGATGGTTGCCCTCCTCCGTTGAGGCAAAACCACATTGGGCAGATAAACACAGGTCATCCAATGGCACATACTGACTAGCATCCTTAATTCGAGCTTTTAAAACAGATTGTGGTTCAAGTTCTGGTTTTTTAGAAGTAACCAGCCCCAAAACAATTCGTTGGTGACGGCCATTATCAGCAATTTTCTTAAGTGGTTCAAAACCACCAGAGCGTTCATCATCATATTCCAAGAAATAGCCATCAATGTGAAGCTGAGCTAGATAGTCAGCCACTGGATCATAGGCACCAGCACCTGCCCAAGTTGAAGCATAGTTGCCACGGCAAACGTGCATGGTCAGGGTTAAGTCATCTGGCTTGTTATCTGCAATTGCATTGATTGCTCGAACAGCCGCTTCGGCTACAGGTTTCAGCTCAGGGTTTAATGTTCCCTTTGAAAAACTGGCCCACATTCCCCATGAAGTATCGTCGATTTGTAAATAACGACATCCCAAATCATAAAAATGTTGAACTGTTTTTTGATACGCCACAATTAAATCATCTACAAAAGCATTTAAGTCGTAATCATAATGTTCATCAAAAATTTCGGCATCCTTATTTGGAAATAGAACCGATGGACTCGGAATCGTTTGCTTAGCCGTAATTCCTTCTGGAACAATACTATTTAGATAGGAAAAGTCTGCAAAGAATGGATGGTCAGGATTATAAGTAACTTTATCTGTAATCTTAATGCCGCCCTTACGTGTTTCTAGACCATTAAACGTGTATCCCTTCTCAGGTGTGAAGAAATGAGCTCCATTCAACCCATCAAAGAAATCTAGGTGCCACCAACTACGCCGAAATTCGCCGGCGGTTACTGCCTTTAAACCAAGTTCAACTTGTTTTTTAACAATGCGACTTATTTCTTGATCCTCAACTTTTTTCAAATCATCGGCACTAATCTCATGGGCGTGAAACTTTTCTCGAGCTGCTTTCAGAGCTTCTGGTCGTAACAAGCTGCCAACCTCATCGTATCGATATGGAAACTGATTTTTTACACTTACTGTCATCTTATACACACTCCTATTTACTATTTAAACAATAAAAAAGTCCCTGGAATAAAAATTCCAAGGACGATTAATCTCGCGGTACCACCTTTAATTTTTGTTTAGTTTACACTGAACAACTCAAAAGTACGGCAAATTGCTTTGCTATACTTCACGCGTTAATGGGCGTACCCAATGTTGTCTAGTCACTGATTCAACAACATCTCTCTCCAAGACCATCTTCATCGCCCGTTTGTGATTCTTTCCACCAATCAGAATCTCTCTAAAAATCAACCGCGCAACTACTCATCTTTTCATTGTTCATTTATTAATTTGATTTTAATGTAATTCTAATCACGATAAAATAAATTGTCAAGATGGCGAGGACAAAATCAATAATCTAATTAAGCACGAATTTTTGAATTGCTTTGGCTAAACCGTCATTGTCGTTGGTATCTGTGACGTAATCAGCATTTTGTTTTGCCACTTCAATACCATTTCCCATAGAAACAGCAGTTCCAGCAAACTTAAACATTGGAATATCGTTTCTTTCATCACCCACTGCCATCACTTCATCCACATTAAGATGTAAATTGTTGGCCAGATCCTGTAACGCTTGACCCTTATTAACTACCGGATTCATTAATTCTAAGAAGTTTTGACCAGCACGAACTACATAAAAGTCTTTTTCAAAAGTTGCCCGAACTTCCGCTTCGACAGCATCTAATTCGTCTTTTTCACCCACAAATAATCCTTTGGCAATTTCAAAATCGGCTGGTAACTCATCCGGCGTACGAATTAAAATGCCAGCACTATTTTCCCAGGCTTGTACAACTGTAATGCGATTAACATCGTGATCAGCTGTATAAATTTCACTGTTTGCATCTAAAACGTTAAACGCAATTTGGTGTTGTTGTCCATACTTTGTCATTTTTCGATAATCTGCATTATTCACTAAATGTCTGGCAACCACGTGTCCACTAATAGACTCAATTACCGCACCATTATAAGTAATCGCGTACTGATCGTCACCCGTGATTCCCAACGCCTCAGTATATAGCTTAACACCGGCAAGTGGTCTCCCTGAGCAAAGAACCACTTTAACACCATTAGCGATCGCCGCTTTGATAGTAGCAACAGTATTCGGCAATAACTTTCCTTTTGAATCTAATAAAGTATCATCAATATCAAGTGCAATTAAACGAATTGACATGTTGATCTCCTTTCACATCTACACAAATAAACTTTAAGTTCAATGATTTTCTAAACAATTAGTCTTGCATATAACCAAACTATAGCAGATTATAGAGACTTGTAAGCACCATTTTTAAAAGTAATTACAGACATTTTAAACAGTCTGCTTTAAACCAAATGACTAGCTTTTTTGAGGTGAAATTTAATGCAAATTCAACATGAAAACGTCCAGGTAATGCCTGGTTTACCATTCAAATATTACGAACATAGTCCCTTAACTTCCATTAATGTCGCCCCACACTGGCATCAAGGAATTGAATTAAACTGTTTAACTGCCGGTGACACGTTAAAGTTCGTGACTGACGGCAAAACAGCGGAATATCGTCCAGGCGATATCTGGGCTGTCAATCGTCGTAGTGTTCACAGCGCATCTGGAATTCCAAATGCCGATTGGGAAGAATTTGGCCTAATTATTGATGACGACTTTTTACAGGCTCAGTTGCCTGAAAGCACGAATTGGCAGATTACCTTAGTTGGCCCTCAAGCCTCAAAAATTGCTCCGACTGCTTACACTGACATTCGAGCTCACCTAATTGCCATTCATGATTTATTAACTCAAGGAGCCACTGATTTAGTCCGTTTATCTGTACTTAGTCATTTTTTATGAATTATTGGTTCAACTAGCACAATCCTACACAGTTCCGTTGCCGCCACAAAATATAAACGCCAATCAGTCTTTGGCTGATACAGTTATGGATTATATCGATCATGCTTACGCGCAATCTATCAGTGGTGCTACCCTAGCCCGTCGCTTTCATGTTTCTTTAACCACACTTAATCAACAATTTAACGCAAACTTACAGATGTCAGTCAATCGTTATTTGCGTTTGGTTCGTTTGATGAACGTGCGCCGGTTATTGTTAGAAACTGACAAACCGGTTAAATATATTGCTAGTGTCTGTGGCTTCACTAATAACAAAACGTTGAATCGCAATTTTAAAACTTGGAAGGGTCTAACGCCAACTGCTTATCGGCAAACTTATGCCCGTTACCACAAAATTGACACCAGTTGCTTTCAAAAACGTCCTTTGTAAGCGTAATTTAAATGCTAAACTACCTTCTGTAATTAATTTATGGAAGGTTTTTTGATGCCAAAAAAGTAAGACATCAGTTACCAACCGAAAAAAATTAGGAGAGAAAAAATGATTAAACTAGTTTCAACCGATATGGACGGCACATTTTTACGCGACGACATGAGTTATGATGAAGAAAAATTTGCAGCTTTGCAAAAACAACTTCATAAGCAAGGAATTCGTTTTGTAGTAGCCAGCGGCAACCAATACTTTCAATTGAAATCCTTTTTTAAAACTTATCCTGACACTATTTACGTTGCCGAAAATGGTGCCTACATTCGCGATCAAAAACAAATCTATGCCTTGCATTCTTTTGCACCAACTACTGTCGATCACATTCTTAATGATCTTGCTCTAATCCCAGATCTAAAAATTATTGTTTGTGGTGAGAAGAGTGCCTATATTTTGGCTAGCGAGGATCCTGCGTACATCACCAAAATGCGCCAATTCTATTACCATTTAGATACTGTTGCCGACTTCAGTAAAATTGATGATCACATTGTAAAATTTGCCGTGGGTTGTCCACCTAAAAAAACGGATGAACTCGTCAAGCAACTCAAATCATTATTATCTGGCCTAGCCGAACCGACAAGCAGTGGTCACGGCGATATTGATCTCATTCAACCTGGTATAAACAAAGCAGCTGGCTTAAAAGAATTAGGTAATATTCTTGGCATTGAATTATCTGAAATGTGCGCCTTTGGTGATGGCGGTAATGATCTAGAAATGATCCGTGAAACTGGTTTGGGTATAGCTATGCAAAATGCGCAACCCGCAGTTAAAGCCGTTGCCAACGATCAAACCACAGACAATCAACACCAGGGGGTTCTAGTTTACCTTGAGCAATTGTTAAAAACGCAAAAATAACTTAAACTTGGTTTAAACCTATTATTACTAATCTTGATCACCTGAAAAAGATTACAAAAACAAGGAGAAAACCATGATCAAACCAATTAATCGCAATACAAACACCCTTTCTCAAAAAGCCATAAAAACTACCAAAGCAGATGCACAAACGGTCACTGATTTGCTAGATACACTTAAAGCCCACCAGGCAGATTGCGTAGGCATGGCTGCTAACATGATTGGCGTTAACAAACGAATCATTGTATTCCAAATGGGCGTCTTATCAGTTGCCCTAATCAATCCAATCATTACGAAAAAAAGCAGTCCTTTTTCTACAAAAGAAGGCTGCCTTTCTTTGTTGGGTGAACGTTCAACCACCCGTTACAAACACATTGAAGTGACCTATCAGGATCAAAATTTTATTACACATCAGCAACAATTTTCGGACTGGATTGCCCAAATCATCCAACACGAAGTTGACCACTGTGAAGGGATCTTAATTTAAATTTTTATTTTAAAACAAAGTAACGTAAGTAAAGGTTGTTGTGTCCCTGTATGTGGTAACTTGCAACTGGATAATTTGCTTTTGCATCCCCATACAACACAGGTGTTTTCCCAACATTCTTAATAGTTACTGTCAAAATTCCCGCCGCTTGTTTGCCATAATGAATGATGTGCCTTTTCCAGGCATTACCTAATGTTGTCTTTAAAATTTTACGTCCTTTTTTAATCCTAATTCGAACCATTGTTTTGGTATTTTTAGTAGGCGTTAGTTGCAATTTAGAGTTCTCTCCAGGTACCACTATGCGAGTGGTCAATGTTTGCTGGGGTTGAACTTTTATTTTTACATTGCTAAAGTATTTGCCATCATTTTGTTCGGTCACAATATGTGAAGGCAGCACAGTCCGGAATTCTATCCTTTGACTGCTTAGCATAGCCAAAGTTAGACCAATAATTATTAAATGCCAACCCTTAACCTTGGACAGAACTGGATAACACAGTGTTACAAGTTCACTCTGTCCTACTGAGGACCACAACAAGATAATTGGTAACAATGGTAACGCATAACGTGTTTCCACTTCCCAAAAAACAATATGAAAAGCACCCAGTCCTAGAACGAATAGCACTAGAAAGCCATTCTCTAAATGAAATTTGTGTAACCAAAACATGATAATCAAATTCATTAAAAGACTTAGGTAAAGCAACTGGGTCCAAATAGTTAGCCAAAAATTAATTTGACTTTTATTTTTAATGTACCAACCAGGTGCCGTTTGCCATTGACTTGTTAGTTGAAAACATCCAAATGTACCATTAGTCAAAAACACTCTCATTTTTAAAGCAAAATGCACTAACAGCCCATTAATGCCAAAGTTTTTAAGTCGCGTTTGAATTAACTTCATTTCTGACTGTGTTTTCTGCTTCTTAGTTGGTAACATCATTTGTGCATGCGCATCGGCATAATTATATTCGCCATCCCAGTTTGGATTTAAACTCATTGCAATCCAACTAGTAAATGGCAATGTTTGATTTGAATTGGCTTGATACCCGTGATCTCTTGCCACGGTATGCATCAATCCTGTCATTAAACCTAAGCACATAATCAGACCAATTATCCACAAAATTCCCCATTTCCAACGTAATTGTTTTCGGTAACAGGTGATACCAATTAGGCCAACAAAGGCTAACACTGCAACCACCATGTTGGCTTTAATTAACGTGCCAAATACCAAAAGCAACGTCATTAAACCCACTAACATCAATCGTTTTTTCCCAATTTGTTTTTGAAACTCTAACCAAAGCGCCAGAACATCGATTGTAATAGGCATCACAATTGGATCGGAATAAATAAATACACCATATGCATACAACGGTGCACATAAAAACCAGGTTAACGCAAATATAATTTGACCGCTCTGTTTGTGCCAACTATTCAATATTCGATATCCAGCAAACAATGCAGTATCCAGCCAAGCAAACTGTAGTAAATTAATCACTAACCAGGGATCACTGAATCCGAAAAAGCGAGTAAACCTAACTAACCAACTGACCAACAAGGCGTCATTAACATTATTGGCATATACACGAAAATATTTATTCCAGTTCAAAGACCCGCTAGCCAAAGCTACTGCTTGATTTCTCACAAAAAACGAATCTGCCCGACCACTATCTATAAAATTAAAGGCAATCCAAACCTGACTTAAAATAATTAAAACCGTCAAACCAATAACAACCATTTTTCTTTGTTTGGGAGAAAAATGATTGATTGTACTAATTAGTTTTTGTCCAACCGCCACTATAACTACTGCTGCCAACAACATAATGATCGCTGTGTAATGGGACAATCCGTTTGGAAATACCGATGAAAAAAAGGCAGTTGCCACAATTAATAACATTAAAAAGACCATGGCAAACCATCTTAAACTCTTTGAAATTATTGTCATGTTAGTCATCATTTGTAATTCCTCAATTAGAAAGCTTTATTTGGGGTTCAACTAACCAGCCATTATCTAGTAACTGATGATATTTACGGCCGACTGGCCCCCACAAATGAGCCTTTAAAATACTAGTTAAATCTTCCCAAAATAAAGGATCCTTTTTCTCATTTATCGATAAATCTAATTTTAAGTACTCACCACATTCAGTTTTTGCAATTACAAAAGGATAAAAAATTTTAATGATTTGTGCAGCCACAATATTTCTAATTTTTTGGTCTTGATCTAATAATTTTGTCATAAGTCACGCCACCTTTTTATTTTTGAAACACCCAAACTATACAAACAAAACGAACCTCAAAAAAGCATCGTAAAATAAATTTAAAATGAATTTTTTTCATAAACTAAGGATTCTTAAATTTAATTGCCGAAAAAGCTGGAGTATTAATTGAGAATTTTTTCAAAATCAAATTATTGGTTCCCATTTCTTAAATTTTACTAAACTCGAATTGTCAAATCAAGTGCAACACTTACTAAATAAAATAGGAATTGGTCTAGGAAGCTGATCTAAAAGCTTTACTGAATGCTTTAGCACTCAGGTAGTGCAGGATCTTACGGGGCTTGTCGTTGATGGCATTTTGGATTTGAGCAATTTGGGTTTCAGTAAACTGCTTCAATGATTTTCCTTTAGGAATATACTCCCGAATCAACCCGTTGGCATTCTCATTACTACCACGTTCCCAAGGCGAGAACGGATGTGCAAAGTAAATTTTAGGACCCTTAACTTGTGCAAGCTTTGAAAATTCACTGCCATTATCAAAAGTGATAGATTTAAACCAATCTGGATGTTGATTGATGACTTTTTGAAGAGCCTCTAAGCAAGTTTGTGCGTGATAATCTGGGATCTTTATGATTATTTCAAAGCGGCTCACCCGTTCCGTTAAAGTAAGCAGGGCAGGCTCAGAAGCCACGCGTTTTCCCTTAACTAGATCACCTTCCCAGTCGCCAAACGCTGTGCGCTTGGTGACACTTTCAGGACGTTCTTCGATCGAAGTACCTAATATCTTCTTATTATAGCGATCATGATTGTGCTTGCCCTTAACTCGTCGTCTAAGTTTTTTGGGCAAATCACTATTTCGAAGGTTCAACAGGCCTTGATCAATATAACGATAAACCGTGGGAACCGAAGGACATTTGAATTGCGGATAGTCGGCTTGAAATTGGTGGACGAATCCATCGACACCAGCTGATCTAAAGTGCTTTTTTAGCGTCTTGGTTAAGAGATTAAAAAAGTATTTACACGGCTTTAATAAGCCTTTTGAATGACAGTGTGAACGATGCTTTTCATAGACAGCTTGACCAGCATCAGCATAGTAGTTAGTGAAGAATAAGTAGTTAGTATCACGTTGTTTAACCGTGCCGCGATGTAACTCACGGCTAATCGTACTAGGGCTTCTGTGAAGCTCTCTAGCAATTTCACGAACAGTAACATTTTGGCGACTTAAAGTTTGAATCATGCCTCTTTCTTCAGGTTGTAGTTGTTGATAACCGGACATAGTGCTATTCTTTGTTTGGGTCATGGAGACTCCTTTCTTGAGTTTAGTCACTTTAAGTTTAGGTCTCCATGGCCTATTTTGTCTATTTTTGGTCTAGTTGATCAGGTGTTGCACTTGAATTGTAAATCGGGCAAATTTTACTAAACTAACATTTTATAAAATCGTTAACATGAGTTAGACCATTTAGTAGCAGTACCTGGTATCTTTTCAACTTCAACTAAAGGTTGAAAGTCCAAAACACATCTCGTTGCCTGATATAAAAACGTTTTCGGTAACAAAATTAGGTTAAAATGCCGTCCTACGGCTCACCCGGTCTGGAACGGGGTGGGCACGATTTGAAGCCAAGAAGTACACTTGTCTTCAAACTCGGCCTTTATCTTAGCGGATTTCGCTTAGATAAAGGCCGAGCTTAGAGACGTGTATTTCGGCTCTAAGTCGTGCCCACTACGTTCCAGCCCAAATTTGCTGGAAGACGGCATTTTAATCTAATTTTATTATCATGAACGCTTTGGTGGTTTCAACCTTTAGTTCTAGTTACTCTCACATTCCTAATATTTCAAGAAGATCTAATTTGAACTATTTTTTATTTTTAAATTTGCAGTAAAATGAAGATATTCGCACACAAACATAAATACTCTTTTTTGGGGGATTAAAAATGACAAAAACTGTACTCTTAGTTGAGGATGAAAAGGCCTTAGTTGATGCTTTAACTTCAGAATTTCAATTTGAGGACTACAAAGTTTTAACAGCACTGGATGGTGTTAGTGCCGTGGAGACATACTTTAAGAATCAAGATAAAATTGATTTAATAATTCTAGATTGGATGCTGCCAAAACTGGACGGTCTTGGCGTCCTTCGCCGAATTCGACGTGAAAGTGACGTTCCAATTATCATGCTAACTGCCCGCGATTATACCGGTGACAAAGTAGCTGGATTAATGACTGGTGCTGACGACTATGTCACCAAGCCTTTTGATACGGAAGAATTACTGGCACGAATGCAAGTCGTTTTGCGGCGACCACGACAGATTCAAACTTCCCAAGAAAAGCCAATTTATCAACTCGATGATTTAAGTTTGGATACCGGCAAACGGCAGGTCACTCGTGGCAATCACCATATTCAGCTGACACAACGTGAATATAAACTTTTATTAGAAATGTTTAGAGACATTGGTAAGACTTTTACACGTGATGAACTTCTTGATTTAGTCTGGGGAGTTGACTTTGACGGTCAACCAAATATAGTAGACGTTTATATTCGTTATTTACGAAATAAGATCGATAAATTTCCAAATTCAAAAAAATTGATCCATACAACACGTGGTATTGGATATACATTATCCGTTAATGATTAAACTCTTCTTTGTCTGAAGGTGGACTGGGCTATGAAAAAGCGACTTAAACTAAAACAAAATAGTGCTTCAATCATGTTACGCAGTTTCGTTTTACTAACTACCGTAATTATCCTGATTTCTGGAATTATCACAATTTTTGCAGTCGGAAACCAATTACTTGAAACAAGTCAAAGTAGTACAAATAACATTATTAAAAGCCTTAAAAAGACTGATATCGACGGTGATGACGACTGGGAAAATTGGCGCGCAAACAACTCACTTGATACTAGTACAAGTTATGTATTAGTACATAATATGCGTAAGGATGCGAACACGAAGTTCTACTACTCACCAGATACAGAAGACTTGTTAAGCACAAAGCCTCGAAAAGTGCCTTTAATTAAGCACCTCTATTACCGTCCACACATGGGATTTCTCTACTACGCAACGGGACATGCTAAAGGTATTAATTACAAGCTCTGGGTAAAATTAAATTCACAGTTTGCCACCCTAGAACGAGTTGTTATTGTAACGGCTGCTATTTTGCTACTGACTCTTCTGATTAGTCCCTTGTACATCCAATTTGTAGCGGATCGTCTTACCGGTTCCTTAACTAAACTAACCAAAAGTGCCGAGGAAAGTTCTGCAGATATGACACAACAGGTCTCTCAGTTGCCTGTCCCAGAAAGTCCTACAGAAGTTGCCACTTTGGCCACTAGTTTTAATCGCCTATTAATGCATTTGCATAAGCAATCAGAAAAGGAAAAACTTTTTATCTCAAACGCTGCGCATGAATTGCGCACACCCATTGCAACCATTCAAACTCATGCTCAATTGATCAAACGCCGTGGAAAAGAGCATCCAGAAATTGTTGCCAAATCAATTGACTGCATCAATGATGAATCACACCAAATGGGAAACTTAGTTGACGAATTATTAGCATTAACTCGTGCTGATCGAATGGCTCTAGATTTCGAAAAGTATAACCTTAGCAACTCATTAGTACAGGTTAAGGAAAAGATGACGCCCCTTTTAAAACAAACAATTATAACTAACATTCCAGAAAATATTACCATTGCTGCTCATGAAGGCAGTGTGGAGCAAATTCTCATTAATTTAATCAGTAACGCTGGCAAGTATTCCGATTCCACCAGTAAAATTAATCTCCGTTTAAAGAAAACAACTGACTTCGTAGCCATAGAAGTTGCTGATCAAGGTGAAGGAATCTCTTCAGAAGATGCTCAACATATATTTGAAAGATTCTATCGTAGCAGCGACATCCGCGGATCAATTCCAGGAACCGGATTGGGATTAGCAATTGCAAAACAACTGGCTGATTTGAATCACGCTGAATTAACCTTTACATCTAATAAACCGCACGGTACCATTTTTACTTTAAAGTTTAAAAACTAAAGAACGTTCAGCCTCCAACGTTTTTAACCATTTAGATCACTCAATATGACGAAAGATTTAAAAAAATAAATAAACTGCCCTAACAAGGCAGTTTTTATATCATTTAGAAGATTGAAAAATTAAATTTTCAATCTTTTTTTGTGCTTTCATAAATAAATTTTGAGAAATTCTTATTTAAAGTCCCTCTATATCAACGTTTCTTACGTATTCTATCAGATTCTGAAAAAATCTCATTTTCACTTTATTTTGACTATCTTTTTTCAACCTAGTTCATCAAATATGATAAGGATGCTCAAGAAAGCGAGGTGCGAATTTCACATGATAGAAAGGCAACAACATTTTTTAAAAACTAAATTTCATAATTTTTTCAAATCATCGTCAGTTTCATTCAAAACAAATTTTCTGGTTTTTGGCGCGATGATTCTTGGCTGCTTAATTGCAAATTTCTTAGTTTTGATTCTTTCTCGTCCCGTTACTTTGTTGATTGCCATTATTTCTTTGCTTGCCATTTTAAATGATTATTGGCAAAAAAATTCCAATCAATCACTAACCTATTTCATTAATACCGTTGTGATTACCAGTGTAAGCACCTCGCTAGTTCAATCCTGGCACGAAAGTTTGGAATTACCATATGGTTCGTTATTAGCTGGCGTAAGCATTATTTTGATCTTCTTAGTAATTAATCAGCATTTTCAAATGCTCACGATTCATTATCCAGTTCAAATTACGTATATTTTTGCCACAACTTTAGTTTTCACCTCCATTGATTGGCTATTAGCAAGTAGTCAAAGCTCAGCATTCAAAAGTATTTTGTTAATCGTTGGCTTACTTGCCTTTTTTTCCATAACCGTCTTACGCCAAATGATCAGTACACGCCAATTAATCATTTCCTTTTTATTAATGATTAGTGTGGGTTTTCTATTCGGTGGCTTGGTTGAACCATTTTTAGCACAACATTTTTTAGCCGAAGATAATGCATCACAAATGATATTAGTTCAAAATTTCAGCATTTAATGAAATAGAGAAAAGAGGAATTTCTATGATAACCACTTTATTAGCTTCTATTTTAAACATGAATCACTTATTACCCAGTTTAATTGCGCAATACGGTTCGTTAGTCTACATTGGTCTGTTTGCCATCGTTTTTATTGAAACTGGTTTGGTGGTTTTCCCATTTTTACCAGGCGATTCACTTTTGTTCTTAAGTGGCTCAATTGCCGCAATGACCACTCACTCTCTAAACCACATTATCTTAATTGTCCTCTTATCAATTGCAGCAATTGCAGGTGATACCGTCAACTTTGAGATTGGTCAAAGATTAAGTAGTCATTTAACAAGCCCCAAGTGGCAACGGTTTATAAAACCCAAGTATTTACACGAGGCAGAACTTTTCTTTAAGAAACACGGCAGTGGTGCTATTTTTCTAGGGCGTTTTGTCCCGATCATTAGAAGCTTTATTCCGTTTACAGCAGGTGTTAGCAAAATGCATTACCGACGATTTATTTCATACAACATTCTTGGTGGCGTAGCTTGGGTATCCGTTGCCGTTTTATCTGGATACTTTTTTGGAAATATTCCTCTTGTAAAAGCTCATTTTGAATTAATAATGTTGGCAATTGTTTTAATATCCTTGATACCTGCCATGTTGGTGTTGCTCAAAAGAAAGGGGACCAAAATTGATTCAAATACGGAAGAGTAGAAATTGGACCATTGCTGGAGTCACTTCATTTTTATTGTTTTTGGCATTGACGTTTGCAGTCATGCTAAATTCTACAAAATTAAATCTATTTGATACCAGCATTCAGCAAATCATTCAGAAAATTGTTAATCCAATACAAACAAATATTTTTGCCATTATTACCTTTATGGGCAGTCCATTAGTGGATATCGTCCTAACTCTGGGGATAGCCTTGTTCTTTTGGCACACTCGCAATCGAAAAACTGCAATTTGGATATTAATTACCCAATTACTTGGAGATGCAATTGCATTTTTTGTAAAAGAATTTGTTCAACGCGTTCGTCCTACTAAACAATTAATTCCAGATACCGGGTTCAGTTACCCTAGTGGTCACACCTTTAGTACGGCACTGTTATGTCTCACAATTTTGTTTATCGTTTTACCAGATATCAAAAATCAAAAGAAACAGTTTGTTCTTGCCGTATTGACTGTAATTTGGTTCTGCTTGGTTGCTTTTTCCCGAATTTACTTACGCAATCACTTTCCATCCGATGTTTTAGCTAGCCTCTTGTTAGCTTTATCTTGTTGGACCTGTATGTATGAAGGCTATCTTCATTACAGTTATCAATCACGATTTATCTAATTTAAAAAAACTTATTCCATCCCTTTAAAGTAATTTAAAATCGTCAAAACATAAGAAAGAAGAATGAATCATGAAAAAATTAACAATCGTTATTCCAGCATTTAACGAAGAAGAGGTGTTACCTTCTACTCTGCAACGTTTGTTTAAAATCGAACAGAATTTAGTTCACGACCAATTACTAGATCAAAGCTCTGATATTTTAATTGTGGACGATGGTTCTAAAGATCGTACCTGGCAAATTATTGCCGATACTAATCGGCAAAATACTCACATTAAGGGTCTCAAGTTCAGTCGTAATTTTGGTCATCAAAATGCTTTAATTGCCGGTATGCAAGAAGCCATAAAGACAGCCGATGTGGTGGTTACAATTGATGCCGATTTACAAGATGATCCCGATGCAATTCCAACCATGATTAAGAAGTTCACGACCGGTACAGACATCGTATATGGTGTTCGTAATAATCGGGACTCTGATTCGTGGTTCAAACGCACAACTGCTGTAGGTTATTACAAAACTTTAAATCTTCTTGGAGTCAAACTAGTTCAAAATCATGCGGACTTTCGATTAATGTCAAAACGGGCTGTCCAAACTTTGCTTCAATACAAAGAACGCAATTTGTTCATTCGTGGCATCATTCCAATGTTGGGTTTCAAATCCGATAAAGTTTATTACAAACGCACCCCACGTTTAGCCGGTGAATCTAAATATCCACTAAAAAAGATGTTAGCCTTTGCATGGGATGGTATCAGTTCTCTTTCAATTGCCCCTGTTCGAGCTGTATTACTGTTAGGAATTTTTGCCAGTCTGTTAGGTATTATTGCCTTAGTTTACTCAGTTACTGTTAAATGGTTGGGATTAGCCATTCATGGTTGGTCTTCATTAATGATTTCCATTTGGATCTTAGGTGGTTTCCAAATGATCAGTTTAGGTGTTATTGGTG
The DNA here is from genome assembly GCF_964062635.1 of Pediococcus ethanolidurans. Taxonomy (NCBI): domain Bacteria; kingdom Bacillati; phylum Bacillota; class Bacilli; order Lactobacillales; family Lactobacillaceae; genus Pediococcus; species Pediococcus ethanolidurans. Next base: position 437,240 of record NZ_OZ061250.1, read on the forward strand.
AGTACATTGGTAAACTTACAACCGAGGCCAAAAAACGACCACGATTTACGATTGAAACAAAAATCGGGTAATTGCCGATGACGAAAAAAATTTCAATTTTTAAAATATTTCCATTGATTTTAGCCGGTGGATTAGTAATTGGCATTATTTCAAATATTATTTATCCCAAAAACATCAAACTAAGCTGTTTGGTTGTAATCGCCTGTTCCGTTTTAGCATTTGTATGGCCAATTTTCAGAAATTTTACCAATCAAATATCAAAGAACTTGATGACCCACCTTCTAATTGGCGGACTTGGCTTAATCTTAATTGTTCAATTACTGATTCTAAATTATTTGCCAGTCACTATTATTCACGACTCATTTCGGACATTATCACAGGCCGAATTACTGAGCAGAAATAATTACAATTGGGGAGTTTCTACCTACTTTTGGCGTTACCCAAACAATGTCTCTCTTGCCTTTTTATTAGGTCAATGGTTGAAGTTCACAAATCTGTTTGGAATGACCACCAACTTTGCTATTCATATACTTTCGTTGATCTTCTTGGATAGTTTTATCGGTGTTAGTTTGTTTACCATTCGTCGAATTAGCAAGAAAAATAGTTTAGTTATGACGATCTTGCTTTTCTTTTTGATTAGTCCTTTTGCCTATACTTACTATTTACGCGTTTTTTATTCAGATTTACCAATTTTGCTATGTTTGTTACTTACTTTTAACATCTTATTGAAATGGCCCATCCTTTCAAAAAAAGGCAAAGTAGGATACGGGATTAGTTTGTTTATGCTTATTCTCATCGGACAACTTGTTAAACCTAATCTAATCGTCTTTGCCGTGGCCGTCATTATCTTATTAGCGGTTCTTTTCATTCGTGATCGGAAACAATTTATTCGTTACCTACTACCGTTTGCAATTATTCTTGCTAGCTTTGCCGCTAGTTTTCCGACACAAAAAGGAATTGAACAGACTACTCATTTTACGCACAATCCTAAATACGAATTACCATCAACAAGTTGGATTTGGATGAGTTATTCGCCAAAATCACGCGGAACTTATGCTGGTTCGGCTGTTACAAAAATGGAGTCACTTTCAACACTGTCTGCAAGAAAAAAATATCTTCAAACAGCTTTACCTAAACGCATTAAAAATCTTGGAATTCGAAAAGTATTTGAACGGTGGTTCATTAAAGTTGGAATTTTGCTAAACGTAGGTAACGTACAAAAATCATATACGGGTGGCCTGATTGAGTCTCCCAACGTTTCACCTAAAGTACAGATTCTTTGGCATATGTTGGGATCCTTAATTATGCGAGTTAGTTTCATATTTCTTTATGCCTTAGCCTTATTTAAATGCCTGGTAATGTTAATCAAACCTGTCTCGACAAAACAACCAGTTATTGATTTGGCCGTTGTCCTATGCGTTGGTTACCTCATGTTTCACGCCTTAATTTGGGAAGCTGAAAGTCGTTATGGTCAATCCTTGTTGCCACTATTGTTTTTGATTAATGCCGTTCCAACTCCAGATACTTCAAAAGTAACAAAATCTTTAGCAACCTGGAAACGAGGGCTCATAACTGGTGGTACTGCTGGTGTGGCGGTAGTTATTTTTCTTACTGAAACGCTCTCACTGGTTCGACCTCAAAAAGTTGTCATGGCCACTCAAAGAAGTCAGATGTCGATGCAATATAAGGCCAAACTGACAACACTGAAAACAAACGAAGTGGTTTCACAAAACGTAAAAATAAATCAACCAGTGACGAAAGTTTCGGTTGATGTGTTAAAGGGAACCCATTTAAGTGGTAGTTTAATTTCGTTAAGTACCCATAAGTCCTACCCACTGAAAAGAAGCACGACTTACTTAATGGCCCACGGTAAATTTGCCAGAGGTACCTATGAACTTAAGCTTAAAAATAAGTATCCAAAAGCACAAAAAATCCAGATTGTTCGGACTCAAAGATATAAATTAGCTCCGTACTCTCTTAGAATGAATGGTCAAAAACAAAACTATTCGTCATTGCTTTACACATTTAGTACAAAAGTAAAATCTTAAAATAGAATTGGAGGATACATTTATGAAACAACTCAAAAATTTAGTCACCCGCTACTATAGTGTGCTTAGTTACCTCTTTTTCGGTGGTCTGACGACACTAATTAACATTGTTGTATTTACCGTTTTAAATAGCACAACGGGTTGGAATTATCAGATTTCAAACGTCATTGCTTGGTTCTTATCCGTTCTGTTTGCTTATATTACCAATAAACGGTGGGTTTTTAATTCAAAAACGACTGATACACAGACGTTTGTTCGCGAGGTAAGTTCGTTTTTCTTTTTTAGAATTTTATCTCTTGGTTTCGATGTCGTTATTATGTGGACTGGAATTTCACTATTAAGTGGTAATCCTCTCATTGTAAAGATTATCGATAACGTTCTGATTGTCGTTATTAATTACGTGTTTAGTAAAGTTTTCATTTTTAGAAATGCGAAAAGTATATTAAGTAAATAATTTCATATTCAATTAGGTTCAGGGTGGATGGTTGTCGGATGTGGTGGTATTAAAAGTACTCCCCTTAATAATTAACTTATTGTTTAAAAAACCTGCAGTTGAAGGAAATTTCAACTGCAGGTTTTTTAATTAATTACTGAAAGTTAAAACCACAAAAATGCATCTTGTTGCCTGATACAAAAACGCTCATGGTAACAAAATTAGATTAAATTGCCGTCTCCCAGCAAATTTGGGCTGGAAGACGGCAATTTAATCTAATTTTGTTGACATAAATATTTTTGTACTTTCAACCTTTGGTTACTGCTATTAAACAGTTTAACTAACTTTATTGCACGTCATACTGTGTTTTTCGTACGCCGGCATCAATCAAGTCATGGGGATTTTTCATTTCTTCAGGGTTCCAAGTGGCCACTCCTACGACCATGGCGATCGCCAAAGAAGCCAGAGAACTATTATTTAACTGTTTATCAAATGCCTGTTTAATACGGTTAGCCGCAATCTGCGCCCCATCTGTGTCCGTAAACAATAAAATTGCCCAGGTTGGATCCTCATTATTCAATAAATACGTAATATCATTATCACGAGTTGCTTGTTTAATCACATTTGACGTTAGCTTCAAAAGATTTCTTAATTGCTCTGGTCCCATCATTCGTTTAAGGTCATTAAAATATCTGATCTTAACAATAATCGTGGTTACCGGGAGTTTAAATCGCTTATTGGTCTCAATAAATACGGCAGCATCCTCCATATACGCAACCGTCGTACGCAATTTAGTTTCATCGTCAAAGGCACCTTGTTCAATAATATTAGCGCGTAACGCACCATTAATCTTTTGCAGTTTAACTTGATTTTTCGTCATAAAATAAAGCGTCACAGAAAGTAACAAGGGAAGTATCATCCAATAGGTTAATCCCCAAGGAATTGTTTGCGTGCCATCCAAATACTGATATATCACGATAATTGTTTGAAGTGCAATAAATCCCAAGTTAGTTATCAAACTAGCAATAATACCAAAAAAGTAAGTGATTAAGAGAACCGCTAACGTACAGAACAGAAAAATTGTGTTCAATAAAACATGACCAGTAAGTGCCATCAAAATGGCCATAATACCAATTAAGGCTAAGAACAATAGTAAGCAAACATCTGTATATAAAACGGATTTTTGATCATCGTTACTTGTCATCTGTGCGCCTCTTTTCTAACAAACCCTGTTTACGTAAGGTGAAAAATGTTGCCATCCCCACCAGAAGCAAAACAATTACCGCAACTCCTAAATAAATAATCAGTTGTGAATGTTGACTAAACGTCCGCTTGGTTGCTAAAGTTTTATCAATTGCCTTATTTTTCTTAAATCGATAGCCATAATGAGCATTATTCGGATCGACAACAATTGCATCACCCGTGTATTGTTGAATATTTTTTTGAAAATTAATTTGTGTTGAAGCTAAATAAACACCCTGTGAACTAGCACCTGTAACAACCATCATTCCCCGTTTATCATTATAAGGAGACCGTAATAATTGGGCGGTGCCAATCGTTTTGCCGTACGCCTTTTCGATACTCAACTTTTCATTCGACTTGAAACCAGTAAAGGCATGATTGTATTGAAAATATAAGTGTGGATTTAATTTTTTAATCATCGTGTTGTTTTCAGGCGTCCCGATCACAATCACATTTTTATTGGCAAGTGTCTGTTTATGGGGTTGTTTGGTATAAAACTGAATACTTCCCGTATTGCTCTTTGCAAAACTCCCAATGAGATTAAAAACATTTGTCAGTGTTTTAAAATCATCCGTTGTTAGTTTTGCCGGAATTATCGCTGCAATATTGTTATACGTTTCATTTTTGATAAATAACGTTGGATAGTTAGTCAGCAGTAAATCATTGCTTCTTTGTGATTTAACCAACATTTTAGATTGAGAATTAACTTCCGCCCACGGTGTCTGACTATTATCTGAACTAGATTGGTCATTCATTTCTAAATCAAATGCCACACGAACAACAAAACTGTTTCCTAATGACGTCCCCTTGGGAACTTTTAAAGTGAGCGTATCATTGTTTGCATTGATCGCAGTAAGCTTTTTACTTCCTAAGGTCGTGTTATTAACCGCCACGGTCACTAATGAACGTTTAAAGTTAAGATTTTTACTGTAGCGAAAATGGAGGGTAACTTGCGAACCATCTGCGTTAGAACGATCATTAGGCAAACTGATTAAATAACTGCTCTCGCGGTGTCCTGCTCCCAGAATTTGATCAGTTTTAGTCGTCAAATGATAATAATCATCGTCATGTAAAGATGAACTAAAAGTCGCCGTATTTTTAGTCACTGTTTCAGTGGATCTATTAACCTCGTTCATTAACTCGGCATTAGCTACAAATCGGGCTGCCTTCTTCAACAAACTTGCTTTTTGAGACGTGACAATTAAGTAATGTTTTCCTTTTGAATAATAGGTCTTAATGATTGCTTTTTGCGTTAATTCAGTTGAATCAACTTGTTTTTTTTAGTTGCCTTGGTAAATGTTGATAGGTCGCAATCACCATTAGATAGTCGTCTTTTTGTGCATTCATGTGTTTCATTGGAACAACTTGAATTTGATCATTTTCAGTTGTAATTACGCGTGATTCACCTGATAAAGCAATCATTACCGCGGTCAGTTCGTCTCCACTTGGATTGGTGGCACTAACGATTCGTGAATGTTGATAAGCAATGGTATCTTGTCCGGAAAAATGATCATAAAACGAGTGTAAAGTCGGATCAGCTTCTTTTAACTGATACTCAAAATTAACGTTAGAGCCTTTTTCAATCGTTAACCAATTTGCAGGTGTTTGAGCCAAATTATAGTTTTTACTTCCGGTCTGATTTAAAATTTGGCCTTCAATCTGTAATTGATTTTCACCTTCTAACAAACGGAGTGGAATTCGAATTTGCTCGGTCTGCAAGCCTGTTTTCTTTTGAGGACGAAAAGACTTAAACTTAATTCCATTCAGCGACACCGTAATATCTGATGTTTGCCGAGAAGCTAATTGTGAAATCTGATAATTAAAATTAAACGTTGCCTTTTCCACATTCCAATAATCCATCTTGGTAAAGTACATGTTTGTCTCAACCGATTTGCCAGAAAGTGTGGCTGTACTATTTTGAAACTGCTGAACATACGTATGATTTGATGCCGCTTTAATTGATGGAGACATTTCAATCAGGCCAATTATTATGATCCCCACCATCAAAATAAATCGTAAAAGCTTAGCGGTACCGTTTGGTTTTGTACCATTTTGCTTGTTTATGAAAGACTTGTTCACGAATATACCCCACCATTCCATATAATGCGACTGCTAACCACATTTGACTATAAACTAGATACATAAAAATGATTAATAATAAATTACTCAGTGTCATTTCACCACGTTCAGTTGTGATAGTCACAAATGTACTAACCACAAACATTAAAACTGCAAACAACCACAGCGTATTACTGAATCCCTGTAAATCTGAATGCACAATTCCAGCAACTGATAAAACAAACACGGAATCGGATAAAATTAACGAAGTCATCAACAAAAAATAAATTGATAAAAAGTAAACTAAATCGAAGCGAATGGGTCGACCACGTTTTTGAAATAATAAATGTGCATTTTTTACTACCACATAAATATTGCTTTTCACCCACCGTGTCCGTTGATGAAACCAAACGTCCAAAGTTTGTGGTTTCTGTTCCCAAGTAACTGCACGGGGTTGAAACCCAATTTGATAACCCATTTCATACAGACGAAAACTAATCTCGGTATCCTCTGCCAAAGCTTTGGTATCCCAGCCACCAACTTTTTCAACGGCACTACGACGAATGACTTAGTTTGTTCCTGGTATCGTACACAGATGAAAGAGTTGACGGCGGCCTGCCTGAGCCATCCACTAAAATGATAATGTTTCAATATTAATAAACCGTGTTAATAATGACGCATTCTTATTCCGCGTTCGAAACTTGCCAATTACTGCTGCCAAGTGATCATTTCGCAATAACTCCGCAACTAACAGCCTTAATGCTGCTTTTTCGGGTGTATTATCCGCATCATAAACTGAAATTATGGATCCTTTTGCCTGCTTAAATCCAATATTTAACGCATTCGATTTTCCTTTACCACCCGTCTTTTTGTCAGTATTAATTACTTTCAAACGCTGTGTAGTAAACTCTTGTTGCAATCGAGCCAATTTTTGAGCTGAATGATCGCTTGAATTATCATTGATCACAATTACTTCGTATTTATCCTGCGGGTAATCAAAACTAAGTAATGCCAAAACCGTTTTGACAATGACGATTTCCTCATTATGAGCAGGAACCAAAATTGAAACAAAAGGGACGTCTTCTGGCAATCTTGGATCAGGTTTGGGAACATGACGCAAATACCAAGTGTATCCTGCAATGGTCAAAATCAAATTAACAACTAATGTCCCCCAAATCGCGATAATTGCGATAAACAAGAAAAAATCTAAAATTGAAATAAGTCATCCCTCCTAACGTTTAAACATTCGCCAATAAATTCGACGGCCAAAACTGATAAAAATTAATAAAACGATTAAAACAAAAGCAAAGAACAGCATCAAAATATTTCCTTGTAAATGAAAGAAGCGACTGAATAAAGGTTGTGTTTTCGTTTTTTGCAGATTCTCATTTACACTAGAAATTTTAGCTGTAATTGTTTTGCGTTGCCCATTTAAGAAATAGTTTCCCGCTTTATAGGCAACCACGGTACTTCCCGTATTAATTTTGGTCTCTAAGCTTTGATCAACTGGGTTATACCACTGAATATGAAACGCTTGTATTTGCCGTTTAAAATCTGTCATTTTTGCCGTTGACGTTGGAACCGGGATTGTGATGGCTGTTGGAATTGCAAATTTAAGATCATCCTTCTGTTTAATTGTTCCTAAAGAATTAGCTGTTACAGCAAAAAAGCTTTGTCGTGCGATTTGAGCATTATTATCTTGCTTAACAAACGTGGTTGTTTTACTAGGTAAGAATAGCCAATGATTTGCTTTTACCAGTGCCTCTTGTCGCAACACGCGATCCTGATTCCAATAGCCTGCCGAACTGATACCGACCGGATAAATTTGATGATTGGCAAATGCCACAATACTTGCTGTCATCCGTTCGTTAAGTTCCTGAGCACTGGCAGAAGTTGCCCCACCAACCTGTGGCGTTTGTAAAAAGATGATACCATTACGATCTTCAATTTTTTTTAAAACGGTTGTAAATCGATGATAGGCTGCCATTTCGGTATTTGCCGATACAGTCACCGTGCTAACTGCGAACGGAATGTTTTGTTGGTAACAGTACTTACTGACCTGGTCCAAGAACTTTAAATCACTATATGGTGACACTCCGGTAATTGTTAACAACGGTCGGTAGTTGCCATTTCGGTCAAATAAGTGAGCCATGGTAGAAACCGCCGTCATAAAACTCAGACCGGAAGTTTCAAAATAGGGTAAATAACCATTTTGGTTATTGATTACTCCGTAACTATAGCGCCGTTCAAACTTTTGTTGTGAAGCTAACACACCAAATTCTTGAGTTGTTTTTTTCAATTGCGACAGCACAGTCATTGTTTCACTAAAGGGGAGTAATTGTTGATTACCCTGATCTTTCAAAAGCAGTTGTTGCTGATAAATTTTCTGGCGTTTTCCGCCTAAAGCTGCAGCCTCCGAATCAGTTAAATTATCACCAATATGCAATTTAATTCCTTTAAAACGCTGGCGATCACGTATAAATGTTTGATTGGTTAACCCAACCTGGGGCCAATTTATCAAAGTGACAACACCCAAATAATTTTGGTTCAACATTCCTTTGTAGTAGTTCTCCTGAGAAACTGTTTTTACTCGCAAATTTAAACTGGTCAAGACGCGTTGAATACTATCAATTTTTGCATAGTCAACCTTAGCTGTATTTTCATAATCATAAACCAATAACACTTTGTTGCTAGCCGCATCAACTGAGCCAGGATAAATAAATAGCGTCAAAACAACTCCTATAAAAATTAAGAGAAATTTTTGCTTATTTTTCATTCCAATCCCTACTTTCTGTTGAGGATTGCCACAAACGATGATGCAAAATATCGGCAATAAACTGAATAATAACAAGATCTAGGCTTAAAGGCACCATAAATAGATGCTTAGCCAAGTCGGCATCGCCATCACCAATAATTGAAATAATTGGCACGAAAATAACCATTGTCATCAGACCCAAAACTAAGAAAAAGCGAATAATTCCGGTAATTTTTCCTGATTTAAGATCCAAATAAAAGCTCACCCCATAGACCGCAATGAAGGCAATCGCCAACAAACAAAGAAACGCAAACTTACCCGGGAAAAAGGCCCCCATGTAAGCACTAAATGCCGTAAAATAGGTTACCTGAGTCCCTGGTTTTGCGCCGGAACTCTTAGTATAATCACCAACCGCTTTGACCTGCGTTACCATCACGTCCTTTGCCGCTACATCTAAAAGCTGACCGAACTGTCTCAAATTACTGGCATAGTAACGCACCACCCAAGCTAAGCCCACTCGTTTGGTTAGTTTTTTTGTGACTAATTTGCCACTTGGTTTAACCGCCGCATAAGTTTTGGGATAATAATCGTCAGCTCGCATGAGCGCAAACTGCTGACTAATACCACCCTTAGCAATTTTATGACTTGGATCACCAGTTTCCATCAACACGCCATGAGTAAAGGCTTGATACTGATTAACAGTGCTAAATTCTGTATTGATCAAGGCATATGTGACGCCGCCTGCAATCAAAATGCCTAACATTCCTAATCCAAGTAGTAGTTTTCTTGCTCTAACTTGTGGTAAGAAAAACAGTCCAATTGTAATGACCATAAAACTTAGCGCTAAGGGTGCATTTTGCTGTTTATTTGTGATTAAAATAATCGAGCTAACAAAAAACAAAAGAACCATTGGCCAGTTTTTTGATAACATTTATGCGCAATTGCCATTAATGCACCAAAGGCATATAACATGGCAATCAACATTCCAGGCTCTGCAAAAAAAGAATTGAAATACAGTGTGAAAGAAGAATCAGCAAACATCACAACAACTAATAAAGCCACCACATAACTACGCACTTTTTTATAGGGATACACTAGTGACTTGGTTAACAAATAGATGCCACCCAAATAAAAAACGTAATAAACGACACCTAAAAATCTAATATCAAATATTGTTCGACTATAAAACAGCCGATTTAAAACTAAAGCTAGTTGAATAAACAATGATTGAGATGAAAAGACCGCCACATTGTTTTCATTAAAGTACTTCATAATTCCAAACTTGGGAATGACATAACTCAAATACTGATTACTTGGATGTGGCAGACGATAAATACCATTGCCCAGCATTGCCCGATAAAAGTCACCATTATCTGCCAAACCATGAATCGGGTTTATAAAGAGCAAAATACCGCTAATTATGGCAGCCAAAATAACTGCTAACAATGCAGGAGAAACGTAGTCTTTAAATTTTGATGCTAGTTTTGAAATGTTCATCAGCTTATCCCCATAATTTTTAATATTCAGCGGCCAATAAAGTTTCTAAATTATTATATGAAAATGCGTCGGTTGTTTGAGCATTTCCTAATCCACCATAAATAGGTGAGTTCGTTTTTGTGACTTGTGATTTCCATGCTAACTGCATCGCTTTTTCATACATGTTTTGATCATTTTCACAGGCAAAAATCATAGCTGCAAGCGCATAATTAGCTGCCGATTGATTCTTATCGCGAACAATTCCCAAGGTGGTATAAGCGTTATACAGGTGACCCGCTTCAATCTGCGTTTTCAACCAGCTTAAAGTGGTTGCTTTTATTTTGCCTATTTCAGCAAGATGGAGAACAGTTTCTAGTGCCTCCGACGTGTTTAATGTGTTTACTGAATATGTTTGGGTTTTCAACTGGTAGCTTGCAGCATACAGTGGAAAGGCATCCCCAAGATAGCCATTTTGAACAATTTTTAGTTGTTTTTTATATAATCGTTTGCCAGTTTGATTTACTGATTCAAAATACTTGAGCGTCACAAAATCATAATAAGCTAACGAACTATCTGAACTTTGTTTGTGAGATTTGACATCATAAAAATCGGCTACTTTACCATTTTTTAAACTACCTGTTTTTAGCAACGCAAAACGTTTGGCTGCTTCCTGTCGATAATACTTACTGTGTGTCAAAGTGGCATACATTTGTAATGCGCGAATAATGCGTAAATCATCCAACGTCGCGTTCACATTAGCTTTTTTATGTGTTCTGGGATCATAACGATAGCTAAATTGAGTTTTTTGATTAAACGTCTTTTTCGTTTGTTGATACGTTTGACGAAACTTTTTATATTGGTGATTAGTAGCTAAATATAATAACCAAAGACCTGAAGATTCAGATAACATTTGATGGCCATGGGTTAGATTATCTGAACTAGTATCATAACGATAATTAGTATAAATACCCTGTTTGGTTATCATTTTATTACGTAAAAATTTAACTAATAATTTTTTTTGCTATGAATTACGATTAAACTGAGAATAAATAATAAAATTCTGTGATAATTTTCGTGGAATAATTGGTTTAACTTTTTGCGTCTGGCAAGCGGTCAAAATAAGCGCCATAAAAATAGTACTTAAACCAACCATTAATCTGCTATATTTCATGCTATTATCCCCCAGTTATCAACATTTACGCAACTAAGTTCATTATATTACACTTGTACAATTCATGGGCTTAAACTCCCAAAATTCAAAAAAGCAACTTAATAAAATAAAAACGAGATTGAGAAAAATATCATTCTCAATCCCGACTTTATTAGGCTAAATAGTTTACAAAACTGCCTTACACATTTCGTTTTCTAAAAATCAAATAGCCTAAAAATAGAAAAACAATCACATAGCCCACATTACCTAATAGCAACTGATCTGTTGACAATCTCGTAAACGTTTTATACGTGGAATCTGTGATTTGATCCGTCAAAGATAACATATTGATTGGATTCCACTTTAGCCATTCCCATTTTGCGATCAGAGTAAACATTAAATTGGCAATGACACTACTTGCAAAGTAGCCAATAAAGCCGACTGACACGGCCACAGTAGCACTCTTAAACATTGTGGCCAATAATAAAACTAAACTTAAAATTAACCATAGTCCAATAAACTGACCACTCATTGTAATCCCCACATTTTCAATTAGTGTGTGCCCTCCTGCACCGATTTTGGAAAATGCAAAGGTATTATTGAACAAGCTCACTTTCAAAATAATTGTTAAAACAAATGCCAGAATATAGAGATAAAGTGAGTAAGCAAACATGACAAGCCATTTACTCATGAGTACTTGACCCCGATTATATTTGCGATACAGCAATTCCTTAACAGTTCCGTATTGAAATTCCATTGCCACAATAGCACCGCAAGCAGCAATCATTAAAAAAGTAATCCATAATGTTCCTGAAAAGTTATTATTAAACATGCCAACCGGACTAAAATACTTAGGATGTAGTTTTGCCAAAACAGCAAATAAAATCATCAAGCCAGCTAATAAAATAGTGGCAAAATAAGTACTTTTCTTACGTAATAATTTGAATGTCTCCTGATGAATTAACGTTAACATTTTATCCCCCTACTCCGTTACCTGATCATTGGCCAATAAAGTTAATAGCGATGTTTCTAAATCGCTTTGCTGATGTTGAATATCTAAAATTTCAAGATCATTTTCCACAAACAACTTCAAAATTGGCATTAATTTTTGATCTTTATTTTCAAGAACCTTCACTTCTTTGCTTTCACTTAACTGATAACCAGCCTCTGTTAATAATTGGGCCGCCTTTATATCGTCAACCGTCTTAATCACCAGGTATTTCTTTCCTCTATTCATTAAATCTTGCATAGACGATTGCGACACAATTCGTCCTTTATCAATAACTAAAACATCATTTACTAATTTTTCTAATTCACTTAAAATGTGGCTTGAAATTAAAATTGTGGTTCCTTTTTGAGCCAAATTCACGATCGTATTGCGAAGATCTTTATTGGACTCAGGATCTAATCCATTCATTGGTTCATCAAGCACAATAAAACTAGGATGATTTACTAATGCCAAGGCTATTCCTAACTTTTGCTTCATTCCTAGTGAATAGGATTTCGCTTTATTCTTAATATATTTCGCCATTTTTAACTCATTCACAACTTCATCAATACGCTGTTGTTGATCGTTGCCAGTGGCAAAAAGTTTTAAATGATCCGAACCGCTCAGAAAAGGATATATTCCTGGATATTCAATCAGTGCCCCCACATGTGCCAAACTATCATGTTTAGTGGCCGTTACTTTTTGACCTTCAACCATAATTTGACCTTGAGAAAAATCAGTCAAACCCAGAACCGTTTTCATGATCGTGGATTTCCCCGCTCCATTAGGTCCCACAAGCCCAACAATTCTACCTTTTTGAACGGTAAAACTAATGTCGTGTAAAACCTGTTTCTTACCGAAACTTTTATCAAGATGTTTAACCTCTAAAATATTTTCCATATTTTCCTCCATAAGTGGACTAGTTAATTACTCATGTAGCTAACTATATATGATCATGATTAAACTGTCAAGATTTAAAAAATTCAACCCTTTAAACAAAAAAAGAGAATCGACTTAATTTTGCCGGTTCTCTTAATTTAAATTATCTAACCAATTCATTAATTGTTGTTGTGCTGAGAGAACAAAATTTGGAATTTGAATCATTAATTTTGAAGTCACCTTTTCAATTAACTCTCGATAACTTATTAACAATACCTCTAAACTATGGCTAGTTTCCTCAATGGTTGTTTGATGATAGGTGCTTGCCAGCTTATTTCGTTCACTTAAAGACAATTCTTTCCAAACAAACTTACTTGAAACGCCGGCATCAAACTGACCTGCTTTTAAAATCGTCAGATAATATGCCCACATCTTTAACAACTCCGGTCGAACAATCTGATTTAACTGCTCATTTGCATAGATCAAATTATTTCTAGCCAGGCCTTTAACCACATTTCCTGCACACCAATAAAATTCCGTCACATGGTCGTTAAATTGGTCTTCAGTTGGTATCTTAACAAAATGTGAGGTTGCTGTTGTTTTTGTTAGTGAGAGCTTACCCAAACCACGACGCCAAACAATCGCATTAAGTGTATCTGCGTTTAAATAGTTATCGATATCCTTTACCGAAGCTATTTTCAAATCAATTCGTTTAGTACCCGCATAACGTGTTAGCCATATTTTCCATGTTGATGTGCTGGGACCAAATAACTGATCACTGTGCAATCTTTGCACAATGATTGGTTTACCAAATTGTCGAATCCACCATTCACCATCTTCTTGCTCTGGACTGTGTACAAACAAAGTAATATCCGTATCTGTCCATTTGTCTGCAGTGGTTTGTGGATTGTTTAAGGAGCCTTCAATTCCGACGGCCAAAACGTTTTGATTTTTTTCTGATAATGCAATGAATTTGTCAATAGTCATTCTGCACATCTCTTAACGTTGAATTAATCTAATATTCGTAAACAATTTTTGATTATTTTTTCCTTGGATCTTCTTGCATATATAACTGATTTTAATTTATAAATTTTTTTGCCCGATAAGCGTAATGTTTATATAAACCTGCATATCGATTATGGTAATCTTTTTTCCATGGTTTATCGCGTCCACAAAAATGGAGAATCACAGTATGGATAATAACCCAATCAAGATCCCATTGACCATTACTTAGCGCATAGTAAAATGGACTTCTTCGGGCATCAAAATTATATAGTTCATCCGGAATTTTTTTGATTTGATGGCCGTATAAACCATTTAACACATCCTGATCCGGCAAGAACAGGGATAGCTTGTTACGTTTAATATAATTAATAATGTCTACTTTTTTTACTTGTTTTCGAATGGCTGTTAAATTAAACAGTAACACTCCAGAGTTATAGTAGCTTTCAGCTTCATAGTTTCCTAATCGAAGCTTGTTAATCGGTTCGGTCACGTTGTTTGTTAACGCTGAATGACTGGCCGCAGCATACAACGAACCACTTAAATTCAGTTGATATATTGGGGTTAAATCATTAATCACCAGAATATCAACATCTAAATATAAAATACGATCTAAATTGTTAGGTAAATAATCTTGCGCTAACAAACGATAATAAATTGTCTCTGGATAACGATTAGTTACCGGAACATCCCCTAACAAAACATCTTTTAAAATAATTGGGTGATATTTAATTTCCAATTTCTTACAAAATGCGTCAATTTTGCCTGTTTTTTTTAGTTTATTTTTCTGAATGACATACACATTCAAAGGTTGATCGGGTGTGTTGATCACAATTGAATATAGGGTTGTTAACAGTTGATCAACCACGTGATTATCAATGGCAAACAGTAAATTCATATCCACAACATCTCCTGAATTCCATTATAATATAGCCAACCTTTAATATCTTACTGATGTACTCCCATATCTCCTAATCAACCGCATTCCATGCGTATTATTTCTTTTTACAGTAACTCCTTTAATCGAATGCCCGCGGCGCGCATATAACTGAATGGCCGAATAACTGGCATGATAACCCGTAAATGAATTGTTCTGAATGGAAACAGCTGTGGTATGCGGCATATGTCCATATTGATTTGAAATGATAATATCATTTTCCGGACGTGCCTGTTTTAACGTTGTGCTAAACGTATTATGATTAATTGTTAATGACTTAGAGGATTCAAAATGAACTGGTGCGCCAAAGTACTTGATATCTGCTCCCATTCCGCTCAAGCGAACAGCATTTTTTATCGTATTATAGGAAAAATTGATATGGGCAATCATCCGACGATTGCTGCTAATTGTGTCGTGCTGACCAATCGCTACCTGTGCTAACGAAATCAGCTTTCTTCCACTATATTCAGGAGCCCAAGTATTATGGGTAACGGTAATATAAGTTGAAGGTGCCCCATTAAAATGACCTTTCCCATATTTGTTAAACCCAGGGCCACCACTATTATAATTAGCATAGTCGGTTTGAATCGATTCACCATATTCACCATGATTTCCATTTTTACGCATGGTTGCAGTACTTAAAGTATGTCCGTATCCATAAAAATGGCTATTAGTAATCGTAACATTTGAGCAGCCCATCAAATCAAATATGTGACCGCCAATTCCACAGGCTTGATGAAAGGTTGCACCTCTAAACGTGGTCTTGGAATCCCGAAGCAAACGAGATTCGTGTCCTCCACCATAAAATGTACCACCTTCCCAATTTAATCCACTTATCAGGACCCCGTAAAAGAAACCAGCTTTTCCGGTAAAATTAGCTTTTGTGGCATTAATATGAACATTAGCTTTTGTTGGTAATTTAACGTTGCCATTCATTTTGAAATTACCAATCAGCGTAATCGTGACCGTACCAGCTTTTTCTCCTTTTACCAAGCCCTGTTGAGAAACCGTAGCCACACTAGTACGACTAGATTTCCACGTAAAACGTGGATTCTTTACATTAGTGATTCTACCTTTTAACTGTTTAGTCGCATCAACATTAACAGTTGAACTGCCGGTAATACTTAACTTAGGTTTAGGAACAGTGATTACAATCTGTTTTGTCTGTCCTTGATAAGCCAGCGTGATAATTGTCTCACCGGCTTTTTTCCCTCTTACCAATCCGCTCTGCGTAACAGTAGCCACATTGGTTTGACTGGAAGACCAAACAGGCTTAGCGTTTTTAACGTTTGTCACGGTTCCCTTCAATTGATCATTACCACCAATAATCACCGTTGAACTACCCGTGAGGTTTAATTGAGGCATCTCTGCAGCAGATGATTGCTTATCTGCTGATGAAGTGGCTGAACTTGACGCCGCCCTGGAGGTTGAATCACTCGAAGCTGCCGAACTCGCTGTATCCGTGGTTGAAGCTTGTACCTGCCCTTGATATGTATAAATTAACCCAAATAGCACTAATAAACTACTCAAATAAATCAGAATTTTTTTCATAGTATTGTTATATCCCCCCTACGATATAATCGTACCATTAATAAGTTATGATTTCATAATTATTCCTCAACAGGCATTCTAATATGTATTTTCTTATAAAAATGATATGCTGAAATAAATAAATCACCCAACTCTCAGCTCTGTAAAGGATATTTGTGATGAAAATTATTAAAGTAAGCAGCTCCGAAAATGACCTTCAGTCAAGTATTAGTGAAATTTTTGTAGAAGGTTTCTATCAATGGTTAAAATTCTTTTCAAAAGATAAGATCAAATTAGCACACGCATTTTCGCACGCATTTAATGCTGATGTTTTTTATGTGGCAGTTGAAAACGACGAAACGTTGGGTTTTGCGGCTTGTACCATTCAATTAAACCAACGTGAGTTGCGGCAATACTTAGGATTTATCATGGGTACAGTTGCCTATCGCGTATTAAAAAACGAATTCGAAGATAAACCTTACCCTTTTGAAATTACACAAGACATGGGAACCATTGAATTTGTCGCCACTTCTAGTAAACACCGTGGTAAAGGTGTCGCAACGCAAATTATTCAACATATTCATGCACATACGCCGTTTAAAAAATATGTCTTAGAAGTTGCAGACACCAATATCAATGCCATTCGATTATATAAAAAATTAGGCTATCAAGTTTTTAAACGAGTCCCCGAACCACACAGCAAACAAAGTGGGTTTAATTACTATTTATACATGCAATTTGTTAAAAATAACGTTTAGCTTGTCCATTAACCGAAAGCTAGTTACCATTCATAAATAAAAGGATTTTGACTTTTTTCCTTTTAAATTTTTTTATTTTTTTGTGTCCACAAAAAGCTGTTCCTGTCACTATGATTAGTGATAACTTCTTAACTAAAGGTTGAAAGTTCAAAACACATCTCGTTGCCTGATATAAAAGCGTTCTTGGTAACAAAATTAGATTAAAATGCCGTCCTACGGGCTTACCCGGTCTGGAAGACGGATTTTAGACTATTTTTTATAAGTTAAGTCGTTTAACATCAGTTATTGACGTGATTTTGATACTTTCAACCTTTAATTTAAAGCAAAAAAAGTACCCCATTATAATAACGGAGTACTTCAATACTAAAAATCTGGTCTTACGAACCAGAATTTAAATTAAATTAGTCAAGCTTTGTCTTGTTTTGAACTTCAAGTTTGTCGTTGAAGTCATAAACAACTGGTTCGCCAGTTGCCATTTCAAGATTCATGATATCTTCATCTGAAATGTTTTCGATATATTTGCTTAAAGCACGTAATGAGTTACCATGTGCGGCAATGATAACATTCTTACCATCTAATAACTTAGGAGCGATTTCGTCTTCCCAGAAAGGAATAACACGTTCCAAAGTAACCTTAAGATTTTCGCCACCAGGAATCATACGTGGGTCTAAGTTAGCATAACGACGATCTTTTGCTGCTGAACCTTCAGCATTTGCATCCAACAATGGAGGCAAAACATCGTATGAACGACGCCAGATATGAACCTGTTCATCGCCCCATTTTTCAGCTGCTTTAGCTTTGTTTTGGCCTTGTAAAGCACCATAATGACGTTCGTTTAAGCGCCATGTTTTAACTTCGGGGATCCAAAGTTGGTCAGATTCCTCTAAAGCATAGTGTAAAGTCTTGATTGCACGAGTTAATACTGAAGTGAAAGCATAATCAAATTCAATGCCTTGTTCCTTGATTAACTTACCAGCGTTCTTTGCTTGTTCTACACCTTTTTCGCTTAAGTCAACATCGACCCAGCCAGTAAATCGGTTAGACAAGTTCCATTCACTTTGACCATGACGGATTAATACTAATTTTGCCATAATGTGAAAAAACCTCTTTCTTTTTTTAAGTTTACAGTTGTTATTTTACACTAAAACGAAACAATTTGCAGGATCATTTCAAACGTTTAAAAATATTAAACTTTTGCCTCTTTTTATTGAGCAGCTTCACTCACTGAAATTCCCTTTTGTGCAGCCTCTTTAATGATATTTCGCACATCTTGATCACTAAATTGACCTGATTTGTTTCCTAATTCTTGACGTGCATTATTAATCTGACTTTGCGTAATTACTTTACCATTTAATTCCTTATCTTTTTTGGTCACCGTATATTCATTACTACCAGAATAATTGTCAGCTGCCTGTTTCTCGGCCGAGCTTAAATTAGGAGCTGGGAGTGTAGAAATGCTATTACTACTGGATGACGCTGAAGCTCCAGTTGTTCCATCAGTAGCCGTACTATCATTACCGTTAGAACTGTTTTGTGCGGAACTAGATGTAGAACCAGGCATTACCGCCTGGGACAAACCTGTTTTATTGCTCTTTTGAAGTTGTTTAGCGGTCTTCCACTGCGACGTGTAGTATGCTTTCTTAAATTCCTTAGTATTAAACAAGGTATCGAGTTGTTGATTCGAAAGGGTAAATTCCTGCGCCTCATTCAATTCACGTGCGTACTTCAAAACTTTATTGTACTTGGTAATATTTTTTTGAACCTTTTTAATTTCTTGAATCTTCTCATGTGATCGCGAATTTAAAACCTCTGAACCATGATGAATTTTATAAACTTGTGCAAATGTGTTCTTGGAAGTACCAAAACGATGATTTTCCAATTGGTTCATTGCGCTGACAAAGACTTTAGTTTGTTTCAATCTATGTGTGGCAACTGCGTCATTATTTCGCCGCGTTAAAGCTTCCTGAAAGTAGTTTTCAGCTGCCGTATAATTATTATCATTAATTGCCGCCGCAGCATTTTCCATATCCATGTGATACTGCTTTTCAATTGATTGGTGTCGTGAAAAGTCATAGCCCCCCACAATTAAAATCACAACAAATGTTACGATTACCCATGTCCATTTCCTCAAACGTGCCACCCCCAAATCTGTCGGTCCTTACTTAGCCGACGCATACGATAATTATAACATGTTATCAATCTTAAAAGCGTTTTACCGTTTTACAATAACCTTAAAATTCGAAAAAATGAATTAGGGAGCGTATAATAATCATGTTTAATCTTGTTATTCATAAGAGAAAGGATTCGAATCGATGTTAGAGAAAAAATTTTACAAAACATTTTTTAAACACTCCTTCAATATTCCCATTAAAGTTAATTATTGGGATGGTAGTTCTGAAACTTACGGAGATGGCAATCCCGAAGTTACAATTACCTTAAATGAGGCTGTCCCTGTTAAGCAGATCATCAGCAATGCATCCATTGCGCTTGGTGAAGCCTATATGGATGGCAAAATTGAAATTGATGGCAGTATTCAAGCTTTATTAACCTCAGCGTATGAAACAGCTGGTAGTTTCTTCCATAATAAGAAGTTTATCCATTTTCTTCCTAAGCAAAAGCATGACGAAAAGGAAAGCAAATCGGATGTCCAGGATCATTATGATATTGGTAATGATTTCTACAGATTATGGTTAGATCCAACGATGACTTATTCATGTGCCTACTTCGAAAAAGATACAGATGACCTCGAAACGGCACAAATTAATAAAGTGCATCATATTTTGAACAAGCTGCATCCACAACCTCGACGAACCTTGTTGGATATTGGCTGTGGCTGGGGAACTTTAATGCTGACTGCCGCAAAAGAATATGATTTGCGTGTTGTTGGTGTGACACTTTCACAGGAACAATTCAATTTAGTTAATCAAAAGATTAAAGATGAGGGCTTGGAAAACGTGGCTGAAGTCCGTTTACAAGACTATCGTGAAATCAAAGATGAACAATTTGATTACATTACCAGTGTTGGCATGTTTGAACATGTGGGTAAAGAAAATCTCCAAACATACTTTAAGTGTGTTTCCGACTACCTGAAAAAAGATGGTGTGGCTTTGATTCATGGCATCACACGTCAACAGGGTGGCGCAAACAATGGTTGGTTGAATAAATGGATTTTCCCAGGTGGTTATGTGCCTGGTTTGGAAGAAAATATTCATCATATTATTGAAAACGATATGCAGATTGATGATTTGGAGCCTTTGCGTCGTCATTATCAAAAGACAACGGAAATTTGGGATAAGAACTTCAACGAGCATCGTGAAGAAATTACAAAGATGTTTGACGAACGGTTTGTGAGAATGTGGGATCTTTATTTGCAGGCGTGTTCGGCATCATTTGAGTCGGGAAATATTGATGTTATCCAGTACTTGTTGACAAAGGGTGCGGGAGCAAGCAGCAATGTGTTGCCGATGACAAGAGAGTATATGTATAAATAGTGAGCGAGGCAAAGCGATAAAAGGCGATAAATAAGTGTGACGGATGCGGGATCGTAATCCCGCGGGAGTCATGCTTATTTATCGCCTTTTGCTTTGCCGAGCTGTCCTAGAATAGTGAGCAAAACAAAGCGGTTAGATTCAGATAAATAAGCGGGATGAAAGCCAGGCAAATGCCGGACTGAGAATCCTGCTTATTTATCTGAAGCTGCTTTGTGAAGCTGTCCTAAAAATTAAGTGAGCGGAACAAAGCGTTTAGATTCAGATAAATAAGCGGGATGAAAGTCAGGCAAATGCCGGACTGAGAATCCTGCTTATTTATTTGAAGCTGCTTTGTGAAGCTGTCCTAAAAATTAAGTGAGCGGAACAAGTCGGGTTGTCATAATAAGTAACCCAACACCGTTTTACCTATTCCAAACTGGTTATTTATTAATTTAAGCTGTTCGTTTATTAATTTTGTTTGCCCATTTATAAACACGATTGAAAAATCTAAATGAATCTTGGTAACAGAAAACGGCTAAAAGTAAAAACATAGGTAAAAATTGAATTAAGTAGCGGCTACGACCACCTTCAAAAATTAACAAATACACAAACCCACCAATAACCGCCAATCTTAATATTTGAACAAATTTAGTCTGTTTGTGCCATCCAAATGCAATTAAGCTAAGCCAAATAATCCACCAGAATTGTGCTAAAAAGCGAAAGTCGCCTAGTTTCGTTCCATATAAATAAACGAATTCTCGTAACTGTTTTGAAAATCCATGGCCATGTGGTTTTGGATTTTCGTTAATAAAGTGTCCTTCTTTTACCCAAGCAAATGACCCGTCCGCTGTATTATTTCGTTGTTTATTAAATAGAAAAATTATGTAGCCCACCAGACCTTTTTTCTTCAGGCGAGCCAACCACACTTTTTTAGAATAGTTTATTCTTCCTTGCTTTGTGGGAATTTCTGCCATTTTTAAGGCATCTGCTGCATTATAACCACCCGTTCCATATGCACCCATGCTGATAAAATGAATAGCCGGAATTTCACGAGCTGTATTAACTTGAATATGAGTTTGTTGCTTAATACTTTGATTCACAGAATAATATGTAACGGCAGAAGCAAATACCACACAAAAAATTAGTCCAAATCGAGAAATCCATTCTTTAAAAGAATGTTTTTGTTTTAAAAGATATAGGATTTCCACCAAAACAATTGCAATAACTCCAACAATTGCAGAAGGTTTCATAAAGTAGGCACCAATCACGGTAATGCCTAAACCAATGGCCGCTAACAATTTCCAATACCATTTTAGTCGCTTCTTTATAAGAATGCTATAACATAAAATGTATCCAGACACGAAGGGTAATACCCAAGTATCCGTATATGGCACAATTATCATTGGAAAAATTAGCAACCACAAAGCATGTAAATACATGGCGGCAGCTATTCTTTTTTTGTCTATTACAAATACACAGAGGATATTTAACAGTGCAGATAAATCAACGAAAAAGACAGTCCATAAATCAAAAAATAACCATGATCTCATTGAAAAAAGATGACTCAAAAATAGTTGGGCTAATAAGATCGGCATATTATTATAATTCAAACTAAAATAGGCCTTAATTTCAGTATCCGTTGTATTGGTTAAAGCTTGATGGATAGCACCAACGTCAAAGCCAATCTGCGGATGGACGTTAAAAATAAAAACGAATTGCCATAAAATTACCACAAGCAACAACATTAAAGCAGTTCTAAATTTTTGAACAATAAACACTTGTCTTGCCCATTGCCTAAACCGTGGATAAGCAAGTATACAAGTTAAGATACCCACACCTATAATTAGCAACCACGTTATAAATAATGTTGTCCCAGCTCCAGTAATCTTATTGTCACCCAAAATAATATTCGGTGAAGTTACCGCAAACAAAAGGGTTAAAAAAAAGAAGCCGTTAAATAAATTGGTTATCGTTTTGTTTCCAAAATTAAAAAGTTTATTTGTCATATAACTCCACCACACATTTACTGGTTATCAACTTCAATACTATATGATCGCGTTGGTGATTCACTTACTTCAATTCTAATTAATTGTGCTGAAAGTTGTTCCATCTCTGGTGTAATCAAATCAAACAACCAAATAGTGACATTTTCTACAGTTGGATTAATCTCGCAGATTTTATAATCAAGTTAGCCACCTTGTAAAAATGGTCAAATAAAAAGACACCAAGACGAAAAAATCAGGTATCATTGAAGTTCCTACACTAAACAATGAAAGAGGTTTTCGTCTTGGCGCAAGAACAGCTTACCATATCTCACTCAAAGGGTCATCATTTAACACCAATTGAACGTGGAAAAATTGCGGGATTGCTTGCTGCAGGCAAATCTGCTCGTCAAATTGCGACGGAACTTGGTGTTTGCCATCAAACTATCAATAACGAACTCAAACGTGGCTGTGTTCAACAGGTAAAGAAGATTAATGGTAAAGAACAGTACTTCAATATCTATGCTCCTGATACAGCTCAAATTCGTTATGAAATGAATCGTCAGCACTGTCATCGACCATTAAAATTCAAACACATTACTAATTTTTTGGCCTACTTTGATGATCATTTCCATCAAGATCATTGGTCACCTGATGCAGCAGTTGGCTTCGCCCACAAACATCATTTATTTAAGCGTACAGAGATGGTCTGCACTAAGACCCTCTATAACTATATTGATGCGCAATTATCAGAAATCCGCAATCTTGATTTGCTTGAGAAAACCAAACGGCGTACGAAACATCACTGGTCGCATAAACATCGACGTTTGATTGGTAAAAGTATTGAAGAACGACCTAAGCGTGTCGACAAGCGCAATGAATTTGGCCACTTTGAAATTGATACCGTGGTTGGTAAACGTAGTGGCCATGAAAGTGTCCTATTGACCTTCACTGAACGTAAAACTCGTTTTGACTTTATTCGTTTGATTGAAGGCAAAGATGCTGACTCCGTAGCCTATGCCATTAAAGGGATTTGTGCTGAATTTGGTGATCTGATCAAATCCGTTACCGCTGACAATGGAACGGAGTTCACAACCTTGGAAGAAGCTTTAACTGGCATTGCTGATATCTATTATGCCCATCCGTATAGTTCTTCTGAACGAGGAACCAATGAAACTCATAACCGCATGATTAGACGTTATTTACCTAAAGGATATTCATTAGATACAATTAGTCCTAAGACTGTTGCCCTGGTTGAAGCACGTCTCAACCAACTACCACGACGTATCTTAAAGTACCAAACACCTGAAAAAGCTTTTCAGATTGAAGCAGCGCGCGCTCGCAAAACTCGCATTGCTTAATCATTTATTCCAATCTTCAATAGATATTCTGACATGCCCCGCAACTTCGCCTGCGGGGTGGCTAACTTGTTCTTGCAATTTGCGGTTGGATTAATCTCCTTAAAATAAGGTAATTTGTTCAAAAATTTACCCGAAAAGCTATCGAGGACATCTTTAATTGCCTGTTCAATATCACGGAAAACGATCATATGGTCACCTTTACTGCGAATCTCACAAACAATTTTCCATGTATGAATGTGTTGCTGCCCCTCTCCTGATTTCCACCGCATAGCATGACTAGCATTAACGTAGGACTTTATTTTGTAAGTATGCACTAATTTCATATTTATTCCTTCTTACGCTTTTTTAGATTTTTGAAATCACTTCGAATTATTGAACCGACACCTTTTGCTTCTTGATCAAACTTCTCCGAATTCCATGCCGCTATCTCTGTCATTCCGTTGATTGTACCTACTAAACGAATGCAGGAACAGATAAAATTATAAATTGGCTGACTAAAAGCTACCCACCACTGATGTGCATAAAATTTGTTTTCATCTGGAAAGTCCCGTAATAGCAACCTTACACAGATATAATTTAACAGACTAACCAATATATATAATAAGTAAATTGCAACATATGACATTCCCATCATTAATGCAGAATAGCGAAAAAATAGTAAAGCGATACTTGCAAACAACCATATCATTTTTGGAAAAAGAAAAGTATGGTCTATCATCATTCGTCGAATTAAAAAATCATTGAAGAAATTACGCACAGATATATTTTTTGTATGTTGATGCATAACTTCGATTTCACCACGTTGCCATCTCTGTCGCTGGGTGTACAAATTATCCAAACTCGGAATAGGCTCAATATAAAAAATGGCTGACGTACAGATAGCAACCTTGCGTTTCAATTTATCCCGAATTTGAAATGTCATATCAGTATCTTCACCCAACGTATCGACATTGTACATAAAGGTATTCAGTAAGGCTTCTTTACGAAAAGCTGAAAATGCGCCTGACATCGTAAATAACTGATTGTTTCTGGCTTCAATGGTTCTACCAGACAAAAAAGCTTGCGCATATTCAAAATACTCATTGTACTGAAGAATTTTTAAATGCCACGGCTTTTTTTGCCTAATCATTTTCTTTGCCGGTAAAATTGTTCCCGTCAAAGCCGCCACCTTATAATCATTCTCAAATTGAAGAACCATATTCATCAAAGCATTTTTTTCTAGTACACCATCACTGTCAATGTTAATAATATAAGTTCCAATGCTTTCATAAATGGCTGTATTTAAGGCAGAAGCTTTGCCACGTTGGGTATGAATTAATTGCATATTCATATCTGCAAACTTATTTTGAGCTTTCACAAAAGCACCAAAACTATCATCCGTACTTTGATTATCAGCCAGAATAACCTGAACAAGTTCCGTTGGATAGGTTGAGTCATGAATAGATTGAATACAATTAAATAATGTCTCTTCTGAATTATATACAGGTACCATCAACGAAATAAATGGCATTTTTGCCGGCATTGTTAGCCGTTTTCGATGAAACGTTTTTATCAATAGGCGGATACCTGAAACAAATGCTGGAATGATTTCTACTACGATTGGAATTAAAGCCCACGTTATCCAGAAACCCATTTTAAACAGCGTTAAATTAAGCCAATAACCCACATTAATTATCCTTTCGTTGTTCCAATATATCTCTTAAAACGATCGATTTTTATTTTAAATACATGATACAAGCCTTGCGAAAGCTGAGAATAAGTAAAAACATCATAATATAAGATAATCACGAGTATATAGAAAACTAATCGTCCAAAGATTGAATGGGCCAAAAAGAAAAGCTGACCACCACCAAAATGAACAATTATTATCACCGTGATCAATCGAATCACATTAGCAATGTAAATCCATAACGTGCCAACAATTGAAAAAAACACGCGCTCTGGTCTATTATACATAGGTAGAAACATAACCAGACTTATAAAGGCCGTTGTTTCAATGATACCTGAACATTCATAATCAATGGACATAGTTACAGGAACAGTTGGATTAAAAATACTAACCAATCCATACTTTGTCATAACAGAACTCATTCCTGTTAAGGCATTAAACCATTTAATGCCATTAATTACTGCATGCGTAAAAAACCACACCCAATATGGATCACTAAGTGCAATTAATATAAAAAAAAGGCCGCCACTTCCAACGATAAAATGAAAGGCTGAAAGTTGAGCTCTTTTTAATACAGATAAAGCATATAACCAGATCACTATTCCAATGAGCAAATAAATACTCATTTAATTTCCTTCAACATGTTCTTTCTACGTTTTTTATTAGGTAATACAATTACAAAAAACAGGGCAATAATGAAACCAGTTCCCGCTAACAAAACTGGGCCAGTACTACCTCCCGTAGTTTGAAGCTTTCCAGTCCAAAGGTTACTGTTAGCTAACGTAATAGTTTGTCCAGAAGTATCCGAACTGCTGCCCAATACGGAGAATGGTATAGCACATTCCAAAACATATCCGTTACCTTGAACTGACTCTCCTTGACCATTTTTCTGAGTCAATTCTTGATTGGCTACATAAGCATCGTCATCAAATGTCGAATCTGCTCCCGTTTTTTCATTATAAACATTTACTGACACGGCCTGTTTTTGACCAACATCAAGCGTAACCGTACTATTATTATTAAACGAAATATCATAAATTATACCGCCAACATTTAGTTGATATCCACTTGCTTGAAAAGTAGCATAACCACTAGTGCTGCCGTTTCCTAACTTAGGCATCATTGCTACATAAAAATAAACATTTTTATTATCAGCTAGTAAAGCAGCCTTTTTCAAATTATCTTGATCGCCAGAAATATACATGTCCGAAAGGGTTTTATCAGCCCAATCACTAAAATCTCCATCGATTTTAATGCCTAGATTTTCGGAAGTATTATTATTGGTTGCTTGTGTTGAATCTGAACTTGCCTGATCATCACTAGATCCTGCTAAAGCCTGACTAGCTGCATTTTCACTGCTAGAAGTACTAGAACTATCAGTAGAACTTGAAGTTGTTGTACTTGAAGTTGTTGCTGTACTAGACGAACTAGATTGCGTAGAATCTGGGACAATTTTTCCAGAAGCTGCTTCACTGCCTAAGCCCGAGTTAGAAAAATTCAGATCTTGTGTTACTGCTGGTGTTTGTATGTTCAATGCTTTCAGTGATAGTTGTCCATCAATTGTTCGAACCGTACTATTTGAAATAATTGTCGCAGTCCCGACATTATTTATGGTTTGCCAATTTGTACCACTTCCAATTGCCGAAATAGTAGTCGATCCAGATGCCGCACTAAAACTAAGCGTATACCCTTGTGTCCCAATCACTAAATAGTAATTGTTAGTCGGTATATCTTAAACCATTCCTCCCATATCAACATGAAAATAGACATTTGTTGAATCTCCAGTAACAGCAAAGGTTCCCTTTCCGTTGTATCCCACTGATGTGGATGCAATCGTACTCCAATCAGGTGTGTCTACCGTGGAAGCTGCAACCATACTGCTGGTTCCAATTAAGATTCCGAAAAATGTAATTATGAATAATAAAATTTTACGCAAAATTTCAAGCCTCCCATTGGATTAAATATTTTCCAATAATTACCGTACATTTTTATACTAAACTACTTTTCATTGCTATTATAGCACTATTTAACAAGATCTATTACTCTCTAAAATGCTTAAATAACGCCATTTATAGGCTGCTTAGAACCTTTTATCATCAAAAAGTCGGTGTTTATACAAATTCTTTTTATTTAAAGCAAAAAAAGTCAAAAAAACTATAAAAAAAAGAAGCCAGTCTAAAAATAGATTACTGGTTTCTTGCGTTTTTAAATTACCATCGATAATAGCATCACTGCCACTAACCCGAATACTACTGAAATCGCCATTGATCTCGTCCAATATGAGATGATTATAACAATTACGGAAGCCAAAATTAAATCAAAATTTCCGGATGAAATAAAATGATAAGTACCAGAAATAAAGATATCTTTTACAACAATTGCCGTAAACAAAGAAACTGGCACGTATTTCATCCAGTCATTAAACCATTCTGGAATTTTTCGATTTGAAAAGAACAAAATCGGTATATATCGAGGACCAAATGCCACAAAAAATCCTAAAATAACAATCAGTAAATGGTCAGTTACACTATAATGCATATTACAATCTCCCGGAATTCATCTGAATTAGATTTCGATATCTTCCTTATCAACTTCTGGTTGTCCTGATGGATCGTGAATTTTATACAGTAAATGACTGTTAGGCCATCGTTTAGTTACATAACTTTCGATCATAAATCCTAAGAATGAGGCAATCAAAGTCGAAATAACTAACCCTAACGTACTCTTAGTTAACAACATAAAGAATGCCGCCAAAATACCGGCAATTACTGAGATCAGTAAAATCAAACGTGTTTTAATTTGCATCACAATCATATATAAGAACAAAGCCGTTAGTGCAAAATTAACTACTGTCAAATCAATTTTAACCGCACTACCAATTAAGCTTCCAATGACATTGGATACCGTCCAAACTAGCAACGACCAATGCTCAACTTGCAGTGCATCTTTAGGTGTCCAGTTACGGTCGGTTACAAATTTTAGATAATTAATTGCATAATTTTCATCATTCATTGAAATAGCAAAGAAAAATAAGAAACGGTGATTTTGTCCCTTTAAATACCCTGCTAAACTAGATCCTAAAAGTGCATAACGTAATTCCAAGAAAAAAAGCATTAAAATAATCGTTAAAATTGGTGCGGTTGTTGTGAGCATTTGAGCGATCATAAACTGTGCACCACCTGAGAATACAAAAACAGATACTAGCCCAGTTAAAATCGTATTAAAACCGGCTGCATGTAGAAGAATCCCACAGGCCAGTCCAATTGGTGTGTAACTCAGGCACAATGGCCAGGCTTCCTTAAGCGTCACCCGCCATTGTGGTCCATTTTCAAGCTGTTTCACAATTCTTTCCTCCAACGGATCTTCAAAGTTGGACCATTCTTACTGAAATTTATAGAAAACACTGCGAAATCATTTTAACATTTTCAAAGTATATTGAATAGTGCCTTTTTTAGACATTTTTAATAAACTCACTGTTAAAAAATAAAATTAAATGAAAACGTGTTAAACAGCCTTACCCAGAATCTTCAAATCCATTAAATTTCTATCAAGTTCAGCAACCTTCGGCAACGTTCCCCAGGTTTCATAACCCAATTTTTTGAATAAACCTAAGCTTGGTAAATTTGCGTCAAAAATTAAGCAAACAATATTTTTAATTTCTAAACTGGGGGCCTTTTGTTCCGCGTATTGAACCATTTTGGTTCCTAAACCTAAATGTTGAAATTGACGATCAATATAAATACTGATTTCAGACGTAATATGATAAGCAGCACGTGGATGATAAGGCGACAAGCTGACCCAGCCAGCTCGTTTATCATCTAACCATGCCACCCAAATTGGGTGTGCATCTGGTTTGTGAGCTTCAAACCATGGCAGCCGTTGTTCAACCGTAACTGGTTGTAAAGACGCCGTCACAATATGACTCGCAATTGTTTGATTATAAACAGAAACAATAAAAGGTAAATCCTCTTTGGTTGCTAATTTAAACTGAACTTCACTCATTTTATGAACCCTTCTTAAAAGACATTAGCGACTGACCGCCAGAAACGAACGAAAACATTAGCCTTGGCAACGGATTTTTTTGCAACTAATTGCAGATTTTTATCAGCAGATTGTAGATAAGTTAAATTTTGATCATTTAGTTTGACCGCTGCCGTTCCTACCTTCTGTCCCTTAGTTACTGGAGCCGTTAATTCAGAATCATTTTTTGCTTGGTTACTAGTAAAATCAACCGAACTAGTTGACTGATTTTTTGCAGCCCAAACTGTCGTCGCTTGTTTTAATACCGCTTTAACAGATGTTACTTTTCCTTCTGGAACCTTAAATGTAGCAACTTGAGTTCCCTTTTTATAGCTCACCGGCTTAAAGCTATTGTACACGTACTTCATAATTGTCTGTGTATTGGTGAAGCGTGCATTGCCTTCATTCTTGGAACTTGCTCCCATCACAACCGTAATAATACGGTGTCCATTTTTCTTTACCGTACCCGTAAAACAGGCCATCGCTTTGTCAGAAGTTCCAGATTTTAGACCGTCCACATTATAACCTTTAAGGTAGTCGGCCATCTTAGGTAACATATAATTGTGAGTAGTCATCTTGATTGCATCACTAGTTCCCTTTGCAAACCAGGCACTGGTTTGTTTCGTTGTTTCTAATACTTCGGGATATTCTTTTAATAACTTGGAAGCCACAATGGCAACATCTTTTGCTGACATTTCATTTTCATCATTCTTGGCTGTGTTAGGATATGCTTCTTTACCAACCTCGCCTTCAGTTAAACCAGAAGCGTTATAAATTTTGGCATCCGTAATGCCCCATTTTTGGAGTTGTGCTCGCATTTCGTTAACAAAAGCCTTCGAAGATCCAGCTTGTGCGATTCCTAACGCCATCACAGCAGCATTAGCCGAATAGATCAATGAGGCTTTATACAGGTCACGAACGGTGTAGGCCCGTGATGTGCTTAACGGTACATTTGTTAATCCTGATTTTGTACTGATTTTAGCCACATTGGCATTGATATGCACTCGCTGATTCCATTTCATTTTACCCTCATGTATACTTTTTAACACAAGATAAATAGAAAGCATCTTTGACATTGAAGCAATTGGTAAAACTTTTGAACTATTTTTAGCATATAAAACTTGTCCCGTTTGTGCATCTACTGCAATTCCTGATTTAGCTGAAATTGAAGTCGTTGTTTGTGCCTGAACTGGAGCAATCGCTAATGTACTTAACATCAAAATTGTACTGAAAATAATTGCTAATTTTTGTTTCCATTCTTTAAACATTAGCCCGCCACCTTTTATAACAAGAATATAACAAATTAATCGCTTTGCGCAAAATTTTTTTGTTGATCAAAAGAAAAGCGAAAATTCATTTGCACAAATTGGTCAATCTAAGATCAACACAGTTTTTTTCCAGGTTAATCTTTTTGCGCGAATAATTTTCGTTTTTTATAACTTTTATAACCGATTCTATCTTTTTTCTCTTTGTCTGACAGCCGTCAAACTACTATAACTATAGTACTTTTCCGCAAGCCTCAGGACAACTCCGCAAATCAGGTAAAGAAGGCTAAACACGTTTCCTGCGGGATTGCGATCCCGTACTACCTCGATTTCAAGGTTTGCTTTCGTACCGAAAGCTTCTTTCTCTGTACGTTGTCCATTCTTGTGGCACAAATCAGCCGCAAGAACTCACCTCCAACCCAATCTTTCATTCTCGCCGAGCCCTAGGACAACTCCGCAAATCAGGCAAAGAAAGCTAAGCGCGTTTCCTGCGGGATCGCGATCCCACACTACCTCGGTTCTAAGGTCTGCTTTCGTACCGAAAGCTTTTTTCTCTGTACGTTGTCCATTCTTGTGGCACAAACCAGCCGCAAGAACTCGCCTCCAACCCGCTTAGCTTTCTTTACCTATCGATTTGCTTCGTTCACTTTATTTTGTTTCAACGGCATCTTCACTATAAAACTAGTTAATTTCTCACTCGATTCCACACTGATTTTTCCATGGTGCAACTCCACAATACTCTGCGCAATTGCCAAGCCTAAACCAGTTCCTCCCGTTGCCTTCGATCTCGATGATTCCACCCGATAAAACCGCTCAAACAAATGTTTAATCGATTCTTCAGGAATCATCTCTCCATCATTAGAAACCTTAAAAACTACCTGATCACCGCTTTGAGTTGCCTCCAAATTAATATGTCGGCCACCCTTCGCATACTTCAATGCATTAGAAATCAAATTGTTAAACAAACGACCCAATTTTTCAGCATCACCCTCAATTTTGATATCCTTTGGCTTAGCCTTTGTATCAATTTTCATATTTTTCTTTTCGGCTTCCAATTCAAAACTAGCAGCTAGCTGTTCCAACATCGGTTCAACTGAAATTTGATTAAACGTCATTTTGGTTGATGCCTGCCGCACTTTTGTATACTCAAAAAGATCTTCTACCAAAGATTTCATTTGTTGCGCTTTTAAAAAAGCCGTGTGCGTGTACTTTAGAACGTCATCCTCATTCTGATATTGCTGATTTTCAATCAATCCCAAGTACCCAATAATGGAAGTCAGCGGCGTTCTTAAATCATGACTCACATTTGTAATTAATTCATCTTTGGACTGTTCAATTTTACGTTCTTCATCCATTGATTCAATAACCGAATCAACCAGAACATTGACACTATCAACAACCCGTTGATGATCACCTTTCAATGTAAATGGAATCCGATGATCAAAATGACCATCCGCAATATAATGCAGTTCACCAATAATATGGCGTAACTGCATTTGTTTATATCGCCGCATCAACCGCCAATAAACAACCCACACATCAACGATTGCCATGAAGAAAATAAAGAAATTTTGATAACTCCAAACACGATAATTATTAGGTCCAATCGTTATTGATTCCTTAATTTGAAAAATACCACGTTCCAAGCCTGGATTGCTTCGAATGATTTCATTAACCAGAATTAAAATGGATAAATTTAATAGAAGCAATAAAATAACGGTAATAAAGCCTTCACCTAATAATTCACTTTTTTCTCGTGCAGTTAATTTCAAAGTTATTCCTCGCTCGATTCTACTTAGTGAGACTCAATTTTATAGCCAACACCCCAAACGGTTTCGATGACTTTTTCCCCACCAGTGGCTTCCTCAATCTTGTCACGCAAATGGCTGACATGGACCATGACAGTTTTTGCAGAAATAATGCTTTCCTGCTGCCAAACACGCTCAAAAATATCATCAGCTGAAAAAACTCGATTAGGATGGCTTGCCAATAGATACAAGATTCCAAATTCAAGTGCTGTCAGTTGAACTGACTTACCAGTTAAGGTTTTAACTTCATGTGAATCACTATTAATTGTTAACGGTCCAATATCTAAGACTTCTGGCTCATCTTGTTTCAAGTCATTTTGACTACGACGCAATAATGATTTTACTCGTGCCATAACCTCTAAAGGATTAAAGGGCTTTGTCACATAATCATCTGCACCGGTCAATAATCCCTTAATTTTATCCATATCTTCTGTTTTGGCAGATAAAATTAAAATTGGCAATTGAGAGTCACGACGAACCTCACGAACAACTTCAATACCGCTCATTTCGGGCATCATGACATCTAAAATCATCAAACCGATTTCGGGATCAGTATGTAATTTTGTGAGTGCTTCTTTTCCATTAAATGCAGAAACTGGTTCATAACCTTCATTTTTAATGTAAATATCGAGGAGTTCAACAATTTCTTTATCATCATCTACGACTAAAATTTTCATTATGCGAAATCTCCTTAAAATGCAATTTCTTTAAGTGTAGCAAAAAAATAATCAACACGGAATTATATCGTTCAGGTTTTAGGTAATGTTAAGAATACAAGTATAAGATTCTGTTAGTAAATTAACAGTTGTGTTCTCAAAAAGTTTATCATTTCACTAATAAACCATTTGTGGTAAACAAAACAACGCCAAAAATAGAAAGCAGCACTGCAATCAAAACGAGAAACCAGATTAGAACTTCTAGGTCAAAAAAATTTCTTTTTCTAATTGCTCGAATTAAACGAACAAGGATATATAACACCACTAATAACATGAAAATAATATAAACAATTAATCCCATGCGTTTTTTCCTCCAGTTTTCTTAACAATTTCAAATCTCTGAATTTTGGAAAGAGATGTAATCAAGTATCATTTTACCCTTAACAAACAGTATTACCAATAAACTCATTATATTCAGCCTAAATCATTTCATGGCCAAACAAGCTCATAAAGGTAACGAATAACTAAACGTAATTTATTAAAAAAATCAAAATGACCACCATCGACTAAGACAGTGGTCATTTTTTATGATTCAATTTCACTTTTATATTTTGCTGGACACCAAATTACTTTTTATAGTTTGGTGCCATTTTTGTCATTTGAACATCATGTGGATGTGATTCAATTAATCCAGCATTGGTAATTTGGACAAATTGAGCATTTTCAGTTAATGCATCAATTGTTGGTGCGCCGACATAGCCCATCCCTGAACGCAAACCGCCAACCATTTGGAAAATGATATCTTCAACTGAACCTTTATATTCCACACGTGCTTCAATACCTTCTGGTACCAACTTGTTGGCTTCATTTACGCCGCCTTGGAAATAACGATCTGCCGAACCATTGGACATGGCACTTAAACTCCCCATTCCACGATAACTCTTATACTTCTTACCGTTATCTTCAATAACTTCACCAGGAGTTTCATCTGTACCTGAAAGCATGCTGCCCAACATAACAGCATTTCCACCAGCCGCTAAAGCCTTAACGATGTCACCAGAATACTTGATACCACCATCTGCAATAATGTGTTTCCCATAAACTCGGGCAACAGTGGCTGCGTCATAGATAGCTGTGATTTGAGGAACTCCTACACCAGCTACGACCCGTGTTGTACAGATTGAACCAGGACCAATGCCAACTTTCACAACATCAACACCCGCATCAAAGAGGGCCTTTGTTCCTTCACCAGTTGCCACGTTTCCAGCAATTAAAGTTGCCTTGGGGAAGTGTGCTCTGATTTCTGCAATTTTTCGCAAAACACCAGCTGAGTGTCCATGAGCAGTATCAATGACAATTGCGTCCGCACCTGCTTGAAGCAAGGCGTTAGCTCGATCAAAAGTATCACTAGTTACGCCAACTGCAGCAGCTACCAATGGACGGCCGTCCTGATCACTTGATGCATGACGGTATTTTGTCTCATCAGCCTTACCAGCTGCTTTTACTTCCAAAACTTGAGTCGCTTGATCTTCAATGGACATATTCTTATGAATTACACCCATACCACCTTGTCGTGACATGGCAATTGCCATTGCCGACTCAGTAACTGTGTCCATTCCTGCACTAATAATGGGAACATTCAATTTGATGTTATCTGTTAGTTGTACCGATAAATCTGTTTCATTTGGCAAAACATGGCTTTCTGCTGGTATTAACAACACATCATCAAAAGTTAAACCTTTTTTCACAAATTTTGTATCCCAATTAGTCATAATTATGATTTCGCTCCTATTCGTTTTTAATGTTTATTTTGCTTTCAGCAAAAATCCTATTCTCACTACGGATGTCCATCCTCGCTACTCCGCTAAAGCGGTTAGTCGGACTGGCTCCTATTCGTTTTTTAATGTACTTTTTGCTTTCAGCAAAAATCCCGTTTCTACATAAATCCGCCAGTTACGTGATAACGACGCTTGAACCACATGCGCACTACAAACATAATAACTGCAATTGCCAAATAAGCTTCAAATGGTAGCACTGGATTCAAACTTTGTGGTAATGACGAGAATGCCATATAGGCAACCATCCATACCAAAATCATCCCTGTCGCCATTCCGATAGTTTTCCAAATTGACTGGCGCTCTTTTTTACTTGATGTCGGCTGCAAACGATCTGTTAAGAACGGTGCACATGCGCCACCAATAATTGAAATAGCTAACATTGCCGTAATGCCTGCTGGTCCCGGTTCTGAAGTGATGGATTTTGGTTGGAAGATCATCATGATACCAAACATCAACGCAAAAATCATGAAGAACACCATACCATTATCTAAAGCCTTCATCCAATATTTAGTTTCAACGGGTGCCTTTCTAGGTCCTTCGACAATTTCTTTAACGCGATCCGTCGGTGTTCCGTAAATCTGTTTAGCCGTCTCACCTTTTAATTGGCCTTCCAATAATCGTGCTTTGGTCTCTTTTAAAGCCTCTTCTTTTTTATCATCAGCCAGCTTGTCGTTTTCATTAAGTTCTTTAGTTAAACGAAACATAAAATCTTCGTTTCGCTTAGTGTAGGTTTGTTTACCTTTTCGTGTCGGTTGCTGTTTACCGGCATTGCGCTCTGTCGTTTTGTCTTCACTCATGTTCGATTCTCTCCTCTATTTGCGACTAGCTATACATTAAATCTAAATTCAATGATATCGCCATCTTGAACTACGTATTCCTTACCTTCCAAGCGCAGTTTACCAGCTTCACGAACCGCCTGCATACTACCGTTTTTATCTAAATCAGTATATGAAACAGTTTCGGCACGAATAAACCCACGTTCAAAATCAGAATGAATAATTCCCGCACACTGAGGTGCCTTCATTCCCCGTTTAAATGTCCACGCACGCGTTTCAGGGCCACCTGCTGTGAAGAAGGTTTCCAATCCTAAAAGCTTGTATGAAGAACGGATCAAGCGGTTTAATCCGGGTTCCTCAATTCCTTCAGCCTCTAAAAACTCTTTTTTATCAGCATCTTCTAGCTCTGCAATTTCTTCTTCAGTCTCAGCAGAAATTCCGATAACTTCAGCTTCTGGATCGTCTTTGGCAACATAATCTTTAATTGCTTGATAGTACTTGGAATGCTCTGGATCTGCCATATCGTCTTCTGCAATGTTAGCCACATACAAAACTGGTTTTGAAGTTAATAAGAAAAGACCGTGAACAATCTTAAGTTCATCTTCATCAAAATCGATTGAACGAACTGACTTACCACTTTCCAAAACAGGTTTGATTTTTTCAAGAACAGCTAGTTCAGCTAATGCATCTTTGTCACGACTCTTGGCTGCACGTTGTACCTTACCAAGGCGTTTAGTTACGGCATCTAGATCGGCAATACTTAATTCAAGATTAATTGTTTGAATATCTTCAATTGGATCTACCTTACCAGAAACAGTCGTAATATTATCATCGTCAAAAGCACGAACAACATGAACAATCGCATCTACCTGACGAATGTTTTCCAAAAATTTATTTCCTAAACCTTCACCCTTGCTGGCACCTTTAACGATTCCGGCAATATCGGTAAATTCAAAGGTTGTTGGCACAATTTTTTTGGCTGGAATAATTTCTTGAATTCTAGCCAACCTTGCGTCTGGAACTTCAACCATCCCTACATTAGGATCAATCGTCGCAAATGGATAATTGGCCATTTCGGCACCGGCTTTTGTAATTGCATTAAACAAAGTTGATTTTCCAACATTAGGTAAACCAACAATTCCTGCTGTTAATGACATTCTTCACACGCTTTCTTTAATAATTTTAATTTAAGTGTATACATGTAATATAGTAACAAAAAAGGACGGCAAGGGACAGAGGGAGGGCCCAAAAAGAGTGGAATCATTTGATAAATATTTTTGTGAAATGAAAATTTTTTCGCATTCCAGGCCAATCGTGCTAGACTTAAAAAAGTAAAATTATATTTTTATAATAATTATTTTTCGAAAAATTAAACCAAGAGGAACTCATGCGTAAAATTACGTTTATTATTACCACTTTTATTTTTGCCTTTTGTGGATTATTTCTGTCACAGACGGTCAGAGCAGATGACACCACAACCAAACCGTTTACTGATAACGAGATTCTTGGTGTTGGTTCTTATTTAATGCATTTGCGGCCGGAACCATGACTATTGATGCGAACAATACGCCCATTTAGAGGGGCGTTACGCAAGTAATATTCTAGAGTCCAGCACAGATAGCTGGAACGCTCGTAATAGTGATACACAGTGGGGAACTATCACAAGTGACGCTTCGGGTAATGCCATTGGTAAACCATTATTCACGGCTAATAAAGTAGATTCTAGTACAACATATGGCGCGTATATGCGTCACATGTTGGACCCGAATGCTCGTCAACGCGATAATTTGGCGGCACCGATTGTTTCTTCCAAAAATCAAGTTGTCATTAATAACATTCAAGCTGAAGCCAAGGATTACACAGATACAGATAAAACAAATCATGCTACTTTGATGAGTATTTTAGATATGGATCACACTGTGGGAACGACTTCTGATTTTTCCGGTACCAGTGGATCTAAACTTGCTTCCGTAAGTGGTAAAACACTGGATCCCAGCGCGACTGATGCATCTGCTTACTTTGATGCGGCGGCCATTCAGTTTAATAAGATTTCGTAATACTATGATCAACTCACTCAACCCAATTCAAACGATAGTACTAGTGAGGATAAGGTGATCGTGAATGATCACGTTAATGACGCCAAAGTCACCCAAACAACGCCTGAATATCAAAGTTATACAAATTTAACGATCGATGTCACGTTGCCTGATAATTATAGTTCAGACGCCAATTACAAAACTCCTCCGGTCATTATGGTAGGTATCAATGCCGCAAATGCCACTGATAAGGTTTTAAATTTAACGATTAAAATTCATAACATGAACACCGCCACTACCTCCGTACAGGCTGGTGATTCTTCTTATGACTCTTACACTTACGCGCCATATATTTTTATTAATTGGGATAACGTCACCACTACTAGTCCTTTCAGTAACTGGCAAGGATCCTTCAAAATGCAAGCTTACAATGGCACCGATCCTGACGAGAGTCCTGTAAATTCTTCTAATGGAACTGAACAAAGTCAGCTTTTTTCAAGCCATGTTTTAAACAACTTTCCTAACGCCACAACGAGTGGTACAGATACACTGGAATTTGGTAATACAAATGAGGACAGTCAACTTTGCGGGGCAATGCTGCTACCTAATGCTAGTGTGTCACTTGGCTCCGGAAGCAGGACTCTCTACGGCAGCATTTTATCCGGAAAAAACATTACCATCGCACATGACATGCCGGCATCTCGTTTAATTGCCGGGACGTTTGATATTAATGACATTTCTGGAAATGTTTTTAACAATCTTCATTCAGTGGGTCCTTACATCAAAGATTTAAACCTAGTCACAACTAATCAGTTGGATGATAGTTCCATTTCGCCAGGCTCAACGGGTGGCACGGCCAACGAAAAAACGATTCACGTAACCGACCCTACCAAATCAGTTGGCCTTCAAGGAACCATTGTGACTAGAAATAAGAATTATCAGTTGTTCTATAAACTAAGTAATAGTAAAACCAGCACTGACTGGCAGCGACTTAACGCCAGTGGTGTAAACACCAATGACAACAGTACATTTAAAGTGAATAATCTAACTAGCCTGTCTGGCTATCAACAAAATTTGACAACTGACAGCATGCAATCCAAAGCAGCTGGTGATATGCCCAGTCTTTCTACAGTTGGTGGTAATTTACAACGAAAAAATCAAATTGAATTGGTTGTGGCACCTAAAACAGATGACGATGGCAATGCTATTACAGCTAATTCCGATTTATCTACTTACCAGCACACCACAATTAATTTAACTGAAACTGGTAAATTGACCGCCAACATTCCTAATATTTTTAACTTAACGGCTGATGCGACAGATCCAGATATTTATAGTTCACCCAGTGACAGTCAAAATATTACGATCGTCAATGATTGGCGAGTACCCTACACTTTAAATGTGCAATACAATAACGATCTTGCTGCAAAACTACCAGAGAATGGGGATACGCTGTTTGACCAACCGAAATTATTGAGTTACACGGCCAATGGTACTGCTTTTGATATTAGCCAACCGCTATTACAGCAATCAGGCGATAACAGTTTAATTGCAACATCTTCCAGTGATTTTCAAATTAAGCTCAACATGAAACAGCTACTCGCAAGTGGCATCGTTCAAACAGGAAAAAAGTATGAATTTCCGCTTTATTGGACATTAAATTATAAATTAACTTCCTAAATAGAATTGAACCACTTACAAAAAATTAGTGGTTTCTATTGCAATTTGAATCGAATACCCTTATACTTTTAAGCTAGTCACCCCAAAAAGGGTATTATTACAAAATACAAGGAGAAAATATAATTATTATGAAAAAGAATCGGTTAATTGCTGCATTAGGTATACTGGGAGTTAGTTTGGCGATCGGGTTAAGTTCAACTTCAGCGCATGCTGATGATACTGATCTCCATAAGACTTCTACTGGTACATTTTCAGTTAACACAGGTGATCTAAAATTGGAAAGTGTTCCAAGTTTTGACTTTGGCACTACTAATTTGAAAGATTTGGTTTCTGGCACAACTTTGAAAAATCAAAGCACTACAAATAACACACTTTCAGTTTCTGATTATCGTGGCGCTTCAAATGATAAATGGAATTTAACGGCAGCTTTAGGTAATTTCACTAACCAAACAGGCAGTGGTAGTGTAACTGGTACAATTGAGTTTAAAACTAACAGCTCAGCAGCAGGAACAATTGACAGTTCTGCCAGCAACGTTTGGAACTATACTGACGCAGACACAAAGGGTGCAAGTACCGCTTCGGCCACAGTTGACAATAATACAACTTCGCTAACTGCAGAGAACTATAGCAATGTTGACGGTGGAGAGTACTCGGCCAATGTTACTTGGACACTCAGTGATACTTCCGCTAATTAATTTTACCCAAAATTCACAATAACCATGAGGTAATGACGATTAACTAACTTATTTGGTTAGCGCCGGTTACCTTTTTTTATTTCTAAAAGGAGATCACATGCTTCACAAATTAATGAAAATCATTTTAACACTAGGTATTTTTAGTCTCGGACTTTTGGCGTTACCTCATTCGGCACAGGCTGCGGGTGCTAATTTCACAGTTGAACGAATTGCCAGCAATCAGCAAAATGATTCCACCGTTTCTTATTTTGATTTGAAACTAAAGCCTAACCAGACAACCGAAGTAAAGGTCAAAGTTACTAACTTAAGCAATAAAGAAATTCATTTAATTGCTTCTCCAAATACGGGTTACACAACTGATGGTGGGGCCGTAGCTTACGATCTCAAAACTCTTGGTAAAAAAAGTAGTGCGCCATATCAATTGGAAACTATTATGGGTGGCCAACAAAAAATTACCATTCCAGCTTCAAGTAAAAAAATTGTGACTTTTCCAATTAAAATGCCCGCAACACCTTTCAAGGGTGTTTTGGATGGTGCCATTTATTTTCTCAATCCCAAAACTTCTCAGGCCACAACGACAAACAAAAAGAATTTTACAATTAAGAGTCGATTTGCCCTTGCACTAGGCGTAACTATTCACGAGGATACGAAAACAATTGTATCTCCCAAGTTAACTTTAGGAACCATTACAACTGGAACCGACCAAGGTGATAAATTTAGTCCTGCTTTCAAGGCTCAGATAGTCAATAACCGGGCCGTTTTGGTTAAAAATCTACAAATAAAAAGTGCGGTTTCAAAAAACGGACGATCACTTTATAAAACAAATACCAAGAACTTAACCATGGCTGCTGATTCTAATTTTAATTATGCAATTACCACCCACCATGCAGCCCTCAAGGCAGGCA
The DNA here is from genome assembly GCF_964062635.1 of Pediococcus ethanolidurans. NCBI lineage: Bacteria > Bacillati > Bacillota > Bacilli > Lactobacillales > Lactobacillaceae > Pediococcus > Pediococcus ethanolidurans. The sequence continues at coordinate 478,657 of NZ_OZ061250.1, forward strand.
CTTATCATTTACATTTGGTTGCCAAAAGTGGTTCACAAAAATGGACTCTCAACCGTACTTTCACGGTTTCAAAAGATCAGGCAGCCAAAGCGAACAAGCATGCCCACATCAAAAAGAGCTATACACTCTGGATTGTGTTAGCAGTTCTTCTAATTCTCTTGTTGCTAATTTTGGCCTATTGGTTGGGAAGACGCGGTTCAAAAAAAGTACAAAAGTAACTCCCGATATTTATAACTAACTAAATAAAAAAGGCGGTCAGAAAAATTTTTACATTTTTCTGGCTGCTTCTTAGTCTGTTGCTTTTTTCAAAATCTTTTTTAATTTTCGTTCAAACTCGCGCCGAGGTAGCATCACAATGTGACCGCAGTTTAAGCATTTAATTTTAATGTCCATCCCCATTCGAATGACCTTCCATTCGTTAGCCTGACAGGCATGTGGTTTTTTCATTTCAACAATGTCATTTAGATCATACATTTAGTTTTTCCCTCCCAATTCACACTCACCAAGCTGAATATTTAATCCAGCGAAATGTTTAACAAACTCAGAATACGGCTTAAATCGTCATTCGACATGTAGTTAATCTCGATTTTTCCGCCCTTTTCTTTTTGATCAATAATTGCCTTGGTACCGAATTTTTCCTGTAATTGTTCCTCAATCGCCCGAACATAGCGTGATTCTTTTCGTGCTTTCACAACCAATTTGTCTTTTTGTGGCTGTTGCATATTCAAACGATTTACTAAGTTTTCCAGCTGACGAACCGTTAAATGCTCACTGACCACTCGTTTGGCCAATGGAATTAGTTTATGCCGATTCTTTAATGCAAGCAATGTTCTTGCCTGACCCATTGACAGTTCTCCCGCCTGCAGCATGTTCTTAATTGTTTGCGGTAAACGTAATAACCGTAAGTAATTAGCGATATACGGACGACTTTTACCTAACTTCTCTGAAACTTGAGCTTGCGTAAAATTCAATTTTGCCATTAAAGAATCATAGGCCTGCGCTTCTTCTAAAGGCGTTAAGTCCTCACGTTGCAAATTCTCAATGACGGCAGCTTCCATTGTCTCAGCGTCACTTAATTGACTAATGAGCGCCGGAATTGTATGTAACCCAGCCATCTTTGCGGCCCGAAAACGACGTTCGCCAGCAATTAACTCATAATAATGTGCAGAGGCCGTTTGTTTGCGCACAATGATCGGTTGAAAAACGCCGGATTCTTGAATCGAATTGGCAAGCTCACGTAAGGCTTTAGAGTCAAAATTATGCCGTGGTTGGTACGGGTTAGGATGGATATCTTTCAAGTTAATTTCAACAACCTGTTTGGTGTCTTCATCTTTTAATAATTTTTCTGCACCTAGTGAAGTTTTTGGTTTACTTGTCATGCTTGGTTGCTCCCTTTTCACTACTTACAATTGGTTCCTTGTTAGGTGTGCCTGGTTTTCGTGGATACTTTTTTGGTGTCTTGCGAATTTTTTCAATCCAAACCAAATGCCGTTCATCATTGGAAATTGGTAAGGTTAATTGTTCATCTTTAATAAGTTTTCCGCCTAACACTTGAATTGCTTTGTCGGCATCTTGGACCTCGTCTTCAGTATGGCTTGCTTTCAACGCCAAAAATTGGCCACCAATTTTAGTAAGTGGCAAGCATAATTCAGTAAGCACCGAAAGACGCGCAACCGCCCGCGCAGTAACCAAATCAAACGATTCTCGATAGGGTAATTTAGCCCCAGCAAAAGTTTCGGCACGATCATGGCAAAGCGTCACATCAGAAAGTTCCAATTTTTCTACCAAATTGTGTAAAAAAGTGATGCGTTTGTTCAATGAGTCGACAATGGTCACTTTCAATTGTGGAAAAACAATTTTTAAAGGAATCGATGGAAACCCAGCCCCTGCCCCAACGTCGCAAAGAGTTATTGGCCGTTGAAACAGTTCTGGATTCTGTACCCCTGGTAATAATGAATCATAAAAATGTTTTAAGTAAACTTCTTGTTTATCCGTAATTGCAGTCAAATTTACATGTTCATTAATTGTGATTAAATATTCATAATATGTATTGAATTGTTGCATTTGTTTCTCAGTTAGCTTAATGCCATGAGCAGCAAGTGTTTGCCGAAACGTCTCTGGGTTCATGTAATTCCTCCATTGTGAAACAAAAAGTGTTCCACATCATTATAAACGATTATCGAAAAGGGAACAAGACAGTACTATCTATCTCTTGTGACGAATGCTTATTATACCAGTTTTTTCGTTAGTTATTGTAGACATTTTTTCAATTATAAGGTCATCGGATTAGTGAACACACAAAAAAGCATTTTCAAAGTAAACTTACGCATCACTTTGAAAGTGCTTTTAGTTAAAATCAATTATTTTAATTCAAAGTATCTTTTGCAATTTTGGCAGTTGTTTCCGCACTATTGCCGCTAACTTGGGTAACCTTAGTACTTTGTTGCCAACTAATCTGATTAACTGGTTTTTGTTGACTACCATTATAAATAACGATGTTGCCACGTGTTACTTTTTTAGTTGTGACTTGATTAGTCTTTAAAGATTTTTGAACTTTATTTGCGACTGCTGTCACTGTTTTATTTGTCTGTTTAACTGACGACGTTGTCAGTTGATCCGTGTTGGCTACTGCAGTCACATTCCAACCGTTTTTTTGCCACTGTACGTATACGTGGCCCATAACTCCCTGTCGAGTAGCAGTTGTGCCATCCGAAAGCTTAAGTTTTGTCCCATTTGTTTCGGTCACATTTTCATCGGTGGCAAAACTTGTTTTTGCCTGCGTGCTTGTTTGATACTTATGCTGTTTGTATGTCGCGGTCGTTGTATTGTTCGTCCCATTTGTATAAGTGACCTGTCCACTAGTACTATTTCCTGTCACGGATTTAGCCTCAGTAGTGGTGCCATCAACTTTTTCTGGTGCACTTAATCCCTTACTGGCAGGCGTCGTAACCGCGTGAACGGTCATCGTGTTACTTCTGGCACCACCCAAAGAAAGTAAACTAAGACCTAATATCAAACTGCATCCCATTAACATTAAATGTTTTTGCTTTTTCATATTTTTACCTTCCCTTACTCACTTGTCACAACATTTTTATTAATATAACCAACCCATGTATTTCCGCTGTACAAAGAATAATAAACGTTTCCGTTTGGATGGTTACAGTAGCACTTCACAGTATACGTTTTACCGTAATAATTATTAGTGCTGCCAAGTTTTTTGGTAAACGAAAGATTTTTCCAAATTGTTTGATTTTTCTTAGTAATTTTAACTGTTTTGTTCGTCGTAATTGCTTGCAAAGTTGCATTGGCATTTACGTAGCCAAACCAAGTATTTCCCTTGTAAAGTGAATAGTATGCTTGTCCATTTCCACGGAAATATTGATACTTAATTGTATACTGTTTATTCATGTAGTTCTTTGGATTGAAGTCAATATTTGAGACAGATTTTAAGAGACATTCAGAACCGCGTTTACCTTCCATAGCTCAAATAAATCATTAATCGCGATTAATAACTTATTTGAACCCTGGAAAGCATTAAATCAGGCGGCCATTTGGCTCGTAAGTGTTGCAATTTCAACTTGTAAGGGGGTCTGGTAGCCCAGTGAACTATGAATTCTCTTCCTATTGTAGAAAGCATGCACATATTCAAAAAGGACGGCAGCGGCAGTTTCATAATCTTCAAAGACCGGCACTGGATAAACACATTCCTTTTTGAGGGAAGCGTGAAAGGATTCCATTGGCGCATTATCATACGGACAACCCTTACGGCTGTATGAGTGGCGGATATGTAGCTCAGTTAAACGTTGATTGTAATCATCGCTGGTATACTGTGATCCTAAATCCGTATGGATAATCAGGTCCCCAGTAATGGTTCGATTTTTAACCGCGCTTTCAAGGGTCTTTAAGACTAAATCAGTATCCATCTTTTTTGAGAACGAATAGCCGATAATCCGTCGTGAGTGCAGGTCCATGATGGTTGATAAGTAACACCAGCCATTACGCTTCGTTTGAATATAGGTCATATCAGCGGTCCATTTTTGATTTAAACCAGTGGTCGAGAAATCCTGCTTAAGCAAGTTGGGACGCTGTTCAACCTTGGTTTTGGAAGCCGAAGCCGCTTTCCACTTATTGACGGTAACGGAGTGGATATCCAGTTCCTTCATGAGCCGGGAAATCCGTCGTGGACTGCACCGAAGCTGCAGTGGTTGAAGTTCCAGATTCAATTCATGGTAGATCTTCATAACACCGTATCGCTGCTTAAATTCCGCAAAGATCCGCAGAATCCGTTGTTTCAAGTCCGCATCTTCGGCCCGGCGTTTTGAAGGTTTGGGGGATCGATAACGATAATACTGAGCTCTGGAAACACCGAGGATTCGGCACATCTTGGTTACCTGGTGGTGATGGCTTTCTTGGTGAATGTAATCAAAGATATTGGTTACTTCTGCGCAAGGAAGCCCAGGGCTTTTTTAGGATTTCGTTCTCCTCAGACAGCGAAGCCAGTCGCTTTTCCATCGCTTTGATTTCGTCTGGCGATTTACCGGATTGAGTTTTGGCCTGGCCCTGGATCCACTTATGAACTGTTGAATAGCCAATGCCATATTCTCTGGCCAGTTGGGCAGCTGATTCGCCTTGCTTATATAGGTTGATAATGTTTTGTTTAAATTCTTTGTCGTAACGAGTTGGCATGTAAAAATTCCTTCCTTTTGAGAGACGATTTATTCATTATACCCTCTCTTAAAAGTTGTCTCAGGAATCAGCTTACATCCACAAAGTATTGAATATATTTCCAAAACAGAATTGCTGTAAGCATCCTTTACTCACAACCCGGTTTCGTGCCTTAAGCTTTTAAAAATCCCTAATAATTGCGAAATTATTAGGGATTATATTGTTATATTCAATTGCCTTAATCTATTTAAATCCCCAAATGGTTCACGAGAAACTTTCCCGTACAGATAACGATACCACGAAAATCTTAAATGAAGATTAAAATAATCGAATTCAGTACAATTTTTTATCATTTATTAAATAAGTTTAACCATTTGTTTAGATTTAGCTTATATTTCTAGCGATTTGATATAAGTTTTAGGCTTGAGGTTGATAAGTTTCATCCATTACAAGAATTGGTTTAATTGTTTTGCCACTAATTGAATCCGCGTTGGCCTGATTAATATCCTCAAATTTGTAGAATTTCTCAGTTTTATCAAAGTCAAACATGCCTTGACGATAGAATTCAATTAAACGAGGAACATCAATTTGAGGAATTGAATCACCCATATTCACACCAATTACTGCTTTATCATCAACACAAAGATCATTCCAAGTATCGACATCAATATGATGTGGTGTTACAGCTATACATGCTGATACACCGCCTTGAGCAAGTGCCTTAATTGAAGACTCCATCACGCTAGCTACGCCAGTTGTATCAACCGCAAAGTTAACACCTTGACCCTTAGTTAGCTTTTTAATTGCGGCAACCGCATCTTCATTTTGACTATTTATGGTTTGTGTAGCTCCCAACTCTTTGGCTAATTTTAGACGTTCGTCATTAATATCCACCGCAATGACACGTGTGCAGCCAGAAATTTTACCGGCCATCATTGCTGCCAGACCAACGGCACCTGTTCCAAAGACCGCAATTGTTTGACCAGGACGTGGTTTCAAAGTATTTAAAACTGTGCCACTACCTGTCACATAACCACAGCCAAGTGGTCCTAGTTTGCGTAAATCTAAATCTTTAGGAACTTTAACAGCGTTGCGTTCCCGAACAATTGTCGTAGTTGCAAATGAAGATTGATCAAACATATCACAAACATCGTGACCGTTCTCAGTAAAATGTGCACTTCCATCAGGACGAACACCGGAAAGATTATTTTGTGCATAATGCAAACACTGGGTCGGAACACCTTTCAAACAATTCTCACAGTTGCCACAGGCATAGAAGGAAAGGACAACATGATCTCCTGGTACAAAGTTTTGTACGTGTGATCCAACTTTTTCAACAATTCCAGATCCTTCATGGCCTAGAACGATTGGATAACCAATGGTGGCATCGCCTTTTCTCAACGCTTCATCAGAATGACAAATTCCGGTGGCCACTATTTTAACCTGCAGATCATCTGGTTGCATTGCCGCCAGTTCAACATCATCCTTAATTTCAAAATCAGCACCTTTTTCACTAACTACGGCTGCTTTGACTTTCATAAAAACACCCTCCTAAAAATGTAATCGCTTAATACACCTTCGTTATAACAGCTTGTAAAAATAAATGCAATTGGTAAATTAGTAAAAAAACCATAAACCCTTCTAAAAAAGCTTTCCACAATGGTTAGATAACTTAGTACACTCTAACGAATAACATGGAAAGCTTTTATGAAAAAATTTTGTCTTAGATTATAGTTTCAATATCGTCATTTTTTAACGTATCAATCATTTTTAATAGCATCACGCACGAACCCATTTGCATCATTAAGTCGTTGACGGGCTTTCTCAGCTGAATAATTTCCCAGACACATCACAATTGCCACTTTACTATTATGACCTGCCAATTCAAAATACTTACTTGCTTGCCCCTCATCAATACCAGTTGCAAGTGCAATCATGTGTCTAGCACGAACTTTAAGTTTTTCATTTGTTGATTTCACGTCTACCATTAAATTACCATAAGTTTTGCCAATTTTAACCATTGAAATAGTTGAAAGCATGTTTAAAATTAGTTTTTCAGCTGTTCCGGCCTTAAGTCGCGTGGACCCAGAAAGTATTTCCGGTCCAACATCCACTTCAATACTCTTATCTGCAAATTTACTAATTTCAGCATTAATATTGCATGCTAAACTAGCCGTTTTTGCACCTAATTTGTGTGCTTGCTTCAAGCCTGCAATAACATACGGTGTTCTTCCACTAGCTGCTAATCCAATCACAATATCTGACGGTTGTAACTTAAGATTTTGAATATCTCTATGTGCAAGTTCTTCAGAATCTTCTGCACCTTCAACCGCCATTGTCATTGCTTTTTTTCCGCCCGCAATTAGACCCTGTACCATTTTAGGATCTGTCCCAAAAGTTGGCACACACTCTGAAGCGTCAAGAACACCAAGTCGTCCACTGGTACCTGCACCTATATATATAAGTCGTCCGTTATTTTGAAACGAATCTACAATAAGACTAATTACGTCTTCAATTTGATTTAATGCTTTTGCAACACTTTGACTTACCTTTTGATCTTCCTCATTCATAACCTCCAAAACCTGATGAACTGTCATTTCATCTAGTTTCATCGTTTTAGGATTACGTTTTTCTGTTGTTAAATTTTTTATCTCATCCATATGAATGAGCCTCCTACAATTTGTTTTGGTACACATAGAATGCTGCCTTCGCATTATTTTGACCATTTACAGCTCTCACAAAACGTACATTATCATGTGTTGCTTTAATTTGTTGCTTTAACGTCGCAGCATATAATTCATTTTTTTCAATAAGAGAACCCGAAAGGCCAATTTGTATTGTTCCTTGTACATTAAGTCTGGATATCCCTAAATTAATTTGTTCTGAAAGCCTGATCGCTGCATTTTTAATGAGTTGTTGCGCAATCGGATCGCCATGTTTTGCACATTGGGCTATAAATAATGCTTGTTGTCCAACTTCACTCTTATTTTTGGAGTAAAAATTACTAACAACAGAAAATACGTCCTTTTCTTTCAAATGCTTCATAAAGTTAAGGGAAAATTGAGATAGCTTTCCATTATCGTACTCGTTAGTCACTTGTTTAAAAGCTTGCCTTCCAAGATAGTATCCTCCTCCTTCATCCCCAAGTAAATGTCCCCATCCACCTATTCGAATTTTATGTGTTTTACGTTGTCCCAAGACCACCGAACCGGTTCCTGCAATGACAAGTAACCCATCTTGACCACGTAACACATTAATCAAAGCAATGTCGGCATCACTTACTAGATGAACATTCATATTTTCAAGATATAATTTCTTAATTATTCTTTCTTGTTGACCAAAAATACCTAACCCCGCAAACCCAATCAAAATTAACTTACAATTTTCTTTTTTAACACTTTTAAAAATTTGACAGAGAATTTGAGAAACATTTTTAAACGCTTGACTGGCATTTGCGATCAAATTGGCCTGTCCTCCATGAAAATGATAAAGTTCTTTACCGCTTAAATCATATACATAACCTTCGGAATGTGTCCCACCACAATCAACACCAATCACGTATTCTTTTTCCATAATGCTTCGCTTCCTTTGTCTATGTATGGAAATATCAATATTGATATTTCCAAATTGACTACTGTTCTTGAAATCTAAATTTAGTCCATGGCTTGATATAATCAATTAAAAACAGTTCTCGTGGCACAATTCTGCCAATAACATTTTTATGTTGATCAATATTTGGGATCGCTTTTTTTACAATATTAACCTCACCTTTATATTGACCAAAAGAATCATTACCAATAACGACATCACCAGGATGAAGTTGTTCAGGAGTATTGCCCTTAGGAATACTTTTATCTTTGAACTTCAGTTTTACATACGTAGAACGAATACTGTAACTGTTAATGTCCCCGCGATTAAAATGCAAATAGTTTAAAATAATTTTACGTTCAATCTCGGTAACACCCGATACAAACTCAATATTTAAAGTCAGTTGTTCTTCATTAATTAATGAAAGCTTTTTTAATTCATCCTCACTTGCAAATTCATTACCAATGATAACGTCATCAATTAGTCTAGTTGCAAACAAGTGCTTTGCTTGAACTTCAATTGGCAAATGACGATGCATTTCAAGTGTTGGTAACCCACTATTGAATGGGTGAGGACCAAGCTTTGCAACTTGTGACGAAACAAATGCCGCAGTATGAAGACCTAATTTTTTATATTTTTTTGTACATTTTGTAAAAAACTCAGTATCCAAACCTGTATACGGTTGCGGATAAAAATTGTGACAACCAAGTATTTTCTTCTTATTTGGAGCATAAGATAAAATATTTTCAATATTTCCTGCATCCGAACTAATATTAAGTTCAATATCCAATCCAGAGTCTCCATAACTAATTAAAGATTCGGTTAGTCCATCAAAATTGGCATCTAATCGGATAGCATCAGCACCAATATCCTTAAACAAGTTTAAATGCTGATAATCAACGCCAAGTATTCCAAACACTCTTGGATTTGCATCAATGGTAATATACATATCTAATTCATGTGCCACTGTAAAAACTTTTCGAAATAGATTTAAAAGTTCTTTTTTATTTTCTTCGGTTACATCTAATAAGCTTGCAAAAATTCTTTTAAATCCATACTTATGAGCCAACTTGATATATTCAACACTAGTTTTAAAATCACTCTTGGTTGGATAAATTGATATTCCTAACATATCGCTTCTCCCGTCATTAACAAATAATTACAGATCTTCAACTACAGTATTAGTATTGATTTTTGCTTTTTCTTTCTCGGCATCTTTTTTTGCAGCTAATTGCTCTTTACGTAATTGATCATTATCCCAAGCTTTAAAGAATGGCCAGTAAATAGCAATAGCCATTATTAAATTGATTGTACATAGAATTGCTGCTCGCCAATCAAATCCAGTTGCCATGTATGCACCAATAGGTCCTGGAAGTGTCCATGGAACAAGTGCAATAGTGCGGTTAACCAAATGTAGTACAGTAGCTAGCCATGTCAGAATTCCCATACTCAATGGTGCAAGTACAAATGGAATTGCAAAGAAGGGGTTCATTACAATTGGAACACCAAAGATTACTGGTTCATTAATATTAAAAATACCAGGAATAATGGTGGCTTTGCCAAGAGTTCGACCAAAAGAAGATTTTGCAAAAAAGGCTAACAAAATACACAACGCTAATGTTGCCCCAGCACCACCAACGTAAACAAACCACTGGAAGAATTGTTCCGTCATGTAATGTGGTGCATTTGCAGCTGTAGCGCCCTTAGCAATTGCTGCCATATTAGCGTTCAAATTTGGATACCAGAGGGGCCAAAAAATAGGTGTTGCTAAAGCAGCTCCATGAATACCAAATAACCAAACAATATTAACAAGTAAAATTGGAACAATTACAGAAGCAAGATTATCTTTACCAAAGTAGGCTAATGGTGAGAAGATCCATTGCAAACCAGCATTTACATCAAAATGTAGTCCAACTCTTATGATCCAAGCACCACCAATTAAGAAAACAGATGGAATTAATGCCGCAAAAGAATTAATAACTGCGGGTGGAACACCATCAGGTAACTTAATAACTAAATTCTTTTTACGACACCATCTAATAACATCCGCAGTGATTATTGCTGCCAACATAGCCGTAAAAAGTCCAGCAGCTCCAAAGTTTGTTGTTGGAAGAACTGTTCCGACCGCCATATTAGAAAGCTTTGCTGCTTGCGCCGTCAGTGTTCCTGGTTTAATGGCCAAAATCAGATACGTCATTAAAGCAACAACTCCTGTTGAAACTTTATCGAATTCATAGCTTTCCGCTAAATTCGCTGCAATTGCAAAGCAGGCATAAACTGACATAAATCCAATTGAGAAATTCACCGGAATCGCTAAACCTGCAGCATACGGTTTAATAAAATTTGTCCAAGCAGTAATTGGTAACTGAGTTGCAATTGTGAAAAACGAACCAACAATTGCAACAGGAATAATAACCGCCATACCATTTTTGATTGCTACCAAATAACGATTTCCAGCAATTCTACCCATTACCGAAACAATTTTATCAGTGTTAATGTGTGACTTTAACATTTGTATTCATCTCCTAAATAAATTCTGTGTAATAAGTCAGAATCAAAGCAACACATTTTATTTTTAAATAATAGCTTTTCTCATTTTTCAATAAATAAAACAATAAAATTGTTCTTCCCCCTTAACTTAATGTGTTATCTTTGTTCACGAAAAGAATATCACATTTTTTAATCAATGTAAACGTAAACATTGCTATTTATACAGTAATGTGTGATAATTTAAATATAGATTTTTAGGGTTAACACCTTAACACTTTTAGAAAAGGGGACAACAAAAAAATGCAAAAAAAAGAGCCCAAATACCTAACTATTATTCAAGCACTTGAAACTGAATTAAATTCTTCAAAATTTAAAAAGAACGATCCTTTTTATAGCGAAAGTGATATAAAAAAAAGGTATCACGTTAGTTCAACAACTGCTGTAAGAGTATTAAATCAATTGGCAGAAAAAAAATATATAACACGCATTCAAGGAAAAGGTACGTTTGTTTCTAAATTTAATTTAAGTACGTCTGTTCGAATTACCGATACCCATCCATATGATATTACCCAAGAGACAGTTAAAATACTTGATGCACATCTAACAGATAAAGTGCCATCCATTTATGGTAAAAACTATAAAGATTATGTATGGTCAATCGAGAGAATTCGTGAAGTCGATGAACCCTTTCAATACTCAAAATCTTGGTTTGATCAAAGTTTGCTTTCTGCAGAAGCTATTGAAAACTCAATTCATGTCAATTCTGTTTATGAACTTATTAAAGAACATTCTCAAATAGATATGTATAAACAACAATTTGTTCAAAATTACATTGTCACTACCGCACCAACAACAAAAATCAGCAAACTTTTAAACCTGTCTTCTACCGATTTACTCATCCGTGAAGAACGGTGGGTTAAAAAGGACAATAAAGTTCTTGAATATACCGATAGTTATCAACTTCCAAAATATTTTGGATTGCATATTGTCAGCGCAAATGCATAAATCGAGGTCACTAAATTGAGCATTAATACAGTTTCTTATTTTTCTAAAACATTGCAAAAGATTACAAATACAACGGTTATCATTCCAGATACTGAGAAATTAAGCACATCAAAGTTTCCCGTAATGTGGCTTTTACATGGCTTAGGTGGAGATAATTCTGTATGGGTAAGAAGAACAAAAATTGAAGAATATGCAAATGAATATAAATTAGCTGTTGTTATGCCAGATGTACAACGTAGTTTTTACACCGATATGAGTTTTGGAGAAAATTATTGGAGTTATCTAACCGACGAACTATATAACAAAATGTACTGTACTTTTCCAATATCATCTTTAAAACAGCAAAGCTTTGTATGTGGAGCATCAATGGGCGGTTACGGCGCTCTAAAATGGGCATTGACTCATCCAGAAAAATTTGCAGCTGTTGCAGCCATGTCCCCAGTTCTTGATCTCAAAGATTTCAGAAGTCGTCACTTACTTTCAAAAAAAGAATTTCTTGGAATTTTTTCAGATCAAAATCTTTCAGATGGACCAATATCTATAAAATGGTTATTGTCTCAATACAGTTCAAAATCTAGGTCTCCATTATCTGTATTTACGTCCTCTGGCACGCATGATTTTTTATTAAATCAAAATAAGTCCTTCGTTCCTTTATTTCAAAAAGAATTTCAAGAAAATTATAAATGGTCCACAGGAGAAGGTGCTCACGATTGGAACCTTTGGCGTCCTCAATTACACGAAATTATGAAATGGTTACCCATTAAGGAGATTAAACATGAAAACTAATAGTATTAAAACAACAATTCTAAATAGTATCTTTGCGTTTTCTCCACTCATTCTGGCACTAATTATTTATCCGTTTTTACCAAACAAAATTTTTGTGCCTTCAAGTGTAAGTGGGATGCAACAGGTAGGAGCCAAAAATAATATTTTTGTTTTTCCAATGTTTTGTATCATTGCCTGGTTAGTTTGCTGGTTTTTTATAAAAATTAATCGAATTCGTGAACGTAATTATAAACACATCGAGAATAATCAGGTTAGATCAATCGAAAATTACTATGTTTGGGCAAGTTGGGGAGTAGATTTGATTGGATTTTTGGCCGTTTTATGCCAATTTCTAATTCGATAAAGATACTGAAATTATATAGGTCCTTACAAAAAACTAGTTCTAAAATTTTAGTTTAATTTTAGAACTAGTTTTCTATTTTTCAGTAACTTGCTTCACCCTAAACGCCACAATCTCACGAATTAGTTTCACTGGCAACGGTTTATCATAAGGAATTTGAATTGTCCCTTTAGAAGTATGAAACTCTTTTAATTGATCAGCAAAATGCACAATTGGATCAGCGGTTGGATAAAAGCCAAGATGTTTTTGCGTAGCTGCAAAATACACAAGAACTTTCCCATTCTGTTTAATTGCTGGCATGTTATACGAAAACGTTTCTTGAGCTTCTGGGGCTGCATCTGCTACCAATTCACGCATAATTTGAATGACCTCTTGCTGCATTTGAGGTAGATTCACCATGTATTCAGACACATTCACATATTTTTTCATCATTATTCCCCTTTGGTTAAAACCGGAATCAAAATATCATCAATAATTTCTTTTAAGCTCTCATCTGTCAAAAAACCGGTCGTCAAAACTTCATCAATATACATCAAGATTGGTAAAGCAATTGCCCGATCACTCAGTTGGCTTAAGTTAACTTCACCGCGCTTCTCAGCCTGTTTTAAAATAACCAAAATTCGTTTTCTAAAATTACTTTCGGGGGTCATCATACCTTCAAACAAGTCGCTAATATGGTCACCAATTTGTTCGGCAACCAAACCGCGAATCGTTTCTTCGCCTAACACTTTAAATCCTTTAATTGGACCACTCAACAAATTAAACAAATCCTGACGAAGTGACCCTGTGTCCGTAGGTTCCATTCTAATTTCGGGGCCAAATTTTCTGAATGCCATAATTAAAACAACTGACTTTTTTGGCCAACGTCGATATAAAACTGTCTTCGTTGTGTGAGCACGCGCTGCAATTCCTTCCATGGTCATTTTATTATAGCCTTTCTCTTGAAACTCTTCCCAGGCAGCCGTTAATAAGGCATTTTCAAGTTCTTTACCACGTCGACGGGGCGTTTTTTTAATTGTCATTATTTTTCACCTAATTCTCTTGCTTTTATTTTAAATCTATTATATCATTCTCAATTGTAGATACGCGAGTATCTTATTTTGAAAGTTATTAAAAACGTTATTTTATAATTCAACTAAAGAGGGAAAAATATGCAATCACAAACTATTGCACCTAAAAAAAGCAGCATCGTTGCAACCTGTGCCATTTTAATTGTTGGTGCCCTTGCACCCATGCTTGATTCCACAATGGCAAATATTGCGGTCAATTCAATTACACAAAGTCTTCACACTTCCGTAAATAGTATGCAATGGGTTGTCACCAGTTATGTTTTAGCAATGGGCATCGTGGTTCCCATTGCCGGATGGGCCATCGATTGGATTACCGGTAAGCAACTCTATCTCTGGGCGTTAGTTGGCTTTTTCGTGGGTTCTGTCATTTCCGGTCTATCATCGACCATTACGATGCTCATTATCGGCCGTGTGATTCAAGGAGCTGCATCGGGAATTATCATCCCTACAATTTCAACCCTAGTCGTTCGTGCTGCTGAAGGTAAAAATCTAGGTTATTTGATGTCTGTCGTCGGTTTACCAATGGTACTAATGCCCATTTTAGGTCCGACAATTGGTGGTCTCATCATTGATCAACTAAATTGGCACTGGATTTTTTATATTAATATTCCAATTGTGTTAATTTCGTTAGTAATTCTCACAATTTGGTTACCTAAATTTACGCCTAATCGAAAAGGTAAACGACTTGATGTACCTAGTATCGCCCTTTTTACCGGGATTTTCACGGGATTAATTCTGGCAATCACCAAATTCAGTGATTCAACTAAGTTTTGGCAAAGTTCCGTTCTCTGGCCATTAGGGATTGGCATCAGTTGTTTAATTCTCTACATTGCCTACGCGCTTGTGTTTCCTAAACACGCGTTAGTCAGTTTGAACCTGTTTAAAACCAAGACATTTTCAGCAGCTTCGATTCTTTTGTTGATGTCGGGAATCACACTAAATGGTGCCATGTTTTTGTTACCCCTTTATTTTCAAAATATTAAGGGTTTGAGTGTAATTTGGGCTGGTATCTACTTAATTCCTCAAGGCATCGGGATGCTTTTAACACGAACTCAAGTTGGTAAAATTACCGATCACATTGGCGCTCGTTGGGTTGTCATCACGGGAATTCTAATTGCTGCAATCAGTACATTACCGTTTGCGTTTGCTGGTGCAGACACGAATAAGTGGTTGCTACTTGGCTGTTTATTAATTCGGGGAACTGGAGTAGGTGCCTTTACCATTCCGATTATGTCAGATTCATACACTGGTTTAAAACCGCAACAAATTCCAGAAGCCACTAGCGCTACCCGAATGTTCCAAAATATTGGTAGCGCATTTGGAAGCGCCATTTTGGCTACAGTCATGACGCACCAAATGACCGGGCAAACACCAACCATTGCCCATTTAGCTGGTGCCTATAATACCGCGTTTGCTTGGTCGATCGTCATTACTTTGATTGCCTTAATTCCTGCCTGGTTATTAAGTGTTAAACGTCACAAAAAAGTGTAAACAAAAACGACTAAACTCACGAATACGCAAATTTCATGAGTTTAGTCGTTTTTTAGCGCTTAACTAATTTTGCTAGTTCCATTCTTATAATTTAATTTAACACCTTTTTGCACATTAAAAATATAAACGTTAAATCTGATTGAGTTTGAACCAATTGATTGGGCCCGCATCTCAACCCCATTTGACAACAAGTCACTGCCTTGATAAATCGGTTTTACTTCATAACGCACATAGTGTCTAGTGCTTTGACGCAAATACTTCGCAGTTTCATTTTCATATTTTGTCATCTGCGGATCATTTAATGAACGGGTTCCCGTGATTAAATTCTTCCAGTTATTGTTCTGACCGGTTAATTGGTAACCAATTAGGTGACAACGATTATACAGCCAACCAGACTTAAGCTTTTTATTATGCCAACCGGTTGGATCAACGTATAAAGCTGCCCTAGCTTTTTTCGGCATTAATCGCTTATTAAGCATCGCATTCGCATCGGTCGCTCGATTTTCAGTATCTAGGTTACTATATTTCTGCCAAGCTCCCTTTTTGGTTGATAAGGTTGCTTTTGAAAAACTAGGTCGGTTTTTATTAATAATCACCGTTTGAGTACCGTGGTACTTTAGTGTACTCAACTTGGACGTACTAACCGACTTAGCCTTCTTGGCCGTAACTTTCTTCACAACTTTATGAACGACTTTTTTCTTGTGGACAGTCTTCTTTTTTCGAACGACCTTTTTCTTCTTATGCACGACTTTCTTTTTATGAACAGCCTTTTTCTTCGGTGCTTTTTCAGTGGCCGATAAGGTCAATCCTCGTTTTTTAGCAGTTGTTAAACTTACTTTGTAAACTTTTTTGGCACGATTTAACCCCCGGTCATGCCGTTTGTAGAAGTAATGTTTACCAGTGCGTGTCACATACACATATGTAGTTGCTTGCGCAGTTTGCGTATTGCTTGGCAATTGTTGAACGTTGAAAGCTAAAGTAAACGTCGCAATCACCAAGATTACTAGTTTTGAAATTTTTTTCATAGTTCTCCCCTAATCTTTACCACCGCGAATGGTAAATAAAAAAATATTTGGTCACTTTTTGCGTATAAGTAACCTTTTTAATGTTACCGCTATTTTATGAGAGAATAAATAAAAAATTGGGTGTACAAGAAAAGTAATCATTTTCTCGTACACCCAACGCTTAATCATTTTTAGCTTGCCAATAAATTAATTTTCCATGATCACCTTTAACAACCGTTCCGTTTGCAACTTCAGCATTATTCTTTTCAAAACTAATCGCAAACACGACATTTTCTGGCAAATGATTTTTTTGATAGATCATTTTTAATATGACCATTTTTCGTTTTCTAGTCCAATGTAACCGGTCATTATTCATATTTGCATCAACGCTCAATGCCGGATCATCCGAATTTTCATGACGATTAATTCTCCAAAAATAATATCTTTTTGCTCGTTGAATAAAATTTGGTTTCATTGAGCCAAAATTTCCATGTAGATAATCGCCTGTTACTGAATGATTCAAATTATCAAATTCTGTCGTAAAACTAACTTTGGCATGATTCGTTTTAAATGACCTAAAACTAGCGTCTAAATAACACTTATGCCATAATTTCGTTAACATTTTAATATCTAAATCTGAATTATCAACCTTATTTTTAGTTATATCTTCAGCCTGAAGGTGAATTTTATGATGTACTGTTACCACATCAAAAACTGGATGAATTTTAACGGTTGGATTTCCCAATAATAAGACCGTCGTTGTTATCGTGGGATCTTCGATTTGGTCAAAATCATCAAACAAATCATCTTTTTTAGCCTCATATCGATATTGTAAATTAGGAGAAATTAAGTTCATTTCCTGTCTTACAGCCCGTTTAATTTTGTTACTTTTTATTGCTTTTTTCGCATATCGAACTTCATTTCTTTGCTGATAGGTTGGTAAAGTTATTATTATCATTGCACCATATAACAACACCAAGATCCCCACACAAATACCCAATGTAATTAGAACAATTTTTATCGTTTTATGTAACATTGAATTACTCCCCCGAATTCAAATTTTACTAACTTAATTTTATGCTTATTTTTTAAAAAAATATCTAAACACCGCCACTTTAACCAGTTCTTAAAAAATAGTTTTCATATTGACTGCACAGTCATTGACTTACAAGTCAATAAGATTTATACTCTGTTTACCAATTAATCAGGGCAACATTTTATCGCGATTAATTTCATAAACTATTTGTGGTTAAAAATCATAAGGGGGTCAGCATTATGGCTGAAACAGTACTTTCAATTAATCATTTACAAAAAAAATTTGGTAAATTCGAGGCATTAAAAGATATTACCTTTGATGTCCAAAAAGGAGAGGTCTTTGGTTTTATTGGACCAAATGGTGCCGGTAAATCAACTACCATTCGAACGTTATTAGGAATCTTACGCGCATCAGGTGGTTCGGCCACTATTTTTGGCAAGGACGTGTAGAAAGATGCGGTTAGTATTCACGAACGGTTGGCCTACGTCCCAGGTGATGTTTATCTTTGGCCCAATTTAACTGGTGGCGAAATTATTGATCTGTTTTTGAAACTAAACCATCAAAAACACGCAACTCATACGGATGAACTCATTAAACAGTTTGAACTAGATCCGTCAAAAAAGGCACGTACCTATTCAAAAGGAAATCGTCAAAAAGTAGCTTTAATTGCGGCCTTTTCAACTGACGCTGATTTGTATATTTTTGATGAACCAACCTCAGGGTTAGATCCTTTGAATGAAGAGATTTTTCAAAAAAATGTTTTAGCATTGAAATCGCAAGGTAAAAGCATTCTTTTATCCAGTCATATTCTCTCAGAAGTTGAACGAATGTGTGATCGAATTGGCATTGTCCGTGAGGGACGCATTATCGAAACAGGAACATTAGATGAAATGCGTCATTTAACACGAACCATGGTAACCGTTCAAACTCGCCAGACTTTACCAGACTTGTCTGGAACTGACGATGTTCACAATTTCAAGCGATCTGACGACACACCTAACAAGGCAAGCTTTAGTGTCGACTCTGATAAAATGGATAAGGTAATGCAAACACTCGCTGGTTTGGAAATTATTGGTTTACAAAGTACACCACCAACTCTAGAAGATCTCTTCTTACGTTACTACCAAAAAGATAGCAAGGGAGATGGCCAAGATGAAGCATAGTTCGTACCAACAAAGCGGTTTTTTAACCCGTTTTAACTTACGCCGTGACTGGTTTGTTATTCTTGTTTGGCTGGTTATTCTGGGTGGCTTAATGGCCTCAGTTGCTTTTAAATTTAATGATCTTTATGGTTCAAAAGATTCAATTTCAAGCATCGTCACCACACTCAAAATGCCAGCAATGGTCTCTTTGTTTGGTACCTTTGTAGCTAAGGCACCTTATACAACGGCCGATATCTTCGCTAGTGAAATGATGGTCTTCATGGCATTATTTATGGCAGTTATGAATATTTACTTTGCCGTTCGTAATACCCGTGGTGAGGAAAGTAATGGGATGTTGGAACTGCTTCGCGCACATGCAATCGGCAAACAAAGTCCTTTACTTGCTGCCACCATCGAATTATTTTTAATTAATCTACTAATGGGCTTGTTTTATTTCGGTGGTTTACAGATATCTGGCATGCACGGCATGACAGTCACCGGAAATCTGCTGATTGGTGCCGGTTTAGTAACCGTTGGATTTATGTTTGGAAGTGCCGCTTTACTGATGGCCCAAATTAGCGATAATCCTCGTGGTGCAACCATGTTAAGTTACTTGTTTTTAGGCGTCACTTACCTTGTCCGCATGATTACGGACGTGCAAAACGCTGATTTGACTTGGTGGTCACCATTTGGTTGGGTTAAAAAACTATCGATTTACCACGAAAATAATTGGAGCCCCATCTTGCTCATAGCGGCTTTAACCGTCGTTTTATTACTATTAACTTTTTATGCTAGTCGCCATCGTGATGTTGATGCCGGTTTGCTTGCAACCCGCGGTGGTCGTAAACGCGCTTCTGTCTTTTTAACCGGACCATTTAGTTTAGTTATGCGTCTCGATCGACTCAGCTTGATTGTGTGGGTTCTTGCGGTCATTGTGTTAGGCATTTCCTACGGTTCCATTTTTGGTACTGTTGGTGATATCATGAAAACTAATCCATTAATGGGCAAACTAATGGGTGCGACAGCTGTGGATGCTGCTAATCGTGCAATTGTCTTAAAGTTCGCAACTCTATTAATGATTGTTTTTGCCGTTTTAGTAATTGTACCTAGTATGCAAACACTGCTCAGAATCAATGGTGATGAACGTAAAGGCTGGTTAGAACAAATTCATGCTAAAGCCATTTCACGTGGTCATATTTTTAGCAGTTACGTTGCTGTTGCTCTAATTATCGGTACCCTTTCCATGTTTGCTGCCGTTTTTGGCCTTTGGTTAGCCAATAATTCTGTTATGGATAATCCGCTCTCGTTTGCCCGCTTATTCCGTGGCTTTATTGGCTATCTACCAGCACTTTATGTCACGTTAGGAATTAGTATTGTGATTATCGGTTGGTTGCCACGTTTCCAGACTGTTATCTGGGCATTACCCGTTTACGGATTGATTAGCCTCTACTTTGGCAATTTATTGAATTTACCAAACTGGGCTGAAAACCTTACCCCTTATGGTTGGATTAATCAGGTTCCCGTGAAAGCTGTAGATTGGTCACAGGTCTGGATTTTACTTGGTGTGGCTGTTATTTTGTTTGTGATTGGTTTTGTAGGTTACAAACGACGAGATTTGAAAGAAAATTAAAGTTACTTTTCCCTCTCAATTTTCAGATACAAAAATCAAAAGGAGGTCATTACTTTCATGCCCGTAAAGGAATCAAAAAAAGTCCCAATGGATCCTCAAAAAGTTGAACGAATTATGAGTGTGTCCTTAACCGAATTTGCCCATCATGGTTATCAGGGTACCAAGACGGACAACATCGCCAAACAAGCCAACGTTTCCAAAGGCATCATTTTTCGTTACTATGGCAACAAAGTCCAGTTGTACCTGGCCACCATCAAGTTTGCAACTGAACATATTACTAACGTTGCTGACTACAGCGTTTGGCAGAATGCTCATGATTTAGACGAAATGATTGTGAATGCAACCAAATATAAGATTCAGCTGCAATTACAATTTCCAGACGAATTCAAAATTTTGTTGGATGCTTACGCTGGGGTTGGTGATGCCCCCGCTGCTTTGCGACAAAAGGCAGCAAAATTCTATGCTAATGAAACTAATGATAACCTAAACACATTAGTGGAACCGGTGCTCAACCGGCTTCCCGTTCGTTCTGATATTGATCGTCAAACAATTCAAAATTTAATGGTGGCAGTTTTCAACCAAGTTGGTTTGGAAACAAAGGCATTTATGAAACAGCACCCTGATGCAGATTTAACCGACTTTGATGAAATTATTAACCATGTTCGTCAATATATGGATATCTTAGAACACGGATTTTTGACAGCTTAATCAAAACCTAAAAAAGGACATTGATTTCAAAATCAATGCTCTTTTTTTAAATTTGTTTTAGTTTTTATTACGATCATTTAATTTAGCATAATTTCTTGAGTAAAATGCTTTAAATATACTAAAAAAATAGTATAATAACAGTTGTTGAATAAAAGTGAACGCTTTCTTTAATTACCATGATTTTCTAAACACTTTTTTTATTTCTAATTTATAGAAAAGATTAATTGTTGTTGTGAAAATGTTCATTATTGTAAGCAAAAATCTTACAAATGTCTATAAATATGAAATTTTTTAAAAAATAGCAGAAATTTGTGGTATTATTTTATTTGTGCTCTTTTAGTGTTAATTAGTATGCTTAAACGCAAAATATTTGGAGGAAAAATGGACTATGTTTTATTACGACTATGATCAACTGAACTTCGCACGACATAAGCTTGATTCAAAAAAATCAAATTACTTACTTCGTTTTTCATTTCTAGAATATAATTTAATCTTTAATTTTGAAAAAAGAGATCATCATCGTGCCGACCGCGAATTAACCTTATTTTTTGAACGTCACACGGAACTCATTAAAAACGCTACCCACGAAGAACTTCACCGGAGTTTAATCAATATCGTGAGTGACTTTACTATGACTGGATTAGCAAATCATTTTAATGCGACTAATTTTGTTCAGTTACGCGAAGCTTATATAGATTGGCTAACACCTGAAAAACCAGAAGATCCGGAAGCATTTCAAAAGATCTTGAAATTAATTTGTAAAGACTTCTTTGACTTACAATCTCCTGAGGATCAGATTACTTCTACAGATACAGTGCCAAAGCAAGTTTATCAAATTACGTACTACGTAAATATGCATTTATATGATAAAATGCAACCTATCAAAATTGCGGAGTACTTACATTTATCCTATCAATACGTTTCACGCTTATTTACCCACACCATGGGTCTGTCAATTCAAAGCTACATTGATAAACAACGTGTTGATGAATCTAAAAAATTGTTATTGCACACAGATTTGCCATTGAATGAAATTGCTAGCATGCTGAATTACTATGATTCTAGTAATTACATTAAGCATTTTAAGAAGTTCTCTGAAACAACACCAAAACAGTACCGTTTACAAAATCAACGTAAACGAACTTCATCAACTCAAGATGTCATTATCGATAATAATCAACGTTACTAAAACAAATTTAGTAAGCTTAAAATAATAAAAACCAACCTCAGACTCAAATCTGAAGTTGGTTTTTATTTTGCGTTCATTAACTATTTCTAGTTAAAAGCGATCTTTTTTTCTTCTAATTCCAAACAGGCCAAGCAACATCCCCATCAAACTTAAACCAAGAATCGTCAAAGGATTGCCCTGACTATCACTCGTCTGTGGTAATCGTTTCTGATTCTGTAATTTGTTTGCGTGATAACGTGCAGTTCTGGTTTGATTTGCATTAGTTAAACTAATTGATTTAACACTTCCGTTATTCACTGAAGTTGACTTCGTTGTTGAAACTGAATTGGATTCATTCTTGCCAGAATTTTCTGGTTGACTTGGTTTTGTTGGTTGCCCAGGTTTATTCCCAGTTGGCGGATTAGTTGTTCCGCCTGGTTCACCACCATTACCTGGCTTACCAGGATTATTTTGACTAAGAATTGTGAAGGTTCCTGCAATAAAGTTAGCATTTGTAAAGGTATAGTCTGGATTTGCTGCTTCAACTTTAGCAATTCCAGCAGCGTTTAGCGTTACACTATAAACACCCACCGCAGTTGGTACACCAGTAATCGTTTGTCCTTTAGCATTAGTGAAGACAAAGTCATCATTGGTTAAAGATGCAGCCGTTAAACCAGTTCCATAGGTAACTGTAAAGTCTGGTGTTGCATCACCGTAATGAATGGTTTGACTATTCGTTGTGACGTCTTTAGCTGCTGCTGATGAAATTACAAAGGTCCCAGCTCCAGTGAAACTTACCTCATAATCAGTTCCAAGTGCTTGTTGAATGGCTTGTTTACCAGTATCCGTTAATTGAACTTGATAACTTCCTGGTTCAATACCACCACTTACCAAAGCAATATCATCATCGGTTAATGTGTAGGACTGTCCATTTGGTAAAGTAACTTGATAATAGCTAGCTTTTGGTTGTTGTTGCGCACCTGTATAGGTTTCGGTTTCATTACCGCTTAAGCTAACCGTTGCCTTAGCTGGGGCAATTGTTAAGCTCCCATTAACTACTTCAACTTCATAATTTGAATTATCAGTTGCGTTTGTGAGTACATCAATTGGATAAGTTCCTTGATCGATGTCCTTGCTGACGTCTGTCAAACTATAAACTAGATTCGTACCATCAACTGGTTGACCACTCACAGTTGCCGTCAAATTATCACTATACGGTTTGCCATCATACGTCTTAGAAACTGTTGGTGCGGTAATAGTAACTTTGGCCTTATCAATAATAACTTTGCCAGTTACGTTAGTATCATTCAATACATAGTTGTTGCCAACTGCTGCTTGAATTTTGTCAATACCTGCAGTTGTTAACTGATAAGTGTAACTACCTGCGTTTGTACTGTCGTTTTCCACATCAATATCGTCACTAGTTAAATCAACTGTTTGTGAGTTGCCATTTTCCAAGGTTACTGTGGCAACTAAGTTCTTGGCTTCACTAGCTTTTGTGCTACCATCGTACGTAAATTCACCGTTATTGACACTTACATTAGCCGTTGCAGCTTTAATCGCAACCGACCCAGTAATGTTTGTGTCATCCACAGCATAGTTATTACCAACAGCAGCTTGAACTTTAGTCAATCCAGTAGCACTTAACGTATAAACATAATTACCAACATTTACGCTGTCATTTGCAATTGACACATCTGAACTGTCTAAATCAACAGTTGTCTTGGTGCCATCTACTAATGTCACTGTGGCAACTAACCCAGCAGCTTCACTAGCTTTGGTTTTACCATCGTACGTAAATGAAGTTTGATTCAAACTAAGTGCCGGTTGTGCCGCCGTAATTGTTAGTTTTCCAGACTGAACAGTAATATCATAGTTGGGATTATCAGCGTCAGTTGCAGTCACATCAATTGGATAAGTTCCTTGATTAACATCCTGACTAACATCCGTTAAGCTATAAACTAACGCTGCTCCATCAGTTGGTTTGCCTTCCACTGTGGCTGTTATATCTCCACTATATAGACTTCCATCATACATCTTAGAAACTGTTGGTGCGGTAATTGTAACTGCCGCTTTATCGATGGTAACTTTGCCGACTTTTCCTTGACTGACCGTGTAGTCTTTGCCAACTGCGTCTTGAACTTTAGCTAATCCGGTAGCATTCAAACTATAAGTGTACTCACCGGCGTTCACACTGTCATTAGTAATAGCAATATCTGAGCTGTCTATAGAAACTACTTGTGTACTACCATCTGACAAAGTAACTGTTGCAGTTAGATCAGGTGCTTCACTAGCCTTAGTGGTGCCATCATACGTGAACTTAGCATTGCTCAAATCTGCTGAAGTCTTTGCGGCAGTGACGGTCAAGCTTCCAGCTACTACCGAAATCTTGTAGTTGGGATTATCAGCATCCGTTGCAGTCACATCAATCGAATAGGTTCCTTCATTAATATCCTTGCTAACATCCGTTAAGCTATAGACTACATCTGCCCCCTTGGCTGGTTTGCCTTCCACTGTGGCTGTTATATCTCCACTATATGGACTTCCATCATATATCTTGGAAACTGTTGGTGCGGTAATTGTGACTGCCGCTTTATCGATGGTAATCGTGCCATCAGCTCCCAAACTAACCGTGTAGTTACCACCGGCAGCATTTTGAACTTTAGCTAACCCAGTGGCATTCAAAGTAAATGTATAGCTACCTGCGTTGCTACTATCATTTCCTTTAGTAAAGGTAATATCTGAACTATCTAAAGCAACAGTTGTGCCATTAACTGTAGCAGTTAATCCAGCATCACTAGCTTCTGTTGTACCATCATACGTGAACCCAGTGTTGCTCAAATCAGCTGTTGTCGTGGCTTTTGTGATTGTTAATCCTCCAGATGCAACAGTAATGTCATAATTTGGATTATCAGCGTCAGTTGCAGTCACATCAATTGAATAGGTTCCTTGATTAATATCCTTGCTAACATCCGTTAAACTATAAACTACATCTGTTCCCTTAGCTGGTTTGCCTTCCACTTTGGCTGTCAAATCACCTGTATAGGCTTGACCATCATACGTCTTGGAAACTGTTGGCGCGGTGATTGTGACTGACGCTTTATCAATGGTAATTGTGCCATCAGCCCCCAAACTAACTGTGTAGTTACCACCAGCAGCATTTTGAACTTTAGCTAATCCAGTGGCATTCAAAGTAAATGTATAACTACCTGCGTTACTACTATCATTGTCACTAGTAATAGTAATATCTGAGCTATCTAAATCAACGTTTTTACCATTAACTGTCGCAGTTAATCCAGTTGCCTCGCTGGCCGTTGTAACACCGTCATACGTAAACTTAGTTCCATTCAATGTAGCTTCGAGCCCTGCCGGTACGATGGTGATTGTGCCAACTTTTTCATCATTCAAAACATAATTACTGCCTAATTCGTTTTGAACTGCTTTTCGTCCCGCGGAGCTTAAGATGTACGTGTATGTGCCTTGGCTGGTACCATCCGGACTTAATAAAGTTACATCTGCACTAGTTAGGTCCACCTGTTTTGTGCTACCGTCAGCTAGTGTCACCGTTGCGGTTAATCCGCTGGCATCACTAGCTTTGGTCGTGCCATCATACGTAATGGTTGGCGAGCTTAAAGTGAAGTGCCCTACAATTGTTAGACAAGAAGTCTAATGATTGTGGGGCTTTTCTGAAATCAAGTACATACAGGCTTTGCTTAGGAGCGTTGCTTGTGTCCATTTAGGACATACACAATCATAGCACGTATTTGACAACTATATACACGTATCAGCAAACAATGCACGAGAATGCGTTTATACGGTAGATTGTAAATAAAGTGGCTCATCAACAATTGAACAGCCTATTTTCCACTACTGGATCAGCCAAATTAACAACTAAAAACAAACAGACGAACCTAAGACGTGCCCTTAAACAAGCGGCCAAATCTCAAGTTGATTTACCACAGCCCCAAAAGGGAACCGATCTTCACCAGGTCTACCAAGCCCAGAAAAAGTTAGCACTAGCTACTGACAACTTAAAAGCGGGCAACCAGCAACTAGCACTTACCTTAACCAAGTTAGAAAATCAAAATACCGCTATATCTAAACTATCAGTAGCTTCTCAAAAAATTAATTTGGGTAATCAGAAAATAAGCCAGGGTCAGAAAAAATTGTTAGTAGGTCTCAAACAATTGGCACAAAAAGAAGCTTTAACGACAGCTTTGAGAAAAATTAAGCATACTAAGAATCGACAGATCGTAAGCCATTAAAAAGTTGAACTGGGGGCTAGCCATTAACTTTAATACGGATTACTAGCTAAATCTAAAAGGGGCCTCGTATTCGAAGCCCCTTTTGGTATGGTGTAAACAGTTTTAAAATATATTGTTTTTAACTAATTTAAATCGTCGCTGTTGCGTGCGTTTACTAATCCCCGTCTTTCGTTCAATCATTTTATAGGTCATGCCTTGTTTTCGTAACTCGTAGGCAAATCTGATTTGTTCCTCAGAATACGTTTTCGGTCGCCCTTCCCGAAACAACGGATCATGTTGCTTGGCATACACTTTACCTTCTTGTGTGCGCGTGACAATCATATCGCGTTCAAACTGCGCAAAGGCGCTAAATATTGTAAAGACTAGTTGGCCAGTCGGCGTATTGTCAATTAAGCCCATATTCAAAATGTTAACTTTGACATTTTCTTTAAACAACTCTTGGATAATGGCTAAGGCCTCGCGTGTGTTCCGCGCAAACCGATCCAACTTAGTGACAATCAAAGTATCGCCTGTTTTTAGAACGCGCAACAGTTTTTGAAACTCCGGCCGTTCGGTAGTTGTGCCGGTAAACTTTTCTTGAAAGATTTTTTCTGCTCCTGCCAATTTTAGTAACTCAATTTGATTTGCTAATTTTTGATCAGTGGTACTGACCCGCGCATAGCCATATTTCATCTTTTTATCTCCTTACTTATGTCATTAAGTAATGACACGGTTCTAACCCTTTAATTATACAGTATCAAAAAAGAGGCCACAACTGTTAAGTTGTGACCTGGCTTGTTCTATCTAAACATTTTAATCATTATGGATGTAAGCTGATTTCTGAGACAACTTTTAGAGAGCGTATAATGAATAAATCGTCTCTCAAGGTAGATTGCAAATTTAATCCGAATTTTTGGACAAATTTGTCAGCATAACCTGATACGGTGTTTGCCAGTCGAGTATTTTAAGCGGTCGCTGGTTAATTTGGAAAAGATGATAATTAAGCGACTTAGACAGTGGTGCCTTAAGAGGTACAGGTTATCATGAGTTGTGATTAAGGCGGCCCCATCATATAGTAGATGAAAAAGCACCAACGAAGGGACCTTAACTGATGATGAAGCGAAGTTACCCCATGGTACTGACAGCTGTACTCGTGGCATTAGGCACGATTGGCGGCAGTTTATTTTCTTTTAATTTAGGTGTGGCTAAAGTGGCGCCGATGCAACATTTATTGAATCTAGTGACCGGTGTCTTACTAGGGCCGTGGTGGGCATTAGCGCAAGCATTTTTGACGTCGGTTCTGCGGAATGTTTTAGGAACGGGGACGATCCTGGCTTTTCCGGGAAGCATGATTGGGGCCGTGTTGAGTGGCTATCTGTTTCAAAAATCAGGCCACTTGTGGCTAGGAGCGGTCGGTGAACTATTGGGATCTGGTATTTTGGGCGCACTAGCAGCTTATCCGCTAGCGGCGTGGCTACTGGGAACCACTGGAGCTGTCTGGTTATTTCTCCCCAGTTTCTTTATGAGTGCGTTAGTGGGCGTCATTGTGGGATATGGGGTGCTGAGAGCCTTGTGGTCACGTATTATTGTGCCGCAGCAACGTAAATGAAAAAACGATAGCCATAATTTTAGGAAATCTCCATGTCTAACTATAATCGTCATTTTCATTTCCAGCTAAAAGCTTTAAACTTTAGCTAGGAGGTTTTTTCAGTGACAAGACAAGTAACGTTAGAACGCTTTTATTGATGGCCACTGTAACTGGGGTCATTGTAGCGAATTTGAATTTTATTCAACCAATTGAGAACCTAGTTGCCACAGACTTTAGAGTATCTAAGGCAATCGTTGGTTTGTTGGCGATGTTGACCCAGCTGGGCTATGCCTTTGGCCTCTTATTGATTGTTCCTTTGGGCGATATCTTTGATCGATATCACCTCATTCAATTTATGATGGGGCTATCTATCTTGTCTCTACTATTGGCCTACTGGGCACCGACAGTCACGGTATTTGGTATTGCGACGACACTGGTTGGTGTTACTTCGGTGGCGCCACAGATCATTATTCCATACGCTGGTTATCTAGCACCGGCGCTCCAACGGGGGAAAGTATTGGGCGTGGTTCTCAGCGGGTTACTGACCGGCATTCTGCTATCCCGTTCCTTCAGTGGTCTATTGGGAAGTTTAATTCCTTGGCAGAACATTTACCTCGTGGCAGCGGTAATCGATTTATTCTTCTTAGTCATCGTTCACTGGCGCCTTCCTCGTGATCAACGGGGACATCGGGCCCTCAACTATGGCACCGTTATTCGAACCTTGCCCAAGTTGTTAGTGACGCAAAAGCCCTTGCAAGGAGCGGCACTTAATGGGTTTTGTCTTTTTGGCATGTCAAATGTTCTTTGGTCGACATTGGCCTTTTACTTAGCTGCTCAGTATCATTTCGGCAGCAAAGTAGCCGGAACAACTCTGTGTTTATGTTTAGTTACTTTCTAGGTGGGTCATTCGGCACCTTAGCAGCGACTTGGGCTTGGGGTCAGGCTGGTTGGACGGGTGTTTGTGGTGTTGCGCTGGTCTTCTTGGTACTGGCATTCATCGGACATTTACGCATCGGCGATCCTGAAAAATTGACAGTTACTAACGGATAATGGCGTCGTTAAAGGCAGTTACCATCCAGGTAACTATTTTTTTGCCTTTAAGTTGACACGGTGTCACTCGAGATGCTATACTCATATCAATCTCAGGTGACATCGTGTCACTTGAGGCTGAGGGAAGGACTGATTAAACGTGCCAACGACGACATTTACCAATTTACCAGCCGCGAAACGCTCGCGGGTGACGGCGGCGTTATTCACGGAGTTTTCAGCGCACAGTCTAGCGGATGCTCAAGTGGCTAGAATTATTAAGACGGCAGGAATTGCCCGTGGTGCTTTTTATAAATACTTTGCGGATTTAACGGATGCTTACCAATTTTTGTTTCATACGGCCTTAGCCGATATTCACGCGGGCTTTGGTCCCGTCGACGCGGGTCAATTCCAAGCGCAACGTTATTATGATGCTGTGGCTGCATTTGTGGAGCACGTCACGAATAGCCAACAATACTACCAATTAATTCAACGGCACTATGCTGAAAATGAAAGCCTGGTACCGCCGTTGCCAGTATCGGTGGATTTATCAGCAGTGGATTGGGCAGCAATGACGTTGAGTCATGCTGCCATTAAAGAAGTGATGCAGCAGCCAACCGCCCAAGCAGTTATCTTGAAACGTCTCCAGCAGGCGTTAAACTTATTAGCAAGTCAGGAGGAATGACCAATGTTTTTAGCACTTAGAGAAATCCGCCATGAAAAATTGCGTTATGGGTTAATTGTGGCGATGGTGGTACTCGTGAGTTATCTGGTTTTTGTGTTGAGTGGTTTGGCATACGGACTAGCGCAACAAAACACGCAGGCCATTTCGACGTGGAACGCTGAAAAGATTGCTTTGAATAGCGATGCCAATGAGAGTCTGGCGCAATCGTTGATTAGCAAGAAAACGGCTAATCAACTTAAATTAACTAGCCATGAAGCTTATATTGGCCAAGCTGGTGTGGTAGCCAAAGCTAAGGGTCAAGCGAAAATTTCGTCGCAATTTGTTGGTATTAACCGTGATGAATTCATTTATAAGCAACTCAAGGCCAGTTCTGGTCACAAGCCAACGCGCGCAAACCAGATTATGGTCGATAGTAGTTTTAAGGATAAAGGGTATCGGCTGGGTGACAAGGTTACCTTGAACACAGATGGTGGCAAGTATACAATTGTCGGTTTCACCAAGGATGCTAAGCTCAGCGTGGCGCCGGTCATCTATGGCACATTAGGGACATGGCGAACGTTGAGTAACCTAACGGATCATTTTCAAGCTGGTGGTGTGGTGTCGAATCGCGCTAATTATCAAGCGAAGACTAGTGGTTTGAAGACCTTAAAAATGAGTCAATTTATCAATAAATTACCGGGATATTCAGCACAGACAACGACCTTTACCTTCATGATTGCCTTTCTATTAGTGATCTCAATGGTTGTTATTGCGGTCTTCTTATATATCTTGACCATGCAAAAGTTACCAAACTATGGGGTGCTCCGCGCACAAGGTATTCCGGCCCGGGTATTAGTGACGACAACGGTTAGTCAGGCGCTCGTGCTAGTGATTTCAGGCCTGCTCATTGGGGCCGCCTTAACCGCTGCGACGGTTGTCATTTTACCGTTTGGTGTTCCGTTGAGCTTTAACGTACCGCTACTCAGTGGCGTGACAGCCGGAATTATCCTGACGGGTGTCGTTGGTGCCTTGATTCCGGTCAGAGTGATTCTAAAAGTTGACCCCGTTCAGGTCATTGGATAGGAGGATTGAATATGCCAGCATTAACTTTAACGCATGTGACGAAAAAATTTGGTCACGATACGAGTGAAGTAACTGTTCTAAAAGATGTGAATTTTCAAGCAACGGCCGGTGAGGTCAGCCTAGTCATCGGACCGTCTGGGTCGGGTAAGAGTACCTTTCTAACGATTGCCGGAGGAATTCAGACGCCGACTACTGGGGATGTACTGGTTCAAGATCAGGCCATGAATCAGCTATCACCGAAAAAGCGCGATGCTTTCCGTCTGAACAAAGTGGGCTTTATTCTACAAGCTTATAACCTGGTCCCTTACCTAACGGTTCAAGACCAATTTACGCTGGTCGATCGCGTGAAGGCGCAAGGTAATTTAAAGCACGATCAACTGACAGATCTACTTGACCAACTGGGGATTTCTAAGCTAGTCAACCGGTACCCCAACGAACTCTCCGGAGGTCAAACGCAGCGAGTGGCAATTGCTCGGGCACTATATCAAAATCCTGATATCATATTGGCCGATGAACCGACCGCTGCTTTGGATAGTGATCGAGTCAAAGTGGTCGGTCAACTCTTTCGGAATCTAGCCAAGCAGCATCACAAGGCAGTCGTGATTGTGACCCATGATATTCGTCTACGCGACTTCGCTGACAAAACGTATCAATTAATGGATGGAAAGTTGGCTTTGGATCAAGCAGAGGATTAGATGGCGCATTACAAAAAAATTTATAAAATGGCAAATTACAAGTTTAATCCGAACAAGCCCGGAATCTTTCAATGGCAGTCTGTTGATGATGTATTTTTAATGGTCGTTGATTAATTAGTTCAAGTGCTGCTAGGATCTCATCAGTCGTTACTTGGCTAAAATTGGTCTTTTTCGGGAAGAACCAGCGTAACCGTCTATTAAAATATTCATTGGAACCTCGCTCCCATGGTGAATATGGATGGCAAAAATAAACTTTGATCTGATAATCCTGTTCTAAGGCCTGATAATTGGCAAACTCTTTACCATGATCAACAGTAATGGATTTTACTTGGGGACCGAAGGCCCCCATAAACTTGCCAAAGGCGGTGTTTAGAGCCTTAGCCGTTCTATTAGGGGCTTTGATGGCCCATAGAAGTCGGGTCTTACGTTCTACGAATGTAACCAGACATGATCGTGACTCACTTCGACTAGAAAGCACCGTATCTACTTCCCAATGACCAAAAGCTAACCGTTGATTAACAGTTGTTGGCCGTTGTTCGATGGAAGTCCCACTTGTAAATTTCCCACGATTTTCGCTCACTCGGTGCTGGCGGACATTCCGATTGGGTAGATCAGTCAATTTGAAGGGGAGCCAGCCACGATTAAGCCAATTATAAATTGACGCAGTGCTCAAGTTATAAGCGGCCGCAATGGTTTCTGGTGACCAGGTTAATCGTAAGTGATTGGTAATTAAAGTCGCTAATGCTGCCGTCAGCATCGAACGACGACCGCAATTCCGCCTTTTGCGATCTGCATCTTGCTGAGCTAATTCTGGATCATAAGGTTTAACCCGGTCCAACTCATAGCTAATCGTAGCTTTGGCGACGCCTAAGGCGTCAGCCATTACTTGGTAAGATTTATTCCCCTCATTGACCAGTTGTGCTAGTGCGCCACGTTGAAAACGTGATAAAGTAGATGTACCCAAAGTAATCACTCCCTATATTGGTTGGAATTAGCTACTACCATTGTAAGTGATTGCTTTGGGCTTTTTAATTTCTGTTCGGATTAATTATAGAATTTGCCATTGGTAAAGTGTGACTTTCGATTTAGACTATGTTACTATAAACTTCATAGAAAAAGGAACCAGTACGCCAACGCTGATTCCCTTCTGCATGTCACTTAGAGTGGTGACACGTATATGAAAGCACTAAGGAAGTTAACCTCATTCGACTTCTTTGGTGCTTTTCATTTATCATATTTTGTCTTCAAGGCATGCCACAACCGCTTTAAGTCCAAATATGTACAGTTAAAAAATTCGAAACCGCCCTTTTTCTCAATAATCGTATATGGCAATTTATTAGCAAGCTTATTTAAATCAGCAGCAGATAAGCCAAGCTTTTTCGCCTTGATCGCAATTTTTTCTGTAGTTTTACTCTAGGAAGTCCAAAAAGCAGGTCCGGAATTGAAAAAGATATAGCATCAATTATGAAGCCAAATACGAATTTAATAACATTTACCATCACATTACCACCTAGCACGCCACTTAACTATCAACAGAATTTGAAAAAACACAATATCATTTGTTATTGTTGATTAATCCAACGTATGTTACGCTTATTTCCGTTCCTAATTCCATTGGGATTCCAAAAATTATAGCCATCCAAGAAGATACCCTCATAATAACTTCTTAGATGGCTTTTTTGTATAACAACAAGTACTAACCCTTTAAGTGGAAAATTCTCACTACCTGGTTTAACACAACCGGAACGATGTATCCAATTACACACAAGATAATACCGGTTTTTTGAATGACCGTTAAGTCTTTAAAATCATGCCAGAACCCCACAACTAGACAAATAACCCCAATTAAAATTAAGAATGGAATTAAAACTGCAATATTAACCCAATTAATCATGTGATCACCTCATCTATTAGCTATACCGATTCTTACTTTACATAAGATGGCTTATCCCAAGTAAACCCTTCATGCCCTGATAAAACAACGATCCGTTATTTGGCCTTTGTGAAAATTGCCGGTGTGGGATTGGTATAGGTGAAAATCGCCCGAAAAATCAGAAAATCCACTTTGTGAAGTTAGCCATTCAAACGGCTATACCTTTACCTATAATCAGTGTATAAACCAATGAAAATTATTCTAATTTTCATTGTATCCAAATTTTTTATTTCTGGAATCAAACACTTTCTTCCACCAAGACTCACGACGCAAAATAAATGAATCATCCACTCTTGAATTATAATTTTCTAATATTGAATATTGAAAATTCTTTTTCACATATTCAAATCCAGCTTCTTTAATAAGCTCCTGAAGGCACTTATTCCCACCGTGACCATTACTAATGTAGCTTCTCCATCTATCTAAAAGCATGCCGTTTTTACTAGTTGCAGAACCAACATATAGCTTTCCATTAGATACATCACGAATTAAATATACCGCTTTTTGATTTGAAAGAGCGGTAATCCACTCACTTTTATCTTTTTCTAATACCAACTTTAACTGCTGATATGAAAGGCATACACTATCATAACCTGGAAAACCATCATTCTTATATACATCTGGTAAAACTTGAGAAACAACCAATTTTTCAAGTTTACTTTCCGCGTTAATAACTGAAGCTTGGAAATCTTTATGATATTTAATTAAAACCCTTCCATATAATGGACGATACCGTTTTAATTCCTTTCCAGCATAATTTATTCCATGAATTACACCTAACTCTTCCGTAACTAATTTAACTGTTGTCAGAAGATAAATATCTCCCTTTACTCTAACCAAATTAATTGCAACATCATTAACATTAAAATAACGTTTCTGATTTCTCCAAAATAACCATTGATTATTAATCAGCTCAGGATTCGCTTGAAACACGTCTATTGGATCTTCTTCGGTATTCCATTGATTAAACTTAATTTTTACATTTTCTAGGTTAGACAAACCTAACAAATCATTTAAATAAATAGCATGTGTACTCAACAAAAAAACTCCTAACCTGAAGTGAACCCTTAAAATTGGACAAATTGTTAAGCTGCTTTTTGAACGGCGAGTTCTCGGTATTTTACCGGGGGCTTGCCGTTTAATTTTGTTTTGATACGACGGTTGTTATAGAAGTCTATCCAATCTTTCATTGCTTGAATTAGGCTAGTTTTATCTTCAAAATGTTCATCCATCATTTCTGCTTTCATAATATGAAAGAATGACTCCATTACTGCATTATCAAGGCAAGTCGCTTTACGAGACATACTTTGGAATGCATGATGTTCTTTCAAGAGCGTTCGCCATTGGCGATGTTGATACTGAAAGCCTTGGTCAGTATGAACTGTTGTCCGATAATTTAGTGCCGGAAGTCCTTCTAAAGCTTCTTTGAGCGGTTTAATGGCGAATTCAACTGTTGGATGTTCACTTATATTAAATGCTAAAATTTCTCCAGAGAATAAATCTAGTACCGGTTCCAAATAAACGCGTTCATTTGTTCCCATAGATCCATATCGAAATTCACTGACGTCTGCTACAAGTTTTTGATAGGGTCTGTCGGTCTTAAAGCGACGCTTTAACCGATTAGGGGCAATCCTACCAACTAATCCTTTATACGAGTTATATTTACGAGTTTGGCGA
Organism: Pediococcus ethanolidurans; assembly: GCF_964062635.1. Classification (NCBI taxonomy): domain Bacteria; kingdom Bacillati; phylum Bacillota; class Bacilli; order Lactobacillales; family Lactobacillaceae; genus Pediococcus; species Pediococcus ethanolidurans. Next base: position 513,690 of record NZ_OZ061250.1, read on the forward strand.
TTAAAGGCATGACATATCCAGGCATGTTCTTGCATAATACGTAAAACCCGCTTGTGATTTATCTGAAATCCTAAATCATGCAGAGCACTTGTAATTCGACGGTACCCGTACTTCTTTGTGTATTTTAAATCTTGTTGTCGAATTTCATCAATTGCTTGAATAACTTGATCGTCATTGAATTTTCGACCTTCATGATTTCGAGTGTAGTAATACGTGCTACGCGGTATTTTAATTACTTTGAGAATCAATTTAATTGATACTTGGAATATTTGCCTCAACTCAGTCGCTATTTTCGAGATTTCCTTTGTGCTGATTTTTTCCGAGCTAAGGCTTCTAATTTTTTTAAGTATTCATTCTCAATCTTCAACATTTGATTCTCTTTTTGGAGTTGCTTTAAAGTATCTTTTGTTGTTGAGTTGTCCTTTTGGACAACTGGTTTAGCGTTCTCATTCTTGTGTTTTGCCATATTTTTCGAGTTGCCTCGCTTTCGCTCAAGCCCTTTAATTCCTAATGTCTCAAATCGCTTTTCCCATTGCCAAATTGTACTTGGCGAGGATAAATTAAAGTGTAAGGCGGTTACTGGAAGTGAGGCCTGATTTTGTTTCCTCCAGTTTAATACATCAACTTTAAACTGACTAGTGTATTCTAAGTCCATGGCTTTTGGCTGAAGTCCTTTAATACCAAATCTTTCAAATCGCTGAATCCAAATTGAAACGGTAGCCTTGCTGCCAATCCCATACTTTCTCGCTAGTGAATAAGCTGCCTGACCACTTAAATACTCGGTGACAATCTTAACTTTAAAATCGAAATTAAATTTACTCATAAATGAAACCCCCAAAATTGGATTTTTCTGTCCAACCTTGGGGGTTCACTTTAACCATTATGAATTTAATGTTGACGGGTTATGGTTTTCCATTTAGTTTAGAGGGAGTGACGTTTTGAGCGCAGAATTGTTCCCTGGAATCAGCTATTTGGAATAACTGAACCAGAGTACAATTCTACTACTAAAAGTTTCCCCTTAGTTCGTCGGTCGTTAACGCCCGTCGCTTGTCTGTACAATTGCGGTATTGCTACCACCACTCATTATAAACCTACGTTTTCGGTTTAACCTACTAAAAAACGCCCTAGTAGGCGTTGACGATACGTATTTATGTTTGTTCGATCACCAACTAATCAATGGCACCAAGCCGAAGCTTCGTTTTACCACCCGCGCCGTTAATGGTCGCGCTCACCATTCACCACCCAGCCGTACAGATAACCTTGTTGTGGTATAGCCAGACTTATTGACGTCGCACTGGCAAACGTGTCCCCTTAATATTTATACTCTAGCTTGTCCCCTAGAATGGTCCGCGAGAAGCAATTGAATGGTTAGTGTAAGGTTTTCCTAGATGGTCAATAAAATTCTAGGAATATTCATTTTGAGTTGAATATATAGAAAAAGACCTGTAGCCTTTTAATCGACGAAGATTAAAGGAAAGGATACAGGTCTTTCATGTATATTTTAGCAGATTTTATTGAATCATTGGGAAATTTAGACAGTTTATTTGATTTAGAGGAGCAGGTAATTCTTCATCTTAGGAAGTCATTCCAGCTGGTTGTAGCTGAATATCTGAGGCAATTAGATGAAACGCTCGTTCCATCAATTCCGGCGGAAAATACATTCATTAATCGACAGGCTAGAACAATTGAGTTTATGTTTGGGGCCGTTAATTTTGAAAGAAGATGTTATCTTCGACCAAATGGAAGCTATTACTTCCCGTTGGATGAACAGCTTCAGTTGGAAGAAAGAAAAAGAATTTCACCTTATTTTAAAAGTGTCGTTGCCAAAATTAGGCAAACGACAACGATGAGAAATACGGCAGCGATGATCAATCTGGCCAGTCAGACGGATATTAGTGCTTGGTCAGTAGACCGAATTATCAGAGACATGGCAGATACCGTGAAGACAGAAGAAAAATCGTCCGAAAAGAAAATAGTTAAGAGACGAAAAGTTGAGAACTTAGTGGTTGAAGGCGATGCCTTTGAGATACACAAAATTAATCGACGAAGACAGGACGTCCACCATTACATTGTTTTTGAATCAGGTTTAGATGGAACAAGATCAAACAAAGTTGAATTCGTTGGTATCAATCAAAAAAAGGTTCAAAAACGAGTAACTGACTACATTGAGAAGTATTATAGAATCAGTGAAATGACCGTGTTTACAGCAAGTGATGGTGGCCCAGGGTATAATCCGGAAAGTATGCGAGAAATAGTTCCGAGTGCTCAAAGAGTTGAATTTACTATCGATCGGTATCACTTTGTCAAAAAGATTAAACAAACCTTTGGTTTATTTAATCCATTGGTTGAAAAAGGCCGTTAAGAGCGTTAGCTTGTATGATCAGAATCAGTTAAACGTTATTTTAGATACGTTTGAGTCGCAAATTAAAACTGATAAGGAGCTTGAGAGCCTAAGAACCCTAAGGCAATATTTGGCAAGAAATTGGCAGTTTATAAAGTCTCCACACGATCGTGGCTTCATGAAGATCGGCAAATTAGGATCCATTGAAAGCTCACACAGAGCGTATACGTATCGGATGAAAAAGCAAGGTAAAGTATGGTCCGAAAAAGGCCTTGAAGCTATGTTGAAATTAATTGAAGCTCGGGTAAACGGTAAGCTGAATAAATACTTACGTGGTGGTTTAAGAAAGTTACAAGAGATAAGGATTGAGATAGCGACGGAACCATTGAAGACGTTGAGTTCAGCCCAGCTGAGCAGCAAGCACCATTCTAAGCATATTGGCGTTCTTGCAGGTAAAATACCAGTTGATGCCCCAACAAGTAGCCCCATCGGAGCAATAGCAAAAATATTTTCAAACTAAGAATTATGTATAAATATTTGGTTGATTATAAGGTACCTAGGAAAACTTGACACATACGAAAGTCCGTCATCGTTGACAAAGCTCCAAGAACCATTGTCGCCTTCACTTGCGTTCAAGTCATCTAGTGATGTACCTCCAAAATTATCATCCCCATTGCCTCGAGATTTAGCCCAGTTTCTTAGAATCTCCTTGGCTTGGGACTCAGTTAAGGCTGTAGAACTAGTTGTAGACTGAGAAGAAGAATCCATGTCATCATTAGTAGAGTTTGCCGTTGTGTCCTTATTTTGAGTAATTAATTTTTGTTCAGTCAAATTATTTGAACTGGCAATGTTATGTGTAAATTTAGTATAGGCCAACTTATTGTCAGAGTTCAGGTACTCAATGTAGCTATCACCTAAAGTACCCTGTTCGGGCATTTTTTGAAATAGCTGGTTGATACTATTTGTCTCACCGGCCTTGATTGTTAGAGTGCCTGTTTTATCAGATATAATTTTATTTGATGGCAGGACACAAATGAATTTAGACTGGTCAAATTTGATGTTCTTATTCGTGCTATTCTTAATGGTAGCAGACACAACATAGACAGGGTCTGCCGTATTGTCCTCGGTGTCATCTTGATTTAGCTTAAAAGTAAATTTAACATTTCTTTTGGCGCTATTTGATAAATTCTGAAAGTAACTGGTCTTAACAGTGCGTGTGCTGGTTTTAGAGCTAGATTCCTTTTGACTGCTACTATTAGTAGTACATCCGCTAAGTAACAAGGTTAGCATAGTTGCACTTAATATTAATGACTTTTTCATCTTGTATAACTCCAATCTGGCTATTTATTCATCATCGTTGTCAACGTTATTGTGATAATAGGTGTCTAAGTTAGAAACATTCTCAGAATAATAATTGATTGACATCTTTTCTTGCCACTGAGCGGGGTTGTGTCCCTTTACTTTTGCCACTTTATCTACCACTTGTCTGCACCAGTTTTTGTTGCTTATATCAATAGCATACATTGACTTATTTGGTGCATTGTCGACTGATTCAAGATAGCAGAAATGGGTCTTATGTGTCTTTAAGTCTTTGATAGGAAAGACATATCTCTTGGTACGTGTGTTTGTATATAAATAAACTACCTTATCGTTAGTTGACATTACAAGTGGGTGTGCGACGCCATATGCAAATATAAAGCTATCCATAATTTTAGCGTTGTGTTCCCAGATTGTATCCGTATCCATACTGCCATCTGGCAATTTAGTGACGTGCTTGTAAAGTCCCCAGATTGCAAGCAATAAAATAATAATGATAATGAACTTATGTGACTTTTTTGGTGTCGCTTCTTCCTTCTTTTCTTCTTGCAAGACTAAATTCCTCCAATATTTTTGAGCTATTTACAATCTACCACATAATCAAAATATTTTTTGATCATGAACCGTACAGTGTGCTCTTCTCAATTGATAACAAGGCCTTTGGTGCAAACTGTGAGCTGGGTCCTGGGAGCTTGCTTCCATTCATTAAAAGTCCCGTTTATCGTCTCTTAGTGCAGCTTAAAATACCAACGGTGGGCCCATTTTAGCCACCTCGCATGAATCTTTATATTCAACACAATTTGTAGATCAATCAGATCGTCCACCAATTTGCACGGACACCACATATAGTGCTATAATGATCGCCTAACCACTATATATAGAAAAAGGGCGATGATTAGTTACGGAAACCATAAATATTCTCTACATCAGTTTGAGCGGCAACACGAAATATTTTATTAGCAGACTGACAACATACTTTGAGAAAGAACGTCATGTTCGGGTTAGTTCAATTAATGTTAAAGAACACCCTGAATTCACCACTCTTGACCAGCCGTTTGTTACCTTCCTACCAGCCTTTCTTAAAGGTGGTAATGGGGTTAATGACGGTTATACTGAAATATTAACCACTATTTTGGGAGATTACCTCGCGTACGAAGGCAATTACCAGCATTGCTACGGTATTATCGGTAGCGGTAATCGTAATTTTAATAAGCAGTTTGCACTCACGGCTAAACAATATGCTAAACGCTTCGATTTTCCTTACATTACCGATTTTGAGCTACGTGGCACCGCACACGACATTCCTCGCATTGCCGATGCCATCTTAACCTATCGCAATCAATTTTGTTTTCAAACAACGAAGGAGTAATCCCTAATGGTAACTAGCACCCCAGAAATGGAAAATACCTATTTTTACTTAAATAACCTCGTAAATATCCCAAGCAACGGAGAAATTCCGCTACATTATGATCAAGAAGCCCTAAAGGCTTATTTCGAAGAGACAGTTAAACCGAAGACCAAGCAATTTGATTCGTTAAATGCCAAGTTAAATTACTTGGTTGACAAAGATTATATCGATCCAAGTATCCTGGAACAATACTCTCACAAGTTTGTGCAGTCCTTGTTCGACCAAATGAGAGACCATCACTTTCGTTTTCGCAGCTTTCTCGGTGCCTACAAGTTCTACACACAATATGCCATGAAAACTAATGATGGCCAGCAATTTTTGGAAGACTTTGTCGATCGCGTCGTCTTCAATGCCCTCTATCTCGCTAATGGTGATGAACAACTTGCCAATGACATTGCCGATGAATTGATTTCACAACGTTATCAGCCTGCCACCCCCACGTTTCTCAACGCGGGTAAAAAACGGCGCGGTGAAATGGTATCATGTTTTTTAATCGATGTGGCCGACTCCATGCTCTCAATTGGACGCGGCGTTAATTCTGCCCTTCAACTATCTCGAATCGGTGGGGGCGTCGGCGTTAACCTGTCAAACTTGCGCGCCTCAGGTGATCCTATTAAGCAGATTTCCAACACCTCGTCTGGCGTTGTACCAGTGATGAAGTTACTTGAAGACTCATTTAGCTACAGTAACCAACTTGGGCAACGGAACGGCGCCGGAGTGGTTTATCTCAACGTCTTCCATCCTGACATCTTACATTTTCTGGATACCAAAAAGGAAAATGCGGACGAAAAAATTCGGGTGAAGACCTTGTCCCTCGGTTTGATTGTTCCTGATAAGTATTATGAATTACTCAAGACTAACGAACCAATGTATCTTTTTAGTCCCTATGATGTCGAACGTGAATATCGTACGCCATTTGCTTACATCGATATCACCAAAGAATATAACAACATGGTCGCTAACCCCAATATTAAGAAGTCAGTTTTTAACGCGCGGAAACTAGAACAAAAGATTTCTCAACTCCAACAAGAATCTGGTTATCCTTACATCTTGAACATTGATACGGCCAACCAAACTAACCCTGTCGATGGCAAAATTATTATGAGTAACCTTTGTAGTGAGATCTTACAGCCTCAAGAACCGTCAAAACTTGATGATGACCTATCGTACAAGACAATTGGTACCGATATTTCATGTAATCTCGGATCAACTAATATCATGAATATGATTGACTCGCCGGACTTCGGTCACTCAGTTGAGGTTGCTGTTCGTGCGCTCACCCTCGTAACTGACACAACCGACGTTAAGGAAGTACCGACTGTTAAACATGGTAACGAACTTTACCACACGATTGGATTAGGGGCTATGGGTCTGCATACTGCCCTTGCACGCCACCAAATTGAGTATGGCTCACCAGAGGCCCTTGAATTTACTGATGCCTACTTCCTAGCTTTAAACTACTATTCACTCGTTACGAGCAATCGAATTGCCCGTGAACGCCACGAAACCTTCGCTAAATTTGACCAATCAAAGTACGCTAATGGCAGTTACTTCGATCAATACTTGAACGCAGACTTTAAATTTAAGAGTACCAAAGTTGCAAAAATCTTCAAAAATATTAAATTACCATCTGTTACAGATTGGAAGGCACTCAAGCAAGCTGTGATTACTGGCGGCCTTTATCATCGTAATAGACTCGCTGTGGCACCGAACGGGTCAATTTCATACGTCAATGAAACAAGTGCATCACTTCATCCAATCACACAATTAGTAGAACAACGTCAGGAAAATAAGGTAGGCTCAATCTTCTATCCAGCACCTTACCTGTCTAACGAAACTTTGCCTTACTACACACCCGCATATGATATTGATCAACGAAAAATTATTGACACCTATGCCGTAGCTCAAAAGCACATTGATCAAGGCATGAGTCTGACACTATTTATGCGTTCAGTTTTGAAACCTGACCTTTACGAGTGGAAGGACAATAACAATTTAAAGATGACAACCCGAGACCTTAACCGGTTACGGAATTACGCCTGGACAAAAGGCATTAAGTCACTTTATTACATTCGAACGTTTACAGAAGACGATGAAATTAAAACGGCAAATGAATGTGAATCATGCATGATCTAGGAAATTCACTTGGGGTCTTACCGTCCGTTTAACACACCGGCATACGTTATTGGGTCACAAGACCCATATACCCATGAATCCTAATTAAGGAGACGAACAAATAACGATGGACTATTTATACTACAAAGCAATTAACTGGGATGATATTAAAGATAATTTCGATAAATACATGTGGGAACGACTCACCACTAACTTTTGGTTGGACATTCGGATTCCCATCACGAATGATCAAACGGCTTGGCAACAGCTATCAGATACTCAACAACAGGCCATTACTCGTATGTTGGCAGGTACATCAATGTTAGCCGTCTACCAATCAGAAGTTGGCACCCCTGCTATTCGCCACGATCGGCGAACTCAACAAGAAGAATCCGTATTAAACACCATTACCTTTATGAAATCAGTCCATGCCAAAAGCTGTACGACCATTTTCCGGGCTCTGATTCCGGGTAACGGCGGTGAAAGTTTTACTTGGGCAGATGACAATGCCAATCTGCAAGCTGAAATTGACCAACTCGCTCAAACGAGCACCAATGGCACGGCTTTACAAAAAAAAGCCCTTTTTATTCTGACTGAAACTGGGCTCTCGTTTGGTAAATACTGGACAATACTTCAAACACAGGCTCTCGTCAATACTTACCAAATGTTGGCTAATATTCTCCGCGGTAGCGCCCTTTTTAGTGCTTATATTGGTTACAAATTTCGCCTCAGATTTGAAGAACTCACTGTAAGTGATCAAACCGAACTGCAGTATTGGATTAATACACAGTTTGATCAACTCATGCAAACTGAAAAAGACTTCTTAGAAGCTAACCTTGACGATGCCACCGAAGCCATCAATCTGGCCTCCTATGGTGCCAATCATGCATTAATGTCACTTGGCTTTAACGCTGTCTACGAAGTTCAACCGTCTTCACTAGTGGCGCAACTCAAAGAACTGATGATTGACCAAAATCAATTTTTGCAACAGGTAACGGCTGCAAACAATGAATCGGACACTGAAAAAATGACCGATGACGACTACGACTTTTAAGGAGTATTCAACTAATGAGCTATAAAACAATTAATTGGGACATTATCGAAGACGAACTTGACGAATATGTATGGGATAAAGCAACGGCACAATACTGGCTGGATACGCGAGTACCTGTTTCTAATGATTTACGGGACTGGCGGACACTCTCTGGCACCGAAAAATCGGTTATCAATCGGGTTGTGGGTGGATTAGCCTTGCTGGACACACTCCAATCTGAAGAAGGAGTCGACGTGATGCGGCCCGACGTTCGGACACGAAAAGAAGCAGCAGTCCTCAATGACTTTTTGATGATGGAGTCAATTCATGCCAAAAGCTACGGCACTATTTTGACATCTTTGAACGATCAAGCCACTGTTGACGAAGTGTTCAAATGGATGAACAATAATCCCAGAATGCAATACAAAGCCAAACGGATCAATGATATTTATCAAACGGGAAACAACCTTGAAAAGAAAGTTGCAAGCGTCTTTCTTGAAGGAATTTTGTACTACACCAACTTTTTTACCCCACTTTGGTACCGTGGTAACAATAAGCTGGCAAATCTTTCTGAAGTTATCAAACTGGTGATCCGCGATGAATCTGTTCATGGTACCTACCTCGGCTACAAATTTCAATTGGGATATAACGAGCTATCGGCGACTGAACAAAAAACATTCAAAAAGTGGATGGATGAGTTGCTCGACGATCTCCTTGAGAACGAGTTTGCGTTCACCGAAGAAGTTTACGCGCCGATTGGGTTAGCGGCAGACGTTAAACAATTCGTTCACTACAACGCCAACAAGGCGCTCCAAAATATGGGCTTTGAATCCCGCTTCCCCAATGCTGAGATTAAAGATATCAACCCAATCGTAATGAACGGAATTTCAACCGAAACGGCCAATCATGATTTCTTTTCACAAGTTGGTGCTGGCTATCTAATGGGTAATGCTGAAGCTATGAGTAGCGGCGACTATGACTTCTAACATAGGCTTCTAGGCATAATTAAAATAAAAAAAGGCTAATATCTACAGGAAATATTAAAGTAAAGCCCCCTGAGTTGTACTAGTCCCTGTCAAGTTGTCATTTGAAATAATATAAGTTTTGCTTTGCTTAAACGGCCTCATTCCAGTATTCCGCTGGGGTGAGGTCGTTTCTTGCTGGTGAACGATCTAGTTGATTAAAATAGTTGATGCCTTCTTCGACCAAGGCCACTAATTCTTTATAGGTAACTGGTTTAGCATGTCGATCAATCCAGCGCAATTTTAACTTGGATGTAAGCTGATTCCTGAGACAACTTTTAAGAGAGGGTATAATGAATAAATCGTCTCTCAAAAGGAAGGAATTTTTACATGCCAACTCATTACGACAAAGAATTCAAACAAAACATTATCAACCTATATAAGCAAGGCGAATCAGCTGCCCAACTGGCCAGAGAATATGGCATTGGCTATTCAACCGTTCATAAGTGGATCCAGGGCCAAGCCAAAACTCAATCCGGTAAATCGCCAGACGAAATTAAAGCGATGGAAAAGCGGCTGGCTTCCCTGTCTGAGGAGAACGAAATCCTAAAAAAGCCCTGGGCTTCCTTGCGCAGAAGTAACCAATATTTTTGATTACATTCACCAAGAAAGCCATAACCACCAGGTAACTAAGATGTGCCGAATCCTCGGTGTTTCCAGAGCTCAGTATTATCGTTATCGATCCCCAAAGCCTTCAAAACGCCGGGCCGAAGATGAGGACTTAAAACAACGGATTCTGCGGATCTTTGCGGAATTCAAGCAGCGATACGGCGTTATGAAGATCCACCATGAATTGAATCTGGAACTTCAACCACTGCAGCGTCGGTGCAGCCCAAGACGGATTTCCCGGCTCATGAAGGAACTGGATATCCACTCCATTACCGTCAATAAATGGAAAGCGGCTTCGGCTTCCAAAACCAAGGTTGAACAGCGGCCCAACTTGCTTAAGCAGGATTTCTCGACCACTGGTTTAAATCAAAAATGGACCGCTGATATGACCTATATTCAAACGAAGCGTAATGGCTGGTGTTACTTATCAACCATCATGGACCTGCACTCAAGACGAATTATCGGCTATTCATTCTCAAAGAAGATGGATATTGATTTAGTCTTAAAGACCCTGGAAAGCGCGGTTAAAATCGAACTATTACTGGGGAGCTGATTATCCACACAGACTTAGGATCACAGTACACCAGCGATGATTACAACCAACGGTTAACAGAACTACATATCCGCCACTCTTACAGCCGTAAGGGGTGTCCATACGATAATGCACCAATGGAATCTTTTCATGCTTCCCTCAAAAAGGAATGTGTTTATCCAGTGCCGGTCTTTGAAGATTATGAAACTGCCGCTGCCGTCCTTTTTGAATATGTGCATGCTTTCTACAATAGGAAGAGAATTCATAGTTCACTGGGCTACCAGACCCCCTTACAAGTTGAAATTGCAACACTTACGAGCCAAATGGCCGCCTGATTTAATGCTTTCCAGGGTTCAAATAAGTTATTAATCGCGATTAATGATTTATTTGGGCTGTGGAAGGTAAACGCGGTTCTGAATGTCTCTTAAAATCTGTCTCAAATATTGACTTCAATCCAGGAAAAGCAATACACAAATCTGATTAGTCACATTAGGTCAATTGAAAAGGAATTATTAGCTTTTTTGGCTTTTCCAGCCGCAATACGCCCAACCATTTATTCAACAAATATTATAGAATCGCTAAATAAAAAGATTAAACGCAAGACTAAAGCAAAAGAACAGTTTCCCAATGAAAAATCATTAGACAATTTCATTGGAGTGCAAGTAATTAGTTACAACGAAAAGAACTTTAATCGAATTCATCGTGGATTCGGACAAGTTAAGGATACATTAGAATCACTTTTCGACTGAAAAGATTTAATTTTATGGAGAAAGGGCAATCCCTTTTACACAAACTTCTTGACACTCCCTATTTCTAACGTTCATAATGAGTTTGAATCAATTTATTATAACCCGAATTGTCAAATTAAGTTAGAAATTTTTTAACTGTTCATCTGTAATCTGACTGATGAATGCTTCCAGAGGTGTCTGGTAACCCAAACTTTTTCGTGGGATGTGGTTTCGTCGACTGGCAACTGCTTGAACAAATCCATCTGATAGCTGGTCCATAATAAGATTGTGACGTAAACCATCTTTACGCAGCAGACCATTGGTGTTCTCATTTAAACCACGTTGATTGGGTGCTCCGACAGCGGCAAAGTAAATATTTAAATCAAATTGGTTAGCAATGGTTCGCCAACCGGCGAACTCCTTACCATTGTCAAACGTAATTGACTTAAATAGGTGTCGTGGCAGCTTCGAAAGCCATCCTGCTAAACTACGATTGACATCGTGTGCCGACTTGGTATGCGAATTCAGCACAATTGCGACCTTAGTTTGTCGTTCAACCAGCGTGGTTACCGCACCCTGATGGTTTTTACCTTGAACCGTGTCACCTTCTAAATGGCCGAATTATTGATTAAAATTAGGATAGTCCTGATAACGATTCTTTAAATCCCTGCCCAATTGACCCGCTTTCCCACGGCGTTCAATGTAACCATTAGGGTGCCGTTTGCCGTGCATCGGTAAATCTTTGGTCGACAACCCCAAAACACCGCGTTTGAAAAGGCGGTAAAGGGTTCGAACCCCACAGCTGAAAGCCCGTTCTTGGCGATTAATAATGGTATCTGGTTGCCAACCAGCTTGAGTTTTGGCTTGAATATAGGCCAGTTCATCAGGGCGTAGTTGAATTGGTTTACGCCCACAATGTTGTTTATGCTTTCGATAGTGGCATTGGTAATCAATAATCGTACCGCCAGCGTCAAGAAACCGATAAATACGATACACAGTTTCAGCACTCCGATGGAGCGCTGGGGCCACTAGATAAGCCTTTTTACCGAGTTTCCAAAAAGAATAAATTGTGGCAAGTTCGTCTATAGTAAGATGAGTATAGGTCATTTGTGATCAGCCTTTCTTTTGATTTTGACACTCAAAAGTCTATCACAAATGGCTTTTTAAATTTCTAACTTAATTTTACAAACCGGGGTATGAGGAGGTTTTTGTTTGGAATTTTTAGGTACCTTGGTGATCATCTTGATTGCAACTAGTCTATTTGGCCATCTAGCCTCTAGGGTTGGTATCCCAGCAGTGATCGGTCAATTATTTGTTGGAATTATTCTTGGCCCTGCGTTGTTGAATTGGGTTCGCGCCAATGATTTTATCCATATTTTTTCAGAGATTGGGGTTATCATCTTAATGTTTATCGCCGGACTTGAGAGTGATCTTACATTGCTTAAAAAATATTTGCGTCCTAGCATAATTGTCGCGTTGTTAGGAGTTTTGATTCCAATGGTACTGATCTATCCAGTTGGTATTGTTTTTGGCTTGACACAATTTGAAAGCTTGTTTTTGAGCGTTATTTTTGCCGCAACGTCGGTTTCAATTTCAGTTGCTGTCATGAAAGAACTAAATTTACTTGATAGTAAGAGCGGTTCAACAGTCCTCGGTGCCGCGGTGGTTGACGATGTGCTAGCTGTCGTTTTACTTAGCATTATGGTCAGTTTAATAGGTACAAAGGCTGGTACGGATACCCAGATACCGCTAGCTCTGACTTTTTTAGAGCAGCTAATTTACTTTGCCGCAATTTATTTCGTGATGCGTTTTATCGCCCCTCTCCTCGCTAGACTAGGCACCAAATTATTGAATCCAGTGGGACCTACTATAATGGCGATGATTTTGTGTTTTGGTATGGCATATATTGCAAATCTGATTGGACTGAGTGCAGTAATTGGGGCCTTTTTTGCAGGAATTGCGATTGCACAAACTCATGTAGCTCATGAAGTTGATCAAAGTATCGAACCAATCGGTTATGCGATTTTCATTCCTGTATTCTTCGTTTCAATTGGTTTAAGTATGTCACTAGCTGGCATAGAACACGATTTGTTATTAATTATCGTATTGACAATTGTGGCAACACTGACGAAACTATTAGGAGCGGGGAGTGGGGCTAAATGGGCCGGATTCAGTTCGAATGAAGCTTACCTCGTTGGTGCAGGGATGGTCTCGCGTGGGGAAATGGCCTTGATTATCGCTCAAATAGGCTACCAATCCAAACTAATCAGTGATGATTACTATTCGGCAATTATCACTGCCATTATCCTAACAACGTTATTAGCACCATTACTACTCAAACATGCGGCTCGTCATATAAACTACTAAAACATTTTAGCGGTATGACACCCCTTCTCTGTGAAAAATAACTACTAGATTTCATCGAGATATTGCCTAGTTTAATTAAGTACTAAATTATATAATATTGGTTATAATGGAGGATTAGTTATTTGATACAGCTTGTAAAAGAAAAATTTGACGTTACTCGTTTGCGATTTGTTTTACTCGGCCTGCTTGTGGGTTTAATGAGTGGCACCGTTGTTAGCTTATTTCGCTATTGTATTGAGATAGGGCTGCACTATAGTCGATTGGTATATAGATACTTACGAATCGCGCCGTTTGTTTGGTGGGAATGGGCATTGTTGATAGGCATCAACCTTGGTTTAGCGTTAATTGTGGCTCGACTTCTCAAGAGAGAACCTTATATCGCTGGTTCTGGAATTCCGCAAGTTGAAGGTCAATTGGCTGGTGAATTGGAAATGCACTGGTGGTCAATTCTTTGGCGAAAATTTATCGGTGGTATTCTGGCATTGGGACCTGGATTATTTCTCGGACGAGAAGGACCAGCGATTCAATTAAGTGCGTCAGTTGGTCAAGGTTTCGCTTCTGAGTTTAAGTTATCAGGAACTGATCGCCGACTACTAATTGCATCAGGCGCCGCTGCTGGATTAGCAGCAGCGTTTAATGCCCCCATTGCTGGAACTCTATTTGTCTTAGAAGAGATTTACCATAATTTTTCACCGCTGGTTTGGTTAACAGCATTAGCCGGAGCAATTGGTTCAAATCTTATTTCGCTGAATGTTTTCGGACTTGTTCCCGTGTTACATTTAAGTTATTCACGTAGTTTACCAGTATCAAATTATTGGCACTTAATTTTACTCGGCATTGTTTTGGGATTATTTGGTTACTTATATCAACGGGTCTTGTTAGTTATGCCTAGGTGGTATCATCAATTGACACATTTGCCACGCCCAATACAAGGTATCGTACCATTTCTGCTGGTAATTTTAGTTGGTTACTTTTCGCCAAATTTACTCGGTGGTGGTAATGGCTTAATTTTGGGATTTGGCCAGCATGTTCCACCTTTGTTTGTACTAATTGCAATTTTTATTATACGATTCGTCTTTTCAATGATTTCATATGGTTCCGGATTACCTGGCGGTATTTTCTTGCCGATTCTTTCTTTAGGTGCTGTGATTGGTGCGGTTTATGGCGTCTTAATGAATCAATTAGGATTATTATCGCATGTCTATATCATGAACCTAATCATTTTTTCCATGGCCGGTTACTTTGCTGGAATCGGAAAAGCTCCCTTCACAGCTATCTTGCTGGTAACAGAAATGGTTGGCAATTTAACACATTTAATGCCATTAGCAGTCATATCGTTAACTGCTTACCTTGTTGTTGATTTATTAGGCGGTGCACCAATCTATGAAGCATTGCTTAAGCAGATGACAATGCCTAAAACTGTTCAGCAACTTCATCGACCTGATCATTTGGAAATACCGGTTTTCTTTGGCAGTCCCTTAAACGGCAAAATGGTCCGAGACATGCCATGGCCTAAAGAAGCACTGCTCATTGGAATCCGGCGTGGCGAACAAGAAGTGATTCCACATGGTGACACCTTGATTCATGAAGGTGATACGTTAGTACTGTTAACTGATACAACCCAACGACCCCAAGTTAAACAACGGATTGATGCATTATTAGCAACCTTAGAAAAAAAGCACCAAGACTAAGTTAATAGGTAAATTGGTTTATCATAATGGTAGGTATCAGATTAAGTGGGTCCGTTGGCAGACATAAACATATTGGAAAACTATATACAAATACGGTGAAGTACGAAAAACGCTGAAACAGAATTAGTTGAACCTATTTTGAAAAATACAAAGATAAATAATATGCCGAAAATGCCTTGCTACCCAATTTTTCATAGTCATGCTATAATGTAGACAGAAAAGGAAGCCTTGCGCTAACAAGACTTCCTACGCAAGCCGCTTCAAAGGCGGTGGCGAAGTTAATAAGACAGCATTAAGCTACCCTGTAACCTACCAAAGTTACGCAGGGCGGCTTTTTTATTTGTGGTGCTTGTCGATATAGCTGAGTAGCGCGATTAAAAACGTGCCAAACAGCAACATCAACGAGAGTGCCTGGAAGACGCTCATTGACTGTGAAACCTTCCTGAAGATTATTCCATGTTCCCATGGCCTCACCTCGCAAGGGAAAAGACAGCCACCGCCCTTAAAACTTCTTGTTTAATCTATTATACAGTGGAAGCTAGAGATCAACCGATCTCTAACCAAAAACTAGTTTTGAGTTAATAGCCAATTGTCAGCTTGAACAATTGGCTTGTTAGTTTGAACGTCAGGTTTAATTTTATTATTGAAGAGTACTTGCCCATTATTTTTTTTGATCTTTTCAGCAGTTATGTTGACTTGAGCACCATTGTACATAGTGTACGTATCATTGATACTAGTATACCCAGCAGAGTCACCACCAAAAGTTTTAACGTTAGGATTGGTTTCAAGTGCTAAAGCTGTTAGCTCACCTGAACTAGCAGTCCATCGATTGAGTATCACCGCAACCGGCATTCCTGTGACTTTTTTTACCTTGCCGAGTTCTATCTTAGTTCCCATGTTGTTAGTAACACTCTCGTGTAAGGTTACACTCGTAGGATTGTTTGCCGAATTAACTATTTCAAATAATTTTCCATTAGGGACAACTGGCGAAATTCCAGCTAACATTGGGCCAATGTCACCACCTAGGTTATTCCTAAGATCAATGATAATACCCTTATATGTTTTACTAGTTAGCTTATAATAAATTGTGTTTGCGTATCTTTTTCCTTGTGATGATGATCCACTGAATTCTGGTAAGTGGACGTATAAGATATTATTTTTAACACTGCTAGTTGGGGCTTTGTATTGTGAAACTTCTTTTTTTACTTCTGATGGAGTTATCAAAGAAGCGTGCTTACCACCCTTAATTGCCAAGGCTTGTTTTAACAGTGGATAAATTTCTTTGTAGGTATGCTTATTTGAAATGTTATTGCGAATCTCTGTCATCCTATTTTTCTGCGCTTGATTTTCTGTATAGATCCCTGTGGACGATATTTTATTAAAAGCCAGCATGGCGTCTCTTTTAGGGGTTGGTGGGACCAAGTAGAAGTTAAAGTTAGGGCCATACTGATATCCTATGTATATTCCTCCAGAAATAATCACTAGCATAGTTACTATTAACGAGATAATTAATTTTTTGTGTTTTTTCAAAGAATTCACTCCTTAATCCTTAAAGATACTCACAATTTAATTTTAACACATTAGGGAATATGCTTAACCATCATGGGATATTTGTAAATGAGTTAGCTTCAAGAAGGGTCGCTATCTTACGTAATCGCTACTCCAATGAAGCTCACCACAAAAAAATATCAGACGTGGTTTTCTGGTTGCCATTGCCAGATGGAATCAGTGTTCTTTCGTTTAATACGGGAAAACGGGCAATGTAACATGGTAATTGCGTTACATTCGCGAGATTTCTGCTATCTTAAAAGTTAAGGAGGGCTATTAAATTGCAATTTGCTAATGTATTACGGAAAAAAAGAAAAGAACTGCACTTAACCCAGCAACAATTGGCTGATAAATTACATGTGACACGTCAAACGCTATCACGCTGGGAAAATAATTTAAGTTATCCAAATTTAGACACATTAGTAAATTTAAGTGAATTTTTAGCTGTTCCTCTAGATATCTTACTTAAAGGTGATGGAAATATTATGGTTAATAAAATTAGTCAAGATGTGCGGGATAAAAATAAATACAAACGCTACTTACTAATTGTGTTGAGAATTATTGTGCTACTGTTTTTATGGTTAAGTATATTAGGGTTTGGGCGTGCCACGCAAAATGAATGGATTGATCGCTTCAACCCTTTTTTGAGAGTTCAATATGGTTATGCGGTACTCCCTAATCAGGTACTAGAGAAGAAGGAAAAGACAACTATCATTGATAGTGATGGTAAAAACAAGCATGTTGCTGCTGTTAAAACCCCACAGCGAGTTGATGCGTTTGTAGCTGATGATCCTTTTGGTAGTGGTAGTTGGCTAAAGTTTTATACCGGACAATATAGTTCTAAACAGCGTTGGGCACTTGTTGCTCATAAAGGCTCCTATGTTTCAAATATTCGTCTGGTCTCTCGTGCGCAGATCCCCCTAATGATGCGTGAACAAACTGGTAATCATTATGTGGCTTACGATACTCATGCAGAACGACGGATTACTAAACGATTTCCGTGGTGGCCGTTTAATTAAGAAAATTAATGTTGATTAATCACATTAAAACTGCTAAAGAAGCTGATTAAAAATAGTCGAAATCCAGCTGTAGTCATGCTATAATAAAGGCATAAAAAGGAAGCCCCGCGTGAACAGGGCTTCCCATGTAGAGCCGTTTAAGACGGTGGCATTAATTAACGACTTAAAATAACCGCTAGCTGTGCCAAGCTAAGGCGGTTATTTTTTTTGCTGACTTTTGATCAGCTCAACAATTAATGCGATCAAGGCTACGATAAAAGTACCGAAAGCCAGCATTAATTGTAAAGCGTCCGCAACGGACACTTAGGCTACTCCTTTCGTTAGGAATTATGGGCTTTAAAGGATTAACACCATAAGCACCACCTCCGATCGGAAATAGCCACCGCCTTAACTTCTCTACAAGTTTTAATTATACAGGAAAAATATGTGTCGAACAGTTACTGCTCATCTTTATTTGTTACGTCACTAATTTTCATGCTTTTTTAAATACCACCAAGAGCCAAACCCACAAATGAGTGCGACGATCGGTCCTCCAATCACTAGTACCCATAGTGCTGTTGATTTAGGAATTGGTTGGTTTAGAAAAACGGAGAGGCCAGGAATTCGGGTACCAATTCCAAGTAGAGAATCAATCACAATAAAAATATAAACAATGATTAGAAACGGTAGCCGTTTACGCTCAGCTGTATAAATCATTGTTGTGATGGTAAGCAAAACGAGAATGGTTCCAATCCCATACCAGCCAGGTAAACTAATCGCAAGCGGCGTTTTTAAGAAGACGCTGCCAATAACGATACCAGCGAAAGTAATTGTTCCAAGCACGTAGCTGGCCAATTTTATCAACTTGTTTTTTTGATAAGTTTCTTGTCCAATTAACCACAAGACTACGAGTGAAAAAACAAAGCTAATTGTGCCGAGAATAATCAGTTTACCAAAATCTAAATTTGATGTTGGTAATACGATATTGGGAGTGGCAAATAAAAGGACATAACCAATCAAGATGTAACAAGCTAGTTTAAATGTTTCAAAGAATGATTTGGGTAATGTTTGGAGGATTTCATCAGCTAATGTTTGTGGATTTTTTCCAAAATAGTCTTCTGCGTTTTGACCATTGTTTTGAGCGTCAATTAAATCATGTAGGATTTCTAACAAAAGCTGTTCAACGTCCTTTTCTCGATTAAAGGTTGACTTCCCACGGATATAAGTTAGCAAATCTTCATAATACTTTTGATTTTCAGAGGTCAATTTTTTGCGAAGCAGGTTGTTAGCTTTGATCAAATTATCGCTATTCATTGGTCGTTCCTTCTTTCGTTGATTAGGTCATTAACGTTGATTGAGAGATTAGCCCATTGAGTTAGAAAGGTTTTTCGAGCTTGCTTCCCAGTGCTGGTTATATAGTAATATTTTCGTTGTGGGCCCTCTTTGGAAGGCTTAGTTTTACCGACAATCAGCCCTTTTCTCTCCATATTCATCAGCAGTGGATAAATTGTCCCCTTAGGAACGTCTGTAAAGCCATATTTTGAAAGTTCTTGGCTAATTGCATAACCATAATAAGGTTGATGATTAATTAGAAGTAGCAAACACCCTTGGAAAATACCTTTAAGCATTTGGCTGGAAATATCTGATTGGGACAAGTAATCACCTTCTTCACTACTTTGCATTGCATATTAGTAGCATAACATATCTAACTGGTTTGTAAAGCAAACTAGTTAGATATGTTTTAACAAGCGCTCAAATAGTCTGATTACTTAGACTGAATGGCTAAGATCATTATTACTTTTATTCCTCCACAAAGTCTAGTGTTGACTAGTTTACTTGACAATAGAGGCGCTACAATGGACAAAAACAAAATATTAAAAGCAGCTCAACTGGCAAAGGATGATGAAGGGAAAAGGAATACCATTTTAAAAAGTCAAAGTATTATATTTGGATTTTACTCGCTGGTTTTACTCTTCATGTTAATTATCCGGTTATTTCGGCATGAACCTCTTAGTGATGTGTTCTTTTTGATTTTACTTGGCAGGTTAGGCGTTGAAATAGCACAAGTCATCCAGAAACACTCTCTGGCATCTATTCTGACGTCGTTCTTCCTAATCGTAGCGGTCTTCTACACTGCATGGCTTGTGGTAATTGGAGGGTAGAAGTTGTCTTGAAAAACATAATTTTAGAAAATCACTTAAAAGTTGCGCGAGCAGAAAAGAGTCTGAATCAACCCCAACTAGCGAAGTTAGTTGGGGTTTCACGCCAAAAAATCAGCAATATCGAGACTGGTGAATTTGTACCGTCAGCAAAATTGGCACTGCTTTTATGTCTTGCTCTGGACAAGAAATTTGAAGCTTTGTTTTATTTTAAAGAAGAATAGGACCGAATTATAACATATAGCCACTAGGGTATACCCTAGTGGCCGTTTTTATTTCTGTGCTATACTAGGAAATACAGATGTTCATTAGAACTGTCCAAAAAGGAGAGCTAGAAATGGCTAAAATCGGTTATGCGCGTGTGAGTTCCAAGGAGCAACATTTAGATCGACAATTAGCGGCTTTAAAAGACGTTGATAAATTATTTACGGATAAATTAAGTGGGGCTAACACTAATCGGCCAGAACTGCAAAAAATGCTGGCCTATATTCGTGAGGGTGATATTGTAATGGTCACTGAATTAGATCGCTTAGGCAGAAACAACCATGATTTGACTAAGATCATGAACTCCATTCAAAATAAGGGTGCCACCCTAGATGTGTTAAATTTGCCGTCCATGACAGGGATTGCTGACCCAAATTTACGTCAACTGATGACCAACTTGATTATTGAACTCTATAAGTATCAGGCCGAAAGTGAACGTAAGCGAATCATTGAGCGCCAGCAACAAGGGATTGCCTTAGCTAAGCAGCAGGGTAAATATCATGGGCGTAAACCCCAATACACCCAAGACGATCCCCGCTTGCAACATGCTTTTAAACTTTATCAGGCAGGCATGAGTGATGTCGATGTTGCCCGTAATACAGGAATTAAACGGACAACCTTTATAAGGTATCGAAAGAAATTTAATGTTAAGGTAGATTGTAAATTATGAGCTTCTTTAAAGTGATTTCATTATGATGTATATGGCATAGTTGCTTTTCTTCGTATTTAGGATTAGTATTTTGCAATGCTATATTTCAATAATTAGCGTTGGGGGCAAGCAAATATGAATAAGCAACTAGAACGGGCTTTCAGCTGTGGGGTTCGAACCCTTTACCGCCTTTTCAAACGCGGTGTTTTGGGGTTGTCGACCAAAGATTTACCGATGCACGGCAAACGGCACCCTAATGGTTACATTGAACGCCGTGGGAAAGCGGGTCAATTGGGCAGGGATTTAAAGAATCGTTATCAGGACTATCCTAATTTTAATCAAGAATTCGGCCATTTAGAAGGTGACACGGTTCAAGGTAAAAACCATCAGGGTGCGGTAACCACGCTGGTTGAACGACAAACTAAGGTCGCAATTGTGCTGAATTCGCATACCAAGTCGGCACACGATGTCAATCGTAGTTTAGCAGGATGGCTTTCGAAGCTGCCACGACACCTATTTAAGTCAATTACGTTTGACAATGGTAAGGAGTTCGCCGGTTGGCGAACCATTGCTAACCAATTTGATTTAAATATTTACTTTGCCGCTGTCGGAGCACCCAATCAACGTGGTTTAAATGAGAACACCAATGGTCTGCTGCGTAAAGATGGTTTACGTCACAATCTTATTATGGACCAGCTATCAGATGGATTTGTTCAAGCAGTTGCCAGTCGACGAAACCACATCCCACGAAAAAGTTTGGGTTACCAGACACCTCTGGAAGCATTCATCAGTCAGATTACAGATGAACAGTTAAAAAATTTCTAACTTAATTTGACAATTCGGGAGATTAAAAACACTGCTTTTGGCTTCCGTAATTTGGAGAACTTTGTCAACCGTATTAAGATTCAACGCCAATGGCTTCACCCAGCACGTCAAACTGTGACGGTATAAAAAAGTACCTAGACCAATTAAGCTCCAGATACTTCATAAGGATTCCATCAACTTCACATGACAAATAACAAAAAAACTGGCATTGGTGTGGTCCAATGCCAGAAATTTTACAGCCAATATCATTTGTTTTTTAGATCATCAACAGTATTAATATTCTTCATATATTTGGGAACTGCCAACCCTGTTTGAGCACCCTTCAAATTTTTGCGCAATTGAACATACTTACCTTTGTACTTCTTGGCATACAAGCCCTGGGTAACTGGTAACTCAGCAGTCACGGAAGCGTCAGAACTACCATTAGCTATCGAATTCCACATAACTCCCACGTCTAACTGTTGCATTGTAGCTTTATATCCTTTTTGCTTCAACAAAGTCGTTACTAAAGTGGTTGCCGCAATTTCATAGTCATATGGTGTATAAACTAATTTAATTTTTTTGCCATGACCGTTTGGCACCCCCGCTGTCCATGCTTTGACTTGTTTAGGATGGTTTTTAATAAACTGATTGACAGCTTTTTGCTTATTCATGCCACCGTTTATGTTCAACATTACTGGATTTGACATTGAAATTGTCCAATGGAAATTCTTTAGTAACTTAGTAGCACCTGGATTATCTTTTTCCAACCCTTTACGTGTAATGGTGCGCATTGATTCACCATTACCATAAACATGTTTTGGATCTTTTAAAAATTTCAACGAATATTTAGCAACCATCCAGTGTGGCTGCCAGCCAGTAACAACGATAGGCTGTTTATTTTTAACTGCCTTGGATAACGTGCTAATCATCGCAGCTGTAGAACTTGGCATGATCTGCCAGTTAGCCTGTTTCAACTTATATTTTGACAACAATGTTTGTGTATTAGCCATTTCACCCGCACCAGCTTCGATCCCTGTAATCGTATAATTGATTTGCGGTCCTAACTTTTTATGTGAGTCGTATTCAGCTGGTTTAGCACAAGCACTAACTATGGCTGTCAAACATATAATCACTGTGGCCATTTGCAAATAACGGAGAATTCTTTTCTTCAAACTAATCATTCCCCCTTTATCTGGATGTTTTGTTGAACGATTGTGTGATTCGATCCAAAATAATAGCTACAATAACCACAGCAATTCCTGCGGCAAATCCTGCCCCGGCATCATTACGCCCCACAGCAAAGTAAACCTGAGTTCCTAAACCAAGGGCGCCAATCATTGATGCAATCACGACCATTGAAAGTCCAAGCATCATCGTTTGATTAATTCCGGACATTATTGTTGTTTTTGCTAGTGGTAACTGTAATTTGATTAGCTTTTGCCAGCTGGTCGAGCCAAAGGAATCCGCTACCTCGATCAAGTCACTTGGCACCTGCCGGATTCCCAAGTTTGTCATTCGCACTGTCGGTGGCGTCGCAAAAATCACTGAAGCCAACACCCCCGGTACCATCCCGATACCAAAAAATGAAACGGCCGGTATTAGATAAACAAACGCTGGCAAGGTCTGCATGAAGTCAAGAATTGGTTTGATTACGATCTCAGCTCTTGAACTTTTTGCCATCCAAATTCCAAGTGGAATCCCAACAACGATTGCAATCAAACTAGACGACAAAACTAACGTCAAGGTCTGGGTCATATCACGCCAGTATCCTAAGTTCCAGATCAATAACAGCCCCAAAACTTCAAACACCATGAAACTAATTTTCTTTTGTCCTCGTTTAACCCAGTACGTGAGTGCTAAGACCACCAAGATAAAGACCCATTGCGGCAAGAAGTCAAAAGCCCATTGAATACCGTCAATGATTACCTGGAAAAAGATCGTCACACTATTAAAAAATCCGGTAAATTGACTCAGCCAGTCAACACCTGAGTTGATCCAATCCGCTAAAGGTATTTTTCCAATATTCATTAAGCACTCACCTCTTCCCCAGCGATAGCCGCCAAAACAGAACTCCGTAGAATGATGCCTAGTAGATGATCGTCATCATCCAACACGACATAAGGAATTGCTGCCTTCGAAATATCGTTAATCAATGCATTGATTGGCATATCCACACTTGTCTTAGGCACGTCTGTCCTAAGAACTGACTTCAGGTCTTCACTGCCCTTCTTAATCAGATCCGAAACATCATGCGCATCGGCAAAACCCACGAATTTGTTGTCATTATCAACCACGTATATTGAAGAGATATCGTTGGCTCGCATTCTCCGCAAAGCCACCCGTGGTCCAGCCTTTCCAATATTAACCACCTGGGCCTGCGTCATTACACTACTTGCCGTCAGGACCTTTGTCCGGTCGACCCCTTCGATGAAGCGTTCTACGTAATCATTAGCCGGGTGAGTCAAAATATCTTCCGGATTGTCAATTTGTTCGATATGGCCATCACGCATGATCATAATCCTATCCCCTAATTTCAAAGCTTCGTTCAGGTCATGGCTAATAAAAATGATCGTTTTATGCATTTTTTCTTGAATTTGCAATAACAAATCCTGCATTTCTTTCCGATATAACGGATCCAAGGCCGAAAATGCCTCGTCCATCAACAGAATCTCGGCATCATTGGCCAAAGCGCGCGCGAGACCAACCCGCTGCTGCATCCCGCCTGATAACTGATCTGGATATTGGTCGTCATACCCGGTCAAGCCGACTAGTGTCAATGCTTCATGAGCTTTCCTGTTTCGTACATCTAACGGAAACTTTTTAAGCTCCAATCCATAAGCCGCATTTTGTAATACGGACTTATGCGGAAACAAGGCAAAATTTTGAAAAACCATGCCGATCTTATCTTGGCGCAAGTGACGTAATTCTTCCTTACTGAGGCCCATCACACCTTGTTCATCGATTTCAATATCCCCATCAGTCGAATTTATCAAGCGGTTGATCATTCGGATAATCGTAGACTTTCCACTTCCAGACAGCCCCATGATTACAAACAGTTCACCTTCATTAACAGCAAAACTAGCTTGATTAACTCCAACAGTACAACCTGTCTGCGAAAGGATCTCTGCTTTAGACTTTCCCTCACGCAACAATTTTTTTGCTAGAGATATTTGTTTTCCAAAAATCTTAGTTACATTTTTAACTTTAACTTTTTCCACCAACATACACCTCCATGTATTACCATGTTACCCAGATTATTATTCATAAGGAATAATAATCTGGATAACATGGTGTATAACGCTATGAATGAGTCAAAATAAAATTTACATTTTTTATATTCACCAATTTGTTCTAAACCAAGAAATTAGCACCATATCCAACCAATTTCATCTTACTCAACCTTCATAAGGCGTTCAAAAACTTCTTGGTTACCTAAAAGTACTATAATCCACTATATCAAAATTTTGATTTTTTTAAAAGTCTCCAGCTTTAGAACGTGATTAGAATTTTTTTAATAGGCAAATTCTATAATTAATCCGAACAAAATAAAAAAGCCCAAAGCAATCTCTTACAATGGTCATAGTTAATTCCAACCAACTATAAGAAGTGATCCCTTTGGGTACCTTTACACTTATTTTGATTCAACTTGACTTACAAGTGAGGTTTTACAAGTAACCAACTGTTAGATCAATTTCAAAGCAAACGCACAGTGATAAATTTTACTTATGGGAAACAATACCATCAATTCTGCCATCATGATGCCGACAAGCTTGCTTATATTAACAATGTTCCTAATCTGCTTTCACAAAGGTCACATGCAAACCGCCATCGGCAAGTTGTTTAACCGCTTTGATTTTGAACGTATCCTGTACCGTGGTACCCAGCGTATCAAAGGCCGCCTTTTTCGTGCTATCGCCTCTAACATGCGGTGCAATGACTAAGGAAATTTCATCCACAAAATGAGTTTTTAGAAAGGCCCCGTTGATCACGGCACCACCACACACTGCCAAGGTGTCAATCTGATAATGTTGTTTTAATTTCCGCAACACGTCTTCAAAGTTAAAGTCCGTCTCGCCACTAACAATGTATGGAATCTCTAACGACTGCAAATAAGCCAAGTACGCCTTTTTGACTGGTTTAGTCACCACTTCAATCGTATGCATTCTTCGATGATTATTGTAATCAAAATAATTCACATTCCAACCGTCTTTGTCCTTCCGATCAAAAGCGATGGTCCAAGTCTCTGATTTAATATTGGGTAACCAATCTTGATAATCTATTCCGGTAATATCGTACTGACTTAAATCTGGATGGCCAGCAGCCGCGTACATTTGAATAGTTTCACGACCATTGCCATCAGCATTACTCAAACGAAATAGTTCGTCGGAATAATATCGGTTCGAATCAGCGTTTCCATACGAACCATCAATTTTCCCATCAATCGAAACGTACATGTGAACAACAACTTTACTACGATCCATCTTAACTTCGCCCTCCCTGTGAGTAATCCATATCAATAGTCCTATGATAGGCCTTAAAGCGAACTTTAAGTCAAGCAGTTTTAAAATGAAGAATAGCCCAGCAATTCAGTTAAGTGAATTACTGGGCTATTCTGCCATACATCGACTACCGTGTGTAAATGAAAATTCTATTTTCCAGCCAAGAAGTCAGTTGATACTACCATTGAAAGTTTCCAGGCTTGTTCGGATTAAATTTGCAATCTACCACGTCTAAGGTGGTCACCAGAAATGATAGCTTACGAATTTAAACTAGCGACTAAATCAATTTATAATTGGTTAAATCAAGGGAAAATTGAGTTTTCTTTAAATGATTTGCCTGAACATGGCGTGCGCCAACGGCGTAACCTTGACCACCGTTCTAAATATAATCAATCATTAGGACGGTCAATTGAACAGCGACCCATCGTGGTTAATCGACGTAATCGCATCGGTGATTTTGAATTAGATACAATTGTTGGCCCCCGTGGGCATAGTAAGGCAGTTTTATTAACCTTAATCGATCGCAAATCACGTTTCCTTTGGGCCTACCAATTAAAAAAACGGACGGCAGTAACTGTTAATGAAGCACTAACTAAGTTCCTAACCACTTTTAATGGTCCGGTGCATAGTTTTACGGTGGACCGTGGCACTGAGTTTAGCGGTCTAGTATCACTTGAAGCACAATACGGTATTAAGACCTATTACTGCCATGCTTATACGCCAGCTGAACGTGGTAGTAATGAACGATTTAATCGGAACTTACGCTATTTTTATCCTAAGGGGACTTATTTTGAGCACATTAGTGCTCAAGGCTTGAAAACCACCTTACTCGAAATTAATCAGAGACCACTTAAAATACTTGACTGGCAAACACTTTATCAGGTCATGCTGACCAATTTGTCAAAAAATTCGGATTAAATTTGCAATCTACCTTGTGGTAAACACCATTTTAAAGGAAGCTGATCTTTTTTGTCCGAACAGCGTTCGGATTAATTTTACAATCTACCATAAGTTAACATCTTGTATATCAGTGAAACTCGGTAAACTTAAAACATCTAGTGTGGCTTCCTTTTGTTGAATCAAGTTAATGGTGGCAGTAATGTCCTGAGCATTTCTACCAAGTCGATCTAAATCCAAAACAGTGACAATATCTTTTTCACGAATGAACTCTAACATTTTTTGCAATTCAGGGCGATTTTGAACTGATTTTCCGGAAACTTTTTCCTGAAATATTTTCTCTACACCAGACTTTTTTAGAGCTTCAATCTGCCGAGCTAAATTCTGATTTTCAGACGACACCCTAGCATAACCAATTTTCATATATTTGCCTTCTTATCATATTAATTCTGACGTCAGTTTCTGGGCAACTACTCAACTAGTTGATCTGATTAAGATTTAAAAGTTACTGTGTCACACTCTAATGTCTCACACGTTTGATCTATTATATCACAGCTCAGGAAGGAGACATTAGGGTACATCGTAACGTAACGGATTGGGGGATTCGAGATAACTTCTTAACTGGACGGGTTCAATATTGGTATAACCAGCATCATCAAAGTATTGGTAGTACCAAAATATTATCTAATCTCAGAAAAGACCCGGCCGTCACCGAACAGG
This sequence comes from Pediococcus ethanolidurans, assembly GCF_964062635.1. Taxonomy (NCBI): domain Bacteria; kingdom Bacillati; phylum Bacillota; class Bacilli; order Lactobacillales; family Lactobacillaceae; genus Pediococcus; species Pediococcus ethanolidurans. Next base: position 541,394 of record NZ_OZ061250.1, read on the forward strand.
TGACGTTAAAGCAAGTTAAGCGGATTATGAGCAAGCTAGGCATTCGTTGCCAGGTTCATCAGAAAAAGCATTCACGAATCAAACAACAGGAGCAATACTTACAAGATAATGTTTTAAATCAGCGTTTTAGCGTTAACCAACCAAACCAGGTTTGGTTAGCTGATTCAACGGAATTGACCTATGGTGTTAACGGTCAGTATAAAGTGCGTTTGAGTGGCGCGCTGGATCTTTACGGTCGCCATCTAATTGCCCATAAATTAAGTGAAACTGAAACTTCGAAGGCAAAAGTTCAGGTTTTTCAACGGGCCTTTAATTTTGCGGGTGACGTCCACCCTGTAGTGCATACTGACCGAGGTTCGGCATGCACATCAGGAACATTCAATAACTTTTTGGCGCAACATGAAGTCACCCGTAGTATGTCACAACCAGGAATGCCGTATGATAACGCACCAATGGAACGTTGGTGGAACGAGTTCAAATTGCGCTGGATTGATCGACACGCTAAACCAGTTACCTATAAAGAATTAGTGGCCTTGGTCGAAGAAGGCATCAACTATTTTAATCAACTAGATTGTTCACCAGCAAGAAACGACCTCACCCCAGCTGAATACTGGAATGAGGCCGTTTAAGCAAAGCAAAACTTATATTATTTCAAATGACAACTTGACAGGGACTAGTACAACTCAGGGGCTTTACTTTAATATTTCCTGTAGATATTAGCCTTTTTTAAATTTTAATTATGCCTAGAAGCCTATGTTAGAAGTCATAGTCGCCGCTACTCATAGCTTCAGCATTACCCATTAGATAGCCAGCACCAACTTGTGAGAAGAAATCATGATTGGCCGTTTCGGTTGAAATTCCGTTCATTACGATTGGGTTGATATCTTTAATCTCAGCATTGGGGAAGCGGGATTCAAAGCCCATATTTTGGAGCGCCTTGTTGGCGTTGTAGTGAACGAATTGTTTAACGTCTTCCGCTAACCCAATCGGCGCGTAAACTTCTTCGGTGAACGCAAACTCGTTCTCAAGGAGATCGTCGAGCAACTCATCCATCCACTTTTTGAATGTTTTTTGTTCAGTCGCCGATAGCTCGTTATATCCCAATTGAAATTTGTAGCCGAGGTAAGTACCATGAACAGATTCATCGCGGATCACCAGTTTGATGACTTCAGAAAGATTTGCCAGCTTATTGTTACCACGGTACCAAAGTGGGGTAAAAAAGTTGGTGTAGTACAAAATTCCTTCAAGAAAGACGCTTGCAACTTTCTTTTCAAGGTTGTTTCCCGTTTGATAAATATCATTGATCCGTTTGGCTTTGTATTGCATTCTGGGATTATTGTTCATCCATTTGAATACTTCGTCAACAGTGGCTTGATCGTTCAAAGATGTCAAAATAGTGCCGTAGCTTTTGGCATGAATTGACTCCATCATCAAAAAGTCATTGAGGACTGCTGCTTCTTTTCGTGTCCGAACGTCTGGCCGCATCACGTCGACTCCTTCTTCAGATTGGAGTGTGTCCAGCAAGGCTAATCCACCCACAACCCGATTGATAACCGATTTTTCGGTGCCAGAGAGTGTCCGCCAGTCCCGTAAATCATTAGAAACAGGTACTCGCGTATCCAGCCAGTATTGTGCCGTTGCTTTATCCCATACATATTCGTCAAGTTCGTCTTCGATGATGTCCCAATTAATTGTTTTATAGCTCATTAGTTGAACACTCCTTAAAAGTCGTAGTCGTCATCGGTCATTTTTTCAGTGTCCGATTCATTGTTTGCAGCCGTTACCTGTTGCAAAAATTGATTTTGGTCAATCATCAGTTCTTTGAGTTGCGCCACTAGTGAAGACGGTTGAACTTCGTAGACAGCGTTAAAGCCAAGTGACATTAATGCATGATTGGCACCATAGGAGGCCAGATTGATGGCTTCGGTGGCATCGTCAAGGTTAGCTTCTAAGAAGTCTTTTTCAGTTTGCATGAGTTGATCAAACTGTGTATTAATCCAATACTGCAGTTCGGTTTGATCACTTACAGTGAGTTCTTCAAATCTGAGGCGAAATTTGTAACCAATATAAGCACTAAAAAGGGCGCTACCGCGGAGAATATTAGCCAACATTTGGTAAGTATTGACGAGAGCCTGTGTTTGAAGTATTGTCCAGTATTTACCAAACGAGAGCCCAGTTTCAGTCAGAATAAAAAGGGCTTTTTTCTGTAAGGCCATATCGCTAGTGCTCATTTGGACTAGTTGGTCAATTTCAGCTTGCAGATTGGCATTATCATCTGCCCAAGTAAAACTTTCACCGCCGTTACCCGGAATCAGAGCCCGGAAAATGGTCGTACAGCTTTTGGCATGGACTGATTTCATAAAGGTAATGGTGTTTAATACGGATTCTTCTTGTTGAGTTCGCCGATCGTGGCGAATAGCAGGGGTGCCAACTTCTGATTGGTAGACGGCTAACATTGATGTACCTGCCAACATACGAGTAATGGCCTGTTGTCGAGTATCTGATAGCTGTTGCCAAGCCGTTTGATCATTCGTGATGGGAATCCGAATGTCCAACCAAAAGTTAGTGGTGAGTCGTTCCCACGTGTATTTATCGAAATTATCTTTAATATCATCCCAGTTAATTGCTTTGTAGTATAAATAGTCCATCGTTATTTGTTCGTCTCCTTAATTAGGATTCATGGGTATATGGGTCTTGTGACCCAATAACGTATGCCGGTGTGTTAAACGGACGGTAAGACCCCAAGTGAATTTCCTAGATCATGCATGATTCACATTCATTTGCCGTTTTAATTTCATCGTCTTCTGTAAACGTTCGAATGTAATAAAGTGACTTAATGCCCTTTGTCCAGGCGTAATTCCGTAACCGGTTAAGGTCTCGGGTTGTCATCTTTAAATTGTTATTGTCCTTCCACTCGTAAAGGTCAGGTTTCAAAACTGAACGCATAAATAGTGTCAGACTCATGCCTTGATCAATGTGCTTTTGAGCTACGGCATAGGTGTCAATAATTTTTCGTTGATCAATATCATATGCGGGTGTGTAGTAAGGCAAAGTTTCGTTAGACAGGTAAGGTGCTGGATAGAAGATTGAGCCTACCTTATTTTCCTGACGTTGTTCTACTAATTGTGTGATTGGATGAAGTGATGCACTTGTTTCATTGACGTACGAAATTGACCCGTTCGGTGCCACAGCGAGTCTATTACGATGATAAAGGCCGCCAGTAATCACATCTTGCTTGAGTGCCTTCCAATCTGTAACAGATGGTAATTTAATATTTTTGAAGATTTTTGCAACTTTGGTACTCTTGAATTCAAAGTCTGCGTTCAAGTATTGATCGAAGTAACTGCCATCAGCGTACTTTGATTGGTCAAATTTAGCGAAGGTTTCGTGACGTTCACGGGCAATTCGATTGCTCGTAACGAGTGAATAGTAGTTTAAAGCTAGGAAGTAGGCATCAGTAAATTCAAGGGCCTCTGGTGAGCCATACTCAATTTGGTGGCGTGCAAGGGCAGTATGCAGACCCATAGCCCCTAATCCAATCGTGTGGTAAAGTTCGTTACCATGTTTAACAGTCGGTACTTCCTTAACGTCGGTTGTGTCAGTTACGAGGGTGAGCGCACGAACAGCAACCTCAACTGAGTGACCGAAGTCCGGCGAGTCAATCATATTCATGATATTAGTTGATCCGAGATTACATGAAATATCGGTACCAATTGTCTTGTACGATAGGTCATCATCAAGTTTTGACGGTTCTTGAGGCTGTAAGATCTCACTACAAAGGTTACTCATAATAATTTTGCCATCGACAGGGTTAGTTTGGTTGGCCGTATCAATGTTCAAGATGTAAGGATAACCAGATTCTTGTTGGAGTTGAGAAATCTTTTGTTCTAGTTTCCGCGCGTTAAAAACTGACTTCTTAATATTGGGGTTAGCGACCATGTTGTTATATTCTTTGGTGATATCGATGTAAGCAAATGGCGTACGATATTCACGTTCGACATCATAGGGACTAAAAAGATACATTGGTTCGTTAGTCTTGAGTAATTCATAATACTTATCAGGAACAATCAAACCGAGGGACAAGGTCTTCACCCGAATTTTTTCGTCCGCATTTTCCTTTTTGGTATCCAGAAAATGTAAGATGTCAGGATGGAAGACGTTGAGATAAACCACTCCGGCGCCGTTCCGTTGCCCAAGTTGGTTACTGTAGCTAAATGAGTCTTCAAGTAACTTCATCACTGGTACAACGCCAGACGAGGTGTTGGAAATCTGCTTAATAGGATCACCTGAGGCGCGCAAGTTTGACAGGTTAACGCCGACGCCCCCACCGATTCGAGATAGTTGAAGGGCAGAATTAACGCCGCGTCCAATTGAGAGCATGGAGTCGGCCACATCGATTAAAAAACATGATACCATTTCACCGCGCCGTTTTTTACCCGCGTTGAGAAACGTGGGGGTGGCAGGCTGATAACGTTGTGAAATCAATTCATCGGCAATGTCATTGGCAAGTTGTTCATCACCATTAGCGAGATAGAGGGCATTGAAGACGACGCGATCGACAAAGTCTTCCAAAAATTGCTGGCCATCATTAGTTTTCATGGCATATTGTGTGTAGAACTTGTAGGCACCGAGAAAGCTGCGAAAACGAAAGTGATGGTCTCTCATTTGGTCGAACAAGGACTGCACAAACTTGTGAGAGTATTGTTCCAGGATACTTGGATCGATATAATCTTCGTCAACCAAGTAATTTAACTTGGCATTTAACGAATCAAATTGCTTGGTCTTCGGTTTAACTGTCTCTTCGAAATAAGCCTTTAGGGCTTCTTGATCATAATGTAGCGGAATTTCTCCGTTGCTTGGGATATTTACGAGGTTATTTAAGTAAAAATAGGTATTTTCCATTTCTGGGGTGCTAGTTACCATTAGGGATTACTCCTTCGTTGTTTGAAAACAAAATTGATTGCGATAGGTTAAGATGGCATCGGCAATGCGAGGAATGTCGTGTGCGGTGCCACGTAGCTCAAAATCGGTAATGTAAGGAAAATCGAAGCGTTTAGCATATTGTTTAGCCGTGAGTGCAAACTGCTTATTAAAATTACGATTACCGCTACCGATAATACCGTAGCAATGCTGGTAATTGCCTTCGTACGCGAGGTAATCTCCCAAAATAGTGGTTAATATTTCAGTATAACCGTCATTAACCCCATTACCACCTTTAAGAAAGGCTGGTAGGAAGGTAACAAACGGCTGGTCAAGAGTGGTGAATTCAGGGTGTTCTTTAACATTAATTGAACTAACCCGAACATGACGTTCTTTCTCAAAGTATGTTGTCAGTCTGCTAATAAAATATTTCGTGTTGCCGCTCAAACTGATGTAGAGAATATTTATGGTTTCCGTAACTAATCATCGCCCTTTTTCTATATATAGTGGTTAGGCGATCATTATAGCACTATATGTGGTGTCCGTGCAAATTGGTGGACGATCTGATTGATCTACAAATTGTGTTGAATATAAAGATTCATGCGAGGTGGCTAAAATGGGCCCACCGTTGGTATTTTGAGCTGCACTAAGAGACGATAAACGGGACTTTTAATGAATGGAAGCAAGCTCCCAGGACCCAGCTCACAGTTTGCACCAAAGGCCTTGTTATCAATTGAGAAGAGCACACTGTACGGTTCATGATCAAAAAATATTTTGATTATGTCTACTAGTTTTTACCTTTGTTTTAGTACAAAAAAACGTGCGTCCCCTAGAACTATTAGAAAGTTAATTTAAAATAGTCGAAGGATAATTAAAGGCATGCTATAATGCGGGGAAGAAAAAGAAGCCCTGCGTGAACGGAGCTTCTCAGACAAGCCGCTTCAAAGGCGGTGGCAGAAATTTAATAAACGATTTTAGCTCGTCCTGTGACCTCTACCAAAGTTACACAGGGCGGCTTTTTTATTTGTGGTGCTTGTCGATATAGCTGAGGAGCGCGATTAAAAACGTGCCAAACAGCAACATCAACGAGAGTGTCTGGAAGACGCTCATTGACTGTGAAACCTTCCTGAAGATTATTCCATGTTCACATAGCCTCACCTAGCAGGGGATCAGACTGTCCTGTGCAGCGACTTTTTCGAAATACGATTTATCTAATAGATGCTCATTATGTTTCATCTTTTACACCTGTTTCCATTTGGAATTCAGATAAGAAATCACGCATATACTTTGTTCGACGACGGGCTTCTTGCTTTCCCATTCTGGTATTCATTGAACCTGCTAATTTCAGCAGCTTTTCATAAAAGTGATTGATGGTTGTACTTTTGTGATGGCGATAATCATCGTGTGTTTTGATTTTCTTCACTAATATTTTGGGATCGTATATTTCTTGTCCAGCGTGCCCGCCGTAAGCAAATGCACGTGCTATGCCGATTGCACCTAGTGCATCAAGTCTATCAGCGTCCTGAACACATTTACCTTCGTTAGAAAGCTGGTAATGGTGTTCAAGGTTGTCCGCATATGACATATGCTGAATAATATCTAAAATGTCTTCTCTAGTCGGAGTTGTAATATTCTCATGATCAAGTATAATTCGTACTTCCCTCAGTCTATTCTCTTTATCCGCAGTGACTTTTTCGTCTATGGTGTCATGCAAATAGCTAGCTGCTTTCACAATATACAGACCAATATCGGTTTCATCTTTTTTAAAATCGTTTATATATATTCTTTGAGCTAGCTTAGCAACTCTTTGGGCATGAAGAAAATCATGCCCGGTTGGATCAAAAGCCATATTTCCCTTAGAAAACGATTTTATATCATCTAAACTCATTAATCTTTATCTCCTTTAGTCACTTTATTTTTTAAAGCTATCAGGCATAGGGAAAGCGTGAATACTGCAACCAAAAGTAAAATCAAGAAATTGATTGATAATCCCCATCTTGTCCCCAAAATTACACTTTTCTGTTGCTTCTGTAGCAAAGAAACGATGGACGACGATATTGCAATTCCAACCGCTCCTGAATAAGCTTGAACGGTCATGTAAATCGAGTTACCATCATTTACTAAACTAGCAGGTAGTTGAGACAAACTATAGGTCATGATGTTACTGTAGCTAAAGCTCAGTCCCACCATAAAAAGCATATATATTAAAATTAGCCCGCCAATACTTGGCGTAAATAGGTTGGCGCCCAAAAAGGTCAGTCCAATTATTGTACAACCACTTATAATTGGTAAACGGGGCGCAGTTTTATCGTAAATAATCCCCGCAACCACTGACAGTACTGCATCAATCACAGCGGCAGGAGCAATTAGAAATCCTGCCAAGCCAGGTGACTGGGCAAAAAGTATTTGTAGCACATTGGGGATTAAGTAGGACATACTCAAAGAACTGAATTGCAACAGAAAAAAGGCACTTAACAACTGCAAAAAACGTTTGTTTTTAAAAAGAGCTAATTCCAACAATTTATGGTTCTTATTTTTCTCATTAAGAAGGAAAAACAAGCCACTAAAGAAAGCTGTTCCTAGTAAAAACAAATTCAATTTAAAAGAGTTACTATTATCGGTTAAATTAACAATAAATATCAACGTCGTTGTCAAAAAGATGGCTAAGCAAATGCCCCCACGTAAATCGAAGGAAACGTAATGAACTGGTGATCTTTGTTCAATACTAAGCTCACCAATCAGCCAAGTAACCGTAATAATTGGTATTAAAATTATAAACAGAAAATGCCAATTTAATGTGTCCTGAATTATACCGCCATATATGGGGCCAACGGCTGGCGCAAAGGCAATAACTAGACTGCCTATCCCCATAAAAGTACCAACTTTTTTCTTTGGTACTTGATTTAGTATGACAGCAAACATCAACGGTAACGCGATTCCATCAGCAATTCCCTGACATAACCGGCCTAGCAAAACTAAATTAAAGCTGTTGGCAAAGCTGGCAATCAATGTACCAACTAAAAAGCTTAAGCATGAGATTCTAAATAAGGTTATCACGCGAAAGCGTTTTAACAAGAAGGAGCCAAATGGAATCAAACTAGTTGAGACTAACATGTATCCAGTAGTCAACCATTGGACTTGACTGATAGGTATAGAAAAATATCTTGTTAATTGTGGGAAGGTAATGTTTAACGCTGTTTCAACAACTATTCCTAAAAAGCTTAAAAGCCCAATCGAAATTATGGCGCTCAATAATTTGTTGTGTTTCTCTTGAACCAAGAATTACACCTTCTGATTACTATATGTTGTTTTTATATTAGATTATAACACTATATATAGTGTTATGGCGATTGCTCATACATGTTTTTAAGAGCAAACTAAGTTTCTCTAGTCCTTGAGAAACTACATTAAAAATAGTCGAAAGTCAGTTATAGTCATGCTATAATGTAGACAGAAAAAGGAAGCCCCGCTGATAACAGGGATTCCCATGTAGAGCCGTTTAAGACGGTGGCAAACTTAATAGATTAGACTAAAAATAATCCATCTGCTCGCCAAAGCTAAGACGGATTATTTTTTTTGCTGACTTTTAATCAGCTCAACAATTAATGCAATTAAGGCCACGATAAAGGTACCGAAAGCCAGCATTAATTGTAAAGCGTCCGACACGGACACTTAGGCTACTCCTTTCGTTAGGATTAATGGGCTTTAAAGGTTTAACACCATAAGCACCACCTCCGATCGGAAATAGCCACCGCCTTAACTTCTCTACAAGTTTTAATTATACAGGAAAAATATGTGTCGAACAGTTACTGCTCATCTTTATTTGTTACGTCACTAATTTTCATGCTTTTTTAAATACCACCAAGAGCCAAACCCACAAATGAGTGCGACGATCGGTCCTCCAATCACTAGTACCCATAGTGCTGTTGATTTAGGAACTGGTTGGGTTAGAAAAACGGAGAGGCCAGGAATTCGGGCACCAATTCCAAGTAGAGAATCAATCACAATAAAAATATAAACAATGATTAGAAACGGTAGCCGTTTACGCTCAGCTGTATAAATCATTGTTGTGATGGTAAGCAAAACGAGAATGGTTCCAATCCCATACCAGCCGGGTAAACTAATCGCAAGCGGCGTTTTTAAGAAGACGCTGCCAATAACGATACCAGCGAAAGTAATTGTTCCAAGCACGTAGCTGGCCAATTTTATCAACTTGTTTTTTTGATAAGTTTCTTGTCCAATTAACCACAAGACTACGAGTGAAAAAACAAAGCTAATTGTGCCGAGAATAATCAGTTTACCAAAATCTAAATTTGATGTTGGTAATACGATATTGGGAGTGGCAAATAAAAGGACATAACCAATCAAGATGTAACAAGCTAGTTTAAATGTTTCAAAGAATGATTTGGGTAATGTTTGGAGGATTTCATCAGCTAATGTTTGTGGATTTTTTCCAAAATAGTCTTCTGCGTTTTGACCATTGTTTTGAGCGTCAATTAAATCATGTAGGATTTCTAACAAAAGCTGTTCAACGTCCTTTTCTCGATTAAAGGTTGACTTCCCACGGATATAAGTTAGCAAATCTTCATAATACTTTTGATTTTCAGAGGTCAATTTTTTGCGAAGCAGGTTGTTAGCTTTGATCAAATTATCGCTATTCATTGGTCGTTCCTTCTTTCGTTGATTAGGTCATTAACGTTGAGTGAGAGATTAGCCCATTGAGTTAGAAAGGTTTTTCGAGCTTGCTTCCCAGTGCTGGTTATATAGTAATATTTTCGTTGTGGGCCCTCTTTGGAAGGCTTAGTTTTACCGACAATCAGCCCTTTTCTCTCCATATTCATCAGCAGTGGATAAATTGTCCCCTTAGGAACGTCTGTAAAGCCATATTTTGAAAGTTCTTGGCTAATTGCATAACCATAATAAGGTTGATGATTAATTAGAAGTAGCAAACACCCTTGGAAAATACCTTTAAGCATTTGGCTGGAAATATCTGATTGGGACAAGTAATCACCTTCTTCACTACTTTGCATTGCATATTAGTAGCATAACATATCTAACTGGTTTGTAAAGCAAACTAGTTAGATATGTTTTAACAAGCGCTCAAATAGTCTGATTACTTAGACTGAATGGCTAAGATCATTATTACTTTTATTCCTCCACAAAGTCTAGTGTTGACTAGTTTACTTGACAATAGAGGCGCTACAATGGACAAAAACAAAATATTAAAAGCAGCTCAACTGGCAAAGGATGATGAAGGGAAAAGGAATACCATTTTAAAAAGTCAAAGTATTATATTTGGATTTTACTCGCTGGTTTTACTCTTCATGTTAATTATCCGGTTATTTCGGCATGAACCTCTTAGTGATGTGTTCTTTTTGATTTTACTTGGCAGGTTAGGCGTTGAAATAGCACAAGTCATCCAGAAACACTCTCTGGCATCTATTCTGACGTCGTTCTTCCTAATCGTAGCGGTCTTCTACACTGCATGGCTTGTGGTAATTGGAGGGTAGAAGTTGTCTTGAAAAACATAATTTTAGAAAATCACTTAAAAGTTGCGCGAGCAGAAAAGAGTCTGAATCAACCCCAACTAGCGAAGTTAGTTGGGGTTTCACGCCAAACAATCAGCAATATCGAGACTGGTGAATTTGTACTGTCAGCAAAATTGGCACTGTTTTTATGTCTTGCTCTGGACAAGAAATTTGAAGCTTTGTTTTATTTTAAAGAAGAATAGGACCAAATTAGATCATATGGCCATTAGGGTATACCCTAGTGGACGCCACGCTAATTTATTGAAAAAGGAAAAATTCTCCTTTCCCTAGATTATCTGTGTTTAATCTTGAATTTATAACGTTTTGATTTCCATTTACCATTTTTGATAAATCTTCTGGGGCTGTAAAATTTGAATGCAAAGGAGCTTCTTGATAGGCACTTTCCCCATATGTGATTGGATTCGTCGCATAATAGCCATTGATGAGCATCACTGGTAGTGTTGCTTGTTGATTACCTGTAAACGGTACTGAGTCCCGAACACCCATGTGACCATCACCCAAGGCAAAAATCGTCTCCAGATACTGCCGATTCGTCGTTGCCACATCTTTTAATGTTAACTTATCAATTTGCATAGTCTCCCCCCACTTTCGACTTCATTTGCTGTAGTATAACATCCGAAATAGAGCGGTTTCATCGATTTGAGAATCACTTTGCTGCTTTTCGCATAAAACAATCGCTTAGTACCGACAGTATACTAACGTTAATGAGAACGTATTTAAAGTGACGGAATAATCTCGTTGTAACCAAAAAGCTTTGCTGACCTGACAATCAAGTTCTCGATTATCAGGTCAGCGAAGCTGAAATTATTTCTCAATACGCTTTATATAGTTGTAACACTCTCACGTTCAACCAATGTGACTGGGACTAACCGCGTGGCAGATTTGCCAACCAAACAATTAACACTTTCAATACCAATCTGGACAAAATTCTGGGTAACACTTGTCAACGCAGGAGTCGCAATATCGCAGATGAGCGTTCCATCAATGCTGACAACAGAAAGCGCCCCAGGTAGCTTCACATTACTCTCCTGAGCAGCCTTTTGTAGTCCGGCCGCCGTCATATCACTAGCTGCAACAACCCCAGTAATGCCCAACTCTTGATAAGCATTAAAAACATTATAACCAGCCTGATAACTATAATCTCCGGGTTGCACCCATTCAGCTTGCCCATGAATCGAATAATCTTTTAACGCCGCTTGATACCCAGCAAGCCGTTGACTACCTGTATGATAATGGTCAATTCCGGCTAGGCCAATTGTCCGATGACCATGCGAAATTAAATACTTTGTCGCCAAATAGGCCGCCTGATAATTGTCAGAGCTAACAGACTTGACGCGTTCATCTGCTAGATTGATCGAAACAAAACAAAACGGTGTCTTTGATTCTGTTAATAATTGTAAGTCTGCTTTATCTGGATCAATCGCCATTAACAAAATACCTGAAACAGTACGTTCCAAGGCGGTCACAATTGCTTGATGTTGTAACTCGGTATTCCGATTACCAGCATATAGAATAATAACCTGTAACCCGATCTCAGTCGCGCGCTGTTGAATACCATCAATAATTCCACTTGAAAAATTCGTCGGCGTGACGTTGACAATAACGGCAATCACGTCGGTCTTCTTTTTAACCAATTCCATGGCTAGTGTATTCTTCCGATAGCCGAGATCCTTAGCAACTTTTAAAATACGCTCCTGAGTCTTGTCGCTATATGTACCCTGTTTTTTCGCCAACACTCGTGACACTGTAGCAATTGAAAAGCCAGTTTTAGCGGCAATATCTTTGATTGTTGGCTTCATTTTTCCAGCTCCCCTCCGATTTAAATTAATTATAGCGCTAAAAGCAGGTAAAATCATGGTCAAAAGCGTAAACGTTTACTTTATTATTAAAATAGTATTGTAAACGTTTGTATTAAGTGCTAGTATTGCCCTGTTGAAAAATGATTACATTTTAAGGAGATGGATTCTCATGAACAAACCTGCAGTACGAGAGTATAAAATAGTTTGTGTAAATAAATAAAATCCTATTGAAAAGGGAATCCCTTCCCCGTATGATTAAATCGTCAAACCAAACCAAAACGGAGGGATTCCCCATGGAACAGTTTACCAAAGATTTAACCAAAACTCTATTATCAAATGGCGATGTTAAAGAACTTTTTCGCCAACAACTTGAAAAAGCTATTAATCAAATCTTACAAGCTGAGTTAACTTCGTTACTCGGTTATGATCCTTATGAACGTAATGGTTTTAAGGCTAACAATTATCGGAATGGTCAATACTTTCGGTTAATTGATTCCGAATATGGTAAGTTGAAAATTGCTGTGCCGCGTGACCGACAAGGCAAGTTTCATAATCATTTACTTCCAGCTTATTCTCGTCGTCAAGATGCTTTAGAAACTACAATTATTCAACTTTACTCTAAAGGTGTTACCACTCGTGAAATCGCTGATTTGATTGAGAAAATGTATGGTTCTTATTATTCAGCTACAACTGTTTCTAACATTACTGCTCAAGTAACTGAGCAGATTGAAGCTTTTCATCAACGAACCATTAAAGCAAACTATGTTTGCTTATTCTTAGATGCAACTTATTTACCTTTGCGTCGTGACACAGTTCAAAGAGAAGCGGTTTATATTGCCTTAGGAATTACACCCACTGGAATTAAGGAAGTTCTTGATTATCGCATTGCACCCAGTGAAAATGCTGAAGTCTGGTCGGAAATGGCAGCAGATCTTAAGCAGCGAGGGCTTAAACAGGTTCAATTAATTATTGCGGACGGAATGGTCGGACTTCAACCAGCGCTGTTACATACTTTTCCTAAAGCAAAATTTCAAAGATGTTTAGTTCATGTTATGCGTAATATTAGTACACATGTCCGTTTAAAAGACCGTGAGGTCATTTTAAATGATTTCAAACAGCTTCATTCGGTAACTAATAAAACTGAAGCTCATAAAATGCTTGCCGATTTTTATAGTACTTGGGAAAAGCAATACACAAATCTGATTAGTCACATTAGGTCAATTGAAAAGGAATTATTAGCTTTTTTGGCTTTTCCAGCCGCAATACGCCCAACCATTTATTCAACAAATATTATAGAATCGCTAAATAAAAAGATTAAACGCAAGACTAAAGCAAAAGAACAGTTTCCCAATGAAAAATCATTAGACAATTTCATTGGAGTGAAAGTAATTAGTTACAACGAAAAGAACTTTAATCGAATTCATCGTGGATTCGGACAAGTTAAGGATACATTAGAATCACTTTTCGACTGAAAAGATTTAATTTTATGGAGAAAGGGCAATCCCTTTTACACAAACTTCTTGACACTCCCTGCAGTACACCCGAATAAACCAATCACTGATGTTTCCAGTAAGCCTAAGACATCTACTATTGCTAATTCGCTGCCCAACCTCCCATTAAAAACCATCTTTGCAATTACCTTTGGTTTTTGTGGGGTTAATATGGCCTTCTCATTACAATCATCACAGATGAGCCGGATTTTCCAGACCATTGGCGCTGATCCCACCAAACTAGGACTCTTCTTCATTCTGCCACCATTGGCTGGATTATTCGTCCAACCACTAGTCGGTAAATACTCTGATCGAACTTGGACGCGCTTTGGTCGTAGAATGCCCTACTTACTATTCAGCGCACCATTAGCGGCGTTGGTCATGGTGTTATTACCAAATGCTGGTTCATTCGGCTTTGGCTACGCTTCAACTGCTGCATTACTATTTGGTGCTATTGCTATTTTATTTATGGATTTATCAAGTAATGTTTGCATGCAACCATTCCGCATGATTATTGGAGATATGGTTAATGAAAATCAGAAGGACAAAGCATGGTCTTGGCAACAAGCTTTCAGTAATCTAGGAGGCGTACTTGCTACTATTCTACCGTTCGTCCTAACTTACTTTGGTGTTGCAAACACGGCGCAAAAAGGCGTTGTCCCTCTTTCTGTAAGAATTGCGTTTTATATTGGTGCCATTATTTTATTAGGCATCTCAGCATATACTATTCATACGGTTAAGGAATATGATCCTGACACGTACGCACTTTATCATCACATCGATCCTGAACAACATAAGCACACCAAACCTATTTGGCAATTAGTAAAAGAAGCCCCGAAAGCTTTCTGGGAAGTTGCCCTCGTTCAACTATTTGCCTGGATTGGTATTCAATATATGTGGACTTATACTACTGGTGCTATCGCCGAAAACGTTTGGCACACAACTAATGCTGCTTCGGCTGGCTATCAAGCTGCCGGTAATTGGTATGGAATCTTGACATTCGTTCAATCAATGGCCGCCGTTCTATATGGTTTCTTAGTTCTTTCACGGACTAATCCATACAAGCGAAAGTTTTGGTATCGCTTTGGCTTAGCTAGCTTCGCAGTTGGCCTCGTTTGGGTATTCTTTATTCACAACCAGTACCTATTAATTGCCCCATTCTGTTTAATCGGTATCGGCTTCTTTACGGTGCACGTCGAGCCCTTTAGTATCTTTACTTCTTCACTAAATGGTGCCAATGAAGGCTCATATATTGGAATTTTTAACGGTACGATTTGCTTGCCACAAATTCTCGCATCCGTTGCCAGCTTCATGGTCTTTAAATTCGTTGGTAATTCGATGCCTGGAATGATGCTTATTGCTGGTATCTCAATGTTCATCGCGGTACTTGCCATTAGTATTATTAAGCAAGACAAGCCTCAAGAAGATTTGTCAGAGAATCCAACTAAATAAAAGTCATTTTACTAAGGAGTGTTTTTTAATATGAGTGCATTACCAAGTTACACACAGAACGGCCAAACGATCACGTTTGCTTTTACCCAACCATTACAATTAACTATTGTTACGCCGGAAATCATCCGCGTCTTTATTAATCGCGGTGAGCAAGGTGACTCCTATGCAATTGAGGGTCATAAAATTCAGGCGACTGATTTCACTATTGAAAGTGCTGGTGATCATTACATTATCCGGACATCAGCTTTAACGATTCACCTCGATTCCGAACGGCATCTTGATACCTTTGATAAAGATGGCAATGCCTTGATTACCGATTATCGTGGTGAACGCATTCACTTGAAAGGTGTCGACAAAGTCCATGAACGATTAGTTGAGGCAGAAGGCCATTCAGTGACTAAGGCACCTACTAAATCTGATCAAGGTTACTACGAAATCATTAAATCGCTAGCACCTGATGAATATTTTTATGGACTTGGTGACAAGACCGGATATCTAAACAAACGTGGTTTTGCCTATGATAATTGGAACGTTGATAACCCCGCTCCCCAGCTGGAGATCCTACCTAATATTTACAAGTCAATACCAGTGATCTTGGGGCTAAAAAATGGACATCCTTACGGTATCTTCTTCGACAATACCTACAAGAGCCATTTAGATATGGGCAAGGAAAGCAACCATTACTACTTTTATTCAGCTGTCCAAGGTAACCTCGACTACTACATTATTGGTGGTACCACGTTAAAAGACATTGTCACCAATTACACCTACTTAACTGGTCGAACGCCACTACCTCAAAAGTGGACGCTCGGTTACCAACAATCACGGTGGGGTTACAGTGCTAGTCAAGAAGAAGTGCAAGCAATTGCAGATAACCTTGCAAAGTACGACTTACCATGCGATGCGATTCACTTTGACGTCGATTACATGGATGGTTATCGGGTCTTCACCTGGGACAAGGATAAATACCAAGGTAATCCCAAGAAGTTTATTACCAAGTTGAACCAGCAGGGTCTCAAGGTCATCCCGATCATCGATCCCGGTGTTAAACAAGATTCTGACTATCACATTTATGCCGAGGGTCTTAAAAAAAGCTATTTCGTTAAATCTGCTGACGGTGATGTCTATATTAACAAAGTATGGCCAGGTAACGCTGCTTTTCCAGACTTCGGTCGTCCAGAAGTTCGTCAGTGGTGGGCTAACAACGGTAAATTTTTAACTGATTTAGGTGTCGCTGGTATTTGGATCGATATGAACGAACCCGCTACGTTCGAAGGTCCGATTCCAGATGACGTGGTCTTTAATGATCAAGACACGCCTTCAACACATAAGAAGATGCATAACGTTTATGGCCATAATATGGCTAAAGCAACCTATACCGGACTAAAAGAGCAAACTGGCAACCGACCATTTGTCATCACACGGGCAGCTTACGCCGGAACTCAGAAATACTCGACTGTTTGGACCGGTGACAACCGCAGTATGTGGCCACATATCCAAATGATGATCCCACAACTCTGCAATCTAGGATTAAGTGGCTTTAGTTTTACTGGAACTGACATTGGTGGCTTTGCCTCAGACACGACATCTGAATTACTGACACGGTGGATTGAAGGGGCAATTTTCAGTCCACTGTTACGGAACCATGCAGCATTAGGGACTCGCCAACAAGAACCATGGGCATTTGGCGAGCCAACGTTAAACATTTATCGCAAGTATCTCAAATTGCGTTATCGTCTGATTCCTTATCTATACGATTTATTTGCTAAGGAAACCAAAACTGGCTTACCAATCATGCGTCCCGTTGTCTTAAACTACGATCAGGACCCTCGTGTACGCGACTTGAATGACGAATATATGGTTGGTGACGACATACTAGTTGCCCCCGTTGTTCAAAAATCTCAATTTAAGCGGCTAGTTTATTTACCAGCTGGGAACTGGGTTGATTTTTGGAACGGTGCTGAGTATGCCGGTAATCAGGACATTGTAGTCGATACCCCACTCGATAAACTACCATTATTTGTAAAACAAAACACCATTTTGCCATGGGGACCCGCTGTTAGCCACATTAGCGATGAGCCGTTGAAAGCGATGACGTTTAGAGTATTTGGTACTCAAGGGACCTACCAACACTATCAAGATAATGGACGTGACTTTAAGTATCAGTCAGGTGAATGGAACAATTACACAATTACCGTTGATCACAACAAGGTTAATGTGCAACTCACTCATCACGGTTATCAACCAGTTTATCAGCAGATCACAGTTGAATTGTCTGATCATGTTGTTAAACTCACTTACGATAATGACAGTAGCTGTTATCGAGAATAGTAGCTTAATATTTTAATCCTTAAGGTAGATTGTAAAATTAATCCGAACGCTGTTCGGACAAAAAAGATCAGCTTCCTTTAAAATGGTGTTTACCACAAACCCATCTTTTAGGAGCTGATCTTTTGTCTAGTATAACCTATTCCGAACGAATTAAAATCGAAACCTTTTGTGAACTAGGGCTGTCCAATATCCAAATGGGCGTTCGGCTGAACCGATCACCGTCAACAATTTCTTATGAATTATCTCGATGTCAACCTTATCAGGCTGAATTAGCACAAACAGATGCCGAATACAAGCGATCACGATGTGGTCGGAAAACTAAGCTGAGCGATGAGTTAAAGCAAAAAATTCTCAACCATTTACGTCTAAGCTGGTCACCAGGAATGATTGCTCACGAATTTAAACTAGCTACTAAATCTATTTATAATTGGCTAAATCAGGGGAGAATTGATTTCTCCTTGAATGATCTACCTGAACATGGCGTACGCCAACGGCGTAACGTTGACCAACGATCCAAATATAATCAATCTTTGGGGCGATCAATTGAACAGCGTCCCATGATGATTAATCAACGTAATCGCATCGGCGATTTTGAACTAGATACAGTCGTTGGTCCTCGTGGGCATAGTAAGGCAGTTTTATTAACTTTAATCGATCGCAAATCACGGTTCCTTTGGGCATACCGGTTAAAAGATCGGACGACAGCGACTGTTAATGAAGCACTAACTAAGTTCCTAACCACTTTTAATGGTCCGGTGCACAGCTTTACTGTGGACCGTGGCACTGAGTTTAGTGGGCTAGTATCACTTGAATCACAATATGGTATTAAGACCTATTACTGCCATGCTTATACGCCAGCTGAACGTGGTAGTAATGAACGCTTTAATCGGAATTTACGTTATTTTTATCCTAAAGGGACTCGTTTTGAGCACATTAGTGCTCAAGATTTAACGACGACGTTACTCCAAATTAACCAGCGACCGCTTAAAATACTCGACTGGCAAACACCGTATCAGGTTATGCTGACAAATTTGTCCAAAAATTCGGATTAAATTTGCAATCTACCTCATACATTCAATTTATTCATTAATTTATATTTAGGAATATAAGGACCAAATTGTTTAACAAATGAGGTATTTATCCAAATTAGTTTGAATAAATTGGTATTACTATTAAGCAACAGGCGCCAAAATTATTGAATATTAGAATTAATTCTAATATTTACTCTATAAGCTGTTGGAGATATTCCAACGTAATGCTTGAAAATCCGCATAAAATAATTAGGGTTATTAAAAGCTAAAGTGTAGGCGATCTCAGAAATATTTACAGAACTATTTATTAGCATATATTGAGCAGCTTTAACTTTTTGTATATTAATATATGAGCTGATTGTTTGATTATATTTTTTCTTGAATGAATGCGCCAAAGAACTTTTAGAACAGCCTAAATTTTGAGCTAAAATTGTTAAAGATAACTTTTGATTAATATGATTTTTAATATAAGATGAACATTTTTCAGGAATTAATAAAGCAGATTCATCTTTTGTTTTTTGAATTTCTTTAAAGCAACGAATAGCCACTTGTTTCATCCAAATTTCAAAGGGGGGAATATCTTTCTTGAACTCAATTGTCCCTAAAATGTCATCCTGTATTTTAAGAGCAACATCTATTAGTACTTGTCCACTTTCAATAACGTTACTCATTAATAAGCTTACAAAACGAATCATAACGTCCTTTTCTCCTCGAGCATAGTTATTTTGTTCGAATATCGTACCCATATATTGAGTCAATGTTAATTTATCTAAAGCCTTATTAAATTGATTAAAATTAAGATTCTTAATGGTTTTAAAAATCGTTTGTTCATTTTTAAATTTAGCAGTTAAGTCTATTTTGGAATTAAAATCTACTTCCTTTTGAGCAGTAGGTATTTTTTTTACACACGTTTTCCAATTAGGCTTTTTCTTATTAGTAAACAATTGATAAGCCAAGGAGCTCAATGAATTAAGATTATCAACAAATTTAGCGATTTCACGATAATCTCGTGGAATATTAGTTGTATTAATATGTGGGATTATAAGTAATTGACGAATTTTATCGATTGGAATGATTGTGACATAAAAATTATTTAGATTAACAATAGTTAAAGTATTGGGAACTTGAAGCTGGAGCGCTTCTTTAGCTAATTCTGTCATATTAAAAGCATTATTATCAGAAATTAGGGAAATATCAGTTCCATCGGAAAAATAAAAATCCACTGATGCTACATTACCTAATAAGGAAAACAGTTCTTTTTTCATAAATTTGGCCTCAATCAAATATACAAAATAGTATAGTTATTTGCAAAATAATATAGTTAATTTTGTCACTGTTAATTATATACTTACCCTTAGGTATTAACAATTAATTATTAAAAAGGGACTTGTTTTATGGAAAAACAACATTACAAGATGTATAAAGATGGCAAAAAATGGGTTTTTGCAGCAGTTACTGTAATTGCTTTAGGGGTTGGGTTAAGTGAAAGTACATATGTTGTAAAAGCAGATAGTACTGTGACTATTGCATCAACTGATGATTCAGTAAATACTGGCTCTGCCAGCAAGAATCCTACTGTACCTGTCACATCAACTGATGATTCAGTAAATACTGGTGCCGCCAGCAAGAATCCTACTGTACCTGTCACATCAACTGATGATTCAGTAAATACTGGTGCCGCCAGCAAGAATCCTACTGTACCTGTCACATCAACTGATAATTCAAAAAAAATTAAATCTTCACTTGTTATCAATCATTTAGAAGAGAAAGGCAATCTTGAAAACTTGGCCTTATCATCTGATAGTGTCCAACCAGCTACTTCCATTAGTGATGATACTTATTTAAAAAATTTAGGAATTGATATTAACAACCTAAATACTAACAGTGTTTTAAAATTAGCCTCTTTGTTCCATATTTTTGCAAATAAAGCTAGTTTATCAGCGGATACTAATGGTAATTTAGCTGTTAAAATTTTAAATGGCTCTAACGATTTTGGTACACGTGGTGATTCATACAATTTAACTAGCGGTGATATTTATTACATTCAACAACTGGCCAAAAATCTTCAAAGTAACGCTTTTAGAAATAAAACATTTAATCATGTAGTATTAGGTAAAGATGTTAGTGTATCAATTGAAAATAACAAGGTCTTGATCAATGGTATCACTATGGATAATTTAAAACCTGAAGATGTTTATCAAGATACCAATGGGCAGACCTATATTGATTTTAGTGATGTATTTCAGCAACTAGTAAAGGCATCCACCAGTTATGCTAGTACTCCTCAGTCAAAAGGTGTTATTTCAAATTATGATGACATGAATAATCGCTATGTTGATGTTTCGAAAGTAGCAACTGGAACACAAATTATTTATGTAAATGTTCCATTTAAATATTTGAGTGCTGCTCAGCCGATTACGATCAAGGGAATATCTCATTTAGAAAATGGCCCTACTGTCGTCATTAACGTTACTGATATTCCAAATGGTGATCAAAATATTTCTACACAAGTACGTGTGGTGCTAGTTTGTAACATTTAGAAATTTAACAAAAAAGTCCAACCCAGTTAGACTCATAAGTGACAAAACTTAAAAGGAGTAATAACTGTGTTGAACCACCTCAAGTTTAAGCAAAATCGTCACGAATTACAAGTTAGTTTCCATTACTTTTACCAGTTATGTTCATTACTTTATCAGCGTTATTGTCCGCGTAGCGTCATTGAGCGGCGCAACGTTGAACATACTAAAATTACTGATATTAAACTTTTAGCTTTACTGTGCTTACAAGTCACACTGGGAATTCAATCGCAACGCCGCTTCTATTATCTGATGGCAGCGTTTATGCCGCGGCAAATGGTGGTATCACGTTCACGTTTCAACCGCCGCGCGCAACAATTACTGGCAGTAGTCAATGCCATTCGCTCAGGTATCACTAAGGATTATGCTCATTCGGGCGACCTAGCGATTATCGACAGTTTACCCAACCCACTATGTGCCAAAGTTCGTAATTTCAGAGTTAGAATTTTTGCTGGGAAGGCCAACATTGGCTATAATGCCACCAAGAAAATGCCATTTTATGGGTTTAAAACCCACATGGTCGTCACGGCTAATGGCTATATTCTGAATTATGTGATCACGGCAGCCTCAGTTCATGATGCTAAGGTAGCGCCTGAGCTAATTAGCGGTTGTCCTTGTCCCAATATTTTGGCCGATGTTGGTTATGTTGGGAAAAAACTCAAGACCAGTTTTAGAGCCCTAGGCTATAACTTATGGACGCCTTATCGTTCTAATATGAAAGGTGCTAAACAGCATAATAAACGTCAACTCAAGGCGTTACGGCGGACAATAGAGTCACGCTTTTCAATTTTAGCCCAGCAATTTGGGATTGAAACCAATCTCACCCGTAGTCTATTTGGTTTTCAATTAAAGATTGAATTGACGATATTGGTATACAATTTAGGCTTTTTTGATTTTATGACGAACTAGCACCACGCGTATACATATTATATTTATGCAATCAGAATGATTGGAAGAGTTTATATGATAAAAAAAATTTTTTTCTTTCTTATAACTACTCTATGTGCATTCTTAATAACACTTTCGTTAGGCGGGATTAATATTAGTGCTGATTATAAGAATATATCTCCTGTATATACAACGGATAGCAGTGGCACCTACCCTACGAATAATTGGCATCTTACTGATCCCAATCAGACGGATGTCATTAATCCGCAGGGAGGAACCAGCACAAGTTGGGATAACAATACTAGTTGGAGCGGAGATTCTACGGATACTACCAACTCTTATATAAAATATGGTACAGACACAAGTAACCCAGATTTCGCTATTCGTAAGTATGCAAAAGAAACTGATACACCCGGTCTATATGATTTATATCTAAATGTTCGTGGCAATCAACAACAGGATATCAAACCAATAGATATTGTACTTGTCGTTGATATGTCTGGATCCATGAACTCATCAGTCAATGGTGGTACAGATAGAGTTGGTGCAGTTAGAAGAGGTATAAATGATTTTCTGACAACTATTCAAAACGCTGGCTTAAGTAATTATGTAAATGTTGGCGTGGTTGGTTTTTCTAGTCCAGGATATGTTGGTGGCCGTTACGGTCACGGCTATGTAAAAACTGATTTGGGCTCTGTTAGTGATAGTCATAAGAACGCTATTAAGGCTATGCTTAATGATTATTTTTGGGGGGGAACATTTACTCAGCAGGGAATCCGTCAAGGTGCCCAAATGTTGGCTAATGATACTAGCAGTAATAAGAAAATGATGATTTTGTTGACGGATGGTGTCCCAACTTTTTCTTATAAGGTAAAGACGTCTAGCAACATCAATGATACCGTTTACGGTGATACATTTAATACACGAAGAATTGATGAACCAGGCAACACATCAAAAATACGCTGGCCTTACCGGACGACTTCTGGGGATCTAATTCGTGATACGTGGGCTGCGACATTGGGTGAAGCTAAGATAGCTAAAGATAAGAATGACGAAATTCACGCTCTTGGCATTCAATTAACCGCTGATGGTAAATATTTAAATGCCGATCAAATCGAACAGCGCATGAAACTACTGGCCTCTGATGATTCAAGTGGGAATCCTTTATATGATTCTGCAGGATCAGCTACTGATGTTACCAATTATTTAAATTCTCAGGCTAATGATGTTATTAAAAACTTTAATACAATTAATAACGGATCAATTTCTGATCCGTTAGGTAGTCAATTTAATTATAATTCTGATACGGCTGATGTAAAAAGTGTTGGTTCTACACCAATAAATAGTGACGATTTGCCAACAGCCAAGATTAGTAATGGAAGTTTAAATGTTTCCAATTTGAATTTAGGCAAGGGACAAGAGGTACAGATCCATTATCAAGAGAGGATTAACACCGAGTCTAATAATTTTGTCCCTGATAAATGGTATCAAATGAATGGTGCAACTACTCTAACCCCGAATGGTGATGATCCTAGCAATCAAGTAGATTTTGGTATTCCTTCCGCTAAGGCACCGGGGACAACATTAACTATCAATAAAGTATGGAATATGCTTCCAAATGATAATAACATTCCTGATAGTATTGATTTTACAGTTAATCGAGGCAATACGACAGATAATAATGCTTGGACTCAGGCAACTGGTAGTTTGTCTAAAACTCAAAACTGGACAGGAACTTTTGGCCAATTAATTTATAATAATTCGAGTGTGTATTTGCCTAAATTCAATAATCAAGGTCAAGATTTTACTTATAATTTAAGCGAAGATAACGTTGCAGGATTTTCTTCATCAATTAACCAAGTATTAAATAATTTTACAATAACAAATAATGAACTGGGATTAGCCGTACAAAAATTTGATTCAGATGGTAATAGTTTAACTGGTTCACAATTTACACTAGTCAAAGATACTGATAATTGGCAAGCAACCGATAGTTCATTTACCCCTGAATCAATCAATGGTAATGATAATCCCATTCCAATCAAGCCTGGTTATTATGAATTAAAGGAAAGTACCGCCCCAGTGGGTTATTCTTTGGATGCTTCAACCATTAAATTTCAAGTAACCGAAAATGGGCAATGGCTAGATCAGCAAGGAACTCCAATAAGCAATAATACATTACCTTCCAGTGATGGTTTCTATGTTAATAATCAAAATGGTAATGACATATTAACCTATGCTAAGCATGATAATATTAAGCCTTTTACTTTGACAGTTAATAAAATTGATAAAGTAACTAATCAGTCAGTTAAAGGTGCTGAATTTCAATTAACAAATTCTGATACTAATCAAACTATTCAACCTGATGAGTCTGGGGATACGGCTACTTTTACTTTTAATAATCTTCAGCCAGGTAACTATGTCCTCAGTGAAACTAAGGCTCCTACTGACTATGCCCCATTATCTAGTGGCATTAATTTTAGCATTGATAACACCGGTAAAGTTACTATACCAGATGGATATGATAGTAATTCTGAATTAACTGCTGGCAATAGTAATAATACTATAAGTTTAACCATTCCTGATACTCCCACATCAGGCCAATTACCAGCAACGGGTGGTCCGGGAATCACTATTATATTAGTTACTGGTTTGATAATAATGATCACTACCGCTGCGGGAATAATATTCATCTCCCGTCGTAGATGGGAGGTGTAGAAATGATGAAGAAATTAATGTTTATAGTTATTACATTCTTAACCTTCCTTAGCATTTCGACAATTATCAAGCTCCCAGTTCAGGGAGCTAGCAATGTAAATAATGTTCAAATTGTTTTACATCATCGTATTAGTGAAGATGGTAATTTTGTTGAAGTAAATAACGATGGTAAAGAGCATTACTACAATGATGGAATGGTTGATGGTGTAAACACCACCTTTAGTGTTTATGATTTAACGACCAAATACACTGATTATTTAACACACAACCGCTCGCCTGAGAATTTATTTCAAAAAATTGGTGTGATGAGTCCTACTAAGATTCAAAAATTTATTATCGATAATAAACTGCATAAATTATTTAACGTCACTACAAACAATGCTGGGATTAGTACATTTGATGTTAATGGTAGCGATTATAAAGCTTATCTAATTGTACAGAATAATAACGATAATTATGGAACGCAATCATTTGCGATGCCAATTTCTATTAGTTTTCCATTTAGGGACACTAACACTGGGAAACCAATGTCAGTTATTCACATTTATACAAAAGCTACTAATCTTAGAAGGGCACCCTACTTCTTTAAATATGGTAAAGACAGTTGTGGTAATAAATTTCCCTTAGGGGGAGCTAAATTTGTATTTTATCGTTTTGCAGATAATCATCGCAAAGAATATTTAGGTATAAATAATGATTGGGTAACTTCCTCAGATCCTAAAAATGATTATCGGATTTTAAAATTATCCTCACATAAAAGTGGCTTGGTATTATTACGAAAGTATGATCTCACACCAGGAACATATTACTTTAGTGAAGTTCAGTCAGCCAAAGGCTTTAAAATTTCTAATTATGCTCGTCATATACCTGTTTGGATACCGGGATCTTTGACCAACTTAGGATTTAGTAGGGACATTATTGTTAATCATTCTCGGATTCCACCTTTATCTGCTTATCAAGTTCCTTTGTCTGTTTACTATAACCGTGATTTACGAATTTATAATTGTCAAAGGAGATTCTCTTCTAACACCATAACAAATGGTAAAAGTGGAGGGAATGGAAGTCACAGTAAAAATGGTGGTTCTCAACCCGGTTACGTTGATAAAGGTGGTGGTAATTACAAGACAAATAATGCTAATCGCAAAGGAATAAAGGGATTATTGCCTCAAACGGGGGAGCAACAATTAAAATTTTCTTTACTGGGAATAGCATTGATATTATTGGGAATAATTATTTACGTATTTAATCATAGAAGAGGCGAAATAAAGAATGAAAAGTAAATTAAAATCGTTAATTACAGGGTTAATTATGATCCTACCACTACTTTTGTTGTCATTTGCAACCCCACAAAAAGTATACGCAGCAGACACTGATAATAGCGTTAAGGTCACTTTGCATAAGCGGGTATTTGACAGTGCTCAAAAAGCAAAGCAAAATACTGGTGAAATAATGAATGATTTTGGTGGCACTGGTTTAAATGGTGTTACCTTTAAAGCTTACAATGTAACTGATCATTATTTATCATTAAGAAAGAGCGGTGATTCTGCTCAAGATGCTGTCACTGCTATTCAATCTGATGCTAAAGATAGTGATAATCTGCCCTCATATGCAGGTAGTGCTGTTGCTGCAGAAACAACTGCTACTTCTAAGGGTGAAGATGGTATTGCAGCTTTTGATAATTTGAATCTTAAAGATAGTGATGGCAATTATCAAACCTATTTGTTTGTCGAAACCGATTCACCTACAGATGTTACTCAACAAGCTGCACCAATTGTTTTGACAATGCCGATTTATAAAACGTCTGACACATCAGCTATTAATCATGATATCCAAATTTATCCTAAGAACGTTAAGAGTACCCCAATTACTAAGGATCTAGATGAAGCTTCTAAGAAGGACTTAGCAGTTACATTACCTGATGGATCTACCATTTACAACGCTCAATATGGTAAAAGCTTCGGCTATAATATCACAGTTAATGTTCCTTGGAATATTAAGGATAAAGACACTTTCAATGTTGTTGATAAGCCAGATACAGGCATTGATATAGATGCAAGTACTGTATCTACAGATGGTTTAACCAAAGGTACTGATTATACAGTTAACAAAAAAGATAATGGGTATCAAGTTGTCTTTAAGACCACTTCAGCAGCTGTGCAAGCCTTAGCCGGAAAATCATTAACCATTACCTATAAAGCTACTTTGACCAATAAAGCTACTCCTGATACAGCGATCGGTAATACAGCTACACTAAATATTGGTAACGGTACAGATATAACTTCTACCCCGGCCAATGGGCCAAAAATTTATACCGGTGGAGCTCAATTTGTTAAGAAAGATTCTCAAAGTAATAAGACCTTAGCAGGTGCTAAATTTCAATTAGTAAAAGTAGATAGTAATGGTAATATAGTTTCTTATGCTACGCAGGCATCTGATGGTTCCTATACTTGGAGTGATTCTGCTACAGGTGCCACAACGTATACTTCAGATACAAATGGTTTGGTGGCACTTAAGGGATTATCATATTCAGATAAGCTTGATTCTGGTGAAAGTTATGCCTTATTAGAAATTCAAGCCCCTGATGGTTATGCGAAATTGGATAGCCCAGTTAAATTTAGTATCACTAAAGGCTCTTTCGACGATTCTAATAAGATCACAATCGATAACACTAAAGAAGGTCTTTTACCAAGTACCGGTGGTAAGGGAATTTATATCTTTTTAGCCATTGGTATTGTCATTATGATTGTTGCCTTTGGTGGTTACAAAGCCATTAAAAAACATGAAGAAATCTAATTATTATTTCTAGATCAAAGATGAAGGGACGCCAATAATTATTTGGCACCCCTTCATCTTTATTAATAAGCGAACATTAATAAAGGACACCGACTATATGAATCATAAAAAGGCATCTAATAATTGGCTAAAAATTATTATGGTAATTATTTTTACTGTTGGAGTGATTATCGCATTATATCCCTTCTATGTAGAAGCCATTAATAATTATATTGACCAACAACGTATTAACAAAGTAGATAAAACTAATAGTGAGCTATCTGCTCAAAAAAGAAAAGCATTAGAAACTAGGAACCGAAGACTAGCTGAAAATGGTTTACACCCAGAAAATGATCCCTTTGCTGGTAGCAGCAAAAGAACTCAGGTTTCTCTCAAAAAGCATTTAATTGGCAGTATCAGTATTCCCAAGATAAAGGCAAATATGCCCCTTTTTGATACAACAAATGCGGAGACTTTGAATTATGGTGCTACAGTATTGCAAGGGACTTCATTTCCATTGGGAGGTAAAAACACGCATACGGTAATTGCTGCCCATCGTGGACTACCAAGTAGAAAACTATTTACAGATTTGAATTATGTTAAGAAGGGAAATATCTTTGTTCTAACAGTATACAAAAAGAAATTAGCTTATAAAGTTTATAAAATACAAGTTGTTAAGCCTAATCAGACATCAGTTTTAAAGATTATTCCTGGTAAAGATTTAGCTACCCTATTAACCTGCACCCCTTACATGATAAATTCACATCGTCTATTGGTAACTGGGTACCGCATTCCTTATACTCCTAAGATTGCAAAAGATGTAAACCATGCTAATAATGCAAATAATGCTAATCAGTTATTAATCCTAATAGCCATTATTTTATTATTATTAGCAATTCTAGGATATATAATTAAACTAATCCACCAAGGAATGTTAAGAAAGAACCGATTTAGTTTAATTTTTTATCGCTTAAGTCAACAAGGTGATGTTGTTAAAAATACTACCTATGCATTACAAACACGTGTATTACGAAGACCAATTTATCGAAACGGTAAAAAATTTATTGTCACAGCTGATAATGATGGCAAAGTTAACTTCAATAACTTGCCAGGAGGATTGTATCACGTTCAAGAAATTTTTCCTAATGATAAAATAGGGTGTACTGTTGGTATTAAAAAACTTCATCAGCAGACAGCTAAAATGTATTTAAAAGATAAAAATAGATCATTATTCAAACTTTATCACAATGATTAATCAATCAAAAAAAGGGAAATCTACCGAAACATTAGGCAGATTTCCCTTTTTTTGAAAACTAAATTCAGTGTTTCAGACTTTGATCCAGTTCGGATTTGGGTTGTTTGATTGATGGATTTCCTTCAGCAAATGCTTGCAGCTGTTTTTGCGTTCGATTACTGATTTTCTGGTGTACATCATTTAATTTATTTTTTAGTTCTGATTTTTGTTGTGGATTCGTTGCTTGCTGAACTTGTTGTTGCAAGCTTTGATAGGACTTATTCAGTGACTGGGCTGCTAGCTTTTTTAAATCGTGCTCAGGCTCTTTTTTTGCTTCTTGTAAACCTAATTGTTTGGTTAAGCCATCGCTAAGATCAATCACTTTGTTGCTAACTTGCTGGATTTCACTTAAAGCACTATGGATCACGGCTTTATCTTTGGCCCAGGTAGCTACATACCCGAGGGAGTAATTGCCTGTATCAACGCCAATGCTTTGCATGGCGACATATGCAACCGCTTCGGCTTGGGTTTCTTGATAGGCTCGTGGTCGATCTTTAAAGGCTGATTTTAATCCGTGTAGCTGGCTATGCGCATATTCATGATATAACGTCTTCAATTTTAAAGCATTATCGGGCTCATCGCCACCAATGACGATTTCATTAGTGCTGGGTTGAAAATACCCCTTAGCCCCATTTAGCGTCGCTAAAGGCACTTCACTGACTTGAAGGTCAGGTTGCTGGTTTAAATAATCTTTGAACGCGTTATACAAGCTTGTCACATTCTGATGATCGGCCAAATTTTCTTTGACAAAATTCTTGGCACTTAACACTGGTTCACCACTAGTTTGTGACACATCAAAGACGGGTAGATAACGATAACCGACAATGGCGCGCTCATCGGTAGTATCAAGTCGCTTTTGCGCCCCGGTTGACGGTGCGGTTAAAAGCCGTCTGCCATTGCTTAAAACCGGCGACTTGAGTGGCTTGAGGATTTTGCGCATAAATTAAATCAATGTTTCTGGCGCTATAACGATGAAATTTAGCCAGGGTATTGAGATACTTTTTAAATTGGTCACTATCAGTTAATTTTAGGATTTGTTGTTCAGCCTGGGCGACCAATTGTGCTTTCCAGGCTTTAACGTCGGCTTTACTCGGCATTGTCTACCCCTCCTCATCTTCAAAAATATCATTCAATGTCGGCAATGATCTTGTTTGAATCGGGGTCGTGCCATAAAGGGCAACATAGCCATCGACTAATTTTTGCCAGGCCACTTGATAGTAAGCTCCATTTCCAGTAATTTCTTTTAAATACTTGTAGGTTCCTTTAGTCTGCAAAACAGGTAACTCACTGGCTAAAACTTCTAATTCACGGTTCATTTTATGATCTCCTTTGCTTTGTTAATCTCACCCGTTGTTCAGGTTTACTTTGGGATTGTAAAAGTGAACCTAAATGACGGGTTCACCAACCGGAACGTAGTGTAGGGCGGTAGGCAGGTTCTAATCAAAATCAAAACTTAATTTATGGCCGTCAAGCTTTAACTTGGCGTCAAACGACTTTCCTTTTTTGCTCTTGAACCCCTTTAGTTTGCTGGTTTCCCCCTTAGTGATTAAGGCTTTGATCGCAGTTTTACCGAGGGTTTTACTGCTCCATTTCTTGGGCAGGGTAAAGTCTTCGCCTTGCTTAGGCTTTACAATGTAAAACTTCTGTTTATTTAAAACGGTCGCTTGCGGTGTTTCTAAGAAGACCTCCGCGGCTTTTTGGGCTTGCTGCTGATGATCGATTTGTTGCTTAATGGCTGCACTGCCAGTTAATTGCGTGGGAACATCAGCGATCAACTTTGCCACGAACTTTTTGATTTGGTTCAAAAAGTTATCCGGGGTACGTTCTTCGGTACTAATTTGCTGTAACGCTTGCTCCCATTTAGCCGTCATTTCTGGGCTAGTTAGCAAGGGTTCGAGTTCAACCGCTTTACATAAAGTAATTCCGGCTTCACTGACGTGGAGATTGTTCTTTTCAGTAACTAAATAGCCACGTTTCTTTAACACTTCTAGCACATTGGCCCGGGTCGCACTTGTCCCAATGCCTTGCACGTCTTTAAGAATCGCCTGGGCTTCCTCATCATCAAGCGTTTTGCCGGCGGTCTTCATTGCCGGTAATTAGGGTACCTTCGGTAAAAGGTACCGGTGGTGTCGTTTCTTTTTGCGGTGTTTGCAGATTTGCTTGGACTTGATCGCCTTGGTGAACGAGCGGTAAGGTTGCTGCTTCTTGCTGTTCGGCTTTGTGATCATCAAATAAAGCTTGCCAACCTTGCTTAGTTGGGACCTTACCGGTTGCTTTAAAATTGGCGTCACCAACTTGGGTAATAATGGTGGTTTCCTCGTACTCGTACGGATCAGCAAATATCGCTAACGTCGTTCTCAAAACCAGGTCGTAGACTTGTTGCTGTAATTTAGGCAAGCTGGCCAGCTTCTCTTTCGTCGGCACGACTTTAGTCATGATAATGGCATAGTGTTCTTCAACCTTTTTCCCATTAACATAGCGTTTATTCGGGGTGGTATTGGTTAAAGCGACTGGCTTAGAGACTAAACCCAGATACTTCGTCAGATTAGCCACTAAATAACCAAATTCTTCATCAGTGATATAAGCACAATCCGTTCGGGGATAACTGAGCAGTTTGTCTTCGTATAAGCTTTGAATAGCCGCTAAGGTTTGGCTGGCGCTGGCGTGATAACGTTTATTCATGGCACTTTGGAGACTAGATAGCGAGAATAGTTGTGGACTAGCTCGTTTTTTGCCTTGCTTTTGGACGTCCTTGATTAAACCGGCCTGTGAGCCTTTCTGAACGTGTTTAACTTGCATGAATGTTATTAGCCCTGTTTCGTCTTTAAATCGCTGATAGGGGTCTAATTTTGCGACGAATTTTTGCTGATTAGCAAGAATTTCAGCATTTAGTTCAAAATAGGGTTCCGGCTTAAAGTTTTTGATTGCCTGGTCTCTTTGATAAACCATATACAAAGTTGGCGTCTGTACTCGACCAATCGAGTACACCCCACGTACCCCTTTTTGTCTTAATAACAAGGTGTATAAGGGACTACCATTCATTCCAATTAACCAATCTGAAGTGCCCTACAATTGTTAGACAAGAAGTCTAATGATTGTGGGGCTTTTCTTATGACTAAGTATAGTAGTGAATTCAAGGTTAGGTTTGTTTCGAAGTATCTCGAAGGTGGTATTAGTTATAACGATTTGTGCACAGAGTTTGGAATCCCTCACGCTGGATTTGTCAAAACCTGGGTGAACCAGGCTAGGGCTCACGGCATTGACTCGCTGAAAGTTAAGCATACGAGGACAGATTATTCTCAAACATTCAAGATTAGCGTGGTAGAGTATGTGCGTACACATCAAGTAAGCCGTGCGCAAACCGCAACCCACTTTGGCATCTCGCCCAGCCAAGTCAACTCTTGGTATCGTATTGTGAGAGACCAAGGAGTGGCCGGTTTGCGGTCTAAAAGAAAGGGGAGACCAGCCATGGGTAAGCACAAGAAAATCAAGCCAATCAAGAAACTCGAGCCAACTCAAGAAGAGAAATACCAGCAGGAGATTTTGGAGCTCAAAAGTAAGCTTCACGAAGCGGAACTGGATCGTGATATTTTAAAAGCACTCGCGACCCTGACGAAGAATTCACCGAGGCACTTTCAACAAAAGTGAAGGCGGGTATCGTTACTTCGTTAAGGTCGCAATATGATCTCAAAGAGTTGCTT
The DNA here is from genome assembly GCF_964062635.1 of Pediococcus ethanolidurans. Lineage (NCBI taxonomy): Bacteria > Bacillati > Bacillota > Bacilli > Lactobacillales > Lactobacillaceae > Pediococcus > Pediococcus ethanolidurans. The sequence goes on from NZ_OZ061250.1 coordinate 573,915, forward strand.
AAATCACTCCGCTTACCGCGAGCGACTTACTACGATCGTCTCAAGCGAAACAGGAAGGCAGACAAGTATGCCGAGGAGACCATTCGTCGCCTAATGAGCGACATGGGCCTGAAGGTTACGATTTACTCCAAGCACACGTCCAAGTACCATTCCTACAAGGGCAGGGGTGGCAAAGTCGCCCCCAATATTTTGAAGCAACAGTTTGACGCCAAGCGTCCCTTCACTGTGCTGCACACCGATGTGACCCAAGTTCGACTCTATAACGGCGAGTGGGGCTATATCTCATCGATTACCGACGAGGCTAGTCGGGAAGTTCTCGCCGCCATTGTCAGCGCATCACCAAATACGACGTTAATCCAATCAACACTTGATGAACTGCAACACCATCTTAAAGCCGGGTTACGGCCGATTCTTCACTCAGATCAAGGCTGGCAGTATCAGATGCCAGCTTACCAGCAACGTCTAGAGGATATGAATATTGTTCAGAGTATGTCCCGAAAGGGCAATTGCCATGACAATGCCCCCATCGAAAGTTTCTTTAACCTGATGAAGCGTGAATGTCTGAATCGTTATCGGATTGATGACCTTACCAGCTTGCGCAAGCTCGTGGACGGCTACGTTGATTGGTTCAACAATGCCCGAGTCTCCAGAACCCAAAATGGCCTGACCCCAGTTGAATACCGGGAACAGACCATGATTGGTTAGTTCAAAATTTAACTTGTCTAACTTTTCTATTGCACTTCATTAACTGGGCAATCCAGGGACCCACAGTCTCTAAATTCATATATGTATACATAGATTCACTATCCCTCAGTTTACAACGTTAAACATTTTAAATTAAAGCGATTACTTACATTATAAAATCAATCAGGTAAATTTCAAGACAGCTTTTAACTTAATTTAAGTTCAGAAATCCCCTAGTCATGCATAATGGTATGGATTTCATTCTGAAGTGCAGGAACAACTTCAGTTTCAAACCAAGAATTTTTATGCATCCAACCATAATTTAATGGCGAAGGATGTACCAGCGGAAAATATTCGGGCAGGTAATCTTGAAAATGACGAACCGTATCAGTTAGTGTAAGTTTTCGCTGTTTTTGCAAATAATATTTTTGTGCATATTGACCAATTAAAAGTTTCAAACGTAAATTTGGCATCAATTGTAACAATGGTTCGTGCCATTTTTCTGCGAAACCTTTACGTGGCGGCAAATCGCCATGAGCTCCTTTTCCAGGATAATAGAAATCTAAGGGCATTACAGCAATTTTACCGGAATGATAAAACTCATCCTTGCTTAATCCCATCCATGAGCGCAGCCGATCTCCACTAGGATCATTCCAAAACACCATTGTTGATTGCGCTTTATTGCTGGGTGCCTGACTAATAATCAAAATTTCCGCATTTTTTTCAATGTGGTACAAGGGGTGAACATTCTGCATTGTAAACTGTTTGTTTTGCGGATCTGCCTCAACTGCCTTAAATATTTCATCTACTGTTTGCACATGTCTACCTCCCAACCTTAAATTAAATCAAAATGCTTTAGACCATTGACAATCCCATGTTTACGAAAATCAGTTGAAATAAATTCAGCTGCAGCTTTAGTTGCAGGAACACCATTACCCATTGAAACGCCGTGATCGACAGCGTTCATCAAAGAAATATCATTTGGACCATCCCCAAAGCCAAACGTTGGTACATCTGTTTGTCCAATTGCCTTTAGAGCTTGTTGAATACCGGTCTGTTTACTGACACCCTTTAGCACAATATCAATGGCAAACTTAGCATTTCGATAAAAATCAAATTCTGGAAATTTAGCCTTAATTAATGCATCATCATTCGAATTTTCAGTTAATGCCAAAATCATATAAACTGGATTACTTTCAAAACGTTGTTTATCAACAGGTGGTAACGGCATATTCAGAAATTCATAGCCATTTTTCATGGCAGCGTTAACTCCTGTTGCCCATTCATGGTAAGCATCATAAAGTGAAAGTGCAATGCCATGCTCGTCCGAAAATGTGATGAACCGTTTTAATAATGGCATCGGCACACTCTGTGAATAAACTTGTTTTCCGTTCAAAGCCACGTACTGACCATTTAACGCCACAATGGAATTAATCTCTGTCAATTTCATGATGTCACTCACCACACCTGCCGAACGACCCGTAGCAATCACAGGTAAAACTTGATTATGCTTGAGTGTTCGAATAGCTGTGAGTACTTCTGGATCTACGCCGTGTTGTTCATTCAATAATGTATTATCTAAATCAAAAAAGACAATTGCCTGGTACTTTTGCATAGTTTTATTCCTCTTACTTAGTTTCAATTATTTGTTTTACTTACTGATTTAACTTTTGAATTGTAACCGTTTTTAATTTTCATTACACTTAAAAGATACATGTTTCTCTAGGTTAACTCAACATAGATTGTGAATTGATTCTTTTTAAATACTCGTTGTTGCTTTAAATTAATCTCCATTAAATCTATTTTCTCATGTATTTTTGTACTGCCCACTTTAAAAGTGAGCTAAACTATATTTATGTGCAGTGAAAAGGGGAATCAGATATGCTTCAGTTTATTTCACTAGTTCTTATTGGTCTACTTGTTGGTATTTTTGTCATCTCAATGGGTGGTGGCGGTGGTGCCATCTATTTGGGTGTCCTAACAGCCGTCTTTAATTTGGCCCCTGCTTCGGCCGCAGCCACTTCAATTATTACTGCTTTACCATCTTTAGCGATCGGTTCATGGTTATACTATCGACAACGGCAAATCAATTTTCATCTAGGCAATATTATGTTGCTTGCCGCAATTCCTTCTGTAATTGTCGGTGCTCTCATTGCTCCCTTTATTCCGACCAAAGTTTACAACGTAATTATTGGTCTAATTCTTTTAATTTTAGGAATTCAAGTTCTCTATAAACTGAGAACTGGTAGCAAACCAACTACCACAAATACTTCAAAAACTTTGCCCACTATTTTTGGTATCATTAGCGGGTTAATGGTTGGGGTTGCTGGTCTAAGCGGCGGTGGTCCAATTATGGCGGGACTCCTTTTAATGGGTGCTTCCATGATTCAGGCTTCGGCAACCTCATCATACGTACTAGTTTGCATGTCTGTTGTGGGTGCTTTGACGCATTTATCTGGTGGGCAGGTCGATTGGGCAGTTGGAATCAGTTTGATGTGTGGTGCCATTGTTGGCGCTGCTATTGCACCAAAACTAATGACAAAATTTGCGGTCGGCCGCGGTGCCGTGATTTTAAACATCATTATGGGCGTTTTATTGGTATTTATGGGCATTCAAACCTTGTTGAATTAAATTTTAAACAGATAAAAAAATCGACAGTCACTTAAGATTGTCGATTTTTTTACGCATTATTGTCGTTTACGAATCACAAAATACACAATTAACTGACAAATTAGCACCAAAATAAAGAAGATTCCCAAAACCGCTAAAGCAATCTCTTTTGCTGACATTGTTTGCACAATCCCTGCACCATCGACTTTGCGGATAAAAATAAAAATCGTTGTTATCAAAAATACGGCTAGCCAAATGACATTAATAATCCACCAACTTCTAATTCGCATGATAATCTGCTCCCCAATAGATTTAGATTCAGTGAAATTCAAAACAATTTTTGAATCCGCCTTCCCACAGTTTACCTTACTTTGCTAATGTTTTCATAACCAGTTCATTCTCGTTGGTATCTTTATCTTTACGTTTTTCAACTATGTCAAAACCATGTTTCTTATAAAACTTAACCGCCGGTCGTTTTTTTCATACACATCAAGAGTTAACGGATCTACTGTTGCTTTTGCTGCATTAACTAATTGCGCGCCAATTCCTTGACTCTGAACATCTTCGCGCACAAACAAACCAGCAATGTAGTGATCCATTAATCCAAGAAAATCAACAATTGTTTTATCATCAATGGCCAAAAATAAGGTTGCCTTTTGAATGAGTGTCGCTACTAAATCATAGTTTTTGTGCCAATACTCAGGTGACACAAAATCATGTGCACTTAGATTTCCTTCCAACCAAATTTGCATCACTTGATCTAGTTGTTCCGGAGTTAATTGTGAAACTTTTTGAATTTTCATTTGTTCTCCTTGTTTATCTAAAGATATTTACTTCCTTATTTAACAGCTAATTTACTTAATTCATGTGTCTTTAAAAATTGACTGACCCAATTTGGGTTATATTTACTATACTGCCTTAACGACCATCCAATTGCTTTTTGAATAAAAAATTCATTTGTATTTTGATCATAAAGAACTGCTTTAGTTAGCATTTCAGTATCCAAAGTATCTTTCTCCATTAGTTGTAAATTGATCGCAACGCGGCGTTCCCAAAAGTTGTCACTTTGATAGAACAGTTCAAACACTTTTGCTTTTTCATCAGGATGCAATTTCACATACTTACCAAATAATGTTCGCCAGGCATCAACCGAATCCCACCAACTTTTTTGTGCCACAAATTGTTTGAAAGTGACGATATCATCAAAATTCCGCTTTCTAAGGTTTCGGATTGCCAAATCTATGGCGACATATTGATACTCGCGAAAAGTACGACCATACAATTCGCTCACCCAAGCCTTTACTGTATTTGACGGCAATTTGGTGCTTTTCCTTAAAAGTAACTTGCCTTGTTCTTTTCTTTCAGTTGATTTTATTCCGATAAACGTGAATTTATCTTTCATATAATGAGCCATCGCTGGCGCAATTTCAGCGTTACCAACTAACTCAAAATTTAATTTCTCCATAACATCTCCTGTTAATTAAAAACTTAAGCATCATAATTATTCAGTTTTTTGTAAATGCCCTGCATTTTATGTTCAATACCGGATAACTCATCAGCATAGCCGCGTAAATTTTCACCATACTGGGCAACCAACTTATCATCGATATCTGTTTTATATCGCAATTTATGTTCCAGACTGGCCCACATATCCATACCAACAGTACGAATTTGAATTTCAACATTCACATTTTTACTACCAGTAGACTGAAATACGGGAACAGAAACTACCACATGCAAACTACGATAACCACTTGGTTTTGGATTTTTAATATAGTCTTTCCGTTTGATCAATGTCACATCAGACTGATTGACAAGTAGTTTTTCAATCAAATAAACATCATCAATGTAATTTGTAATAACTCGAATGCCCGCAATATCAAAAATATGTTTTTCTATATTTTCAATCGTCAGCTCGTACCCTTTGCGATGCACCTTTTCTACCAGACTTTGTACATCCTTCATCCGCTCTTCCATATGATGGATTGGATTATGATCGTAGTTCACCTGAAATTCAGAGTCCAAATTTTCTAGTTTTGTTCCAATTTCATTTGCACCAGCTTCACCCAGTTGATATAGATTTCCCAATCTCTTTAAGTTTTTAATATCCGGTACGTCTTCTGGTCGTTTTATATTTTGACCGAATTTATCAAGATTCATAAAATTTCTTCGTTCAAGAATCATTTAAATCACGCTCCTATTTGACCCTATTTTAGCACTAGAAGTTTTATATAAGAAAACGGTATCAAAATTTTAAAACTTTCTTTTATTAACTCAAAATGTTTCACAAGAAACAGTTTCATTTAATATTTTTCAACCAGTTAATTAAATAACGGGCTATTTCTTGTTGTTGCTCAGCCGTACTTATTGTCGCTTTTCGATCACCCTTCTGCTTTCCATAACTGCCAAAACCAGCATGATTGCCACCCTTAATCACCTCAAATGTTGTCCTTGTAGGTAACCATTGTTTAGCCTTTTTGTATGCTTTTTTGTTTAAAACGCCATCACGACTAGCCGTAATTGACAACACTGGTATTGAAATCTTTTTTAGGCTTCCCTTTTTATCCGGATAACTTGCCAAAAAGAAAACGCCTTTTAGATTTTTTTGATGTTTCTGGGCATATCGACTAGCCATTACGCCACCCAAGGAATGCCCACCAATCACATAATCTCGATCATTTTTATTTCGCACCTCATTAGCTTTATTAGGTGCTAACACTGCCAAATCCATTGGAAAACGCACAATGTAAACCGAATAACCAGCTGCACTAAGTTTTTTAGCCCATATGCTGTAGCTTTTGGGTTCTACCAGTGCTCCTGGATAAAAAATGACCATCGGTGCTTTGGAAAGCTTAGCTTGAAAAACAAGGTTGCTTTTCATTACCGTTGTTTGTTCAGCCGCTTTTTTTGCTTCTAAACTCGGTTGATAAATTTGGGATCGTAAAAACAACCAACCAACTAAAATCAAAATAACTCCGACAATTAAACTAAGTTAAACTTTTGTTTTCTTTCTCATAACAAAATCCTCTTCACTTGATAAACAGGTTCTTATCATTATTTATTTTAAAGTATTATTCACTTAATAGTAGTATACTGTAAGCGATTTCTGAAATATATATTATTAAAGAAGGTATTTAAAATGAAGAATAATTACTGGTATCAAAAAGTTATTATAACGGGTCTGGGTTTGCTTTCTAGTACACTTACGCTGGCATCCGCATTCAAAAAAGTGCGCACTACTAATGCCCCCCAGAAGCGAGCACTAAATAAAAACTTCTTGTTGGCGGCATCTGCCGTTGAACTTGGCATTTCAATTGAACATGCTATTAGTATTCACCAAGATTTGAAGAAGTAACTATCCTGTTTTTAATCTCAAAGGCTTTTGAACAACAATTGTTATTCAAAAGCTTTTTTGTTTATCTTTTAGACCCTATTTTCTTTAATTCGAACTACCGCCTTCACCAATCTTCTCTAAAAAGGTCGCAAGCTCTTCTGCGGTTTCCGGCTGCTTTTTAGTCACCCAATCAATAACAACACTAGTAAGTCCCGTAGAATGATAACGAACATAATAACTCATTTCGCGTGCGCTTAAGTTTTTAAGATGTTTTTTATGCGCCGTCATGTCTGCCAACACACGCGCAATATTTTCTCGGAGCATATCTTGTTGCTGTGCTCTGACCAGAATTTTAATAAAGTCAGTGTGACTCCTTAAATATTGCATCATAAAAACTAATCCTTCATGTTGAACAATTGTTTTAAAATCTAGCTGAGCAGTTAAACCAGTAACCAAATCTTGCATCGCTTCAACTAAAATATCATTAATATTTTGATAATGTCGATAAAAAGTCATCCGTGAAATGCCGGCTACTTTGGTTAATTCTGTGATGGAGATCTCATCAAATGATTCTTTTTGAAGCAGGCGTTCCAGAGCTTCAATTAAGTAAGTTTTTATCGTTTGCGATTGATTAGCCATTGACAATTTTTCTCCTTTTGTCACTTCTTAGTTGTGAGGGATTGTATTCCCGTTCATTTGAGGGTATGCTTTTCTCGACTTGAATTTGTTACAAGTGTAACATCAATCACTTAAAATCCAAAATTTCAAATATAGTCAAAAAAAGGAGAAAATTATGACAACAAAAGTAGTTGCAATTACTGGTGCTAGTAGCGGAATGGGAAAAGCGGCAGTTCAACTGTTTGCACAACGTGGCTGGATCGTTTACGGAGGTGCGCGACGGGTAGAAAAGATTCCAACCGGAGCAAATATTCATCCCGTCAAATTAGATGTAACTGTTGATGAGTCCAATCAAAACTTCATCCACGTGATTTTAACTGAACAACATCGCATTGATGTTCTCATTAATAACGCTGGTTATGGTGAAGGCGGTCCTGTCGAAGATGTGACGATCAGTAACGTTCGTAAACAGTTTGAAACCAATTTCTTTGGTGCGGCCGAATTGACTAAACTTGTTTTACCGACAATGCGGCAACAAACTTCTGGACGAATCGTTAACATCTCTTCAATTGGTGGTGACCTCTACATGCCATTAAACGCCTATTATCATGCTTCAAAAGGTGCGCTTCAGCAATGGAGTGATGCGCTAGATATTGAAGTTCAGCAATTTGGTATTCGTTCGGTAATTGTTCAACCTGGTGGTACTCAGTCGTCTTGGGGAAAAATTACTATGAACAACATCCGTAAAAATCTTAAACCAGATTCAGCCTATTTACAGTTTGCCACAATGATTGGCGATGCTTTAGACTCTGCAAACGGCGCGATTTCAGCAACTTCTGCCGACCTGGCAAAGATCTTTTATGCTGCTGCAACTGATGTAAAACCCAAGCACCGATACTTCCATTCATTTAGCGATCGTTTGGTGGTACGAATTGCTAGAGCCTATCCACGGATGTATCGGGCTGCTTTCATGGCTATTTTAAAACATCAAGGAAAAAGATCATCACGATAGTCTGTTTCTTGCATGGATAGATTCGTTTAATTAAACACAGAAGCCTTTTGGGTCGCAACTACAAGCTGCTCAAAAGGCTTCTATGTTTTGACTTGATTAAATTTTTAATTAACAGCCGCCACATAAATAAACTGAGCAATATTACCATTAACTAAATACTGATGGTTATTTAAATCTTGCATAACTATAATTTCCAAATCATCCTTTTTATCTACCAATTTTACTTTTTTCCCAATTTTAAAATCAATATATTGCATATATTTAATTATATTTTTCTTATCCAAATATTGCCTAATTACTACCCACTGATCTTTTTTCACTTCTGTTAGTACCTGTAATTTTTCTTTTTGATATTCTGGTCTCAAAGGTCCGCCAAAGGGACTAAATTTTGGCATTCCTAAATAAACATTTAGCTTTTTTATAATATCCTCATTATTCATTGCAGACATTAACCAGGCTTGTTCAGGAATTATAGGTAAAGGTATATGCAAAATATGATCTAACCAGATCTCACAAAGACGATACTTATATATTATATAATTAGCTTTTTCCATTCCTTCCCTGCTTAACCAAATGCTTACATATCTTTTTCTTTTCACCAATCCTGCCTTTTCCATATACGCAATTTCTCCAGTTATCGAACCAGGTGCAATTTTTAACAATTGAGCTAGTTGTTTATTATTGGTACTTTTTTTAACATAACTGGCTTCAAAAATAGTTTTTAGATAAATCGAAGCACTTTTTCTCAAAATACCACCCTACCATTCATATTTTCTAGGCATCCCTAAAAAACATTTTAATATACATTGTTTTGCTGTACAATGGTGTTGCTCATATTTTTTAACGAGGGAGGAATTTAAATGAGCGATAGTAAAAAGAATGGGCCACGTAAACATAGACTTATTGAATACGCCAATGGCCCTTCATTAGAAGAAATAAATGGAACTGTTGCCGTACCAAAAGGAAAAGGATTTTGGCGAACATTGTTTGCTTATTCCGGTCCTGGTGCATTAGTAGCTGTTGGCTATATGGATCCTGGTAATTAGTCAACTTCAATTACTGGAGGACAAAATTTTCAATATCTTTTAATGTCTGTTATCTTGATGTCAAGTTTGATCGCGATGTTATTACAATACATGGCGGCTAAACTTGGTATCGTGAGTCAGATGGATCTTGCCCAGGCCATTAGAGCTAGAACAAGTAAATCGTTAGGAATTGTTTTATGGATTTTAACCGAACTTGCTATCATGGCAACCGATATTGCTGAAGTTATCGGTGCTGCCATTGCATTATATCTTTTATTCCATATTCCTTTAGTTATTTCCGTTTTCATTACTGTTTTTGATGTTTTATTATTACTTTTATTAACCAAAATTGGCTTTAGAAAAATCGAAGCGATTGTTGTTTGTTTAATTCTAGTAATCTTGCTTGTTTTTGTTTATCAAGTTGCACTCTCTAATCCTAATTGGGGTGGAGTTTTTGCTGGATTAGTTCCTAATGGAGAAACATTTTCCAGCTCACCAAGTATTGGTGGCCAGACTCCACTATCAGGTGCTTTAGGAATTATTGGTGCAACTGTTATGCCCCATAATTTATATCTCCATTCTGCCATTTCTCAAACACGTGAAATAGATCACAACGATGAAGAGTCAGTTGCACAAACAGTTAAATTTTCAGCATTAGACTCAAATATTCAACTCACTGCCGCCTTTTTCGTTAACGCCTTATTGTTAATAATGGGTGTCGCTGTTTTCAAAACCGGAGCAGTTAAAGATCCTTCATTCTTTGGATTATTTAAGGCTTTATCTGACACATCCATGTTAAGCAATGGTGTTTTAATTAGTGTTGCAAAATCTGGTGTCTTATCAGTATTATTTGCTGTAGCTCTTTTAGCATCCGGACAAAATTCGACCATTACTGGAACGCTTACTGGTCAGGTTATTATGGAAGGTTTCGTACATATGCGAATGCCACTTTGGCTTCGTCGCTTAGTTACCCGATTAATTTCCGTAATTCCGGTTTTAATATGTGTCATGCTAACAAGTGGCAAAAGTGCAATTGCCGAACATACCGCTTTGAACGATCTCATGAATAATTCACAAGTTTTTCTAGCATTTGCTTTACCATTTTCTATGTTACCTTTATTAATGATGACTGATAGTAGTTCTGAAATGGGAGAAAGATTTAAAAATACACTATGGATTAAAGTTTTAGGTTGGATTTCAGTTATTGGTTTAACTTATTTAAATTTAATCGGACTTCCAGGACAAATTGAAAGCATTTTTGGTAACAATGCCTCCAGGAACCAGTTATCAATCGCTGATAATATTGCCTATGTACTTATACTTGCTGTAATCACATTATTAGCCTGGACCATTTTTGATTTACGTAGAAGCAATAAAAAGTATACAGAACAAGATCTACTCATTAGAAAAAGAAACGAGGAAGCTAATCATGAATGAATTTAAACATATCTTAGTTGGTGTAGATGACTCTGAAGATGCCATTTTAGCATTCAAATATGCCATTCATTTAGCAAATCAAAACAATTCTGAATTAATTATTGTGTCTGTTCTAGAAACTGGTGATATGAATGTGTATGAAGCACTAAATAAAGACTTTGTACATGGTAAACGCGATGATTTAGAAAAACACGTTCAGACATATAAACAACAGGCTATCGATGCTGGTGTTAAGAAAGCAACAGTACTTGTTGCGGAAGGTGAGCCCGGTGAAACCATTGTTAAAGACGTGATTCCTCACGTAAAACCTGATCTATTGGTAATTGGCTCCAAGGCAAAAAAAGGTCTTTCCAGACATTTAGGGAGTCAAGCAGCTTATATGGCTAAATATGCATCTATTATTGTCACAGTGGTTCGGTAAACAATGGCCATCAATTAAAATTTATCAATACAATGCTTCTACAATAGAAGGCTTCAATAAAGTCAAATTCTTTTCTAACTTTATTGAAGCCTTTTATGTGCCTGCTATTTAGTTTGTAAATTTACTTAATTTTGAGAATAAATGGTGATAATTATTCTGTTAAAAGTGACTCATTACCATTCATCTTCCATATTATCGAGCATTTGAAAATACTCAATGCCTAATTCCGTTCCCTCTTTTATGCCTTGCCTAGCTATTTCAACATTACTCTGACTAATCTCGCCAGCAATCTCCATGAACTTAAAGAATTTCTTGATTGAAGTAGCATTAGACTTAAGTTCTGTCACCGAATAAGCAGCTTTGCGAGGAAACCAATCCGAGAAGTATTCCATAGCATAGTTGGAAGCCTTTAACGGTGTCAAGATCGTGTAATAAGTTAGGAATTCATCGATAAAAAATTCTGCATTATTGACATGTTTAGTGATAACCTTCTTGCTTAGTCCTTGAACCTTGGTTAAATAGTTTTGAAATTCTGCCAACAATAACTTGTTGTTTTCTTGTATTTCAGCTCTCACTTGTTCATATTTCGTGCCATCGCTTGTAAATAATGTTTGGTCGTTTTCGTGCTTGTCCCATTGATGGTAATCCGTCCAAGTCTTGTTGACTTCATAGGTATCTTTTGGCAATTCAGGAGTACTTTTTGCAATACTCAAATTAGTTTGAAAAGCCTTTTTAATCGCCTTTTTAGCAAAAATATAATTTTTTTGTCTAAATGGAACTTGCATTAACCAATTCATTAGTTTAGTTTGAATTAACTTGTTTAAATACCTCGTATTTGAATGTTGAAGCATTAAAACCAAATTGGTCATTGCACCGGTTACTTGGCGATTAAAGCCGGCATTAACTTCAATACTACCAGCTATCTTAAAATAAGCATCAATATTTTCATGACTAATCCCTGTCATTACAAACGCTTCTTGAATACCCTCTTCAATAAACTGATTCAATTTTGATTTATTCTTTGCGTTTATATCATACAAAATAACCGTAGCATAGGTTAAATCATTCACCAATATGACAACTTTTTTACGGTTTAACGAATAGTAATTGGCATGCCAAGAAAAAAATGGATTAGCTATTGCGAATCGTTTGGCTGCATTAGCATCTTTGGTCTTAACTAATTTGTTGAAGATTGGTAAGGCTTTTTTGGTCGGATTAATAATCATTACATGATCTCCTCGTCATCTTTTGCTTTTCAGTTTAGCCTAGTTTGAATGTCTTAACCACCGAAATGATTGACATTAAATATTAAATTGTACATGAAACGTGATAGCTATTTTCTAAATATAAAAAGCATATTAAAAAATAACGATTTTTAATATGCTTTTCGCTAGAGAACAATCAGAGCTAGTTCTGCATGATAGCTTCAAAAATATTTAATTTAGTCGTTTTCTGCCAGCCACTTGTCCAACACACTAATAAATTCATCATGCTGATCCAACAAGGCTAAATGACGACTGTTGGCAAATAAATGCCATTTAGCACCTGGAATATGATCATAAACAGATTTGGCAATCAATGGTGTACACAAATCGTCCGTTCCGTTTGTAACCAGTACTGGTACGTGAATTTTTTTAAGATCATTAGTAACTTCAAAATCACTAATGGTGCCATTTTCAGTAAACTCATTGGGTCCTTCAGCAATTAAACTTGCGCGTTTTCCGTTCGTTTCACGACGTAATGGTTCAGGTGAATTCTCATCGGGATCATCCCAGCAATAACGTTCCATGTAACGATCGTTCGCAGCTAAGTACTTAGGACCACTGAAGTTTCCCGTTCGTTCTGCTTCCGCAATAGCCGCACGATCTTCATAGCTCAAGTAAGAAATCAAGCGATGTTGCTCTTGCGTCCAAAGTTTAATGGAAGCTGGTGAGCCATCAATCATGACACTCTTAACACCAGTTTGATCATAGCTAGTTAAGTAATACATTTCCAGCATGCCGCCCCATGACTGACCCAACATATGAACTTCATCTAAATGGAGATACTTACGTAAAGCAACCAATTCTTCTGCCCAAGTTTCTTTAACATAAACACCCTCGTCTTCTGGAAGTGAGGATTTTCCGCAGCCCACTTGATCGTACATAATGAGTTGACGACCAGTTTTGGCGTAATCATCTAATAATTCAAAATAATTGTGTGAAGAACCGGGTCCACCATGAATTAGCAATAATGGTGCCTTATCTTTACTTGGTTCACCAACGATACGATAGTACGTTTTGTAGCCATGAAACGGCATGTAGCCTTCTTTAATTTTCATCAAAATCAGTCCCTCTTATGTAAGATAGTATTACTAAATTCATTGTACTCCTGAATATGATTGCCGCTTTAGAAAAATTAAATTAAAAAATCACATTAGCATCTAACGTGATGATATAAATTCTTTTATTTCTTTAACACGATTGTTTTGTCGGTATATGGCTTTAATAATGTCATTATTTCTACCCGTTCTTTCACACGAAAGTTGTGCTCCCATTTTATAAATAATCGCAAATGACTATATTGCTGCGGTCCTCTTATTATTCGATTTTTTAAATACCGTTTCACTAAATAATACAGGTTACGTAAATGCGAAATATCCTTAAAATAAATCACATCTGCATCGGTAAATGATTCTTGCCCGTAACGATACTGAACACCTTCAATAATCCAGTCATTTTGTTTCAAAACTAGTTTTAGTAAAGTTGCTCGTTCTTCAGGTGTACGATGAACGTCTCCCTGTGGACTTCTTTTCCAGTTAAGGTCGTCCACTGAAGTTACCGGAATGTTATATCTTAAACTTAGTTGCTTTGCCAGCTGTGTTTTACCGCTGCCAACGGGACCAATAATTCTAATTTTCATGTGTTACCTCATTTCTTTATTTTTCCCGCAACCCCTTACAAAATCGTCACACAAACGTAACTTACGAAGCTCCTTCATTTCCCGGTATACTAACTAATGCTGCTCAAAACACGAAGGAGAAATAAGATGCCAAGAAATTTAAAAGAAGAAGTTGTTTTTACTGCCATCATGGCTGGATTAATGGTCTTTGTGATGGTTTGCTATAATGTTATGCTAGTTCAAGGATTCACCAAGGGATTCATGATGAATTCCCTCTCAGAATATCCAGGTGGGTTACTCGTTGCCATCATTTTGGATTTGTTAGTTGTAGGACCAATCGCCAAGAAACTTGCATTTAAATACATTATCAATGATTATATGAAGAGAAATGTTGTCCTCATCGGGATTACCATCTCAGTAATGATGGTTCTCGGAATGGTCACATGCATGTCTCTTTTTGGCATCATCATGTCTCACAATGTAAGTTTAACAAGTTACATTCATGCTTGGGGTTTTAATATAATCGTTGCTTTACCACTTCAATTGCTCATCGTTGGGCCAATTGCTCGCGCTGTATTAGGTAAAATGCAATCAGTAACCGATAAAGCTAAAGCAGTACAAGAATCAACTAGCGAAGAAATTGAATAGTCTTTTACTTAGGCATTTTCCTTAACGGGAAGATGCTTATTTTTTTGGTTTAAACCTAAATATATTTTGATGATTCTCTCACAACCAAGTTACTCAATTGATGGGTATTTGGAAATTCAACCGTCCACGCTGGATCTGTTTTACTATACTGGCGAAGGGCCCATCCAAGTGCCTTTTGAATAAAGAACTTATCAGTAGTTCAATCGAACAATATTACCGCAGCTAACAGCTTAGTATCGGTATTTTTCTTTTCCATTAACCGCAAATTGAGCGAAATGCAGCGCTTTTACATATTATGACCTTTATAGAACAGATTAAAAACTGCCACCTTTTCATCAGGATGCCGTTTAATGTATCTTCTTATAACTGCCCGCAGTGAATTCACCCATTCACGAGTATAGCGTTCAATATTAATCGCAATATACTCTTTCCATTCTGGTAGCCAAGAATCAGTACTTACATGACGGAGTTCGCCTGTGTACATTTCCTTAATTTCTTCATCTGGATCGTCCGCATCAGTATATTCTTGAAATTCGACAAACATTTCTTCTAAATTTCGTTTATTAATTCCGATCTTATTGGTATCCGCTAAGTATCTCAGTAGTTCGCTAATAATGTCAAAACTTATCCAAAAAAATTTGCTCTGTATCGGAATCTGCATCAGCAGCAGCCTGATCAAACATCGTGTATAAAACATCTAATAGTTTGTCTTCATTTCAAGTACGAAACGATCCCGGATAAATTTTAGCCATCATTTTATCAAAGTATTGAACTGTCTCTTGAACAAGCCATTGCGGATA
Organism: Pediococcus ethanolidurans; assembly: GCF_964062635.1. Taxonomy (NCBI): domain Bacteria; kingdom Bacillati; phylum Bacillota; class Bacilli; order Lactobacillales; family Lactobacillaceae; genus Pediococcus; species Pediococcus ethanolidurans. The sequence continues at coordinate 589,384 of NZ_OZ061250.1, forward strand.
ATTATTAATAATTTTATATTCTGATGAATTTTGGAAACTATCCCAAAATGCCATAATTCTACTAGTTTTGGCCACAAGCTATCCTCCATTGAGTGTCTATTTACTACTCATTATACGTGAAAATGGATATTAAAAAAGATACTCACTCTCTCGTCAAATTTAACCCATAAACTCCACGAGTAACACTTATTTACAGTTCAATCATACCAAATTTTTAAAAACAATCCTTTAGTTTAATTTGTCAGCTTTGGTAAATCTTCTTGTGAATACGTATATTCAACATGCGCCATCCTTGGCACCTTATTCCAAGGAACTGGATAGCCAGCTCCGTGTGCACAGAAAACAGAATCTGGTGTATTCTCTAGATCTGAAGTTGGATTGTACTTCAGTTTCGAGACGATTTTTTCTGCATTATGACACGGCTGATAACCGTCAACAACACACTCCAGTTGCCCTTGTCCATGTGTGTATGCCCGCACTTCTTGCATATAACCTTGCATTTCTGAAACAGGCGCAGTTCCAGTCAACGTTATCATTTCAGTTCCACTATCTTTTGGTGTTTCGAAAGTTCCACTCATCCGTTGAATATCATTCATTGCTCTGCCAACCTGAGTTTGATCAATTGTTAAACTGAATCGATACCAAGGCTCCAAAAGCTGACAAGCACCTCGCGCTTTCAACATCATTAACCCCTGGCGAACTGCACGCCAAGTAGCTTCACGAAAATCACCACCCACGGAATGCACAATGCTAGCTTTACCACCAACCAACGTAATCTTTATATCTGTAATTGGTGCGCCAATCAAAACACCTAAATGTTCCTTTGCTCGTAAGTTGGTTAAAACTTGATGTTGCCAATTTTTACCAAGTACGTCAACTCCGCAGTTTGAATCAAAGGTCAAACCACTACCTTTAGGAGCTGGTTGCAACAACAAATGAACTTCAGCATAGTGGCGAAGCGGTTCAAAATGGCCCACTCCCTCAACAGCTTTCGTAATTGTTTCCTTGTATAAAATACTGCCTTCCCCAAATTCAACATTCAAATTAAAACGCTCTGCCAAAATTTGTTGCAGAATTTCTAGCTGAATTTCACCCATAATTTGCACACGAATTTCTTGAAGATGATTTGACCACGTCACATGTAATTGAGGATCCTCATCTTCAAGCTGACGAAGTGCCGTCAAACAAGCATGAATATCATTACCTTTTGGATCAAGTGCATAATTAAGTACCGGTTGAATAGCGGATGGCTTGCCGCCCGGCTCATTTCCCAGTCCCTGTCCCGGATGCGTTTCTGTTAATCCCGTAACTGCAGAAATACCACCAACTTCAACTTCTGGCAAAACAGCGTATTTTACGCCGTCATAGACACGAAGCTGATTTACTTTTTGCTCATTTAACAAGACAGCTTTGGTACGCAGAGTACCACTAGTCACCCGTAGCCAAGTTAATCGTTCATTTTTTTCATCATGAGAAATTTTAAATATTCGTGCACCAAACTCGTTTGATTTACTAATTCTTTCACAAGTCCATTGTTCCAAACCGGCCAATAAGTGTTCCACACCAGTTAATTTTAAGGCCGCACCAAAATAACAAGGAAAAATTTCACGATTGATAATCATTTCTCGAACGGTATCATCGCTAAGTTTTCCAGAATTCAAAAATTGTTCAAGAACCGTATCGTTTTGCATGGCAATTTCTTCATAGCTATTTTCAGGAATATCAGTTTGTGTTTCCGTGTCGTTATCAAAATCAATGCATCCCTCTGCAAGCCCCATTTGTAGTTGCTTTAAAACCTGGTTTCTATCAACACCATTGGCATCCATCTTATTCACAAAAATAAAAGTTGGCACTTGATATCGTTTGAGTAATTGCCAAAGTGTTCGGGTATAACTTTGAACACCATCCGTCGCAGAAATGACTAAAATAGCATAGTCAAGCACACTTAAAACTTGTTCCGTTTGAGCAGCAAAATCCACGTGTCCAGGCGTATCTAATAAAGTTAAACTAAGATCGTGATATTTGAGATTAGCCTGATGTGAAAAAATTGTGATTCCATGTTGTTTTTCAAGATCATCTGTATCCAAGAAAGCATCGCCGTTATCGACACGTCCTAGCTTCCGCAAGGCTCCCGTCCGATACAACATAGCTTCTGAGAGTGTCGTTTTCCCTGCATCAACATGTGCAATGATTCCAGCAACAATATGTTTCATGACTTCTCCTCTCGTGATTTACTTTTAATTTAAATTATAACCGTTTCGAAGGCTCAAAGTCTTCTAAATATCATTGCGTCCTTTTCAATTTATATTTAATTTATATTTATAGTGTTTATTTTTTTCTGGTTGACAATCTCTTCATACCTGCTGTATGCTAATAGCAACTTAAAATCGTCCTTAAAAACCGATGAAGTGGAGATCAAGATTACCGTGCACGCAAAGAGAGCCATCGTTGCTGAAAGTTATGGCCGAACGCAAGTAATTAAATGGACCACCGAGGGCTTTTCCGAAATTTCGAAAGTACGAAAAGACGTCAGACATACGTCAGTTGTCAGGAGAATGTTAGTTCTCTATAAAGTAGGGGTGCATCTTTAGACTTTTCGCGAATCTAAAATGGACCCAATTGAGGTGGCACCGCGGGAAACCGTCCTTAACACATTGGCTGTTAGGGACGGTTTTTTGATTTCTAAAACGGGGTGAAACACATGTTACAAAAACGATGGCAAAACTCATTGATCAATTTCAAAACAAATCATGCAACTTATTTGGAGGAATTAAATCATGAGTATCTTTACAAACAAAAAAGCTTTAATCATTGCAGGAATTATTCTTATCGGCGGCGTTAGTTTTGGCGTTCACGCCAATTCAAAACAAACTAAATCAGCACCAGAACAAAAAATCAGTTTGTATGAAGCAACCAATTTAACAAGTTTGGATGCCTCAAAAATAACCGATGGTGTTTCAAGCGCTCAACTAAGTCAAGTCGATGAAGGCTTGTATCGTTTGAACAAGAATAGTCAGCCCATCAATGCTTTAGCGGCCAAAACAACCATCTCTAATCACGGTAAGCTTTACACAATTAATTTAAAACACAACGGTCGCTGGAGCGATGGTCAAAAAGTAACTGCGCAAGATTTTGTTTATTCTTGGGAACGAACTTTGAACCCTAAAACAAAATCTGAGTTTACTTATTTGTTTACCAGCATTAAAAATGCAGATGCTATTATGGTCGGCAAAAAGGCCCCTAGCACATTAGGTGTCAAAGCAACTGGTAAATATCAATTAAAGGTCACATTAAGTAAACCTGTTCCTTACTTCAAGAAACTATTAGCAGGCATTACCTTTTATCCAATTAGCCAAAAAGCAGTCGAAAAGTATGGCAGTAAATACGGCACAACCGCTAAAACAACTGTTTATAATGGTCCTTTCACGCTAACAGGCTGGACTGGAACCAATGATAAATGGACGTTAGTTAAAAATTCAACTTATCGCGATCACAAGGTTGTCAAACTCAACAAGATCAATTATCAAGTGATTAAAACGTTATCTACTGCTTATAATCTCTATCAATCGCACAAACTTGACATGGTTACATTGGCTGGCGAACAAAGCGTTCAAAACAAAAATAATCCTGAATTAAAAACTTTGTCGGCTGGTCGTGTTGGGTTTATTCAGTATAATGAAAAGGACAAAACAGCTGCCAACAAAGATTTACGAACTGCAATTTCACTAACTATTAATCGCCAACAACTAGTTACAAAGATTCTTGAAAATGGCTCAATTGCTGCCAAGACTTTTGGTGTCCGTGATATGTTAAAGAATCCGAAAACGGGCAAAGATTTTGTTGACAACGCCCAAACACCAAGTGAAATGACTACTAACATTGCAAAGGCCAAGACATTGTATCAGACCGCCCAAAAACAATTGGGCACAAAACAGCTAACCTTGACCATCACCTGTGCAAATGATGATACCAGTCAACAAACTGCCACCTATATTCAAGGGCAGCTAATGAATCATTTAAAGAACTTGAAGGTGAATGTGCGCACGATGCCATTTCCATCTATGTTAACAAAGGTTTCTCAAGGAGATTTTCAACTTAACTTAACAAGCTGGGGGATGGACTTTGCGGATCCTAGCCAAGTACTGACCATTTTAACTTCAAACAGTAACTCAAACATGGGTCACTACCAAAGTAAAACTTACGATACGGCCATGAACAATGCTGATGGTAAGGATGCTATGAACAATTCAAATCGCTATCAAGATCTTGTTAAAGCTGCAAAAACAGCTACTAAAGATCAAGGTGTCACACCATTATACGAAAGTCGTTCACGTCTGTTGGTCAACTCTAACTTGCATGGCGTTGTTTACAACAAGTTTAACGGAGCCATGGATTTTAGAACTGCCTATGTAAAATAATAAAACCGGATAACAAGGAAGCTATCCAGATTAGCACACTAACTAATCTAATTTCCTTATTATCCGATTTTTTATTGTGTTATTCTTCCCACAAAAATTTCAAAATGGCTTGATCTACTTTGGGACTAGAATGGAGCTTACTATGTTGGGCCAGCCTACCTTTCATTTCTAACTCTTGATAAGACTTAGCCCGCTCTTGGACCAGATAACGTAGTGACTTGGAGGAATAATTTTGGACCGTCCCATCACTACGGTCACCAATATTTCCATAAATGTTTAAAACCGCGACGCTTTGCGGATAAGTTTTGCGTAATTTTAACAAAGCACGATACGTTGAAATCATATATTTTGGTTTCCCCTGTGCATTCAAAGTATTGCCTTTGATCGCGTCGTACCCCCGAATTCCCGCAAAGTGACCCGCAATATTAACTTCTTTATTTAATTGCGGTAATTTCTTGTTTTGTGGTGCAAAATCAGCCATATAATACATGACCGCCTCATTGCCGACTGAATGTGAAACTGTGTTGAACTTTTTAAAATGGTAGGTCTTTTGCAACTTTTGCAAAACGTTTCGTAACCATTTGCCATCTGTGCGGTAGCTACGTTCGTGATTATTTTGATAATTTATCATCACAATCGGGTTAACCGCATTTTTACGCAGATGTCCTACGAGTGTTGCCTTGCCTGTTTTGGAGACTTCGGCGCGAATAACACCGTTCGTCGCATGCGCCTTTTTTATGGCTCTCACCATGTGTTGCTCGGCATGATAATTGCTGCCAAAGCCATGCAGAAACACCGTAGGAATATTGGTTTGTTGGTAGTTACTTGCTATTTTTGTTTGATGATTATGTACATAAATATCCAGTAAAGCAGCCATAATAATGATAACTGCTAAACAAACCATACCTATTTTTTTAGTTATTTTAGTCAATGTTTGTTACTCCCCCATATTTTTAGTTCAGCAACATCATTTATCTTACAAACAACCACAGTTTCACATTTAGTTTCGTTATAGTCAACATAGACACAAAAAAAGACGAACTAGAAAATTTTCTCGTGGATATACTCCTACCAAGGTAGACAAGCAAATAATTAAAACTTGTCTGCTGAGGAAGGAGTATTTTTTATGGGTCGAAAGGGTTCAAGATATAGTGTGGAAGAGAAACTCTTCTATATTAATTTAATAAAGGAGGGAATGGCAGCCAGGGCCATTGGAAAGAAGTACGATGTCCACTCCTCGCAAATAGCTCAGTGGGTGGAACGCTATGATGCAGGTGGCGTAGCGGCGTTACAAAGGCGACACCAACAACAAACGTATTCAAAGGGGTTCATGATGGAGGTGATTCAGGCCTATCTAGCGGGTGGAACATCATATCCTCAACTTGCGCGACAATACCATATTCCCAATAGTTCTGTCATCTACCAGTGGGTCAAACGGTATACTAGTGGTAAAGTACTCACAACCACTAGGAGGACTATCCCAATGAAAGATGGCAGAAAGACAGAACAGGTCGAACGTATCGAGATCGCACAATGGATCATTGCCAACGAGATGAACTATGTTGCCGCGACTACTCATTTTAACGTGTCCTATGGCCAAGCGTATGCTTGGGTCAAAAAGTTCAAGCAAGGTGGTCCCGACGCACTCGCAGACCGCCGCGGTAAGGCCAAGGAAGATACTGGTCAGTTGACTGAACTGGAACTAAAAGATTTAGAGATCAAGCGTCTCAAGGCACGGTTAGCCAATATCTCCACAGAGGTCGCTGTGCTAAAAAAACTCCAAGAGTTCGAAAGGATGGATGCCCTACAGAAGAAAAGTACCTCACGGTTCAAGCACTTACCAAAAAAATAAACCCAGACACAAATCAAGTGTATGGGGTTAGTTTCATGTGCCAATATGTTGGTGTATCTCGTGCTGCATACTACAAGTGGACTCACCGCAAGGTTACAGCGCAAGAACTCGAAAATAAAGCAATTTTGGCCTATATCATCGCACGTGAAGAGTCAAAAAATTATATTTATGGTGTTCGTACGATGACTATGTATCTTAATAAGGAAACACCTTATCATATCAGTCAAGGACGTGTGCGGCGCATTATGCGTCGTAACGGTATTCAATCATCGATTCGTGTGGCCAAACGCGATCGTAAAGCAGAAAAGAAGGAGTATATTCTCGCCAATAAATTACTTCATGAAGACGGCAGCCACGATTTCGCTCCTGAGCAACCAAACATGACTTGGGTAACTGATTGTAGCGAGCTAAGATTCGGACCAGGTAAGAAACAACGATTACGTTTGAGCGCTATCAAAGATCTTTATGATCACAGCATTATTGCCTGGTGTGTAGCGAGCACAGAGACAACGCAGTTAGTATCAGAAACGATCACGCAAGCCTTGAAAGCAAACCACGGTGTGAAGCCTCAATTTCTTCATTCCGATCAAGGCTCGGCTTACACTTCTGGTAGTTATAACACCCTGTTATCCGGAGAAGGCATCGTGCACAGCATGTCTCGCCCAGGAACACCAGGTGATAACAGTGCAATGGAGTGTTTTTGGAGCCAGTTGAAAACAGAAGAATTGGCTTTCAAAGCACCTCTTTCAGAAATCGAACTTGTCGGCATCATCAAGACGTACATTGCATGGCATAATACGGAACGACGCCAACTAACACTAAACGGCATGACTCCGGAAGAATACCGGAATCATGCCGTTCAAAAAAATGCATAAGATTTTAATTATTTGACTGTCTACTTGACAAGGAGCCGCGCCCGTCCAGTTTCGCCTTTTTGGTATTTTTGAAATTAACATTTTTAAAACTTCAGATTCTTAATTCTTAACTCAAATTCAAAATAAAATCCGGTGACGCACCCGCATAAACAGAACACATTTATTCTCCGTCATTAATCAAAAATGCACATCGTTGCCAAGCCAAGTACAAGAAGTATTGTCGTGCGGTCGTGGTTAACTGCATCACAACCAACAAAACTACGTAATAATTATTCGGATAGTTTTCAAAAATAGTCCATAGAATCAATAAAACTGCAATAAACGAAATTCCCTGTAAAAAACGAGCCTGTTTGACCGTTTTAACCACATTTTTATCCTTAGTCATTACATCACTTATTTGTTCAAGTGTAAATTGCTTTTTAATTGCATTACTTCGTTTCTGAAGCATGTACCAAACTACTACAAGTGCAATAAAGATGACGATCATAATTCCAATAAATATCATATATTCTCCTTACTTCATAAATCTCGTTGTTAAAATCCATTATATCGCAAGTTACCTTAAATCTTCGAAATAAGCATTCGTTGCAACACACTTATCTTTCTTTTTAAACTTCAAATTAGCGTGCTTTTCATGATTTCAGAGCATCATCAGTTATTTTTTCAAATTTTATACCAATAAAATTTGAATCTCTATAAAGTAACTGATATCTTCTTTCAATCGGTATAGACCATATGCAATATTGACTGGTATAGCTGCTACACGGGTTGTGTAAGCGCTTGTTGAGGGTTTATTATGTAAAATGCATTATAGATTTATAATTTTTTCTATTTTTCTGAGGAGGAGTTTAGGTATGAAATCATATCTTCAACGCATGGGTCGTTCTTTACAACTGCCCGTTGCTGTTTTACCTGCCGCCGCGTTATTGGTTGGTGTTGGTCACTGGTTACCTGCAAAATGGGCCGTGGCACAATTCCTACAGGCCGGTGGTAATGCTATTCTTGGTCAACTTGCCCTTTTATTTGCGGTTGGTCTTGCACTTGGTATGTCAAAGGACAAAGATGGTGCTGCTGCTTTAGCCGGCGTCGTTGCTTACTTTGTTCCCGTTTCTGTTTTAGCACCCGCTTCAGTTGCCTTGTTAAAAAATATCAAGGTTACTCAAGTAGATCCATCTTTTAGTGCTCTCAGTGGTAATGTTTTTATCGGTATTATTACCGGATTAATTGCTGCTGCGCTCTATAATCGGTTCCACGAAACCAAATTACCGATGGCCCTATCATTCTTTAGCGGTAAACGATTAGTTACAATCATGTCCGCTTTAGTTATGTTATTTGTTACCGTGCCATTATTATTCGTTTGGCCACCGGTATATGAAGCACTTGTTGCTTTTGGTAAATTCTTCGTTGGTTTAGGTGCAGTTGGTGCTGGATTGTATGGGTTCTTCAACCGACTATTAATTCCAACTGGTTTACACCAGGCTTTGAACTCAGTATTCTGGTTCAACGTTGCCGGAATTAATGATATTGGTAAATTCTGGGCTAACCAGGGTGTTAAAGGAATTACCGGTATGTACATGGGTGGTTTCTTCCCTGTTATGATGTTCGGATTACCTGCTGGTGCACTTGCCATTTATCGTAATGCCCGTCCTGAACGAAAAAAGGAGACCGCTTCTTTAATGATGGCCGGTGCCTTTGCTTCTTTCTTTACTGGTGTAACTGAACCTTTGGAATTCTCTTTCATGTTCGTTGCATGGCCTCTATATGTAATTCATGCTGTCTTCACTGGTTTATCTTTAGGTTTTGCCGCCTTCATGCACTGGACAGCCGGATTTACATTTAGTGCTGGTTTAGTCGATTTCATTTTAAGTTCACGAATGCCAATTGCCAACGTGCCTTACATGTTATTAGTTCAAGGACTTGTCATGGCTGTTATTTACTACTTCGGCTTTAACTTCGCCATTAAGAAGTTCAATTTAATGACACCTGGTCGTGAACCAGTTGAAGCTGGTGCAGACGAAGGTGTCGATGTGGCTATTGATACTGACGATAGTGATGATAAATACAGTATTCAAGCTAAAAAGATTTACACTGCTATTGGTGGCAAGGATAATATTACGGCCATTGATAACTGTACAACTCGTCTTCGATTACAGTTGAAAGATACTGACACAATTAATAAGGGCGCCATTAAAGGTGCTGGTGCGGTTGGTATCAATGTTTTAGATAAAGCTAACTTACAAATTGTCATTGGTACTGAAGTTCAATTTGTTGCTGATGCACTAACAAAACTTTATAAAGAAGGCGCTCCTGTCGGTAAAATTACCGGTAATGCTGCTCCAGCTCAAGCAGCTCCTGCAAGTTAAGATGTTAATTCTGGTGCTGTTGATACCTTCTATACGCCAACTGCTGGTCAATTACTGGCAATTGAAGATGTTAACGATCCAACATTTTCACAAAAGATGTTAGGTGATGGCTACGCTGTTGAACCATCAGATGGTAATGTTGTTTCACCTGTTGATGGTGAAATTGCAACGGTCTTCCCTACAAAACATGCAATTGGTATTAAAACTGATAATGGTTTGGAAGTTCTTGTTCATATGGGATTAGACACTGTTGAACTTAAAGGAAAACCATTTACAGTAAATGTTTCTGAAGGTCAAAAAGTTCGTCATGGTGATGTACTTGCAACTGCCGATTTACAGGCAATCAATCAGGCAGGTAAAGGTACCACAATGATTGTCATCATTACAAATATGCCTGCTGTAGGTTATATGAAATTTGATGGCCTTGCTCGCCAAGTCGAAAATGATGAAGAAGTTGTTAAAGTTACCTTGAAGTAAAAAGCTTCTTATCGAAATTAAGTTAATAAAGCAACACAGTAAAGGCCGTTCTTCTTGAACGGTCTTTTACTATCCACATAGTTACTGAATAAATAAACGTTAGCTGGTCGACAAACAATTAACTTTTTTTAAGTTAATTACGTTTTGAACTTCAAATCAAAAAAGATGCAATTCTGCTTTGATTCCTGCATAATGCTCTTGAAAAGTGAAAGGAGGACGCAAAATGAATTTCAATGAACAGGACATTCTTAGTGACGTTTACAACTTAATTTTAAACCCAGCAACCAGAAACTGGGAACGCGAACAACTACTGATAATGAAAAATGCGGTTGAAAATGGTGCACAGTTTAGTACAGAACTTGATCAACTCGAAGTTACTTTGCGTCCTTTAGCCTGGCGTGATAATCTGACTCCTGATGTGGCAGATTTTTATTCAAAAATAACTAACAATTCAAAACAAGCAACTGCATTTGACGTAGCAAAACATCAAAACTTAAGCAGTCCATATTATGAACGGGCAATATTTGCGGGTGGTTGCTTTTGGTGTATGGTTGAGCCCTTTGACACCAGGCCGGGAATTATCTCCGTATTGTCTGGTTATACTGGCGGTCATGTTAATAAACCAACCTATGAACAAGTTACCGGTCAGAAAACTGGACACGTTGAAGCCGTCGAAATTGTCTTTGATACTCGCCTGATAAAATATGCTGATTTAGTAAATATTTACTGGCAAATTACCGATCCAACTGATAATATAGGTCAGATTAACGACCGTGGGGATGAATATCGACCAATTATCTTTGTTGAAAATGCACAACAACAAAAGATTGCAGAAGCCTCCAAACAAGTATTAAGTAAATCCGGTAAATATAAACGTCCCATTGTAACTCAAATTTTGCCTGCAACTCAATTCTGGCCCGCAGAAAATTTTCATCAAGAATTTTATAAAAAGAATCCAGTTAGATACAAAAAGATGGAACGTGCCCGGCAACAATATTTAGCGATGCAACATTTACGAGGGAAAATACGAGTAAGATTAAGAAAATTTAGAAAAAGTAATGAACAAAACTAATCGTTCAAGATCATTCTGTTGGCTGTTTAGCACTGATTAAAAATTTATTCACTATTTTACTAACTACTGCCGGTTTTTCCACTAATACAATATGACTTGCCATTGGAACTGTTACAAAGGTAACTTGCGATAACTTACTGTAACGTTGCTGATCATTTAACCGTCCCTGATCGGTGGCTAATTTATCATGATCACCAAAAATCACTAGAGTTGGGACTTTATTATAAACTGACAGGCGTTTATCCATGGACATCGTCGTTGTATAACGTGCAAACAGCGTTAGTTCTTGTTTAATGACACGACGTTTTTTCTGGATCATCGGTTCGATTAGAAAAGATGGATCAGATACGTTGGTTGCATCCAATAACGAACGATACGCAAGGGGACGTTTTGCTAGTTTCATTATATTTTGTAAAATAGGACTAATAATTGGATATCCTAACAGTTTAAGTAGCGGATTTAAATGAATATACTGACTGACCGTTGACGTGCTAATTAACACCAGTGCTTGTACTTGATTCACACGCTGCGCTAGCATTGCTTCAACAATACTTCCACCAAGTGAATGGCCCATTAGTATTAATGGTGATTTTATGTTTAACGTATCAATTGCAGCCCAAAGTGACATAGCCGCTTTTTCAACAGTGTAGACATTGTCCTCAGTATTATCTGAGAGTGGCGTTCCTAACAAATTAAATGCGAGGACGTCATACTGCGTTAAATAAGGAATCATCGCCTGAAAATAAGCTGCTGAACCGCCAAGACCATGTACCGCAATTATAATTGGTTTACCTGTTAACTTGCCACTGTACGCTAATTTTCCAAATTTTGTTTGTACAAACTTCATCATGAATGCCTCTTTTATTTTACATTTTGTCACATAAGTTATAATAAAGGATAGCCCTACTTTAATTAGTGAACAATAACAACTATCATTTTATGAAACAAAAACAGAAAGCTGACACACAAAATGGATAAACGACGAACAGTATCCCACAATAAAATTATTAAGGCTCTATCCCAATTTGCGGAAGAAGGTCACCCCTTCATTGAGGTGACAGTGGCTGATTTTGCAAAAAAGGCTGCCGTTTCTCGACCAACGATTTACCGTAATTATTTGACTCTCAAAGACCCTTTGCTGGTGCAACTCCAGTTTAAAATGAATGACTTTACTAATTCTTTAGAACGTCAGCCAATAGACAGCTCTACTTTTATCAGACTTACCCTAACCTATTGGCAACAAAATATTAAGCTACTTAATCTGCTCATATGGGCGGATTCAATTGACGAACTAAATCACACTTTTTCATCATGGATCGGTAAACTGCTTGCAAATCGGCATTTATCAAAACGAGATCAAAAATACATCGCCAACTTTTATGCAGCAACTGTGGTTTCATTTATCCGAACTTTCATTGCTAATCATGATTTTTCAGATTCTGCGGTTACAGAAACCGTCACCTTGTTTAATCAACTCACAAATAATTGTGGTCAACTATTTTTCCACTCGTAATTGTAATGAAGAGTTTATGAACAGAAATACAAAATAACACGACTAAGTTTTTCACTTAAAGTCGTGTTATTTGTTTTCTATAATTTATTTAGCCTTTGGGAATTTCTCTAATCGATAAAGTTGTTCCTTATCTGGCTTGTGCTGTCCATCTTTAAACATATAACCCATGTGTTGATAAAAAGGTAATGCAGTGATAGAGGCTGGGATTTCAACTCGAGTTGCTTTCAAAAAATAGCTATCTTTTTCTAAAATTTCAATGATTAAACGACCAATACCTTGATGTTGAAAATTAGGCAAAATAAAAATATCAAATAAACTGTATTCCGTGGTACTTCCCCAATATGACCCAATAGCACCAGTACCAATAATTCGATCCGCATCACAAAATACATAAAAATGGGTTTGTTTTGCTTTATCTATGAAGAATTGCGCATTCATACTTTTAATATCAGCTTCAATATATTCATGTGAATAATCTTTTCGATTTGAAACTCTCAGTGTCTTCGAAATCACCTTGGCAACATCATTGGCATCCGCTGGTTTAAATAATCGATATGTAATCAAGTACTTTACCTTCTTTTATAATTTATTCAAACATCGATTTTCTAAAGCGATCCACAAAAACGGCAATATTTTCATCTAGCTCATTCGTTAAAGACCAGCGAATAAAACTCATCACAACATCCGTACCAAGAAAAATCATAAAGTCTCGGGGAACTGAAAATTGTTGATCTACAGTTGCTAAATAGTTTGTCCATTCTTTTCGCAAAACAGTCTCAAAGCTTGCCTGAAGGTCACCTTCTTTTTCATGAACAGCAAATAATGTCAGTATTGCATGTTTATGTGCCACCAATTGTTGATAAGCATCTAATAAAACCTTGCTACCTTGATCAGACATCAACTGTGAAATGCGTTCATGAATCAGGCCTTGAAACATTTGCGTGTACTCCGTCACCATTTTTCCAAGAAGATCATATTTATCAACATAGTGATTATAAAATGTTGACCGTCCTGTCAATGACTTTTCACAAATCTCGGCAACCGTGATTTTATAAAAAGGCTCTTGTTGCAGTAAATTCAAAAATGTAGTTTGAATATCTCGTTCTGTCTTAAATTTACGTTTCTCAACCATACCGTTTACTTCCCCCTATGATCAATTCAGTTTGAATCATTCACTTTCTAACAATTATAGACTAAATGTCAAAAACTGAACATTTTGCATTATATTATTTATGTTTATTTCAACGCTACGGGGTTATTCTGTTAGCAGTTGAGTAGGAAACATCAATCAACAAATTTGGAAGAATGAGGTGAATAAAAATGTATACTTGGACATTTTGGATCTTAGTTTGTTGGCTTGTTGTAAACGTTATTTGGATGTTTGCACAAATGGATAATCAATCCTTACTAAAAGTTTTCGCTTGGATCAATGTAATCGCAATTATTGGAGGATTTTGGGTTTTCTACGCCACAACTGCCCACGGATCACTTAATACTTGGTTCATCATTTTGAACTGGGTTAACGTGGTTCTTGCCATCTACCAATTTTATGCTGGTTACAAAAAAGATTAATTTTGAATAGAAGCATTAATTGATTCACAATTTTCTCGAACAAAACCCCGTGCTTGCATACAAATAAGCTCAATTCTTTTTGAGAATTGAGCTTATTTGCTTGTTTTAATCGTCGCCTAGTAATAAATAGTATCGTTTGATCTATTTTATAAAACTCAAATCACTTTTGGTACATCCTTGTGTAAAAATCACATTGTCATGAAAAAAGTCATTTTAATTTTCCAAGATTACCGATATGCTTCGCTGAGTGTTTAAAATTTTGGACCGTCAGTTCGTAAGTTGGATGTTGCAATCCTGTCGGTGCATAAAATTCAGTTCCAATATACTGAAATCCACATTTTTTCAGAACATTTCCTGATGCTAAATTATCAGGATGATGTCCCGCTGTAATTTTTTTGAGCTTTAACGTTTGAAAGGCATACTTTAGTACAGCTTGAACGGCCTCCGTCGCAAGTCCTTGATGCCACATTTCAGGTACCAGATGATAACCCAATTCATACACGGAACCCTCTTTATGCAATCCGCAGCAACCAATTAACTGATGATTCTTCAATTCAAATATTGGCCAATATTGAACTGCATCTTCGGATTGTGATTGAATTTCCATCTGCAAACGCTGCTTGATATCGCGCTTTGTAAAACCACTCTGACTGATGTAGTGGGTTACTTGAGGATCTCCCCACAATTGCTGAGCTAGTGCTAAATCTTCCTTTTGCCAAAACGAAAAGGCAATTCGTTTTGTTTTCAACCAATCTGCCCGTGACATTCACAAACCTCCTTGCATTTCTTCTAGGCGCACTCTGAAACAGAACTAGTCTTAACTAATTTCAGTTAACACAACCTGACTAACCTATTTTACTTATGATACGGACTCCCTGCGTTAATCATGAACGCTCGATACACTTGTTCAACCAATACTAACCGCATAAGTTGATGGGGTAATGTAAAACGGCCAAACGAAATGTGCGCATTCGCCCGTTTCATGACTTCAGAGCTCAATCCTAACGACCCACCAATCACAAATGTGAGATCAGAGTGACCGTACGTTGTTAACTGATCAATCTCCTTAGCAAACTCTTCTGATGATCGTTCCTTACCTAAGATCTCCAAACTGTAGACATACTCACGTTCTTTAATCTTATCTAGTATTCGTTGGCCCTCTTTTTCTTTGACCTCAGTCATCTCTGCGTCACTTAGAGATTCTGGAGCCTTCTCATCGGGGACTTCAACGATACTAAACTTACAGAATTTACTAAGCCTTTTTGCATATTCGGCAATTCCTTGCTTAAAATACTTCTCTTTGAGTTTTCCCACCACTACAAACTTGATGTTCATAAAAACACTCCTTTACACAAGTTATTCACAAAGTTATCCACAGGTTGATAACTTAAATTTCTATATATAGATGCTACATTTCCTTTACCACAACATGAGCTATTCACAAATTGTCAACAGAAAATTTAGTTATCCACTGTTTTCAACAGTAACACATGTTCGTATCCACAGGCTATGAACACCGCCATTTAGGCATCCACCTCGTTCTTATTTTTGTGAAACAAATTTAGTCCACAGCTTTCGTCCCAACCTGTGGATAACTTTTTACCCCATTTCAAGTCTTATGCCGACCCGATTCAAGTCACTGCCCTAAAATGTCATTTGGGTTATTCACAAAGTTATCCACAGTTGTCCACAAATGTTTTTCACACTTGATTTCTGATCTGAACAATCATTAATTCCTGATGGGGGCAATGTTCGTCTTTCCTCTTTAAAATTCCCGTTATTCCTTAAGAAAAACTTTAGAATATTTAAAATCATTCGGAACCACAATTCAGCAAAAAAATAAAGTGGATTTCTAAAAATAATCTAAAAACACGCAAAATTGCCATCTTTAGAAATTCTTATACATTTTCTGTGTATAATTCTACACCTCCTACCCACAATAAAAAACAACACAAAGATGTTTCTCTTGTACTTTCGCATTAAGGAACATGTTTAGTCATTGCCTGAAGGTTGAGAGCATCAAAATTATTTCAATAACTGATGGTAAACAACTTAACTTATAAAAAATAGTCTGGTTGCCGTCCTGTGGCTCATTTGGTCTGAAACGAGGTGCGAATTTCTTGCTGCTGATTTTTACAACAAGAATCGACATCGTATGAAGTATTGAAGTTTTCGACATGAAAACCAGCCCTTATGTGTAATAGTGGACACGAGATCAATCGTCTCCGGACTAAGAACGTTTGGTACTTTGAACTTTTAAGTATGCCTAAAAAAGACGCCAGGTTTAAGCCTGACGTCTTCCATAGAATATTTAATTTTAACTTATTTTGCTTGTGAACTTAATGTACTTGTTGTTTCCGTTAAATGAATAGTGGCCGTTTTGTACGTGCTTCCACGATACCAACCAATAGTTACCTTGTCACCAATCTTAAGCTTATAAAGCTTATCCCTTAAGGTAGCAACACTTGTAATCTTTGTACCATCTAACTTAGTTATAACATCATACTTCTTCAAACCGGCTTTACGTGCTGGTGAACCTACGTAAGTCTGATAAATTACTGCACCTTCAGTGACACTTGATGGTAACTTAAGAACTGATTTTTGTTGACTAGCTGTAATATCCGTTAAATCAATTAACGAAGCTCCTAGCGCTGGTCGGACAATCTTACCCTTAGTAATTAACTGATTGATAATCGTCACAACTTCATTTGAAGGAATTGCAAAGCCCATTCCTTCAACACTTGTACCAGAAGAACTGCTTGATAGTTTCATTGAGTTGATTCCGATAACTTGTCCAGCCAAGTTAATTAATGGGCCACCAGAGTTACCAGAGTTGATTGCAGCATCTGTTTGAATAACTGTCGCTTCGCCAGTTTCTTGACCAGATTCATTAGTCGTTGAAACTGTTCGTTTCTTTGCAGAAATGATTCCTTGTGTCAAGGAAGTTGCGTAATCTGAACCAAGTGGTGAGCCAATTGCTAAGGCTGTTTCACCAACTTTAATACTGTTAGAATCACCAAAACTTGCGACGGTTGAAACAACCGAAGAATTAATCTTCAAAACAGCTAAATCAGTCACAGAATCTTTACCCACAACTTTAGCAGAAACTTTCTTACCATTACTCATGATAATTTCAACAGCATTGGAACCGGAAATAACATGATTGTTTGTCACCACATAAGCAGCATTGCCACTCTTCTTATAAATAACACCGGAACCCTCTGCATAGGTTTCGAGTTTGCTGGAACTTGAATTGGAACTAGAACTTGATGAAGATTCACCGAAAATTGAACCGTATAAGCTGTTACTTGAACTTGAACTTTCCTTCTTTAAGTTAATAACCGTCACAACCGCATTCTTGATACTGCTGTACGCCTTTTCAGACTGACTGCTGACATTAACCTTTACATTGCTGGTCTTTGTTGTTCCAGAACTGTTTGATCCACTCGGAACGGCAGTTGCGGTTTCGGCTTGCCGATTACTTAGATAGTTACCAACACCGAACGCAATTCCCCCACCAATTAAACCAGCAACTAACGCTGTAATAAAAATTGCCCATATATTCTTGTTTTTAAACATAGCTATACGCGATCAAATGATCGCTAAACCCCCTTTAGCTTATTTATTGTAACTGTTTTCATCATATCAGTAAATTGTGATGAAAATATGAATGATTTTAATAATTTTTTCTAAATTGCAGTTAAATTCGTTGCCTTTCCATGATCTGTGTCGAATAATTGAAAATCATGGCCAACTGCTAAATCTTTATTTTTCATCATTGAAGCTACCGTTAAATGAGCAAGTTCCTTCATATTATTGTGCAAACTTAGATGACCGAGAAAAATCTTTTTCGTATTGTAGCCCATCACGTCCATTAACGCGTTGGCACCATCTTCATTAGATAAATGTCCATGATCACTCAAAATTCGTTGTTTTAACGGCCATGGGTAGCCGCCCATACGCAACATTTCAACATCATGATTTACTTCAAACAGATAAGCATCTGCATTTTCGATTTGTCCTTCTACTCTTTCAGAAACATAACCCGTATCCGTTAAAATGACGAACGTCTTGCCATTGTGATGAAATTCATAAAACTGCGGTTCAGCCGCATCATGTGACACAGCAAAGCTTTCAACATCAATATCTCCAAAGGTTTTAGTCTTGCCAACTTCAAAAATGTTTTTCTTTTCCTCTGGAATTGGACCAATCTTAGGTTCTATCGCACGCCAAGTTCCTTGATTAGCATATAAATCAAGATTATACCGGCGTGCCAAAACACCAGCACCTTTGATATGGTCAGTATGTTCATGGGTAAGAAAAAGTGAATCAACGTCAGTTAAATCACGACCAATACTATTCATGAGACCTTCAATTTTCTTGCCACTTAAGCCAGCATCCACCAACATTTTATGTTGGGGTGTTTCAATATAGGTCACATTGCCAGTACTGCCACTCGCCAAAACACTAATTTTCATGTCGTCATCACTCATGTATTTCCTTACCCCTTATTCTAACTATATTTAACTTCAATTAACCATTTACTGAACTTCAGATGAAGCTGAGCTACTGCTTGTACTACTTGTTTCACTTGAACTGGTTGCATTAGCACTGGTACTAGAGCTAGTGGCTGAACTGTTACTGTATGCTCTTCTAGTTGTTTCACGCACACTAGTTTGTGTGCTCGATTCAACCGCGCGTTTAGAACTTGAAACCGCCTGACTCAACAAACTATCATCGTTTTCACTGCCGCTTGATTCGATTGAACTAGTATTCTTACTACTTGAAGTTGATTCAACCTGTGTATTGTATTTCATAATTACACCAGTGAAAGCATTAATTCGATAATACTGAAGGGCTGTACTGCCTTTACCATGGACCGCAATATACCAAGTTGGTACATAAACGGACCCTTTTTGAATACTTAATAATCTCGTATATCCTAAACGTGCCCATTTAATCACAGACTCATTAGGCACCTCATTATACTGATAAAGCCAAATAATTGCACGTTCTTGGCTTATTGTATCTTGTTTTTCACGAAGCGGATTAGCATCTGTCAAATACCCCTGGGTGTAACCCACTACTTGATTACTACTATTTAACTTAAAGCGAATTTGACCAGATTTCGAGAAAATTCGTTGACCAGATACAATTTGAGTATAAATAATTTGGCTAGCTGTCGAGGTTTTTTCATCATATTTATAATGTTTTCCATTGGCAATTTGATTACTGTCATTTACAACTTGATCCAATGTTTTATCTGGATTCTGTTTATCTATAGTTATTGGCGTATTAAATGTACTGATAATCTCACCACTAACCATTTTAGCCGACTGAGCACTTAAAGCTTCCATTTTTTCTTTCAGTTTTTTATTACCGGAAGTTTGAGTAGAAATATAATATACCTGACCCTTTTTGTTGGACGGCTTTGCAAACGTAATCGAATCGTCACGCATTTCTTTCAAAATAGTTGTATTATGACTTGTTCCTTGTGAAGTTGAATGAACATCAGAATTGTTTTGAAAAAAGGAGATGACTAAAAAGATATCCAGTGCCGCAAAGGCTGTTAAAAATATTAATTCAATTCTTTTGAAATCCACGCGTTCTCATCCCCTTATGGCTGTTGTTCAATCAATTTTTGATATGAAATCCACTGATTCTTATAGTTCACATACCAGGTTGGCGTTAAATTTACCACAAGATCACTAGATGGGTTGGCCGTCCATTGATAACCAATCTCAATATTATTAATATCGCTTAATTTATAACCAGTGGCCTCTAGTTGATTTAAAATCGTCTGTGTTGATGGTAAAGTTGTGCGTTCTTTTCCAGTTGGAACTGGAATTTGTAAGCTGTATAAGGAAAAATCAATCTGTTTCGTTCGAGCACCGGTTATCTGAACTTCAACTGTCCCGTAATCAGTTTGATTGAAGATGGGAAAGCCTTCTACATAACTTCGGTAGATTACTGAATTTTTTTCAGAATCATACCGATAATAACGCATGTTATCTAACGGAACTTCCATACGTTTGAGAACTGTAAAGCTTTGTGATAATGCCTTACTTGTCCCTTCATGATAGGATTGCTGTCCCGCTAAATCTTCATAAAAAACGGTGCCTCGCTTGTTATTAATGGTCATGCGTTTTGAATTACTATCACTATAAATGGTCTTGCCCTTTTGTTCCTTTGTCGTTACTGAAGAAGCATTATCACTGTCCATCAACGTTGAAACAAAGTACGCAGCCGTTTGTTTATTAACTAAATAGCTGTATTCAGGAACTTTAACTTCATTTTCATAATTTGTCATTAAACGGTGGTTAATCAACGTTTCTTTCACCGCAAATCGTTGCACATTTCCACTTAATAGCTCTTTAATTTGTGCCAAGTTCTGATTAGTTGTACGAACTTTATAAATCGCATAGTTGGTATCATTTAACAAGTAAACTTCATTTCGTTTTGACACAGAAAAAACTATTCGTGAAAATTTGCCGCTAAACTGTGTTTTTTGATCAAATGCATCATTCAAAATACCACTGGTTACACTGTCCGGGTATTTTAGCATCACCGTTTCATCCCGTGCAATCAGTTTCTCATAAGCTTTACGACTATTAACTGACTCTCTTGTTACCCCTCGTAAATGCCACTTTTCAATCGCACTGCGGATTGAATCAGTTAGACTCACATTTGTATTATTGATCAGATGTGTATTTGTATCCGTTTGATGATAAATGACCTGTGTAGGTAAGTAGATATCACCAATTGACTTGTTGGACTGTTCATTTTGAATAACCGTACTATTACGACTGGATTGCTGCTTAGTCTTTTCATAACGCGCAGGATTTGTCCAAATAAACCATGATAATACCACACTTAATAGGACCACTAAAATAAGGCCAAGATGAATTAGTATTCGACTTGTTCGCATTCCTCTCATTCCCATTGATCCTCCTCATCTATGGGTTCGTAAGGAAGAGAAATATAGAATATAGATCCTCTGCCTTCCTTACTATCAACCCAGATTCGGCCACCATGCATTGAAATAATTTCTTTTGAAATTGCCAATCCCAAACCGGTACCGCCTTGTGCACGAGAACGTGCCTTGTCCACACGGTAGAAACGATCAAAGACGTGGGTAAGGTCTTTCTTTGGAATTCCCAAACCTTGGTCTGAAACGCTCAGAATCACATGGTTATGTGTCTCTAATAAACGACAAGTAATCTGACCACCATCTGGTGAGTATTTAATCGCATTATTCATCAAGTTATCCAATACTTGTTGGAATTTATCTGTATCAACTTCAACCCACAGATCACGCCGTGTAAATTCACGTTTAATTGTGTAATTTTTATCAGGATTATCATCCGTTTTCAAGATCATGTCAAATCGATCCAAAACATGATTGAATAATTCATTTAAATTAATTAATTCTAAATCAAGCTTAGCGGTTCCTGAATCCATTCGTGACAAACTCAGCAAATCATTAATCATTCGAATCATACGATCTGTTTCATCCTGAGTTACTTTCAAGAACTGTGGGGCCACTTTAGGATCTTTCCAAGCACCATCTGTTAGGGCTTCAATATAGCTCTTTAAACTCGTTAATGGTGTTCGCAGTTCATGCGAAACATTAGAAACGAATTGTTTACGATCTTGATCAATCTTTTGTTGTTCAGTTACATCATGTAACACACAAACTAAACCACTAATAAACCCAGACTCTCGTTGAATTAAGGCAAATGAAGCATGCAGAATTAAGTCTTGAGTTTTAGTCGAAAAATCAAGCACAATATCATCTTGATTTTCTAACAATTCACGCAGGGTATACGTTGTGCGAATATCTAAAACATCCAAGATTAATTTGCCAGCTGTATGTTCAGCATCAGCACTCAAGAAATCAAGCGCCATGTCATTCACAATTGTAATTCGTCCTCGTCGATCAGTGGCGATAACACCATCGGTCATATGGGCCAAAACGCTATCCAAACGTCGCTGTTCAGATTCCGTTGACTCCTGGGCCTCTTCCACACGTACAGACAAGTTATTAACCGCAGAGGCCAACTGACCCAACTCATCTTTTCCATAGACGTGAACATGTCCAGAATAGTCACCACGCGCAATTCGCATGGTCTGCTTCTTCATTTCTTCAATTGGACGGGTAATCGCACGTGAAATAATAATTGCTAGCAGTAAGCCAACAACGATCGCAAATGAAGCTGCCACGAAGAAGATCAACGTAATCTTGTTTACATTTGAATAAACGCTCTCCAAGTTGGCGCGAACATATAGTGCTCCGACCACACTATTAGAATTGCCGCTAGTACTAATTAACGGAATAATTGAAATGTAGTAGCGATTATTATTTCCCTGATCGTAATTAACTTGCTGATAGGAACGTGAGTTGTAGATGACGTTTTTGATTGCCTGATCCGTTGTTTTTTGACCCACAATTGATTGCTCATTCAGATCACTGGAAGCACGAACAGTCCCTTTGTTGTCAATGACACGAATTTCTGTAATATTCGTATTATTCACATCAGAAATAATTTGTTGAATCTGTTTATTTGCTGAAGTAGTATTGCTTTTTCCAAGTTGTTCCGAAATCTCATTATCAACATACGTTCCCAATTGAATTTGGTTTTTAAATTGCCTTAAATTTTGTTGTTCCAACTGACGTACAAAAATAACCCCGACAATTTCCAATGTTATCATCAATAACAAGGCGAATACCAAGGCTATTTTAAAGTTTATCGATTGGTAGAAACGGGTTTTTTTGTTCATAACCAAACATGGCTCCCATTATTTTTCATTTTCTGGATTCCGTAAATAATATCCCACTCCACGTCGCGTAACAAGGTAAATTGGATTACTTGGATTTTCTTCAATCTTTTCGCGTAAACGACGGACAGTGACATCAACTGTTCGGACATCACCAAAGTAATCATAACCCCAAACCGTTTGTAACAAGTGCTCACGGGTCATAACCTGTCCCATATGCTGTGCTAAATAATACAGCAACTCAAATTCACGATGGGTTAAATCCAGTTGTTCACCACGACGAGAAACAGCATAGGCATCTGGATTGATATCTAAATCGCCAACCTTGATGTCATTATTTTCTTGTTCAGAGTTTACTAACTGGTCTTGACGACGTAAGTTAGCCTTTACACGGGCAACCAGTTCACGATTAGAAAATGGTTTGGTGACATAATCGTCTGCACCAAGTTCTAGACCAACTACCTTATCTAATTCAGAATCTTTAGCAGTCACCATGATAATTGGAATACTGTGTTTAGCACGTACACGACGAGCAACTTCCAATCCATCAATTTTAGGAAGCATTAAATCGAGCAAGATTAAATCTGGTTGCTCATCTTCAACTTTTTCGAGGGCTTCCTCCCCATCATAGGCTGTAATTACTTCATAGCCTTCTTTAGTTAAATTAAATTTTACGATGTCTGAAATTGGTTTTTCATCGTCAACAATTAAAATCTTTTGCATAAAGCTTATTTCCTCCTTAACAGAGTCGTTTTGATTTAAATCTATTCGAACTTATTTTCGCCAAAAAGCTTAAAAACATTGCATTCCTATTATAACACACGAGTTTTAGCGGTTACATTGATGGAGACCAATTACCATCATGACACAAATCTTAATATCAACTATGAAAAACTATTCTATAGAAAACGTAACAATTATCGTATAACTGATTAATAGATATTATACGTTTATTGATGAAAGTTAGAAAAATGATAATAAGAACGTCAAAAATTATAAAAAGACCCGAATTGTCAAATCAAGTGCAACACTTACTAAATAAAATAGAAATTGGTCTAGGAAGCTGATCTAAAAGCTTTACTGAATGCTTTAGCACTCAGGTAGTGCAGGATCTTACGGGGCTTGTCGTTGATGGCATTTTGGATTTGAGCAATTTGGGTTTCAGTAAACTGCTTCAATGATTTTCCTTTAGGAATATACTCCCGAATCAACCCGTTGGCATTCTCATTACTACCACGTTCCCAAGGCGAGAACGGATGTGCAAAGTAAATTTTAGGACCCTTAACTTGTGCAAGCTTTGAAAATTCACTGCCATTATCAAAAGTGATAGATTTAAACCAATCTGGATGTTGATTGATGACTTTTTGAAGAGCCTCTAAGCAAGTTTGTGCGTGATAATCTGGGATCTTTATGATTATTTCAAAGCGGCTCACCCGTTCCGTTAAAGTAAGCAGGGCAGGCTCAGAAGCCACGCGTTTTCCCTTAACTAGATCACCTTCCCAGTCGCCAAACGCTGTGCGCTTGGTGACACTTTCAGGACGTTCTTCGATCGAAGTACCTAATATCTTCTTATTATAGCGATCATGATTGTGCTTGCCCTTAACTCGTCGTCTAAGTTTTTTGGGCAAATCACTATTTCGAAGGTTCAACAGGCCTTGATCAATATAACGATAAACCGTGGGAACCGAAGGACATTTGAATTGCGGATAGTCGGCTTGAAATTGGTGGACGAATCCATCGACACCAGCTGATCTAAAGTGCTTTTTTAGCGTCTTGGTTAAGAGATTAAAAAAGTATTTACACGGCTTTAATAAGCCTTTTGAATGACAGTGTGAACGATGCTTTTCATAGACAGCTTGACCAGCATCAGCATAGTAGTTAGTGAAGAATAAGTAGTTAGTATCACGTTGTTTAACCGTGCCGCGATGTAACTCACGGCTAATCGTACTAGGGCTTCTGTGAAGCTCTCTAGCAATTTCACGAACAGTAACATTTTGGCGACTTAAGGTTTGAATCATGCCTCTTTCTTCAGGTTGTAGTTGTTGATAACCGGACATAGTGCTATTCTTGGTTTGGGTCATGGAGACTCCTTTCTTGAGTTTAGTCACTTTAAGTTTAGGTCTCCATGGCCTATTTTGTCTATTTTTGGTCTAGTTGATCAGGTGTTGCACTTGAATTGTAAATCGGGCAATTATAAAAAGATTAAAAAAACGTTAAAAAAAGATTGCATTTTTATTTTTTGGGCTATATTATATATTCAACGAAGGAGATGATACCATGAAATTTAGTTTAGGAAGTTTAGGAAAACTAGGGAAAATTAAATCCTTTAGTAATTTATCTGATAGTTTCGGTGGCATTCTTAAGGAAAATGGATTTGTTTACCATACAACCGGAAAAAGTAAGACTCTTGTAGTTTGGTGTAAAAAAAATGAAGACAAACCAAATTTGATGACATATGCATTGGTATAGTAATACAACATTGATTCGATCATTAGAATATATAGACAAAATGACGAGTAAATGGTTATTTAAAAACTCGTCATTTTTTGTGGAAAAATTAGTTACATCTTATTCAAATGAGGAAGAATTTCAAAACTCTTTAAAAAGCATAGGTGAATTAATTTTATTAGAATTGATTTGTGATTCAAATTCTTGGAATTATTCAATAAATCTACATAAAAAATTTGATCCTCAATTTAGTTCAATTAAAAAAGTTGTCGAAAATTCTATACCTACTTTAAATTCAACATATCAGTTATTTTTCACCAACTATTTTTCTCACACATTAAACATAAAAAATAAAACCAAATTGGATACATTTGAAGATATACTTGAATTTAGTTCATTCAATATTATTCTTAATGGTCACGATTTGCATGCTACTCATTTTCTATCTTTATGGAAGCTCTCCAAATTATCTAGGTACGAGAATGTATCTTTATTAAATAATTTTGAAAGATATCAGATAACTCATGATTTTTTCTATTTAACTAACTTTGGTATTGTAGAGCCATTAAAAACACAAAAAAGTATATTGATTCAAAACGCGTCATATTTTGAACATGTAATTAAAGACGGCTTAATTATTTCATTTAGGGAGAACAATGTCGATCTTCTAGCTGAATTTTTCCTTGACTGGTTACTGCTAAACAAGTACTACAAATTTAATTCCAATAGTCTTTCTGATGAAACTATAAAAATAATAATGAAACGCTTTACTTCTTTTCTTAGAACAGAGAAACACAAATTAAACAAGTTCAATTATACGATAGAAAATTTTTATAATTCTTATCACACTGTAATCGTGATCGCAATGGTAGGTGCCATTTTAAATGAACTCACTAGAAAAAAAGATTAATAACTTAATAAATGAAGCAGAGAAAAAAGATTTACCACTACCTTTAATACTAAAAGAGTTCGGAATTTTAGCAAATTTTTTTCTTATAAATTATGAGCCAAACTTTAAAAATGACAAAATTAGAACCTATTTCGTACATTTTGCAAAAAATTTTAGAATAGGTGAATTTCAAAGTTTACTATTTGATCAATCATTCGATGCCCTTTCCATATACTTATTTTGTA
Organism: Pediococcus ethanolidurans; assembly: GCF_964062635.1. Classification (NCBI taxonomy): domain Bacteria; kingdom Bacillati; phylum Bacillota; class Bacilli; order Lactobacillales; family Lactobacillaceae; genus Pediococcus; species Pediococcus ethanolidurans. The sequence goes on from NZ_OZ061250.1 coordinate 615,886, forward strand.
CCGTATACAACATACGTTTTGAGAAATCAGATCTTAATATTGCATTCGATAGCTTCTATTTACATGATTCAAATGTGCAAGATTTCATCATGTTAATCAAGCTCAACAAGTTTATTTCATTTGATAAATATTGTACTTTTGAAAAAAAATTAAAAATTATACTTGATCAATTTGAAGAACTACTGGTTTCTGATTTAGTTAATAGTTCTTCCGGTAATTTAATTTTTACAGATATTTTTAAAGCAAAGATTACACCAAAAACACAATCCATACTATTGAACGAAATTAATAAACATCCTCAAATTATAAATTCAATGAGTCTTTCCCAACTGAATATAATTCAGTATATTCTATCATTAAAGGAGAGCGACACAAATGGAAATAAACGATCATAAATATTGGTTTGACTATATCGAAAAAGCATATCATATTGATTTTCAAAGAAAAGTAAATAATAATTTACCGTTTTCTCAAAGAATTTTTTTTAAAAAAGTGATTTTTAAAAATGACAACTCATTTCTATATAAAGCAACTTCTGAAGAAATCGAAAAATTTATTGTTTTTCTTATGCAATTTGATAATAATATTGCAACTACCTATCTATCAAAGAATTGTTATCTAATGGCTTCATTAGCATTTCAATCATACAACACACGGGACTACTTTACTTTTGGAGAAATCATATTACTGTTGGATAAGTTTAATTTTTCATTAATTATTCAAAAAGCACTAAGCTATATTTTTACTCTAAACAGGAGATCAGATGGACAATTTGGTTTCTTAGACATTGTAACAAAAGATGAAGCCCTCGAACGAAACACAATTGTAGAAAAACAGTACATTACTCAGACTACATTCGTTTTTTCATCCATTCATACTATATTGGAGGGACATTCATGAAAAAAAGTAAACTCTTACAATTATTACAAGGTCTATCCATCAGTAAATCTCAAATTATCTTTGCTAGTATCTTATCAATCTCTTCGGCGGCAATTCTTTTGTATATGCCTCTGCAAGCAAAGCAATTAATCGATAATTTTGAAACAAAATTCAATTTACCAAATATTCTGGCTCTAGGAGCAACCCTAATCATTCAAGCTGTTCTATCTGCCATTTCTTATTACCTATTAACTCGCTTGGCTGAACGAACTGTCAAACAAATACGTGAAAAAGTTAGCAACCATCTCCTGAATATTAAACAAGAGGAATTAGAAGAAAATCTTTCTGGTGATTTGGCTAGTAGCGTCGTCACCAACACCGAAACAATCAGTCGCCTTTTATCTGGTTTGTTACCAAATGTAATTAGTGGCTTAACTTCTGTAATTGGTGCTTTATTTTTTCTGTGCATCATGAGTTGGCAGTTAACTCTGGTTGTTTTGGGTGCCTTAATCTTCCTAATGATTGTGATTTCACCAATCTCAAATATTACAAATAAAACTTATGAAGCAAGTCAGGCCAAAACCAATGGTCTGGTCGGTCAACTAACGAATTATTTTTCTGAAATTGAACTTTTAAAAAGTTCCAATGCTCAACATGAGATCGCAGGCAAGATTAAACAAGAAGTAACTAGCCTCTACCTTTTTGGAATTAGAATTGCGAAGATCAATTCCATCATGGACCCGCTTGTTACTACAGTCATTATGACAACTATTTTAATTATTTTTGGATTTGGCGGTTATTTAGTCTCGGTCAAAACAATTACAATTGGTACTTTAATTTCATTTCTTTTATTTGTTTTTCAGATTATCACACCATTTGCCAACGTTGGAAATGTTATAAACGATTTTCAAGCTAGCAATGGAGCCGCTAAACACTTAATTGATTTGCTATCCTTAGAAGAAGAAAATTACTCAGGAAAAATCAATTTTAGTTTAAAGAATGCTTCAATCAATTTTCAAAATGTTAACTTTTCATATCATACAACAGAAGAAGCCTTAAAAAATCTAGATTTAACTTTTAAAAATAACCAGTTAACCGCCTTAGTCGGACCCAGTGGAGGTGGAAAGTCAACCATTATTTCACTTCTAGAACGTTTTTATGAGCCAACGTCAGGTAAAATTCTCATTAATAATTACAATATCAATAAGCTAAATTTAAAAATTTGGAGATCTAAAATTGGCTATGTTCCTCAACAGACAAGTGTCATAGGGAAAACTCTGCGGGAAAGTTTATTATTCGGTTTAAATGATCATCAGATTTCAGATGCAGAAATTCAGGACACTCTAAATCAGGCCTATTTGTCTAATTTCGTCAATAGGTTACCGAAGGGGTTAGATACCCCAATTGAAGAACATAGTGCTAATCTATCCGGTGGACAAGTACAGCGCTTAATGCTAGCACGAGCATTATTGCGTAAACCAGAATTGCTAATTCTGGATGAGTTCACGTCTGCCCTTGATAGTGACTCAGAAAAATTCATCAAACAGTCTATCAATGATTTACGTAACCAAATGGGAATTGTGGTTGTAGCACACCGGCTTTCAACCATTAAGGATGCGGACCAAATCTACTTTATCAAAAATGGTACTGTAGCTGGATTAGGAACTCATGAAGAACTGATAAAATGTTTACCACTTTACCGTAAGTATGTGGAAGAACAACAATTGTGATTGAACAAATAAACGAATTTTAAGAATTCTTAGCTAAAATAACGGAAAAATTTAACGGGCGGGTTGCCATTGCTAGAAATATATGATAATATATTTAAGTCGGTTAATGATATGGGTGGTTAGCTCAGCTGGCAGAGCAACGGACTCTTAATCCGTGGGTCCAGGGTTCGATCCCCTGACCACCCATAAATACCAATTAGCTAGTAGTCATGCAGTGTTAAAACACCGTGGTTACTAGCTTTTTTAATACTTTCAGTTGTTATAGATAGTTATAAAAAAGTAGGTAAAAGTAGCCAAACTTAGATATATGGTAGCCAAATTGATAGCCAGCTACTAGTAAACAAACCGCATAACAACGGTATTAATAGCAATTTTCATAAATCAGCTGGTAGCCAAGTGACAATAATTAACTAAACCACTTGTCGTGTGAGCAAGTATACATAATAAAAAGACCAACATCAAATAAAAAATGTTGGTCTTTCTTCCTAAATACCGTGCTAAGTTTAAAGTGTCAATTTTAGCCATTCCTGCATGCTATCCAAATTATAGCAATCATTTCATTTAAAAACTCACTAATTATCAACATCACCTTCCTATCAAAAATTTTCAAAAGTTGATATTCTTATGAGTTGATGGTAATGTGCGCACTCTACACTATTTGAAATAAGAGCAGGGGCATAAACTTGTTTTATATCAAATATTTCTTGTACGTTTTTTAAAAAAGTTCTCTTGGCCTGTGCCATAGTATTCTTTTTCCACTTGGTCTTCGTATGATGATTCACCTCTTAAATATTTATGCGTATTAACGCATTAAATCGTTGATTATCTATGCGCATTAGTGTATTATTAATATATTGAAAGGAGGATAATAAGGTGTCGCAGATTAAAGCAATTGATGTTTTGAAAATATTAAAGAAACAAGGCTTCAAAGAACTTAAGGATAGACAGGTTGGTGACCATCACAGATTTATTGATGACAAAGGCCATAAGGTAACCGTTAAGTTCTCAACTAAGAAAGCTTCTATTCCACCCAAAACATACAATTCAATATTGAAACAAGCAGGTCTCAAATAGGGACCGCTTTGTTGTACACCTTATTAACTAACAATATGAATAAACCAAACTACGTTGTATATCCTGCTGTCTTCGATAATGTTAATAATGATGGATACTATACTGTTACTTTCCCAGATGTTCCCGATACTGTTACAGATGGTAAAACTCTGGAGGAAGCTATCAAGAATGCACCTGACGCACTGGCAGTAGCACTACCCGATTACAAGGAGTATCCTATGGCAACGTCACTTAACAAGGTACAGGCTAACAACCCTGGATTAATCGTGAGCTATGTTGGTGTCGATATGAAGGCTGCTCGTAGAAAATCACGTGATGCCACTGTACGTAAGAATGTAACTATCCCAATGTCATTAGCTGAAAAAGCGCAGACACAAGATATCAATTTTTCGGCTACATTAACAGAAGCACTTGAAGAAAAGCTAGGTATCTAAATATAACCAACTTAACTATAAACCCCGCAACCATTCGTAGTTGCGGGGTTTATAGTTTTTCATTATTTTTGGTAAATTTCTTCAAAATTATTTAGATCCTAACGCTGTGGCCTGTAAAATATTAGTTCTCCTATTGCCATGACACTCATGATCATACAGTTACTTGGTCTGCAGAACTTAAATACTTACTAACTGATACTTACCTCTCATTATCTTATAGTCAATTAATGACATACCATACCTCGTTAAATGCTTGCTGTGCATTTATCTTCCTTACTAGCACAGCTTCCCATATTCCATATGATTTGTGTTTGATGTAACACGTGGCAAATTGGTAAGTATTGTTGATTGTAATGGTCTATTTTGTTTGATCCTTTTCAAACAAACTACCGGTGTTTAACATGGTGGCTGTTTGTCTTTGGCTAAGTAAATTTCGCGTATAAGCATGACCATACATGATGGAGAACAAAGTATCCAAAACATATTCAAATGCAATTTGAGAAGCAAACGTCCCAATTTTGCTCTCGTCCTCATTTTCATCTTGTGCAGACACAATGGTTAACTGTGCTTCATTCGTTTGTTTAATTTGGCGATTACCTGTAAGCAAGATCGTTGGAACATGATTTTTCTTCAAAAATGTCATTATTTGCGCATATTCTGGAATATTGGCCCCATACGAAATAAACAAAACACAATCCGTTTCATGAATATTGGTAGTTACCCATTTTTCATCTACATATTCTTCAGCAAGAACCGGAAAAATATCAAGTTTTACTAATTTATTTTGAAAACTACGAGCCCGAATTTGGGAGTCACCACGCCCAAAAAAGAAAAGCCGTTTTGCATCCAATAACATTTGCGCAGCTGTTTCGAGTTGATGTGAATTTACTTGCGCCTGTGCACGTTTAATTGCCGTACTTGTCAGATCTGCCATATTCTTGGCAATTGTTGTAACTGAATCAGTAGGGTTAAACGGAAAATTGGCGTCCACGGCTCCCAAAGAAATTAGTTGTTGTGTCAAACTATCACTAGCCGCAAGCTTTAATTCACGAAAACCTTGATAATCTAATTTTTTAGCCAATCTGACAATTGCTGAATGCGAAGTATACGTGAGCGCAGCCAATTGTTCAACAGTTATTCCAGGTATATCTGCTAAATGGCTGGTTAAATAGTCCTTAATCCGTATTTCGTTATCTGTCAAATCAGTGTGTTGACTTAGTCTTTCCAATAGTGCCATCTTCAGACCACCCTTCTTTATAAGTTTATCATTTCAATCTGTTTATTTAATTCTTGCACTCATTTTTGGCCAAAATGTTCAAATATTTAGTTCAATTACTTAAAAACCTTGATAGTTTCGGCCATTTTTCCCAAAACAATGGTATCACCCTCCCAGCTGTTCATATACTAAGTGTATAAACTTTAGGAGGTTATTTTAATGATTAACGTTGCTTATATTGGTAACGGCAAAAGCACCAACCGTTATCACTTACCATTTATTTTAAAACTCAAAGATCAGTTTAATGTCAAAACCATTTATTCACCAAGTGGCAAAATACGTTGGGATACAATTCCAAGTGTTCACTACACAGCCGATTTGAATGATATTTATAATGATCCAGAAATTCAGTTAGTCGTGGTCACAACTCCCAGTCAGTTTCATTATGCCACAGCTAAAGATGTTTTGAATCATGGAAAAAATGTCCTGGTTGAAAAACCATTTGCTGAAACCTCACAACAAGCTCGTGAATTGTTTACATTAGCAAAGCAAAAACAGCTTTTCATTCAATGTTATCAAAATCGCCGCTTTGATTCTGACTTTTTAACGGTTCAAAAAGTTATTCATAGTGGCCTGCTAGGCGATTTATTAGAAGTCGAATCTAATTATGACTATTATCGTCCTGAGGTCCCTGAGCAAGCTAAAGGCTTCAGCAAAATTAACAGTTTTCTGTATGGTCATGGGTGCCACACCTTAGATCAAGTTCTCAGTTTCTTCGGAAAACCAGATAACGTTCATTACGACGTTCGGCAATTACTAGGAAAAGGTCACATGAACGATTACTTTGATATTAGCATGTACTACGGTCAGATGAAGGTCCGTGTTGCTTCCAGCTACTTTAGAATTAAACCGCGTCCCAGTTTTGTCATTTACGGCAAACAGGGGATGTTTATTAAAAAACGGATGGATCGTCAAGAAGAACATCTAAAGCTATTTTACATGCCCAATCACGAAGACTTTGGCATTGATCGTCCAGAGGATTACGGCACGTTAACCTATTATGACGAGAATCACAACTATCATGAACAAAAAGTTGTCACTGTCAACGGAGATTATAGTCGCGTTTATGCTGGCGTTTATGAAACACTCGTTAATAATCAAAAGAAACTTGTGCAAGACGAAGAAACCATCCAACAAATCGAAATGTTGGAACAGGGTATTAAACAATGCAATTAGGAGGTTTTTAATTTGAACTTAGCAATTTTAGGAGCTGGTAAAATTGTCAATGATTTCGTCACCATTATTGATGATTTGCCTGAAATCGATGTTAAAGCCATCTTCGGACAGAAAAAAGATCTTCCTGTAATGGAAGACCTTCAAAAAACTGCTCATATTGATGAACTGTATACAAACTTAGATGAATGTTTAGCGAGCGATATTGACACTGCATACATCGCCTTGCCCAATGCTTTGCATTTTCAATTTGCCAAGGCTGCTTTAGAAGCAGGAAAGAACGTTATTTGTGAAAAACCATTTACCTTAAATGAACAACAGTTAACCGAATTAATTAAACTAGCTGAAACAAAACATTTAATTCTTTTGGAAGCAATTACCAATCAATATCTTGCCAACTATCAACAACTAAAGGCTGATTTATCGCAACTTGGTCATATCAAGGTGATTTCTTGTAACTATTCACAGTATTCATCACGCTATGACGCTTTTCGAAAGGGAACAGTCCTGCCTGCATTTAATCCTAAATTAGGTGGCGGTGCCTTGATGGATCTTAATATTTATAATATCTACTTCATTGTGGGGTTATTAGGTGCTCCAAGTAACGTTCATTATTTAGCAAATGTCGAAAAGCACATTGATACTTCAGGAATTCTGACTATGAACTATCCTCAGACTAAAGTCGTCAGTATTGGTGCCAAGGATGTAGATGCGCCTGTCACAACCACAATTGAAGGAACGGAAGGATCTATCGTCGTAAGTGGTCCTACCAACGTTTTAGATCATTACACCCTTAAACTTCGTCATCAACAGCCAAAGATTGTGGACGTCAAGGTTCATCCACATCGAATGTTTCAAGAATTTCAACAATTTACTAAAGTTATTGAAAATCATGATTTTGAATTCGCCGCAAAGCACTTGAAGCAAGATGAAATCGTCATGCACGTTATTGATCAAGCACTAGCTGAAAGTAAAATCAAATTAGGTTAATGTGGCTATAAAAAACCGCCCTTCTAAATGAAGGACGATTTTTTAGTTATACTATTTTATTTTAGTACCAACCGTTTGCTTGCCAGAACGCCTTAGCAGCTGTCCATGAGCCATAACGGGAACTTACGTAAGAGTTAGCAACCTTTTCTTGGTTAGCAGCTGAGTAGTCACCATTTAAGTATGATGAGCTCAATTGATACTTACCAATGTATTGACCATTTCTTGCTGTGTATGAACCTCTTGATTCTTTGTTAGCAATCCATGCCTTTGCAGCTGCTTCACTACTACTTGTTGATGAAGTAGATGTAGTGCTAGTTGTTGCAGCAATGTTCTTAACAGCTGGCTTACTCTTAACTTCGCTCTTAGTTGCCGTCTTGATTTCGCCATCACTCTTGATCAATAACTTTTGACCAACATAGATCAAGTTAACGTTTGAAATTTTGTTAGCTTTAGCTAATTTTGAATAGTTAGTATCTTTGTTCAAATTATATTCAATACCTGAAAGTGTATCGCCTGATTTAACTGTGTAAATTTGATCGGCGTGAGAGACTGTTACTAACAATGTAAGACCAAAGAACAATGCGGCCATAAATGCTACTGCGAATTTTGTTACGTTATTTCTTAATGTCATGTATGTTACTCTCCTTGTGTTTTTAATCTACCTAGTAGAATACACTCCAATTGTTTCAGTTATGTTTCAACAACATTTATATTCATTGACCTTCAGTCAAGTTCATGTCATATTTTTGTAACATAAGGCAAAAAATCGTTTAATTTAATTGAAGTTAATCATACTTGGCCCTTAGTTACACTAGGAATAACACTATTTGAGTTTTCCATGTCTATTATCACAAAATTATTTAAATATTTCTGTTTATTTTTCTTTTTTTAGCCTATTTTATTTTATATGCGTTATTCTATGAAACGTAGTATTCATACGTTTCGACAACTTATTTATCAACTTTGTAGTACGTTTTTGTGTTTCAATTTAACATCAACAAGGAGGATTTAAACTATAAACTGATTTAAATATGGTTTACATCCCTAATTTCTTCTTATATAATTTTCATGTTATTTTTTCGAATTTCTTTATACTTAATGTATATCATTGATTTAAGTAAGGAGGCTTTTAATGTTATCAACAATTGCTGTTCTAGTAAGTTTACTAATTGCTCTGGCACACATCTATTTCCTATATATAGAACTTTTTGCTTCATATGACACTGTAGGTAAATTTTTCAACCTGCCCGGAAAAGTGATTCAAAACTCAATCATTCAGAAATTCATTCAAAATTTAGGCCTATTTAGTGGTTTTATTGGCCTAGTCATAATATTGACTATAATCATTGTTCCCAGTGGAACCATGAAATTTATGTTAATCTTCTTAAACTTATTTGTGCTTCTAAATGGTGTTTATGAAGGCTTTGTTTTTTCAAAACGTTTCTTTTGGTATGAGGCCCTGCCTGGTGCCATTGCTATGCTTCTCGCAATTTTTATGTAAAATAAAAAGATGATTTGTAAGATACTTTTGAGCATGTTTAACTCAAATATCGTTACAAACCATTTTTTTGTTAAACTACGTGTCCTGAAAAACTTGGCATGAAACTACTACTAATGGATTGGACCGAAACATATTGTCCTGGTGCGGGAGCGGCAACATATTTTCCATTACCTATGTAGATACCCACATGATAGCTCGATCCTTGTGCGCCCCAGAATAATAAATCTCCTGGTTGTGCCTGTGCCACGGTCTTTTTGGTTACATGGCCTTCTTGAATAACCGTATTATGTCCCAGTGATTTACCCGCTACATGAGCGTAAACCCATTCTGTCAAACCTGAGCAATCCATTCCGTTTTGAGATTCACCACCCCAAACATAAGGAATGTGTTTTTCTGCCAAAGTCAGTGCCTCAGAAACAACTGCCGCATTTCCAGTTATATCAGTTGTCTCCATAGTTTTAACTGTTTGGCTATTTTCAGCTGTTTGTGTTGCTGAATATTGTTGATTACCACCATCATTTGCATTGGCACTTGCCACAGTAGTTGATCCTAATGCTAATCCGGCCACACCAACTGCAAGCATTAGTGCATGTTTAAAGTTTGTTTTAATCATAGACTTCCTTTCGTTTAACCTATTTTTATTAACTTATTTCTTATAATTATAACAAGAACAATCGTAACATGCACATAATACGACATCTTTGAAATCTATTTACAAACTCTTCTCAAATTATTACAGAAATATAAATTAGCAGGCACTTCATTGACCTACAATTTCGCCAAATGTTTAACTTCAACTGAAACAAAAAGACCACTAACGTTTTGGTTAATGGTCGCTCGTTTGTATTCTATTCTGTTGAAATGTCTTAAAAGGGGCGGCTTCTTCTACCTAGCTAAAGTATATTTAGAAGCTAAGCACCTCTTCAACACGCTTAATTATATTCCGTCAATTCATGCTTACTTCGTTCAATTACCGCAATATTAACAAACAGAATCAGGGCGATAATGACCGCTGCTACCACAAATAATGACACAAATGAAAATATATCAATAATCAAACTTCCAACTAATGGCCCCAATGCACGTCCAGCCGATGGGAAGGAACTCGCTAGTCCTTGATACCGTCCCTTCATACTATACGGTGACAATAAATTGGCGATCGCTGGAATTTGCGGAAACGTAATTGCCTCGCCAATCGTCAAAATAATCATGGCAAATACAAAAGCAATATACTGTGTTGCAAAAACCAAGATGACATATGAAGCAATTAAAAACAGCATTCCAAAATACACTTGATGGAAAGGATCTTTAAACATCTTACCACCCTTCCAACTCAGAAAGGCTTGCACGATCAAAATAAAGAATCCATTTACAGTCCAGAGGAAACTGTAGTCCTTCAAAGGAATATGCAAACTCAACATATAAACAGATATATTGCTATTCCACTGTTGATAAAAAATCCAAATTAAAAATAAGCTAATGAATAAGGTATACATCACCAAAGCGTTAATCCGTGGTAATTTTTCGTTTTTCGACGCTGCTTGTGCATTTTGATCCATCTGATTTTGTCGTTTTGGTAATTCTCGTTTGACGTGGTAATTGGTAACGGCCACTACAAAAAAGAGCACATACAACGCGGTAGAGACAGCAAATAATGGTGCCACGTTATCCTTAAACATAAGACCGACAATGGCTGTTCCGACCATAACACCTAGATTTTGTACAAAATACAACATATTAAAAACGTAACGGCCATCCCGACTATGCACCGTTGTTCCCAGTGCATTGACGAATGCCATAATCCAGCCTGTTCCCAATCCAATCATCACAAGCATAATTGGATAAACTGGCCAATCATTTGAAAAGACCAACACCAACATACTTAATGCCGTAAATACGATACCACCAAGCAGTAAGTAATAACCATCGTACTTATCAAATAATTGTCCAGCCACAAATGAACCAATGATACTGGCAACTGAATTTAACATGAGTACAATTCCTACAATTGTCAGTGAATGACCCAAAATATTATGCATATAGACGGTTGTCAACGGCCACACAAAGCTCATTCCAATACTGTCCATCAAGGCACCTAAAAGTAAATACCGTAATTTTAATTCCTTCATCGTCCTCTCCTTTCCTCAAAAAAACTAACTTAAATTAACTTAAAAAAGTGCATAAACTAACAGTTTCACATTAGCCGTGAGCCGCGCGAAACTGTTGATTTTTTTCATTCTAGTTATCTGGCACGTAAGCAATGGGAGCAAACTTGTTATACGATTTCACAAACAGTAGTTTAACCGTTCCTCGCGCACCACTTCGGTTTTTCTCAATAATGACTTCAACAGGTCCTACATCAGGATCCCCATTTTCACGCGGATCAGAATTTTGATTATCACTATCTTCGTCATCCTCACGATCATAATAATCTTCACGATATAAGAAAGCGACAATGTCAGCATCTTGTTCAATTGATCCAGATTCACGAATATCTGAAAGAACTGGTCGTTTATCCTGACGCTGTTCAACCCCACGTGAAAGCTGTGACAATGCTAAGACAGGTACTCGTAATTCTTTAGCCAATTTTTTAAGTTGCCGTGAAATCGCCGACACTTCTTGTTGCCGGTTTTCTTGACCAGAGCCTTCAATCAACTGCAAGTAGTCAATTACAACTAATCCCAGATTTCCCTGCTCTTTTGCTAATCGGCGACATTTCGCGCGAATTTCTGCCATTTTTACTCCTGGTGTATCATCAATATAAATATTGGCTTTGGCTAAACTTCCCATTGCAATGACCAGGTTTTGCCATTCTTCCTCATTTAATTGACCGGTTCTCAAATGATTGGCGTCAATACTACCTTCTGCACAAAGCATTCGGTTAACCAACTGATCAGCACCCATTTCCAAACTGAAAATGGCCACCGTTTTATCGGTTTTCGTTCCAATATTTTGTGCAATATTCAAAGCAAATGCCGTTTTTCCGACGGCAGGACGAGCAGCCAAAATAAACAATTCATCTGGATGTAATCCAGCTGTAATTTTATCTAGTTCGCTATAACCCGTTGATAAACCAGTGATCTCATCCCCATTTTGGTAGAGTTTATTGATCTCGGTCATCGAATTTGTTAAAACGTCTGAAATCTTCTTAAAGCCGGACTGATTTCGATCTTCCGAAACCTCTGTAATTTCACGTTCAGCTTCATCTAAAACTGCCCCAACATCTTCATCTTGTTGGTAACTTTTAGTCACAATTTTAGTAGCAGCTTTAATTAAACGTCGTAAGATGGCCTTCTCTTGCACAATTTTGGCATAATAAACCACATTAGCTGCCGTTGGTACTGAAGCTGCCAATTCAGCAATGTAACTGACTCCACCCACATCATCCAATTGATTTTGGGCAGTCAATTTATTATTCATTGTGACAACATCAATTGCTTCATCTTCATCATTTAGTGAAACCATTGCTTTAAAAATGATTTGATGAGCTCGTTGATAAAAATCTTCCGGTGTTAAGTATTCCATTGCGTCAACTAACACATCGGAATCTAAGAAAATTGCCCCTAAAACGGCTTTTTCCGCATCACTATTTTGTGGCAGTGTTTGATTTTCTAAAATGTCATTATCCATGTTCTTACCTCTGATGACTAAGAAATGTCTCTAAAACAAGTTTGCTGCTTTACTTCATATTCAACTCGCTATTTCACCACAAAACAATTATTCATAATTATTTTTCTGCCACATGGACACGAATCTTAGCCGTCACATGTGGATGTAATTTAACTGGAACATTTGTATATCCCAGTGAACGAATTGGTTCATTTAATTCAATCTTTCGTTTATCTAACTTAAGACCAAATTGCTTATCTAAGGCTTGTGCAATTTGCTTACTAGGAATTGATCCAAACAAACGGCCATCTGTTCCAGCTTTAGCAGTTAATTCAACAACTGTTTTATCATCTTCTAAAGTCACCTTTAATTTCTTAGCGGTTTCTAGAATTTCTTCTTCATGCTTTTCTTCAGCTCGTTGTTGGCCCTTTAAGCTACTTAACGCGCCCTTGGTTGCTGCTTCAGCTTTATGATTTTTAATTAAAAAGTTTTGTGCATAACCATCCGGAACCTCTTTAACCTGTCCGCGTTTACCTTTGCCTTTCACATCTTCCAAAAAAATAACTTTCATCAGAATCACTCCTCTTCATCATCTTTATTTTCTGTATCATTTTTCTTCTTTAAAATATCGGTTAAGGTCGCTTTAACTTCAGAAACACTCTGACCTTCAATCTGAGTTGCAGCACTACCTAAATGACCGCCACCACCCATTTGTTCCATAATGAGCTGAACGTTAACATCCCCTGCACTACGCGCCGAAATTCCAACTTGCTTCTTTGATCTACGCGTAATAACAAATGATGCCTCAATTCCTGATATTGATAACAAAGAATCAGCAGCTTGGGCGGCCGTAACTGGATCATAATCGCGATCATCTTCACCAACACAAACGGCTAAGTTTTTATTAACAAATTCAACAGACTCAATTAAATGGTTACGTTGTAAGTAACTGTCCACGTTTTCTTTCATGAAATGCCGAATTAGATTTTCGTCAGCACCAACTGAACGTAGATAACTTGCTGCATCAAAGGTTCGAGTTCCCGTTTTAGTGGTGAAAGACTTCGTATCGATTTCAATTCCTGCTAACATCCCGGTAGCTTCAATCTCATTAATTGGTTCACTATCCTTAGATTGATACTCAAACATTTCGGTAATGAGCTCACAAGTGGAAGAAGCATATGGTTCAATATAAACCAAAACCGGATTTTCTGGAAATTCTGTGCCTCGACGGTGATGATCAATAATCATTACTCGATTTTCAAGCTTCTTATAAAGCTCAGGAGCCGTTGTTAGCGATGGTTTAGAATGGTCAACCATAATAAGCAAGCTTTGGCTGTTGGCATTCTCTAAGGCCGCTTCAGGCGTAATAATCGACTCTTTAATGGCTGGATAGTCTTCTAACGAGGTTAATAATCGCCGAACATCAGAATGTAAATTTTCCTGATCTAGTACAATCCAACACTGCCGATTGTTCATTTGTGCAATCCGCCGAATTCCCAAACAGGCACCTAATGAATCCATGTCTGATTGTTGGTGACCCATCACAAAAATTTGATCGGCCTGTGACATTAATTCGGTAACCGCCTGACTAATCATCCGAGCTCTAACTCGTGTTCGTTTTTCCATTGGATTGGTCTTACCACCATAAAAACGCGCTTGATCATCTGGTGATTTTACCACAACCTGATCCCCACCACGTCCTAATGCCAAATCCAAATTACTTTGCGACAAGTCAGCCAAGTTATTCAAATCCTGATCGCCATAAGCAATCCCAATACTCAAAGTAATTGGAAAGTTTTGCTTTGAAGTCGCTTCTCGAATAGTATCTAGTAACTTGAAATTATCAGCTTCAACTTTTTTCAAGACTTCTGCATACATTAAAACGAAAAAGTGATCGTCATCGACTCGTTTTAAGTACATCCCAAATTCTTGTGCCCAGCTTGAAATCTGATTCGTCACAAAGCTACTCAAACTCGAAACATCAGAGTCTGCCATTGATTGGGTAACTTCATCATAATTGTCCAAGAAAACCTGACCAATTACTACTTGAGAATTATCATAGGCTTCCTCAATTTTTGCATATTTAGTAATATCCATCATGTACAAAACATGACTGTCTTGTTCAATGAGTAATGTAAAACGTCGGTCGCCCCAGTTCACCGTCACCGTACCTTTTTCATCACGATGATCGTTCAACATTTTGGCTAAATCTTTATCGACATCAGCTAATTTTTTGCCAAGGACATCCTTATCACTCAAATAGCCTTGCATATACGGATTAATCCACTGAACCTGGTCTTCATCACTATAAATCAAAATTCCTAGTGGCATGCGCAAAAGTGAATCCTGTTCACTACGTTTAATCCGAAACGAAAGGTCAGAAATATATTTGGTGGTTTCTTCATTGACCCGATGAAAAGTGTCACTAATAAAAATACTCCCCAAAATGAGAAGTATTAATAATACGACTCCCAATACCCAGTTATAATAAAACGCAACTCCCGCGCCAACGAGTGATAACAAGATAATGTAAATTGCTAACAAACGCAAGCGGGGATTCCGCATAAATACTGGGATCCTTTCTGCTAAACGTAATTTTTTCATAGTTTCTCCTCGAATTGTGTACTAGGTTTATTTTATCACAAAGACGGGAGACAAAGAACCGTGACTAACTGGCAACAAAATAAAACCAATTCATTTTTGATATCCGAAAAACGCAACAATAATTCTTTTCACGTGAAACATTTTTCCAGATACGAAGAATTACTTGGTATGCACACCTATAACCTTCTCCAATAATTAGCTATCCTTTACGAAAATAACTTTTTTGTTTACACTTAGTTGATTATGGAGGTCGTCGTATGTTAAATAATCACTTGTTTCACTGGCTAATTATGCGAACTGAAAGTCCTTTTTCGTAATACTTATTTGTTTAATTAAAATCTTAATACGAAGAAGGGTTATGTTTGGAGTCAGAAAGAGAACTATCCGGAAAAACAGTTTTATTAATGGCAATCGCAACAGGAATCATCGTTGCAAATTTAAATTACATTCAACCAATTGAGGGATTAATTGCAACAACCTTTCAAGTTTCTAAAGCAGCTGTTGGCGTTGTCGCAATGTTAACTCAACTTGGTTACGCGTTTGGGTTATTATTTATTGTTCCACTGGGAGATATTTTTAATCGTTATCATCTTATTCAGATTATGCTTATTCTTTCAATTTTGGCATTGCTGGGCGCTTTTTTGTCGCCCTCAATCATCGTTTTTGGTCTTGCTTCTTTGTTAGTTGGCATTACTTCTGTTGCACCTCAGATCATTATTCCTTATGCAGCTTTCTTAGCTCCCAGCTTGCATCAGGGAAAAGTTTTAGGTAACGTCCTCAGCGGTTTATTAACAGGAATTCTATTATCACGTTCAGTTAGTGGATTATTAGGCAGCATCCTTAGCTGGCAATACGTTTACTTGATTGCAGCAATTGCTTGCACTATTTTATTAGGTGTTCTTCATCTTTACTTGCCACGTGATCCTCGCCAACATCAAAATATGCATTATGGAAAAATTCTGGCTTCATTACCCAATTTGCTCGCAAAATAAAAACATTTACAGGGTGCTGCAATTAATGGTTTTTGTTTATTTGGTGTTTCAAATGTACTTTGGTCAACACTAGCATTTTATTTAGCTAATCAATATCATTTAGGAAGTGATGTTGCTGGTCTATTAGGATTGTTGGGTATTACGGGCGTTTTGTTTGCCTCGATCATTGGTCGTATGGTGGACACCTACTCGCCCCGCATGACAATTGGTTTGGGAATTCTATTTTCAACTCTTGCCTTTGTCATTTTTGCAAGTATCGGTCACTTATTTATTGGTTTAATTGTTGGGATTGTTTTACTAGATTTGGGTACACAATTTGGTCAAGTTTCCAATCAGGCAATTGTCCAATCATTAAGTTTAAAAGCAAGCAGTCGTAATAATTCTGTTTTTATGTTCAGTTACTTTTTAGGCGGTTCTCTAGGCACTTTCTTTGCAACCTTTGCATGGAGTCGCTTCGGATGGATTGGCGTATGCAGTGTAGCTGCCTTATTCTTAATTGGTGCTTTACTTGGCCATCTATTCCTAAAAGAGCCTAAAAAATTACAGCGACTTAGTTAAACTAATCTACGTTGTAAAAAAGAGATTGAGAAAATTTTCTCAGTCTCTTTTTCTTTACAATTAAGCTTGTCGTTCTTGTTCAACCGCCAATTGTGCCACCAAATTTAAGTAATTAAACGGTTCATCATAATGTGGTTGAAACAACATATCAACAAAAGCTAGATCATCAATTGTGTTTTTATTTTGAATACAAACCGAAATGGTATTAGCCGATTGGGCGACCTCATGTTTGCTGAACAACTGTGCACCCAAAACCCGGCGATTTTGCCTATCGTATACTAGTACAATTGTCAGCAAGTCAGTCGTCGGCATATAGCTTGGTCGATAATCTCCCTTATACACCACTGACGCTGCATCAAGACCTTCGCGTTTTGCACTTGAAAGTGTTAATCCACTTGAAGCCAATGTATATCCAAACAATTCCATCGCTGATGTTGCTTGCGTACCCATATATTTTTGAACTTTTCCAAAAATGTTTTTACCAGCTAAAGCACCCTGGCGAACCGCATTCGTAGCTAAGGGAATATAAGCATTATTATGCGCTGGGTTAAAGTGTGAAACACATGCATCCCCTACCGCATAGACGTCTGGATTTGAAGTTTGTAAATAATCATCAATCAAAATGGCCCCATGACGATCCATATCAACTTGCCCACGCAACAATTCCGTATTGGCCATAAAACCGGTACAAACAATCGCTAAATCAGCTTCATGCTTTGTTTTATTAGTTTCAATGACAACTTTATCGTTTTTTTCATCACGTCGAAATGCTTGAACGCGTTCATTCAAATAAACATGGACACCACTCTTTTTTAAGAGTGCCGTTACCTGATCAGACAACATTTTGTCGACATAATTATTCAAAATTTGATCATGTGATTGAATCAATGTAACTTCATGATCTGTATCCGCGTATGCTTCTGCCAATTCAACGCCCACATAACCAGCACCCACAATGGTAATATGTTTATGATTCTTGGCTGAAGCATACAGCTGCTTAGCCTGATCATAGCTTTTGCATAACAAAACGCGTGAATCATCAATTCCCATTAACGGTGGGACCACAACATAGGAGCTGGTTGACATAATCAACTTATCATATGTATCCGTAAATACCTTTTTAGTATCCAGGTTTTCTACTTTAAGTTGATGTGCTTTGGTGTCAACGCTCAAAACATCATGTTTTATTCGTACTTTTGCGCCCTCTTTAGCCAGATCTTCAGGCGTGGCATAAAACATATCTTCAAGACGTTTTACCTGCCCATTTAAATAGGTGAAATGCCACATGACAAAAATGAAACGTTATCGTTACGTTCATAAATGGTAACTTCTGTATCAGGATGTGCCTTAAAAATTTCTGTTGCTGCGGCGATTCCTGCATGCGTACAACCAACAATAACCACTTTCATACTATCGACCTTCTTCCTAGCCTCTTTAGTCCGGATCATCTGCTTTAATTTTTAAAAGATGTGGTTTGCCATAATAATAGCCCTGTCTTAAGTCAATATTTAGTCTATCAGCTAATTGATCATCTGCCTCATCCTCAATTCCCTCAAGAATAAAACGAAGATTTTCCTTCTTGGCAATATCTCGCCAATAGGTGACTTTAGCTTGAATTTTAGGATCTTGAAACTCTTCATCAAAATTTTGCAAAGCAAATTTAAGCTCACTAACGTAAGGGAGCAGTTCTTTGATCTCTTCATACTGATTATCACCAGTACCCACATCATCCAAACAAAGTTCCATACCACGCTGCCTGAAGCGTTCTAACATGGGTTCAAGATCCGCGTTTGTAATCGATTCGTCACCAGGTTCTTCTGTAAGTTCCACGTTAAGCTTTAAGGGTCGTAATTGATCTTGCGATTGGATTAACGCATCATTAATTTCCGCATTCATCATCTGAGTTCGATTTAAGTTAACGGAAACCGAACCAATTTTTAAAACTAACTTAGCGGTAGTTGCTGTTAGCATCCCAGCAATTGTCGTTGCGGGAATATCTGAAAAATACTTAGGTGGTCGCCAACCGTCAGCAGTTAAATGCCTAATTAGCAACTCATAACCAATTAGCGAATTATTCACCTTATTTAATTGTGGTTGAATAAAATAACGATACATTTTGTTCCCCTTTTTATTGTATTAACTAAGTATTATTATAAATCATTTTGCATTATAAAGTTGGTATAGTTTCGAACAGCGTAGAAGTATTTAATACTTTTATGAATTTAATCAATACTATTAAAAATGAACTTATTTACTGATATTTATAACTATTTCATACAAGCAATAGTATATTTGACTTCTAAATAGGCGTTTTTGACCATAAAAAAAGACTTTCTAAATCAATAAATTGATTCAAAAGTCTTAATTTAATTATTCTTCTGAAACGAATGGAAGTAAGCCCATGATCCGTGCACGTTTAATTGCAATTGTTAAACGACGTTGGTTCTTAGCACTTGTTCCGGTAACACGACGTGGCAAAACCTTGCCTCGTTCTGAAATAAAGCGTTTCAGTAAGTCTGTATCTTTATAATCGATGTATTCGATATGGTTAGCAGCGATAAAGTCAACTTTACGACGTCGACGATTTCCGCCTCTTCTTTGTTGAGCCATTGAAAATCCCTCCTCTAATGATTAAAATGGTAAATCATCATCGGAAATATCAATTTGTTCGCCATTATCTGCAAATGGATCATTCGGGTTAGAACTTGCACTAGAAGCATTGCCATTGCTGTTGCTTTGGCTGTTACTATTGTTGTTTCCTTGCCCAGCATCAAATGGATTGGTATTGCCGGATGATTGAGGAGCATTGCTCTGAAATCCCGTGTTGCCGCTCTGTTGCTGACGTTGCTCGGACTGAGCTCGAGATTCCAACAATGAAAAGTTTTCAACAACTACTTCTGTTACATATACCCGTTGACCCTGTTGGTTTTCGTATGAACGCGTTTGAATCCGTCCATCCACACCCACCAATGAACCTTTATGGGTAAAGTTAGCAAAGTTCTCAGCTGCCTTTCGCCAAATCACACAGTTAATAAAATCAGCTTCACGTTCTCCTTGAGAGTTCGTAAATTGTCGATTAACTGCTACTGTGAAAGTAGCAACTGCAGCACCGCTGTTGGTGTATCGTAAATCAGGATCTCTGGTTAAGCGTCCAACAAGAACTGTTCGGTTTATCATAAACAATGACTCCTTTCTGAATTAATAATTCTGTTTATTGTTTAACGTACAACGATCATGTGACGTAAGATGCCGTCAGTAATCTTTGAAATTCGGTCAAATTCGTTCAAGGCCTTGTCATCGTTTGTTTTAACGTTTACGACATGATAGATACCTTCGTTGTATCCACCGATTTCATAAGCAAAACGACGCTTGGACCAATCCTTTGAATCAACCACTTCTGCACCATTGTCAGTCAAGATCTTGTCAAAGCGTTCTACTAAGGCTGCCTTAGCTGCTTCTTCAACATCTGGTGCAATGATATAAGTAATCTCATATGATTTTTGTGCCATGTGTTTTACACCTCCTTATGGACTAAGTGGCTTTCTTAACGATTTAAGAAAGCAAGGAGAGCTTCTAAATTAATAGTTACTCACGAACTTAAATTATAGCATGCATACTTGTGCAACGCAATAAACAAAAATCCCAATAAACGATACATAACTAAGTTACGTTGTTTATTGAGATTTATTTTATTTATTTATTATTCTTTAGAAGAATCTTCAGTTGAAGTTTCTTCAGTAGATTGAACTTGACTATCAGCAGATGAATCTTGTGGTGTTTCATCAGGATCATCTTCGTCTTCATGATCTACTTTGGCCATTGTCGCAACCTTGGAATCTTCATCAATTTTAATTAAATGAACACCCATTGTTGCGCGCCCAGTTTCTGGTACTGAATTCACATCAAAACGAATCATAACACCACGATCAGTAATCAACATGATATCTTCATCACCAGCAACCGTTGTCAAACCAGCTAACGGTCCGTTTTTGGTTGTGACATTAGCAGTTTTAATTCCTTTACCACCACGTCCTTTAATTGGATATTCACCAGCCAATGTCCGTTTTCCGTATCCTTTTTCAGTAATGACGAGTACTTTGCTTTCTGGTTTCAATAAATCAACCCCAACCACATAGTCATCGTCTCGTAAACGAATACCACGAACACCAGTCGCTGAACGACCCATTGAACGAACAGAACCTTCAGCAAAACTAACCGCATACCCTTTATGAGTACCAATAATGATATTTTGTTTATTATCTGTGATAACCACATTGATTAACTCATCATCATCTTTTAAGTTAATTGCTTTTAAGCCATTGCTGCGAATATTCAAAAATTCATTCAAAGGAGTACGTTTGACAACTCCTTTTAACGTTGTGAAGAAGAGATAGCGTTCATCCGCTTGGTCATGATCTTGACCAGCATTAATGACAGCTTGAATACTTTCACCCGCACTAATTCCCAAAAGATTAATAACCGGAATTCCTTTGGCAGTTCGGCCATACTCTGGAATCTCATAACCTTTCATTCGATAAACTTTACCGGCATTGGTAAAGAATAACAGCACATCATGTGTGGAGCTTGAAACAAGATGTTCAATGAAATCATCATCATGAACACCCATTCCTTGTACACCACGACCACCGCGACGTTGGGATTTGAATTCAGATTGTGGCATCCGTTTTACGTAACCATTATGTGTCAACGTAACCATGACGTCTTCTTCTTCAATCAAATCTTCGTCTTCAAGGCTAAGAACTTCACCTACAAGTAATTCTGTTCGTCGTTTATCACCAAATTTATCTTGAATATCAAGTAATTCTTGATAAATAATCTGATTGATCCGTTCCGTGTGAACTAAGATATCTTTGTAATCAGCGATTTCAGCCGTTAACTTGTTGTATTCATTCTCAACTTTTTCACGTTCCAAACCGGTTAAACGAACCAAACGCATATCCAAGATGGCTTGGGATTGTTTATCAGACAATGAATAGTTATGCATCAACTGATCTTTGGCAATCTCAGCCGTTTCAGAGTTACGGATAATTGAAATGATTTCATCAATATGATCAAGGGCTATTCGTAAGCCTTCAAGGATATGGGCACGTGCTTGCGCCTTTTTCAAATCAAATTCAGTTCGACGACGAATAACTTCTTCTTGATGTTTAAGGTAATACTGTAGAATCTGCTTTAAACTCAAAACTTTTGGTGCACCATCCACAATTGCCAGCATATTAAAGCTAAATGTGGTTTGCATCAAAGTCATTTTGTACAAGTTGTTTAAAACAACAGAAGCACTCATATCACGACGAACGTCAATTACCACTCGCATACCTTCACGGTCGGTTTCATCGTTTACATCTGTGATACCTTCAATTCGTTTATCACGAGCTAATTCAGCAATTCTTTCGATTAACTTTGCCTTATTGACCATGTATGGAAGTTCTGTGACCACAATCTTTTCACGGCCACTCTTTTCCTGTTCAATATCAACTTTGGCACGCAAAATAATCGTACCTTTACCAGTTTCATAGGCTTTTCGAATTCCTGATTTACCCATAACCACTCCACCAGTTGGGAAGTCAGGTCCAGGAACGGCTTCCATCAAATCAGCCGTAGTAGCTTCGGGATTATCCATCAAAATATGAATAGCACTAATGACTTCAGATAAGTTATGTGGCGGAATATTGGTCGTCATCCCGACCGCAATCCCGGTTGCCCCATTAACTAATAAATTGGGAAAACGGGCTGGTAAAACTTTTGGTTCTCGCTCTGTTCCATCGTAGTTTTCTTGAAAATCAACCGTATTTTTATTGATATCACGTAACATTTCAACCGCAATTTTGCTCATTCGAGCTTCGGTATAACGCATTGCAGCTGCGCCATCACCATCAACAGAACCAAAGTTACCATGACCGTCAACTAACATGTAACGATAACTGAAATCTTGGGCCATTCGTACCATTGATTCATAAATTGCGGAATCACCATGGGGATGATATTTACCCATGACATCCCCAACAATTCTGGCTGACTTCTTATAAGGTTTTTCCGGCGTAACTCCTAGTTCATTCATCCCATATAAAATTCGACGATGTACTGGTTTTAAGCCATCTCGTACATCTGGCAAAGCTCGTGCCACAATAACACTCATTGCATAATCTAGGAAGGATGTGCGCATTTCTCTACTCAAATTGACATTTGTCACTCGAGTTCCAATATTTTCTTCGTCAGACAAATTCTTTAACCTCCAATCCTAAATTAAACGTCTAAGTTTTCTACATAAACGGCATTATCTTCAATAAATTTCCGTCGTGGTTCTACGCGATCGCCCATCAACATTTCAAAATCACCACTAGCTGCGTCAGCATCTTCAGCAGAAACTCTTAATAAACGACGGTTATCTGGATTCATGGTTGTTTCCCATAATTGAGAAGCATCCATTTCACCTAAACCTTTGTATCGTTGAATTGCAGGCTTTGGACTTGGTGGCAATTGTCCCAAAGTTTCCTGTAGTTCTTCATCAGAATCAATATATTTAATCATTTTACCTTGTCGTACCTGATATAGCGGTGGTTGTGCAATATAAACATAGCCTGCATCAATCATTGGCCGCATGTATCGATAGAATAACGTTAACAATAATGTACGAATATGCGCGCCATCGACATCGGCATCGGTCATAATAATTAATTTATGATAATTAGCTTTTGTAACATCAAATTCTTCGCCAAAACCAGTGCCTAACGCTGTGAATAACGAACGAATTTCTTCATTAGCTAAAACCCGGTCTAGGGTAGCTTTTTCAACATTCAAGATTTTTCCTCGAATTGGTAAAATGGCTTGTGTCAAACGTGAACGACCTTGTTTAGCACTACCACCGGCTGAATCACCCTCGACAATGAATAATTCACTAATTGCTGGATCCTTAGATGTATTATCAGCCAATTTTCCGGGTAAATTATTAATTTCAAGGCCACTCTTTTTTCGAGTAACTTCTCGCGCACGTTTAGCAGCAATTCGGGCTTTTGAAGCTAATAAACCTTTATCGATAACTTTTCGGGCAGTATCTGGATTTTCCATCAAGAACTTATTGAAATGTTCACCAAAAACGTCATTAACAGCCGTTCTTGCATCTGAGTTACCCAGTTTGGTTTTCGTTTGTCCTTCAAATTGTGGGTCAGGATGCTTAACGCTGACTACGGCCGTTAAACCTTCACGAACATCATCACCAGAAAGATTATCCTCATTATCCTTTAACATGCCACTCTTATGCGCATAGTCGTTGACAACCCGTGTTAATGCTCGTTTAAAGCCCTCTTCATGGGTTCCCCCTTCATAAGTATGAATATTATTAGTGAATGTTAATAATTTACTCTGATAGCCTTCTGTATACTGCATCGCAACTTCAACAGTAATGCCCTTTTCGACACCTTCAACATAGATCGGTTCTGGGAATAAAACATCTTTGCCTTCGTTAAGGTAGTCAACATAATGACGAATTCCGCCTTCGTATAGGAAGTCATCTTCTGTAGGTTTTTCTGGACGCATATCTTTTAAAGTAATGCGTAATCCTTTATTCAAAAATGCAAGTTCACGAATTCGTGTTCGTAACGTTTTAATATCAAATACAGTTGTTTCTTGGAAAATATCAGCATCTGGCAAGAAATGAACGATTGTGCCATGTTCATGCGGTTTAGATTCACCAATTACTGTCATTGGTGTTTTGACTTTGCCACGCGTAAAGTCCATATAATAAATCTTACCGTTGTGCATAGTTCTAACGTCCAAACTGGTTGACAACGCATTGACAACTGAGGCACCAACACCATGTAATCCACCAGAAACTTTATATCCACCACCGCCAAACTTACCACCGGCATGGAGGATTGTGAAAACCGTTTCCAAGGCTGGCTTACCCGTCTTGGCTTGAATACCAACCGGAATTCCACGACCATTATCCGTCACGGTAATACTATTATCTTTTTCAACAATGACGTTAATTTTATCCGCAAAACCCGCTAAGGCCTCATCAATCCCATTATCAATAATTTCCCAAACAAGATGATGTAGACCTTGTGAACTTGTTGAGCCAATATACATACCGGGACGTTTTCGAACTGCTTCTAGTCCTTCAAGAACTTGAATTTGACTTGCGTCGTATTCTTCCGCTTTTTCTTCCTTACGTTCACGTGCATTTTCAATTTCTTGGGGAGTTTTTGTTTTATCTTCGTCAGCCAATCTTATTCCTCCTTATGCAAAGTACCTGATTTAATTGTAAAAATTCGTGGCTCGTCAATCAATTGTCGGGCAATACCACTTAAGCTGGTTGTGGTTAAAAAAGTCTGAACCTTATTTTGAATGGTCTTCAAAAGGTGCGTTTGCCGATCGTCATCTAATTCAGATAGCACATCATCTAATAGCAACACCGGGTATTCGCCCGTTTCCTCTTTCATAAGATCAATTTCAGCTAATTTAACGCTCAAAGCCGTTGTTCGCTGTTGTCCCTGTGATCCGAATGTTTGCACATTTTTGTCATTGACTAAAAAACGAACGTCATCACGCTGGGGACCAACCAATGTGGTTCCTTGTTGTAATTCCCGTTCCTCATGGTTTGCAAAGGCTTTTTGTAATTCGTCATACAGTTGCTCAACAGTTGCATCCTGTTCCTGTGAAACTTGGGAAACATACTCAAAGGTCAAATGCTCTTTTCCAAGTGAGATTTGCGTGTGTAGCTGTTGGGCCCACTTCTCTAATTTCTTCAGAAAAAGACGTCGTTGAAAAATGATCTCTGCTCCGTAAGCAGCCAATTGATCAGACAAGACACCAAGAAAAACTTTATCTTTATTAGTCTTGAATTTAAGTTGCTTTAAATACTGATTACGTTGCTTTAAAATCGTGCGATACTGTGCGGAATTATAGAGATATTTGCTACTCATTTGTCCAAATTCCATATCGATAAATCGACGTCGAATTGCAGGTGACCCTTTAACCAAAGATAAATCCTCAGGTGCAAACAAAATAACGTTTAGTTGACCGATATATTGTGATAGCTTACTTTGTTCCAAATGATTAATCTTAGCGCGTTTTCCTTTAGAACTTAATTCCAGCTCCAAGGGAACTGAACTCATTCTCTTATGAACTCGCGTCGCCAATCGTGCATTATCCGCACCCCAACTGATCAAATCACGATCATTAGAAGTTCGATGACTTCTAGTGAGTGCCAACACATAAATTGATTCCAGTAAATTTGTTTTTCCTTGAGCATTTGCTCCCAGCAAAACATTAACACCAGGAATAAATTCGGCCTCCAAATCTGAATAATTTCGAAAATTATGGAGACTAATATTTTCCAAATACATGACTAATCCTCACGTCTTGAACGCACAAGAAACCGTCCTTCACCTGGAATATTAACTGTGTCCTTAGGATATAGCTTTTTTCCCCGCCGATTCTCAGGCTCATCATTTACCTCTATAGCATGTTCACGAAGATACCATTTAGCCTGTCCACCAGTCCCAATGATTGATTCTTCTTTTAAGAGTTGACCGAGCGTAATGAATGGCGTTGTAATTAAAACTTCTTTTTCCAAAATTACAACCACCTTTCTAAAACTTATTTTTTAAATCAATTAATTATTAAAGTGGTGCTTTGTCATCCTAAAAATAATTCATTTGATTTTTTGCAGAATCTTTACCAATACCTTTCTATTATACCTTTTAAAACCTAAAAAAACAATCTCAGAGGCTATGATTTGCGTTTTAAGCGATTTTGAACACAGGGAGACACTTTTGCCATTTTCTGCGTATTTTTCTCAAATCCTCTGAATTTAATTTCTAGATGAAAAATAAAACACGAAGTTGAGAAAACATTTTCTCAACTTCGTGTTTTTTATTTATGAACTAAAGGTTGAAAGTATCAAAATCACATCAATAACTGCTGTTAAACGGCTTAGACTTCAAAAAATAGTTTAACTGCCGTCCTGCGGCTCACCTGGTCTGGAACGGGGTGGGCACGATTTGAAGCCAAGAAGTACACTTGTCTTCAAACTCGGCCTTATCCTAAGTAATAAATTACTAAGGATAATTTCACCCCTGAGACCAATCGCCTCCGGACTAAGAATGTTTGATATTAAATAATGCTCAGTAATATTGATGTCACAACTTTTATATCGATGTGTTGGTTGCAAAGATTAGATTTAGTCTGGAAGCAAATGGGCTCAGTAGTGTCGTTTATCTTAGCGGTCTTCGCTTAGAGACGTGCATTTCGGCTCTAAGTCGTGCCCACTACGTTCCAGCCCAAATTTGCTGGAAGACGGCATTTAGATTCAATCTTGTTACCATGAACGCTTTTGTACTTTCAACCTTTAGTTTATGAACTTTATATCTAAAATGTTCGAACTGGTGTGATCAATTGAATAAAGTTTTCTTGATCTTCAGTTGGAACCAATGTAAATGGTCGTAATGCTGAAGTAAATGAAACTTGAATTTCAGTTTGGCCAAATGACCGTAACGCATCTTTCATATAGTCTGGGTTAAATGAAATTTCCAAGTCTTCACCTTCAACAACCTTTGCATCCAGTTGTTCTTCCACATTACCAACATCAGGTGAGTTACCCGAAATAACAATTTTTTTATCGGCAGTTGTAATGGCTAGTTTAACAACATTATTGCGACTTTCATGTGATAACAGGGAAGCTCGTTCAATTGCAGCTAATAGTGCAGGTGCATCAAATTCCAAAGTAGTTGTTGCTTCTTTTGGAATCAAACGAGAAGTATCAGGATAATTTCCTTCAAGCAAACGAGAATAGAACGCTGTGTCACCTAGTGTAAATAAAACCTGATTTTCGGAAATTCTCATAATAACATCGGGATTTTCCTCACCAATCATTCGCGACAACTCAACGAGACTTTTTCCAGGAATGATGACATCATATTTGCCGGTATTTTCTTGTGGTAATCTAATTTGTCGTTGACTTAAGCGATGACTATCAGTTGCAACAGCCACAAATTGATCCCCATCAATACTAAAATGAACCCCAGTTAGAATTGGACGACTTTCCTGGGTTGAAACTGCCAAAACGGTTTGACTAATTAATTGTTTAAACACATTTCCAGAAAGTTGAATTTGATCATTACCATCAAGTTCTGGTAAGCGCGGATAATTATTAGCGTCTAAACCATTAATAGTAAATTCTGCCGCTCCGGATGAAATTTCTGTTTGAAATCCTTCGGTAATTTCAACTGTCATTGATTCTTCTGGAAGACGTTTAACAATATCACTAAAGAAATGGGCTGGTAATACGATTTTCCCTGGATCGGTAATTGACAATCCGTTATCTTCGTTTTTTGCATCTAAAACTGTCTCGATTGAAATATCTGCATCACTACCAGTTAGGATAATCTGATCAGATTTAACGTCTAGTTTTAATCCGGTTAAAATTGGAATTGTTGTTTTAGAAGAAATTGCTCTTTGAACATCATTTAATTTTTTAATGAATGCAGCTCGTTTTACAGTGAATTTCATTTTTTAAGAATCTCCTTTGGACGAAATGTATTTATATATAATTATATATTAAAAGTAACAGTAGTAATAGGGACTGTTGATATTGTGTAAATGTAACCTAACGCTTAGGTAGGTCAAAGATTATCTATGTTTATAACATGTGGATAACTTTAAAAGTAATTCACACTTGTCCACAGTCTATGGTTTCAGCTCACTTTTTAAATCACCAATTTGACGTTGTAAATCGTCATCCTTTTTTAAGGCTGCTGCAATTTTTTCATGGGCATGAATAACAGTTGTGTGATCCTTACCACCAAATTCGGTTCCGATTTTCGGTAAAGAAGCATTGGTAAGCTCGCGTGACAAATACATGGCGATTTGGCGAGGAACCACAATTGATTTCATTCGCTTTTTACCCTTTAGGTCAGAAATAGATGTGTGATAATACTTGGCTACTTTATCCTGAATCAAAGAAATGGAAACTTCACTAAACTTGGTACCAAAGTTCAAACTACGCATGGCTTCGGAAGCTAAATCAGTGGTAATGCTGGTACTTTGTAAGTTTGCGTAAGCTTGGACACGAGCTAACGCACCTTCTAATTCACGAACATTGGAATCAACCTGCGTGGCAATGTAGTTTAAAGTGTCATCAGGAATTTCAATTTTATCTGCCATGGCTTTTTCACGCAAAATAGCGATTCGCGTTTCCAAATCAGGTGGTGTGATATCGACGGATAATCCCCATTTAAAACGAGAAACAAGGCGTTCTTGTAGTTTGGGGATTTCGTTAGGCAAACGATCTGAGGTTAGAACAATTTGTTTTTGATTACTATATAAAGCCTCAAATGTGTGGAAAAATTCTTCTTGTGTAGCCTCTTTGTCAGCAAAGAACTGAACATCATCAACTAAAAGGAGATCAACGTTTCGATAAACTTCCCGAAATTCTTCTTGATGTTTTGATTGAATCGCATTAATAAAATCATTTGTAAATGCTTCACTAGTTACGTATTTAACGTTTGTATCAGGATTATTTTTGAGAATTTGATGGCCAATCGCATGCATTAAGTGCGTTTTGCCAAGGCCAACGCCTCCATAAAAGAAGAGTGGATTATACATGGTGCCGGGGTCTTCAGAAACAACTAAAGCAGCAGCGTGCGCCATTTGATTTCCCTTACCAGTTACGAAAGTATCAAATGTATATTTATCATTTAATGTAGTTACTTCCATAAAGTCGGGCGTTGTCTTTGGTTTTTCAACGGCCTTTTTTTCTTGTTGAACTGTTTCTTCTTGCTCGCCTTCTAAGACAAAGTCGGGCGTAATGTCCGCTTGCGTAATTAGATAGGCATATTCAACAAATTTTGGTGCTAAATGCTGTTTCCAATAATCGCGATGTAACGGCGATGGTAGTTGGATGGTCATGATATGATTTTTTAAATCGATTGGTTTAGCCACATCGATCCAGGTCGAAAAACCGAGTGATGAAATATCATCATCTTTTTGGAAATCGGCCTTTATTTGGTCCCAGAGTTCGTCTTTACTTAGCACAAAAATCCCTCCAAAGTAACGTACCGTTTATTTTTTGTGTTTTCACTTCTTAAATCGAAAGAAACAATGCATTAATTTTAGCATGAAAAAAAATAGTTTTCCACATCCTGTGGAAAACTATTTAAAATAAATCACAGGTTAGGGAAAAAAGTATCCACAGGATGTTGAAAAAAACGCAAATTTTCATGAAAATTTAGGTTATTCACACAAAACGGTGGATAACTATAGCCCTAGCAACAGGGGTTACAAGCAGTTATCCACTGAAAATCGTGAAAATGTGGATAACTCAATCACAGGGGGTGAATATCCGGATAAGTTTGGAAAAAACGGTGCAAAAGTAAAAAGACTATTTGTTTTTATCCACAGGGTACACACCGTAATAGGTTTGCAGTGTGAACAAAATAATTATCTTTTTTCGGTTAAGAGCTTTGCATGATGATTGATTTGTGATACTATATTATGGTAATTGTAATTAGATACTGAGTTATTTCATTATGTAAATGAAATCTATATAAATTTCAGTGTTGCTATGGGAGGTGTACGAATTGAAAAGAACATATCAACCAAAGAAGCGTCATCGTTCACGTGTGCATGGTTTTCGTAAACGTATGAGTACAAGTAACGGCCGTAGAGTTTTAGCACGTCGACGTCTAAAAGGTAGAAGAGTATTATCTGCATAAGGCCACTGATCCCAGTGGTCTTTTATTTTTGAAGAAATTCAAAAATAAAAGATAGGCCTCCTTTATATGTAAGAAACCCTGATGATACGAATTATTTTGGAGAGAGATCATGCGCAAGTCATACCGTGTAAAAAAAGAAACAGAGTTTCAAAAGGTTTTTGAAACACATAATTCATTTGCAAATCGAAAATTTGTTGTTTATGTGATGGAAAAGCCCAAACAACCTCATTTTCGGGTTGGAATTTCTGTTGGTAAGAAGATTGGCAATGCTGTTATGCGAAATTACATGAAGCGTCGCATCAATCAAAGCATTCTAGAATTCAAGCCTCAATTACGTCAAGATATTGACTTTTTGGTCATTGCACGACCACAAGCATCTGGTCTTTCAATGAAAGAAACCAAACAGCAATTGAAACACGTATTTACGTTAGCTAATATTTTAACTACTGATCAAAGTGAGGAAAAGTAAGTGAAACATAGCAAAAGAAATATCGCGATGATGGCGATTGCCAGCTTAACCTTGTTTTTAGCTGGATGTAGTACAGCTCCCATTACGAAGAATAGTACCGGTATTTGGGATCACTGGATTGTCTACAACTTTTCGCGGGCAATTATTTGGTTATCTAAGCTGTTTGGAAATAATTATGGTTGGGGAATTATTATATTTACCATTATTATTCGAATTATCATTTTGCCTTTGATGATTTACCAAACAAAGTCTTCAATGAAAACCGCTGAAATTCAACCAAAAGTTCAGGCATTACAAAAGAAGTATTCTTCTAAAGATGTTGAAACACAACAAAAATTACGTGAAGAACAACAAAAGCTTTATTCTGAAGCAGGTGTAAATCCTGTTGCAGGGTGTTTGCCATTAATTGTTCAGTTGCCTGTTTTATATGCTTTGTATGCCGCCGTGAACCGAACGGAAGTCTTAAAAGCTGGAACCTTCTTGTGGTTACAGCTGGGTGATAAAGATCCTTACTTTATCTTACCTATTTTAGCGGCTGTCTTTACCTATGTCAGTTCATGGTTGAGTATGAAGTCGCAACCAATGCAAAATGGTATGACAACGATGATGACAATCGGAATGCCAGTAATTATCTTCTTTACGGCGTTAAGTGTACCAGCTGCTGTTTCACTTTACTGGGTGGTTACAAATATTTTCCAGGCTGGACAGACGATGGTTATTCAAAATCCATTTAAAATCAATCGCGAACGTGAAGCAAAGGTACAAGCGGAACGTGACAAGAAACGCGCACTGGCCAAGGCAAAACGTAAGGCTTATAAAGGACGCAACAAACGATAAAGATAACTGGAGATTGGAATGTTTCATTCTGATCTCCTTTTACTGTACATAAAAATTAACCAAGGAGGTAAGCCAATGGCAACTTATACGGGAACAACGGTCGAAAAAGCAATTGAAATCGGTCTTGCTGATTTAAAGTTAGATCGAAAAGCTGTAACAATTTCAACACTTGTTGAACCGAAAAAAGGATTCTTAGGAATTGGTAAACGGTTAGCTAAGATTGAAATATCAGTACTTGTAGATTCAAAATCAAAGTCTAACGAAACCAAAGCATTGAAAAATGATTCTGAAGTTCAGAATAAACCCGATGAAGTAAATCATGAAGCTAGTGCTGAAGTTCACGAATCGCTGCACAGCAATGAATTAGCACCAAACGAGGCACATATGACACGTCCCCGTTTGAATGGTGCGGTTGTGACAGAGTTACAGAAATATTTATCCGACATTGTCTCACAATTAGGTATTGAAGCAACCGCAACAAATAGATTTCACCACCGTGAGGTTTCGATTGAATTTAAAACCGAACAGGAAGGAATGCTAATTGGAAAGCACGGGCGAACAATTAATGCGCTGCAAACATTAGCGCAAGTATTTTTACTTCACCAGGGAATTGCACATGTAAATGTAGAATTGAATGTTGAAAATTATCGGGAACGACGAATTGAAACTTTACAGCATTTGGCCGAGAATACGGCTCGTGAAGTTGTGGCAACTGGTGAACCAGTATTTTTGGATCCAATGCCCGCGTTTGAACGAAAAGTGATTCATGCCGCTTTGGCCGATAATCATTTTGTTTCAACCTTCTCTGAAGGCCATGAGCCACATCGATATGTAGTTGTGGCACTGGTTCAAGATGAACAAATTTAGTTATGAAGTGTAACAAATTGACAAATGCGCGCTAAAATTTTAAGATATAACCAATTATTCAAATTTGAGGTAAAGTAGTGAAAGTACTTTATCCACGTAACCTTTTTATTAAGGCGTGGACTGGGTGCTTTTTTTATTGGAATGGTTTTAGAAAGGAAATAGATAATGTTAGAAACAGCTACTGAATTGGATACCATTGCTGCAATTTCGACCCCACCTGGTGAAGGTGGCATTTCAATTGTGCGAGTAAGTGGAAAAACGGCACTTGATGTGGCTTCTGAAATTTTTAAAGGTAAGAATCTGCATAAAGTTAAAAGTCATACCATTAATTATGGTCATATCGTTAATCCCAAAACGAACGCGATAGTTGATGAAGTCATGGTTTCAGTTATGCTTGCTCCCAAAACTTATACTTGTGAAGATGTTGTGGAAATTAATTGTCATGGTGGTATTGTGCCAACCAATGATATTTTGCAGCTCTTGTTGAGTCATGGTGCAAGAATGGCAAAACCAGGCGAATTTACCGAAAGAGCCTTCTTAAATGGAAGAGTTGACCTTTCTCAAGCGGAAGCAGTCATGGATCTGATTCGGGCTAAGACAGATCGTTCAATGAAAGTTGCTTTAAATCAATTAGATGGTGATTTGTCTCATTTAATTAAGAACTTACGTCAGGATATTCTTGATGTTTTGGCACAGGTGGAAGTTAATATCGATTATCCTGAATATGATGATGTAGAGACAATGACCAGTAAATTATTACGTGAAAAAGCGGTTGAAGTTAAAGCACAAATTAAACAATTGTTGCAAACAGCTCAGGAGGGTAAAATCTTACGAGATGGTTTAGCTACGGCGATTGTTGGCCATCCTAATGTCGGTAAATCTAGTTTGTTAAACCGCATGTTGCATGAAGATAAAGCGATTGTGACGGACGTAGCTGGAACAACGCGTGACGTTTTGGAAGAATATGTAAACGTTCGTGGTGTGCCGTTGAAGCTGGTTGATACGGCAGGTATTCGAGAAACCAATGATAAGGTCGAAAAAATTGGGGTTGAACGAAGTCGTAAGGCAATTCAAACTGCTGACTTAGTTTTGCTTGTTTTAGATAGTAGTCAACCATTATCTGATGAAGACCGTCAGCTGATCAAGGTCACAGATGAAGCAAAACGTATCATTATTTTAAACAAAACCGATTTACCCATGCAATTAGATACTGATGAACTGTTTAATCTTGTTTCTGAGGATCAAGTTATTCGAACATCTGCAACAGAAGGTGTTGGACTAGATGATTTAAAAGAAAAAATTTCTAAATTATTCTTTGGTGGAATTGAAAGTAATCAGAATAGCGTTATCGTGACAAATGCTCGCCACATTGGGTTATTAAATCAAGCTGAAGATGCACTAGATTCTGTTTTACAAGGACTCAAGGACGGAATGCCTGTGGATCTTGTTCAAATTGATATGACCAGATGTTGGGACTTTCTTGGTGAAATTACTGGAGACAGTTATCAAGATGAATTATTAGATCAATTGTTTAGCCAATTCTGTTTAGGTAAGTAATTGAAGTTAAATTAAGTTAAATATAAAACTAATTATGAAGCTAATTGAAGCTCAAAATGTGGAGGAAGAGTCATGACAGAAGTAAAACAGTATGCAGGTAAAGATTACGATGTAATCGTAGTTGGTGCTGGGCATGCGGGTTCGGAAGCAGCCTTGGCAGCTGCAAGAATGGGGAATAAAACCCTCCTGATGACCATCAACTTAGATATGGTGGCATTTATGCCATGTAACCCTTCAGTTGGTGGACCAGCCAAGGGAATTGTTGTCCGTGAAATCGACGCCCTTGGTGGTGAGATGGGTAAAAATATTGACAAGACCTATGTCCAAATGCGGATGCTTAATACAGGAAAAGGTCCTGCGGTTCGTGCGTTACGAGCACAAGCAGATAAGCATGCGTATCATGCCCAGATGAAGAAAACCATTGAAGATGAGCCTAATCTAACTTTGCGACAGGGAATCGTAGACGATTTAATTATTGAAGATGGTGTTTGCAAGGGAATTATCACTAATACAGGGGCCCGTTATCACGCTAAAAGCGTTGTGTTGACCTTAGGAACCGCTGCCCGTGGAAAGATTATTATTGGTGAATTGATGTATTCTTCAGGTCCTAATAATTCACAGCCAGCAATGAAGTTAACCAAGAATTTAAAAGATTATGGTTTTGATTTGGAACGCTTTAAGACAGGAACACCACCACGAGTTGATGGTGGCACAATTCATTATGATGAAACTGAAGAGCAGCCTGGTGATAAAGAACCTAATCATTTTAGTTTTACAACACCAGATAGTGCTTATATTGATGTTAAAAATCAGCTTTCTTGTTGGTTAACTTATACAAATGAGTATACACATAAGATTATTCGTAAAAACTTAGATCGAGCACCCATGTTTTCTGGCATAATCGAAGGTGTTGGCCCGCGTTATTGTCCTTCAATTGAAGATAAAATTGTCCGTTTTGCAGATAAAGATCATCATCAATTATTTCTTGAACCGGAAGGTCGTAATACTGATGAATGGTATGTTCAAGGTCTTTCAACATCAATGCCTGAAGAGATTCAGCAACAAATTCTCCATTCAATTAAAGGGTTGGAAGATGCTGAAATGATGCGACCGGGATATGCGATTGAATACGATGTTGTTTCACCATATCAGTTAAAACCAACTTTGGAAACCAAGGTAGTTAAAAACTTGTATACTGCCGGTCAAACTAATGGGACTTCAGGTTACGAAGAGGCTGCTGGTCAAGGTTTGATGGCTGGAATTAATGCAGGATTACGTGCCTTGGATAAGGGTCAATTCACTTTAAAACGAAGTGATGCTTATATTGGTGTTATGATTGACGACTTGGTCACCAAAGGCACTAAAGAACCTTATCGTTTACTTACGAGTCGTGCTGAATACCGGTTAATTTTGCGTCATGATAATGCGGATTTGCGTTTAACTGAAATGGGTCATGAGCTGGGACTCATTAATGATGACCGTTACCAAACATTTTTAGGTAAAAAAGCGGATATTGAAAATGAGTTAAACCGTTTAGATACAATTCGAATCAAGCCAAAACAAGTTCGTGATTTTCTAATTTCTAAAGGTGGTCATGAACTTAAAGATGGGGTCTGGGCTTCTGAATTTCTTCGCCGCCCGGAGGTTTCTTACAAGGAACTACTGCAATTTATTCCAGCGCCTGATAAAAAGCTTGATCGACGAGTAGTTGAACAGGTTGAAATTGAGATCAAATATGCAGGCTATATTAAAAAGGCCAAGGAACGGGTTGAACGTCTCAAAAAGATGGAAGCCAAAAAAATTCCAGATCATATTGATTATGCTGCAATTAATGGTCTGGCTACAGAAGGCCGGCAAAAATTAGAAAAAATCCAACCACAAACAATTGCACAGGCGAGTCGGATTAGTGGCGTAAATCCCGCTGATATTGCTATCTTGAGTGTGTATATTGAACAGGGCAGAATTGCTAAAGTAAAAAATTAAAATCAAATTTTAAAATAAAATTCTAAGATAAGCTTGACAAAATTTTAATAATGTTTTAATGTTGCACCAACATAAATATTCGTCCATGAAACCAATGAAGTGGAGATCAAGATAGTTATGCACGCACAGAGAGTCACTATTGCTGAGAATGTGACCGAACGCAGATTATTAAATGGACCACGGAGGGCACGGCCAAAACGTATTTTTACGTGATTACACCGTGACGCTGAGGGATGCGTCAATTCCCGGAAATGTGTTTGCATTTCGCTAAGGAGGAAAAATATCTCTTTCGTAAATAACGAAGGGGGATCTTTTTCAAACAAGGTGGCACCGCGGAAAATCCGTCCTTGACTTTAATGAAGTCATGGGCGGATTTTTTTGTGTTAAAAAATATTTAGGTGGAGGAATTAATATGATTAAAGAGGCAATTATAAAGTTGAGTCAGCACCAAAATTTGAATTTTGATACTAGCGAAGCAATTATTAATGAAATTATGAATGGTAAGGCAACCAATGCACAAATTGCGGGATTTTTAACAGCATTAGCTATGAAAGAAGCTACTGTTGATGAAATTGCCGGTGCAGCCAAAGCTATGCGAGAGCATGCACTTGCCTTTGATACTAAGAAACCAACGTTAGAAATTGTGGGCACTGGTGGCGATCATTCTAATTCGTTTAATATTTCAACAACCACTGCATTTGTTGTCGCGGCGGCAGGAATTCCGGTAACAAAACATGGCAATCGAGCAGCATCTTCAAAAAGTGGTGCAGCTGATGTGCTTGAAGCTTTGGGAGTTAAAATAGATGATTCACCACAACAAAGTGAGGCAATTTTAGAGCAAATTGGCATGGCATTCATGTTTGCTCAGGAATATCACCAAGCAATGCGATATGTGGCCCCGGCTCGAAAAGAGTTAGGTATTGCAACTATTTTTAATATTTTGGGTCCACTAGCAAATCCGGCCAATGCTTCAATGCAGTTATTGGGAGTTTATGACGAAAAACTGATTGAACCGTTGGCGCATGTTTTAGATCGATTGGGTATTCAATCTGCAATGGTAGTTTATGGTCGTGATGGGCTAGATGAGATTTCATCAGCTGCCGGAACAGACGTTATGGAAGTTCACAATGGTACTTTTAAAACTTACCAAATTACACCTGAGCAATTTGGTTTAAAACGAAGTCGACCAGAAGAACTAGTTGGTGGAACGGCCATGGAAAATGCCCAGATTACAAGAGCGATTCTTGCAAATCAACAAGGTGCCCCGCGTGATGCTGTTTTGATGAATGCTGTGGCTGCTATTCACATTGCCAAGCCAGAACTATCGTTGGCAGAGGGGTTTGATATAGCAAAAACAACGCTTGAAAGTGGTGCGGCCGAAACAGAATTAAATAATTTAGTAAGGCTTAGTCAAGAGGTGTTCAGTCATTGATTTTAGATGATTTAGTAAAAGCAACAAGAAAACGAATTACCTTGGAAAAGAAAGTACACCCTTTGGATGAATTGAGATCGCAAGTCAATGTACTAACGCTTGAACAAGAATTTCCTTTTGAGACGTGTCTTAAGCAACCGCAATTGACCTTCATTTGTGAGATTAAAAAGGCATCACCATCTAAAGGACAGATTGTGAAGCAGTTTGATTATAAAAAAATTGCTCATGATTATGAGAGGGATGGAGTTGATGCCATCTCAGTTTTAACAGAGCCCAAATATTTTCAAGGTGATCTCACGTACTTAACGGCAGTGCATAAAGAAGTTTCATTACCGCTTTTAAGAAAAGACTTTACGATTGACCCATACATGATATATCAAGCAAAGTTGGCGGGTGCAAGTAGTATTTTATTGATTGTGGCTATTTTAACGAATGAACAATTAAGATGCTATTTGAAATTGGCAGATCAACTTGGGCTATCGGCTATTGTAGAGGCACATGACGAAACGGAAATTCAACGAGGATTAAATAATGGCGCACGTATTATTGGTGTGAACAATCGCAATTTGAAAGATTTTACTGTTGATTTAACAACCAGTCAAAAACTACGAGAATTTGTTCCGGATGACATTCTTTATATTTCTGAAAGTGGTATTCAAACTAGAGAAGACGTTGATCAATTACGTCATTTTGGTGTTGATGCAGTTTTAATTGGTGAAACAATGATGCGAGCGAAAAATAAAAAACAAACACTGCAAAATTTGAAGGGAGAAAGCTAATGACAAAAATAAAGTTGTGCGGTCTATTTCGTAAAATTGATATCGATTATGCAAATGAAGCGCAACCTGATTTTGTTGGCTTTGTCTTTGTAAAGAAATAGTCCACGATATGTCACTTTAAAAAAGGCACTTCAATTTCGGCAGAGATTAAATGCCAACATTCCTGCCGTAGGTGTGTTTCGAGATGCACCATTTAGTGAAATGGCGCACTTATATCAATTGGGTGTTATTCAATATGTACAGTTGCACGGGCATGAATCAGAACAGGTTGTGAATCGACTTAAGCAATTAAGAATTCCCATTATTCGAGCATTTTCGTATACACAATCTTCTTTTGTTACATCAGCAGATTACGTTCTTATTGATGGCATGAAACCAGGTAGTGGTGGAAT
This sequence comes from Pediococcus ethanolidurans, assembly GCF_964062635.1. Taxonomy (NCBI): domain Bacteria; kingdom Bacillati; phylum Bacillota; class Bacilli; order Lactobacillales; family Lactobacillaceae; genus Pediococcus; species Pediococcus ethanolidurans. Next base: position 654,755 of record NZ_OZ061250.1, read on the forward strand.
CTGGCCGTGGGAAAAAATAACACGACCTACTCAGCCGCTTTTCTTAGCTGGTGGATTGACACCGGATAATGTAACCGATGCAATTCAAGCAGTTCATCCAAACGTGATTGATGTTTCAAGTGGGATTGAAACACAACATGTTAAAAATTTGCAAAAAATGATCAAAATAGTAAGGAGTGTTCACAATGCAAGAAACTAATCATGAAAAAACAGAAAATGGCCGCTATGGTGAATATGGTGGTCAATATATTCCAGAAACATTAATGACGGAATTACAAAAACTAACGGCGGCCTATGAACATTATAAAAAGGATTCTGAATTTCAAACTGAACTTCATAATTTGTTAAATAATTATGCTAATCGTCCTTCATTGCTTTATTTTGCTGAACAAATGACAAAAGACTTGGGTGGTGCCAAGATTTATTTAAAACGGGAGGATTTAAATCACACCGGTGCCCATAAGATTAATAATGTTCTTGGTCAAGCCTTGTTGGCAAAACGAATGGGAAAAACACGCGTCATTGCGGAGACTGGTGCAGGACAACATGGTGTCGCAACAGCAACAGTAGCTGCTTTGTTTGGGATGCAGTGTGAGATTTATATGGGTAAAAGAGATACGGATCGCCAGGCATTAAATGTATACCGAATGAAGCTGTTAGGTGCCAAAGTACATTCAGTTACAACCGGGTCGATGGTATTAAAAGATGCCATTAATGCGGCTTTGCAAGAGTGGACACAGCGCTGCGATGATACTGCCTACATTATGGGTTCTGCTACTGGTCCACACCCGTTTCCAATGATGGTACGTGACTTTCAAAGTGTGATCAGTAAAGAATCCAAAGCACAAATTTTGAAAGCTGAAAAGCGGCTGCCAGATGCAATTGTTGCTTGTGTCGGTGGTGGTAGTAATGCTATTGGCAGTTTTGCAAATTATATTGATAATCCTGAAGTTCAGTTAATTGGGTGTGAAGCTGCGGGAAAAGGAATTGAAACACCTTTAACTGCAGCAACACTAGAGCGTGGAAGTGAAGGAATTTTTCATGGAATGAAATCGATTTTCTTACAGGATCAAGATGGCCAAATCGCACCAGTCTATTCTATTTCTGCTGGGCTTGATTATCCAGGTGTTGGTCCAGAACATGCCTACTTAGCTAAAACTGGTAGAGCACAATATGTGGGAATTACTGACGATGAAGCAGTTGATGCTTTTGAGTATATCGCCAAAACAGAGGGGATCATTTGTGCAATTGAAAGTGCTCATGCAGTTGCCTATGTAAAAAAGTTGGCTCCTAAGATGCGCAAAGATCAAATTATTATCTGTAACTTATCTGGTCGTGGTGATAAGGATGTTGCAGCCATTGCTAAGTATAGAGGGGTGAATATCAATGAATAACTTGACACAAGTGTTTAAAAAACGAAAGGCATTTATTAGCTTTGTTGTTGCCGGAGATCCTAATTTTAATGCGACGGTTGCACACGTGGTGGCTTTAGCAAATGCAGGTAGTGATATTGTTGAATTAGGGATTCCCTTTTCGGACCCAGTTGCTGATGGTCCTGAAATTCAGGCAGCAGATTTACGAGCTTTTAAAGATCATACAACAACAGAACGTGTTTTCGAAATGGTTACTGCAATTCGAGAACAAACACAGGTCCCATTGGTCTTTTTAACCTACATAAACATTGTCTTTAAATATGGTTACGAAGCCTTTACCAAACGTTGTGCGGAACTGGGAGTATCGGGATTAGTTATTCCAGATTTACCGCTAGAGGAACAAGATGAGTTACGTCCGTTTGCAGATCGATTCGGTATTAACTTAATTTCACTAATTGCACCAACTTCACCAGTGGAACGTATTCAAAAGATTGCTAAGAAAGCAACTGGATTTATTTACGTGGTGTCTTCAATGGGGGTTACAGGGGTACGCAATGATATTCAAACTGATTTAAAAGCACTGATTGAGAATATCCGTCAGGTTACGGATGTTCCGACAGCAATTGGTTTTGGAATTCATACACCACAACAAGCTGCAACCATGGCTGAGCTTGCGGATGGTGTTATTGTTGGTAGTGCTATTGTGCATCAAATTGCCGCTGGTAACACGAGACAACATACCGATTTAGCTTTAACAGAATATGTTAAACAAGTGAGAACGGCCATTGATAAAGTATCCATAGCCCAAAACTAAGAGTGTTTAATTTATAGTCATCTTAATAGAGATATTAGGATGACTTTTTTAATTATAATAATATTTATTTTATCGTTAAAATATTTTTTATTGACATTTTAGCAACAATAAGCTATAACTAAATTACCATAAAAATAAATTTTAACGATAGAAGGAATTATTGTGAAAAACCTTTTGAATACGAGTAAGGCGCAGCTTATTAAAGTTGGCATTATTGCGCTGATTGATGAGTTAGGAAGTAGCATGTTTAGTTTCGCGGTGGGCTTATTTCTTCTACGTAAAACTGGTTCTGCTATGAATTTAGGTATTTCTATTTTAATTGGACCGTTAGTTTCATTAGTTTTATTGCCAATTTCAGGAACAATTGTGGATCATTTTAATCATAAAAAAATTATTGTGATCTGTCAGATTGGTATTATTATGACAATGGCATTTTTCTCAATGGAGTTTCAACAACTTTCAGATACGTATCTCGTAAAAATTATTGTGTTACTAGTTTTATTAGATATTTTTCAGTTATTTATTGGTAATGTTTTTAGTGCTTCAGCAATTAATTTAGTTCCAAAAACACAGGTGCAGCAACTTAATTCAATTCAACAGATGGTTCGTTCTTCAGCTTCAATTCTGGCCCCTATTTTAGGTGGAATCGCATATGGGATGATGCCATTCTTTGGTTTTACACTGATTATGTTAGCGACAACTTCAATTGTTATGGTGGTTGTGCTATCGCTGAACTTCAGATTTAATGGCAAACAGGCGGTTACTGAAACGAACGTTAAGGAAAAAGTGAACTTTTTAACTTCATTTAAGGAAGGTATTCATTATTTACGTCAGAAAAAGGCGATTGTCATGCTGATCCTAACTGCATGTGTAATCAACTTTTTCTTTTGTGCAGTAAACGTTGGATTGCCTTTTTTATTAGTTAATCAATATAAATTAAGTAACGTTTCTTACAGTATGGTTGAGGCCAGTACCTCGGTAGGCATGATTTTGTCTGGTTTTATATTTATGAAACAAAAGCCAGCAGAAAATCAGATTCAACTTATGTATCGCTGGGTTGTCGTGATTGCTTTAATTACAAGTGGCATGGGATTCCCAGTACTTTTGCATGTTCAATTTTTAAAATTGGGAATTACCGGTATTTATGTTGGCTTGGCCTTACTACTGGGAATTGCGTTGTTTGAAACTAATGTGCCAATGGCTGGCTACATGCAATTGCATATTGATTCTAGTTTCCAGGGACGTATTTTTACGATTCAATCTTCATTGTCAATGTTGATGCTGCCAGTAGGAACAATTATGTATGGCTATTTGTTTGATCATTTTAATGCGGGGACTATTTTTCTAACATCTGGAATCATTGTGATCATCTGTATTTTGGGATTTATGCAAATTAAGGTAACAAAGCCGGCGCATGCTGTTAAAAGGACAGTAAAAAAAGAAAATTTAGAAAAGGTTTTAAAATAGATTTTTTTGATGACTGGTTTAATAATCATGAGATTGGTATGATAAGTGAGTTGATGTGTATTGTGAATAAACTTGTTAAAAATGAAAAGGAAGTTCCTTAAATGAGTTCTAATAAACTTGATAGTTTAGCAAAACTATTAGCTGATCATAAAGTGAATAAGATAATAGATGCTGCCAATAAAGAGAGCGGAATTACCGTTAAGCAGTTGGCTAAGATTTTAAAGGAAAAACCGTCTAATCTTTATTATCCAATTCAAAGGATGACGGATTTTGGTCTTTTAAAGATAGTATCAGAAAACCAAATTAAAAATTTAACCGAAAAGGTATATAGTTCAGCCTTTCTGTATAAAAGTTCAAAAGATGGCAAAAAAGGTGATCAGGAAATAGATTTAGGCGATGAATATGTCAAAGAACATGGTGAAGATCTCATGGAACTCTTGATGATTAATCAAAAGAGAGTTTTACAAGCATTTCAAAAAAATGTCGATTTTATTCAAGGTGGCGGCAATAGTGATAAAAGTACATTTTCTTGGGCGCAATCAGATCTAAAATTGTCTAATAAAGGAAGAATTGAATTATTAAGAAAATTAAACGAAGAAACGGCAAATTTTAAAGATCCATACCCAAACGACCCTCAAGTTCCATTAAATATGGAGATAACCATATATTCTGATGTGGATCCTCAGTCCAATGAAGAAGCATAAAGAAATAGTGTTAAAATAGGAAAATTTAATCAAGATACCAAACAAAACACAAAAATGTTTCACGTGAAGCAAAGTGAATTTGACAATAAATTAGATCAGCGTTATACTCTCATTAAAATTTAATTTAAAGCGTTGATGAGAAGAGTAATGCCTATAATGAATTTTAGAGACCTCAGTACCTGGATGAAAATGAGGATTTAGAGTAGGGATGAAGATGAGCTCAGAGCTGTGATGCGGTTCACGCCAAATCACCGGTTTTGCCACCGATAAGGGGCACTAGTTTTGTTTGAAACTAGCTGAGTCGTTGATTGTGAAATTAACGAAAATAGAGGTGGCACCACGGTTACGCGTCCTCGGATTTAGGTCCGAGTAGGTAATGGTGGTGCTTTTTTTGTATAAAAAATTAATTGGAGGAATATTATGACAACGAGTATTATTGGCTTTCCTAGAATTGGTGAACATCGAGAATTGAAGTTTGCAACAGAACATTATTGGAAAAAACGCGCAACAAAAGAAGAATTATTAAAAACAGCGCAACAACTGAAGGCACAACGCTGGGATAAACAACAAAAAGCAGGGATTGATCTGATTCCGGTGGGAGATTTTTCGTTTTTTGATACAACGTTAGATGCTGCTTATTTGTTCAATGTTATTCCTGCGCGTTATAAGCAGCTCGGCTTGTCTAGTTTGAATGAATACTTTGCCTTAGCCCGTGGCTATCAAAGTGAAACTGAGTCTGTTAAAGCTTTACCAATGAAAAAATGGTTCAACACGAACTATCACTATATCGTTCCAGAATTTGATGATGAAACCGATATTAAATTAACTGGTTCTAAACTCTTTGATGAAATCAATGAAGCTAAAAAACACGGTATTCAAAATCCTAAGGCAGTGATTGTTGGTCCTTATACGTTACTTAAACTAAGTATTTTTAAAGGCGATAAACAGCCACAAGACTTTGCCTCATCACTAGTAAATGCTTATCAGGACTTACTTGCAAAACTTAATGAACAAGATGTGAAATGGCTTCAATTAGATGAACCTGCCCTCAGTTTTGATCAAAGCGACACAGATCTTGCCTTATTTACTAAAATTTATGAGAGCCTGTTGCCAGCTAAAAAGGCTGTTAAGGTATTGTTGCAAACTTATTTTGGTGATGTGCGCGATTCTTATCAAACGTTGATTAAATTGCCTTTTGATGGCATTGGTTTGGATTTGGTTGCCACAACTGAAAACAGCAAGTTAATTAAAGAAAATGGGTTTCCTACTGATAAGGTGCTTTTTGCAGGAGTTGTTAACGGTAAAAATATTTGGCGAAATCATTATGTGACTACTATTGAGACACTTAAAGCATTAAACGTTAAAGGCGAAATCGTTTTGAGTAGTTCATGTTCCTTACAGCATGTTCCATACGATGCTTCTTTGGAAACTAAACTACCTAAAACAGTTCAACAACATTTGGCCTTTGCCTATCAAAAACTAGACGAATTAGTTGAACTAGATGCTATTTTTCAAGGACATGATCAAAAAGTTTTGGCTATTAACAACGAGCTGTTTTCGACAATTAAACATCCAGAAAATTCGCAGGTTAAGTCACGAATTGCACAATTGACGGCAGCAGATTACACCAGATTACCAGAACGTTCAAAACGAGAACAAATTCAAAAACAGGTATTTAACTTACCAGAGTTACCAACGACAACCATTGGTTCCTTCCCCCAAACCAAAGACGTTCGTCAAAATCGGTCTAAACTGCGTAAGGGTGAAATTACTCAAGCCGAATATGATGCGTTTAATCAAGCAAAAATCAAACGAATTATTGAATTCCAAGAAAAAATTGGGGTTGATGTGTTGGTTCATGGTGAATATGAACGTAACGACATGGTTGAGTATTTCGGTGAAAAACTGGATGGGTTTGTCTTTACGCAAAATGGTTGGGTTCAATCATACGGAACGCGGGGCGTAAAACCACCAATTATTTGGGGTGATGTTAGTCGCAATGAACCAATTACCGTTGACACAACCGTTTTTGCTAATAAGTTAACGGATCGGTTAGTTAAAGGGATGCTAACGGGACCAGTTACCATCTTTAATTGGTCGTTTCCACGAGAAGATATTACGCCCGAACAGTCTGTTACCCAAATTGCCTTGGCCATTCGCGATGAAGTATTGGATCTTGAAGCGCATGATATTAAGATCATTCAAATTGATGAACCAGCATTACGTGAGAATTTACCGTTGCGAAAATCGGACTGGTACCGTGCTTATCTTGACTGGGCAGTGCCTGCCTTTAGATTGGTGCATAGTGGTGTAAAACCAGAGACGCAGATTCATACGCATATGTGCTATAGCGAATTTGGCGATATTATTCAAGCAATTGATAATTTGGATGCCGATGTGATCTCCTTTGAGGCTTCTCGTTCCGATTTATCGTTGATTGATCAATTAGTTGCAGCAAACTTTCAAACGGAAGTGGGCCCTGGTGTTTATGATATTCATTCACCACGAATTCCAAGTGTTGAAGAATTGGAAGAAATTATTAACCGCATCATTGCCAAACTGCCAGCAGCTAAAGTTTGGATTAATCCGGATTGTGGTTTAAAGACGCGTTCTGAAAAAGAAGCCTTTGATGCGGTAACCAACATGGTTGAAGCAACGAAAAAAGTAAGGAGTTCGCTTTATGAAACTAACCGAAGTCTTTAATCAGAAAACTGTTTTTTCCTTCGAAGTGTTTCCACCACATAGCGAAACACCGGTTGATAAATTACGCCCAATATTAACTAATTTGGCACAAATTCATCCGGATTTTATTTCAGTAACCTTAGGAGCCGGCGGAACTAGTGTCCGAAATCAAAATGTTAAAATTGTTGACTTTATTCAAAATCAGCTCAACATCACAGCAGTTGCACATATTCCGGGACTCTATCAATCTAAGGAAGATGTCCGTAATTTATTGCAAGAGCTCAATGCACATCATGTCAATAATATTTTGGCATTGCGTGGTGACAAAATTGCGGGTAGAGAACCAATTGGTGACTTTAATCATGCCAATGAATTAGTTAGTTTTATTAAACAAACGGGTGATTTTCAGGTTATTGGTGCGTGTTATCCACAGTGCCATCAAGAAGCAGCCAATTTAACGGCTGACATTGCCAATTTGAAACGTAAGGTGGATGTTGGCGCAGATCATCTTATTTCGCAGTTGTTTTACGAAAATCAGTGTTTTTATGATTTTATTGAACAGGTGCGCGCCGCCGGGATTGCTGTTCCAATTGAAGCAGGAATTATGCCGGTTACGAATAAAGGCCAAATTGAACGCATGGCAAAGATCTCTGGCAAACCATTACCGGAAAAATTTTTGTCAATTTTGAATCGTTATGCGGATAATAAAGAAGCTTTACGTGATGCTGGAATTGCCTATGCAGTTGATCAAATTGTTGATTTGGTGGCACATGGTGTGGATGGTATTCATTTATACACAATGAATCATAGCAAGGTTGCACAGCGAATTTGGGATGCAACCGCCTCATTGTTCCAGGATTCAGCAGCTAAACCTAGTGTTCATTTGTAAGTGTGATTGAATTAAGAAAGATCGTTGCAATTTAAATCCGCAACGATCTTTTAATATATAGAGAAGTTTTAAACTATTTTTTACCAACCAACTTGGCCTTCTGTATTGGAAAATGTGGCTATTTCCTTACTACCAAGGTCTGTGGCAAGCTTAATTGTGCGTGCAACGCCCATTTTTACCGTTTTTCCACCCATTTTCTTGACTTGCACTGGATCAGCACCTGCAAACTCTGTGGCCACCATGCCTGTATCAATTGCGTTTACGGTAATTGATAAATTTTTTCTCAGCATTTCTTTGGCTAGTTGAACGGTATACATATTAGCAGCAGCTTTAGCAGACTGATAGCCAACTGCAACTGCCTTGTAAACGCTGGACTGGGGGTTTAACGCCTCAGTTTTGGAGCCCATCATGCTGGAAATATTAATAACTTTGGCACGTGCGCTTTTTTGCAGCAAAGGTAGCATTTTCTGAGAAACATCAACTAAACCAAAATAGTTGATTGCAAAATCATCCCGTAAGTTTTCGAGTTTAACAACTGACGGATCTTGGCGAGCATCAAAGACAGCACCAGCATTGTTGATCAAAATTGTGAGGTAACCATACTTTTGTTGCACTGTTTGTGCAGCTTCAGTAACCGAGGCTGAATTGGTGACGTCCAATTGTACTAGATCAACATCAAGATTGAGTTTAGTCAATTTGTCGATGGCAGCACGGCCCTTTTCTAAATTTCGTGCACCCATAATTACGTGTTGACCTCTTTGGCTTAATTCTTTGACAATTTCAAGACCCATTCCCCGGTTTCCGCCGGTGACAAGGGTAATAATTTGATTTGTATTCATTTTTACCGTTTCCTTTCAAAGTTGCTTTGTATTCTTTAGAACATTAGTTAATTTAGCACGCTGGTGTTACACTAGCACAAGCAAAAAGTTCAAAATTTTTTAGAATTGGGAGAATTTGATATGTATACTATCCGTGAGGTTTCGCAAAAGTTTGATGTGACCTATGATGCGCTTAGGTATTATGAAAAAGAAGGTTTGTTGCAAAACATTCAACGCGATAGTCAAGGACGACGTGAATATGCAAAGGTCGATTTAACTGACTTAGATAAAATTGTCCACTTACGTCGATTGGGTGCGTCCGTTGAAGAAACAAAACAGATGCTTAATTTGTCTCGAAATAGTCAACCAACCGTTGCAAGTTGTGAGCAAGGGTTAACGCTTCTTGACCAGTTAAAAAATGAATTAAATCAACGAATTGCGACCATTGAAGAACAAAAAACATTTTTAGCAGAAAAAACGGCACATATTCAGAAGGTACGTGATCGTCTTGTTAAAGAAACTGGTGATAAGTAAAAATCGTTCAAAATATACTAAAGTTATGTGAATTTTTGGTAATTTAACTATCAAAATTGAAGATTTTTTTGTGTATTTAATAGGTGAAAATACAAAATACTCATCAAACACATGTATTTGATGAGTATTTGGATGTTGCAATTATTAATTAAGGTAAATTAAACGTGTAGAAGAGGTTTAACTCACACAGTAATCAAAAAAGTCTGTGGAAGTTTTTTGATAAAATTTGAATATAATCTAAAAAAGGCAAATTGACACAAAAACGGTATCTTTGAAATGAAAGTTCCACGTGAAACAATATAACAGATATAAGGTGATCTTTTTAACGAAGATTGCCTTTTTATTTTGTCTATTTTTTATTTGTAATTCAAAACTGTTTCCTCAAAGGGAAATGAAAGTCTACCCAACGGTCTATTATAGCTGACTAAACATCCCACTATAATACAAGCATGACGTAAAGAGAGCCATTTGAATTAACCGATTCTGGTGTGATTTGAATGGACAGGTATAAGGAGAGGTGGATTTGTTTTGAACAAAGGTTTGGGTAAGTTAAGTGATTTTATTTATAAACATGCCGTCGCAACCATTGTGGCTGTTTTAGTTATTTTAGGAATTGTTGGTGGTGTGGCGATTAGTCAAGGATCAAATTTTGCAACGGCCGGACTCACGATTAAGGGAACCGAGGCGCAAAAGGCCCTTAACATTGTGGACAAAGATTTTTCTACTGGTGGTAGTGGTGCCAGTGAGAAGATCGTTTTCAAAGCTAAATCTGGTAAATTAACTGATGCTAAGAAAATGGCTGCCATCAATAAATTGGCCAAGAAAGTTAGTGATAACAAACAGGTTAAAGTAGTTGCAACACCAGCCCAACAGCGTAATTTGGTTAAGAACTCTAAGTATGGATATGCAACAATTCAGTATAAAGAAAAAGCAGCAAATGTTTCACAAGCTTCCATCGATAAATTGGTAAAAGATACTAGTGTTACCCGAAAGGCAGGCATTCAAACGGAATTGAGTGGTGATCTTACCATTAATGCCATGGATACCGGTGAAAAATCCGAGGTTTATGGATTGATCGCAGCCATTGTGGTTTTGGCCGTTACCTTTGCGTCTTTGCTGGTTGCAGGGATGCCCATTATCTCAGCAGTATTAGGCCTTGCAGTTAGCATGCTTGGTACATTTATTATGTCGAATTTCATTTCAATTAGTTCGGCAGATCTTTCTTTAAGCGGAATGGTAGGCCTAGCAGTCGGAATTGGTTATGGACTGTTTATCATTTCTCGATATCGACAAGAATTTAAAGAGGGGTATGACCGGCAAACGACTTTACGACGGGCAATGATGATTGCCGGTAAATCAGTTGTTTTTGCCGGAAGTACGGTAATTGTTGCTTTGTTGGCAATGAGTGCTTTAGGAATTCAGTTCCTGACTGTAATGGGTATTTGTGGAGCGCTTTCGGTTTTAACAGCAGTATTGATGGCGTTAACCTTTATTCCGGCGACGCTTGTACTATTGGGTAAACATGGTACAGGAGAAAAACGAAATCGTTTGTTTGGCAAGTTGTCAGCACTGAATCAGGATAAGGGCTATGGAAAACTGGTTACTAAGTACAAAGGTTTTCTGGCAATTGTTGCCGTCGCAGGATTATTAGTCGCTGCATTTCCGGCTACAAAAATTAATTTAGGTTTGCCTGATGATGGGGTACAAAGTACAAAACTAACGGCACGGCGAGCGTACGATCTGATGGCGGAAGGTTATGGTAAAGGAAATTCGGCTACATTGGTTGTTTTGGTAAAAACAAGTGATGCAAGTAAAGCAGCCTTGGCCGAAAAAAAACTGACTAGTGATAAGAATGTGGTTAGTGAAACACCGGCAATGCCTGGTAATGGTAAAAGTGGTCATTATTATATGATTACAGTAACACCGAAATACGATGGAAACAGCGTTAAAACTAAGAGTTTAGTTGCTAAAATTCGTTCTCAGTCGAACAAAAATGGAATTCCTAAAATGCTTGTTACAGGGACTACAGCAATCAATATTGATATGTCATCTGTACTTATGCAAGCATTGCCAAAATTTGCCATTATCATTGTGGCGTTTGCCTTTGTTCTATTAATGATCATTTTTCGATCCCTATTGATTCCTTTAATTGCGGTGTTTGGTTTTGTTTTGTCGTTACTTGCTACACTGGGTGCCTTGGTGTTTGTGGTTCAAGAAGGACACGGCATGAGTTTAGTAGGTTTAACGACTAAAATGTCAATTTTAAATTTTGCACCAGTCATTTTAATCGGAATATTGTTTGGATTGGCGATGGACTATGAAGTTTTCCTTGTGAGTCGCGTTCGTGAAATATACGACAAAACGGGAGATACGAAGAAAGCTGTTATTGAGGCCCTTCATAGTAATGGTAAAGCTGTTTTTGCGGCAGCGTTGATTATGTCAGCGGTCTTCTTGGGATTTGTCTTTGCAAGTGATCCAACGGTTAAATCAATTGGATTAGCGTTATCATTTGGAATTTTCTTTGACGCATTTATTGTGAGAATGGTATTAGTTCCCTCTATGATTGCACTGTTTGGCAAGGCTAACTGGTATTTGCCAAAGTGGCTTGATAAAATTTTGCCACACATGAATCTTGAATAATAAATGAGTTAAATTAGCACCGGGGGTGTAAACCTCTGGTGTTTTTATGAATGTTGAGGCATGATAACTAAGATGTGTTATTTGTGAATAAATCTATTTTTGTTATGCGATTAAAAATGAACCTAAATTGAATTGTTACATTTAAAAATGGCTTGAATAGGAAGGAATAGTGTTTGGAAAAAGAAATTCGAATGCAGATGCGCAATCGTTTCTTTCAACGCGGTCGATGGACAAGCTTAGCGATGTTAACTTTGGTATATTTGTTTTCGCTAACAGCCAGTTATACGCAGAAAGATAAAATGGCATTTTATGCTGGTTTTTTAATGTTTGTTCATTTATTAATTATCATGACTGCAAAGTGGATAATTAAATTTGGTGAATATTATGCACTCCTTGCTATTCAAGCGGCTGTATCGATTGGAATGGCAATTATTATGGGTAGTGAAATTGGTTCATTTGCTTTTTTGGTGGGAACACTTGGTATTTTAGTGATTGAAAATATCTCACTAGCATCTACACGCCCTCGCCATTTAATTTCTTGGTTGTTGTGGGTTTATGCCGGTGGTGTGCTAATAGCTGGTTTATTGACTAATTCCTTAATTAATTGTTTTTACTTGTTAGAAGCAATTATGGCAACTAGTTTTCTGGCCTATTATTACTACAACCCAATTTATGAAAATGGCTATCAATCCATCCAGTTGCAACAATTAAATGATGAGTTAAATGATGCTTACCAAAAAGTTGAACAGTTGACTGTGGTTGAGGAGCGGCAAAAAATGGCGCGTGATCTGCATGATACGTTGACGCAGGATCTTGTTGGAATTGGTATGGAACTTTCGGTAATTGAAGCTTACGGAAAGAATGGTGACTATAATAAGGCAAAGGCACAGTTACAACATACCAAAAAACTAACTACGAGTGCTATTTCTGAATCACGGGATATCATTGAGGATTATCGGAATGTAACGCCCGCTGATGCTGCGGTTAGTTTACGATTACGGGTATTAGAACGGGTGGAGTTACTGCACGTGAAATACGGATTGAAAACAACTGTCGAAATAGATGACGATGTTATGTTGGCTGGTGAGTTACTTGTCGATGTGACACGAATGGTCAATGAGGCCTTAATGAATGTGATTAAACATGCTAACATTTTGGAGGCGCAGGTTGGTGCGATTGTTAAGGGAAATCGCTTGATAATTAATGTTGAAAATAATGGTGATCCGTTCCCCGAGAATACCCATCACCAAGGCCATTTTGGACTACTTGGCATGCGTGAACGTGCTCAAAGTCATGGTGGTGATATTCGCATTATGAGTCTGCCGAATGAGGGCACAGTTGTTCAAATTGAAGTAGAAATGGGGCAAAAAAAGTGAGTACTGTAATGATTGTTGATGATCATCCAATTGTTCGTGACGGCCTTGAAATGATGATGAAGTTAACGAGTGATTTGACGGTAGTTGCTACTGCCACAGATGGTGTTGATGCCAAAGCTAAACTGGCCGCGTTATCACAATTACCAGATGTTATTTTGGTGGATCTACAGATGCCAAATATGAATGGTCGTGATTTTATTAAAGGTCTAGCGCAAAAGACCAAGATTGTTGTTCTCTCGACAGAAATTAATGCTGAGATGGTGATGCATATGGCAGACTATGGCATTCATGGCTACTTGTTAAAAGAAGAAGAACCAGATAAGATCGTAAATGAAGTGACTAAAGTAATTGCTGATGATCACTATGTAGCGATTAGCAATGCCGTGACGGCCAAGATGGTCCAATGGAATCAACAGGACCACATTTCTCATCTAACGGAGCGCCAAATTTTGTTGCTGAAGCAGGTTGCCGCTGGGTTAACTAACAAAGAAATTGCAGCGCAACTGTTCGTAACGGATAGAACAATTAAATTATATTTAACTGAGATTTATGAGACACTTAACGTCAGCAATCGTGCTCAGGCGATTGCAGTAGCTGCTAAACGTGGGTATATCTAGAATATGAGAATTATTTAAAATTGAATTGAATATAAAAAATGGGAAATAAGGTATTGGGATTTCGAGCATAACTAAGCCAGAAATCTACCTTATTTCCCATTTTTTTGATATGGAACCTGCAAATAGAAAAACCTGAGATTGAGGAAAATACGTTTTCTACTCACTTTTTTTAGTTCAATAATGTTCAGTTAAATTAGATTTAATACTTCATCAAGTTTTTTCACAGTATGAGTTGGTTTCACACCACCAAATGGTTTTTCATTTGCTCGATTTACCCAGATACTTGGCCAGCCCATTTGCTTAGCTGCAACGATATCGGAGCTAAATCCTTGAGCAATGTGGATATGATTCTCTGCAGTAAAGTTATACTTTTTTTGAACGTACTGGAAGAATTGAAGATCAGGCTTGTACGCATGAGTTGTCTCGGCAATAATAATATCTTCAAACGGATTTTCGAGTGCTGCCACATTGGCAGTAATGATTGGCCAAGATGAATTTGACATGGCAATTAAGTGATTGCCACGTTTGATTAGTTTATTTAAAGTTGAAACAACTTCTGGAAATGGTTTTAAGTCCCGAATTGCCTGTAGAACTTCAACATAATGTTCTTCGAATTTGTGTGCCAAATCAAAATGCTTATCCATTTCGGTTAAAGTTTGGCGAACTAAACGATCATAGTCCAAGTAGGGCACCATATGATCACGATCATCTAAATAAGTAATAAACCACTTACGAGCAGTTTGTCCATCCACACCAAGTCCATCCGCAATTTCTGCTATCTTACTGTAAAGCCCTTCTTCATTAAGCAAAGTACCGTAACAATCAAACGTTAAATACATGTTGACATCCCCCATTTTCTTAATTTACTAAAGGTTGAAAGTATCAAAATCACTTCAATAACTTTCAACAGCACTGATATAATAACTTTTATATCGATATATTGATTACAAAGATTAGACTTAGTCTGGAAGCAAATGGGCTCAGTAGTGTCGTTTATCTTAGCGGTCTTCGCTTAGATAAAGGCCGAGCTTGGAGACGTGGTTTGCGGCTCCAAGTCGTGCCCACTACTACGTGTAGAGGAATGATTTTCGTTCCGAAAATCTTAATACTCCGTACGATGTCGATTCTTGTGGCCAAAACCGCCGCAAGAACTCGCACTACGTTCCAGCCCAGATTTGCTGGAAGACGACATTTTAATCTAATTTTGTTACCAAGACCGTTTTTGTAGTTTCAACCCTTAGTAATTTAGCAAACACTGTCATAAATAAACTAGTTTTGCCAATTAATTGAATTACATTTCATATCTAATTATATTCGGTTCTAAGCTAACTTGATATAATTTTTCAAAAAAATTAGAAAAAACAGAATTTCGGTGAGTAGCTGAACACTCTTTTAAAAATAGATGAATTCATTTAATACGTGATATTAATGCCAAGGATTGCTAGTAGATGAATTAGGACAAATTTTTAAGCTTTGTGTTGACTTTTAAGTTAGTGCGAAGTACACTAACAAACGTTAGGTGAGTAATCAATCACTTACATATATTGCGATTTTTACTGGAGGAATTAAAATGACAGATTCAATTATTTCTTTGACCCATCTTGTTAAGAAATTTGGTAAACAAACTGTTTTACAAGATGTCAATCTGGATCTTATGCCAGGTGAGATAGTTGGTTTAATTGGACCATCCGGTGCAGGCAAATCAACAGTAATTAAAACAGCCTTGGGGATGGAGGTTGCTGATGGCGGCTCAGCTACCGTTTTTAAGCAAACAATGCCCAATCGACAGTTATTGTCACGAATTGGCTATATGGCGCAAACGGATGCTTTGTATGAAGCTCTATCTGGGCGAGAAAACTTACAGTTTTTTGGCAAAATGAAGGGTATTAATAAAAAAAATATAAGTACAGAAATTAAACATGCAGCCGCGGTTGTTGATTTAACCGAAGATCTTAGCAAACGAGTTTCCGGATATTCTGGTGGAATGATGCGCCGTTTATCACTAGCAATTGCGCTTCTTGGAGAACCGGAACTTCTAATTTTAGATGAACCCACTGTTGGAATTGATCCAGCACTGCGTCGACAAATTTGGAAAGAACTGGGCAGTATTCGTGATGAAGGACGCAGCATTTTGATTACGACGCATGTGATGGATGAAGCGGAACTGACAGACCGCGTAGCTTTATTACTGGGTGGACGCGTGATGGCCTTTGATACGCCTCAAAATTTGAAGAAACAATATGAAGTACCAACGATTGAAGACGTCTTTTTGAAAGCAGAGGGGGTTGAATCATGAGAATTCTAGCAATTGCAAATCGTGTCATTAAGGAGTTAATTCGTGATAAACGAACTTTAGCTCTGATGTTTGTGGCACCAATCATTATTATTTTGTTACTTAGTGTGTTATTTTCTGCTAATTCAACAACCAATGTAAAAATCGGTACTGTTGCCGTTTCAAAAACGATTCGTTCTAACTTGGATAATACAAAACATGTTGCCGTCAAAATCTATGACAGTAAAAAACAAGCTAAAAAAGCCTTAAAAGATGAAAAAATTGATTCCATTATTCAAAAAAAGAGTAGTGGGTATAGTATCACTTATGCAAACACAGACTCTACGAAAACAACTGCCGTAAAAATGGCGTTTAAGAATGCCGTTACTGAGGATACCATGACGACGATGAAAAATCAGATGGGTACGATGAAAACGCAGTTACAGACGACGGCCAGTGCGTTAACCAAGGTAGAACAATTATTGCCTGCAAAGACTAGAGCCAAGTTAGCCAGTCAGGCATCGACACCCAAGACGACTACTAAAGTAACTAAGGTTGCTAAAACTAAAGTAACCAATCATTATGTTTATGGCGATTCAAGCACCGGATTTTTTGATAAGATTTTGCCGATTTTAATGGGCTTCTTCGTTTTCTTCTTTGTCTTTCTAATTTCTGGAATGGCCTTACTTAAAGAACGAACTAGTGGTACGCTGGATCGTTTGTTAGCAACACCGGTTAAGCGATCAGAAATTGTTTTTGGCTATATGATTAGTTATGGTATTTTAGCTATTGTGCAAACAATCGTTATTGTCATGGCAACTATTTGGCTACTAGGGATCGATATTGTTGGTAATGTCTTTAATTTAGTAATAATTAACTTAATTTTAGCGCTGGTTGCTTTGGCATTCGGAATTTTAGTATCTACGTTTGCCAGATCAGAGTTTCAAATGATACAGTTTATTCCGCTTATTGTGATTCCCCAAGTCTTTTTCTCAGGTATTATCCCATTAGATTCTATGGCAGACAGGGTTAAAGATATTTCTTATATAATTCCGATTAAGTATTCGGGGGATGCCTCCACAGCAATTATGATGCATGGGGCGCACTTGTCTACACTAGGATTGGATATTGGTGTTTTAGGCGGTATTTTGATTGTACTAACTTTCTTGAACATTGTTGGTCTGAAACGGTATCGAAAAGTTTAACAGTTGGCTTTGACCAAGAGGGAAATAATCTTAATGAAAGAGGAGCTATTTATGAGTGCAAATGTGTTTACTAATTATAAACAGTGGCTTAATGATCAGACAATGCCAAAGGGCCGTCGAGCAGTGATTTTATCCAGCTTGGATCTGTTTTCTCGTCAGGGCTACGATGGGACGTCTACGGCACAGATTGCCCAACATGCCGATGTGAGTCAGGCAACAATTTTTAAGTATTTTAAAACCAAACAGGATTTATTAATGGAAATTATTAAGCCAATGATTAATAATCTGGCACCGGTTTTTCGGGACGATTTTTTTTCGAAATTAAATGAACATAATGGTTTGCAGGAAATTGTTCATTTTGTTGTTTTTGATCGCTACAAATTTCTAAAGGAAAATGCTGCCGCGTTTCAAATTCTGTTATCCGAAATAATGACCAATGAAACAGTTCGCGCGATGTTCTTTGATTTAGTTAGACAATCGCAATCGGTTATTTTTAATAGTGCATTAAATAAAATGGTGGAAGACAAATTGGTTCGACCTGGATTGACGTTGGTTGATTTAGCGAGAACAATTATTGGCCAATTAATTACCTATTTTCTTCAACGCAATTTTATAACAGCTATTCCAACTGATGAAACTGCCGATTTAAAAAGGATTGAAGACTTGATTATTCATGCGGTTCGTCCATAACCTAGTGAGATCAAAAGTTAAGAATGAAAGTTTCCTTATTGTGAAATTTTCATTCTTTTTTGTTTGCAATTTAATGGTTGATAAAAGCAACAGTTGAAAAAGTCAACTTTACGAACTACAATATTTTTATTCTAAAAATTAAGCCTCAAAAAGGAGTCGGTAAGCATGCAACTGTTAAAGAGTATTGAAACAATTCGTAATTTTAATCGTTATTATGCAAATAAATTTAATACATTTGATCGTGAATTGTACGTGGGTGAATATTCATTGAATGAAGCCCGTGTTATTGCTGAAATTCAAGCTCAAGGAGAAACAACAGCCTCTAAAATTCAAAGGGTGTTAGGATTTGATAAAGGGCAGTTAAGTAAAATAATCACTAAATTAGAAGGACAGAAATTGTTAACACGGGGGCTTGATTCTACTGATCGTCGCCACTATCAAATCAAGTTAACCCAAAAAGGAATTGCGGCATTTACAGAATTAACAAAGTTATCACGTGATTATTTAACTTCGCAGTTATCAAGTTATTCTGCTAGTCAACTTCAACTTATTAGTACAGATATGCATGAAATTCAAAACATTTTAGAAAAAAAAACAACAGGTGAAAATACGTAAAGGAACGTTAGCAGATATTGGCTGTATTGCGGATCTGCATAGTCGAATTTATCAACAAGAAATTCCGTATAATGCGATCTTTCATCAGTATGTGTTCAAAGCATTGACAGAGTATGTTCAGAATCTAACTCAGGGAATCACTTGGATTGCGGAAGTAAATGGTCGACAAGTGGGGACCATTTCACTGATTAAAGCCGAAAAAATGCAATATCAAGTACGTTGGTTTGCAGTTGACTCACGATATCAAGGACTTGGCATTGGGAAAAAGCTTGTTCAAAGCTTAATGGATTATGCTCAAACCAAAAAAATAAAAGAGATGTATTTGTGGACGGTTGACGAACTAGTTGCAGCTCGTCATTTATATGGACAACAAGGATTTGAACTGGTTGAATCTGTTAAAAATAATCAATGGTGTGATCGTGATATTAACGAAGAAAAATGGACCTGGCAGGCTAAAGAGAGAGGTTAGATGACTAGTGAATGATGAAAAAATGACAAGAACAGCTTTAGTGGTCATTGATCTACAGACCGGTTCAAGATTTTTAGCACGGCATATTTTTAAAAAACTGACGTCAGATCAATTTAAGCAAATGTTGTTGAATAATCGAAAATTAGTGACTCAGTTTTCAGCGCAAAAATTACCGATCATTATTGTTACGCTGCATCCTAAGTTATTGCCAAAAATACTTGATAATCGCTTTACCCAACCACTAGTGACAGCTGATTTGGCATATCAATTGCAAAAGCCAGGGCCCAGTGCCTTTAAGCACACTGAACTATCAACGTATTTACAACAACAAAATATTAAACAGCTACTGGTCACAGGTTTCACAACAGATAATGGTGTTAAAAAAACAGTACAAGATGCCGAAAAATTAGGATTTATGCCAACAGTTGTAACGGATGCTACGATCGCTCGAAATTCCGAAAAGCAACAGGAAATGTTGAAAGAGTTTAAACACACATGCTCAACGGCGGAAGTCCTTAAAACATTTGAAAATGGACAGAAACGGTCGTAACAGTTGGGTTTGTTTTAACTTCTGATCTATAACAAAGCCTCGAGATTGAATAATATCAGTCTTGAGGCTTTTCGTTTATTAATGAATCGGATTCACGATATCTTCAGGAGTATCTAATAGTTTTTGCATGTGAATAACTGTAATGGTTGCAGTGGTAAACAGCAGTAACAAAAGACCTGTAATGGCAAAGATAGGGAGTGCTGTTACATGATCGAAAAGAAATCCAAAAACGATTGTTCCAACTGGCATTAATAGCATGCTAATGGTGCCTTCTAGTGAGAAAATGCGTCCTTGCATCTTCTGCGGAATTAATTGCTGCATAAAGGTATTCATGGGTGTATTAATAAAAACTAAGGTTACACCGTTTAAAATATTTAACCCAATAAAGTAAACGGTATTTAAAAGTGATGTTAAACCTAAAATTTCGGGAATGCCGGCTAGTATTAGAATTCCTGACAGAACAGCAAGGCTAATATAAGATATGGTTACCGGATGGTGTTTTAACTTCAGAAAACTAAGGATAATACCACCTGCAAACATCCCAACTGCAAGTGCGGAATCGGTCACGCCGTACTGGGTATTTGATAACTTCAACGTTGTGACTAATAAGTAAGGCTGCCCAACATTCAACGCAGAAAAGAAGAAGTTGATTGCTGCCGCGGAAACAAGCAGAATCGTCATTAAACGTTGGCTACGTAAGTAATGAAGCCCTGTTCGAAAATTTTGCCAGACTGTTTCATTTGAATTCTCGGTCTCAACAGGCGAGCTTTTAGATTCTACAACTGTTGAAAAATGAAGCAAAGTAATGGTAAATAGGGCGATTAATTCAAAACCAATTTCAATAAAGGCAAAAATATCAATTGAAACAAGTGTGTAAACGAAAGCGCCAACGATAGGAGCCAGAAATGAGGCTAGTGAAGAAATTGACTGGTTGAGTGAGTTGACCTTCTGTAATTCATTAGTATCAAACAATTGTATAATGCTGGCAGTCAATGTGGTGCTCAAAAAATTATCAGTAATCTGCAGAATGATGATTAGCACAATGAGTTCGGGGTAGTACTGTGTGGGCCATAACCTGAAGGAGAATCCAAATAAAAGCAATCCCAAACTAGTCGTAATTTGAGCGGCAATCATCACACGACGATGATTAAAGTTATCGACAATGAAGCCGACAAACGGTGTTAAAATTAATGAAACAATGGGACCGGTAATCAAAGAAACACCCATCCCCAATGCGGATCCTGTCCGATGAAGAATATATAAACCAATGGCAAATGATAGCATGCCACTACCGAAGTTTCCTGTAAACTTGATAATTAGAAGTTTGATGGTTTGTGCTGATAAGTTTAGTTTATTCATGATAATACCCCCACGCTGAAGTAGAATTGTACTTCAGTTAACAGCTGAAAAATGTAGTTGTGCGTTAAACATAGTGAACAGTAATGTCTCCCATTTTGAAATCACCGATAATAGATACTAGTGGGCCATCTTTAGTGGGCTTCAAGCCGGTTTCGGTCGTTTCTACCATAAAAGAATCGAGCTGAACTTGTAAATTCCATGCTTTTGGAACATAGAGATCAATGTCACCCATGCTACCGTTCAGTTCAATGTTTGCGCGATCGTTAGTAATAATGGCTTGATCAAAATAAACCTTTGCGTCTCCCATTGTGACGTTGATGATAGCGTGCTGAAAATTAGTAGATTGTACATAACGGATGGTGCTTCCCATGCGAACATTGACGTTAACATAGGATTCATAATCAGTGGTTGTACTTTGAGAAAAATGTTGACCATCATGTCCCGTTTCATTTATAAAAACATGTTGATGGCGGTGGAATTTTCTTTTAAAGGGATGGACGACAAGCGATAGACCAATGCTTAATAAAAGTGCAGCACCAAGAATAGTCCATGGAACTAAGTTTGTAATACCCAGTGGTTTTGCATAGAGCATGCTAATAAAAGCAAGACTGAAAATGGTTCCGGTAATACTAAAATAGACAATACTTTTAATCGTAGCTGCGGCAAGAATTAGGGTGAAAATCACAGTCCACATATTGGCTTGATAAGAAAACCAACCCATCTTGCTGGCGATGAGAATTGCTGCGCAAGCTAGAAAAAATAGCCCCCAGAACCAGTGACCCCATTTTGTTCTTTCGTTCATAATAGTTACCTCATTTCATTTAATCGTTCTTGAAGTTGTTTGTAATAACGGCGTGATGCGTATATTTGTTTATGTGAGTTTCGAAAAGATATAAGACAATTTGAAATTGACTTGGTCAGCGCATTAACCTGATATAAATTGACAAGTGCTGACTTTGATACTTGTAAAAAGGAACCTGGCAGGCTGTCTGCTAATTCATAAAGATGATTTTTACTAATGTATATGTCATCTTTGGTATGTACTTGTAATCGGCGGTCGGCGGTTTCAATGAAAAGAATGTTGTCTAGCTTTAAAAAATATTCGGTTGCACCCTGATAGCAGGTAAGGGTGTCAGAGTGAGAACTGTTTTCTAATAGTTTTTTAATGTGTTCAACATTTGGATCATGATTAGAAGCCTTTATGATAACTTCTGGTTCTTGTAGGGTGTTATCAATTTCTAATCTAACTTTCATTTCCGTCATCTCCTTTGTTTGGCTTTGATATTATTAGACTCCTTTTAAGCGTGAAAAGAAATACTTTTTGTATAAGTGGTGAAAAACTGTGCGTAACCGGTTAAGAGTTTTGAAATAAAATAGTTTTTCAGTACAAAGAACTAGTAGCGTAAGTTCTACAGAATGATTTGCGATACAATGAGTTTATGAGAAATTAGTGGGGGAGTATTTTATGAAAACAATTAAGAGCATTTTAAGTTGGGTAATTCCAGTTGTAATTGGATTGGCAATTGCTTTTCTGGTAAGAAGTTACTTATTTCAAGTTGTGCGTGTAGATGGGTCATCAATGACACCTAACCTCACTAATAATGAGCGTGTTCTTGCGTTCAGACAAGAAAGAATCAAGCATCTAAGTGTGATTGTGTTTGATGCACATGGTGAGGATCCTAGAGTGACTACTAAGATGTATTATGTTAAACGAGTGATTGGTATGCCAGGCGATAAGGTTTCCTATAGGGATGGCAATTTGTATGTAAATGGAAAACTGGTTCCACAACGCTTTATCAGTAACTATGAGCGGACGGTTGGAACGGCTCGTGGAGCAAAAGCGATGCGGTGGAATTTAGCATCAGTTGCTAAAACGCGAGGATGGGGCGACAAACCGAAGACTGTTCCTGCGGGAGAGTATTTTGTTTTGGGTGATCATCGTTATGTCTCCAATGACAGTCGTTACTGGGGGTTTGTTAAGAAGGATAAAGTTATGGGTGTTGTAAAAGTTCCGTTTTGGGGCAGCACAAGTGCTAAGGAAAATGTAAATAAACGAACGGCAGACTACTAATTAAAGGTTGAAACTACAAAAACACATCTCGTTAACTGATATAAAAGCGTTCATGATAACAAAATTAGATTAAACTGCCGTCTTCCAGCAAATTTGGGCTGGAACGTAGTGCAAGTTCTTGCGGCGGTCTTGGCCACAAGAATCGACATCGTACGAAGTATCAAACATTCTTAGTCCGGAGGTAATTGGTCTC
Source organism: Pediococcus ethanolidurans (assembly GCF_964062635.1). Lineage (NCBI taxonomy): Bacteria > Bacillati > Bacillota > Bacilli > Lactobacillales > Lactobacillaceae > Pediococcus > Pediococcus ethanolidurans. Next base: position 678,093 of record NZ_OZ061250.1, read on the forward strand.
AGGGGTGAAATTATTCTTAGTAATTTATTACTTAGAATAAGGCCGAGTTTGAAGACAAGTGTACTTCTTGGCTTCAAATCGTGCCCACCCTGTTCCAGACCAGGTGAGCCGCAGGCCGGCAGTTAGACTATTTTTGAAGATTGAGTCGTTTAACAGCGGTTATTGAAGTGATTTTGATACTTTCAATCTTTAGTTACTAAGATTAAATTGGTAAACAAAGGCCGAATCAACGAAGATATTCGTTAGTTCTGCTTTTTTATATGGCTTTGAATTTTAATTTATCTTAGAAATTTAAAAAATTACCGCTAAAACGTTTCCACAGTTGGAATAGTGTTTTGCGGTTATTTTAAGTGGTAAACTATTGCTAGTTTATAAGGATACAGGTGAATAGATGATGAAACAAAACTCACAGTGGACCTTACTTTTAGCCACTTCAATGGTGTCGTTTATGTCGACAATCGATGCCAGCATTGTTAATATTGCAGTTCCTAAGCTTTCACATGATCTCCGTGTACCAATGAACGAAGCTGAGTGGGTGGTTTCGGTTTACTTGGTGCTTATTTGTGTCCTCTTAATATTTTTTGGTAAATTATCCGATCAAATTGGAAGAATCAAGATTTTTAAAATTGGAACGTTAATCTTTGTGGCGGGATCATTAGGCTGTGGATTAAGTACAACGTTGCCGCTAATGTTAGCTGCACGAATTGTTCAAGCAGTAGGCGCATCTATGACAATGGCCACTAATTTTGGCATTATTACTCAGATTTTTCCCCGAAGTCGTCATGGTGTGGCGCTAGGAGTTAATAGTTCATTTGTTCAAGTTGGTAATATTATGGGACCAGGATTAGGTGGTTTAATTCTAGCCGTTCTTTCTTGGCACTTTATTTTCTTCATTAACGTACCAATTGGGCTAATTGCGTTTGCATTTGGTTACAAGATTTTTCCAAAAGAATTACCTACACATCAAAAAGTTCAAATCGATTTTATTGGTTATTTGGTGTATGCATTGGCAGTTGTAAGTTTCTTTGTGGCTATTTACTGGGGTCAGGAGATTGGCTTTGTTAAGCCTGAAATTATACTCTTGTTTTTATCGACAGCTATTTTAATTGCAATGTTTATTTTTCGCGAGAACCATACGCAAAATCCACTTTTAAATTTACATATTTTTAAAAATGCGGGATTTTCAATTGGGATTATTTCTGCAATGCTGGTCTACGCAGTTGGTTATTTTAACAACATGATTATGCCTTATTATTTGCAGGAAACACTTCAATATTCATCAGCTATTGCGGGTTTAATTTTAATGTCTATTCCGTTACTGAATATTTTCTCAGCTCCAATTGGCGGCATGATTGGAGATCGCATTGGTGCTGAAAAAATTTCCCTAATTGCACTGGTTATCTTTTTAATTCCGGAATTAATTTTTATGTTTATCACCCCTAGTTGGGGAATAATTTGGTTAATTGCTGGTCTTATGTTATTTGGTTTGGCAAACGGAACGTTTCAGAATAATCCGATGATCATGGGAAATGCGGGTAAGCAATTTCAAGGAATTGCCGGATCAATTGCGGCGCTGGCTCGAAATTTAGGGATGGCTACTGGGCTTTCCCTTTCAACTTCGTTACTTTATCTAGGCATTAGTCAAAAGGCAGGACAACACATTACAACCTATCCTAATCACAACCCAGCGTGGTTTATATCTGGAATGCATTTTAGCTATTGGTTTGCTTTAGGAATGATTGTGGTGGCACTTGTTTTGTTAATTGGTTTGGTTCGGCATCAAAAAAGACTGTCACAAGATTAGCTTTGATGACAGTCTGTATTTCAGGTTAGTTATTAGCCAGTATTTTAGTTAAGTGAGCTTCAAAAAGCGGCGTCCAAACTTGTTTGTAACCCATTTGAGTGGGATGCGCATCATCCATCATAAGGTATGGGTTAGATTTATTTAAATGATGTAAGGTTGGATTGGCCCAGAGATCCAGAATGGAAAACTGCCATTTCTTCTGTAATTGATACAACTTTTTAATTAGTTGTTCGTAATCTGTATCTGGTTTTCGAACACAAGTGTAAAAAACAACTGGGCAATCAAAATGGGCTTGCACATAGGACAAAGTATCTTCAATGGCGCCAATGGTGGTTTGACGATCAAAATCGTTCTTTTGTGATGACGGTGTGATGTGACCTAATGCTTTATGGGCACGTTCATCATTGGTTGATAATTGACAAACGAAAAGATCATAGTGTCTTTTTACATTAAAGTCTGTTCGAAGACGACTTGAATAAGTTTTGGGTTCTAAACCAGCTAAAGTGGTGCCACTAATTGCTGATTTGGTGGGAATAATACCATCTTTTGTTTGCAAATACTCAACAAAAGATTTACCTTTTGCTGCAGCACCATACGTGATGGAAGAACCTAAAAAAGCGATTCGTTTACCATATAATAATGAGCTGGGATTTAACGTTTCAGTTGCTGGTTGATAAGCTGGTAAATTACCAAGAACAAAGGCTTTAACAGGTCGAGGAATTTTATGGATACCAATGGCACCAATTGCTAACATACCAGTTTTTAATAAGAATTTTTTCATCTAAATCACCTCGCGATTATTGTAGCACAGGAAATTATGAAGAATTTATATAGGTTTGAACTTTAAACGAGATTTTTCAAGGACTTTGCACTAAAATGAGAATATAAATAAGTTAATCGAGGAGTTTTCATGAAAACTATAAAAAGTATTTTGAGTTGGGTAGTGCCAATTCTAATTGGTTTAGCAATTGCTTTACTAGTTAGAAGTTTTTTGTTTGAAATTGTCCGTGTTGACGGGACATCGATGGAGCCTAACTTAGTGAATAATGAACGTGTCTTTGTTTTTAAACAGGATAAAATCAAGCATCTAAGTGTGATTGTTTTTGATGCATATGGTGCAGACCCACAGGCGACTCCGGGTACTGAATATGTCAAACGTGTGATTGGCATGCCAGGTGACAAAATCTCATACAAAGATGGTAATCTTTATGTAAACAATAAATTGGTTCCACAGAAGTTTATCAGTTCCTATGAACGGAAAACGGGAACAGAAATCGGTGCTGAAGCGACTAATTGGAACTTAGCATCGGTGGCCAAAGCACGTGGCTGGGGAAATAAATCTGAAACAGTTCCGGCTGGTGAGTACTTTGTATTAGGCGACCACCGAAGTGTTTCCAATGATAGTCGTTATTGGGGCTTCGTTAAGAAAAGTGAAGTTATGGGTGTCGTTAAGGTACCATTCTGGGGTAGCACTACAGCTAAAAAGAATGTAAATGATCGTACTGGTGATTATTAAAATTATAGACTAAGCGTTGTGGAATAAAAATTCTGCGACGCTCTTATTTGTAGTTTGCTATTTATTGGAAAAGTATTAGAATATGATTAACTTATTCTTATTTAAGATTCGTATTTTTTGGAGGTGCCCTATGGGAAAAGAAGTTTCACAAGAGAATGTAACAAAGTTTCGAAAAGTTTTTAATGACGGTAATCGTAATGCAGTTGTTCAAAGAGCAGCAACAAAAAATGGTGTTTTAAATGCTAGCGAAGACATTGCAGCCAAGGTTCGTTTGGATCGTACTTTTTCGATTGAGATCGATACAGGTAAGGTAACTAATCAGTTACACAGTGGCCGCTGCTGGTTATTTTCTTTGTTAAATACACTTCGGCACCAATTTGCAGATAAACATGATGTGAAAGATTTCGAACTTTCACAAGCCTATTCGTATTTCTGGGATAAAGTTGAACGAGCAAATATTTTTTATGAAAATATTATTCGTACCGCAGATAAACCAGCTAATGATCGTGAAGTTGAATTTTATTTAGCAGGACCTGGAGATGACGGTGGTCAGTGGGCAATGGCTGCTGGCTTAGTTCAAAAATATGGTGTCGTTCCATCATCTGTGATGCCAGAAACTTTTAACACAAATGATACAACTGGATTCGCAAGTGCACTGGACCTTAAACTACGTAAGGATGCAATTGAATTACGTGAGTTAGTGGCAAATGGTGCTTCTGAAGGTCAATTGAACGCTAAACGTGATCAGTTACTAGGTGAAGTTTATCGAATGACTGCGATTGCTGTGGGTGAACCACCAGTTAAATTTGATTTTGAATATCGCGATGACAAGAAAAAGTATCATCGCGATGCCGATCTGACACCAAAAGCGTTTTATGATAAATATATTGGTGTTGATTTGGATGATTATGTGGTGGTAACTAATGCGCCGTACCAACCATTTAATAAACTATATAGTTTGCCAGCCGAAGATAACATTGTGGGTGGTAAGAAAATTACACTGTTAAATGTTGAAATGGATGTGTTACGTAAGGCAGCCATTGCCCAACTTAAAGACGGTGAGACAGTTTGGTTTGGTAATGATGTTTTGGAACAAATGGACCGTAAGGACGGTTTATTGGACAGCAAACTTTATCAAACGGATGCACTTTTTGACGTTGATTTGAGCTTAAGCAAAGCAGAACGCTTCCTATATGGTCAAGCACAAGTTTCACATGCCATGACGTTTACTGGTGTCGATGTGGTTGATGATAAAGCTACCAAGTGGAAAGTAGAAAACAGTTGGGGTGACAAAAATGGCGATAAAGGCTATTTTGCCATGACCGATGATTGGTTTGAAAACTATGTTTATGAAGTTGTGGTTCATCGTAAGTATTTGACGGCTGATCAGTTGAAGATTGCAGATTCAAAGCCAGAACCATTACCAGTTTGGGATCCATTGATGTAGTTAAAATTGACAAAACATGTTTTAGTTGCGTCATAAAATGAAAAAAAGCTGTTCTTTTAGAGCGGAAGGCAGAAGTTAAGGAAAGCAAATTTCCTCAAACTTCTGCCTTTTTTGCAAAATAGCTCATAGCATAACTAAAAAATATTAAATGAAAATAAAAGAAAATTGTTTACATTTATTTTCGGAACGCTTATAATATCCTCTTGTATATTAAACTGGACATTGAAAGGAGATAAACATGCAAAAGCTTGTGAAAAACCACGGAATTGCGCTGATTGTTTGGATTGGCATTATTTTAATTAGTATTTTTAGTTTGCCAAATATCGATCAATTAGTAAGATCTCATGGTGATACCAAGATACCTAGTGCAGCACAAAGCCAAATTGCAAATCGAATTCAGTCCAAATGGGGATATGGACAAGGGAATACGACGCAAGTGGTTGCAATTTTTAATAATGGCAATCAAAAATTAACCGCAGATCAAAAAGAAAATATTAATAGTACGATTAACTATCTGCGAGATAACAAAAAGAAATTGGGGATTAAGGACATTAAGGCTGCATCAGATAATGCAGAGACACGTAAACAATTAATCTCAAAAGATAAATCGACGGAACTTGTTCAAGTGCTAGTTTCTAAAAGTCATGGTTCCTATAAGACGATTGATAAGGAACTAACGAAGGCTGTTAAGACACCTAATGTGAAGTCATACATTACTGGTGGTGACATTTTAAACGAGAAGTTTTCGGAAGCCACTCAGGCTGGCGTAAAGAAAACTGAAATTATTGCAGCAATTTTCATTTTCATTGTTTTAATTTTGGTTTTCCAATCACCAATCGTGCCACTAATTTCTGTTTTCACAGTTGGTGTATCGTTTATTACAACTTTGTCAATTGTCACAAATCTAGTTTCACGGGCTAACTTCCCGTTCTCAAACTTTACGCAAGTTTTCATTGTGGTGGTTCTATTCGGAATTGGAACTGACTATAACATTTTGCTGTATGATCAATTTAAAGAACAACTAAGTAAGGGTGAGGATCGACATACGGCTAGTCAAAAGGCACTGCACACTGCGGGACGAACGATTCTCTATAGTGGTTCTTCTGTATTTATTGGATTCTTGGCGCTTGGTTTGGCTAAGTTCTCAATCTATAAATCATCAGTTGGCGTCGCTTTAGGAGTTGCCGTTTTGATTGTGGTTCTTTTAACCCTGAACCCATTCTTTATGCATGTTCTGGGCAAAAAGATGTTTTGGCCATCTAAGAAATTTGATGGACATTCACAAAGTAAGATGTGGCACGCGTTAGCTAACTCATCAATCTTGCATCCAATTATTGCATTGGCATTAGTATTACTTTTGACCGTACCTTTTGTGGTGACTGGTTCAGGAACTCTTAATTATGACAACTTGGATGAATTAAGTAATACTTTACCTGAAAAAATTGGTTTTAATGTGGTTAAGAAGCACTTCTCAGCCGGAACTGCTGAACCTTCCACACTTTATATTCGTTCTAACAAACGATTAGATAATGAAGAGACTTTGAAGTTAGTTGATCAAATTACGAAACAGCTTCAAAAAGAAAAAGGAATTAAAACAGTTGCATCGGCTACTCAACCAGGTGGTTCGGCAATTGGCAAGTTATACGTTAAAGGTCAAGTCAAGACAGTTACGACCGGAATTGATAAGGCTCACACAGGTCTAAACACAATTGGTAAGGGACTAACAAGTGCGTCTGACCAATTAGCCGGCACTAACATGAGTAGTGGCTTAAACAGCGTACAACAATTGATTAACGGTACTGAAGTTTTACGTAATGGATCACTAAAGATAACAGCAGGTGCTAATAAATTATCTAGTGGTGCTTCGCAAATTTCTTCAGGCGTTTCCAGCATGAGCAGTCAAATGTCACCATTGATTAGTGGTTTAAATCAATATGCTGGTGGTGTTAATACTTTAAGTTCGGGACTTAGCTTGTTAAATAGCAATTCCAGTCAATTAACTGATGGGTCACAGGAATTGTTAACTTCGGCTCAGAAACTTTCAACAGGTGTGTCTACTTTGAATTCAGATGCTGTTCAAATTGATAGTCAATTGGATGGTTTGCAACAGACGTTGAGTGCTGGTAATTCAGCAATGAGTAGTCTTTCTGGTAGCGTTAAACAACTCAACTCGCTGAAATCAGAACTGGCTCGATCTCAAAATGCAATTAATAGTTTGGAACAGTTAGCACCATTACTGACTAAATTAGAATCAGCTAAGGAGAACTTGTCGGCAGTTAACAGCTCGTTTGCTAGTTTGGATAAGGTTTCAAGTGCCTTAACCTCTGCAGCAACTGACTCTGCTCAAGCAGATGCTTCAAATAAGGCAGCCTTGAAGACATTGTCTCGTATTGATAAAAGTACAATGAGTACAGATGATAAAAATAAGTTAGCAACTGCTGAGTCGCAAATTAAAAAAGCTGATGCTTCTGCACAAACGATTAAAAAAACTACTGGTGAAACTTTAAGTGGCCTTTCAAGTGGCCTTTCAAGTGTGAAGACACAAGTGGCTAGCTTAGAAAAGAAATTGAAGTCAGTTAACATTGATTCCAATACAATTAATGAGTTAAAACAGCTTGAAACAGTTATGAGTAAAGCTGAATCGTTAATGAGTTCAACTAACATTAGCGAATCTCAATTAAATCAGTTAACTGCCCTTGGTACACAATTGAAGGGTGCCTCAAGCAGTATTTCTAAGTTGAAACAGTTTACAGCTGGTGTTGAACAATTAAATACACAAGTTAATAAGAACTCAGCCTTAGTAAATGGTGTTTCGAAGTTAAATGGTGGTCTTAACAAGTATGCTAATAGCGTTCAATTGGCAGCTAGTGGAGCCTCAACATTATCTGGTAAGAGTAGTGAATTAACTGGTGGTGTTGGTAAGTTAACTAGTGGTGTGGGAACACTGACAACCAGTCTTGATCAACTTTCAAGTGGTGCAAGTACCTTGGCTGGATCAACCCCAGCGTTGACTAGTGGTCTTGACCAAGAAGTTTCTGGTCAAAAGCAAATGTATAGCACATTGAAAGGCTTATCTGGTAAGGTAACTAAACTTCAATCTGGTTTGAAGACAGCAGCCGATGGAACGAAGACAATTGGTTCAGGAATGACAACGGCAAATAGTTATCTTAACGGTATGGGTAATTCCTCAGTTGGGAAGACCTTCTATATCCCAGCAAGTCAAATTCATGGCAAATCATTTAAACCAGTTTTGAAGACTTACTATTCTGAGGATCGTAAAGCAACCAAGTTAACGATTGTGCTTGATTCTAATCCTGCATCTGGGGCTTCAATGGCCAAGGTTAAGGATATTCAACAACAAGTTAAAAATGACTTGCGAGGAACTTCATTGAAGAACGCAACCGTTGCAGTTGGTGGGCAAACAGCACAAACAGCTGATATCAATAAGGTTGCTGGAAGTGACTTTACCAGAACAGCTGCAATTATGATTGTTGGTATTTTGATTGCGTTGATGTTTGTTACTCGTTCAATTTTGATGCCATTCTATATCATTGGGACATTGCTCTTGGCTTATTACGGTTCATTAGGAATTACAAAAGCAATTAGTAATATCTTCTTGGGTCAATCAATGCTTACTTGGAACACACCGTTCTTTGGTTTCATTATGATTATTGCTTTGGGTGTTGATTACAGTATCTTCTTAATGATGAAGTATCGTGATTTCAACAAGAGCTTGAAACCAAGCAAGAGAATTCTTGAGGCATCAGGAATTATTGGTGCGGTTGTGCTTTCGGCGATGATTATCTTGAGTGGGACTTTCGCTGCGATGATTCCATCTGGAGTTTTGACGTTAATTCAAGTTGCTTTGGTCGTTATTATCGGCTTGATTATTTTGATTATTATCATCCCGGTATTATTACCAAGCTTAATTAAATTAACGTATGAGGGAATTTCGTTTAAGAAAAAGAAAAACAAACATTAATTTTATAATGTTTCTAAAAAGAGGTGTGCGAGTTAAAAAATCGTAACATCTCTTTTTGTATAGGGCGTACAATATAGGTACTAAGGAGGCGGAATTATGAATTTTGATCCGAACTGTGTATTTTGTCAAAAACAACCCTCAGAGTATGTACTTGAGAGTAAACTCGTAATTGCATTCTGGGATATTCATCCAGTCAGCAAAGGACATTTACTGATTATTCCTAAACGGCATGTAACGCAAATTTGGGACGTTACAGGAGAAGAAAAGCTTGAATTGGTACAAATGGTCGCAGATGCAAAAAAACTGTTAGATGCTAAATTTAAGCCCGACGGATACAATGTCACAATTAATTCTGGTGCGGCAGCTGGTCAAAGTGTTTTTCACTGTCATATTCATTTAATCCCGCGGTATTGGAATAAAGTAACGAAACGAGTTGGTGCGATTCCAGGACAATTTTTAGTGCCTAAAGCGCGACCGGAATTTAAAGATCTCGACTAATTTTGATAGCAAGAAACCGTAAAACAACGTATAATTCAGATAAAAGATGAGCAGCTAGAACGGGGGCGAGGATGATGAAAAAATTAAAAAAATTGGCGATCTTTGTTGGCGTTTCAATTTTAGGTTTAAGTTTAGTTTTGACTGGTTGTGCACAATCTGGAATGGATACGGGTCGATCAGTAAAAAAAGTGAGTACACCAAAAGTTTCTAAGGTTGCACCTAGTAAACAAATTCGAAACAGCAGCCAGCTATGGTATTTTTCTAAAAATTTAAAGTACAAATCTAATTCTGGAATTGAAGCTTTTATCTTTACTAAAGGTGGTACCGTTCGGGCTTACAACGTTAAAAAATATTATGCTTCCTATGCGGCAGCTAAAAAGGCTAAAGGGATCAGTAAATTTGGGCAAGGAACGTATAAGTTAAGTGTTAATAAACAAAAACAAACGGTTGTTACACTAAAAATGAAACTTTCTGGAATTCCAGCAACCTATCAATTTAAATTAAAAAAAGGTCTAGCTAAGAAATATAAGGGTCTGACGTTCTATGGGTTTAATGCAGCACGAACGGTGGATAGCGATACTGTAAATGGTGTTTTTGTGCAGGCAAAGAAGTAAACAAAAAGAAGATTATTGCGCTTTATAAAGTGGATAATCTTCTTTTTTGGTGTCCTGAAGGGTGTAGTACGCAGGCGATTCCCACAAGGATTTGCCAATTATTTTAAAGCCTTGTGCTTTATAGAAAGCAAGGGCATTCGTATTTTTTCGAACGCACTTTAAAGTGACTAAATCGGTTGCTATTTGCCTAATTTGGGCAAGTAGTTGACCACCGATACCTAAATGCATATATGCAGGATCAATGAATAAAAGATGAATGAAATTATCTTGTTGGTAAAGACTAATAAAGCCAACAATTTTGTTGTTAAGTACAGCTTTTAAAATTAATTCATTTTTTGAGTCACGTTCAAAGTCAGAAAAGTTGGGATGCTTAACCCAAGCAAAGGTTTCTTGCCGAGAATGTAGATAAATTTTTGCCAATTGAGCATTATCTGCTGTTTTAGCGGGTAAAACTAGTATCTTTTTGTCAGATTGCATTGCATATTTCACTCCAATGATATTTTTTTAAAATTGTAATTTAATTGAAACGTTAAGTTCACAAAATATTCACAATTTGTGAATATTATTAACTACATAAATAACTTTTTCATTTACTCCCCCCATAAAGTGAATGGATGGCCATGTATATGGTCATGTTACTTATTTTCCGTTGCCGCGGCAACGGTTTTTTTGTGTCCAAAATTAAAGGTAAAGCTGGAAAGACTTATTCTTCTAGTTTTACTTTTATTTTTTTAATTTTAATACGCAGCCTGTAAAAAACAAAAGTAGTTTCAAATAAGACAAGGTAAGGGTAGAATAAAATTAGGAAAACGATTTTTCGTCCTATTTTACAATATAATCAAACTTAAATCTTTTAGAGTTACAGTAATCTATAAATTAACGGGGGATAATTATGAACTGGGTACATATTATCATAGAAACCATTGTTACACTTAATGCACTGGCAGCAATTGTCACTGTGTTTCGTGAAAAACGAGATATTGCGGCAACCTGGGCCTGGTTACTTGTCCTCATTTTTCTTCCTGTTGTTGGTTTTATTTTTTATGCATTTGCTGGTCGAAAATTACCTAAAGGCAAAATGTTTCAATTAAAAAAAGAAACTAAAATTGAATTGCAACGTGTTTTAGCACGACAGACACAGGAGCTAAACAGTGATCATACTGCAGCAGATAAAGTTGTTGAAGACGCAAGTGGCATGGCAACCATGTTTATGAACGCGGATGCCGCCTTTTTGAGTCATCGTAATCGCGTGAAATTGATTACCGATGGTAAAGAATTGTTTCACGAAATGTTTCAAGATATTGAACGCGCAAAAAAACATATCCATATTGAATTTTATACTTTTTATGCAGACAAAATTGGAAATGATGTGCTGCACTTACTAGAGAAAAAAGCAGCTGAGGGTGTTGACGTCCGTGTTATTTGGGATTCTTGGGGATCGATGGGAACTAAAAATAAGTTTTTTGACCATCTTCGTGAACTCGGTGGTTATGCATCACCATTCTTGGGCACTCATTCGCCAGTGACGGACTTTCGTTTGAACTTTAGAGACCATAGAAAAATTGTGGTGATTGATGGACAAGTTGCTTATACTGGCGGCTTCAATATCGGTGATCAGTATTTAGGACGAAAGAAAAAGTTTGGTTATTGGCGTGATACCCACATGCGGATTGCGGGTTCTGGTGTTTATGGTCTGCAGGCGCGTTTTATTCGTGATTGGAATGCCACTGAACCTGAACACACGATTGATAAAGTGTTTGATCCAGGGTCTACTTATTTCCCAGTGGCTAAAGTTAATGGTAATACCAGTTTGCAGGTGGTCTCGAGCGGACCAGATTCTGATACAGAAACCATTAAATTGGGTTATTTGAAGTTGATTTACTCTGCACATCGATCGATTTGGATTCAAACTCCCTATTTGATTCCGGATGACAGTGTGCTTGATGCTTTATGTGTTGCGGCCCTATCTGGAATTGATGTGCGTATCATGATTCCACACATGCCAGACCATGCCTTTGTGTACCGAGCTACGCAGTACTATGCACGACAGTGTGCTAAATGGGGCATTCAAATTTACAATTATGACGCTGGTTTTTTACACGCCAAAACCATGGTTGTGGATGGTAAAATCGGCTCCGTTGGTTCGGCCAATATGGATTTTCGAAGTTTCAAACTTAATTTTGAGGTCAACACATTTTTGTATGACGAAAAAGTGGCTGAAAAACTGGAAGAAATATTTAAGGCAGACATTCGAAAATCAACTTTACAAACTACTAAGATGTACGATGAACAGTCGCCATGGTTGAAGTTTAAACAATATTTTTCCAGATTATTATCCCCGATTCTCTAATTTATTTTTAATTTTTAGTTGACGCAGCTTTTTTTGCGTGGTAAGATTCATTCAACTTAATAATCAACGTTAACTTTCATACTAAGTAGCTAGTTATCTGGGTGTCAGAAAGTCGGTGGTTGCTGCGAACCGATCAGGATAATTTAGATGAAATACCATGAAACAGTTTCGATTGAACGGATAATAACTAGAGCCGTTACCATCTAGTGAGTGGAAAGCGTTTTTGTTTTGAACGCTTTCAATTTGGGTGGTACCACGGTTTTATCGTCCCTGTTGTATAAATTACAGCAGGGATTTTTTTATTGTCTAAAGTTTGAAAGGAGCAATGTTATTATGGAAAAACGTACATGTGGGGGAATGCCTCGTTATTAGTCTTTACTTAGAAATTATTGTGTAATTTAAATTTTTAAGAAAACTAAAATGAGGTGCAATATGGAAAATAAAGTAAGTTTTAAAGAAGCAGTTATTGTGTTACTAGGAATGCTGGTCATTATGGGATTGGGAGTTATTAAATTTGGTTTGTCGCCCCAGGTTCCCGTTTTACTAGTTTTGGTCGTGGTCACGTTCTGGGCTCGCGCTCGTCATTTTGCTTGGTCAGATGTTGATAAGGGAATCAAAGAAGGCATTCAAACGGGTATTATTCCAATTTTTATTTTTATCTTAGTGGGTGCGCTAATTAGCACGTGGATTGCGGCCGGAATTATTCCTTCAATGATGGTGTTGGGATTCCATATGATTAGTGTCACTTGGTTTGTTCCTTCAGTATTTTTTGTTTGTGCATTGGTGGGAACTTCAATTGGATCGGCCTTTACCATTATTTCAACGATTGGAATTGCCTTTTTTGGAATGGGAATGACGATGGGGGTTAATCCAGCATTGGTTGCAGGTGCCATTATTTCAGGTGCTATTTTTGGTGATAAATCTTCCCCATTGTCGGATTCAACTAACCTGGCTTCTGCCGTTGTGGGAGTTGACTTGTTTGATCATATTAAGAATCTTATGTGGTCAACAATTCCAGCCTTTTTAGGTTCATTAATTCTTTACGCTATTCTTGGGTTTCATGCGACTTCTTCGGCTAACCTCGGAAAAATTAATCAAACGGTTGCCATTTTACAAAGTCATTTTAGTGTTAATTTTTGGGCAATTATTCCGATTGCGTTAATGTTTTTCTGTGCTTGGAAGAAAATTCCGGCCATTCCAACTTTATTTATTAACATCGTTGTTTCTGTTTTAATGGTCTTTATTGAACAACCTCAAACACAAGTCAGCAAAATTGCCACGATTATTGAAAGTGGTTTTGTATCTAAAACCGGCAATGCCAGTGTAGATGCTTTACTAACGCGTGGTGGAATTAGCAGTATGATGGGTACTGTTTCATTGATCGTATTTACTTTATCGCTAGGCGGCCTCTTAATGAAGTTTGGCTTAATTCAGGCTGTTATGACTCCGTTGACAAAACGTCTAAATTCAGATGGAAAGATGGTAACGGCCACAATTCTCTCTGGAATTGGTGTTAATATTTTTATCGGTGAACAATACCTATCAGTTATTCTGCCAGGAAAAGCTTTTAAGAAAGCATACAATCAAACAGGTTTAGCCAATCTTGCCTTAAGCCGTGTATTAGAAGATGGCGGGACAGTTATCAACTACTTAATTCCTTGGGGAGTTGCGGGGGCTTTTGCTGCCAATACGTTGGGTGTTTCAACGTTGCATTTCTTACCATTCGTCTTCTTTAGCATTTTATCGCCAATATTCTCAATTCTTAGTGGATTTACTGGAATTGGGTTGAAACATACGGTAAATGAAAAAAAGACAGAAACCAAAGAAGAATTGGTCTCTGACTAAACTGTAAAATAGGGTTTTCCATAGTGTTGAATGAGAACTTGAGTGAGTCGCTGTGCAATGACCTCAGAACCATGTAAATCAGGATGAACACCATCTGTATAGGTGATTGGCCAATCCCTTGTTTCAATTAGGAAAAAGAGCTTAGGAAAACGGGTAGCCAGTTCTTGCAGTTCGGTAGCAAAGCTTTGATTAAAAGGAATCAAGGCATTCAGTGCGGCATTTGGAAACAGTTGATGGATCTCGTTGAAAAAATTCAAAAACTGTTCTTGAACAAGATTACCGTCAAAACGACGATCATTAGTGCCGATATTAATGATTACTTGGTCAGGTTTATACTGGGGTGCTTTGGTTTCAAAGTCGATATATTTTACAAAGCGAGGAGCTGCAGGAACGCCACCTGTTCCATAGCGAAGTAAACCAGCTGCGCTATAGGCAATTCTAATATCTTGTGCGTTAAGTTTACGGGCAGTTTGCGCCGCATAATTCTGTTCAGCAGCGTATCCGGAAGAAGGAATTCGTTTTTTAACCCAACAACCGGCAGTAATCGAATCTCCTATAAAGGCAATTGTTTTTCCAGCTGGTTTAACAGCAATGATCTTTCCGGAAGTAGGCACCGAAATATCATTGATGGCTAAGCCTCGCTGACGCAACCAAACCTCATCTGCGTCTGAATTACCGGCAAAGGTAATTCGGACTAGATGCGATTTTTTTGTTTCAAATTGAAGTTCATCAGGTACTTCATCGACCTTCAATCGAAGCTCGGATTGATCATCAATAAAAATGGCAATTTCTGGTTGAAATCTAGCATTGGGGATGGTGTTTAGAAACTTTAGGTTAAGATGGTCAGTACTTTTTGTCATTAGTAAAAGCGCAGCCCCTAAGTTAGTGGTGTACATCACATTTTGATTTGCAATTACCTTTGAAACCCAGCGTCCCATAAAATAAACACCAGAAAAAAGGCCATTTGCACTTGTTTCAACGTATTTTGCTTGTGCCATAGAACAACTCCTTGTCTTAGCCGGGATTATCCATGCAGCTAATTTCGTGATCGTTTACGAGTCCAATCGCCTGCATAAATGAATAAGTGATTGTCGGTCCCATAAATTTAAACCCATGTTTTTTTAAATCTTTGGCTATTTTTTCGGATAAAGGTGTTTTTGAATGAATTTCTGCTGGAATTCGAATATGATTATTTACCTGACGATCGTTTACAAATTGCCAAATATAATGATCAAAGCTACCGAACTCTTTTTGAATTTCAAGAAACGCCTTAGCATTAAGGACGGTATCCTGAATTTTTAGTCGATTACGAATAATACTGGAATCTTGAAGTAAACGGTCTGTGTCCGCACTAGTCATAGCCGCCACTTTATGAAGATCAAAGTTGGCAAAAGCTTTCTGAAAAGCAGGGCGTTTTTTTAAAACAAGTTCCCAATTTAAACCGGCCTGAAAGATTTCTAAACTCATCATTTCAAAAATGTATTGATCGTCATGGGCAGGTTGGCACCATTCATTTTTATGATAAGCGCGAATTTCTGGACAACCATTTTTTGCCCAGGTACAAATAAAATCATCTAATGTTTGTTGCATGCTTGTTACCTCCGCTGGTTGCCAATAGAGTTTAAATAGGGCAACATAATTAACTTTATTATATCGCATTTTGTAAGTAAGCTTGACTTATTAAAATTTGATGATAAAATGAATTCAATTATTAAATAGTGATGCGGAGAAGAGAAGAGTAAATCCAGCAATTGTTTAGAGAATTCCGGTTGGTGAAAAGGAATCAGTTGTAGGGATTGAAGATGAGCTCTGAGCTAATGTTTAAGGTGCAAGCTTTAAACACGTGAGGATACGATATAATCCCAGATATGCATTTGTAAAAATACGTATCGTTGATGTGCTGTTTGTAAAAGGAGCACGAATATGGGTGGTAACACGAAGTTTTCGTCCCTAGTCTTTTAATTAAGACATGGGGCGGAAACTTTTTTATTTACTTCAAAGAGGGTGATTGAATGACTGAAAATATTATTGATTTAAAAAAAATAACGGTTGAGTTTAAAGATGGTGAGAACCAAGTTCAAGCCGTTAAAAATGTGGATTTGCAAGTTGAAAAGGGTGATATTTACGGCATTGTTGGTTATTCAGGCGCTGGAAAAAGTACTTTGGTACGTGTGATTAATCTTTTGCAGAAACCGACTGCGGGTGAAGTTCATATTAATAAACAAGATTTATTGCAGTTGAAACCAGTTGAATTACGGCAGGCACGAACGAAAATCGGCATGATTTTTCAACACTTCAATTTAATGAAATCACGAACCATTTTAGGAAATGTCGAATATCCGTTATTAAAAACAAAGTTATCTAAAAGCGAGCGCACAAAACGTGCAACAAAATTATTGAAATTGGTTGGTTTGGAACAGCGCAAAAATGATTATCCGCGTCAACTTTCTGGCGGTCAAAAACAACGAGTGGCAATTGCGAGAGCGTTAGCGAATAATCCTGATATTTTAATCAGTGATGAAGCTACCAGCGCGTTAGATCCTAAAACAACTTTGTCAATTTTGAATTTATTGAAACAACTCAATGAGACTTTAGGATTAACAATTGTCTTAATTACACATGAGATGCAAGCAGTTAAAGAAATTTGTAACCATGTAGCTGTTATGCAAAAGGGTGAAATAGTTGAACGTGGCGACATTGAAGAGATCTTTTCAACGCCTAAAAAGAAACTAACACAAGAATTTATCAATATTGCGACAAATGTGGGTCCTGCTGTTGAAAAAGTTACAGAAAACCCAAGCTTCCAGCAACTTACACAAAAGCAACAGTTGGTTCAATTGAACTTCATTGGTCAGTCTACAGAACAACCAATTATTTCAACCTTAGCAAAGCAATTTGACGTTGATGGCAATATTTTGTTTGCAAATGTTGAACAGCTTCATGAAGAAACATTAGGATTTATGATTTTAGTTTTAACCGGTGAAAATCAAAATATTACAAAAGCCATTCAATTCTTAAAAGATAATCAAGTTCGGGTGAAGTTGCTAAATAAAGTAGATAAAAAAGAGGTGCAAGCTTAATGGCAAGTTGGTTTCCAAATGTAATTCACATGCAATCTGAATTTGCACAAGCAACGTGGGAAACTGTTTATATGACCTTAGTTTCTGCCGTTATTGCTGGTGTACTGGGATTAGCAACAGGAATCTTTTTAATTGCAAGTCAACCAGGTGGCATTTTAGAAGATAGTTTCATATATGGGTTGTTAGACAAGATAGTGAACTTACTGCGTTCGATCCCATTCATTATTCTATTGGCAGTTATTGCCCCATTTACGCGTTATTTGGTAGGAACGACAATCGGGACAACGGCTGCCTTAGTACCGTTAATCATTGGAATCTTTCCGTTTTACGCTAGACAAATTCAGAATGCTTTGACTGAGATTGATCCGGGGGTGATTGAGGCGGCACAGGCTTCTGGTTCAAGTCCAACAGAAATTATTTTTCGTGTTTATTTGTGCGAAGGCTTGCCTGATATTATTCGCGCATCAATTTTGACAATTATTAGTTTAATTGGCCTCACAACGATGGCTGGTGCAATTGGATCCGGTGGTTTAGGCGATATTGCCATCAGTATTGGCTATGCCCGTTTTGAAAACGATGTGACCATTGTGGCAATGTTAATTATCTTAATTATGGTATTTATTGTTCAGTTTGCCGGTGATTGGTTGGCTAAACGTTTAGAGCATTAAAAGAGGTGAACTTAAGTGAAGTTTAGAGATAGTGTTGGCGGGTTAGTACGAATGTGGCTTGAAGTTGTACTCAAAATATGACATTAAAAAGAGCAAGGGGAGTTAGACATGAAAAAAAGTGTTTGGTGGGTTTTAGGTGTTATCGTTGTTTTAGTCGTTGCAGTTTTAGGTGTTCATCAGTTAAGTCATTCGGCTAAGGCAAAAACAACAACAATTACAGTTGGTTCAATGGGGTCAGATTATGATATCTGGAAACACATTGCAAAAAGTAATGATGCTAAAGAAGCGGGTCTAAAGATAAAGGTTCAGCAAGTCACTGATGGTGTCCAGCTGAATAACGGCACGGCGCAAGGTAACATTGATGTTAATGCGTTTCAATCTTATTCATACTATGAAGCGTATAACAAACAACATCCAAAACAACAATTATCCGCTTTAGGCACAACATACTTGGAACCAATGGGAATTTATTCTAAGAAATATAAAAAAGTTTCACAAATTCCTGATGGCGCCACAATCGCGATTGCAAATAATCCTGCCAACACTGCTCGTGATTTATTGTTGTTGCAATCAGCAGGTTTAATTAAACTAAAGGCTAATTTTAGTGCATTGGGTAATGTAAGCGACATTAAAAGCAATCCAAAAAATTTAAAGTTTAAAGAAATTGATGATACAACGGGTCCGCGGGTTTTAAAAGATGTTGATGCTGTTTTAATTTCCAATACAGTTGCGCTAGAAGGACATTTACATGTTTTGACAGATTCAATTTTCCACGAAAAAATCGATCAAAGTACACGTTCAAATATTAACATACTGGCAACAGCAAAAAAGAATGCCCATAATGCTAAATACAAAAAGTTAGTCAAGCTTTATCACAAAAAGGACATTCAACGTTACATCAAAGATAAATACTACGGAACAAAAATTGAAGTTCAAAAACCGATTGCGTATTTGAAATAAAGTAGTTAATTTAATAAAGCGTTTTAAAAGTTATTAGACAACGGCTTGAAAAATATAATTTTCGGATGCAGAATAGACAGTGTAAATATGAAAGGGAGTCAATAATTATGGCAAAAGTTGAAAGTTTCACATTGGATCACACAAAGGTTAAAGCACCATATGTTCGTTTAATTACAGTTGAGAGCGGTGCAAAGGGCGATAAGATTTCAAACTTTGATTTACGTTTAGTTCAACCTAATCAAAATGCAATTCCTACTGCAGGATTACATACCATCGAACATTTATTAGCAGGCTTATTGCGTGACCGTCTAGATGGTGTCATTGATTGTTCACCATTTGGTTGCCGAACAGGCTTTCATTTGATTACTTGGGGCGAGCATTCCACTGAAGAGGTTGCAAAGGCCTTGAAGGGTTCATTGGAAGACATCGCTGATAAGATTGAATGGAAAGATGTTCAAGGAACTGACAAGTATAGTTGTGGAAACTATCGTGATCATTCATTGTTCTCAGCTAAAGAATGGTCAAAGGCTATTCTTGAAAAGGGAATCAGTAGTGACCCATTCAAGCGTCAGGTTGTTTAATTTAAAAGTGTAAATTAAAAACACTAGCAACAGGAAAAGTTCTGTTACTAGTGTTTTTAGTTTGCTCAATTTTTAATGAGTTTTTTGAACTTCAGATTTTGTTTCACCATGTATACCATTGAAAAATAGATTTAAGACTACAGCGACAATGCTGGCAACTACAATTCCGTTGGTGAGCAGCATGCGAGCGGCGGTTGGCAGGAATTGGAAAATTTGTGGATAAACTGTGACGCCAAGCCCCATACCGATTGAAAGTGATGTGATCAAAATATTTTTGTCTTCAGAAAAGTTTACTTGTTGAAGGATTTTAACTCCTTGTGCACCAACAATACCAAACATGACGATCATGGCACCACCTAAAACAGGATCTGGAATAATAGTGGCTACTGCGCCAGCCTTAGGAAGTAAACCAAGTAAAATTAAGAAAAATGCGGAATAATAAATGGGTTTGCGTGTTTTGACACCAGAAAGCTGTAAAACACCTACATTCTCAGAAAAAGTTGAGTAAGGGAATGTGTTAAATAGGCCGCCAAGCATGGCAGCAATTCCTTCAGCACGATACCCACGTTTTAAATCATCTTGTTCAATTTTTTTACCGGTTAAATCACCTAAAGCGAAGAAAACGCCAGTAGATTCAATCATAGTGGTTAAGGAAACCATAATCATGGTAATAATTGCCGAACCGTGAAAGGTTGGTGTTCCGAAGTAAAAAGGTTGTGGCAAGTGAAACCAGCTGGCTTGTGCAACGGGACTAAGTGATACCATGCCCATGGCACCTGCTAACAGTGTTCCGGCTAAAATACCAATAAGAATAGCAATTGAGTGCATGAAGCCTTTACCCCAAATATTGACGGCAACAATAATGATGACCGTTACAAAACCAACAATTAAGTTTTGTGGATTACCAAATGACTTTGCAGAAACTGTCCCACCGCCGAGATTTTGAAAGGCAACTGGAATTAAAGTAAACCCAATAATTGTAATGAGTGAGCCAGTGACAACCGGTGGAAAGAGATTTTTAATTTTTGAAAACAAGCCACCAATGAGGGAAACGAATAAACCTGCACACATAATGGCACCGTACATGGCACCGATTCCTAAGGTACCACCAATGTTTTGCAGTGGTTGAACGGCTTGAACCGCACAGCCAAGTACAACAGGAAGACCAATTCCGGTTAAAGCGGTCTTCTTTAGTTGTAGAAGCGTAGCAATCCCACACATGAAAATATCAATAGAGACTAAATAGGTCATTTGAGCAGCGTTAAAATGCAGATAACCACCGATTAGTAACGGTACTAAAACATCTCCAGAGTACATGGCCAAGAGGTGTTGTAAACCTAATAGGGCAGCTTTTGGTTGTGAGATAGTTTGTCTTGGTTGCGCATGTGTTGCTTCAATAGACTTCAATGTAATTCTCCCTTTTCTGTCACTTAACGATGTATTAATGAAGAATATGAAAGTAAAACAGGTCACAACATTGCTGTTGTGGCCTGCATAAGTCAGTCGTCTATTGTTTAAGATAAATCAAATAACCATCTATCTAAAACACTATTCGCCCATAGTCCAACATTTAAGGTGTCGGGTAGAAACTTATCAACCATATTATGACATTATACAGGTAAGTGCTATTAAATTCCGTGTGGTTAAGCTTAGCACATCATGTTTTAATTAACAACAGAGAAAATTGTGAGTAGCATGATGAAGGCTAAGTCGTCAGCTTAAATGAACTTCATTTAACAATATCATTAAGCTAAATTAAGCTAATTCACGTAAACCGTTGCGTAAAATAGTGACACCGTTTTTGATTTCTTCTTCTGTGATAACCAGTGGTGGTTGGAATCTTAAAATGTGATTCATGGTTGAGATAATAATTAGACCATGTTCAAAACAATATTCACTGAGCGCAGTCACAAGGCTAACTTGATCAGTACCGAAGTCAATACCACCGTTTAGACCAATCATGTGAACTGCTTTAATAATTGGGAATTCTTGTTGCAAAGTTGTAAATTGTGATTTGGCAAATTTCCCCAGCTTTTCAGAACGTTCAACTAAATTTAAATTCTGAACTTCATCCAAAGTTGCTAAACTGGCTGCGCAACAAATTGGATTAGCGGCAGTGGTTGTTGCATTTGCAGGTGAGGCTAAAGCATTCATAATGGGAGCCTTTCCGATTACTGCTGAAAGTGGCATACCAGAAGCCAAGGATTTGCCAACGGCCATCAGATCGGGTTCTAAATTAAAATGATCAATGGACCACATTTTCCCGCTTCTACCAAATCCTTGATTAATTTCATCGGTACAAAAAAGAATACCATTTTCATGACAAAGCTTATATAATCCCTGCATATAGGCATCAGGTGGTTTGATAATGCCAGCATCACCTTGGATGGGTTCAATTAAAATGGCTGCAATTTGATCTGCTGGAATATCATGTTGAAATAAATCTTTTAAGTCATTCAAATAACGTTGCGCAAATGCCTTTAGCGTTTCAGTTGGAAATCTTTTTTGCAGATCTGGAAAGGGTAGATGATGAATGTCTGGCACTAAGGGACCAATGTCTTTATGCATGTTAGCATCAATGGCTGAAAGACTTGCAGCTCCTAAAGTGGTCCCGTGCCACGAGTTTTGAAAAGTTAAAATAACGGAACGTTTGGTGTAGCTTCTGGCAAACTTGATAATGCCTTCTGCCGCTTCTGAACCAGAGGTACTAAACGAAACTTTTTTGGGCGAGTTTCCAGGTGCTAACAGTGCTAATCGTTTAGCTAATTGAATAGCGGGTTCATGATAAAAATAGCCAGAAATATAATGAACCAGTTGGTTGGCCTGCTTTTGAATGGCAGCCACTACACAAGGATTACCATGGCCGATATTTACAGACGAAGCACTGGCCAAAAAATCAATATAGCGATTGCCATCAACATCCCATACCGTTGCATCCTTAGCGTGATCAACAACTAAATCAAATTTTGAAACCCGTCCAGCAGGAGCGACGTATTGATGATCCATTTCAATTAGGTGATGACGCTTTGAATTATTTTCAGAATTCACTTACAACACTTCCCATTGTCATTAATTTGAATTGATTATAGCACAGCAATTTTTGTTCGTTCGTTTTATAATGAAGTATCTACATATTTGAGGAGAAATAAACATGAAACATGTATTAGTAATGGGAATCAATAGTCAAATTGGACAAGCTTTTTTCAAACTATGTCAACAAGAAAAAAATGACCAACTTCAATTTAACTTCATTGAAGAAGAAAAAGATATTCCTGCTAATGAACTTCAAAAAGTTCAAGGAATTGCATTACAAAACGCTCAGCAGCTGGCATCTTTATTGCAGAGAACTGACATTTTGGTTATCAATGTTACAGGTTGGGATATTGATTACATTCTTGATGCTGTCATGGATGCAATTGAAACTCATAATATTCAATTAGAAAAAATCGTTTTTCGTTCAGTAGCTGGCGTTAATGATGAATATCCACTTGAAGAAATTAAGGCTGTGACACATGATCAAGATGAGTTTATCAAACAACAACAGTATGCTGGTAAGTTGGTTGATGAATCAGAAATTCCCTACACGATTTTACGACCGACTAACATGTGCAATTCAAACCAGTCAAGTTACCAGTTGATTGAAGAAGGAAAAACAATGAAAGATACCCAAGATGTTAGTGCCGATGCCGTTGCACAAGTACTTTTCAAGGCAATTTCGAGTGATCAATTTAAAAATCAATCAATTGGAATTTGTGGTTGAAAGTCGTTTTAAAAACGTGGATAATAAAAATAAAAAGCGAACGTATGTGCGCATGTTTTTGACAGGAGGGCTTTATGACTTTAAAATTCATTTTAGGTAAAGCAAGTCGAGATGGACGGAAAAAACTAATTGATGAAGTAGACCAAGTTTTGCAAACAGATACTGCATCGCAAGCTTATTACATTGTGCCCAATCATATTAAGTTTCAGTCCGAATTGACTGTTTTGGATACTTTGCGAAAACGCCATGGTAAAAATGAAGTTACCTATGCTCAAAGTCAGTTGCAGGTATTTTCATTTTCACGTTTGGCTTGGTATTTTATGAAAAATGAACCAATCTATCAAGTGCCAAGATTGTCTCGTGCGGGTGTGGGGATGCTAATTGATC
The DNA here is from genome assembly GCF_964062635.1 of Pediococcus ethanolidurans. NCBI lineage: Bacteria > Bacillati > Bacillota > Bacilli > Lactobacillales > Lactobacillaceae > Pediococcus > Pediococcus ethanolidurans. Next base: position 701,585 of record NZ_OZ061250.1, read on the forward strand.
GAATTATCTTGGAGCATCAAGACGAATTAACGGTTTTTAATGGTGAACAAACTCAAACGGGTTTTATTCAACAATTGGCAAGTCAATTTGATGAACTTCAAAAGGGACGAATTTCTGCCGAGGATTTTGAAACTATGACACAAGAGGTCAATGGCGATGAAACGTCAACAATTGACTTAACTGCTAAAATGCATGATTTATCGATTATTTACACTGCCTTTGAAGAAGAGATGTTGGGGAACTATGTGGATAATAATGCTTTAATGCGTGCCTTGTGTGAATTTTTAGATAAACAGGATTTAAGCCAAATGAGTTTTTTCTTTGATAGTTTTTCGTCTCTAAGTGCACAAGAGATGAAGCTAGTTCAAGTTTTAATTCAAAAGGCAAACAACGTTGTTTTTAGTCTGACTTTGGATCGTTCTTATGCAACTAAATTGCCAGAAAAAGAAAATTTGTTTTACGAGTCTGGTAAAACGTATTTTCAGTTATATCAGTTTGCCAAACAAAAAAAACAGCAGATTCAAACAGATACCTTTGCTACTGATTCGCGAGTAACGACCGATTTAGAAAAGCTTGAGAATTTTTGGATAAAAGCTTCTAACATGGAGCCAACAGAACCTGAAAATTTACAGAATTCGCGCAGCATTCAAATTATGCGTACGGACAGTCGCCAAACTGAGATTGAACAAATCGCGCGAAAAATTAGGCAAGCAGTAGCCAATGATCCCAAAATTCACTACCATGATTTTCTTATTTTGACGCGCCATTTGGACACTTACGAAACAGTTTTGACACCGATTTTAAAAGAATACGAAATTCCTCATTTTACCGACTTACAAATTTCAATGAAGGATCATCCATTTGTTGAGTTGATTGAAGCACTATTTGCCGTTAAATCACACTACTATCGCTATCAAGATGTTATGCGGCTTTTAAAAACGGAGTTACTGATTCCTAAAATTGATGAAAAACCAATGACTATTCAGGCGTTTCGACAGGCAAAGGATTTAACTGAGAACCTGGTCTTAAAAAATGGCTATGAAGGTGGTAAGTGGCTACAAAAAGATGATTGGCAATATCTGCGTTTTAATTCCAGTGACTTTGGTGTACAAACTGATCGCGATATTGCAATCACGAAACAAGTAAATGTGATTCGCAATTACATTCGACAAACATTACCACCCTTTTTCAAAGCTTTGGATAACGCTAAAACAGGTAAAGAGGCCGTTACGCTTTTGTATCAGTTTCTTGTTAAACAAGGCGTGACAGATCAACTTAAAAATTGGCGGGATACGGCTGTCAATGCGGGTGATTTGGCAAAGGGAGCGCAGCCTGAACAAACTTGGCAAACATTTTGTGACATGTTAGATGAGTATGTTGCCATTCTGGGCGATCGTGAATTTACGCTTGATAATTTTACTTCATTGCTGAGTGCGGGATTTGAAGGAGCTTCATACTCATTGATCCCTTCTACTTTGGATCAAGTTATGGTGTCTGAAACGGGAATGACCCAGATGAATGACCGTAAATATACGTTTATTATTGGTGCCACTGACACAGCGATGCCAGAACGATTTAATGATCAGGGAATCTTGACGGATGATGATTGTGAAAACTTACAACCAGTGTTGACGGATGAGCAGTTTTTCTCTAGTAGCAATAATGATAAGGCCCATTTTGAGCGTTATCTAAATTACGTTGCCTTTTTATCAGGTTGCCAATCTGTAACCTTTTCTTATGCTAGCAATGATAGTAATGGGGGTGAGCAACAGTTGTCACCCTATGTTCAAGAAATTCAAACTCATTTTCAAATTAAAGATCAATCATATTCAGATCGTCCTCAAGTAGATGAACCTTCTGCGAAAAAGTTTTTAGGCTCAAAACGCAGTACATTAACGCATTTACTGCAGGTTAGCCGTGATAGTAAAAATATTCAAAAAATGGTTAAACCTGAGTGGCGTTATATTTATCAAACGCTAAAGCATGATTTACGGTTAGGCGATTTAACCAATCGTGTGTTTGCAAGTCTTACCTATCAAAATAAACCAGTGAAGTTGCAGCCAGAAATTGTGAGTGGTTTATATGGGGACACCATTAATACCTCAATTTCTAAACTAGAAGAATTTTATCAAAATGAATATGCTTATTTCTTGAAATATGGCTTGAAATTGCAGGAAAGAGATGTGTTTGAACTTTCTCCGGCCAGCACGGGAGAGTATTTCCACATGGCACTGGATCACTTTGTAAAACTCGTTAGTGAAGATCATCTTGATATTGGGAAATTGTCAGATTCTGAATTAGAAAATCTCTTGAATGAAGTAGTTAAGCAAATTAAAACGGAACCTCAATTCGAGATTTTGAATAGTTCAAATCGGATGCATTATATCAATGAACAGTTGAATCAGACCATTAAGCAAATGTTAAAAATATTTATTTTGCAGAGTGCTAGTTCAAAAATGCGTCCTATCAAAACAGAAGTTCTCTTTGGACAAGTAGGATCAGAAATTGGGTTAAAGTCACTTGATTTTGAAGTGACACCTAGTCAAAAAGTCCGTGTTCGTGGGAAAATCGATCGAATTGATGAACTTAAATTAAATTCAGAAAGTGGTAAAACACAGCAATATTTTGGTATCGTGGATTACAAATCGAGTGTCCATGATTTTAATTTTCGTGATGTGTATTATGGTCTAGCAATGCAGATGTTGACCTATATTGATGCCTTAAAACAAAACATTTCATTGATCGATGAGCACGCAGTTTCACCACTGTTATCGGGGGCACTATATATGCATTTACAAAACCCTACGATTAACGTAAATAAGTTAAGTGAAGTAAATCCACAAGCTATTCAAAAAGAATTATTAAAGAAAACAAAATACAAAGGAATAGTGTTGAGCGACCCAGAGTTACTTGATAACTTGGATGTGCAATTAGATTCGGGTAGTTCGCTAATTTATCCCTTCAAAAAGACCAAGAGTGGCAAATACTCTTCTTATGATAATCGAATTGTGACACAAGAAGATTTAGCACGATTAATTAAGCATGCTGAGAAAAAAATTGTTGAAGCAGCACAAAAAATATTTGCGGGTGAATTAAAGTTAAACCCTGCTCGTTGGCCAGATACACACACCGCTTTGCAGTATTCACCGTACAAAGAAATTATGCAATTTGATGAGATGTTGCCTGAAAATAACTATCATAAATTAGCTAATTATACTGCTAAAGAAGTTCTAGAAATGTTAAAGGAAGAAGGTGACCAGCATGAGCAACACTAGTTTTACAGCAGACCAACAACAAGCAATTAGGCACGGTGGTCATAATGTTCTTGTCTCTGCTTCTGCGGGATCGGGAAAAACATCGGTATTAGTTCAACGTGTAATTGAAAAAATATTAAAAGGCACTGACGTTGATAAATTGTTAGTTGTGACGTTTACGGATGCAGCAGCCAAAGAAATGCGGGAACGTATTCAAAAAGCAATTAATGAACAAATTCGAGTGGAAACAAATGCTGATCAACGACTTCATTTGGTATCACAATTAACAAAGTTAAATACGGCTAATATTAGTACCATTCATGCTTTTTGTTTATCAATTATTAAACGGTATTATTATGTCATAAATTTGGATCCGGTTTTCCGAATTTTAACGGATGACACAGAAGGTATTTTACTTCGTGAAGAGGTCTGGAATGATTTACGTGAGACTCTTTATGAGAGTGATGGCGAGCTTTTTGCCCAGTTAACAACCAATTTTTCCAATGATCGTAGCGATGATGGCTTTACTGATTTGATGTTACGATTATATGATTTTTCCAACGCAACTTCTGATCCAGATGCTTGGTTGGCTAATTTACCGCTTAAATATCATGTTGAAAATGATTTAGATGATACTGAGTTTTATAAAAAACAAGTTTTACCTGTGGTTCAATCGGAATTAACTAACAGTTTAGAGGCAGCTAGAAGCTTACAAACACTCATTCAAGACGGTGCCGATAGTCTTGAAAAATTCCGACCAATTTTTGAAGCAGATATTAATCAAATTCAAGAAATTTTAAATAATGGACTTTCTGATTGGAATATTTTACGAGGTAAATTGCGTGGCCTAGAGTTTGGAAAGGTACTGGGTGGTAAACGGAATGATGAAGATGTAAAAAATTTCAAGGAACAGGTAAAAACGGTTCGCGGTGATTCTAAAAATAAAAATGGTTATAAAATTCGACTTCAAGAACTAACACAAAAATATTTTAGTTTAGATAAAGCACAAATGACGTCCGTTTTAAAACATTCTGAAACTTTAATTACGGAACTATGTAAAGTAACCGGTGCTTTTAAAGATGCTTATGCAAAAGAAAAGCGGCGGCGACAAATTCTTGATTTTAGTGATTTAGAGCATTTTGCCATGCAGGTTTTGAATGGATCATCGTCTGAGTCAAAGAGTGCTAGAACAGCCTATCAACATCAATTCGAAGAAGTTATTGTCGATGAATACCAGGATATCAATCCACTTCAGGAGGCTATTTTAACTAGTGTAACTACTGAAGATCCCGGAAACATGTTTATGGTTGGAGACGTTAAACAATCAATTTATGCTTTTCGATTGGCCGATCCTCACTTGTTTATTAGTAAAGATCGTGCCTATCAAACAACAGATACAACGGGGGAACGCATTGTTTTGTCCAAAAACTTCCGTTCTGTTAAAAATGTGGATGATTTTACCAATTTGGTTTTCGAGCAATTAATGGATCAACAATTAGGCGAAATTCCATACGATGAAACTGCAAAATTAGCTTACGGGGCAACCTATTATCCAGAAACGGCTTCTAAGTCTACAGAAGTGTTAATTTATGATGATGAAAGTACTGAAGCATCTAATAATGCAGATGAGGAGATACCTAGCAGTTTTGAAATCGACGATAAGTCACGTGGGCAAGTAGCAGTTGCCGGTCGACGAATTAAACAATTGATAGAAGCAAAAACGTTAATTTATGATCGTGACACCAAAAAAGAGCGTTCCCTAACCTATGGGGATATTGTTTTACTAACCCCCACGAGGAAAAATAATCTTACTATTGTGGCGTTATTTAAACGAATGGGAATCCCAGTTGTGGTAAATGATGCTCAAAATTATTTTCAAACGACAGAAATTGCTATTATGATGTCACTACTCAAAATTATCGATAATCCTTATCAAGATATTCCGTTGGTAGCAGTTCTACGCTCACCGATTGTTGGATTAGATGAAAATGAATTGGCCTTTTTGCGGATTAATAATCGAACGGGTGATTATTATCAAGCTGTAGTTGACTTCCATAAACGCTTTGATGTGGCTAACAGTAGTGAGTTTCAGGTTCAGATTTTCAAAAAAATTGATCACTTCCTAGAACAACTGATGCATTTTCAGAATATCGCTAATCAAAATCAACTGGCTACTTTAATTTGGACGATTTATGAAGAAACGGGCTTTCTGGATTATGTTGGTGGAATGCCTGCTGGGCAGCAACGTCAGGCTAATTTAAATGCTTTGTATGATCGTGCTAGAAGCTATGAACAAAGCAGTTTTAAAGGCTTGTTTCAGTTTGTGCGCTTTATTGAACGTATGCAAAAACGAAGTAAAGATTTGGCCGAGGTTCCAGTTAACAGCAATGAGGCTGCTGTACAAGTCATGACAATTCATGGTAGCAAAGGACTTGAATTTCCTGTCGTTGTGTTGATGGATGCCTCTCACAAATTTAATACTGATTCAATTAAGGGTAAGTACATTCTGGATTCCAAAGAGGGGATTGGAATCACCTATTTGGATCCACAAACACGCTTGCAAATTGACACACCACAAAAGTTAGCAATTATTGATCACGTTAAACGCAATAGTTTGGCCGAAGAAATGCGTCAGCTTTATGTGGCGTTAACGCGTGCACAGCAAAGACTGATTATTGTTGGATCCTGTGATTCGCAAGAACGGTTATTAAAAAAATGGCAAACTGCTTGGCGTAGCGATCAGTTGTTACTGACGGAAGCCACCCGATTAGATACTAATAATTTTCTGGATTGGATTGGAGAGGCGTTGATTCGCCATCCACGTTTTAAACAAACGGATGACTCTCAATCCAGGTTAGCGATTTTGAATGGAGATCCAACTCAATTTGAAGTTCATTTTCAAACTAAAGAAGAGCTTCAAAATATGGCCGTTATGCAGTCGGATGGTGAGAAAAAAGATTGGTGGCAAGAATTTCAAAAGGCAACGCGTGACTTGGATGTTACCAGTTTGAATACTCACCAAATTGATCAAGTATTGAACTTCAAATATCCTCATCAGGTTGCGACAGAAACAACGGCGTATCAGTCTGTTTCGGAAGTTAAACGTTTGTTTGATGATCCAGATAGTCTTGAAATGACGCAATCTACTGTTGAACAAGATCAAAAATTGAAGGTACAAAATCGTTATGTTTCAAATGAGCTGGCAACGCCTAAGTTTTTACAGACAACTGTAAAACCAAAACCAACAGAAATTGGAACGGCGACGCATTTGATTTTGCAAGAAATCCCACTGAATGAGAAACCAACCGAGGAAAGTGTTCAAAGTCTAATCAATGAATTAGTCAGCAATAAAGTACTTGCTCCAGAGGTCGCTAATTTAATTAATGTTCAGAATATTCTTCGGTTTTTTGATTCAAATTTAGGCCAATTAATGTTAACATCACCAGATTCCGTTCATCGTGAAGTGCCATTTTCGCTATTAATGCCGGCAAAACAGCTATTTACTGGATTTAAGGATTTTTCGAATTCAGAAGAGACTCAGATTTTGATTCATGGAATTATTGATGGGTACGTGATTGTTGATGATCGGGCAATCTTGTTTGACTATAAAACGGATTATGTAAAACCTGGAAGTACAAAAAATGGGGTTCAAAATATCATTAATCGGTATGCAGGGCAACTTAACCTGTATGCGGCGGCATTAACTGATATTTTGAAACACCCAGTAAAAGAACGTTATTTATATTTACTTTCAATTGGTGAACTCGTTGAAGTTCAATAAATTAACTTAAGAAGAATTGATAGGCTAACCGAACTTCATTTGGATCTTTATCCATAAGAACTTTACCACAATAGACAAAGCCACTTTTGGTAATTAGGTGTTGCATTAATTTATTGTCGGGGTGCGTGTCAATGCGAACCTGTTGATAGCCAAGTTGATTAGACAGTGTAAACAGACCAGAAATCATCTTTTCAGAAAGGTGCTGTCCACGGAAATCGGGTGACATTGCGATACGATGAATCGCGGTATATTTTGCGTTAGCTGGTCCTTGCCAGTGGCCGCCGGTAATTACATCATAATTTGCATCATGATTAGCGAGAGCAGCCGTTCCTGCAATTTGCCCGTTTACGATTAAAACATAATTAATTTGGTTTTTAACATCGGTTTCAAGATCACTTTGAGCAGGATAACCATCTTGCCATTGATCTATACCTTGAGCTTTTAAGAAGTCTTTTGCCGAATCAATGATTTTTGAAACGGCAGGAATATCTTGAACAGTTGCTTTGCGTAAATAAGAGACAGTCAATAAAGCCACTTCCATAGTATTTTTAAAAATCAATTTTAGCGCAATTTGTTTAGTCTGTCATTAGAAAGTAATTTAAAATGACCTACTCTCTAAAACTGAAGTTCAGTTTTTAGATGGTAGGTCATTTTAGTTTTGTTAAATTAAATGTACTTAGAAATTACAAACTAAAAATCTATTTAGAAGATTTTATTTTATTTGAAAGAAAAATAGTTGGTAACACAATTATCAAAGCAGCAATAGAAATGATCAAAAATCAATATTGAAAAGCTTCAAGTCTGATATTAACCAAGTGGTGCCGTGTAAATGCTTGCAGATGATCTGAAGCAACGGTGTAATGGCCACTCGCAAGTCGAGCTTGAAAGGTTTTAACATGTGATGTTGAGTAGGCCGTGACCATAGTGGTAATTAAGGCAGAACCAAATGCACTACCAATATTTTGAATAATGCGGGCACCAATTGTTGCTGCAGGTACTTGATCGGATTGCATATCTGTGTAGGAATCAGCCATTAGTGGCATCAAGATTCCCCCGGCACCAATTCCACGTACAAGCAAAACGAGGGCAATTAACCAATAAGAGGTATTTTGATTAATCCAGAAGAACGGTAAAGTGCCAACAAATGTGATCAGCACACTTGTCAACACGACATATTTAGCACCAATACTATCTGTTAACCTCCCAGTTAAAGGTCGTGAAATTAGCATACCGACTCCTTGCGGTACCAATGCTAAAGCTGCCATGATAACACTCATGCCACGAACATTTTGAAAGAATAAAGGTAATAGCAACATGGCACCGTTAAGAACAGTTCCAGCAATAAAAAGGCCAGTGATAGATCCGGCAAAAGAATGAAACGCAAACAGTTTGATGGGCAAGACAGCCTTATCACGCCGGAAGAATGCCCAAATAATGTAGAGTCCCATTGCAATCAAGCCGATGACAAGAAAAGTAACGGTTGTTTGATTAGTAAAATTTGCGGCGTGGGCAGCTTTGACAACCCCATAAATAATGCTACTAGTTGAAGCAATTAAAAGAAAAATACCAATAAAATTCATTTTTGCAGTCTTATTCTGAGCGGGATAGTTAGGCATTTTCCAAATAATTAAAGCGATCGAAATTAAAGTCACTGGCACATTGATCCAAAAAATCCAGTGCCAGGATAAAAATTTAAGAATAATACCACCAATGACAGGGCCAAATAATGGTCCCAGAATCATCGGAAGACCAACTGTGGCCATCATTTGTCCCATTACAGCAGCACCAGCGGTTTGAACGAGTAAAGTTGTGAGTAGTGGCATGATCAGTCCACCCGCAAATCCTTGAATTAAACGGGCTCCAATCAAAAATTGAATGTTGGGAGAAAGTGCAGATAGAACTGAACCAATTCCAAACAAAATCTCGCCGGTCATAAAAACATATTTGCCATCAAACTTATTTAATAACCAACTTGAAAATGGTACGGCGACACCGGTTGCTAATAAGTAACAGGTTATTGTCCATTGAACGGTTGTTACCGAACTATTAAAACTTTTGACTAAGTTGTTGATGGCAATGTTCATCATCGTTGAATCTAAAAGTGGCGCCATGGCACCAAAAACAACAACCCAGGCGATTACTAAAACAGAATTGGAAATTTTATTTTGTGTTTGCATTTTGTTTATCTCTCCTTAATAAGAAACTGATAGTATCTTATGCGCATAACTGGTATAATACACCTAGAAATAAAAATGTCAATAAGAAACTTTGGGTATCTTATTATCTTTGAAGGAGATCGTGTTGATGACACAAAAACGACGTCGTGGAACGGAGCTAGAAGAGGCTATTTATCAAGCAACTAGAGAAATATTAGACAAGGAAGGTTTACCGGCTTTAACTTTTCCCAAGGTAGCGGAAATGGCTGAAACTAGCAAACCAGTTATCTATCGGCGATGGCATTCCCCTTTTGCACTCGCAATTGCAGCAATTCAGGATAAGATTAAATTAGAAAATAATGGACGTACAGACGAAATCAAGTTTACCGGTAATTCACTCCGGGATGACTTATTACAGGTCATGCAGCGATTTATAGTTAGTATGAATACCTTTGGAAAATCATACATGAGTGTCTTTTTTAGTGGCATGAGCGAACAGGAAAATGAAGCCATGCAAAAAATGATTATGGAAAGTGCCAAAATTGATGTTAGTGCGATTGATCGTGTACTTGAACGCGCACAAAAACGGAGTGAACTCTCTGCGATCGATGTGCCTAACGAGTTAAAGTTACTGCCATTTGAGTGGCTTCGTTATCATTTGTTCTTAAATAAAAAGGTGGATAATAAAAAGTTAGTTATGTTGGTTGATGATGTTTTGATTCCTAGTTACCAACATGTACTTCAAAAATAAATTAAACACAAAAAAGTGGTACCAGAAAATCAGAAATTGATTGTTCTAGTGCCACATTTATTGAGTGAGTCAATGATGGTTATTATTGGGCTATTTTTTTGGTTTGCGATCAAGAATTTTATTAATCTCGTCAGCAGCTTTATCTTTTAAATCGGCTGCTTTGTCTTTAAGATGCCCCTTTTCTTTTTGTGCTTTTCCTTTTAATTCTTTGGCGTCATCATTAGTAGCTTTTCCAGTTGTTTCTTTGGCTTTACCAGCGACTTTGTCTTTTAATGCATCTAACTTATCATCGGTTTTTGACATTTTGACACCTCCTTATTGTTTATATAAATATTATCTTAAAATAACGAAAAAAAATCAACCACCTTGCTTATGGATGCAGTCTTGAACAAGTGTAAATAGTTGAATGTCAAACTGTAAGTATTATAATTACAGTTGAAATCAAGAAAGGGGTTTTATAAATGAGTAAGGTTATTATTTTGGGGGCAGCGGGCCATATTGCTCGTCTAGCAGCAAAGCAGCTAATTAAAGAAACAGACGATCAACTGACATTATTTGTGCGTCATCCAAAGAAATTAACAGATGTTGATAAGAGTCGTGAAACGGTTGTGACTGGTGATGTCAATAATGAAACTGAGTTAGCAGATGCGCTCAAAGGACAGGATTTGGTTTACGCAAATCTGGGTCCAGATGATACTGATAAGATGATTCCGCATATTGTAAATGCGATGCATAAAACTGGATTGAAAAGACTAATATGGATTTCAACTTTGGGTGTGTTTGATGAAGTTCCTGGTAAGTTCGGTGATTGGAATAAACAAATGTTAAATCCAAGCGGTTATTTACCAACCCAATCAAAGGCGGCTAGTGAGATTGAAGCTTCTGATTTGAATTACACAATTATTCGACCTAACTGGTTAACTAATCACGATGAAGTAGATTATGAAGTTACTGGGCGTCATGATGCTATGAAAGGTACCGAAGTTTCTCGTAAATCAGTAGCAGATTATGTTGTGAAACTGATTCAAAATCCTCAAAAAGATGTCCGAACTTCAACTGGTTTAAATAAACCTAACACAGGTGGAGACAAACCAAGTTTCTATTAAAAAAAGCTGTCACAAAACTCATCATTTTGTGGCAGTTTTTATGTTTAAAAGTAGTTTATAAGTTTTTGGGTGTTTTCATTAGAAACAAACGATAGCCGATAAATAAGATACCGCCGACTGATCCAATGGCAAATAGAGAAAAAATAAAGCGACAAATTGCTAACGTTAGTATCATAAGTGGTTCTTTCATTTTGTATCCCCCCAGATAGTTTAAGCTTATAGTGTTACAGTTGTGAAATCGTGATTACTGGAATCGTAAGTGTGCTGATAAAGTAATTCATCATGTTTTTCAAAAAAGACATTTTGATCATTGGCATCAAGATAAAAAAACGAACTGTTATCACCATTTTTGAAGAGAATACCTGGCTTGGGGGTAGTGACCTCAGTTAATGAGGCAGTAGGTGTTGCCAAATGAGAAGCAATATATTTTTTGATTATTCGATAGTTCATGGTTAGTTTTCCTCGTTTGAAATAGTATTGGTGTTGGTTGTTTCGTTAGTGTTTAAAATATATTTACTTAAAATATCTGATGAAATACCAGGTGTTTTTTTGATTATAAATTGAGCAACTTGTGAGTCTGAAAGTTGTGCTTGATAAGCATCATTAGGTAAAAATTGACTAACAATCAAGAGAATGAAGATTACAAAGTAAGCAATGACGATACTTACAATACCACCTGCTAGGCCGTTTACCTGCTTAATAACTGGAATCCAGGTAATTAAACGTGACCAATGTGCAATAAGTCGAACTATAAGCAAGCCAACAACCATCAAAATCATGAAGGATATAGAACTCATGACGGCTAGGCTGCTCGTGGTACTTTGTCCACTATTAAAGGTTGCTGAGAGAAATTCAGCAACTGGTTTACAAAAGATTTTAGCAAAAAGAAATACAGCAAAGTAACCGATTGTGTAAAGTAACTCGATTACAAATCCTTTGTGGAATCCACTTGTGAATTTCCATAATAATATGGCAATAATGACAATCGAGAGAAACATCACGCAACCTCCTTATAAAATGAATACTTTGAATTTACCATATTTTCGAGAAGATTGCTTGGGCACTGGTAAAACTTAATGTAATTTAAATGAGTTTGAAGGATCAGTAAAATTGGATAATTTGTTGTTTATTTATGTTCTTCATCATCAATGGCAAAACCATTTATCATGTATTCATCAAGAGTTGGGGTAGTCATTGGCGAAAGTGCGTGGCTAATACGGTAACCAACTAAAATAATGGTATCCAAATTATAGAAAGAAGTATTACGAGTGACATCTCTATCGCCCTCATTTTGAACTGTTTCTATTTTGGAAATAGTTTCGTTTTCTTTCAGTTCTCTTGAATCATAAACATTCTTTAAATGCTTATTGACGGCTGAAATTTCAACCCTAAAACAATTCAGCTATCGATTTTTACGTAGCCCAGATAGTTTTGTCGCTTATAATAACATCGATACTGGTATCCTTACTATCAGTCTTATAAAGTAAGAACCAAGCTTTCTTGTTATTCTTTTTTCTCCCTATACTGATAAGTTCGTTAAAATTTCACAAATTTATGTGCGTATTACAGCAGCAGTATTTTTTAAAACTATAAAATTAAAAAAGGCTGACATAGCAAGCGTTTGGCGCGGCTCCTTGTCAAGTAGACAGTCAAATAATTAAAATCTTATGCATTTTTTTGAACGGCATGATTCCGGTATTCTTCCGGAGTCATGCCGTTTAGTGTTAGTTGGCGTCGTTCCGTATTATGCCATGCAATGTACGTCTTGATGATGCCGACAAGTTCGATTTCTGAAAGAGGTGCTTTGAAAGCCAATTCTTCTGTTTTCAACTGGCTCCAAAAACACTCCATTGCACTGTTATCACCTGGTGTTCCTGGGCGAGACATGCTGTGCACGATGCCTTCTCCGGATAACAGGGTGTTATAACTACCAGAAGTGTAAGCCGAGCCTTGATCGGAATGAAGAAATTGAGGCTTCACACCGTGGTTTGCTTTCAAGGCTTGCGTGATCGTTTCTGATACTAACTGCGTTGTCTCTGTGCTCGCTACACACCAGGCAATAATGCTGTGATCATAAAGATCTTTGATAGCGCTCAAACGTAATCGTTGTTTCTTACCTGGTCCGAATCTTAGCTCGCTACAATCAGTTACCCAAGTCATGTTTGGTTGCTCAGGAGCGAAATCGTGGCTGCCGTCTTCATGAAGTAATTTATTGGCGAGAATATACTCCTTCTTTTCTGCTTTACGATCGCGTTTGGCCACACGAATCGATGATTGAATACCGTTACGACGCATAATGCGCCGCACACGTCCTTGACTGATATGATAAGGTGTTTCCTTATTAAGATACATAGTCATCGTACGAACACCATAAATATAATTTTTTGACTCTTCACGTGCGATGATATAGGCCAAAATTGCTTTATTTTCGAGTTCTTGCGCTGTAACCTTGCGGTGAGTCCACTTGTAGTATGCAGCACGAGATACACCAACATATTGGCACATGAAACTAACCCCATACACTTGATTTGTGTCTGGGTTTATTTTTTTGGTAAGTGCTTGAACCGTGAGGTACTTTTCTTCTGTAGGGCATCCATCCTTTCGAACTCTTGGAGTTTTTTTAGCACAGCGACCTCTGTGGAGATATTGGCTAACCGTGCCTTGAGACGCTTGATCTCTAAATCTTTTAGTTCCAGTTCAGTCAACTGACCAGTATCTTCCTTGGCCTTACCGCGGCGGTCTGCGAGTGCGTCGGGACCACCTTGCTTGAACTTTTTGACCCAAGCATACGCTTGGCCATAGGACACGTTAAAATGAGTAGTCGCGGCAACATAGTTCATCTCGTTGGCAATGATCCATTGTGCGATCTCGATACGTTCGACCTGTTCTGTCTTTCTGCCATCTTTCATTGGGATAGTCCTCCTAGTGGTTGTGAGTACTTTACCACTAGTATACCGTTTGACCCACTGGTAGATGACAGAACTATTGGGAATATGGTATTGTCGCGCAAGTTGAGGATATGATGTTCCACCCGCTAGATAGGCCTGAATCACCTCCATCATGAACCCCTTTGAATACGTTTGTTGTTGGTGTCGCCTTTGTAACGCCGCTACGCCACCTGCATCATAGCGTTCCACCCACTGAGCTATTTGCGAGGAGTGGACATCGTACTTCTTTCCAATGGCCCTGGCTGCCATTCCCTCCTTTATTAAATTAATATAGAAGAGTTTCTCTTCCACACTATATCTTGAACCCTTTCGACCCATAAAAAATACTCCTTCCTCAGCAGACAAGTTTTAATTATTTGCTTGTCTACCTTGGTAGGAGTATATCCTTTAATGCGCTTATCTGTATCAGTCTTTTTCTATCAGTGGACCCTAACGGTTTTGACCCCACCTATTAGTAAAAGGCTGTTATACCGCTGGTTACAAGGGAATAATTCTATTTTTGTTTTTCAGCGACCGTCCTTTTGACCGTCCTTTGTTAAAAATTCATGTAATTTTCGAACTTTTCAACGGCCTCATCATTCTGTTTTTTAGTGACGTGAGTATAAATATCAAGCGTTGTTTTTACATCCGAGTGGCCCAGGCGTTCTTGAACTTCTTTAATACTTGCACCTGCTGAAAATAAAGCAGAGGCGTGAGAATGTCTGAACCCGTGTATAGTGATCTTGTGTAGCTTGCTCTTGGTTATTAAAGGCGCTAACCATTTAGCAGGTGTATTTAAGGACTTGTACTTATTCTTACTGTTAGCAAATACAAGTTGTCCTTTATGCAAAGTATTAAAGCCAAGCATTAAGTAATACTTGCGTTGTTCTTTGCGCCACATCTTCAAGTAATGAACGGTCTGTTTATCAAGTTTAATAGTACGCTGACTTTTACGGGTTTTAGGTGCTTGAATGATCTGAACGCCTTTCATCCCTTGTGTGAGTGTCTTATTAATTCTCAAAGTCTCTTGTGAGAAGTTAATATCGTCCCACGTGAGGGCTAAACACTCCCCACGGCGTACACCAGTGAATGCAAGCACTCGAAAGAGCGTGTACTTTTCGGTGTCCTTAGTTGGATCAAGGTACGTAAAGAACTGTTTCATCTCTTGTTTATCCCAAAAGTTGGGAGTTTTGTCTCCATACTCTGTGGGCTTCTTAGGGATGTTCACAAGGCTAGTTGGGTTGCGGTCAATGTATTCATGTTTAACGGCATAATCAAAGACCATAGACGTATAGTTGTACCATTTACGGTAGTTATAACTAGCAATCTTAAACCAATCGTTAATAGCCTTTTGACATTGAGCGATTGAAATTGTTCGAATGTGTTTATTACCAAAATACGGTAAAATATGGTTATCGAACATTTTAGAAACGCGAGCAACTGTGCTTTCACGAACAGTGTTTACGTAGGCTTGGTACCACTGTTCGTAAACTTTTGAAAACAGAATATTGTTCTCTTGTTTTATACCACCTTGTGAGATTTCAAGTTCTAACCTTGAAGCCTCTAGGGTGGCTTGTTTTTTTGTCCTAAATCCGCGTCTAGTGGTCTGCTTTTTCTTACCAGTTTGTGGATCAATACCAATATACATTTTAAACAAATATAATTTCTTTCCGTCTTTGGTTTCGTAACTTTTAATACTTGCCATATTGCATTATCCCTTTCTTACCATGGCGGGTTTTCAGGGATGAACTCAAGCTTTTAACGTCTTCGTGAGTTTGGACAATATCTTTAAAATCTAATAAAAAATCAACGATTTATTCGTGTTCTTTATCAATAATATTTTTAACTTGTTTATCAAAATCGGATGTTATTTTTTGAGTTTTATTAAACTCGTCATATTCCTTCGAAGCTTTATTTTTAGCGCTTTTCATTGAGACAGATCCGTTATCGGGAAGTATCGCGTATTCTCGGAATGATAAGAAACGATCAATACTATTAGAGAACTCTTGCATAGTAAAGGTGTTATGACGTTCGATTAGATCTTCTATATAATCAAAGTAGCTAGACACGTTGCGTTCAAGCTTTCTAATTTGATCTTTATCTAAATAATTTTTAGCAATTTTAGTATCGGACTTTAGAACTCTACCATTAGGCGAATTTTTCCACGTTGTTAGTCCCATATGTGGTTTGGTGTGATCAGCATGTTTGTAAATAATCTCGGCACCAGTTTGTCCCGTAATAGCATAATGAAATTTATTTTGTACAGTTGCATAGAAATTCTTTGTTACTGGACTTTGTGGGTCATAGTCTGAACTGATCTCGGCAAAGATATCTGTTACCTTTTGCCACACTCTTCTTTCACTGGCACGAATTGAACGTACTCTTTCAAGCAGTTCATCAAAGTAATCTTTATCAAGTAAGTTAGATCCTTGTTTTAACCGTTCGTCATCAATGGCAAAGCCCTTTATCATATATTCATCAAGAGTTTGTGTAGCCCATTGACGAAAGTGGGTAGCTTGAATGGAATTAACACGATAGCCAACGGAAAT
Organism: Pediococcus ethanolidurans; assembly: GCF_964062635.1. Classification (NCBI taxonomy): domain Bacteria; kingdom Bacillati; phylum Bacillota; class Bacilli; order Lactobacillales; family Lactobacillaceae; genus Pediococcus; species Pediococcus ethanolidurans. The sequence continues at coordinate 718,109 of NZ_OZ061250.1, forward strand.
AATGGCATCCAAGTTATAAAAATTAGTTGGTTTAGATTGAGTTTTTCCTTCTATGGCACCATGTTGAGTGGTTATTACACTTTTTGTAACAACCACTTGTTCATTTAATTCACCCGAGGTAAAAATATCTTTTAAATGACGGCTTATTGTGGCAATGCTAACACCAAATAACTCTGCTATTGATTTTTGAGTAGCCCAGATGGTTTTATCACTGATAATAACATCAATGCTGACATCTTTATTATCGGTTTTATACAGTAAAAACTTAGCTTTTTCGTTGTTCATTATTTTCCTCCATCTTTAAGTAGATCCTAAAATTTAGTAATACTAGATCTGTTTCTTTGTTTTTCTACGTTTGTACTTCCTCGCATGAAAAACACTATGTTTAACTTTATCGTTCTCATCATCATTGTTAGCTGTTGAGTTGCTTATGCCTATGGATAAAAACATAAACAGAGCAAACACCAAAGCCAACATACCACGTTTATTTTTCACTCGATCATCTTCTATTTAGAATTTAAACGCATCCCTAAAATCAAAAACACATAGATTGCTATTGGAAGGGACGAAGACAAGCTTTTATTAGTATTTGATAAGTTAACTTATTTCTTTATTTGTAAAAGCAATTCAGAAAAATCGTCTTGCTGACCAAAAAAGCCATTTTCGATTGTTCCTCCATCAATAGTACAAATGCCTAGTAGTCGACGTTCAGGTACAACTCTAGGTGTTGAATAAAAATATACATTAGCATTTTTTACAGAAAATGCTTTCTTTAAATCTGTGGAAATATCTTTAACAAAAAATGCACATTGCTTTTCGGAAAAATTATCTATATCGGGTTCTAACAAATAATTATTATTTATTAATTTGGTTAAAGTGGTTTCCGTATTTATATCTTTGTTTAACATAGCCAGCATAGAAACTTCTTGAGGCAAAATAGCTGTTATGTTAATTCGAACTTCTCCAATAAAAGGTTTTTTGCTTTTGAGTACATCGTTAAAAACCATTTCTTCTTCATTAACGACTGCTGAAACAAAAAAGCTTTGTAACATTGTCCACAGATGAACATCTGTAGTTGGCCTGATAATTTTAAAAACCTTTTCAACTAATTCGTAGCCTGCTAAAGATTCTTTCGTAAAATTATCAGAAAGTTTAGTTACTCCTTTAACCGCTTTTTTTAAGTTAAATATGTCAAAAAGTTCTTGAAAACTCTTTGCTTTTTTAATGACATCTGCTACTTTACTTAGTTTTATAATATTTTCATTATCTGCAAAAAAGCTAAACTCTGGTTTGCTTAGAAAATCACTTAGCTGAGAAATCATCCACAGGTATGGCAATGGATCGCTTGTATCAGTTTCTCCCATTTCAGAAGTAATACGAATTAAACTAAGGTTTTTTTCAGATTCATTTTTTGAGACTACCCAATAGCCCCCTAAGTATCCTTTTTGATCAACATTATTTTTAGAAAATGGAGCTTTATAAAAAACACTATATTTATTCCTTTCACCTTCAAATAAAGCAGATACGCCAACACCCAAAGCACTACTAATTGCCAATAGGGTACCAACTTTTGTGGATGCAGGAAGCTCATTTGAATTTACAAGCTTTGAAAGCGTAGTTCTTCCGATACCAGTTTTGTCGCTTAACTCCGTCACTGTCATATTAATTTTTGTAATTAATTTTTTAATATTTGATTTCATAAAATTATACCTCTCTCACTATTTTAGCGTTTAAAAACATGAACATCAATAGTTATTATTGTAAATAATATAAACATGAGCTATGATATGACTATCAAAAAATATGAACACATAAATAATTCGTGTTCAAAAATATAAACAAAAGAGGTGATTACTTTTGAATAATCAAGAAGTTAGACACGAAATTAAAGTTAAACGTCTCAGATATTGGGAAGTTGCCAACAAAATAGGAACTTCCGATGGTCGTTTATCTGTTTGGCTTAGAACACCACTTAACAGTGACCGGAAGAAACGTGTTGAACAGGCAATTAAAGAGTTGTCTGAATCTATTACGGAAAAGTAAGGAGCTGGTTTTATGGAATTACAAGTTACGTTACCGCCCGAATATGATGAGCATCTTAAACAAGAGGTAATGAGCACTATTACCGAGGCAGTTAATGAAGCACGTCAACAAACGGGCATAGATAGCCCGTGGCTAAGCTCTAAACAGGCTACAGCTAAATGGTTGGGCGTGAGCGTAGAGACGTTAAATGCGTTGATTTTGCAGGGAATGCCAATACACCAGCAGACGGGTAAAAATTTCTTTTCTAAAGCTGAAATAACACAATATCTATTAAATAATTAAAAGCCGTGGCGGTGGGAATGATTAATTTCAGTGAAGTTAAAAAGAAGGAGTGATTTGTATGTTTGGCTGGTTCATATGGTTTGTGTTCACGATTGTAATTAGTTTATTTGCAGGCGTGGCGTTTGGTATTGGTATCGGGGAAACTCGAGAAATGAATAAGCATAACCATTTTATTAAACGTTATTAAGGGATGCATCCCTGTAGAAAGGCAAAATTATGAATGAGAGTACAAAAAATGCCCGTATAATCTTTGGACGGATTACGGACAAGTAAAACACTGATATAAGTGTGTTTGTACCTTCATTCTAACAAATATGGAGGAATTAACCAATGGATATTTTAAATGAGATTACTGAAACTAAGAAGGCCTTACAGAGAAGTAATACAACGGCCTCTGCTAATATGACAACACTTGAGCTTTTAGAAGACTCGTTTCAGGTTATATGTGATAAAGAGCCCACGCTGTATAGTGGCATGAAACATGAAGACTTAGCCCAGTTAGCATATGAATATAATACGTTCATTTATCAAATTAGAACGGTGTTAAAAGGTGTTGTTGAGGATTGGTATAACACTAATTCGAGTTATTTACGGGGTGCGGGCATTCTTGAGACTGTTGAAGAGCGTGAAGATCGTTTAGAAAAAGTACATACGTTACTAAAACAACGTACGATCATTGAAGATTTTAACAATATCAACAAGCAAGATACACATGATGTTTTGTTTGAATATGATTGTTTGTTACATGATATAAGCCTGTTACTAAACGGCGATTACGAGGCTTTTGATAGTGATATGGCATATAGCAAACGTGCTAAAAAAGAGGTGTAATTTATGGCCATTGTTCGAAAATCAACCACAAAGAATTATTCAATCATCCCTAACATTGGGTTAATTGATCCAAACTTATCAGCAAAGGCAAAGGGTCTCTTAGCTTATATGCTCACTTTGCCTAATGATTGGCGATTTCATCAAGAAGAACTTGAAAAGCATTTCACGGACGGAACTAAAAGCATACGTACCGCGCTTAACGAATTGATTACACAAGGTTATGTAGTCAAAAAGTCTCTAAGGGATGAGAATGGCAAGTTTAGCGGAACTGATTGGATTGTGTATGATAATCCGACATTCGAAAATCGCAAGTCGGTAAAAATACCGCTAAATCAAGGATCACAAAATAAGAACGCCGTAAAATCAGCGATTACACCGAGTTGTGAAAAACGGAATGCCGGGAAACGGAACGCCGAAAATGGCACACTACTAAGTACTAACTATACTAATAACTTATCTAAACAAAGAACTAATAAACAAAAAGATGAAGAAGAAGACAACAACTCAAATTCAAAAATCAGCTCAGAAATTCAAACCAAAAGAGAAGCTGTTTTCAAGTTTTGGGAAAACAACGGTTTTGGATCTATCTCACCATTTCTGTATGAAAAAATCGGTGATGAGATAAAGGATTTTAAAGAGGCTGGCTTAAGCGAAGAAACAGCATATGAATTAATTAAGCACGCATTAGAAGTAGCTGTTGATCACAACGCTAGAATATGGATCTATGTACGATCTATCTTGAATGGCTATCGTCAAAAGAGTCTTAAGTCGGTTGAGCAAGTCAAAGCTAATGAGAAGCAGTTTAAAGCTAAATATGCTAATCGAAAGCCCATTTCAAGAAGCTCAATACCTGATCGTGGAGAATATGATAATGATGAACCACTGCCATTCTAAGAGGTGAGAATAATGCTAGATACCGAAATGGGCGGGCTGGGGTTAATTTCATCCCGTCAAGATGTAATTGATGCCATGTTTAAAAAGACTGGCCAAGCTTGTGAAGTTTGTGGTGCGCCTATGTATATCTTTAAAGACAATGGAAAAAGCCCGATTTGTTTTGAATGTGGGCAAATGGAACATGAAGGCATCAATTACCGCGAGCAAGAGGCCATTAAAATGACCAAGCAGGCAACTAATCAAGAAAAGCAAAGAATGCTGTTAAACAGTTCCTACATGCCTAATACGGGAACTAAATTATTAGACAAGACGTTTAATGATTTTGAGGTTTATCCCAATGAGCAAGAAGCAGATCGGAAAATATTGAGTAAGGCTTTAACAATTTGTGAACGGATTAAGTCGGGGGAGATACAAAATTTTGCGTTGATTGGGGCTTATGGAGTTGGTAAAACGTTGTTAGCCTCTGCCATGTTAACGGATATTAATAATAATTCAGATCCACAACAGAGCTGTATGTTTGTGAGCGTGCCTGCTCTAATGGACTTAGAACTAAGTTCACGGCTGGGCAATGTTAACCCGTCACAACGGGATGAATTTATTCAAAAAAGAAACCTAGTTGAAGCTTCACTAGCAAGGGCTGACGTGGTTGTATTTGATGATTTAGGTTCAGAAACGACGCTAAATGCGGGTGGCAGAGAAGCTAATGACACGGTTCAAAAAGCGTTTTTTAATATTCTAGAGGCACGTAATGACAAGGTAAATATTATTACCACCAACAAGGACGGCAAAGCACTTAAACAAATTTACAACGGTAAAATTATCAGTCGCTTGTTAACGCATCACGCTGAAAATGTAATTAATTTTAAAGGATTAAAGGATAAGCGGAATGGATAGAAAGGGGGATGCAAGCACTTGTTGGCAATGAAACCAAAGAAATATACAACAAAGGAATTAACTCAAATTGAAGGTACACATGATGTATTTCATTGCGGTGTTGCTAATTGCAAAATATGCAAAGCTTACTGGCAATATGCCAAGGGTTTACGCGAACAAAGCAAAGATGAGGCTGGTGTTAAGCGAGGACGGCCAAAGAAGCAGGCTGAAAGTCGTAAGCAAACTACAATCGCTGTTACTTATGGCGGTAAGAGCAGATCAATCGCAAAGCTGGTCAATGAATATGGTGAAGATATCACATATTACATTAACAAAGGTTTTACCGTGAGACGTATTGCCTATGAACTTGATCACAAGGACGCTGAAATAGTTCAGGCGTTAGATTACTTGAAACTATCTCCCAAAACTAGAAGTGAATTAAATATCGAGGCTTACCGAGATAAGTTAGTTGAGTTGGTTCATGAAGGCGACATTTGCGACGCCCTAAAGGCCGGAAAGGAAGCTTACCGAGATAAGTTAGTTGAGTTGGTTCATGAAGGGTTGAGCGTTAAAGCCATTGCTAACTGCCTGCACAAGAATTACCAAGGCATCCGAATGTATTTGCGTAAATATGAGTTACCTCTACCAGACACGAAAAAAATAGCCTTTGATCGTGTTGTCTCTAAAGATGGGGGACAATCTAAATACAGATATTTTGATGATAACGGGGATGAGGTAAAAATAGAGTTTGTGCAATCCCAATCATAAAACGGCATGAATTGAGGTGTAAGAATGGCAAAAAAACAACCTAAAAATAAAATTGAGCAAGTACAGGAATTAATACCATATGGTTCTGATCACCCTATTACTGCTAAACAAATTAGCAAGCTTACAGCGATTCCCTTACGTGGTGTATATGGAATTGTGCGGTATCTATTAGTACATGGCAATGTTCCTATTGGTGCGCTTAGAGATGATGACAAGCATGGGTATTTTATTATCACAAGTGAAGAGGAACGGCAAGCAACCTTAGCCCCGTTATGTAGCCATGCTAAGGAGATTGAAGAGCGTATTAGTTGTATTAAGGCTATACAAATCGAATAAAAACACACTAAAAAAGCATTTAACAATGACTATTTTCAAAATGGAGATAGTCATTTTGCTAAATGCTAATTAATACATCCGTTCCCAGTAGTCTTTAGGAACTTCCACGGGTAAATTAATTTCAATCCTTTTATTTATATAGTCTGCTAATTTTTTAACGCCACTGATCGAAATATCATAATCATCATTACTTGTGATATTGATATATTCATATATTGGAAAGCCCACTTTAAAGTGCTGTTCATACCTATCTAAGGCTTCATTAAGTATTTCACTTGCTCCATCTTCTGCACTGAACAACTGCATCGCCTACCTTGTGCTTAAATACAAAGTTCCTTGGTTTGTTTGATGTTGTGATCTGACAATCAATTATATCATGCTACCAAGGGAGTTGGTTTCTTTGTTACAAGTGGTATGTGTCAAGTTTTAGTAGGTAGTGCTTCTAATTAGATTTTATTTATGTTTTTAACTACTTTTTGTTTCGTTCCGGCGTTGATGCGGGGTCGTGTGGGTCGCTTACGAGCTAACTTCTTGCCCTTCAGGCCAGAAGTGGATCTCTCCAGTCTCCCATGTCTCTAAGCGATAAATCGCTAAGTGACATCGACACACTCTTTCACCAACGCCTCCACTCCACCTGTTATTCAAATCCTATGAAATAGCCTTCACCAAATTACCCATAGCACTGCTAGTTGCTGCGTCTAATGAAATACTGCCGTGCCTAATTCCTTGATGTTGTGTAAAAGGCTGTTTAAGAAAATAACTAGCGGCCACTTTAACTGGCATGATGCTTATTGGCAAGGTATTGGTCATCTTTATCATTGCTGTTTCTAATTGCCCGTTAATTTCACTGGTAATCACCGCAATCATCGCCTTCAATCCAGCTTTACTCCAAGAGCGACCTTGATGTTTTAACCGATAGGTAAAGCGTCGATGATTACTTTCACAGCCACCTAAACACACGGTTTCGGTAGCTAAGCTTCGCTTGTTGGCTGGCTTTAAATAATTCCAGTTACGTTTCAAGTAACTCCGTAAAAGTTGAATTGCTTCCAGACTATCTGCATCATTGGCTTGAAACTCACACGTATCAAGGACAATTTGAACTTGATCATTATCCCAATTATGCACACCCTGAAATAGTTTACTTTGCAGAATCTTAGGCATCTTGCTTAATCGACTACGAATTTTTCGGTTCAAGTGATAACGATCTAAAAAGTGCTCATGTTTTTTGGCCCCAACCGCTAATTCATCAAAGCAGGATGGTTCATAGCCACTCCCATTATCGCTACCGGTAATCATTATAGTTGCTCGTAAATCATAATTCTGATCGAGATAATCTTGTACTTGATTAAAAACTGCTTGCCGGTTTAATCCCGTAAATACATGCCGGTTTAACGTCTGACGTCGTCGGCCATTTTGGCTAATACCTTCCGTTAGTTGCAGTCGATGAATAAGGACATTTTTATGGTGTTGCTTAGCCTTTAAGGCCACACAAAAGGCATCGTCTTCCAAATACAGATAAGGAACTTGTCGTTTCTTTTCGATGTTCACTAATGTAGTCTCTTCACGTTGTTTTTCACATTGTTCACCTGCTGATTGATAAAGTTGATCCACCTTTTGATGACTGATGGAAAGTGGGGTCAAAAGGTTAACAGCCAAGGCTGTTGTCCGTAAAACACTATGTGAAGCTAGCTTAGCGACCTTTTCAACCATCAAAGGTGAAAACCTACTTCGTGGAATTAACTGTAAGTACCGGTCTAAAGGATAGACATAGGTTTTGTCATTTAATCTAACCAAACGACGTCTAAAAGTAACTGTTCCGCACATAAAATTTAACGTTCGTTGTCGTTTGCCAATAATTTCTCGATATTCTGTTTCTCCAATTAAAAGATCATCTAAATCCTCTAATGCTTGGCCTAAAGCCGTGGCAATCAATGCCTGGCAACGAATCATTAAATCCTGTTCCGCATTAAATAAACTATTACTTTCCTTTAAAACTGTCGTGATTTCTGTTAAAATCTGAGACATGAAGACCGTTACCTCCTAATTTTTGGCTGCTATACCTAATTAGAAGATTAACGGTCTTCTCGTGTTTTGAAAAGGCTTTTTTTCACTTTCCTACTAAAACTTTACACTAACTTACAAGTGAATGAAAAACAAACAGTACAAAATACTAAAGCACTATTAAAAAAGTATCCGCGTTACAAACGCTTAGCAAGTCGCAAGTTTCAAGATGAGCTAACTACAAACGCTCTAAAGCAGGTGCGTGCGATTGACGAAAGTCTAAAACAATTAGATGAGTTAGATGCTTTTATACTTAAAAATCGGTTTATAAATGGTTTTAAGTTTAATGATGTTGCCAAACACGTTGGATTGGGTACATCTCGGTTTAGTGATTATCAAAAACGAGCATTATTAGAATTTGCAGAAGTATACACACTTGATAACTTAATATCGTTAGCAGGTGTTTAAAAAATGGATGAATTAGATCGTGAACTATTGTTTGAGTATCTTTATACCCAGAACAGAAAGAACAGTATTAGAGCGCGTCTAAATGAGCTTGAAAAGATATACCGTAATTACTCATTTATTAGTAGTCCATTTGCCTATCAAGAGGACGGAATGACACCCGTACGACATCCCCCATTTGACTTGATTGTGAATGATTTTGTGGACATGGAACAGCAGGCAAAACGGTGTCTTCAAATCGAAGACTATAAACACCACGAGTTTATGAAATATTGGAATGCGCTTAATCAAGATGAACAAACATACTTAAAACAAATTGCGAACCAGTGTGAGCATTTAAAAGATAATAGTGCTCTTGAGGTTCAAACTTTAAATGAGATACACCAGATTGAAGAGGCAACGGGGCACAGATTTCATCTTGCCTATGATCTCGCTATAGATCAAAACACTAATATTGATGATGTTAAGAGTACTATGAGCCAAGTTTTGGGGATGCTAACCAATGGCCAAGGCGTATAACTTAGAACCTATTAACAAGAAAAATGGCAATCTAAAACCTTTTGCTAATCATCAAGATTTGGCGCCTATGAATAAGTTGAGTGCTAATAGTCATGACTTAGGGCCTATGTATACAGGTGATCCCAACACGTGGAATATGGCACTCAACACTAACAATCTTGACTATAATAAGCCAGCCTATGAACGTGATTGGAATCAAGCGGAGAGAAGACGAATTTTGAGGCAGTGGCGAATGTTGGACAGTAATTTAAGTGAATTACCCGAGGAAGAATTAAAACTCATTCAAAGCTTTTATATACGGTTCTCATACCTTGATCAATCCGAGCAAGCTCTTTTGATTAAGGCGTATCATTCAAAAGATCCATATAACAGAAAGTCCGAGCCATTGAAGACACAGGTATCATTACAAAAGATTATTAATAAATTGAGCAAGTTTAGAGAACAACCAAATGAGCCTATGAATTGATCAAAAAATTGCTATACGTATTAGGGGCGATATCAGTATTTGTAATAGGGGAGCATGAAGCCAAGTGATAACTATTTACACACTGGGATTTTACTATTTGCCTGGACACTTATTTCTTATTTAGATTATTTGACTGGTGAGGTTGAAGAAATTCATAAGCAGATTGATAAGAAATGATAAGGCTAAGAGAAAAAGGTAAGTTATCCCGAGATATCCGAGCCCCTAAAAGAGAAATTAAGGAAACCCTGTGCCATTAATCATAGCAAGTGTTGAGTTGTCGTTCTTGAAGACATTGATCATTAATATTGATTAGTGCCTTTTTGTTATGGATTCAGATTACAAAATTTAATCTTGTAAAAAGACCATCAAGACAAAAGAGAGTCCCTAAAAAAGGAAAGCTAGAACTTAACAAAACTTGACATTTTTATTTATGGCAACCTGCCAAAACCTGCCATTTAAGAATCACGGTTACCCTTGAAAGAAGCTACCAGGTATTTCTAACATCCCTAAGAAAAGCGAACAAATATGAACGTTTAGGCACCCTTAATAGCCTGTTAAAACCTGTTGTGAAAGAACTACGTACATTGATATTGATTTTACAAGGGATGTTCGCTGCCTGTTAATCAGCTTAAAATCTTATAAAACTCATGGTTGAATACTGATATTATTGATAAAATTCGATATTTCACACAATCTAGAAACCTTACAAAACCTTACTTTTTTTGCTAAATAATAGTCCTAATAGATTTGTTTTGAATGGGTGTATTTTGATTATTTCAAGTTGCACTCGTTTTGTTAGGGTGCAGAGACGTATTCTAAGGCGATCTCAGTTTAATTTACATGTGATTATAGCTAGTGATTAAGTTGATGAAAGTAAAGGTAAGTAAGGGATGAGTCTCCACCTTACTTTTAGATACCGCTACAAAAGATGCTATGATTTGTTAAGGTATACGACCAATTCCAACACTTAAAAAACTAAGGTTTTTCATTGTGTTTGTTTAAAACTGTTAAGGTACTCGTTAAACTAATGTTGTTTTACTACAAATTACTACATGAAATTGCTTAGAAATGACAAGGTAAGGTTTGAAATGATTAAGGATATTGGCTTTTAAAATAAGAGTACATATTAATCAATATAATGTGGTGTGAAAAGAAAACGGCACATTATACAGTGATTGACACGAGATGCTATAATTGGCTTAGAGAGTAATCAGAAGGGGGTTTCTTTGTTATGTCAATGAAAGAATTTGCAAAGCATGTAATAGCAGTTGCTAATGAACATCAGTTATCTGTTACAAATCTACAATTACAAAAAGTAATGTACTTTTCCCTAAAAACAGCATTGGACGAGTCCCTATTAAATAAAGAAGTTTTGAAAAATTTATACGATACTCCATTTTTAGTTTGGAGATATGGTCCTGTAGAAAAAGATGTTTATGACACTTATAAAATATTTGGTGCGGATCCTATTATTGAAGATGACGTAGAGAACAAAAGTTTAAAGCCACTTAATAGAGTTATTGTAAATAATCTAAGGGAAGATCCATTTTCTCTTGTTAATAAGTCCCATAGGGAAAAGTACTGGGCAGAGCATGAGAGCGACATTACGGGCTGGCGAAGTAATATTGAATATACTTTTAAAGACATTAAAAGCGAAGTTTAAGGTTACGTAAATCATGGAAAATGGTAATTTTATTCATTATCTAGATAATAATTCTCAGGAAAGCAAATATTCAAGTGAATTTATTAAACTTCTAGGTGAATTAACTGAAAAATGGACTAGTGGCAAAATTAATCCAGATCCTGATAATTCAGAATTTGAGAGTTTGTTTAATAATTTACTAACAAGTGCTAAACAAGTTCATATAGAGTTTATACCTTACTCTAAGATAACAATGATAGTATTTAAGCTTACGGATAGAACAGGTTTAGACGCACTAGGAGACGCATTAAAGGCAAGAATAAAAAAAGATATAGATTCAAAAGCAGCCGATGATATAGTTAGCAATGAATATTTAGTACTTATCAAGTGCGTAGAGCATTTAAATTTGGCTAACAGACAGTTTACTATGTTGTATCAGCAACAAGATAAAGAAATAAGTGTGGCAAAAGATGATCTTATAAAAATTAATCAAAATATTGATGAACTTGAGGATAAGAGTTCTAGCTTTGAAAAGCTTAACGAGCAATATTCTAAACTGACAGTAGATTTTGTTACAATATTAGGTATATTTACGTCTATTACATTCGCAACTTTTGGTGGCTTGCAGTTGTTAGGTAATGTATTCGGAAAAGTTAGAAGTACAGATTCTGCCAGCATTGGTAGTGAATTAATGCTAGGAGCAGTGTTCTTATTTGGAACATATATGATACTCATTGCTTTATTGACCGGAGTTTCTAAATTGACGAATAAGGACTATAAGACATCGTATCCTACTCGCTTTTTAGTTGTTTTTAGTTTTTTTATCATTTTTACGTTTGGATTAATCTATTCAAACGTAGATTATGTAGGCACTGTGTTTACTTCACATGCTGGTACATGGATGCTTGGTGCAGTTGTTAGTATTTTCGTTATAGGCTTTGTTGCATGGCGTATGGACGCATGCTACCGTAAAAAGGAAAAGACTAAATAATAGGTATAATCGCCATTGGTTATACCTATTTTTATATTATATTTATTTTGGCAAGTTAATAAGGGAGAGTATAAAATAGCTTGTGTAAATGAATTAAAATCCTATTGAAAAGGGAACCCCTTCCCCGTATGATTAAATCGTCAAACCAAACCAAAACGGAGGGATTCCCCATGGAACAGTTTACCAGAGATTTAACCAAAACTCTATTATCAAATGGCGATGTTAAATAACTTTTTCGCCAACAACTTGAAACAGCTATTAATCAAATCCTACAAGCTGAGTTAACTTCGTTACTTGGTTATGATCCTTATGAACGTAATAGCTTTAAGACTAACAATTATCGGAATGGTCAATACTTTCGGTTAATTGATTCCGAATATGGTAAGTTGAAAATTGCTGTGCCGCGTGACCGACAAGGCAAATTTCATAATCATTTACTTCCAGCTTATTCTCGTCGTCAAGATGCTTTAGAAACTACAATTATTCAACTTTACTCTAAAGGTGTTACCACTCGTGAAATCGCTGATTTGATTGAAAAAATGTACGGTTCTTATTATTCGGCTACAACTGTTTCTAACATTACTGCCCAAGTAACTAAGCAGATTGAAGCTTTTCATCAGCAAACCATTAAAGCAAACTATGTTTGCTTATTCTTAGATGCAACTTATTTACCTTTGCGTCGTGACACAGTTCAAAGAGAGGCAGTTTATATTGCCTTAGGAATTACACCCACTGGAATTAAAGAAGTTCTTGATTATCGTATTGCACCCAGTGAAAATGCTGAAGTCTGGTCGGAAATGGCAGCCGATCTCAAGCAGCGAGGGCTTAAACAGGTTCAATTAATTATTACGGACGGAATGGTTGGACTTCAACCCGCGCTTTTACACGCTTTTCCTAAAGCAAAATTTCAAAGATGTTTAGTTCATGTTATGCGTAATATTAGTACACATGTCCGTTTAAAAGACCGTGAGGTTATTTTAAATGATTTCAAACAACTTCATTCGGTAACCAATGAAGCTGAAGCTCGTAAAATGCTTGCCGATTTTTATAGTACTTGGGAAAAACAATACACAAATCTAATTAGTCACATTAGGTCAATTGAAAAGGAATTATTAGCTTTTTTGGCTTTTCCAGCTGCAATTCGCCCAACTATTTATTCAACAAATATTATAGAATCGCTAAATAAAAAGATTAAACGCAAGACTAAAGCAAAAGAACAGTTTCCCAATGAAAAATCATTAGACAATTTCATTGGAGTGCAAGTAATTAGTTACAATGAAAAGAACTTTAATCGAATTCATCGTGGATTCGGACAAGTTAAGGATACATTAGAATCACTTTTCGACTGAAAAGATTTAATTTTATGGAGAAAGAGCAATCACTTTTTACACAAACTTCTTGACACTCCCTAATAAGGAACACAGTTCTGGTTATTTAATTTATAAGTAAAGTATAGTTAATGAGTTTCTAAGATTGTAAAAGGTATAAATTGCTTTTTGTAGTTTACTAACTACTAATTTGGGTAAAAAAACTGTTATCCAAAATGGATAACAGACATCCCTACCTACCACGGTTTTATTAAATTATCTTAAGTTATTTCGTGACCGTCCTTTTGACCGTCCTTTGGTGGTAAAAAAACAATATAGAACTAAAATGAAAAAATAAAAAGGCTGATATAGCAGGCGTTTTAAGCATCCCTGTGTATCAGCCTTTTTCTATCAATGGACCCTAACGGATTTGAACCGTCGACCTCTTGCATGCGAAGCAAGCGCTCTCCCAGCTGAGCTAAGGGCCCAAAAAGCTTACTTGAATAGTATACCGCAAAATACCAGAAGAAGAAATTTAAAAATTAAAGTACCAGTGTAGTTTGTTGTTTTAAGATAAATTGAGTTACATAATTATTAACTTAAATGAAGTTCAAACTCGCTTTTTTGGCGAAATGATTCCAAATTTGCATACTAATTAACTAAAGTGGTTTCGGTATGATAGTGGGTAAAAAACATGTCATATGTCCAGACACCTGTGCTGATTAGGCTGACCAGTAAAACAATAATAGCAACTATATAAATCCATCTAAAAAGGCTGTTAAACTTATTATTTCGAAACATCACATAAATGGGAATAAAAATTCCTAACATGGGAATAATTGCACTTACAATAGCTAGAATTAATAGCTCCATACTTTCATCTTGAGCATTGTACATTTTACGGTTAAGGAAGGTCTGCCTTTTAGTGGCTTCTATTATATTTTTAGTGTTGATATTAAGTTTTTTCTTGAGAGTTTCATTTTCAGCTAGTAAATCATCTAATGTTACTGAATACAACTTGCTTAAGCGAATTAAATTATCAATATCTGGATAAGCGCGATTGTTTTCCCATCTCGATATGGCTTGTCTGGTCAGAGCTAAATTGTCTGCAACTTCAGTTTGCGAAAGATGTGATTTTTCACGATACTTTTTTAATTGTTCACCAAGCATTATGTTTCCCCCCATTAGCCAAGTTTTTATGATTAATTTATTAATTATACCGCGTTTGAATTATTTTTGTTGTGTGAATTGAACTTCAAATGTAGTAGGAGGTAATCAATAATTTCCTGGGGGAAACTAATGGTTTCTTTTTAATTTGAAATAAATGTTCGATAATAAACGTGGCTAAAACGGAATAAGTAGGTTTTTACTAAAATAATGATGGTTATTTGGTGTAACCAGGAAGGAGCGTAGTCATGAACTTAAATTTTCAAAAATACTCAAAATGGTTTCGATTTTTAGAATATTTATTTTTTCCGATTTCGAGTTTTAGCTTAATCACATGGGGCGTGAATATGGGGCACTACTTGATTGAATTAATAGATTTTGGTTATATGTCGATATATTTACTGACTTTTTGCATTGAAACCATTATCCATAGTTTGAGAAAAAATCGCAAAATTGAAGATATACATGAAAAAAGGATTCACATGAATCGTTCTAAAGAGAAATACACAAAATGGTTTTATTTTATTAATTATTTATTCTTTCCTGTGGCTATGTTAAGTCTAATTGCCACTGAAACTAGTCAATACAACTACATCATCAGGTGGTCAATACTGATGTACGTGGGTTTGGACTTGTTTACTTTTGTGTGGTTGTTTGTTCAAAAACGGAGACGAAGAAAATAAAATTGTAAGAAGAAGAAAAAAACTAAAAATGTTATCTATCCAAAATGTAACAATCAAAACGCGACAACCAATTCTCGCTAATTTTAATTTTAAATTTCAACCACACAAAGTTTATGGTCTAATAGCTCCTAATGGTTCCGGTAAAACGACTTTCTTTAGGTCCGTTATGCAATTAATCCCATCGGTTTACGGAAAGTATCAGATTGACGGTCTACCAATTGGCAAACAACTACAAAAAATATTTTACTTTGAATCGTCTAACTGGTTTGACGATAATTTAAGTGGTTTAGATTATTTATTGTTTATTAAACAGATCTGGGGTTCTTCGATTGATATAAAAAGCTTGATTCAAGACTGGCAAATGATTGATTATATCAAGTTACCAATTAAAAAATATTCTTTGGGCATGAGACAGCGACTGCTCATTGGACTATATGAAGTTAGTGATGCTAAATATATGTTGATGGATGAGATCACCAATGGTCTTGACGAGGGGAATCGTGACAAATTATTTTCAAAAATTAAACAACTGAGAGATAACGACAAAATGATTGTAATTTCATCCCATTATAAAGAGGATCTTGAATCAATTTGTGATTATGAGCTTTTTTTGGAAAATAATACAATGGTGGTGAAAAATGCATGAGTTATAGAAGCTATTTGAATCGAAAAATTTTGAAAAATAATTTCAATTTTATTCCATTGATCATTTTAATTGTCACGGTGTTAGTTTGTTTAGCGTTTAATGTGAAGAATAAGGCTACAAATAGTTACATAATGGATGCCAAAGACAATATCCGTCAGGGAAAACAGGCATTACAAGATTCACAAAATGATTTGAAGAGAAAGAGGCTAACAGTCAGTGATAGAAAACTAGATTTAGCAAATATTGCCAACGAGAAAAAAGATATTAAGATCAATCAAACGATCATCAGATTATCTCATCAGCATCAGTGGCGAGCAGCCTACCAACAAAAAATTCGTCAAATTCAAGAGGATTTAACTGTGGCACAGGCTAGTAAAGGCAGCGGTTCTGGGCTTATTAATGCAATGAAACGAGATCGTCTCATTTATCAAGATCTGGCCTCAAAAAGTCTTGAGAAACAAGATGATGATTTTCCGACACAAGGAATCGGCTACAGTGTCTGGGTATCAAAAACAATTCTACCGTATTTATTGGTATTAGCGATCACTTTTGTTTTGGTACAGGTTTACGGAGATGCGTTTGAAGGTAAATTAAATAAGAATAAGTTGCTACCCATTTCTAAAGTGACGATAACTACTCAAAATATTTTGAGTGGTAGTTTTTTTGCCATTGTTTTGTGGTTACTAACCGAATTGACGGCAGTTATCGCTGGAACTGTCGTGTCTGGAATTGGAGCCTTGAATTACCCATATTTGTCCTATGCAATTGGATCGGGAAAGATACTGCTTCAAAACATTTCGAAACTTATCTTACCTTCGTTGATTTTGCAGGGCTTAGCAATTGTTTTCATAGTGGAAATCACTTATTTTATTGTAACTTTAGTTAGAAACCGGTTGGCTGCGCTATTTGTCATTTTACTGTTAACCTTGGGTCTTATTTTAGTAACGACGGTAGTTGAACCTTTACAACGAATTGCAGCATTTTTACCAACCACGTATATTAACGGAATTTCTATTGTGTCCGGGCAATATGGGCACGCAATTGCAAATAGCCAAATTTCATTTGCAACAGGTGTTATCACTTTGTTGATTGGTATTGTGGGACTGTATGGATTCACGCTTGTGATGAATACTAAACTTAAAAAATTTTAGTTTTTTTATAAACAAGACTCCTTTGCAAAGGAGCCTTTTGTTTTGTTACAATGGATTGGTAGCGGATTCAACAAAACGAGTCTTCTTCATGTTTTCGTCAATATTCTAAGATATAATGAAACTGATAGACCCATGAAATTGGAATAAATATTTTACAAACAAACTTTAAAATTTTTAAGGAGATGATGATGTGCGTGCAAAAAAGATACTGAAAGTGGCTGGCATATCGTTGATTGGAGTAGCTGCAAGTTTGGGTATAAGTAGTTTAGTAAGCTACCAGATGGGAATCAGAAGTTCTAAGTCTCAAAAACGACGGGCAATTCGTAATGCGCGTGACAAAGATAATACTCCTGATAGCTATAACTGGTATAAACAGTTAATTAAACAAACTTGGTTTATTCGTGCTGAGGACGGCATTCATTTAGCCGCAACTTATCTTGAAAATAATAGTGATAAGACGGTGATTTTAGCACACGGCTATCATCATGCGCATGAACAAATGGTTCCCTATGCCAAACTATTTATGGACTTAGGCTATAATGTTTTAATGCCGGATGCCCGTGGTCATGGGATTAGTGATGGAAATATTATCGGATTTGGTTGGTTAGATCGTCGTGATTACATTAAATGGATTGAAGAAATCAATTTGCGTAATAAAACACCTCAAAAAATCGTCTTATTTGGCATTAGTATGGGTGCAGCAACTGTTTTAGCTACGGCAGGTGAAACAGATCTACCTAAAAACGTGGTGGCCGTTGTGGAGGACAGTGGATTTAGTTCGGCACAAAAAGAGTTTAGCTACCGGTTAGGCCATCATTACTATTTGCCTCCATTTTTAAGCACGTTTGTGAGTCTAATGACACGTGCGACAGGTGGTTATTCATTAAAAGAAGCCGATATTGCCCATCAAGCGGCTAACATTCGCATTCCAGTGTTGATGATTCATGGGGATGCAGATCGTTATGTACCTGTTGAAATGATGGCGGAAATTAAAGCATCGCTGGCTAAACAATTACCAACAGAGAGTCATCGTATTTCAGGGGTCGATCATGTAAGTTCTCGAAAACATGATCCACAAAAATATCACCAGACGATTGAAACTTTTTTAAATCATTGGGTAGATAAAAAATAGAAAGACGCGCCGAGTGACTTGAAATTTCAAGTTGCTCTTTTTTTGCAAAAAAGTTGTTAAAGTCTCTGTCTATCTAGTTTTCCGTCGTTTTCATATGGTAAACTATAGCATAATGAATATTTTGATTAAGAGTGGTGAATAAAATGGCAGTAAGTCGACCAACGTTTATGATGATTGTGAATCCTTTTGCGGGTGCAGAACATGCTAGAAAAATTTGGCCTAAAATTGAAGTTCAATTGAAGGAACAAAAGGTGAATTATAAGGCGGTAATGACAAAACATCCAGGGCATGGCGTTCAACTTGCCCGTAATTTTGCATTACAACATAAATTAGATCAAAGTTGGGTGGTTGTTGCTGTCGGTGGGGATGGTACGCTACACGAAGTTTTGAATGGCCTTCACCAAGGCGGTGGCGATCAGATTCCGTTGGGTTATATTCCCGCTGGATCGGGAAATGATTTTGCACGTGGCATCAAGCTGCCTACACAATCAATGGCCGCGCTGCAGCAGTTACTTGAAGTTCAATCACCGACTAACCTAGATGTTGGGGTTTATAAAAATCGATTGGATTCACATGAAACATTGTTTACAAATAATGTGGGAATCGGGTTTGATGCTTCGGTTGTTCATGCTGCCAATGATGGACAAAAGGATCATTTAAAGAAATATCATCTTCAGTCTAGTGCGTATGTTTTTTCGTTAATTAAAGCATTTCTGAATCAAAAAGGCTTTCAATTGTCTGTGGAAACGGCGCAAACTAAGCAACGATTTTCGCATGCTTTTTTAGTGACGACAACAAATATAAAGTATTTTGGTGGGGGCGTTCCCATTATGCCGATCGCCGATTTACGGGATGGTAAACTCGATCTAGTGGTTGTAGAACAAATTGGTATTTTACGGTTTGTAAAACTCTTTGTAGAGATGCTGACAACCGGTAACCATCTTAATTCGACCGTGGTGCATCACTTTCGAACTTCACAGCTGCATTTAGAAACAGACTTACCGGAGAATGGACAAGTTAATGGAGAAAACATTCAAAAGCAAAAATTTAATTTAAGTTTTTGGGTCACACAACGACCGTTTTGGATAGCAGGACCATAGATCTTCCCTTTGTTTGTGGAAAATAGTAAAATAAGCGGTGTTGCCTGTTAAAGTGTGAACGATGACAGCAAATTAAATTGTTAAAACAAATGGGGAATATAAATGAACGCAGCGACCATTTTTGTGCATGGATTTAATGGTGGCGTGGACTCAACCGGCCATATGATTTCTGCGGCTCAACACGCGGGTTGGGCAAAACAAGTTATGACGGCTACTATCACACGTTATGGAAGGATTTCAATTACTGGATCCGAAAAAATGGATGTAAAGAATCCAATTATTCAGGTGCTATTCGAAAATAACCGGGCACCAGAGTTTGTTCAAATTAACTGGTTACATAGTTTACTGATCTTGTTAAAACGTGAGTTTAATGTCATGGAGTATAACGGTGTGGGGCACTCGCTTGGCAGTAATGACTTAGTTAACGAAGCACTAATGTACGGGGATGACTTACGCGTTCCTAAACTAAAAAAATTAGTGACCATTGCCGGTCCTTTTAATGGCTTGCGTGGTTTTTTGCATGCTAAACCGGTTCCGGCTTTACTCAGAATGGATCATCGGCCAACTCATGAAACCAAACACTTTAAGCGCATGCTAAAGTACCGCGATCATTTTCCCAAGGGAGTACAATTATTTAATGTCGTGGGAAAAGTGGAAGGGTACTTTGATAACGATTGTTTTGTTTCGGTTAATTCGGCACGGTCGGTTAAATACTTGTTGCACGGAGTTTTAAAAGACTATCGTGAACTCCTGATTACGGGTGAAGAGGGTTATCACTGCAGTTTGAATCATAATCCCATGGTTTTTAATGTGATGAATGATTTTCTGTGGAATGACTATGCAACTTTGCCTAACATGCAGACTAGGAATGTACCAATTTCAACAGAACCGTTAAATAACAATGAAACACTAGCTACGAATGCAGGTTAATCTGCAGGAAATAGCTATTTTTTTGAATTAAGTGACAGTTTTTAAATTTGAGCCAAAATAAATGCTATTTTAATGTTTAGCGTGCATCATAGAAGTTGTGATTAAAGATTAAAGGAGGATATTATGGTAGAAAAAGTAAAAATTGGTAAAACTGACGTCATGGCAACACCACTTGGTCTTGGTACTAATGCAGTGGGTGGACATAACTTATTTCCAAATTTAAATGACGAGGTTGGTGTTCAAATTGTTAAGACTGCATTGAATAATGGCGTTAACTTTTTAGATACGGCTTATGCCTATGGATTTGGCCGCTCAGAAGAATTAATTGGTAAAGCCATTCAGGGCTATGATCGAAAGAAAATTGTGATTGCGACAAAAGCTGCGCAAACACCAGGTCATCCAGATCAACTAAACAATTCACCAGAATTCTTAAAACAAGCTGTTGAGGATGCTCTGAAACGCCTTCAAACAAACTACATCGATATCTTTTATATTCATTTTCCGGATGGCAAAACGCCTTTAAATGAAGCTGTTAAAGCTTTGGATGAAAAACGGCAAGAAGGTAAGATTAAAGCAATCGGAATCTCTAATGTAAGTCTTGATCAAGTTAAGGAAGCTAATCAAGATGGGTTAGTAGATATTGTAGAAAATCAGTATAGTTTGCTTCACCGAGATGCGGAAAAAGAATTAATGCCTTATTTAAAGGCAAATGAAATTTCATTCGTACCGTTTTTCCCATTAGCTTCTGGTTTATTGACTGGAAAATATTCAAGCACGGTTTCGTTTGCATCTGACGATATTCGTCACAGTAATCCAGATTTTCGCGGAGATCGTTTTGCCAAAATTATCAAACAAGTACAGAAAATTCAACCAATTGCGGATAAATATCATGCAACGGTTGCTCAAATTGTGTTGGCATGGTACATTAAAAACCCTGATGTGACGGTTGTCATTCCAGGAGCCAAACAAGTTAAACAGGTTGAAGCAAATGCGGGAGCGCAAAAAGTTACCCTTTCTAAAGAAGAATATGATACAATTAATTCATTGTTTAAAGACTTATAAAAAGTAAGCATTAAACGATGAACTTTGAATCAACGGGAGGAATTATAATGGATGCACAAGAACAACAATTAACGGATCAAGAAATCCTTGATGCGATCAAAACTGGTAAAAAGATGTTATTTTTCACGGCTGGATGGTGCCCTGATTGTGCATTCATTAAGCCTGTAATGCCTGAAATCGAAGCTGAATACGATCAATATGATTGGATTACAGTGGATCGTGATGCTAACATTAAGATTGCTCAAAAATTTGGTGTTATGGGAATCCCTAGTTTCATCGCATTAGAAGATGGCGAAGAAATTGGCCGTTTTGTCAATGGTGATCGCAAGACCCGTCAAGAGGTTGAAACGTTTGTTGATGGCATCGGCAAATAACAATCAGAATATTAAAAAATAAACAGGATTGTCTGTATACTTAATACAGATAGTCCTGTTTTTATATGGTAAGGAGGTGTGATCGGACATGACAGTGGCAACACAATTTGATTTAATTCTTCGAGTTCTCATTGCAGGCTGCTGCGGTTTTGCAATTGGCTATGAGCGTGATGCCCGAGCCAAAACCGCGGGATTACGAACGCATATTATTATTGCTGTTGGTGCGGCCTTGATGATGATTGTGTCTAAATACGGATTTATGGATTTACTTGGCAATAAAGGAATTAGTTTAGATCCATCACGAATTGCTGCTCAAATTGTGAGTGGCATTGGGTTTATTGGTGCCGGGACAATCATTGTGAAACACGAAGATGTCAATGGCTTAACGACCGCAACTGGTTTGTGGACGACAGCTGGAGTAGGGATGGCCATTGGTGCACGAATGTACATTGTGGGCATTATTTCTGCGTTGTTAGTTTTAGGAACGCAAGTTATGCTGCATCGAAATCTAAGCTGGTTGCGATTACCCAATACGAATGAAGTTAGATTACAGGTAAAACCAGGTAATCATAATATTTCAATCATTCAAAATAAGCTTCAAGATCAAAATATTGAAGTCACAAGTATGCATGTGAGAAAAACAGATACAGCCGATGTGGTTCATATGGCGATTCAATCTTCAGAAACTGTTGATATGGCTAAATTAACCGCGGTGTTTGAGGCAATTCCGGAAATTATTGATATGGAAATCTATTGATGGAAAATTAATTCCATAAAAAGTTAACAATTAATTTATCAACTTTGGGATTTTCGTGCAATGCGCTATGTTGCGCTTCCAAACGATTACCTTCAATTGTAATATGACGATAGCTTGCAACGTGACCGGCAACAACAGGTTGTAACGCCTCGTTACTTTTTAGCGGAACTGCAGTGTCAGTTCCAGTGTGATTTAAGTTACCGGCGATATTCAAAATTTTCAAATCACTGGGAAGATTGCTGGCAGCAGTTGCAAGACTATTTTGCGGCGTAATGTAGCCGAAGGGAGTTCCAATAGCCACAAATTTTGTGATTTTAGGATACTGACTGGTTTGAACTTGCTTATTTTCTAAATATTCAAGAATCACGCTACCACCCATGGAATGTGCGACAAAGTTCACGTTATTGATATAGTAGACAGATTTTAGTTCTTTCATAAATGCGGGTAAATATTGCATTTGTTTTTGCGGATCTTGATTGTTAACGAAGGTCAGCTGAATCAAAGGATTTTGAGTTAAAGCACCTACCTTACGAATATGGGTGACGCCATTTGCATCAATAGTTACTTTTAAGGCAAGGTGCGCCAGCTTTTTATGGGTAAGACGGCGGATCATGCCGTTAAAAGTGTAGGTGCTACCATTAGAACCAGGAATAAGAACGGTGGCTGTGTTGCTGGTGGTAATGTGAAGATGAGTTAATGGTGTGTTTTGATGGTGAACGTAAAGCACACCACCAACTAGAAAAACGACAAGTAAACTGAAAATACAAATTAAAAATTTTTTCATAGTGAACTCCCCCGAGTGCTTTTAGTTCAACATAACACGAGATCATGATAGGGTTAAAGTTAAGCAGAAAAAGTTTATAATTATTTAACTAAAACGAGTATAAATGGAGGTAATTTCATGAAGGTATTTGTGATTGGTGCACATGGACAAATCGGTAAACTCTTAGTGGCTCAACTCCTTGACCGTGGCGATGAAGTGGTTGCAGGAATTCGTGACGCTAAACAACGAAGTTTCTTTGAAGATCAAGGTGCGGCCACTCAGTTATTTGATTTAAATGAACAGCCGGAAGAAATGGCTAAAGTACTAAAGGGTGTCGATGCCGTGGTATTTAGTGCGGGATCAGGAGGCAAAACTGGTGATGATCAAACCCTTTTAATTGATTTAGACGGTGCAGTTAAGAGCATGGAAGCCACACAAAAGGCTGAAATTAAGCGTTTTGTCATTGTAAGTGCCATGAATGCTGAGGATCGTACTCGATGGACTGCAATTCGACCTTATTATGTGGCTAAACACTATGCAGATCTGTATCTTAAGGACGAAACAACACTTGATTATACAATTGTAAAACCCGGAGCTTTGACAAATGATGCTGGTAAGGGTGGTGTGAAACTTAATCAACATACTGGTAAAATCTCACGTGAAGATGTTGCCGAAGTAATTGTGGCTGTTTTGCATAATGATCAAACGATTAAAAAAGAGTTTGCGGTTAGTGAAGGCGAAACCCCAATTAACGAAGCAGTTAGCCACATCTAATTAGCTTAAATTAAATAGAAAAAACATGTTATGGAACATGTTCCAACGAACGGTACTTGAACCCCTGTTGGAACATGTTTTTTATTTATGAAATAGCTATACATAGGCAAGCAAAAGGGATAAAACGGTTTTATTGAAAGCGCTTCATGTTATGCAATCTTTGGCCAAAGATTTTTGATATATTTATTTATTATTTTGTCGTAAGCAATTATTATTTGAGGTGATTTTATGAATGATTGGATTAACAACAAGTTTCTACCTCCAGTTATGAAGTTTGTTAATACCAAAGCGATCACAGCCTTAAAGAATGGTATGTTAGTCAGTTTGCCATTTATTATGGTTGGGTCAGTGTTCTTACTATTGAGTGCCTTTCCATGGGCACCAATTGCTAATTGGATGAATGCGACAGGTTTAACTCCTTATTGGACACAAGCCTATAACGCTTCATTCGGTGTCTTGGCGGTCTTTGCCGTTGTTGGTATCGCGTATAACTGGGTAAAAGATGATGGATTTGAACCATTACCAGCCGGAATGACTGCATTGGTAAGTTTCTTCCTCATCATGCGTCCTACAACAGCTGTTATGAACGGTACTAAGACAGTTATTTCAGCAACACAAGCTCCTACAATGTTAACTGGATTTATCGACCGTACTTGGCTTGGTGGTCAAGGAATGATCGCAGCTATCATTGTTGGATTGTTAACTGGTTGGATTTATTCTTGGTTTATCAAGAATCACATCACAATCAAGTTACCAGATCAGGTTCCACCAGCAGTTGCAGAATCATTTGTTGCTTTGATTCCTGCTTTCGTCATTACTACTGGTTGGTTAATCGTTTATATCTTGTTTGATGCTACAGCACATACAACCATGACACAATGGGTTTACCAAACTATCCAGACGCCATTACAAGGAATGACAGATTCATTTGGTGGAGTTCTTATTGTTTCACTATTGATTCCATTCTTCTGGTTCTTTGGTGTTCATGGTGCGGTTATTGTCAGTGGTATTATGGGTCCAATCTTAGGTACAAACAGTTTATCAAACGCCGCAATTTTCAAAGCACATGGTGTTGTTACAGCCGCAAATGGTGGCCATGTCTTCGTTCAATCATTACTTGATCAATTTGGTACTGTTACTGGTTCCGGTATGACAATTGGATTAGTTTTCTTCATGGCATTCTTTGCTAAATCAGTTCAGATGAAGAGTATTGGTCGTTTGTCATTCTTACCAGGAATCTTCAATATTAACGAACCCGTTTTGTTCGGTGTTCCAGTTGTTATGAACCCAATTTTACTTCTACCATTTATGTTCATGCCCGCAATTTCAATGGGTTCCACATACTGGTTGATTAAATTAGGTGTTATTCCATACTTCACAGGTGTTCAGGTTCCATGGACAACACCGCCAATTATTTCTGGTTTACTAGTTGGTGGTTGGAAGATGATGATCTGGCAAGCAATCGTGTTAGTACTTTCGTTCTTCGTTTACTGGCCTTTCGCACACAAACAAGATCAAATCTTGTATGGACAAGAACAAGCTGCTGCTGATAAAGAAGCACATACTAAAGAAGCTGAAGCTGCTGCAACGACAGAACATGCAACAGATTAGTTAATCAAATTAAAAGTCTATTTATGGCGATGAAAATCAAAGTGAATAGACTTTTTTATAAAAAAGATTGAAAAATATGTAAATTTTGTGAAAATTGACGTTTATAATTAAAACGCTTTCAGAAATGAGTTATACTTTAAATGTAACAATTTTATTAAATGAGAGGAGTTCATTAGATATGAGTAAACTTAAGGATGGTTTTCTATGGGGTGGTGCTGTTGCTGCTCATCAACTCGAAGGTGGTTGGCAAGAAGGCGGCAAGGGTGTCAGTGTTGCGGATGTGATGACGGCGGGCGCTAATGGTGTTCCACGTGAAATCACGGATGGTGTTTTGCCAGGTAAAAACTATCCTAATCAT
The DNA here is from genome assembly GCF_964062635.1 of Pediococcus ethanolidurans. Taxonomy (NCBI): domain Bacteria; kingdom Bacillati; phylum Bacillota; class Bacilli; order Lactobacillales; family Lactobacillaceae; genus Pediococcus; species Pediococcus ethanolidurans. Next base: position 744,035 of record NZ_OZ061250.1, read on the forward strand.
GAGGGAATTGATTTCTACCATCGCTACAAGGAAGATGTTAAACTTTTTGCAGAAATGGGTTTTAAGTGTTTTAGAACCTCTATTGCATGGACACGAATTTTCCCTAACGGTGATGAAAAGAAACCAAATGAAGCAGGCTTACGCTTCTACGATGATTTATTTGATGAATGTCACAAATATGGAATTGAACCTGTAATTACATTGGCTCATTTTGAAATGCCTTACCATCTTATTAAAGAATATGGTGGTTTTACAAATCGAAAAGTTATTGATTTTTACATGAACTTTGCGGAGGTTTGTTTTAAACGTTACAAAGACAAAGTTAAGTACTGGATGACATTTAACGAAATTGATAATCAAAGTAATTTCGATAGTGAGTTCTCTGTAGCAACGAACTCTGGAATTTTATTCAGTAACGTGAAAAAAGAAGATCGCGAAGCGGCAATGTATCAAGCGGCTCATTATGAATTGGTAGCGAGTGCTAAGGCAGTTAAAGTAGGTCATGAAATTAACCCTGACTTTGAAATTGGCTGCATGATTAATATGACACCAATTTATCCATACAATGCCGATCCAAAGAACATCATGTTGGCAGAGCGATTGATGCAACGTCGTTATTGGTTCTCCGATGTGCATGCTAATGGTGTTTATCCAAATAATATTGAAGCATATGTCACACGTAAGGGCTATCGAAAAGATATTACGGATGAAGATCGTGAAATTCTGAAACAAGGTACGGTGGACTATATTGGTTTAAGTTATTACAATTCAATGACTGTAAAGGCTGATGGAATTGATATTGATGGTGACTTTAGTCCAGAAGCACCAGTTACCAAGAACGAAACTTTGAAGACAAGTGAATGGGATTGGCCAATTGATCCAGTTGGTTTGCGTTATTCATTGAATTGGTTAACCGATCGTTATCATTTACCATTGTTCATTGTTGAAAATGGTTTGGGTGCGCGTGATAAGGTTGAAGCGGATGGTAGTATTCACGATCCATATCGAGTTGACTATCTGCGTGCACATATTGAACAGATGGAAAAAGCGGTAGACTTGGACGGTGTGGACTTGATGGGTTACACACCATGGGGCTGTATTGATCTTGTTTCCGCTGGAACGGGTCAGATGTCAAAACGATACGGTTTTATCTATGTTGATAAAGATGATGACGGTAAAGGCACGTTGAATCGTTCAAAGAAAGACTCGTTTGATTGGTATAAAAAGGTAATTGCCAGCAATGGTGAGGACCTAAAGTAGCGTGTTTCAAAAGGTGAATGGCTTTTGAGCGGTAGCCTAGATAACCGAATGATTCGGGTTAGGAATCGATTGGTTATCGTAGTTAGACGGAGAAAACTACCTTTTTAAGCACATTTTGGATAAATAAGACAGTATATTTAAAAGATTTAAGAAAAAGAGGATCTGAAATAAAGTATTCCGGTCATCTCATTGAAACGGATGACTTGGTTTCGATCCTTTTTTCATACGTAACATAATATGAAGGAAGCTAATCACATGAAATATTATATTGGACTTGATATTGGTGGAACAACCATTAAATATGGTTTGGTTGATGAAACAGGGAAGATTTTAGAAAAAGATGCCATCAAAACTAGTATCAAAGGTGAAGAAATTCTTCAAAATATTGAAAAAATCGTCAAACAATTTAAAACCGAACAGACTATTACAGCGATTGGGGTAAGTGCTCCTGGTATTGTGCAACAAGATGGTTTTATGACTACTGGTGGGGCAATTAAAGACTTTTTTGGAATCAATTTAAAACAAGAAATTGAAAAACGCACAGGTATTACAACAACGGTCGAAAATGATGCCAATGCGGCGGCTTTTGCTGAACAATGGCAAGGCAATGCGGTTGGTTTTCACAATTATTATTGCATGGTCATTGGTACCGGTATTGGTGGTGGTTTAGTCATCAATGATCAGATTTATCGTGGCGGTCACGGGATGGCCGGTGAATTTGGGATGATGTCTGTGATGAATGTAAATAATGATCAAAATCTGGAACTAAACAGTTTGAGTTTTACCGGTGCTACCGTTTTTGGCCTTTTAAACTATTACAATCACCACAGTGGCAAGCCAAAATTGACAGATGCCCGTGTTGTGTATGATTTAGCTGATAAAAAAGATGAGGTGGCCTTAGCAAGCCTTGATTTCTTCTATACGGCTATTGCTAAGGGAATCATTAACTTAATGGTGGCGATTGATCCAGAAATTGTGTTAATTGGTGGTGGAATTTCAGTTAATCCTAGATTCATTGCCGGCCTCCGTGAAAAAATTGCAGATCTCAAATCTCGAAATAGCGATGTTCGTGATCTAACCTTTGCAGAAGTAAAACCAGCCAAATTGCATAATGATGCGGGAATTATTGGTGCAGTTTATCGCGCGATTCAAGCAAAATAGTTTCTTTGTATCACACGTATTGTATAAACTGATTAAATAGCTTGTCACGACAATTATCAACGTCATTTTTTACTGAAGACAAATCCCAAGAATATTTAAAATTGTGTTAAAATGTATGTGCAAGCATTAACAAGGGGGTCCGATCAAATGAAGCTGGATTTTTCAGTGGCAGTGCATAGTTTGTTTTACTTGGAAGAAAACAGTCCACGTAAAATTGCGAGCCGCGAATTAGCTGGTTGTTTAGATCTAAATGCGGTGGTTATTCGCAATATTTTGTCAGTCCTCCATAAAAAAGGCTATATTGAAGGAACAGTAGGAAAAAATGGTGGTTATCAACTGAAAAGAAAACTGGCCGATATTAATGTCGGTGAGTTATACGATGTGACCATTCCGCCAACATTAAGTTATGCGCGGTTTATCACGGGAAAATCAGAAGGTATAAAAAAAGACGACCATATTTCTAATAATATGTCAGAGACGCTAACAGATTTATTCACGTTAGCGGACGATCAGTATCGGGCATTTTATCATCGCTTCACATTAGCAGATTTGAAACAGGATTTGTATCATCATGGATATGTAAAACAATTAATCAAAAATAACGATAAGTGAGATGATTTTTCTATGGATTATTATGATCAACATGTACATACAGACTTTTCATTTGATTCAGATGAAAAAATGGCGGCGTATTTAAAGCTTGCTGGAGAAAACTTTGTCAGCACAGAGCACTTGGATTTTAAGGATCCAGAAGATAAAAATGGTGATGAATTACTGGATTATGATGCCTATTCGCGTGAGATCCACCGTTTGGAAGAAGAGACGGGTAAGCACATCTTTAAAGGTGTTGAAATCGGCTATTTTGCTGGTCGCGAAAATGATATTAAAACCTATTTGAAGAAACATGACTTTGATATTAAACTTTTGAGTTTTCATCGGAGTCCAGATTTTGATTTCAGTGACAGCATTGTGTCACAAATGGATCCTTTGAAGGTGGCTGATCAGTATTATCGATTAATGTGGAAGGGAATCAATGCCTTTCATGATGCAGATGTGCTAGCTCACTTTGATTATGGGGTTCGTAAGCTTAGTTTAACTTCAGGCATGTTTGAGACAACGGCTGGTGTGTTATTGGCAAACATTTTAAAACTCGCTGTGCGTTACAATATGGCGTTTGAATTGAATACAACCAGTATGTATAAATACCACAATATCGGGCTGTATGATTATGCGGTTGAAATTTATAAACAACTGGGTGGTAAACGTTATACGATTGGTTCAGATGCACATGATACTTCGCAGTACATGCGTAATTATGAAAATGCGGTTGATATGTTGAAGGCACATGACATTCATCATGTGAATATTTATCGTAAGAATGCCATGATTATCGTACCTTTGGATGATGTGGATGAAGGCATTAAGTACTAAAATAATAAAGGATTCGTGAAAATAAGAGTTAAAAATCAAAAATTCGATTTTTAACTCTTATTTTATTTTTATAAAACTGAAAATGTTTTATAACGGAACACAACGTTACTTAATTTTTTGAACAGTTGTGGTTCCGGGCATGAAGAAAGTGTCATTGATAATAATGTAAGAACTGTATAAACTAAATAGAAAAATAACAATACTAGTTAGTAAAACTATTTTATGTAACAGATGATTTGTCTTGTTTCGCCAGATAACAAAAAAAGGTAAGATAACTCCTAAAAACGGAATAAAGGCACTGATCATTAAAATGATAAAAAGAAGAAGTAGTTCCTCTTTAGAATTGAAAGTTTTAGTGATTTTATAATTTAATGGTTTGTGTTGATTTTTCATTTCAGAAACGGGTGATTCAATTTTTTCTCGCGTTACTTGATCGTCTTGTAAAAGATCATCAATTGAACACTTGTATAACTGACTTATCAGAATAAGATTGTCCATATCAGGATAACCCCGACCGTTTTCCCAACGAGAAATGGATTGTCTAGTGATATGAAGTTCTTTTGAAACTTGATTTTGTGATAGATGAACTTTTTCTCTATATGCTTTTAATTGCGTTTTTAACATTAACTTTTCCCCCCTTAGATTTAATACGCACTATGTTTAATTAGTTGCCTGATTTGAATTTATACTAAATTAGTGAGAATGTAAATTACTAAATCGTTGTATATTTTCTTAATTACCTTAATTGAAGTTCAAAATCAACGAATGTAACGTAAGAGTTACCCAATGTAAACCAATGGCTGCTACCTATTCGATTAAATTTAGAATATGATTAAGCTATAAATTTAAATAACCCAAACTGGGGGAGAAGAAATGAAAAAGATTATTGAAAGTTGTGCAATTTGTTCACTTGGTTTAATGATCTTATCAGTTCCTAAACTGCTGGTTGTTTTTAACTTGTTAGATCATGGCAGACACTATGCAGATTATCAAATTAATTTATGGGGAGCTGCTTGGACATTGGTACTCGCTATGATGTTTAATATTGTGGTGGTTATTCTGTTGTGGGTTATCAGAAAACAATGAAGTGAATTTAGACTAATCAAATGGGTGGGGGTAATGATGTATGAAATTTATTAATCTTAGAACCTTAAGGCTGAGTTTACTAACGGATTCTTTGATTGTAATGGCAATTCCTGGTGGTAATCCAGGGAGAACAAATGCTGTACTACGAATGGTGTCCTTTGGATTAATCGCGTTGGCCATGGTTGTGGCTCTTATTAGTTACTACCAAGATAAACATCACAAATAAAACGAAAAAAGTTTTCTTATTTGAGGCGTAAAAAATTATGAAAAAAATTATCTATTCTGAAAAATTCATTCGTTTTTTAACGTTGTTGGGTCCTTTTGTAATTGCGATGGATCCATTAGACAGTTATAGTCCCCGTAATATTGCCGATAATATTATCGGGTGGGGAATATTGGCACTAGCATTCATTTTAGCAATCGCAAGATGGTTAGACCACAAATTGCAAAAGTAATTTAGATAAGAAGGTTTAATAAAATGACGACTAAGAAGAGATTTTATATTGTAATGGCAATTTTCTTTATAATTGCGTTGATAATTCTTTGGCTATTTCCAAGTTACTCTGCTATTTGGGGAATCGTTAGCATTCTTATTGGTCATTTAGTGTTAGGTCTGTTAAATGTAATTAGGCCGCTAAAAAAAGTAGAAGGGCGTTTATTTTGATGATTAACGTTAATCACGAACTATTATACGTTAATCGAAAACATCACTGTTTATATTGTGTCGTTGATACAATTTAGTTAAACTAAAGGATGTGATGCAAGACGCAGATTTGGTTTAAAGGGAGCCAGGATGAATGAATGAATTTTATTATTCATCTAAACTAACAGATAATGGTAGAATTTGGAATTGGTGAGTATCTTGTTGAAAATTTTGCGCTAATTTTTATTGTTTTATGTACAAATACTTATCTGAAGCATAATTTTGGGTTGAAAGTGGTCGCTTTAAATTTTGGTGCCAGTATTCTTTGTGCAATTTTTAGTATGATTTTGGAAGATGCTGCCTACTTACCGCTAGTTTTGGGGGCAATCATCGTCGAAATTGTCAGACAGAAGAAATTGAAAATTGATCCCAGATACGTGAATTTGATGCTAATTAGTGTCATTATTCAAATCATCTTAATCTCCATTAGTGGATACATTAGTACAACAATTTTGATGTGGGCAAATCTTTTCCACTCCATTAAGTCACTCTCGCGTGTCGGCGATATGTTGGTATTTCAGGATATAACAATTGATTTATTTTTTACCATTCTCTTATTCATTTGGTTTTATCGACATCGCGTGTGCTGGCGTCATTCGATGAATCAGATTGAAGATTTAGGCTTATCCACCCGGATTTTTTGGATGCTAATGATGATTTATGGATCTATTCAAACCATTTTAATTATTAGCGATATTCAGGATATTACGGCGATCATTCAAGCAGCTAGTATTGTAATTTTTATGTTAATTATCATTTTGATGAGTTGGCAAATGCAGTTTTTTATCAAAACATATGCTGCTCAACAAAATATTAAAGATGAAGGAATCCGAAACCAGCAGTTACATGACTATTTAGCCAGTATAGAACAACAGTATGCCGAGCTGCGTCAGTTTAAACACGATTATCAGAATGTGATGCTTTCAATGACAGAATTGGTAAAACACGATGACCGAGCAGAATTGCAGGAATATTTAAATGAATTAAAAAATAAAAAGCAGTTAAATGAGTCGCTAAGTAAAGTTAGCATTAGTGAACTTGATCATCTAAAAAACGAAACTCTGCGTGGCTTAATTATTCAAAAGTTTTTTGAAGCACGCAAAAGAGGAGTTGAGTTAGATCTGGAAATCGAACAAGAGGATCTTTTAATCGAAAAGCAGCTTGTGGATATCGTTAGAATTGTGGGGGTCCTTTTAGATAACGCGATTGAGCAGGCTGAAAAAATGCCAGATCACAAGGTTAGCTGTGCGCTTATTAAAACAGACGACACGGTTGAAATTTCAGTGGAAAATACTGTCACGTTGCCATTTAATCTTCAAAAAATATTTGAGCGCGGTTATTCATCAAAAGGATCAAATCGAGGCTTGGGTTTAGCGAATGTCAAAGAGTTGGTTAATCAAAATCCGAACTTTTATTTGGACACACAGTTGATACAACAAAAACTACGGATTACTTTAATTATTACGGGGGAAAAATAAGTGTTTTCAATCTATTTATTAGAGGATAATCTTGAACAACAAGCGTATTACAAGAAAGTTATCAAGAATACGATTATGATTAACGATTATGCAATGAAGTTGGTTTGTGCAACCAATGATGTTGAAAAGTTAGAAAGCAGCATCCTAGATCAAGAGCAGGGACTGTTCTTTTTAGATATGGAAATTGGTTCGCAAACCGATGCCGGACTGAAATTGGCCAGTAAAATTCGACAGAAGCGACCATTTGCACAAATAGTTTTTATTACAACTCACGATGAACTGGCGTTTTTAACGTTAGAGCGAAAAATTGCGCCATTGGATTATATTTTGAAAGATAAAACACTTGAAAATATTAAAAATAAAATAATAGAAGATATTAATTTAGCACGGTCTCAATATGTGGAGGCACTGTACCATCAACAGAAGCTGTTTGGTTATCGAATAGGGTCTCGTTACTTTTCAGTACCAATGAATGAACTGGTGATGTTGTATACAGTTAAGGAACGACCAGGAAGCGTCACAATGATTGCGCAAAATCGGCAGGCGGAGTTTCCCGGCAATTTGAACAATTTGGAAGAAAAGTATCCAAATTTGTTTCGTTGTGATAAAAGTTACTTAGTTAATTTAGATCATGTGACGAGCTTTGATGCCCAAGCCCGACAGTTAGAATTTAATCAGGGTTTGGTTTGTAAAGTATCGTTTCGCAAGGCAAGAGATTTAACCAAGTTAATGAAAAAGCATGGATCTTAAAATGGAGCCTACAGAATAAAATTGTAGGCTTATTTTTTTACGTTAATTAGCTAAAACAGGACGTTAATTTTTTAATTGCTTGCATCTTGGAACACAGTTATAAACTATAAACATAGAAAAAATAGGGAGATAATTATTATAAAAGCAGAAAGCAAAGTCGATAGTAAAACCTATGGTGCGGCACTTACGGCAACGGTATGTGGTATTATATGGAGTTTAATACAGATTATTGGAATAGCTACAAGCTTATATTATTGGCGCAAAGGTGAGCGGCGTAACAAATAGGTAAGGTAGTAAAGGGGTGAATACTAAAACGAATATGGCTAGATTGAGTGCTTTTCACGAATTCGTTTAAAGTTTTTATGACAAAAATAAATTTACGACGTTTAAACGTTATAGCTAAATTTACGTTTAAACATAACATCAAGAAAAGTTCATACTGGTCCGGTTTGTTATGGCCGGGTTCTGTGTTAGTTATGATTTTAGCATTTGGAATCTCACCTGATGTGAACACAAATACTTTAGTATTTAGTAATTTTCCCAGAACTTTATCAATTGGCATGGCTGTGTTTGTCTTACTCTTCAGTTTGTTATTAATACCCATAACTGGGAACGAGATTGAAAATGATCGATCGTCAAAAATTAATGAGTTTTTGTGGGTCATTAGTAGGTCAGAGGATCAATTCTCTGGCAGATTACTAGGTGTCCTTTACCTTTTGATAGCAAGTTTGGGATTATACATAATTAGTTTCTCTTTTTTAATGACAACAAATAAATTGTTATCCTCGTTAATGACAGCCAGTTACAGTTACTTTGTAAATTGGCACACCTTTTTATTCATTTTACTTATGTTACAAATCTTTGGTTGGATATTGTTATTGACTGCACATATCAGCATTTACATAAAAAATCATAGTCATTTACTACAGGCTTTAACGCCAGTTTATGTGTATATCATGATTTCCATCTTTTTGTCATTCGTTACTTTGGGACATTTTTCGAGTTCTAAGTTGCTTACTGCTCTAATTTTTCCGGTGTGGTCACAGATAATTAGCAGTCAACTTGTTTTTTATCATCGTGATGATACGTCCTTTTTATTCATAAGTACGTTTCTGCAAACAATTTTGCTTGTAAGCTATTTTTGGATAGTCAAACAGAAATACCAAAAAGCTGCAATTATGGATTAATGGGGAAGTGATGAGATGAAGATACTCAAACAAAAACAAGTTTTGGCGGTAGCTTGTCATGAAATTAAAGGTCATTAAGTTCATTTACTTATTGGACAATTATTTTATGGCCATTATTAATTGCAGCAATTTTTGAACGAAGCGGAAATATTCATCTCGATCTGTCGACTAGCAATCATTTGAATTTAAATTTATTTTGGGGAAACTTTCTCCCCATATTTATTTTTATGGTTAGTCTTTCGTATGTGTCTATTATGGCTAATTCGGTGGCTACGGATAAAACGAGTAAAATTTCAGAAATGTTGTTGGCAATGGTGGATGCTAAAGAACAATTGATTGGTAAAATTTCAGCAACCTATTGCCTGATGCTTTTACATATGACGATTTATGCAGGGTTAATTTATATATACGAACGAGTGACACACGGTTTTATCGTTCAAACAATCATTAGAAATACTAGCCCCGTTTTTTTCGTGTACATCGTATTAGATGCCGCAGTGGCGTTATTTATGGCACTAGTGTGGGCTACCGAAATTGCGTCTTGTGTGACGGATGAGTCACAAGTAGCGGTGGCCATTATTCCTGTCATGTTACTGATCGGAACTGGAACGGCGGTGTCATTTTTATTTAATGCACCGCACTATTTTGATGCAGGAATTAGTGTTATGCGTGTGTATGCCAATGTTGTGTTAGCCTTTCCACCAATTGGCTCCTTGTTGATGCCGACATTATTGGCTAATCAAAATGTTGGTTACGGTGAAGCCTATTTAAGCATCGTAATTCAGTTGGTTATCATAGCTTGGCTACTAAAACAGAGTGTTCGGCAGTATCGCTTTGGCTTGTTATCATCCAAAAAAGCAAATCCGTTCTTATCAGTGCTTTCACATGAGAATACGGGCAATTCAAAAGAAAATAAAAGGTGAGGTTTAAATGATTGAACTACAACATGTTTCAAAACGGTTTGGCAATTTTAATGCGGTGTCTGATTTATCATTTTCCTTGCATGGTGGTCAAATTTTGAGTTTGATCGGGCAAAACGGAGCGGGAAAATCGACAACTTTTCACATGATTTTGGATTTCATTAAACCAGACAGTGGCAAAATCTTGTGGAATGGCAAATCTTTGACTCCTGATGCAATCACCGCGAAAATCGGATATATGCCTGAAGAACGGGGGCTCTATCCAAAGGAGACCATTAAAAGCCAATTGCTTTATTTTGCCGCACTACATGGGGTGAAAAAAGCGGAAGCTATAATACTTCTAGACGACTGGATGAAAAGACTTAATGTGGTTGGAAAAGTCACTGATAAAATTGAATCTTTATCCAAAGGAAATGCACAAAAAGTGCAACTGATTGCTTGTTTGATGTTCAAGCCACAGTTGTTAATTTTGGATGAACCATTTTCTGGATTGGATCCGGTAAATAGTGAGTTGCTGATTAAGGCGATTTTAGCGGCAAAGCAGCAAGGAACGATGGTTATCTTCTCAACCCATAATATGGATAATGTACAGAAGTTATCAGACTATATTGTTATGTTGAAACATGGTCAAACCATTTTGCAAGGGACACCAACAGAAATTTATCGACAATTCGGTCGGTTAAGATTAGATATTGAAGGATATCAGGATGTAGCACGACTTAAACGAATTAAAGGTGTCAAAAAAGTTACTTTGATGGCTAATGGCGTACACCTTGAATTGCATAATGAGCAGTGTGGTAAAGTAATTTTCGCCGAGGTTACCAAGAATGGCTATGTGCCGGTTTTTAATCAGCATTATCCTGATTTAGAAGCTATCTTTAAATATGAAGTACATAAAAAGGCTTATGATCGGTTGTAATAGGAGAGGATAATATGAAAATCGTAAAAATTAGTTTGTCTATCATTGCCATTTTACTGGGTGGTTATCTGTGTCTGACGGGGGTGGCATCCACATTGAATGATGAGCCGGCACGAATGGCAATAGTGACAGGTATGTATTGGATTTGTTGGGCAATTTTACTTTGGGTTACATCCACAACTGGTATGAACATTGTAATTGGAGTGGGATGTACAGTTATCATACTTCAGTATGTGATTTTAGGCATTGAAGTATTATTACTCTTACAGATTGTTTTATTGACAGTTTTAGTTATTATCAAACACCGAAGCAATGAACTGTAGCTTTAAATTTTGTTGAATAATGACGTTAATCATTAAAAAGTGCACGTTAATTTTTTAATTTACCGTTTTGATTTGTATGCATATATACTACATTTATGTGGTAAGTTAAATCACTAAAAACAATGGCAACGGAAAATAAGTATTTATGGGGAATAATAACAAAAGAAGAGTAGTAATACTTTCTTCGCGGGGACTTTTGTTATTTTACATAGCATGAAATAAAAGATTGTTCTCTGTAGCGTCAAGTATTCTGAAAAAACAAAATTAATGGAGAATGTCCTGTATTACTATAAGGATTCTCGTCAGAAAATGTAATCACAAACTTGTGGTTGAAATTTTTGGCGGGAATTTTTTTGAATAAGGCATAAAAAAATTACCAAATGTTGAATTTGTTGGAACATTTTATCTATGACTAGCCACTAATAGGTGTAGGAATGAAAAGAGGGGGGAACGTATTGGAAAAAGATATGGAACTGATTTTGTTAGCAAAACGAGGTGATAGAGAAGCATTAACTAAATTACTGGTTAATCGACAAGCAAAACTCTATAAAACAGCGTTGCTTTACATTCACAATAAAGACGATGCTCTGGATATTGTGCAAGAAACATCTTTGCAAGCCTTTTTGAGTATCAAGCATCTGCATCATTTACAATATTTTGATACATGGTTAATACGTATTTTAATTAATGTTTCGCGTCACCTTTATCGTCGTGAAACACCGGTACCAGAAATAGTTGAATTAACAGCAGATTGTCATAAACAAGTGGATCTGCATCAGGATTTAATGCAAGATCTTGTAATGGTTCCAGAAAAGTTTCGTGTGGTGTTGATTCTCTTTTATTTTAATGAATTACAGGAATCTGAGATTGCAAAAATTTTACGAGTACCAACTGGAACGGTTAAGAGTAGGTTAAACCGCGGCCGTGAATGGCTACGAGAAAAAGGAGATGTTATTCGTGAATATTAACTGGCAGCAAGAAACAAATAAGATAAAAGTACCTGAAACTGCGGTTACTCAGGCAATAACCAGAGGACTTAATCAAGCAACTAAGCGGCAACAAAGCCATCGAAAATTAGAACTTATGCTTACTGTGGCCGCTCTTCTTAGTATTATATTATTTAATCCATTGACTATTCAGGCCGGAGGTGTTGTTCCTGCAATTCACCAACTACTTGATAAAAAAAATCAAAAAACGCAAAATTTTGATCCTACCATGAATGAAATTTTTAGTGGTCTGTCAGATGTCTCCGCTTATCAATCTGTGAATTCATCAACAGTAAAGGGGGATGGATTAACAATTCAAGTTAGAGGTGTAATGACATCTGCGGGTATTAAAGCATTTGTCATTGACTATAATGGTGCCTATATTAATCCTGCAGCACTTCGTCATCAGGATGTACACGTGACACTTAATCAACATCAGTCAGTCATTGATCTTGAACAAAATTATGGACAGATTGCTCTTGGGCATTACCGTCAATTTATTGCCTTCTATGTCAATGGTGATTCATCAACTAGCAATGACACCATTGATATTCGTATTGGACATGTTAATGGATCCTCGCAGAGCATTTCACTACCCACAATCAAAACTAAGCCACTTTCCACAACCGTTCATAAAGTTACTGAAAAAACTGGTAACCTTACAACTGGCCAAGGTGCAATTGATCAAATTAATTCAACTTCACATTCGTTTGTTCTCAACTATTCGGTGTCATTTGATCAGCGAAAAATGGCTAAGTCGACAGCTAGTTTAATTAAGAAAGCAACATGGATATCAGACGCAGATGTTATGGTTAATAATAAGAAAATTGGAGATTTGATGTTAGGGTCAAGTGGAGCAAAAATTGGTGAAAAACAACAAGCAAATCAGGTTACCGTGAAATTCCAATCTATTTTTGCTTCTCAATGTTATGTTGACAACCAAGGTAAGAATGTTTCAATTCAAGATCTTAATCCTCAAGCTGTTGTACGATTCAAGTTGGAGATCCCTAGTCATAGTTCTTATGATCATATATTAGGTTACTTAAATGTGCCAATTACGGCATTACTACCTGAATAGGGAGCATATAATCATCTTATTTGAAGAGAAGTAACTATGAAAAAGAGAATTTTTGCAAACAATAATCTCATTCAAAGCAATAAGTGCTTGAAATTGAAATTAATAAAAGTCTGTTTTTACGTTAATCTGTAAAAATCATACGTTAATTTTTTGTTTAGTCGTGTTAGTAAATATAGAGATACACTATAAATATGATAACAGGACATGAAACTTATTTGTTAGAGTTATTCAACTTCATTGAAGTTCAATTCTCGGCGAGATCGGCCACGTAAACTGATGGTTGCTAGAATGTAAACCACTGGTTTCTATGCAAAGAGCCGTTCTCATTGCATAATTAGTTTTGTTGATTAACAAAAATTGAAATTTATATTTTTGACAACGGAAATTTAGTACCTACGCTCTGGGGGGAGTTCATAAAATTAAAAACTGAATATACGCTTCGCTAATTAAGACGTGTATGAAGGCAGGTATTAATAAGAACAGGTAGATCTTTTACCGGTTCTTTTTTTCTAAAGTAGTAAGTTCAAAAGTGATCGATCTTGGAATTCCTTAAAAGTTTTGTTAATCGACAAAATTAACTATTTGAGGAAGTGTTTAACATGAGGGAAATTTTGTCTTACAAACGTATTCGTCAGAGAAACGGTTTGTCTCAACAAGAGGTTGCAAATAAACTCCATATTTCTCGGCAATCAGTGTCTAAATGGGAAAACGCACATGCTCAACCTAGTATTACTAATTTAGTCAAGCTTAGCCACATCTATCATGTTTCTTTGGAAGAACTAGTGTGTGGTTACAAAGTTTCAGAAAAGAGATCGTAATGAAATTAACTAGATATAATGTATTTGCGGTAGGTATCTTTTATTTTGCCTATGGTGTCTGGGCCTACATTGTTTTTATGGGCGAACCACCAGCCAGCGATGTGGGTAATAGTGTCGAAGCCGGAATTAGCTTCTTTTATAGCATTCAAGGAACTTATGAATCAGTGTTATTGATGTTGTTGCCCATGATTTGTTTGCCGTTATTCTTTGCCAATAATCTTTCTCAAGATCGTTATACAGGTTTCAATAAATTCTTGATTTATAGACTAGGATCATTGCAACGATACATACGAAATTCCTTTATTAAAACTTTTGTGATTACTTTTACGGCATCTCTTATTTGGCAATGCCTATTATTACTTGAAATTAATTTTTTAATGGCACCAATTCGAATGCTTCGGTCAAGTAGATTCTTGAGAAACTCGTTGGGTTATATCTTTTCTCAAAATGGCTATGTAAACTTGTTTTGGTTTGTTCTATTGACCTCAATCGGGTGGGCTATATTTATTTGTTTGGTACTAGCGATTAGTCTGTTCATTAAAAATCCGTATATCTTCTGGGGATTAGGGTTAATAGTAGGTCTCCTGTTGTTCATAGTTCCGACACTATTAGGAAATGGTCTAATAAGTTATTTATTTTTCCTTCCCATTTTAATTATGCCTGGAAATCAGATAATTGGTAGTAATATTCCGAGCTTGTCGCTTTATGTTCAATATACACTGACTGGTATTGTGTATGCGAGTGTGACCTGGGGTTTAATTGCGTTATTTATCAGAGGAAAATTATATGAAGAAAATCATCAATAACAAGTTTTTATTATCTACATGGTTTTTTATAGGACTCCTGGCAGTTATTGCGGTAGCTTTTGCCTATCACAGTAAAGATCTATTTTCTGGTTTAGGATTGAGTAATATTCAGGCACTTATTTTCAATAATCTTTATATTCTTTTGGCAGCTAAACAGAGTTGGCAACTCGATCATATTAACCCGTTGTTAATCCCTAGAATGGGTAAAAAATTATACTTACAATTTATGGAAATGACGGCAGTTATTCGTGTTAGTTTATATATTGGAATTGAGACGATGCTTGCCTTAATGATCATTCCAATTCATGCTCAATTGGGCGCCATTACCTTAATTTTTGTTTTAGTTAATTGGTGTCAGGGCATTATTTTTGAAGTAAGCATCAACGCCTTTTTATTCAGAATTAATAAAGTATTTGGCCTAATATTGGCGATGGGTTTAAATATTATGGTGCACTATGAAATCATCATGAACATTTTAGGAAAGGCGGTAGGGATGGTACAATGACGAATTTATTAGTAGTTGAAAAGGTTATTAAGAGTTATAAGGAAGCAGTCGTTTTAGAAAATGTGAGTTTGCAGATCGCAAATAAAGGACAAATCATTCAATTAAAGGGAATTAATGGTTCAGGAAAATCGACACTGTTTAAGTTAATTGCGGGGTTGGAAAAACCAGATAGCGGTAAAATTTTATTGAATTCAAACACTAATCTAGGGGCGTTGATTGAAAATCCTGGATTCTTGGAAAACTTTAGTTTAGCCTATAATCTTCGCTATTTAGCAAGTATCAAGTCTCGTTTGAACGAAGCATATGCGGAAAAGCTCTGTCAAACACTGGCATTAGATTTGCATAGCCACACCAAAATGAAAAATTATTCTGTCGGAATGCGTCAAAAGGCTGGAATTATTCAGGCCATAATGGAAAAGCAAAATCTCATTTTGTTAGATGAGCCTTCTAGGGGTTTGGATCAAGAAAGTTTGCAAAAATTTGTAACGCTTATGAACCAATTGCGACAACAGGGCCGCAGTATCATAATCGCTTCGCATGAAATTTATGAAAAAATGGAGATTGACGAATGTTTGAAATTAGAACACGGGATCTTGTCACGTATTTAAGGCCGTTAATACTTGCGTGTATAAGTACCTTGATTTTGTTGAAGCTAATCGACAGTTATTATCAGACAAATAGTCAGTTGTTTTATTTACAGTATTCTATAAACGATCCTACGATAAGTTCTTTAGCACTTTTTTGTTTATCAATTTTGTTATATACAATTGCCATTATTCAACCACTTAGAGCACACTATGCGATACAAAACATGGCAGTTGTGAGATCAAAGAAAACCGAAAGCAAGCGTGTTTTAATTGATTGCTCAAATCTTTGGTTAGTGATCATGATAACAACAAGTATCTGGGACGCACTATGCTATGGTCATATTTTTTGGCAGGGAATAGTTATTTTCCTAGTGGGATATTTGTTGAGTTGGTTGTTGGTGATAAAAATAAAATTGAGCAATTTGTTAGTTGTATTGTTAGTTTTGGTTCAAATCTTGGTACGACTGGTACTTAGACTATAAAGCTGAGAATTAATTATATGACCAATTCTGTTTGTGAATTTTACAAAGTACTGTTGATAACTTAAATTTGTGTTGAATTACCTTAGACCACTTAAAAAAAGAAGTCATTGTTGTTATACTGGATAACGTACAAAAACAAGAATAGGGAGATCTAGAGAATGAATGTCGATGCTTTGATCGAAAAGTACCCAGAAGTAAAAACAATGCAGGAGTTAAAGCCTTTTTTCTGGCGTAACCCTGATTATGGTAAGAAAGCTGATCTTTCAATTGGAATTGCAGATGTTTTTGATGCTGAAGCACGTTTCCATCGATTTGCACCATACTTTGAAGTAGCTTTTCCAGAGACGGTGGCGACTCATGGAATCCTTGAGTCACCATTAATAGACCTTCCAGACATGAAGGTTCGCCTAAATAAAAGCTTTACAAATGAAATTGAAGGTGGCTTGTACCTCAAAGCTGATAACTACTTACCAATTTCCGGTTCGATTAAGTCTCGTGGTGGAATTTATGAAGTCTTGAAATTCGCTGAAAAAGTGGCCATTCAAGAAGGCGGCTTGATCTATGAAGACAATTACGCCGTATTAGCCAGCAAGAAGTATCATGATCTTTTTGCCAAATATGGAATTGCGGTGGGCTCAACTGGTAATTTAGGTCTTTCAATTGGAATTGTAGCGCAAAGATTAGGCTTTCGAACTTCAGTTCATATGTCAGCCGATGCTTCACAATGGAAGAAAGATAAGTTACGTTCCTTTGGTGTGAATGTAGTGGAGTACAACGATAACTTCACACATGCGATTACTGAAGCTCGCAAGTCGGCTGCAGCTGATCCAATGACTTATTTCATTGATGATGAAGGTTCATATGATTTATTCCTCGGTTATTCGGTTGCCGCATTGCGACTACAAGCCCAATTAAAATCCCAGGGAATTAAAGTTGATAAGGATCATCCTTTGTTTGTATACTTACCAGCTGGTGTCGGTGGCAGTCCAAGTGGCGTTACCTTTGGTCTAAAGAAGGTTTTAGGCGAAAATGCACATGCTATTTTTGCAGAACCCACACATATCCCTTCTGTTACCTTAGGGATGGTTACTGGTTTAAATGATAAAATTTCTGTTTATGATATTGGCATTGATGGCACAACTAAAGCTGATGGTTTGGCTGTTGGTCGCGCATCAAGAATTGCTGGTAAAAATATGCGGACTTTGTTATTAGGAACGGCAACTTTCAAAGACGAAGATATGATGAAAGATGTTGTCCGTTTGTATGACACTGAGAAAATTGGATTGGAACCTTCGGCAGCTGCTGGATTTACAATTATGGATCGGTCGCTAGAAAATCTATCGGCTGATTTCCCAATGAAAAATGCTAATCATATTGTTTGGGCAACCGGTGGTAGTATGGTACCAAAAGAAGACATGGAATGTTATCTTGAAATTGGTCGTGAAGAATTAGCTAAATAATGAATGAAAAGGGTAACTACTAGTTCGATTAGATTCTTAATTTATCTAATTAACGATCAAATAAGAAATATTCAAACTCAAAACTCAAATCCAAAATTTTATTTATTTTAAGTCAAAAAAGACTCCTGATGCAGGCGCGGCTCCTTGTCAAGTAGACAGTCAAATAATTAAAATCTTATGCATTTTTTTGAACGGCATGATTCCGGTATTCTTCCGGAGTCATGCCGTTTAGTGTTAGTTGGCGTCGTTCCGTATTATGCCATGCAATGTACGTCTTGATGATGCCGACAAGTTCGATTTCTGAAAGAGGTGCTTTGAAAGCCAATTCTTCTGTTTTCAACTGGCTCCAAAAACACTCCATTGCACTGTTATCACCTGGTGTTCCTGGGCGAGACATGCTGTGCACGATGCCTTCTCCGGATAACAGGGTGTTATAACTACCAGAAGTGTAAGCCGAGCCTTGATCGGAATGAAGAAATTGAGGCTTCACACCGTGGTTTGCTTTCAAGGCTTGCGTGATCGTTTCTGATACTAACTGCGTTGTCTCTGTGCTCGCTACACACCAGGCAATAATGCTGTGATCATAAAGATCTTTGATAGCGCTCAAACGTAATCGTTGTTTCTTACCTGGTCCGAATCTTAGCTCGCTACAATCAGTTACCCAAGTCATGTTTGGTTGCTCAGGAGCGAAATCGTGGCTGCCGTCTTCATGAAGTAATTTATTGGCGAGAATATACTCCTTCTTTTCTGCTTTACGATCGCGTTTGGCCACACGAATCGATGATTGAATACCGTTACGACGCATAATGCGCCGCACACGTCCTTGACTGATATGATAAGGTGTTTCCTTATTAAGATACATAGTCATCGTACGAACACCATAAATATAATTTTTTGACTCTTCACGTGCGATGATATAGGCCAAAATTGCTTTATTTTCGAGTTCTTGCGCTGTAACCTTGCGGTGAGTCCACTTGTAGTATGCAGCACGAGATACACCAACATATTGGCACATGAAACTAACCCCATACACTTGATTTGTGTCTGGGTTTATTTTTTTGGTAAGTGCTTGAACCGTGAGGTACTTTTCTTCTGTAGGGCATCCATCCTTTCGAACTCTTGGAGTTTTTTTAGCACAGCGACCTCTGTGGAGATATTGGCTAACCGTGCCTTGAGACGCTTGATCTCTAAATCTTTTAGTTCCAGTTCAGTCAACTGACCAGTATCTTCCTTGGCCTTACCGCGGCGGTCTGCGAGTGCGTCGGGACCACCTTGCTTGAACTTTTTGACCCAAGCATACGCTTGGCCATAGGACACGTTAAAATGAGTAGTCGCGGCAACATAGTTCATCTCGTTGGCAATGATCCATTGTGCGATCTCGATACGTTCGACCTGTTCTGTCTTTCTGCCATCTTTCATTGGGATAGTCCTCCTAGTGGTTGTGAGTACTTTACCACTAGTATACCGTTTGACCCACTGGTAGATGACAGAACTATTGGGAATATGGTATTGTCGCGCAAGTTGAGGATATGATGTTCCACCCGCTAGATAGGCCTGAATCACCTCCATCATGAACCCCTTTGAATACGTTTGTTGTTGGTGTCGCCTTTGTAACGCCGCTACGCCACCTGCATCATAGCGTTCCACCCACTGAGCTATTTGCGAGGAGTGGACATCGTACTTCTTTCCAATGGCCCTGGCTGCCATTCCCTCCTTTATTAAATTAATATAGAAGAGTTTCTCTTCCACACTATATCTTGAACCCTTTCGACCCATAAAAAATACTCCTTCCTCAGCAGACAAGTTTTAATTATTTGCTTGTCTACCTTGGTAGGAGTATATCCGCATTTAATCGTCAGGGGTCTTTTGTTTTACTCATTATTTTTTGCTACGTGTATCAATATAGTTTACAAGCAAACACCACAAAATGAAAAGTATAAATGGTACGACAGTACTGTTATGAAAAACAAAGATCTCTAAAAGTACTAATATTATTGCTGTGCCTAATATAATTGTCCATTCTTTTGAAGTTCTTTTAAAAATTTCTTTAAAATAATCTAGCAATGATATTACCTCCGCCCTTAGTAATTTTGTCATCAATAGTTTTACGTATCCGGTAATATTTGAATATAATGTTTCCCTAAAGCTTAAGTAATTAATGATTATCTTGATTGATTCTGGCTTTTACCAATGAACGTAGAAGTGCTGCAATCAGAGAGATTGGTAAAAAGAAAACTAAAAATTTACCCAAATTCATTTTAAAAACAAATAAAAGTGTTAAACCATATAACAAACATAAAACTGTAAGTACAAAAGAAACTTTAGTTAATTTAGACTTCATATTCATATTAATCACCAATTTTTCTATTTAATAGTGTAGTGAAAATTACTTGAATAAGTTGCTGTAGAGTAGTTACTGAAATGTGCAATATATCGTAATTGTACACCTTTCTTTTTATTGACAGCTTTAACAAAAACTTTTAATGCTGCCACAGAACTGCCAAACGTATTACTGACAATCCAACCAGTAACACCTCCGATTGGAATTAAACTTGCGATAGCAGCGGGTGTTTTGAGCTTTTTATAATTACTCTTCAATTTTTTGCAAGTTTTGTAACTAACATGATAATTCATTTTATAGCAAGTATAGCCAGGGTGATTATGGTAGTACCGTTTACTTGAAGCATGAACAACCTTTGGTGAAAAAGGCATTACTGATACAGGAATACTTGCACAATAAGCATTAAACTTAAAAAAGCAATTACTAGCCTACTTAAGATCTTATTTTTCACAATATTTCCCCCAGATGTTAAATAATGTTGTTAGCTAACAACTTAAATTATGAAGAAATTAAGTATATATAGGAAGAACGCAACAGTTTACATGCTGTAACTAGTTGCTTACAATTACTGCTTTTGTTTGGTATAGGTTATTATCTCCGTCGCGTGTGCTACGTAATAATAATTAGTCTTATATCGTTCCATTAATTATTGCACAATTCCTGTATATGGACTTAATAACCGTAATCGCAGAAAATAAAAGGCAATTAATATAATAATTATAGTTTTTCACCCTGACCGGTGGAAAACTATTTTTATACACAAAAAAAGTTAAGGACACAAAAAAATCTTCAAGACTACGAGTACCAAATTCACCCTGAAGATTTTACATGATCTGTTCGTAGAAAGAGTGTGTTAAATTGAACTTCAATATATAGGAGACCAGGAGCAATAAGCAATTATTTAATTGTATGTTACTCCTTTTTTTGCATGTAAACTATTAGGTTACAGTGCGCAACCACTGGCTTCTTATCTATGTATATCAATAACTTTAACCTCAAGGCAGGAGGTTAAAGTTATGAAAAAAATTTATTTAGGTATACTTATTGGATTGGTGTTTTTATTGTTAGTGCCTGGGCATAACGCGAATGCAAAGTCGTTTACAATAGTTCATAATAATGTGGCTTCTTGGAATGCAAGTTATAAAATCAACGTTGTAAAAGGAAAAATTAAAAGTGCATCAAATGCTCGAGTTAGCGCTCGAATTGGTAAAATCACATCAAAAAAATTAAAAATTAATTCTACAAAAAGAGTGACTCTGTATATTACCGCAGATTTTATAATCAAGTTAGCCACCTTGTAAAAATGGTCAAATAAAAAGACACCAAGACGAAAAAATCAGGTATCATTGAAGTTCCTACACTAAACAATGAAAGAGGTTTTCGTCTTGGCGCAAGAACAGCTTACCATATCTCACTCAAAGGGTCATCATTTAACACCAATTGAACGTGGAAAAATTGCGGGATTGCTTGCTGCAGGCAAATCTGCTCGTCAAATTGCGACGGAACTTGGTGTTTGCCATCAAACTATCAATAACGAACTCAAACGTGGCTGTGTTCAACAGGTAAAGAAGATTAATGGTAAAGAACAGTACTTCAATATCTATGCTCCTGATACAGCTCAAATTCGTTATGAAATGAATCGTCAGCACTGTCATCGACCATTAAAATTCAAACACATTACTAATTTTTTGGCCTACTTTGATGATCATTTCCATCAAGATCATTGGTCACCTGATGCAGCAGTTGGCTTCGCCCACAAACATCATTTATTTAAGCGTACAGAGATGGTCTGCACTAAGACCCTCTATAACTATATTGATGCGCAATTATTAGAAATCCGCAATCTTGATTTGCTTGAGAAAACCAAACGGCGTACGAAACATCACTGGTCGCATAAACATCGACGTTTGATTGGTAAAAGTATTGAAGAACGACCTAAGCGTGTCGACAAGCGCAATGAATTTGGCCACTTTGAAATTGATACCGTGGTTGGTAAACGTAGTGGCCATGAAAGTGTCCTATTGACCTTCACTGAACGTAAAACTCGTTTTGACTTTATTCGTTTGATTGAAGGCAAAGATGCTGACTCCGTAGCCTATGCCATTAAAGGGATTTGTGCTGAATTTGGTGATCTGATCAAATCCGTTACCGCTGACAATGGAACGGAGTTCACAACCTTGGAAGAAGCTTTAACTGGCATTGCTGATATCTATTATGCCCATCCGTATAGTTCTTCTGAACGAGGAACCAATGAAACTCATAACCGCATGATTAGACGTTATTTACCTAAAGGATATTCATTAGATACAATTAGTCCTAAGACTGTTGCCCTGGTTGAAGCACGTCTCAACCAACTACCACGACGTATCTTAAAGTACCAAACACCTGAAAAAGCTTTTCAGATTGAAGCAGCGCGCGCTCGCAAAACTCGCATTGCTTAATCATTTATTCCAATCTTCAATAGATATTCTGACATGCCCCTCAACTTCGCCTGCGGGGTGGCTAACTTGTTCTTGCAATTTGCGCTCTGTATATTACACGTAAAGTCGCTAACATTTATTATCATGCTGAGCTGCAGGTAAATCTAGTTAAAGGGAAGCCACACATTAGAGTCATTTAGTTGGGTAAACCGTATTAGTACCCAGGTTTAGAAAAAGATCTGAAAAAATGACAAAAGAATTAGTGAGACTGACGAGGATTGCAATAATGCTAACAAGCATAATGGTTTTGTATAAACTATTGTATTTGTTGTTTCGCCACAAGACATACATGGGAACAAAAATACCTACAGGTGGAATCATGGTACTTATCAGTGAAACGATTAACAAAATAAGCCCTTCATCAGTATTTTGATAAAGCTTAGTATTAACGGTACTAAGCTTTTTTCGTTGCTCATTAATTTGGGCATCGGTCAGGTTCAACTTTTCTTTAAGCTCCTTCTTTTCTCTGATGAGGTCATCTAATGAAACTTTGTAAACATTACTTAAATCAATCAGATTATCTAAGTCTGGATAAGCACGTTCATTTTCCCATTTTGAAATGGATTGCCTGGAAATATGTAAGATAGTGGCCACTTCGTTTTGTGAATAGCCGCTATTTTCTCTGGCTTGTTTTAATTGTAGTGCAATTGACATTGTAATTTTCCTCGATTTCTTTCTAATACTACTGAATTTATACCAAAAACACCTCAATGTAAACCATTAGTGACAGTGTGTAAACTGTTGCGTTCTTCTCAAATATCCGTAGTTTTATCATAATTCTAGGTGTTAGCTAACAAAAACAAAAAGAGGAGACAATGAACATGAACAAAAGTAATGGTAGTATTTGGGTAAGGACTAATATCTATTTTTTGTTGGGTGTGCTAACTTTAAGCATGTTTTCAGCATTTGGTAATTCTTTAAATGAAATAAAAGCTCATGCTGATGAAACTCAAGAAAATAAAAAGATTGTTCTTCCAACAGAACAAATCAATGGAAAAATGAAGGACGTTGAGATACCGGAATCAAAATTCGATAGTCATAAAGCTAAAGTGGATAAAAGGATTTTTAAGAATCATCCAACTAAAATAAAAAGAAATAAAAATTCAACTACTTATTATGTTAGTAATCAGGCTCTTGAACAAATTATGAAAGACAATTCTCAAAATATGAACAAGCAAGCTTATACCATAATTCAAAATGCTTTATCACCTAGAACAAGTGCAAATGATGCTGTGAATGTAACTAATACAGTATTTATGAAGAATAGTGTATCTATATCCAGCGATGCTTACATGCCGAGTTCAAATATTGTGCCTCAATTGTTAAGAAGCAAAAAAAGTTTGATTAAATTTGGTAAGGGTAAAACAAAAGTTGTAAAAAAGAACGGATATATTTATATATATTTTAATAGTACACTTTCTAAAGCACTAGTAGCGGCTAAAAATCTTAGGATTTTTACGTTAGGGATCGCTATAACAGCTATAGTTTCTGAGAGTATGAGTACTTAAACAAACAAACAAACAAACAAATAACCAAACCAAATTAGGAAACAGTTTTAAGGATGGTCATATCAATGAGTGAAAAAGGATCAAATTTCAAGACATTAAAATATGCTCTCTATTTTGCAGTGCTTTGCCTTGCAGTAGGGCCTTGGTTAACGATTTTAAGACAAGAATTTGGAATCGGTGTTGCGGGAACCGGAATTATAGGAATCGGGACATACTTTGAGTTTTTACCGAGATTTCAAGGTAACTTTTTTAAAAGACTAGTAGGCGTTTTACTAACTTTTTCAGTCGCGGTAGTAGAAATTATTTATATGTTTTTAATATTAGCTTTGTTCAGAGTTTGATTTGGAGGGTGATTTAGATGGGATTATGGGTTTTGCTTGCGTCATTTATTGTCATGCTCGTTGGGGTATACTATGCGTTTAAAAAATGGCAGGTCAACAAATTATTGGCAGGAGTAGCTGCAATTGTAGCTGTAGTAGCATTAATTACAGTGATTTAATTAGTATAAGAAAAGTTGTTTTCCCAGCACATTCTGAAGTTCAATCTGAACTTCAGAATGTGCTTTTGTTATGGCCAATGATTTCAGCGCGTTATACTGAAAGAGAAATGAACAGAAAGAAGAGGCGTTCTAAATGGCAATTCAACATAAAGAAACCATCCCTGATAACATCGAGGTGATGGGAGCACATGTTAACAATTTAAAGAATCTCAACGTGACGATTCCCTTAAACGCATTTGTAGCGATTACGGGTAAATCTGGATCAGGAAAATCTTCGTTGGCAATGGGTGTCCTTTATGCTGAAGGTGCGCGCCGATACTTGAATTCTTTATCGACATACACCCGCCGTCGTATTAGCCAAGTTGGAAAGGCTAACGTGGATGAAGTAAAATATCTACCCTCTGCTTTGGCGTTGCGCCAACGACCCACGGTACCTGGTATCCGCTCTACAGTGGGTACGATGACAGAAAGTTTAAATGTCTTGCGCCTGATGTTTTCTCGGTTGGGATCCCATGTCTGTCCTAATGGGCATCGAGTTCCACCGACATTGGAAGTAGCCGAAAATATGGGTTATGTGATTTGCCCAACGTGTGGTGTGAAGTTTATGGCACCTGGCGCTGAAAGCTTTGCCTTTAATTCCGAAGGCGCTTGTCCAACGTGTAATGGGATTGGTAAAGTTCGTCAAATTGTAAAAGAACGTCTCATCCCTGATCAAACCAAAACTTTGCGAGAAGGTGCGGTTGCTTCATGGCGTTTGCCAGGCCGTAATTTTATGATTTATGTGGCGGAACAAATTGGCATTCCAATTGACACGCCCTTTAATCAGATGAGCCCCAAAGATCAAGAACAAGTTTGGCATGGTGCAAATAAAAAATACGCGATTAATATTCCGTCAAAAACGGGCAAGATTTTCCATATGGATAATGCGCAATTTGAAAATGCGTATGCAGCAGTTGAAGATAGTTTAGCCACCACCACTAATGAACGGGCAATTACCCGTTTAAATCGGTTTTATTCCTTTGATGTGTGTCCAACCTGTCATGGCAGTCGATTTGCACCTAAACTATTGGCAACCAAGTTAGCTGATAAAAATATCGCGGAAGTTTCTAAGATGACCATTACCGAATTAACGCAATTTATTCCAAAAATTGTGCCATGGTTACCTAAACAGGTACAGGTTTTAGGCGCTAGTTTGGTTGGTGAATTGAAAGACAGCCTTCAGCCAGTATTGGATTTAGGCTTAGACTATTTAACGTTAGATCGTGCTGGTGATACTTTGTCGACTGGTGAACTGCAACGAATTCAGCTTGGCCGAACGTTACGAAGTCAAACCACCGGTGTGCTTTATGTGCTGGATGAACCATCAGTCGGATTACACCCGGCCAACGTGAGTGGTTTAATCAAAATCTTACACCAACTTGTGGCCCAGGGTAATTCATTAGTCGTTGTTGATCATGATACACGCATTATTTCAGCGGCTGATTATGTGATTGAAATTGGTCCTGGAGCTGGTAAAAATGGGGGTACCGTTATTGATCACGGAACAGTTCCTACCATTCAAAAAAGTTCAAATTCACTGATTGCTCCTTTTTTAAATGGAACAGCTAAATTATTAGTTCGCAAACAAGTTTCTCAGAAACGATTGTTTGATAAAGGCGACATCGCGGTTGAAGTCTCTGATCGCTATAATTTGCATAACGTGACGGCTCACTTTCCTAAAGGACGTCTCAGCGTTGTGTCAGGTTATTCAGGGGCTGGGAAAACGACGTTAATTTTGGATAGTTTAATTCCGGCCATCAAAGCCGCCATTAAAAAGCAGCCGTTACCAAAGCACGTCACACATTTGGACCGTGCCCATATTCATCGCGTTGTGATGGTTGATTCTGTGCCAGTTGGAAAAAATGTGCGTTCAACGGTAGCTACCTATTCTGGCATTCTGGATACTTTGCGGGTTTTATTTGCGAACACAGCTGAAGCTAAACAAAGAAAATGGACGGCAAGTCATTTTTCATACAATGTCGGGTCAGGCGCTTGTCCAAATTGTAAGGGTACAGGAACAATTTCGCTCGATATTCAATACTTACCGGACATGGTCGAAACGTGTCCCGTGTGTCATGGCAAACGTTATAATGACGAAACTTTAGCGGTAAAGTGGCATGATTACAGTATTGCTGATATTTTAGCATTAGATGTGGAACACGCGTTACCTATTTTCAAAGAGGTTCCAGCAATCAGTACCATTCTAGAAAAACTGAATGAAATGGGACTGGGTTACTTAGTTTTAGGTGAAAGTACACCAATTCTTTCCGGCGGTGAAGCTCAGCGGTTGAAGTTAGTTTCACAAATGGGACGCAAACAAAGTGGAACCTTATTTGTTTTTGATGAACCATCTGTGGGATTGCATCCCCTGGATATTCAAACACTAATTCATGTGTTTGATCGTTTGATTGATCAAGGAGCTACCATTATTATCATTGAACATGACCTTGACGTGATTGCGAATGCCGATTATGTGGTTGATCTTGGGCCTAAAGGCGGTCAATTAGGGGGTCAAATTATTGCATCTGGAACACCGCAAGAAGTTGCCAACACAGCTAAAAGCGAAACTGGTAAATATTTGAAAGCTCACTTTGAGTTGTTTCAGTAAGTTGAAAGTTAGACTTTCATTTGGTTAGAGATAATTTTTTGCTTATGAAAGTTATAACCATACTGGATATTTTTTGCTATTCATGATATGCTTGAAACAGATGTAGAAAAGGCTTTCATATCTAATATTCATACTGGAGGAATGACCTATGCGAATTAACAGAAATGATTTATACGATTTATTGAGTTCAGACAATGGCCCGTTTGTCACAATGATTGTGAACAATCCGACCGATTTAAAAGAGATTCAACATACGAAGATCACTTTTAAGAACTTGATGAAAGAAGCAAAGGATCGACTTACCAAGATGTTTCCTGAACTTAACCATGAAACTTATTTAAGTAAATTTGAAATTTATGGCGATGATAATAGTTTCTGGTTAAATAGCAAAGGACGTTCAACAGCATTAATTGGCAATATGGATCAAGTAGAGACCTTCCAATTATCGGAAGATTATACAAATCAAGTTTCGGTTTCTCGTCAACCGAATGTGTTGCCAATCATTCAAGAATTACAAATGAAATTTGAATACTTATTAATTGCCCTGAACCAGACCTCATTTGAACTTTATCGTGGCAATGGTTACGAATTACAAAAGGTTCGCCTTGATGAAGACGCACCAAAAACTTTGAAACAGGCGTTAGGTGATAATGAGTTAGTTGGCGGTGAGGTTACGTTTAGAGGGGCGTCAAGTCACGGTGGTGATGTGGCGGTAGCTTATCATGGACATAACGAAAAGAGCCAAGAAGTTACGAATGACCAGGTTAATTATTATCAAATGGTTGATCAGTATGTGACAACTAATTTTGCGCATCCGGAGGGTTTGATGACAATTGTGTTTGCATTGCCAGAGAATCAGGCCAAATTCCGTCAATTGTCAAAAAATCAGAACTTGTCGCATCATTTGAAGATTGAGGAGTCACCAAGTGGATTGGGAATAAATCAGTTGGAAGATAAGATGCGGCCGGTAGCGCATAGGTGGTTTGAGCAGATTATGGATGTGCAAAAGCAGCGATATGAGACGGCTAAGGATAAGAATAAGGCGACGAGTGATATGCGCGAGTTGGTAAGATGTGCGGTGGCTGGTCAGATTGATACGTTGTTTGTGAGAAATGATACGACGGTAGTGGGTATGATTGATGAAGAGGGCAAGTTGGATACGAAGTCTGCGAAGGCGCTAGATAATAATTTGATAAATGATGTGGTGGACAAGACGATGCAGAGTGCGGGACGCGTGGTGTTGTTGGATACGGAAGATATGCCGACGGATAAGGTGGCGGCGGGAATATTGAGATATTAGTGCGCGAGACAAAACGGTAAAAGACAGATTCTAAGTGCGATGTATGCGGGAGAACTCCCGCAGTAATCGTGCTTAGAATCTGCCTTTTGTTTTGTCGAGCGGTCCTAGAGCTCAGAGGAAAAAAGCAGGGCAAGGAAATGCTGGATGCGGGGAGAATTCCCCGCTGGAAGCATGCTTATTTATTTACACTTGTTTTGTCGAGCGGTCCTAGAGTTCAGCAAAAAAACATGCTCACGATTATTTTTGTCTTATCGAATGTGCGTACTAACCGTTCCTATTTTCTTTCAAATCACCATTGCGTTGACTCTCTAATAGTCAGATAATTAGAAGCATAAATCATAATTTTGAGAGTCTTGATGGGGGACAAAAGCATGAGTAGGTCAACACGGGGAATTTTGTATGCGTCAATTGGCGCAATATGCTGGGGAATATCCGGTCCAATTGCACAGTTACTATTTTCGAACCACAACTTGAAATTAGGATGGCTAATTAGTTCGAAAATGCTATTTAGCGGTTTGATTTTACTGGTGTTTGGGTGGTTGCAGACGAAAAAACGGCCAAAGTTGTTTTCTATTTGGCATGATAAAAAAGCACTCGTTCAGTTAGTAATTTATACTATCTTTGGGATGACAGCTATGCAAGCAGTGTATTACAAAGCCGTGGAAGTTGGTAATGCGGCAACTGCCACAATACTTCAGTTTTTATCACCAGTGTTTATTGTGGTTTTTACCATTTTTCGATATAAGAAAGTACCGCGTCGTGGTGATGTGTGGGCGATTGTTGCAGCTTTGGTGGGAACCTTTTTATTAATTACTGGTGGTAATCCAACTAAACTAACAATTTCTCCAGCTGCTTTGTTTTGGGGTGTCATGACGGGAGTGGCGGCTGCGGCTTACGTTTTATTACCAGCAAAAATTTTGGATCAATATGGTTCGTTGTCGGTTTCGGCATGGTCCATGGTAATTGGTGCAATTTTGTTTATGTTTGTCCAGCCAGTTTGGCGTGACGTCCCTAAATTTGATTTATTGGGCTGGGCGGGTTACTTATTCATTGTTATATTTGGTTCAGTAATTGCCTATTTCATTTACTTAGAAAGTTTGGCTTATATTTCGGCCACCGCTACAGGGCTACTGGATGCCTTCGAACCTTTGGCGGCAACAATTTTTTCAGTTATCTTCTTGAATTTAGCGTTTGGAATTGTGGAAACAATTGGAACGGTGCTGATTTTGAGCACAGTGTTTATCTTGGCACTTGCCAATCGGCAACCATCCCAATCTATAAAGTAGTTGTTAGGACTGTTTATTCTATTAATGAATAAATGGTTTTTTTACTTATTTGAGGCTTCGTGGAAAATAATAAGATAACCTAGTTTATAGTTGTTTTACTTGTGCGAAGTGCTAATATTTAGGTAAATGGAAACGGTTTACATAGGGAGATGGTGCCAGTGCAGAATCGATATTTAAGACTATTGATGTACCTTGGTATTTGGCTGGGATTAAATATTTTATGGGAGTTACGAGCAACGATTCTTTATTCTGGTGTTAATTTTCCGTTCATGTTCATGGGAGTGATGGTACTTTCTTTTGCGCCCCTTATCGGAATCACGGTTTTATTGCTGATGACTTTATTTAAACGT
The DNA here is from genome assembly GCF_964062635.1 of Pediococcus ethanolidurans. Lineage (NCBI taxonomy): Bacteria > Bacillati > Bacillota > Bacilli > Lactobacillales > Lactobacillaceae > Pediococcus > Pediococcus ethanolidurans. Next base: position 774,386 of record NZ_OZ061250.1, read on the forward strand.
CGTGAATTGAATTTAACAGCGCTAATCTGGTTGATTCTGGCTACCGTAGCTTCCAATCCACCGATTTATCTGCTGTCAACTAGTGTATTCAGTGTGATTACTGTTCTGATTTGTAATGTGTATCTGGCCGTCATTATTTGTAATCACGACCGCTCCTTAAAACATACAAGTCTCATTACTTGGACTTTTGCAGTTGTTTTCGTACTTTGTTTAATGTCGCCAAATTTAAGTGCTCGTTTTGCGATTAACGGATATTCAACGTTTAATTCAGCACTTAAAACCCACATTGGGTTAACAACTAAGCATAAAAATGAACTACAGCAGCGTGGTTCAACGACAATTAAACCACACCATCCCAATATTAAAATTTCGGGCGTAGGCGATATTGACATTCAGATTACTAGATTAGGACCTTTTTATTTTTCAACGATTGGGAATTATGTTTATGAATGGTGAACCATAGGGGGATACAAATTGCGCGAAAAATACGATAAATATTTATTAAGTGGCATGTGTTTTTTAGAATTTCTAGTTTTAGTAACTGGTTGGCAAAAGGTTAGCGGTGTTTGGAATTACTTTACAGGAGACATTCTTCATTCGTTCAAGGGTTATTCAAACATGTACACAATTTTAAACCCGTTTAACTTTTCGATTAGTACTAGTGGGTTGCATACCAATTACCCGTTTGCAATTAGTTATTGTTTGATACTTATTATTCAATATGCACTGATCTGGTATGCATTGTATCAATTTGCAACAGGTATGAAAGCTTATTTTCATTTACAAAAATCTGAACTAGCTAAGTATTTTAACCGAATTTCAACTACTTTTATAGGCGTTTTTGTGACTGTGGTTCTTTTGCAAATTATGGATTCTGTTTTAGCTAAACAAGTACGACTGTTTCGACCAGACTTTTGGTTCGGAATCATTGGTATCGTCTTTTTGGTAATTGTTTTTCATTATGTTGGCAGTATTATTACTAATACTAATAAATATCAGGACCATTAAGTTAACACATCACCGTTTTTAGAAAGGCGGGTGAGTTTAATGTTTAAACAACGAATTTATCAAAAAGTATGGCTTACATGCTTATCCCTGCTGAGTTTTGTGCTGATTTTAGGAGTGCCAATCCATGCCCAAACTGATGCAACAAGTTCTGCCAGTTCAAGTGTCACAGCTAGTTCTGCTAGCTCCATTAAACAAACTAGTAGTTCGGCGGCCACAACCACAAGTAAGGCAATTACTAATGCAACGATTGTTGTAAAGTATGTGAATCAAAATAATCAACCCATTGCTGCAGAAAAGGTTTTGAGCGGTAAAGTTGGAACAAAGTACAATGCAACAAACTTAAAAAAACAATTAAAGGCTACCGGTTAAAAACAACACAAAATGTGATCGGTCAGTATTCGGTCAATCATGCGGCAATCGTTTTTACATATCATGGTGTCAAAGTAAAACTAACCATTCATGATATTGACGACTGGAAAAATAATCTTGATGAAGAACAGGGGATTAAACGATCCGTTACGGGTTACTATGGAGATACTTACAAGATAAAACCATTAAAGTCCGACGGTGAAACTTTGATTAGTAGTCCGTCCATCTTGACTGGTCAGTATCCGTTAAAGAACAAAATAATTACATTAAGATATACGCAAACGATGAACGATGTGGTGTTTAGTTCTGACAAATCAGTGACGGTTTCGGAAATAATTCTGGGACGTTTAACCGATGTGATTCAAACGTATCCCAATGGTGAAAAAATAGCGGTCATTGTGAACAATAATGGTGTTTACCGAGTAGGTACAAGCAAAAGTAAATATACAATTGTCGCTTTCAAACAACTTAAAACTTTAAAACGGAACGAAACGGTGCAAGTTGTTTCTACCAGAAAAACGCAAACGCAAACTTCGGTATTACCAGATGGGTATATACGAATCCAAAGAATTGTTAAAGGCAGAAATTATCAAACTGATGGTTCATTAACGAGTCCAAGCGGTCATATTACAAGTGTCCTTACAACTGTTAAAGATGGGGTAAAATCAGATGTTTCTGAAGAAGGACCAGGCATTCCACCAACTCAGGTTGCGCAAACTTGGCCTAATGGAGATATTTTGACCACGTTAACCATCAATAAAAATAAGTTGCAAGTAACGTTACGAAATAAAACTAAGGATGTTTTGAGTACTAGGATTATTACAAAAGCTCCCAACTCAGGCTATATTTTTAAGTTAAGTCAGAATCAGTATCTTGTTTATCAAGTTGGCGCTCAAAAAAAGATCACAACCACACTAATTACTGGAAATCAGTATAAACGGCAGTCCTTTACTGTCCATGGAGCTGTTAAGATAAATCAGGGTAAACTCAGCTTGAATCAGGTAGCCAAACAGGCTTTGAAAAATGGTGACTTGAAGGCTTTTGTGGCAGCAACTTCAACTTCAAAAACTAAGAAATCGGTTAATCCTAAACAACTCGTCAACAAACCAAAAGCGGTGAAAAAAAGCACCAGTCGCAAATTGCCAGCAACTGGTGAAAGTCAGATAACTCCTTTAGCGGGAATCGTGTTATTTTTGATTTCTGGAAGTATCTATATCAAATATAAAAAGATGATGTGATGTTGAAAATAGATAAAGCATTCTCTTATTTACTGAGATTTATAGCAACACTAGTGTCACTATTTATAGTATTTATAGGCTATTTTGGGTGGGGTATTGACCATGCCGATCATTATGAATGGAGTTATTTTCGTTTAACTGATATTGGTATGTATTTGATAGCTTTTACATTATTACTTGAAGTCATATGGATGTGGTTTTCAAAAAAGTGGAAGCCACAAAGAATTGTAAACGTTGTGGCAGTGTTAAATATTATTTTAGCTGTTTTTTGGTTAGCGTTGACTTGGCCACATTTATTGATACCGCTTATCATCAGCTTTGTTGGTTTTGTATTCGCATTTACGTAGAAAGTGACGTGAAAAGCTTTGCTAAAATCGTCAAAATATCTTAACTACATGTTAAAAATTATTGCTGTTTTGGTTTCGCTTTATTTGTTGGCATTGTACTTCTTTGACTGGGGACTTGGTCATGGTGGTTCACCGGAGAGTGGCTATTTTGAGTGGTTCGATATTTTGTACTATATGTCTTGTATCGTTATGATATTTGAAACGGTTGGATTGTTTATCCCTCAACAACTGAAGTATAAAAAATGGATTTATTTGCTTGGAATACTTGGTTTAATAATCGTACTCGGAGTGGGATGGAATATTGCTGTCCTAACTGTGCCGGTGGTTATTGCTAATATCTTTTTTACCGCAATCTTTATGTTTGTTAAATAAAAATCTCCAATTACCTTTTTTGGTAATGAAGTGAACCCTTAAAATTGGACAAATTGTTAAGCTGCTTTTTGAACGGCGAGTTCTCGGTATTTTACCGGGGGCTTGCCGTTTAATTTTGTTTTGATACGACGGTTGTTATAGAAGTCTATCCAATCTTTCATTGCTTGAATTAGGCTAGTTTTATCTTCAAAATGTTCATCCATCATTTCTGCTTTCATAATATGAAAGAATGACTCCATTACTGCATTATCAAGGCAAGTCGCTTTACGAGACATACTTTGGAATGCATGATGTTCTTTCAAGAGCGTTCGCCATTGGCGATGTTGATACTGAAAGCCTTGGTCAGTATGAACTGTTGTCCGATAATTTAGTGCCGGAAGTCCTTCTAAAGCTTCTTTGAGCGGTTTAATGGCGAATTCAACTGTTGGATGTTCACTTATATTAAATGCTAAAATTTCTCCAGAGAATAAATCTAGTACCGGTTCCAAATAAACGCGTTCATTTGTTCCCATAGATCCATATCGAAATTCACTGACGTCTGCTACAAGTTTTTGATAGGGTCTGTCGGTCTTAAAGCGACGCTTTAACCGATTAGGGGCAATCCTACCAACTAATCCTTTATACGAGTTATATTTACGAGTTTGGCGATTAAAGGCATGACATATCCAGGCATGTTCTTGCATAATACGTAAAACCCGCTTGTGATTTATCTGAAATCCTAAATCATGCAGAGCACTTGTAATTCGACGGTACCCGTACTTCTTTGTGTATTTTAAATCTTGTTGTCGAATTTCATCAATTGCTTGAATAACTTGATCGTCATTGAATTTTCGACCTTCATGATTTCGAGTGTAGTAATACGTGCTACGCGGTATTTTAATTACTTTGAGAATCAATTTAATTGATACTTGGAATATTTGCCTCAACTCAGTCGCTATTTTCGAGATTTCCTTTGTGCTGATTTTTTCCGAGCTAAGGCTTCTAATTTTTTTAAGTATTCATTCTCAATCTTCAACATTTGATTCTCTTTTTGGAGTTGCTTTAAAGTATCTTTTGTTGTTGAGTTGTCCTTTTGGACAACTGGTTTAGCGTTCTCATTCTTGTGTTTTGCCATATTTTTCGAGTTGCCTCGCTTTCGCTCAAGCCCTTTAATTCCTAATGTCTCAAATCGCTTTTCCCATTGCCAAATTGTACTTGGCGAGGATAAATTAAAGTGTAAGGCGGTTACTGGAAGTGAGGCCTGATTTTGTTTCCTCCAGTTTAATACATCAACTTTAAACTGACTAGTGTATTCTAAGTCCATGGCTTTTGGCTGAAGTCCTTTAATACCAAATCTTTCAAATCGCTGAATCCAAATTGAAACGGTAGCCTTGCTGCCAATCCCATACTTTCTCGCTAGTGAATAAGCTGCCTGACCACTTAAATACTCGGTGACAATCTTAACTTTAAAATCGAAATTAAATTTACTCATAAATGAAACCCCCAAAATTGGATTTTTCTGTCCAACCTTGGGGGTTCACTTTATAACTGGAGATTTTTATTAATTTAATAAGAAGGCCACTGATTGATAAGGCTTAAGTTCAATTTTGGAGGTGAAATTGATTCGTGCTGCATAATTCGAGATTAAGAGTTTAGCTTGACGTTTAATCAAAGAATCGGGTAATTGAACCGAGGTTGTTTCACCATAAAAATTATTTAATACGACTAAAGTTTGATCTTTATACTTCCGTAAATAAGCAAAAACCTGACGATCGGTTTCTAACAGAGGTTTGAAATCACCCACCGAAATGATGGGTTGTGTTTTTCGTAAGATAATTAACTTCTGATAATAGGTAAAGATTTCACCATGAGCTAATTCATCAGCAACGTTAACTTCTGCTTGATTCGTAGGCATTAACCACGGCTTATGCTTAGAAAAGCCGGCGTATTCGGAACTATCCCATTGCATTGGTGTTCGACTATTATCACGTGATTTTGTTTTGACGATTTCAAAAGCTTCAGCCGGTGTTTTTCCAGCAGCTAGCAGCTCTTTATAAGCATTTTTACATTCAATATCAACGTAATCATTCATCGATTGATAATCAGGATCGCTCATCCCAATTTCTTCACCCATATAAATATAAGGTGTTCCTCGCAGCAAGTGCATGGTAGTGGCCAACATTTCTGCAGACTTTGCACGGTAATGAACAGGATCACCAAAGCGATTAATTGCGCGCGGTTGATCGTGGTTATTCCAGAAGAGGGCGTTCCAACCGCCGCCCTTGGCCATTCCAAGTTGCCACTCGGTCAAAATTTGTTTGAGTTTCATGAAATCAAATGGTGTTTTGGTCCATTTTTCACCGTTGGCATAATCGACTTTCAAATGATGGAAAGTGAAAACCATAGTTAATTCGTGGTTAGCTGGTAATGTATACTGCACGCTATTAGGAATGGAGGTAGATGACATTTCGCCGACTGTAATGGCATCGGGATCTTTGCCAAAACTAGCACGATTCATTTCTTTTAAGTAGTCTTGCACGATTGGTGTATCGGTGTAAAGCGTCTTGCTGGCAACATTTGCCGGTGCATCAACCAACTTAGTTTCCTTACCCGTGACATTAATGACATCAAAACGAAAACCTTGAACACCCTTCGCTTGCCAAAAGTTGATGACTTTAAAAAGTTCCTGACGAACTTCTGGATTATGCCAATCTAAATCAGCTTGGGTCGGATCATAGAGATGTAAATAATATTTTCCGGTATTGCCAAACTTCGCCCATGCTGGACCGCCAAACTTAGATTCCCAGTTGGTCGGTAAATCACCATTTGGTTTTGGATCACGGATGTAATAAAAAGCTTGATACTTTTTATCACCGGCCAAGGCTTTTTGAAACCATTCATGAGCAGTTGAGGTGTGATTTAACACCATATCCAGCATAATACTAATATGGTGTTCTTTTAGTTTGGCTGCCAATTCTTCAAAATCGGCCATGGTTCCAAAAGTTGGATCAACCTTGTAATAATCAGCAATGTCATAACCATTATCATTTTGTGGTGAAACAAAAAAAGGATTAAACCAAATCATATCGATGTTTAACTTAGCGATGTAAGGAATTTTTTGAATGATACCTCGTAGATCACCGATACCATCGCCATTACTATCGTAAAAGGATTTAGGATAAATTTGATAGATTACTTTATCTTGAAAACTCATTTTAAGCACTCCTTAATGTAAAGTAGCTGAACTACTTTTTAATTGATTTTTTGTCGTCGCGCAAAGTCCACAAAGTTGAACTTATCAGGGCGATGAATAGATTCTGTAAATTGAAATAAGGTGGTATCTTCCAAATAAGTTTGACTACGCACAACCACGACATCTTGATGTGGTTCTAAAGCCAGCAACTGAGTTTCTTCTTTTGTGGGATGCTCAACCGTAATGGTTTTAGTGGCGTAGCTAATTTTGAGACCTAACTTACCTTCAAAGTAGGCGTATAAAGAGTCGGCCGCAACTTCATATGGAATTTTGGAAACACAATCTTTAAGAATATAATCGCGATCTAGCACAATTGGCTCGTCGTTAACGATTCGTAACCGTTCAACATAGGTAGCAGCTAGATCTGAATCTGATTGATAATCAAATTTTTCAAGTGGCACATATTGATCTTCAATACATAAAACTTTAGTGGAAGAGTTCATATGTTGTGATTGATTTAATTCTTTAAAAGAGGTTATTCCAGAAACCGGAAAATTGAAGCGTTGTAAATTTAAAACAACAGAGCCTTTGCCACGAATTTTTTGAATAAAACCATTGGTTAACAATGCAGACAACGCTTTGCGAATGGTTTCACGTGAAGTTCCATATAATTGTGCTAGTTGAGTCTCACTCGGTAAATAACTTCCAACAGGATAGATATGGTGAATAATTTTATCGGCCAAATCATGATAAATTGCACTGTATTTATTTCGCATAATTGCTCATCTCCTAAAACGCTTCCATAGTACCATATTCTGGCTAGTATAGACAAGACAAAAACATTAATAAACTTAATTATTATTTGATAGTACTTGTTATAAATAAAGTTAGTCAAAAAAGTTGACAACATGTATATACAGGGTGTATGATGATTTTGTTGTTAAGAAAGCGCTTTAAAAAACATAATGTGGTTATTTTAAAATTTAACTTTAATATTTGAAACGGAGTGAATACCAATGTTTGGATTTGGAAAAAAGAAAAAGGTTGTTGATGACGATTCAATTTATGCACCGGTGAATGGTGAGGTCATTGATTTAAGTGAAGTTAGTGATCCCGTTTTTGCTCAAAAGGCGATGGGTGATGGTTTAGGTGTAAAACCAAGCGATGGTCATATTAGGAGTCCGGTTGCCGGGACAGTTTCGATGGTAGCAAGTACGAAGCATGCGTTAGGATTGACCATGGCAAATGGATTAGAAGTTTTAATTCACATGGGGGTTGATACCGTTGATTTAAAAGGCGCACCGTTTACAGTTAATGTAAAACCTGGTGATATTGTCAATGGTGGCGATTCGGTAGCTACGATTGATTTGGATCAAGTAAGGGATGCTAAATTGGATGATGTGATCATTGTAGTATTCACGAATACGGCTGATAAATTAGATCATCTTGATGTAAAGACAGGCAAAACTACCGCAAAAGATAAGATTGGTTCAGTTACCGTAAAATAGTAAGGGAGGTATTTAAAATGGCAAAGGACTACACAAAACTTGCTTCTGATATTATTGAAAATGTTGGTGGTAAGGAAAACATAAAAAGTTTAATTCATTGTATTACGCGACTTCGTTTTTATTTAAAGGATGAAAGTCTCGCAAAAGATGATGTTATTAAGGGCTTGGATGGCGTTATTGAAGTTCGTCATGCGCAGGGCCAATATCAAGTTGTTATCGGTGCAGCAGTTACAGATGTTTACAATGCCGTGATTGCGCAACTTGGTCAAGAGTTTGCCGATCCTGATGCTACTGAAGCTGCTGTTGCAGAAACGGCCGCTGCAGCAAAGGGTCCAGATAATCGTAATTTTACTGAAAAAGTTAAGGATGGTTTTGATGCTTTAATTGGTGTAATTACGGGCTCAATGATGCCTGTTATTGGATTGTTAGCTGCAAGTGGTATCTTAAAAGGATTACTACAAATGGCAGTTTACTTCCATTGGACAACGATTACTTCGCAAACATATATTATTATTTCAGCAATGGGCGATGCAGCATTTTATTTCTTACCAGTAATTGTTGGTTTTACTGCTGCGCAACGTTTGAAGGCTGATCCCGTGATCATGGCTATTATTGGTGGTGTATTAATTTATCCTTCATTATTCTCAATTGCCACCGGAACTAAAGTATCAGGACATTTGTTGGGGATGGCTTTAAACACGAACTTGTTTGGTTTACCAATTCACATGGTTAATTACACCTACTCAATTTTCCCAATTATTGCGGGTGCATGGATGGCACACTACATTGAAATTTGGTTGAAGAAATGGATTCCACAAATTCTTCAGATGATTTTTGTACCGTTGTTTGAAGTGATGATTGTTTCTGCTTTGATTATGATTGTGGTTGGCCCAATTATTACTTTGATTAGTACTGGAATTTCAATTGTGTTGGATGCTGTATTGAAGTTCAACTATCCAATTGCCGGATTGTTAATCGGTGGTTTCTATCAAATTTTGGTTATTTTCGGACTTCACTGGGCGATTGTACCTTTGATAGCTAATGATATTGCTTCAAAGGGTTACAGTTATTTAAATGCGATTGTTTCAATGACCATGGTTGCGCAAGGTGCTGCTGTATTAGCGATTTTTCTTAAATCAAAGATTGCATCCATTAAGGAACTTTCGGGTGCTGCTGCGATTTCGGCGTTTGTTGGAATTACGGAACCTTCTATTTATGGTATTAACTTGAAGTATGGACGAGCGTTCTTGACTGCTAATATTGGTGCGGCAGCTGGTGGCTTGGTGACTGGATTGTTGAATGTTAATATGTATGGATTTACGGGTTCAATTATTGGATTTCCATCATTCTTTACGCCGGCGCGATTTGGTGGCGGTATAAGTAATGAAATCAACTTTTGGATTGCTACAATTGTGACGTTGGTTGTGGGCTTTGCTTGCACTTGGTTCTTCGGATTTAAGGATGCGGATGTGGAAGCAGAGAAGAAAGTTGTTCGTCATAAGACGATTGGAAAAAACTAGAGTGTTTCAAAGAGCGTCTAGCTTCTGAGCATTAGCATAAAGGCCCCCAATGATTCGTTTTTGGAATCGTTGGGGGCCTTTATGCTAAGCGGAAGAAGCTGCTCTTTTAAACACGTTTCGGCTATAAAGGTGAAACGTGCACAGAAATTGTTTGCTTTTTGTCAGCTTATTTTACGAATTTTTAATAGAGGCACTTGTTATAAAGTTCGTTTTGGAGTATTATCAAACTTATTCAGAATATTAAAAAATGCTGTGAACAGATGAGTAAGTACAAAGCGGATTTTAAAGAGAGCTAGGATAGTGAAAACTAGCAATGAAGTGGTACTGAAGATGGTCTGGGAGCGTTGCGGTGAAAATAAATTAGCTGCGGGTGTAAAAATCCTTATGAATTGAGATGAACGTTTTTGCGTTCAAATAAAGGTGGTACCGCGGTCAAACGTCCTTTACTTCGAAATGAAGTAAGGGCGTTTTTTTATTGGGTAACAAAAATTAAAAACTATTTTGGGTATAAGGAGAGAGACTTATGAACAAAAAACAAGGAATTTCAGTTAGAACAGTTGTGGCAATCGGAATTGGAACGGCAATTTTCTTTGTGTTGATGCGCTATATTCCTATTCCAACCGGTGTGCCAGACACTAACATTAACTTAGCTTATGGATTCTTAGCGTTAATGGGTGCTATTTTTGGTCCCATTGCAGGCGGTTTAATTGCTTTTCTAGGTCATATGTTTAATGATTTAACTTGGGGTGAACCTTGGTGGACTTGGATTGTTGCCGATGGAATTTATGGTATTTTATTTGGTCTTACACGAAAATATCTAAACATTGAAAATGGCGATTTAACGAAGCGCAAGTTAGTATTGTTTAATGTATATCAGGTTCTCATTGCTATTTTAGTATGGGGAATCATTGCCCCAACTGGTGATGTGTTAGTTTATTCAGAACCAGCATCTAAAGTTTATCTACAGGGAATTACATCGGTAATTTGTAATGCACTTTCTGTGGAAATTCTAGGTACAATTCTCTTGGTAGCATATGCACGAACCCGTTCTAAGAAAGGTAGTTTAAAGAAAGAGTCTTAATTTTATGAAGAAACCAATTATCAGTTTTCAGGACGTGAGTTTTCAATATCAAAGTCAGTCTGAACCTACTTTGCAGCATTTGAGCTTTGACATTTTTCCTGGCGAAAAGGTACTGATTGCTGGAGCATCTGGTTCCGGTAAAACAACGATTAGTCGGCTAATGAACGGCTTAATTCCGTCAGCTTATCCTGGAAGACTAAGTGGCAAAATCTTAATTAACGGCGAATCGGTCACGGATCAAACGATCTTTGACCTTTCTTTGCTTGTGGGCACAGTCTTACAGGATCCGGATACGCAGTTTGTGGGGCTGACAGTCGCTGAAGACATCGCTTTTGCGTTGGAAAATGATGGTGCGAAGCAATCTGTTTTAAAACAGAAAGCCAGTGAGTGGGCCAAATGGTTAAAAATTCCTGCTATTTTGAACAATCATCCCCAAGAAATTTCTGGTGGTCAAAAACAGCGTGTTTCGATGGCAGGAGTTTTAGTAGATGAAGGAAAAATTCTGCTATTTGATGAACCTTTGGCTAGCTTGGATCCGGTTGCAGGGCGTGAATCAATTGAATTAATTGATGATATGCAAAAGAATGGTGAAACAACAACGGTGATCATTGAACATCGAATTGAAGATGTGCTATACAGACCGGTGGATCGCCTTATCTTGATTGATCAGGGCCGATTGGTTGCAAATGAGACACCAGATGAAATATTAAAAAGTGGCATTTTGGCTAAATTAGGCTTGCGTGAACCGCTGTACTTATCAGCCTTAAAGTATGCGGGTGTTGATTTAAATCAGGTGTCAAATGTAGATAGTGTGGATAGGGTGAACTTATCTGCACAAACAACGCAGGCTCTGCAACAGTGGGTTAAGCCAGTATCTGCACGAAAACAGAAAAATGACGCTACTCCCATATTGCAAGCAAAGAATATTTCATTTAGTTATGATTCGAAACAAGTATTAAATAAATTGAATTTAAGCCTCAATGCTGGTGAAATGGTGAGTTTGGTGGGAAGAAACGGTGTCGGGAAAACGACGCTAAGTAACATCATAACCGGTTTTTTACATCAGAGTGCTGGTGACTTAATTCTAAATGGTCACAAAATTAACGAGGCGTCGATTAAGGAACGCGCCGATCATATTGGGTATGTGCTCCAAGATCCGAACATGATGATTTCCAAGAATGTGGTTTCTGAAGAAGTGGCGTTGGGTCTCACATTACGCGGAATTGCACCAGATGAAATTGAAAAACGTGTGAATGAGACGTTGAAAGTCTGTGGCTTGTTTGAATATCGGCACTGGCCAATTTCTGCACTAAGTTTTGGTCAGAAGAAGCGGGTCACCATTGCAGCAATTTTAGTTTTAAATCCAGAATTGCTTATTTTAGATGAGCCAACAGCTGGGCAAGATTGGCAGCATTATACAGAAATGATGACGTTTATTCAGAATTTGAATCGTAAAATTGGCATTTCTGTTATTTTCATTACCCATGATATGCATTTAATGATGGAATATACTGATCGAGTTGTGGTGTTAAACAATGGGGTTATTGCGTATGATGACCAACCGATGAAATTGTTTGCTAATCTGGATCTCTTAAAACAGGCTTCATTAGTGGAAACAAGTTTGTTTACCTTGGCACAACGAATTGATGTTGATCCGGAAGCTTTGATTGCCAGTTTTATCAACCAAGAAAAGGTGGTTCAGGCTAATGAATAACAACGTTTTGATTGGTTACAAACAACGAGATAATTTTGTGGATCGTTTGACGGGAACCACTAAATTAATTGGTTTGATTGCTTTGTCAGTAATTGGGATGGTTAGTTTTGATACGCGCTTTTTGTTGGTGCTCACAATTTGTTCATTGGCGTTGTTTAGGTTGTCAGGAATTAAGTTTCGTGAGGTTTCGTTTATCCTGAGTTTTATTACGGCGTTTTCCGTTTTAAATCTAATTGCGGTCTATGTGTTTGGTCCGCAGTATGGTGTGCATTTGTATGGGACGGAACATGTGATTTGGCAAGGAGTTGGCCCTTACAATTTGACGTGGGAGCAGTTGTTTTATGAATTTAATTTGTTTTTGAAATATATTTTTACGGTGCCGTTGGCGTTGGTGTTTTTGATGACGACGAATCCGAGTGAATTTTCATCGAGTTTGAATCGAATTGGGATTTCTTATCGAATTAGTTATGCGGTGTCGTTGGCGTTGAGGTATATTCCGGATGTGCAGAATGATTATCGTCAGATTAGTAAGGCACAGCAGGCGCGAGGAAATGAGATTTCAAGGAAGGGCAAGTTGACGCATCGGGTGAAGGCGGCGGCCCAGATTTTGTTGCCACTGATTTTTACGAGTTTGGATCGAATTGAGACGATTAGTCAGGCGATGGAGCTTAGAAGATTTGGAAAGATGAAGAAGCGAAGTTGGTATGCGGAAAAGCCGATGAAAAGAAATGACTTTTTGGCGTTGTTGGTGATTGCCTTGGTGGTGCTGGTAGGCATTTATTTGTTTAGGGTGAATGCGGGAAGGTTTTATGATCCGTTTAGGTAAAGTGAGCGAGGCAAGTCGATAAAAGAGCATCTCTAAGTGTGACGGAGGCGGGATCGCAATCATGAGGGCGTTCTTGCTAGATTTATCAACAGCCTAAACTAGAGAATCAGAAATTTCTGATTCTTTTTTTATTTCTTTGTTTACATTTGGCATCCTGAAACGTTATTAGTATATGTAAGCCGTCGCGACACTTACTAAAACGAACCGAAAACTTGGAGGATATCAAAATGGAAAAGAATTGGTTAAAGACTGCTGTTGCAGTAACAATGTCAGGAGAAGGTCATGAAGATGGTCTCAAACGCAGCTTCGCTAATATGCCAGAGGTTGTCACAGATGATCAAATTAAAGGCCTGGGCAATGTACTCGAAGCAGTTTCAAACGATAAATTTGATTTTGCTACAGTAACCACTACAGAAAAAATTGTAAACAACTAAATTAATTAAATCCCACCCCCATAACTACTATGTACAGAAAAATCAAGGAGGATACAACTATGAAACAATTAGATATGGAATTTGTAAGCAGTCTCGGTAAGGTACGCCACATTAAGTTAAAGTATGTGAATGACGGATTGGAACCAGCAGCAGTAAAATCTGCTATGACACAATTGGCAGGTTTAAAGTTATTTGTGAAAGATGATGAAGAATTATATGCAAAACCTCAAGCTGCTAAGTATATCGAAACAATTAACACACCATTGTTTGATGACGAAGCTGTGAAAGCTTAATTTTAAGAAAAGGTTTAATCGATTTCCATGGTGGAAAACGATTAAGCTTTTTTGAAACATTGAAAATAAAAAGTGCTTTTTTGCGCCAGTTTTCAAAATTAGTGTTATAACAAGGGTGTTGGGGTAATCTAAACTAAAAGACAGACTACACAGCAATTTGAATGTGGTACTTGGTGGCTACGGAGGATTGTTGTGCTTCACCCAAAAATATAATTGGAGGTTTTTGATATGGCAGCAACAGCTTATGTAGAAAAAACCGCGCTTTTAGACACGGCAACCAAAGATATTTTTGATTGGAGTGACGATGCAACACCATTGCGAGATGCAATGTGGGACAAAGTCATGGAAAGTAATAATCATAATACTGATAAGACATCTGAACAGGCGGCAAAGTGGGAAGATATGAATGATTCCGACTTGAAGGCAGCAGCTGAAAAGTTGTTGAAGTAAAAAAGAGTGTTAGAAAGAGCGTATAGCTTTCGAGCATTAGCATAAAGACCCAATGATTCGTTTTTGGAATCGTTGGGTCTTTGTGCTAACTACTCCACATTAAGAAAGATTATTAGCCGACAGCGCTAATAATCTTTGATGTTACGGGTGTTGACCATTCTTGTGGCCGCAAACCGGACCGCAAGAAACATGGCAGCGGAGAAAGTTGCTCTTTCTAACACGTTTCAGCTATAAAGGATAAAAGAGGACTCAATGATTCGTTTTTGGAATCGTTGGGTCTTTTGTGCTAACTACTCCACAGTAAGGAAGATTATTAGCCAACAGCGCTAATAATCCTGGATGTTGCGGGCGTTGACCATTCTTGTGGTCGCAGCCCGGACCGCAAGAAACATGGCAGCGGAGAAAGTTGCTCTTTCTAACACGTTTCAGCTATAAAAGATAAAAGAAGACCCAATGATTCGTTTTTGGAATCATTGGGTCTTTATATTTATTTATGGTTTTAGTCTAATGTTTTCATTTTTTGTCTGACTGTGTTTTACCAGTTAATCATCTAAAGCTTTACCATTGGTTTCAATGATGTGTTTCATCCAGGCATAAGATTTTTTAGGGATGCGCTTTAAACTACCGTGACCTAAATCATCCATGTCGACATATACAAAGCCATAACGCTTTTTCATTTCTCCAGTCGAAAGAGAAACTAGATCGATAGGTGCCCACATGGTGTAACCGATACATGGTACTTTATCTATATTAATAGCGTCAGCCACTGCTGATAGGTGTTTTTGAAGGTAGTCAATTCGATAATCATCTTCCACAAAACCATTTTCGTCTGGTTTATCAATTGCACCCATGCCATTTTCAACAATGAAGATTGGTTTTTGAATGCGATCGTAAATCATATTCATGGTGTAACGCAAGCCAAGTGGATCCAATCCCCAGCCCCATGGCGTTTTTTCAAGATACGGATTAGCCGAACCACCAACATTAAACCACTTATCTCCAGCTTTAGAGATATTGGATCGGTAATAACTAAAAGCAATGAAGTCTAGTTGACCGTCTTTTAAGGTTTGTTGATCAGCTGAATCCATCTTAATTTCACTAAGTCCTTTAATTCCATGATGCTGTAAAATTTCGTCAGCGTATCTGGGATAGTAACCTCTACCCATTGTATCAACGAAATACCAATTTTCACGCAACTCTTGTTGATTATGAAAGACGTCTTCTGGTTTGCAAGTAGCAGGATAACAAGTGCTTAATGCATACATTGTACCAAATCGGCTGCCTGGGATTAGCTTGTGACCAAGCTTAACGGTCTTAGCTGAGGCAACAAACATGTTGTGAGCAGCTTGATATCTTTTTAATCCTGTTGCTTTATGAACACCGCTGGGACCAAAGCCACGAACGGCATTAATTTCATTGAAAGTAAGCCAATATTTACACCTGCTTCCAAAGTGTTCAAATAATGCTTTGGCGTATTTTACATAAAGTTCAATCGCTTTTCTTGAGCTCCAACCATCGTACTTTAATGCTAAGTGCACGGGCATTTCATCGTGACAGATAGTGATTAGTGGTTGAATATGGTATTTTTCTAGTTCACTAATAACATTATCATAAAATTTCAATCCTTCTTTGTTGGGCTCATTTTCTTCACCATTGGGAAAGATTCTGCTCCAAGCGATTGAAAAACGATAAACGCTGAATCCCATTCCAGCCATTAATTTGATATCTTCTTTATAGTGATGATAGAAATCAACGGCCTGATGACTAGGATAATATTGATCCTTTAACCAAACTGGTTTGGCTTCTTCTGGTACATCTTCAGCATCAAGAAAAGAACTTTTGAGATTAATGGTATCTCCGTTTGGCATTTTCATTGTATGGTGACGGGGATGCTCTGGTGAGCCATTGGTCTCATAATCATGCGTCGAGGGACCACGACCACCTTCAGCATATCCACCTTCATATTGAAAATCAGCAGTGGCACCGCCCCATAAAAAATTCTTTGGTAATTCTTTAGTCATTTTTATAATCTCCTTGCATCAATTAAGAATCAATTCAACAGATAAATTTCCATTAAATTTTGATAATTGATAAATTTATCATAATATTTATTAATTTTTACAAATTCATAATATCACCGAATGTAACCTCTTATAATGATAAAAAATAAAAATTACAAAAAATATGATAGAATTAACATTAAACAAGAAAGAAAAGATGAACTTAAATGAACTTAAAAGAATTTTTGAAACCTCAAAATGATACTTTATCCAAATCTGATCAGAAAATATACGATGTAGTTTTGAAGTATCCAATTCATATTCAACTACTTACTATCCAAAAAATTGCCTCAGATTCTGGTACTTCGGTGGCCTCGGTTCAAAGATATTGCAAAAAATTAGGCTATACGGGATTTAAAGAATTTAAATTTCAATTAAAGGAATTCTTATCACAACAGCAGAGTCCTAACGGTAATAAATCAGATTACTTAAGGCGCTATCTTAAAGTTGTTAACAGCTTTGAACAAATTGATAAACAAATAATTATCGATTTTGCAAATGATTTATTAACTTCTAGGCTGAACTATTTACTTGGCCTTTACTACTCGGCACTTCCGGCAAAGCAGCTTTCAATGGGATTGCGCGATTTAAATAGACCGAGCCTTTATACTAATGATTACATTACTGCTTCACACTGGAATGGTTTAATGAATAAAGATGATACTTTTGTTTTCTTCTCAATTAGTAGCAACGAGGAAAACTTCAAAAAGTATCTCTCTGAATCACTTAATAAATTAGATAAAACTTATTTAATTACGTTTAATTCCGACACGGTGTTAAAGCAATACTTTAACCATATTATTGTTTTACCAGGAAAATCATTTGTCTATAATTCTTCGATTGATCCACAGTCTTTGGTATCTTTATTTGTTGAAATGGTAATCGAATATGCTACGCAAGACAGGGGTTCAAACTAGTTTTATGGTGACTAATGTTTTTGTAGTTTAGTTAGCTTTCACAAAATGACTAACGATGATTCCTAAGCCAATTAGTAGCAAACAAATACCAATTAGAAAGAATGCCGAACTGAAATGTACCCAAGTAATCAATGCGCCTACAACTGGAAATAAAATAATCATGACTAAACTGAACATCATACTCATGACGCTAAGTAGGGTTGCACGCGCGTTTGATGGGATTTGTTGTTGTAAAAAATCATTGAATATGGGTTCAACCACGGCGGTTACTAAACCAATCAAGACAAAACAAACGGTTAAAACGACAATGTTTTGAATGATGCTTACTAACAAGCCCATAATCATAATGCTGACCAGTCCCAAAATAAGCCGGTGTTTGGACCAGTGCTTTTCAAGTGTGGGCGCACTTTTGGCGCCCACAATGTTAAAACAAGCAGCAATGACAATTACAGCACTGATTTGCCAGCCGGTAAAATGATACTGCGTCATTAGCGTCTGAAAATAAAAGAAGTAAGTTGTGCCAATTGCTTCATAGCAGGCTAAAAATAACATTAATCCGGCAACAAGGAGATGGTTTGTTAAAAACTGCCAACTGGTTTTAACGATTATCGCAAAACTGGTTGCTGATTCAACTTCTGCTTTTTCTTGAGAATGAGGTTCTTGCATACGTAAAATGGCACCGATCGCTAAAAGTGATGTAAAAATATAAATGACGTATGTCAATGAAAAGTGCCAGTGAACAAAGAATCCAGCCACAATTAAGCCTAGCATGTCAGCTAATTCGTAAATAGCATTGAGATTGGCGGTAATCTTTAAATAGTGTTTTTCTAGGTGATCAGCTTTAAGCGTTTCAAAAACAAGAGCTTCATTGGTACCAGAATTGAGATTATAGGAAAAGGCTTGAATGATAAAAGCAAGTGCAAACCACCAAAAACCAGCGCCCGACAAGAAGAGAATGCCTGATATGATGGCCATAACTCTGCCTAAGATCAGGACAGTTTTGTAAGGAAAGTGGTCGGCTAGTGTGCCAGAAGGAACTTCGAATAATAGACTAGCAATGTGAAAAATGCTTTCAAGTAATCCAACTTGAATGAGGCTCATACCATGTTGAGTTAAGTAGATTACCCAGAGACTGGTAATGCTGAAGAATGCCCAGAAGCTGTAATGGTAATTGGCAGAAATGGTACGTTTAACAGATAAATGATTTGTGAATTTAGTTTCCATGATGTCACTCCTATATTTGTATAGCGACCATCAAAAAAAGGCGGGGTCAAAGTGCGCCCGCCTTAAAGAAATTCAATTGTGGCTAATAGTTAAGCACGCATTTGAGTGGTCGCATAGTTAGATTGAGGGTTAAAAATGGGCAGACTTGTCCCGTTAGCCTTCAAAATGTATGCTTCCGCACAAATAATCCCCGCAAATTCGAGGTAGTCAGCATTAGGATTAATGAGTGTGACTGACATGAGCGTGCTTCCTTCCGTGTAAATATAGTTAGTAGTCTAGCATATTTAAATTTTCCCTACAAGGTGGTTTTTAATAAACTAACTAAGGGTTGAAAACCCAAAACACATCTTGTTGCCTGATATGAAAGCGTCCTTGGTAACAAAATTAGATCAAAATGCCGTCTTCCAGCAAATTTGGGCTGGAACGTAGTGGGCACGACTTAGAGCCGAAATACACGTCTCTAAGATCGGCCTTTATCTAAGCGAAGACCGCTAAGATAAATGTCACTACTGAGCCCATTTGCTTCCAGACTAAATCTTATCTTTGCAATCAACACACAAATATAACAACTTTGATATCAGTGTTGCAGCACATTATTAATGTTTAAAACGTTCTTAGTCCGGAGGCGATTGGTCTCAGGGGTGAAATTATCCTTAGTAATTTATTACTTAGGATAAGGCCGAGTTTGAAGACAAGCGTTCTTCTTGGCTTCAAATCGTGCCCACCCCGTTCCAGACCGGGTGAGCCGTAGGACGGCATTTTAAACTATTTTTTATAGGCTAAGTCGTTTAACATCAGTTATTGAAGTGATTTTGATACTTTCAACCTTTATAAACTAAGATGTAATTGATTTTAAAAATTTAGAATTTAGTGTATATTTTGAAATGAGATTAGCACGGAAACAAGCGCTTTGAAAGGCAAATACGAAAGTTATCGCTATACTGAAACCTTAATCAATAAGCGTTACTTTGAGAATGAATGAAAGTTATGAGGGATTTTTAGGATGATTGAATGGTCGAAAACGACAATAAAAGAATTTCAAACTAGTTTACTAGGTTGGTATAACGAAAATCATCGTGATCTTCCATGGCGTCATGATCAGAATCCGTATCATATTTGGGTTTCAGAAATCATGCTTCAGCAAACACAGGTTAATACAGTTATTCCTTATTATGAAAGGTTTATGCGCTTATTTCCATCGGTTGAAAAACTTGCGCAAGCACCTGAAGAACAGCTTTTAAAAGCTTGGGAAGGCTTGGGCTATTATTCACGTGTTCGAAATATGCAACGAGCAGCCCAACAGTTACTGCAGGATTATGATGGTAAGTGGCCTCAAATGAAGACCGGATTACAAGAGTTAGTTGGCATTGGTCCGTATACTGCGGGTGCCATTGCCAGCATTGCGTTCAATCAACCGGAACCGGCTGTTGATGGCAACGCCTTTCGGGTGTTTTCTCAACTTTTAGAAATTGAGGCAGACATCACGAAACCGCAAACTCGTGGTATATTTGAGACAGTTATTCGAAAAATTATTCCCAAAGATCGACCAGGAGACTTCAATCAAGCAATCATGGATTTAGGTGCCAGTTTTATGACAGCTAAGAATTCCGATAATGCGCATTCCCCGGTTCGACAATTTAATCAGGCATATTTGGATGGTCGGTTGGATGAATTTCCAGTCCGTTCTAAACGTTTGAAACCGGTCGATAAACACTATTTTGCTTTGGTCATTAAAACACCGCAAGGCTATTTGTTTCAACAACGAGCAAGTAATGAACTATTGGCAAAACTGTGGACCTTTCCACTGATTGATGGAGATAAACTGAAAGAAGAATATCCAGATTTGAATGAAGATACGTTGAGTAAAACAATTGAATCCAAATTTGCAGCTGAAAATGAAATTAAAACTGACCTTCAGTTGGTGGATGCTCCGGTTGTTAAACACACATTTACCCATCAAAAATGGCATGTGACATTGATGAGTACTGAACTTCAAAATCAACCTGATCTCAGCCATTTTGCGGGTCAAATAGTAAACGTTGAACAGTTTGCAACACTAGCTTGGCCAACACTGCAAAAAAAGCTTTGGTCAGCCTATCAAAAACGACAAATTAAGTTATTTTAAACAAGAGGTAAAAATTCGTGAAAACATTAATTATTGTGGCTCATCCGAAGTTAGTTGAGTCCGGAACGCAACAATTCTTGAAAACTAGTCTTGCTAATATGAGTGAGGTTACTTGGCATGTTTTAGCGCCTAAACAAGCTCATTTTGACGTTTCCAATGAACAGGCATTGTTGAAAGCACATGATCGGATTGTTTTTCAATTTCCATTGTATTGGTACAGTGCACCTGCCATTTTAAAACAGTGGGAAGATGAAGTGTTAACTCGTAATTTTGTCTATGGAACACAACAAGCATTGGCCCAAAAAGAACTAGGAGTTGTGGTTTCAACTGGTGATCCACAACGCGATTTTAAGGCAGGTAGTAGTGAACAATTCACCTTATCTGAGTTGTTGCGACCTTATCAAGCATTAGCAAACAAGGCTCAGATGACATATTTACCGCCATTTACCATCTTTCAGTTTGCTTATTTGTCTGAGACTGAAAAGCAACAGCTGGTTGTTAATTATCAGCAGTATATAACAAATACCGATTTTGAAAGTTTTCATGGTCGTGAACTTTGGTTTGAACAACAATTGAAACAAAAAATTAAGGTCAATCCTGATTTACAAAAGTTACCCCAAATATTGACCGCAATTCAGGATAATCGTGAAAATTTGGAAGAATTGGGTTGGACGCTATCAATGATTAAAGATGACGAGGATGAGTAATTTGGATACCAATGATTGGGTAAAAACGCAGCTTGAAGAATTATCACAAAGTAGTAAACAATATGAAGATCGAGCCTTTTATTTGGCACTGCTTGCTTTAGTTAAGGAGCAACAACAACGTCTGATTCAAAGTCAGGTTGAAGTGGATGGCCGTACTTGGAATCCAAGCAAATGGTAGTTGAATAAAAAAGTTCAAATTATAGCTTGATTAAAATAATTAAAATGGTATGATAAAAACACATCTTTAATTCAAGGGAGTTTTTACTATGAAAATTAAACAGCAAACTCAATTGAATAGTTGTCGTTATTACTTTTGGTTTTTCCATGTGTGATTTGTGGAAGCCAAAAGTGTTTTAGAGTGAACTAAAACCGGCCGCACAGATCACGTTAAATGACTGTGCGGGGGATATAAAAGTATTACTGAGAACCCCTTTTCAGTCATTAATGATGACTGAAGAGGGGTTTTTATATTTTTAGGAGGAATGGACATGAGTAAATTGATTAATCATATGAAAAAAGAAGTATCAGCATTGACACCTTCGGAAATTCTGGCATTTAATCAAGAAATTGCAGAGATTCCAGACATTGTTAAATTAACGCTGGGAGAACCAGATTTTAATACGCCGGATCATGTGAAAGCTGCTGCAATTCGCAGTATTGAGAATAATGAAAGTCACTATACAAATTCACGTGGCACAATTGGACTACGCAAGGCGGCTGCCAATTTCTTGAAACAAAAATATGAACTAGATTACAAACCAGAATCACAAATTTTAGTCACAACTGGTGCTACCGAGGCCATTTATTCTTCACTAACAGCTATTTTAAACGCTGGGGATACGGTTATTATCCCAACACCCATTTTCCCACTGTATATTCCGGTTACAATGCTAAACGGAGCTAAACCAATATTTATTGATACTTCTGACGACGGTTTTATTCTTTCACCCGCAAAATTAGCAGCTGCAATTGAAGCGAATAAAGACACAATAAAAGCCGTTGTCCTTAATTTCCCCAATAATCCAACGGGGGTAACCTATAAGCGTGATGATCTAGAAAAACTGGCTGCAGTAATTGCAAAGTACGATATTTTTGTGATTAGTGATGAAATATACAGTGAATTAACGTATGAAGGAACCCACGTTTCAATGGGAAGCATTTTACCGGAACAAACACTCGTTTTGAACGGTGTTTCCAAGTCACATGCCATGACCGGATGGCGAATTGGCTTACTATGTGGACCGGCTGATGTCATTACTCAAATTGGTAAGGTTCATCAGTTTGCGATTACTTCTGCCACGACCAACGCACAAGCTGCCGCACAAGAAGCGTTTGAAAATGGAATGGATGATGGTCAGAAGATGCGGGCAGTTTATCAAACTCGGCGTGATTTATTACTAGAAGGTTTGGCAAAAGCCGGTTTTACTTGTGCTAGTCCCAATGGTGCATTCTATCTATTCGCTAAAATCCCGGCAACGTTAAATCAAGACAGTTGGAAGTTTTGCTATGACTTAGCTAAAAAAGCAAAAGTGGCAGTGATTCCAGGAGCTTCGTTTGGCCCCGGTGGTGAAGGCTATGTGCGCATCAGTTATGCGGCCAGCACGGAAGATTTAACCAAGGCAATCAAACGTATTCAAACCTATGCTGCTGAACAAACAGTAGCAACAGCAAAGTAAAAAACTTAGAGGAGTAGTCTAAATGGAGCAAACAAAAGTAAAGAAATCGATCAGTAAAGAAGTCGTGATGAATACGTTAAACGGATTATCAATCGGAATTATTGTGGCTTTAGTGCCTAGTGCATTATTAAATCAATTGTTAACAGCACTTTTGCCTGTTTTTCCAGCTGGTGGAACCATTATGGCAATGACTAATGCGGCCATGACGCTATTACCAGCAGTGAGCGCAGTGTGTGTCGGTATGTTAGCGAAGTTTTCACCAATTCAAACCACTTCAATTGCACTGGCCGCAGTGATGGGAGCTGGTAACTTTAAAGTTGGGACAAACGGTTTTAATGTGAGCGGAACTGGTGATGTGATTAACATTGCCATTACAATTATGATTGGTTATGCGTTGATTTTATTATTAGGGAAACGTCTAAAAGCATATACCATTTTGTTGATTCCAACGCTGGTGCTTGTGATTGCTGGTGGAATCGGTACGTTAACGTTAGGACCGGTTAGTGGGATCACCAAATTGCTCGGTATCGGTGTCATGCAGTTAACTAGTTTACAACCATTGGTCATGGGGGTTTTGTTGGGAATTGTCTTTGCACTTTTAATTATTTCACCCATTTCATCCGTGGGTATTGCCGCGGCCATTAGTATTCATGGTGTCGCAGCTGGTTCAGCCAACTTAGGTATTGTGGCAGCCGGTTTTGCCCTAGCAATTTACGGGTGGAAAGTGAATTCAGTTGGCACCTCATTAGCCCATTTTCTTGGTTCGCCCAAGATGCAAATGGCCAACATCATGTCACGACCAAAATTAATTGTGCCAATTATGATTAATGCTGGTATTCTGGGTGGCCTCGGTGCTGTATTAAACATTCAAGGAACTGCAATGAGTGCTGGATTTGGATTCTCAGGTTTAATTGGACCCATTGCGGCGTTAAACGGAATTGGGCAAGTAACAGCCGGTTCACTTATTTTGGTTACCCTCATGTTTTTTGTGTTACCGATTGGCTTAGGGCTAGCTAGCGACTACGTATTCGTGAATAAATTACATTTTTACGAAAACAGTGATTTTGAATTGAACTATGCTTAAATTAAAGCTTAATAAGCAAAATTAAAATAAAATTAAAAAATATGTTGACTTCTCATTTTATCTCGTTATAATAAGTTTATTAAATCAAAGGGAGATGAAGTCACATGCAACGTACACATAAGTTAGTTAACTTGATTAGTTTAGTCATTATTAGCTTAATTATTAAAGTGCACGGTGCTGTGACTTTAACCTTTTAGCTAATAACTTTTTAGCGAACTAAAAAGAGGATAAAAAAGTTGCCCATCGTGCTTTCTAAGGAAAGATACGGTGGGTGCTTTTTTATCCTCTTTTTGTATAGTTTTACAGTTTCAAAAATATTTTTTAAGGAGTTTTGACTATGAAAAATAAGTGGAAAAAGCTAGGCACGGCGACACTTCTTTTATCAGTATTATTGGCAGGCTGCGGGAGCGCAAAGAGTTCCGAAGCTAAGCATCAAAGTTTTAGTGTAATGGAGCAATCGGATTTATTAACTACAGATAGTTCACAAATCACTGATCTAACATCATTTAATATGGTTAACAATACAGAAGAAGGTCTTTATAGAGTTGCAAAAGGTAATAAACCAGTTGCCGCTCTTGCAGAAAAAGTTGTTAAACCAACAAATAATGGAAAAACATATACTTTTAAGTTGCGTAAGGGATTGAAATGGAGCAACGGGGATGCCTTAACTGCACAAGATTTTGTGTATTCTTGGCGACGAACAGTCAATCCTAAAACTAAAGCTGGATATGCTTATATCATGCAAAACGTAAAAAATGCGAGTGCTATTTCTGCAGGAAAGATGAAACCAAATAAATTGGGAGTTAAGGCCTTGAACAAACGTACCTTGAGAGTTACATTGACACATGCGACACCATACTTTAAGTATTTAATGGCCTTTGGAACTTTCTTCCCACAAAATAAAAAAGCTGTTGAAAAGTACGGTTCCAAATATGGAACGGCCAGCAAGTATATGGTTTACAGTGGACCATTTAAGATGGTTGGTTGGACTGGCACTAATATGAGTTGGAAACTGGTTAAAAATAATCAGTACTGGGACAAGAAAAATGTTGCAGTAAGCAAAATTCCTGTTAAGGTTGTTAAAGATCCAAATACAGCTTTAAATTTATATCAATCAGGTAAACTTGATGATGCGTTGCTTTCTGGTGAACAAGCCAGTCAGGAAAAGAGCAATAAAGCATTTGTGAAATATGAACAAGGACAAACGGCTTATCTTGCGATGAGTTTCAAGAAGGGTAAAGCAACAGCCAATGTGAACGTTCGTAAAGCAATTTCTTTAGTTGTTAATCGAAAAACGCTAACTTCAAAAGTTTTAGCCGATGGATCTACACCAGCTACCGGTTTTATGCCAACTAGTTTTGTTAAAAATTCGAAGACAGGCACTGACTTTACAAAGGATGCGAATGTTTCAGAAGCTGTTGAATACAATGTTGCCAAAGCTAAAAAGTATTGGCAAAAGGGTCTCAAACAAACAGGTAAAACTAAGGTCAACTTTGAATTAGTTGTCAGTGACGATGATGCACAAAAGAAGGTTGCTGAAGCAGTTCAAAGTACAGTTGAACAAAACTTACCGGGGGCAACAGTTACGGTACGTTCATTGCCAACTAAAGGTGCGCAAAGTGCTCAACTTGGCGGCAAATTTGATATGACGGTTGTTCGCTGGATTGGTGATTACACAGATCCATTAACATTTGCACAACTTGAAACAACTGGCAATACCTATAATTATGGTAGTTTCTCAAATAAGACATATGACAAGTTGGTTGCGGCAACCAACGGTAAAGATGCAAATAACGAACAGAAACGTTATGAAGATTTCGTTAAAGCAGAAAAACTTTTGATGCAACAAGAAGCAGTTGTGCCACTGTATCAAGCGGTGCAAACTCAACTTGTTAACACTAAGGTTAAAGGAATTGTCTATCATCCAACGGGTGCTCCTTATGATTACAAGTGGGCACATGTTGAAAAATAGATAACACATATAAAAAAATCAAGCCACTCTCATTTAGAGAATGGCTTGATTTTTTTGATTTCGTAAATATATTTGAAGCGGTGTTTAATTAAAGGTTCTTATCCATATTAAAGGTTAATTTGGAAAGGGTTAAACCTTCAGTTAATAAATGGTAGAACAGTTTCATTGTACGTTTCTTCATGGCTGCCACTGTTTCGTGGTTAGCATCTGTTAAGTATTCAGTCAATTCGTTACCTGAATAACTAGCAGCCTTTTTGTCAATTTCAGCTACACGAGCACGTAACTGTTCTTGTGAAGCAGTTAAGTAATCAACATCTTCTTGAATGAACTTGCTGTAATGGCCTTCCACAACAGAGGACAAGGCACGATACATCCAGTAAGCATCATCCAAATTCATTGTTTCTGAAGTGTTGCTGTAACTTGGGTCTGTGTCAGTAGCGTTGTTGTAGAATGGGACGTATGGACTGAATGCAGGGACACCAAAGTTTAACCAGAAAATAGCGGATAGTTCTTCAGGAACGTTATTACGAATTTGAAGAACATGTGAATTTTGAGTCCGGTTCATTGAGATCGGACGGAATTTCAAACGATCCTTATCATCGGCATGGCCAAACGGATCGTAAGGTGTTTCGTTGTAGTGTGAACTTAAAATATAACCAACATCTTCAACAGAAATTTTGTGTTCTGTATGACAAACGAAAGGTAATTCAGCTGATTGAGGATCCTGTTCAATTTCTGGATTCAAGTAATGTTGACCAAACCAAACACGTGGTGTGTTGTAATGACGGTCTTTTTCAGTTGAAATGCCAAAGATATGACGGAAATTCCAACCAGTTTTATCAGGGTTTAAGTGATTTTCTTCAACGAATGCTTGGATTCCTTCTGACCACATAAAGTTATTAGGATCATTGAAGTCGATTTGTTGAATGGCAACCTGGTTAGCAGCAACTGCGTACGCATCATCTGGGATACGTTGTGCCACCCAGTGATGGCCGGTTACAATTTCCATGTACCAAACGTCATTTTTATCACTAAAAATAACGCCATTTCCTTCAGGTGAGCCATATTTGGCAATTAATTTGCCTAAATAAGCAACACCGTCTTTAGCAGAATCAATGTAAGGCAACACCATGGTTGGCATACTGTCTTCCGCTAATCCATCAACGACCAAAGGATCATAAGCAAGGGCCTTTGGATTGCCATAAACACTTTCGGTTGCGCTCATTGCAACGTTTTTTTCATTGAAGCCACTTTCGTCATAAATGCCGTCTTTGGCAGGATTAATGTTAGGAACAGCACTGTGACGATAGCCGTTACTTGGCAGTTTGGCTGTGAAACCGTTCTGTGAAGAAGTGATGGTTTCGTTGATGTCACTTTCTGCAGGATGCATATAAAAACGGTGTGGAGCAACTGGCAAAAAGGTATCATCATTACGGGCAACCATTGTTGAACCGTCAATGGAAGCATTTTTGCCGACTAAAACAGTTGTACAAGCTTTTTCATTCAATGTAAAAACTCCCTTTATATATATTTGTTACATTCATTCTAACTCAAATTAAAATAGACTTCATTAGTGACAAGTTAAAGTGATGTGTGGAGAATGACGGCTTACATTAAAACGGTTCCATTCCAAAACGAGTCTATGACATTCAGAAATGGCATCAAAAAAATTTAGTGAATTATAAAAAGGTTTAGAAAAATACTGATTTTTTTAACGATTATGGTTAACTTTTGAACGTTAATATTAAAATGTGTTAAGTGAAAGTTTGACGCCTATACTTAATAGGTAAGAAAAAGAAGTCGGGTTTAACTTTTTAATCCTGAGTATCAGTTGTTAGAAATACAGAAAAGAGCGTTGAATGATGAAAAGAGTTAAGACTTTAAGCATGTAACAATTAATCAAGGTCAAGGGCAAAATTACTATGGTGATGGTATTTTTTGTACTTTTTTCGTACTAAACACGGTTGTTCAATTAATTGGAGTAAAGCTTTTTATTGTGGAGTTAACCGAGCTGCTGGGGTTTATGGCACAAGTGGTCAAGCAACAATTGGTAGTTGCCAAAGAAGCAAGCATTTTTTGTGTGCCTGCTTCTTCAATTTGAAAATTTAATAAAATTAAATGAAGAATGTTATGACTAAAACCGAAATAGTATATACATGTGGATTTAGGTCAAGAATCTGGACACATTTTATGTATAATTTAAGCGACTAATTTTTCCTTTTCATTTGGAGTTAAATAATCAATGCTACTGTGAATTCGAGCACTGTTATAAAAGCTCTCAATGTAGCTGAATATTGCAGCATTTGCTTCTTCAAAATCCTGATAATGGTGTTGGTAAACCTCTTCTTTTTTCAAACTGGCGTGAAATGATTCCAAACATGAATTGTCATAGGGACAGCCACGCTTGCTATAAGAATGGCGAATATGGTGTTGCGCTAAGATCTGTTCAAAGCCAGCACTGCGGTACTGGCTACCCAGATCGGTATGCACAATTAAGTTATTAGTCGTCTTTCTAGTTTCAAAGGCTTGTTGAAAAGTGCTGATCACAAGATCAGCAGTCATATGACGGCTGATTTTATGGGCAATGATTTTACGTGAATATAAATCCTGAATGCTTGATAAATAACACCAGCCATTGGCTTTGGTGTGAATATAAGTTATGTCTGCACACCACTTTTGATTTGGACTGGTTGTACGAAAATCTTGCGCGAGTATATTTGAATAATCAGTCGCATCAATATCATTAGTTTGTTGATAATGCCACTTCTTGCGCGTGATTGATTTTAACCCCATTTGGCGCATTAATCGTTGAACTAGCTTAATACTGGCAGTCTTACCTTCTTTTTGTAACGCTTTTAGAATTTTAGGTGCCCCGTAGATACGTCTAGAATTAAAGTAAATGCGTTTAATCGACTGGCTAAGTGTCTTACGACGCTTGGCTTGTGGCGATACATGATTCTGCTGATGTTCATAGTAAGTTGAGCGTGGAACTGAGAGTACTTTACAGGTTTCTTTGATACTATGGTGCTTCAAATTAATATCAACGGCTGTCTGCCAGTCATCTGGGTTTACTTTTTGGCGAATATGGTTAAGGCTTTTTTTAAGATGTCATTCTCACTTTCTAGCTGTTTCAAACGTTTTTGCAACGCTAAAACATCTGATTTGGAAATTCCACTTCCTTTGTCTTCTTTATATAGATTAATCCATTTGTAAATAGTTACATTTGATACACCATATTCGTCTGTAAGATCAGCTACCGGGGCGCCATCCTGGTACAGCTTGACAATCATTTTTCTAAAATCTACTGAGTACTTTTTCTTGGTCATAAAAACACAATCCTTCCTATTATGGAATTATACTAAATCGTGTCCATGATTTCATACTACCTTCAATGGTAATTAAATAAAATTCATTTATTAATTATTTATAGGGGTGGTTAATTTGAAAAAACGCAACAATGAGAAACAGACGATCATTACGTTATTTAAGCAACTTAGTATTCTACTTGCAACAAGAAAAGATTCAGTTGAGATAAGCAGACTTACTTCCGTTTTAGATCAAGGAACTAAAAAAGTTGAATCAGAGCAACAAACACCACAATTGGAGGCTCGGTCCGTTTACATGAATATAATGAGGTATACCTTTGTAGATAAAATAAAGCTATCCAAAGAAGAAACTCAAATTTTAAAGAAAATTGATGATTTTTCGCACTCTAAAGGAATATGGGGTGAGTTTAATATGTTATCTACTTCAAATTTTTGGCCGAGTAATTAATAAAATTCTGATTATAAACTTATTGCGACACATTTCAGATGTAAATAAGTCTACAGTGGTAAAATGTTTATCGCATTTTATTATCATTAGAGAACAACATTACCTATGAAAAGTATGACAATAATAATTTAAAAAGTTTGGGGGCTTTTTTTGTTTTGGAAATCTTTAATTGCTATTTAACTGAGCAAAAAAATATAATTTTACTTTTCTTAATTAAGCGGTTTTTGGCTAAATTATAAATAAAAATTTTGATGCGAGTATGGTGCAAAACTACTTATGGTATTAGTAATTATGTTCTTTCACAAAACAGAAAAATTACTTTTAGTTGCTTTATACATGATTTTATATAAAGATAAGTACAGAAATGGAGTGATTGAAAAATGTTATTTTCATACTTAGTATTAGGATACGGAGGGTTAACACACATTCCGTTTCCGCGAACCACAGCCAAAATTTTAGCCCTCATCATTATTGTGGTGGGCGGTTATATTTATAATTGGTGGCGTAATCGGCGATGAAAACAACAGTAATTACTTTAAATGATTTATACAATATTATGGAAACGCATATGGGACATCAAACTTGGCTACAGGATGGAACAGACTGGGCCGAGTCACCCTGGGAGGTCATCTATGGGGCAATTTTGGTGCAAAATACAAATTGGCAAAATGTGGCACCAAGCTTATTAAAGTTAAAATCCCGAACAAATTTTGATCCCCAACAAGTTGCACAATTAAATCTGAAAGAACTTACAGATTTAATTCGAACAAGCGGATTCTATACTAGAAAAACACAGACTATTTACAATGTGTGTCACTGGCTTGAAAAGTATCACTTTGATTTAGCAAAAATAAAGACCTATTCGCGGCCTAAATTGCGTCACGAATTGATTAATTTGAAAGGAATCGGTAACGAAACGGCTGATTATATTTTAATGTATGTTCTGGATAAACCTAACTTTATGGTGGATGCTTATTCACGACGACTATTTGGCTGGCTGGGCTGCCAGTTACCGAGTAAGTATACCCAGGCACAGGATTTAATTGAATCTCAAGTCACATTTAATCTTGAAAAATGGCAGAACTTTCACGCCTTAATTGTAAATTATGGCAAAATTGTTAAGAATAAAACAGCCTTTGAAAAAAGTTTTCTTCATAGTTATCAAGACTGTTTAAAATTGAATAAATAGCTGCATAAATTCGTGAATAATGATTAAATATCGTTATTTGCGGATTTTTTTGTATAAATAATTAAAAATGCATTGACTTTTTCTGAGAACATGTTAATATACATTTATTGAATATTTATTCTAAAAAATAAACATAAACTGAATATAAATACGAACGAGGAGTAAAAATATGAAAAAACAAATTTTTGCATTAGGAGCAATTTTATTTTCCGGCATCTTATTCGCGGGCTGCTCATCAAGTAAAGCCGATAGTGATACAGAAACAATTAACGTCACTTTAGCCGGAAATCCAGCAACAGCCGATCCCAACAAGGGCGGCGATACCAACAGTGGTAGTCTTTTTACCCAGACTGATGAAGGGCTGTATAAACTTAATAAGAACCAAAAGGTGGTAGCTGGTGTTGCGACTAAGGTAGTTAAACCAACTAATGGCGGTAAAACCTATACATTCACGATTAAAAAGAATGCGAAATGGTCGAACGGTAAAGCCATTACTGCTCAAGATTTTGCAACATCCTTTCAACGTCAGGTTGATCCTAATACCAAGTCACAGGTGGCCAATTTATTAACCTACGTGAAGAACTACCAGGCGGTTCAGGATGGTAAAGTTAAACCTTCAGCATTAGGGGTTAAGGCTTTGAATAAACATACGCTTCAAATTCAGCTTTCCAAACCAGAACCTTATTTAAAAACTGTTTTAGCTACTTCACTTTTTCCAGTTTATAGTCCTTATGTTGAAAAATATGGTTCTAGTTATGGTTCATCATCAACGAAGGTTGTTTCTAGCGGTGCCTATAAATTAGTTGGGTGGAATGCCACCAAAGATGCATGGACATATGTGAAAAATCCTTATTATTGGAACGCTAAACAAGTTAAATTAAGTAAAGTGAATGTCCAAGTAGTTAAGGATGACACAACGGCGGTTAACTTGTTTAAAGGCAACAAGGTTCAAGAAACGGCAATTTCAGGTCAAACAGTTAGTCAATTTGCGAATACCAAAAATCTGAGTACACAAATGATTTCACGAATGGCTTTTCTCGAATTTAATTACAAGCATACGGCTACCAGTAATGAAAACTTATCAAAAGCAATTAGTTTAATTTTGAATCGAAAAACGATGACTTCTAAAGTTTTATCGGATGGTTCAATTCCGGCACTTAACATGGTCCCTAAGGGTGATTCAACGGATGAAAAGAATGGTAAAGACTTTGCGGGTGAAGTTGGTAACTTGCTTTCTTACAATGTGACTGAAGCACAAAAAGATTGGAAACTAGCGCAAACGCAACTAGGTAAAAAGAAGTTGACCTTAACCATGTTGGTTGATAATACTTCAACAGATAAGCAAGTTGGTCAATATATTCAAGGTCAGGCGGAAAAATACTTGAAGGGGCTCACGATTGAAATTAAACCAATGCCTCATGCTCAACACATTGGTGTGGCATCCAACGGTAATTATGATATTAACTTAGATGGTTGGACGGGTGATAATCAAGATCCAGAAGAGTTCTTACAACTTGGTAATGGTCAAGATCCAGTTAACTTTACTAAGTGGGCTGACAAACACTATACCAAGTTAATGAATGAAATTGATGATACTAATAATCATTCAACTAGTGAACGGTGGGCACTGATGCAAGAGGCCGACAAATATTTGATGGCTAAACAAGGAATTGTGCCCCTTTATCAATCAACGGCAACGCATTTAGTTAGCAAGGATGTCACAGGACTTACCTATTCAAATCAGAGCGGGGATGCACTTTACCAATATGCATCTGTTAAATA
Source organism: Pediococcus ethanolidurans (assembly GCF_964062635.1). Classification (NCBI taxonomy): domain Bacteria; kingdom Bacillati; phylum Bacillota; class Bacilli; order Lactobacillales; family Lactobacillaceae; genus Pediococcus; species Pediococcus ethanolidurans. The sequence continues at coordinate 807,228 of NZ_OZ061250.1, forward strand.
AAAGGAGCGCATGTTTATGACAAATGATGAAAAAATTAACATTTTACAAAATTTAATTCAAATTGAATCTGTGAACGGCCATGAAGAACAGGTGGCAGATTATATTAGTTCATTATTTGAGCCTTATGCAGATAAAGTTCAAATTAAAAAAGTACCTTTTGCAACAGGTCGAACGAATCTGGTTGTTACAATGGGAAACGCGAATGGTAAGCATCTTGGGTTCAGTGGTCATATGGATGTTGTGGATCCTGGAAATGTGGATGAGTGGAAACACGGTCCTTTTTCTGGAGATGTTGATTTAGACCAAAACAAGTTATTTGGTCGTGGTGCTTCTGATATGAAGAGTGGTCTAGCGGCTGCTGTGATTATCATGTTGGAGTTATTAGAAAGTGGAACTGCAATTGAAGGTCAAATTAAGTTACTAGCGACAGTTGGTGAAGAAACTGGTGAGTATGGCGCTCACGTTTTAACTCAGGCAGGATGTGCAGATGACTTAGACGGATTAATCATCACAGAACCGCACATGGACGGCATTATTACCAGTTGCAAAGGCGTTATTGATTACCAAGTAACTTCTATTGGAGCACCAGCACACAGTTCACGCCCTGATATGGGGATTAATGCGATTGACAATCTAGTTCAATTTTACTTAGCGGCTAAGCAATTGATGGATGGCCACAATGAAGTTAACCCCAAATTGGGAAAAATGACACATAGCATTGATATTATTAATGGTGGCAAACAGGTTAATAGTGTCCCTGATTACGCAATGTTGAAAGGCAATATTCGCTCTATTCCTGAGTATTCAAATGATCAGATTTTTAAAGATCTTCAAAAAATTGTGGATGACTTGAACGCTAGTGATTCAAAAATGAACTTAAAAATTGAGTTTATCTATCCTGAAGTTCCCATTATCAATGGGGAGAACCTCTTAACTAAATTAGCACAAGAGGTCAGCGATAATTACTTTGATCAGATTTTACCGATCGAAAGTTCTTCAGGGGCTAACGATGGTTCAGAATTTGTTCAAGCCAAGAAACAATTTCCAATTATTTTGGTGGGACCGGGTAATAATTCGTCGCATGGCTATGATGAATACGTGGATATTCCACAATATTTGAACAGCATTGACTACTTGAAAGAAGTTGCTGAACAGTTTGTGGGCGTTAGTGAATTAACCAAGGTTTCATTTTAGTTAAGATCAACGCTTTTCTCTGTAAGTAGACCTTTTAGAATTAACTTCAAGCCAGCTTCAAATTGTTGCTTAGCTGATTGAGAACTTCGATTATTAACAGAGTTTTGCATATGTACCAGATGTTCATCATGGGTAATTTGATGAATTTGAGTAACCTGATCATGCAAGTAGGCAGCCTGTTTATTGTTAATTGCAGTTCGAAATTGACGTTCTTTTGAAAGATCCATGACTAATCCAGTGAGAAAAAAGTCAATTGTGGAAAGGGCTAAACTACCCTGTTCCTCACTAAAACCAGCACTCACCAAGATACCAATAATGTGATTCATCAATGTTAAGCGAACTTCAGAAGATGGAATTGTCGCAATCATTAGTTCGGCCGCATGTGGGTGGGCGGTATAGACATCAAAAATAGTGCTAAACAGTTGAGTGAGTTGCGTTTGCCAAGCTAAACTAGCATCAGGAAACGAAATTTGAGCGGCTATTTCATCAGCCATCGCTTGTAAAATAGCTTGTTTACTTTCAAAATACCAATAGATTGTGGATGCATCTATATGAAGTGCAGTAGCAACTTTGCGCATGGAGAATTGGTCCAGTGATTGACAACTAGCCAAAGTTTGTAACGAAGCTTGAATAATTTGCGGGCGTGAAATTTTTGCTTTTGGCATGAACGTGTCTTCCTTTAAGTCTTGTTTTTAAAACTATTTAAACACTAATTCGGAATAAAATCTTGTTTTTTGGCAAACAAAAAATAATGTTTTTTTCGAAATTAGTGTTTTTTTAGTTGACTTATCCAACAGTGTTGGATAAATTAGTATAGTTATCATAATAACATGGATGTAAGAACGGAGGAAAGTATTTGAAAATTTTAAAGAATCATGCCCGTAAGTATTGGGGAGATATTTTGTTGGCAATGCTGACCGTCATTGTGATGGCTGGTTCAACACTGTGGCAACCTAAATTACTTCAAAATGTGATTAATGCCATTTTGAAGAATCAGAATCATAAAATTGTGACCTTAGGCATTTATTTAATTGTGATTGCCGTGATTGGTTTACTTGCCGGAGTTTTCAATACGATTCTGTCGGCCAAAGTGGCTCAATCGATGAGTGCGGATATTCGGGAAACAGTATTTCGTAAGATCGAAACCTTCTCATTTGGCAATATTGAAAAGTTTCAAGCAGGTAATTTAGTGGTTCGTCTCACGAATGATGTGACCCAGATTCAAAATCTAATCATGACGACATTACAATCGCTTTTGCGTGTGCCAATTTTATTTATTGGGGCATTTATTCTGGCCATCAATACGATTCATCAATTATGGTGGATCATTTTAGTTCTGGTTATTTTAGTTTTTGTAATTTCTGCGGCAACTTTTGGTCAAATGGGCCGTCATTTTGGATTAATGCAAGGCTTAATTGATCGGGTAAACGAACTCGCAAAAGAAAACCTGATTGGTGTACGTGTTGTGAAGTCGTTTAACCAAGAACAAAATGAGAAAAATCGTTTTAATGAAGTTTCAGATAAGTTAAATGAACAAAATATTTTTGTGGGAACTTTATTTTCTGTCTTAATTCCTGCCTTTACATTGGTTGGTAATTTGGCAGTCGTAGCCGCGATCTATTTTGTCGGCGATTTAGCTAAAAGTGATCCCGGGAGTGTGGCCGCAATTGCTTCATTTATTAATTATTTGATGCAAGTTATGTTTGCGATCATTATTGGTGGGATGATGATGACTTTTAGTGCACGGGCAATGGTGTCATTACAACGAATTCGAGAAGTTATGGATACCGATCCTGAAATTGTTTATGCAGATGTACCAGAACAGGAACTGGCAGGTTCGGTTTCGTTTGAAAATGTGTCTTTTGCCTATAATGGGGATGAAACACCAACGCTAAAGGATATTAGTTTTGAAGTAAAGCCAGGCGAAATGATTGGAATTGTGGGGGCAACGGGATCTGGAAAATCGACGTTGGCACAGATGATTCCCCGCTTGTTTGATCCGCAAACGGGCGTAGTCAAAGTTGGTGGAGTTGATTTAAAACAGGTTAATGAACGTTCGCTACGAAAATCAGTGGCATTTGTGTTACAGCGTGCCATTCTATTTTCAGGAACAGTTGGTGATAATTTAAAGCAGGGTAAAAGTGATGCATCTGAGCATGATATGGATCGTGCAAGTCGCATTGCACAAGCTGCTGAATTTATTGATCGACTACCGGAACGTTATGACGCACCAGTTGAAGAACGTTCGGCTAACTTCTCAGGTGGTCAAAAACAACGGTTATCCATTACGCGTGGTGTGATTGGGCAACCTAAAGTATTGATTATGGATGATTCAACTTCGGCATTAGATGCGCAGTCTGAAAAACTCGTGCAAGAAGCCTTGGATCACGAATTAAAGGGCACAACCACGTTTATCATTGCAGAGAAGATTGCATCAGTCCTTCACGCAGATCGAATTTTTGTTATGGATGATGGTAAATTAGTTGGTGAGGGCACGCATGCGCAACTAGTTAAAAATAATCGTATTTATCAAGAGATTTATGCTACACAAAAGGGAAAGGAGGCTATCTAAATGGGTGAAATGGGAAAAGCAATTAAGTTCTTTTATCACTATATGAAACGCTATAAAATTGGGTTTACAGTAACCATTTTAGCAATTATTGCATCTACTTACTTTCAGGTTAAAGCGCCAGTTTATATGGGTAAGGCAATTACTGAGCTTGCTAATTATGTGATTGGTTTGACTCGGGGAGTGAGCGATAAGGGTTCCTTTATGAGCGCTATTTGGATGCTCCTTCTTTTCTACGTATTGACAGTTGTTGGCATGTTTATTTCAAGTATTGTTGTCACTTATATTTCTGGAAATTCCACTAATCGAATGCGCCGAGGATTATTTGGCAAACTACAACGAATGACAATTAAGTTTTTTGATTCGCATCAAGATGGAGATATTCTGAGTCGTTTTACCAGTGATTTAGATAATATTTCCAATGCGTTGAATCAAGCACTGGGTGAAATTTTGATGAATATTGCCATGATGATCGGAATCATTATTATGATGTTTCATGAAAATGTTTCGTTGGCCTGGGTAACAATTGCGTCAACACCAGTTGCTATTATTCTTGCAGTTATCTTAATTTCTAAGACGCGTAAATACGTAGATATTCAACAAGATGAAGTTGGAAAATTAAATGGTTATATCAATGAACAAATTAGTGGTCAAAAAATTGTGATCACCAATGGTTTGCAGGACGAAGCAATTAATGGTTTTTTACCACATAATAAAAAGGTTCGAAAAGCGACGTTTAAAGGACAAGTTTATTCAGGAATGCTTTTTCCAGTCATGAATGGTTTGTCTTTGGTTAATACGGCGATTGTGATCTTCTTTGGTGGTTGGTTAGCGTTAAATGGTGATATGGCACGGACGACTGCTTTGGGATTAGTTGTGGTTTTTGTTCAGTACTCGCAACAATTTTACCAACCAATTTCTCAAATTTCATCGCTCTATAGTATGTTTCAGGTGGCAATTACGGGTGCTAAGCGACTTAACGAAACTTTTGAAGAACCTGATGAAATTAATCCAGAGGATGGCAAAAAGCTTTCTGGATTGGAGCATGGTGTTGAATTAAATCATGTTCGCTTTGGATATAATGAAGGTAAAGAAATTCTGCATGATGTTTCAATGAATGTTGAAAAGGGGCATATGGTGGCGTTGGTTGGTCCAACGGGATCAGGTAAGACGACTATTATGAACTTGTTAAACCGTTTCTACGATGTTAATGAGGGTTCGGTGACCTTTGATGGGGTGGATGTTCGTGATATTGATTTGAAGAGTTTGCGTGATCATGTCGGAATTGTGTTGCAGGATAGTGTGATCTTTTCGGGAACGATTCGGGATAATATTAGTTTTGGAAAACCGGATGCAACGGATGAAGAGGTGTATGCGGCCACTAAACAGGCGGATATTCATGATTTTATTATGGGACTTGAAAAGGGTTATGAAACAAAGGTTTCTGATGAAAATTCGGTGTTTTCGACGGGACAAAAACAGTTGATTAGTATTGCGAGGACGATTTTGACGAATCCGACTTTGTTGATTTTGGATGAGGCGACGTCGAATGTGGATACGGTGACGGAAGCGAAGATTCAAAAGGCAATGGATAATGTGATTCAGGGAAGAACGAGTTTTGTGATTGCGCATCGTTTGAAGACTATATTGAATGCGAATAAGATTGTGGTTTTGAAGGATGGCAAGGTGATTGAAGAGGGAAGTCACGAGCAATTGCTGGATGAGAAGGGCTTTTATGCTGAGTTGTATCATAATCAGTTTGTGTTTGATTAAAAAAAGAGTGCCCAAAAGAGCGTTTAACTTCTGAGCATTAGCATAAAGTCCCCAATGATTCGCATTTGGAATCGTTGGGGACTTTGGGCTAACTACTCCACACAAAGGATGATTATTAACAAAAGGCGTTAATAATCTTAAATGTTCCATACGATGTCCATTCTTGTGGCCGCAACCCAGACCGCAAGAACTGGCAGCGGAGGAAGTTGTTCTTTTTGGCACGTTTCAGCAATAAATCATAGAACCAACAGAACTGTAAGTTAGTTTATTTTGAAAACTCAATAATACCAAAGAACAGAGCTGAGAAAAGTAACTTAATTTTCTCAGTTCTATTTTTTTACAAGAAAATAGGTTGCATTTAAGAACATACGTTCGTATAATGAAACTTAAAGAGGTGGTAACAATGAATTACGATCATGAACCTCATGGTGTGTTTTTTATGATTGATAACAAGTCGTTTTATGCGAGTGTTGAATCGGTGACACGTGGCGATGATCCTCTAACATCGGTTATCGTGGTTATGTCGGAGGCTGAGAATACGAACGGTGGCCTTATTTTAGCTGCTTCACCTAAAGCAAAAGAATTGTTTGGTATTTCAAACGTCTCTCGTTGTCGAGATCTACCTGATGATCCACGTTTAAAAGTTGTGCCACCTCGAATGAATCTTTATATAAAGAAAAATTTACAGATTAATGAAATTTTTACTCAGTTTGTAGCTGATGAGGATTGTTATCCTTATTCAATTGACGAATCGATTTTGGATATGACCAAATCTTGGCGTCTTTTTGGAAGAACGCCTTTAGAAGTTGCGCATCGTATGCAGACTACAGTACATGATCAACTAGGATTATGGACGACAGTTGGTATTGGTGAAAATCCGGTGCAAGCAAAATTGGCATTAGATCTATTTGCCAAACGTGATGATGATCGTCTTGGTGAACTAACTTATGCAACGTTTCCACAAAAAATTTGGCCAATTACAGATTTGGTATCAGTTTGGAGTATTGGTCATCGTACTGCAGCCCATTTGAATCGGGTTGGTATCCATAGCATGAATGAATTAGCTCACTCAAATCCTTACGAATTAAAAGCTGAGTTTGGCATTATTGGTACACAGTTGTTAGCACTGGCCTGGGGAATCGATCGTAGTCGTTTATCGAATTTAATCACACCAAATGATAAAAGTTGGGGAAATTCACAGGTATTAGCAAGAGATTACTTGGTACAACAAGAAATAGAAACGGTAATTAAAGAAATTGGAAATCAAGTCACTTCGCGTATGCGTCATCATCAACAACAAGCAGGCTGTGTCAGCTTGATGATTGGTTTTTCTTACGATAGTGCTGAGGGAGACGGTCGAAGCGGATTTGCACACTCAATGCGGATAGATGCGACAGACAGTCCAGACCAAGTTAACCAGTATTTATTGTATTTATTTCGAAAGACCTGGAGTGGAGAAGGCGTTCGTAATATTGCTGTTGGCCTTTCACACCTATCAGCAAATGACGGATTACAACTAAATTTATTTAAGGATCCACATGCTCAAATTAAACAAAATTTGATGATTCGAGTACTAGATAAAATTCATGATCAATTTGGTAATACAGCATTAGTTCCGGCAAGCAGTCTGTTGCATGGAGCCACAATGTTGGAACGGGCATCCTTAGTTGGTGGTCATAATGGAGGGAATAGTTTTGATTGAGACAAGCGAACAAGCAGCAAAATTAATTTTAGAACGATTGGAAAAGGATTTTTCACGACATTCACGAACCATTTATCAAATGTTAATTGTGCGAGATCGTTTCGATGGCGTCTATAATTTTTTCTTAGAAATCAAACCTAAGGATCGACGTGAAAAGTCAATTCCACTGCATACCCTAGATAATTATGAGTTAACTTATTTAGAAGCGGTTATTGACGCTTTGCAACAACAAACACAAATTACAATGCAATTTAAAGGATTTGAAGGACTTATTTGGCCACAAGCACAAACTAGAATTGCAAAGGGATGAGTTTATGATTATTAAACGTGTTGATGAGTCGGTTATCGAACAGTTTTTTAAGAATGATTATCATGATCGAGGGATGCTAAAATGGGGTGGCTTTTTTCTATCCGATCATACGAGTGCGATTAAAAAAATGAAACATGATAAGATTCCAGAAAAGTGGCTTCCAGAACAAACACTCGAAAAAAATAGCCAAACCTTAAAACAGGCTTGGCTACATAAACAAGTTGTTCATGTTCAATTAAAGTTATTACATGATGGTGAAACATTGAGCTCACTGACAGGTCAAGTGGCTGGTTTTCACGATCAAAAGATTATTTTTTCCAATGTTGAAGGTCAATTAACAGCAGTATCACTTGAAGAAATTCGCAATGTGCATAGACCAGAAGTATCAGTCGACTGGCGAAATTTCAATTAATGACGGCGGGTAAACTTCACAACGGCTTCACAACGAGCAGTTTGAGGAAACATATCGATTGATTGAATGTAATCGACAATATAAGTCTTAGTTAACTGAGCTAAATCACGAGCTAGTGTTGATGGATTACATGAAATATAAACAAAGCGTTCAGGTTTACTAGTTAAAATTGTTTGAATTAAAACATCATCTAAGCCAGTTCGCGGTGGATCCACTACAAGAGCATCAGGACGAAAGCCCTCTACCATCCATTGTGGTAAAACTTCTTCTGCACGACCAACTTGGTACTTAGCATTGGTGATTCCGTTTAATTTAGCATTCTCATTAGCATCTTCAATGGATTCGGGAATGATATCCATTCCCCGGACTTCCTTTGCTTGAGCGGCCAAAGAAAGACCAATCGTACCTACGCCAGAATAGGCATCAACTAAATTATCATTTGGAGAAAGCGCCAATGCTTTACGAGCTTCATCATATAGTTTAGCAGTTTGGTATGGATTTAATTGGTAAAAAGCGCGTGCAGATAAATTGAAGGTCAAGTCTTCTAGTTTATCTTGAATAAAGGTTTTTCCGGCCAATAAAGTTGTGTCATCACCCCAAACAAGCGAAGTCTTTCCTTTATTAACATTTTGCATGTAGGAAACAATTTCTGGAAATTGTTTTTGAAGTTCAGCAATTAACTCTCGTTTATGTGGCAATTTAGTGGAGTTAGTAATAAAAACTAATTGAACTTCATTTGTTGCAACAGCAACACGCACAACAATAGTTTTAACAATTCCAGAGCCCTGTTCCTCATCGTAAATTGGAACTTGATAAGTTTCTAGCAATTCAACAACACGACGCATAACTTTCATAGTTAGTGGATGTTGAACGCTGCAAGTAGGCAGATCAACTAGGTCATGACTGTTCTCTTTATACAGACCAGCAGCAACTTTGCCATTTAAAACACGAATTTGAAATTGAGCTTTGTTTCGATATTCATACGGATTATCCATGCCAATTGTAGGTAAAAGCTTGTAATATTTATAACCAGATGGACGATATTTTTCTAAAGCCTGACGAACAATATCTTGTTTAAACTCTAATTGTGCTGGGTAAGATAAGTGTTCCAATTCAAACCCACCAACTTCATCCGCAAATGGGTCGCGAGGTTCAACTCGATTAGGACTCTTTTTCCGAATAATATGAAGCTTAGCGATCATGTAACGAGGATGAATTTCAGTAACCGTTGCTGTAACTACTTCATCAGGAAGTGCACCCTTTACAAAACAAATAGTATGTTTAAAGTAACCGATACCCTCGCCATTAATTCCTAAACGTTTGATGGTTAATGGAATTCGCTGACCAATCGGAATAGTTGATTGAACAGTTTCATGTTGTGGTCTAGATTGATGAGAATTCTTTTGATAATGCGAATTATGATTTTGTTTGTTGTACATGGTGTTTCCTTTCTATTTTTGAGAAACGTTTAACTATATTGATTTGACATTCTTCTAAAACCTTTACCATTCACCTAAAATATTAGGGATGGATCTTAACTATATTGATTCAGCACTCTTCTAAAATGGCTAAGTTTAACTAACTTGATTATTCAACACGTTTAATGGATTGACCTTCATAATCTTGGTAATAGAGTTCTGAAACGTCATAACTTTTAAAAATCTGAAGAAGATCAAAAAAATCGTCAACTGCTTGTGATTGCTTTACTTGGTAAGGATTCTCCCAAAACACATCGCCCTCACGTGAACTTTGTAGTGTGCCTTTAAACTGATTGGTTCGGAATAAGAAAACAATGTAACGCACGTGTTCTTGATACATAAATTGTTTGACACCAATTAATTGAGGATTTTCAATTTGGAGATGACTCTCTTCATAAACTTCGCGAATTGCGGATTCAACGAAAGATTCACCAGAATTCACATGGCCACCTGGGAAAGTAATCCCAGCCCAATTTTTATTGCGTCTATTTTCCAGTAAAACTTCTTTAGTATCTGAATTTTCTACCATGACTAGGTTAGTTAAAATGGTTTTTTCTGGTAAATGTTGTGACATGGCTTGTATTCCTCCAAGTAAAGATCTTATGGTCTATCATACCAGAAATAATGCTTAAGAATTTATTTTAGCAGATCTAAATTGTGTAATTTCTGCAAAAGAATGGGTATGATGTGTGTGTGAAAGTTAGGAGATGGCAAATTTGAAGAAAATTGGTTTTATTGGCACAGGTGTTATGGGTACTGGAATCATTAAAAATATGTTGAAAGCCGGCTATGGTGTGACGGTGTTTAATCGAACTAAAGCGCATGCTGATTCAGTAGTAAAAGCCGGTGCAACTTGGGCAGAGTCACCTAAACAAGTCACTCAAGCCAGTGATATTGTCTTTACAATGGTTGGATTCCCTCAGGATGTAGAGGAAGTTTACTTTGGTGATAATGGTATTTTTGCCGGTACTAAAGCAGGTCAAACGGTTGTTGATATGACAACTAGCACGCCTACGCTTGCTAAAAAAATAGGTGATTATGGTCAAGCACATGAAATTGAAGTTCTAGATGCACCAGTTTCTGGTGGTGATATTGGTGCTGAAAAGGGAACACTTACAATCATGGTGGGTGGCAATGAAACAGCCTATAAGGAATTGCAACCAATCTTTGATGTCATTGGTCAACAGGTTAATTACTTTGGAACAGCCGGTTCTGGACAGCACGCCAAGATGGCTAATCAAATCATGATTGCTGGAACAATGACAGGAATGAGTGAAATGTTAGTTTATGCGCAAGCAGCTGGGCTTGATTTACCAAAGGTTCTTCAAACGTTGGAGAGTGGCGGTGCCGATAATTGGAGTATGGAGAATTATGCTCCACGAATCTTAAAAGATGACTATACTCCCGGTTTCTTCGCTAAACACTTTTTGAAAGATTTACGTATTGCATTAAACGAAGCCGACAAAATGCACTTGAATTTGCCAGCGACGGATGCAGCTCGCAATTTATATGCACGGCTAGTTGATGAAAAGAAATTAGGCAACGATGGCACACAAGCATTAGTTAAACTTTGGTGGAAAGATGGTAAGTTACCAAACTAAGTTGGTTTTTGTGTTGTAATTCGGTACACTATGTTTTGAAGCTATTTTAGAGCAGAGGGTGTATCCGTGAAAAATAAACAAATTTCTAAGGATCGGAAACTCTGGTTAACCTTTTTTCTTGGCTTGATCAGTGCCACCGGTCCTTTATCTTTAGATATGTATTTACCTGCATTGCCAACAATGCAAACTACTTTTCATACACAAACTTCAGTGATTCAGATGAGTATTACTTTCTGTTTGATCGGACTTGCGGTTGGTCAATTAATTGTAGGACCATTGAGTGATCATTTTGGGCGAAGAATGCCATTATCAATTGGCTTTGCCATCTTTGCTTTAACTTCAGTTTTAATTATGATCGTTCATTCTATCGTACTTTTCTTAATTCTTCGTTTCATTCAAGGATTAGCAGGGTCGGCCGGACAGGTACTTTCCAGAGCTGTGGCCCGTGACTTATTCTCAGGGAAAGAACTAACTAAGTTTTTTGCTCTTTTAATGGGTGTAAACGGTGTGTTTCCAATAATTTCACCGATTATTGGTGGATTTCTACTGAACTTCATGACGTGGCGTGGAATTTTTGGTTTATTAGCAGTAATCGGTATTTTGGTTGTAATTGGTATTCAGCTTACATTGAAGGAAAGTTTACCACCAAAATTAAGAAGTACCGAGAGTATCTTTCAAGGTTTCGTTTCAATGGGAACCATGTTTACTAAGCGTGACTTTATGTTGATTGCCTTAATTCAGGGACTAGTATTCGGAGCCTTGTTTAGTTATATTGCGGCATCATCTTTTGTTTTTCAAAACTTCTTCCATTTGTCAGCACAACAATTTAGTTTACTCTATGCGTTGAATGGGTTAGGCATTATCATTGGGAATAATATTCCGGCCTATTTAACAGCTAAATTAACTAACTTTCAGGTGCTTGGAGGTGCTCTGGTTTTGGGAGCCTTATCAGCTGTTGTTATGTTGGGCAGTACATTGACAACGCCAAATATGATGTTAGTTGCCGTGCCCCTTTTCTTAATTGTCATTTGTATTGGTGTAGTTAATACAATTGCAACTTCAATTGCAATGAACAGCCAAGACAAAAATGCCGGCAGTGCTTCTGCTGTTCTAGGTTTACTAATGAACATTGTTGGCGGTATTTTTTCACCTCTTGCAGGTGCTTTGGGTGCTAAAAGTTATACGCCAATGGCGATTTTGATTTTTGTGAGTGAACTAGGCGGATTAGGTTTGTTCTTAGTTTTACTAAAAGCTCAAAAACTAGACAAAAGTCTTTAAAAATAAGGATTTATTAACTTAATTTTAACTTCAAATTTAGAAGCGATTGTAGTACAATTAAGTTAAAAGCGAGGTGGAAAATATGGCAAAAGATATTAAAGCAGATGAATACATAACTGGGTCAGAAGTTGTTAATAAAATTGAACGAATTGGTAGTTTAGCTACGTTGGGTAACTGGGCTAAAGAAATGGAACGAATGGGTCATAAATTCCAGCATGATGGTCGAGGTCGTCGAATTTATGCAGATGCTGATATGAAGCTTTTGCAACAGATGAATGATTTACTTGGAGATCGCCACACCTTGAAACAAGCTGTGGATGTTACTTTGGGAATCACAGATAAAGAAGCTGCTGATAAAGCTAAAGAAGCTAAAAACGAAAAGACACCGGCAGTTATTGATACTAAAATGCTGCAGGCACAAAATAAAGATTTATCTGAAATTAAAGAAATGTTGGCACAGTTAGTTAAACAGAACCAACAATATCATGAAGAAAATGTGCAGTTACAAGCCCAAGTAACTGAATTAACTGAAATGACTAAAAAGAATGAACAACTATTACAAGAACCACCTAAGAAAAAATCATGGTGGCAACGACATTTTGGATCAGATGAAGACTAAGCAGCATATAAAAATAAGGTTTAAAGGAAATAAATCCTTTAACCTTATTTTTTTGTGCTTATTTTTTTTCATTAATGACATAAATTGGACGGTGCTTGCTTTCTGAGTAAATACGCCCGATATAGTTACCAAGGATACCTAAACAGAAGAGCTGAATGCCACCAATAAAGAGGATCATGGCTGCCAAAGATGGCCAACCTGTAGTTGGATCGCCAAAAAAGATGGTTCTAAAAATGATGAAAATGATTGCCAACACTGAGATAACGCAGGCAAATATTCCCACAAAACTGGCAATCGCTAAGGGAGCTGCTGAGAAATCAATAATAGCTTCTAAAGAGTATTCAAACAGTTGCCATAATGACCAGGATGTCTTACCGGCAACCCGTTCGCGATTCTCGAAGTCTAGGTACTTTGTTTTAAATCCTACCCAACTAAAAATACCCTTAGAAAAGCGATTAACCTCTGGCATGCTAAGAACAGTGTTAACCACTTTTCGGGTCATAACGCGGTAGTCTCGTGCATTGGGAATAATTTCAACTTTAGAAATTTTGTTGATGAATTTATAAAACATGTTGGATAGCCATGACCGGAAGACAGGTTCACCTTCACGACCAGCACGCCGTGTACCAATAGTTTCATATTCGCCGGTGCTAAGCTCTTTTAACATTTGAGGCAATAATTCCGGTGGATCCTGAAGGTCAACATCCATCAAGCCAACAATTTCACCAGTGGCGGCCTGTAAACCGGCATAGATGGCAGATTCTTTACCAAAATTACGTGAAAATGAAACGTAATGGGCAACATCTGGATACTGTTTGTTTAGTTGTTTTAGTTCATTTAAGGTTGCATCTGAAGAGCCATCATCAATAAACCATAATTCTAAAGCGTAGTTTTGCATTTCTGGTTTTTGAAAAATTTTGGTCATGGCTTTGAAGTAAATTGGTACGGACTCTTGTTCATTAAAACATGGTACAATCATTGATACGGTTTTCATTGATTAAGCTCTCCTCCCAGTACTGTCTATCAAATTATAACATTTAGTAGGAGAAGTAAGTACAATGCTTTCTAATTTAAAACGATTACAAGGTATAATGCGGGTAAGAGAATTTTTAATTCAGTCTAAATCATCTTGTTTGATGAAATAAGAATAGTGGAGATGGTATTATGAAAGCAATTTTAGAACTTCATGATATTGGCTATCAGGTAGCGCAAAATCAAATTTTACAAAATATTTCTTTATCTGTGGCTGCCCAAGACTACATTACAATTACGGGACCATCAGGAAGTGGTAAAAGTACGTTATTGCGGATAATTGCCTCATTGTTAACGGCGACTAAAGGTGAAATTTTGTTCAAGGGACAAAACGTTATGGAAATTGATCCTATTCAGTATCGGCGCAAAGTTTCTTACTGTTTTCAACAACCGACTTTATTTGGGAGAACGGTGGCCGACAATTTAGATTTTCCTTTTCAAATTCGTCAGGCTATACCAGATGTTGACAAACAAAAAGCAGCACTAAAGGTGGTTGGCTTACCGGAGGCCTATCTAAATAAACGAATTACTGAGCTTTCGGGTGGCGAAAAACAGCGAGTGGCCATGATCCGCAACATCATGTATGTTCCGGATGTTTTACTGTTAGACGAAGTCACTGTAGGATTGGATGAAGAAAATAAACGCATTGTGAATAATTTGATTGAACATTTTCACACGGATCATCAGGTTACCATTTTGTCCATTACACACGATGAATCCGAAATAAAACAGGCTAGTCGGTTGTTAACAATTACTAAGGGTAGATTGGAGGAGTCAAAATGAATCTAGATGTGAATAATTGGTCACTAACTCTAGCGTTGCTGCTGGTCATGATTGCTTTATGGATCGGATATCGTGAAAAACTAGGCATTGATCGTGAAATTATTATCGGCGTGATTCGAGCCGTCATTCAGCTATTTGTTGTGGGCTATTTATTGAAGTATATCTTCAAGGTTAACAATGTTTTCTTAACGTTTGCGATGTTACTTATCATTATTTTTAATGCTTCTTGGAATGCGCAAAAACGCAGTAATGGGATGACCAATGCACTAGTTATCTCGTTTGTGGCAATTTTGGTCAGTACGGGTGTAACGCTGGGTGTTTTGATTCTATCCGGAGCAATTAAACTGATTCCTTCGCAAGTAATTCCCATTTCTGGGATGATTGCCAGCAACTCTATGGTAGCGATCGGGCTCAGCTACCGCAGTATGAATACACAATTTCGTGATCAGCGTCAAAGCGTGTTGGAACGATTGGCCCTGGGTGGTTCTCTCCGTGACGCATCGATTGGTATTTTGCGTGAAAGTATCAAAACGGGGATGGCACCGACAATTGATTCCGCCAAAACGGTGGGCATTGTGAGTTTACCAGGCATGATGTCTGGTTTAATTTTTGCGGGTGTCGATCCGGTTCATGCCATTAAATACCAAATTATGGTAACTTTTATGCTGTTGTCAGCGACCAGTTTAGGATCCGTAATTGCATGTTACATGGCTTATCGTAATTTCTATAATACACGCAAACAACTTAAGGAATCGGCATCTGAAGATTAATAATAAAATGATGAGAACAAAATTAGCACCTTGTGAAAACACTCACTAGCTTCACATGAACCGCTTACAATTCTCGATTATAATTAAGTAAATCTAATTATAATGGGGAGTTGGTTAAATTGGGAGACACGAATGTAAGTACGAAGCAATTTCGTTGGTTCACGATTGCATTAATCGCGTTTAACACTGTTTGGGGATTTAACAACGTCGTAAATAATTACGCACAGCAGGGTGCATCCGTGATTACATCATAGATTATTATTCTGATCATTTACTTTATCCCCTATACCTTGATGGTTGGACAGTTGGGGTCTACCTTCAAGAAAAGCGGTGGTGGTGTAAGTTCTTGGATTGATGAAACGTCAACCCGAGGTTTGGCTTACTTTGCTGCTTGGACGTATTGGGTGGTTCACGTGCCTTACTTGGCACAAAAACCACAAAATGTTTTGATTGCCATTAGTTGGGCGTTTACTGGAGCTGGAACCTACTTTAGTCATTTTTCGACAGCTATTTTTTCAATTTTATGTTTAATTGTATTTCTATTTTTCATGTGGGTAGCTTCTAAAGGAATTACCACATTAGGTGTCATTGCAACTTTGGCTGGGTTAGCGACCTTTGTGATGTCAATTCTGTTTATTTTCTTGGCAATTGCAGCACCACATCTACCAAATGTTACGGCAGCCACACCTAATTTAACAAGTGTGAAAACTTACGTGCCTAACTTTAACTTTGGGTACTTTACCACGCTATCAATGTTAGTGTTAGCCGTTGGTGGATCAGAAAAAATTGCGCCTTATGTTAATAAAACACGCAATGCTTCCCGTGAATTTCCACTGGGAATGATTGTCTTGGCCGTGTTAGTTGGAATTTGTGCCATTGTGGGTTCAATCGGAATGGCGATTATTTTCAACAGTAATGCGATTCCAAAGGATTTAATGATGAACGGAGCTTACAGTGCCTTTCAGCGTTTGGGACAGTATTACCATATTGGGAATACTTTGATGATTACTTATGGACTGACTAACTCGATTGGTCAGATTGCGGCTTTGATTGTTTCTATTGATGCGCCGTTACGAATTTTACTTTCCGGTCACAATGATCAGTATGTACCGAAATCATTGATGAAGCTTAATAAACACGGCGTTTTCATCAATGGTTATAAGATGACTGGTGTTTTGGTTGGTATCTTAATTATGGTGCCAGCATTGGGAATTAAGAATATTCAAGAACTGTATAATTGGTTGTTGAACTTAAATTCGATTGTGATGCCATTGCGTTATTTATGGGTATTTGTGGCGTTTATGTTATTAAGTAAGCATATGACGAAGTTTCATTCGGATTATCGTTTTGTGAAGAATAAGACGATTGGATGGTTGCTTGGTTTCTGGTGCTTTATATTTACGGCGTTTGTTTGTGTGTTGGGAATGGTTCCAAAGATTAGTTTCTTGGCAGACCCGCATAGTTGGTTTTTGCAATTAGGAATGAATATTGTGACGCCAATCGTGTTGATCGCGCTCGGTTTGATTATGCCGATGATTGCGCGAAGAGACAAGAGTGTTAAAAAGGGCGATTAGCTTCTGAGTATAGCCTAAGAATCCCAATGATTCGTTCTTTGAATCGTTGGGATTCTGTAGCTAAACGGAAGAAGCTGCCCTTTTTAACACGTTTCGGCTATAAGGCAGTAAAGCTACGAATTCTTAATCGATGTTTTTCATCAAAAAAGCAATTCAAACACAAGACGGGGCGCGGCTCCTTGTCAAGTAGACAGTCAAATAATTAAAATCTTATGCATTTTTTTGAACGGCATGATTCCGGTATTCTTCCGGAGTCATGCCGTTTAGTGTTAGTTGGCGTCGTTCCGTATTATGCCATGCAATGTACGTCTTGATGATGCCGACAAGTTCGATTTCTGAAAGAGGTGCTTTGAAAGCCAATTCTTCTGTTTTCAACTGGCTCCAAAAACACTCCATTGCACTGTTATCACCTGGTGTTCCTGGGCGAGACATGCTGTGCACGATGCCTTCTCCGGATAACAGGGTGTTATAACTACCAGAAGTGTAAGCCGAGCCTTGATCGGAATGAAGAAATTGAGGCTTCACACCGTGGTTTGCTTTCAAGGCTTGCGTGATCGTTTCTGATACTAACTGCGTTGTCTCTGTGCTCGCTACACACCAGGCAATAATGCTGTGATCATAAAGATCTTTGATAGCGCTCAAACGTAATCGTTGTTTTTTACCTGGTCCGAATCTTAGCTCGCTACAATCAGTTACCCAAGTCATGTTTGGTTGCTCAGGAGCGAAATCGTGGCTGCCGTCTTCATGAAGTAATTTATTGGCGAGAATATACTCCTTCTTTTCTGCTTTACGATCGCGTTTGGCCACACGAATCGATGATTGAATACCGTTACGACGCATAATGCGCCGCACACGTCCTTGACTGATATGATAAGGTGTTTCTTTATTAAGATACATAGTCATCGTACGAACACCATAAATATAATTTTTTGACTCTTCACGTGCGATGATATAGGCCAAAATTGCTTTATTTTCGAGTTCTTGCGCTGTAACCTTGCGGTGAGTCCACTTGTAGTATGCAGCACGAGATACACCAACATATTGGCACATGAAACTAACCCCATACACTTGATTTGTGTCTGGGTTTATTTTTTTGGTAAGTGCTTGAACCGTGAGGTACTTTTCTTCTGTAGGGCATCCATCCTTTCGAACTCTTGGAGTTTTTTTAGCACAGCGACCTCTGTGGAGATATTGGCTAACCGTGCCTTGAGACGCTTGATCTCTAAATCTTTTAGTTCCAGTTCAGTCAACTGACCAGTATCTTCCTTGGCCTTACCGCGGCGGTCTGCGAGTGCGTCGGGACCACCTTGCTTGAACTTTTTGACCCAAGCATACGCTTGGCCATAGGACACGTTAAAATGAGTAGTTGCGGCAACATAGTTCATCTCGTTGGCAATGATCCATTGTGCGATCTCGATACGTTCGACCTGTTCTGTCTTTCTGCCATCTTTCATTGGGATAGTCCTCCTAGTGGTTGTGAGTACTTTACCACTAGTATACCGTTTGACCCACTGGTAGATGACAGAACTATTGGGAATATGGTATTGTCGCGCAAGTTGAGGATATGATGTTCCACCCGCTAGATAGGCCTGAATCACCTCCATCATGAACCCCTTTGAATACGTTTGTTGTTGGTGTCGACTTTGTAACGCCGCTACGCCACCTGCATCATAGCGTTCCACCCACTGAGCTATTTGCGAGGAGTGGACATCGTACTTCTTTCCAATGGCCCTGGCTGCCATTCCCTCCTTTATTAAATTAATATAGAAGAGTTTCTCTTCCACACTATATCTTGAACCCTTTCGACCCATAAAAAATACTCCTTCCTCAGCAGACAAGTTTTAATTATTTGCTTGTCTACCTTGGTAGGAGTATATCCCGGAGAGGATTCCCCGCCTTTTTTGAATCAATTAATTTTAAAAACCGATTTTTCTGGTAAAATGGGCGTATCAGTACAGAAATGGAGACGATAAACGTGAACAAAGTAGTCAGCATGTGTACCTCAGTTTTAGTCGGGAAAAAGGCCAGTTTAGATGGGTCAACAATGATCGCTCGTAATGAGGATCGTTATCTTCCTATTCATCCTAAGAAATTTTATATGCATCCTGCAGTTCAGGGACGCAAAGAAGTTTTGAAATCACAATTAAATGGATTTGAAGCATCATTGCCTGAAAATGGTTATCGTTACACAGCCACTCCGGATGCCGATCCCACGCAATTACATGAAGGCGTGAATGATGAGAGTGGTATTAATGAAAAAAATGTCGCAGTTAGTGCAACTGAAAGTACGTACGGAAATGAACGTACTTTAGCCTATGATCCCCTGCTTAAAGATGGCTTGGGTGAGGATTCCCTTGAAACAATGGTACTACCTTATGTAGATTCAGCTAAAGCAGGCGTTAAACGACTTGGTGACTTAATCGCAAAATATGGCTCCAATGCTGGCAACAGTATTTTATTTAGTGATAAAGATGATGTTTGGTATATGGAAATTGTTACCGGCCATTACTGGGTAGCACAGCGCATACCTGATGATGCCTATGCGGTTGCTGCTAATGAAGTTGCCATTCAGCAAGTAGATTTTGATGACCCTGACAATTTTATGTGGGCTGAAGGAATTCAAGAATTTGTTGAAAAACATCACTTAAATGTGGATGCGACAGGATGGAATTTCCGTCATATTTTTGGTACTTTTAACGAAAAAGATCGTCATTACAACACACCACGAGTTTGGTATGCGCAGAAGTATCTGAATCCGGAGATTGAACAGGATCCAGAATCTGGCGAATTACCATTTATCTGTCATACCAGTCATAAGATTTCGGTGGAGGATGTTGAATTTATTTTAGGATCCCATTATAACGAAACTCCATTTGATCCTTTGTCACCAGATGAAACGGCTGATAAATATCGATACCGTCCAATTTCAATGAATCGAACTCAAAACTCACATGTATTACAAATTCGTAATGATGCCCCAGCAGAACAAGCAGCCATCTACTGGTTGAACTTTGGGGTACCATCATTCAGCCCTTATGTACCGTTTTACAGTAATGCAACCGATACAG
Organism: Pediococcus ethanolidurans; assembly: GCF_964062635.1. NCBI lineage: Bacteria > Bacillati > Bacillota > Bacilli > Lactobacillales > Lactobacillaceae > Pediococcus > Pediococcus ethanolidurans. Next base: position 827,392 of record NZ_OZ061250.1, read on the forward strand.
ATGACAGTTACAAGCAAACTTCAATGAAGTTCAATTTTAGTGATGCTTACTGGATGTACCGCACATTATCAATGATGGTTGAAAGTCATTATCCACAATTTGTACAAAGTGACCGTGATTATTTGACGGCGCTTCGTGAAACACAACGACGTTTCTTAGAAAACACCGATAATAAAGCAAACAAACTATCTGGAGCAGCCTTGACAGCGTACCTGACTGATCAGAATAAGGTTTTGGTTGCAGAAATGCGGAAACAAACGGTTGATTTTATTGGTAGTTTGGTTGTGCAAGGTGCTGGTTTATCCAAGCTGACCTTCAATATGGATAAAAATTTATAATTGATTAGCCTTGCAAGAATAACAACTAAAAATTCAAATTAGTTATCAATGTCAATTCGATCTGTTAAACTTGTGAAACAAGATAGTGGAGGTGAACCTATGCTAAACATTAAAGTTACGGATTCTGTCATGGCCTTACTAAAAAGAAAAAATATTGCTGATAAAACGCTGTTGTTGGTTACAGATGATGGTGGTGGCAAGTATTCTCTACAGGGTGGGGCATGCAGCATTGGTGCCAAGTTTTCAATAGTTGCATTGGATGAATTTGATCCAGAATATCCACTTAGTATTGAAAATAATTTTGAACTTAAATTATATACTTCAGATTATGACACCCGATTTTTACGAACAGGTTTAACGTTGGATGTTAAAAACTCACGCATAACCTTAAAAGATAATACGGGTTTATTGGACAGTAATGTTCTCATCGCGAACGGCAAAGATATTTTGGCTGCTTTTGAAAAAGGCATTATTATGAATGGCGAAAGTTGCTAAAAGTTTGATCTAAAACACAAAACTGACCGATTTCTATTTTTAGAAACCGGTCAGCTTTTTTAAAATTCAAAAAAAATTTTACATTTTAATGATGTCGTCAAATAAAGGCATGTTTTCTTGGTGTGGTGTGTGGCTGACCATAATTACCGTTAAGTTCGTGTTGGTAAGTAAATCGGCCTCAATTTTAGCTGCCGTTTTGGCATCGACAGATGAAGTACTTTCGTCCATGAGAATAATTTTAATATCGTGACGTAGTAAACCGCGAGCTAACGCCAATCGTTGTTTTTGACCACCAGACAGATTAATGCCGTCTTCGCCAACATTGGTTTCCAAAAACTTTTCGGCTTCTTTCAAAGAGGAAATTAAGTTTGTTTCTAACAAAACCTGTGACAAAGAATTTTCTGAAAAATGGTCTAACAACTGCAAATTTTGGCGAACCGTTGTATTTAGTAAACGAGGTTGCTGATCCAAATAAAGAATCCTGCTTAAGATTGTTTGTTGCGAGAGCTCTTGATAATCCTTGTCAAACAAAGATAGTGTCCCTGTGTAGTGAGTATTATAGCCAGCAATCAGTTTTAGCAACGTTGATTTTCCGGTTCCACTGGCACCCAAAATTAAATACTTTTTCTTAGCAAGAAAGGTATAGGAAAAATTTTGAATAATCGGTTTGTCTTGATATTTAAACGAAATGTTTGTTGCCTGAATGGCTGTTTTACTTGGCTCAATAACTGGTAAATTTGTTTTGTGAGATTTGTCAGAAGTTAAAAGTTGATCATATTTACTAAACAGTGGTTTTACACCGCGCATGCTACCTAAATAGGTACTCATGTTACCTAAGTTATTAAAAACATTGCCGGCTAAAGCTCCCACAGCCATTAAAGTTCCAATTTTAACAAACCCATGTAACGCCAAGAAGCCACTTAAACCGATCAATAAGACCTGTGACAAAACGTTGCCGGTGAAGCCGATAATTTGAACGATTGATTGCGTTCGAGTGAGGTGAACGTTAGCTTTTTTTAAATTTAAAGAGGCTTGTCTGACATGTTTGGTAACCATCGGAAGTGCGAAGAGGGCATACAAAAAATTAAACCCTGATAAAACATCTTCCACTTGAGAAACAAACTGTTCATTTTCTTTGGTTAGGGCTTCGTTGGATTTTTGTAGTCGATGATCCATGATTTTAGGTGCCAGAATGATAATGAACGCCATGACAATTGCGTTTACGGTTAAACTCCAATGATAAGCGGTTAAAGTGATCAGCGCGAAAATGACGCCGAAAACGCCCTCAATTACGATAAATAGACTTTGTAAACCACTCTCGTTAATAATGGTAATGTCGTTGTTTAACCAAGAAACATAGGCACCTGTATTTTTGTTGTGAAACGCTTCATAAGACAATTTTTCGATTTTTTGAGTGATATGATGGCGAATTGAAATATCGATGTCTTGAATAACAACTTGAGTGTAATTAACAACTAAATAAGTAAAGAGAATGACACCCAACCATATCAATAATAAGAAACTAATTTGATAGAAAAAGTTTTTCAAGTTATGAGCGACCAATGCGTTTAGTGAATTCGCATTAAAAACTGAGGCTAAGACTGTGAAAAATTCAGTAACCGCCATAAGAAAAATAATCAAGGTTACTTGTTGCCAATTTTCTTTAAGATATTTATTCATTTTGATCCCTTTTTTGAATTTGTGAGTAAATTTGTAATTGCATGTACGACGAAATCGATAAATTTATCCTTGATTACAACTTCAGTTTTTAAATTTTTAATCAATGAAGATATAAAATATTGAATGAATTTATTTTATGTCAAAATAAAATTTTGCTCGAATTGTCAAATCAAGTGCAACACTTACTAAATAAAATAGAAATTGGTCTAGGAAGCTGATCTAAAAGCTTTACTGAATGCTTTAGCACTCAGGTAGTGCAGGATCTTACGGGGCTTGTCGTTGATGGCATTTTGGATTTGAGCAATTTGGGTTTCAGTAAACTGCTTCAATGATTTCCCTTTAGGAATATACTCCCGAATCAACCCGTTGGCATTCTCATTACTACCACGTTCCCAAGGCGAGAACGGATGTGCAAAGTAAATTTTAGTACCCTTAACTTGTGCAAGCTTTGAAAATTCACTGCCATTATCAAAAGTGATAGATTTAAACCAATCTGGATGTTGATTGATGACTTTTTGAAGAGCCTCTAAGCAAGTTTGTGCGTGATAATCTGGGACTTTATGATTATTTCAAAGCGGCTCATTCGTTCCGTTAAAGTAAGCAGGGCAGGCTCAGAGGCCACGCGCTTTCCCTTAACCAGATCGCCTTCCCAGTCGCCAAACGCTGTGCGCTTGGTGACACTTTCAGGACGTTCTTCAATCGAAGTACCTAATACCTTCTTATTATGGCGATCATGATTGTGTTTGCCCTTAACTCGTCGTCTAAGTTTTTTGGGCAAATCACTATTTCGAAGGTTCAACAGGCCTTGATCAATATAACGATAAACAGTGGGAACCGAAGGACATTTGAATTGTGGATAGTCGGCTTGAAATTGGTGGACGAATCCATCGACACCAGCTGATCTAAAGTGCTTTTTTAGCGTTTTGGTTAAGAGATTAAAAAAGTATTTACACGGCTTTAATAAGCCTTTTGAATGACAGTGTGAACGATGCTTCTCATAGACAGCTTGGCCAGCATCAGCACAGTAGTTAGTGAAGAATAAGTAGTTAGTATCACGTTGTTTAACCGTGCCGCGATGTAACTCACGGCTAATCGTACTAGGGCTTCTGTGAAGCTCTCTAGCAATTTCACGAACAGTAACATTTTGGCGACTTAAGGTTTGAATCATGCCTCTTTCTTCAGGTTGTAGTTGTTGATAACCGGACATAGTGCTATTCTTGGTTTGGGTCATGGAGACTCCTTTCTTGAGTTTAGTCACTTTAAGTTTAGGTCTCCATGGCCTATTTTGTCTATTTTTGGTCTAGTTGATCAGGTGTTGCACTTGAATTGTAAATCGGCGAATGTTAGGATAGGTGATAAAAAGGGGTACAGTTATGAATAAAAAAAATTAAGGTGGCTATATGGTTTGGGGGCCTTAATCGTTATTGTTCTTGCTGCATTTTTTATCATTAAGGCAGTCAATGGTCATCAAAAATCAAATACTTCTAGCAGCTCTGCTAAAGTTGAACAAACAAGTAGTAAAAAAAAGACTAGTAACAGTTCTACTTCTTCTAAAAAAAGTAGTCAAACTTCCTCTAGTTCTAGTGAGGTGAGCTCTGCTTCTTCTGCTAGTTCAACAAGCAATTCTACTACAAACAGTCAAAGTAGTTCTACTTCTTCTGTTTCCAGTAGTTCTAGCAGTCAAGTACAAGCTACTAGCTCTACTAATCAACAAACAAGTTCTTCTGCACAATCAAGTAGTTCTACCCAACCAGCAGTTGGAACTGTTACTACTCGACCACAAGGTGCTTGGGTAACTACATTTGAACATAACCTCTACAATGGTTATAAGGTAACGCCTAAATACTATAAATATTATGGTAATGGACTTTGGGAAGTTTGGGTCAACGAAATTAACACTAATGATTATCCATATGTTACTGTCAATCAATATACTGGTAACTTCCATGGTTAAAAATAAGATTTAACTTAAAAGCCTCTACAATCAAGTAGAGTTTTTTATATACCATTCCTTGTTTACATAACCTACCTTATTTTTAGTAGTAAGTATACCAGTGCTTCACGGCCACTTGTGCATTGACCCTTAATCACAAACTCGCTTTGAGCCTTTAAGTTCCGTTCACACATGGCCACTTTTTCAAAATTACACAATCTATACCACTGACTTTGATTTTGTTAGTGTAAGGTTTTCCTAGATGGTCAATAAAATTCTAGGAATATTCATTTTGAGTTGAATATATAGAAAAAGACCTGTAGCCTTTTAATCGACGAAGATTAAAGGAAAGGATACAGGTCTTTCATGTATATTTTAGCAGATTTTATTGAATCATTGGGAAATTTAGACAGTTTATTTGATTTAGAGGAGCAGGTAATTCTTCATCTTAGGAAGTCATTCCAGCTGGTTGTAGCTGAATATCTGAGGCAATTAGATGAAACGCTCGTTCCATCAATTCCGGCGGAAAATACATTCATTAATCGACAGGCTAGAACAATTGAGTTTATGTTTGGGGCCGTTAATTTTGAAAGAAGATGTTATCTTCGACCAAATGGAAGCTATTACTTCCCGTTGGATGAACAGCTTCAGTTGGAAGAAAGAAAAAGAATTTCACCTTATTTTAAAAGTGTCGTTGCCAAAATTGGGCAAACGACAACGATGAGAAATACGGCAGCGATGATCAATCTGGCCAGTCAGACGGATATTAGTGCTTGGTCAGTAGACCGAATTATCAGAGACATGGCAGATACCGTGAAGACAGAAGAAAAATCGTCCGAAAAGAAAATAGTTAAGAGACGAAAAGTTGAGAACTTAGTGGTTGAAGGCGATGCCTTTGAGATACACAAAATTGATCGACGAAGACAGGACGTCCACCATTACATTGTTTTTGAATCAGGTTTAGATGGAACAAGATCAAACAAAGTTGAATTCGTTGGTATCAATCAAAAAAAGGTTCAAAAACGAGTAACTGACTACATTGAGAAGTATTATAGAATCAGTGAAATGACCGTGTTTACAGCAAGTGATGGTGGCCCAGGGTATAATCCGGAAAGTATGCGAGAAATAGTTCCGAGTGCTCAAAGAGTTGAATTTACTATCGATCGGTATCACTTTGTCAAAAAGATTAAACAAACCTTTGGTTTATTTAATCCATTGGTTGAAAAAGGCCGTTAAGAGCGTTAGCTTGTGTGATCAGAATCAGTTAAACGTTATTTTAGATACGTTTGAGTCGCAAATTAAAACTGATACGGAGCTTGAGAGCCTAAGAACCCTAAGGCAATATTTGGCAAGAAATTGGCAGTTTATAAAGTCTCCACACGATCGTGGCTTCATGAAGATCGGCAAATTAGGATCCATTGAAAGCTCACACAGAGCGTATACGTATCGGATGAAAAAGCAAGGTAAAGTATGGTCCGAAAAAGGTCTTGAAGCTATGTTGAAATTAATTGAAGCTCGGGTAAACGGTAAGCTGAATAAATACTTACGTGGTGGTTTAAGAAAGTTACAAGAGATAAGGATTGAGATAGCGACGGAACCATTGAAGACGTTGAGTTCAGCCCAGCTGAGCAGCAAGCACCATTCTAAGCATATTGGCGTTCTTGCAGGTAAAATACCAGTTGATGCCCCAACAAGTAGCCCCATCGGAGCAATAGCAAAAATATTTTCAAACTAAGAATTATGTATAAATATTTGGTTGATTATAAGGTACCTAGGAAAACTTGACACATACTTGATTTGTTAGTGTAAAGTTTTAGTAGGAAAGTGAAAAAAAGCCTTTTCAAAACACGAGAAGACCGTTAATCTTCTAATTAGGTATAGCAGCCAAAAATTAGGAGGTAACGGTCTTCATGTCTCAGATTTTAACAGAAATCATGACAGTTTTAAAGGAAAGTAATAGTTTATTTAATGCGGAACAGGATTTAATGATTCGGTGCCAGGCATTGATTGCCACGGCTTTAGGCCAAGCATTAGAGGATTTAGATGATCTTTTAATTGGAGAAACAGAATATCGAGAAATTATTGGCAAACGACAACGAACGTTAAATTTTATGTGCGGAACAGTTACTTTTAGACGTCGTTTGGTTAGATTAAATGACAAAACCTATGTCTATCCTTTAGACCGGTACTTACAGTTAATTCCACGAAGTAGGTTTTCACCTTTGATGGTTGAAAAGGTCGCTAAGCTAGCTTCACATAGTGTTTTACGGACAACAGCCTTGGCTGTTAACCTTTTGACCCCACTTTCCATCAGTCATCAAAAGGTGGATCAACTTTATCAATCAGCAGGTGAACAATGTGAAAAACAACGTGAAGAGACTACATTAGTGAACATCGAAAAGAAACGACAAGTTCCTTATCTGTATTTGGAAGACGATGCCTTTTGTGTGGCCTTAAAGGCTAAGCAACACCATAAAAATGTCCTTATTCATCGACTGCAACTAACGGAAGGTATTAGCCAAAATGGCCGACGACGTCAGACGTTAAACCGGCATGTATTTACGGGATTAAACCGGCAAGCAGTTTTTAATCAAGTACAAGATTATCTCGATCAGAATTATGATTTACGAGCAACTATAATGATTACCGGTAGCGATAATGGGAGTGGCTATGAACCATCCTGCTTTGATGAATTAGCGGTTGGGGCCAAAAAACATGAGCACTTTTTAGATCGTTATCACTTGAACCGAAAAATTCGTAGTCGATTAAGCAAGATGCCTAAGATTCTGCAAAGTAAACTATTTCAGGGTGTGCATAATTGGGATAATGATCAAGTTCAAATTGTCCTTGATACGTGTGAGTTTCAAGCCAATGATGCAGATAGTCTGGAAGCAATTCAACTTTTACGGAGTTACTTGAAACGTAACTGGAATTATTTAAAGCCAGCCAACAAGCGAAGCTTAGCTACCGAAACCGTGTGTTTAGGTGGCTGTGAAAGTAATCATCGACGCTTTACCTATCGGTTAAAACATCAAGGTCGCTCTTGGAGTAAAGCTGGATTGAAGGCGATGATTGCGGTGATTACCAGTGAAATTAACGGGCAATTAGAAACAGCAATGATAAAGATGACCAATACCTTGCCAATAAGCATCATGCCAGTTAAAGTGGCCGCTAGTTATTTTCTTAAACAGCCTTTTACACAACATCAAGGAATTAGGCACGGCAGTATTTCATTAGACGCAGCAACTAGCAGTGCTATGGGTAATTTGGTGAAGGCTATTTCATAGGATTTGAATAACAGGTGGAGTGGAGGCGTTGGTGAAAGAGTGTGTCGATGTCACTTAGCGATTTATCGCTTAGAGACATGGGAGACTGGAGAGATCCACTTCTGGCCTGAAGGGCAAGAAGTTAGCTCGTAAGCGACCCACACGACCCCGCATCAACGCCGGAACGAAACAAAAAGTAGTTAAAAACATAAATAAAATCTAATTAGAAGCACTACCTACTAAAACTTGACACATACACTTGATTTTACTTCTTTGCACTCTTTTTTTGTTTCATGTTATAATGAACTTGCAAAGAAAGAATAAACGTTTTTACACCAAAGCCCCTAGCAGGTTACGACTGCTAAGGGCTTTTTTAGTGGGCTAAATGTCGCCTATTTTATTTTACTTGCGGCGTTTCCGTTTTAGCCAGTCCGTAAACCACGCTGTTATCAGCGCAACCGCAAGTGGGGCAAAGAAAGAAGTAAACAATTTTTACACCTCCCAACCGTTGCAGATTGGATAGGCAACTTTTTCATTATACCTTATTTATCGTCTTTGCCACCAGTGCCGTTTTTTTGCCGTTTCTGGCGTTTTAGGCTCGTTCCTAACCTTTTCTATTTCTTCCGCCTTATCCGTGTTCAAATCGTTTCCTGTTTCCAATGATTTTAACCTCTTTTGCGTTCCTAACTCTAATTGCTGTTGTTGATCTAGTAATTTATAAACCTTACTTAATTGCTCGTCTTTCTCGCTCATTTGTTTATCTTTCGTTTCGAGTTGCTTATCTTTTTGCGCTAATTGTTGCTTTAACACCTCGAATTGTTGGCGATAGTCTTCCAGTACTGCCTGTACTGCGACACTATCCCCCTTAATCCCTTTATATGTAAGACTTTTGCTATCTTCTTCTGTGTCACTATCCTGTATCGCTGTATCATTTTCTTGTACTGACACACGACTTTTTGTATCGCTCTTTTTTAGCTTTATATCAGGTATTAGCGCCGCTTTTTCTGTTTTTTCTGTATCACTAGTGTTTTTTGACCCTGTATCACTGACACGCGCTATCGCAACAAAATGCTCCCTAACCCGCTTAATGGTAGGCTCTCCGTAGTAATTCACGTTCTTTAGCTTTTTATCGTAATCAATACGACACTTACTAATATAGCGATACACGCGTTGTCGGTTTACCCCTAGTTCTTCCGCGATTTCTGGTACTGATAACCACCTTTTAGCCAATACAATACACCTCTCTTTCGCAGTACAGGCTTATTATAGCAAAAAAAATAGTCCTTAGTGGGCTACTCCTCTTTTTTATCTATTGAATAATTTCTTCTCGAATTGTCAAATCAAGTGCAACACTTACTAAATAAAATAGAAATTGGTCTAGGAAGCTGATCTAAAAGCTTTACTGAATGCTTTAGCACTCAGGTAGTGCAGGATCTTACGGGGCTTGTCGTTGATGGCATTTTGGATTTGAGCAATTTGGGTTTCAGTAAACTGCTTCAATGATTTCCCTTTAGGAATATACTCCCGAATCAACCCGTTGGCATTCTCATTACTACCACGTTCCCAAGGCGAGAACGGATGTGCAAAGTAAATTTTAGTACCCTTAACTTGTGCAAGCTTTGAAAATTCACTGCCATTATCAAAAGTGATAGATTTAAACCAATCTGGATGTTGATTGATGACTTTTTGAAGAGCCTCTAAGCAAGTTTGTGCGTGATAATCTGGGACTTTATGATTATTTCAAAGCGGCTCATTCGTTCCGTTAAAGTAAGCAGGGCAGGCTCAGAGGCCACGCGCTTTCCCTTAACCAGATCGCCTTCCCAGTCGCCAAACGCTGTGCGCTTGGTGACACTTTCAGGACGTTCTTCAATCGAAGTACCTAATACCTTCTTATTATGGCGATCATGATTGTGTTTGCCCTTAACTCGTCGTCTAAGTTTTTTGGGCAAATCACTATTTCGAAGGTTCAACAGGCCTTGATCAATATAACGATAAACAGTGGGAACCGAAGGACATTTGAATTGTGGATAGTCGGCTTGAAATTGGTGGACGAATCCATCGACACCAGCTGATCTAAAGTGCTTTTTTAGCGTTTTGGTTAAGAGATTAAAAAAGTATTTACACGGCTTTAATAAGCCTTTTGAATGACAGTGTGAACGATGCTTCTCATAGACAGCTTGGCCAGCATCAGCACAGTAGTTAGTGAAGAATAAGTAGTTAGTATCACGTTGTTTAACCGTGCCGCGATGTAACTCACGGCTAATCGTACTAGGGCTTCTGTGAAGCTCTCTAGCAATTTCACGAACAGTAACATTTTGGCGACTTAAGGTTTGAATCATGCCTCTTTCTTCAGGTTGTAGTTGTTGATAACCGGACATAGTGCTATTCTTGGTTTGGGTCATGGAGACTCCTTTCTTGAGTTTAGTCACTTTAAGTTTAGGTCTCCATGGCCTATTTTGTCTATTTTTGGTCTAGTTGATCAGGTGTTGCACTTGAATTGTAAATCGGGTAAATAAAATTTTGCCTGCGAAAGTGTGATAAAATGTACCACAAAAATGAGGGAATGATTAAAATGGGAGAGCAAAATGAATTAATAAGAAAATTACGTAAAGAACGGCATCTTTCACAGGCTTTTTTAGCGGAAGGTATTACTACTAGAGAAGCGGTATCCAAATTTGAAACGCGGGGAACAGAGATATCGGCTCAAACCTTATTCGCCTTTTTAAATAAAATGAACATTGAACCGGAGGAATATGTTTTTTTGTTGCAAAGTAAAAATATTTTTAAACAAAAAATAAATCAGGTGGGTAAATTATTAATGCAAAGTGGCACGCATGAGCAACAAAGTTACATAAAAGAACTTAATCAGTATTATTTTGAAACTAATGATCCTTTTTATAAGTTAATCTCTTGCCAGTATCAATTACTGTTTAATTCCGAAAAACTTAAAGATTCTGAAAAATTTAAAAGCTGTGAAAAGGTAATTAAAGACTATCTTAATCAAGTTGAAAATTGGGGCAGATTTGAACTCACTCTGTATAGCAATGTGTTGTTTATTTTTGATTCTGATTTAATTTTGGCTACACACAAAAATGTAATTAGCAAAATGAAAATCTATAATGTCAGCAACGGTTGTAAAATGTTGGAAAATACCGATTAGAAAATGTCGGTTTTCCAACATTTTTTTACGGTAAAATAAACGCATCTCAAATTTGGAGGAACTGAAATGCGTTTAGATGTTGAGCAGTGTGTCCAGCAATATATTATGAACAAAATAAAGCCCAACTTCGCTGAAATTGGTCGGCGATACGGTGTTGATCCACGAACGGTAAAAAGATACTACAATTTAGGGCTTACGCCCCCAGATGAGCAGCCACAACCCTTACGGCGGCCGAGTAAACTTGACGATTATCGAAAAACGATTGAAGAAAAGGTTCTAGAAGGCTGTTCGGCAACGGCAATTTATTACTTTATCAAAGAACGTGGCTATCAAGGAAAGCAAAGTATTCTCAGAGACTATTGTCGAACCATCAGAAAAGCCGCAACGAAAAAAGCCACTATCCGGATTGAAACCTCGCCAGGACTTTCAGCCCAGGTTGATTGGAAAGAAGACTTAACATTGGTTTCTCGGCATGGAGAGATTGTCAAAGGCAACATCTTCTTATATGTTTTAGGGTACTCGCGAATGAAATACATGCAATTTACCTTCAGTCGCAGCCAAACTACCTTTTTTGATTGCTTAACGAATGCCTTTTGGGCAACCGGGGGTGTGCCGAAAGAAATCTGGTTTGACAACCAAAAGGTTGTCGTCGATCATCATAAAAGTAATTTTGGTAAGCCGGTATTTAATGAAACCTTCGTTGAATACGCTAAGGACGCTTGTTTCAAGCCAATTGCTTGTCGACCGTTTCGGCCACAAACCAAAGGAAAGGTTGAGGCGTTAGCCAGAACTACTCAGCGAATTAAAGTTTACAACCATGAGTTTGAAGAGCCGCTAGACTTAGCCGAGATCGTTCATTTGACGTGTGATCAGCTGAATCATGAGAAGTCTCAGGCGACTCAAATTCCGCCTTATTTATTGCTTGATAAAGAAAAAGAGTATCTCCATGATTTTGATCATGACTTACTCGATGCCTATGCCAGCCAAACCATCGCAAGGAAAGTTAGCAAGGAATCAATGATTGTCTTTCAAAATCGGAAATACTCCGTCCCCATCAGATATATTGACGAAACCGTACAAATTAAACACGATGACAATACTCTATACGTTTATTATAACGGAGAATTAATTCGTTCTCACCCTATTTCACTGAAAAGATTTAATTATCTTCGCGATGACATGGAAGAGATTGTCCGATCAGACCTTTATAAGAATCGTGATGACCGAGTCATTGATGATTACGTCGACCGAAACCTGAAGATGTTTGATGAAATGGAGTGAGAAAATGGCTAATTACCAAGCGTTATACACCAACCTTAGACAATTAAAGTTAGATCGTTTCGCCGAACATTTAGGCTACCTATTGGATCATCAAGATGAAGCACCCAAGTCCTTGAGTGATGCCTTATTCGAATTGACAACGGCTGAGCTTAAATACCGGGAACAAAAAAAGATTAATTTGAGAATTAAACTAGCCCGCTTTCCATATGAAAAAACGTTAGCTGACTTTGACTTTAGCTATCAACCAGGAATTAACCAAGGGACAATTGAGGACTTGGGATCACTAAGATTCACCCAAGAGAATCAAAACATTTTGTTTATCGGCACCTCCGGTGTCGGTAAGACTCACCTAGCCACCGCCATTGGAATTGAAGGGTGTAAACAAGGAATTTCAACGCAGTTTATTCGATGTAGCGACCTCATCAACAAGCTTCAAACAGCACAAGTTCAAGGACGAAGCGAAGAAGTGTTGCGCCGGTATGCCCGTTTTCAAATTCTAATCATTGACGAGATTGGTTATCTCCCAATTGAGTCAGTGGGTGCTAAGCTGTTCTTTCAGCTAATTGAAAGACGATATGAACGGAAATCAACCATTATCACCACTAATATTCCGCTTTCTAAGTGGGGAAACACCTTTTCAGATAAGATGTTAGCTAACGCCATTTTAGACCGCTTGGTTCACCACGCTAAAGTCATCCGAATCACCGGTCGATCATATCGAATGAAGGATCATTTGATTGAAAAGAAGGATAATTCTGGACCTGATTTATCAGGTTTCAGCTCACAAAATAAAGAAAGGAGCAGTGAGACACTGTAAACCTTATCGGTAAAAAACAGCATTTTTTAATCGGCAAAAAACGACATTTTCACATCGGCGTTGACATATAATTCAAATGCTTATTACAAATACAGTATTACTACCTTTTTCCATAACGTTGAAATGTTATTTTGCGTACGTAAGGATTTTTCAAGTTTTCAGAAAATATTACCTTACTATAAAAATCAAACGAAAGAAGCTGATTATTGTTATGAAAGAATTAATTATTTGATTTTTGAAAAAATTGCCCAAAAAGGAAGCTCATTTAAAATTTCAGAAATTTCAAATGAGCTAAGTATTTTGAACTATTTGGGTTATAAACAAATTGCAACTGATATTACTAGTTTTGTAGAACAAACATTTGGTGCTTAAAAACTGCTCATTATTGGACGGTTGAAGTGGGTTTTATACTTTATCACAGGACTAAGAATACAAAGAGTTAATCTAAGTCAGTCACGTGTGCGTAGCCAGCAATATATGGTTTCCAATATGAGGCCATGTAGCTTTCTTTAATGACTCCGCGATCTTGTGCATCGATCATTTGGTTATCACCTGAAACAATAATACCGGCGTGGGCAATTGTAGCACCACCATCATAACTGAAGAAAACCAAATCTCCTGGTTGCACCTTGTGATGAGAGACGTGATCAAAAGCATTATATTGTGCCTGAGCAGTGCGTGGCAATGTCTTACTAAGGGCGTTTTTGAACACATACTGAGTCAGTCCAGAACAATCAAAGGTGTCGGGACCAACTGCACCATAAACATAACTTTTTCCAAGTTGTTTGCGGAGTAAATTAATTAAATCACTGTATTTTTTATTAGTTGATTTATCACCAGTTTCAGAATCTTTAGCTGCCTTTGAATCAGATTTTATGGTTTGTGCTTTTTCCTTAATACTAATTGTGGATAAAGTACTATGATGATTGCTAGTGGCCTGAATTCCTTGAATGGGCTTGAGCGTATCTGCCGAAATACTGGATTGAGCGAAGAAGATCGCCAAAAAAGTGGTAAAGAATAGTAAAATGGGTAGTGCAGTTTTAGTTTTCATGTGGGCTCCTTATTTTTTAAACTGATTTAGTAATCATAACAGGCTAATATTACAGAAGTTTAACAACGTTATTTTAAATGTAGGTCGAGTTACTACAAAATAGCAACGAAAGGATGGTACGGATGGCAAATAATAAGATCGGAATACGTCAGCTAGTTGAGTTTGTTCTCCGTGCCGGTGATCTAAGTTCAAGTAGTAACAGTCAAAACACAGCGTTGGAAGGCGCACGTATTCACCGTAAGTTACAGAAAACGGGTGGTGAAAATTATGAAAAAGAAGTTTACGTTAAACGCACGGTTACCATGGCCGATGAAGAATACGTGATCGATGGCCGTGCAGATGGCGTGATTCAAACTAGCGACAGTTTACTAATTGAAGAAATTAAAACGTCTGATCCTGATTTTGAAGATTTATCGGAAAACACACTAACGCTTTATTGGAGCCAGGCCAAAGCCTATGGAGCCATTTTGACCCATGACTTGGATATGCCCGAAGTAACCATAAGGCTGACCTATTATCAACGCACGACAGATAAGATCACAAAAACGGAACACACGTACCAACGCGAGGACTTACAAACCTTTTTTGATGGTCTGATTGAAGAATATCGTAGTTGGTTAGTTATGCGCAGTGACTGGCGTAAAAAACGCAACGAAAGCATTCAAAAATTGGCGTTTCCGTTTAAAGAATATCGTAATGGTCAACGTGATCTTGCGGTTGCCGTCTATAAAACAGTTGCGTTGAAGAAACGGTTGTTTGTCGAGGCCCCCACTGGAACTGGCAAAACAATTTCGACACTTTTTCCCAGTGTTAAAGCAATGGGGGAAGGCTTGAGTGACCGTTTGTTTTATCTAACTGCCAAACAAAGTACGCGTAGTGTAGCCGAAAAAGGGCTGCAACTCATGGTGGATAAAGGAATGCAAATCAAAAGTATCACGTTGACTGCTAAAGATAAGATTATTTTCCCTGAAGAAGTTGATGTTGCACCTGAAGATAATCCTTATATGATCGGTTATTATGACCGGTTAAAAGACGGAATTCGTGATGTGTTTGAACATGAAAATCAAATTGTTCGTCCCACGATTGAAAAGTATGCCAAGAAGCATATGCTGGATCCGTTCGAATTTTCTTTAGATATTTCGACATTCATGGATGTCATAATTTGTGATTATAATTATTTGTTTGACCCCATCGTTTATCTCCAGCGGTTCTTCTCGCAACCGGATGACAGTAACTTTTTCTTAGTTGATGAAGCACATAATTTGGTTTCCCGATCTCGTGACATGTATACAGCCCAGGTTGATGATCGTAAAATTGACAACCTCTTAGCAGCTGGTAAAACAGCTAACAAGAATGAGGATGTGCAGGGAATTTCAAAACAATTAAAAAAAGTCCAAACCGTTTTTGATCAAGTGAAGCTGCCTTTGGATGAACAACATGAAACCCAAGCGGTCACGACCGAAGAGTTGACTGGGTTTCGTCATGGATTGGAAAAGTTCAATACCTTCGTGCAAGATTGGTTAGCGAAACAAGAACCAACTCCTTTCACTTCACAAATTTTAGATTTTTATTTCACCTTGTTAAGATACGTCAAAATTTCCGCTTTCTACGACGAAAGTTATCGTGTGATTGTGACTATTAATGACGATCAAAGTGTGAGTGTAAAAGAACTCTGTTTGGATCCCAGTCCCTATTTAGATATGTCGTTAAAAATGGGACGCGGAGTGGTTTTCTTTTCTGCCACGTTGTCGCCGATGGATTATTTTAAAGAAACGTTAGGTTGCGAAACAACGGGATTAAGTTTGCAGTTGACCTCACCATTTTTGGAACAACGGCAAAATATTTTGATTACACAATATGTGAATACGACGTATAAACAAAGAGATAACAGTGTGCAAAGTATTGTGACGAGTATTTTTGAAATGGTTAACGCTAAAAAGGGCAATTATTTAATTTTTTGTCCGTCTTATAAGTACATGACGCAAATTGAGAATGCTTTTTTAGATCAATATCAACAATTTAATGTGATTGAGCAAAGTAATCAAATGGATGAAACAGCGCGCAAAGACTTTCTAGATGCGTTTGCAAAAAATTATCCACATTCTTTGATTGGTTTTAGTGTGCTGGGTGGCATTTTTTCGGAAGGCATTGATTTAGTTGGGGACCACTTGATTGGCGTCGCAATTGTGAGTGTTGGATTGCCAGGTTTAAGTGATGAACGTAATTTATTGCGTGACTACTTTGATCAAAAGAATGGCAAGGGATTCGAATATGCTTACCAATTACCGGGGATGAATCATGTTTTGCAGGCCGCTGGGCGTTTGATTCGCAGCAATCAGGATGCGGGTAACGTGTTGTTAATGGACAATCGTTTTGGCAGTCAACGCTATACAAGACTGTTTCCAAGGCATTGGCAACATTATCAAAGAATGTATTCGATTGACCAACTGGGTAAGAACATTAGTAATTTTTGGCAAAGACTAAGTGAGAACTAAGTAAAACGAATTGCAAAATGAAGTTAAATAATTTTCGTTAAGGGAAAAATTTAACTAGTCATGAGGTGATTCGTTTTTTTGTAAAGAAAAGCTTACTTATGAAAGATCGAAATCACTTTTGTGCTGGTGATTTTTAGTTATTTACAGATATCCTTCATTTCTTGTTTACAGCGGTCTTTAATATCGGTATATTATATAAAGGTTGTTGCAATTATTGGGATTATACATAGAAAGAGGGAGCTCGCGGACATGTATTTAGCTATTAATATTCTTGGTATTCTTGTTTTCATAGGTGTCGCCTTTTTGTTCTCCAAAGATAAGAAACACATTGACTGGCGTTCAGTAATTACAATGTTAGTGATTAATGTATTCTTAGCCTGGTTTTTGACTGGATTTTCGATCGGAATTGATGGGGTTAAAGCAGCTGCTGATGCCTTCAACTGGATGGTACAGATTTCGTATTCAGGAATTGGATTTGCGTTATCAAGTTGGGTAAACGTCAAACAAATGGACTTTGTGACAAGTTCTTTGTTACCAATTTTGATGATCGTGCCATTATTTGATATTTTAACCTATATTGGTTTCTTGCCATGGTTAATCAAATGGGTTGGTCGCGGCTTGGCTTTCATTACTCGTCAACCAAAGTTCGAATCATTTTTCGCTGTTGAAATGATGTTTTTAGGAAATACTGAAGCATTAGCGGTTTCTAGTTTGCAGTTGAAGCAAATGAAGGCTCAACGTCTTGTAACTATTGCGATGATGTCCATGAGTTGTGTCACGGCTTCAATTCTGGGTGCTTACATGCAGATGATGCCTGGTCAATACATTATTGCCGCTGTGCCGATTAATATTGTGAACGCCATTATCGTGACGGTCATCTTGAACCCAGTTTCGGTTTCCCCAGAAGAAGATGTGGTTGCTAAAATTGGCGGTAGTGCTCAAACAGAAGAAAGTACACAAACAACAGAACCAAGTGGCTCTGAAGCCTTAGCTGAGGATCAGGCTAAGGCCAATGAAAAACCAAAGAAAGAACCATTCTTCTCCTTCTTGGGTGATTCAATCTTAGGTGCTGGTAAGTTAGTTTTGATTATTTTAGCGAATGTTATTGCCTTCGTGGCTTTGGCAAAATTAATTGATGAAGGACTACAATTAATTGCACCTTGGCTTACACTTGAAAATGTTTTGGGAATCATTATGTTCCCATTTGCATGGCTACTTGGTTTGGATGTGCCAACAGCCTTCAAGTTTGCCCAGTTCATGGGAACCAAATTGGTTACCAATGAATTTGTGGTAATGGGAAAAGTTGCGCCAGTTGTTCAAACGTATGCACCTCATTTCAAGGCAATGCTAACTGTCTTCTTAACTTCCTTTGCAAACTTCTCGACAACCGGAATGGTTATCGGAGCATTCAAGGGAATTGTTGATCGTAAAAAGAACGATGTGATCTCTAAAAACGTGGGTTACATGCTGTTATCAGGAATTTTAGTTTCACTGTTATCGGCGGGAGTCGTTGGCTTGTTTAGTTGGTAAAATTAGAGAAAAAGTGACACAAATTTAGTTTTTGTCACAAATTAACGTAAAAGTAGTGAATAATCGTGCCTTTAAGAAATTTTGGCAGATTATTCACTATTTTTTTGTTTATTTCGGGAAACGCTTACTTTATGTAAATGAAAATAAGATAAAAATTATGGTAATTATAGATTAAATTTGCATAGAACGTAAAATGCTTGCTATACTCAAATTAAAGTAATGGTAACTATAAGATTTGAAAAAGACGTTTGTCGTCTGCCATTTGCATTGATAGGAGGAATAGCTGTATGACCATTAGAAAAGTTTACTCGGTCTTAATGATCTGTTTGTTACTTTTCGGAATAGGGTATCCGATTACCGGAGCCTTTGCCGAAGAAGACAAAGACGATCAATTTAAGATCACAGAGACGGAATTTACCAATGAAAATGATGAAAAGATAGAGGAGGTTGATGCTGAAAAGCAAATAAATGCAAAATTTCATTTAAAGATGACAGGTAAACAAGCGCGTGAGAATGATAGCACGACAATTGCGTTATCAGGAACAGATACTTTAAGTTTACCGGCTAAGAAAACAGAATTTGCCCCTGAAATTGCGGGTGTAAAGGCAGATTCGCCCTTAGTCACATTTCAAACTAATGATGAACTTAATGGCTATGTATTGAAATGGGATAAAGAAGAATTTGCAGATGTTGCTGATGATCAGGAAATCGATTATGAAGTCACGTTAGTATGTGTCAAGTTTTAGTAGGTAGTGCTTCTAATTAGATTTTATTTATGTTTTTAACTACTTTTTGTTTCGTTCCGGCGTTGATGCGGGGTCGTGTGGGTCGCTTACGAGCTAACTTCTTGCCCTTCAGGCCAGAAGTGGATCTCTCCAGTCTCCCATGTCTCTAAGCGATAAATCGCTAAGTGACATCGACACACTCTTTCACCAACGCCTCCACTCCACCTGTTATTCAAATCCTATGAAATAGCCTTCACCAAATTACCCATAGCACTGCTAGTTGCTGCGTCTAATGAAATACTGCCGTGCCTAATTCCTTGATGTTGTGTAAAAGGCTGTTTAAGAAAATAACTAGCGGCCACTTTAACTGGCATGATGCTTATTGGCAAGGTATTGGTCATCTTTATCATTGCTGTTTCTAATTGCCCGTTAATTTCACTGGTAATCACCGCAATCATCGCCTTCAATCCAGCTTTACTCCAAGAGCGACCTTGATGTTTTAACCGATAGGTAAAGCGTCGATGATTACTTTCACAGCCACCTAAACACACGGTTTCGGTAGCTAAGCTTCGCTTGTTGGCTGGCTTTAAATAATTCCAGTTACGTTTCAAGTAACTCCGTAAAAGTTGAATTGCTTCCAGACTATCTGCATCATTGGCTTGAAACTCACACGTATCAAGGACAATTTGAACTTGATCATTATCCCAATTATGCACACCCTGAAATAGTTTACTTTGCAGAATCTTAGGCATCTTGCTTAATCGACTACGAATTTTTCGGTTCAAGTGATAACGATCTAAAAAGTGCTCATGTTTTTTGGCCCCAACCGCTAATTCATCAAAGCAGGATGGTTCATAGCCACTCCCATTATCGCTACCGGTAATCATTATAGTTGCTCGTAAATTATAATTCTGATCGAGATAATCTTGTACTTGATTAAAAACTGCTTGCCGGTTTAATCCCGTAAATACATGCCGGTTTAACGTCTGACGTCGTCGGCCATTTTGGCTAATACCTTCCGTTAGTTGCAGTCGATGAATAAGGACATTTTTATGGTGTTGCTTAGCCTTTAAGGCCACACAAAAGGCATCGCCTTCCAAATACAGATAAGGAACTTGTCGTTTCTTTTCGATGTTCACTAATGTAGTCTCTTCACGTTGTTTTTCACATTGTTCACCTGCTGATTGATAAAGTTGATCCACCTTTTGATGACTGATGGAAAGTGGGATCAAAAGGTTAACAGCCAAGGCTGTTGTCCGTAAAACACTATGTGAAGCTAGCTTAGCGACCTTTTCAACCATCAAAGGTGAAAACCTACTTCGTGGAATTAACTGTAAGTACCGGTCTAAAGGATAGACATAGGTTTTGTCATTTAATCTAACCAAACGACGTCTAAAAGTAACTGTTCCGCACATAAAATTTAACGTTCGTTGTCGTTTGCCAATAATTTCTCGATATTCTGTTTCTCCAATTAAAAGATCATCTAAATCCTCTAATGCTTGGCCTAAAGCCGTGGCAATCAATGCCTGGCAACGAATCATTAAATCCTGTTCCGCATTAAATAAACTATTACTTTCCTTTAAAACTGTCATGATTTCTGTTAAAATCTGAGACATGAAGACCGTTACCTCCTAATTTTTGGCTGCTATACCTAATTAGAAGATTAACGGTCTTCTCGTGTTTTGAAAAGGCTTTTTTTCACTTTCCTACTAAAACTTTACACTAACGACGGAACCTCAAGTATGAAATTAAGTGAAGGTGCTGGTCTCATGGAAAAGACGTCCCCTTTAGACGGTAAAAAAGGCTCACATAGTGTTGTTACGGCGCATCGAGGGCTGCCCGGAAGTAAGTTGTTTACAGATTTACCTAAGCTGAAAAAAGGGGATCGATTCTTCATCAACTCAAAAGGTAAAAAGATGACTTACAAAGTGGACCGGATCAAAACGATCAAACCGACTGAGCTAGGCAATTTTGCCAAAGATGATCGGTATAATTATGTAACGCTGATGACATGTACGCCATATATGATTAACAGTCATCGTTTGCTGGTAAGGGGTCACCGGATTCCAAATGAGAAAGAACCAGCACCTAAAAAACAAATTGCATGGTTATGGATTGGACTAGGTATCATCATAGCTGGTGGCGCAACGTATGGTGGGTATCGATGGTATAAGAAGAGAAGGTGAAAATAAATGAGCCGAAAAATGACAAAGTGGTTGTTAGGTCTAGTTTTTATGATAGGACTCCTAATAATGTTAGTGGCTTTATTAAGTGATCCTTTGATTCGGCACATGGGAAACGGTGAAATCGAAACAATGAACACCAAAAAAGTGGAGGCCAGCAAACATAAAAAAGCGAACTTTGATTATGCGTCGGTAAAAATGTTAAATCCTGCGAATGTAACTTGGGGAGCAGTGCAAGATGCAACGCGAAATGCAATCGGCAGTACCAACAAATCGGGGAAAAACAGTGATGCAAATTACGCACCAATGGGCAAACTGGCGATTCCAAATGTGGCGATGCGTTTACCAATTGGAAAAGGATTGGGGCATGTGGTTCTTTCCAGAGGTGCAGGAACCATGACGGCAGATCAACAAATGGGTCAAGGAAACTTTGCGATGGCCGGCCATTATATGACGAATACCCGCATCTTATTTTCACCGCTAAAACGAGTCAAAATTGGTGATATGATTTATCTGACGGATTTGAAAAAAGTTTATCGTTATCGAACGTTTAGCAAGAAAACGGTCTCCAAAAATGCAGTCGAAGCTTTAAGGGATGTTCCTGGAAAAAAAGTTGTCACGTTGATTACTTGTGCTTCACCATATACAAATGAGCCCAATCGAATCGTCGTTCAGGGTGAGCTTGTGGGCACAAGCACCAATCTTAACCGCTATAAAAACATTTTTGGGTAAACTCAAGGATGTTTTTTACCTAATGAGGATAAAAATGATTTAGGACTTTGTAAACGATCTAAAAACCAGTACAATAAAAGTAACAAGTACGCGTTTTTTGACGATGAATCGCCCTAAAATCAAGGAGGATGATGCAACATGACAACGAGAATAATTATGGATTGTGATCCTGGAATTGACGATGCAGCAGCCATTTCGGTAGCGCTGAATAATCCGGAGTTTGATGTGCGTTTAATTACCACGGTGGCAGGAAACGTGACGGTGGATAAAACTACCCGTAATGCGTTGAAGCTGGTGCATTTCTTTGACAAAAAAGTTCCGGTTGCCAGTGGTGCAGAACAACCTTTGATTAAACCTTTTGAAGATGCGGCGCGCATTCATGGTGAATCAGGGATGCCTGGTTATGATTTTGATGAGTATGTTGGTGATACGGTAAAACATTCCGCAATGGAAGCCTTATATTTAACGATTATGCGAAGCTCTAAGCCGATTACGCTGGTGCCAACGGGAGCTTACACAAACATCGCGTTGTTATTATCGGTTCATCCAGAAGTTAAACCTAAAATCAAACGGATTGTTGCGATGGGTGGCGCACTTGGGCGCGGTAATATGACCAGTGCGGCTGAGTTTAATGTGTTTACGGATCCGGATGCCGCTAAAATTATGTACGCATCAGGGATCCCCATTGTGATGATTGGGTTAGATGTCACAATGAAAGCTTTGCTAACACCTGAAACTTTGGAGACGGTATCAATGTTGGGCGAAGCTGGAAATATGTTAGCATCGATCTTCAAACATTACTATGAAGGCCATGAAGGTGGCATTCCAATGCATGATGTAAATACGATTTGTTACTTGTTGCATCCAGAATATTATCAAACAGTAAATTACTGGATTGATATTCAGACTGACGGACCCGCAATTGGAGAAACAGTTGCCGATATTCGGGGAGCTTATCACGGTGGGCAAACAAATGCCGAAGTTGCCGTTGGTATCGATGCGGATGATTTTAATCGGTGGTTTATTGAAGAAGTTCGACAAATGAAAGTGAATTAAACAAGTTATTCTGGAAATCTCAAAAGATCAAAAGTTAGTAAAAAAATTACTCAACTTTGATCTTTTTTTGTGTGATAAATAAAAAATATAGCGTATTTAGTTACATATAAAAAAATGAAAGGATGGCAATTATGAAAAATCAATCGTTTGTGAACACGACGTATATACGATATACTAAAATTGATTATTTTGATGACAACTTATGGAATCCTATTTTACGAGGAGGTAATACGATGAACACAAAGCAAACGATCAAACCACGACATGTTGGAAATTCAACTGTTTTAACGGTTCCAACAACGATTAAGATCGATGAAAATGTTCGTTATTTTGTAACTAAGGGAGCAGATGGGGCAATTGTGTTTATGCCACAGATTGCTAATCCATTTGAAGAGCCGGAATTACGTCAACAAATTACAAAACAAGAATCCGAGTTTGAAAATGTTAAACCAGAAGGACGTGAAAATGATGAATAAGTACCCACATTGTCAGGACATTATTTATCTTGATTTTGATCCTTCGGCTGGTAAGGAAATTAATAAACGCCGTCCTGCAGTTGTGGTAAGTGTGACGCCTTATAATTATGCAACAGGGCTTTGTGTTGTTTGTCCAATTACACATACAAAACATAAATTCGGCTCCGTTAAGGTACACAATGCAAAAATCGATGGCTACGTAAATGCGTGGCAAATATATTCTTTTGATTACCATCGATGTCACATGGAAAAAATCGCGATGCTATCAACAGCTGATTTTAATTTGGTTATTCAAAATTACACTCAAATTCTAAGTCAGGGAATTGAAGCTTAAACCAGTAAACAGGGCTAATCATTGATTATCTCGGCGCCAACATCTGGTCCCCAATCTAATTCCCGCTCATTAAAACGACCATATTTGGCAATGTGTTGATCAATCTGATTCTAAAAGGCATCCTTATCTTGAGTTTGCAGAATATAGGAAGTTTGGTCTCTTTGAAGAAAATCGATTTTTGAATTGGCTGTAAGTTTCAATTTTTTTCGTATGTTTTTTGGAATTGTAATGCGACCCCTTGATGTGACTTTAACTGTTATTTTGTGATTCATTTCTTGTTTCATCGTATCAATTCCTCGTGTTATTTCTCAATTACAGCCTGGGATTAAATTGTCAGTTCGTCAATCAATTTACTATATAAAAATAGTGTTCAAAAAGCAGTTTAAATTAATCAATCGTAAGCAGTTGTCACTGTTGTCAGCTGTAATAGTGTAAAATGACCAGTAGGTATCAAAATCAGATCAAGATTTGGAGTAATAGAATGCGTCGTAGAATAATGCCGTCTCGAATTTGGGACCGGGGGAAAAAGCTTTATCGTGCGAATAAAGTCAGAATTGATGATATTGATGAAGAAAAGCAGGAAATTATTGCCACTGTCTATGGAACCCATGCGTATGAAGTGCACGTCAATCAAGAAGATCCGGACAAAGATTACTGCAGTTGTCCTTATTTTCCAGATAATGGTTTTTGTAAACATATTGCGGCTGTCGTAGAGTTTTTTAAAGCTCAAGGGTTACCAGTGGAGGGACTTTTTAATAAGGATGGCTCTCAAGACACAGAAAAGGTTACAAAACCCAAAACACCAGTTGTCAGTTTTCCGGAAATTAAAATGGTTTACCAAAAAAAGTCACAGGCTGATTTAGATGGGGAACGTTTTTTGCAGAACTTAGATTTACCGGAAACGCAATATTTTCAACCACTTCCTGAAGTATCACCGGTTAATTTAAACCTTGAGGTAACTTTAGTAGCAGGTCTCGTCAGTGAAGGTTGGAATTACCAAGCAGAACACCGCTTATTTCTTCGTTTCCGAATTGCTAATGAAATTGACAATAAATTTTATGTGGTCAATGATATTGATCGGTTTTTTACGGCTTATGTGAACCATGAAGTTTTTAAAACAACCGGCAAAGCCGAATTTTTACTTGATAAAAAAGTTTTTTCGAAACCGGATCGTGAATTGCTGGATTTTATTGCTAGCACTGGTAGTGCGCAGTTTGAAGGTGACAGTTCGCTGGATCCTAAGAAGTTTTTAATGCTTGAAACTTATCTTGTTCCACCATTCATTGAACTCCTTCAAAAACTACCGTTATTTCATTTTCAACAAGGCGAAAACCAATTTGTATTTGACGAAATCAGTTTTCAAACTTTCAATCCTGATGAGGGCCTAATTACAGGTGAACTAACTCAAGACGACGATGGCTACCAACTAGTCATCCAAGGTGGGTTTCAACTTTCTGTTCCCAGCAGTGCCTTGCTGATCAACCAAAATCAATTTTACCAAGCGTCATCACAACAAATGATGATCATTGAAGCGATTGTTGAACACTATAATGCCATTATGACCAATAGCAATTTAGGTACGAACGATTCAAACAAAATGCATTTTGCATGGGGAGAAGAAGCCCAATTAAATAAGCTTATTGAGTTCTTCAAAAAAATTGGCGTGATTACTTTACCGCCAGATTTCATTACCAACCAAATGACACCCCATTTTGATTTGAGTCGAGATAAAACTACCCTGCAATTGAAACTTGGTTATGAATATAACGGTAAACTGTTTGACAGTAATAAAATTAATCAGGTTTCTCAGAGCTTACGTAATCTTGATAAAGAAGATCAGACGCAAGATTACTTATTTAATTTACAGTTTATTCCGCAAAATGGCACTTGGATGAAAGACTTTGACGATACCGATGTTTTGTACCGGTTCTTCATGCAAGAGCTGCCAAATATGCGGCAAAACGGGGTAGTAACAGTAAGTGATGATCTACAAAGTTTACTGCACGATTCAGAAGACTTAGCACCCAAAGTAGCTGTTTCAGAAGATGACGGCTTGTTATCTGTTAAGTTTTCGCTTAAAGGCGTCGATGAAAACGATGTTGATAATGTATTAGAGCAACTGGACTTTCAGCGCCAATACATCACGCAACCTGATGGTTCTTTAGTTCTTATAGATGATGAATTTCGCAAAGTTAGTAAAGCGCTGCTCAACATTCGCCAACAAGGTAAATTTAAAAATGGTGAGCTTAGGGTCCATGCTTCCCAGGCATTCGCAGTTCAAGCCGCCTTACAGGGAACGGCCAAGTTTGATAAGAAGTTTAGCCAATTAACGGAAAACCTCGCTCATCCGGAAAACTTTGTGATTGATTCCCCGCATCCGATTCATGGACTGCTGCGACCGTATCAGAAGGTCGGAGTTAAGTGGTTAGAAATGCTTGATAGTTACAACTTTGGCGGCATTTTGGCCGATGAAATGGGGCTGGGAAAGACGATTCAAATGATTGCCTTTCTTTTGGACCATCTTGATAAAGATAAGCCTGATTTAATCATTTCTCCAGCTTCTTTGATTTACAACTGGCAGGAAGAATTCAGTAAATTCGCCCCAGAAATTAAAACGCAAGTTGTGGATGGCAATAAAGCCAATCGGCGTGATTTGATTGAAAATGGGCAAGCCGACGTGCTGATTACGAGTTACAACAGTGCCCGTTTAGACGTCACAGAATATAATACGCGAAAAATTAACTATCTTGTGTTAGATGAAGCTCAATTTGTGAAAAATTCGAGCACAAAAACTAACCAAAGTATTCGCAAACTAGAACGCAAAAATACGTTTGCGTTGTCCGGAACGCCGATTGAAAACCGCGTGGAAGAACTGTGGGCAATTTTCGAAATTGTCATGCCAGGACTTTTACCAAGCAAAAAAGCGTTCAAACAATTGACAGCAGACGAAGTAGCGGTGCGCGTTAAACCGTTTATTCTCCGTCGTGAAAAGTCAGTCGTGCTAAAGGATATTCCAGCTAAAGTGGAATCTAATTTGTACAATGAATTGACTAAGAAACAAAAAACAGTTTATCTGGCGCAACTCAAACAAATGCAGGTGAAAGTTCAGGGGATGACGGGTGCCAACTTTGTGAAAAACAAGTTAGCCATTTTAGCTGGTTTAACGCGATTACGGCAAATCTGTGATACACCAGCGTTATATTTAGACGATTACAAAGGCGATTCTGGTAAATTAGAACAACTTACCGAAATTTTGCGACAAGCCGAAGAGAATAACCGCCATGTATTAATTTTCTCGCAGTTTACCAGTATGCTCTCGATTTTAGAAACCGAGTTGAACAAACAACATTTGGCACATTATGTCTTGCAAGGTAGCACGAAACCTAAAGAACGTTTGGAAATGGTTAACGCGTTTAATGCGGGAGAGAAAAACATCTTTTTAATTTCGCTCAAAGCCGGTGGTACAGGATTGAACTTAACGGGTGCCGATATGGTTGTCTTGGTTGATTTGTGGTGGAATCCGGCGGTTGAAGATCAAGCAACTGCGCGAGCTCATCGAATCGGTCAGAAGAAACAGGTCGATGTGTTCCGGCTGATTACCAAAGGAACAATCGAAGAACAAATCTATAAATTACAAGAAAAGAAACGTAACTTTGTCGATCAAGTCCTTAGCGGTACTGAAAACAAAGGTTCATTGACCGAAGAAGAAGTTCGTTTAATATTGGGAATTGACGCAAAATAGACAAAGGCGGCGCGGCTCCTTGTCAAGTAGACAGTCAAATAATTAAAATCTTATGCATTTTTTTGAACGGCATGATTCCGGTATTCTTCCGGAGTCATGCCGTTTAGTGTTAGTTGGCGTCGTTCCGTATTATGCCATGCAATGTACGTCTTGATGATGCCGACAAGTTCGATTTCTGAAAGAGGTGCTTTGAAAGCCAATTCTTCTGTTTTCAACTGGCTCCAAAAACACTCCATTGCACTGTTATCACCTGGTGTTCCTGGGCGAGACATGCTGTGCACGATGCCTTCTCCGGATAACAGGGTGTTATAACTACCAGAAGTGTAAGCCGAGCCTTGATCGGAATGAAGAAATTGAGGCTTCACACCGTGGTTTGCTTTCAAGGCTTGCGTGATCGTTTCTGATACTAACTGCGTTGTCTCTGTGCTCGCTACACACCAGGCAATAATGCTGTGATCATAAAGATCTTTGATAGCGCTCAAACGTAATCGTTGTTTCTTACCTGGTCCGAATCTTAGCTCGCTACAATCAGTTACCCAAGTCATGTTTGGTTGCTCAGGAGCGAAATCGTGGCTGCCGTCTTCATGAAGTAATTTATTGGCGAGAATATACTCCTTCTTTTCTGCTTTACGATCGCGTTTGGCCACACGAATCGATGATTGAATACCGTTACGACGCATAATGCGCCGCACACGTCCTTGACTGATATGATAAGGTGTTTCCTTATTAAGATACATAGTCATCGTACGAACACCATAAATATAATTTTTTGACTCTTCACGTGCGATGATATAGGCCAAAATTGCTTTATTTTCGAGTTCTTGCGCTGTAACCTTGCGGTGAGTCCACTTGCAGTATGCAGCACGAGATACACCAACATATTGGCACATGAAACTAACCCCATACACTCGATTTGTGTCTGGGTTTATTTTTTTGGTAAGTGCTTGAACCGTGAGGTACTTTTCTTCTGTAGGGCATCCATCGTTTCGAACTCTTGGAGTTTTTTTAGCACAGCGACCTCTGTGGAGATATTGGCTAACCGTGCCTTGAGACGCTTGATCTCTAAATCTTTTAGTTCCAGTTCAGTCAACTGACCAGTATCTTCCTTGGCCTTACCGCGGCGGTCTGCGAGTGCGTCGGGACCACCTTGCTTGAACTTTTTGACCCAAGCATACGCTTGGCCATAGGACACGTTAAAATGAGTAGTCGCGGCAACATAGTTCATCTCGTTGGCAATGATCCATTGTGCGATCTCGATACGTTCGACCTGTTCTGTCTTTCTGCCATCTTTCATTGGGATAGTCCTCCTAGTGGTTGTGAGTACTTTACCACTAGTATACCGTTTGACCCACTGGTAGATGACAGAACTATTGGGAATATGGTATTGTCGCGCAAGTTGAGGATATGATGTTCCACCCGCTAGATAGGCCTGAATCACCTCCATCATGAACCCCTTTGAATACGTTTGTTGTTGGTGTCGACTTTGTAACGCCGCTACGCCACCTGCATCATAGCGTTCCACCCACTGAGCTATTTGCGAGGAGTGGACATCGTACTTCTTTCCAATGGCCCTGGCTGCCATTCCCTCCTTTATTAAATTAATATAGAAGAGTTTCTCTTCCACACTATATCTTGAACCCTTTCGACCCATAAAAAATACTCCTTCCTCAGCAGACAAGTTTTAATTATTTGCTTGTCTACCTTGGTAGGAGTATATCCTTTTAGTCGGATCTGTCATTAGCCTATTAAATATTCCAGGTAACTTTTGGAACTGGTGGCCAGATTTTACACCGATTAGTAATTTTTCATTTGGTTTGTTATCAATTTTTGTAGCATTCTTAATTCCTTTTAATTTTATGGAATACAAAAAACTTAATAAACAACGAATTATTGCTGGACTAACATCTATAGCACTTTTCTTGATGTTAACTAATCCACAATTTACTAAAGGTGGATCAGTGGTAGCCTTCCAATTTAATGAATTCGGTGCTGGTGGAATGTTTGTTGCAATTATTGTATCAATTGGCGTTAGCTTGATTATGGAGGCCTTTGGTAAATTCTCATTTTTCAGCGAAGATACTGTAATTCCGGATTTTGTGACTTCTTGGTTTGATTCGATGCTTCCGATCGGCATTATTATTTTAATCGGATGGCTGTTGGTAGATATTTGGAATTTCAATGTATATAACATTGTTCAATCTGTGTTTGCACCTTTAGCAAGTGGTGCCGATACCATCTATGGATTTACCTTCATTTTATTTCTTTATTGTTTTATTTACTCAATGGGAATTTCAGGATGGGTTTTGTCACCAGTGACACAACCCCTAATGCTAGGTGGTATTGCAGCAAATATGGCTGCAGTTGCAGCAGGACATCCAGCAACTCATGTTTTCACTAGTGAAGTTATTTATAGTGGTTGGGCATGGGTTGGTGGTGTAGGCGCCACAATGCCATTAGTTTTAATGATGCTTTTTATGGCAAAATCACAGAGATTAAAAGCATTGGGTAAGGCCTGTATTGTACCGTCACTTTTCAACATTAATGAACCAGTAGTATTTGGTACAGTCGTTTGGAATCCATATCTAATGATTCCCCTTTGGATAAACGGAATTGTTTTACCACTTATTACATGGATTGGATTAAAAGTTGGTTTGGCTGCTATTCCTAAGGCACTAATGCAAATGTGGTACATTCCTTATCCCATTTCAACTTGGTTGGTCAGTCCATCAATGGGAGCACTAATTCTATTAGCTATTGTATTCGCAGCAGCTTGGATAATTTGGTACCCATTCTTCAAAGTTTATGACCAACAAGTAGTGAATGAGGAAGCTAATCCAGTGGCCTGAATGAAAATTGATAAAGAAGTGAAAGGATGTTGAGTTATGACACAAGAAAATGAAGAGAATGGATCAGTAAAAAATACGATGGACATCATTATTAATGCAGGAGATGCGCGTGTGTTTATTTCAAAAGCATTGGATGATGTTGCGAACTTTGATTATAAAAGTGCTAAAGAAGATATGGAAAAGGCCAACGAAAAGTTAGTAGTTGCTCATCGGTTACAAACAAAGAAAATGCAAGAAGAGGCCGAAGGAGATCAGGTTGAATACTCAGTATTGTTTACGCATGCCCAAGATACTTTAATGACAATTATGAGTGAATACAATTTAACAAAACATTTAATCGTTGTTTTTGAAAAACGTGATAAGAGCAATGGAGGTAAATAATGAAACAGAGTAAATATCCATTTTTCCCAGAGAACTTTTTATGGGGAGGTGCCCAAGCTGCCAGTCAAGCTGATGGAGCTTACCAAGAAGATAATAAAGGGTTGAATTCATCGGATGTGCAACCTTACTTAAAGGGTTTATCTAATGATGAAATTCAAAAATTAGAAACACAAGGTATGAGATTAGAGCAAGTACAGACAAATGCAGCGGATAAGAAAGGGTATTATCCAAAACGCTTTGGAATTGATTTTTATCATACTTATCCAGAAGATTTGAAATTATTAGCTGGTATGGGGTTTAAAACTTTACGAACTTCCTTAGACTGGTCTCGAATTTTTCCTAATGGTGATGATGAAGAGCCTAATGTAAGTGCTTTAAAACATTATGACAAGATGCTAGATTGTATGCTTGATTTAGGTATTGAACCAATTATTACAATGAATCATTATGAAACACCAATTAATATTACGCTTAAGTATGGCGGCTGGCCAAATCGGAAAGTTATTCCGATGTTTGAAAAATTCGGTAAGACACTTCTTGATTGGTTTGGTAACAAAGTTAAGTATTGGATAGTGGTTAATCAAATTAATATGGTTCAAATTGAGCCCTTCTTATCAGTAGGAGTCTGTTCTGATCAATACAAAAATGAAGAAGAAGCATTGTATCAAGCTGTGCATAATCAAATGGTTGCAGCTGCGTGGATTAAACAGTATGCCACAACTTTAAATAATTCCGATCTTCATATTGGTACGATGGTAGCAGACGGAACCGTATATCCAGCAAGTTGTAAGCCTGATGATGTTATTTTGGCTATGCGTCAAAATCGTCTTCAATATTTCTTTACTGATGTTCAATTTCGTGGCTATTATCCAGAATATGCCAAAAATTACTTTGCTAAAAGAGGAGATCATTTAGATATTGAAAATGACGACTTAAAGTTGCTGAAGAGCAATCCAATGGACTTCCTTGCAATTTCATATTATTATTCAAAGATGGTTGATGCTTCTAAAAACAAGTATCAACCTGCAGATACCACTAAAAATCCTTATTTAAAAGAGAATCCATGGGGATGGGCTGTCGATCCACAAGGCCTTTATAATACATTGAGTCAATATTGGGATCGCTATCAAAAACCAATTATTATTGCCGAAAATGGTATTGGAATGTACGATGAGATTGAAAATAACAAAATTCATGATACCTACCGATCCGACTATTTGAGTCAGCATATTGAGCAGGTAGGACGAGCAATTCATGATGGGGCACAAGTAATTGCTTATTGTGCATGGGGACCAATTGATATTGTGAGTTGCTCATCACAACAAATGTCTAAACGCTATGGCTTTATCTACGTTGATAAGGACGACGAAGGAAATGGTAGCGGCAAACGTTTGTTGAAGGATAGTTACTATTGGTATAAACAAGTTATTGCTTCAAATGGCAAACAGCTTTAATAAAACTAACTAAGAATGAATTAAGACTGCTGTGTTAAAGAGAGGTGATAGATTTGCAAAAAGATCACAAAAAAGTTTTGTGGGAATATCTACAGGCAAATCCTGGTTGGCATACCTCTAGCGAACTAGCCGTAGCAATTGGCGTATCCACACGTAGCATCAAACGTTACGTAAAAGATCTAGTTGATACTTCGGCTATTTTTGTTAGTGAAAAAGGGTATAAAATTAATCAGAAAATAACGAACAAAAAACCGTCAAATATGAGTTATGATAGTGTGAAACGGGTTTTAACTAATGAGTTTACACGTAAACAATCTTTAAATGTATATGATTTATCTGAGCGCTTTTATTTAAGCGAGTCCACATTAATAAAACTCTTGGGAGAAATCACACATTATTTTAAGAGCTTTGATTTAGAATTAAGACGTTCGGGAGATAACTGGTTTCTGGATGGAGACGAGCTGAACAAGCGTAAAGTGATTAGTGATGTTTTGTACAGAGAGTCTGGTCAAACGTTTATAGGTACGAAAACAATTCAAGAGAGTTTTCCAGATATTAAAGTAAAAAATCTAGCGAATAATATCAGAGAAATCGCTAATTCACAAAACATTTATCTAAATGTATTTGATTTTAATAACGTTTTGTTACATGTTGCAATTGCTACACACAGAGCTAAAAATGGATATCAACCTCAGAGCGATTTATCTAAAAAAACAAGTGCATTTCAAAAAAATTCTGATAAAAATCAAGGATTGATATTCAGTAAACAATTGATTGATCAAATAGAGAAAAATGAAAAACTGAAATTTTCTGATGAAGAACGACGCAGCTTAATGTTGGTCATTCAGTTTTCTATTACTCGAAAGCATCGAAATTTAGAAGATACAATTAATCATGAAACGGCTATTCTAGTTGATAAATTAATTAAATATGTGAGTTCAATGCTAAATATTGATCTTAAAAGTTTGAATTTTCGGGATCAATTTGCGATTCATATTCAACGCTTGTTAGAACGTTCTTCACATGGCTATGTAGAACGTAATCCAATGACTTCTAGGATTCGGAAGTCGTCTCCGATTATTTATGAATGTGCAGTTTTAATTTCAAATCGTCTTGAGGAACTTAAAAATGTTTCTATTGATGATGATGAAATTGCATATATCGCAATGCATATTGGTAATGCTGTTTCTGAATATATTAACGAACTGCACAAACTTTATGTGATTGTTTTACTTCCTGATTATCAAATTGATAATAATAGTTTTGTAAGTAGATTAGAAAGACTATTTAGTCAAGATATCGTTGGGGGTGGGGTTGTAAATACACCAGAACAATTGCAGGAAAATCATTATCCAAGAAAAATCGATTTTGTCGTGCAGGTTAATTCAAACTATGTGCTTTCTAATGTCGTATACGCAAATATCTCACAGTTCTTAACACAATATGATTATCGTCAAGTGAATACAATTATTGAAACGGTAAGACATAAACAAGAAAGAGACAACTTTACAAATAATTTAAGACAATTTTTTCCAACTACTAATTTTGAAATTGTTTCTAATAAGATGAGCAGAGACAAGCTATTTAAAACGATATGCAATAAACTAGAAGAGAAAAATGTGGTTGATAAGGATTTCGTAAATCAGCTGAAAAAACGCGAAGAAATGTCGAGTACGGCGTTTGGAAAAGTTGCGATTCCGCATTCTTTACAAATGAGTGCTTTAAAGACACAAGTTTACATTGTTATTGCACCCAAAGGAATTAGATGGGATGAAACAGGTAATGAAGTAAATTTAGTTTTTGTTTTGGCTGTTAATAAAGATAACAAAAATTCATATCGAAATATATTTGATGATTTGTCTCAAATTGCGATTGATCCTAAGAATATTTCTAAATTAATTAGTTCTAAGAATTATGATGAATTTGTTGAGGAGTTAGCAGAATTACTTTGATAGACAGTAAATATTTGAGATGGCAGGTAGAATTATTTAAGATTCTATCTGTTTTTTTGTTTACTAGAAAGGACTTCCACATTAATCTGGTAATACAGTTCATTGTAAGCGCTTAATAATTCTATATACTAAAATTGTAGGGATGAAATGGAGGTGATGTAATGGGTAACTTGAATGCTCGTCAATTAACACTCGTTAAAATTTTATTGAATGTTCGTCGAACTACGGCAGGTGAGTTGGCCAAAAAGGTAGGTGTTTCGGAAAAAACTGTGTACAACGATCTAGAAGTTATTGAACCAGCTTTACAAGAATACGATGTCTTGATTGAACGACAGCCCCGTATTGGTATCACAGTGCAGGGAGATGTAACGAATCCCCAAGAGTTGATAAACAAGATTTCCAGAAAACGTTCGGTACCGGACAACGATAAGGAACGGGTCACGTATATTTTGACTCAACTACTAAAAGCAAATAGTTTTCTTACTGTTGAACAATTATCCGATGAATTGTTTATAAGTCCTAAAACTATCGAACGGAATTTAAAACAATTAGAATCTCAAATCAGGTCACAAGGTGTTCAAATTGAAAGACATCCCAAAAAAGGTGTGCGTTTAGTTGGCAGCGAGCCACAGAAACGTAAGATACTTTTTAAAACTTTAAATTCATTCTGGGATAATCATTGGGTAGCAAATCACAATGCCTCAGAGAACTTTATGAGCTATCAACAAATTACAAAAGACTCATTGATATCCAGTGAAATGACCGGTAAGTTGGTCAAAATTGTCACACAATTTGTTGAACAACAAAATGTCAAAATGTCAGATTATGCCTTTCAGTCATTAGTAATTCATTTAGCTATTGCAGTTCAGCGTGTTACGGATGGAAATGCAATTCCTAAAAGTTTTCAGTTCTTTAAAAAATTAGGTAACCAGAAACGAGATAAAGCCATAATTTTAGCAAATATGATTCAGAAACAGTTAAATATTACGTTACCTAAAGAAGAACTTGGTTATATTCAATTACATTTGATTTCGGCAACTACGGGTGTTATTAATCTGACACTCAAAAGTTCTCAATCGCCAGTTAAGGATAGACTAAGACTTTTACTTAAAGAATTTGGAATGGATGAGGAATTGTTGACAGGGCTAACGTTACACTTGGAATCAGCATTAAATCGATTACAAGTGGGTGCTAGTATAAGTAATCCTTACACAAGTATTATTAAACGCAATTATACACAGGCATTTGATGAAGCGTTAAAAATTGCCAAAGACTACGAGAAAAATGAACAGGTCCAGATGAATGATGATGAAGTTGCCTATCTGGCACTTTACTTAGAGGCATTTTTGGAAAGGCAACGAACAAATCATAACCGGTTACGAGTGATTATTGTTTGCAGCACTGGTCTAGGGTCCGCACAGTTATTGGCAGCAAAGGTTAGAAAGGAATTTCCTGAGTTGCAGATTGTTGGTGTGTTATCAATTCAAGAACTACAAACAAAATCGTTACATGATGTTGATCTAGTTATTAGTACAATTCAAATTCAGTTAAGTGGGATTCCAACGGTTGTGGTTTCACCACTATTAGAAAGCGGAGAACTTCAATCAATTAAAAATGTGATTCAGCAATCCAAACATGCACAAAGAACTAAAAACTCAGAATTTAAGAAATTAATTTATCCAGAATTGACTTTTGCTGATAGACAGTTAAACAGTTGGCAAGAAGTTATTCAATTTATTGGTGAAGAATTGGTAAAACATGGTTTTGCTCTAAAAGGCGTCACAGAAAGTGCGATTCAACGAGAGCAACTATCCTTCACTAGCTTTGGTAGTTATGCAGTACCACATGCTAATCCAAGTTTTGTTCAGAAACCAGTCATTGCGATTTGTTCATTGACGCATCCAATAAAATGGGGTGACCAGAATACTTCAATAGTTTTTTTCATTGCGATGACTAAAAAGTTAACGCAACCACAAATTGATAGTGTATTTGATGATTTTTATGATCTGGTTAGTAATAGTCGATCACTAGAAAAGTTAGTTGATAGTTCAACAAATACAGAACTATTTAATAAATTAATTGAGAAGGAGAATTGAGGCAATGGCACTTACAAAGATTATTCAACCGAAATTGGTAAAATTTAATTTGATTGCCAGTGATCGAGATGCAGTTATAGATCAGTTGGCTGATTTATATTTAAAAAACGGAGTGATTACAGATAAAGAACGGTACATTGAAGCTGTTAACGAACGTGAAACAGAAGGAACTACTGGTATTGGTGGAGGAATTGCCATTCCACATGGAAAATCTGAAGTGGTTAAATCCTCTGCAGTTGCCATCGCGAAACTAGCTAAGCCAGTTGAATGGCAGGCCTTAGACGATAAACCGGTAGAATATGTTTTTCTATTGGCCATTCCGGATGATGGTGATAATGAACACTTGCAACTTTTATCGGAATTAGCTGGAACTTTAATGGATGATGATGTACGTGAAAAATTAGAGTTAGCGGATTCAAAAGAAGATTTAGAAAAAATATTTATGAAATGAGGGAATTATTATGGCAAGAAAATTATTAGCAGTTACGGCTTGTGCAACAGGTGTTGCTCATACGTATATGGCAGAAAAAGCTTTGATCAAAGCAGCTAAAAAAATGGGTGTTTTAATCAAAGTAGAAACACAGGGAGCAACCGAAATTGGACATAAATTAACAGCTAAAGATGTTCAAATTGGAGAAGCTGTTATTTTTGCAACAGACACCAAAGTTAGAGATGCAGAACGATTTGAAAATAAAAAAGTTATGCAAATCAATGTAAGCGATCCCATAAAAGACGCAGAAAAGGTAATTAATGATGCTTTAGCGTTGGCAGATAAAAAGTGAGGAGCTGAGTAAAATGACGTGGAAGAAATTTGGTAAGCAGTTAGAAACACATATTATGACTGGTATTTCTTATATGATTCCGGTTGTAATCTCTGGTGCGGTATTAATGGCAATTAGTCGTGTTGGGGCATCCTTCTTTGGTATTTCAGACATTTGGGATCCGAAGTGGGCAAAAAGTGCCAACATGATCATTAGATTTTTAAATGTAGATGATGGTTGGGGTGGTATTGCCTTAGGATTGATGTTTCCAATCATTTCGGCGTATATTGCCTATTCAATCGCAGATAAAGGTGGTATTGCACCAGGTATTATTGGAGGTCTCTTGGTAGCCAATATGAATGCCGGATTCTTAGGTGCATTAGCTTCTGGTCTTATTGCTGGATATACAGTTAAGTTCTTAATTGATCATATTCATCTTCCAGAAGCTGCAAAATCGGTGCTACCCGTATTTATTGTTCCAGTGGTCGGGGCGTTTGTGACGTTATTTCTAATTCAGTATGTAATTGGTATTCCATTTGCCAGCTTGAATACAGGATTAGCTGCTTGGTTGAAAGGCATGACAGGTACAAATAGAATTTTATTAGCCGCGATCGTTGGTGGCATGGTTGGATTTGATTTAGGTGGACCTGTTAATAAAGCCGCTGTTACAACTGCAATGGCACTTTTAACAAGTGGTGTTTATGATCCTAATACAGCTGCTCAAGTTGCTATTATTATTCCGCCACTAGGTTTAGGACTGGCAACAGTTTTAGGCAAACGTAAATTTAATAACGAATTAAAAGAAGCTGGAAATGCTTCACTAGTTATGGGACTGATTGGTGTTAGTGAAGGTGCAATTCCTTTTGCCGTTGAGTCACCATTGAAGGTTATTCCAGCAAATGTGATTGGCTCAGCAGTAGGTAGTGCAATTGCGGTTGGACTTGGAGCTGTTAACCGAGCACCAATTTCAGGATTTTATGGCTGGTTTGCTGTTGAAAAATGGTGGGTTTATATCTTTGCAATTTTAGTTGGAACCTTAATTGTTACAGGGTTAACACTCCTATTCCGTAAGGATATTAAGGAAGAACAACCAGAAGAAACTGAAGAAACAAGTGATGATAACGATAGTGAGTACTTTTCTGAAGATCAGTGGGAGAATTAGTTAAAATGTCTAAGAATATACCAACAGTTTACCTTGTTAATCATACTCATTGGGATCGCGAATGGTATTTTTCTGGTCAAGATTCGATAATTTTAAGTGATCTACTTTTTACCAGTGCGATTAAAGAATTAGAGGCACATCCCAAGATGAAGTTTGTACTCGATGGTCAAATTTCTATTCTTGATGATTATCTGAATGTACGACCAGAGCTGCTGTCCAAAATCAAACAATTAGTTGCGGATGATCAGTTACAAATTGGGCCTTGGTATACGCAATCCGATGCACTGCATGTAAAAGGAGAATCTTTACTTCGAAACGGTATTATTGGTCAATTGAAAACTCAAAAATATGGTTCGCGAATGAAAGTAGGCTACTTACCTGATACATTTGGATTTAATAGTCAGTTACCAGTGATTTTGAATGAATTGGGGCTTGATAATTTCGTTTTTTGGCGAGGAATCGATCCAAATAAAACTGATGGCTTCTATTTTAACTGGCAAAGTCTGAGTGGCTCGAAAAATGTGACCGCAATTAATATGCCACAGGGATACGGAACGGGGATGTTGTTAGAACCTAGTCATCATTATGTGGATTATCGATTAGACCCGGCAGTCAATTTTATTGAAAAACATTCAGCTAATTTTGAAAAAGATGTCTTAATTCCAACTGGCAACGATCAAATGGATATTATTCATGATTTTGAGTCTAAAGTAGCCCAAATCAATAAAATCGGTAAGTATAAATATAAAATTGATGACTATGCCGGATTTGTCAAAAAAATTCAGCGTAAAGATCTTTCAAACTATGTTGGTGAATTTCTAGATCCAATTTTTGCACGCATTCACCGTAGTTGTGGATCAAGTCGCATGAATATTAAATTAGCCGTAAGTCATTTAGAAACTAAACTCATTCATGAAGTGGAACCAGTTATGGTGATTGGCAAAGCTTGCGGTATTGATTTGAGTACTGGTGTTTTAGTAGCAGCTTGGGAAAAACTATTAAAAAGTCAAGCACATGATAGCTTAGCAGGTAGTGTGGTTGATTCGGTTGCTGATGACATTATGCACCGTTTAAAAGAAGGCGAGGAGCTTGCTGACAGTATTATCAATACAGTGCAGCGAATGATTAGTCGTCAATTAAAATTAACCACTAACCAAGTTCTATTACTAAATCCTTTGCCCGAAAAAAGAGTGGACTTCCAAAAAGTACACGTAATTACTTCTCAAAAATATATAGAGTTTGATGACGTTCAAGAGTGTTATCAATTGAAACAAAGCTATGTAAAAGAGCGTAAGAATGTACTAAAAGAAGTTCCAGGAGGTACAGAAGAAGTTACAGAAGCTGGCTATTACGTGACGGATTATTTAATTAAAACGGAACTGCCATCAATGGGATATAAGATTATTAGTTTTCATAGTGTAGAAAATGAATTAAAACCCGAAATTCAGGATGAATTAAAGATTAGTGATTCGAAAGTTGAAATTTCATTTAGAAATCAAAATCTAATTTTGAGTCGATCGCACGGAGAAAAAATTGAAAACTTCCTGTTCTTAGAAGATCGAGGTAATGCGGGTGATACCTATGATTTTTCGCCTTTACCTAAAGATGAAAAAATTACTTTACATTTTGAATCAGGAAAAGTGGTTAAAAATAACCATTTTCAACAGTTGATTCTAAAGGGAAGTACATTATTACCTTTCTCGTTAGAAGACCGTCGTTTACACAAATACAATAAACAATTTAGGTACACGGTTAAGTTAACATTGCTAGAACTAGGGCAAATTGATGTTCAAATTAATTTTGATAATACAATCGAAGATCATCAACTTACGTTAGGAATTAACACAGGTGCGAAGGAAAATGCAAGAGCCTCTGTACCATTTGGATATTTGACGCGTAATTCTGAGAAAAATGTAAGTTGGCAAAAGAAATATGCAGAACGTCCTATAAATTATTGGCCACTAGATAATAATGTTTCGGTAACTGATGAACCAAATCAGAACATATCGGTTTTTACAGATGATGTGAAAGAATATCGTCAACATAATGGACAATTATTGTTTACAATGTTAGCCACAACTGATCAACTAGGGAAACCCAATTTAGTTAATCGACCTGGTCGTGCATCGGGGGATACAACTAAATTGGGACATCCATTAATTGCAGCGCCAAAAGCGGAACTGTTCCAAGAATTTCAATTTAATTTTCATATTTGTTTGACCGATCATTTTGATGAACTAGCAACCGCTAAAAAATCAGTTCAATTTTTAAGTAGCGTGTTGAGTTATCAGGTTCAAGAATTAAACCTTTTTGAAAATCGATTAGATAATAAATTACAAGACAGTTTAGTTCCAGATAAAAAATTACCTGTAAAACTTAGCTTGTTAAAAATTCCAAATGACTTAGTGATAAGTGCTTGTTATCCTGATTATTTCGATGAGGATGCAGTAATTGTGCGAGTAACCAATCCAACTAAAGATACGGTATCTTTTAATTTACCTAGAGGAGTAAAAGTCGTTGATGCGGTTGATGAACCAAAAGAATTTGAAGGAAAAGTAGACCCATATGATATTTTAACTTTGAAATATGTTACTACAGATAAGTTGATGAATATGGAATAGAAGCATAAATTTTATCAAGATATCGTTGAGTTATTTTGACGCAACGATATCTTTTTTTGTGAGGTTTTTATGATGACAATACTTATTGGATTAATTCCAGCTATTATTTGGGGAATAATGCCAACAATTTTATATTATGTCAAAGGTAGTGCAATCGAACAGTTACTTGGAACTACATTTGGAACGTTGATCGTGTCGATTATAGTGTTTGTTTACTTTAAACCGCAAATAAATTTGACGACAGGGATGTTCAGCTTAGTTTCTGGAATAGGATGGAGCATTGGTCAGTATGGTCAGTATTGGGCTTATCAACGTATTGGGGTGAGCAGAACCTTTCCTATTTCGGCAGGATTACAGATTATTGGAAATACTTTAATCGGTGGGTTGGTGTTTGGCGAATGGCAAGGTAGTGAGCAATTTGTATTCGGCGTTATCGGTATAACTACTACTGTTGTAGGATTGATTATTGGTAATATGACGCGATCTAATAAATTGGAAACGGACGGCAATTCCCATAAAATCGACTATTTAATTTTAATTCTCACAACCGTCGGTTATTGGAGTTATTCAGCTTTCCCCAA
Organism: Pediococcus ethanolidurans; assembly: GCF_964062635.1. NCBI lineage: Bacteria > Bacillati > Bacillota > Bacilli > Lactobacillales > Lactobacillaceae > Pediococcus > Pediococcus ethanolidurans. Next base: position 868,540 of record NZ_OZ061250.1, read on the forward strand.
ATTAATTCAAAATGGCAATGCAGTTGCAGAGCTGTTACCTCAAGCAGTTGGGATGACATTAATGGCAAGTATCCTTGCGGTAATGTTTAATCGAAATACTGGCTTACATTTCAATAAAATTCGATTAAATACACTAGTGGGAACATTGTTTGGTGTTGCTGCAGGGACTTATCTTTTGTCAATGTCGTTGAATGGGTTGGTTAATGCTTTTTTACTGTCCCAAATGAATATGGTCATTGCGACTTTACTGGGAATTGGTTGGCTTAAAGAAAAGCTGGTAGTTGGCATGCTGCGTGTTCTTCTGGGGTTGGCATTTATTTTTGTTGGGAGTGTTGTGGTGATTGTTATGACGGGTTAGATGGTAATTTGATTAAACTTATTTACTATGGTGTTCAGGACACTTAATTTAGAAATAAAAAAGCTCTTAATATATATTGTTGATCCATATCAATTAATGGAAAGCAAAATATGATTATGAGCTTTTTAAATTATGCTAACAATGATTCTGAAATCTGAAGTTTAACCGGTAAACTGTAAAGCTTGTCTAAAGTTATGGCAGGATCATCAATTTGTTTTAATAGAAGGTCAATTAATAAAGCCGAGATTTCAGCAATTGGTTGGATCACGGTAGCCAGTTTTGGATAATATTGCTGAATAAATTGCGTACCATCATAACCAATCAATTTTAATTGTTGAGGAATTTTAATGTGCTCCTCTGTTGCAATATCGGAAACCAAAATAGCATTTAAATCATCAGTACAAAAAATAGCATCAGGATGTTCATTCATTAAAAGATCCTTAATAGCTACACGTTTTAACTGAGGGGTCATACTAAAAGGCAACTCTAATTCATTTGTTGATAATTTATTTTTTTTAAGAATATCAAGATATCCCTGTAATCGTTCATTAGTTGGATTCTCGGGCGAATTAGCACCAGTTATGATAGTGATTTTTTTACTGCCAGTATTAACGAGACTGGTTGTTGCTAATCGTCCACCTTGATAATTATTTGAAGTTACAATTGGAATATGATCACCTAAATGTCGATCAGAAGAAACAATAGGTACGGAAACTTTTTCGTATTCTTCTATGCCGAGGTTATGAGTTCCCGTAATAATTCCATCAACCTGATTAGCTGACAGCATACGTAAATAAGCACGTTCCTTTTCAGCATTATTTGCCGAATTACATAAAATGACTCGATAGCCCTTGTCAAAAAGTTGGTTCTCTAGTGTTTGAACCAGTTCACCAAAGAAGGGGTTACTGACGCCAGGAAAAATTAAACCAATTAATTGAGTTTTTTTTCCTTGTAGTGACCGTGCTAAGTTATTAGGCTGATAATTTAACTCGTTGATTGCAGACCAAACTTTATCCTTTGTTTTTTGAGATAATGATCCATAGTTGTTAATGACACGTGACACCGTTGTAACAGAGACTTTTGCAAGATCTGCAACATCAGATAATTTAACCATGCTTTTTCCTCCATACTTAGATGGATTTCAAACGCCATCCTTGTACATCAAATTTTTGAGATTTTAGATGAGAAGTATCTAAGTGATAAGTATCAGCTTGATCAGGAAAATATCTGCCAGTCAAAGCTGTTGAACCACCGTTTAAGTATAGCTCAAAAATAGATTTATCTAAATAAAGAGTGAAATCAAGTTTTGTTTTTGAAGTTAATTTTACCGTTCTTGTGGTACCAAATTTACTGCCAATCTTTTTGCCAAACTTGTCTCGATCAACTTTAACAGTTGCGTTTGTGGAATCAAAAAAAATTGTTAAACGATTATCAGAATGATCAGCCTGTAATATTAATTTACCATTTGGGAAATTCTTAAAGCTAAAAGATACTTTTTCCTGTAAATCAAGTGATTCATTGATTGGATCAAAGCTAGTATCAATCAAATCAGTTGTAATAGGAGATTGAATTAAGTGAGTGCCTTGAAGTGATAGCTTTCGAACAAGACTCAAGCTACCTTGCCAGTTTTCTTGATCAGAAGGATACTTTGTTTCTGGAAGTCCGGCCCAGCCAATGGCGTATGTCTCTCCATTTGCGGTGTTAAATGCCTGCGTTGCATATAAATCAAACCCTGAATCAAAATTGTGCAAGGAACTGGGGTTAACAATAGTAAGTGTATCCCAATTGAAACTGTCTCCAACAATATAAGTATTTGGATAAATATTTTCATATGATAATTTCTGTTTTGAAAGGCCTTGAGGACAAAAAATAAAAACAGGATGTTGATTAATAAAAACTAAGTTAGGACATTCGATCATATAACCTAAGCTTGAAGATCCAAAATGAAGTTCATCAACATATGACCACGGTCCAGTAACTTTTGGGGCTTTGTAAACCAGTACATGACCAGTATCATCAGAACGACGAGCACCTAAAAAAGCAAAGTAGTTATTGCCATGATGAATAATTTTAGGATCACGAAAATGTTGAGTGAAATTAGTAAGAGGTTGATTTATTAAAGGAACTGGTAGTTTGTAAAAATCCCCCTCCTTATCCATCCAAGCCCCCAACTGATAGGCGTGACGTCCCCAATTAGCCGTTCGAACATTCCCTGTGTACATCAAAAAAAGTTGATCACCCATTGGTAGTGCGGAGCCAGAGTACGCGCCATGAGTTTCGTATTGAGTGTCTGGTAATAATGAAGTTTTCTCGTGTTTCCAGTGAGTTAGATCTGTAGAAGTCAGATGAACCCAGCTGCGAAGACCGTTTACAGCACCATATGGAAATGATTGATAAAACAGGTGCCACTTATTATTGAAAAAGGAGAAACCATTGGGATCATTCAGGAGTCCACTTTTAGGCTGAATATGATAGGCAAGATGCCAGATGGAATCTTGTTGTTGCTTTTCAAGTTTAGTTAATAAATGTTGACTATAGTGTGCATAAGGTTGATATCGTTCAATTGCTGTCCAAGTTTTCATTATAAAGACCTCCATAAGTTTGAATGATAAACGATTTCATTAGACATTATAGCATAAACATCAATAATAAAACTATTTTTGATAAACGATTGACATTTTTAAACAAGCATTATAGAATAGCCTTGTAATTAATAAAAGCGTTTACAAGGAGGATAATACATATGGATCATGAAAGAGCAGCTAAAGATATTTTAAAGCAAATTGGTCGAGATAATATTATTGCAGCGGCACATTGTGCAACTCGTTTAAGGCTAGTTATCAAAGACGAAAGTAAAATTGATCAGAAAAGTTTAGACGATAATCCTGCTGTAAAAGGGACGTTTAGGGTTAATGGACAATATCAAATTATTATTGGACCTGGGGATGTCGATAAGGTTTATGATCATTTAATTAAATTAACTGGACTTAAAGAAGTAACGCCTGATGATTTAAAAAAAGTTTCAAATAATGGCAAACGTGAAAACCCACTTATGGCTTTAATTAAGGTATTGTCAGATATTTTCATTCCGTTAATTCCAGCATTGGTTGCCGGTGGTTTATTAATGGCATTATATAATGTTTTGACTTCGGCAGGTTTGTTTGGTTCACAGTCTTTGGTGCAGATGTATCCGGGTGTTAAGGGATTTGCAGACATGGTTGATTTGTTTGCATCGGCACCATTTACCTATTTACCAATTTTACTGGGATTCTCGGCCACGAGAAGATTTGGTGGAAATGCCTATTTAGGTGCAACAATGGGGATGATTATGGTTATGCCAACTTTAGTGAATGGTTACTTAGTTTCTGAAGCTGTTGCTAAGGGGACAATGACCTACTGGAACGTTTTTGGTTGGCATATTGCACAGGCAGGCTATCAGGGACAAGTATTACCAGTATTGGTAGTAGCCTTTGTACTTGCAAATGTGGAAAAATGGTTACACAAGAAAATTCCAAGTACGCTCGATTTTCTATTTACACCAATGATTAGTATTGTAGTTGTTGCATTTTTAACCTTTTCGATTATGGGACCAATTTTACGTACGATTGGTAACGGACTGACTTCCGGCATTGTAGCTTTATATGATTCAACTGGATTTATTGGATCTGCAATTTTTGGATTCTTTTACTCTCCCATTGTTATTACTGGATTACATCAAAGTTTTCCGGCAATTGAAACTCAATTATTGGCAAATATTGCAAAAACGGGTGGTGATTTCTTCTTCCCAATTGCTTCTATGGCCAATGCAGCGCAGGGAGCTGCTGCATTAGCGGTGTTCTTCATTACTAAGAACGTAAAACAAAAAGGTTTGGCATCTTCATCAGGTTTATCAGCATTATTGGGAATTACTGAACCCGCTATTTTCGGAGTGAACCTTAAGATGCGTTATCCATTCTTTATTGCAATGGGGGCTTCATCAATTGCCAGCATCTTTATTGGACTGTTTCATGTCCGTTCTTCAGCTTTAGGAGCAGCTGGTATCATTGGATTTATTTCTTTCCCAGTTAAATATTATTTACCATTCTTCTTTAGCATTGCAATTAGTATTATTTTAGCATTCACTGCTACTTTGATTTATGGAAAAAGGTTTGCTGCTAAACAAGTAGAAGAAAACGAAGAAGGTTCTTCGACGGAATCAACCATGGTGAAGACGGTACCGTCTAGTGTGACAGATGAAGTTGTTTTTGCACCGGTGGCAGGGAAGTCAGAAAGTCTTCATAACGTAAAAGATCAAGTCTTCTCCGCAGAGATAATGGGTAAAGGAGCTGCAATTATACCAACAGAAGATGAAATCGTTTCTCCTGTAACCGGTACGGTAACAGTAGCCTATCCAACTATGCATGCCTATGGAATTAAGAGTGACGAAGGAGCGGAAATACTCATTCATTTGGGAATTGATACCGTAAATTTAAAGGGTGAATACTTCACATCTAAAGTTAAGCAAGGGGATAAGATTAAAAAAGGAGAAATGTTAGGTACTTTTGATATTAAAGCACTTAAGGAAAAAGGCTATGATTCAACTGTGATGATTGTTGTCACAAACACAAATAAGTATGCTGAAGTAGCACGCATTGATACCGATAAGGTTGCAAAACTTGATCCAGTGATTGCGTTGACGGCTCATACAGCAACTTTTTCTTCAGCAACTAATCTGGAAGCTTAAATTTAAAAATTGTGCACAAGTAGAACTTTGAAATTCTACTTGTGCATTTTTTCTGCTGAATCATAGAATGTGTCATTACAAATAGGTTTTATTTAAAAACTCAAGATTGAAAGTATCAAAATCACTTCAATAATTGCTGTTGAACTACTCAAAGAATACCAAGTGAAAAGCTTTGGTATCTTTTTCTTTCTAAATCGTCACAAACCTCACTTTATAATGTAAAATTGATACTATGGTAATTATCGTATTTGAGTAGGCCTATGAACTATAAAAAATCATCTTAAAAATTTTGGAGAGTGTGATAAAAATGTCACTTTATAAAACCAAGGGAGAAATCCCTTTCGAAAATGAATTTATTGAAACACTATGTCACAATGGATGGACGTATCTTCAAGAATTAGATGAAGCTACTCCGCAGCAATTGGAAAATCATTTTAGAGAAATTCTTAATCAAAATAATCGTGAAGTGCTTTCTGGTGTGGATATTACAGACAGAGAAATGCAAGATATTATGCGTTTTATTGAAGGAATGACACCAATTGATGTTAATCGGTTCTTAACTAAGGGCTATGTAGCTGAAATCAATTTAACACGTGAGAATCCTGACTTAGGCAGAATTCAATTGCGTGCTTTTTGGCGTGATGATGTCGCTGGAGGTCAAATGCGCTATGAGGTAATCAAACAGGCAATTCGTCCGGGAATGGAAAATAAGCCAGATGATCCTAACCGCCGCTTTGATGTTACCTTGTTATTTAATGGGATGCCACTGATTCAAGTTGAGGAGAAAAAAGTAGACGTTAGTCTTAAAACAGCTACGAATCAAATTGCTAAATATAAATCAGAACATAAATACGACGGATTATATACTTTAGTTCAAATCTTTGTTGCCCTTAAAGAAGATGCTAGTCGTTATTTTGCTAATCAAAAATCAGCTGATAGTTTTAACGATAAATTTTTCTTTGAATGGTTAGATGCTTCTAACAAAGCTGTTCGTAATTGGAAGCAATTTACAGAAGAATTTTTAATGATTCCGATGGCACATAACATTGTTAGCAATTTTACTCTTGTGAATAGTGAAAACTTAGTCGTGTTACGGCCATACCAGATTCATGCAGTTAAGGCAATTCGTGAGGCCTTCGCACAACATAAAGACGGTTACGTTTGGCATGCAACCGGTTCAGGAAAAACGATGACGGCATACAAAACTGCAACTTTATTACAACGTGATCCTGCCAATCAGGTGATTTTTTTATCTGATCGAAAAGAGCTAGATTCGCAATCTGGCAAGAATTTTGCAATGTTTTCTAGTGGTAGTGATGATAATGTTTTCGAAATCAATAATACCAATGATTTGATTCGACATCTTAAATCAAATAAAACAGGTGTTATTGTAACCACGATTAACAAAATGAAAATTGCAGTTGACCGTCATAACGCACAGATTGCAGCCGATAAAAAAGGTTTTCTTGATAAAGTGATGCAACGAAGAATGGTGTTCATTGTTGATGAGGCACATCGTTCACAATTTGGTGAAATGCAACGCACAATTAAACAAGCTTTTCCAAAGCAAAATTGGTATGGTTTCACTGGGACGCCAATTTTTGAATTTAATAAAACTTCTGAGGATCAGACAACTGAAACCCAATTTGGACCAGAATTACATCGCTACAATATTGGAAATGCTTTAAATGATGGTGCAATTCTTAAATTTAACTCTGAGTATGTAAATTTGGCACAGGTTACGGATCAAAATGGTGATGACATTCAGGAACCTGATTTACCTGATTCATTTTATGACGGAGATTCAAAAGAATCAGATCAGTACAGAAATAAGGTAGTTAAATGGATTATCAAAAATTGGCAGAAAAAATCAGAGCATGGTAGCTTTAATGCAATTCTCGCAACGAGCTCTATTCAACAGGCTCAACGTTTTTATGATATTTTCAAAAAGAAATATGAAAATGGTGAATCCAAACTCAAAGTAGCAATTACTTATTCGTTAAATGAAAATGGCGATAACAATCAAAGTCAACGTAACGGCTTGGTAGAAGCCATGAAAGACTACTCTCAGCGATATACAGACAATGATTCGACATTTAATTTGGATAATATTAATGCTTATATTGAAGATGTGGCTAAAAGAGCTGCGCGTATGGAAGGCCAATACCGTCATCTGAAGCCAGAACAATCAATTGATTTAACAATCGTTGTTGCACGGCTTCTCACTGGTTTTGATGCGCAGCGACTAAATACGCTCTATTTAGACAAATTATTGGAATATCAAGGATTGATTCAAGCGTATGCACGAACTAACCGAATTTTCGACAAAAATAAATCTCAAGGAAATATCGTTATTTTTCGGAGACCAAAACTGATGGAGGAAAGAACCAAAGATGCATTTGAAAAATATGCTGGAGAAGGTTCTTTTAAAAAGGTTTTCCGACCTGAGTTTGGTCAAATGAAAAATGAATTTCGTGAAGAAGTCTCGGATCTAAGACGTTACGTACCACAACCAGAGGATGCTAACGATTTACAAGATGAAACTCAGGATGATCAAATAGAGTTTTTGAATCGGTTTAGAAGCCTTGCTAAAAAGTTACAGTACATTGCTTCTTACTCTGAATTTAATTGGAATGAACAAGCTAATGATTATGGCATAACACAAGAAGAATATGGCTATTATCAGGGAGCATTTGAAAACATTAAAACAATTGTAACAGCAGCTCAAGAAAATGCAATTGAAGATCCTAAACAACAAGAATTACTAAACTTCGACTTTGATGATGTGGTCATCCATGAATTGGTCATTGATAAGGAGTATGTTCTTACTTTAGCAACAAAGGCTATACGAGCGCAGCATGAGTTTATGAAGTCCCAAACTGAAAGAGATCGACAACTGACAGAGGATACACAAAAAGAATTAGAGACTGCCTTAAATAAATATGCTAAGTCGGGACATTCAGCAACTGCTGAGCAAATAAAATCTTTTATTAGTGAAACTGATATAATGCAAGGAGACAAAGATTTTGACGCGATTAGCGCCTTTGCAAGTAGACAAAGTCGAGCCAAACAACGTGCTATTCTTGATTTTTGTGATGAATGGGGACTTGATCCTGATCAGTTAACACGGTTAAATACGGAATATGTTGCAAGTGGTAAGTTTGACCATGAACGTGATCTACGAAAAACAGCAGATCGACAAACGGCAGCTGCAAACGGTCATGTTTTTAAAAATGTCTTGCAGTATAAGGCGGCAGCGTCAAATGCGTGGGAAACATTTATTAAAGAAGATTTAACTAAATACTTGTAGAAAAGGAAGTTTACTATGAAGGACAGCAGTCAAACATTAGAGCAATCACTGTGGAATGCGGCTAATGTGTTACGTGGAAAAATGGATGCCAATGAGTATAAAAACTATCTGCTTGGATTAATTTTTTATCGATTCCTAAGTGAACGAACATTGCAAGCAGTGATTGCTGAAACTGAAGAAGATGGTGATCCATTAACGGTGTATAAACGCTACTGGACAGATCAGCATGAAGATATTGTTGAGGTTCTATATGATTCACTAGGATTTATTATTAAGCCAAATGAATTATTTGATAGCATGGTTACTCGAATTCAAAATCATCAGTTTCAAGTATCAGATCTAAAGAATGCACTGTTTAATTTGGAACAATCAGTTAAAGGCCATGAATCAGAAGAAGATTTTGATGGACTATTCTCAGATATTGATCTGGACTCGACACGTTTAGGTAAGAATCCTAGTCAAGTTATGAATGATACGATTATGGCGCTTAAAGATATTAATTTTAACGAAGGACGCGATGTTTTAGGCGATGCGTATGAATATTTAATTAGTGAATTTGCGATGAGTGCTGGTAAAAAGGCCGGTGAGTTCTATACTCCTAGAACAGTTAGTGAAATTATTTCTAAAATTGTGACTATTGGGCATAAAGCTGGTAAAGAACAAATTCGAAGCGTTTATGATCCTGCTTTAGGTTCAGGTTCTCTGCTATTGACCGTTGCAAGCCAAGTTACGGGTGATCTTCATATTAGTTATCACGGACAAGAATTAAATACCACTACCTTTAACCTGGCACGTATGAATCTGATGTTACATGGTGTTCATTATGAAGATATTTATGTTCGTAACGGTGATACGCTTGACGCTGATTGGCCAACTACTGAACCTTATCAATTTGATGCAGTGGTTATGAATCCACCCTATTCAGCGCATTGGGACAATAACGAAAAAAGATTGAGCGATCCGCGTTTTCGTGATTATGGGGCTCTAGCTCCTAAGTCAAAGGCGGATTATGCCTTCCTGTTGCATGGCTTATATCATTTAAAGCCTACTGGAACAATGGGAATTGTCTTACCTCATGGTGTGCTTTTCCGAGGAGCTAAGGAGGGTAAGATTCGTCAACAATTAATTGATAAAAACATGATTGATGCAGTGATTGGCTTACCTGCAAACATTTTCTATTCAACTTCGATTCCAACTTTGATTATGATTTTGAAGAAAAACCGAGAAAATAAAGATGTATTGTTTATTGATGCCTCTAATGAATTTTCGAAAGAGAAAAATCAAAACGTACTTACTGAAGACAATATTAATAAAATTGTGGATACCTACAAAGCACGAAAAAACGTGGATAAATATGCACATGTTGCGAATATAGATGAGATAAAAGAAAATGAATATAATCTCAATATTCCACGTTATGTGGATACTTTTGAAGAAGAGCCACCGGTTGATGTAGACAAATTAAGTGCAGAAATGCAAGAAACAGATACTCAAATTTCTAAGCTAGAAACTGATATTAGTGGGATGTTGGACGATTTAGTGAGCCAAAATGCTGACGCTCAACAGCAGCTTACGAAAATTAAGGAGCTGTTCAAAAAATGAGTGAAAAAATACAACCAAAAGTGCGCTTTTTCGGCTTTACTGATGCTTGGGAACAGCGTAAGTTGGAAACACTAGGTTCTACTTATTCCGGATTATCAGGCAAATCAAAAGAAGATTTTGGTCATGGGAATGCTAAATTTGTGACTTATATGAATGTATTTCAAAATTCAATATCATCTAGCAAAATGTTGGAAAAGGTTGAAGTAGATTCTAAACAGAATCAGGTTAAAAGGGGAGATGTGTTCTTTACAACTAGTTCTGAAACACCTGATGAGGTAGGTATGAGCTCGGTATGGCAATTTGAAATAAATAATACGTATTTGAATAGTTTTTGTTTTGGATGGCGTCCAAAGGCAAACGTGTTTAATTCTAAGTTTTTAGCTTATATTCTGAGAGCCCCTTCTTTAAGATTACGATTAAATGTATTGGCACAAGGTATTTCAAGGTATAATATTTCTAAAAAAGCATTAATGAAAGAAAAAATATACAAACCATCACTGCCAGAACAAACAAAAATTGGTGAATTATTAAGTACTATTGATAGCCTTATCGCTGCCAATCAGAGTAAGTTAGAAGAACTGAAAACAGTGAAAAAGCTTGCTATGCAAAAGATTTTTGATCAAGAATGGCGATTCAAGGGTTTCACTGACCCTTGGGAACAGCGTAAGTTGGGAGAGGTCGCAGATATTATCGGTGGTGGAACTCCAAGCACTAATGTTTCTGAATACTGGAACGGTGATATTGATTGGTACTCACCCGTTGAAATCGGTAACCAGATTTATATCGATGAAAGTCAAAAAAAGATCACTGGACTTGGTTTACAAAAAAGTTCAGCTCATATATTACCAGTGGGAACAGTGCTCTTTACATCACGTGCAGGTATTGGAAACACTGCTATTCTTGCAAAAGAAGGGTGTACTAATCAAGGCTTTCAATCAATTGTTCCATACAAAGACTTGCTTAATAGCTATTTTATATTTTCTCGAACTTCTGAATTAAAACGTTACGGTGAAATAAATGGTGCTGGATCGACATTTATAGAAGTATCAGGTAAACAAATGGCTAAGATGCCTATCTCAGTACCAAGTATTGAAGAACAACAAAAAATCGGTACCTTCTTCAAACAACTTGATGACACTATTACCCTTCATCAACAAAAGTGTGATCAACTAAAAAAGATCAAAAAATGGTGTATGCAAAATTTGTTTGTCTAAAATCACCAATATATACGTGATTACGCAGTGGATGAGCGAAAGTAACAAAAATATTTTTGCATTAAACCTAGTAAATATGTGCATAAATCTGTATGACTAGATAGGGGATTATTTTCCTAAATATTCATATGGAGGTGTCGTTATGACACAAGAACTAAAATTACACAAATATTTTCACCAATGGATGAAATTATATAAGCTAGATGCGGTACGACCGGTAACTTACCGAAAATACGAGATGACACATAGACAACTAATTGGACTTGTACCAGATCTAGTTATGTCTGACTTGTCACGTTTAACCTACCAACAACTGTTAAACGACTATGCTGAAACACATGAGCGTCAAACGGTTATGGATTTTCATCGACACATCAAAAGTGCGCTGATAGATGCACTTGAAGAAGGTTTAATTGATCGTGATCCAACACGTAAAGCCATTATTAAGGGTGTTCAACACCGAAAACACAAAATAAAATTTTTGAGCCAGCATGAAGTTCAAGATCTATTGAATATTTTGGTGTTAGACGAAGGTGTTAACTGGGATTACTTTATTCTCTTAATTACGAAAACTGGTTTGCGTTTTGCAGAGGCGTTGGCAGTTACACCAAAAGATTTTGACTTCGCACATCAATATCTAAATATAAGTAAAACCTGGGATTACAAGTCTGTAAAGTCTGGTTTTGCACCGACAAAGAACAAATCATCGGTACGTAAAGTACAATTAGACTGGCAAACAGTTATACAGTTTTCACAATTAACGAAAAACTTACCAGAAGACAAACCTATTTTTGTGCAATCAAAAGTCTATAACGATACAGTAAATCATTATCTTGAAAGACTGTGTAAAAAAGCCAAAATTCCAGTCATATCAATACATGGATTGCGGCATACACATGCGTCATTATTGCTATATGCAGGTGTTAGTATTGCATCAGTGGCAAGACGATTAGGCCATTCAAATATGACGACAACACAACAAACATACTTGCATATTATTCAAGAACTAGAAAACCAAGATAATGATAAAGTGATGAAGCATTTGGCAAGCTTGATATAAGATAATACTAATGAGTCATGGAGGACCACGAATCCATGGCTTTTTTTGCTGTCGTTGATTGGCAGCGATAAGGCTATCTAGTGTACTTAATAATTCACCAATTTGTACCTGTTCGTTCTTTGTTGGAAATTTCAACTTTAAAGTTGAAAAATTTTGATAACTGATTGATCTTCCATCACGTATCCCGAATGTCACTTTCTTTAATGATTCTATAAATGTATTTGTTTTAAAAAAATATTTCCAAAAACACTTATCATGCTCTTTTAAATGTTGAAGAGCAAGAATAGTATACGCTGGACTAGTTATTCCACACAAATTTGATAATTCAAAACCGCCTTGAAAAGAACGTAAACTAATTATAAAATTGCCAGAATTTACAATTTTATAATTAGTTAGAGAATTCTTATCATACTTCACATCAATATCTAGATCATCACGTAAAATAACCCCGTTTTCTTGTGTTACTGATAAAACCGGTAAATTTGTGGATCCTTTTTTTGAAATATTCATAAATAACGCTTTTGCCTTACGCTGTTCCCAAACGTACTTCCAAAAAAGTGAAATATTTTATTCTTGATTCTCAGGCTACGTTTGGGAACAGTGTAAGTTGAAGAATGTAGCGAAAATAACAATGGGACAATCACCAAGCTCAAAAAATTATACTACTAACCCTAATGACACAATTTTAGTTCAAGGAAATGCTGATATAAAAAATGGATGGGTTGTACCACGAGTCTGGACAACTCAAATAACGAAAAAGGCAAAGCAAGGATCATTAATTCTGAGTGTTAGGGCACCGGTTGGCAAAATTGGAAAAACTAAATATGACATTGTGTTAGGTCGCGGTGTCGCTGGAATTTCAGGAAATGAATTTCTTTTTCAATATTTCAAAAAAATGAATTCTCAAGGCTATTGGACAAGATATAGCACAGGCTCAACATTTGAATCTATTAATTCTCAAGATATAAGTAATGCATACTTACAGATACCCACAGTGGATGAGCAAGTAAAGGTTGGCAAATTATTAAAAACAATTGATAGCCTTATCGCTGCCAATCAACGACAGCAAAAATTCGATCAATTTATTAGTAATTATGATACCTCATGATTTATTAGACAGAACTTATGTATTATTACAAAACTGTTATTAAAGATTTAAATACTTTCAGTGAATTTTTATAAATAGTAAAAACATACAAAAACTATAGTAAAATTGATAATTGAGTAGAAAATAAAGGAGAAATCATGAAATTCAAAGAAGCCTCACAAAAAGAACGAGAAAGTATGTTGTTTCCTATTATTTTGAAAGCTTTAAAAAAATTGGGTGGACAATCCAATATTAGTGATTTAAAAAAAGAAATAGCACTTTATTCAGATGATTTAGGGGAATTTATTACATTTGAAAAAATGAGTCGTGAAAATAACTTATACCGCCCATTTGACTATGTATTAAATTTTTCAATAGCCAGTTTAGCATTTGCTGAATTTTTGTTTCATCCTGAACGTGGAGTTATAGAGCTAACCGAAAAGGGCCGTACATTTAATTTTGATCATCTTGATGTTGAAGAAGATATTCGAAAGTTATCAAACCCTAAATGGGAAGAACGAAAACAGCAAAAGAAAAATCATATAAAAGTCTCAGCTGATGATGTGGAAAATACTGATGTTGAAATTGAAGATGAACCGGAATCAGATTGGAAAGACGAATTAGCAAAATCTCTTGAAGCATTTACACCTGCAAAATTTGAGCTATTTGCCCGATTATTGGTTAAAAAAATGGGTGTGGATCTGGATGAAACCTTAGGAACAAAGCTAACGGGTGATGGCGGAATTGATGGGTTTGGTTATTTGACGACAGGTGATTTTCGAACGGCCAGGGTTGCAATTCAAGCCAAACGATGGAATGGTGCAGTATCTTCTCCAGAAATTGATAAGTTTCGAGGCGCAATGGATAAATATAATGCTGAATATGGTATTTTTATTACGACTTCAGATTATACAAAGGATGCTATTCGCGCATCTAGAGTTGGTACGCGTGTCATTACATTGATTAATGGTGATAAGATAGCAGACTTGGTTTCTAAGCTTGGAATACATGCAAAACCAGTTACCACATTTGTTCTGGATAATTTCTATGCTAGTGATAATTAAAATTTGCGTAGTTAAAATTTATTAAATTAAAAATAGCCTATCAAAGTTTTCTCGTGAACTTTGTAGGCTATTAATTTTACAACAGAGCTTTGTCCTTCAGTGTGTCATTATAAACATCTTCCATGTCAAGAATGTCAAAGTGATGATCTTCTGGATTCATTGTACGAAAGACCTGATGAGCAATGCGAATGAGAATTTCACGACAATTTTGATACTCTGATCTTGGTGAATCAGGTGACCGTGGAATGCGTGTATCAAGATAATTATCACTTGGCACAATTCTGACTTCAGAATTGAACTGACCAGCAAGGTACCTAGCGAAATCTTGTTGAAAATCATAATATTTACGCACGGTCACCAGTTTGCGATAAAAATCCTTAAAATCAATTCGAACATTGAGTCGGTAACCACCATTGAAAATTAAAAACAAACGATTTTCATCTTTTGGATCTGGGTAAATATCTTTTAAATGGTGAACTGCAATCCAGTTTGTGTACTCCTTGCTTGGTCCACTAGTTGGTGCAAACTGTGTGTTGCCTAACACATATGGCCAGCTATTGTTAACTGAAAGCTGTCTCCCCATGGCTTGCATCAATAAAAAGTTTGCCTCTTTTGATCGCGCGTATCTATTGATTAGAGCTTTCGTTGTTTTCTTGGTTTTATGAATACCTCGATGGGCATCAAAAACAATACTGTTGTACTCTGTACTCCAATGCGAAGTGTCATGGATATAAAAGGTTGTCTCTTCGCAAATGTCTGTTTTATCGATAGTCTGGGCCATATCTGCAATTTGCTCAAATCGACTAATGGTTCTTCTTTCGATAACTTCCTGCAATTCGTTTAGTTTCTCCAAATGTATCGTATCCACTCAAACACTCTCCTTATATAATTCATAACTATTTACAACAATTTATAACGTTCTTATGAGTATAACAGATTTATGTTTTTTGTGAACCCCGAAGTTTTATATTGAAAGTACGAAGTATCTAACAATTTGTCAGAAGATTATTGATGAAAGATGATTTTATTAAAATTAGCTGAGATCAAGAACGATTGAATGTATATAAATTTTATGCCTTAATGCCCTCTGTTCGATTTTTTGCGATATACTACTTATTGAAAGAACAGCAAGCATTCGGAGGAAAAATTATGACTCAAAAGCGAGTTTCAATACGTGAAATAGCCGAATTAAGTGGTGTATCTGTAGCCACTGTATCACGGGTGATCAATAATAATGGTCGTTTTTCTGAAACCACACGACAAAAAGTGATGGCTGTTATTCGTGAACAAGGATATGAAACTAATGCAATGGCAAAAGGGCTCCGGATGCATAAATCAAATACAATTGGTATTGTTGTACCAGATTTGAATAATAGTTTTTTCGCGGATTTGGTTGAAAAAATCGAACAGCAACTCTTTGAAACTGGTTATTCAACAATTATCTGTGATACTGCCAGAGATCCTCGTAAGGAAGCTGGCTACTTAAAAATGTTAGAGGCTAAATTAGTGGATGGCTTAATTGTTATATCTGGTTTAAAAGAATTTGATAGCCAGCAACTATCTCGCCACGTACCAATTGTTTGTATTGATAGAAAACCCAATACTGATATAATTAAGTATATTGGTTCTGATCATTACAAAGGGGCACAACTTGCTACTGAGAAACTAATCAGTGCTAAAACTAATCCAATCTTACTTGCTGGCTCACGAGATTCGCCTTCTTTAATTGATAGAATTAAAGGGTATCAGGATACGTTAGCTAAGAATGGGTTGCAAGCTGATAACACCTCAGTTATTCGTTTAACTGAGGAAGAAGAACAAACACCGGATACCAGACGTAGTGCCTTACGAGAAATTTTAAGAGAATTAATGACAAAAACACAACCGCCAATTGGAATTTTTGCTGTCAGTGATACTTTGGCGGCCGATGTGTTAATTGCGGCACATAGTATGTTTATAAGTGTTCCCAGCGATTTGAAGGTTATTGGATTTGATGATGCACCAATTGCAAGATATTGTTATCCAGAACTCACAACTATTCGACAAAACACGGATGAAATTGCGGTCCATGCAACGTCGTATCTTGTTTCAGCTATTCAAGGTAAAGCAGAACAGAATAGCTCTATTAATAAACTAGTGGATGTGTCATTGGTGAACCGCTCAACAGTTTAAATGAATTGATGAAAAATCCTGAAATATTCATAAAAAAAGAACTAATGCTAGTGAATCCTTGATATCACTGGCGTTAGCTCTTTTTATTTTGGCACCTTTTAAGTGCTAAAAAATGTTATGTAAAAAAGGAGTCCTTTCTGATATAGTTATTATCGTCTAAAAAACAACCAGGAAGGAAGGATCCCTTTTCATATGACAACTTTACAGGAAAACCAAGCACATTTCAATTCCAAATTACATATTTCTCACACTGGTGGTGAACTTTCAAGTGATGCGGGTTTAGTACTCATCAAAGAGGTCATACACAAACTTGATTTCGCAGACCTTGCTCAAAAATTAGTTTCATTTAAAGATCAACGACGCTATTACCAACACAGTAATGTTAGTCTAATGGAACAGCTATTACTACAGAAGATTGCTGGCTATGCCACCGATCAGGTTGCTACCAGTTTGCGTTTTGATCCTATTTTTAAATTGCTACTTGATAAGCCTGCTATAGCTTCACAGGCTTCTATTTCGCGGTTTTGGCAACGCTGTGATGAAACGACTATCACTTCTTTACAAGTGTTAAACCAGACTCTGCTTGACCGAGGACGCCTGACTACCAATCAAACGGAACTAATCATTGATGTTGATTCGACCCATTCTGATACCTTCGGTAATCAAGAAAGTAGTGATTTCAACGCTCATTATCAAACGAACGGCTTTCATCCATTGGTTGCCTTTGATGGCCAAAATGAAGCTTTTTTAGCGGCCCAATTGCGACCAGGTAATGTTTACACCAGTAAGGAAATTCACTCATTTTTAGAGCCTCTATTACAGCATTATCAAAATAGTCTACCTTGTACTGAAATCCTGGTCCGTGGAGATAGTGGCTTTGCCACGCCGGAGCTTTATGATACTTGTGAAGAACACAAAGCGTTTTATCTAGTCCGTTTAAAAGCTAACCGCCGATTGCGTGATTTGGCTGAAGGCTATGTACAAATTGACGATGAACAACAATGGGATCAAACCGAGATTCACTATTATTCAGCTAAATATCAGGCTGGTTCTTGGGATCAGCCTCGCCAAATCTATATTAAATCAACGCGTGAAGCTGGTGAATTACTCTTTAATCATGAATACGTGCTTACCAACTTAACCAAATTAACGCCAGAAACTGCCTTCGAATTATACCAACACCGTGGTCAAATGGAAAATGATATTAAAGAGGCCAAGGAGGGTTTCTTTTTCGACAAAACTAACAGCACAGGTTTTATTGAAAACCATGCGCGGATGATGCTGAGTGTCTTAGCTTATAATTTAGTGAGTCTCTTCAAACAACTATCCTTACCGCCGCAACACGCCAGTGTGCGTGTTGGGACGCTTCGTCTTTGGTTGTTCAAAATTGCGGGAAAGTTAGTTCGAAGTGGTCGAAAACTGTACTTAAAATTAAGTAGTTCACATGTTTATCAAAAATTGTTCTATCAGGTATTGGCCAAGATTCAACAATTACATTGGTAGCTATCGAATCGCTCTAAATTAATCAAAATTTTCAAAATAACTCTTTGTGAGTTTATTTGAAGCACGCAAATTTTAATTCGTACATCATTTTTGACTTAACGACATGCGATTTCCTTGTTGAAATTCAAACCCATTCAAAAACAGCCCTCGCAAGGGCTGTTTTTTTAAATACATAAACATTATATTTCGATCTATGAATATTTCAGGAAAATTAATATATATAACGTAGTGGAAATGTCTTAATATACTTTAGATGAAAAATCATTTTTGGATCCCGAATTGTCAAATTAAGTTAGAAATTTTTTAACTGTTCATCTGTAATCTGACTGATGAATGCTTCCAGAGGTGTCTGGTAACCCAAACTTTTTCGTGGGATGTGGTTTCGTCGACTGGCAACTGCTTGAACAAATCCATCTGATAGCTGGTCCATAATAAGATTGTGACGTAAACCATCTTTACGCAGCAGACCATTGGTGTTCTCATTTAAACCACGTTGATTGGGTGCTCCGACAGCGGCAAAGTAAATATTTAAATCAAATTGGTTAGCAATGGTTCGCCAACCGGCGAACTCCTTACCATTGTCAAACGTAATTGACTTAAATAGGTGTCGTGGCAGCTTCGAAAGCCATCCTGCTAAACTACGATTGACATCGTGTGCCGACTTGGTATGCGAATTCAGCACAATTGCGACCTTAGTTTGTCGTTCAACCAGCGTGGTTACCGCACCCTGATGGTTTTTACCTTGAACCGTGTCACCTTCTAAATGGCCGAATTCTTGATTAAAATTAGGATAGTCCTGATAACGATTCTTTAAATCCCTGCCCAATTGACCCGCTTTCCCACGGCGTTCAATGTAACCATTAGGGTGCCGTTTGCCGTGCATCGGTAAATCTTTGGTCGACAACCCCAAAACACCGCGTTTGAAAAGGCGGTAAAGGGTTCGAACCCCACAGCTGAAAGCCCGTTCTTGGCGATTAATAATGGTATCTGGTTGCCAACCAGCTTGAGTTTTGGCTTGAATATAGGCCAGTTCATCAGGGCGTAGTTGAATTGGTTTACGCCCACAATGTTGTTTATGCTTTCGATAGTGGCATTGGTAATCAATAATCGTACCGCCAGCGTCAAGAAACCGATAAATACGATACACAGTTTCAGCACTCCGATGGAGCGCTGGGGCCACTAGATAAGCCTTTTTACCGAGTTTCCAAAAAGAATAAATTGTGGCAAGTTCGTCTATAGTAAGATGAGTATAGGTCATTTGTGATCAGCCTTTCTTTTGATTTTGACACTCAAAAGTCTATCACAAATGGCTTTTTAAATTTCTAACTTAATTTTACAAACCGGGTTCCAAGTTCAACTGGAAACATGGAAAAACGCTACGGATTAGTGTATGTCAATCGTAGCAATCATGATTTACGAGATTTAAAAAGAGTCCCCAAGAAAAGTTATTACTGGTTTAAAAAAATGATTACTGAAGAAAAAATTTAGTTGAGGTGTAAAAATGAAAAACAATGGAGTTGGCAAGAAATTTGTTGATGGTTTTACAAAAGTATCTATTAAAATTGGTAACCAAATTCACCTGCGTTCGTTACGAGACGCGTTTGCGATGATTATGCCATTATTTATTTTAGCGGGAATCGGTGTTCTGATTAATAATGTTATTTTTACATTATTCTTCAAGGGAGCGACATTGGCCAATTTCCAAACTTTTGGAAATCTATTAGTTAATGGAACACTGAATATTGCGGGATTACTTATTGCTCCTGTAGTTGGTTATTGTTTAGCGAAGAATCGTGGTTTCAATAACGTTTTAGGATCCGCTATTATTTCATTGGCCGGTTTGGTTGTCATGATGCCTGTAACGTTGCAAGCAGTTCCAGTTGGCAAAACAGCGTCTGTTAACATTACTGGATTTTTATCGTTTTCAAATATTGGTGTTACCGGTATGTTTGCCGGAATTATTATTGGTTTAGTGGCAACAGAGTTATTTATCAGATTATCTCGTGTAAAAAAGTTCCGAATTAACCTTGGTGAAAATGTGCCACCAGCAGTCAGTGATTCATTCATGACGTTAATTCCAACGATTGTGGTTTTAAGTTTATTAGCTATTATTGCAGCACTGTTAACAGTGTTGGCACATACAGATATGATTAAGTTGATTACCATGGTTATTCAAGAACCATTACGCCGTGTAAATACCAGTTTACCAGGGTTCTTGTTGATCTATAGTGTCGGTAACTTATTGTTTGGTTTTGGTATCCATCAAGCTGTCATTAATGGAACATTACTCGATCCAGTACTTTTGATTAATACCAATAAAAATATGCAAGCATTTGCTGCTGGTCACGATGTTCCTTACATTATTACAAGCGTTTTTCGTGATACATTTGGAATGTTTGGCGGAACTGGTAGTACAATTTGTTTGTTGATTGCGACAATCATTTTTTCAAGAATGAAATCAAGTCGTCAAATTACCGGATTATCGTTTGTCCCAGGGTTATTCAACATTAACGAACCAGTTATTTATGGCTATCCAATTGTGTTTAATTTGCCATTGTTAATTCCGTTTGTTTTAACACCGGTAATTGCGTTGTTGTTTGCTTATTTCTGTACAGCGGTTGGCTTTATGAACCGGACTGTGGTGATGGTTCCTTGGACAACGCCACCTTTGATTAACGGATTTTTAGCAACTGGTGGCGATTGGCGCGCCGTTGTTGTTCAGTTAATTTCCATTGTTTTCGGCATTTTCTTCTATTTACCATTTATGAAGATTTCCGAACGGGTTATGATGCGTCAGGCAGAAGAAGAGAATTAGTTAAAGTTAGTAGAGTGAGAGAAGAAGAATTAAGAGAATTAGGCAAGACCATGTCATGACGACGTGGCCTTGTTTTTGTTGAAAGAAAGCAGGTTTTTTTACGTAGTTAGTTAATGACGGGGATAATTATTTCTAGTTGTTAATAAAATTACAGAGCTTGTTTTTATAAATAGCACGTATTATGTGGTATACTTGCTTTGATTAGGGAGTAGTTATGAAAAGACGAGACTTAATTAGAATTCTCAAACAGGATGGTTGGCGAATGATTCGTCATGGTTCAAATCATGATGTCTATGCTAAAGAAACAAAAACAGAGCCGATTGAGCGACATAATGAGATTCCAGAAGGATTGGCAAGAAGGATTTTAAAAAGAACGGGACTTAATAAAAATAAGAAAAGTTTATTTTAATCTCGATGTTATAGTAACTAATTTTCTAGTAATTACGTGAGGAAGATTATTATGCAAAAAAAATACCAAAACATTAAAGCAGCATATCCGGTGATTATTAACCAAGAAAAGGCTAATTTGTATCTGGTTCACATTATTGATTTTGATAGTGATACAAGTGGTTCTACTCTTAGTGAGGCAATTGAAATGGCACGTGACGCAATTTCAGAAGAAGGAGTAGCACGGCAAAATGTTGGGTTACCGCTGCCTAAACCGAGTTTCAATGTAAAACCTTCGAAAGATACGATTGTAACTTATGTTGACATTGATTTGGCTAAGTTTCGCAGAATGTCAGATAATAGAACGATCAAGAAAACAATTACCATCCCAAGTTATTTGAATGAATTGGGACGTGAACATGACATCAACTTTTCAGAGACGATGACTAATGCCTTGAAGGCTAAACTCGGATTGTAGATTTTGTGTTTTATGACTAATCAGAATAAAACCATCTGTAAAGTGAATTTGCAGATGGCTTTTGTTTTATCCATTTTAATGATACTGATTACTTACACAATCTTGATTTCTAATTCATGTCCCAATCCGTTTGCGTAACGGTTTAACGTCGCAAAAGTTGGAATACTATCGAGAGCTTCAATCTTTGATAGCTGAGAGGGCCTCATACCAATTTTTTTTGCAAATTTAACTGCAGAAATGCCGGAGTTAATACGTTCTGCCATTAAGTCTGTAAGAATATCAATGATTTTATCATCGTGTTTGTTAACTAAATGAAGATTTTTTTCCAAATCTTCCCATGGAACTAATTTTCTGGTTTCTGACATCCTTATCCCTTCGTTCTTATATTTTCTGTTTTTCTAGTTTATAAAACTTCATCATGCGATCCAGTCGCGAGTAAATACAGTTGTAAAGAGCTCTCATCTATTGAATATACTAAGAGCCAATCACTTAGAATGTGCAGTTCCCGTAGGCCTTGCATACCAGCTAAATGATGATCATTATATTTTGTTCTTAGTAAGTCGGTATTTTGTTCAACTGATGCTGTGATCGCAGTTTGCAAAAGCTGCATATCATAATCATAATGTTTTTTGTTTAGTCGTTTGTATTGTCGTTTAAATGTGGGCACTCGTGTAATAGTTTTAATCATCCTGATCACTGTCATTTAAATCATTCATCAGTGCTTCTACAGAGTCAAATGATTTTCCTTCGCCAGCATTCCTTTCTGATATAGCTTGGCTTAAAGGGTTACCTTCTGGACGAAATGGTAAGGCATTTTCCTGTACCATTTTGGTTAAGAAGAGAGAGATGGCAGTTGACATATCCATACCCATATTTTTAGTAACCGTTGTGGCACGTTTTTTCAGGTTAGCATCAATACGTGCGCTAACGGTGACTTTCTTTTGTTTAGTGTCCATAATTTTTGATACTCCTTTAGTTGATATTTTTCACCTATATTATAACATGATGTAGCCTGTTGTGATACAAAGTTGCACATTTGCATGCAAATTGTGTTTTTAGAAATCTATTAATGGCGATATTATCGCCATTTAGTTCAGTCACGATCTATGAGATACTTATGCACGCAAAAAGTATACTTTCATAAGTGTACTTTATTGAATATTTCAAACTAGTTTTGCATGGTATATTGAAAACGTATTCAGGAGGTGAATAACATGCATGAATCGATTGAAAATTTAACCGAACAAGAAGTTCAAATTGTTAAATTGATTCTTAACACTGGGACTGTTCATTATTCTGATATTTCCAAAAGTATTGGTAGATCACGAAAAACGATCACAAAGTATTTAGATAATATTGCTGAAACGGTTGTCACCTACAAGATTAACTTAATTCGTAAGCGCAATGTTGGTATTTACTTTGAAGGAGATACGACTGATCTACAGAACGCAATTCAAAACAAAGTTTATCCAGATACGCCTAATACAAAAAATGAACGTGTGATTGCAATATTGTCAAAACTACTACTTTCCAACTATCCACAGACAATTCAAGATCTTGCTGATAGCACGTTTGTAAGTCGAAGTACATTAGAAAGTGATTTCAAGGAAGTTAAGCGCACGTTAGCTAAGTATGATGCTTTGATTGAAACTACCCATGAAGGGATGCAGGTCAT
This sequence comes from Pediococcus ethanolidurans, assembly GCF_964062635.1. Taxonomy (NCBI): domain Bacteria; kingdom Bacillati; phylum Bacillota; class Bacilli; order Lactobacillales; family Lactobacillaceae; genus Pediococcus; species Pediococcus ethanolidurans. Next base: position 891,988 of record NZ_OZ061250.1, read on the forward strand.
TGCATCGGAATCAGCTAAACGCAAATTAATGTCCGAGTTACTGACAATGTATTGGGGTGACACGATGTATTTGGAAAATAAGAAAGGAGAGGTACACCGCGAATTAAAAATACCAACTGATATGCGTTCATTTTTCAGTAAGGATACTTTTCAAAAAGTATTAAGTTCGTTAGATCGCTTTGAACAAGTGAGTTCGCTTCATTTTACAGATTATGAGTTTCAATCTTTAGCCATTCATTTAATTATTTCTATGGAAAGAATTATTAAAGATAAAACACTGGAGAAAAGTGATCATCCTGTAAAACTAGAAATGAATACGATCAGTTTGATCAAGATTTTAGAAGCCGCTTTTAAAGTGACAATTCCACAGTATGAGCGGCAATACATCAATATTCATATTTTGGCAGCAGAGGGACAACCAATTGGTAAGGATAATTTGGAGAAGGCTGCTTCGCCGATTCAACAAAATACGATTCATCAGTTTTTAGAGGATAACATTCGTAATCATGATGAGATGTTGTTACGGGGATTAACGGTCCACGTAACATCGGCATTAAAAAGATTGTATTTAGGTTTGAACCTGCATAATCCATATACAGCAGACATTAAGAAGTTTTTCCCATTGGCGTTTAATAATGCGATTGATATTAGTGCCAAAATCGAAAAGCAATTCAACATTACGTTGAATGAAGATGAAGTAGCGTTTATTGCGTTACACATCGAGGCCTACATTGAGCGGCAAAAAAGTATGGTAAATGCCGTAATTGTCTGCAGTACGGGACTAGGAACGGCTCGATTATTGGAGCAACGGGTGAAAAAGTTCTTTGCGGATAGTATTCAAGTGAATCGGGTGACTTCCATTCAAGAGCTAAAAAATCATCCGATTGTCGAAGATCTAGTGATTAGTACCATTCGAATTGAGGTTCCCAATGCGCTGGTCGTAGTTGTACCCCCGTTTTTGGACACGGGTTCTGCCAAGCAAATTCGTGGCGTGGTCGATGAAATCTTAACTAATCGTCAGAATTCAGGGAGCTTTAGTCGTTTGTTGGATAAGAGATTAATGTTTTTTGCAAATACGCAAGAAACACGTGCAATGGTCATTAAACGAATTGGGCTACAACTAGAGAAATATCATTTTGGCCGAAAAGGCATTGTCAACGCGGCGATAGAACGAGAAAAGTTGGCTAGTACGGCAATTGACAATATTGCGATGCCACATGCACCCATTGAATTTGTGGCTAGGCCGTGTATTGCAGTTTATATCAATCCGCATGGCATTGAGTGGGATGGTAATTCAGTGAACGTTGTGTTCTTTCTTGCCATGAATCGAGAAGTACAAACGCAAATTGAGCAAATCTACAAGTACTTTAACGACGTTCTTGAGAATAAAAAATTATTAAAAGAACTTGAGGGATGCACGACAGCTCAAGAAGTTTTAAGCAAATTAGGAGGTGATTTGATTGAGTAGTAAGTTAAGTGATTTCATTTCAGAAAAAAATATTGTCATGGATTTGCATGCCAAGACTCGTGACGAAGCCATTCATCAATTAGCTTTGATTTTACAACAAAATGGAAGCGTTTCCGATGCAGATGATTTTTATCATGATGTGTTACATCGGGAGTCCTTGACCACCACCGGTATTGGCAATAACATTGCGATTCCGCATGGCAAAAGCACCTCGGTAATTCAATCGACGATGTTGTTTGCCAAGAATTCTGAGCCATTAGCGTGGCATTCGTTAGATGGCAGCGAGGTCAATATCATCTTCTTAATGGCAGTTTCTCCGGAATCAAAAGGAGATGCGCACTTACGGATGTTAGCTAAATTATCCGGAAAGTTGATGGATGATGATTTTGTGAAGGCAATTAAATCGGCACAAACCAGTGAAGAGATTTTAAAAATACTTAAAAGTTAAATAGGAGGAGTTTATCATGGCAAAAAAAATTGTGGCTGTTACAGCTTGTATCGCAGGTATTGCCCATACTTACATGGCGGCCGAAAATTTAAAGAAGTTCGCTAAAAAAGAGGGTTATGACATTAAGGTTGAAACGCAAGGTGCAATGGGAGTTGAGAACCGACTTTCACAATCTGAAATTGATGCTGCAGACGTTGTCATTTTTGCAGTAGATACTAATGTTCAGGAACCGGATCGTTTTGAAGGAAAGAAGACTTTAAAGGTTGGAACATCTGAAGTAGTTAAGGATGGCAAATCAGCAATTGATCAGGCAATTGCACTGATAAATTAAAGGGAAGTGAAAACAATGAATTGGAAAAAATTTGGTAAAGAGTTAGCCAATCATTTTCAAACTGGTGTTTCATATATGATCCCACTGGTTACTGCAGCCGGATTATTAACATCAATTGCGGTAATCTTTGGCGGGACAAATGTTTGGAACCAAACAAGTAATATCTGGGGGAACCTCAGATTGTTAGGTCAAACTGGATTAGGATTTATTCCAGTAATTATTGCAGCTTATATTTCGTATTCTATTGCTGATCGACCAGGACTAGCGCCAGCATTCATCGTTGGTTTGGTTGCATCATCAATGGGAACTGGATTTTTAGGTGGTATGTTGGTTGGGCTATTAGTTGGATATTTAGTTCAATGGCTCAAAAAGATTCCAATGCCAGCAAATTTAACAGCTGTAAAGTCACTAATTGTGATTCCATTTTTAGCCACCTTAGTGGTAGGCCTATTCCTGATTTATGTTGTTGGAGATCCGATTAAAGCAATGACGGTTGCCCTAACAGCTTGGTTAAAGGGAATGAGTGGTGCTAATGCAGTTCTGTTAGCTGCTCTTCTTGGTGGAATGATGGCTGTTGATATGGGAGGCCCAATCAACAAAATTGCCTATGCATTTGGAATGGCTGCCTTTACATCTGGCGGTTATCAAGCAAGTACCGCAATGTTAATGGCAATTGGTATTCCACCATTAGGTATGTTTGTTGCAACGTTACTTGGTGGTAAAAAATTATACAGTGATGCTGAAATTGAAAGTGGTCGTTCAGCATTGGTAATGGGAATTGTTGGAATTACGGAAGGAACGATTCCATTTGCGGTTGCGGATCCAGTTCGAGTTATTCCAAGCATTATTGTTGGAACAGCAGCTGGTTGTGCAACGAACGCATTGTTTGGAACTTATCAAAAGACGGCACTTTCAACGGTTATGGCAATTCCGTTTTCATCAAATGTGATTCTTTATACCGTTGCTATCTTAGTTGGTGTCATTATTACGGCACTATTAGTAAACTTCTTAAAGAGATTTACGCGACATAACTCAGAAGCGAAAGAAGGGTAATTATGACTCAGACGAATCTCGTTAACCATACTCATTGGGATCGAGAATGGTATTTTACAACTATGGATGCTTTGGTATTGAGCGATCAACTGTTTACCGAGGTTCTAGATGAGTTGGAAAAACATCCAGAAGCCAACTTCTGTTTGGATGGGCAGATTTCAGTTGTTGATGAGTATGTAGAAATTCATCCGGAAGCAAAGAAGCGTATTCAAAGGTTAGTTAAAGAGGGACGTTTGTTTGTTGGACCATGGTATACGCAAACAGATGCCTTGATACCAGATACAGAGTCCATTTTAAGAAACTTGATTATTGGGGTCAATGATACTAGAGAAAAGTATGGACAACCAATGATGGTGGGCTATTTGCCAGATACTTTTGGGTTCAATGCACAATTACCAACAATTTTGCATCAAGTTGGGATTGATAACTTTGTTTTTTGGCGAGGAACTAATTTCAGAACACAAATGAACTCGGTGTACTTTAAATGGCAGGGACTTTCTGGAAAAGATGTATATGCAGCTAATTTTCCATTTGGTTATTTCACAGCACAAATTGATGTGGAATCAAAGAAGAATCTTAAAGAGTTTGTGGATAAACGATTTGACCCAGCGGCTGACTTTGAAGCAACCCATTCTAAAAATGCAGATGTTTTAATGCCTTCTGGAATTGATCAAATGAATATTATAAAAAATATTCATCAAACCATTTCGGATCTCAACAAATTAAGTAAGAATCATACCGTAATTAGTTCTTATCCGAAATTTATTGATAAGTTAAGGCAACGTACAGATCTACCAACCTATCAAGGTGAATTACGTTTACCAACATATGCGCGAGTTCATCGAACCATTGGGTCAGTTAGACACCAAATTAAAACGGACAACTTTTATTTGGAACAAAAGATTTTACGAAGAGTTGAACCTTTAATGGTAATTGCCCATAAAAATGGACTTAACATTGGTAATGGTTTGCTGATAAAGCTTTGGAAGAAACTTTTAGAATGTCAAGCTCACGATACATTAGGTGGAAGTGTTTCCGATAATGTTGCGGTGGACATCAAACATCGGTTTAAAGAGGCCAATGAAATTGCCGATGGAATTGAAAATATGATCAAAAAGAAATTGGCTGAATTTCTCAACTTGGGTGACCATGATGTGCTTGTGTTTAATACGGATCCTTTTAAATTCACTGGTAAGAAAATTATCAATCTTACAACTAGTTCAAAAAATATAGAATTTGATGGATTAGAGCGGCCTGTCATTATTGAGAGTAAGCATTATCCAGTACGTCACCATATTCTGATGATGACGCCTCGTGGACAAGAGTACACCGATGAACCCGAGTATTATGAATTAAAGTTTGAAGGGAACATTGAGTTGCCAGCCCTTGGATATAAAGTCATTCATTTCAACGAAGGCAAGCAACCTGCTGCTGAGTTATTAATCAATTCCAATGAAGAAAATGAAATTCAGTTTAAAAATCAAAGATTGAATTTTGTAAATGGGACTATTAATTATTCAAATCAGGAGTGTCAAATAACCGATGCTATTCAATTGGTGGATTCGGGTAATGATGGGGATACGTATGATTATTCACCTTTGAGTGGAGATCATGAACGTGCACTTGATTTTCAGAATGCTCAAGTTGAAGAGATCAATGGCAAAGTAGCGGTTCTGATTGTCAAAGGAACCAGTAAGTTACCATTACATTTGGAAGATCGCGTGGCTACAACTCCACAATATCAAGCGGTGAGTTATACCTTACGTTTGTCCTTTGATGAACAAGGTTTAATAGAAGGAAAATTAGATTTTGATAACCAAGTTTATTCACATCGACTGCGATTAAAATTAAATTCTCAAATTAAAAATGCCAAAGCAATTGCTCATATTCAAGATGGCTTTGTGCAAACAACCAATCATAAAATTAGTGATGATTGGGAAAAAGAATTTGTTGAAAAACCAGTGAATATCTATAGCTTTGATAAAACTGTTTCCATTGTGGGAGAAAATAAGCACATGACTTTTCTTGGCAAAGGTATGAAAGAGTACGAAGCCAAGAATAATGGTTTGTATGTTACCTTAATGGCCACAACAGGGCAGTTGGGCAAACCTAATTTAGCTTGGCGACCCGGTCGTGCATCAGGAGATACAACTAATCAAGGGCATGTGATGATGGCGACTCCATTAGCAGAAGAGTTGGGTCACAATCGGTTTGAATTTGCTTTATCATTTGCAGAAAAGAAATTTTCGGAACACGAGACAAGCATGTTGATGCATAGATGGTTATCGCCTTCAATCTCTTATCAAATGCAGAAATTAAATCTTTTTATTAATCGTTTGGATAACAAGATTTGGCCAACAGAAGATAATCCAATAATTCCAGATTCATTTTCATTGTTGGAAATCCAGGATTTATTGGTAGCAGCAGTTTATCCTTCGTACTTAGATGCAGACGCTTATATTGTGAGAATCCAAAATCCAACTAAACAAGTAGTAAAAATTCCAGAAGATCTATTGAGTAAAGCAGACGTTGTTAATGCTTTAGAGGAACCAATTCAGTCTGATAGGACGATTGGAAAGTATGACATGACTACGTTAAAACTCAAGTACTAGGAAATGAAATTATGAAGTCAGAAAAGGCAAGTTCAGAAATGAATTTGCCTTTTTTTAAAACCTTTTTTAATTAGATTAAAGGACGTTAATTTTAATTGAAAATCTAGTGGGTCTCTGTCAAATCGTATTGGTGGAGATTTTGAACGGCACATTCACTTCGGTGAATGTGCTTTTTGTTTACTCATGAATTAAACTAATCCGGATAAAGAAGTTGTCAATATTTCGAAAACCAAAACAGTTACGCTTTAATGCCTTGATTTTACGATTAAGTCCTTCAATTGGACCGTTGGAAAATGGATAACGACAACTGTTTAGAAGGGCTGAACCATTTTTGATAAACGTGTTGATCGTTATGTCCATTTGATTACTAGTGGGTTGGTAGTTAGTAAGTAAGGATTGGAACGCATTAGCATCCTTTTGGTGTATGGCACTTAAGATACCTTGATAGGTTTGATACACAGATCTAAATCTGGGAAAAGCGTCTAGAGCTAAATCAATGGCGTTTTGTTGCGTCATATACTCGTTAATTCCGCGTAAATAAACAGCCTTAGAATCATTAACTTTTATTTCATCAAGATGAAATAAACGCCATTGAGATTTTAAAATATGATAAATTCGTGAATGCTTATCTTGGATAGTACGAATGGTCTGCGTGCGTTCATTATCTAAGGCACGCCCAGCCAGTTGAATAATATGGAAACGATCGATAATCGTGGCCGCATTGGGAAATAAGCGATGAATGAAGCTGCCATATTCAGCATTCATGTCAATCGTCACTGATTGAACTTGGGCACGTTCTTGAACCGAAAAACGAGCTTCAAAGTAGTCAATGATATCTTTACTTAGCCGATCTTTTAAAGTAACAATTCGGCGATGACTAACGGCATCGCAACAATTAAAGGACATCCAGTGATTACAGGAACGAAATTCATCAAAGCAAAGATTCTCTGGGAGATGTTTAACACGATAGGCTAAGTGAATATTGGCATTTAGGATTCGTTGAACACTGCTTGGCGAAATTCCACAAAGTTTAGCAATTTCTTTACTCGTCAACATATCGCGTGCCAAAACGATCACTTGATGTTTGATATTATGTGTGAAAGTTTCGTTACGATTAACCAACTTAGTTTTAGCACCACAGGTTTTTGAACAATCTTTACATTGGTATCTTTGACGTTTTAAATGCATTTCGTAACGACCACCGGATAAGGTTCCTAAACGCAGGTGACTCATGTGAGTTCCGTTTTTAATTAAGCTTTTATGGCCACAATGTGGGCACTTTAAAAGTTGATAAGACAAAGTTGCATGGACGACATGAATACGTTGGTTTGTGGAACACCGTTCTTTAGAAATACCAGTGACAATTAAGTTTGGGTCTGTTATTTCGAATAAGCATAAGATAGAATTAGTTAGGGACATCTGAATTTCCTCTTTTCGATTTGTTTTGGCGATTAAATCGTAGCACAAAGAGGACAGATGTCCTTTTTTATTTTTCTGATTTTCAAAACAGACAAAAAACCGGTATTAGTTATTCACCAATACCAGAAAGTGTAGACCCAATCTAGTTTTATGCGTATTTTTTCTATAAGGGACATAAGATGTAAAGGACTAGGATGGAAATAGAAAAATGACACAAATGAAAAACACTAGCATCGACCGGCTTGCACCAAAAGATGTTGAGAAACTAATTCAGGAAATAAAAAAGTTTTTGAATCATTCAGTATTTCATGTTCCGAACAGGGGGCGGTTTGTTAAAGAGAAATCAATTATTGGTACAAGAAGTCAAATTTATTATAAATTTGGAATTTATCGTGGTAATCTAACTATAAAGTATAGTTTGCATATTAGATTTTTTCGTAATAATGTACACCTGATTCGTTTGTGTGTGAATGGAAGTCGCCATCATAATGAGGATGGTTCAGTAATTGGCCCCAATCACGTACATATTTATAGTTTTCATGATGAACATATCGAAAGTAAAGCATTTAATTTTAGTAACTTTCCGTTTAATGAACTTGATAGTTTAAAAGAAGCTATTATTAAATTTGAAAAGTTTGTTCAGTTAAAATGACGAAAGGAGAAAATTCAATTATGGATGTGAGTTTGAACGCTGAAAGACTCAGTGAACAGTATTTCTCTTGGTATAAGAATAATACTGACTTTAAACAGGTAAATAAAAATATCATTCAAATTAATTTACCTTTCACTGACAACTTTGCAGACGAATTAACAATTTATGCAGTGAGTTTACCAGATGGCAGAATTAAGGTAACCGATGATGGATGGACTGTTAATAATCTTGAAAGTGTTGGTGTATCAATAAGTCATTCGCCAATGCGGAAAAAATTGTTTGAGACTCAATTGCGTGCATATGGTCTCACAAGTGCAGCTAGTGAATTGTCGATTACCGCAGATATAGCTCACTTTTCAGAGGCTAAACACCGTTTGCTTCAGGGAATGTTATTTGTGAATGATATGTTTATGTTGAAAAAACAGCACACAACTAATTATTTTATTGATGATGTTAATTCGTTCTTTGAGGAAAATAATATTCGCACAATTAAAAACGTTTCGTATATGGGGAGTAGTGGGCTTTCACATAAATTTGAGTTTTCGATTCCTGAAATTCGTAATATTCCTACGCAACTTATTAAAACAATGACGAATGCCAATAATTCGATGTTTGCGATGGCTATTCTGGCTAATGTGGAGCAAACCGAAAAAATTATGCAGCAGCGTACGCGTTTTTATGTTTTTCTGAACGATTTGAACCGTGAAAAACAACAACATTCTGTAAGTCAGGATGTCGTTAATTTATTTGAACAGAATCGAATTAAGGTTGTTCGCTTTAGTGAACGGGAAAGCTATGCGGCAGAATTGGCAGAATGAAGTTTTTAAGAAAATGATTTGAATGAAAGCAGGATCAGAAATGATGCTGTTTTTTATTTTCTTAAAAATCAGCCCAATATTATGCGAATTATATAGTATAAAGCCAGTTTGTTGCTTAATGTACTAACAATTTCTATAATAATGCTATTAATTTTTAGCAATTTTATAGAAATAGCGTATAATTATTAATGAAAGGAGTGTTATCGATGGAAGAAATGGTTCAAGTTGCTGCACGTATGGATAAAAAAACCAAAGAGCAAGCAGAGAATGTGTTTGAAGAGTTGGGATTGAATGGCTCTACAGCTATAAAAATGTTTTACAAACAAGTTATTAAACAGAACGGAATTCCGTTTAAAGTAACCAATGAGACACCAAATGATAGATTACAACGAGCAATTGATCACGATGAAGGCGATGTGGTTTTCAAGAACCTCGATGACGCGATGAATTATTTGAATGACTAAACATGTTTTGTTATTTAGTCGGATAGTTCTACAGCAGATTTAAGAAAAGTTGCTAATATCTATTTAATACCGCATAACAAAAATAACTAACTATTTTAATAATCCCGAATTGTCAAATTAAGTTAGAAATTTTTTAACTGTTCATCTGTAATCTGACTGATGAATGCTTCCAGAGGTGTCTGGTAACCCAAACTTTTTCGTGGGATGTGGTTTCGTCGACTGGCAACTGCTTGAACAAATCCATCTGATAGCTGGTCCATAATAAGATTGTGACGTAAACCATCTTTACGCAGCAGACCATTGGTGTTCTCATTTAAACCACGTTGATTGGGTGCTCCGACAGCGGCAAAGTAAATATTTAAATCAAATTGGTTAGCAATGGTTCGCCAACCGGCGAACTCCTTACCATTGTCAAACGTAATTGACTTAAATAGGTGTCGTGGCAGCTTCGAAAGCCATCCTGCTAAACTACGATTGACATCGTGTGCCGACTTGGTATGCGAATTCAGCACAATTGCGACCTTAGTTTGTCGTTCAACCAGCGTGGTTACCGCACCCTGATGGTTTTTACCTTGAACCGTGTCACCTTCTAAATGGCCGAATTCTTGATTAAAATTAGGATAGTCCTGATAACGATTCTTTAAATCCCTGCCCAATTGACCCGCTTTCCCACGGCGTTCAATGTAACCATTAGGGTGCCGTTTGCCGTGCATCGGTAAATCTTTGGTCGACAACCCCAAAACACCGCGTTTGAAAAGGCGGTAAAGGGTTCGAACCCCACAGCTGAAAGCCCGTTCTTGGCGATTAATAATGGTATCTGGTTGCCAACCAGCTTGAGTTTTGGCTTGAATATAGGCCAGTTCATCAGGGCGTAGTTGAATTGGTTTACGCCCACAATGTTGTTTATGCTTTCGATAGTGGCATTGGTAATCAATAATCGTACCGCCAGCGTCAAGAAACCGATAAATACGATACACAGTTTCAGCACTCCGATGGAGCGCTGGGGCCACTAGATAAGCCTTTTTACCGAGTTTCCAAAAAGAATAAATTGTGGCAAGTTCGTCTATAGTAAGATGAGTATAGGTCATTTGTGATCAGCCTTTCTTTTGATTTTGACACTCAAAAGTCTATCACAAATGGCTTTTTAAATTTCTAACTTAATTTTACAAACCGGGAATAACTAAGTAATGAAAGCAGGATCAGAAATGATTCTGTTTTTTATTTTTTTTAAAACTCAGCCCATTATTATGCGTATCAGTATTATGTAGGCATTTTGCTGTTAGTGAGTACATAAAAGCTTTTGTTTAAATGCAATTTGTTTTTTGTGAGAAACAAAAGTGATAAAATGAAATTGAAAAGGTAATTCACATTTTGGAAAAAGTGGACGAAATTAAACGCGAATTAAAAAATATTCAAAGTAGAAGATCCAAATGGTTGATGAGTAATCGCAGGAAAAATATTCATTCTCTTTTTAATTTGGGAATTAACCCAGAGATTGCGTTGGATGAAATATACACAAATTTAAGTTGGAAAAATTATATTGCTGGACCGGAGATTGACGATCATTATCCGCCAATCCCTGGTGCAATCTGGATTTTTGGGCTTAGAATTTTAGAAACGCCTTGTTATCTTAAATTTCAAGATCGACCAAATGGAGTTGTTTTTTGGATATCAGTACATGAAGCAAAATATCCATTAAATTTTCCCTATCTCTAGTGGTTAGTGAACGATCTTGAAAAAAAGGAGAATTTTATGAAAGAGAAAAAGTTTTTCAACCCAGAAAAAGGAATCGAAGAACTATATATTGAAAAGTGGATTCCAGAAATAGTAAAAGTTAGAGATATTGATGATTTGCTTGTTATCAACCATTATTGGCAAGATGCTGAAGGTGAACTGTGGAATGATTTCGATCAACCAAATGAAAACTTTGTCAGAACTTTTGATGCTTATAGGGAGCGTAAGGGGTTTATGCAGCCTTCTCAAATTTGTGAACTACGCAAGCAACTTCATTTAAGTGTTAGAGAATTCGCGAAGCGGTTGGGTATTAGTTATTCGACAGTTTCACAAATTGAGAATAATCAACGTATTCAAGTTCTCTATCAAGAAAATCTATTTGAACACGCTAAAAAAGAATTTGAAACCACAGGTGAATTGCCAGACCATGCAGATAAAAATAGTCAAATTACGGCTAGGCTGAATTTCAGTACGAGTGGGACACCATTTTATATTTCGCATAATTCATATATAAGTGAAGAACATTGTCAATCGAAATCAAACGAATTTCACGTTATTGAAACTTTAGGAGATGGTATCTAATGAGTGTTTTAACGTTTAATGGTTATACAGTGCAAAAGATGAACTATGAGCGCAATGACAACTATAAAAAAACACAAAATAAAATGATTTTGAGCCCGAAACTAAGCGTTAAAAATCGTGTTTATGGAGATCAAATCAGAATTGTGTTAACTGTGGTTGTCGGGTCACTGACGAGATCGGATGTGCCATTTAAAGTATCGTGTAGTGTAGAAGGAAGCTTTGTTTATAATGTTGACGAGGATAGTAAACATACTGGATTAAATTCGCTTTTAGAAGAAAATTGTACAGCAATTCTCTATCCATATGTCCGTGCGTTGGTTGCAACATTAACTAATTCATCAAATGAATTTCCTGGTTATAATATGCCGACAGTTAACGTCGCAAGTGTTTTAAAAGAGGACGCTAAATAATAATAATACCGGCCAATATTTTATGGTGACTTCGCTAAGTATTCCTAGTATGTCCAGGGCAACTCATTTTCTGACGCTGCATATTGAGCAGAAGATGCAATTGCAACTAGGGATAACGATCCTTAAGTGCAAAAACCTCGTAAATGAAAACTGGTTTTGAATGATTGCCTCACATACATTATGAGGACAAGACACTGATGTATTAGCATCTAGCAGTATCAAAAACGGCAGTTAAAATTAGTTCAAAAATCTCAGTAATTACCATTTTGGTAAATTTACTGAGATTTTTTATTTGTTTTTTCCATGATTAGATTTGCAGGTATGATATCATTAACCTATGAAAGTTATGAAAGGGGTTTTATCAATTGAAACAATTTGAAATTAAGCTATCTTATGAAAATGGTCGCGTCATTACATTCTATCGGGAATTTGCTAATATCGAGGAAGCAGAAGAAGACGTTTTGGCTCATATTTCATCCGGTTCAACCATCAAATTCAATGAACAAGGTGCAGTTGGTATGTTGTCATTTCGTGGCGCACTTAGTTATTTAATTACGCAAAAAGATCGTCCTGAAGATGTAGAAGCCATTACCTGGAACTAATTAAATGGTTTAGAAAAGAGGCTAATTAAATGAGTACAAAAATTTCTATCGAAACTTTAGAAAACGGTTACAAAGCTATTTTTAAAGAACAGCCAGCTCGTTTTTATTTTGCTCCGGGCCGAATTAATTTAATCGGGGAACACACTGATTATAATGGTGGTCGCGTATTTCCTTGTGCAATCAGTTTAGGCACCTTTGCCGCGGTAAAACCGCGTACAGATAATGAATTCCATTTATATTCGGAAAATTTTGCGGAACAGGGCATTCAAGTTTTAACTTTAGGAACCGCAGAAATTCAAGAAAAAGTTGGTAATTTATGGACAAACTATCCTAAAGGGATGTTGCGCTATTTAATCGAAGCAGGTGCCAAAATTACCACTGGCTTGGATGTTTATATTTTGGGTAATTTACCTGATGGCGCAGGATTATCCTCATCGGCTTCTTTAGAAATGCTGTTTGGCAAGATTTTACAGGATGAATTTCATTTACAGATTGAACCGATCGACATGGTTAAACAAGGCGTGAAGGCGGAAAACCAGTTTATCGGTCTTAATTCCGGAATTATGGATCAGTTTGCCGTTGAAATGGGTAAAAAGGATAATGCCGTTTTACTGGATACGAATACTTTAAAGTATGAACATGTGCCTTTAAAACTGGGTAATCACGTGATTATTATCATGAATACGAATAAACGGCGTGAATTGGCAGATTCTAAATATAACGAACATCGCCAAGAATGTGATGAAGCCTTGAAACAGCTTCAAACGGGAATTGATGTCCCAACTTTAGGGGCGTTGAATAAAGAAACTTTCGATGAATATGCGTACTTAATTCAAAGTGAGCCACTACTCAAACGCGCACGGCATGCAGTATTTGAGAATCAACGCGTTGGTGAAGCAATGTCCGCACTTAAAAATCAAGATCTAGCTAAGTTTGGTCGTTTAGTAAATGCCTCACACATGTCTTTGCAATATGATTTCGAAGTCACGGGCAAAGAATTGGATACACTAGCGCATACAGCTTGGCAGCAACCAGGTGTATTAGGTGCACGAATGATTGGTGGAGGCTATGGTGGATGCGCCATTGCCCTTGTTGAAAAAGATCAGGTTGAAAACTTTGAAGCTAATGTTGGCAAAGTTTACAAAGAAAAAATTGGGTATGCGGCCGATTTTTACGTTGCTGAGATTGCCGATGGCCCAACGCAATTACAAAGAGGTAACCAAGATTGAAAAATGAACAATCAACTAGTTTAGTTGAACAGTTTGTAACTGAAATCCTTAAAAAGGGCACTTATCATGAATTAGATCGCCGCTACCTGATCAACCGAATCTATGCCATGGTGGGTGAACAACCGCTAGAAAAAACGACGGCTGTCAACGATTTGTTACAACTTCAGGATGCCTTAATAGAAGCTGCGATTCAAAATCATAAAATTGAAGCTAATCCGACTGATCGGGAAATTTTAGGTGCCGATCTTATGGACTTTATGACGCCGACGCCTTATGGAGTGAATACGAAATTCTGGGATTTGTATCAAAAAAGTCCGCAGACAGCAACGGCCTACTTTTATCGGCTGAGTCGTGACAATGACTACATTAAAACGCGGGCAATTGCTAAAAATATTGAATTTCCGGTGCCGACTGATTATGGTAATTTGGAAATCACAATTAATTTATCCAAACCAGAGAAGGATCCGCGGGCGATTGCTTTGGCTCAGAAAACTGTTTCAACAAGCTATCCGCAATGTCAATTATGTTTGGAAAATGAAGGTTATGAGGGTCGTGTGGGGTATCCGGCGCGTGGTAATCATCGAATTGTGCGTTTGCAATTAGATGGGGAGACATGGGGATTCCAGTATTCTCCTTATGCCTATTTTGCCGAGCACTGTATTTTCATTTCTGAGGTCCACCGTCCAATGCACATTGATCGCACAACATTTCAAAATTTAGTCGCGATCACGAAGCTATTTCCTGATTATTTTGTGGGCAGTAACGCTGATTTGCCCATTGTTGGTGGTTCGATGTTGAGTCATGACCATTATCAAGGCGGCAAACATGAATTTCCAATGGCCGTTGCTGCAATTGAAAAGCCGTTTGAATTAAACGGGTTTGCGAATGTGTCAGCTGGGATTGTAAAGTGGCCGATGTCAGTCATTCGTTTAAAGAGTGTCTCGGAATCAGCCTTAGTGAGTGCGGCAACCAAAATTCTGAAAGTTTGGCAAAATTATGATGATCCTAAACGTGACATTCGCCATGAAACAAACGGTGAGAACCATCACACGATTACGCCAATTGTACGTCAACGAGCAGGAAGATTCGAGATGGATCTGGTATTGCGTGATAATCAGACTTCCGAGCAATATCCGGATGGCATTTTTCATCCGCATCAAGATGTGCAGCACATTAAAAAAGAGAACATTGGCTTAATTGAAGTTATGGGCTGCGCCATTTTACCGGCAAGATTAAAGGCTGAGTTGCTTGAGGTTCAACGCTATTTATTGAAGCAATCCAACGAAATGAAGCCATACCATAAAAAATGGGCTGATCAGTTGCAAGAAAAACACCAGTTTACTGCTGATAACGTTCAAGAAATTGTGGATCAAGAAGTTGGCCGGGTCTTTTTGCGCGTTTTGGAAGATGCAGGGGTCTTTAAGCAAACTAATGATGGTCAGACTGGTTTTATGGAATTTATTCATAAAGTTAATGAGGTTTAATATTTGTAAGCCCTTTACTCGTTGAAAAAATCAAAAAATGGTAAAATTAAGGTATCAAATAATAAGATATTGGGGGAATTTTAGATGAGCGAAAGCCGCTTAGATCCAAAACGATTTTCTAAAATATTAGTTGGGGTTGATGATTCCCCAGATGCTCAGTTGGCATTTCGATTTGCGATGAACCGGGCCAAACAGGATAATGCTGAACTTGATATTGTGTCAATCTTGGAACAAGACGATATCAATGTTTATCAGGCACTAAATAAAAATTATATTCGTGACAAACGCAACGATTTGGAAAAACATTTACAAGGCTATCGAAAAATTGCCGAAGATTTTGGTATTCGCAAGGTAGAAACGTACACAGCCGAAGGAGACGCCGGTGAAACCATCGTTAAAGATGTGATTCCACACGTAAAACCAGACCTGCTGGTGATCGGTTCTTCGTCACGTTCGGGTGTTGCTCGCTACTTTGGTAGCCAAGCTTCCTACATGGCTAAGTATTCACCAGTTTCGGTTTTGGTTATCCGTTAGTTTGAGGTCGCTTGAATTTTAGTTTTTAAGTAGTTAGAATGATTATTAGAAGCAAATAATTCTAAAAGAAGGCATAAAAAAATGGCAAAGCAAGTTTATAACGATTATTTTTTTGATGAACCAGCATGGAATACGCATGATGGTGGATATGTGCCGCTAGAAGAACCGACGACACCGCAACAAAAGCTTCACGTGCCGGCAGTTTTGCAACCAGATAAAGAAACCGACACGGATATGTATTATACGGTAACGGCTGAAGAGGGCGAAACGCAATTACTACCGGGTCCCAAAACGAAGACGTGGGGCTATAATGGCAGTTTATTGGGTAAAACCATTATCTTCAAACGCGGTAAAATGATTCATATCACGTTAAAAAATGATTTGCATGAACTCACTACTTTTCACTGGCACGGTTTGAATGTACCAGGACCTTATATTGATGGTGGTTGCCATGCACCGGTTTATCCAGGTGAATCCAGTGACATTAAATTTGTCTGCAATCAACCGGCAGCGACCCTTTGGCTACACGCACATCCATGTCCATCAACTGCCCAGCAAGTTTGGCATGGTTTAGCAACCCCTGTTGTCGTCCAAGACGAGGTTGAAGCAAAACTGCCATTGCCACGTAATTACGGCGTGGATGATTTTCCACTAGTTTTACAAGACCGTAATTTCCATGAAGACAACCAATGGGATTACCAAAAAGACTACGATCCAGACGGTGTACAAGGAAAAACACCAATGATTAACGGCACAATTAATCCGTACATTGATGTGACTACCCAGCGAGTGCGTTTACGTGTATTAGATGGTGCTAACCGGCGTGAATTCCGCTTGCACTTTAGTGACGGCCTGGAGTTTGCACAAGTGGCATCCGATGGCGGTATCATGCCAGACCCCGTTTATTTCACTAAGGTCATGATGACCTGCGCGGAACGTGATGAATTTATTGTCGATTTTGGCAAGTATCACGATGGCGATGAAGTTGCCTTGATGTCAGATGATGTGCCGCTGGTTCATTTCCGAATTCATGAATTTGCAAAAGATGACACCAAGTTACCTGATCATTTAGTTGATGTTCCTGATTTACCTGTCACTACCGGAACCAAAACTCGACATGTGGTCATGTCAGGCATGGATGAAGAAGTGGCTATTGATGGTAAGAAGTTTGAAATGCAACGAATTGATGCCCGTCAAAAAGTTGGCGATGTTGTTTTGTGGGATATTACTAACACCAATGACATGGTTGGGGGAATGATTCATCCGTTCCATATTCATGGCACACAGTTCTTAGTGGTTTCGCGAAATGGACACGCACCATATGCAAATGAACATGGATGGAAGGACACGGTGAGTGTTAATCCAAACGAGCATGTGCAGATTAAGGTCCGTTTTGAGTATACCGGAGTTTATATGTATCATTGCCACATTATTGAACATGAAGATGGTGGCATGATGGCTCAGATTGAGTCCTATGATCCGCAGCATCCAAAGACTTACAAGTTGATGGATATGGATACGTTGATGAACGCCTTTGCTAAGGAAAATCACGTGAATCCTAAAGATCTCTGGCTTGGTGGTATGGGATCTTATGAAAAAATGGGTATGAAGATGTAGATCTTTTAAAACTTATGCCCTTCAAATAAGCTATCGAAAATAAATAATAGCTCGTAGTACCTAAGATTTAGATATTGCGAGCTATTATTTTATTTTTAAATAAAGGTTGAAAGCACAAAAACGCATCTCATTGTCTGATATAAAAACGTTCATAGTAACAAAATCAGATTAAATTACCGTCTTCCAGCAAATTTAGGCTGGAACGTAGTATGGACATGACTCAGAACCGGAATACACGGCTCCAATCTTGGCAGTTTTGAAACTAACGATATTTTTTATGGCATACTTAATCTTAGCTATAGAGATCAAATCTTTACAATGTACTAAATGTAATTTATATTGACATAGAAATGGCCTGATGATAAAGTTAAAACCGCTCACAAGTCAAAGATTAAGCACTCATTTTACAGTTTGACGTGTGTTCAAATGTGGACGTTGAAATCACATACACATCTTAAAAGATGGGTTAAATTTTAGGAGTAAAAAATGAGAGATCTTATTTCTGATCGAAAGTTAATCAATACGGCATTGTGGATTTTCTTGGTCGGCAGTGTGTTATTTGGCAACATCCCGTTGTTTGTGATTACTTATTTAACGGTAGCGGTGTTCATGATTTTACGAACAACACAAAGTCAACTAACTAGAAAAGTCAAACGACCCATGATTTTGACTTATGTTGTGCTAGCTATTTTTCAAATTATTTTTGTGTCAGTGTCATTTGCAAATCAGGATGCCAATATTTTTGCGAAGCTGTTAAGTAGAATCATTGCAGCAGCCAGTGTTTTGCTACCATTGGCCGTGGAAAGCAATATTATTATTCGTAAAAGAGCAGATTTCTATTTGCCTTCAGTTAAAGAACTGGCAACCATCAGTTTTGAACAGCTGCGAAACAATAAAACGGCTATTACAGACTCGCTTCAGGGTTTGGGCAAAATTAAGAGTACGCTCTCAAGCGATAATTTGAAAGAAACTTTTGAAGATTTACATCGCCACAGTTCCACAAAATATATTAACAATGGTTCGTTAACTGATGAATATTTTCAGTTAGCAAATCAAACCCTGGATGATCCTTTCATCTACTTGGTCATTTCTAACACGGGTAGTAGTGCCAGTGAGATCATTTCGTTATTTACACAAAAACAATATAATCATGCGTCGCTTAGTTTTGATGCCGATTTGAAAACAATTGTTAGTTATAATGGTGGTGAAAAGGTTTATCCACCGGGTTTGAATGCCGAAATGGTTGAAGCCTTTCATAAAAAGGATGATGCCTCAGTTTTGGTATATCAACTAGCGACAACCAGGGCACAAAAAAAGATTATTATTGATAAAATCAAAGAAATCAACGAAACGGGAAGTGCATATAACCTATTAGGTCTGGTGACCAAACATTCGTTGCGACCGAACATCATGTTTTGTTCTCAATTTGTGTATTCAATGCTGAAATTGGCTCATGTGGATTACTTTGATAAGCCAGCGGGGGATGTCCGACCGACAGATTTTATTGAATTGGACTACTATAAGAAACTCGAATTTTGTTATGAAATTAAATTTTAAATATAAATTATAAGACGATCTATTTCATTTTTTTGAATGAAATGGGTCGTTTTAGTTTAATCTGAAACGGTTTGAGCTGAAATTATAATTAGCAAGAAAAAAGATGTAAAGAAAACTCAAAATAGGATTACAATACATTAGTTCAATTTAAAAATGAGATTGAGAAAAATTTGCATTTCTCAACCTCATTTTAATTTATCCTAAATTTCAAAGTATTTATATAAATCATCAATCGTCAACCGTTGTTTTTCATCACCAGTGACATCAATTTTGATCTGCCCCTTGTCTAAAACGATCAAGCGATTGCCATATTTTAAGGCATCTTCCAAATGGTGGGTAATCATTAAACAAGTTAATTTATCTTCTTTAATCCGTTCATCAGTAGCCTGCAATAATTCTTGGCTAGTCTTGGGATCCAAGGCCGCTGTATGTTCGTCTAACAACAGAATATCAGGTCGTTTGATTGTGGCCATTAAGAAACTTAAAGCTTGTCGTTGACCACCGGAAAGTTCACCAGCAGGCGTATTTAAACGATGATTCAGGTCATTTTCCATGGTGCTAGTGATGGCTTTAAAATGCGGTATTTGGTGTTTGAGGCCTCGGAAAACTAAACCACGATGAGTACCACGTTTTTCTGCCAGCAATAGGTTTTCAGAAACGGTCATTCGTGGAGCGGTGCCTAACTTTGGATCTTGGAAAACACGACTGAGGAAACGGGTGCGTTTTTCTTCGGAAAGATGGGTGATCTCTTTATCATTTACGAGAATTTGACCTTCATCAACCGCTAAGTTTCCGCCGATCGTATTGAACAGGGTAGATTTACCAGCTCCGTTTGAACCTAGCACAGTAATAAAGTCACCGGGATAAACTTTCAAATTGATACCACGAAGAATTTTTTGTTCATCAGGAGTATGTCGATTGACATAGGTGGTGACGTTTTTTAGTTCTAAAATTGGATTAGTCATGATCGCGCACCTTCTTATCTGGGAGTGGCGTTTTAATGCCGTTTTTAATAAATCTGTCTAAGTGAAGTGCCTTTCGGAAGGTCGGCAACATCAGGCATAGTGCCAAAACGATGGAAGAAATCAAATTCAAATCGTTGGTGCTGAAACCAAGTTGTAAAACAATCAACAAGACAAAGCGGTATAAAATACTACCACAAGTTACGGCAACTAACCGTTGATTCATGGATAGATTGCCAAACACGACCTCACCGATAATGATGGAAGCAAGGCCAATTACGATGATGCCGATCCCCATATTAACATCGGCATAACCGTCGCTTTGGGCAACCAGAGCACCAGAAAGGGCAATTAAGCCGTTAGATACCATCAAGCCCATGATTTTCATACTGTCGATATGAATGCCTAGTGATTTGGCCATGGTTTCGTTATCGCCGGTAGCAATGAATGCTTGACCTAAGTTAGTCTGAAGAAACATCGCTAAAATAATAGTCACAATGATGACAATCAATAATCCAAGCGACACACTATCAAAGTATTTAGGCAGGGATTCCAGAAGGTGATTGGTAAACAAGCTCTGTTTGCCTAACAGTGAAATGTTGGAAGTTCCCATAATGCGCAAATTGATGGAATAACAAGCCGTCATAACCAAAATTCCAGCTAATAAAATGGGTATACGTCCCTTTGTATAAAGTAATCCGGTGACCAAACCGGCAACCATCCCGATGATAATAGCCAGCAAAGTGGCTAGAATGGGGGATACCCCATGACTGATGGCTGCAACACAAACGGCCGCTCCCATTGGAAAGGTGCCTTCAACTGTCATATCAGGGAAATCAAGAATTCGGAAAGTCAAAAATAATCCGATTCCTAAGATGCCCCAGAGAAATCCTTGTCCTATTGCAGAAGTAATTAAACTCATTTGAACAACTCCCCTTTCGTTTTAGCCGTTTTAATTAGTGATTCAGGAATGTGAATGCCTAATTTATTTGCTTGTTTCAAATTAATGGTAAGTTCGCCATGTTTGACGTATTCTACTGGTGTTTCGCTAACTTTTTTACCTTTGAGTAAGCGACCAGCCATCTTACCAGTCATGACCCCAAGTTTATACTGGTTCACACTGTACGTTGCCACGCCGCCTTGTTTAACCATCGAATCAACAGCAGGAAAGACGGGAATGTTAGCATTGTTGGCAT
The DNA here is from genome assembly GCF_964062635.1 of Pediococcus ethanolidurans. Classification (NCBI taxonomy): domain Bacteria; kingdom Bacillati; phylum Bacillota; class Bacilli; order Lactobacillales; family Lactobacillaceae; genus Pediococcus; species Pediococcus ethanolidurans. The sequence goes on from NZ_OZ061250.1 coordinate 913,160, forward strand.
TTTTAACTAGTGTTTGCATCGCACCAGCAATGGTATTATCAGTTGGCACATACACAGCATCAACATTTTGCAACATGGTTTGTGAAACTTGGTTTAAGTCGTTTGAATTTGAAATTGAGTAAGCTTTCAAAGTCACATGTTCTTGTTGACAAAGTTTTTTAAACAGTTTGTACTGAGTTACGGCTGAGTTATCACTAGAAGTGTAAATAATTCCCAGCGTTTTGAGTTTGGGCATGAGTTTCAAAAGTAAATCTAACTGCTCTTTTAACGGTGCTTGATCGGAAACGCCGGTAATGTTGGCCTCGGGATGATTTTCATTTTTAACTAAATCAGCACCCTTTGGATCGGTGACGGCACTTAAAACAATCGGAGTATTCTTGGTGACATCGGCCAATGCCTGTGAAGAAGGGGTGGTAATACCAATCATCAGGTCGGCATTTTCGTTGGCAAATTTTTCACTCATTGTCTTCAAGTTGCTTTGATTACCTTGCGCATTTTGATAGTCAATTTTGACCGTCTCACCTTTGGTGTAGCCTTCAGATTTCAAGCCGGCGATAACACCTTTTTGAATTTGTTCCAGCGCAGGTTGGCTCATTAACTGAAGGATTCCCACTGTTGGAACCTTTGCTTTGGTAGTTTTGGTACTGTTGCCTTTGAAAAAAGCAAAACCAAGAAAAATAAAAATTGCCGCGATAAACGTGATTAAGCGTTTCATATGATTCACTCTCCTATTTACAATAAAATGTTGCAGCTGGAATTGAAAAATTTTGAAAGAAAAAAGAACAATCCCATTGCAGGATTGTTCTTAATAAATCGAAACAAAACCCACATGAATATTATAAATCCATGCGGGCTTTTTTCTACGTCAAAGTTAGCCGGCACAGATACGATCTGTATGCATCCAGGTCGTATCTTGCCAAAAGACAAACACAACCTAATTACCGGCTTTGCCAACGATTATTTAGTTGTGTATTTGTCTTTGTCATGTGCGTGACCAACTTTCTTTATTAATTGTCTCTGAGTATAGATAAGTTTTTGATGAGTGTCAAGAAGAAAATATAATTTCATTGACAGAAAAAATATCAGATTGACTCGAATTGTCAAATCAAGTGCAACACTTACTAAATAAAATAGGAATTGGTCTAGGAAGCTGATCTAAAAGCTTTACTGAATGCTTTAGCACTCAGGTAGTGCAGGATCTTACGGGGCTTGTCGTTGATGGCATTTTGGATTTGAGCAATTTGGGTTTCAGTAAACTGCTTCAATGATTTTCCTTTAGGAATATACTCCCGAATCAACCCGTTGGCATTCTCATTACTACCACGTTCCCAAGGCGAGAACGGATGTGCAAAGTAAATTTTAGGACCCTTAACTTGTGCAAGCTTTGAAAATTCACTGCCATTATCAAAAGTGATAGATTTAAACCAATCTGGATGTTGATTGATGACTTTTTGAAGAGCCTCTAAGCAAGTTTGTGCGTGATAATCTGGGATCTTTATGATTATTTCAAAGCGGCTCACCCGTTCCGTTAAAGTAAGCAGGGCAGGCTCAGAAGCCACGCGTTTTCCCTTAACTAGATCACCTTCCCAGTCGCCAAACGCTGTGCGCTTGGTGACACTTTCAGGACGTTCTTCGATCGAAGTACCTAATATCTTCTTATTATAGCGATCATGATTGTGCTTGCCCTTAACTCGTCGTCTAAGTTTTTTGGGCAAATCACTATTTCGAAGGTTCAACAGGCCTTGATCAATATAACGATAAACAGTGGGAACCGAAGGACATTTGAATTGCGGATAGTCGGCTTGAAATTGGTGGACGAATCCATCGACACCAGCTGATCTAAAGTGCTTTTTTAGCGTCTTGGTTAAGAGATTAAAAAAGTATTTACACGGCTTTAATAAGCCTTTTGAATGACAGTGTGAACGATGCTTTTCATAGACAGCTTGACCAGCATCAGCATAGTAGTTAGTGAAGAATAAGTAGTTAGTATCACGTTGTTTAACCGTGCCGCGATGTAACTCACGGCTAATCGTACTAGGGCTTCTGTGAAGCTCTCTAGCAATTTCACGAACAGTAACATTTTGGCGACTTAAAGTTTGAATCATGCCTCTTTCTTCAGGTTGTAGTTGTTGATAACCGGACATAGTGCTATTCTTTGTTTGGGTCATGGAGACTCCTTTCTTGAGTTTAGTCACTTTAAGTTTAGGTCTCCATGGCCTATTTTGTCTATTTTTGGTCTAGTTGATCAGGTGTTGCACTTGAATTGTAAATCGGGCAATATCAGATTGAATAAAACTTCGGCAGTTTTAATTTTGCTTCTCATAAGAACGTGTTATAATAAATCTGTGAGAAATGGTATCAACTTAATAACACCAAAGGCCTTAACTACCGGTTATAGTTAAGGCCTTTTTTTACACTTATTTAATTCGTTTTAAATTGGACTTCGGTCAAAACTTAAAACCAAGCGGGCGGGTTGACGTTGCCTGAACGTTCTACTTCTGATTATGTTTGTTCAACCACCAAGCAAACAGCGTATTTAATAACGCCGCCAGAAGTGCCGTGAAAAATGGAACCAACAATAACACCTCCAACCTATCGCAGAATTTACTGCGTGAGATCAGCAGGCAACTGTTTTATTATATTTGACCTGCTCCACTAAAATAAAGAACTTGTTTTATTTTTAAGTTGATAGCTTTTAACCTTAATATTGGTGATCAAGTAATTTTAAAAATACTAGAATAGACGAACCCTTGCAATCATGCTATAATTTAGAAAAATTATAAAAGTGAGGGATCTGCCATTGAGAAATTAAGCTAATTCTGTTGAATCTGTAAGTGTACCTGTCATAGGGTGTACTGTGCAGTTTTTCAGGATCAGCTAATCTTTCTCGATGAGCAGGTCTTTTTGTATGCTCATTTTTAGCTGCCTGAAAAAAGCTAGAAAAATGAGGTATAAAAAATGTCTAAAATTGAAATTAAAAATCTAACGTTTGGTTACGATACACAAGGAACTTTATTATTTGACCATGTCAATTTAAATCTGGATAGTAACTGGAAATTAGGACTGATCGGACGTAATGGCCGTGGCAAAACAACTTTTCTGAACCTTCTGCAAAACAAATTGAGCTATCAAGGCAAAATCAATGCTAGTCTGAAGTTTGATTATTTCCCACAAAAAATTGAGAACAAGCAGCAATTGACGTTTTTCGTTTTAAACGATCTAGGTGTCACCGAGCAGTGGAAAGTGGAACGAGAATTGAATCTATTGGGAACTGATCCCGATATCTTGTGGCGTGAATTCACCACGTTATCTGGTGGCGAACAAACTAAAGTTCTCTTAGCCAGTTTGTTTACACAGACAGTGAATTTTCCGTTGATTGATGAACCCACGAATCATTTGGATATCAATGGTCGTAAGCAAGTGGCTAATTACTTGGAGCAGAAGAAACAGGGATTTATTGTCATTAGCCATGACCGCAAGTTTGTGGATGATGTGGCAGATCACATTTTATCGATTGAAAAATCTAATATTTTGATGTATCAGGGAAATTTTGCCACCTATGAAGAACAGAAAAAGTTGAGTGATACGCATGAAGAGATGGAAAATGCCAAACTGAAAAAGAGCATCAGCCGCTTGAAACAAACCGCTGCCGAAAAGGCGGAATGGTCGCGATCTAAAGAGGGCGAGAAGTTTGGCAATCCGCATGCTAAGGGTAGTGGCGCTATTGGAGACAAAGGAGGCATTGGTGCGCGTGCGGCAAGAACCATGAAACGGGCGTTGACTTTGCAGAAACACATGCAACGCGATATTGATGAGAAGGAAAAGCTTCTGAAAAATATTGAGTATGTAGATCCTTTATCAATGAATTTTCAGCCTGGTCATCATGAACGACTGTTGACAGTCAACAAACTAACGTTGAGTTATCCAGATGCTAAGCGACCATTGTTTGATCCGATTTCGTTTGAAATTAAGCAGGGTAAACGTGTGGGAATAGTGGGCCCTAATGGCGCTGGTAAATCCACACTGATTCATGCTATTTTAGGAGATTTTGCGGGTGAAATTACTGGTGAGGTGATTCAACCAAAAAATCTGAAAGTGAGTTATGTTCGTCAAGCTTATGAAGATAATCGCGGAACTTTACAAGAATTTGCAGAAGCACAACATTTAGATTATCAAGAGTTTTTGAACAACTTGCACAAATTGGGATTAGAGCGCAACGTGTTTACCACGCGAATTGAGCATATGAGTATGGGACAACGCAAGAAGGTTGAACTAGCCAAGTCTTTGTCGGTTCCGGCAGAACTTTATTTATGGGATGAGCCCTTGAATTACTTGGATATTTTTAATCAAGAGCAGTTAGAAACTCTAATTAAGTCTGTAGCGCCTTCTATGTTGATTGTGGAGCATGATCAAGCCTTTATTGAGCATGTGACCAATGATGTAGTGGAATTGAAAAACTAATTAAAAGTGTCTTCCAAATGTGTTAGAATTAACATAGTTATAATACTTTTTTAAGAAAAGTATATACATCTATGGAGGCGTTTGAAATGAATCATCTAGTTGCGACAACACTATTAACAATTCTTGGTCTCTTATGTATTTTCGTACCATTATGGTTGGTAATGAGAGCAAATAAATCAATATCGTTAAAAGTTAAACCTACAGACGATGATACTAAAGTGTTTTATACGTATGTTTGGTTTTACGAAACTGGTAAACTAAGTGTTTTAAACGGTGAGGCTTATCAAGTTGGTAAAGAAATTAGGTCAACTAATGGATCAAGCTATATTATTCAGAAGATCACCAAGGAGATATTATTTGTTGGAATGCAAAGAAAATATGAATTTGCTTTGAAATAAGTAGAACTAAAAGAATAAATAAACATCTAAAACAGCCCACAAATCTGTAATGATTTTTGTGGGCTGTTTTGTATTTTTATGTCTGGTTAGTCATTAAATAACCATTGAACTGCAGGAATCACTTGTTTACGCCAGTAAGGCCATTCGTGAATACCTTTTGATTCTACATAAATATGAGGAATCTGTTTGTTATTCAAGAAGGTGTCAAATTCTCTATTTTCTGCGTTTAAAAAGTCTTGTTTTCCACAAGCTAAGTAAATTGGTGGAATGGTGACGTTATTTAGTAGCATTTGTTTAATTAGAAGTTCTGGATTTTTTTTGGAAGTATCTAAATGATTTAAATTTCCAAAAATCGCATGATAAAAATTATAATCTGAAATTCCATCTGAATAATTCGGTCCTTTATCCTTAATATCATTACATATTAAAGCCGAAGATAAACCAAATATCTTGCCAAAGGTGTTGTAGTAAGTCAATCCATTTACCAAGGCTCCAAATCCACCCATTGATAGGCCACCAATAAAAGTGTCTTTTTTTTGAGTAGATAAATTAAAAGTTGAAGAAATAAAGTTAACAAGTTCTTGACCAATAAATTCACCGTATTTATTGTTACCTGCTGCGGCGTTAACATAAAAACTATTTTCACCCGACGGAAGAATGACTGCTAAGTTATATTTTACAGATAATTCACTTATGTTAGTACCAAGTAACCAATCATCCGCTTCACCTAAGTAGCCATGAAGTAAATATAAACTACGTGTTTTGTACTTATAATAAGGGTTTTCTAGCTTAGATTTTTCGTCATCATTAGGTAATAAAACAATGGCTTGAACAGTTCGAGATAAACTTTTTGAAAAAAAGCTTATATTTATTTTTGACATTTATTACACTTCCAAACCTTAAATTGAATAAATCAATAGGTAAAAAAAGAAACAGCATGGTGGCTGTTTCCTTTTTAACAACTAATCTTTAAGTTTCCAATATTTGTACAGATCATAACTGAACAAAATAAAAATTGCGATAGTACTTAACGTTGTTATAGTTAAGCCAAAGGAGATAATGTCAATAATTGAAAAAATTAACATTAAAATGGAACCAATCAAACTAAACACTAATTTTCCGTTCATAATTAATCACAACCTATGCTTTTTGTTCTTCTTCTTGAGCTTGTACAGCAGCAACTCGTTCACTAATCTTCATAAATGGTAGGTAGAAAGCAACACCGACTATAATTATAAATAACTGTACAACGGGAGCTCGCCAATCACCAGCGGTTGCAAGATAAGGACCAATTAGTGGAGGCGTTGTCCAAGGTACCAGAACTACAGTACGACTCATCCAACCCCATGCTGTTGCAAAGTAACCAATTAAACTACCAAGAGTTGGGAATAGAACGAAAGGAATCATCATTGGTAAGTTAAAGACGATAGGATATCCAAAGATCATTGGTTCGTTAATATTGAACAATCCTGGAGCCAGAGACAAACTAGCAACTTGTTTCGACGATTTAACTTTACTGAAAATTAGAATGGCAATAATTAAAGAAATTGTACTTCCTGAACCACCAATCAATGAGAATGAACTTGCAAATGAGGTGGTAATAATATTTGGAATGTGTTCATGGTTTGAGTAAGCAGCCATGTTTTGGTTCATGTTAATTAAAACAAGTGGATCAAGTAAAGTTCCTGAAATAACCGTTTGATGAATACCAAGTGTAAATAAGAAATTTGCCACGGTATAAATTACACAGTAGCCAACGATATTGGTATTAAAACCACGTAACGGTTCCTGAATCCAAGTCTTAATTAAATTGATCAAATCAGCGTTAAACAAACCAGCAAGTAGTGCCGCAATCAACGCAAAGAATGACATTAAAATAAGTGCTGGTAGTAATACACCAAATGATGATGAAACTGCAGGTGGCACATTATCACCTAAGTGGATTTGTAAACTCTTGATATTAGATAATTTCATAAAAATCCCAGTGGCAAGTAAACCAACGATAATACCGCCAAACATGCCTTATGTACCAGTGTTTAGATAACTAAGTCCGCCAGTCACAGTTGCCATTTTTGCACCAGCAGAGGCAACAGTTCCTAATGCTACATTGCCTGGCATCATAATCATCAAACAAGCTAATTACATTGCGACAGCAGCAATTGGATTATCAAAACCTTTATTTTTTGCTAAAGCATAACCAATCATTGGAGCTACTAACAGACCGGCAACATTAAGAGTACCGTTTGTGATCGCATTACCAAATACTTGAACTTTAGTTAATGTGTCACCATGGAATATCCATGTAAAGACTGTGTTGTTAAGCAATACTCCAAGTCCAGCAATGATGAAAACAGGTAAAATAACTGCGAATGCATCACGCAAAGACCGAAGATAAACCCAGTTACCAACTTTAACGGATATTTCAGTGAATTTTGCAATAAAACCCGAGTTTTCAAGTTTCTCACTTGAACTTTGGTTCTTATCCTCACTCATGAGTTTTCCTCCTTTTATTTAAAACAAGTTACTCTAAGTCGTTACCATTTGAAGCAATGACTTTTTTAAACCAACCATAACTTTTCTTTGGAATTCGTTTCATATCACGCAAATCATGATTACCACGATTGACATAAACCATTCCGTAACGTTTTTCCATGTTTCCTGATGAACTTGGAATATCAATTAATCCCCATCCGAGATAGCCGATAACTGGTACACCGTCTTCAAACATTGCATCCTTCATGGCTTGGATGTGGGCGCGGTGATAATTGATCCGATAGTCATCTTGAATTTCATGACCATCATAAGTTTCACGAACGCCGATTCCATTTTCAATTGGAAACATTGGAACACCATAACTGTTATATGTTTTTGTGAGAATATCACGGAAACCAAGCGGATCAATTGACCAGCCCCATTCAGAAACTTTTAAGAATGGATTTTCTTTTCCGCCGGCATTCAGATAGTAATTTGGGAGGGTACCATCTGGAACGACGGAACTACTAATAGTGACACTTTGATAATAGCTGAAAGCAATAAAATCGCTGGATAACTGATTGAAAATTTGTTGATCTGCCTCTGTGAGATCTAAGTTAATGTCATGATTCTTTACATAAGTTAGAACCTCGTTTGAATAATGACCATTTACAAAAACATCTAATAGATTACGGTTTAAAAATTCATCAATTTGACGAGCGTATTGCACATCTTTTGGTAATGATGAAGCAGGATAAACTTCACTGTAGGCCAACATGCCACCGATTAAATCGTCAGTTTGCTTATGTAAGTAGTTGGCAATTTCAGCATGAGCAAGCATGACATGATGAGAGATTTGATAGAGTTCATCATCGGTACGATTCCCTTTTAAATAACCAGAAATACGAAATGCTTCTGAACTAGAATAGAGATTTTGTTCGTTAAATGTAATCCAATACTTAACTCGATCTCCAAAGCAATCAATCATTTTTTTACCATACTTAACAAATGCTTCAACAACATGACGATCTAAAAAGCCGTTATACTTCTCGGCTAAATGAAGTGGCATGTCAAAATGGTATAAACAAACCATAGGTTGGATATGCCGTTTCAATAATTCATTAATGAGGTTGTCGTAGAATTTGATTCCTTCTTCATTGAACTCGCCGTCACCATCTGGATTAACTCGGCTCCAAGAAATCTGAAACCGATAGCAATTCATCCCTTGATTAGCCATAAGGTCTAAATCTTCTGGATAATTGTGATAATCATCAATTGCAACTTTCCAATCTGATGAATTTTCTGTTGCGGGAAATGTATCGTAGACGGATTTTCCCTTTCCGCCTTCGTTATAACCTCCTTCCGTTTGCATACTTGATACGGAATTTCCCCAAAGAAAGTTCTTGGGCATCTCTTTTGTCATAAATCAATCTCCACCTTTCTTGAATCCGTTTACATTATATATCCATATAATTATCTATGTAAAGTCTTTTATTTAAAAAGTATATACATTTGTTTGAAAACTTTCAGCTAAAGCACGTGATAATGGTATTCAGGAGTATTAAATTTTGTTTTAAAAGGGTAAAATATAGTTAGTAAAGATATCGGGGGAAAAAAGTGTATAAATATCAAGAAATATCAGAAAAAATTCGAAAGAAAATTGTGAATGGCAATTACGAAGCTGGTGGATTATTACCTGATCAAAACAAGCTAGCAGAGGATTTTAATACGACACGGATTACAATTCGAAAGGCAATTCAGGCTTTGATTATTGAGGGAATTGTTTATACAAAACGGGGTGCCGGTACTTTTGTGCGCAAAGATTATGTACAAAACCTTGATGATATCGGCAATGCAATTGATAAACCATTAGGAACGACGCTCACCCATCCAAACAAAAAAGTGGTAAGTAAAATTCTATTATTGGATGCACGATTGCCTAGTCAAGAAGAACAAGACAATTTGATGATTTCAGCGACTGAACCAGTCTATGTAATTGAACGTGTTCGTTACATTGATGATCAGGTGTACAGTTATGAGCACACAATTATGCCCACAGCTATTGCTAAAATCACCAAGGAAGTTTTGCTGGGTTCCATTTATAGTTTTTTAACAAAGGAATGTGGGTTAACAATTTCAGGTTCGCACCGAATTGTTAAAGCAAATAAGGCCACGGAAAAAGACGTTGAGGCAATGGGTGTTAAACATGATGATCCGGTATTAGTTATTAAGCAGGTAAGCTATCTTGAAGATGGAGAACCATTTGAATTTTCGGAATCACATTTTCCATATCAGAGAAGTCAAGTTACTGCAGATATCGATTTAAATAGTTAGAATAAAAAGCAGATCAGTTTTCTACCGATCTGCTTTTTATTATGGGATGTAAGTTTAAAGTTGTGTATAAAGAGTCTTGTTTTTTAATTTCCTGATTGATTTGCCGCATGAAAATAAAAACTTAAATGTGGATAAACGTAGATTGTCTGTGAGAAATTAAACAGCACATCATTTTTATAATAATTGGACTGCTGCAATGTCATACAGGCTGTACGTGGTTCTAAGCCTAATAAATTGGCTGCTTCACTGGTTAGTTGATCTTGAGACAAATATTGATCACTATTATTAATGCGAATTCCATATTTTTGTTTAACATAATCAAAAATTGAGTGGTTTATACTCTTTAAACTTAGTGAAGGAACTTCACTTTTTACATAATAAGCATATTCCAAACTATATAATTGCTTTTCCACGTAACGAAGGCGAATGACACGTAATAAAGCCGCACCATCACGTGTGCCAAACTGTTCTGCCAATGCTTCATCAGCATGAATTTCATCAAAGGTTACAATTTTTGAAGTAATTTCTTTATGATAACGTGTGCGACTCAATCCCATAGTTAGGTTGACGACCGTCTTTTCAGCTTGACTGATGTCGTTGACGAAGTAGCCACTTCCTTGTACCCGACGTACCAAGCCTTTCTGAGCGACAATATCAATGGCCTTCCTAATCGTATTGCGACTTACGTTGTATCGGTCCATTAATTGATGTTCAGTGGGAAGCTTTTGTTTAAACAGCTTGTTTTCTATTGAGTGAATCAGATCATCTGCAATGTCATGATACATAATGCTACCTCCAATCTCCACTAGGGAATAATTTTAACTACCTGAATGATTTGTACCTACCATTCAGTACTTAATTGTAATGTAAACGGTTTAATAGTCAACCACTTTAGTGCAAAAAGAACATATTATTCAATAATAGAACATGTTTTTAAATGATTCTTATGTAATCAAATTGTGGACAAATTAAATGAATAAAGGACAAATTATATTCATTATTGAAATGGCAAAATTACTGATTGCCGTCATATAAGGGATTCACAAGTTTTTAGGAATTTTTTTGAACAACAGGCTTGTAAAATTTGTACCTACGAGTTACAATGCAATTGTAATGAAAGCGGTTTAAAAATAAACCGCCGAGTAACAAAAAAATAAGATGAATTATTAGGAGTGAGCATTATGGCAGAAAAAACAATTATGTTAGTTTGTGCAGCAGGTATGTCAACAAGTCTTTTGGTATCTAAGATGCAAAAGGCCGCAGCAGCAGAGGGTGTCGATGCAGAGATTTTTGCAACAGCAGCTTCAGATGCAAATAACAAGTTGGAAGAAAAACATCCAGACATCTTAATGCTCGGACCACAAGTTCGTTATATGGAAAACAACTTCAAGAGCAAGTTAGACATTCCAGTTGAAGTTATCAACATGCAAGATTATGGCATGATGAATGGCGAAAAGGTATTGGCAGAAGCATTTAAGACATTGGGTGTGAAATAAGAGTACTAAAAAGGTGCTTAAATTCTGAGTATAGCCTAAGGTAACGAATGATTCACAGAAGTTTGTGAATCGTTTGTGACCTGTAGCTAAACAAAAGAATTTGCTTAACACATTTCAACCCCCAAATCATAAACACACTAAAAGCGGAAACAGAAACTGCTTCCGCTTTTACATAATCTTAAAGAATGATTCATAAGGAGAGAAAACGAACAAATGGCTGAAGAAGAACAAGAACAAAACTTAGAAGCAATCATGGGTTTAATTATGAATGGTGGAAACGCAAAAAGTTCCTCATTTGAAGCAATTCATGCAGCAAAAACAGGTGATTTTGAGACAGCAGAGGCAAAGCTGAAAGAAGCAGATCACTTCTTGACAGAGGCCCACAATTCTCAAACTGGGATGTTAACAGATGAAGCAAACGGCAAACACGCAAAAGTAACGTTGTTAACCGTTCATTCACAAGATCATATTATGAATGCCATCACATTCCGTGATTTGGCTGGTGAAATTGTCGACCTTTACAAACGTCTTGATGGCGTTAAAGTAGAAGACTAATGAATCAGAAAAAGCGGCCACGAGGTTATCTGGCTGCTTTTTTTAAATAAAAAATGAGGTGCAAGATATGAGTGAACAAAAAATGAAGATGCCTGATGGCTTTTTATGGGGCGGCGCAGTTGCTGCTCATCAATTAGAAGGTGGCTGGCAAGAAGGCGGTAAAGGTGTCAGTATCGCTGATGTAATGACTGCAGGCGATAAAGATCATCCTCGTCGTGTGACAGATGGGGTTAAACCTGGTGAGATTTATCCAAACCATTGGGGAATCGATTTTTATCATCGTTATCCTGAAGACATTAAGTTATTTGCTGAAATGGGCTTCAAGTGTTTCCGAACATCAATTGCTTGGACACGTATTTTTCCAAATGGTGATGAAACAGAACCTAATGAGGAAGGACTTCAATTTTATGATGACTTGTTTGATGAATTATTGAAATACAATATTGAACCCGTCATTACGTTGTCACATTTTGAAATGCCTTATCATTTGGTTAAGGAATATGGTGGCTGGTCAAACCGTAAGTTAATCGATTTCTTTACTAATTATGCGGAAGCGGTCTTCAAACGTTATAAGAATAAAGTTAAGTATTGGATGACATTTAACGAAATTAATAATCAGACTACTTGGGATGATCCACATCCAATGTTACAAAACTCTGGTTTACAGTTAGGCAAAGACGATAACTGGGAAGAGTCAATGTATCAGGCTGCTCATTATGAAATGGTGGCAAGTGCACGTGCAGTTAAATTAGGTCACAAGATTAATCCTGATTTCAAGATTGGCGATATGATCGCAATGTGCCCAATTTATCCATTGACGGCTGATCCTAAAGATATCATGATGGCTGAACGTGCAATGCAAACCCGTTACTACTATGGTGATGTGCAGGCTAATGGTTTTTATCCAAACTGGGTACCAAAGTATTGGGCTCGTAAAGGATTCAAGATTGACCGCACGGAACAGGATGCTAATGATTTGCGTGAAGGTACTGCGGACTATGTTGGCTTTAGCTATTATATGTCATTTGTGACGAAGTATAAGGCTGATAATCCGGATTATGTTTATACAGAATCTAAGGATCAGGTTGATAATCCGTATACTGAAAAATCGGATTGGGGTTGGCAGATTGACCCAGTTGGTTTGCGGTATGCAATGAACTGGATGCAGGATCGTTGGCATAAACCAATGTTTATTGTGGAAAATGGTTTTGGTGCCTATGATAAGAAAGAGGCCGATGGTAGTGTGCATGATGACTATCGAATCAGTTATTTCCATGATCATGTGAAAGAGATGGAAAAAGCGGTGGTCGAAGATGGTGTGAACTTGATGGGTTATACGCCATGGGGTTGCATTGATTTGATTTCTGCAAGTACAGGTGAAATGAAGAAGCGGTATGGCTTTATCTATGTGGACCAGGATGATGAGGGCAATGGCTCATTGAAACGATCGAAGAAGGATTCGTTTGACTGGTTTAAGAAGGTAATTAAGACGAATGGTGAGGATATCACAGAATAGAGTGCTCAAAGAAGCGTTTACCGTTCGAGCATTGCCTAGATAGTCGAATGATTCGGGTTAGGAATCGTTTGACTATCGTGGCAAAGCGGAGGACGGTGCTTCTTTTAGCACGTTTCGGCGGGAAACTTTCATGTCTTTTCCGAAACGTCACCAGAACAGCCAATTCATCACTTAAAGTTCAAAGAAAAAAATGATTTTACAGCGCACATAAAAAACAGTATTTGCTACATCTTTATGGTAAACTGTTTTTTTGATTTGTAACATGTTCCGATAAACAGCAAATTGTGATATTGTAAACAGGTAAACCAAACTAAAATAAGTTTGGTAAGACTATTTAGAAGAAGGTGCGTAAGATGTTTCCGTACGAACGAGTAAAACTATTAAATCAACTAGAACTAAGCATCTACAAATATATTATTGCGCATCCTGTTGAAGTTGAAGGAATGACAATTCGACAGCTAGCTAAGAAAAGTCATGTTTCACCAACAACGATTTTAAGATTTCTTCGAAAAATGGATTTCGATGGCTATTCAGAATTTAAGTATGCGCTCAAACGCCAGCAAAAAATGGAAGTAGAACGTCCTGAAAAACAAACAAATGTACCGATGAGTCAGTTTTTTGATCAGGTTAACGATGATCAATTTTTGGGGAAAATTAAACAGGCCGCACAATTTATTACTGATGCTGACACGAGTTTAATCTTTGGATTAGGTACCAGTGGCAGTTTGGCACAGTATGGGGCGCGTTTGTTAGCCAACTATGGCATCTATACGCTGAGTATCATTGATCCGTTCCAACCCAAGCCATTAGCACGACGTAACTTTTCCGACACGTTGTTAATCTTACTGTCCGTTTCGGGAGAAACACCGCAAGTTTTGCAACAAGCCAAGTTCTATCAAGAAAACGGCGCTAAAACGATGGCCATTACAGCTAATCGCTATTCCACGTTGGCTCAGTTGGTTGATTTTAATATTTCGTATAATGTTCCAGAGGTGCGGATGGCAGACTTAAATTTGACCTCCCAGATTCCAGTTGTTTTTCTTTTAGAACAAATTGGCATTAAGGCTCATAAAGATTTATTAAACGTTGCACAAGTTCAAAAAGATTCAATTTTTTAAAATTTTAAAAGGTTTGTTAATTGGACTATACCAAACGGTACTTACCTTTAGTAAAGACCGTCAATAAAAGATTTCAACCGTATACCAATTAATACTATGAAACATGTTTCGTATAGAAACATGTTTTTTTAATAGAAACTTAAAACTTTTGAGCGAAATAGGTAGGCACAAATATAAAAATGTGCTATATTGTAAATGATGAAACCGCATACAAGCAGTTTCAAATAAACTTTATCACCTGCAAAGTTATAATTATTATTTGACAGATTTTGCTATTTATATTTCGTTACGGGTGATAATTTGGGAGGGTTTTATATGAGTGAGAAAAAATCCGGCTTCGTGCAGGATAAGTTTATTCCCTTAGCTGGGAAGATGGCTGCTTCTCGTCATTTGGTTGCTCTTCGTGATGGATTTGCACTAGTAATGCCACTAATCATTATTGGTTCAGTCTTCATGATCGTCAGTCAGTTCCCAATTCCGGCATACATCAATTGGATGAGTTCGGTATTCGGTGCTAACTGGGCAACAGTTGTTGGTTGGGCGACTAATGCAACATTCAATATTATTGGGATGGTTGCATGTATTGGTATTTCATATCAATTAGCTAAGTCGTATGACGGTGTCGACGCACTGTCAGCAAGTATTATTTCTTTAGGTGCCTTTTTACTAACAATTCCTTTGACAACAGACAAGGCCGGTAACACATACGTGCCTTTGACAATGTTGGGTTCAATGGGATTGTTCGAAGCCCTATTGATTGGGTTATTCATTACTGATTTCTATGTATGGATGATTCATAAGAATTGGCAGTTCCATATGCCAGATACTGTTCCACCCGCAGTTGGGAACGCATTTTCTGCATTGATTCCTGGCTTCGTAATTATTTCAGTTGTTTGGTTGTTCCGGATTGCAATTGGATTCACTGCATTCAAGACTATTCCAAATATCATCACAGTTATCTTAGCTAAACCTTTGACTGCTGTTGGTGGTACCATCTGGGGTGCTCTAGTTGCTGAATTCTTCGTTTCATTCCTTTGGTTATTTGGTATTCATGGTGCTAACGTTGTTGGTGGTATCATGGCACCAATTTGGTTAGGTCAAATGGGACAAAACGCTGCTGCTGTTAAAGCAAACAAACCTATTCCAAACGTTGTTAGTCAACAATTCGTTGATAACTTCGTCCATGCCGGTGGTTCTGGTGAAACTATTTCCTTAGCTTTGATGATGTTATTCTTTGCAAAGTCCGCTAACTTGAAGGCCATTGGTCGTTTAGCTGGTGCACCTGCAATCTTCAATATCAACGAACCTATCATGTTTGGTTTACCAATTGTTTTGAACCCTGTTATGGCAATTCCATTTATCGTTGTACCTTTGGTAACTGTTATTGTTACTTATGTATCAATGAAGACAGGAATTGTTGCACGGACAATGGGTATCGCTGTTCCTTGGACAACGCCGCCAATTATCTCAGGTTGGTTGGCAACAGGTCACCTTTCTGGTGCTGTACTTCAGTTAGTTAACTTTGTAATCGGTGGTGCCATCTGGTATCCATTCTTCAAGATTGCTGACCGTCAAGCATTGAAACAAGAAAAAGAAATTGCTGACAAAGAAGCTGCAGAAGCTGCTGCAAAGAACTAAACATTTAGTTTTGAAATCTAATAAAATCTGTCGGATTATTTCGGCAGATTTTTTAGTAAAAGGCAGCTTGCTGAAGGATGAAAGTTCAAAATATATCTCGTTGCCTGATATAAAGGCGTTCTTGGTAACAAAATTAGATTAAAATGCCGTCTTCCAGCAAATTTGGACTGGAACGTAGTGGGCACGACTTAGAGCCGAAATACACGTCTCTAAGCTCGGCCTTTATCTAAGCGAAGACCGCTAAGATAAATGTCACTACTGACTGAGCCCATTTGCTTCCAGACTAAGTCTAATTTTTGCGATCTACAATCGATATAAAAATTATGATATCAGTGTTGTGAGCATTATTGAAGCATCTAACGTTCTTAGTCCGGAGGTGATTGGTCTCAGGGGTGAAATTATCCTTAGTAATTTATTACTTAGGATAAGGCCGAGTTTGAAGACAAGTGTTCTTCTTGGCTTCAAATCGTGCCCACCCCGTTCCAGACCGGGTGAGCCGTAGGACGGCATTTTAGACTCTTTTATAGGCTAAGTCGTTTAACATCAATTATTGAAGTAATTTTGATACTTTCAACCTTTAGCAGCTTATTAAAAATTGTAACTAAGTACTAGTTTAAAAAGAAGCAAGAGAATTTTTGATTTTAAAATAAAATGCGTATAATTGACATTGAGAGTGAATTTGATTTAAAAAAGAGGGCAAATACCATGAGTAAACATAGGAAAAAGCAGCCAGATTCAGCTGTTGAACGTGCAGCACAAAAAAATGTTGATGAAATTATGGCAAAAACTGCCAGTAAACAACTGACAATTGATGACTTACCAAAATGGGCACACAATATGGCCTATAAACGCTTTGGTATCAATGAAATTATTTCTTTTATCCCATTGATTCTAATTGTGTTGACTTCTCCAATGTTGGGCAATCGCGTTAACATGGGTGATGGCTTGGTTGTTAGTAAGAATGCGTTATTCATCATTCCGTTTCTGAGTCTCCTGATTTCCGGTGGCTGCTGGTTCGGAATTCATATCCGAAGAAAGTCAGAACGAATTACTGATATTGAACATTTTTCTTGGAATGAAATTTTTTCGTTTTTGGCTAATGTTTTTGTGGTTGCCATGTGTACTGCTGTCATCTTATATCAATTGTTTCGCGCATTTACAGCTTAGGTTGAGTAGTCAAAATGAACAACCGTATCTGAGACTAAAACTTTTGTAACAAAATTTCCATTAAAAACGAGGGGGTATTATCTTGGCACGATTAGGAATTTCTTTATATCCGGAACATTCAACATTTGAGAAAGACAAAGCATATTTGGACTTAGCTCATAAGTATGGCTATACACGAGTTTTCACGTCACTATTACAAATTAATGGTGATCAAGACGCGGTTGTCGCAAACTTTAAGAAAATTGTTCAGTATGCAAATTCACTTGATTTTAAAGTGATGGTTGATATGAATCCATCTTTGTTTGAACAACTAGGTGTGACTTATGATGACCTATCATTCTTTGATGATCTAGGCGCTTGGGGGTTACGCTTAGATGAAGGCTTCACAGGAATGGAAGAATCCCGAATGACACGTAATCCTTATGGAATCAAGATTGAAGTAAATATGAGTAACGGTACTCGTTACTTGGAAAACATCTTGAGCTTTGCACCTGACAAACAAAACTTGTTAGGATGTCATAACTTCTATCCTCAAGAATATACCGGTTTAGGCGAAGAGTTCTTCACTAAGTGTTCTAAACTTTTCCGTAAACATAATATCAACACAGCAGCATTTGTCAGTTCAAAAGCGGCTGGTTTTGGTCCTTGGCCTGTTCAAGATGGGTTGCCAACTATCGAAGACGATCGTCATTTACCAATTGCAACTCAAGTACAGCATTTGTTGTTGACGGGCTTGATTGATGATGTGTTGATTGGTAATGCATATGCTTCAGAAGAAGAGCTTAAGGCGGCTTCTGAGACGTTCTTTGGGCGTTATCCGGTATTGCATGCTGCTTTTGTGGATGACCTGACAGCAAACGAAAAATTGGTTGCTTTGGGCAAGCCACATTTGTATCGAGGGGATGCTTCGGATTATCTCTTGCGGGACACAATGCCACGGGTTTGGTATAAGGATAAAGAAATTCCTGCACATCATGAAAAAGAAGACTTTAAACGTGGTGATATCATTGTAGTAAACGATAGTTATAGTCGTTACAAGGGTGAGTTACAAATTGCGTTGAAGGCTTTCTCAAATGATGGTCGTCGTAATGTTGTGGGTCATTTGACCGATGATGATTTATTCCTTTTGAATTACATTAAACCATGGAGTACATTTGAATTGAAATAAGGTTTTGAAGACAGACTTTGGAAGAGGTTTGTTTTTTATTTAGCCGAAATAAAAAGCGCTTTCAAAAAAACGATTTGGTGCTATAGTGAGGGCGAAAGCATAATGCTACTTTCTATTTCTATTGAAGAAGGTGTGCAACATGTTACAAATTGTATTAGGCATTGCGATTCTGGTGATTAGTTTAGGAATCGTCTACGGTGGTTATCGTTATGCGCAAATTGGCAAGGTAAAGTTTGCTGACGCAGGTGTTAAAGTGAATTTTAGTAGGACACCGGCTGCGTATGGATTTGCACCAGGAGTAATGGGAACGCTCATTATATTGGTCGGAATTTGTGGTATGGTTTGGGGCTTGATTCTGTTACAGAAAAGAGTGTTAAAAAAGGCGGTTAGCCTCCGAGTAGAGCCTAGATAGGCAAATGATTTGGTTTAGGAATCGTTTGGCTATCGTAGCTCAACGGAGGAGGCTGCCTTTTTTAACACGTTTCGGCAATAAAGTAGTACCACAATGATTCGGTTTGAGAATCGTTTGGCTATCGTAGCAGGATGGAGAACGCTGCTTTTTTTAACACGTTTCGTCAGTAAAGTGATTCCAAAATAGTTTATCCTAAAATCAATAGTTACATCTAAACTGGAAAAGTAAATTTTTCCAGTTTT
The DNA here is from genome assembly GCF_964062635.1 of Pediococcus ethanolidurans. Classification (NCBI taxonomy): domain Bacteria; kingdom Bacillati; phylum Bacillota; class Bacilli; order Lactobacillales; family Lactobacillaceae; genus Pediococcus; species Pediococcus ethanolidurans. The sequence continues at coordinate 932,137 of NZ_OZ061250.1, forward strand.
TAAACAGAAAGCGCTTGCAAAGCTACCCGTTAGCACCTATGCTGTAAGTGAAAACAGGTTTGTTACTTATTCACGAAGGGGACGGGAAAATGAGTGCAATGATGTACATGTCATTAACGTGTGGTGCTAGTTTGTAACATTTAGAAATTTAACAAAAAAGTCCAACCCAGTTAGACTCATAAGTGACAAAACTTAAAAGGAGTAATAACTGTGTTGAACCACCTCAAGTTTAAGCAAAATCGTCACGAATTACAAGTTAGTTTCCATTACTTTTACCAGTTATGTTCATTGCTTTATCAGCGTTATTGTCCGCGTAGCGTCATTGAGCGGCGCAACGTTGAACATACTAAAATTACTGATATTAAACTTTTAGCTTTACTGTGCTTACAAGTCACACTGGGAATTCAATCGCAACGCCGCTTCTATTATCTGATGGCAGCGTTTATGCCGCGGCAAATGGTGGTATCACGTTCACGTTTCAACCGCCGCGCGCAACAATTACTGGCAGTAGTCAATGCCATTCGCTCAGGTATCACTAAGGATTATGCTCATTCGGGCGACCTAGCGATTATCGACAGTTTACCCAACCCACTATGTGCCAAAGTTCGTAATTTCAGAGTTAGAATTTTTGCTGGGAAGGCCAACATTGGCTATAATGCCACCAAGAAAATGCCATTTTATGGGTTTAAAACCCACATGGTCGTCACGGCTAATGGCTATATTCTGAATTATGTGATCACGGCAGCCTCAGTTCATGATGCTAAGGTAGCGCCTGAGCTAATTAGCGGTTGTCCTTGTCCCAATATTTTGGCCGATGTTGGTTATGTTGGGAAAAAACTCAAGACCAGTTTTAGAGCCCTAGGCTATAACTTATGGACGCCTTATCGTTCTAATATGAAAGGTGCTAAACAGCATAATAAACGTCAACTCAAGGCGTTACGGCGGACAATAGAGTCACGCTTTTCAATTTTAGCCCAGCAATTTGGGATTGAAACCAATCTCACCCGTAGTCTATTTGGTTTTCAATTAAAGATTGAATTGACGATATTGGTATACAATTTAGGCTTTTTTGATTTTATAACGAACTAGCACCACGCGTATGTCATTAATATATTTAATAATTTGGCTAATTGGAATAGGGCTTTTGGTCTACTTTTTCCATTTGTTGAGAAAAATTGTGAAGTTGTTAGAAAAAATCAGTAAACAAACCAAATAATAGTGATCGAACAAAGGAGATTTGAGGCTTAATGAATGCTATTCAAACAGCTTTTAATAAACCAACTTGGCAAACAGTTCCTAATGATCTTAATCTATTAAATAACCGGATAGTTGCATTAAAACAAATTCGAATTGATAAGCAGATTTGGCCAGATCAAGGGATACTAGCGCATTTTATGAAGAAGGCACCACATGGTCCTAGTTTAGAAATTACGTCAGCGGGTTTGAAGTTATTGCAGAATGGTATGATGCAGAAAAACTGGACAAAAAATACAGCACAGAAAGTAGCAGTTTTTCTCAATAAACATGCTGCACATAGTGAAGTGGCAAACTTTGAACCGCGCTATAGTACGGTTTTTAGTATAACTGACGAAAATAGCACCTATTTTTTGGAGGTATTTGGTGTTGGAGCTGGCATTTATTTAGCAACTCATTCTCAAATGATTGATGGATTAACAGTTGCTGATCCGCTTGATCTTAAAAAATTCAAACTAAGTGATGATAATCAGGAAATGGTAAAAGAGATTAATAATTTTGGATTTAGTAAATTGATCGCAGGAACCGGGTATGAATTTCTAGGTAAAGATCCTTCCGTGCATCAATAAGGTGGCGTGACTTATTGAATGCGAATCAATACTTTAGAATTAGCGCTTGATATTAAATCAATGTAGGATGTGAGCAAAACGTAAACCTTATGTTTCTGTTTTTTGAGAAACATAAGGTTTATTTTAGTAATTATTGTTATTTTAGTAATTATTGTTATTTTTATAAAATGGTGCTATGATATCGGTGTGATATCAAGTAATCGTTTTCAAATATAAATTTATGGGGAGGTTTTTATTATGTATTTGATTCCAGCTTCAGCATTTAAGTTAACAACTAGTTTTTCTGCAGCAAAGGCTACAGACATGGAGAAATGCTTCACGTCCATGCGTATTTCCGTTGATGGGGAAACGTATCCACATTTTCCGAAAAAAGGAAATGGTGAGTCTGTGAAATTAGCTCGAAAATTCTTGGGACTACCAGCAACTTCAACGATTGAGTTTACTCAAGATGAAATGAAAGTTTACGATCAAACCAATCAGGTTGTAGAAACCGAAAAAATTGCGGACTTTCAATTAGTACAGTTTGGTGTCATTAGAAAGATGGGTTTTGCCATGGGGATGCCATTACTAACCTGTGCGATGACGATGGCAATCGTGACAAAAGAAAAGAATTACTATGTAATCAATTCTAACTTCACACCATTTAAACCGTTGGCAAGCTTATTCAAGGCTCAAGGTGTCACAGTTGGAGATCCGTTTGATATCACTTCGTTACCGGACAACGAAAAACGTGATGAGTATTTCAACAAGGATTACGAAGATAAGATTAAGGGAACTAATTATCCGATTTCTTATGGATCAAATTATAGCATCAAGGGATTTTAGATTAGGGTGCTTTGGTTTGTTAAGTTTTAAAGAAGGTGACTATGATGACACAAACAATTCTAGGGATTGTCATTATTTTAGTTAGTATCGGCATCATTTCTGTTGGTGTTCGTTATGCGCGCACTAGCAAGGCCGCATTTGCCAAGGCTGGTGTCAAGGTTGATTTTAAGAAAACACCGGCCACGTATGGTTTTGCGCCTGGCATTATGGGAGCCATCATCATTATCGTTGGTGTTGCTGGACTTGTATGGGGAGCGATGATCGTTTAAGCATTTTAAACTAAATTCATTTTTAGCATGGGGGGGAGTAACTATGGTTAATAATCTATCGGTGAAATATGTACGGGTTTTAAAGCAATGGTACATTTGGCAACTTGGCGTTATGTTTATTGCGTTTTGTCTAACTTTTTTCTGGGAGCCATTCGGGCCAACGCGGTTAGTTGAGGTAATATTTGGGGCTTTAGCAGTGATATTAGGCATCGGAATTCCATTTGAGAAACCGTTGAAGCCTGAACAAAAGCTTAAAAGAGTACTTAGAAAATGTAACTATTGTTTTCAGGCATTTAGCCAATTTTTATTGTTACCACTAGGCTTGGCCGCCATCACTTTGATTTTTCATAAAATTTTATTGCTGAATTATCCAATATTAGCGATACTTGCCATGCTATATGTGTTAATTATGTATTTGCCGGCTACCTATTATGTGTTGGTTAATATTCGATTCTATATTGGCAGACTCATTTTAATTACAATTGTTATTTTTGAAACAATTGGTTCGGGATCAGTACTATCTTTAATGTATACCAGACCTAAAGAAATTGGGGCAGTATTACAGATGATTGATATGAGCGGAATAGTGAACGCATTAGCCTTTATTCTTACGGTTGGGTTCTTAATGTATTTGTGGGGGTTCAAACAACCTAGTTGGCGGCTATCACACACAGCAAACTGGTTAGTTGTTGGTTTTGTGATTGTTGTTTTGACAGCATTGGTTGTCTGGAATGGTTTCGGTACTGGTGACAAGCTTTCCAATATTTTCACGAGTTATGATTTTTCGTTGGGTCACTTTAACTTAAAAATTATTTTACAGGCCCTGGAAACTATTAGTGAAGAATGGGCGTTTCGCTTTGCAGTTTTGTTTTTGAGCTTAAAAGCTTTCAGTCATCGAAAAAATCAGTATATTTGGGTAGTTGTGCTTAACGGGGTGTTATTTGGTCTGTGGCATGCCTCAAATTTACTGGCAGGTCAATCGGTTAGCGCCACGTTGAATCAAATGCTATTTGCGTTTGGTGGTGGCATAATTCTTTCGGCGGCCTATCTTTATACGCAAAGTCTTGCTGTCACGATGATTAGCCATTTCTTCTTAGATGTGCTTGCTTTTTCAAATATGAATGGCAATTTATTGATGGGAGCACCAGACGGCGTGGATTGGATTGCCACCTGGATTGTCGTAATTGTTCTGGTTCTCGTTGCCTTGTTCTTAGTTACAGGAAAACGAAAGCAAAGTATTCAGAGATCACTGGTTTATTAAAGCTCAAACGAAGTTAGAAAAAAGAGATGAGTTTTATGTGAAAAATAAAAAGTTATTTTCAAAGAATGAGTGTTCTGAAAAGAAAATGGCAGTGGTATCGAATTGAGTTTAGAGAACCGGTTAATTTTAATCCCAAAAACTATTTGAGTTTGCGAGTACTTGGTAGATGGTGGAAAGATCCTGATAAAAATATGTATATTTTGGCAGTTCCGGGTAGTGCCAAAATTCAAAATGCTGATCAAGTTCAAGAAATAATTAAGAATGTGTTGAAAACACAAAAATATTCACAAAAAGATTACTTAATTACACATGTTCCTAATGTACCGTTTACTTATGCACCCTTTTAATAGATGGATTTTAAAAGAATTAGATGAAATCAAGTATTTATCAAGGTTAAGAAGATGAGTAACATGCATAAAATTTCTAAAGAAGCGTTTGAAAATGCAAGCCTGTATTTGTCGAATTCGAGTGATTCTTATACTACAGGTTTTACTCCAGTAAGAATTTCGGTGAATGGCACAGATTATGAAACCGGTTATCAAAAGTTGAAAAATGCGGTTAGAAAAGTTTTGGGAGAACCTAAACCATTAAGGATTGTGTTCACAAAAGATACCATGCAAATTTTTGATATTAAAAATGAGGTGATTAAAACAGAAGCAATTCCAAAATTTTCATATATGCATTGGACTCATACGGACAATAGGCATGCTTGCAGGTTTACCACAGTACTATTACGGATTGGCAATAATAATTGAAGTTAAGTCAAAACAATATTATTTTTTGAATGCCAAATATAAGGTTTTTGATGAACTGAAACAGTTAATGAAAGAAAATAATGTGAATTTTGAAGATCCTTTTGTACTGACGAAGATGCCGGAAGATCTTGAAAAGGAGTACAAATATTTTGAAACACAATTCAATACTTTGGCGTCTGCAGCAGGCTATCCCCAACAATTAAATACGGTTAGTGGCAATAAATCGAAGCTTTGGATATAAAATAGCAATTAAAAGAAGTGAGTATTTTGACACTTAAACATAAAATTCAAGAATATCAAAAAGAATCAAAAGAACTGGGTATTGCGTGGCGCTGGATAAGATTTCAATTTGATACAAAGGTAAGCATTAATCCGACCGAAGACTCAGTTTTAGCTGCTGTCGGGAAATGGTATATTAGTCCAGATCAAAAAATGTTGATTGTGGCGATTAAAGGTGATTTGGCTAAAGAAAAAAGCATGACAAAAGCAACTCAAATCATTAACGATGAATTTTTGAAACTGGGGCAAGCTACTAATGAGTATCATTTAAAAATCGTACCAACGATTAGTCCAATGGCGTTAGTTAATTGGGCAGGGTAAAAGGATGGTTTAGAGTCTGGGGGTTCAGCAATGACAAAATCGAATTTGTTTGAATTTGCTTTAAATAACCTAAACGCAGAGTTGGTATACGTTAAATTTAAACAACCAACGAATTTTAATCCTAATCACTATCCAGCGTTGAAAAAGATGGGAAAGTGGACCGGTAATAAATCGCAAACAGTAGTGATTCTACGGACCAAAAAATTAGATGAGTATAAAGAAGATATACTTGTTAACACTTTGGAAAAAGAAAAATTTCATAAAACTGACTACACCATTAAAGCATTTCCAATGGGAGGTCTTGGTGTTCCCAACTTTTAAATTAATAAAAATCATCTATCAGGAATTAGTTTTCCAATAGATGATTTTTTACACTATGGATTTAAATCTATTCTGCAAAAATTCTTACAGGACGTTTATTGGTAAATTTTAAGATCTAAGTGAAAACTTCTGACTAAATTAAATAGCTATGATTGGAACATCTAGGACTGTGGTGTGATAATTATGATGATCACAAAATAAGCGGCACCAGAAAGGATCAATCATGGACTTAAAAGAATTAATGGAACGTAGTACGGCAATAAGGAATCGATATCATGAATTTGAACGTGCAAACCATGGCAGTGAATGGACAATTGATGAAGACTTACTTGCTTTGTCTAATGATATTGGTAATTTGGATCGTTTGGTAATGACAAAAAATGGTCGTTATTATGATGAAACATCATATACACTGGAACAAAAATTGGCCGAAAATATCTGGTGGTTGATGGAATTATCAGATCGTCTAGATGTGAATATTGAGTCTGAGTTAGAGAAGTTTCTGGCAGAAAAAGAAAAAATGTAAATTAAAAAACACAAGATTGAAAGAGATTTTCTCAATCTTGTGTTTTTAGTTGTGGGTTTTATGTTTACCATTTTTTTAATTTCTAGAAATAATCTGCTAAAACTGGTTTTTGTGTTGTGAATAATTGATCTAGTTTAACAAGTGAACTTGTTTTGCCATTGATTTGTCCGAAACTTTGTTGTGATGTTAAAGATCGGTAACCAAAGGTGGCTTTTGTAAACTGCTGAATTGTGAAAGTCGGTACATTAACTTGTGGTTCAGAATCATGTTCAATGCCGATCTCACCCGAAGTTGCGGAAATTGTCCAACTGCCCTGATTCTGTGCAATCGTTTCATCTTCAATGTTAAAACTGATTGGTTCAAAGTCGGTTTGGTTAAACGGATATTTCTCTAAAAAGGCTTGTAAGTTAACAATCCGTCCCATCATATAAGGTTGGGTGGTTACCTTTAACGGATATGGATCAGCCACTAAATCACCTTGATAATTGGGATTAGCATTTTCAAAAGTGTAAGTTTGATAGCCAGCACCATGCTTAAAAACAAAACTTACTAATGATTGATAACTGGCTGGTGTAAGATGGACAAATTCTTGAACGTGAAATTCATCAGCTGAACGAGTGTAGATTAAATAACCAGTTACAACTTGTTGGGCGTCCTGATAGTAAGCCACTTGCCATTCAGGATGTTTTTCAGTTAAATAGTGCCACCACCACGCTTGGCGAATCAGGCCACCATTTTGACTAAGTGGCGAATGAAGATCAGCAGTTTGAATTAGTGGAATGGCCTTACTTAAAGTTGTGCGACGGACACGACCAACTTTTGCGGGTTTGACGCGTGGTAATTTGTCCCCAGCCAACTGATAGTGTTGATGATCAAACAGTTGCTCGTAGCCAAATTTGCGATAATAGGCAAATGAGAAGGGCGCTAAATAAGAGAGAACAACATTATTTTCGTACATATCATTTAAAGCAGCCTTCATCAGGGTTCCGGCAGCACCTTTTCCAGAATATTCGGGCACACTCATAACGTCGGTAATGCCATTCATGAGAAAGGGCTGACCATGAAAATTGACTTTGAAAGGCATGCTGAAGAGGCCACTGACAAGTTCGTTGTCTTCATGAATGCCATAAGGGATGCCATGATCAAAGCGAGTGGACCAGAATTTTTTTTGAAACGGGCTGTCGGGTTTATTGAACGCGTATAAATATAAATCATATAAATCGGCTTTTGCGGATTTATCAAGCACAAAACGTGATTTCATGGGAGCCTCCGTGTCATATTTAATACCTTAATTTTAGCATAAATAACAGTGGTATAGACAGATTTATGATTGAAAAGAATTGAAACTACTTTTAATTTACGGCTTTAAAAAATAACGTTACGATAAACTAAAATATCGCTTTAATTCATGGAATCAATAGTGGGCTCAGCTACAATAAGACCAAGCTTCAAAACGTGTTTTTCGGCTTGAAGTTGTGTCTGTAGCGTTCCACCTCACTATTGATGGAATGAATTAAAGCGATATTTGGCAGTTAGAGTAAATAAACCAATATGAAACTTGCTTCAAGTAGTGATGGTTTGCTATAATATAAATCGTTGCTAAATAGTAATCATTACTTTTTAAACAAGTGAGGAATTAGATGCTTAAAAATAAATGGTTCTATCGTGCTGTTGTCTTAGTTGGTGCTTTTTTATTTTTACTGAGTGGCTGTGCACGATCAGAACAAGATTCAGGAAAATTACATATTGTGACTTCACTTAATTTTTATGGTGAAGCAGCGAAAGCAGTGGCAGGTAAGTATGGAACGGTAGATGAAATTATCAATGGTCCGAATGTGGATCCGCATGATTTCGAACCAACCACTAATACGGCTAAGTCAGTGGCAAAAGCTGATGTCATTGTTTATAACGGTTTGGGATACGATAGTTGGATGCAGCGCTTGATCAAGGCTGACTCTGAGTCCGGAGTGACCACGATTAATGTGGGTGGTTCGATCATGGGCAAGCAATTAACGGATAATCCGCATATGTGGTATGACTATCGCACCATGCCTAGATTGGCACGACGTTTAGTGGACGTATATGCTAAAAAGGATCCCAAACATCGTAAGCAGTTTGAAAGTAATGCTAAACGTTATATTAAATCGTTAAGTGTTATTGAAAAACAAATTGCCAAACTTAAGAAGAACCGACAAGAGAGTCGGGTGGATGTTAGTGAACCGGTTTTCGATTATGCATTGAAAAAAATGGGTTATAAAATTAATAACTCGCATTTTGCATTGGCGGTGGAGAACGGGTCGGATCCAACGGCTAAGGACATTCGGCAAATGCAAAACGATATTAAACAGCACAAGATTGCCTTTTTTGTTAATAACCCACAGGCCTCAGATCCAATTGTAAAGAATATGGTTAAGTTGGCGCACAAACATAACGTGCCCGTTTTAAATGTCACAGAAACACAACCATCGGGAAAAACGTATTTACAATGGATGACTGATCAATATGATCAGGTTGCCAAAATTCAAAAGAAAGAAAGATTGCAATGAGTGAACCTGTCTTAAACATAAAAAATTTAACCGTCTCGTTTCCTGATCACTTGGTCTTAAACGATCTTTCGATTGCAGTGAATAAGGGAGACTTCTTAAGTGTTGTGGGACAAAATGGTGTCGGTAAGACAACCTTAGTTCGTGTTGTTTTACATCAGTTAGCACCGCAACACGGGAAAATTGAGTACCATCCTGTTTTTAAACGTATGAAGATTGGCTATGTGCCTCAATTTAGAAATATTGATGAAGAGTATCCGCTGTCCATTCGTGATTTTGTGGGTCTGAATCTGCATGATAGTCATATGCCCTGGCTATCCAAAAAAGAACACCAAAAATTGGATAAAATTATTGCACAAACCAATCTTGAAACCATTCAGAATACGCCGTTGGGTGAGGCATCGGGCGGTGAAAAGCAGAAAGCTTACTTAGCGCAAGCCTTGATAAATGATCCAGATTTATTAATTTTGGATGAATCAACGGCTAGTCTAGATAACGTCAGAAAGTTTGAACTGTTGGATCTTGTTAAAGAGTTTAATGAGCAGCAGGGTGTGACGGTGCTGTTTATCACACATGATATTGAATTGGCACAAAAGTATGCGCACGATTATTTGTTGATGCGTCATGGTACTTATCAGAGTGGTCCGATTGCTCAATTTAAGGAATCTGATTTAGAGGAGGCTGAACATGCTTAGTTTTGCATTTATGCGACATGCCTATATTGCAGGAACGATGATTGCGATTATTAGCGGAATTATTGGTGTTTATGTGATTGGCCGTAACATGTCATTCTTGAGTCACATGCTTTCTGAAATTGGCTTTTCGGGTGCTTCATTTGGAATCTTTATGAGTTGGCCACCATTAAATGGTATGTTGCTATTTACAATTGTCAGTTCAGTATTAATTGGGCAGATGAGTTCAAAGTCATCGCGACGAGAGGCTTCGATTAGTGCGATTTCCAGTTTGTTTCTGGGATCTGGAATTCTGTTTTTGTCGCTAGCTAATAAAAATGCCAGTGATGCAACCAGTATTTTGTTTGGAAGTATGATTGGGATTAGTCAGTCAGAAGTTAATCAAATTTTATGGTTGTCAATTGCGGTGCTGGTGATTATTTTCTTGGTTTATCGAGATTTGCGTTTTGATTCGTTTGATCATGTCGGAGCCGAAGTCAAGGGCGTGAATACGCAGTTGATTTCCATTGTCTTTCTAGTTATCTTAGCGTTAAGTGTGAGTGTGGCAGCCCAGATTGTGGGTTCCTTACTAATCTTCGTGTTGTTGACGTTGCCGGCATCGAGCGCCAAATATTTCACACGAACGGTAAGTGGCATGATGATTTTTTCGATTGGTGCAGCGTTACTGGGAGTTTGGTTAGGTTTATACTTAGGCTATCTTACAAACTGGCCGGTCAGCTTCTTTATTGCCATGATCGAGTGCGCAATTTACTTTGGGGCACTGACTTGGAATCGAATTAAGAATGCTTAATTAAAATTAGTAATTGTTATAAAATCGACTGGTCTCATTTTCATAAATGATACTAGTCTTTTTTGTTATTTTGAGATTATTGTTTCGTAAAAATAAAAACAGTAGCAATAAAACTCAAAAATTGGAACTCGTGAAGTTATAAAAAGGGTCTAAGTAGTGAAATTACTGTTGGTGCTTTAGCACTTACAGTAAGGCCAATATCTGAGACAACTTGTTGGCTTAGATTTGTGCCCACTACGTTCCAGACCGATTATTTTTATAACTTCACGAGTTCCAATTTTTTAAACCCTATTTACTTGCTAAGTTGATTCTGATTATAGATGTACGAGAAGACAAACCTGATTGGTTTTCTAGATTACAAAAATCTATAAAAAAATATTGTTGTTTTTTGACCAAAACACGAACATTTATGCTATGATCGAAGGTAAAGTGACTTATATATAGAAATGGAGTGATAATAGTGAGTGTCCGAAGAAGTGACCGTTTGATTGATATGACAAGATATTTTTTGGAGCGGCCTCACACATTAGTAACGCTTAGCTTTTTTGCCGAACGTTACGATTCTGCTAAATCTTCAATTAGCGAAGATATGGCAATTATTAAACGAACTTTTTCCAACCGTGGTACTGGAATTTTAGAAACAATTCCGGGAGCTGCAGGAGGAGCTTTGTTTATACCAACAATTCAAAAAAATGAAGCAAAAACAATTATTGATGACCTAATTGAGCAATTATCAACAGCCGATCGAATTTTACCAGGCGGTTATTTATACATGTCTGATTTGTTGAGTAATCCTGTCGTTTTGAAAAAAGTGGGACGGCTGATTGCAAGTGAATATGCACAACAAAAAGTGGATGCCATTATGACCGTTGAAACAAAGGGAATTCCGATTGCCCAGAGTGTTGCCGATTATTTAGGTGTGCCATTTATTATTGTGCGTCATGATTCTAAAATTACAGAAGGTTCCACAATTAGTGTGAACTATGTTTCCGGATCATCGGCACAAATCAAGAAGATGGAGCTTTCTAAACGCAGTTTGCAGGCCGGCACCCGTGTGTTGGTTGTGGATGATTATATGAAAGGCGGTGGCACTCTGAAAGGGATGCAAGCCTTAATTAATGAATTCGATGCAGAATTAATTGGAACGACCGTTTTTGCCCAGGGAAACTTTAATGGACAACGAATGATTGATAATGTAACCTCTTTATTGAATGTGGATGCGAGTCGTGATGAAATTCAAATTCAACCGGGGAATTATTTAACAAAAGTTTTTGATTAAATGAATAAAAGCAAGGAGAAATTCAAATGAGTGGTAAATACACAGTTATCTTAGCAGCTGGTCAAGGAACCCGAATGAAGTCAAAATTATACAAAGTTTTGCACCGAGTTTGTGGGAAATCAATGGTGGATCATGTTTTGACCCAGGTTGAAAAGACAGATATGGATCAAGTTGTGACTGTTGTTGGACATGGTGCAGAACGCGTTGAAGACGAACTAGGTAAACGGACCGAATATGCGTATCAAGAAAAACAACTTGGAACGGGTCATGCGGTGTTACAAGCGGAACCAATTTTAGGTGACAAGGATGGAATGACCATGGTCGTCAGTGGTGATACGCCACTGTTTCGTGCAAGCACATTTGAAGATCTATTTGAGTATCACAAAGAAAAGGGTGCTGCCGCAACAATTTTAACAGCTGATGCAGACAATCCATTTTCATATGGTCGCATTGTTCGTAATAACGTTGGTGTTGTTTCTAAGATTGTTGAAGAAAAAGATGCCACACGTGAAGAAGCAGCTATTCATGAAATCAATACTGGTGTTTATTGTTTTGATAATAAAAAGTTGTTTGCGGCTTTACATCAAGTTAAAAATAATAATGCCCAGGGTGAGTACTATTTACCAGACGTTATTGAAATCATGAAGTCACAGGGTGAAATTGTGGCTGCATATGAAATGAAAGACTTTTCTGAATCAATGGGTGTCAATGATCGCAAAGCTTTGGCAAATGCAACTAAAATTATGCAAGAACGAATCAATGATCAACATATGGCCAATGGGGTAACCTTGATTGATCCTGATAACACGTATATCGATGTGGATGTCAAAATTGGATCTGATACGATTGTTGAACCTGGGGTTTCTATTTCTGGAAAAACAGAAATTGGCTCAGATTGTGTCATTGGTGCTAATTCAAAAATCGTGTCATCTAAAATCGGGGATCGCGTCCATGTGACTTCTTCTACAATTGAAGAATCAATTATGCATGATGATAGTGATATCGGTCCTAACAGTCATTTGCGTCCTGAAGCTGAAATTGGTGAAGGGGTCCATATTGGTAACTTCTGCGAAATTAAGAAGGCTAAACTTGGTGCACGTACCAAAGTTGGTCATTTAACTTACGTTGGTAATGCTGTTTTGGGTACTGATATCAATGTTGGTTGTGGTGTCGTATTTGTCAACTACGATGGGGTTAACAAGCACACGTCAATCATTGGTAATCATGCCTTCATTGGTAGCAATTCAAATATCATCGCACCTGTTAAGATGGCGGATTACTCATATGTGGCAGCAGGATCAACCATTACAGATAATTTGGATAAGTATGACATGGGAATTGCCCGTTCACGTCAAACGACTAAACCAGGATATTTCAAGAAATTACCTGTTTATGATGCAGTTAAACAAGAAGAAGCAGATCAGGCGAAGAAATAGGATTAAAAACTTGGTATTAAGTTTCGAAGACAAGTTTAACTATTTACCGTTTGCATAGGAAATACGCTTGCTTTTGAAGCCTCAAATGAATTATTATATATAGTGGTAATCGAACAGATTCTTAAAAATCGTTATTGGAGGATTTCATGTCTGGACAATATTCTGATCCAAAGCTGAAGATCTTTGCTTTGAATTCAAACAAGCCTTTAGCGGAAAAAATCGCTAAAGCAGTTGGTGTTAAGCTAGGTAAGACGTCTGTTGATCGTTTTAGCGATGGTGAAATTAGAATTAACATTGAGGAAAGTATTCGTGGAGACCAAGTGTACATTATTCAGTCCACTTCGGCACCCGTAAATGACAACTTGATGGAGCTTCTAATCATGATCGATGCGCTAAGACGAGCAAGTGCACAAACAATTAATGTGGTAATTCCATATTATGGCTATGCACGTCAGGATCGTAAGGCTCGTTCACGTGAACCAATTACTGCTAAACTAGTAGCAGATATGATTGAAAGGGCTGGTGCAACCCGTATTATTGCGCTTGATTTGCATGCTGCCCAAATTCAAGGATTCTTTGACATTCCAATGGATCACTTGATGGGAGCACCATTGTTGGCGGACTACTTTATTGAACATCATTTGGATAAAGATTCCGTTGTGGTTTCACCTGATCATGGTGGGGTGACACGGGCTCGTAAATTAGCTGAATTCCTAAAGGCACCAATTGCTATCATTGATAAACGTCGTCCACGTGCAAATGTGGCTGAAGTTATGAACATTATTGGTGAAGTGAAGGGCAAACGTTGTATCATGATTGATGATATGATTGATACGGCTGGAACGATCACGCTTGGTGCTCAAGCTTTGATGGATGCTGGTGCAACTGAAGTTTATGCAAGTTGTACTCATCCAGTATTATCTGGTCCAGCTATTCAAAGAATTGCTAATTCACCAATCAAGCAGTTGATTGTGACGGATTCGATTAATTTACCAGAAGAAAAGAAAATTTCAAAAATTACGCAAATTTCTGTTGGTCCATTAATTGGTGAAGCTATTCGTTTAATTCACGAAAACAAACCAGTTAGTCCATTATTCAACAACCGTTTCAGCAAAGAAGAAGCGGAAAGAAGCTAATAATTAATTTGTAAAAGCACTTACGCCGGTAAAAGGTAAGTGCTTTTTTATTTTTGGCTTAAAGGTTGAAAGTACAAAACACTTCTCGTTGTCTGATACCAAAGTTATTGAAGTGATTTTGATTTTTAACTTTTAGTAGTTGAGGACAGCTCCATAAACCAAGAAAAAGAAAGTAAGTATGTTTCCAACGGGATTGCGATCCCGTCTCCAACAACACAATTCATATTTTTTAGTAGTTGAGGACAGCTTCATAAACCAAGAAAAAGAAAGTAAGTATGTTTCCAGTGGGATTGCGATCCCACCTCCAACACACTTACTTTCTTTTTCTTACCCGGTTTATTACGCTCACTTTATACAAAAAGATAGACTTTAAGTTCTTCTCAAAGCTTAAAGTCTACCTACGAGGAAAGGTTTTCGCGATTAACTTCTTCAATACCAAAATTGTTAATAACTTTACACCTTCATTGTTCAATTGTTCTACCGTCGTGAACCTGACCTACCTGTGATCGTTGTTATCAAAATCTGCTAATTGTGATCAGCGTAAGTTTGAATCCCACGTGATACATACACAAAATACAGGCTAACGGTGATTAAAGACGGTTTTGGAAGAAATTAGTTTTTCTATCCTAAATACCTCCGCAAACGTACTTGTTACTTACTAAACACTACTGTAATTCTTGAAATGATTTGTCACTCTGTAAGCTACTTCTAGCTTACATTTTCACTTGTCATTGGCAACACCCACTTAAACCGAAGTTCAACTACATATCTACCAAAAATCCGTTGCAATATTACCAAAGAATCATGCACCTATCAATCGCACATCTAGACTTTTGAGCCAAGTACTAACTTTATCTGCTCATAATGTTCTTCAACATCAAAACCTTGGAAACCGACGCTCATAACTCAAGGTATCTGTTCATACTCTCATGAGTTGCGCATCAAAACTTTTGAGCCAACGTACATAATCTGACTGTAAACTGCTCACATGTTTTTCAACAAGCAAAACTTTTACGCGATGCCCATGATTGATAAGCCTTCACTACATGATTCCCAGTTGCGCTTCTACGTTAGATCACCATCGGCAACTATCGACTGACCTAAAGCGCTTTGAGAAGTTTGAGTTAATCGGAAATCTTTCATTCCCTTTCCTCACTTATTATATTAGCACATCATGTAACCGCTTGCAACATTTAGTGCACTTCTTTTGGAAAAATAAAAAGCCTCTGTGAAAAAGTACCGTTACACAAGGCTTTAGGAGAATATTAAGATTTAGTTAATCGACAAGAATTTTGATTCCTTTGTAAATACTGTAGATGAAAAATCCAATTCCCACAATGGCAAATAGACCTGCAAGAAACACCATCATCCAACCAACGGAAGAAGCGTCATGGGTAAAGAAACCGGTAATACCTGCAATGATCAAAATTACAAATAACAGTAGGGCAGGGAAAAGATGAACAATTAATGCATTCGCAGCATAATGACGTGTTTGTGGACGATCACTTGTGAGAATCCAGACAATTAAGGGGAAAAGCACTGGTAAAAATAAGATACTTAAATAGGAAAGTGAACTTAATATTTTGTTTTCAGTTGTCAATTTAATCGACCTCCTAATTGTTTTGTTACCATTATTGTACAGTATTCCGATTGGAGATTATAGAAAAATGAACAAAAAAATAGTAGCACCGAAGTACTACTTGATTGATGATTAACTTAGAGTTGCTGGTCGGCAATATCCAACGCAATGCCACCAAGGTGAAACAACTTTTTCTGTCACAACGCCACGGTTCTGAGCATCAATCATTTTGCCATTGCCAACATAGATACCAACGTGTGAAATTCGTTTTTTACTGGAACCAAAGAATACGAGGTCGCCAGCTTTACGTGTTTTTGTAGAAGTCTTCTTATAACTATTGTATTGAGATTGTGCAGTTCTAGGAAGCGTCTTGTTGATTGACTTTTTGTAAACATATTTTGAAAAACCAGAACAGTCAAATGAATTTGGACCAACTGCTCCGTAAACATAACGTTTACCTAGTTGTTTGCGAGCTTGACTATAAACTTTAGCATAAGTAGCTGTACCGGGTTTAACTTTTAAATAACCATGCCACACCCATCCAGCAGCACGACCGTTTGTACTAATAGCATAATAGTAAGTCTTTTTAACACCATTTCTTAAAATAACACGTGATTTTGTAACTCGAAAAGTAGTTCTTGGATAATTTTTGAGTTGATGAACAGCCTTAAAACTAACATATGGTAATTTTCCGTTCAAATTATAAAGAGAACCCTTGGCGCTAGAACGAATGTAGGACTTTGGAGTGACGTTTTTCGTTGAAACGACTCGAAAAGTAGTAGCTGCCTTTGCTTGTGTAGCATGAGCGGCAGTGATTCCGATAAAAATGGCTAGAATTGCGAATATTTTAACTATGTATTTCATATTAGAAGTTACCCCCGCACGAATTGTATACTGACTATGATACGTATTTAATGTTACAGGGAAGTAACTTAGAAATGTCAATGCAATTAAAGTAAACTTAGAAAATTCGTTATTTTGTAATATAATGTGCAGTTTAAATAAAAAAGCTCATCTACACAAAAGTAGGTGGGCACGTGGTTTGAAAATTAATTAGCATTATCTAGCGGAACCTGTTGGGTTCTTTTTTTCTTTAACTGACGTAATTGATCCTTTAAGTCGTCAATGGCATCCTGATGTTTAATTTTCCAGTCTTTATAAGTGGAACGAGTATCTGTATCGCCAATGTCTAAGCCGGTTTCAAGCCAAAACACAGCTTCAGTCAGACTGGCAAAGTTTTTCATCCATAATGTATGTCCATTATCAGAATCAAAGGCGATATAAGATTTGTAGTGCTTTGTTAAATAGGTGTGTTTCATAATTTTAAAAGCTTTACGCTGTCTGGTCAATTTGTAGTCGGGTAAAATAAAATGGCCTTGGGTTTCGAGCTCAGGCACGTTGTTATTTCGTTTTTGTTCTTTATAATCGGTTAAAAATTGTTTAGCAGTTGGTTCTGTAATTAATGCGACATCGACTTGGCTCATGGTCATTCCCCCTAAGATATATTAGTTACGTGTGGTGCTAGTTTGTAACATTTAGAAATTTAACAAAAAAGTCCAACCCAGTTAGACTCATAAGTGACAAAACTTAAAAGGAGTAATAACTGTGTTGAACCACCTCAAGTTTAAGCAAAATCGTCACGAATTACAAGTTAGTTTCCATTACTTTTACCAGTTATGTTCATTGCTTTATCAGCGTTATTGTCCGCGTAGCGTCATTGAGCGGCGCAACGTTGAACATACTAAAATTACTGATATTAAACTTTTAGCTTTACTGTGCTTACAAGTCACACTGGGAATTCAATCGCAACGCCGCTTCTATTATCTGATGGCAGCGTTTATGCCGCGGCAAATGGTGGTATCACGTTCACGTTTCAACCGCCGCGCGCAACAATTACTGGCAGTAGTCAATGCCATTCGCTCAGGTATCACTAAGGATTATGCTCATTCGGGCGACCTAGCGATTATCGACAGTTTACCCAACCCACTATGTGCCAAAGTTCGTAATTTCAGAGTTAGAATTTTTGCTGGGAAGGCCAACATTGGCTATAATGCCACCAAGAAAATGCCATTTTATGGGTTTAAAACCCACATGGTCGTCACGGCTAATGGCTATATTCTGAATTATGTGATCACGGCAGCCTCAGTTCATGATGCTAAGGTAGCGCCTGAGCTAATTAGCGGTTGTCCTTGTCCCAATATTTTGGCCGATGTTGGTTATGTTGGGAAAAAACTCAAGACCAGTTTTAGAGCCCTAGGCTATAACTTATGGACGCCTTATCGTTCTAATATGAAAGGTGCTAAACAGCATAATAAACGTCAACTCAAGGCGTTACGGCGGACAATAGAGTCACGCTTTTCAATTTTAGCCCAGCAATTTGGGATTGAAACCAATCTCACCCGTAGTCTATTTGGTTTTCAATTAAAGATTGAATTGACGATATTGGTATACAATTTAGGCTTTTTTGATTTTATAACGAACTAGCACCACGCGTATTAGTTACATTTTACCATAACAAGAAGAAAGTTACGCTATATAAACAAGTGTTTTCCTTGATTTTAAGGGATGGTTAAAATTTGTAGCAAGTTTTTAATAGTTTAAGATTCCCGAATTTAAAATCTAAGTGCAACAAGTTCAAATTATACAAATAGGCCATGGAGACCTAAACTTAAAGTACCTAAGCTCTAAAGAAAGGACATCTCCATGACCCAATTCAAGAATAGCACTACCAAACATTATCAACAACTTACCCCAGAAGAAAGAGGCAAGATCGAAGCGTATTTGAATGCTAGAAAATCCCAAGCTGATATTGCGCGCCTGATCAACCGCAGTCGCAGCACTATCTCACGCGAAATCAAACGTGGTACTGTTCAACAGCGTAATTCTGACTATCTATTTTTCACTAAATACTTTGCGGATACTAGCCAAATTCGTCACGAGAAGGCTCGTCAAAATTGCCGTTTCAGAGGATTAGAGGAAGTCTGCTGGCTATTCTTCAAAATGCTTAAAACAGCGCTCAAGCGACGACCACGGATCGATAGTGTCGATGGTTTCGTGCACGCCTTTAAGCAGACTCATCCCGACAAGCCGTGCCCCTCAACGCCGACCGTTTATCGGTATATTGATCAAGCCCGCTTAGACATTAAGAATATCGACCTGCCGGTCAAGCTGCGGCGCCATGTAAAGTCCAATCGTCACAACCACTCGCGCAAAAACAAGCGGCTGGCTGGTACTTCGATTGATGAACGACCTGACGCTGTTAATAACCGTGAACGCTTTGGTGATTGGGAGGGTGATCTAGTCAAAGGCAAGCGTCAGGCTAGTGAACCAGCCTTGATGACCCTGACCGAACGGCGGACTCGCTATGAGATCATCGTCAAGATTCCCGATTACCACGCGGACACCTGCTTAAATACACTGCAAGCCACTATCAATCAGCATCCTAACTACTTTAAGACCATCACTTTTGATAATGGTTCGGAATTTAAGCTGTTGGACCAAGTTCAAGGGACTCAAATTTACTTTGCACATCCGTACTCGCCCTGGGAACGTGGCAGTAACGAGAACCAGAACGGCCTGATTCGAGAGTACATCCCCAAAGGTCTATCACTACATGGCTTCTCTGATGATGATATCGCAAAGGTTCAAGATGCGCTGAATCAAAAGCATCGCATGACACTCGACTACGCTAACGCTGCTGGGCTTATTGAGGCCGCGCTGGCAAGCTAGCTCACGGCCCGGATCCATGGTGTTGCACTTGAGTTGACATTCCGGGATAGTTTAAGATTGTTTATTTTTATATTTTAATCTATGATTTTTAGTAGATAGAAAGCATTCATTATTTATAATGTGTAGAGGAGATGGCATAATGCGAAAATATTTAGCTGAACTTATTGGAACATTTGTATTAGTTTTTGTCGGAACTGCAACACGGTCACGATTGGTAAGGGAAGCGTGTTAACGATTGGATTGGCGTTTGGACTGGCAGTTACGATAATGGCATACTCGGTGGGTGCCATTTCGGGTGGTCATTTTAATCCGGCGGTATCATTGGCGATGTTATTGAATAAACGATTGAGTTTAAAGGATTTTGTAGGGTATGTAATTTCACAATTTATCGGTGCAATTGTGGCATCGGCGATTGTGTTTGATTTGGTGCATGAATTAGGATTGTCTACAAAGAATTTGGGTCAAACGGATTTTCCAAATATTTCGGTGGGCGGAGCGTTCATTACGGAAACGTTGGTCACCTTCTTGTTTATTTTGGTTATTTTGTTGGTAACGAGTAATAAATGGGGAAATGCAAACTTTGCGGGTTTGGTAATTGGAATTACGTTGGCGTTGATGATTATAGTGGCGTTGAATTTGACGGGAGGATCGTTGAATCCGGCACGAAGTTTTGGACCGGCGTTGTTTGCGGGCGGTTCGGCGATGAGTCACTACTGGTTGTATTTGGTGGCACCATTGGTAGGAGCGGTCCTAGAGCTCAGCGGAAAAAAGCAGGCGAAGAGCGGTATGCGGGATCGCGATCCCGCAGTAATCATGCTTAGAATTCTCTTTTTGTTTTGTCGAGCGGTCCTAGAACTCAGCGGAAAAAAGCAAGCAAAGAGCAGTATGCAGCATGGCGATCCCGCAGTAATCATGCTTAGGATTTTCTTTTTGACTTGTCGAGCGGTCCTAGAGCTCAGCGGAAAGTGTTTTTAACTATAAAGTGTTTGAATAATATCTATCGAATTCCCGTTCATGCTATAATACAGGGGTTAAGCAGCGTTTAGAAAAAAAGATAGGGGAGATTCAAATGGCAGACAAAATTTTAGTAACGACGACGGAAAATATTCCCGGTCATAATTATGAAATTATTGGTGAAGTGTTTGGACTGACAACCCAGTCAAAAAATGTGATTAAAAATATTGGTGCTGGACTTAAAAATATTGTGGGTGGCGAGATTAAGGCCTATTCAGAACTTTTGACAGAAGCACGCGATACAGCCATTACGCGTTTGAGAGATAATGCTGTTGAAATGGGTGCCGATGCGGTAGTTATGATGCGCTTTGATTCTGATTCGATTAGTCAGGATATGGAAACGGTCGCTGCCTATGGGACAGCCGTGAAGTTCACAGATTAGGTACTTTAATGTTTATTTTTATGTAGTTAATAAGAGAGATTGGAAAAATACTCATTTTCCAATCTCTCTTACTGGTTCATGATTTCTTTTTATGATGTGGTTTTTTTTGATTCTTTGCGACCTGTTTTTGTAATTGCGTGACTTGATCAGACAGATCATCAATCTTTTGTAGTAACAAAGTTAAATCTGTGTTTTCTACATTGGCATTGTTTGATGTGAAAAACCCGGTAATTGTACTAGTCAATAAACCAATAAAACCAATTCCGCCTAGCATCAAGACGGAAGCAATAATTTTACCGATTGAAGTGTGGGGAAAAATATCACCATATCCAACAGTTGTAGCAGTTGTAATTGCCCACCACAAGGCGTTTGCAAGCGAAATCTTTTCAACAATTGAATAAAGCAGTGCACTTAACACGAGGATGACGACACTGGCATAGAGAAGGTATACAAAACCGGTAGAGTAGAAAAATCGATGTACCGCTTTAGTAAGTTTGCCATCTAGACCCAATCGCCAGAACAAATGATAATAACGGACAATTCGAATCACACGTTCGATTCGAAAAACGGCAAAAACGGGATGCAAAGGAACTAGCCCTAACATATCAAAGGAATTATTAATAAGAAAAGATTTTTTGTTTTTAGAAAGAATAAGTCGAACTAAATAATCGATCCAAAAAATACCCAGTGTACTATTCATAAATACACCCAGAGAGCCGGTTAAAAGATTAACATGTGTGAAGAAAGTTGAAAAGGCAATGCCACTAGAGAGTAGCGCCAAACCACCGATGACTATTTGGTAAAATAAAAGCCACTTTTGTTGTTTTTTAGTCATTATATGTCACCTGTTATTTTACATATTAATTTTATTTTAAACCTTTATTCAAGGGTGTAAACTACCGAATTTTAAACGCAAGAAAATATTTAAGTTTGAATTAAGCAAGTGGTCTAGTAACTGATCAAAAAATCTATTAGAATCAAGACTAGAGATGATCTTGAAAACGGAGGAAAACGATTGAAAAAAATATTAGCGTTACATACTGGTGGTACTATTTCGATGTCAGCCAACGATCTTGGTGAAGTTTCAACAAATAAGGAAAATCCATTGTTGGATAGTCGTTTTATTGATGACAACATTGAATTAACGAATGAAGCCGTTTTAAATAAACCTTCTGAACACATTACGCCTGAAGATATGCTGGTGATTCAAAAAAGAGTACAACAGGCCGAATCTGAGGATTATGATGGTATTGTGATTACGCATGGGACAGATACTTTGGAAGAAACAGCTTATTTCTTAGATCTCACGCTGCCCAATCATTTACCAATTGTATTGACCGGAGCGATGCGATCTTCGAATGAAATTGGGTCGGATGGTGTTTATAATTTTCAAAGTGCGATTTTAACGGCAGCTGCCGATGAATCCACTGATAAAGGCGTGCTAGTGGTAATGAATGATGAAATTCACACGGCGCGTTATGTGACAAAGACGCACACTACTAATGTGGACACTTTTCGAACACCTACTTTTGGTCCAATCGGGCTTGTAGGCAAGCGTGGCATTCATTACTTCCAGGAACTTATTCAACAAACGGTTATGCCAATTGATAAATTAAAACATAACGTTTATTTGTTAAAAGCATATGCTGGAATGCCAGCTAGTTTGCTAGAGTGTTTGGATAAAACAGATACTAACGGACTCGTCATTGAAGGATTGGGCGCGGGCAACATGCCATTAGAAACAGTTGGTGCGATCAAACATCTTTTGACAGATCAAATCCCAGTGGTGATGGTTTCTCGCTGCTATAACGGTGTGGCAGAACCTATTTATGATTATCCTGGTGGTGGCATTGATCTGGAACGCATGGGTGTCACCTTTTGCCAAGGTCTAAACGGTCCCAAGGCACGAATTAAACTCTTAATTGGGATTAGTGCCGGGTTAAAAGGAAAAACATTACGTGATTATATTAGTAATGCTGTATCGTAAAATTAAAATTTTGTGAGAAAATTAAAAATGCGCTATACTATGGCTATCTGAAAATAAAGGGATGGGATAAAAATGGCAGATGCAACCAAATTAAGAAATGACTTTTATGATGCAATAAATGGAGAATGGATCAAAAAGGCGGAGATTCCTAGTGACCATTCATCTACAGGCGGATTCATGGATTTAGTCGATGATGTAGATGAGAAGTTAATGGGCGATTTTGCTGATATGAAAGCTGGCAAACTTACGAATGATGACCCATTGATCACTGAATTTTTGAAGTTTTATGATGTTGCTGCCAACTTTGAAAAACGCGATCAGGATGGCGCAACGCCTTTAAAGCCATTTCTTGAAAAAGTAGAAGCAATTTCTAGTTTTGAAGATCTCAATAAACAGTTTAAAGACTGGATTTTAACAGGTTTCCCGGTTCCTTTTGATATTGGTGTTGAACCTGATTTGAAGAGCCAAGGGAAAACCAAATTGAATGTTCTTTGGGCAGAAGGTGGTAGTTTGATTCTACCTGATAAGACCTATTATGATAAAGATAATCAGGCAGGTCCACAGTTATTGGCAGTCTTCACACAAATGGCCGAAAAGTTACTAACCATGGTGGGCAAATCTGAAGATGAAGCCAAAAAAATTGTGGCGGACGCTAAAAAGTTTGATGCTTCGATGGCACCTTTTAAGAAAAACTCCGAGGAAATGAGCGACGTTGCCAAGCTGTATAATCCGATTGAATTTTCTGAATTTGTTAAAGAATTGGGTGAATTCAAGGTAGGCGATGCCATCAGTGATTTATTAGGCGAAACACCAAAACAAGTGATCGTCACGGAGCCAAAATTCTTTGAAAACTTTACAAAAGTTGTTAATGAAGAGACCTTCCCAGCCTTTAAAAACTGGCTGATTGTAAATACGATTACACAGTTGGCTGGGTATCTTAGTGAAGAATTCCGTCAAGTAAGCGGAACTTATCATCGTGCATTATCAGGCCAAAAGGAAGCTATGAAGCAACAAAAGAGTGCTTTTTATCTTGCTCGACGCACGTTTAGCCAAGTTGTTGGCGATTATTATGGCAAGAAATACTTTGGCGAAAAGGCTAAACAGGATGTGCATGACATGGTTGTAGCCATGACAGGCGTGTATAAGCAACGTTTGCAAAATAATACGTGGCTAAGTAAGGCTACTCGTGAAAAAGCGGTGGTTAAGCTGAGTGCGATGGATATTCATGTTGGTTATCCTGACAAGATGGAGGAAGTCTACAAACGATTGCAGACGACTGCGGTTGCAGATGGCGGAACGTTGTTAGGTAACGTTCAGAAATTTGCCAAAATTTTTACGGAAGACCAATTAAGTAAATATAACAAACCGGTTGATAAAGAAAAGTGGGAAATGAGTGCGGATACGGTTAATGCCTACTATTCGCCAGAAGGAAACTTGATTTGTTTCCCAGCTGCAATTTTGCAGGCACCATTTTATAGTTTGAAACAAAGTGCGAGTGAGAATTATGGTGGAATTGGGGCTGTGATGGCACATGAAATTTCACATGCATTTGATCCGAATGGTGCGTTGTTTGATGAAAATGGTAGTTTGCATAATTGGTGGACGGAAACAGATATGAAGGAATTCAAGAAACGTTCCCAAGCGATGATTGAAGAATTTGACGGTTTGCCATTTGCGGGCGGTAAGGTGAATGGTAAGTTGGTGGTGACGGAAAATGTGGCTGATGATGGTGGTTTGAGCTGTGCGTTAGAGGCGGCAAAGCATACGGATGATCCAGATTTGAAGGCATTCTTTGTGAACTGGGCAAGGGTATGGCGAAGTAAGGCAACGAAGGAGTATGAACAATTGTTGTTGTCGATTGATGTGCATGCGCCGGCGAAGTTGCGGGCAAATGTGCAGGTGAAGAACTTTGACGAGTTTTATGAGACGTTTAGGGTGCAACCGGGAGATGGCATGTATTTGAAGCCGGAAAAACGGGTGCAAATCTGGTAAAAAAGAGTGCAAAAGGGAGCGTTTAGCTTCTGAGTATAGCCTAGGAACCCCAATGATTCGGTTTAGGAATCGTTGGGGTTTTGTAGCTATACGGAAGAAGCTGCTCCCTTTTGCACGTTTCGGCTATAAAGGAAAAGCACTCTAAAAACATACAAAGGTTAACCAAAAAAGACCAACTAATTACGCTTGTAAGCATAATTAGTTGGTCTTTTTAACTTCCATCTATCGGGTAATGTAAATGTACAGATGGGTTGTTGAATAGCCAACCTGAAATTTAACACCGTTTGATTTGATCACGTGAGTAGTGGTGGAAGTACTGGTACTGTTTTTGGCGTCTTTTTGAACTTTTTTAAATTGTTTCATTACGGATTTGGGTTTAGCACCAACTTCGCTAGTTAGCAACGCAAAGACCGTTCCAAAATCTTTTTGACCGCTTGATTTTTTCATTGCTTTAACTGGAACGATTAACGTAAGACCCATCAAATTCTTGTCTTGGTAGTTTGCACGCACCATGTAATTCTTTTGAGTGATGACATTTTGAACACCATTGTTTAGGTTTGTTGGGAGTAATTTGTCCTTGTTTTTCTTCTTTGCTGAAGCCATGGCTGCTTGAACTTCTTTAGCTTCTTTTTGTAAAGCGAGCATTTCTTTTTGTTCAGCCTGAAGTTTAACAAGAGCCTTTTTCTGTTGACTCGCCGGTAATTTAGCAATTGCAGCTTTAGCCTTAGCAGCGGAAGTAGTAGTTGAGCTAGAAGCTTTTGCTTTCTTTTCGGCGGCAGCTAATTCTTGTGCCTTTTTCTGTGTTGATTTAGATAACGACATACCAATTACAGCTTGATTATATTTAGAGGCAATTGTTTGATATTTTGCCAAAGCTTTGGTTTTTTTAATCGTCACCTTTTTAGTGATTGTATTGGAACCTTTTTTTGAAGTTACTGTAACGTTTTGCGTTTTTGTGGTTGCGGGTACTTCAATAACATACGCGCCATCAGTATTTTTAACTGATTTTTTGGATTGGCCTTTAACTTGATAGCTAATCTTGGCATCTTTGTTGGTTTTACCCTTAATTACAGCAACCATGCCACTCGGCGTTTTAGTTGATGCTCCCACGGTTAGCTTCTGGTTGCCACATCCAGCAAGTGCGAAAATGGCAGCAAGGCCAATGATCCCCGGTAAAAACTTTTTCATAATTTAATAACCACCTTTAAAGTTTACATTCGTGTGTTTGATGTGACACACTGTCATAATCATGAATTATACACCCTTATGCAAAGAAATACGAGGCTAATTTAATCGTGACGTGAGAACGAAGAACCGCAATTAACTTATTTTTAATAATGAACTGTTTTTTAAATTAATTAAAGTTTGTGTTTTACATTGAATGAATTTTATCGTAAGATATATATTGTTGTTTCAAGAGCAAAACACGAACAAAACTAGTTTTTAGTTTTGAATCAGTAATGCTAAGGGAGAAAGCAATTATGGGAGAAAAGATTAATAATTATTTTCAGATTGACCAGTTACATACCACGGTAAAACGTGAAATTTTGGCAGGTTTCACTACTTTTATTTCGATGGCTTACATTTTATTCGTTAATCCAAGTGTTTTAGGTGCTTCGGGGATGGATAAAGGGGCGGTCTTCACTGCAACTGCTTTAGCTAGTGCATTGGGATGTATTTTAATGGGTGTACTTGCAAAGTATCCCATTGCAACGGCTCCTGCGTTAGGAATTAATGCGTTCTTTGCTTACTCAGTTTGTATCGGGATGAAGATTCCTTGGCAAACTGCTTTAGCCGGTGTTTTTGTGGCTTCATTAATATTTATTGTGATTACAATTTTTAAATTACGAGAAATGATTATTAATGCAATTCCAGCCGATTTAAAATATGCAATTTCAAGTGGAATCGGTTTGTTTATTGCGTTTATCGGATTGCACGATGGTGGTTTGATTGTGGCAAACAAGTCAACGGTCGTTGGTTTGGGATCACTGAGCGTGGCGACCACCTGGTTGACTATTTTCGGATTAATTTTAACTTCTATTTTGATGGTTCGTCGCGTACCAGGTGGTATTTTTATTGGGATGGCTGCTACTGCCGTTTTAGGTTTGGTAACTGGACTAATTAAGGGCCCTTCACAATGGGTCTCTGCAGCACCAAGTTTGAAGCCTACATTTATGGTAGGCGTTCGTCATATTGGCGATATTAATACGATTCAATTGTGGGTTGTTGTGTTGACCTTCTTGCTGGTGACCTTCTTTGATACGGCTGGTACATTGGTTGGTTTGGCGCAGCAGGCTGGATTTATGAAGGATAATAAGATGCCACGGGTAGGTAAGGCATTGATGTCAGATTCAACGGCGATGTTGGCAGGATCAGTATTGGGAACTTCACCGGTGGGTGCGTATGTGGAATCGTCAGCCGGGATTGCGGTTGGTGGTCGAACAGGATTGACGGCGGTCACAACGGGTGTGCTGTTTATTTTAGGAATGTTTTTCTCACCGTTGTTGACGGTGGTGACGAATCAGGTGACGGCACCGGCATTGATTATTGTGGGAGTGTTGATGGCGCAGTCGATGAAGCATGTGTCATGGGAAAAGATGGAGATTGCGATTCCATCGTTCTTGATTTTGATTGGAATGCCACTGGCATATAGTATTTCGGATGGGATTGCGCTTGGATTTATTACGTATCCGATTACGATGATTGCGGCGAAGAAGGGTAAGGAAGTGCATCCGATTATGTATGGGTTGTTCTTTGTGTTTATCTTCTTCATGTATATTTTGAGTAAGGGATAGAGAAGAGTGCGCGAGACAAAACGGTAAAAGGCGGAAATTAAGCATGATGTATGCGGGATCGCAATCCCGCGGGAATCATGCTTAATTTCCGCCTTTTGTTTTGTCGAGCGGTCCTAGAGCTCAGCGGAGAAAAGCAGGGTAAGGAGTGATGTATGCGGGATCGCAATCCCGCGGGAGTTGTGCTTGTGGTTCTCTTTTTGACTTGTCGAGCGGTCCTAGGGCTCAGTGGAAAAAAGCAAACAAGAGGATGGAGGCGGGATCGTATCCCGCGGGAATCATGCTTAATTTCCGCCTTTTGTTTTGTCGAGCGGTCCTAGAGCTCAGCGGAAAAAAACAGACAAGAGGATGGAGGCGGGATCGCAATCCCACGGAAGTTGTGCTTAGGGTTCTCTTTTTGTTTTATCAAGCGGTTTTAAGGGAAAATTTAGCTTTATCCAAAAATAACCTAACAATTCTTGCTATACTAATAAAAGAATCTTGAACTTCTACAAAGGAAATCATATGGAAATTAAACAATTAAGAGCGGTACGATTGGCTAATCAAGGATTATTGCATCCTTTTGAGGATCCAACTGAGGCGATTGAAAGAATTGTTGGCATTCAAAGTCAGCAGCCACAAACAGCATGGTTAAATTGGGAATTACATACACAAAATGCAAATTTAGACACCATTATGAAAATGGCTCAACAACAGCAGATTGTTCGCGCTTGGGGACAGCGATGGACATTGCATTTATTTAGTCTGGCTGGTTTTCAATTGGTGGTTAATGCCAGAAGTAGTGAAAAAATTCCGGCAGCTTATTTTTTAGGACAAAAAGATCAAATTTTAGCAGTAGCTGAAGTAATTAAACAGTTATTGCAGCAGCACACAACGTTGATGCGTGAAGATGTCTTAACCGAGTTACACCAACAATTTCCAACGTTAGACCTAGATGGTCGGTTTATTTATGTTGTTTTACAGGTTTTGACAATGAAGGGTTATTTGTACTTTGATGCTACTTCTTCAACGCAAAATTGGCGAATTATCGCAACTAAGCCACAGAAAGGGTCGAAATCAGTTGCAACTCTGATTCGTCGTTATTTGAAGGGTTTTGAACCCGCGAGTTTAACTGATTTTGTACGTTGGTCCGGAATTAAAGTTTCCGTGGTTCGGCCAGTGTGGGAGTTAATTGCAAAAGCACATAACCAATTTGAACAGTCAAAACTGGTAAATTTACGAGCATACTCCCAAAGTCAGTTACAGGCATTAACCGATGAATTAGAAGCCAAGGTCCTAATTGCAGCACCGTTTGATGCCAGTTTAACAGGATATGCAGATAAAAATTGGTTGATGAAGCCAGAGATGCAAAAAGTAATGTGGACTAAAAATGGTATTTTACGCGCACCGATTATTATTAATGGAAATCTGACTGGTTATTGGACGCAACAAATTAAGAAAAACTACATCCAATTTACAATTAATCATTGGCTAGTGATCAGCAAAACGAATCAGAACGCCTTAAAAGATAAATTGACTAAAATTGCTCAGTTTCAAGGATCTGTTCCAAAATTTACGTTTAAAAAAATGAATTAAACTAGATCCTGGATTGATATTTGGGCAAGCTTTTTATTTGCGTTTTACCCTTGTTTGATGTTACTCTAATAAATGACGATTGTGATTAGAAAATTGGTAATTGCAATCGAACAAAGGTATTTTGGTACGACATATCATTTTTGAAGGGAAGAACGCGGCTGCAAAAAATATATTCATTTTGAATCATTGATATTTCGTATCTCATTGAGACCTTTGTTGAGAAACAAAAGGAAAGAGGGTTTTACAATGAGATTTGGAAACTTTAGTAATCGTAGTTACCGTATTGCTTTGGACACGAAAACACAGTTGTTCTGGGCTAGTGACAAACACGATTCAAACATTAAAGCTAGTGGTGTAACCATCACAGAAGCACTTAACAAGTTAAACGAAAAAACTGACGGTCAAGTACTTCGGTACGCAAACTAATAAGAAATTCGAGGTCTAGCAATTTTGAATGCTGATGATTCCGTTTCGGATAACGAGTTCAGTTCCTCTAGGATAAGTTGATACAAAAGTATTAAACTTATCCTAGAGGAATTTTTTGTTTAAAAATGGCTTGAAACGTGTTTTAACAATGTGGTTCAATTAACTACAAACGATTAAATTTGAATTGAGGAATTAAAATGGCAACTAAAAAGAAATTTTATGCTGTTGCAAAAGGTAAGAAAACCGGTATTTTTACTGATTGGAATGAAACAAAAAAGCAGATTGACGGCTATTCTGGTGCAAGATATAAGGGCTTTGCCACACGTGAAGAAGCACAACAGTGGTTAAAGGGTGATCAGTCTGTTTCAAAAACAGTCAAGAATGTTGTTCACCAAACGGCAGAGAACCCGACAGAACCGGTTGTGGTTTACACAGATGGCGGTTCACGCAATACGGGTAACGTTAACGGCGGTCATGTTAAAAAGCAGGATAAGGCTGCATGGGCCTATTTAATAGAGACAGATGGACAGCAGTATTCCGATTCTAAAGGTGAATTTGGTGCTACAAATAATCGAATGGAAATTATGGCCTTAATTGAGGCACTGAAATGGCTGGAAACTAATCTTGATTCCAAAGCAAAAATTGCGATTGTTGCGGATTCTCAATATGTGTTAAATGCGATTCAAAAACAATGGTTAGCTGGTTGGAAGCGACGGGGTTGGAAACGCGGTTCTGGTCAACCACTTGCTAACAGTGAGTTGTGGCGGCAATTAGATCAGTTGCTGGGTCACTTCCCAAATCTGCATTATTACTGGACAAAGGGTCATGCGACTAATCGCGGAAATGTTTTTGTAGATACTTTGCTAAATCAAACGATGGATCAAATGGGTGCGAAGACGACTGAGGTTAAGAAAACAGCGATCAAACCAACTGCACCTGAATCAGCAAAAAGAGTGTATACAAAAAAGGACGTGGTAACCGAAGATCATCAAAAATCGGTAGACGCCCTTAAAAAGAGTTTGGAAAAACTAGAATGGTATAATGATTAATTTTTAGGAGCGGTTAGGCTGAAGCTGATCGTTCCTTTTTCTCCGGGATAATTTGAATCAGGCGTAAAGCCGCTTTTGGTAAGCACGGTACGCGAAGCCAAATTTGTTTGCGCCGTTACGGCATAAAGAGTTGTTAACTTGAGTTCGGTAAAGGCAAAATTAATCATGTGACTTAAAACTTCAGACATGATGCCATGATCCTGATGATCACTAAGAATTTCGAAACCCACTTCAGCAGTTGTTTTGTCATCGTTGAAATTCCAAATGCAAAAAGTGCCTAAAAATTCTTCAGTTTTACGATCGGAGATTCCCCAAAGTAATGAATCATTATGCATAATTAAGCGCATCATCTTGTTGACATAATCGGCGGTTTCTTTAATATCCTGGTCAAAATTGCGACCGCTCATGGCTGCAATCGAAGTGTCATGACGTAAGGCGTAAATGTCTTTTACTTTGGTGGCTGTTAACCAGTCAAGGGTGAAATGCGTTGTCAAAATTGGATGATATTTTTCGAATTTTTCCATTGAAAAGCTCCTCGTTTGTTTTCTATTTATAATCATAGCATATAACATTTCGCATGATAGCCAAGTAATTTTGCTTGGTTTTAATCTAGAAAGCGAATACAATAAGGAAAAATTATAGGAGGTCAATTGAAATGAAAATTCAGTTTGATTCTGCCGCGGCAAATAAAGTTCAAAAACATTTAGATGAATCAAAAAAATTATTGTTAACGTTTGAGGATGGTGTGGGTGCCTATTCGCAACATGCCATGATTCATATGCAAGTGCAGTTTACAATTAATATTGTGGGTAATGATATGCCAATTGATGGTTATAATGCCGTTGTTCATTCGAATATTGGTGATTTATTAATTAAAGATTATTCAGCAGCAGATTTGGAAGAAAACATGACTATCAAGTTGAACTCACATCTTGGCACCCTGCAACTGACCGGAGATGGCGGTGCAATCGATGACAATGTTGGATTTATTGATTTTACAGATAAAAATGGTCTCAAGAACAATCCAGTTAAATAAGTTGTTTTACCAAAAAC
The DNA here is from genome assembly GCF_964062635.1 of Pediococcus ethanolidurans. NCBI lineage: Bacteria > Bacillati > Bacillota > Bacilli > Lactobacillales > Lactobacillaceae > Pediococcus > Pediococcus ethanolidurans. The sequence goes on from NZ_OZ061250.1 coordinate 963,971, forward strand.
TAACAATTATGACGAATTAAAAAAATTCGTGATGGTTGTTAGTTTTAATTTAGAAAAAGTTTGTGATGATTGCGGCAATTTATTCGTCTGATCCTAGATATAAAGCGGATTCTCCCTTGTTCCTTGCTAAAAATTCTTGTAGAATGGAGAGACTTACTACAGGGGAAGTGTCAAAATGGAAGAGCGATTTAAACAGGAATTTAGTTGGCCTTTATTTTTTAGTCCTTTTGTGTCTAGATTGGGCGATGCGTTATTTATTTTTGGGTTAAACTGGTTCATTGTAAAAGCGACCGGCCATGCTTCTCTTTTGGGAATTGTACAAGGAATTGGTGGGATTATCCTCGTGGCTGGCGATCTATTTGCAGGTCCCATGGTAGATAAATATAATCGCAAACTAATCATGCTTATGGCAGACGCCGTCAGTTTTTTTGCCTGTTTAATCATGGCGGTCATTATGGATGTAAATGAACCTGTTTTTTATCAGTTAGTTTTGTTAACCTGTGTAATTGATATCGGATTGGCCTTTAATTTTCCAGCTGCTAAGGCGGTGATTCCGGAAATAATTCGTAGCGACAAACTATCAATTTTTAATTCTTGGTCAAATACTGGGTTAACATTGGCTGACATTATCGCACCACTTTTTGGCGGCTTTTTGTTGACGTTACACTGGATTAATTTTAAATCGTTTTTGATTATTAATGCGTTATCCTTTTTATTGTCATTTATTTTCACGTGGGTTTTAAAATATACGCCTGAAAAGGATCACACTAAGGAAACGATGCCCATTTTACAGAGTTTATCCAAGGGATTAAATTACGTTCGGCATAATCGTGATGTTTTTGGTTTAATTATCTTTGATGCTTTTTTGGCTGCAATGTATGCGGGCTTTACCTTACTTTTACCCTATGATGTTGATCGATATTACAATGGGGATGAACGGCTATACAGCTATGTGCTGACATTGGTAGCGGTTGGCGGCATGTTGGGTGGCCTTTCATTTGTTTTAGATAAACGTAAACCAAAAGTTAAAAATAATTATCAAGACGCATTTATTTTGGGGATTAGTTTAATCGTTACGGGCATTTGGGTGAATTACTTGCTATTACTGGCCATTGCGTTAGTCTATGGTTTTTATACAGCGCGAATGGGCGTCCGCATGATGACAATTGTTCAAAATGCCACCGAAGTTGCTTATTTAGGGCGGGTCTTTTCAATTTGGTTTTTATGTTTTGACAGCATGCATCCATTTGGATCCTTTGTGTTTGGTTTTATTTCAGACTGGTTTAATCATGGTACATTTTTCGTGCTTGGCGGATTAGTACTTTTCGGATTATTGGTCGTATACTTAATGGGAAGAACACCAGAATGAAAGAAGGTGTCGAAGTGGATTCGATTTTATATGATTTAGAATTTGCCAAAAACGATCAACGTTTAGCCAATGTTTTTCCAAAAGCACAAGAAACTTTTTACACAGGGTTTGTGAATAGTATTGGTGCCGATGGCGTAGTCCTTAACACCTTTGATGACACAGGCCAAGCGGATGGGGCAGTTTATGTTCAATTTGATGCAATTGATAATGTTGAATATGATAGTCCTGACTTAGATAATATGTTAGAAACCATTCAAATTGCAGAAACGGATCAGCTAATTATGGCAACTGATCAAATTCCTGATTTTGATAGTACTAGTGATCTAATCAAACAAGTTGTTGAAGCGGCATTTGCTAGCCACCAATTTTTAGTCTTAACTAGAAGTGACTTGCAGAACTATCAAGAAGGTACTGTGATGGCAGTTCATGAAAATGATTTTGAAATGACACTGGTTGATAAGTTTAATTTGATGCATCGTGTTGAAGCAACGATTAAATATACGGAAGCCGAAATTGTAGAATTTTCTGGTCGTGAATTGGCGGTTGAGTCTGCTACGTGGCCTAAAATTATGACCCAAACACCCAAAACGAGATTGACAGTTACGGATGAATCGAGCTTTTATGAAGTCCTAAAATCAGCCGAACAAAGTCAGACACTGATCACGATTAACGATGAAACAAAATCGACTAACTTTTTTGTTAGTACAGTGAATGCGGTTAATGAAGATGAAGTTTTATGTAATTTAGTGGATATGGCGGGTCAATTTGGTGGTTATTCTTTGATTCGAATGGATACGATTGCCAGCATTACGTTAAAGTCAGACTATCTACAGGTCATTCAAGCATTCGTTAACTATCAAAAAAAGCATCAAACCTTTGTCCAACCTGTTTTGAATGAGGAACGGTTATTTGATTCAACGGATGATTTATTTTTAGCTTTAATAAAACAAGCTGAGACTTTTTCACGGGTTCTCAGCATGACGTTAATAACGGGTGTGCGTGAAATGGGTTATATCACAGAGCTTGGAGCTGAAACTTTTCGCTTTCATGTGATTGATCCAGATTTGTATGTTGATCAAACTGGCGTGGAAGTTGCAATTGAGGATGTGGATGAACTCTCGTTTGATTTCTTAAATGCCGTGTTATTAGAAAATCATTTACGTGATAAAGGACTTTTGTAAGAAGGTGAGTAAATGGCATTCGATGTGATTCGTGGTGACATTACAAAAATGCGAGTAGATGCGATTGTTAATGCTGCTAACACAACATTGTTAGGTGGTGGCGGTGTTGACGGGGCAATTCATCAGGCAGCTGGTCCGCAACTATTAGCGGCTTGTCGGCCGCTTCATGGTTGTCAGACTGGTGAGGCTAAAATTACACCGGGGTTCAAATTACCGGCTAAATTCGTTATTCATACCCCAGGTCCAATTTGGCGTGACGGTACTCATCATGAAGCGGAGCTCTTGCATAATAGTTATTTAAACAGTTTGAAATTGGCTGAGAAAAATCAGTGTCAGAGTGTTGCCTTTCCATCAATTAGTACTGGAGTTTACCGTTTTCCACTGAACGAAGGAGCTAAAATAGCTGTTGCAACGATTTTAGAATTTTTGAAAACAGCAACCTTTGTCAAAGATGTGACGATGGTTTGCTTTGATGAGGGAACTTATGAAGCTTACTTGATGGCGATTAAGGCGGTTGAATGAGATTTTTTAAAATATAAAGAAGCCCAAAACATGCGATTCTCATGGTATGTTTTGGGCTTCCCTTTTTTCTTAGGACAGTTCCTTGAAGCAGCCTTTAAAAGATAAGAACGACTCCTGTGGGATTACAATCCCCCTCCGTCGTCCTTATCTTTTAAGAGCTAAACGCTTCAATCCGCTCACTTTTACTTGTTGTCCCTCATATAATTATTAATTCTTTGAATATCATCTGCTGTTGGGGTATACGAATTTATTTTAATATTGTGAATCTTTTCCACGGATAAATGAGTCCCGAACGCTACATCTGCATCTGTTAAGTCATGTTTCTTCTGATAACCGACAATCTCTTCAGCAAGTTTAGTTAAATCATTCATTACAAATCCTCCTAATGTGGTTGGTTCCCTTTACATTTAATGTACCATAGTTGAGGGCAAAAAGAACGTGAATTGTGTGTATTTTTTAAAGAAATTCGTCAAAGTGGGGGATAATTTGTTATAATGCAACTCAAGAGGGATTGAGGTGAAAAGCATGAAGTATCAAAATCTATTATTTGATGTGGACGACACATTATTAGATTTTAAAGCGGCTGAAAATCAAGCCCTTAAAGGATTATTTACAGAAATCAAATATCCATTAACAGACGATGTGGTCAGTTATTTTCGTGTTTTAAACGCAAAAATGTGGCAACGGTTTGAATTAGGTCAATTGGACCGCCAAACTTTAGTCAACACGCGCTTCACGAAACTTTTCGCACATTTTAACGAAGAGGTTGATGGCATCAAGTATGAGGAAATTTATCGTAGCTTTTTGAATCAAGGTCATCAATTAGAACCCCACGCCCGTGAACTGCTAAACGATTTAAAGGGACAATTTAATTTATTTATTGTTTCCAACGGCATTGCATCAGTTCAAGCACATCGTTTAAACGATTCGGGTCTAACTGATTACTTTAAACATGTTTTTGTTTCCGAAGAAGTTGGTTACCAAAAGCCACGGATCGAATTTTTCGATTACGTTGCGAAAAAGATTGCCGGATTTACACCTAAAAATTCGTTAATTATTGGTGATTCACTCACTTCGGATATCCAAGGCGGCGTGAACGCAGGCATTGATTCAGTCTGGTTTAATCCTAAGTTGCAACCAAATCATTCAACGGTCAGTCCTACATATCAAATTGACGATTTGCTGGATCTGCAGATGATTCTGTAATATTAAAATTTATGTTCAAATTGAACAAACAATCACTCATTGAATTCGAGAGTCTAAATCGAAAACAGTGGGCGATTGCTTTTTTTGTGCAAAAGAATATGAAAACTCAAGAAAATGTTAATTAATTGCATGAATTTTCAGGAAGTGCTATTATCTATTGTTAGAATTCTAACAATAATAATAGAGGTCATTATGGAAAAACATTTAGGTATTAATCGACAGTTACATATTTTGTCAAACCGAGCAACACGTACATTTAACCGCACGTTTTTAAGTGAAGATATAACTGGTAAACAGGGCGGCATTTTGCATTTTCTACTTCTGCGTGTAGGTAAGAAAGATATTTATCAACGCGATGTAGAGGAGTATTTTGGTATTCGCCGCTCTTCAGTCACAAGCTTACTGCAAGCTTTGGAAGAAAAAGGGTATATTACGCGAAAGGCTGTTGCCAAAGATGCGCGGTTAAAACAAATTATTTTGACTCCCAAAGCCTTAAAGTTTCGTAAAAATGTTGTGGCCGGAACGTTTGATTTTGAAAAACTTCTGCTTCAAGGAGTTTCAGACGAAGAAATAACGGCATGGCAAAAGGTTACTCAAAAAATGATTAAAAATTTAGAAAAACAAGATTCAGGAAGTGATAAACAATGATAAAACGTTTGGGACATTCAGTTCGAGAGTTTAAAAAGTATGCAATTATTTCACCAATTTTGGTCGGAATTGAAACGTTTATTGAGACCTTCATTCCATTTTTAATGGCTAGTATGATTGATAAGGGAATTATTCCTGGAAATTTAGGATATGTTGAAAAATTAGGTGGATTAATGCTGATTGGGGCCATTATTTCATTGGCATCCGGTGCCGGTGCTAGTTGGTTTTCCAGCTCAGCTAGTGCAGGTTTTGCGAAAAACCTGCGTCATGATCTGTATTATCATATTCAGGATTTTTCTTTTGAGGATTATGATCATTTTTCAACATCAAGTATTGTGGTGCGGTTAACAACGGATATTATGAATATTCAACAAGCGTTTCAAATGTTAATTCGAGCCGCAGCCAGAGCGCCATTGATGCTTATTTTCTCAATTGTGATGGCTTTTACTGTGGATGCACAGATGGCCATGGTGTTTGTTGTGTCGGTTCCGTTAATGGCAATTGGTTTAACAGTGATTATTTCGGTTGGTCGTCCCTTATTCAAAAAAGTTTATCAACGCTATGATGGTTTGAACCGTGTGGTGCGAGAAAACTTACGGGGAATTCGGGTTGTAAAAACATACAATCGAGCCACTACTGAAGACAAAAAGGAAGATCAAGCGTCTTCACGAATCTATGAAGTTTTCAGTAAAGCTGAACGTATTTTGCAGTTAAACAGTCCAATTATGCAGTTCGTTATGTACGGCACACTGCTATTTTTAGCATGGTTTGGTGCCAAACATATTGTTGGACACACCATGTTACCTGGGCAGCTAGTGAGTTTACTGGCCTACGCAATGTCAGTGTTGCAAAGTTTAAATATTCTTTCGAATGTGTTTAATCATAACCACCCGTGGAACGGGTGGTTTGCTCCCGGGCTATAAGCCCTATGTACCAGCCGGCGTCTCAAGGCGCTGGCTTTTTTTGTCAAAAGCCAAATTGCTTTCACCACTGTTGCCGCTGCTTTAAGCAGCGTTCGTATCACTTATCTTGACCCTTAAAAGGGTCTTCATATTCTTTGACACTTAACTTATCTACTGCTCGATCATGCTTTTCTTGATTCTGGATGTATTTCTTGATGGTTGATTCATTTAACCCCACCGTACTGACATAATATCCTTCTGACCAAAAGTGTCGATTGCCAAATTTATATTTTAAGTTGGCATGTTGGTCAAACATCATTAAAGCACTTTTCCCTTTTAAATATCCCATAAAACTTGAAACACTTAGCTTGGGCGGGATACTTACCAGTAAATGAACATGATCCGGCATCATATGTCCTTCAATTATTTTGACCCCTTTATATTGACACAACAAACGAATGTCACTTTGAAGATCTTGTCGATATTGATTGTAGATTATCTTTCTTCTATACTTAGGTGTAAATACGATATGGTATTTACATAACCACTTGGTATGCGCTAAACTATTTAGTTTATTCGCCACTTAGAATGCTTTCTTTCGTTTTTGCAATGTTGGCTTCGACACCTACATTCTAAATCTAAGTAACATTCTTTCGTATAACGAATTACTATTCCACCCGCATAGCAGGTGGTTTTTTGTTTCGCACGCTATCGCGAACTCAACTCGGTCTAAAGACAATAATCAAATGACAATTTCCTTGGCTTCCGCCCAACGAATTGATGAAGTTTTAACATATCACAGTACGTTAACTAATCCTAAGGACGCCTTAACTGATGTACCTAATGGTGGTATTGATTTTGAACATGTTGATTTTAGTTATGCCGACGATCATGTGATCCGGTTGCATGACATTAATTTGCATATTAAATCTGGCGAAACAATTGGTATTATTGGTGAAACTGGGAGTGGTAAAAGTAGTTTAGTGCAACTAATTCCACGATTGTATGATGTGAATAAAGGGAAGGTTAAGGTTGCCGATCAAAACGTTCGTTATTATGATATTAAAACGCTAAGAGACAATGTTTCTATGGTTCTACAACAAAATGTGCTTTTTTCTGGATCGATTGCGGATAATCTGCGCTGGGGGGATGAATCTGCGACGGATGCGCAACTAAAACACGCTGCTGAACTTGCGCAAGCTGATGATTTTATCCAAAGCTTACCAGATGGTTATGATACGTATATTGAACAGGGTGGCAGTAACGTTTCTGGTGGCCAAAAGCAACGATTGACGATTGCGCGTGCTTTATTAAAGAAGCCAAAGATTTTAATTCTGGATGATTCAACTAGTGCGGTGGATACGCATACGGATAGTTTGATTCAAAAAGCCTTTCATGAGGAATTGCCAGAGATGACTAAATTGATTATTGCGCAGCGTATTTCATCCGTACAAGGTGCTGATCGGATTGTCGTTTTAAACGAGGGAAAAGTTGATGCCGTCGGAACACATGATGAGTTGATGAAATCTAACAAGTTATATCAAGAGATTTATAATTCACAAATCAAAGGAGGGGACGATCATGCAAAGAACTAGAGTTGCGGGACGTGCACGGATTGAAGGGTCAGCCTGGAAAATTTTATGGCGGTTATTCAAATATATTCTGCAAAAAAGTCACTTTGCACTTTTTGTAGCCTTCTTTTCGATCATTGTTTCGGCAGGGGCAGCAGTTGTGGGTACCCTGTTTATTCAGCGGTTAATTGATGATTACATTACACCCTTAACCAAAGTCAGCAATCCTGATTTTACGCCACTATTTCACGTTATTTTATTAATGGGTGGTATTTATGTTTTGGGAGTGATTGGTACACTGTTGTATTCACAAATCATGATTATGACGGGGCAAAAATTACAGAAACGTATTCGAGATGATATGTTTACCCATATGCAGAAGTTACCGTTGCGTTACTTTGACTCAAACGATTATGGTGATATTATGAGTCGGTATACAAACGATGTGGATACTTTACGTCAAATGATTGAACAAAGTTTTCCAGCATTTATTAACGCTATTTTTAATGTGACTTTTACGTTGACTGCAATGATTGCATTGAGTCCGTTTCTAACGGTTATTAGTCTGTTAGTCTTTGCGTTAAGTATTTTTGTCGTTCGTTTTTTGAGTGGCAAAAGTAGTCAGTTTTTCCGATTGCAGCAGAAATCACTTGGAAATATTGATGGCTACATTGAAGAAATGCTAAATGGCCAAAAAGTCGTTAAAGTATTTTCACATGAAAAACAGTCCAAAGCCGGTTTTGATCTTCGAAATAAAGATTTGCGAAAAGATGCTAGTATGGCAAACGGTCTTTCAACAATGTTATTCCCTATTATGGGAAATGTCGGTAATATTTTGTATGTTTTAATTGCGGTGGTTGGCGGTTATTTTGCCGTAAATCATGTGACACCAATTACATTTGGTGAAATTGCGGCCTTCTTACAGTTGAGTCGTTCGTTTAGTCAACCAATTGCTCAAATTACTATGCAACTAAACTCAATTATTATGGGTCTTGCGGGAGCACAACGAATGTTTCAGTTGTTTGATGAACCAGTTGAAAAAGATTCTGGGAATACCAGTTTGGTGTACGTTTCAGAGGACGCTCAACATCACTTAGTTGAAACGAGTGAACGCACAGACCGATGGGCATGGAAAACGATTGAAAGTGATGGTAGCCAAAAACTTACACCAGTCAAAGGACACATTGTGTTTAATGATGTGAACTTTAGTTATGATGGCAAAAAAACGGTTCTTCATCATATTTCGTTGGAAGCTAAACCTGGTGAAAAAATGGCGTTTGTTGGGGCAACCGGAGCTGGGAAAACGACCATCACCAATATGTTGAATCGTTTTTACGACATCTCTAGTGGCAAGATTACCTATGATGGAATTGATATTAGGCAAATTCAAAAAGCAAGTCTGCGTTTATCAATGGGAATTGTTTTACAGGACACGAATTTGTTTACGGCCTCGATTCGAGATAATATTCGCTATGGTCGATTAAATGCAACGGATGAAGAAGTCGTGGCTGCCGCTAAATTAGCCAATGCAGATAGTTTTATTCGTGATTTACCGAAAGGCTATGATACGGTGATTGATGGTTCTGGTTCGGACTTGTCACAAGGGCAGCGTCAATTGTTGTCAATTGCGCGAGCTGCCGTGGCTGATCCACCAACTATGATTATGGATGAAGCAACTTCAAGTATTGATACACGAACGGAAACGTTGGTTCAATCTGGCATGGACAACTTGATGCGTGGTCGAACTACCTTTGTGATTGCCCACAGATTATCAACAATTCATAATTCTGATGATATTTTGGTAATTGAAGATGGTCGTATTATTGAAGAAGGAAACCATGAAGCCTTAATGCAAGAAAAGGGCGAGTATTACGAACTGTATACTGGAAAAACTATCTTAGAATAAATGTTAAGATTGCAAAATGACAATTAAGCTACCTATAGTGAATTAAACTGTTTAATAGCAATAACTGAGATTACTTTGGTACCTTTAATTATCTAGCAAATCAAAAAATCGTATTTAATACCCCGATCATGATAAAATGAAGGGGTATTTTTATATAGAAGAAGTTAAAGGTTGGAAGTATCAAAATTACTTCAGTAACTGTCGTTAAGTGGTTTAGTTCATGAAGAGTAGTTTAAATGCCGTCCTGCGGCTCATCTGGTCTGGAACGGGGTGGGCATGATTTGAAGCCAAGAAGAACACTTGTCTTCAAACTCGGCCTTATCCTAAGTAATAAATTACTAAGGATAATTTCACCCCTGAGACCAATCGCCTCCGGACTAAGAATGTTTGATACTTCAATAATGCTCAGTAACACTGATATAATAGGTTCTATATCGATGTGTTGATTACAAAGATTAGACTTAGTCTGGAAGCAAATGGGCTCAGTAGTGACATTTATCTTAGCGGGTTTCGCTTAGATAAAGGCCGAGCTTGGAGACATGGTTTGCGGCTTCAAGTCGTGCCCACTACGTTCCAGCCCAAATTTGCTGGAAGACGGTAATTTAATCTAATTTTGTTACCATGATCACTTTTGTATCAGACAACGAGATGTGTTTTGTAGTCTCAACCTTTAGATTTAGAAGAAATAAGAAAGAAGCGTAAACTAAAATGATTCAAATCCCTCAAAACATGACAGAAGTAAAAGTTAAGATTGCAGAACTGGAAGAACTTGGTCACACAAGTGATGAAAAGCAGGTTGTTTTTGAAGCCATTCAAGATAATGCCCAGTCTTTGTTAGATGAACAACTAGAAGGACACTATTATTCCTGCAAGTTACACGACGATACAATCACTATCTTTGATGTTATTCAAAAACCAATTGGTGAAATTAAATCACAAAATGCGTCGTTTGATGCTGATTTTCGCCAAGACGCCAATAAAATGTTGATTTACTTAGACACAGAAATTCGGCGTGTGATTAATCAGCGTTAATTGATCAAAGCCTAAAATTTTAAGTTAAGGAGTTTCAAATGACCATAAAATTAATTGCTAGCGATATTGATGGCACCTTTTTGGACGATCAGCATGAATTTGATCGTCAGCGTTTTCAAGAACAATTAAATGAAATGAATCAACGAGGTATTCATTTTGTGGTTTCGAGTGGCAATCAGTATCAGCATTGTATCAAGGTGATGGCTGGTATTGAGGGTGATCTTACTTATGTGATAGAAGATGGTGGATTAGTTGTTGAGAATGGTCGTGTATTAGTTTCTAGTCCAATTGAACCAGAGCTATGGCAGTCGGTGGTGGATAGCATGACACGCAAGCCCGTTTTAGCGGATGGCGTGATTGTCTTATCGGGACAAAAGGGTGCATACACAAACGTGACTCAACAAACTGAGACATGGGGCCGAACGCAGTATTTCTACGAAATGTTACAACACAAAGCACCACTGACTGAGGTTAATGATCAAATTTATAAAGTTGATGTTAATTGGCCGGGAATTGCGGATGTCCGTGACAAACATGCTGAGTTAGTAGCAGAATTTGGGGATCAACTAGCTGAGGTGATGAGTGGATATAGTGGCATTGATATTATTAAACCACATGTAACTAAGGCATATGGGTTGGAACAGTTACAACGAATTTGGAATATTTCAATGACTGAAACGATGGCCTTTGGCGATAATCAAAATGATGCGGCGATGTTGCAGGACGCTAAGTACGGTTATGCCATGAAAAATGCGGCACCGGAAGCTAAAGCAGTGACTTCATTAATCACGCCACTGGATAACAATCATAGTGGTGTCTTAGACATGATTGATAAAGTCTTAGAAGATCGAATTTAATCATTAACATTACTTTGAAAACCGATGCTTAAAACTTTAGGTTGAAATTTCGGCTTAAGTTCATTAGAATTGTAATGAAGGCGTCGGTAGTGTAATGGATAGCACATGAGATTTCGGTCCTCATGATGGGGGTTCGATTCCCCCCTGACGCATAAGGAAAATAATCGTAAAAGGCATTGGCAAAGATAAGCTAGTGCTTTTTTTGTGCATTACTAGTTACTACAGTAATTTAACTAAATTTTCTATTGAAGGTAAGACTGGCAGTGACATAATCTGTCATATTCTTTTAGTACAATAAGTTTATCCAAATACATAATTTGATAGACGGAGTGATAAAAGAATGAATAGGGAAAAAGTTATGAATTTAATTTTTGCAATCATGGCAATGGTAATGTTAGCTGCCTGCAAAAATCAAAACCAAAAACAATCGTCTTCAAAAACGGCAACTACAACGAGTCGATCAAAATCAAACACAAGTAAAAAGAAAAGTTCAAATAGAAGTAAGAAAGTTGCTCAAAGTTCATCGAGTGTTAAGAAGAATTTTTCAGAATCGACTACTATGAATTTTGAACAGATCAAACAAGGTGATTATAGTGGTCTGCAGGGAACGTGGACGGAACTTGCTCATAAAACCGGAAAAACTTTTGTCAAAGGTGGAACAGACACCCTTAGTGTTTTAAACGAATCCATGGTCAATGGACCAACCAAAGTCCAAAAACAAACCTTAACGGATATAGATGGCGAACATGCTTTGGTGTTCAAGACTAAAGATAACATTTTAACGGCCAGCTTGTCTGATGAAAATGTTGCGGTCAATTGGACGGTTAAATTTTATCCAAAAGGAACAACAAGTCAGTACCAAACAAATGATAATGCTGGTAAAAATTCTCAAAATTTGATTGTTATTTGGACGAGTAATAATTCATATACGGAGGTTTTTGCACAAACTTCCACTAAAGTCCCCGTCGTGAAAGCTAAAACAGTAAAAACCGGACTTAATCTTTCGCAAATATCAAAGAATAATTTTTCAAGTTTAGTTGGAACTTGGAAGAATAATCATGATGGCAAAGCTATTGTGGTTACAAGCAAAACAATGAATAAACCGTCTGATAGTAATGCAGCTTGGAGTAAGGGTGCGGTTTTAAGTGGAGCAGAACATAATGGCTATCCACGAGTAATTACTGCGGGTGAAATCACAGATGGCTATATCCAAGGTGGTATTGGTACATTTGATCCTAATGCACTTGGATCTAGTTTTGATCCGTTAACAATTATCCCTAAGAATGTTAAACTCTCAAATTCAGATGATTCGGATTATACGCGTGATCGTTTAATTCTTGGCGGTGGTCAAGGTGGAACCGGAACACAGGCTTATTATAAGCAGTAAAGAACGCTATGTAGTTTAAAAAATCTCATTCAATAAACTAGCGAATTCAGTTTATTGAATGAGATTTTTTTATAGTTTTATTAATCACTAGAGCTAGTTTGACTTGCTGAACTTTTTGAATGGCTGGAACTGCTACTAGATTCACTGCTTGAACTAGTTTTCTTTTGTGAACTAGCGCTTGTTTTGGTCGATGCACTGAATATTTTTTCGGCATCAGTTGAATTCTGCTTGGCAACTTTTGCAAGCGAGCTGGCGTCCCTAGCTGATTTAGCCCGTGCTCGTTTTAGAGAAGATGCCATCTTACTATTGGAGGATTTTTCGCGGGCCAGAGATGCACGAGCTTTGCTGATTGAGCTTCGTGCCCGAAAGATTGAAGAAGACTGGGCATTGGATCTATCTTTGGCACTAAGACTGGATTCAAACTTGGCAATTGAGGCTGATTCGGCCTTCTTTTCTTTGCGTGAACTGGCAGCACTCAGGGTCAGATTATTAGCTGGTGGTTCTGACTGTGCATGTCGAATGTAAACAAATGCGGTTGTTGCGATAAAAAGTATTGCAATTGCTACCCAAAATAGTATTCTTCGAATCGATTTTTTACCATGTTTACTGAGATGAGAATTTCTGCGGTTCATAAGTAGGATTGCACCCCCTTCAATCAGAATTTATATCTTGATTATAAACGATTTTGACTCAATAGTGTCGATATACTACGTATTATTAAAAAGTGAGCTGAAATGAATTTATTAATTGTAAAATAAGTTTATTTTAACAATTTTGTGTATTTATTCATAAAATAGTGAATAAACTCTTAAAATCTTGATTGATATTTAAAAAAATGCATATTTCACTTACAAAAAGTGCTAAAATAGGCAAGTATTTCTATTTTAGAGAGAAGGATTTGTTTTGGAAGAACTAGAAAACACAAAACAACATAAAATTGGGTTAGTTGGCTTAATTCTTATGGTGTTTACTTCCATTTATGGAATTTCGAATACGACGGTGGCCTACGATCAAATGGGTTATGGGGCTATTCTGTGGTATGTATTGGGAGCAATCCTATTTTTCCTTCCAAGTGTTATGATGTTTGCTGAATATGGTGCCAGTTTCAAAGAAGCTCATGGGGGCATTTATTCTTGGCTAGCGGGGTCAATTGGAGAAGAATTAGCGTTTATTGGCACTTTTATTTGGTTGTCAGGCTGGATTGTTTGGTTAGTTTCAGAGTCATCAAAAATTTGGATTCCGTTTGCCACAATGTTTACAGGACATGACACAACCCAATCTTGGCATTTCTTGGGATTGAATAGTGTTGAGACGATTGGCCTGATTGCGATCGTATTCATGCTTGCCGTTACTTTTTTTTCGACGCATGGCATTAATCAAATTGCGCGTTTTGCAGCGTTTGGTGGAATTATTACGTTAACTATCACGGCACTTTTTTTACTAATTAGCCTTGTATTGTTGGCAGTTCACAGTGGTCATTTGGCAGAACCTTTTACAGCAAGTTCAATTATTCATTCACCAAACGGTCAATTTGGTTCACCAATCGCCATCATGTCGTTTATTGTGTATGCTATTTTTGCTTATGGTGGGATGGAGACCATGGGTGGTGTTGTGGATAATGTGAAGGATTCATCGAAAACATTTCCGCGGGCCATGATCATCTCCACAATTATCATGTTAGTGGCTTATTCGCTGGGAATTTTCTTGTGGGGAGTAAGTGCTAATTGGCATGCCATTTTGGGCAATAAAACGAGTGATTTAGGTAATGTGTTATACGTATTGATGAATAATTTAGGTGTATCAATTGGTAAAACGTTACACTTGTCAGGAGCAGCTAGTGTTAATCTAGGCAATTGGTTTGCCAGAATTATTGGAATTGAAGAATTCTTATCTGATATGGGGGCTTTCTTTGTGTTAGTTTATTCGCCATTGAAATCCTTTATTATGGGATCGCCAGCCAAATTTTGGCCTAAGAAAATGACCAAATTAAATAAATTTGGCGTTCCTGCCTACTCGATGTGGTTGCAGGCTATTATCGTGGCCGTTATTGTTTTTGCAGTTTCTTTTGGTGGGAGTAATGCACAATCTTTCTACACGGTTTTACAGGACATGGAGAATATTTCTTCCGCCGTTCCATACTTGTTTTTAGTTGGTGCTTTCCCATTCTTTAAAAAACGAACCGATTTAGAACGTCCATTTGTTTTCTTTAAAAATAAGGTAATGACGTGGGCAATCACGGTTATCACATGGTTAGTCATTCTATTAGGAATCATTTTTACAGTGATTGAACCCTTATCAATTCACGATTATTACACTGCGTTCTGGACGGTGATTGGACCCATCTTCTTTGCACTGGTTGCTTGGATTTTTTACGAAGCCTCTGTGAAGAAGCGAAAGATTGATGTTCCGGATATTGATGATATTGATTAGTTTAAAAAAACTGATGTATCTACATTTTATTAAGAATAATTAGCACAATCTCACCACTTACAACGTGATGAGATTTTTTAATAGATAGTTTTTTTAATTTGGAAATAAAAAGAATAGTATTATTAAGATTAATAGAAATTGAAAAATATAACCTAAAGCAATGTTTGAAAGGAGAAAGCAAAAATGGCACAAGAGGCAGAATATATAAAAGCACATTATTCAAAATTTGAACAATTGTTAACCCAGTTTGTCGAGATTAGGTCGGTCAGTAATGCGGACGATGATATGACGGCATGTATCGATTTCTTAAAAACCACTTTTGAAAAATTGTTAAACGCCAAGGTTACACTCGTTAAGACGGCCGGACTACCATCGCTCGTTGCCCAAATTAACGGGACAACTGATCATACTGTTTTATTCTATGGCCATTACGATACAATGCCCGGTGGTGCGCGCGACCTATGGGAAACGGATCCTTTTAAACTAACATTGAAGAATGCAAGATATTTCGGTCGTGGTGTGGGTGACAATAAAGGTCAGTTGATGGCCCAAATTTTAGGCATCTATACATACATTCAATTACATGGAACATTACCATTCAATGTGATTTTTTTAGTAGAAGGTGAAGAGGAACGTGGGAGTGTCAATTTAAAAACAACGGTCTCAAGTTTGCATGAGACACTATTGAAGCAAGTGGAGTTAGCGGTGGTCGTAGATGGTTCCATTAATCAAAATGGCGAACATGTGGTTAGACTTGGTAATCGGGGTCTTTTTGGTTTCGAACTAATCACGAAAACGGGTGAAAATGATAATCATTCTGGTAATGCTGGCAACATTATGACTAGTGCAGCCATTAAATTGGTTGCTGTTTTAAGAAAATTATATGATTTTGACGAACAGCGCGTTTTGATTCCTAATTTTTACCAGGGTGTGCCGCAAGGAAAAGAAATTAAAACAGATTTATTAGAGGCGCTGCCATTTGATAAAAAGCAGATCAATTCTCAAATGGGTTTGAAAACTATCCCAGACAAATTGGAATTTTATCAGCGATTAATATATCAACCGACGTTTAATATTGCGGGAATTAATGGTGGCTATACTGGCAAAGGATTGAAGACGGTTATTCCACATCAAGCTAACGTTAAGATTGATTGTCGGTTAGTGGGCAACCAAAATATTGAAATAATTCGCAAAGGACTGGAAACAGTCTTAGCAGCTGAAATTCAAAGTGGCGAAGTTTCAATTAACTATTTAGGCGCAATTCCACCTAGTACCTCAGACTTATCTAAGTCACTGATTGACACTTTTGCTGCGATCATTAAGAAAGCAACTGGATCAGTGGTCATTGAACCGGTCATGGCTGGAACGGTACCAAATTATGTATGGACGGAAGTACTTAAAGTTCCGGTGGTTACAATCCCATATGCCAATTATGATCAACATAATCATGCGCCAAATGAAAATATGACTAAAAAGGATTTTATTGATGGAATCAAAATTTCATATGAATTAGTAAATAGTTTATTTAAATAAAAGAGGTAAGGTCTATGGAAGATAGTGCACTTTCAAATGTTCAGACGGAAACAAATAAACCAAAAGCAACGTTTATTTTAATTTATATCGCCTATATTGTTTTCTCTACATTAAAAATAAATTAAAAAAGGTGTTGACTTTTAATAATCGACTCTTATAATTAACCTCATCAAGTCGAAAGGGATGAAGTCGCATGACAAGTTTTGTTAAAGCTATTTTAAGTAATTTAGTCATTATTAGCTTATTAATTAAAGCGCACAGTTCTGTGACTTCAATCCTTAGCTAATAATTTTTTGGCGTTTCGATAAAAAAGGATAATTGAGTTACCCGCTGTGCTTCGTAAGAAGTGTGGCGGGTATTTTTTTATCTAATTACGAAAAAGGGAGCGGATTTTATGAATAAAAAATGGAAAGTTTCAGCTTTGTTTCTGATTGCAGCCACAGTGTTGGCAGGATGTGGAAGTAAGAGTGCCAGTGCAGGTACTCACGACTATGCGACCAAACAAACTTATAATTTAATGGCCAATACTGAGGTAGAAACGATGGATCCATCGCTTGCTGATGATTCAACTTCGCTTGCTCAATTGGAAAACACCAATGAAGGACTTTATCACCCCAGCAAAACGGGTAAGTTAATGCCCGAAGCAGCTAGCAAAACAACCGTTAACAAGGATGGAATGACCTATACGTTCACAATCCATAAGGGGATGAAGTGGAGTAATGGAGATCCGGTAACAGCCCAGAACTTTGTTTATGGCTGGCAAAGAAGTGTTAATCCGACTACGAAGGCACCCAATGCGTTTTTATTTGCACCAATTAAAAATGCAAATGCAATCATGAATGGGAAAAAGAGTGTCAAAACGTTAGGTGTTAAGGCTGTGAACAAAACAACTTTTAAAGTTACTTTAGCGAAACCGGCACCTTATCTAAAACAAATGACGGCTTTACCTGCATTTTTCCCACAGGATAAAAAAGTGGTTGAAAAGTATGGTAAATCTTATGGCACATCAAGTGATAAAACCGTTTATAACGGGCCGTTTGTTCAAAAAGGTTGGACGGGTAGCAATTTAACTTGGAAACTAAAGAAAAATACAAACTACTGGGATAAAAAGACGGTGCATTTGACCACTGTTAATATGCAGGTGGTACAAAATTCCAGCACAGCGCTTAATCTGTATCAAGTTAAGAAGTTGGATGATATCTCGCTGTCAGGTGAACAAGCCACACAAGAAAAGAACAATAAAGATTTCTATTCCTCAACGGCGAATTCAATGACTTATGCCGTTTACAACTTTAAGAACAAAGCTATGCAAAATATCAATATTCGCAAAGCCATCTCCCTTGTTTTGAATCGTAAGCAGGTGACTAGCAAGGTGTTAGCCGATGGTTCAATCACACCAAAAGGGTTTGTGCCTGCTAAATTAACTGAGAATCCAAAAACAGGGGCTGATTTTACAACTGATGCGGCAGTTGCCAACTCAGTAACTCAAAATAAAACCTTGGCTAAAAAATATTGGGCAAAAGGAATGAAACAGTTAGGTAAAACAAAGCTAACGATCAATTTGATGTGTTGGGATGAAGGATCTAACTCGCAGGTTGCCGAATATATGCAAAGTGAGATCAATCAAACTTTGAAGGGGGCCGATGTAAAAGAAAGTACTTTACCAAAGAAATCGGCAATTACGAAGATGTCGAGTCACACTGGTTTTGATATGGCGTTGACTGGTTGGAGCCCAGACTTTCTTGATTTGATGGATGTTTTGCAACTCGAACAAACTGGCAATCCTTATAACTTTGGGTCATTCAGTAATAAAACTTTTGACAAGTATATGAAAGTTGCTATTACCACGGATGCAACTAATAGTCAGGCACGGTATGACGATTATGTGAAAGCCGAAAAAGTTTTGATGAAACAACAGGGTGTGGCTGTGATTGATCAAGGGGCTTCAACCTATCTGCATAATCCTAAGGTAAAAGATGCAGTTTCAACAACTGATGGCGGAACTTATTTGAAGAAGGCCTATGTGGTTAAATAATTAGTTAGAAACTAAAGATTGAAAGTCCAAAACACATCTCGTTGCCTGATATAAAAGCGTTTTTTGTAACAAAATTAGATTAAAATGCCGTCCTATGGCTCACCCGGTCTGGAACGGGGTGGGCACGATTTGAAGCCAAGAAGAACACTTGTCTTCAAACTCGGCCTTATCCTAAGTAATAAATTACTAAGGATAATTTCACCCCTGAGACCAATCGCCTCCGTACTAAGAACGTTTGATGTTTCAATAATGCTCAGTAACGCTGATATAATAACCTTTATATCTCTATGGAGATTGCAATGATTAGACATAGTCTGGAAGCAAATGGGCTCAGTAGTGACATTTATCTTAGCGGTTTTTGCTTAGATAACGGCCGAGCTTGGAGACGTGGTTTGCGGCTTCAAGTCGTGCCCACTACGTTCTAGCCCAAATTTGCTGGAAGACAGCATTTTAGACTATTTTTTATAGGCTAATTCGTTTAACAGCAGTTATTTAAGCGATTTTGATACTTTCAACCTTTAGTTAGAAAATAAAAATTCTTCAAAGCTTGATGATAATAAAGCCAGTTTATCATTAGAGTTTTGAAGATTTTTTGTGTTAATTTGAGTTAGTTAGTGTAAAAATTGGTTAGTTATTATCACATGGCTGTGCTAGACTTTAAAAGGAATATTCTGTTACTGAGAAAAGGGAGTTTAAGAATTATGACTTTAGATGGCATTGTTGAAAACCTTTTGTCTGAAATTAATATGAGGACTCACCCTCGCGCTGATGGCATTAAATATCAGTTTAGAGAGTGTACATTTCCTGTGACGTTCACACGTGATGGGTACAAAGAAGCCGATGGATGTGCCATTTTTTTGATGGAACCAGACGGAAAGTATACTGTGAAAAAATTTGATAGTCGCTATATGGACATCAAGGATCCAATTCGCCAGATTTATCATGGTGCTATTTTTGATTGTGAAGAAGAGCCCACCAAAATGGACACTTTAATCGATGCAGTCGAAAAAGGTGTTTCTGAGACTAAATAAAGTTTCCAAAAGTGTTTTGATTCTAGAGAAATTTAGCCATTTCTCTAGAATTGAGATGCTTTTTTTGTTTGTAGAAAGCGTTTTCTAATTTTGGTGCTAAAATAAAATATCTGGACAAAGTTTTTGAAGGGAAGCATTAGGATGACAGAATCAAAGCAAGCAGTTCTAAAAGCTATTAAAGAGACAACAGATCAGTGGCGAGTTTCTGATGAGAAAAGAGATGCTGGGTTACCAACCCAGTTTGCAGATGTCACGCGGTACGATAATTTGAGCTATGGGCCAGCCGGAACCGAAAATCTATTGGATGTATATACACCAAAAGAAATCACACAAAAGGTTCCGGTAATCATTGATATTCATGGCGGTGGCAACGTTTATGGCTCTAAAGAACTATATCAACATTATTGTCTTGGCTGGGCAAGAGTTGGTTTTGGCGTGGTGAACTTCAATTATCGACTAGCTCCTAAAACACCATTTCCGGGTGCTTTAAAAGATACGGCATTAGTTGGTCAATGGATTTCTGAGCATTGTGAAAAATACCACTTAGATGTCGATAATGTATTTGTGATTGGTGATAGTGCGGGAGGAACGTTAGCTGAACAGTATTTAACAGCTTATTCAAACGAAGCGTATCGCACGGCACTTGGTTTGGTAAGTAGTGAGAAACTAAAAATTCGTGGTGGTTGTTTAAATAGTGGCTTTTATTTCATTGAACGCTCAGGAGCAATTCCTGAAAATAGCTTGATGAGTGCCTATTACACGCCTGAAGTGATGCACCGCTATGATCAACAATTACACACTGAAAAATTCATTACCACAAAATTCCCACCAGTTTTTGTCATGACAGCTAATCATGATTTTCTACATGATGAGGGAGTTCGTTTTGACCAGTTTTTAATTGATAAGGGTGTTCCACACGAATTTAAAGTTTATGGTGATGAAAAAGAACCACGCGAACACGTATTTCAATTGAATCAACGTGACGCAATAGCAGCAAACGCTAATCATGCTCAGGCTGAGTTTTTGCGTACTTTGATGAAGTAATTAGTTTTTAGATTCAGTTTGATTAGTAGATCTAGTTTATAACTGAAAAACTTCAAATGTTGATGTTAATTGATTATAAAAAGATGGGGAAATTCAAATGAGTGTAAAAGAGAAAAAGAAAATACAAATTAATATAGATAAAGCACCGGTAGAAGGTGGCATGCCATTTGATCTAAAATTAACAGAAGAGCAAAGGGCTAATCAGGACTTGCTTAATTCGATAAAAGGGTTACCTGAGGAGAAACTAGATACGCGAAAAAAGATTGAAAATTGGTTAAAAGATGAATCCGAAGACTATTAAAGAAAATGGGGTTATTAGTATTTATGTGGGATTTATTGAAAGAGCAGGAGATAAAGGACGCCCAGTAGTAATTTTAGAGAATAAGGATGGCATACTTCACTTCTTCAATATCACTAGCAAATTTAATTCTAAATCTAATCGTAATAAGGCGGAGTATTTTGAGATCTAGGATTGGAACTTACTAGGATTAAAAAAGCTTTCGTATATAGATATTGGCACAATTTTCTCAATACAATTGACCATGCTGTGAAACTCGGAAAGTTATCTCTTAAAGATGTCAAAGAGTTGGCTGTATTTATTCGTAAGTATCGAAAAAAGTTTAAGCAATAAAATGGTAAAAAAACTAACTGCACTTCTTGGCAGCTAGTTTTTCTTAATTAACGATTTAAGAAATATTATTCAGCAACAACTTGGAAGAATAAAACGGAACCCCATTTTTCACCCTTGATTAGACCCTTTGCTGTTTTTGCAGCAGCATCTAAATCATTATCAGGAGTAACTTTGAATTCGAGTTTCATACCAGTTTTCTTAACAAATTCGTATTTAAACTCGCCATCATATTCTGTCAAAAGCTTGGTAATATCGTCTTGTTTCTGTGGTGAATTAACTGCAATCATATTTTTCTCTCCTTAAACTATGCTAAAATTTTAAATCTCATATAGATAAATTCTATTATAAAAAAGATGAAAAGTAAACCCTTACACTATGATCTATTCAAGTCCTTTAACCTGTTGTATTAAAGAAAAGTGAATAAACTTTGAAGGCTAATCAGCTAATTTACACGGTAGTTCATTTCAACATGCGTAGTATTATTAAAAATAAATGGTTTACTACTTTGTTTAAAACCAAATTTTTTATAAAATCCAGTCACTTGTATTTGAGCTTCGATGATAATTTCTTTATTTGGCCATTTTTCCTGACACAATGAAAGGATGCGTTCGATGAGCTGTTTACCCATGCCGGTACCACGCAATTTCTTTGTAATCACTACTCTGCCAAAGGTAACATGATCATCCACTTCAAAAACACGTGCGTAAGCTAAAACATCAGAATTAGTTTTGTCTTGGTAATAAAGATGGTAAGCAATTAAGTCGTTATCATCCAATTCGTGATAAATACGAGTTTGTTCCACGACAAAGGTGTCAATACGTAGTTTTAAAAGATGGTATAGGTCTAAACTTGATCATTCATTAATTTTTTTGATCTGCCACATAAACATTCCTCTTTCTTTAATTAATAGGTATAATATAGTTGAAAATACAACTAAACAACTTTAAGGAGCAAATGAATGGATAGTACAAAACTATACAGATTGATTGGATCTATTTCACGACAATCAACAACCAGTGTTAATCAACAAGTCAGTCAATTAGGCTTGGATAACAACTTGTTTGTTTATTTAATGAGAATTGTCGAAAATGAAGGCCTTTCACAAGTTGAGTTAGTAACAATGGTTAGAGTCGATAAAACCACTTTAAGCAGGGCCTTGAATAAGTTAATTGCAGAAGGATATATCGATAAGGTGACTGATCCTCAGAATAAAAAGTTTAAAAATCTTTACCCAACCAAAAAGGGAAAAGAAGTTTATAATCAACTATATCGGATTGAACAAGCATACATTCAAAATGCGCTTAAAGACGTTTCACCAAGTGAGCAGCTTACCCTTGGTAAAACGTTAGAAAAAATTTATAATGCTTTATAAATATAAATGTAGTTTAGCACAATAAGTTGCAAATGCAACTATGAAAAGCAAAAAAATAAATATATACTTGTAATCGGTTAATTTTTCGGGTAACGTGAAATCAGAATCATTGCAGATACAGAAAGGAAAATAGGTATGGCTAATAGTGAAATATTTGGAAAAAAACGGGCTGATTATTTAAAATTTGCTGGGAACTATGCAGCAGGCACTTTTCTGGACAATAATATTCAGAAATCAAATTATACAAAAATTGCGCTTGTACCAACCGTAAAAACTATCGAATCATGGTCCAAGCTGTATAAGAAGTTTAACCTGGGTGAGAACTATTCAAATGAGCAATATTGGGATGATCAATCAAAATATTTATCAGATGTGACACAAGCCAAAGAATGGCTGGAGGAGTTATTTAAAGATCGTTTTGAAATTACCGCTGTCGGTGCTGAATTCTTGGAGGGCGTTGGTAATCGTTCTTCAGAAAACTCAGTTCAATTAACAGAAGCAACTGATCTGGATAATAATTGCTATTATATTTTGCAAGGCGGTTTTCCCGCGCTTGAGGCAAAAAGCAATGCCATTAAGCAATCTAAGAGTTTTGCCTACGATCGAGATGTGTTCCAAGTTGATGAAAATAATATGGTTTCATTTGATGAACGAAATTTGGATCTTTTAATTATGGCAATGGTTAAGGATTATTTTGATCGTGAAATCACGCCACAGGATTTAAACTCGAAACTTCCCGCTTTTCGTGTTTGTGGTACGTTTAATGATTATGGCAAGCCAGCATCAGATGGTAATCGCCTTTGTACCATCATTAAAACGAATCATAAAAATGAGTTAACTCAGGCTTCTGATGAGGAACAATTGGCATTGTTAAAAGCTGGAAAAGCTCTACCAGCTAATGCAGGTCGCAGTGCCGCATGGCAAGCTAACGAAAAGAAACGGTTAGAATGGCTGTTGGCGGGAGAACCTGCAACAACTAAGAACTAACTGACGGAAAATTTTAAGTTAATAAATTTTAAAATAAAAAACAGTCTAAATTAACAATTGGGTAATCAGTTGTGATATTTAGGCTGTTTTTCTAAAGGTTGAGAGTCCAAAACACATCTTGTTGTCTGATATAAAAGCGTTCTTGGTAAAAAATTAGATTTAAATTCCGTCTTCCAGCAAATTTGGGCTGGAACGTAGTGGGCGCGACTTGAAGCCGCAAACCACGTCTTCAAGCTCGGCCTTTATCTAAGCGAAAACCGCTAAGATAAATGTCACTACTGAGCCCATTTGTTTCCAGACTAAGTCTAATCTTTGAAATTTACATAGCGATATAAAGGTTGTTATATCAGTGGTACTGAGTATTATTGAAACATCAAACGTTCTTAGTCCGGAAGCGATTGGTCTCGTGCCCACCCAGTTCCAGACCGAGTGAGCCGTAGGACGGCAGTTAGACTATTTTTTGGAGATTGAGTCATTTAACATCAGTTATTAAAGTGATTTTGATACTTTCAACCTTTAGCTGTTTTTGTTTAAATATTTTTTATAACACAACATTAGTGATTTGATGCAAACCCCCTTGCTGCACCATTTCATTAGGATCTAAGCCTAACTTGCCATTGGGTACAGGAACACCTAATTGTGCATAATAATCGACCCAAAATGGCAAAATGATTCCGGTTTTCTGATCTGTAAAGTTCATTGGAATGAGTTTAAAAATTTGGTTATTTTCAAAGGCTGTATAAACAAAATCAGCACAGTAATAGCCATGGGCATTAGGTTTGTAACTGTCATTATAAGGTTGATCAAGCAGTTGTTTTGCTTGGGCAATAATCTGCGCAGCATCAATGGATTGATTCGCCCGAAAGAGATCAATTTGTGCCCAATCTCGAGTTTTAAACCTTGAATAAGGTTCACGAATACTTCCGGTGGACGGTAAGGTGTGAAGAACAAATATTTCATTGGCAGCTGTGACTTCAACAAGCGCAACGTGATCGTAAGTTACTTTTTTTGAGGTTACGGTGCTGTCAACAATGGCTTGCGAAAAATTATCGGGGATACTTTGTAAAAATAACAAATCAGCATTTTTAAACATGACTGAGTTCTCCTTGGATGAGCGTAGAATTTAATTTCAATTATAACGATTTAATTTAAAAAAGCTCAAGTATTGTCAGTATAAAGTTTTTTTGAAACAAAACAATCGGAAATTCTTCAGTTAGACGTACCAGTTGACAGTATTCTAGAAAATTTAGAGATCTACACTGTTTTAAATCAACCTCAAAACGGAATCAGAAAGTAGTTAAAAACTGAAACCAAATCTAATTAGAAACACTACCTACTAAAATTTGACACATACCTTGACCTAAAGCAGTGGCAATCAACGCTTGACACCGAATCATTAAATCTTGTTCCGCATTAAATAAACTATTACTATCCTTTAAAACTGTCATGATTTCTGTTAAGATTTGAGACATGAAGACCGTTACCTCCTAATTTTTGGCTACCAACCTAATTAGAAGATTAACGGTCTTCTCGTGTTTTGAAAAGGCTTTTTTCACTTCCCTACTAAAACTTGACACATACCAGTTTATTTTTTAATGTTGACATTCACCATATTTAAGACTAAAGTAATCACAACATAAAGACCTTTAACTTAGTCCGAGAGACCAAGAAGGATTCCGATGAAAGCAACAGGAAGACCCCTTGGCTTAACGGCTAAGGGATCTTTTTTAAAATTGAATAATGTCACTGAACCATTTAATTGTTTCCTGAGAGAACAAAACGGTGCAGTAAAGTCTTCGCATAAGCTCTTGCGGAGAATCTACAACACAAGCTAAAGCACTTAGTTAATCAGAAAACGGTTAACTAAGTGCTTTTTTATGTAGAAACGAAAGGAAGAAACAGCATGGTAGAACAAATACAGGCAAATTTAGTTTCGATTGATCAATTAACGGCAGACGATGCGTTAGATTTCATTCATGAGGCACAGGCATTTAAATCAGGTAAAAAGGTTCACTTGTTAAAACCAGCGTATGCAATGAATTTATTTTTCGAAGATTCTACCAGAACTAAAACCAGTTTTCAGATGGCAGAGATGAAATTAGGCATGCAGGTGTTAAATTTTAATGCCGCAACTAGTTCGGTTAATAAGGGAGAAAGCCTGTATGACACCTTACGAACCATTGAAGAAATCGGCGTCAACATTGCAGTGATTCGCCACTCACAAAACAATTACTATCAAGACTTGATAGATGCTCCTAATTTGAAAATTGGAATTGCCAATGCTGGTGATGGCTCTGGTCAACATCCCTCACAATGTCTACTTGATATGATGACCATTTATGAACAATTTGAACATTTTAAAGGACTGAAAGTTTTAATCAATGGCGATATCTGCCATTCGCGGGTGGCAAGATCAAATGCGGAAATGTTATCTCGATTGGGAGCTGAAGTTTACTTCTCCGGTCCTGAAGAATGGTTTGATCCACAACTTGAACGTTACGGAAAATTCGGTAGTTTTGCGGAACTTTTACCCAAAATGGACGTCATCAACATTTTGCGTGTGCAACATGAACGACTTTCTGGAAGTTCTAACAGCCAGTTTGACGAACAGGCCTATCGCAAGCAATTTGGTATTACTTCAAATCGAATTAAAGCATTAAAATCGGATGCCATTATCTTGCATCCGGCTCCCGTCAACCGCGGTGTTGAAATCGATGATGAACTGGTTGAAAGTTCGCATTCCAGAATTTTTACGCAAATGAAGAATGGCGTATTCGTACGAATGGCGATTTTGAGTAGTCTATTACGGTATCAAAAACTTTTGTAGGGGAGCTGAACAGCAATGACACTATTATTAAAAAATGGCGTGGGTTTTGTTGAGCATAAGTTGGTTCCACTCCAGATTTTAATTGTAAATGGTCGTATTCAGGAACTAAATGGTGCAACTAATCAGGCAGATGAAGTCATTGATTTACAGCATGCGTTCATTTCGCCAGGTTTAATTGATCTACATGTTCATTTACGTGAACCGGGATTTACGAATAAAGAAACCATTCGTACTGGTGGAGCTGCAGCTGTTCACGGTGGGTTTACAACGATTGGTGCAATGGCAAATTTAAATCCTACACCTGACACACCGACACGATTTAAACATCAATTAGAATTGAATCAGCAGACATCTGTAAAAATTAAACAGTACGCTCCGGTTACCAAAAAACGTGCGGGTCATGAAATAGTCGATTTTGCACAATTGGCTAACGCTGGTGCATTTGCATTTAGTGATGATGGTGCCGGAATTGAAAACGCAAATGTGATGTTGAGGGCTATGCAAGTCCTTGCCAAACTACGATTACCATTGTGTGACCATGCGCAGGATATGACTTTGACTAATGGCGGGGTACTTAATGCTGGCGCAGCTGCGCAAAAATTTAAAGTTCCAGGTGTGAATAATGTGAGTGAAAC
Organism: Pediococcus ethanolidurans; assembly: GCF_964062635.1. NCBI lineage: Bacteria > Bacillati > Bacillota > Bacilli > Lactobacillales > Lactobacillaceae > Pediococcus > Pediococcus ethanolidurans. Next base: position 991,077 of record NZ_OZ061250.1, read on the forward strand.
TGCTCAAATTGCCCGTAATTTAGTATTGGCGGCTAGTACAGGCGTTCATTACCATGTTTGCCATGTATCGACTAAAGAAAGTATTAATTTAATTCGAGTTGCAAAGGCTCAAGGTGTCAATGTGACCTGCGAGGTAACCCCACATCATCTTTTGTTGGATGACACCATGATTAAAGCTGAGCATGCCGCCCAATTTAAAATGAATCCACCTCTCCGTAGTGCCGCAGATCGATTGGCGTGTGTCGCCGGGTTGATGGATGGCACAATTGACATGATTGCAACCGATCACGCACCACACACAGAAGCAGAAAAAGAATTAGGAATTTTGAGTTCACCAAATGGCATCGTTGGATCCGAGACTGCGTTTGCATTGTTGTATACCAAATTTGTTAAAACCGAAATTTGGCCACTGGCAAATTTAATTAATTGGATGAGTACAGCGCCTAAAAAATTGTTTCAGTTACAAAATGCGGGTCAACTTAAAGTCGGCGATTCAGCGGACATTGCCGTTTTTGATTTAGATCGGCAAGTATCCATTAAAGAAACCAATTTTTTATCGAAAGGGCACAATTCGCCGTTTATTGGTGAGAGCGTGTTTGGATCAACAGTATTAACGCTGGTTGATGGAAAGGTTGCCTATCGGAGGAAACAAGATAATGATTAAAAAACGATATTTAGTGTTAGCAGATGGTGGAATTTATGAGGGAACCGCATTTGGTGGAGAAGTGAACTGTATCGGTGAATTAGTTTTTAACACTGGCATGACCGGTTATCAAGAATCAATTACAGACCAATCCTATAATGGAGAAATTTTAATGTTTACCTATCCGTTAATTGGCAATTATGACATTAATTTTGATGATGATGAGTCGGTAACTCCCAGAACAGCTGGGGTGGTTGTCCATGAACTCGCGCGCAAGGTTAGTAATTGGCGTAGTCAAATGAACTTGGATGAGTTTTTAAAACAGCATCATATTCCCGGAATTGCGGGCATTGATACGCGTGAACTAACCAAAATTGTGAGGGCTCAAGGCACGATGAAAGCAGCCTTGGTTAATACTTTAGAACAAGCGCAAGCATTCTTACAAAGTGACGTCAAAAAAACTTCACCGGATTTGGTGACTCAGAGTACTACCCAAAATGCGTATCCAAATCCAAATCCAAATTCAGGCAAACGAATTGTTGTGATCGATTTTGGCTTGAAACATAGTATTCTTCGCGAATTAGCGCAACGGCAATGTAATGTCACAGTATTGCCGGCAACTGCAACAGCCCAACAGGTTTTAAACTATCAACCAGACGGCGTTTTGTTAAGTAACGGCCCTGGTGATCCGAAAGACGTGCCAACTGCACTCGAGATGATTCGGACGGTTGAAAAAACGGTTCCGCTCTTCGGCATTTGTTTGGGTCATCAACTTTTCGCGCTCGCTAATGGTGCTGATACTTATAAGATGAAATTTGGCCATCGGGGTTTTAATCAACCTGTTCGCGAAATTGCGACAAATCGGATTGATTTTACGGCCCAGAATCATGGTTACGCGGTGGATGCAGCGTCTGTGCAACAAACTGATTTATTGGTCACCCACCAAGAAATTAATGATCAAACTATTGAAGGCTTGCGGCATAAAAAATATCCGGCCTTTTCAGTTCAGTTCCATCCTGATGCCGCTCCCGGTCCTCATGATGCAAGTTACCTTTTTGATGAGTTCTTAGATAATATTGATAGTTTTCAACGTCAAAGGAGGATAAGCACACATGCCTAAGCGTCAAGATATTCATAAGATTTTAGTCATTGGTTCTGGTCCGATCATTATTAGTCAGGCCGCTGAGTTTGATTATTCGGGTTCACAAGCCTGTCTCGCCTTAAAAGCAGAAGGTTATGAAGTGGTGCTCGTTAATTCTAATCCGGCTACCATCATGACTGATCCAGAAATTGCGGATCAAGTGTACATTGAACCTTTGACCCTAGAATTTGTCAGCCGAGTTATTAGAAAAGAGCGGCCAGATGCCATTTTACCAACAGTCGGTGGGCAAACCGGCTTAAATCTTGCAAAACAATTAGCCGAAGCCGGAGTATTGAAGGATTTTAATATCGAACTGTTGGGAACAAGTTTACACTCTATTAATCAAGCCGAGGATCGTGAACAGTTTAAAGAGCTGATGCAAAAACTCGGTGAACCAGTCCCAAAGTCTCAGACCGTTACCACCGTTAAACAGGCCCAGACATTTAGTGAACAGATAGGCTTTCCGGTTATCATTCGTCCCGCTTATACACTAGGAGGGACGGGCGGTGGCATTGCTGAAAATATGACTGAGTTGACTAAAATTGCTGAAAACGGGTTGGACTTATCACCCATTACACAAGTTTTAATTGAACAAAGTATTGCTGGGTTTAAAGAAATTGAGTTTGAGGTGATGCGAGATCATAACGACAACACCATGGTTGTGTGTTCAATGGAAAACTTCGATCCCGTTGGTATTCATACAGGAGACTCAATTGTCTATGCGCCCGTGCAGACCTTGTCGGATCGGGAATATCAAATGCTTCGGGATGTTTCTTTAAAGCTTATCTCGGCCTTGAAAATTGAGGGTGGCTGTAATGCTCAACTAGCTTTAGATCCTCATAGTTATCAGTATTACATTATTGAAGTTAATCCCCGAGTGAGTCGTTCGTCAGCACTGGCTTCTAAGGCCACCGGATATCCAATTGCCAAACTAGCCGCAGAAATTGCGGTCGGGTTAACTCTGGATGAAATTAAAAATCCAGTTACGCAGACCACCTTTGCTGCCTTTGAACCCGCACTGGATTATGTCGTTTGCAAAATTCCGCGCTGGCCATTTGATAAATTCAATCATGCTGATCGATTGTTAGGAACGCAAATGAAGGCCACTGGTGAAGTGATGGCCATTGGTCGCAATATTGAAGAAGCTACGCAAAAGGCAGTCCGCTCACTTGAAATTGGTGAAGACTTAATGGGTTCGCCTGCACTAACCAAACTCACTGAACAACAACTAACAGAAAGATTGGTGCATGCGCGGGATGATCGTTTGTTCTGTGTCATGGAAGCTTTACGTCGCCAATGGTCAGTTGCTGAAATTCATGAATTAACTAAAATTGACGAGTTTTTCTTGGATAAATTAAGTCACATTTTAGAAATCGAAGTTTTTTTACAGCAACAGCCTAATAATCTAACGACCCTCAAGCTTGCCAAACAAAATGGATTTACGGATGTCATTATTGGTAAGGCATGGGATCAAACTGCAGATGAAATTAGAAAATTACGGCAGGTTAATCAAATTTGGCCAGTTTATAAAATGGTGGATACCTGTGCCGCCGAGTTTGAATCACACACACCTTACTTTTATAGTACCTACGAAACAGAAAATGAAAGTCAACCTAGTGAGCAACCAACGGTCATGGTTATAGGTGCGGGGCCCATTCGAATTGGGCAGGGAATTGAGTTTGACTATGCCACCGTTCACTGTGTGCAAACGCTCAAAGCGGCCGGTTATCGTGCAATTATCATGAATAACAATCCTGAAACAGTTTCAACGGATTTTTCGATTTCAGACAAACTCTACTTTGAACCATTAACTTTGGAAGATGTTTTAAACGTTGTTGACCTAGAAAAGCCACTTGGTGTGATTGTTCAATTTGGTGGACAAACCGCGATCAATCTAGCCAAACCGCTGGCCGACCATGGTGTTAAAATTTTAGGCACTGCTGTGGCTGATGTGAACCGTGCAGAGGATCGTGATCAATTTAATCAAATTATTGAAGAATTGAAGATTCCACAACCATTAGGAGATACCGCAACGACCAATGACGAAGCACTTACCATTGGCAGAAAAATTGGGTATCCACTGTTAGTCCGTCCTAGCTATGTGCTGGGCGGTCGCGCAATGGAGATTGTGCATAACGATGAAGAATTAAATCATTATATGCATGCTGCCATTGAGGTTTCACATGAACACCCAGTTTTGTTGGATCGGTATTTAGTTGGAAAAGAATGCGAAGTGGATGCCATTTGTGACGGTGAGACGGTTGTGATTCCGGGAATCATGGAACACATCGAACGGGCAGGCATTCATTCTGGTGATTCGATGGCGGTTTATCCACCGCAAACCTTGTCGCCAGCAGTGATCAACCAGATTGAACAAGCCACCATTCAGTTGGCACATGCGCTAAATTGCTTTGGCTTGATGAATGTGCAATTTGTAATTCATCATGAACAAGCCTATGTCATTGAGGTGAATCCCCGTGCTAGTCGAACGGTGCCATTCTTGAGTAAAACAACCAAAATTCCAATGACTCAGTTGGCAACCCAGGTAATTATGGGTGGAAAATTAGCGCAACTAGGCTATCAAACTGGTATTCAGGCCCCATCCAAACTAGTGCATGTTAAGGCACCAATTTTCTCTTTTAGTAAATTAAATCAAGTAGATAGTTTACTTGGACCAGAGATGAAATCAACCGGTGAAGTCATGGGAAGCGATTGTTCCTTTGAAAAAGCTTTGTATAAGGCCTTTGAAGCAAGTGGCGTGCATTTGCCAGCGCACGGAAATATTTTGATGACGGTGCGGGATGCGGAAAAACCACAGGCAACAGAATTAGCTCGCCAGTTAGTTCAGTTAGGATTTAACTTGTTTGCAACCGAAGGAACCGCCCAGTATCTATCAGAACGAGGCGTGTTAGTTAAACAACGGGTTGAAAAATTGAGTGCCAATTCGCCGCAAATCGCACAACTGTTAACCGAACAAAAAATTCAGTTAGTGGTGAATACGGTGGATGACAACATGGAGTCCGTTAATGATGATACCAAGATTCGGGCGCTGGCAATCAGTCATGAGATTCTGGTTTTAACTTCATTAGATACTTTATCAGCAGTGGTCACGATGCTACAGAGTCAAGCTTACTTAATTCAAGCCATATAAAAAACGGAGGATGAGTGCATGTCAGAGAACAGATTAGCAGTTAGTTTACCAGGGTTAGAGTTGAAGAATCCAGTGATGCCCGCCAGTGGAACCTGTTGGTACGGACAAGAGTTTGCCCAACGCTTTGATTTGAATCTGTTAGGCGGACTAGTGATTAAATCAACCACTTTACAACCGCGGGCAGGTAATCCGAAACCACGGACAACGGCTACCACAGCAGGGTGGTTAAATGCCAACGGATTACAAAATGTTGGTGTCAAACAGGCAGTTGCAGAAAAATTACCTTGGTTGGACACCCATTTTCCAGAGTTGCCGATTATTGCCAGTGCGGCTGGTTTTAGTGAAGATGAGTACATTGCAGTCGTCAAAGGCTTCAACGAATCACCTAGTATTAAGGCGATTGAATTGAATATTTCGTGTCCCAATGTTGAAAATGGTGGCTTGGCGATGGGAACGGATCCAAAACTAGTTGAGGATCTGACGCGCAAGTGTGTGGCAGTGAGTCACGTACCACTGTATGTGAAACTAACCCCTAATATCACGGATGTGACGGCCATCGCCTTGGCCGCAGAAGCCGGTGGTGCAGCTGGATTAACCATGATTAACACTTTAACCGGCTTGAGCATTGATTTAAAGACTCGCAAACCAGCGTTGGCTAACGGAACCGGTGGTTTGTCAGGAGCAGCTTTGAAACCAATTGCCTTGGCAATGATTCATAAAGTTCATCAAGTTTGCCAATTACCTATTATTGGGGTTGGTGGCATTTCAAGTGCAGAAGATGTTTTAGAAATGATGATGGCTGGTGCTAGCGCTGTTGAAGTGGGAGCAGCGAATTTTCATGATCCACTGAGTTGTCCTAAGATTATTGCACAATTACCAACTGTGATGAATTACTATGGTGTCAAAACTTTGAAGGAATTGCAGGAGGTTAACTTTGATTAAATATGCACCGATTGTGGCTTTGGATGTTGCCAATATTGATCAGGTGATTGATATTTTGGAAAAATTACAAGTTGAACCACGACCCATAATTAAAATTGGGATGGAATTGTTTTACCACTTTGGACCAGATATCGTGACACAGGTTCAGCAACTAGGCTTTGATGTTTTCTTAGATTTAAAATTGCATGATATTCCTAATACAGTGGAACGCGCGGCACGGGTGATTGGCCAACTGGGTGTTAAAATGACCACTATTCATGCGGCCGGTGGTGCTGAAATGTTGGCAGCTGGAAAAAGAGGGTTGTTACAAGGTGCGCAAGAAATTGGCACAAAACCGGCTAAATTATTGGCAATCACTCAATTAACTTCAATTGATGAACAGATTTTACATACACAACAACATGTGGCAATTTCTTTGAAAGAATCGGTGCAAAACTATGCGCAATTAGCTCAAAAAACTAGTTTAGATGGGGTCATTTGTTCGGCTTTGGAGGTACCGTTTATTCGTGAAGTGGTTAGTGAAAAGTTTTTGTGTATTACGCCAGGAATTCGACCACAACAAGCTAAACAAGATGATCAAAAGCGCGTTGTGACACCAGCAAAAGCCGCTCAGTTAGGAAGTAATGGCATTGTTGTGGGGCGTCCGATTACGCAAAGTGATAATTCCCAAATCGCTTATCAACAAATTGCAAACGAATTTAAGGAGGAAAACTAAAATGACAATTGCTGAACAGGTTGCCCATTCTTTATTAGAAATCAAAGCAGTGGCTTTACGACCAAACGAACCTTTCACATGGGCAAGTGGATTAAAGAGCCCGATATACTGTGATAACCGACTGACAATTTCTTATCCCCAAGTTCGTCAATTAATTTGTAAAGGATTAGTGGAGGTAATTAAAACCAATTATCCAGATGCTGAGGTGATTGCGGGCACCGCTACGGCAGGAATTCCGCACGCGGCTTGGGTAGCGGAAGCGTTAAATTTACCTTTGATTTATGTGCGTTCCAAACCAAAGGATCATGGACAAGGTAAACAAATCGAAGGTGTTTTGAAAGCCGGACAAAAAGTCGTTGTCATTGATGATCTTATTTCCACAGGTAAAAGTGTTTTGGGTGCGGTGCAAGCTGTTCAAAAAGATAATGCCAAGGTGGTTGGTGTGGCTGGGATTTTTAGCTATCAGTTAGCGGCGGCAGATGTCAATTTCAAGCAAGCACAAATTCCTTTGCAAACCGTTACTAATTACAGCACCTTAATTAAGGTGGCTAAAGCTGAAAACAAAATTAGTGATGCTGAACTAGCCATTTTAAAGGATTGGCATTTATAAACTGAAAAATCTCCACTGAATTACGAAAGTTGTTTCGTTAACAGTGAAGATTTTTTAGTTAATGGTCGTTAACCTTTTTAGGTAATGAAATGATCAAACAAGTGGTCAGCACACACAAAACGGCAAAGAACATAAAGACATCATGACTACCCACAACAGTTTGTCTAATGGTTGATGAATGCGGAATGTTTTGTGTTGTCATCGCCAAAATCGTTGAGGCAATGGCAGTTCCTAGTGAACCAGAGTACTGTTGCAGCGTATTAAAAATGGCATTACCATCACCAATTTCAGTTGGCTTTAGCTGTTGCAACCCAAAAGTTAACGAATTATTGAATAAGAAGCTAAAACCTAACATGTAAATGGCGTAGAAAATGACAATGGTCATTGTTGACAAATAGTTTGTAAAAATAAGTAACAAGCCGATGCCAACTAACAAAAAGACCGCCCCAATGGAAAAAGGAATCTTTGCTGAATAATGATCAAGCAGTCGACCTGTAAACGGTGCAATAATGGCAGATAGTAAACTACCGGCTAGGAGCATCATTCCAGATAACATCACACCCTGTCTTAAAGAAAGCTGGGCAAAAGTTGGTAATACAAAAGTTAGCCCAATTTGAACGAACTGAATCAAGAAATAAATTAAAACTGCGCGCGTAAATAATAAGTTTTTGAAAATACGGATGTTAATTAATGGTTGCGCGTTACGAAGCGCTAAGACAATAAAGATGGCAAAGCATAAAATCCCAAAGATCAAGTTTCCATAGACAAGTGGCGTGATCAAACTGCCGTTTCCAGCATAATTAACGGCTAACGTTAAACCCGTCAATCCTAGAAAGACAAGTAAAAACTGTATTAATGGAAAATGACTTTTGACTGGTGGCTGACCTTGTTGCACGGTAAATAGGGCTAACAAACAACTTAGTACTCCAATTGGTAGAGTTAACCAGAAAATGAGTGGCCATGCATACATTTGGGTAATGAAGCCACCATAAGTCGGTCCCAGAGATGGCGCAAAAGCAACCACCATTCCGGCCATACCGACATACTGTCCCTGTTTAGAAAGGGGAACTTGATGCATGATGATGGCAAACATGAGTGGCATCACTAAGCCGGTACTAATTCCTTGAATAATTCTTCCGACTAATAACATGACAAGGGACGTGGCCGTTCCAGAAAATAGAATTCCCAAAATAAACAGTAGTCCAGCGGTTCCAAGAATTGCTTTGAATTTAAATCGCCGCTGAATGAATGCAGTTACCGTCATGGTTGCTGCTACAACTAATAAATAAGCGGTGGTTACCCACTGAACGTTATTTAAACTCTCGTGAAATTGCGCCATTAAAGTTGGAAAAGTCACGTTCATGGCGGTTTCCACCAGCACGCCACAAAAGGCTAACCCGGCACTGCCAACGATTGACAATTTCGTTTTGGAACTAACTGATGATACTTCTTGCATAAAAAAACCTCCAAATTTTAACTGAAGCACCATATACCTTAATCAGGTATGTTGCACTTTCGCTAGAATTGGAGGTTAACTTATTTAAAAACCACTGAATATCTTCTTTTGGAAGTTGAACAATAAGCACATAAATATACGTGCTTCAGTTTTAATTACTCTTTCATTATATCGAATAAATTTTGAAAATGCCAAGGGTAATTTTCAAAAAAATTATATAAAGCACAAAATGAAATCTGAAGCGAGTCAAAATAGGGCTACAATTGTGTGTTTAAAGTTATAATAAAATTGATTAACTTATAAAAAAGGGATGACTCTATGTCAGATTATCAATTTTTAAAACCATATACTTTCGCTAATGGTGCAACAGTGAGGAACCGCATTGTTATGCCACCAATGACCGAACGAAGTGCCTTTGAAAATGGCATTGTTTCCAACGATGAAATTGAATATTATCGTAAACGTGCGGGCGGTGTTGGAATTGAAATCACCGGTTGTGCCAACGTTTCGGAACTAGGCAAAGGCTTTGAGGGCGAATTAGCTGTAAATGAGGATCGAGATGTACCACAACTGGCGCGATTAGCAGCTGCTATGAAAAGTCGTGGTGCTAAAGCTATTTTGCAAATTTTTGATGCTGGACGAATGACCAATACCGCTATTTTGCGTGGCGAACAGCCAGTTAGTGCAAGTGCAGTGAAGGCCTTACGACCGGATTCAGAAACGCCACGCGAATTAAGCGAAGAAGAAGTTGAAACGGTTATTAAGGATTTTGGTGATGCAACAAAACGAGCGATTAAGGCCGGTTTTGATGGCGTTGAAATTCATGGTGCCAATACTTATTTGATTCAACAGTTCTTTTCTCCACATTCTAATCGACGTCGTGATCAGTGGGGCGGCACGCTGGATCAACGGATGAATTTTCCTGTTGGTGTTGTTGAAGAGATCCGACGAGTAGTTGATAAATATGCGCCGTCCACATTTATCGTCGGTTATCGAATTTCACCAGAAGAAATTGAAGATCCAGGAATTCGAATTGAAGATACGTTGACCTTAATTCCCAATTTAATTGAAAGTGGTATTGATTATTTACATGTCTCTTTAAATCGAGTTTGGCAAACATCTTTGAATAATAAAACTGATACACAGCCACTTATTGAAAAAATTCAAAATGTGGTGGCTCATAAAGTTCCCATGATTGTTGTCGGTCAAATTACGAAACCAGCAGATGCTGAAAAGGTCATTGAGGATGATTTTGAGTTTGCGGTCTTAGGACAAGAACTTATTAGAGAACCAAACTGGGTTCAAAAAGTGGTTGCCGGCGATGAAGATTCAATCCGCTATGAATTATCGCCAAGTGATTTGGATGAATTAGGAATTACCGCACCATTGTGGGATTTCCTGAACGGTCCGTTTAAAAAGACAATTCATATTACCAATGCCTAAATAAGAAAAATTCACTAATTAACAGATTTTGTTAGTTGGTGAATTTTTTAATATTAGATTTGCGCAAGTCGTTTCCTTAATGCAGGTTGACTAGCATAGATATAGAGACCATGAACACCACGTTTTAGTAGAACATTCAAAGTATTCATAATAAGTCTTTTTTTTATTTTAGTCAGTTCTACTGGATTCGATAAGTCAGCCCGTTTTTTGAAAATTTCGCTGTCGGTCACTTTATCCAAATTGACTGTCACACCGTCTGTACGGGGATCATATTCAATGGGTGGTCCCAAAATTACACCGACATAATTTAAATCAAATCCCTGAACAGTATAGATTGAACCTACTTCATTAATAGTTTTCGGTTTTTCTGCCCATGCTTGCCGTGAATAATTGTATTGATCCCATGGTAGCTTAAAGTTGCCCTCGACAATGTAGTGTTTGCCGCCATCCAATTTTGAGGGGTAACCAGTAGTTGAGACAATGCGTGATAAACCAAATTTTTGATTTTGTTTTTTAATTAATTGATACATATCGTTAGCATCATTCATAACACGAAAATCAAAGTGATCCGCACATTGCTTTGAAAGTGAATCGATCTTACCATGAGTAAAATCATCTATCCAAGTAATCAATTGAGAATCCACTTGCATGCGAAATTGATCGTGCAGGACATAGTTTTTATGAGGATAGGTTTGAACAATTTGATTTAATCGTTGGCGATCCCAATAGCTTTTAGTTTTTAAAACTTGATTTTCATCAAAAACTAAAATAACAATTTTACTGTATTTAATAATTTCAGCTAGTTGATTCTGTTGATCAAAATTATTGTAACGATCGGGACGCGACAGCAACAGATGAGCTTCATCAATGACAGCAATATCGTAAATGACCTGATCTTTATTTCGGCGGTTAATAAAGGTAGTGGGGCGATCAAAATCCTTTTTATATAAATTGGGCTGATCACCAGCAATTTCTTGATAAATTTTTAAAATTTCAGGATGATTCACAAGAAAAATATTTTTCGTTTTAGCAAGTGGTTTTTCTGAACCACTACGGCTTGCCGTTTGTAAATCATTAAAGATTTGACTTAGGACAACACTCTTACCAGTACCAGCTTCCCCGTAAATTGTAAAAATGGCGTGGTTACTTTTGTTGATATGAGCCGAAATAAAAGTCATGATTTTATTTTTCAAGTTCAGTTGTTCAGCAGTTAAGTGTTTAAATGGCGATAGTTTATAGCGGGCATCATTGACTTTAGTTGAATTCAATTGCGTTCCTTCTCTCTTAGTATGCTAACTTTAATAGTAAGCCAAAAGTAGGCATCCTTCAAAGTGGTATACTTTGCACAATAAACAAATAAAGGAAGTAGTTACGTAAAATGCTTAAAATAGTTGCTTTAAATAAAGAAAACTTAATAGATTGGGATCGTTCTAATACTCAGTTTGAGTTGACTGGTCGGGTGATTCCAACTTTAAAAAATGGTAAATGGACAATTCGAGAAGCACCCTTTGAAAATGCCAAAACAACTAAATTTCCCGCCGAGAGTCCGGATGAGTCTTATTTGACGGATGCACAAAAGCAATTATATTTTGCTTATTTGAATGGTCAAAATGTGGGGCAAATACGCATGTTTAAAAACTGGAACAAATTTTGTTATATTGAAAACATTGCAATTCAAACCGGTCATAGACATGTCGGTATTGGTCAACAATTATTTGATGCGGCCGAAAAATGGGCGCGTGATAATGGATATATTGGCTTACAATTGGAAGCTCAAGACGACAATTTAAATGCTTGCCAGTTTTATCAGAAACAAGGGATGCAGCTTGGTGGTGTAGATACCTTGTTCTATACGGCTAATCACAATATTAGTGTGGCTTTACAATGGTACAAAATTTTCTAAGTTAGGTTAAATGTTCGTAATTCAATTTTGGGTTCTTTATAATGAGGGCAATAACTGATTGGGAGAACAGAAATGAACTTAAAAGACAAAAATATTTTAATTATTGGTGGCACGTCTGGATTTGGGGCAGAGGTTGCTAAACTAGCTTTGAAAAAGGGCGCAAATGTGCAAGTTGTTGGTTATAGTCAGGAACGATTAAAGCAGTTTTTAACTGAGAACACGAAAAAATATTCAAAGTTATCAGGACAGGCATTTGATGCGCAAAATTTGGAATCATTGACCTCGTTTTTTGAAAAACAAAAACCCTTTGATCATGTTATTTCGACACTTGGGGATGCCATGGGTGGCGGCTTTTTGGATGCTTCAATGACGTTAATTCGCAAAACCATTGAAGATAAATTTTTCGTGAATTTACAACTTGCAAAAGTTGCAAGTAAGCATCTGAACCAGCAAGGTTCACTTATTTTCACTTCTGGTTCTGGTGGACATCCAAATGATGCTTCTGGTGCAATTGTGGGTAATCAGGCGATTAACACAATGTAGCGGTTGAGTTAGCGCCAAATTTTCGGGTTAACGCGGTCTCTCCAACGTGGACATCAACTGGTTTATGGCGCGGATTAACAACTGCAGAGCTAGAAAAACAAAAGAAGACGTTTGCGAAAAATGTGCCTTTGAATAGGGTAGGAACGATTGCTGAAGTGGCGTCGGCCTATTTGTACTGTATGGAAAATGATTTTGTGACCGGTCAGGTTTTACGAGTTGATGGTGGCGTGGATTTGTAAAAGTGTCTGAAGGACTGCTTTGCGTAATTTATTAATATTGAATTGCTTCAAACTTCTAGGATCATTCTCTGAAGAATTATGCCATAGTTTAAAAAAACTGAATAAAGCAGTTGACTAAGTATATACGTATGTATATACTTTTTGTGTGAGATTAATTGTGCAGATGTGGTAAATGAAAATAGAGTTGGGAGGCTTCAATGTTGTTAACAAAAATAAAAAATTGGGGTAATTCTCAGGGATTGCGTATTCCAAAGAGTATTTTGAAGCAAATCGATGTTAAGAATATAGCGGAGGATGACGTGATGCTCACAGTAGATGGGGAAAAATTAATTATTGAAAAGGCACCAAAGAAATCAAAATTAATGCAACGATTTAGCAATTTTGATTATGAAAAATATTTAAAAGAGAATAAATCTGATCGAGTTGTGGATAAAGGTAAACCAGTTGGGCGAGAACTTTGGTAACTTTTATTTAGAATTTAGTTTCAAAACGGTAAAATTTAGAATCAAAATTGTGAACGGAGAAATGTAATGTTTGAAACCTATGAGCGTGGTGACATTGTATGGATGAATTTTAATCCTTCAATTGGACATGAACAACCTGGAAAACGGCCTGTATTAGTTTGGACAAATAAAGAAAGTCAAATGGTCAGTGGATTTGCAACGGTAATTCCGATTACGTCGCATGATAAAAATTATCCGTTGCATGTAAAATTGGCTGATTTGGTTCCGGAAGTACACGGGGTGATTATGACAGAACAACTTATTTCAGTGGACCTTCAGGAACGTAAAATGAAAAAAATCACTAATTGTGGTCCGAAGATTTTGTCGAAGGTCGATGAGATTATCGCAGATATGATTGTTTGAGCTTGTAAAAAGGAGCTTTGAACGCTTGATTACAAACGTTCAAAACTCCTTTTTTATCTCTGTATATATTAGGTTATTCGTTGTGATCTTCACCTGGTGCAGTGTCTACCAAACTATCCAATGTTTCCATGTCTTCATCCGGAATCACAAAATCTAAATGCGTATTTTCTTCGATATGCGCAGGATTGATCGCCTTAGGTAAGGGGAGAATGTTATGTTGTAAGCAATACTTGATTGCCAATTGCGCAACTGACACGTGATTATTCTTAGCGATATCACCAACTTCTTGGTTATGCAATAGATATCCGGTTGCCAAAGGTGAAAAAGCTTCGACTAACATACCACTTTGTTTGGCAAATCTTACGTTACCGGGTTCTGTATAGCCAATATAATATTGAAGCTGGTTAACCATGGGTTCAATGTCGCAATGTTCTAAGATGTTCTTTTGATCTTGAACATTAAAATTAGAAATTCCAATTGCCTTCGCACGACCAGATTTATAGATTTCTTCCATAGCTCGCCAAACTTCAACGTTTTCCTTAGAGTAATCAGCACCCATTTCATCCCATGGCCATGGTGCATGAATTAAAAAGAGATCAACATAATCTAATCCAAGGTTTTGAATAGACTCTTCAAAAAAGTGGAGGCTATCGGCATAAGTTTTACTTTTAGCTGGTAATTTAGTGGTCACAAAAATTTGATCACGAGGAATTTTTGAATCACGAATAGCTTTACCCACACTTGCTTCATTTCCATACTGCCAAGCGGTATCAATGTGACGATACCCAGCAGCCAATGCGTTTTTGACAGAACTGTAAGTAACTTCACCATCAGGAATTTGCCAGGTTCCAAAGCCAACTTTAGGGATCTTAACACCATTACGGAGCTCAAAAGTTTCAGTTAAAGCGCTCATCAAACATCTCTCCATTTCAATAAACAATTTTTTGATACCTTATGATACCACGGTTTTTGATTTCAAAAATTAATTTTGTGAATAACTAAAGGTTGAAACCACAAAAACACATCTAGTTGCCTGATACAAATAGTTGCCTGATACAAAAGCGTTCATGGCAACAAAATCAGATTTAAATGCCGTCTTCCAGTAAATTTGGGCTGGAACGTAGTGGGCACGACTTAGAGCCGAAATACACGTCTCTAAGTTCGGCCTTTATCTAAGCGAAAATCGCTAAGATAAATGTCACTACTGAGCCCATTTACTTCCAGACTAAGTCTAATCTTTGCAAGCAACACATCGACATAAAAGTTGTGACATCAATATTACTGGGCATTATTTGACATCAAACATTTTTAGTCCGGAGGCGATTGGTCTCAGGGGTGAAATTATTCTTAGTAATTTATTACTTAGAATAAGGCCGAGTTTGAAGACAAGTGTACTTCTTGGCTTCAAATCGTGCCCACCCCGTTCCAGACCAAGTGAGCCGCAGGACGGCAGTTAAACTATTTTTTGTATACCAAGTCGTTTACCATCAGTTATTGAAGTGATTTTGATACTTTCAACTTTTTATGAATAAAAATAAAGCCGGAATTTTTTCTGACTTTATTTTTGAATTTAAAAGTTTGTTAGTTATGCTCGAATTCGTTTCCGCATAAAGAGTTTACGTCCTTCTTCAATTAAAACAAGTGGAATTGGGATACAGAAAAGTAAGAGCCAATCATGCCAGTCGATAGGAGCTGTGTTAAACAGCCCTTGTAGAAATGGCACATAAATCAAAAGGGTCAGCAAGATAACTTCAAAGATAATACCACCCCAAATACGACGGTTACTAAATAACCCAATGCTGAAAACGGACGAGTCCTTCGTTCGACAGTTAATAGCTGCTGCAATTTGACAAAAGACGATAGCTGCCAATGTCATAGTTGTGGCTTCTTGATAAACAGAACCGGATGCTGCTAGAGCCACATTTGGCCAGCCATGTTGACTGTTGACAAAGAAGTAACCAATGGTTGAAATTACTGAAGCCACCATCCCATACCAAGCAAAGGCTTTAAGAATAATGCCACGATTAAGCAGATGAGCAGTTCGCAAGCGTGGTGGTTGTTTCATAATTCCGGGTTCGCTTTGTTCAGCACCAAGGCCAAGCGCTGGGAGCATATCAGTCCCTAAATCAACTGTTAAGATCTGCATAACGGTCAATGGTAACGGAATTAAACCACGTGAAAACAGGAATAAAATCGAAGGCGCAGCTTCTGGCATATTACTATTTAAAATATATAGAAGGAACTTCTGCAGGTTACTATAAACAGTGCGGCCTTCTTCGATTGCGGCTACGATTGAAGCAAAGTTGTCATCGGTTAAAATCATGTCCGCAGCATCTTTGGCAACATCGGTTCCCGTAACCCCCATGGCAACCCCAATGTCAGCTTTTTTGAGGGCAGGTGCATCATTGACACCATCGCCAGTGGAAGCCACAATTTCGCCGTTACTTTGGAGAGTAGTGACGATACGATACTTTTGTTCAGGTGCAACACGGGCAAAAATAACTTCACCTTTTAAGGCTTCTTTAAGGTCTGCAGTATGCATTTCTGCTAGTTCATCACCAGTGATGACCCGTGCTTTGTCAGTATTAATTCCGATTTTTACGGCAATACTTTTAGCTGTTAAAGAACTATCACCGGTTACCATGATAATTCGAATGCTTGCTTCGTGGCACTTATGAACGGCCTCAAAGATTTCTGGACGAGGAGGATCCGCCATAATCGTTAAACCAACGAAAGTTAGATGTTGTTCAGTTTCTTCAATCGTCCAATCTTTAGGATCATCTGGCAAATTAGCATCGGAAGCATCTCGATAAGCAATTGCCAAGGAACGTAATCCTTGAGCTGCATATTTTTTATCTGCTTGGTTGATTTGTTCCTTATCAGCATCTGTAATTGGCCGAATTTTGCCGTTGTCTAGGATGGTTTTACTGATTGGCAAAATACCATCTAATGATCCTTTGACACAAATAGTAGTTTTATCAGCCACTTTATGGAAAGTGGACATGCGTTTTCGATCTGAATCAAAAGGTGAGGCACCAATTCGAGGGAACTTTTTGGTTTCTTCTTCCAAATTGATTCCGGCTTTTTCCGACAAAATGATTAGTGCAGCTTCAGTAGGGGTTCCAATAATCTTAGGGTTATCACCGTCAGTTTTTGGAGCTTCTACCTTAGTGTCGTTGTTAAGGGTGGCAACTCTTAACAAAATTTGTAAATCTGGTTGTTTGCTGATATCAATATCTTTTCCATCTAGTTGAATATGGCCGTTGTTGACATAGCCTTCACCGTTGACGGTATATTCATGACTAGCCAACCAAAGATGATTAATGGTCATTTGGTTTTGCGTTAAGGTCCCAGTTTTATCTGAACAGATAACCGTTGTTTCACCAAGGGTTTCAACGCTGTTTAAATCTTTAACCAAGGCGTGTTTTTTTGCCATGCGAGTGACCCCTTGTGCTAATGAAAGGGTTACAGTTGGTAATAAGCCTTCTGGAATAAAGGCCACAATCATTCCCAAAGCAAAAATAAATGATTTGGCGATTGGATAATGAACGAAAAAGATTGCGGCAACGAAAAAGATCGCACCGATTAAAATAGCAATTAACGATAATTGACGGGTCAAGTGATTCAATTCAACTTCAAGTGGACTTGCGTGGTGTTTTTGACTCTGAGTCAGTTTGGCGATTTTACCAAATTCTGAGTGCATGCCCGTAGCGACCGCCACAGCAGTTGCAGTTCCGCTACCAGCAACGGTTCCCGCAAATACTAAGTTGGATTCGGCAAAACGACCGACACCATGTGAGTACTCGACTTGTTTGCTGACCAAAACAGATTCACCAGTAAGTGCCGATTCGTCAACCTGAAGTGAGGTGGACTGAATGATGCGGGCATCCGCTGAAATACTATTACCAGCCTGAATGATGAAAACATCACCAGGAACCAAATCTTCTGAGTTAATTTGTTTTGGTTTACCATCCCGCAGAACTTGTGCATAGGTTGGTAACATTTTTAAGAGCGAATTTGTCGCCTTTTGAGCCTGATGTTCCTGCCAATAACTGAAAATACCATTGATTACATTGACGGCCCAAATGGCAATTCCTAACTCAACCATTTGTGCAAAAATCGCAATGAAACCACTAATCCAAAGCAAAATGGCCATTAAACTTGTGAAGTTTTTTAAAAAGGCTTTAACCTGAGATTGCTTTTTGTTTCGCTGGATCGTGTTCGGTCCAAATTTTTTTAGTAATCCAGCTGCTTGTTCTGAAGATAAACCTGATTCTTTAGTATCAAAGTACTTATAGACATCTTTTATATCCATAGACGCATAACGCGTTGTACTTTTTTGGTTTACTTTATCCAAAATACTGGCCTCTTTCTATCCAATTTAAGTGCAATTCCTTGCACCGTATTAGTATAACGTCATTTGATGAAAAGCAGTCATTTTTTTAGTTATAATACGATGATTCTACCGAAATAGTACATATAACTCATTTTTTCAACCGGACTGTTGTTTACAAGCAGAATTTAAATAAAAACTATGCTTTAAGATGCAGCTGAGTTAATGACGGACGTTAATATCTGGTCGCTGTTTCGTATCAGAAATATGCAGGACATACTGTTGAATTAAACTAACGATTTCGCCATTTTGTGGTAAGTCATGGTGAGTAGTATCTTCCCCAGTAACGGTAATTTGAGTATAGTTTTTGGCTTGTTTTTGAAAAATGTACTTGCCAGCTTCAACACTCGCAAACGGTACTGTTCCATCGTTGTTGTAATTTTCGGTGCCGGCAACAGAATACATAACCAAATTACTAGGAATCTTTTTGTTATCATGAATCAAATCAGTTAACATTTGGGTTCGTTTATCAATGTTGGGTTCCGAGAAATTATACGGTGAAGCAATTGTCATCAAAGTATTAATACGCATTTTTTGCTGGTTAAAATACTTTTCCAGATAACGTGTTAAAACTAACCCACCATTGGAATGACCAATAGCTGAAAAATGATTAAAGTGATATCTTGCACTCAAGATAGTCATGGCATGATTGAACCAAGCCGCTTGTTTTTTGATGTTTGAATAGCCGTCGTCACTATTTTCAAAAGCAATCACAATGTACGGGTGACTACGGCCGGGTTCGAAGGTACCACTATAGGAAAGATGGTTATCGGTGTGTACGGTTACTTTGAGAAGACTGCTGGTTGTTTTAGTTTTGTTGTTTAATTCATTTACCATGGCATCAAAGCGTTCTTGGGTGGCGCTACTGCCGGGTACCAGAATAATGGGTGATACCCGTGAGTTTGCGGAAGGGATTGCATTACGCATATTTTGTTGGGTCCAGCGAAGACCAAAAATACCAAGCAGACCAATTAATAAAAGTAGTATTAAGGGACGTAACCATTTAAGCATGAAAGTCGGCCTCCTTTCCTTCTACTAATTGATCAATTAATGAGACAAATGGGTAGTAAATTAATCCGGAAATCACCAGGCTGAGTAAACTAATCAAAAGGGCGCCAAAGTTACCGTTTGTGCCTAAAAATGCACGTAAAATACTGGGTGTTGCATAAGGAATTACGTATGCCGAAGCCGGAACCAGATGGGCAACAATGGCTAAATAACCAATGCTCATACTGACAATAGGAGTTACGAGAAAAGGGATGAGAAACAAAGGGTTAAACAAAATTGGAATGCCAATCATGAGTGCTTCCCCCTGATCAAATAAAGTTTGGGTAAAGGATAATCCGGCCACTAAGCGAGCACGCTGGTTTTTGACACGTATAAGAATGGTTCCCGCCAAAGCTAGCAACATGCCGTTGCCGCCGAGTGCACCATATGAATCATATAAAGAATGTAATGTAATTGGGTACGGGATTTTCCAAAGATTATGATGATCAGCTAGATAGGTTAAATTAGCTGTTCCAGAGGAAAAATGATTGCCAATCGTTGTAGTAGAGTCGTTAATCACGCCAAAAAAGTGACCAATATTACTCAGAAAAGTTGCTAAAATAATTTTCCAAAATGAAGGACGATTACCAACTTGAATTAAGTTTTGAAGTTGTTGAGAAAGATAATTAGGGAATAGTTGCGTTTGATAAACGGCGAAACTAATTGCGCCAATCACAACAATCAAGAGGCTAAAGATGATAATTAGGCGATTGGTTGCCCAATAACTGACTGTTAGTTTAATATGTGAATTCCTTGCTAAAAGGCTATAGCCATAACCGGTCAGCAAACCAATGACAATCGGGATGAGAAGATTGCCAGCAACTTCTGTAATTTGAGGAAAATCAAGACTAGGAGCAGTTTCAACGATGAGGAGAAAGTAGATAAAAAGACTGGTAATACCAGCTAAGTGTTCATGGGATAGTTTTGAACGTAATTCAAATAGATTTTCAGCCGTAAAAAAGGCTAATAACAGTGAAATTGTGATAAATGTTAAGTCATTTGTTGATTTTAGAAGGTAAGAAATAGCGTAAAAACCAGGTAGGTTAGTATGCAGATTCAAGATAACCTCTAAAATGCCATTTCGATGAAAACCGGTTTCATAAATAATATGAAAAGTGGCGGCAACAAATTCTAGCGGAAAAATTAACCATAATGCCGAAAGAATCGCCTGATAGAAGTTCTGTTTATACAGTTTTTTTGTGATTTTTATTAATTGACTTGTCATTGAACATACTCCCCCATGAACTTTCCTTGATTATACAACATCCATGTCTATTCTGGTCAATTACGAAGGTAAATAGTGATTTTTGGGGTATAAAAAAGATCGAGTTTGGTTTGCCTCGATCTTGATATTTATTGTTTTTGCTTTTGTTTAATAATTGGGATCGCTACATATCATTTATATCCGAAAAGTGCAAAAGACAGCAGCTTCCTCCGTTTGCCAGTTCTTGCGGTGTGAATTGCCGCCACAAGAATGGACAACGTACGGAACATTGTTGATTATTAGTGGGCTTTACTAATAATTTTCCTTAGCGTGGAGTAGTAGCTAGGCGCTTTTCCTTTTTATATCTGAAACGTGCAAAAAAGAGCAGCTTCCTCCGCTTAGCTACGAAAAGGGAACGATTCCCAAATCGAATCATTCCCTTTCCTAGGCTATGCTCGGAAGCTAACCGCTCTTTTTTGCACTCTTTTTTAATCGCTCAAATAACTCTCCAACGTCACCTGCACATGCTTTCGCTTTCGAATAATTTCCGGTGAAACATGCGGCAAGAACAACACCGTTTCCTTCTTTGCCTGCGTCACCCTTTGATCCTTATGAATCATCTGCCAAATTGACAACAACAGCAGCGCACAAACCGCAATCAATGGGAACCCAGCAATCGAACTGATCGCCTGCACCGTTTTAAATCCGCCAACAAACACAATACCAAACGAGAAAATAATGAACACAATCACCCAAATCAATCGGTTAAACTGACTCGGCTGTTCACCTGGGTCCAAGTGTTTACTGGTAAACGACGAAACAATGAAGGCCGACGACGAAATTGTCGTTGCCAAGAAAATAAAACAAGAAATGCTATAAATGACTAGCATTAACATCTTTAACGGCAACGTACTTATGACCGCAGCAATTGCAGCCGCCTGTCCTTGAGTATTTAAAATGTGAACTAAATTGATCACACCAGTTTGTTGTAAGTAAAGTGAATAGCCACCCAAAATAGCATAGAAACTCATGCAGCCAAGTGCCCCATAAGTTAACATACCCACAACAACCTGACGAATGGTTCGTCCACGCGAAATCCGCGCAATAAACAATCCCATAACAGGCATGTATGATAACCACCAACCCCAATAGAAGATGGTTTCTTGTTGGGCCACGCCGGGCTTGCCATTAGTTGTAGTGCTGGCACTCATGGTAATGAATTTCTCTACCATTAAACGTAAACTGTTACCTTCGTCACGGAAAATAGTCAGGGTTGGACCGACAAATAAAACAATCAGTAAGAACCCAATGGCTGTCCAAATATGAGCAGCACTAAGTTTGTCGATTCCGCCTTTAATACCGTGAAAAACGGTCACAGCAAAAATTAAAAATAGAATTAAAAACATAAACAGTTTTAAAAATAAGTTATCAGGAATTCCAGTTAATTGATTAATAATTTTTGATAGCACAGGGATTTCCATACCAACTGATGAACCAATGCCACCCATAATGCCGAAAACAACTAGAAAGTCGATAATTTGACGCACAACTTTTTTATAATGTTCAGGACCCTTTAGAAATGAAATGGCTGAACTGATCCGCATAACATGAACGTTACGTACGTACATTACATAGGCAATGGCAATGGTTGCAGAGGCAAACATCATCCAAGCCATGGGTCCCCAATTGAATTGTCCCAACATGTGGGCGTCACCATAAGCGGCGGCAGAATAGGGTTTATCACCAAAAACGGGACTTTGTACATAACGTAAGGGATCAACCATGCTGAGCATGAGAATGCTGGCGTCAATGGCGGTTGCAAAGACCATGCTGCCCCATTGAAAGCTGCTGTATTCGGGTTTGTCATTGGCGTGACCAAGTTTGATTTTGCCGAAATGACTGAAGGCAAGGTAGATAAAGAATATGAAATTAATGATGTAGATGCCAAGGTAAGCCCAAGACATGTGGGCGGTGATGCCATTCATGACGTTGCTGAGAACGACACGAAGGTTGGAACCTCCAAGAATAAGCCCAAGTGAGACAAGGGCGAAGAGACTAACGGTAGGTATGAAGACGGTGCGGTCGATATTTCTATGGTGCAAAATAATGATCCTCCTAATAGTATAAGTGAGTGTAGGGGAGCGACTATGTGTTGAGAAATAGGGGCACTGTAGGCGGAATTGTATTCCGCAGTAGGCGTGCCTATTTCTCAACACATGCTCCCAGGAACTGTCCTAAAAAAGTGAGTGTAGGGGAGCGATAAGTTCTAATTGGCTAAGCGTACCGTCAGCGGGATGAAATCCTGCGCTAGGTGTGCTTAGCTAATGTGAACTGCTTCTGGAAACTGTCCTAAAACAGTAAAAAAATGGAAAAAATACAAAGAACTGAACAAAAAGACATTGAAAGAATAGCGAACTAAAATCAAACGGACGGAAAAGCGAGGAAAATAAAATCTGAAAATTCATGAAAATATAAGGCAGATTTTTCATGAATACAAACAAAAAAACGCTAAATACAATTATCCCATCAGGATATCTGCACAGCGTTTTAAACTTATACAAATACTAATGAATTCGCTCGCTTTTTCGTTGATTGAATTTAGTTTTTGATCACATTACCATCTTGATCTAAATGATGAATAATGCGGGCTGGATTACCAACAATAACCACATCATCTGGAAACGATTTGGTCACCACGGAACCAGCACCTACGACGACGCGATTACCAATGGTAACACCTGGTAAAACGGTCACGCGACCGCCCATCCAAACGCTATCACCGATGGTAATTGGCGCTCCCATTTCGACATCGGCATTTCGTCTTTTGGCATCAAGTGGGTGCACAGGCGTGTATAAACCAACATTGGGACCGAAGTAGCAGTGTTCGCCAATGGTAATAGGACAAGTATCTAACATGGTAATGTCATAGTTGCCATAAAAGTGATCACCAATGTGAATATTAAACCCGTAATCGAATTTAAATTCACTTTCAACAAAGAAATTGGCGCCTGTTTTAGCAAGCAAACTTTGAAAACGGTGGTTACGATTATCATTATCAGTAATCTGGTTAATCTCTTGAAGTTGTTGCCGAATAAACTTGCGTCTTGTAATTAGTTCGGTATCAAATTCTTGGTAAGATTCACCAGCGGTCATTTTTTCTCTTTCAGTTTTCATAATACAAGCATACCACGTTTACCGAGATTTGTTAAAAGTGCGCAAAAGTCGTATGTGTCAAGTTTTCCTAGGTACCTTATAATCAACCAAATATTTATACATAATTCTTAGTTTGAAAATATTTTTGCTATTGCTCCGATGGGGCTACTTGTTGGGGCATCAACTGGTATTTTACCTGCAAGAACGCCAATATGCTTAGAATGGTGTTTGCTGCTCAGCTGGGCTGAACTCAACGTCTTCAATGGTTCCGTCGCTATCTCAATCCTTATCTCTTGTAACTTTCTTAAACCACCACGTAAGTATTTATTCAGCTTACCGTTTACCCGAGCTTCAATTAATTTCAACATAGCTTCAAGGCCTTTTTCGGACCATACTTTACCTTGCTTTTTCATCCGATACGTATACGCTCTGTGTGAGCTTTCAATGGATCCTAATTTGCCGATCTTCATGAAGCCACGATCGTGTGGAGACTTTATAAACTGCCAATTTCTTGCCAAATATTGCCTTAGGGTTCTTAGGCTCTCAAGCTCCTTATCAGTTTTAATTTGCGACTCAAACGTATCTAAAATAACGTTTAACTGATTCTGATCATACAAGCTAACGCTCTTAACGGCCTTTTTCAACCAATGGATTAAATAAACCAAAGGTTTGTTTAATCTTTTTGACAAAGTGATACCGATCGATAGTAAATTCAACTCTTTGAGCACTCGGAACTATTTCTCGCATACTTTCCGGATTATACCCTGGGCCACCATCACTTGCTGTAAACACGGTCATTTCACTGATTCTATAATACTTCTCAATGTAGTCAGTTACTCGTTTTTGAACCTTTTTTTGATTGATACCAACGAATTCAACTTTGTTTGATCTTGTTCCATCTAAACCTGATTCAAAAACAATGTAATGGTGGACGTCCTGTCTTCGTCGATTAATTTTGTGTATCTCAAAGGCATCGCCTTCAACCACTAAGTTCTCAACTTTTCGTCTCTTAACTATTTTCTTTTCGGACGATTTTTCTTCTGTCTTCACGGTATCTGCCATGTCTCTGATAATTCGGTCTACTGACCAAGCACTAATATCCGTCTGACTGGCCAGATTGATCATCGCTGCCGTATTTCTCATCGTTGTCGTTTGCCCAATTTTGGCAACGACACTTTTAAAATAAGGTGAAATTCTTTTTCTTTCTTCCAACTGAAGCTGTTCATCCAACGGGAAGTAATAGCTTCCATTTGGTCGAAGATAACATCTTCTTTCAAAATTAACGGCCCCAAACATAAACTCAATTGTTCTAGCCTGTCGATTAATGAATGTATTTTCTGGATTTCTGTCAAGAACGTGGACACTTTTTCATAGAATTTCTTTTTTGATATATTTTTAATTCAGTAACACCATTCGTTAATAATCTCAAGGCAAACCTCTGCGAGGCGCTTCCAGCGGCCTTGACTTATTAACGAATGGTATTGTTAATTTGGCAGGAAGCAATAAATTGCTTCCACACAAAAACACAACTTAAATACTTCCACTTAGAGCTCGTCGTTCTGCCTCATTTGGTGTAATAAAATTAAGGGCTCCATGAATTCTGCGACTATTGTAAAAGCCTTCAATATATTTGAAAAGCTGGATTCTAGCTGATTTAAAATCTTTGTATTTGTCTTTTTGTGGGTAAACATCTTCTTTCTTTAAGGTCGCATGAAATGATTCTATACCTGCATTATCGTATGGACAGCCTTTATGGCTGAAAGAATGTTTGATTTTAAGCTCTTTAAGCCTTGATTCAAACTCGTTACTTGTATATTGAGATCCTAGATCTGTATGAACAATCAGATTACTTGGCTTATATTTAATAATTGCCCGGTTAAGAGTTTTTAGAACTAGTTCATTAGTCATGTTTAAACTAAGATTCCATGAAATAATTTTTTTCGTGTGCAAATCAAGAATTGATGAGAGATACAGCCAACCATCATGCAAGGTGTGAATATAAGTTATGTCTGTTGCCCATTTTTGATTAATTGATTTAGTTGAAAAATCACGATCAATAATATTTTCCCGTTCTTCAATTTTTTGTTTCTTTGGATGCCAAGTATACTTTTTTCGAATGATGGAGCACAATCCTAATTCATGCATTAAATTGCCAATAAATTTTTCAGAAACTTTTTCACCACAATGTTGCAGCTTTTTAGCAATTTTAGGTGCTCCGTAACGACGTCCAGAAGCAAAATAAATTTCTTTAATCAATTTTTTAAAGCGTTTGCGGCGCTTTTCTTGATTCGATACATGACAAATAGAATTTTTATAAAAAGTAGAACGTGGGATCTTAAGGGCGTGACAAACATCACTTATATTGTGATTCTTAGCTGCCTGGTGAGCTGCGGTAATGATTGAGTCTGAAGCTAATTTTTTGCGAATATGGTCAAGACTTTTTTTAAGATTTCATTTTCCTCTTGAATCTTTTGATAAGCTTTTTTCAGTTTGAGATATTCATCCTGGCTGATGCCAGTTTGCTTATCTTTAGAATAACGTTTAATCCAAGCATAAATGTTTTTATCTGAAATACCATATTCGCTAGTAAGATCTTTTACCTTTTCCCCATTTTGATAAAGAGACACAATCATCTTCTTAAAATCAATATCATATTTAGTGGCCATATAGGATATCTCCAATCTTGATAAAGATATTCTACCAAAAGCTGTCCATAATTTATACTAGCTCCATTCCGCCGGAATTGATGGAACGAGCGTTTCATCTAATTGCCTCAGATATTCAGCTACAACCAGCTGGAATGACTTCCTAAGATGAAGAATTACCTGCTCCTCTAAATCAAATAAACTGTCTAAATTTCCCAATGATTCAATAAAATCTGCTAAAATATACATGAAAGACCTGTATCCTTTCCTTTAATCTTCGTCGATTAAAAGGCTACAGGTCTTTTTCTATATATTCAACTCAAAATGAATATTCCTAGAATTTTATTGACCATCTAGGAAAACCTTACACTAACCAAAAGTCACAATGATTTGAAATGCCGATTGCAAGGCTTTTTGTCCCATTTGACGTGCCATTGGATCCCAAGAGTTGCTCTGGATGCGGAAGGCTTTTGTCACTTGTTGCCAATGTTTTAATAAATCGTTTATTGAAACAGCTTCACTTTTATCTAGAATTGTCCAAAAAGTGTCAATAAATAATTGTGCGCGCTCATGTTTTTGCTGCCGTAACCATGGTCGTAATTCATGTGTCAAAAAGTTATCCGTGGTACTAGCCCTTCCTAATTCAACTGGGGTGGCATCATGTAGTTGCCAACTGTATAAATCATGTTGCCAAATACCGGTAGCTGTACTGTTTACGATGATGGGCAGATTAGTGAATTCAGATCCAATCCCAAAAAAGGGCAGTTGAGGAAGATAAGTTTGAAAACGACTTTTGACTGGTTCAGTTGGCACTGGGTTAGAAGTCACTTGTGGTCCATCGAAATTGACAACTTGTTTAATGCGTTTTTGAATGTCTGAACTAGCATGGCTGGCCGCATAAATAGCCATACTGCCACCCTTAGAAAATCCAATTACTTGTAAAGTATCGGAAGGTAAGATGCCCACTTGTTTTAAATAGTCGGCTGCAAAATCCTGCCAGGTAGTGGAATCTGCATCGTAGATAATTCGTAAATCTGATTTCCATCCTAAAATAGTGCCATCTGCACCACGAAAGACAATAATTTTTGTGTGTGAATCAATATTTACAGTAATCGCAGCGCATTGTTTATCTAAATCTTCTGGAGCTTGGATTTTAAAACCTGAAAGTTTTACTTTTTCGTAACGGAATGAGGTTTGTAATTTTTGAATGAGAATCCGATCGTTGGGCAGTAACACGTATTCTGAAGTATGAGCCAATTGTTGTTCTAACTGTTTTAAAGCATCTTGCAGAAAAATTTCATCTGAAAAACTTTTAGAAACAATAGCTTGCCAAGGCAAAAAAGGTAAACGGGTCAGAATCATCTGATCCGCTACGTTCAAATTTGCAGTAAGTGGGCGATTGTAATTATCTAAGTATTTCAGTAAATCAGGCATGATCATTTCTCCAAAAGTTACAGATTTCGATTGTTTTCTTGTTTAGAAAATAACATTGAAACGCCAGCGAGTCAATTTGCAAAAAGTTAAAGAACTAGTATGATAAAAGTGGATTTGTTAGAACCATTCTAAACGAGAGGGAGCTTTAATATGGTTATAAACAAAAAGCAACGACGATTTTCACCGTCATTAGCCCAAAAAATCAACGTGATGCGAGCAAGCGTGATGGGTGCTAATGACGGTATTTTATCGGTTGCTGGAATTGTCATTGGGGTTGCTGGAGCAACAACCAATAGTTTTTCAATTTTTATTTCTGGAATTGCTGGTATGATTGCCGGAACAGTTTCAATGGCAATGGGGGAGTATGTTTCTGTTAATACGCAAAAAGATGCGCAACAGCATACTGTTCAATTAGAAAAAGAGGCTTTAAAAAAAGATTACGACAAAGAGTTTGCCGCAGTTAAACAAAAATTCTTAGATTCTGGTATTTCTGAGAAGTTGGCTGAAAAAGCAACGAATGAAATGATGACTCAGGGAAGTTTAACGACAGTTGTCCGTGAAAAATATGGCATTAATATTCATGACTATACGAATCCTTATTTTGCAGCGTTGGCGTCCATGATTGCTTTTCCAACTGGTTCACTCTTGCCATTGCTAGCCATTACGTTTATTTCACCTGAATATAAAATTCCTTTGACAATCGCTGCCGTAGCGGTTGCTTTGGCACTGACGGGATATTTGGCGGCCGTACTTGGTAAGGCCATTCGCTATAAAGGGGTTGTCCGAAATGTTATTTCTGGACTGATTACAATGCTGGTAACCTATCTCATCGGGAGTTTATTTGCGTAATGGGAGGCAAAAATTTTGTTTAAAAAATTAAGTAATCACAAGAATATGGATAACTGGTTGAACACTTTACGGGCAGGAGTTTTAGGAGCCAATGATGGGATTTTAACGGTCGTCGGAGTTTTGTTCAGTGTGGCAGCTGCAACGACGAATTCATTCACAATTTTTATAGCTGGATTATCCGATTTGCTGGCGTGTGCATTTTCAATGTCGGCAGGGGAGTTTGCATCAGTTAGTTCGCAAAGAGATACAGAAAAGTCAGTTGTTGGACAAGAAAGTTTGTTGTTAAATACACAATTTGAAGATGAAAAAGAACGCGTGGTTCGTTTTTACGAAGAAAAGGGCGTTCATCATGATACGGCTCAATCAATAGCCAACGAACTGCTAAGTCAAAAGGATCGAGCACTTGCCACAATTGTTAATATCAAATACGGAATGAATTTAAATAATTATTTGAATCCATGGCAAGCGGCAGTATCTTCATTGTTTTCAGCATCTTCGGGCGGTGTTTTTCCACTTGTGGCAATGACTTTTGCTCCTGCTGGTTATCAATTAATAGCAACGATTATGGCTGTTTTAGTTGCAGTCACACTGACTGGATATTTGAGTGCTCGTCTCGGTAATGGCATTCCTAAAAGGGCCATTATAAGAAATATTGTTGTTGGAATTATTACAATGTTTATTCACTACTACGTTGGAAAATTATTTTAAACTGAAAAGTGTTTAGCTTGGTGTTTGCAATTTGAATGCAAACACTTTTTTGTTATATTATCGTTATTTTATTTTAGGGAAACCAAAAAAAGTGTTTACAATATCTGAGTTTGATTTATAATTAAGTTGAAAAAAGGAGGAGATTGTTGATATGTCAGAGGATTTTGGTAATGGGAAAAAGCACGGATTGTTGTATTATGCGAACGGTCCTAGTCTTGAAGAAATCAATAGTACTGTACCAGTGCCCAAGGAAGGCGGCTTTTTCCAAAAGTTAATGGCTTTTTCCGGTCCTGGTGCATTAGTAGCTGTTGGTTATATGGATCCAGGTAACTGGGTAACGTCCATTGGTGGTGGTGCACAATTTGGCTATTTACTAATGTCTGTGATCTTGCTTTCGAGTTTAATCGCCATGTTATTGCAATATATGGCGTCTAAACTGGGAATTGTGACGCAGATGGATCTAGCCCAGGCTACCCGTGCTCATACCGGGAAAGTTTTAGGAATTATTTTATGGCTGACAACTGAAGCTGCAATTTGTGCCACTGATATTGCGGAAGTTATCGGTGGTGCTATTGCTTTGGAATTATTGTTTAGAATCCCGTTAGTTTTAGGTGTTACATTAACCGTATTTGATGTTTTGCTCTTATTATTATTAACCAAATTGGGATTTCGAAAAATTGAGGCCATTGTGGTGACTTTAATTGTCGTGATTTTAGCCGTGTTTGCTTATGAAGTTGGTGTTTCTAATCCTAACTGGGCAGCCATGTTTGGTGGCTTTGTACCAAAACCACAAATCTTGCATCCTGGTGAATTAACCATGGCTTTAGGAATTGTGGGTGCAACGGTTATGCCACACAATTTATACTTACATTCATCAATTTCACAAACGCGTAAGATTGATCACAATGATGAAGATGCGGTCGCTGAAGCAGTTAAGTTCTCAACTTGGGATTCCAACATTCAGTTAACGGGGGCATTTGTTATTAACTGTCTGTTATTGGTTCTTGGTGCGGCATTGTTCTTTGGTCATGGCGAAGGTTTAGGAACATTTACTTCCTTATTCGATGCCCTTCAAAACAATCAATTAGCAGGAGCTGTTGCTAGTCCAGTACTAAGTATCTTGTTTGCGGTAGCTTTATTAGCTTCTGGTCAAAATTCAACAATTACGGGAACTTTAACCGGTCAAATCGTTATGGAAGGTTTCATTCATATGAAGATGCCTTTATGGGCGCGTCGCTTGATCACACGTTTAATTTCTGTAATTCCAGTTTTAATTTGTACAATTGCTTATGGCGGCAAAGAAAGTGCTTTAGACAGCCTGTTAGTTAATTCACAGGTTTTCTTATCTATTGCCCTCCCAATTTCCATGATTCCATTAACCATATTTACTTCATCTAAAAAGATTATGGGTGAACGCTTTGCAAATAAAATGTGGGTCAACGTTTTAGCATGGGTATGTACGGTTGTTTTAACTATCTTAAATTTACAAATTGTTTGGCAATCATTATCGTCGTTATAAAGGGGAGATTTTATGAATCCAAAAGAGTTAAAAAAAATTTTAGTTGGTGTTGACGATTCACCGGATGCACAACTTGCCTTTCGATATGCGATGAATCGTGCTAAGAATGATCATGCAGGGTTGGTCATTGTTTCTGTTTCAGAGAATGATGATATGAATGTTTACCAAGCTCTGAGTAAGGATTATGTCAGTGAAAAACGGAAGCAATTAATGCAGCATGTTGCGAAATATCAACAAGTAGCACAGAGATTTGGAGTTGAAGATGTTTCGACAGTTGTAGCAGAAGGTAATCCTGGTAAAGTGATTGTTGATGAGGTTATTAAGGATGTGAAACCAGATTTGTTGGTGATTGGTGCACAGGCTAAGTCTGGGATAGAAAAACATTTTGGCAGCCAGGCAGCATATATGGCTAAGTATTCGCCGATATCCGTGCTGGTTGTTAGGTAATTAATATGGAAGAAAGTTGTGTAATTTGAACTTTCTTCTATTTTTTATGTTCATATTTTTGATAATTTAGAAAGTTACTTTTAAAAATAAAAAAACTTGCTTCTTTTTTTAATAGTCTGTACAATGAATTTAGTTACTTACGAAAAGTAAGTATAAAAACAAATACTAATAAAAAAGAGGCATTTAACATGGCAAAAATGAAAGCAGGACAAGCATTAGCAAAGGTTTTAGAAAGTTGGCAAGTAGATCATATTTACGGAATTACTGCGGATTCTATCAATAATACGGTTGATGGGCTGTATCAGGAAAAAGATAAAATTAAATACATTCAGGTTCGTCATGAAGAGGTGGGTTCTTTAGCCGCTTCAGCCGATGCTAAATTAACTGGCAAGATTGGTGTTAGTTTTGGCTCAGCTGGCCCCGGTGCTACTCATCTATTTAATGGTTTGTATGATGCCAAAATGGACCATGCGCCCGTTTTAGCAATTGTGGGTCAATCAGCAACTGGCGTCATGAACACATCCTTTTTTCAGGAAATGAATCAGGATCCCATGTTTGTTGATGTTTCTGTCTTTCATGAACAAGTGGTCAGTGCTCAACAAATTCCGTACGTCGTAGATCAAGCAATTCGTGCTGCCTATGCGCATAAGGGGCCGGCCGTTGTCATTATTCCAGACGATTTATCCGGCCAAGAAATTGAGTTTACCGAATTCAAGACAGCTCCTATTTATAAGGAAGAAATGCATACAAAATTTGACGCTGCCACAATTGATCAGGTTGTTTCTGCCATTCAAAAAGCTAACATCCAATTATTTGGGCCGGCGTTGGTCTGAAAGGTGCAACAAAAGAATTAGTGGCGGTATCTGAAAAATTTAGTTTACCTGTGCTTTCAACCGTGCCTGCGACTGGGGTAATGCCAACTGATCATCCTAATTTCATGGGATCTCGTGGACGTTTAGGAACCAAACCTGGTTTTGAAGTTTCACAAATGGCTGATTTAGTGCTTTCTGTTGGGACCAATTATCCATTCTTACGCTTTTTACCAGAAGGTGTCAAAATCATTCAGGTCAACAATAACGCGGCTGATATTGGTAAACAACGTGACGTTGATTTAGCGATTCTTGGGGATGGGAAAGACTTTTTGCAAGAGTTATTAAAGCATGATGTCACAATTGAACCAACTAAGTTCTTAAAAGCGGCACGATTAGATAAACAAAACTGGGATAAGTGGCTAGATACGTTAGCCAGCGACGATTCAGAAGGTTTACCTGCAGAAGCTGTAATGAAAACAGTCAAGGCTCACGCGAAAGATGACACTGTTTTTGGTACCGATGTCGGTAATAATACTGAGTGGGCAATTCGTCAATTGCCACTTAACAAAAATCAGAAGTTCACTTTGTCTTCTTGGTTTGCCACAATGGGTTATGGATTACCATCTGGAATAGCTGGTAAGTTAAGTTTTCCAGACCGACAAGTAGTCACGATCTCTGGTGATGGCGGCTATGCAATGGTGATGCAGGACTTATTAACTGAAGTTAAGTATCAACTTCCGGTTGTTAATGTGGTGCTCGAAAATAAAGTGTTTGGTTTTATTCAACATGAAAAAATTGCTGCCAAACAAGCACCATATGGCATTGATTTATTAGGTGCTAACTGGGCTGGTGTTGCTAAAGACATGGGTGCAATTGGGTTTACGGTTACGGATCAAAAATCACTGGATACTGCTTTTGATAAGATTGATGAATTACAAAAGGCAGGCAATACAAAACCAATTGTTGTCGATGCTAAAATTAAAAATGTGGATCCAATTGATACATCATTTATTCCAATGGATCCTGAACAGTTTGATCAAGAAACAATCAATAATTATAAGAAGACTTACAATGTGTTTGGACAACCAGCATTGTCTGAAATTTTGAAAAATATGTAAAAAATTAGGTAATTAAATGAAATCCCGCGAATGAAATTTATCGCGGGATTTTTAATTATGGTAAAGCTCGATGGATTAATTTTAGAAGCAGGTTTTTGAATGGTATAATTCTTACCATGGAGACTTATTCAGTAAAGAGGTAATTAAAATTATGAAATTAATTTCTTGGAACGTAAATGGCATTAGAGCTGCAGTTACTCATGATTTTGTGGCGTCGTTTAATACTTTAGATGCTGATATTTTTTGTATACAAGAAACCAAAATGCAAGCGGGTCAATTGGATTTGGATTTGCCTGGCTATTATCAGTACTGGAACTATGCGGATCGTAAGGGCTATTCAGGAACAGCAATTTTTACAAAAATTAAACCGCTCAGTGTAAAGTACGGCATGGGTGTAGATATTCATGATCATGAAGGTCGGTTAATTACTTTAGAGTTTGAAAACTTTTATATGATGACAAGTTACACGCCCAATTCACAAGCTAAACTAAAACGGTTGGATTATCGCATGACGTGGGATGATGATTTTCGCCATTATGTTGATGAATTAGCCAAAACCAAACCGGTTATTTTTTGTGGTGATTTGAATGTCGCACATGAACCAATTGATATTAAAAATGATAAGACAAATCATCACAATGCTGGGTTTACGGATGAAGAACGAGGTAAATTCACAGAGTTGTTGGCAAGTGGGTTTACAGATACCTTCCGTTATTTTTATCCGGATAAAGAAGGCATCTATTCTTGGTGGAGTTATCGATTCCACGCCCGTGATCATAATGCCGGCTGGCGAATTGATTACTTCGTGGCTTCCAACAGTTTACAGGACAAATTACAGGATGCTAAAATTCATAATGAAATTTTTGGCTCGGACCATTGTCCCGTCGAACTCGATATCGATTTGAAATAGCTTTAATATGGAGGAATTAAAATGGCGTTACCAAAACCAATTTCAAAATATTCTGAACAAGAAGCAAGTGACACTGCTCAGAAATTAAGAAAAACGTTAAATCAATGGGGAAAAGACTACTACACAAAGGATAATCCTGAAGTGGAAGATAGTGTTTATGATGCGAAGTATCGTGACCTCCAAGAATTGGAATCAGCATTTCCTTCAATTGTGACCCCAGACTCAATTACACAACGAGTCGGTGGTGAGGTGCTTAGTGGGTTTACTAAAGTACGTCATGAAATTCCCATGTTATCAATGGGGGATGTGTTTTCAAAAGAAGAATTAGTAGAGTTTGATGATCGTATTCAAAAAAATGTGGGCTACCCGGTTGATTATAATGTTGAGTTAAAAATTGACGGCTTGGCAATTTCTTTAGTTTATGAAGATGGCAAACTAGTACGAGGCTCTACACGTGGTGATGGAAATATTGGCGAAGACATCACTAAAAATTTACAGACCATTTCCTCAATCCCACAAACTTTAACCAAACCTGTGTCGATTGAAGTTCGTGGTGAATGCTATATGCCCAAACAGGCTTTTGCCGATCTAAATAAACAACAAGAAGAACGTGGTGAAGCCGTTTTTGCCAATCCGCGGAATGCAGCTGCGGGAAGTTTGCGCCAGCTTGATACACGAGTGACAAGAGCACGCAAACTAGATACGTTCATTTACACGATTAGTACGTTCGATGATCTGCAGGTTGCTACCCAACATGAAGCCATTGAAACGCTGGAGGAATTAGGATTTAATACGAATCCTACGCAACGTGTTTGTCATAACTTAGATGAAGTTTGGCAATATATTGATGAGTACCAAGCACAACGAGATCAGTTAGCTTATGGAATTGATGGTATTGTGCTTAAAGTTAACGATTTAGACTTGCAGGGACAACTGGGCCATACTGTGAAGGTGCCACGCTGGGAGATTGCCTATAAGTTCCCACCAGAAGAGGCGTTAACGGTTATTCGTGAAATTGAATGGACAGTTGGTCGAACGGGTGTGGTGACTCCAACTGCTATTATGGATCCCGTTCAACTAGCAGGTTCAACCGTTGCCCGAGCTACACTTAATAATGTGGATCAAATCGCGGCAAAGGGTGTACGGCTAGGGGATACCGTCAAATTACATAAGGCTGGTGATATTATTCCAGAAATTACGGAAGTTATTCTGGATAAACGAGCGGCTGATAGTAAAGAATTACAGATCCCAACCAATTGTCCGTCATGTGATCGCGAACTGGTTCATTTAAATGGAGAGGTCGCTTTGCGTTGTATTAATCCAGATTGTCCTGCACAAATGGTGGCTCGTCTAGAGCATTTTGGTTCGCGGAATGCCATGAATATTAACGGATTGGGTCCCCGTTTAATTCAAGTTTTCTTTGACCATAAACTAGTCCGTAGTTTTTCGGATTTGTATTCCTTAGATCCTGATGACTTAGCAAAGCTGGACAATTTTAAAGAGAAAAGAATTAATGGGTTATTGGATTCCATTAATAACAGTCGACAAAATTCTTTGGAGCGGCTGGTGAATGGTATCGGAATTCCTGGTGTGGGAACCAAAATGGCGCGTATTTTAGCTGAAAACTTTTTGACAATGGACAAATTGGCAAAGGCTAGTGAAGAAGAATTAACCGCCATTGATGCAGTTGGCGACATTTTAGCTACTAATATCGTGACTTTCTTTCAAAGTGAGGCTGCCCAAGAGACGATTGAAGAGTTAGCTGCGGCAGGTGTCAATATGACTTATGACGGACCAACGACAATCCAGATAGAAGATAATTACTTTAATGGTAAAAAGGTTGTCTTAACAGGGAAACTGGAGAACTATACCCGCAATGAGTTAAAAGAAAAACTTGAAGATCTAGGGGCCGATGTTACTGGCTCGGTTTCTAAAAAAACCGATTTATTGATTGCAGGAACTGATGCTGGAAGTAAGTTGGCAAAGGCACAAACGCTTGGTGTTGAAGTGATGAGTGAAGCGGAAATGGAAAGCAACTTTTAGCTTATGGATTTTTAAGGTATATGTAATTTATCTTGCGTTTGTTGACGTTCCAAAAGTAAACGACTATACTATCAAAATGTGAATTATCAAATGACTAATATTAAGGGGTTAACGAAATGCATACAATGTTTCAAATAATCTCCGAACAATTTACAAACTTTAAAATTATTCGAAGAATGGCAAAGTTCGGCGATAGAGCCACTTACCAAAGTCACTACTTAGGATTAGCTTGGGAAGTTTTAAACCCACTTATTCAAATCGGAATTTATTATTTAGTATTTGGTGTCGCCTTGAAACGTGGTGATCCTATGCCAGGTGTTCCTTATTTACCATGGATGGTAGTGGGAATTACACCTTGGTTGTATATGGATAGAAGTGTGCTTGATGCGTCTAAGAGTGTTTACCAAGAAGTTGGTTTGGCGTCTAAAATGAAGTTTCCAGTAAGTATCTTACCTTCTATAAAAATAGTCGGTAATTTGGCTAGTTTTTGGACAATGTTAGCATTTTCAGTTTTTCTAATGCTAGTTAATCATATTTACCCATCAGCTTCATGGATACAATTTATTTATTACTTTATTTGTATGATAGCCTTACTTTATGCACTTGGAATTTTTAATTCAACAGTTACAGTATTAATACGTGACTGGCAAATTACTTTGCAATCAATTTTGCGAATGCTGTTTTATATGAGTGGAGTACTTTTTAATTTTGCTACCTCTAATTTTCCGGTACTGTTAATTCGAGTTTTGGAATTAAATCCTTTCTACTATGTGATTAATGGGATGAGAGAGTCCTTATTAAATAAGGGCTGGGTTTGGCAAGAACCAAACCTTACAATTTCAATAGTTTTTTGGATGTTTGTATTTATCATGATGGCAGTGGGAACTTTCTTACATAATAAGTTCCGTGCTAACTTTGTTGATTTGATTTAGAAATTGGAGAATAAGTGATTATGTCTGAAGAATATAAGATCAAGTTAAAAAATGTTACCAAAGAATACGATCTTTATAGAACAAAAAGTGAACAATTAAAGTCATTTTTTAATCTAACTAAACATGACAGTGTTCCCCATTTTTGGTCGTTAAAGGGTATTAGTCTGACGATTTATAAGGGTGAATCTGTTGGAATAATTGGAGTTAATGGTTCTGGTAAGTCAACAATGTCAAATATTATTTCCGGAATCATTCCTCAAACAACTGGGTTTGTTGATGTACGTGGTGATACTTCAATAGTTGCAATTAGTGCAGGATTAAAAAGAAGTTTGACGGGTCTTGAGAACATTCGTCTAAAAGGACTCATGCAAGGAATGTCTTTTGATGAAATTGATGCCGTTCGTGATGATATCATCGAATTTGCTGATATTGGTGATTTTATTGATCAACCCGTAAAAGATTATTCGTCTGGTATGCGTTCACGACTTGGATTTGCTATTGCGGTGCATATTAATCCAGATATTTTAATCATTGATGAAGCGTTGTCAGTTGGTGATGATACTTTCTATCAAAAATGTTTGGATAAGATTGAGCAGTTTAAAAAAGAAGGCAAAACGATTCTGTTTGTTAGTCATTCTTTGAATCAGGTTGAAATGTTATGTGATCGTACAGCTTGGATTCACTTTGGTGATTTACGAATGCTTGGTGATACAAAAGAAGTGGTTGCTGCATATCGAAAGTTCTCTTCAGATTTCAAAAAGAAGACTGCTAAGGGACGTTCTAATTATCAAAAAATAAAGAAACAATTACAACTGAATTTTGATATTAAAGCTTATGAACAAAAGGTAGCAAAAGAAACAAGTGAAAAAGAAGGAATTGCTGAGCATGAAGCAAAAAAGGCTACACATAATTTGTTTTATGGAGAGGTATTGCCAAGCAAAATGACTACTGTTAGCAAGTGGCTAATTTTAGCAGCGCTTGCTTTAATGATCTTTTTTGCACTTATTACAGTATCTGGTCACTCAGTAACAAAGAGTATTAGTGATCCTAGCGTATTATTGCATCCAGTTTATCCAAAAACATCAGGCACAGGCCAAATATTTAAATAATGTTTTTTTAAAGATAACTTAACGTTATCTTTTTTTATTAAATTAGATGTTTTACGTTTTGATATGCAATAGAGTACATTACCCAAAAGATTTAGTGTTTACTGGACTTTAACGGTATAATACTAATGTGTAATTAATGTATTTAATGTTAACAAACAGCTTATTGAGGAGTGGAATTGATTGAAAACGTTTCAGAAAGGCAAATTAAGTGTTATTGTTCCTTGCTATAACGTTGAGGAATTTATTAGAGAATGTTTGAATTCTTTGGTTAATCAAACATATAAAAATATAGAAGTTATCATGGTAGATGATGGATCCCCAGATAATACCGGCACTATTTTAGATGAATATGATAAAAAATATACAAACTTTCATGCAATTCATACTGAAAATGGTGGATTAAGTGCTGCTCGCAATGCAGGATTGCCATATATTACTGGTGAATATATGGCCTTTGTGGATTCAGATGATGTGGTGCTCGAAAATGCGTACGAACTTTTAATTGGTTCGTTAATGCAAACTGGATCCGAAATGGCGTCTGGATTTGTTCAAAGATTTAATTCACATCGTGTTTATTCTTCAGGACTTCACAAAAAAGCAATTCCTGAAACAATATTAAAAACAAATATAAATGAATCCACTTTTTTGGTTTATGATACAACGGCTTGGAATAAGGTATACAAGTCTGAACTGTTTTTGAACAACAACCTGCGTTTTCCAGTTGGATTGACGTATGAGGACATTCCAGTTTCAATGCAATTGCATTTGTTGGCTAAAAGTGTTGATGTGATTGCAGAACCAGTTTATTTGTGGCGAGTAAGAGAATCTTCGAACCAATCTATAACTCAAAAACGAGAAAGTCTTAAGTTATTCAATGATCGTACGAAGACCGTCAAAATGGCACAAGACGCCATCGAAAAATTAGGCGGATCAGCAGAACTTAAAGGAGCGTTCAATTTTAAAGTTTTAGATTTAGATATTGCAATGTATTTAAATAGTTTTCAAAGTGCTAATGAAGAAACACTATTTAAATTCCAAAAAGCAGTATATAAATTTTTGCGTGATTATAATTTAGATGATATTAAAAAGCTGGATGTTCGAAAACAAATCCAATATTATTCTTTGTTGGAAGGAAACTTTAAAGATTTTAAGCGTTATGGTTATCAATGGAACGATATTGGTAAGATTAAATTATATGATAAAAGAAATTATGAATATAAAAATGATTTAATTAGTGAAAGCGTGTGTGAAAGCATTTCAGTAGATAACGCTATATTGTTTCAGCAGGCTATTACAAGCGTTAGAAATATTAAGGAACAAGTAATTATTAGAGGTACACTTAAATTAAAATCGAGAGCAACCCTACCAAAAATTTCTAAAAGTATAAAAGCATTTCTTGTAAATGAGCAAACAAAATTAGAAATCCCTATTGATTTTAAATTAATTTGGAAAAGAACAAAAAAATCTTTTTTTCTCAAAAAGGCTCCAACAAGTTTTCAAATCTTTTTTAATATTGAAAACGCTAGGGAAAAAATTGGTTTAGGCACGTGGAAAATAAGAATTGAATTAGCTGAAAAGAATATATTCATCAAGGATTATCTCAAGAATCCGAAAAAAATGCGAAAAATGATTTTTTTGCCATTTGAAAGTCAAACTTTTTTGTTAACAAATAATTTTAATCGTCGTTGGGAACTTTTGTTTAACGTTAAAAGTAAACAAAATAATTTTGTGATAAATAATAATCGTATTAAAGATATTCACATGAAGAATGGAGAAATAATTGCAACTGCTTTTATTAAGTCTAATATATTAAATCCAAAATTTAATTTTGTTACTAAAGAAAACAATATTTTTCCAAGTTTAGAAAAAGCAATTGAGGGTAACAGTAATGGATATATTGAATATTTGTTAAAGTGGAAAATCACTACTTTATTATCAGATACAGTGGTTAAGGGCAAAATAATTGTGAATGATGGTAGTACCAATGCACGTTTGAATTATAGTTTTCAATCAGCAAAAAAAATCCAAACAATTTTTGAAAAATCAGATTTAAGAATGAAACTTAATTATCAACAAAATGAAATTTCTATTATGCTTGTTAAAGTAAAGTTGATTGTTGATAAAATTAAAATAGATAATTCAGGGCTAGTACATTTATCTTTTCAAAAACCAGAGAATGAGAATATTGATTTGAATGATGTAACTCTTACATTAGGAAGCACCAATGAGAAAAATAGCTATAAAAATTTTGCAACCGTTCATATGAATGAGTCTGGAAATTACGTAGCATCGTTTAATTTGTTTGATAAAAATAAAAAAGCATTAATTTTAAGTAATACTTACAA
Source organism: Pediococcus ethanolidurans (assembly GCF_964062635.1). Lineage (NCBI taxonomy): Bacteria > Bacillati > Bacillota > Bacilli > Lactobacillales > Lactobacillaceae > Pediococcus > Pediococcus ethanolidurans. The sequence goes on from NZ_OZ061250.1 coordinate 1,031,397, forward strand.
TATTTATTTAGATGAAAAAAGTAAAAAAAGACGTCGTCATTATATAGTAATGACGAATCAGATGGAAAGCAAAGATCTTGGACAAATTATTCGGCCATTATTTATAGCAAAAATTGGAGTAACTGCAAATGGTTTGATGGTAATTAAAATGAAGCAAAAGTGGACAAAAATTGATGGTACACGTATTCGACGTGCTTTTAATTATTCACTTCTGTATCCATTAATGCGTTTGTTACCATTGGAATCCAAAACTGTGATGTTTGAAAGCTTGTGGGGTGCGTATCTCAACGATAATCCTAAATCTATTTATGATTATTGGAAGAAAAATTATCCAAATTATAAATTTGTATGGTCTTTTAAAGATCTAGCAACACCTGATGAAGCAGGAATAGTAGCAGTTCGAAAATTTAGTTTCAAGTATTGGTATTACTTGGCGCGAGCTAAGTATTTTATAGAAAACACTAATTTCCCAAATCAGTATGCTAAACGCAAAGGCCAAATTGAAGTGCAAACACTACATGGTACATTTATGAAGACTATGGGGTTTGATGAACCGCAATTTCGTAAAGGTTCTGCTAAAACGCAAAGAAACTTCATGAAACGAAATGCACGTTGGGATTATTTAATTTCTCCTTCTGAATACATGGATGAGATTGCCACGCACGCGTTTGATTATCACAAAGAAATTTTACAAGTTGGGTTTCCAAGAAACGATATTTTAATAAATAAAAATAAAAAACCGTATATTGATAAACTAAAAAAGAAAATGGGACTACCAGACAACAAAAAAATAATTCTGTACGCTCCCACTTTTCGTCAGAATGGTGTTGTAGATCTTGAACTAGACATCGAAAAATTACAGAAATCACTTAGTAAGGATTATGTCCTACTAGTGCGTTTACACTATTTAGTAGCAAATGCAATTGATTTGCACCAGTTTAGTGGATTTGCAATAGATATGTCTGCCTATGAAAGTATTGAAGAGCTATATTTGGTGTCTGACGTTTTAATTACAGATTATAGTTCAGTAATGTTTGACTATGGATATTTACAAAGGCCAATGATTTTCTTTACTTATGATTTGAATTGGTACTTGGATTCGCATAATCGTGGCGTATATCTAGATTATGTGCATACTGTTCCTGGACCAGTACTTAAAACTACTAATCAAATTGTAAATCAATTGCTACATTTTGATGAGTTAAAAATGAGATATCATGATCAGTTAATAGATTTTTATAATCGATTTTGTTTGTACGGTCGTGATGGTAAAGCTGCAGAACATACTGTACAGACTCTTTTGAATAATAAGCCATTAGCATACAAACAAGATTATGAACGTAACCTTTTATCAACAAAGTTTACTCATTTTCTTGGTCTGACTGATTTAAAATTGGATTTATTTAATTATTTTGGGCAGCATACTACAAGACGTAATATTGTTATTTTCGAAAGCTTTAAAGGCGACAGTTATAGTGATAGTCCAAGAGCAGTTTATGAATACATGAAGCAAAACAAACCGGAATATAAATTAATTTGGAACATCAATCGAACTCAAAAAGATTATTTTGATAAACATCATATTCCGTATGTAGTTAGAGATGGTTATAGGGGCATTTTAACTAAAGTTCGTGCAAAATATTGGTTTACTAATTCACAGATGGAAAAGAACTGGAAAAAGCCGCATGGCATGAAACTCATTCAGACAAGTAAAGGGACCCCATTGAAAAAAGTGGGAGCCGACGTAATGACTGATTTTATACCTGGACAAACAATTACTAAATATCAACAAGGACAAGTATATGATGCTCGCAAATGGGATTACTTAGTAACTGGAAATGAATATGGTACAAAGATATTGCAAAACGCGTATCGCAAAGAAACAAGACAAATGATTAAGAGCGGATTACCAAAGAATGACCGGTTACTTAATATAGACGAGAAAAAGAAAATTCAAATAACTCATGATTTGAATATTTCTCAAAAGTGTAAGGTAGTCCTGTATGCTCCAACTTGGCGAGATGATGAAGTTCTTAATGTAGATAAATATATGGCCTCATTACGTTTGAATATTGATCAAGTGATTAAAGCCTTACCTAAGGACACTTTACTACTAGTTAGATTTCATAGTATTGTCGCGGCAAATCGACCAGATATAAGTCAGTATGGGCAAAATGTTATAGATGTTACTGATTATGCTGATGTAACCGATATATTGGCAATAACGAACATTTTGATTACAGATTATTCTTCACTTATTTTTGATTTTATGAATTTAAAACGACCAATTATTCTTTTTGCGGATGATGTTGAGCGTTATGCGCAACAAACAAGAGGGATGTATATTGACTATTATAAAGATTTACCTGGATTTTTTGCATCAACTACTGATGAAGTTGTTGGATACTTAGTTGAACTATTAAAAACGCCAAAACTGCCAGATAACTTTATGAAACTTTATAAAAAATATTGTTCATGGGAAAATGGTAGTTCAACAAGGGAACTTCTTGAGTTCGTTTTTAATGAGAAAAAATATTTAATTAAGCAGACTAAATCTAACTTAATTGGGGAAAAAGTTTTTATTGATGATGGAGCGCAAATGTGGTCCAAGGTGTATATAGGTTCAAGAACACACCTAATTCAAAATATCGATAAACAAAGTAAAAATTATGTTGTTGAAAAAGTAGCGGGGCTTACTGATCCAATTCGAGGAGAGTCAACTGGCAGACTTTTTGCTGAATTAAAAATTGAAAATGTAAAAGGATGGATTGCTTTAAAGGATTTAAGTTTGAAAGAATAAAAGTAAGAATGGTTAGTGAATATTTTTTTAATTAGGTTTTACTCGGGGGGAGTATTTTGAATAAATTATTTTTAAAGGGAAGAAACTTCTATTTTATTGGGATTTTTCTTTATTTTGTTTGTTTTAGATTTTTTCTAATACTGTGTAGTGATGATTATTTTTGGGTAGGCAATAAGGGGCAGTATCTTTTGCACCATTTCTTTATTGGCAATGCAACTTTTGGTGGAAGTGGTAATGGTAGATATTTAGGGAGTATACTCGAAATTTATTCGGTTAGGCATCTCATTATTGCAATGTTAGCTTATGGATTTTTTTTAACTCTTTTAATATATTTGATTTATAAGATTGCTGGATCAAATTTTTCTTCATTGATTTTAGGAATACTAGGAATCCTGTTAATACCTAAAGGTTTGTTTACAGATGTGATTGCATGGAATGCAGCTTTTGTGAATTACGTTCCACCAATGGTGACAGCTCTATTCTTTATTTGGACCAATATGGAGAAGCATAGAGACACATTTAGTTTTTCCGTTTTTATGGGTATTGTGATGCTATGCGGTCAGTTGTTTTTAGAAAGTATGACTGTCTATCAGTTACTATTGGTGGCTTGTACAGTAGTTTGCCAAAAGGTTTTTACCAGAGAAAGAATTGCTAAGTATAACTATTTTGCTCTAACTGGCACGTTAATTGGTACATTTCTGATGATAATTAACCCGTCATACTATATGATCAGTAACTCTAGTTATCGTCAAACTACCCATGGAATTATACAAATTATTAATAATTATATTTTTCAAACACATTTTTATTTTTTAACATTTAATGGTTTGTTGAACGCTTTGATTGCAGCTCTTTTTATTTTAATTTTGCTCTGTAAAAGTCGTGTTCGATTGAGAAAAATAATCATTACTATATTGAGTGGTTATTTAGCGTATTTTGTCTTTATCAATACTTATGTGAATTATAAGTCTGTCACACCATTATTTGTGATAAATAATTTAAGTGTTCATATTGCGTATTTGGATACTTTTGTTATGACTTCTTTTTGGTTTCTAATTATTTTACTAACGCTATATTTATTACCAATAAAATTGAAAGTAATGGTAATTCTTTTTCAGATTTCAGGCGGAATCACCGCAGGTCCTTATCTAATCGTTGCAAGTCCATTGAGAATTAGAGAATATTTTGGTAATTATATCTTTATGTTGTTAGTTGCCTTACTGATTGCCGACTATGCAATACAACTAGTCTTAAAAGGTATAAAATTTGATTTTTCTAAATTTAAATTTTTCAGTGCCCTTTTAGTGAGCTTGTTAGCACTAAATTTAATATTCGTAATGAGTATTAACCATCATGTTAATACGATAAGAACGAACGACGTAACATGGTTAAATTCAAATAAGGCACTTACAAAACATGTTCCGTTCAGAAATCATGTAAAAAATCTTGATATGTTAAATGCTCAATTTAAATTCTATTATAAGGATCGTCATGACATGACATTTGTACAAAGATTATTGCATTAATATTGTTTCAGTGAATGAAAACAAATAATTTATATTGAACTGTATTTTTAATTCAAAGATGAAGCATTGTGCTTAAACTAAAATAGTATTTAAGAAGAGTTAGGTTGACAGCACTAAGTATAGTTTAAAGGAGAACCCAATTAATGAGCAGAATGTACAGTAAGAGAAGAATTGATATTTATTGGTTATTCGCTATCTTAATAACTAGTATTGCTATCGGGTTTTCTTTGAGATCAATTCCAGGATATACCGGTATTGCATCACATGACTCTTCCATGTTTCAATATTTTGGAAGACTGATGAATCATGGTTACGTACCATATGTTGATATGTTTGATCATAAAGGACCGTTGTTATTCTTTATTAATGCGTTAGGTCATTTATCTTTTCACGGTTTTGAATTTTTGTGGTTTATAGAAATTCTTTCAATATTTGTAACATTAATGTTTAGTTATTTTAGTGCCCGTTTTTTTACTAATCCTGGAGCAGCTGGTATTGGAATTATAGTAACCTCGGTTATCTATGCGAATACTTTAATGGGTGGCAATTATAGTGAGGAGTATGCTTTACCGTTAATTAGCATTAGTCTGTTTTTAGTAAGCAGATTTTTCATAAAAAAAGATGCACGTATTTATGTTCCTTTTTTATTTGGTTTAACGGGTGTGCTAGTTATTTTTCTGCGTGCAAATATGATTATTTTGTGGGGAATTGGAACAGTAGCAGTAATAGGATATTTAATTGTATCTAAGGATGAAAAAACACTTTGGAAAATGATTTTGTATGCTGTATTGGGAGGATTAGCAGCGGCAATTCCATTTTTGATTTATTGTTTGATGACGAACTCTCTGTCACAAATGGTATATCAAGCGTTTAAATTTAATGTTTTGTATGTGCAGCATACTAAAGGAATTGGGTTATCAAATGTGCTTTTGTTCTTTTTTAAATTATTTGTTAATCATGGTTGGTTGTTAATAATTATTGTACAACCTTTGATATTTTTTAGATTTTGGAAAAATAATCAAACAAATTCTAAATGGTCTTTGATGACTATATACAGTTATGGGATTTTGAATCTTGTGTCGGTGGTACTCTCGCAAAGAGAATATCCTCATTATTTGTTAACGGAAATACCTTTTTTAATTATTATAGTGTCAATGCTTGCAAGTGAAATGTTCAGGCTATCAGGTAGTAAACGTTTCATAACTTTAATCGGTGTTTTTGCTATAATTATAATAACTGGTTTGCCATCTCTAAAAGAATTGAAAGAAACCTATACGCACCAAAATATACCATTTTATTGGACAAGAGACACAAAACTAGTTGCATTCTATATTAAAAGAAATACATCAAGTGAAGATACTATTTATGTACATGAAAAAGATGCTAATATTTATAATATTGCAAAGCGAAAGTCTAATTCGAAGTTTTTCACACTACCTGCAGTTAATTTAGATGAATTTCCGAAACTTAAATCTGAGTTTATTCAAGGAATGAGAAGGAAAAAGCCAACATTTATTATAACTTGGGCGGGATTTTTAAAGCAAAAACAATATAGAATTGGAACATCACAGTATGAATTGCAAAAAATTATAAAGAATAAATATAAAAATACTTATAATGACTATTTTTATAATGTTTATGAATTAAAGTAGGCTTGATTGGAGTTATACTCCAAGAAATAAGAGACAAGCGTTGTACAGTGAATTTAAATAAAAACGCCATAAATAAACAATTATCAATTAGAATTATACGAATTGATGGCTGTTTATTTTGTTTTGATCGATTCTTATTGTCGATTGTTCAGAGAACTTTTGTCTAATATGAGTAGAGCAAGTGAAGCATATTATCTCAGTTAACAAGGTGATAAGCTTTGTAACTGCTAAACTAAAGTGAGCCAATTTTGATCAATAAGATTGAACCAAATACGCTCAATAAGATTGAGCCACCAACATGAATATCAATCTTATTCCAGTACAATGAATGAATACATTGTTCTGGAGGTCGAAAAAGGTGAGAAAATTAGCATTATACTCAAAAATCATAGATTTAAAACAGCAAGGTTTTTCAAGAAGACAAATCGCGTTCCAATTAGGCATATCAAGGAACACCGTTAAGACCTATCTTGATCGTGATGAAACAGAGATGTCCGAATGGCTTGCATCAACACGCAATCGTAAAAAAGTTTTGGACGACCATCAAACAACCGTTTTAAAATGGTTAAAAAGTAATCCTGATATGTCGGCAGCCCAAGTATGCGACTGGCTAGAAGAAAGAAATTATGGTCATTATGCGGAAAGCACTGTTCGTCGTTACGTTAGTGATTTACGCGTCAAATACAAAATTGACAAGCATAGCAAGCGACGTCAGTACGAGGCTGTCCCAGAATTACCAATGGGGCTTCAAGGACAAGTAGACTTTGGGCAAACTTGGCAAACAACTACCTCCGGCAGTCGTATCAAACTATATTTCTATGCTTTTGTTTTAGCTCATTCCCGGTACAAGTATGTAGAATGGCAGTTAACGCCGTTCGTAACGGACGACTTAATTAGGTGCCTTCAACACACATTCACGTTTTTAGGCGGTAAGCCTAAGCAAATTGTTTATGATCAAGATCGAATTATTGTTGTTAGTGAAAATAACGGTGATATTATCTTTACTCAGGCTTTCCAAGCATTTAGACAGACTGAACACTTTGAAGCGATAGAATGTCGTGGCTTTGATCCAGAAACTAAGGGAAAAATTGAGAATGTCGTTAAGTTTGTCAAAACTAGCTTTGCGCGTGGCCGTGTTTTCAGAGATCTCGAAACTTGGAATAACGAATCTATGGAATGGCTAAAACGTCGAGGCAACGGTAAACAGCATAATGGAACGAAACAAGTTCCAACAGTTGCCTTTCAAGAAGAACAAAAGCATCTTCAATCAATTACCAGTCATCAACAAACTACACTAGATTTATTAGAAAGAACCATCCGTAAAGATAACACTATTATGTATGGTAGCAATCGTTATAGTGTTCCCTTTGGTTCATATGACGTTCATGGTCGAAAGGTTATTTTAAAGCTTAAGCTTTCACAATTAAAGATTCTTGATAAAAAGACAGGTGAAGTACTGGCTGAGCACGAAGTGTCAGCTGCAAAGGGAAAACTAATTCAAAGCTCGCTGCATCGTCGTGATCGTAACGCTGGAATACCTAAACTAATGAAGCAAGTAATTAATTCATTTAGTGATGTGAGTGTGGCAGAAACATTCGTACAGCAGTTGCATGAGAAATATCCACGTTATATTCGTGATCAGCTACACGTGCTGTTACGTCTTCGCAATGAATATTCAAAAATTGAAATGGATCATGCTTTAGCATTTAATCTCAAGAATAATTTAATTAGTGCAACTGATTTTAAAGCCTCGATTGAAATGCTTCCAGCATACGAAGCACATTTAAATCGTTTACAAGCCGAGACAGTTGAAAAGATGCCAATGTCTAAAGATACGCAAGCCAAACTAGAGACGATTAGACCAGAAGTTCGTTCATTAGACATCTACACAAAAATATTACGAGGTGAAGGCTAATGGAGCAACTAAAAGAAGTGCAGGGCATCATGCAGGAATTACGTTTGAGTGCCACAGCCAAGGAGATTCCCACCTTAATTCAACAAGCCAATACAGACGCGAGCACTTATGGCGATTTTATTCTAACAGTAATGCGATATGAACAGCAATCACGAGCCGAGAAGGCCCGTTTACGACGATTAACATGGGCTGCGTTGCCCTATCAACGCTCTTTGGATGAGTTCGATCTTGAGGTACAAACCGCCCTAACTCAAAAACAAATGAACGAACTACGTAGTCTAAACTGGGTGGATCAAAGTTACAATCTGATCTTACTAGGTCCAACCGGAGTGGGCAAAACATTTCTTTCCATTGGCTTATGTGTGGAAGCCATCGAAAAAGGATATAGTGCACTTTTCATAACAATAGGAGATCTTGTAAAGTTACTAAAAACTGAGGCCATCTCTAGGCAATCACAAGTGCGATTAAGACGCCTGTATAAGGCTGATTTAATTGTTTTAGATGATCTAATGTTTATGGCATTAGATAAACAAGAAGCAAACTTTTTCTTTCATTTCATCAATAAGTTGTATGAACAGACATCTTTTGTTATTACATCAAACAAAAGCCCTGAACAATGGGGTGAAGTGATTGGCGATGAAATTATCACCGGAGCTTTTTTGGACCGGATGGTTCAAAAGTCTCAAATCATTGAATTGACTGGTGAAAGTTACCGTGTAACACACCGACAAACAATTTTTAGTGATTAGTAGAATTAATCAAGTAACGAATTTTGTATAAATTTTATAACTTATGAATAAAAGTGGCTCAATCTTAATGAGCAAAATATAGGCAAAGTGGCTCAATCTTAATGAGCAAAAATGGATCAATTGAACTTGACGGCTACAAGCTTTTCCAATCTTCACAATGTGAATAGTTTAAAAACGAATAACAGAAAAGTGACGCATATGATTTTAAGCCAGCACTGGAATAGAACCAAAAAGTAGTTAGAAGTTGAAGTTAAAATTAAAATTAATTAGAGACATTACTTACTAACACTTGACACGTACAAGAACTTAATTTGAATTGCAATTAACGATATAAAGATATAAAATGATTTTTTGGAGGAGTAGAGATGGTGAATATTAGAAATCTATCTATAGTTGTATTTATTACTTTTGTGATTGAGGCAACCCTTTGTGGATCCGTAAGTGCAAATACGCGAATCACGAAAACAACAACTGGAGATTATAGTACGGTTCGAATTAAAAGCAGTGCGTATAATGTGTACGATTATCCACGTGCTTTAAAGAAGAACTCTAAATTTTTACATTATGGTAAAAGTTATCATGGAACAAATTTTTATAAAACGAAGATATTGAAATTATCTAATGGTGCAAGCTACGTAAGACTTGCTAAAGTTGATGGGAAACTGTATGGATACATCAATCTTAAAGCGGTTGCCAAGTATTTAACAATTAAAAATGTTAAAAGTGTAAGTTATGAAGCGCAATTAAATACATCGAATAATAATTTTTATAGTCAGCCCAATGATACGAGTTATAAAACTAAAGTAACTCATTACGCTAAAAATTATCGTGGAGTTTCTTTACAGATTAAAAAAGAAGAAACTAGAACAGCTGATGGATCAGTTTATGCATATGCAACTGCTGGAAACTGGCATGCTTGGATTTATAAAAAAGCAATAACTAAAATACCAGTAATTATAAATAAATCGCAAGATAACGTTATGACAACATTTCCTTGGGCAGATGTTTCTAATCTGTTTGTGCCGCAGGCAAGTTCATATATAGCAGACCGTTCTAAAAACAGTTCATATAGTACGGCGACCAATAAATATTCTACAGAAAAACCTAGAGTAATTTCAATCGCAAGAACGTCCAATAATAAAATTAAATATTCAAAATTTAAAACAGATGTATTTTTACCAACAGAATTTTATAATCAATCACTGGCAACTTTTGAAAATCTGGCAATCCATAATAATTATGCGTACGTATCTTATGTATCTAGTAGTAATCAAAGGGTTTTATTGTTCGGTATGATCTAAAAAAATTCATAATATGAACTTAGATAATGGGAAAGATACTTTAAGAATGATAAATTATTATGTTACGCATTCATTAAGTTCGACGTATTATAAGAATAAAGCAGCAGAATATAACAAATATGCTTCTGTTTATAAAGTAGGTCCTACATTTTATATTGGACATGGACAATCTTTAGCATACAATACTAGTGGTTCAAATCCTGGCCTGTATATTAATGGAGATACGTTAAATGGAAAAATGAGAAACGATGGGTATAATAGCCTTATTCATATAAACTCTGATACGCTTGTTCCGGATAAGAGTTATAGTTTTCAACTACAACAATGGGGAACCGCAAAATATACATTTCACCAGTTAACATTTGATAACTCAGGGAATTTTTATTGTGCAGCTAAAACTTCGTATAAAGGCAACTCTGAACTGATGTTGTTTAAAGGTAAATTTGATGGAGACAGTGTCAGTGTTCAGCAAAGTAAGCAGCGTATTTATCCTTTCATTGACTCAAAATCATTGCAATCTGTTAGTTATAACAAAAGTAATAATCGTTTATATGTCATTGCAAATGACGCGTATATCTCATTACCACTTAACAAATGGGATGCTTTGAGTGCAAGTGATATCGATTATTCTGTTTTAAATGTTAAACGTGAAACTGAGGATATGGAATTTAACAGTTCTTCTGATGGTGACGCAGGAATTCCATATTTATTGTTGAATCGAAGCCCAGAACTACTTAAAGGTACAAATACAAATTTTTAGAACTAGTTTTGGCCAGTTAAATGGAAATTATAGGTAGATTCATGAAAATAGTGAGTAAACCAAATGGTTTTGCTCACTGTTTTACTTATATAATATTTCGTTCGGATAATATATAAGTCAGTAAAATTCAACTTGAATCGATTTTTAAATCTGTTAAGTTGCTTTCAATGATAAAATAAAAATTGGTTAATTAAAATTGAAAGAGGAATTCTAATGAGAAGATTTATAGATAGACTTCAATTTAAAAATTTATTGTTAGGTGGAGGATTGTTGGCTGCTGTTCTGGGTGATCTAATTATTGATAAAGGCCTTGGTATGTTTTCACATGTCGAGTTGGCAAGGCTAATAGAAGTAATAGCCGCTTTGAAGCCAGCACTAGTAGTAATAGCTGTCTATTGCGTGATGCATTCACTAGTAATAAAGAATTGGACTGTTAAATATTTTTTAATGATTTATTTAGTAATTGTTAGTGTGACGGTCCCTTCAGTATTAATTTCGATGGCGATTGATGTACGGACAATGAATTGGACAAATGCGTTTAAGTCGGTCTTTCCGTTTCTTTTTCGTGATTATTTCTACTTGGGATTATTTCTACTTGGTGTTTTAGCAATACCACTTTTAAAAAGTATAGTGAACAGACTGAATAATAAAGCAAGAAAGATAACGGTACTTGCTACTATTGTAATGGGAGTTGCTTCAAGTCTCCTACTATTAAATCACCCAAGTGTTAGTTTGCTTATTTGGGTGTGTATCGGAATTGTGGATTCTGTGGTTAATTTAAATTATGCTGAACGAAAGTTTTCTTTGTATACAATTAGTTTAATTGGAATTTTTATTTTAATGATAGCTGGTGTGTTTGGTTCATTTAATTATCGAATCTCAATTGTTAGTAATTTGGCACCATTATTTGCATTAATTCTTAGTATAAATATGACTGAAGAAGATGAAAGTATTGAGTTTGACAAAAGTAAAAAAATTCAAATTTTACTTTTATTGCCATTAGTCGTAATTTTTACAAATCCATTGTTATTGAATCTAAGTCGCAATTTCTTTATCGGTTATTTCAAACCGATTCAAATCGGTTGGCTTTGGTTATTTGCAATCTTAATTGTTAGTTTTCTTGCATTGTATGGCTATAGTTATGTGGTGAGTGAGACTTTTAACGACTTAATGGATGGTAAACACTCAATTAAGGGATCTGTGCCGTTAATTGTTATTTCAGTTATAACTATGTATATAATTTATAATTATTCTGAATTTTATGCTTTAGGTTTTAATGCAATGATAAAGCAGCAGAATGGTCGTATTTACCTAGCGTTTTTAAACTTATTATTGGTTGTATTGTGGTATTTTATATTGAGCACGGTAATCAACCGTTTTTGGATAAGCACAACATTGTTTTGTGCGGTGATGATTGGCTTTTCGTTTGCAAATGTTCAAAAAATTCAGTATCGAAATGAGCCAATAATCTATCCAGATTTGGCGATGGTTAAATCGTTACCAGAAATTATTAAGATGGTTAATGTTCAATTAATTATTTTGATGTTGATTGGTATTTTAGCACTCTTGATTTTAGCTTTCTTCTTGCAGACACGCGTACTAAAAGGAAAACTTTTTAAGTTTATTCCTCGTGTACTTATATTTATCGCATCGGGAATTTTATTATGGCAATTCAGTATTGTTGAAAATCAGATGAATTTAAACGCATGGCTTAATAAAAAGAATGATATCAGTAATCCAATTGCTAATATGATTGTTACAGCTGGGTATACGGCGCATCCAGAGAATCTTGGGCATAATGCCCAGGCTTATGGTCCGGCACTTGTGTTCACAAGTACTGAAATTATTAAAACCATGGACAAACCATCAGGATATTCTAAAATAGCTGTTAATAAAGTGGTTTCCAAGTATCAAAAACTAGCTGATAAAATTAATAAAAAACGAAAGAATAATAATTTGAATAAACAAACGGTTATTTATATATTAAGTGAGAGCTATGCTGATCCGCGAAGGGTACCAAGTGTTAAACTTTCTTCAGATCCAATTCCTTATATGGAAACTTTGAAATCAAATAACACGTCTGGTCTGATGTACTCCTCAGGTTATGGAGGTGGAACTGCCAACATTGAATTTGAAGCATTAACAAGTTTATCGATGAATAATTTTGATCCTTCACTTGTTACACCATACGTTTTTTTGGTACCGCGAGTAAATAATTTACCAGTAATAACCGATTTGTTTACTCACAAAAATGCGATTCACCCTTATCAAAGTACTACCTACGATAGAGGAAAGGTTTTTAAAAAATTTGGATTTCAATCATTTCATACCTTAGATAACAGAAATATCGAATATAAAAATAAATTAGGTAAATCGGAATATGTAGATGATCAGTCGGCATTTGATCAAACACTGAAACAGATTAATTCTGTAAAAGGTGGTCAATTTATTCAATTATCTACAATGCAAAATCATATGCCTTATATTAAGGGAACGTATAGTAAAAACGACTTTACCGTTAAAGCCAATTTAAATTCATATAGTATTAATCAAATTGAATCATATACGCAAGGCATTCACTATACTGATTTGGCCTTAAAACAATTTATTGCTAAGGTAGACAAATTAAAAAAACATGTAACGATTGTTTTTTATGGAGATCATTTGCCAGGTGTTTATTCTGGTAAAGCAGTGGATGGAAATAATGCAACAACTGCTCAAGGAAAATTACATCAAACAGATTATTTTATTCATAGTAATTTTGCTACACATAAAGTTACGAATACTAGTGTCGTTTCACCAAATATGTTTACACCAATGGTCTTGGAAAAATTAAATGAAAGAGTTTCTCCGTATTTTGCTTTGCTAACAGAAATTCAAAAGAAAGTTCCTGCTGCAGAACTGAATAAATTTATGAAAAAGAATGGACAATTGATAGATGAGAAAAAATTATCTCATAAATCAAAAGAAATTTTAAAGGATTACAAACTTATTCAGTATGATATCACTGCAGGAAATCAATACTCTCTCAAAACAAAAAATTTTATTAAATAATAAATTGTCGTTTTTTAATTACTGAATTGAAACATAATTTAGTAAATATATAAAGTGTCGATTCCGTTAATTGGAATCGACACTTTTTTATTATATATATTTGATGTTTTATTTTGAGATATCTTTCAAAGATTCCGAAAAACCTTATTTACTACACGTTCAGTAGCATGCCCATCTTCCCATGCGTTGAATCGTGAACTGAATAAGTGATAACGATCAGCATATTTGTTTTGAACTGAATCTAGATGTTCAAGTGCATCCAAAACATCATCAGAAGTCTTTAACAATGGACCGGGTAGATCTTTACTCATATTTAGATAGAATCCTCGGAGCACGTCAGCGTACTGTTCGTAGTCATAAACATAGAAAAGAATCGGTCTTTTTAAAATAGCATAGTCAAAAAAGACGCTTGAATAATCTGTAATTAAAACGTCCGAAATCAAATATAATTCGGCAATATCATCATAGGAAGATTCATTAAAAATAAAATCTCCAAATTCACTTGTATCTAAATGGTTGGCAATAAAATAGTGGGTTCTTAAAACTAATACAAAGTCGTTAGACAGTTTATTTCTTAGCTTGCCAATATCTAATTTTAATGTAAATTTATACTTACCAACTTCAAAATAATCGTCATCACGCCAAGTTGGTGCGTATAAAATTACTTTTTTATCTTGAGGTATTCCTAGTTTTGATTTTATTTTTTTGGTTTTTTCTATTTTGTTGGGTGCATTTAAAATATCATTTCTTGGATATCCACTAGGTAGCATCTGTTTTTTAGGATACATAAATGCATGCTCAAAAATATTGCTTGAATATTGATTAGGTGAAATGAGAAAATCCCATTGCCTTGACTGGTGATAAAAAACTTCTTTATATAAAGGGTTGGCACTAGCTACATTATCCATATCAAAAACTAGATGTTTTAGTGGCGTTCCATGCCAAGTAGATAAAAGTGTAGTGTTTTCTCGCTTTTGAAACCACTTGGGTTGGCGCATATTAATTACTTGATATTTTGAAACTGCTAAATAATACATGTAGCGGAATCCGAAGCGCTTTACAAATACTGTATTAGAGTTATTGGCTGGAAAATTAGTAAATTCAGGATTAATTACCCAAACATGTTTAAATTTACCAGGATAATTTTCTTTTAAAAATTGATAAATATATTTTGGACTATCTGATATATTTCGTCCAAGAAAGGATTCATATAATATCACGTTTTGTTTTATTGGTAACTTGGTAAAAATATACTGATAGCAAAGTTTTGATACACTTTTTAAGGATCGGTGATCAGATTGTCTAAGTCGATTGATTTGCCGTAAAAATTTTATTATTTTACTGCGATGTATAGCTTTTTTATCTTCTTTTTTAGCAATCGGACGCAGTAGCCAGCGAGTAGTCAGTTTTGCCGTTTCTTGAGCTTCTTGTCCAGTGATAGACAGCCATGTTCGTAACAAATCAAGAATAGAATTGATTTGTGTTCCCATGTTTTCTGGTTTTGCCAGTGCACTGCATAGATATATGTTTATGTAATCTACACATTGATGGATATATTTAGTTTTCCAAATTTTATTTGATAAATACGGTAGAGTTTCAAGCCAATTGCTTATCATATAAAACCACATTTGAGAACTCTCAGTTTGCGTTAGGGAAGGATCATTAATTGGATCGTTATGTCTTATTTTAATATAACTAGGAAAGATTAATTTTGTATAAGTGTTAATTTTTTGACCAATAGTTACCATGAGCATATCTGAATAAAAAATTGGATTAGTTAAACCATAAAGAAGTTTATTTCTTGGGAATAATGTATTTCTTATTACTTTGCCCGTAAGGTTGAGTTGTTCTGTGAAAACATGAAGCCTTTTATTTTTCCGATATGAAGAGAACTTTGGTAATGCTTGTTTCTTTGAATCCTCAAAATCCAATGTTGAAAAGGGCGGTTTATCTAAGTCGTTTTTCTCAGTTTTTTCTCCACCCCACTTGGGTAAGTAATATTTATTCTTTTGTAATTCTCCAAAAATTGTTTTTGCGGGTTCATATGTTGGGTAATTGGAAAGATCCACTATATCAAATTCATTTGAGTTAAGTAAATTTGATAATTGAGATAAACAATTTGGAAATAATAGATCATCTGCGTCAACAAAAACAAGGTATTCACCAGAAGAAAGACTTACAGCTTTATATAGAGCACTTCCAGGAGTTGACTGTGGAATAGAAATGGTTTTTATTTGGATACTTTCACTAGTTAGCTTAGAGAAAGGAACCTTGGGATCTGCCTCGTAAGCAATAATCCATTCGATATCTAGATAATGTTGTTGTTCAATACTAACTTGTAGAGTTTTTAATTTTTTAATGTCTCGTGTTTTACACGGAGTAATAATACTAAATTTCATAGAATGAGATTCTCCCAAAATAAGCGAATAAATACTTACACAAATACTATCTAAGTATAATAAAAACTGATAACTAAAGCAATTAGTGCTTTTTTTCGTTTTTCGTTTCACAAAAAAATGCTAAGAAATTTTTTGTGAATTTAAAAACTTAAAGTTCTTAACACTTAATTGGAAAATATTCTATTTTTTAACTTCTGCCACCATCTTTGCCATTGCCTGCTTTTGATAAGCAGCGGTGGCTTTTTTAGTTGCAGCAGCTGTCAGGGCCTTTTGTTTGGCAGCTGACATAGTTGGATCTTTCTTCATAGCTGCTGTAACTGACTTCTTAACGGCAGCCATGACATAGGCCTTTGCTTCTTTTTTCATGCTTGCTGAATTTTGTTTAACAAGTTTTTGAAGCTTTTTGGCTTGAGCAGAACTTAAGGTTAACCAGTCTTTATTAATTTCAAGCGTATTACGATGCTTGATTAATTTATGGTTATTTCCAGCAATTCCGAACCAGAGTTTGTAACTTGAGTTCTTATATACCCATCGCGTCGTCTTTGTCACAACGCGTGGTGTTCCAGAAACAACTTTAACTTTGTTGGAAGTGTTGGTTGGATCTGGATTTGTTGTGGTAGGGTTCTTTTGTGTCTTATGTTCTTTATAGATATAGACACGTTCTTTGCCAGAAGTTCCTACATCTTGATATAACAACATTTTCATTTGACTTGAAGGTGAAACAGAAATCAAGTCGGTTGTCGTGGTGGTCGTTACTTTCTTCATACCAAAGTGATCACGGTCATTAGCCACCATTAAAGCCATGGAGACAATAATTAAGGCGGCGATGATTAAGCTACATAGCATACGCCAAAAGGTTTTGGGGATGCTAACCATACAGATGAACAATAGAATCGCGAGGATAATCAAAGAAAAAATAATCATTAATCTTCACCTCCATCTAAGGCATCGCTTTTGATTGAGTGTGGGCTTCGACCACTAACGAAGAAGGCTACAACCAAACCAAGTACACAGAAACCAATAGCTGCCCAAAATGTTGCGTGATAACCGCTTAAAGTGGCGTTTAAGGCACTATTCTTATAAGCAAGTGGTGCAGACTTCAACAATGATTTGCTAGGCATATCATTGGATGTCACGTTTGATAAAATACTTACCAAAACAGCCGTGCTGACAGATGAAGCAACCTGGCGAAGCGTGTTATTAACAGCGGTTCCGTTACTCATCATGCTAAATGGCAAGGCATTCATACCGGATGTTGTAACTGGCATCATCGTCATCGCAATTCCGGCCATTCGAATGGCATAAAGGACCACAATGTAAGCTACCGGAGTTGTACGAGTAATAAAGGCAAACGGAATTGTTCCAGCAGTTAACAAGAACATTCCAGTGATTGCTAATCGTTTTGCACCAATTCGATCAAAGATTCGACCTGTAATGGGACTCAAAACTCCCATCATTAAGGCTCCAGGTAACAAAGTTAGGCCGGATTTGAAGGCAGAGTCACCACGAAGAATCTGTAAGTAAAGGGGCAAAACCATTTCAACGCCAACCATCGCCATCATTGAAACGGAACTTAGAAGAGCAGAAATTGAAAACTCTGGATTCTTTAAAACACGTAATTCCAAGAATGGCTTTTCAACAGTAAGTTGACGCCATCCAAACAAAACAATAAAAATGACACCTACGATTAAGCCAGTAATGACAATTGAACTACCCCAACCTTTTTCACCAACTTCGGAGAAACCATAAAGTAAGGATCCAAAGCCAAGTGTTGAAAGAGCAGCAGAAATCCAATCAAGATTAGACTTCTTTGTTGGTAAGACACTCTTCATTAACCAAAGACCAGCAATGATTACAATGCTGACAATGGGAATGATCATTCCAAACAAAGTTCGCCACTGATAGTTGTCAATGACCCATCCAGAAAGTGTTGGTCCAATTGCGGGTGCCACTCCAATAACTAGTCCAGCTAATCCCATGGCAGCTCCACGGCTGTTAGCAGGGAAAATAGATAACATTAGGGTTTGAAGAAGAGGCATTGTCACACCAACTCCTAAGGCCTGAACTAAACGACCTGTTAATAAAACTTGAAAATTTGGAGCCATGTAACAGGTAATGGTTCCAATCAGAAAAATAAACATGGCACTCTCATATAAAATTTTTGAGTTAACTCGTGAAGTTAACCACGCACTAATCGGAATCATAATTCCGTTTACCATCATAAAACCAGTAGTTAACCATTGAACAGTTGATGTGTTGATATTAAAACTCTTCATTAAAGTTGGAAAGGCGGTTGTTAAAATTGTTTGATTCAACACCGTACAGAAAGTTCCGACTAAGAGGAGTGCAACAAGTAAGGAACGGTTATATGGTTTTCCATTTGTATCGATTGCTTTTCCCAAGATGATGCTTCCTTTCGTAAAAAAATGTTCAAGAACTAATATAGGCCATTTACTTTTTATTGTCAACTAATTTGACAATAATGTTAAAACATATATAATTAGTGTTAGTTATTCTAACGAATACGTTTTCTTTTCTGACAAATAAATTATAAATAATAAATTAAAAAGAAATGGAATGAAGGTAAACATGAATAGTGATTTTATTCAAAGAGTAAGGACGATTATGAAGGCACATGATTTCCTATTGGGGATTGGTGATATTGCTAGTGCGACAAAAGTGTCACAACGTCAACTTAGATATTGGGAGAAAAAAGGATACATTCATCCCGCAAAGTCGTCTGAGGAACGACGACACCGTAAGTATTCGTATCATACGTTGATGAAAGTAGCTATGATTCAGTCCTATGTTGATTCTGGGTATACGCTTAGTGTCGCGGTAGAGAAAGCTTCTCAGCACGAAGAAATGTCTAACGCTTTGAAACATTTAATTGGTGATCGTTTACGCGATTTTAATATCCTTGAAGATGGTTATGAATTAGATTTCGGCATGGTTGAAGGTGTTTCTCAAGATAAGAGTTTGATCGCAATCATGCGCAAGGATCGACCAACCGAATTTGTTTTACGAAATAATAGTAATGACTAATCTCTGCTATGAAAATTTTGAGACTCTTCTGTATGATTTAGTGCTACACTTAGTGGTGTTAAATACATAGCAGGGGAGCTATTTTTATGCAAAAAAATCAAAGTGGGTATCTCGACTGATTTGTGGATTAGCTGTAGGGTTGATAACTTTAAGTGTGGGTGATTCTGCGTTTGCTGCAACTTATACCCAAAAAGGAAACGCACTGTCATCATACAGTGCTAGTAAGTTTAAGTATGTGAGCAACAGTAATTACTATTTAACTGGTAATTTTACTACCAAGAAACAATATTCCTATGCTGCTGGTTATAAAACATCGACCTTTCAAACTAAACCTGATTCAGTTAACTATAAAAAGGGAAATAAGAAGGTTAGTTTTAAATCAAATTATTTTTTACCAGTAACAAAGTGGAAAAATTTGAGTTGGGGAAATCCACAAAGCTTTGCAATGACAAGTGCTGATACGGCTTATGTGTTCTGTACCAGTGGTTCTTACGGCTGGATTACAAAATATAATTTGAAGGCGTTACGAGCTCTTGGAGCAAACAAATCCGGAAAAATGGATATGATTCGACGAGCCACTTTTTACAACGCAAATAGTAAAAACTATCCAACTCAGAATCAAAATGCCACCTATAAAAAAGTGTTGAAGGCGATCAAAGTTGGTCCTAAGTTCAAAAATTTCGGTCATGGCCAGTCACTAGCATATAATCCTAAGGATAGTTCACATTTGTGGTTTGTGGGTACGGGCTTAGCGTCAGGTAACCATGTATCGACAAAGGCAAATGTACAACGTGTTAAAATCAGTACATTGAAGCCTGATAAAAAAATCAACTTTCGCTTTAAGAGCAAGAGTGGATACATTGCAAGTGGGCTAAACTTGGCGTTTGATAAATCGGGTAATGCTTACTTAGATTCAAAAACTGGTAGTCGAAGTTTGAAGCTTTTTAAAGGAAAAATTTATACTAAATCAGTTAAGTTCAGTTTGGTTATGCAGGGAATTAAGTATGCACCGGGTCCACGAACACAGTCACTTGCTTATAATAAAAAGCGTAATCGTTATATATATGATTGCAGATGACAGCGTGATTTCCGTTCCTGTTTATAAATTAGGTAAGTTGAAGAAGTCTGATGTGCAAGCAACTCAATTTAGTGCTAAACGTGAATTTGAAGGTATGCAGTTCACCAGCGATGGTAGTTCTTACCTACTAACGAATAAGGGTGCTGAAATTATGAAAGGTAGTACGAAATCCTTCTAAAACAAATGGCTAGTCATTTGTTGAAAATTAGTGTAATATAGTTTTTGAAAATTAAATAAGGTTCGTCTTCAGGGGCAGGGTGAAATTCCCGACCGGTGGTTGTAAAGTCCACGACCCATCCTTGTGATGGTTGAATCGGTGAAATGCCGATACCGATAGTTAAAGTCTAGATAAAGAAGATTGGGTTATTTGGCTTACAAAAAATTCAACTGATCTTTTATGCTCTGTTTTTGCATAAAAGGTCATTTTTTTGAGAAAAATAATCCACCTGGGATGAGTCCTTCAAGGAGGATGTCTCACATGGGTAACAAAAGAGTTACACGTTTGGTGGTCATTGCTATGATGGCTGCAATTTCTTATGTTTTATTGTTGTTCGGTTTTCCAATTTTACCAGGATTTTCATTTTTGAAAATCGATTTTGCCAATGTTCCTATCTTGCTTACAATGCTCATCTATGGGCCAGGAGCGGGCGCAGTTACTACGGCAGTGGCTGGCTTGCTTGATATCGTAACTAAGGATAGCAGTATGGTCGGAATAATTGGAATTGTGGCTAATTTCTTGGCTACAATGTGCTTTGCACTTCCTATCTATTATGCGTTGAAGAAACATATGGATCAGGGAATAAAACAGCAGGCACGGTACTTAGTTCGGGGAATTGTTTTCGGTACCGTTCTAATGGCAATTTTCATGAGTTTAGTTAATCTTTTCATTTTATTGCCAATTTACTTCAAATTGGTAAGTTTTCAAGTCAGTGTGTCGACTCTTAATATGGTTCTATATGGAGTTTTACCCTTCAATCTTATTAAAGGAGTCATTGTGGGAATTGCGACGGGTATCATTTACGCACGGATGATTCCGTGGTTGCAAAGTCGCTTTTAGACTGTTAAACATTCATAAAAAATAATGGTTGTTTGGATAAAATTATCAATGTGATAATTCAATCTAAACAACCATTTTCTATTTTTGGCGCATTAATTCAAAATAATTAATTCGCGAGTAATATCCGAGAGCCGTTGGCAGCCAGTTTTAGTGACTAGAACGTCATCTTCAATGCGAATGCCACCAAGGTTTGCAACGTAAATACCGGGTTCATCCGTTAAAATTTCATTTTGAGAAACTTTAAAATTCGGCATAGCTCC
The DNA here is from genome assembly GCF_964062635.1 of Pediococcus ethanolidurans. Lineage (NCBI taxonomy): Bacteria > Bacillati > Bacillota > Bacilli > Lactobacillales > Lactobacillaceae > Pediococcus > Pediococcus ethanolidurans. The sequence continues at coordinate 1,052,993 of NZ_OZ061250.1, forward strand.
GTAACTTTGAGGATATTCGTGAATATCTAAGCCAATGCCATGACCGATACCATGATTAAATTCTTTACCATAGCCTTGTTCCGTAATGAAATCACGACCAATTTTATCTAAAGTAGTACCAAGAACACCGGGTTTAATGGCATCCATTACTTTTTGTTGAGCTTTTTTCACAATTTCGTAAATTTGTTTTAGTTTGGGATCAGGTTCGCCTAGTGCAATGGTTCGCGTAATATCTGAGGTGTAGCCGTCTACATAATACCCGAAGTCAATGGTAACCATTTCACCTTTATTCAAGATTTTTGTGGTAGCGTCTCCGTGGGGTATGGCCGCTCGTGGACCGCTGGCTACGATTGTATCAAAAGAAGCACCTGAGGAACCATGGTCTTTCATCCAGTTATCTAGTTTGTTGACAACTTGAATTTCAGTCATACCGGGATGGATTTGAGTGAGAAGGTATTTAAAGCCCTGTGATGAAAGAGTGATTGCTTTTTCTGTGGCTTCAATTTCTTCTGGCCTTTTCACTGCGCGTAACTGATCAATAACTTGAGAAGTAGCTGTTAAAGTGAGATTTGGTAACTTAGTGAGTTGAAAATAATCTGAATAAACAATGGTATCCTCAAATCCCAAGTGATCAATGTGCTGATCGGATACTATATTAGTGATGATTTTCATGTAATCACGTGTAATGGCAAGATTGATGTGTTTTTCAAGACGTTCGTGAAGGTCTTCTTCGTAACGAGCATCAGTGATCAGAGTTGCATTGGTAGTGGTAATAAGTAGACGGCCATCACCTTCAAGGCCGTCAAAACCGGTTAAATAAAGGAGATTGAAACGACTCTCAACTAGAAGGGCATCTATTTTTAAATCGTCTAATTTAGTTTGTAATGTGTGAATTCGTTGAATGTACATAAAAAAGCCTCTTTTTTTAAAGTGTCATAAATTTAGTTTAACCTAATTTTAATGAAAAACAACCTGATTCAGTGAAATGTAAAAAATATTCAAATTGACTTTTAATGTTTATTGGCTTATATTTATTGGCAATTTAACGAGGAGGTTGAAGGATGACAATTGAGGAAAAACTATTACTTAATAATCATTTAGAAACGCAACGGTTGTTATTAAGACCAGTTACGGTTGAAGATGCGGAGGATATGTACGAGTATGCGAGCGATCCGGAAACTGTAAAGTATATTTATGCGCGTCATAAAAATCTTGATGACACAAGAACACAGATTCTTAATTATTTTGTGAAGGATCCTGAAGGCAAGTGGGGAATAGAATTAAAAAGTAGTCATAAGTTGATCGGCAGTATTGATTTTCGTTTAGATGCTAAAGATTTAAAGGCTGAAATTGGGTACGCAATCGGTCGTAATTATTGGGGAAACGGTTTTGCCCCAGAAGCGGCTAAACGACTTTTGAAAATGGGTTTTAATGATTTAGGATTGAAACGGATTGATGCTTTGCATTGTTCAGAAAATCTGAAGTCGGGGCGTGTGATGCAGAAAATTGGCATGCAAAAAGAGGGACTTTTGAAAAATAACACGCAACTTAAAGGGCGAACTGTTGATGATATTTTGTATGCCATTACGGATGATCAGTGGCAAACTCAGCAATAATTTTATACGAGCATTTTAATTGTAACCGATTGCAGGACATGATATTATAATGGTGAGGAAGGGATAGGATCCCAACCGTAAAGTTCTTCTCAGAAAGATCGTTAACTGGTTAAATTTGAATCAGTCCAGTAAACGAATGTTTTAAAAACATCATCTACAGACGTGATGTCAAAAAAGAGTCTGGGATTGAGTTAGAGATAGACAGTTAACGAGGGAACACCTTAGTTTGTTGGAGGATTTTCAACATCGATAAGATAAACTGTATGAACGATCGAAGTGTTCGCTAAAGCTTGAGGCAGTGTGGAATCAGTAGGTGACTACTTGAATCGCACCGGTAGATAGAAAAATGAAAAATTCAAGTGGGCTAGAACGAAGATCGATAAGGCACAATTAGTGAGAATAGCGAATGTTAGCAAGTTGTGATGTTGCGCAAGGTCTTACGAAACAAAAAAGTTAGTTGTGAAGGTGTAAGATTATTTCAAAAAGCACAGTATTAATAGGTTGGGAAGCTTCCTCATAAGGGAATCCAAGAAATGAGAAGATCTTGGGTTCTTTTTTTATGCCATGGGTGAAATAAAACGATAATGAAAAAAATAGACGCGTCAGAGATGGCGCGGCTCCTTGTCAAGTAGACAGTCAAATAATTAAAATCTTATGCATTTTTTTGAACGGCATGATTCCGGTATTCTTCCGGAGTCATGCCGTTTAGTGTTAGTTGGCGTCGTTCCGTATTATGCCATGCAATGTACGTCTTGATGATGCCGACAAGTTCGATTTCTGAAAGAGGTGCTTTGAAAGCCAATTCTTCTGTTTTCAACTGGCTCCAAAAACACTCCATTGCACTGTTATCACCTGGTGTTCCTGGGCGAGACATGCTGTGCACGATGCCTTCTCCGGATAACAGGGTGTTATAACTACCAGAAGTGTAAGCCGAGCCTTGATCGGAATGAAGAAATTGAGGCTTCACACCGTGGTTTGCTTTCAAGGCTTGCGTGATCGTTTCTGATACTAACTGCGTTGTCTCTGTGCTCGCTACACACCAGGCAATAATGCTGTGATCATAAAGATCTTTGATAGCGCTCAAACGTAATCGTTGTTTCTTACCTGGTCCGAATCTTAGCTCGCTACAATCAGTTACCCAAGTCATGTTTGGTTGCTCAGGAGCGAAATCGTGGCTGCCGTCTTCATGAAGTAATTTATTGGCGAGAATATACTCCTTCTTTTCTGCTTTACGATCGCGTTTGGCCACACGAATCGATGATTGAATACCGTTACGACGCATAATGCGCCGCACACGTCCTTGACTGATATGATAAGGTGTTTCCTTATTAAGATACATAGTCATCGTACGAACACCATAAATATAATTTTTTGACTCTTCACGTGCGATGATATAGGCCAAAATTGCTTTATTTTCGAGTTCTTGCGCTGTAACCTTGCGGTGAGTCCACTTGTAGTATGCAGCACGAGATACACCAACATATTGGCACATGAAACTAACCCCATACACTTGATTTGTGTCTGGGTTTATTTTTTTGGTAAGTGTTTGAACCGTGAGGTACTTTTCTTCTGTAGGGCATCCATCCTTTCGAACTCTTGGAGTTTTTTTAGCACAGCGACCTCTGTGGAGATATTGGCTAACCGTGCCTTGAGACGCTTGATCTCTAAATCTTTTAGTTCCAGTTCAGTCAACTGACCAGTATCTTCCTTGGCCTTACCGCGGCGGTCTGCGAGTGCGTCGGGACCACCTTGCTTGAACTTTTTGACCCAAGCATACGCTTGGCCATAGGACACGTTAAAATGAGTAGTCGCGGCAACATAGTTCATCTCGTTGGCAATGATCCATTGTGCGATCTCGATACGTTCGACCTGTTCTGTCTTTCTGCCATCTTTCATTGGGATAGTCCTCCTAGTGGTTGTGAGTACTTTACCACTAGTATACCGTTTGACCCACTGGTAGATGACAGAACTATTGGGAATATGGTATTGTCGCGCAAGTTGAGGATATGATGTTCCACCCGCTAGATAGGCCTGAATCACCTCCATCATGAACCCCTTTGAATACGTTTGTTGTTGGTGTCGACTTTGTAACGCCGCTACGCCACCTGCATCATAGCGTTCCACCCACTGAGCTATTTGCGAGGAGTGGACATCGTACTTCTTTCCAATGGCCCTGGCTGCCATTCCCTCCTTTATTAAATTAATATAGAAGAGTTTCTCTTCCACACTATATCTTGAACCCTTTCGACCCATAAAAAATACTCCTTCCTCAGCAGACAAGTTTTAATTATTTGCTTGTCTACCTTGGTAGGAGTATATCCGGTGGAAAATTTCCACGAGAGACGTGCCTATTTCTATTTACTGTTCTATTAAGCCGCTCTAAAAACATTTCATTTTTTTAAATTCGTTACTTCTTCTTTGAGCCCCTTAACTTCATTCAGCAAGGTAATGTTTTGTTGATAAATTTTATCTAATTCTTCTTTATGGTCGGTCTTATTTTCGTGAACAAAAAAACTCGTAATTGTACTAGTTAACATACCAATCAAACCAATACCAATGAACATTAGCAGGACGGCTGCCAACTTTCCAATAAAAGTTTTGGGACTGATATCTCCATAGCCAATTGTGGTGGTTGTTGTGATTGCCCACCAAATGGAATTGGGTAAACTGACATTTTCGGCTATGGAATATAAAGTGGAAGCAATAAATAGCAAAGCACTGCTAGCATAGATTACATAGATGAATCCATTCGTTTTTAAAAAACGTTTTACATTTTTGGAAAATTTTCCCGTCAGGCCAATTATTCGTGTAAATCTTATAATCTTAAGTAGTCTAGCAATTCTCACTAATCTGGCAACTCGCAGAAATGATGCAACAGAGTTAAACGGAATAATGGCTAATAGATCAAAAATGTTATTTATGAAGAATTTACCTTTACTCTTTGCAAGCAACATTCTGGTAAAGTAATCAAATGCAAAAATAATAAGGATTCCATTATCAATAAAATTGTAGGGTGCTTTGTTTAGATTAATTAAGTTTCCAAAATCAAGAATTGATAAAATAATGGATATAATTGCTAAGATCGCGATAGTTACATTATATGAAATTTTATCAAATAAAACGGTTAATTTATTTTTCACAAAAAATACTCCCAAACCAACTATTATATTTAAACAGTGTTAATAAAATCACAAAAATAACAAAACAAACACAACTGTAGCAGGTAAAAGTTGCAACGTAAAAATCTTCTTAGTTGCAGTTAATCCCCCGTAAGTACCAACGATCATAACAAAAAACATTAATAAACGCATGATTGTCAATAATGTGGATCCACTGAAAAAGAATAGGACACTAATAATTAATAGTCCAAGGGCACCATTATAAATACCTTGATTACTTAGTGCAGTTTGAGTGTGTTCTTGGTTAACAAATGTGAACGGCATATCAAAAGCCTTTGCCTGCGTTTTTGGACCTGCAAACATTTCTAGGAACATAATTCCTAAATGCTCTAGTCCCACTAACGCGGCTAAAATAAGTGCAAGTATTGTCATAATTTTCTCCTTAGATTTAAAAATTGTATTTTTTTATTCTTTTTTAAGAGTCATATAGTTATTACAGTTTATGCAATAATTGAAAAATACGATCACATGCATGATGGTCCTGAAATTTATACAGATTTTGCGAAATTTGACTTGCGTATTTTCTATCCAATCGATTATTTTTGACTTTTAATTTCAAATTAGAAATCAATTCGTCTTCTTCTGTGATGACTGGTCCAGGCAATAGTTTTTTCACGTGATCACTAATTGCTCCATTGGCCGGCATTCCATCAAATTGATAAAACAAAACGGTTCGTTTAAGAAGTGCGAAGTCCAAACCTACACTTGAAAAGTCAGTGACCACGATGCCATGAGATTTTAAAATGTTTTGAACAGTTTGTTGTCCTTCAATTAAAATGTTTACTTCCGCAGAGTGAAATAAATGAGCATATTTTTGAAAATTTGTGTGCAAGTAAAAATCTACCGTTAAATGATTTTTTTGTTTAAGATCACGTAATTTTTTTGAGTTCAGTAGATGATTTAGTTTTTTAAAATACTCTGATTTCACAAATTCCTCATCTGAAAGATTTAGCAGCGCTTCACGCCAGGTAGGAATTAAAAGAATTCTTTTTCTCTTTAAATAAGAAGTCAGTTGGTTATTATGTTCTAAAAGTTGGTCAAAACGTGCAAGACCAGTGACGACAACATCTTTATCAACGTAACCTAGTTTATCAATGACTAATTGTTTTTCTCGATCTGAGCTCACAATAAATTTATTAGTAAATTCAGGGTGCGTATCGTTACCGTATAAATGATCAATATTACGAAGAGCGATGATACCGTGTTGTAAAAATACTTTTTTGATGGTTTCCTTTTTTTCAATAAATAGATTATTTCGAAAAGGTAACGCGTAATCGGAAGAGTGTGTGTGACATAAAATATCTGTTTGCATAAAGATCTTGACATGTTCAGGCGAATCATAAAAAACTACATGATCCATATAATCTTTCAAATTGCTAAGATCTGGTGAATCTCGAGTAATTACAAAATATGGATTAAATTCGGCCGATTTTTTGTGCAATAAGTATTTAAAAAGAACTAAGCCGTTATCCTGTGCTTTTTGAGGATACTCACTGATTAAAACAGTCTTTTCATGTACGTTTTTTTGTGTTTTTTGAGGATTATTTTTAAAAGCAAGATAAGTTTGATAAGTATCTTTAGGAACTAAAGCAATTCGATAAGATAGGTTGTTATATTTAGCGGTGCCATACCAATATAAATATAGTAATAAATTGTTTGAGTATGGAACTATACAATCTACGTTACAGATGGAATTATAGGCTACACGAAATTCGTGTAGTCGAACTTTAAGTGCCACAAAATGTGGTTGGATTCGAAGATCAAAGAATTGTCCATTGTAACCATTTAATCTAATGTTTGGTGCGATTTCTTGCAGTTGTTGAGCAGGTTGATAAGCAATTTGAAAATGATTGATGAACGTGTTGAATCCCACACGTTCACAAGAACTAGGTTTGAAATTAGTCAACATAACGGATTTGTCCAACTGCCGATGAGTGATTTTCAAATCTAGTGTTTTTATTGGGAAAAATTTTGTATAAACTGCTAGATTTAAAAGTACGTTTCCTTGACTAAATTCGATTTTTTCTACGTGATTTTTTTGATAATATGCATTTGACTTGGGCAGGAGGTTACACATAAAACGTAAGGTATTATTAAGCGATAGATATAAGGATAATTGAACGCCATTTATGGACGTTTGAATGGTTTGATCGCTTTCAAATTGTTTCAATTGTATTTGAGATAAATCAATTTCTTGGTGATCATCAAAAACAATATAGGCACGATCATATTTGGAAGTATCCAGAATAGCAAGAATGTCCTTGGCAGATATTTCAAAATGCCCAGCATTAGTTTTTGAAAAAGGGACTTCTACGTTGGTTTGTTTGTTCCAGACACGTAAGTTATTAAAATCCATTTTAGAGATAATGTGAAAAACATTGTTGTATAGATAAATCTCAATTTGATCCATAAGTCCTCCATTATTAAAGAAAGTGATTATGATTTCTGCACTATTTGAACAAAACTATGTACATTTAAAATTTGTTTTTAAAATCATAAATTTAAACTATTTTATAGTTATCTTTTCCAATATTACTATAATTATTGTATGCGCATTTAAGTAATAATTGCAAGACAACAATGATGAGATATGTGATTCATCTTTTACAGAAATTAATACTTAATTTTAACTAAAAAAGCATCTTCAAACAGTGCAAGTACACCGTTTAAAAACGCTTAAAACTAGCTTATTTTATTTTAAAACTTTAAATCGATCACTATCTGCCACGTACGTTTTTGCAGCAGCAGCCTTTTTAATAGAGCCAAAAGGCATTTGACCACGTAATTCCCAATCCGTTGGAATATCAAAGGCCAGACGAACTTCACCATCAATTAATGGATTGTAATGCTGTAAGTTAGCGCCAATATGATTGTCTGCTAGAGCCGTCCAAACATTTTGTTGCGCACCACCAATGCCTTGTTCCGCCCATGGTGCAATGTTTACCGCATACAATGGAACTTGCTTTTCATAGTCGGCCACAACACTGAGGTCGGTAAAATACAAAATTGTGCCATATGCAGCTTTGAAACTGGCGACTTTTTGTTTGGTGTTAGCATACACTTATTCGTTAGGAACTTCGGACTTTAAGCGATTAGCAACAATATCCCAAAGTTGATCATGTTTTTCACCATAAAGAATTACGGCACGTGTTGTTTGGGCATTAAATGAAGTTGGCGATTCTTGAACAGCCGTTTCTACTAACTGATTAATGTCGGATTCTGGCAAAGTCACATTTTTACCTAAATTATAGATGGAGCGACGTTCTTTTAGGATATCAAGATATCTAGTATTCATTTTCTAATCTTCCTCTCAATATTATTCCTAACTTATCGTATCACTTATATTTCGTAAGTAAAGTGATTGATAAATGTTGCAATCTAGTTACCATTAAGCAAATGATAAATTTTCAAAATTAGTAATGGTAGAATTAGATGGAAGAGTTAAGTAAAAGGGGTAAGAATCATTATGAATATTCATGTAAAAAAAGAAATTGAACGGGCACTGCTGGCCGGGACGGCGATGCTAATGTTGACAACGCCGGCATTTGCTAGTACTCAACATACGGTGACTGGAAATAAAACAGTCAGTCATACTGCGAAGGTAGTGATTCGTCAGTATCGAGCTAAATCAAATAAAAAAAGAATCTACACACTGAAGTCAGCTGGTCACAGTAAATATACGTTAAAAGCTAAATATTACGTACATAGTTTTACTAAGTTCACATTAGAGAGAACCGCAAAGGTCAGTGGTAAAACGTATTACGAGGTAAAGAGTCCCGCTGGATACGCTGGCTGGATCTGGTCGGGTTATCTTGGCAATCCGACAACATATTATAGTAAGCTTTCAGCCAAAACACTTCGGATTAAATCAAATGCGACAAATGATTTCTATAACCATGTTCCTGGCGGTGATTATGGGAGTGGCAAACTTACGCACTATGGTAAAAACTACCGTGGTAAAACAGTTACTGTTACTGGTGAAGCTAAAAAAGTTTACAAAACTCACTATTTTCGTGTGTCTTATAATGGGAAAAGCTTTGGCTGGATTTACGGTGGTGCCCTACAAAAAATTCCTGCAGTAACCAAGAAAATAGTTAATGGTATGCCAGTTTATACCCAATCAGCAGTGGCTTTGAAGGCTTTCAGTACAAGCAAATACTCATACGTAAATAATCCAAATTACTTTTTAAATGCACCTAGTTCATATGGTGAGGCACCTGGATATTCTAAATTATTTAATACAGTTGCAAACACAATTAAACGAAAAAAAGGAACTGGTAAAACAGACTTCACAACGGATCTTTATTTGCCAGGTACAGTCAAAAAGAGTGGTGATTTGGCTAATGCACAAAGTGTTGTTATTGATGGAGATACTGCTTATGTGATGAATGAAAGTAAAAGTAAGACTAACGATCAAGGCTTTGTAGTTAAATATAATTTGCCTGAATTAAGAAAACTTGCGAGTGATTCCAAAGATTTATCTGTCTTAAGACGAGCTGCTAATCGTAAAATGAAGGGTGAGACGTTAACGGATGACGAAAAGGCCGCGTTAACATGCATGACAATTGGACCAACATTCACTACAGGTCATGGACAAACAATGGCACTTAATCCAAAAACACATCAAATTTGGTTTATTGGTAAAAGTGGGACAAGTACGGAAACAAGTAATATTCAAGAATTAAACAAAAGCACGTTACGTTCCGATAAAGAAATTGACTTTAAAATGGGTCAAAATCAAACAACACCAAGTACACTGACTTTTGATAGCAATGGAAACTTCTACGCATATGTTAAAAATGCCGCAGCTTGGGCACCTACTAATAGTTTGAAGCTTTATAAGGGCGTTATTAATTCAAATAATACGGTCCAAATTAGTTTAATCATGCAAGGGTTGAAGTATGCACCTGGAACGCATTCACAATCAATGGGATTTAATGCAGTTAATCAACGATTGTACTTTGTTTCAGATGGGAGTATTCTATCTGTGCCAGTTGCTAAATTAGGAAAACTGTCTGCTAAGGATGTACGTTCTGAACAATTTCAAACTTTTGATATTGATAACAAAAAAATCAATACTCGCGAATTTGAAGGCTTAACTTTTGATCAAACAGGGACTGGTTATCTATTAACTATTCGTGGCGTTGAATTAATGCGGGCAACTAGTTCAAACTTTTAGAAAAATAACTCAATCAGATTTTTTCGGGAGGAATTAAATATGACGGCTCATAGTGCAATTTATCCTTATCTAACTTTTTCCAATACAAAAGAAGCGCTTGACTACTACAAAATAGTTTTTAATGCCCAGGACATTGTTCGATTACCAGTAACTAAAGAAGCTGCAACGGCTATGCATGTTCCTAATGACGTGGATTTTTCACAAATGACCATGCATGCAGTTTTTACAGTACTGGGCGTGTGGTTGTACGCATCAGATAATTTTGAACAAAATCAGAGTTTAACTAATAGTACGCGGTTACTAATTGATATCGATAGTGATAACGAAAAAGAGTTAACGGCAGCACAAACGTTATATCAACAATTAACGCAAGAACCTTCAGTTAAGATTAATATGCCATTGGCCGATCAAGGTTGGGGCGCTAAACTAGCAATGTTGACGGATAAATTTGGTGTTCAATGGATGCTACAAATTCGTTCTTGGTCAAAAATGCAGAATCAGAATTAAAGTCGTTCATCTTGTTTTGGCAGCAACTTTTGAGATATAATGCAAGTTATAATATGCAGAAGTGAGGTTGAACAATGATATCGGTATTTGATGTAGTGCGAATTAGTCGGATTGATCATACTGTGGTGAATAGTCGCCAGTTAGTCATTACCGATGAAAATGGGAAACCGAATGGTCTATTAACAGATTTGCTGCGCGATGTTGTCGAAAAAATAAATATTTTTATGACAATTTCTTTAAGTACCACGGTAGATGATGTGCTAGTTTCGTTAAGCAACAACACACCGTTGCCAGCCGATGCCTTGGTAGAATACGAAAAAATTCTAACGGAGACGGTTACTAATATTAATTTTGCGCCGCGAAAAAGTGTGATTGAATTGGTTCTGGATCATCATTAAAAAAGTAAAAAATTGAGACATGAGAATTTTTCTCTAGTCTCAATTTTTTATTCTTAATATTTGACAAAAATTATACACATCATTAGCTTTTTTAACTGAAATTTGTAATAATTAGGTTAGATATTTAAAACGAAAGGAAAGGTGATGTGATGAAAAAAAGAGAATTTCATTGGTTGACTCAAATGGGCTTAATTATAGTGGCTCTCGAAATTATCGCCATTAGTATAAACATGTTTTACGCACCTCATAACGTTGCTTCAGGAGGAACAACCGGAATTGCAATTCTGTTACACGAAAGCTTCGGTTTCAACATGTCACTTGTTGTCCTGATTTTAAACGTTGCAATGCTGGTATTATCCTATTTTACTTTGGATAAGGCCACAACATTGCGAATTACGTTTGGTAGTCTATTTTTACCGATCTGTTTAGCCCTAACTCCGCAGATCAAGTTGGTTGATGATCGATTATTAGCCGTGATCGTGGGTGGTGCCATTTTTGCTGCGGGAGTTGCACTTTTATACCACATCGACGCCTCTAGTGGCGGGACAACGGTACCACCATTGATTTTCAAAAAGTATTTCAATATAAAAACGTCGTTTGGCCTTTTAGCGATTGATGGACTGGTTTGTTTTTTCAACGTGTTTGTTTCTGGTTTTGAAGCCTTCTTTTTAGCAATCCTCTCCTCAATTCTGACCATGTTTATTATGAATTACATTGAAACTGGCCTGGATCGAAAAAAAGTAATTTATATCATGAGTGATAATAATTTGGAAGAGGTTAAACATAGTTTGGTAACCGTGATGGAAAAGGGATTGACCATTTTTGATGTCAAAGGTGGTTATACAGGTGATCAAAAACAAATGTTAATGATTGTTGTCGAAAATGCTGAGTATCAACACATTTTAAATCGAATTCACGCGGTGGCTCCTGATGCGTTTGCGCTTGTGTACAATGTGGCGGAAGTTCGCGGTGGAAATCTGTAAAAGCGTTTTGAATTCTTGCTTAAGAGCTGTAGTATGTAATTAATAACTATAGATAAAGTGGGGATTAAACATGACTAATTTTTACATTGTGCGCCATGGCGAAACACGTGGAAACATTATGGGCTTTAAACAGGGGCAAATCGATGGTGAGCCTTCACAACTTGACGAAAAAGGCATCGAACAGGCCGGAACGTTGCATGACCATTTTGACATCAGCTTTGCAGATCGAATTATGGTTAGTCCGTTGACACGAGCACAGGACACGGCAGATTTATTGAATGAAGGCCGCCATTTGCCGATTGAGGTTGACGATCGTTTACTAGAAATCTCATATGGTGATTGGGATGGTCAGTATGATACGGACTTAAAAGCTAAGTATGGCAAGTATTTTATTCCTGGCAGTAATGCAATCTATCCTGACTATTATGAAGTAGCAAATGGTGAAAAATTTACGGATGTAGAAAATCGAGTCGCGCAGTTTACTGATGAAATTCGTCAGAAGTATGCAAATCAAAATATTATAATTGTGACGCATGGATTTACGGTTCGTAGTTTTGCCCAGAATGCAGTGAAAGCAGCGGATCCATTAGCGTTTAAAGAACCGTTAAATTGCAGTGTGACAAAAATTGAAGTAGCAGAAAATGGGCAACAAGGTTTGTACTACTATGGCAGAGTGTTTGCCTAATAGTGAACAGTGCCAATTTGATTTTGGAGAAATAAACTTACAAGAATAAATAAGCGAAAAAATTAAAAACATAATCACTTTTACAAAAAAAGGAGAATCTCATGAAAAAAACAACTCTATTGCTGCTTTCTTCCGCATTCTTTTTATTAGGTGGATGTGCAAATAATTCTAATAATTCGCAATCAAGAAATGATGAAACAAGTTCTTCAGTTTCTAAAACCAGTTCTTCAAAGAAAAGTTCAACTGTAAGTGAGACTTCATCTAACCAAGTGGTTGATAGTGATAATGAAACAACATTGTTATCAAGTACTTGGCAATTTGACAAATTTACTGTACATCAAATTGAAGCTGAAATTGACGATGGACAGTTAGAAGTAAAAGTTGAATGGCAGCCTAATACAGAGAAACGAGCCGCATTTTCCAATTTTGGCCAAGTTAAAGTTACACAGAATGGTCAAACTTTGAGTTCAGTTGAACAAGATGATGATTTTGATGCGGATGAGGCCATTCGTGATCTTGATCTGACTTACAGATATCAGAATAAAACTAATCCGGTTAAAATTGAAATCAGTTCGGCAGATGGTGAAAAACATGCTGTTAGCTTTAAATTACAGTAGGTGAAGTGCGCTTTACTACTCTATGAACTTTTTATGCTTACTAATAAAACCACATGAATGAACAAAGCTTTTGATGGGAATTTCTCGTGCTCTCGCTTTGCTGTGTTTATGTGGTTCTTTTGTTTTTGCTTCACTCACTAGTTTAGGACAGCTCCGCAAAACAGTCTCGTAGCAATAACCAAGGTTCCCAGTCAGGAATTCTCCTGACTTTCACCTCGCTTATTGCTACAAGACTTTCGTTTTGCTTCACTCACTATACGTCATCATCTGGTTCGCTATCATATCCGCCATTCTCAATCGGACATCATTCACACTTGGAATCGGACTTCCATTTGTCAACCAATGGCGGCCCTCCGTCGTAATTCCCCACACATACACATTTGGCACCGGCGTCCCATCATTATCAATCAACTCCGCCGTCTCCGTTGTCACATCCATCGCACCCAACTGCTCAGTACTGCCATCCTTAAAATGCAATTCATACGGCCGCGCCATTCCCGTCTTCAACAAATCCTGAATCAGTGGATTCTTACTAATTCGAATATCAATCGATGCCAATCGCGCTTCAATCACGCCCGTCACCGGCACTTTATATTCTGGGAACAACTCGGAATACGCCACAAAATGCGTCTGTTCCGTTGCTAATTGTAATTTTGGCCCTAAAATTTCAACCACTCCAGCCTTAATCAAAGCCAATAGCTGTTCTAATCGTAAAATTGGCGGTCCCACTGCAAGAAAACTATTAAAACTGTTGAAGCCACCTAAAATATCCTTTGCATAGTCTTCATCAGAAATTAACTTATAAGTAATGACTTTTCGAATGTTAGTACACAATTCACGCAAAGTATCCATTGCACTGGCAAACGGACCTGTCTTATTTCCCCGTTTGGCCTCCGCAATGTCTTGCTCCAGATACGCTAACATGACTTGCTTAAAATCGTTAGCCGTTTTCACATTTCCTTCAGGATGCGCCAGTTGATCCCAATTTAAGCGATCGTCTTTAGCGATTCCATAGCTATCCAAGACGTGATCCGAGAGCGGATCCTTTTGAAAAGCCTGTTCAAATTCATGAAAACTAATTCCCCCTGAAATATTCATAAAAAAAGAACTAATGCTAGTGAATCCTTGATATCACTGGCGTTAGCTCTTTTTATTTTGGCACCTTTTAAGTGCTAAAAAATGTTATGTAAAAAAGGAGTCCTTTCTGATATAGTTATTATCGTCTAAAAAACAACCAGGAAGGAAGGATCCCTTTTCATATGACAACTTTACAGGAAAACCAAGCACATTTCAATTCCAAATTACATATTTCTCACACTGGTGGTGAACTTTCAAGTGATGCGGGTTTAGTACTCATCAAAGAGGTCATACACAAACTTGATTTCGCAGACCTTGCTCAAAAATTAGTTTCATTTAAAGATCAACGACGCTATTACCAACACAGTAATGTTAGTCTAATGGAACAGCTATTACTACAGAAGATTGCTGGCTATGCCACCGATCAGGTTGCTACCAGTTTGCGTTTTGATCCTATTTTTAAATTGCTACTTGATAAGCCTGCTATAGCTTCACAGGCTTCTATTTCGCGGTTTTGGCAACGCTGTGATGAAACGACTATCACTTCTTTACAAGTGTTAAACCAGACTCTGCTTGACCGAGGACGCCTGACTACCAATCAAACGGAACTAATCATTGATGTTGATTCGACCCATTCTGATACCTTCGGTAATCAAGAAAGTAGTGATTTCAACGCTCATTATCAAACGAACGGCTTTCATCCATTGGTTGCCTTTGATGGCCAAAATGAAGCTTTTTTAGCGGCCCAATTGCGACCAGGTAATGTTTACACCAGTAAGGAAATTCACTCATTTTTAGAGCCTCTATTACAGCATTATCAAAATAGTCTACCTTGTACTGAAATCCTGGTCCGTGGAGATAGTGGCTTTGCCACGCCGGAGCTTTATGATACTTGTGAAGAACACAAAGCGTTTTATCTAGTCCGTTTAAAAGCTAACCGCCGATTGCGTGATTTGGCTGAAGGCTATGTACAAATTGACGATGAACAACAATGGGATCAAACCGAGATTCACTATTATTCAGCTAAATATCAGGCTGGTTCTTGGGATCAGCCTCGCCAAATCTATATTAAATCAACGCGTGAAGCTGGTGAATTACTCTTTAATCATGAATACGTGCTTACCAACTTAACCAAATTAACGCCAGAAACTGCCTTCGAATTATACCAACACCGTGGTCAAATGGAAAATGATATTAAAGAGGCCAAGGAGGGTTTCTTTTTCGACAAAACTAACAGCACAGGTTTTATTGAAAACCATGCGCGGATGATGCTGAGTGTCTTAGCTTATAATTTAGTGAGTCTCTTCAAACAACTATCCTTACCGCCGCAACACGCCAGTGTGCGTGTTGGAACGCTTCGTCTTTGGTTGTTCAAAATTGCGGGAAAGTTAGTTCGAAGTGGTCGAAAACTGTACTTAAAATTAAGTAGTTCACATGTTTATCAAAAATTGTTCTATCAGGTATTGGCCAAGATTCAACAATTACATTGGTAGCTATCGAATCGCTCTAAATTAATCAAAATTTTCAAAATAACTCTTTGTGAGTTTATTTGAAGCACGCAAATTTTAATTCGTACATCATTTTTGACTTAACGACATGCGATTTCCTTGTTGAAATTCAAACCCATTCAAAAACAGCCCTCGCAAGGGCTGTTTTTTTAAATACATAAACATTATATTTCGATCTATGAATATTTCAGGTTCCCGTATATTTTTGTGCGACTAGTTTTGTGTAATACGTACATGCCACGTCGGAATAAATGTAATTTAAAAATTCTTGACCACTCATTTGTTCCTGATGGCGGATCATATGGGCCACCAGTTGGTTCGACAAAAAGTAGAGTGGACGCGTTTCACCCACAACCTTTTGATCAAAGCCGCGTGCGTGATAAGGAAAACCGCGACCTGATCAGGCAAAGATCTTGGGTTCTTCACCCGAGGCCTGATAAGTTAAGGTATCATCCGAATTGCGATAAAACTTACCACCACGATGCTGAGTCAACATAATCATGGCATCCATAAAGTTTAAACCAAGACCGCGCAACAGGATATGACTTTGGGCAGGGATTTTATCAAAATCCTGTTCAGCTGGATAACCAGTTCGTAGATAAGATAAATGATGCGCATGTGCAAACTGAGTTAAGTCTCTTTCGTGAGTAGAAAGTTGTGACATTCCTTCACCTAACGCCAATGAAACTCCGTCAAAAGTCTCCGCAGCATCATCAAAACGTAACTCATAAGTATGGTGAGTTAAACGTTTGATACCAGTTACGGTAGTTTTATGAAAAATAATATGGACGGTTTTTGAATTTTGTGCATAAAGTTGTTGATAAAACCATTCCTGGTAAATCCCAAATAGGCCACGACTGGCATAACTCTCTGGAGTTAAATGGGCGATTTCATTTAAGAGATAGTTGGCTTTTTTATAATTGTTTTCCTTAATAAAAGTTGTGCCAGAACGACGTGCCCATTCAAGCAACGTCGGTCCAGGTATAACAGGGCCTTCCATTTCAATTGTATGATCTGTAAATAAGGTAATTTTTGCTGCTAAGGAATTCATCAAAAGCTCATGAGGTTGATCAGGTCGCCAAACACGACCAGCGATGCCCGCTGGATCAAACAAATGGATTTCAAGATCTGGAGCAGACACTCTTTTATTCCAAGCCAATAGGCGTTCAAGTGCCATTAAATTTCGTGGGCCAGCACCAATAAGAGCTAATTTCATGACCAATCACCGCGTTTCTATAATTTCGATTCTTCCTACCATATCGTAGCACAGAATCCTACAAAAAGGCGGGACAAACATGATGATGAAAATAAGTTGACACCGCTTTCTAAAAACGGTTACACTAATCTTTGTAAATAAGTGAAAATTAGGAGGAAAACAATGACAACTGAATTTCCAAAGAATTTTTTATGGGGTGGCGCAACTGCTGCTAATCAAATTGAAGGCGCATGGGATGTTGATGGTAAAGGCGTTAGTGTCCAGGACTTGTTGACGGGTGGAACGATTGAAAAACCACGTCACTTCACAGCGACCATTGATCCAGATGCTTATTACCCTTCTCACACAGCTAGTGATTTTTATCATCACTACAAAGAAGACATCAAATTATTAGCGGATATGGGTTTTAAAACGTATCGCTTATCAATTGCATGGACCAGAATTTTTCCAAATGGTGACGATGAAAAGCCTAATCAAGCTGGCATTGATTTCTATCATAAAGTTTTCCAAGAATGTCATAAATATGATATTGAGCCATTGGTGACAATTTCGCATTACGAGGTTCCGTATCATTTGACTGAAGCTTACGGTGGCTTTTTAAGTCGCAAAGTTATTGACTTCTTTGAAAATTATTGTCGAGTTTTATTTGAATCTTATAAGGATGAAGTTCATCTATGGCTTACGTTCAATGAAATTAACACTGCGTTAATGTTTGGTGGCGGTTACATTCAGGCTGGGGTTCCGGTTAAAGACGGCAGTTCAATTTTTGATGCTGTTTCTAAAGAGGCACGCCAAAATGCATTTCAGGCAGTGCACAATCAGTTAGTTGCCAGTGCTAAAGCAGTTAAATTAGCACATGAAATTAATCCTAAAAATAAAGTGGGTTGTATGATTGCGGGTTCTGAGGTTTATCCCCTAACACCAGATCCGAAAGACGTTATATTAGCGCAACAACAGATGGAAATGAATAATTTCTATTGTGGTGATGTTCATGTTCGTGGCGCTTACCCAGCGTTTGCTAAAAAGTACTGGCGTGATAATGATATTCATTTAAATGTGAATCCAAGCGATGCAGCAACTTTGAAGGCTGGTACGGTCGACTTTTATAGCTTTAGTTACTATTCATCTGGTGCAGTAACTGTTCATCCAGACAAACAAGAAAAAGTAAGTGGCAATATGTCGGCGGGAACCAAGAACCCTTATCTGAAGTATAGTGATTGGGGCTGGAGCATGGACCCAGAAGGTTTACGTATCTATTTGAACCAAGTTTATCAACGCTATCAAATTCCGTTGATGATTGTAGAAAACGGTTTGGGCGCATACGATAAGGTTGAGGCTGACGGTTCTATTAATGACGACTATCGAATTGACTATTTGCGTGGTCACGTGGCAGCGATGAAAGAGGCGTTGGATGATGGCGTTGATCTGATTGGCTATACGCCATGGGGATGTATTGACTTGGCGTCAGCAAGTACAGGTCAGATGTCGAAACGCTATGGTTTTATTTACGTAAATCGTCACGATGATCAAACAGGCAATTACTCCAGAACACCTAAGAAGAGCTTTTATTGGTATAAAAAAGTGATTGAAAGCAATGGGAAAGAAATAGAGTAAAAATATTTAATTTTTGGGGATATTAAATTCTAAAGATAGAAAAATAAGAGATCGGGAAACACATTTTCGGTCTCTTTTTGAATGCAATTTTTTGGTAAACATACTCGATTGAGGAGGCATAAGTAGATAATTTCAGTTGCCTGTTTGAAGAAGCGTATTTGCACTATATTTATAAAACATATGTTACAATATTGCTGAAGTAAGACGTCTTACATCTTACTTGATGATCTATAGTGATATTCAACGCAATATTTAATATTGGAGGTTATACTATATGGCTACTATAATTAGCAAATCATCTAAATTATCGAGTCGAGGGCAAGTGGTCATTCCTGCTGATATTCGTAAAAAAATGAATTTAAATTCAGGTGATAAGCTTAATTTTAAAATAGATAATTTTGGTCAACTCACAATTAATAAATTACCAACTGACAATGATTGGCAAAAATTAATTGCTGAAATTCCGGTTGAAAAAGTTGTGAAAGATAAAGATGGTAAAGTAGATGCTAAAAAAAGTCCTGACTTTGCTGCTTGGATGAGTGGTAATGATAACGACTACTAAACCGATGACATTATTTCTAGTTAATGTCCCTTTTGCTGATCAAAATAAAGCCAAATATCGACCAGCACTTGTTATTGCCCGTGGAAATAAGGTAATTTTTATCTTTAAGATTACAAGTCAATACAAAACAAAATCAAAGCTTATTAAAAATGTTTACTATCCCATAAAACTGTGGCGAAAAGCGGGTTTGCGAAAACAATCTTATGTTGATATTCATAAACAATACGCAATTGATTTTAAAGAATTTCACCATCAGAAACCAATTGGTAGTTTGACTGATGAAGACATTTATGGACTGGCTCAATTTATTAAAGTACATCAAGTTGATATTGCAAAAATAAACTCGTAAAAAATGATTCACCTCGATTTTTATCCAAATGACTAAGGTTTTTTAAATACGAAAAAGTTGTTAGGTACGGAATTATATTTGTTAAATTCAATTGTCTACAAAATAAATAACAATTAAATTTGATTTTTACTTGACTTACAATAAGTAATTGGATAATCTAGGTATTGGAATAACCAAACGGAAAGGAAGATAATTATGACAAATACACGAATGCAAGTTGAATGTTGTACAGCATGTTGTCAAAACAACATGGTTATTTGTGTAACTGCAGACTGTAATTATCTTTCGCTAAAATGGGTCTAGTTTTTTAACATAGGTCAAAGTGAAACCGGCTAATTGCGTAATGCAGTTGGTCGGTTTTTTTGTTTGGTATTTGAAAGGGCGTGATGCTGGATGTCACCAGGTTGTCCGTGTTGGAATAAAAATGATTCAAAAGTAGGCACAAAGATTCGCGTTATGAAGTATAAAGAAGATTTCTAAAATAATTTTTTGGGGAGTTTAAGCATATGAAGAAAAAATGGACAATTTTAACAACCGTTTTTGCCGCACTATTATTGGTGTTGGCAGGATGCGGTAGTCAGAGCTCAACAGGTGGTTCTGGGAAGTTAGCAACAAAGCAAGTACTTAATTTATCGGCCGATGCCCCACTAGATACGATTGATATTGCTAAGGCTACAGGTTACGGGCAGACAGGAAATGTATTTGAAAGTCTTTACCGATTAGGCAATAAAGGTAAACCAATTGCCGGATTAGCATCATCTGGTACAGTTTCAAAGGATGGCAAAACTTGGACGTTTAAAATTCGTAAGAACGCGAAGTTTAGTAATGGTCAAAAAATTACGGCCCAAGATTTTGTTTACTCTTGGCAACGAACATTAAATCCAAATACAAAATCACAGTATGCATACTTATTCTCAGGAATCAAAAATGCTGATAAGATTAATTCAGGCAAGTTGAGTCCTTCAAAATTAGGTGTTTCTGCACCTAACAAACAAACTTTCGTAGTTAAGTTAGATGAACCAATTGCTTACTTTAAGGTTTTAATGACCTACCCATTGTTCTCACCAGTAAGTAAAAAAGTAATTGACAAGTATGGCAGCAAGTATGCCACAACTTCTAAATACATGGTATACACAGGTCCGTTCAAGATGACTGGCTGGAAGGGTACCAATGATCACTGGGCATTTGTTAAAAACAACCAGTATTGGGATAAGAGTAAAGTTAAATTGAGTAGAATTAACTATTCTGTTAATGAAAATCCTTCAACAATTTTGAGCTTGTATCAATCTAAGAAATTAGACATGGCACAACTTTCAAGTACCCAAATTAAAAATTACAAGAACAACGCCGATTATCAGACAGTGCCATATAGTATTACGCGTTTCTTAGCTTTTAACTTTAAAGCATCTAACTCAAAAGTACGAAAAGCTATGAACAATAAGCATATCCGTCAGGCCATTTCATTAGCGGTAAATCGTAAACAGTTAATTAATAAGGTTATTGGGGATGCTTCAACGACTCCAAAAGGGTTTGTCCCAACTAACTTGGCTAACAATCCTAAAACTGGACAGGACTTTGCCAAAGAAGCTTATCTTAAGGGAACCGTTGATTACGACAGTACTAAGGCTGAAAAGCTTTGGAAACAAGGCTTGAAAGAAATTGGGGCTAAGTCGTTAACTATAACTTTGATGTCTACAAATGATAATGATGATAAAAATATTTCTGAATATTTCCAAGTACAACTACAAAATAAATTACCAGGAATGAAGGTAAACTTGGTTAATATTCCAGATAAGGTCGCTTATTCTCGTGCTTCCAAAGGTGATTTTGATATCTATGTTTCTGGATGGGGTGCAGACTTTACCGATCCAATTTCCCACTTACAGATCTTAACAACTAACAGTGGTTATAACTATGGTAAATGGAGTAATAGTAGCTACGATAAATTGATTAATAAAGCTCAAAACGTAGATGCCAACAATAAGAATAAACGGTGGGCAGACATGATTAAAGCTGATCAATTGGTCGTTAAAGAGGCTGCCATTGCGCCACTCTATCAAACAAATTACTCGTTCTTAATCAATCCAAAGGTTAAGGGAGTTATTCACAACACAGCTGGTACACAGTGGAATTATAAGGCGGCGTACATTAACAAATAGTCGACTGACTTACGCTTTTTAGGTGGTAAAAACGGCTGTGATCTAGCACCAAACAAAATAATTAAACGAACAAGCATTGTCAAAGACACCGATTTTTTTGCCAAGCGAGTGGCATAGAATTGGTGTTTTTGTTTACATAAGTGAGGTAAAAAAATGAAACCAAGAATTGGCATTGTCGGAAATTTATTTACGAAGGATTCCGATCTGTTTTATCATAATCAGGCAACATACACTTTTCAGGGAAATATTGAAGCCATTGTCCAAGCCGGCGGACTGCCCGTTGTCATTCCGATCCAGGCCGAGAGCATGGCGAAAGATTATTTTAGAACGATTGATGGGTTATTTTTACCTGGTGGGCAAGATGTAACGCCAAGTTTGTATGGTCAAGAACCTGATTCATTACTAAAAGAAACTTCGCTAAAACGTGACCAATTTGAATTAGCTTTGTTTAACTTGGCATGGGATACACATAAACCAATTCTTGGTATTTGTCGGGGAGTCCAGTTAATTAACGTGGCGTTAGGTGGGACGTTGTATCAGGACCAAACCTTAATGACACGTTCAGTGTTGGTCGAGCACGATCAAGCACCTGAAATTCGCGGTAACGTGGCAACCCATGAAGTTCAGGTTGAGGGTGAGCTACAAAAAATATTAGGAAAAGAAATTTCGGTAAATTCATTACATCATCAAATGATTGCCAAACTGGCACAACCTTTGAAAAAAGTCGCTTGGGCAGATGATGGTGTGATTGAAGCAGTTCAGCCAACTGACGCTGATCAGCCCTTATTAGGAATTCAGTGGCATCCGGAAATGATGCTGAAACGACCAGAAATGCGCGCAATTTTTACCAAATATCTCACTTTTTTCAAGTAAATTAGATAATTTTATGTTTCAAATCAATCGCTTTGTCACTTCTTATCGAAAAATTGCTTAAAACGCCCATGAATAGTGAGTTTTATGGTGCTTTTACAAAATATTAACGAATAGTTTTAAAAATAGTTTAAGACCTTATCTAATTAGGGTTTTGAGCTATTTTTTTTGGTTTAAATTATTTTTTTGAAAAAAAGTTGCTTTTGACGGTTTCTTTAGCAAATATTAAAGTTTTTATTTGTAAGTGATTTTTGAATACGTGAATAACACAGGAGATGGCAAAGAGATGATTTTTAAGAATTGGAATCCGCAAACGAAACGATGGAGTTTTTTGATATTAGCCCTTTTAGTTCCAATTTTATTAACTGGTCTTATTTTCAGGTACATTAATTCTTCGCAGAAGGCACATACAACCAATACCAATGTGGCGGTTGTTAACAATGATAAATCGGCCAAGTTTCAAAATACCGATGTTAGTGCTGGAAAGCAAGTAATTCAGAATTTAAGTCATAACGATCAAGTTAAATGGCATTTTGTTTCAGCTGCAAAAGCAAAAAGAGAATTGAAAAATGGCCATTACTTAATGACCATTACGATTCCAAAGAACTTTTCGCAAAATATTACCACGGCTTTGGATAAGACGCCTAAAACCAGTAACTTAAAAATTAAGCTATCTAAACATAATAGTTATGTATCGCAGGTAATTAATGAACAAGTTGCGAGTCAGGTAAAAAATGAAGTCGTATCTAGCGTTCAAAAATCGTATGACAAAACGTTGCTTTCTTCAATTAATAAACTAGGAACTGGAATAAAAAGCGGTTCAAACGGTGTGAAGAAATTAAAGAACGGAGTGGTACAACTTAAGGATGGTAATGCCAAAGTTGATCGCAATTTGCACGTTTTAGCAACCAGCATGATCACTTTTGAGAGTGGGACCAAGCAATTAAGTGATGGCATTAATACTTATGCGGCAGGTGTGGATACCATGGCATCCGGCAGCAAGGCATTGGCAAGTGGTTTGAGTGAAATGAAATCTAAAACGGCTCCTCTTGCTAGTGGCGTTCAAAAATTAACAACTGGTGCTAGTCAGTTGAATACTGGTGTTCAAAGCTATACTGCGGGCGTGGCAAAGACGCAGTCCGGTGCTACTCAACTTAGCACGGGATTAGCCCAACTTTCTAGTAAAACGGCCGCTTTGCCTTTGGGTGTTTTGCGACTGTTTAATGGTTCTTCACAGGTTACATCAGGATTAAAAACACTATCTAGTAAAACAGGTGAGTTAGCATCCGGCGTCGGTCAACTCAGTACGGGATCAAAGAGCCTAACAAGTGGCATTAACTCTTATACCGATGGCGTAAGCTCATTAAATGGTGGGTTAAGTACTTTGAGTGCTAGCTCTGACACGCTAGATAATGGATCGACTTCTTTACTTAGCAGGGCAACTCAGCTGTCAGCAGGTGTGAGTCAATTAAATTCGGCTGCGGATCAGGCCAATGAGCAGATTGCGGAGATGCAACAATTGTTAGAAACCGATTCAGCTGCTATGGAGAGCTTGAAGGATGCGCCAGCCACAATTGAAAGTGCGCAACAATTACAGACTAAACTCCAAGCATTGGCACCTGTTTTGAAACAACTTTCGAGTTTGAGCAGTGTGCTATCCGAATTAAGTGATGCACAAAGTAGTTTATCCGATGTCAACAGTGCCTTTTCCAGTTTGGATAGTGCTTCAAGTGCACTAACTGATGCAGCAACCAAAGCCAAAACTTCGGCAACGGATAGTCAAAAGGTAGCAACTCTTTTAAGCGATATCGATACATCAAAATTGAGTGATACTGATAAAGCCAAGCTTACAGAAGCTAAAAGTTCTGCAGCTGATGGTGCCACAAATGCGGCCGCTTCTGCTAAAGAAATTGCGGCAACTGGCACTAGTTTACAAAGTTTAAGCAGTGCGAAAGAAAAAATTAGTGGATTAGCCACAACGTTAGGCAAGCTCAATATTGACAGTAGTACCACAACGGCACTTTCTAGTTTGAGCAGTGTGGTTAGTCAGGCTAATGATTTATTAGCTTCGCCACTGATGAGTGATACAACCGTTCAGACCTTGGAATCACTTGAAAAACAGTTACCAACGTTAAGTGATAACTTGAATGATTTTAAAGAATTTACAGCAGGTGTCAAACAGTTAAACAGCCAAGTTAATGGTGAAAATTCACTTGTCTCAGGTGTAACCACATACACAACTGGTGTTTCCAATTACACTGCTGGGGTTAGTTCAGCCAGCCAGGGTGCTGCTCAACTTACCGCTAATAACAGTGAGTTAACTGCCGGAGCTACGCAACTGCAAACGGGGTTAGGTTCATTAAACAGCCAAGTACCAAGTTTGACGAGTGGGGTTACGAAACTCAGCAACGGCTCTAGTCAGGTGACAACCGGACTTTCCAGCTTAAATAGTCAAGTTCCTAGTTTAATTAGTGGGGTCAGCCAATTAACGTCTGGTTCAAGCAAATTAACTACTGGATTGACAACTTTAAAAAATAATTCATCTAAACTGAATTCTGGTTCACAACAATTAAGTTCTGGTTTGCAAACATTGAATGGACAGGTTCCCACTTTAGTTAGTGGTGTCAATCAGTTATCAACGGGTGCAAATAAATTAGTTGCAGGTGGCACGAAGTTAACCAATGCTAGTTCGCAATTAACCAGTGGGGCTAGTCAGTTAGAATCTGGTGCTAAAGAAGGTAAATCAGGTGCTGATAAACTGGCAAGTGGTTCTGATCAGGTTCAAAGTGGGCTGAAAACAGCAACGGCAGGAATTGGCTTGTTAAACTCTAAGCTTCAAGATGGTGCTCAACAGGTTCAAAATGTGAATGCTGAACCTGAAAATGTTAACCATTTTGTTAATCCGGTTAACCAAGTTCAAACATTAGACTCGGTTGGTTCAGTGAAGAATATGTTTGCACCACTGGTTATTGCAATGATCTTATTCATTGCTGCTATTCTTAATCAGTTGGGACAATATGCACGTCGAAAAGGTCATCGTCATAATGGCTTCGGTCTTTCAAATAATATGTTGCTTCTCTTAACGCTTCTTCAAGTAGTTGGCGTGCTTGCCTTTATTGCGATTGATGGAATTCAGGTTATTCATCCGGTTGAACTAGTGGTCGCAGCAACAGTTAGTGCCGTAAGTTTCACAGCACTGTGTGTCTTTATTGATTTATTGTTTGGTGCACCGGGAATTCTGTTCTCCTTAGTTTTGATGCTTATTCAATTAGCGGGCGTCTTACTTCCGACTTCGATGCTGACCAATGTATATCAAGCAATCTCAGAGTTACTACCAGTCACTCACGCGATGAGCGCATTTAATTACGCAATTAATGGAGTTGGTAATGGCATGTTGTTGCAAAGCGTGATTGTGTTACTTTATCCAATTGTAATTAGTGCAATTTATTTCTTTGTTTCACCACAAACTAAATTTGGATTGAATCATGTAAAAGATTAATAAAACTAAAAAACTGGGGAAAGTTGAAATTAAGATAGCAGAGCTATTTTAATGACTAACTTTCGCTAGTTTTTTTAAAGATAGCGTAAATTTATAATAATAAGGGAAAATTTTAAAAATGCCATTGAGAGAAATCGCTTTCTTATGATATAATGCATTGTTTGTTTCATTAAAAAGAAGAGGGGGGCTAGATATGTATAAAGTTATTCTATTTGATGTGGATAATACACTATTGAGAACTGATAAGGCCGTGTGGGAGACCGAAAAAGCAGTTTTTGATCGTTTATCAATTCCGGTATCAAAGCAACAAGCACGGCAATTAATGGGCTTATCGGCGGTAGAAATTTTTAAAAAATTAGGTTCCCCCGATCCGAAACAAACGGTTCAAGAATATGGCAAAGAGTTTCTTCGTCATCAGAATTTAGTAGAAGAGTTTTCTGGTGTGACGGCTTTGTTTGAGACGTTACAAAATTTAGCTGTAAAAATTGGCATTGTAACTTCAAAAACAAGATACGGTTGGCAGACACAGGTTGCTCAATACGAATTTACTAAATTTGCAGATCAAGTTGTGGTTGCGGAGGATACTAAACAGCACAAACCACATCCTGAACCATTAATTGCAGGTATGAAAAAATTTCCACAGTTTACTAAAGATCAATTCTTGTATGTTGGGGATGCTCAGTATGATATGCAAGCAGCTCATGCGGCAGGTATTGATTTTGGAAATGCTAAATGGGGCGCAATCCCGAATGCGGATTTTAGCGACGCAGAGTATATTTTTGAGGAACCGTTAGATCTATTAAAAATTTTATAAAATAGTTAGTTAAATGGAGGAGCAACGATGGATAAGCAAGTAATGACAAGTGAAGAAGGAATTAAGGTTCAAGTAGCTAAGGAGTTAGTGCAATTTCGAATGCGAAATGGATTTACACAAACACAATTAGCAGAAAAGGCTGGTAAACGACAATCACAAATTGCTCGAATGGAAAGTGGCCGTGCTAATGTTTCCTTTAAAACGTTGGACGAAATTGTCAGTCGTGCTGGTGGAAAAATTGCCATTAAAATTGAAGATTAAAAATAACAATTTCATTTTTTTAAAATAAAAAGGCAAGGTAGAGAAAAATTCTCATACCTTGTCTTTTTTTGCTGTGTCAATTGGTTAAGATCAGTAACTAAAGTTGCTTTTATATTTTTTCTTTCAGTAAATTAACGTTAAAACTTTGTTACCGACATTCCTTCGCCAGTTGGAAACACATTGTCTTGTGACGTGATGTTTTTTTGCAATCTCAGCACCGGTCAACTGGTGAACATAGCAATCCAGTAAAAATAACCGCTCTGCATTTGTACAAATACTATACAATCGATGAAACAGTTGATCAGAATAAATCGATTCGTAACCCTCTTCTAGTGAAGTTTGTTGCACATTTAAAAGTTCCTGGTCAGTTTGAGTCTTTTCTATGAGTTTATTTGAATGCCTAATTAAATCAAGCAGACGCCAGTAAACAGCCTGGTAGGCAAAGACACGAAACTTTTCCGGATTTTTACTCACATCGTTAGGATACCTAACGTATACTTTTACAAAGGTGAGTGCGCCTTCTTGAATAAAGTCATCGTAATTTGCATGAAATGGTGAGAGATGTAGTCTTTTAGCAGCTCCATAAATAATCTTTTCGTTGTTGTCAGAATATAAAAAATCAAACCCGTCTTTTATTAGTTGTTCTTCCAATTCTTGAATCTCCTTATAAATAAAGATCCAAGGGCCCTTGGTCATTAACTAGAATATAAAAAAATTAATTGACAGAAAACTGGATAAATTGCGTATTCAATTAGAAATGAAAAAGTGCAATCGATTCAAGCTAAAGGTGAGTTTAAAGGGAAAAACTATAAGTTGAAATCAAAAAAATATCTCGTTACCTGATACAAAAGCGGTCATAGTAACAAAATTAGATTAAAATGCCGTCTTCCAGCAAATTTGGGCTGGAACGTAGTGCGAGTTCTTGCGGCGGTCTTAGCCACAAGAATCGACATCGTACGGAGTATCAAGATTTTCGGAACGAAAATCATTCTTCTAAACGTAGTAGTGGGCACGACTTAGAGCCGAAATACACGTCTCTAAGCTCGGCCTTTATCTAAGCGTAAGCGAAACCCGCTAAGATAAATGTCACTACTGAGCCCATTTGCTTCCAGACTAAGTCGTGTAATCAACACGTCAATATAAAAGTTATTATATCAGTGTTATTGAACATTATTGAAGCATCAAACGATCTTAGTCCGGAGGCGATTGGTCTCAAGGGTGAAATTATTCTTAGTAATTTATTACTTAGAATAAGGTCGAGTTTGAAGACAAGTGTATTTCTTGGCTTCAAATCGTGCCTACCCCGTTCCAGACCGAGTGAGCCGCAGGACGGCAGTTAAACTATTTTTTACAGGCTACGTCGTTTAACAGCAGTTATTGAAATGACTTTGATACTATCAATCTTTAGTTGGGAAACCAAAAAGAAAATGAAAATCATTAAAGGCATATACCTTTAATAAAATAGGAGTAAATTAATAAATATACAGCAACGATTAGTAATATTACATGAATTTAAACAAAATTCTTATGAAATGGCTTACATTGTGACTTTTAAATCTTATACTAAGTTTGTAATTAAATTGTGGGAGGGTGATTATCTTGAAGAACTTCATGAATTGGATTCAAAACGTGTTAATGCCACCTTTAGCAAAGGTCGGTAACAACAAATATCTGGTTGCGGTTCGTAACGGGTTAGTTATGACACTACCAGCGGTAATTAGTGGATCAGTATTTTTGATTATTGGCAATATTCCAATACCTGCATGGACAGCCTTTATGAAACCTTATATGTCTGCCATCAGTGTTGCGGTCAACGGGTCATTTGGTATTATTTCACTCCTATCAGCGATTGGCATTGGTTATGAGCTTGCCAAGAACTTAGATTTGGATGCCATTAACGGAGCCGGACTTTCAACAATGGCCTTTGTTATTGTCTTTAGACCGAGTTGAGTTCGCGATAGCGTGCGAAACAAAAAACCACCTGCTATGCGGGTGGAATAGTAATTCGTTATACGAAAGAATGTTACTTAGATTTAGAATGTAGGTGTCGAAGCCAACATTGCAAAAACGAAAGGAAGCATTCTAAGTGGCGAATAAACTAAATAGTTTAGCGCATACCAAGTGGTTATGTAAATACCATATCGTATTTACACCTAAGTATAGAAGAAAGATAATCTACAATCAATATCGACAAGATCTTCAAAGTGACATTCGTTTGTTGTGTCAATATAAAGGGGTCAAAATAATTGAAGGACATATGATGCCGGATCATGTTCATTTACTGGTAAGTATCCCGCCCAAGCTAAGTGTTTCAAGTTTTATGGGATATTTAAAAGGGAAAAGTGCTTTAATGATGTTTGACCAACATGCCAACTTAAAATATAAATTTGGCAATCGACACTTTTGGTCAGAAGGATATTATGTCAGTACGGTGGGGTTAAATGAATCAACCATCAAGAAATACATCCAGAATCAAGAAAAGCATGATCGAGCAGTAGATAAGTTAAGTGTCAAAGAATATGAAGACCCTTTTAAGGGTCAAGGTAAGTAATACGAACGCTGCTTAAAGCAGCGGCAACAGTGGTGAAAGCAATTTGGCTTTTGACAAAAAAGCCAGCGCCTTGAGACGCCGGCTGGTACATAGGGCTTATAGCCCGGGAGCAAACCACCCGTTCCACGGGTGGTTATTATTGTTTCGTTTAATGATAAAAACGTCTTGGACACAGCTAATTTTGCTTCGTCAGGACTGTTTACAGCAATTGTTTGTGCCTTTGTTTCCGTACTTATTCTAAACTTCTTTGTTAAACGTAATCTGGTAATTAAATTGCCAGATGGGGTACCAACTGCGGTTAATCATTCGTTTGTCTCGTTAGTACCTGGATTTGTGATTTTGCTCTTATTCTGGACAGTTCGTGTACCACTTCATTTTGATATCAATGTATTTATTCAAGATATTTTCCATCCATTATTATTTGCGATGAATAGTTTGCCAGGAATCATGTTCTATACATTATTAGTTAGTTTACTCTGGGTAGGCGGAATTCATGGTGATATGACACTTGAAGGAATTGCGGATCCAATTTTTCTTCAGTTTTTGACAGCAAACGCAACTGCTTGGTCTCATCATCAAGCAATTCCTTATTTCACTTCAACTGGATTTTCAAGTTTATTTGTTAATGTTGGTGGTACAGGAGCAACGATTATGTTGGTCTTCTGGATGCTTTCATCTAAGAGTAAAACGTATCGTGAATTAGGGAAAGTAGCTTTTCCAAGTGCCTTGTTTGAAATTAATGAACCAGTTATCTTCGGATTCCCAGTTGTTATGAATCCAATTACCTTGATTCCATTTGTTGTCTTGCCTCAGATTTTGGTCGTTGGTACTTATGCATTAATGGCCTTACATTTGTTAAGACCCGCAGTGACAATGGTTCCTTGGACAATGCCACCAATTATCGGCCCATTAATGGCTACAGGTTGGGATTGGCGCGCAGGCGTTTGGTCAGCAGTTGAATTAGTAATTGCGGCCGCAGCATATTACCCATTCTTCAAAGTAGCTGAAAAACAAATGGTCGAAAAAGAAACTTTGAGCGACGCTAAGGCAAACTAGTTTTGAAACAAGGTTTGTTTGATAGCCTAATACGGATTTTAAAGTTTTTCTGAATTGTGAAATCAACTGACTTATAATATAGAAGGAAAAAATATGAAACCACAAAAAATCATTTTATTAGGAATTATTGGTGCCTTCATTATTGGGACGTTGGCATTGATAACTACAATTATCAAAGTAAAATTTGGTTCTGCACAAACATTGGTTGATATTGTGGGGATTATCATGTTTACCGGTTTTGGTTTATATGTAGCTAAATTACGAGATAAAGCGAAAAAATAAACGTAGGCGGAGGTGTCATCACATTGAGTGAAATTGTCAAACTCACGAGCAAGGATTTAGATGAGTTTTATCATCTATATTTATACGCATTTAATAATCAAGATAGTGAAGAACGACGTGCATTTTTTAATGATCGCTATCAGCATTCACAGGTTTATGGGCTTTTACATGGTGACGAACTGAGTAGTGGAATGCTGAGTATTCCGTTTAAAGTCAATTTTCATGGGGTCATTTATAAGATGAACGGAATTGGGGATGTCATGAGCTATCCGGAGTTTGGGGGCCATGGTGCAATTACCGCTCTAATGCGACAGGCTTTTTCTGATATGCGACGTGATGGCGTGGCTCTGTCTTATCTAGCGCCGTTTTCATATGAGTTTTACCGCCGTTTTGGGTATGAGGAAGTGTTTGATCGCGCGGTCTATAAAATTAAGAATACGGATCTGCCACGGGTAAAAATATCAGAAGAACGCGGACAATTTTTGCGATTACCACTCAATGAGGCTGTTCCTTTAATCGATGAAGTTTATGAAAATAATGAACAGAGCCGCAATGGTGGTGTGCACCGTGATGATTGGTGGTGGCATTATTTAGGGCTTAAGCATCCTGCTTGGCAAGTTGGCGTATATTTAGAAGATGGTAAAAATGCGTCTGGATACGTCATTTACGAAGCAGCCGGCGATACCTTCAAAATTCAAGAGATTATGTATACCAACCAAATAAGCTATCAGTATCTTCAGCGATTTATCTGTCAGCATGAGTCTATGTTTGCGAGATTTGAGTATGCCTCTGGAGATCCGAAAGGCTACCCGGATGTGATGGCTAATCCGTATGTTGTTAGTGTGAATATTCAACCATATATGATGGCACGCATAATTAATCTTCAAAAGTTTATGAATGATTATCCATTTATTCAAAAAGTTAAGTCGTTGCGGTTGGGTGTTAAAGATAGTCTGATTCCACAAAATAACGGCATTTGGCGATTAAAAGTTAATGTCAATGGGACAAGTTTTGAAAAAATCAGTGAAAACGAACAAAACTTAGCTGACATTCATTTAGACATTCAAAATTTAACGAAAGCATTTATGGGTTATCGTCAGTTAGCGTATTTGAAACAGGTAGGAAAAATAACAGGAAATATCGAATCAATTCGTAATTTAGACCTTGCTTTGCGAAACGAATCACCCATGCTTTGGGACTATTTCTAGATAAAATATAACAAAATAGTGATTAAAAACCAGCAATTTCAAAAAAATTACTGGTTTTTTTGTGTTTTTAAAATAGATTTTGTCATTTTTTTAATTTGATAACCATGGGGTTTAGAGACATTTTTTTAATTCACAGTTACAGAACATTGCAAAAAATCCGTAAATAGATATCTTTTTGACATCTGTTTGTAAAAAAGAGGGGGTAACATAACGCACATAAATTAAATAACAAACGAAAACACAACTACTAAGGAGAAATTCATACATGACATTAAGAAGCAAAATTACAAAATTTTCAGTAGCATTATTATCAACAGTTTCATTAGGTTCAGTTATTTTAACAACAGCTGCAAGTGCCGATGAAGTTTATACAGTTAAATCTGGTGACACACTTTCAGGTATTGAATATAATTTGAACAAAGATACTAACTATTCAAAATTAGCTAAAGCTAACAAAATTTCAAACGTTAACTTGATCTATGTTGGTCAAAAGTTATTGATCAAGAGTGATGGTGAAATCAAGACGGCAACTAAGAGCGAAGTTAAGAGTACGCCAGCTGTTAAGAACATTGCTGCAACAACTAGCACTACATCTACTTCATCAACAAGTAGTAGTGAAGCAGCTGCAAAGGCATGGATTGCTAACAAAGAATCAAGTGGTTCATACACAGCAAGAAATGGTCAATACATTGGTAAGTATCAATTGAGCTCATCATACTTAAATGGTGACTACTCAGCTGCTAACCAAGAAAAGGTTGCTAACTATTACGTAAGTTCCCGTTATGGCTCATGGACAGCTGCCAAAGCATTCTGGGTTGCAAACGGCTGGTACTAAAATAAAATAATTAAAATTCACAACAATTCTAAGCTGAAACTGACTTAGAATTGTTTTTTTGTGCGTTATTAAATTTTAAGAAAGATGACCTGATGACTACATCTAATGATTCACTTAAGTAGAAGATAATAACACTAAACGAGAATTATTAAGTAAAACGCTTAACATTTTAGAGAGATTACAAAATATTACAAAAAGGATAAAACTGATATCTTAGCGAAACTTGTTTGATAACTTGAGCCTGTATCATTGGGCTCGTTGGTTAATAAAAAGGCATAAACAAAGAGGAGAGTTTTATTTATATGAAGTTAAACAAATTTACCAAGTTTTCAGTAGCATTCTTATCAACCATTACATTAGGAACAATTGCATGGACAACTGCTGCTAGTGCTGATGAAACATACACAGTTAAATCTGGAGATACACTTTCATCAATCGAGTATACGTACAATCATGATACAAACTATCAGCAATTGGCTAAAACAAACAATATTTCAAATGTAAATGTGATCTATGTAGGTCAACAATTAGTAATTAAAACTAATAACGACTCACAAACAACAGCTACTCAAAGTACACAGCAGACACAAACAACTCAATCTGCTAACACACAGAACACACAGTCAACTAATCAAAGTAGTACAGCTTACAGTCAACAAAATACCCAAAGCACTGTTAAGTATCAAACAACCAACACTAATACTACAAGCTCAACTAGCACAACAAGTGGTAGTGATGCATCTGCTAAAGCATGGATTGCAAACAAAGAATCAAGTGGTTCATACACAGCAAGAAATGGTCAATACATTGGTAAGTATCAATTGAGCTCATCATACTTAAATGGTGACTACTCAGCTGCTAACCAAGAAAAGGTTGCTAACTATTACGTAAGTTCCCGTTATGGCTCATGGACAGCTGCTAAGGCGTTCTGGCAAGCAAACGGTTGGTACTAAACAACTTAGTGTTTAAAGATTAAAAAAGTCGTTCAACAAACTTGGAGTTTGTCTCCAAGATGTTGAACGATATTTTTTTGTTATTAGTGCTTTATTTTGCTTATTTTTTGAGGACAGCTGTGTGAAGCAGTTCTATTCATATAAGCACACCTAGCGCAGGATTTCATACCGCTGACGGTGCATTTATATGAATGGGACTAATCGCTTCACTTCGCTCACTATTTTAGGACAGTTCCGTGAAGCAGTCCAAGTCATATAAATACACCTAGCGCAGGATTTCATCCCGCTGACGGTACATTTATATGAATGGGACTAATCGCTTCACTCTACTCACTTATTTTAGGACAGCTACATGAAGCAACAACAAAAAAATAAGCCTGACTAAACGTCCGATCACGAGCGTACGCCCGTCAGTCTTATTTTTCTGTTATTACCGCTTCACTCCACTCACTATTCTAGGACAGTTCCGTGCAGCAGTCCAAGTCATATAAATACACCTAGCGCAGGATTTCATCCCGCTGACGGTGCATTTATATGACTTGAACTAAACGCTTCACTCTACTCACTTATTTTAGGACAGCTACATGAAGCAACAACAAAAAAATAAGCCTGACTAAACGTCCGATCACGAGCGTACGCCCGTCAGTCTTATTTCTCTGTTATTAGCGCTTCACTCCGCTCACTTACTTATGCAATCGCCAGCACCGTGAAGTTCAAAATGAACAACGCCGAGACAATCCAAATCAATGGATGCACTTCCTTTGCCTTTCCCGTCACCGTCTTTACAATACAATAGAAAATAAATCCAGCCGCGATACCATACGTGATATTGTAACTAAAAGCCATAAAGATCGACGCCATAAACGCCGGCACCGCCTCATTAAAGTTCGACCAGTTAATCTTTTGGAAAGAACTCATCATCATAATACCCACAATAATCAAGGCTGGCGCAATCGCCGCATCAGGGATCACCGAAAGTAGTGGTGAAGCAAAACTACTAAGCAAAAAGAGAATTGCAACTACGACACTTGTTAAACCCGTTCGACCACCAGCACCAATTCCGGCCGAACTTTCAACATAGGTTGTAATGTTTGATGTTCCGAAAATTGAACCAACACCAGTTGCAATTGAATCTGCAAACAAGGCACGATCCAGTTTAGAAGAAAGACCAGCATTATTTTCCAAATCTTTTTCGTCTTCAGCGGAGAAAATTCCGGTTCTTCGGCCAGTACCAATGAAAGTACCAAGGGAATCGAAAATATCTGATAAACTAAATGAAAGAATAGTCATAAAGACTAGAATTAAACGATGCCCACTTGTAAATAGGGATCCCATACCTTGTGCGGAGAAGGCAGCCAAGAAGGTTGTCTTAAGAGTACCAATAGAATTGATTAAGGAATTAGCTGCAGAGATATGCAAATCAGTAACGCCCATGGGAATTCCAATTAAGGTTGTCACAACAATACCAATTAAAATACTTGCAGGAACTTTTTTGATTTGAAGAATGACCGTTAAAACAATGCCGATTAGTGCTAGAACAACACTAGGATTATTAAAAGTAGTCAATGATGGTGTAATTCCACCGCCAGTGACAACACTTGTCACACCATGTGTAAAATGCGTAACCGCAGTGTTGTAAGCTTGGTTGTTAATAGAAACAATGCTACTTGAGTCACTTGAGAATTGTAGCAAATTAGCATTTTTTAAACCCAAGTAAGCAATGAAAACACCAATCCCACCACTAATGGCTAGTTGAATTGTTTCTGGAATGGCCGTGATCAGCATTTTCCGAATTTTAGTGATGGTAATGATAATGTTAATCACGCCGCAGAAGAATACTAAAGCAAGTCCTTCTTGCCAGGTAAAGCCCAGTGACATGACAACTGTATATGTAAAGAAGGCCTGTAAACCAACCCCAGGGGCCAACGCGTAAGGAACATTGGCGAAAAGACCCATAACTAACGTTCCAGTAACTGAGGCAATAATCATAGCTAAGAAAACCGCTTGAGCCGGCATCCCGGTTTGACTAAGAATTTCCGGGTTTAAAAATAAAATATAAGACATGGCGAAAAAAGTAGTGATACCAGCAACAACTTCGGTAGAAACTTTAGTACCGTTTTTCTCTAAATCAAAAAACTTTGACATGAAATTTCCTCTTTTCTTATGATGTATATTTATAATAAACGTTTTTAAAAGAAAATTCTAGCCTAAATACGTAAAATATACGAATTAATTTTATTATAGTTCGTGTTTTACGGTTGATGATGAATTAAAATTATATTTATATAATTTAGTTCAATGAAAACAAGAATAAGCGTTAAAGGACGTCTCTTGAATTAAAAACAAAGTCAATTTTTTTCGTTGTAATTTGAGTCAAACAAGTTATAGTATAGAACTAAACTGTAAATCGAAGAAACCGGTTTCGATGTAGAAACAACGGTAGAGGGAGGTGCATGCAATGGACAATTCGCTCATTAAGGGCAGTCCGATTAAAGGGATTATCTTTTTTAGTATTCCATTATTTTTAGGAAATATTTTTCAACAAATTTATACCATGTCCGATACGTTAATTGTGGGTCGCGCGGTCGGTGTAAATGCCTTAGCGGCTGTTGGTGCAACTGGTGGACTTAGTTTCTTGATTATTGGATTCGCTCAAGGAATGACAACTGGTCTTTCAATTGTGACAGCTCAAGATTATGGAAATGGTAATCTTAGGGGTGTTAAGCAGAGTTTCGCTAATAGTATTTGGATTTGTGCGGGGATGAGTATTATTTTAACCGTGATTAGTGTGAGTCTGGCTCGACCTTTACTGCAAATTATGCAAACTCCCGCAGTGTTACTGAATGGTGCGGAAACATTTATTAGTATTTTATTTGCGGGTGTTACGGTTACTATGTTCTTCAACTTGTTTTCAAATATGTTACGCGCACTGGGGAATAGTCGGACACCGCTGATATTTTTAATCATTGCAGCTGTTTTAAATGTTATTTTAGATGTTGTTTTAATTATTGGATTGCATTTGGGAATTGCTGGTGCCGGAATTGCGACCGTGGTAGCGCAACTAGTTTCTTGTATTATGTGTATTTGGTATATTAAATGCCGCATTCCTGAACTAGATGTATTACGTGAAGATATGAAAATGGATCGAGACATTATCAAACAAGAGCTTAAAATTGGATTGCCAATGGGATTTCAAGCGTCAATTATTGCGATTGGATCCATTATCCTACAGGTTTCGTTAAATGAACTGGGACCACAATCAATTGCGGCATACACGGCGGCCGGTAAAGTAGATCAACTAGCCACACAACCAATGGTGTCATTGGGAATTACGATGGCAACTTTTACTGCACAAAATTTTGGTGCCAAAAATTATGATCGAATTTTAGTTGGTATTAGGCAATGTTTGACGGTAACCGTCATTTATAGTGTCATCATTGCAGCAATTATTATTTTAAATAGTCATGCTTTAGTAAATCTTTTTATTGGGAACTCAGAACCCCATGTTACGCAATTGGCTCAGACTTATTTCTGGGTGGTCAGTACGAGTTATTTCCTACTATCAATTTTGTTTGTTGTGCGGTATGCTTTGCAAGGACTTGGGCAAAGTTTTGCCCCGACAATGGCAGGAGTGGCCGAACTTATTTCCCGAATTTTTATTGGGGCTGTCATGGTACCAATGTTTGGGTTCATTAGTGCTTGTTTTGCAAGCCCGTTAGCCTGGTTGGCATCTAATGCCGTTTTGATCGTTTCATTCTTGCGAACTATTCGTAATTTACGTGGTGCAAGTGGATTAAAACGCGAAATACCAATTCCAGAGAAAAAAGATTAAGTAGGAGAGTAAAATGAAATTTTCAACTATCATTCTGTTAGTTTTAGATGCTTTGATCGTTCTTGGTTTACTTGGTGTAGTGATCAATCAAATTCGTGCAGGCAGTTTTTCAGATAAATTCTGGATTGGCATTGCAGGAATGTTAGCGTTTGGTTATTGTGGCTGGTATTTGTTTAAATATACTGGAAAAAAACAAAAATAAAAAAACGATATTATGCGTATACTAAAATCTGTCAAACTAACAGACATTAGTAAATTAGCATAATATCGTTTTTTTATGGGATTGGGACATTAAATTTGTTATTTAAAGGTTGTAATATCTACACATTCATCAACAGCTGCTTTTACTTTATCATCATGAGTGGCGATAATGACAATTTTGCCTGAATTAGTCATTGTTCGTAAACTATCAAGTACTAATTGGCCATTAGCGTGGTCCAAGGCGCCCGTGGGTTCATCTGCCAGTACAATTAAAGGATCTTGTAAACTCAAACGTGCTAAGGCAACTCGCTGTGCTTCTCCACCAGATAATGTAAATATTTTACGCGTTAAATAGGTATCATCTAAACCATACTTAGCCAAATGGTTCCGTAATTCAGCGGTTCGATAATGTTTCACAATATTAAGATTTTGAGCAACCGTTTCTTCGTCAACAAGGGCATAATTTTGGAACAGATACCCGATAAATTGACGAAAATATTTCAAACTCGGAATAGTTGTGATATCTGTACCCTCAAAACTAATTGAACCAGCGGTTAACTTTTCTAAACGTCCCATGCTATTTAACAGGGTAGTTTTTCCACTCCCAGACGGGCCGACAAGTGCATACATTTTTCCGGATTCAAATTGATAGTCGACATTTTTAAACACATGATATTGATCAAAACTTTTACTACATTCGGTAAGTTTTAAACAACTGGTCATGATTTATTCCCCCTTGATTGCTTTATTAATATTCAAATAGTGGTTCTGAATGCTCAATATCAGCAGTTCACCAATATTGGATAATCCTAGTAACAGGATCGTAACCATCATATTTTTAGTGATTGCCCACACAATGAAAGCTTCAAAAAGACTCAATATTAAATTCAAATTGATGAATTTACCAAAAATACTAATGAAGTGACTTCCTAATAAGCGTTTAATGGCAATCTTCTTACGATTATTATTAAAATAAATACTATTAAACGAGATGTTTTCAATGATAATGATTGTTAAGGTAATGACCAGCACAGCTATTGAAATTTCCAGCTTGCGACGAACTAACGTTAATTGTTTTATCGCATAACTTTTGGTATCCACAATCCCGCCAATATAGTGGGACATTCCTGATTTTTGAATCGCTTTACGCATCGCTGAAACATTGGAACTAAGAAAGGCTTCATTGGAAAGATAACTTGGCCAAATACTATTTGCATCCGTATTATTCTTACTGATGCCCCCTAACGACTCGTTTGTTAAAACCAGCACAACTGGAGAGTTGACATAACCATCGTAGTACCCGAAATCCAGTGCATCCGCACTATAGGTAAACGGACGTTGTGAATTCTTGATCTTAATTGCTTTGATTGGCAGTTTCTTTCCAGTTTTGTGCTCGGCACTGTTTAGCCATAAATCACTGCGATATTCTCGTAAGATCTGACTACGATTGGCATACTGGGCTTCCGGAATTAGGACATAAGTTATCCTGGTTTTATTTGGGATGCGAACCCGCTTGCCATCGAAAGCTAGAACCGAATTAGTTTTTAAATAATTGGGATTTACAGTCAAAACATGACCACTTGAAAAATTCATAACGTCTGTTTTGTCGGTTCCCCAGCCCTGATAATTAGCAAGCATCCCACCATGCTCTTCTATATAGTGGAATAAAATGGTGGATCCATGTTCAAGAAATATATCTTCATTTTTGGTCGTATCAATCGGAGAAAGATTGACGGTATAGTAAGTCTTACCATGTGTCCAAACAGATAATTGGTTGCTTAACTGTTGATTTTGTTTTAACGTTCCCAGTAAAGTCACGAAAGTCAAACAAGCAAAGATTTCCACGACAATTTTAATGATCATATTAATATAGAAAGCAAGTTTGTTTTTAACATTACCTTTAATAGCACCAATAATGGTTCGTTCAGAATGGGAGTGAGCTCTTAAAATAGCGGCTACTCCGGTTACCAAAATAACTATCAAGTATAATAACAACGCAAAATAAACCACGATTCGATAACAATTCATGAACTTACTTATCCACATGTAAATCATCAATAGAATAATACCAAGCAAGTAGCTACTTAAGAAATAGCCCTGATCATCTACAAAAGTATCAAAAGCATCATCAAAATTCGACATACCCAATAAATTACGAATATTGGCTTTTTTTAAATTATGTAAATTAGCTAAAATAATAACGATTCCCATTACTAAAAAGGCCAATATTAGAATACTAGATATTTGATTGGTATTCAGGAAATTCGAAATTCCCCAGTTCCAACTCTCATTTATTGATGAGTATTGAATTCTATTACGCTTAAACATTCGTTGAATGGATTTCTGACTCACATTCCCAACAAAATAAAGTGGATATCTTATGTCGCTGGTTTGCATTTCTTGTTTTGATGCCAGTGATTCTTTAGGTACTTTTGCATCCCCAAAAACGTACATTTTAGTTTGCGTGGCGCCAGTATCATTTACAGTTTGGACATTAAATACCTTTATTGCTGAAACATGGTGTCGCTTTGTGTAATTTGTGATCGCGCTATTAAATCTTTTACTATCGATACCGCCGCGCATACCATTGATTTCATAGGCAGTACGACTTGATTCAATATAAGTTGGCGCGATAGACCGAACAAAAGCAAAAAGCACAAGTAAACAGATAACGCTGACCATTCTAATTGTGATACGTCTAATTTTATTCACTTTAGTTACTCCCCCCGAAATAAGTGATCGTTATGAATGAATTAATAAAAAAACTGAGTTTCAAAAATTTCTTTATTCTTGAATCTCAGGTTTAATTTAGATTGTTTTATCTTTCAGTAGTTAATTTTTTAACAGCTTTAGCAATTGCCAACTCTTCGTTAGTTGGGATCATTAAAACTTTGACTGTGGAATCCTCAGAACTAATTACCCGAGGTCCTTTACCGTTGTTATTACTTTCCTCATCTAACTTAATGCCTAAAACTGCTAACCGATCGACAATATCGGTTCGTAACGAAGCCTGATGTTCTCCAATTCCTGCAGTAAATGTAATTACATCTAAACCACCAAGCTCAGTAAAGTAGCCGCCGATATATTTAACAGCAGAATTGATAAACATTTCATAGGCCAATTTAGCACGTGCATTAGTTGGTGCATTGGAAACAATGTCGCGCATATCAGCCGAAATTCCGGAGACACCTAACAATCCAGACTTTTCGTTGAAGATATTAATGATTTGATTGGCATCTAAATGCAACTCATCCATTAAGAAAGGGACCACGGCCGGATCAACAGTCCCAGAACGCGTACCCATTGGCAAGCCTTCAAGGGGTGTAAAGCCCATAGATGTATCAAATGGTTTACCTTTTTCACTAGCGGTGATGGATGCACCGCCACCTAAATGAAGAGTGACCAGTTTCAAATCATGATAATCTTTTTTGAGAAAGTTAGCTGTTTCATGCAGAATATATTCATGACTGATTCCATGTTCACCATATTTACGAATTTGATACTTTTTTGAATAGTCGTAAGGAATGGCATATAGCGCATTTTGTTCCGGCATATCCAAGTAAAATTTACTATCAAAAACAGCAATTTGTGGTGTTGATTTTGGTAAAACCTTCATGAGGGTTTCAATACATTCTACCTGAACAGGATTATGCAAAGGCGCATATTTGTTTAAAGCTTTTAATTGGCTTAAATTTTTTTCGGTAATTTGAGTTGGTTGCGTAAAAGTTGTTGCACCAGCAACCACCCGGTGACCAACGGCAGCAATTTCGTCAACATCCTGAATTAAATGAAGATGTTTTAGTTGATCAAAAAGTAATTCGACTCCCTGTTGATAAGTCAAATTAGCAATTTGTTCTGTAAATGCTTCGCCGTTGCGAACAATGGTAAAGATGGCTTCAGGTGTTTTCATTCGTTCCATGACACCTTTATTAATGAGAGAAAGATCATCAATTCCAAAAAGCTGCCATTTCAAGGAAGAACTTCCGGCATTGAGAACTAATATTTTTTTCAAAATACGCACACTCCTAGTTATTTTTCGTATTAAAGATTTTGCTTAAACTGGTTATTATAACTTCAATAAAAAGTGTAGCACAGTTTCGACCCTGATAAATAGTAATAGTAGGAAAGAAAATTAAAGTAAAGGGTTTCAAAAAATAACTAGGTTTAGTAAGGGCTTACTTGTTATAATGGAACTAATCGTAACAAAAAATCGCTGAGGGGGAGATACCGAATGGCAACTTTAAATGATGTCGCAAAGCTCGCAAATGTGTCGAAAATGACCGTTTCACGAGTGATTAATCATCCTGACAAAGTAACGGATGATTTAAAGCAGTTAGTTTATCAAGCAATGCGTGAAGTAGATTATCATCCAAACGTTGCTGCTAAGGCGCTGGTGAACAATAGTACGCGTATTATTAAGTTTTGTGTACTGGAAGATATTGATACGACTGAACCTTATTATATGAATCTGATGATTGGGATTGCGCGCTCACTGGATGCCCAACAGTATTCACTTCAGTTGGTAACGAGACGAAATTTTGATATTGGTAATTGCGATGGTTATGTGATCACTGGTATGCGAGAAAAAGATTTTGACTGGATTGGTGAATTAAAAAAACCGCTGGTTATTTTTGGAGAAAATCGATTTGGTTTTGACTACGTGGATACAAATAATAAAGCCGGGACCTTCATGATTTCTAACTTAGCGTTACAGCGTGGTTACAAACGCCTGATCTTTATTGGTATGGATAGTCGTGAATCATTTGAATATTCTCGTGAAGCAGGCTACTTACAACTGTTACAGGAAAATCAAATGTTGGCCGAAATTCACCGTTTTGACAACCAT
Source organism: Pediococcus ethanolidurans (assembly GCF_964062635.1). Lineage (NCBI taxonomy): Bacteria > Bacillati > Bacillota > Bacilli > Lactobacillales > Lactobacillaceae > Pediococcus > Pediococcus ethanolidurans. The sequence goes on from NZ_OZ061250.1 coordinate 1,095,850, forward strand.
AGCCATTTGTCACAACAGTTTGTTATTGATAATTGGGATAAGTTTGAACCCAATACTTGTTTTATCTGTGCTTCTGATCGCTTGGCATTGGGAGCAGAACGTGGTATTGAAAGTTGTGGCGGTTTAATTCCTAAAGATTATGGTGTGACTGGTTTTGATGGCGTATTTTTAAATCAGGTGGCGTTTCCTCAGATTACAACCGTCAAACAAGCCATTGTGGAAATGGGAATGGCCTGTGGGGACAAACTTTTAGACAAGATTGTCAATCATCTTGATACATCAGGATCATTAATGTTTGAACCCAAAATTAGTGTCGGCGGCACTATCCGAGACGATGTTAAATAATGTTATCGGTAACATGCACGATAAGCCTTGCAATCAGCGGGCTTATTTTTTATGCTTTCAATGAAAGAGCTTTCAAACTCGCCAGGTTTAGTTGAGATGAAAATCGAGTTTTATGAAAGATAGCATGAATATGAGGAGGGGTTGCGATGAACAAATGGTATCAAAAAGCAATGATTTATCAAATATATCCTAAGAGTTTTAAGGATTCCAATAATGATGGCATCGGTGATATAAACGGAATTACGGAAAGTTTAGATTATGTACAACAGCTAGGAACTAACACACTTTGGTTGAATCCCATCTTTGTTTCTCCACAAATTGATAATGGCTATGATGTTTCCAATTACTTTGCCATTGATCCACTGCTGGGAACTATGGATGATTTCCAAAAGTTAGTTGAAGCAATTCATAAACGAAAAATGCATTTGGTTTTGGATTTGCCAATTAACGATACTTCTGATCAGCATCCCTGGTTTCAGGATGCGATAAAGAATAAGGATAGTATTTTTCGAGACTATTATATTTGGAGTGAAAATCAAGGTAACCGTCCGAATAACTGGGGTTCTTTCTTTGGTGGAAGTGTTTGGGAACCAGATCCGAATGGTGGATCGCAATATTACTGCCATATTTTTGATAAGAAGATGCCAGATTTGAATTGGAAAAATCCAGAAGTTCGTAAATCAATGGCTGACATTGCTAAGTTCTGGATTGATAAAGGCGTGGACGGTTTTAGACTAGATGCGTTTATCCATATTGCCAAGGCGAATTTTGGTCAAAATATTTTAAATCAAAAGGAAAAGTTCCCAGTTGATTCTTCTTTTTATGCCAATTTACCAGAAGTAAAAGTTTATCTAAAAGATTTCATTAAGTTGGTTAAAGGTTATAAAGACGATGTTTTCTTTCTTGGTGAGGCATCATCGGCAGATGCTTATCAGGCTGCAGAATACACACGACCTGAGAAATTTGGTTGTGACATGGTTGTAACTTCAGACAACTACGGTGAAATGTATCCGATGACAGATTCAAAGATTCCGATGTTTTTTCAGCCACGACAATTAAGTATCAAACGATTGAAAGAAACCTTTTCAGTTTGGGAAGCCGTGTTAGAAAAGATTAGTTTACCAGCTTTAACGTGGGGCAATCATGATATTAGTCGCGTTTTAGATCGACTACATATTGATTCTCAAGATAATGATTTACCAAAAGCGTTAGCCGTTTGTATGTATTTGCAACGAGGAATTCCGATTATTTACTATGGTGAAGAGATTGGGATGCGCAACTTGAAGTACAAGAAGTTACGTGATTTTCACGATCAACGAGCACTCGACTTAATTGATTTTATGCAATCAAAGGGCTATTCGGATGAAGAAATTTTAACGTTGTTAAATCAACAAGATGAGATGACTGCCCGTGGTCCATTTCAGTGGTCGGCAGATAAGTTTGTGGGTTTTTCTAATCATCATCCATGGAATTGGGCGACTCATAACGATGCTGCGGCAGACGAAGCTGTAAAAAATGATGGGAGTTTGTTTGCCTTTTATCGAGCTGTATTGAAGATTAAAACACAGCCTTTGTTCTCAGAAGGTCAATATTTATTGTTGAATACAGATGCAAAAATCTATGCATTTGAACGTGAATTGAATGGTAAAAAGGCATTTGTTATTGTAAATTTTGATCATAAAACCGTTAAATACCGTGTGCCAACAGTAAAGGTGGTTCACACCTTGCTGTCTAATAAGGCGAGTTCATTAGTAGATAATGTGGTCACAATGGAACCGTCAGGCAGCATTGTGATTGAAGAAAAGTAGAGGAGAATAACAAGATGGCAGATGATACAAGTACTGATTTACGAAAGTTACAGATTTATAGTGTTTTTGTGAGAAATCATACGCAAGCAGGAACGCTAAAGGCGTTGGAAGCTGATTTACCAAGAATTAAAGCACTAGGAACTGATTTTATTTGGCTTTTACCGATCAACCCCGTGGGTGAAGTGGATCGCAAGGGCAAGTTGGGATCCCCGTATTCAATTAAGGACTATCGTAAAATTGATCCAGCACAGGGAACCTGGGATGATTTTATTCACTTGGCAGAACAGATTCACCGACAAGGGATGAAGCTGATGATTGACATTGTCTATAATCATACTTCCCGAGATTCAGTGTTATTAAAGCAACATCCAGAATACTTTTTACATGATGAACAGGGGAAACTGTTTAATAAAAACCCCGAATGGTCAGATGTTGCGGAGCTTGATTATTCTAATCATGATTTGTGGAATTATCAAATTGAAACTTTAAAACAGTATGCCAAAATTGTGGATGGTTTTCGTTGTGATGTTGCGCCTCAGGTTCCCTTACCATTTTGGTTAGAGGCACGTAAAGAAGTGGCTGAAGTTAAACCAAATATAGTTTGGCTTGCGGAATCGACAGGTGGCGATTATATTCGTGACATTCGTAGTAAGGGCTTTTGGATTTCTTCGGATGGTGAAATTTATCGAGCGTTTGACCTTGCTTATGATTATGATATTGATCAAGACTGGCATGATTATCTTGCTGGAAAGACTTCATTGAGTGAATACGTGAAAGTACTGAACCGACAGGATCTGACTTTTCCTGCTAACTATATTAAAATGCGTAATCTTGAAAACCATGATCATGAACGTGCGCATGAGCTCTTTCCAAATTTAAATGATTTAATTAATTGGACTGCGTTTTCTGAATTCCAAAAGGGAGCTACATTAGTTTACGCTGGTCAAGAATTTGGTCTAAAGGAAACACCATCGTTATTTGATGCGGATAAGTTAAATTGGCATACTTCTGTCGATCTATCAAAAATGATTAAACGAATGCATGAATTGAGTCAAGACGAAATTCAAGTGAACGGTAGTTGTCAATTAACGAGTTTCGAAAATGATATTGTCAAAGTCTCTTTTTCTGAAGGTGATTCAAAACGAATTGGGATATTTAGTTTAAAGAGTAATAATGGTCGAGTAAAAACAACCATTAAAGATGGTGAGTACATGAATCTGTTAAGTCACGAAACAGTAGATGTAACAAATGGTGTGATTCAAATTGCTGGCGAGCCAGTGATAATTGAAACGGGTATTTTGCACAAAAAATAAGGACATTTGAAGGATGTTAGTTAAAAATAAAAGAAAAAGCTGTTAACGGTAACAGTCGGAAAGCGCTTGCATAACATTAATTAGCCTGCGTACAATGTGAAATGTAAGAACAAGTTAAAAAAATTTTACAGGGAGGTTCTTATCATGAGTCATAAGTTTTGGAAACATCTCGCGACGGTTACGATGGTAGCCGGAGCAGCTTTAACATTGGCTGCTTGTGGAAGTAGTTCCGCAAAGAAAAATGTTAAGATCACAATTTTGCAAGGAAAGGTTGAAAATAATAAGCAGTTTAAAACAATTGCTGCTCAATATGAAAAATCTCATCCTAATGTCAAAATCGAGGTTACCTCAATTGGTGGTGGTACTCAGTATGATCCAGTATTAAAGACTCGTATTTCATCTGGTAATGCACCAACAATCTTTAGTTTAGCTGGTCCAGCAGATGTTACACAGTTCAAATCACATGAAGCCGATTTATCAAATACTAAGGCTGCAAAAGCAGCACAACCAGGAACATTGGATGCTGTAAAGACGGATGGTAAAACAGTTGGATTACCATTTAACGTTGAAGGTTATGGATTTGTCTACAATAAGAAAGTCTTTAGAGAAGCAGGAATTGATGCAACAAGTTTAACAACCTATGCTAAATTACAGGCCGCTGTTAAGAAGATCGATTCCATGAAGACTAAGTTAGGAATTAAGGGTGTCTTTGCTTTACCTGGTAAAGAAGCCTGGGTTATGTCAGACCATTTAGCTAACTTGTATATTGGTCAAGATTTCAATGGTAATGCTTTAAAATTATATAACTCTAAGACAATGCCATTCACAAAGAATGCTGACATGAAACAAATGCTTGATTTGCAGAGTACATACTCCATCAAACCAGTAATGCAAATGGATTATTCAGCACAAGTTAACCAGTACTTCTCACAAGGTAAGACAGCTATGATTCAACAAGGTGACTGGATTTATCCAACTATCGAACAGATTGATAAGAAATTTGCTAAAAATGATGTTGGTATGATTCCAATTCCTGTTAAAGGTGAAGAAGGCAAATTACCAGTCGGAACATCATTGTACTGGGCTGTTAATAAGCAAAAATCTTCTGCAGAACAAACAGCTGCAAAGAACTTCTTGGATTGGTTATACACATCTAAAGCAGGTAAAAAAGATGTTGTAAACACATTACACTTTGTACCAGCTTATAAAGGTTATAGCAATTTCAAGATGGAAGATGCTTTGACACAAACTGTATTCAAGTATTCTAATGAAAATAAAACTATCGGCTGGGCATTCCCTGGATACACTGGTACTTCATGGGATCCAGATGTTGCACAACCAAACTTACAGAAGTATCTTTCAGGCAAACAAAGCTGGACTGCTACTGTAAAGAACATGAAAGATGGTTGGAAGAAACAACAAGCAAGTAGTTCGAATTAATAAATAAAAGAGGGTAATGTAACATGAAAAATCGTAGTCTTTCATTTTGGCTGTTTCTGACGCCAACCCTCGTTGCGTTAGCCTTGGTTGTCTTTATTCCGATGTTAGAAGGATTGTTTTATTCCTTTACTGATTGGGATGGATTGTCATTTACCAAAATGGTGGGATTTCAAAATTACATTACGTTGCTTCACGATAAGGCGTTTGTTAACGCCTTTTGGTTTACAGTTGCGTTTGTAATCGTCACCGTTATTGCACTTAACGTAATCGGGTTAGGTTTAGCACTTTTAGTTACACAGAAGTTTAAAGGGAGTAGTTTTTTAAGAACCGTATTCTTTATGCCGAACATGATTGGTGGATTAATCTTAGGATTTATTTGGCAATTTATTTTCACTCAAGGTTTTAGTGCTTTAGGTAGTGCACTTCATGCCGGGTGGCTGGAGAATTGGTTGACAACGGAAAATACCGGATTCTGGGGATTAGTTATTGTAACGGTATGGCAAATGAGTGGTTATATTATGATTATCTACATTGCTTATTTGCAAAATATTCCTCAAGAAATTATTGAGGCTGCAGAAATTGATGGTGCTTCTGCTTGGCAAAGATTTACCAAAATTACTTTTCCAATGATTGCACCAGCATTTACCGTTTGTATGTTCTTAACACTTTCTAATGGGTTTAAGATTTATGATCAAAACCTTTCGTTAACTGGTGGAGGACCTTATAATTCGACACAAATGTTAGCAATGGATATTGTGAATACAGCTTACAACGCTAGTAATTTTTCGTTAGCAGAGGCCAAGGCCATTATCTTCTTCATCATTGTGGCTGCAATTTCGTTAATCCAAGTCTTCTATAATCGTAAACGGGAGGTGGATTTGTAATGAGTAAGAAAAGTACACATTTGATTGCCATTCTTGGAGCGTTGGTAGGACTATTATGGTTATTCCCATTTTATATGATTGTTACTAACTCTTTTAAGACACCCAAAGGTATTTTTGCTTCCGTACTAGCATTACCACATCCAGCGACCGGACATAACTACGTAAATTCATTTAAGGCTTTGGATTTTATCGGATCGTTAACTAATTCGCTTATCATTACCGTTTGCAGTGTGTTGTTAATTATTCTTTGTTCGTCGATGGCAGCTTATGCATTACAGCGTAATCACAGCAAATTAAGTAGTGGCTTGTTATTACTATTTATTTCAGCAATGTTGATTCCGTTTCAGTCAGTTATGATTCCTTTAACTGCCAATTTCGGTGGTGTGCACATGTTAAACATGTGGGGACTTATGTTCATGTATTTGGGATTTGATTGTAGTTTATCCATATTTCTTTATCAAGGAACACTTTCAAGCATCCCATTTGCTATGGATGAAGCGGCTGAAATGGAAGGTGCTAGCAGATGGCAGATTTTCTATAAAGTTATTTTTCCAATGTTAAGTCCGATGACTGTGACGGTTGCAATTTTAAATATCATTGCAATCTGGAACGATTACCTATTACCTTCATTGGTATTACCACAGGCACAATATACAATTCCGCTGCAAATGTTTAATTTCTTTGGCGAGTATACCAAACAATGGCATTTAGCACTTGCTGGAATTACACTTTCAATTATTCCGGTAATTCTATTCTATCTTGCAGCACAGAAATGGATTATTAAAGGTGTTACTGATGGTGCCGTTAAATAAGTGAGGAGTTGGGATAACAAATGATTAATCTAAAAACTAAAGGTGGTCAAAAATTACTTGCAGCAGGCAATTGGGTCTGGTCACTTTTTACCATTAACTTCGCGTGGTTTTTAATTAATTTTTCCGTTATTCTGACGGCGATCATTTTGGGAAGTCTTGATTTTAACATAACTTTTGTGGTGATTAATTTAATCTTAACTTTTATGTTAGCAATCTTTACGATTCCCAGTTTGATGGCAAGTTTTGCAACTGTTCAAGATTGGCAAATTAATGGGAATGCATCATATTTTAAAAAACAGTTTATAAATTGGATTGATATGCTAAAAAATTACAAACTTAATATTGGTTTTGCGTTTGTGTTTGGTATCCTGATCTTCTTGAATAAATGGTTCTTTGGTAATGTGTTTCCACATATGTTTATTTTAACAAGTACAGTGATTGTTATGGCGATATTAATTACCATGAGCTTTCAGGTTGGTACGAAATCTGAGCAAAGTTTTACGGAATTGTGTCTTGAATATCCAATGCGAATTTTAGGTGCAACTTTGATTTTTATCGCGTTATTGGTTTTAAATTTAGTTTTACAATTGGCATTCTTGATTGTAATTTGTAGTATTTCTCTTTCGGTTTATTTCACATATCGGATGTTTGGCGGAAGAGTGGAAAAGAATGATTGACTTTGAGATGTGAAGTTACCACATCTAGACTGATTCATAGAAGTATCTATGATTACTGAAAGTCAAAAAATTAAAATGAGGGGCGTTTCAGAATGGTACAAATTAATTTAGATCACATTTATAAACGCTATCAAGGCAATACTGACTATTCAGCTAGCGACATCAATTTAGCTATAAACGATGGTGAATTTATAGTCTTTGTTGGACCTTCCGGATGTGGTAAATCCACCACATTACGTATGATAGCAGGTTTGGAAGATATTACTAAGGGCGACTTTAAGATGGACGGTAAAGTGATGAACAAAGTCGCGCCTAAAGATCGTGATATTGCGATGGTTTTCCAAAACTATGCACTTTATCCACATATGTCAGTCTTTGATAACATGGCTTTTGGTTTGAATATTCGTAAGAATGATAAAGCCGATACGAAAAAAAGAGTTGATAATGCAGCCCAAATTTTAGGATTAACCGATTATCTTAAACGAAAACCAGCTGCGCTTTCAGGAGGCCAACGACAACGTGTTGCGTTAGGTCGAGCAATTGTGCGCGATGCCAAACTATTCTTGCTTGATGAACCTCTTTCAAACTTGGATGCTAAGTTGCGAGTTCAAATGAGAACCGAAATTGCACAATTACATCAGCGATTAGGTAGAAACTTCATTTATGTTACGCATGATCAGGTAGAAGCTATGACCATGGCGGATCGAATTGTCATTATGAATGAAGGACGAATCCAACAAGTTGGGACGCCTGCACAATTATATAACGAGCCAGTTAACAAATTTGTTGCCGGATTTATGGGTTCACCTGCCATGAACTTCTTCAAGGTTAAAGTAGAAGACGGGTTTGCAGTTGGTAAAGAAGGGCTTAAAGTTGCTATTCCTGAAGGTCAACTCAAAGCATTACAAAGCAAAGGATACGTTGGCAAGAATTTAACATTGGGTATTCGTCCTGAGGATATTCATGCTGAAGAGGTTGCCTTACAAACATTTTCAGATGCAATTATTGATGCTACGGTTGAAGTCTCTGAATTGATGGGTTCTGAATCTATGCTATATTCACGCACAGGAACAACTGATTTCATTGCTAAAGTAAATTCGCGAGACTATCACGAACCAGGTGATACTCTAAAAATGGCATTTGAAATGACAAAAGCTCATTATTTTGATGATGAAACTGAAGAAACGATTATTTAGGTTGAATTATAAGAGGGATTGGGCGTAAGTCTTGCCTGATCCCTTTTTTATAGAGGAGGAGATTAAATCATGCTACGAACTTTTGAGATCGATCCGTGGAAGATTGTGACACACAAGCTGGATAAACAAAATAAGCGACTTCAGGAGTCCATGACCAGCATCGGTAATGGGTATATGGGAATGCGGGGAATGTTTGAAGAAGACTATTCTGCTGATACCCACTCAGGTATTTATATTGGTGGCGTTTGGTATCCTGATAAGACCGTTGTGGGTTGGTGGAAAAATGGTTATCCAAAATATTTTGGTAAGGTAATTAATGCGGTTAATTTTGATAAGGTTAATGTTTGGTTAAATGATAAGAAAGTTGATTTGGCTACCACAACGATTGAAGACTTTGAATTATCATTGGACATGAAAAATGGTATTTTGACACGGAAATTTACAGTATCTGAACCAGATACGAAAGTGCGTTTTACTATTCAACGTTTTGTAAGTGTTGCCGAAAAAGAATTGTTTGATGTCAACTATCAAATTCAAAATTTGGGCGATCAGCCGGTTTCTGTAAAATTAGTGTCTGAAATTAATGCAGATGTTTTTAATGAAGATTCTAATTATGATGAAAAATTTTGGAATGTAAAAACAAAAGCACAAACACCAGATAGTGGTTATTTAATAGCAGAAACCAAGCCAAACAATTATGGCACACCTCAATTTACGGTTGGAATGGAAATGACACACAAGGCGGACCTCAAGGCACTTGAGGAACCCGTTGACGATCTCAAAGTAGCTAATACGTTTAGTGGTGCACTTGATGCTAAACAGACTACTAACTTTGAAAAACGGGTAATCGTGGTAACTTCACGTGACTATGACGATGATGCAACCCTAAAAGCTGCTATGCAAAATCTCAGTCAACAAGTGACAGCAGTTGCCTATCAAAAACTGGTGGCCGACCAAACTGATGGTTGGGCTAAACGATGGGAAAAGGCCGATGTCCAAGTGACAGGTGATGATGCTGCTCAACAAGGAATTCGGTTTAATCTGTTTCAACTGTTTTCCACTTTTTATGGTGAAGACAAACGTCTAAATATTGGTCCAAAAGGATTTACAGGTGAAAAATACGGCGGTGCAACCTACTGGGATACTGAAGGATTTGCCATTCCACTGTATTTGTCGTTAGCAGATAAGAAGGTATCCGAAAATCTGTTAGAATATCGATACAACCAATTGGCAGGAGCTTTCCATAATGCACGTGAACAAGGGCTTAAGGGTGCCTTATATCCAATGGTGACGTTCAACGGTATCGAGAATCATAACGAATGGGAAATTACTTTTGAAGAAATTCATCGTAATGGGACCATTGCGTATGCCATTTATAATTACACCCGTTATACCGGCGATGAAACGTATCTCAAAACTAAAGGTATCGATGTTTTGACTGCAATTTCGCGGTTTTGGGCAGATCGCGTTCACTGGTCACAACGCCAAGGTGTTTACATGATTCATGGTGTCACTGGACCTAATGAGTACGAAAACAATGTAAACAATAACTGGTACACCAATATGTTGGCTCAATGGACGCTTAAATATACACTCGAAAGCTTGAATAAGGTAACACCAGAGAAGCTAGATGAACTGGCAGTGAGTGCAGAAGAGAAACAACATTGGCAAGAAATCATCGATAAAATGGATTTACCAGAAGACAAGAAACTTGGAATTTTTGTCCAGAATGATTGTTTTTTGGATAAAGATTTGAAGCCCGTTACGGCTATTCCTAAGGATCAACGACCAATTAATCAACACTGGTCATGGGATAAAATCTTACGTTCTCCTTATATTAAACAAGCTGATGTTTTACAGGGAATTTGGTACTTTATTGATCGTTTCCCAGAGGATGTGAAGAAACGTAATTTTGATTTTTATGAACCCTTAACAGTTCATGAATCCAGTCTTTCAGCATCTGTCCATGCTATTTTGGCAGCGGATCTTCATTATGAAGACAAGGCTGTTGAAATGTACGAACGAACAGCACGTTTAGATTTGGACAATTACAATAATGATACGGTTGACGGATTGCATATCACGTCGATGACCGGTAGCTGGTTGGCAATTGTTCAAGGCTTTGCGGGTATGCGTGTTAAAGATGGTACATTGTCGTTTAAACCATTTGTGCCCAAAAAATGGACTTCCTATCAATTCCGTATTAATTTCCGTGATCGCTTGATTAAAGTCGTGGTTGATAAACAAGAAACAAAAATCAGTTTATTAAAGGGCGCTCCCTTAACTGTTGAACTGAATCACGAAGCCTTAGAACTTAAGGGAGGCGACTAAGATGCAAGGTGTTTTGTTTGACCTTGACGGTGTGATTACGGATACTGCTAAGTTTCACTTTAAAGCATGGAGTAGGTTAGCTAAAGAAAAGTTGAACGTCACATTACCAGCTAGTTTTGAAAGTGATTTAAAGGGTATCAGTCGACTTGATTCAATGAATCGAATTCTTAAATTTGCAAAATTAGAAAACAAGTATTCGGCTGATGAAATTGATGCGATGGCGCAGTATAAGAATAAACTGTATTTGAACGAAATTAGTAAATTAACCCAAAAAGATATTTTGCCTGGTATTGAAAATTTATTGGATGAATTGGCCGTTAATAAAATCAAATTATCGGTTGCTTCAGCAAGTAAAAATGCCCCTTTTATACTAGAAAAATTAGGTTTGAAGGATCAGTTTGATGCCATTGCTGATCCGGCCAAGGTAGCTCATGGAAAACCAGCTCCAGACATCTTTATTGAGGCTGCTAACAAGATCCATGTTGACCCTGGTCAGTGTGTGGGCATTGAGGATGCTAAAGCAGGAGTCGAAGCTATTAAGGCCGCTGGTGCCATTGCAGTTGGAGTGGGTAGTTCCACCGACTTAAGCGAAGCAGACACGGTAGTTGCAAGTACTGGTGAACTTACTTATTCAGTTTTGGCACAAGCATTTAGAAAATAAAACGGAAGTTTGTCAAATGGTGTTGAAGGATAGTTTCTATCCTTTGGAGATCTCCTCGTGTGGGAGATCTTTTTTGTTGTTTTATTAGTTGCGGCGTTTAATCTGGTGTGTTGTCTGAATATCGTACTTGAAGGCATAACAAATAAGCCTACCATCGTGACGTTATTGTGGTAGATAATCTAGGCAATCAGCTGGTAGACGCGTGTGAACATATTGGCCTGATTGGAGAAGCCATAACAAGCATGTTTGAGCTCCTTGATCTTACGGTTGATGCCCTCTATCGGTCCGTTAGAGTAGGACGATCTGGCGGCGTTAATTACGCCATTAAGATTCTTTTGTAGGGTATGCATGGCCATATCTAGGGGCGTGCCGTTAGGCTGATAGTTAGTGATGATATTCTTGAGTTCATTAGCGTGACGCCCCATCAAAGCATCGTGTAGATCGATGTAGGTTTCATAAGCTGTTTTGAAGGCCGGAAACGTATCGGTTCCAATATCAATAGCGTTCTGTTCGGTCGAGTACTCATTCAGGCCGAAGAGATAGCGGCTCTTTTGTGCGTCAGGGTTGGCCTTGTGGAATAGGCGCCATAGTGATTTCAGTACTTTATATTCCCGCGAATGCTTGTCGAGTTGCTTTAAACATTGAGTGCGAATGGTATCCATCGTCCGGCCCATTAATTGAATAATGTGGAACCGATCAATAATGAGTTCGGCGTTAGGGAATAGTTCGTGCACGAATGCCTGATAGGAGGCGTTCATGTCCATGATGACGCGTTGAACCGCGGCCCGTTCTGCGGTGCTGTACTGACTAAGAAAGAACTGTTTGATGGTTCTATTAAGGCGGTCGCTAAGTACTTTAACTGATTTGTGAGTGTCGGCGTCAATGCAAATAAACGACATGGAGCCGTGCGTGGAACGGAATTCATCAAAGCATAGATTAATCGGTAGCCGGCGGCTCGCGTGTGGATGAATATTAGCCGTCAAAATACGCTGAACTGAGTTTGTCGAAATACCGGTGAGACTGGCGATAGTCTTAGCTGGGAGTGATTTACTGGCTAGCTTCAGCACATGAGTCGCTAGTCCGTGACCGATGGCGTGGTTGGTTGATACCACTGGAGTGGTGGCCGTACAAGTGCTATGGCAGTTACTACAACGCCAGCGTTGCTTGTTTAGCTCTAGAATTACGGGCCGGTCCATGGGTCCTGCAATGTGGACATGAGTGAGCTTGTGTCCGTTAGGGTGCAACGTATTGTATCCACAGCTGGGACAGCGCCTGAGTGTGTAGGTAAGCTCTGCCTGGATGACCAAATACTTTTTGCGACCCGAGCCCCGACCATGAAATTCCTCACGAGTACCGAACACCTGAATGTTTGTGTCTGTAATTCCCAGTAATTTAAGTGTATTATCTAGTTGAGACATCTATTCCTACCCCGCTTATCTTGAGTTTCGTCGCTTAAAGCATAGCACTAGGGAGGCTTAGATACCTTTTTTTGTTATCAAAAAGGGCCTAGTACTTTTGGAATGGAAATACTTTCCAACACCAAAAATTCTAGACCCAATAAAACAAAAAAATCCGCCAATGACGGATTTTTTTGTTGTTCAACTAACCGTTTGAAGATTGAAAATACGAGCCTATATTTTGCCCTTTAGTTAAACGTATAGGAGTTCTGATAAATCATCGGACTATCAGGGGTAATTACAATATTACCAAAACCGGGATGATTTGGAGCATCCGGTAACATTTGTGGTTCAATGGCAAGTCCCAACTGCGAAGTCATTGTTCGTGTGCCATCAACGAGAAAATCACCTTCAAACCCGGTTGTTGAAAATAGAATCAGGGAATTTGAATTGGTATGCATGGCTAGTTTTCTCCCAGACAAAGGGTCCTGCAAACGCAACTGTGGTTTTGAATCGGTTTGTGTGTTTAGTTTGAATGGGGTGTCTAAACCATTAGGTAACTTTGATAGCGCATCACCTAAGTTAGTTTTTTGACGAAAATCAAAAGGTGTTTCAGCAACGGAAAGCAACGTACCAGTTGGTACATTAGCCGCATCAGTCTCGGCAATTTCATCAGCGTTAACTTGTAGGTCAGAGTCGTTGATTAAGCGCTGAGCATTACCTGATAAATTAAAGTAGATGTGAGTCGTCGGATTGAACAACGTGGGTGCCGAGGTGTTGCCAAAATAAGTAATGGTAAATTTATTGTTTTGGTCCAGAACAAACATAGCCGAAATTGACAGTCGACCTGGATAGCCGTTTTGCCCAGCCGGACTGATGTATTGTAAGACAGCGCCAATCTGACCATCTGTTTTAATTAATTTGATCAGATTCCAGTGTGAATAACTAATGGAGGGATGATCACCGCCATGAATGTGATTTGTACCGCTATTTTGATCCAGTTGATGGCCGTTCCAACTGGCACCGCCTAGACGACCAGCAACGCGAGCTACTGTGGCCCCAAAATAATCATGGTGTTGCGCATAGTAATGTGAGTGCATGAACCCTAAGGTAATGTTAGCAACGTTACCATCTTTATCTGGGGTATTAATTGCAATCACCGTGGCCCCAAAATCGCTGATAATAATTGAAACATCGTGATCATTAGTTAAAGTGAACCAGGTTGAGTGGTTATGAATTTGTTTAGTAATATCCATTAATAATGCCTCCATTTTAATCCTTACTTTAAGAATACCGCAAACGTTTTCAATAGGAAAGTAACGTGTAAAACAAGTTTGTGTTTTTAAGTACTAATCTGCAAGTTGCGTTTAAAGAAAGTAACGTCTAAACTAATAGCATATCGGAATCATACGAGGGGGTAATCTAATGAGGATGGACTGGCAGCAAGGTTTCTTTAATGTTTTGAAGTTTATTGGGATGTTCATTGTGTATCAGATTGGAACAATTCCTTTACAAATGGCTTATTTGATGCCAACCAATCAAATCTTCGTGTTAATTGCGTTTACTATGTACCTGATTACAACTGGATTTATGTTGGTTTTATTTATTCAGATGTATTTAACTCAGCTACATAAAGATAATCCCGCTCATTTTGGTCGTAGTAAACCAACCAAACGAATTACACGTTTTATGGTTGTGATTGTAATTTTATGGATTCTATTTTTGGCGTTGCAAATCTGGCTAAACCAATCTAATCTGTTACCACAGTCTGAAAATCAACAAACGGTGATGGCTCTAGCAAAGGCAATTCCTTGGTGGCTGGCGCTTGATGCCGTTGTGTTTGCACCAATTATTGAGGAACTTTTATTTCGCGGATTATTTTTTAATTGGTTTTTTAATTCCAACGACAAAAAAGTTCGCCTTCTTGGCGTATTTTTTAGTGGAGCTTTATTTGGTGCGGTTCATGACGTTAGTTCGTTGCTCGGATGGTTAGTTTACGCGGTGATGGGGTGGTTATTAGCTCTCACGTATGCATATACCAAAGACATTCGGTATGATATCGGACTGCATGTTTTTAACAACCTTATTTCACTAATTTAATTAATGAAAAAGGCTTAGAAATCGAGATGATTGAAACCGATTCCGTGACGCGTCATAATGAAGTTGTTAGATAGTTGATATTTCTAGATGGGAGTGTTGTTTATGGAAAAACATTGGTGGCAAGAAGCAGTTGTCTATCAAGTTTATCCGCGTAGTTTTCAAGACACGAATGATGATGGCGTCGGCGATTTAAACGGCGTCATTGAACATTTGGATTATATAAAAAAACTTGGAGCAGATGTAATTTGGTTAAACCCAATATATAAATCACCGAATGATGATAACGGCTACGATATTGCTGATTATGAGCAAATTATGGCTGAGTTTGGTAATATGGCAGATTTCGATCGACTTTTAAAACAGGCACATGAGAAAAAACTCAAAATTATGATGGATTTGGTTGTAAACCATACTTCAGATGAACATCATTGGTTTGTTGAAAGCCGCAAAAATCGCTTGAATGATTATCGAGACTACTACATTTGGCGTGATCCTAAAAATGATCAAGAACCCAATAATTGGCAAAGCGCTTTTGGCGGATCCGCTTGGCAATTTGACGAAAAAACGGGTCAATATTATTTGCATTTGTTTTCTAAAAAACAACCAGATTTGAACTGGGATAATGAAAAGGTACGCCACTCAGTTTTTGATGTCATGCGCTTTTGGTTAGATAAGGGTGTCGATGGTTTTCGAATGGATGTTATCAATTTGATTTCTAAACCAGAGGGTCTTCCCGATGTGAAAACTGAAGGCCAAGAAAATTTGGCGGCCAATGGACCACATGTGCATGATTACCTTAAGGAAATGAATCAAGAAGTGCTCTCACATTATGACGTGATGACAGTAGGGGAAACTCCGGCTGCTTCAACGCGAGATGCGATTAGATATACTGGATTTGACAGCCACGAGCTAGAAATGGTTTTTCAATTTGAACATATGGGTTTGGATGGCAATGAGAATCCGGTGATTGGTAAATGGAGCACAAATCAAGTAAAGTTAACTGATTTAAAACAGGTAATGTCAAAGTGGCAGATTGACTTGAATGGTAAAGCTTGGAATGCCTTGTACTGGAATAATCATGATCAACCACGAGTTGTTTCTCGTTTTGGCAATGATCAAGATGAATTCCGGGTTGCCTCAGCAAAGATGTTGGGGGCAACACTTCATTTTATGCAGGGAACGCCTTATATTTATCAAGGTGAGGAATTAGGCATGACTAATGCAAATTTCAAAACTTTGAATCAGTATAAGGATATTGAAAGTCTAAATGCTTATCATGAACTGGTTGATCAGAAAAAAATAGTAAGTTCATCGCAAATGCTAGCCTATCTTCGTCATTCATCACGTGATAATGCGCGGACACCAATGCAATGGGACACAACTAAAAATGCGGGATTTACTAATGGAACCCCTTGGATTGAAGTGAATGCCAATTACAAACAAATTAATGCCAAACAAGCTGTTAATGACGATCAGTCCGTCTTTAATTTCTATCGACGAATGAATTTCCTACGTAAACAGTATGATGTTATTGTGTATGGAGACTACCAATTGCTGGATCCTGATGATGATCAGGTTTGGGCATACACCCGTCATTTAGACAATCAAGATTTATTGGTTATCAGTAATTTTACGGAACGAACAGTGCAACGGTGGTATGATTTGAGTCAGCAGAGTAACAAGATCGAACTGTTGAGTAATTATAAGGATGATCAAAATGAAACTTTACGCCCTTATGAATGTAAAGTCTATCTGATTCAATAAACGAATTTTATCTGTAACATGCATTTACGATGAATAGTTGTATAATGGATTTTATGAATAAAAAACGCTGAACAATCAGTGTGGGAGGTTAATATGCTTTACCAATATCCAACATTAGCAAAGATCAATGAAACAGGGCACGCCATTCAGGTTAATGAAGACAGTGTCATTCAAAGTTTACCAAATATGTCAGGGATCGATTACTTTGTCAAAAGTAAGAAACAACATGACTACTATGTTTTTATTGATCGCGGTGAACAGGGTGGAGCGGTTATTCATACTGACAATTACAGCGATTTAGGTTTCTTCTTAATTGAGACACCATTATCTGATTTTGATTTGGATATTAATCCAGAAACAAGTTTAGTGGAAATGTATGATGGCGCAGGTGTTGTCACTGACTTTTCTGATGCTGTTGAAAAAGATGAAATCAAAAAAATGTTGACTGAATATCAGAATGCTTCAGATGATGAATTGGCGGCAAGTGATGTTTATAAAGAGCTGGATAAATATGTTAGTCGTTATCTGGAATTAGACGAGACGACAGAAAAACATGTCAATCTTTCAATTATTCGTGTAGCCATTTTGAGTATTAGTCAGGATGAGACAACTAAACAATAAAATTTGACCTTAGTTGAACTAGTTTGAACTTAAAAACGACCCTATTTATTAGGATCGTTTTTTGGGTTAGGTTTGTGTTCTCAGCTTTAAGTTGCCAGTAAAGAAAGACAAGTAAGTTTTCAACAAGCACTTGTTTAAGGCTTTTCCTTAATTTATGTCCAGTTGCAGTAAAATTCTGGAGTACGTAAATTGGTTTGCGATTATCATTAGAAAAGTAAAAGACACTTGATCGGCAGGAAAATCGGTTAATTTCCAATAAAAAGGAAGCGAACCAATAGAGGGCAACACATCAAAAAAAGTGAACAGATGGGAAAAATGTTTACTCAAAAATTGACGAATAGCTTTGATATCGTAATTAGTAGCGCGTTGAAAACCAAATCTGCCTTCTATAATATGGCTAATTCTATACCATTCCTTTTGATTTTCTAAAGGAAGTTTGGCAAGGACAGTACGGAATTCTCCGGCGATTGGGTCTTGATTTACAATCAACATTTCATGTGCGTTCAATTCGTAAGCATATCCCACTTTTAAGAGGCGTTGGTTGGTTTGAACTTCATTGAATAAGGAATGAATTTTCACTTCTCGAATGATTTTTTCAATGATTTCGTATAGTACAGCTAACTCCCAAACGGTGACACACCAATAGATGATGGATGCCGGTGTGAAAGAGAACGGAATGGCTAACACGGGTACAATTTGTAAGTACAGAAGATCAAATAAAGTTGAGAATGCGATATGTGATCCGATTGCAAGAAATGAAAAGAAAACAAGACCAATAAGATAGATAATTAGTCCAAACCAAACAATAATTCTTGGGAATACTGCATAGTTAATGAACAATGCGTGTCTAAAGGTTCGATAATTTGTAAAATTGTGCTGTAGATCTTGTTCAAGTGCTGTGAGCGTATGGGGATGTGTCATGAAACTAGCCTCCAAAAAATGGTGTTAACTATATAGTTAAAGATAAAACCAACTGCCATTTTTAACTTTATTTTATTACAATTGAGTTTACCACATATATAAGAAAACAAATAATAGAATTAGAAAAATAAAAAGTAAGACAATTTAAACAGGAATCAAATTCCTGTTTAAGTTTTCTTACTTTTTTGATGAACATGAAATTTATTTATGAAGGATTTTCAGAAGAATCTTTGGACTTCGTCTCCGTGTTAGGAATAAGGTCTTCATCATCTAGTTGCAGTAAAAGATTGTAAAGTGCCCCATATAAATTGGCATCACTCTTAAAATGAGCCGTGAGAATTTCAGGAGCATTCAAAGTTTTGCGCAAAAGTGTATTTTCGTCTCTAAGTAATTGTAATTGATGTTTGATTTCGGGAACCAAAATGCTTTCACTACTAATACCACCGCCAATTACGTAACGACTCAGGTCTAACACGGCTTGAATATTTACGATCATATAGGCTATTCGGCGGCAATATTGATCAAAAATTTTTCGGGCCGTGGGTTCACCATTTTCAATGGCCTTGAAAACGCGCATGCCGTCAGTACGATCAGGAAACTCTAGGGCTGTTGCAATTTTATCAATCATTTTAATTGCTGAACCAGAGGTGAACATTAAATTTTCTGGATCTTCCGGCGCGCCGTTAATTTGAGAAAGCATGAAGCTAAGATCGCCACCCTGAGCATTAGTGCCATGCCACAAATGACCGTTTAAAATAATGCCACCATCTACAGCAGTACCCAGAATAATAGCCGCACCATTTTTTATATCTTTTAAATTTCCTAGCCAAAATTCGGCTAGAGCCCCTGCTTTACCACTGTTTTCCATGCTGACAGGTAAGTTATAACGACTACTGATAATTTTGCTTAGGCTGAGTCCATGTAACATTGGCAAAGAGCCACCATGATAAATAATTTGTTCTTTTTGATCGATACGTCCAGGCACACTAAACGCGACGCCCTTGATGTTAGGGAGAACTTCATTAATAACGCTATATAATTTTTTTAAGAAATTGTCCACACTGTCGCGTGGGGTACTAAATTGGGACTTAACCTTTAAACTACCGCTATGGTCGATAAGTGCATATTTTGTATAAGTTGCACCAATATCAATACTTAAGTAATCTTTTTCAGGATTGTAATTCATTCCATTTATCCCTTCTTTAACTCAATAATGTTATTATAGCGCAATTGGTAGCGATATCACAATTCGAATTGAGAATGAAAAGAATATGTGCTTTTCTGATAGATAAAAACTGCCAAACATCACAGAACAATCCAATTTTTTAGAAATGTCTTTAAAAATTGCCGGATTTTGAATATTAATGAATTGATTAATTTAATTTGCTATTCTTGCGTAAGTCTTTATACTAAAAGGTATCCAAACAATGAGGAGAAATGTATGAAAACAGCAATTGTAACGGACAGTTCGTCTTACCTTTCTGAGCAACAGGTTCGGGAAAATGATATTATTGTTGTCCCAATTACAGTTATTTTTGGGCAAGAAACTTTTTTAGAAAATATTGATATTGATGATCAACTATTTCATGAAAAACTTCAAACATCTGGTTTGATGCCGTCCACAACTCAAATCACGTTGGGACAAATGCAGGAAGTTTTTGATAAACTGATTGCTGAAAATTACGATGAAGTGATTTGTATTCATCTTTCAAGTGGCATTACGAGTTTTATTGAGAACTTAACCGAATATGCAAAGGACATTACGGAAATTAATGTGTTGCCGTTTGATTCACGAATGACTAGTCAAGGTGAGGCCAATATGGTGTTGCTGGCGGCTAAGTTGAGAAGAGAAGGTAAAACGGGCAAAGAAATTATTCCGTATCTTGAGCATTTAAGAGAAACAACTAAGGTTGACTTTATGGTAGACAATTTAAGTTTTTTGATGCGTTCTGGTCGTATTACAAATCGTTCGGCGATTATGGGAAATCTTTTGCGAATTAAGCCAATTCTGGATATGGACGAAAAGGGCCAGATCGTGATTCAGAGTAAGGAACGAACGCGAAAACGAGCGTTGCAAAAGGTTTTGAATAATATGCATTCAGACTTGGATAGAGGAGCAGAGGAGTATCGGGTTTCAATTATCTATGGTGTGGATCATGAGTTGAGTGCGAAGTGGGAAGAAACGATTCAGCAGGAATTCCCGGCGGCTAAGTTTGAGAGTAATCAGTTGGGTCCAGTGATCCTGTCGCATACGGGTGAAGAGATTGTGGGCGTGATCTGGGGTAAGGATTGGATGAAAATGTAAAACAAGAGTGCAAAAAGGAGCGCTTAGCTTCTGAGTATAGCCTAGGAACCCCAATGATTCGGTTTAGGAATCGTTGGGGTTTCGTAGCTACTATTTCACGTTAAGGAAGATTATTAGCAAAGATCGCTAATAATCAATGATGTTCCATACGTTGTCCATTCTTGTGGTGGCAACCCCCACCGCAAGAACTGGCAGACGGAGGAAGCTGCTCCTTTTTGCACGTTTCGGCTATAAGATATAGTAGGATCTAAATAAAAGACAGGTAAATTATATTTTTTGGGCGTAGCTATCTGCCCGAAAAAAACCCATTCCAATCATAAAAACTAAAAATAGATAGTACACCGAGCCCGGGAGAAAATCCCGAGCTTTTTTGTTACTCATTTTTTGAAACTTGAGAAACTGATCAAAAAATGTTATACTATTAAAATTAAATTAAAACAATGAGAAAGAAGTGTCATTTATATGAAACCGATTATTGCAATTACCGCAGATATTAGGGTAGCTGCCTCAGAAATCATTAATGAACGGCGGGCTGATTTTGCTCCTCGAGGGGCCGTTGACGCTGTTCTGGCAGCAGGTGGCCTTCCCATCGTTTTACCTTACACTGCACCTGAATTAGCTGAGGAACTTGTAAGAACGTTTAATGGTCTAATCATCCCGGGTGGCCCCGATGTCGATCCAACTTTTTTTGGTGAAGAACCGATCCCTGAAATCGGCCGTACTTATTACAAACGCGATGCTTTTGAAATTGACTTAATAAAAGCAACAATTGCTGCTCAAAAGCCAATATTTGGTATTTGTCGAGGCATTCAAATCATTAATGTAGCCATGGGTGGTACAGTTTTTCAGGACTTGGCCACACAAGATCCTACTTATCGTATTCGACATGCACAGGCAGCCCCGGGAGAATTTCCAACACATCATGTCATGATTGAACCTAATAGTTATGTAGCTTCAATTTTAAAAACTTCACGAAGTTATGTAAATTCCCGTCATCATCAAGCAGTTCGTAAAGTTGCGGTTGGTTTGACTGTTTCCGCACAAAGTGATGATCAAGTCATTGAAGCGGTGGAATCAACCCAAAATTCTAATATAGTAGCTGTTCAGTGGCATCCAGAAAATATGTGGCAAGAATTTCCAGAACAGTTAGAATTTTTTAAAGATTTGGTGCACCGTAGTCAACCTAAATAAAATTATTGAAAGAAGGACAACTTATGCAAACTGAAACCGAAAAACAAAAGATGGGATTTTGGAGTATTGTTCTGCTAGGAATAAACGGAATTATTGGCTCAGGGATCTTTCTTTTGCCTAACCAGGCCATGAAACTAATGGGTACGGGCAAGTATTGGTGTTTTTATTTTTGACGCCTTGTTAGTCACAAGCATTACAGTTTGTTTTGCTGAGTGCGCCTCTTTATTTGAAGTTAACGGTGGTCCATACATATATGCAAAGGCAGCTTTTGGAGAATTTGTGGGCTACGAAGTTGGTTTTGTGACTTGGGCAATTCGAATGATTGCTGAGGCAACAATGGCAGTTGCTTTTGCGACCGCTTTAGGCGGAATTGTACCTGCTTGGAATACGGTGATTGTCAAGAATGTTATTGTGACTGTGGTTATTGTTATTTTGGCTTTAATGAACATTTCTGGTGTGACTCTTTCTAAGATTGTCAATAACATTGTGACAATTGCCAAACTACTACCATTACTGCTATTTGTTCTAATTGGTTTCTTTGCGATTAATGGCAGTAATTTTACACCCATGTTTCCAGGTGGAACCTATCATAGTGGTGCATTTGCTGCTGCCGCTGTGTTGCTCTTTTATGCTTTTACCGGTTTTGAGGGCTTAGTGGTGGCTGCAGGAGATATGCGTAAACCTGAAAAAAATTTGCCGCGAGCAATTTTACTAGTAATTGTAATTGTGACATTGTTTTATGTTTTATTGCAGATAGTTTCTATTGGAATTTTGGGCCAAAAACTAGGGGTCTCAACCGCACCAATTCAAGAGGCGTTTGGAAAAATTGCTGGAAACTTTGGGACAAGTTTGGTTGCCGCAGGAACTATTATTTCAATCGGAGGTATCTGTGTGGCTTCTTCCTTCATCACCCCTCGTTCTGGAGTAGCAATGGCGGAAAACGGGATAATGCCTGCGATTATTGGACGAAGAAATCGAAAGAACGCACCCTATGTAGCCATCATTATCTCTGCAACCATTTCATTATTAATTGCGTGGTCAGGAACTTTTGAAACCTTGGCTCAAATCAGTGTTGTCTCTCGGTTTGCACAGTATATTCCAACGTGTTTGGCAGTCATTGTCTTTCGGTACACCCGGGCACAAGAACCACGAACTTTTAAAATTCCTGGTGGATGGTTAATTCCAATTGTTGCAGTTTTAGTCAGTATTTGGTTGCTAATTCAGGTGGATGTTTCTCAGTTGTTATTTGGATTTGGTGCACTTCTAATTGCAGTACCATTTTACTGGATCATGAAAAAACAGGTTAAAAATTAATTGAGAAATATTGTATTTTTGGTAAATAAAAAACTGAGAAAGTAATACTCTCAGTTTTTTTGTCGTTAATTTAAAAAAAATCTTATTTTGTTTAAGTTAAAATTCTTCGTAAACCGCAGGATCCTGATTTTTGACACGGCCATCTGGGCGATCTAAGCTCGTGATCATTTTCATTTCTTCTGGAGTCAATTCAAAATCAAAAATGTGGAGGTTTTCGCGTTGACGGATGGTCGAACTTGATTTAGGAATTGGCATAATGCCCAACTGTGTTTCCCAGCGCAAAATTGTTTGACCAACCGATTTTTTGTGTGCATCAGCAATTTTTTTAATGGTTGGATCCTGTAAAACGGAACTGGCACGACCAAGAGGACTCCATGCTTCAGTTGCAATATGGTGATCAGCATCATAAGTCCGTTGGGGTGCTTGAGAGAAGTAGGGATGCAATTCAATTTGATTAACAGCAGGTGTTACGCCGGTTTCATCAATTAAGCGATCAATATGTTCAGGTAAGAAATTAGAAACACCAATTGAACGAACTAAGCCCCACTTTTGTGCATCGATTAAGGCCTTCCATGCTTCAACATAGTGATCTTCCTTTGGATTTGGCCAGTGGATCAGATAAAGATCAAAATATTTGAGCCCAGTTTGATAGAGCGACTCCTGAATGCTGGTTAGCGCCTCTTCATATTGATGATGACGACCTGGTAGCTTAGATGTAATCATAATCTGAGAACGAGGAATGTCACTTTGCCGAATTGCCTCTCCAAGCGCTCCGTGATTTTCGTAATTATATGCGGAGTCTAGGGCACGATAACCATTATCAATGGCACTACGAATTACGCTTACGCCAGATGCCCCATTCAATTTATAAGTGCCAAAGCCAACCTGTGGAAAAACAGCACCATCGTTTAATTTAATTTGTGGATTTTGGTGACTCATTAATGACATCTCCTAGAATTTAAAATAGTTGACATTGTTCTGAAACGGTTAAACAATGAAAACGTTCTACAGATTTAGGATAAGCTAAATCTGGTTTTCATGCAAAAATTAACGCTTTAGTTTAAAGAAGGATAGGTGACAGAATTATGGAAATTAATGCTAAGAACGCTGGAACATTAACCTTGGGTGATAAAACGTTTAATCGATTAGGCTACGGAGCAATGCAACTGCCTGGAAAGGGAGTTTGGGGACCTTCAAGAGATTCTAAAAATGCAGTGGCCGTATTACGTCGTGCTGTTGAATTGGGGGTTAATTTTATTGATACAGCCGATGCTTATGGACCATTTACAGCCAATTTATTAATTCGGGAAGCATTTGCACCATATAAAGATAAATATAAAAATGTGTTTATTTCTACTAAAGTGGGCTTTACACGACAAGGACCGGATAAGTGGATTCCGGTGGGTCGTCCAGAATATTTACGCCAATAAATAGAGATGAATTTGCGTACTTTAGTTGTTGATAAAATTGATTTACTGTTTCTTCATCGAATCGATCCAAAAGTTTCAGTAGCTGATCAAGTTGGCGAACTTGCTAAAATGCAACAAGAAGGAAAAATTAGTCATATTGGACTGAGCCAAGTTTCAGTAGCACAAATTAAAGAAGCAAGTAAGTATGCCAAAATTGAAGCGGTCCAAAACTTGTATAATGTCACGAATCGAAAAGATGAAGATGTGCTGTCTTATTGTGAAGCACATCAAATTATTTTTGTACCTTGGTTCCCATTAGCAACGGGAGCACTTGCTAAGCCAGGATCTGTTTTAGATGGATTAGCAAAAAAGCATCAAGCTAGTCCTTCACAGATTGCGTTAGCGTGGTTATTGAAACGCTCACCAGTTATATTACCAATTCCAGGTACTTCTAATTTAGATCATTTGGAACAAAATGTGGCTGCCACGAACGTTAACTTAACAGATGAAGATGTTGCAGCAATTAATGCGTTGAAATCATAATTTAGCAAGCTTGACAATAAGAACACGTTAATTACAACGATAAGCATTAACGTTGCTTAAAACCTTTAATTTTTGCTATTCTTACTGTGTAAACAGATCTTGTATTTTTGAAGAACTGTTTATGACGGAAGCTGAGTAATCACTAGTTTGCATAAGACTTTTCGACAGTAGAGTTGTCATTAATTACAAAAAGGAGCCATTTCGACTAATTGGTGTTCGATGTAGGTCGAATGGACATCCTTTTGCAGATGAGATTTTGTGATAGCAAAATAGTCATTAATTACAAAAGGAGTGATGCACGATGCTTGGATGGTTATGGGCTTTAATTATTGGTGGAATTATCGGAGCACTTGCTGGTGCGATTACAAGTAGAGATTTGCCAGCTGGGTGGATTGGTAATATTGTCGGCGGATTAGTTGGTGCGTGGATAGGACAATCACTATTAGGCACATGGGGACCTCAATTGGCTGGAATGGCTTTAATTCCTTCAATCATTGGGGCAATCGTGGTTGTACTGATCGTATCAGCAATTTTTGGAATGAGAAAAAGAATGTAAACATCATTGACTAGTGATTTCACTCCGTTTCCTTAGTGTAGGCAGACAAAAACGGCGTACTCGCAAATTGGAGTACGTCGTTTTGTTGTATAATTTTAAGCGTGTGTAACGTCGCCAACGGTTTCTTCTTTTTCGGAATAACCATTTTCTTCTTTAATAAGACGAGCACGTTCTTTTTTGTTATACCATGGAGAAGTGGTGAATGCTAAAACATCATTAATTAGATAAATTGAGCTATTTACGAACATAGCTAAGGTTGCGGAACCCTGACGGAATGAAATGAACCAAAGAACCATTTGAGCAATTCCGGAAGCAACCCACCAGAAATATTGGTTGTTGAAACGTAAGAAACAAATAACACCGGCAGTTAAACTAATTGAAAAACTAATAGCATCAACCCAAGGGCGAGGATCATTTGTGAATGTACCAATTAAGTAACCAGAAATAAAGTAAACAATTACTGTTGAAGCCAGTGCAACAAACCAAGTTTTACCAGTAAATTTACGGATCTTGGAAACCATGTTGACATTCCAGTTGGCACTCATTAGAACTGGTAAATCAAGTGTAACAACGTAAGCAAGTTGTTCAGCCATACTTAAGTAGTTTTTAGCCGCAAATCCGGTAATAATAAAACAAAGGGCAGATAAGAGACCTAACCAACCATTAACCGATTTTGCTGCATTAATTGCTAAAATACATAAAACGCCTAAAGTGGTTCCAATAAAAGTTGTGATTGTTAAAGCTGTAATCGGTGAATTGACTAAGGTCATGATCTGACAACCCAAACTGAAAAAGAATAAATAGTAGTTTTGTTGTGGCCATCCCTTTAATTGATGTGCCAAAAAATGTAAGTAATTAGACATTTGATCCTCTCCCTAACTTAATTTCTATATGTACGGCCGTACACAATATGTTCTGATCTCAAAATCAGATAACACTATATATTGTATCTCGAAATAAAATAAATGAAAGTCTTGATTTTGATTTTTTTTTGATGTATGAGAGAAAGTACTATAAAATATATGTCATTAAATTTTGAAAAAATAGTGCAAGCGCTTTAAAATATTACTATAGAGGGAAGTGATTAAAGATGGACTTCGGTTATTGGGGAAGTATTTGTTTAGCTGTTTTTATCACCTTATGGTTAACTGATCGCCGACGGTTTTTAAATGGGTATTTTTTAATTGCCGGTCTCATTTGTTTTGTGGTGGCTGTTTGGCAATGGCTTGAAATTACGCAAGCTCCTTGGATGCAAGCACTACTGCTGGTTGTGAGCTTAGCACTTACTGGAATCATTCCCGTTGCTTTAGCCCTCTTTGCACTGGCTTGTGTACTTTATAGTCACCGACTGATTCGACATGCAGGGTCAAATCCTGGTTATGTTCTCCTTGAGATGGTGGGTTTTATAATTTGGGGCATGTTATTATTAACATTACTCAATTCACTTCTTTTTCATAGTCAATTTATTTGGCTGATCCTTGGGCTCCTTTTTATATGGATTGGTTATTTTATGGTTGGCTTTCTTTCTTATGGCGTGGCTTCTTTACTCGATGAATTACCAATTCTGTATTCGGTTGATTTTATTGTGATTTTAGGGGCCGGTTTACTCGCTGATGGGACTGTTTCAAAGATTTTACAACGACGACTTGATAAGGGAATCGCGATTTATCAACAACAACTAAAACGTGGTGCCCATCCGCAGTTTATTGTATCAGGTGGTCAAGGCGCCGATGAAATTATGCCGGAAAGTCAGGCCATGAGGAATTATTTGGAGAAAAAGGGAATTACCAGTACACAAATTATTCAGGAAAGCACATCAACTTCGACTTATGAAAACTTACGCTTTTCAGAAATTATCATGACTAAAATTAAAATCTTTCATCGAGCCATTTTTGTAACCAATAGTTTTCATGTATTTCGTGCTGGTGTCATTGCAAAAAAATTAAATACTACAATGTCTGGGGTGAGTGCTTCGACTTCAATGAATTATCTACCGTTTGCTGCCTTTCGAGAGTATCTGGCATTGTTCATGATGTTTAAATGGATTAACGCAATTATTTTGGGAGGTATTACCGTGGTTTACTTAATCTATGGGTTATTCATTTATTAATTAAATCTGTGGGTAACATGGTATAATGTCTCCAAGGAGGAGAAAATCATGACCTTACAATTAAATATTAAAAGGAGTTTAACTGGTGTGATTGCTATTGCAATGCTGTTTTCTCTTGCAGCATGTCGTAATAGTAGTCAAAGCGGTGCAACAAGTGGTTCTTCCAGCACTTCTAGTTCGGAACAATCTAACCAGAAAAGGGCCGCAACTCTTTTAAAAAAAGCACAAAAACAAATTGAAAATGGACAAACAACGAGTGCGTTAACAACCTTAAAAAAAGCACAAGAATTAGATAGTAGTAACGATAAGGTAAGCAAACTACTTGCGAATGTTCAAAACTATCTGGATGCAAAAGATGCTTTGAATGATGGGGATACCAGCTCTGCTAATGAAAGTTTGGCAAAGATGACTTCGGAACAAACTAATGGTGATGCGTTGACTTCACAGGCCAAAGATTTGAGTACCAAAGCGGCTCAATTAAAAGAAGCCAACCGATGGTATCAAAATGCTTATGACGCGGTGTCAAATGGTTATTATGAAACGGCTAAGGCTGATTTGGCAAAATTAAATGCTTTACCTTCATCTGTTAGAGGAATCAAAAATCTCCAAAATCAAGGTAAAAGTTTAACTAGTCAAATAAATGCAGCCAGCAGTAGTACAACTACAGCCCAAAGTTCTAACTCAAGTTCTAGTTCAACAAGTAGTTCGACAACATCTCAAACTACTGGGGGTTTAACCGATGAACAGACTGATCAAGTTATTACCTCGTTTACTGGGACGGTAGGCATTACCAATCAAAGTGGTCTTTCGTTTGGCGTAACGCAATTAGGGACTAATTACTATCAGGTCGAAGTTCGACAAAATAATTCTTCAAATACTGTGGGTAGTTTGACCGGAATTTATCGGTACAATACACAAACAGGTAGTTATACAAAATTAAATACAATTACTGGAAAATACGAAAAATAACCAAAATCGTAAATCATAGTTTAAACGTCATGACACAATTGAAACCCAATTGGACCACGGCGTTTTTTATACGGGCAAAGTAAATTAAAATTTGTTGTAAGCGTTTCACGATTAATATGATAAAGTGAAGTAGATAGATAAAGATAAAGGAGCCAATGTTCATGTATAAAACAGATTTATTAGAAAAAAATCAACAGTATTTATTCAAAATATTAGAAATCTTATACTTGAATGGAGCTCCGGTGACCAAGCAGTCGCTAACCAAGCAGTTGGAAATTTCACCGGCCACCTTGAAACACTATCTGGAAGATCTTCAAACAGATGTTCAGCCACTAATTGACGAAAAAAAAGTCAAAATCAAAATTGAAGCGAATACGGCAAGTTTTCAAATGCTCCAAAATTTTGCCCTTGATGATTGGTTATTTCTTCGGTATTTGAAATCATCACCTAAATTTCAACTTGTGATGCTTTTTTACAATCATGTTGGCCTCACAAATTATGAATTACAAGAAAAGTTGAACTTGAGTGAGGCTTCGTTATACCGAACAATCAAACAACTCAATGGTATTTTAAAAGAGTTTAATTTAACTATTCATTCGCAATGGCAATATAGTAGGTAGAGAATTACAAATTTGCTTTTTTTACTATAATCTTTTTCAAATAATTAATTATTTTCCGGAACAACAGGTTTTTAATTTAGATCATTTTATTAACGAGTTACAAACGGAATTACATTTCTACTTTCATTCAGAAGCAGTGCATCGGGTTCGCTTATGGCTAACAATTTCGCAGCACCGGTTAGCCATTCAACCAAATTTGAATATGACAATCCCTGACACGGTTCGAGAATTATATCAGAATAATGAATTGTACTTTCATATTAGGAATGTCTTTCAACGAGTTTTTCATGTGCGTTCTAAAGAAAAGGCTCAGTTTGAAACCGAGGCCTTTTGTACAATGCTGGTCAGCATGGCCGTGTTTAACAGTAAAACAAATGTTGCCAAACGGTTTTACGATATTTATAATTCTCAAAAAACACACTTATCACAAGTGGTTGATAAGATGAATCATTTGATTCAAACGACACTGAAAATTAAGGATAATCAGTGGCCGTTTGAATTGATGAAACTTGTTTTTGATATTTGTGCCCGCCCATTCTGTTTTGCTGGTAATTTAGAAAATATGGATGATATTTATGCAAACTACTACATTAATCACTTTTTTTCACATCAAGCCCGACAGGTTGTTAAAGAATTGATGCGTGTTCTGAGTGTTTCGGATTCTAATGAAGTGAGCGACTTGGTTAAGCAACATCAGATGTATTTCCAACGCCGGCTGTTGTTTGTGATTCGCGATTTTCGATATCAACAAATACAAGATATTAATATTGGTGTGGACACAACGTTTGATTATTATATAAGCCAGTTGATTATCAATCTTGTGCGCCAAATGTTTAAAAAGGATTTACGCGTTAGTGTTAATTATTACCAACCAGGGAATGCCTATGATTTGGTGTTAACAAACTATCATGAAGAACCCTATGATGATACGGATTATACTTATTGGCTAACTAATTTAGGCACAACGCGAGATTTGGAAACCATTAAAAAAATTGTAGAAACTCATTTTTATGAAAAAACGCCAGTGCATGAATTAATGTTTAAAAAAAGAAAATAGAATATAAAGAGAAACGCAACCTTGATTCAAATGAGAGGTTGCACTTTTTTGTAGTTGTAGGTACTAATTAGTCTAGTAAATGTTAAAAAATATCAGAATTTTTGCAAAAATTTTGAGTAAACTATAAAAAATGAAATCGCTGCCACTGAGAAGCTGTTATGATTAACTTGTAAAAAGGAAGTGGATTAGTTAGAGAGGTGATGATTGTGAAACGGCTTTTAAAATTGATAGTTGTATTCGTGTCTTTAGTTGGTATTTCCGGTTTTTATAATTACCAAAGAACTTACGCAGATGATGATAGTCCACTTTTTAATCTTGAAACCAGTAAAAGTACAGTTAATGTTGGCGATCAGATTGTTGTGCAGGCCACACAACTTGAACAACCAGACGCAGTTTCTGCAGAATTGCAGATGGTTATTCCTACTGGACTAGACATTGATAAACCAACCCTGAAACAAGCTGCAACCTCTGAGAACTTTCAGTACCGTCAAGAAAATGATAACCTGATTTTACTGATTTCTGATCAAACGAAAGAAAATTTTCAGTTAATATTTATTGCACAAACGGCAGGTACCTATTCAGTTAGTTTACTGAATAAAAATCAAAGTCTTGTTAGTAATGTTCTACAGATTGTTGGTGAACAAACCCAATCGCAAGAAAGTTCAACCAGTTCCTCTAGTGACCAAAGTCAGGCAAGCAGCTCAAGTAGTAATGAAACGAGTGCAGCAGAAGACTCTTCACAGGTAACCTCAACTGATTCCTCAAAAGAAAGTTCGTCAGTGAATTCAAGTGAGAAAGTGAAAAAGGAAACAAGCTCGCAAACAAATAAGGCTGATGAAACAAGCAGCAGTTCTCAAAGTAAAATGACCACAAAGAGTGCTAGAACTATTGCGAATTCTGTATTTTCAGTTGATCAAGCGACAAGCGTTACTGCATTAACTTATTTATATTACTACGCAGATAGCAATGGGCAACCGATAAGTGGTTACGTCCAGGATCCAGATAAAGAAAATGTTTCGGTTAGCTACATTATGAATAAAGTTTCCGGTAGCGGACCAGCCCCACCTCAAGCGGGCGTTTCGCAATCATTAGGAACCATTCAAACAACGGGTGGAAATGTTAAAGATAAGTTTAGTTTTACCATTCCAAGCAGCAAACTTCCCACGTATGCGACAGCTGTTGGTTCTGTTTATTCAATGAGATTGAATTTTTCAGATAACAAGGGAAGTATACGAAGTTTTAATTTTCGTTTCGTTTATCTGACGGGACAATTGAGTATTATAGCTCCGGATCAGATCGATTTTGGAACGGCTTTGGATGCGACTGCGACCGGCAATCCAGTTTATATGGGAACTATCGGGACAGGGAGCCAAGCACTGGCAGTGAAAGATACTAGGACAATTCCAAGTGGTGTGACAATGAACGGATGGAGTTTGACAGTTTCTTTAGCCAAACAAATGACCGGTGAAACTACGAGCGGTGTTTTAACCAATAGCTTGCATTATCTAAATGAAGGAACGGACTACACGTTAAGTTCTGCCGCAAGTCCCGTCAAAAAATTGGCTATCTCAACACCGAATACGACAACAAACATATCGGACTCATGGAATAGTAAAAATGGTCTAGCGTTTGAACATACTGCAGGGCAACCGGTAGCAGGTGAGAAGTATTCTGGAACGGTGACATGGAATTTGCAGGATACGCCGGCAAACAAGTGAGGAGTTGATGCGATGTGAAAAAAAACTAATGCTCGTGGTGCTGAGTATGGCGGCGATGTGTTTGTTTAATTCACCGATTCGTGGTGATACACATGTTTCTGAAGGTCTTGTGGGCTTTTCAAAACCAGTTGCTCAGCACAATGTCTCTGACAAGCCAATTTATTCTAAGGTAGAACCAAATCGACAAGCATATTTACCGCAAACAGACGAACAGGATGGTGTCTGGATTAGTGTGATGGGCATGACGGGTGTGGTCGTGATTGTAGGTTATGAAATTAAGAAAAGATTGATTCGGTAACAAAGTGGAAACTAGTATAGAAAAAATAGACAAAAAAACGAATAGGAGCCAGTCCGACTAGCCGCTTTAGCGGTGTAGAGAGGATGGACATCCGTAATGAGAATAGGATTTTGTTGAAAACAAAATAGACATTAAAAAACGAATAGGAGCCAGTCCAACTAACCGCTTTAGCGGTGTAGAGAGGATGGACATCCGTAATGAGAATAAGATTTTGTTGAAAACAAAATAAACATTAAAACGAATAGGAGCGATTATCATGAAAAAAACAACTTTAATCTCACTTATCAGTATGAGCGGTCTTGTTTTGGGAGCAATTGCCCCAGTTACGGCCTTTGCAGCAGATAACCGTAATGAAAGTACCAACGCGACAGCAACATTTGAAGAAAATATAACTAATCCAATTGATCCAGTTGATCCAACCGATCCAAACGAACCTGGTGATGGTGGTGGAACGGGTGAAGTAGGACCATTAAGTATTGATTATGTTTCTAATTTTAACTTTGGAAAACATGACGTTCCAACCGCAGACACGGTTTATACGGCAGAGGATGATACAGGTAAAAACACTGGCAAAACTTATCCGAACTTTGTCCAGGTATCAGACCAACGTGCTGGAGATCCAAAGGGATGGAGTTTAACGGTTAGCCAAAATGGTGATTTCAAGGATAGTGAATCAGACAGTTTAACTGGGGCTGAAATCATTTTAGGTAAGGCCACTGTTAAGACCACAACGAACAGTTACCCAAGCACTAACAACACAGTAACCTCAGCTACTAATGGTGCTTCATTACAACCTGGTGGCGCAACGATGAATGTAATGGCTGCTAAGGCCGGTGGTGGTGCAGGAACTTGGCTTGATGTATTTGGAACCGCGAATGATTCAACCGTCAAATTAGATGTTTCGGCAGCTGCTCATCCAAATGCAGCTAGTTACAGCACAACATTAACATGGAGTTTGGCCGATACACCAACAAACTCTTAAAAAAACTAGTTAAAGGGGGTTGTCACTGTGAAACGAAAAACTTTTATCTTGATACTAATGACTTTGGTACTGAGCCTGCTCACTATTTTGCCAGTTTCGGCAAATGAATTAACATTTGGTGTTCAGGCAAACTTACCGAAAAATCAAATTGACACAAAGGTCACCTATTTTGATTTGAAACTAAACCCGGGTGCTAGTCAAATAGTCACTGTTACAGTAACCAACGGAACTAAAAAACAAGTTAAGATAAAACCCGAAGTGAACACAGCGACAACCAACTTAAATGGGGTAGTTGAGTATCAAAAAGTATCTGCAAAGAACTTTGATTCTTCGTTAAAGTACTCACTGGCAGATTATGTAAAACCAGTAGAAACATCTGTAATTTTAAAGGTGAACCAATCTAAAAAAATTCATCTTCGCATAAACATGCCGAAGGGAAAGCTTAACGGTGTCATGGCTGGCGGTATTCGTCTTCAAGATGAAAATGCGGAAGTAAGTAAAGATGCTAAAAAGAAAAAGGGAACGACGGTTCAAAATGAATATGCGTACTTGATTGGGATGGTATTACAACAAAATACAACCAAGGTTACTCCTGATTTGAAACTAGCCAGTGTTAAACTTGGTCAGAATAATTTGCGAAATGTGATCAACTCCCGGCTGCGAAACGTTAAAGCGACCTATTTAAACAAACTGTCAGTGAATGCCAAGGTTTCAAAAGTTGGCAGTACCAAAACGTTGTACCAACAAAAATCAACGAACATGCAGATGGCGCCAAATTCAGTTTTTAATTATGGATTAAAGCTAAATGGTCAACCATTGAAGGCCGGAAAGTATGTTATGAACATCACAGCGAAGTCGAAGCAACAAACTTGGCACTTTAAGAAACAGTTTACGATTACAAGTAAAAAAGCGGCCACGTTGAATGCGAAGGATGTGTCCATCAAAAAAGATTACAGTTGGATTTACGTGACGGTGGGTGTTGTCATTTTGCTTATCCTGATTGCGATTGCCTTTTGGATTGTTCGAAAGAAATTAAAGGCAAAAGAAGTTGAAAATGAAGCACTGAGAGCGCAACTTAAAAAACATGAACATGATTAAAATCGCAAATAATTTGTATTAAATAATAACGATTATAAATAATTTGAAGGTTAGAAAGATGACTTTTTTCTAGCCTTTTTTAATTTGTTCTATATCATCTACGCGTGGTGCTAGTTCGTCATAAAATCAAAAAAGCCTAAATTGTATACCAATATCGTCAATTCAATCTTTAATTGAAAACCAAATAGACTACGGGTGAGATTGGTTTCAATCCCAAATTGCTGGGCTAAAATTGAAAAGCGTGACTCTATTGTCCGCCGTAACGCCTTGAGTTGACGCTTATTATGCTGTTTAGCACCTTTCATATTAGAACGATAAGGCGTCCATAAGTTATAGCCTAGGGCCCTAAAACTGGTCTTGAGTTTTTTCCCAACATAACCAACATCGGCCAAAATATTGGGACAAGGACAACCGCTAATTAGCTCAGGCGCTACCTTAGCATCATGAACTGAGGCTGCCGTGATCACATAATTCAGAATATAGCCATTAGCCGTGACGACCATGTGGGTTTTAAACCCATAAAATGGCATTTTCTTGGTGGCATTATAGCCAATGTTGGCCTTCCCAGCAAAAATTCTAACTCTGAAATTACGAACTTTGGCACATAGTGGGTTGGGTAAACTGTCGATAATCGCTAGGTCGCCCGAATGAGCATAATCTTTAGTGATACCTGAGCGAATGGCATTGACTACTGCCAGTAATTGTTGCGCGCGGCGGTTGAAACGTGAACGTGATACCACCATTTGCCGCGGCATAAACGCTGCCATCAGATAATAGAAGCGGCGTTGCGATTGAATTCCCAGTGTGACTTGTAAGCACAGTAAAGCTAAAAGTTTAATATCAGTAATTTTAGTATGTTCAACGTTGCGCCGCTCAATAACGCTGATAAAGCAATGAACATAACTGGTAAAAGTAATGGAAACTAACTTGTAATTCGTGACGATTTTGCTTAAACTTGAGGTGGTTCAACACAGTTATTACTCCTTTTAAGTTTTGTCACTTATGAGTCTAACTGGGTTGGACTTTTTTGTTAAATTTCTAAATGTTACAAACTAGCACCACACGTATATCATCGTTAGTGTAAAGTTTTAGTAGGAAAGTGAAAAAAAGCCTTTTCAAAACACGAGAAGACCGTTAATCTTCTAATTAGGTATAGCAGCCAAAAATTAGGAGGTAACGGTCTTCATGTCTCAGATTTTAACAGAAATCATGACAGTTTTAAAGGAAAGTAATAGTTTATTTAATGCGGAACAGGATTTAATGATTCGGTGCCAGGCATTGATTGCCACGGCTTTAGGCCAAGCATTAGAGGATTTAGATGATCTTTTAATTGGAGAAACAGAATATCGAGAAATTATTGGCAAACGACAACGAACGTTAAATTTTATGTGCGGAACAGTTACTTTTAGACGTCATTTGGTTAGATTAAATGACAAAACCTATGTCTATCCTTTAGACCGGTACTTACAGTTAATTCCACGAAGTAGGTTTTCACCTTTGATGGTTGAAAAGGTCGCTAAGCTAGCTTCACATAGTGTTTTACGGACAACAGCCTTGGCTGTTAACCTTTTGACCCCACTTTCCATCAGTCATCAAAAGGTGGATCAACTTTATCAATCAGCAGGTGAACAATGTGAAAAACAACGTGAAGAGACTACATTAGTGAACATCGAAAAGAAACGACAAGTTCCTTATCTGTATTTGGAAGGCGATGCCTTTTGTGTGGCCTTAAAGGCTAAGCAACACCATAAAAATGTCCTTATTCATCGACTGCAACTAACGGAAGGTATTAGCCAAAATGGCCGACGACGTCAGACGTTAAACCGGCATGTATTTACGGGATTAAACCGGCAAGCAGTTTTTAATCAAGTACAAGATTATCTCGATCAGAATTATGATTT
The DNA here is from genome assembly GCF_964062635.1 of Pediococcus ethanolidurans. NCBI lineage: Bacteria > Bacillati > Bacillota > Bacilli > Lactobacillales > Lactobacillaceae > Pediococcus > Pediococcus ethanolidurans. The sequence goes on from NZ_OZ061250.1 coordinate 1,132,191, forward strand.
ACGAGCAACTATAATGATTACCGGTAGCGATAATGGGAGTGGCTATGAACCATCCTGCTTTGATGAATTAGCGGTTGGGGCCAAAAAACATGAGCACTTTTTAGATCGTTATCACTTGAACCGAAAAATTCGTAGTCGATTAAGCAAGATGCCTAAGATTCTGCAAAGTAAACTATTTCAGGGTGTGCATAATTGGGATAATGATCAAGTTCAAATTGTCCTTGATACGTGTGAGTTTCAAGCCAATGATGCAGATAGTCTGGAAGCAATTCAACTTTTACGGAGTTACTTGAAACGTAACTGGAATTATTTAAAGCCAGCCAACAAGCGAAGCTTAGCTACCGAAACTGTGTGTTTAGGTGGCTGTGAAAGTAATCATCGACGCTTTACCTATCGGTTAAAACATCAAGGTCGCTCTTGGAGTAAAGCTGGATTGAAGGCGATGATTGCGGTGATTACCAGTGAAATTAACGGGCAATTAGAAACAGCAATGATAAAGATGACCAATACCTTGCCAATAAGCATCATGCCAGTTAAAGTGGCCGCTAGTTATTTTCTTAAACAGCCTTTTACACAACATCAAGGAATTAGGCACGGCAGTATTTCATTAGACGCAGCAACTAGCAGTGCTATGGGTAATTTGGTGAAGGCTATTTCATAGGATTTGAATAACAGGTGGAGTGGAGGCGTTGGTGAAAGAGTGTGTCGATGTCACTTAGCGATTTATCGCTTAGAGACATGGGAGACTGGAGAGATCCACTTCTGGCCTGAAGGGCAAGAAGTTAGCTCGTAAGCGACCCACACGACCCCGCATCAACGCCGGAACGAAACAAAAAGTAGTTAAAAACATAAATAAAATCTAATTAGAAGCACTACCTACTAAAACTTGACACATACTATATCATCTTATTATTTTTATAAGTGATGTTCCAATGGTAAACTTAAACAAAAGGTGAAAGGAATTTTGAACATGTGGAATCAATTTAAAGAGACGAAATCATTTAAATTTATTACGATTTTTTTACGTCGATATAAAAGTGGCAATATCTCTAATAACAGTATTGTTTTGTCATATTATACGTTATTATCATTTTTTCCGTTACTTTTATTAATTGGTAATCTTTTACCTTTCTTGAATTTACCGGTTCACACTGTGTTGATGTATGTTGAGCAGGTAATGCCTGAAAATATATATGTTATTTTAAGGCCGCTAATTCGTCAATTACTTACTACGAATAACGGTGGTGTTCTATCAATCGGATTAGTTGTGGCTCTTTGGTCAGCGAGTCGAGGCATTTCAGCATTTCAAACGGCCTTGGATGCAACATATGATATGAAAAATGCTGCGAATGCAATTCTAAATCGGATATTTTCATTCGTGATTGTTTTTGCATTTATAGTTGCGCTGGTGATTGTTGTGTTGTTTTTCTCTTTGAGTTCAATAGTGGTGGCCTACTTAACTCCAATTTTGCATTTGCCTCAAGATTGGCTTGAAATTGTTGGAACTATAAAATGGCCAATTGCTATTGTGGGTGTCTTTGTAATTTTAGCTGTTTTATACGTTGTCGTACCAACAGCTAGGGTGTATTGGCGTTATGCCTGGGTCGGATCTGTATTTTCAATGATTGGATTATTGTTATTAACTCAATTTTTTACGCTATATTTACGTTATTTTGGCGGCGCAGTGACAACCTATAGAACAATCGGGACTTTTATTGTGATTATGTTATGGCTTAATTTTTTTGCAGAAATTTTATTGATCGGTGGGGTGATCAATGCTTCGGTTCAAGAAAACTATCATCAAAAGAAATTCGAGCCTAAACCACCTCGTTCAAAGAAAGCAAAAATTTGATAAACTGTTATAATACTATTATTCAGATTAGAATTGAAAATAAAATTAAGGTCGAAGTTATGTTTGACCACAAATAAAGGTGTGAAAATTACGAATTTTATTAAGGCACATAAAGCATTGACAACGGATGCTGTTTTAGTTTTGATCGGTTTTATTGATTGGCTAATTACGCGAAATACAATTGTGACCAGTAATCATTTCTTTATGGTTGGTTTGGCACTATTGTTGATCGGCGTGGCTTTTGTTTTGGAACGGGGCCATTTATTTACGGGTTGGTTTAAACGACCCGCAAAAGGTGAAGAAAAATTACCACAAAAAAAGATTGATGTTCACAAGGTTGGTCGAATTAAGAATAGTCCTATTGTGCTGACAAAACCGGCACGATACTTTTTACACGTGGGCATTTTTACGGTTGTTGTAAGCATATTAGTTTCATTTATATAACATAAAAATCGATTGCTTTCCTAGAAATGAATTCAGGAAGCAATCGATTTTTTGTTTGGTTAAAAAGTTAAAACTATAGGTCTAAAACGAATTTTTGAATGGCCTTTGCAACGCCATCTTCTTCGTTACTAGCGGTGATAAATGTGGCTAACTGTTTAGCTTCTGGAATGGCATTTGCCATTGCAACAGGTGTGCCAACCGCCTTGAGCATGGATAAATCATTTCCTTGATCACCAACAGCCATAAGATTTTCGGGCTTTAATTTTAAACGTTTGGCTAAATCTCTCAATGCGTTGCCTTTACTAGCAGATTTATTTAAAACTTCTAAGAAATAAGGTTCGCTTTGTACAAAGTAATAGTTATCCAAAAAAGTTTGTGGAATCTTGTGCCGCAGGGCAGTAATCTTTTCTGGTGGGTCAATGAACATCCCCTTAGGAATTTTTAAACTAGTCGGCATTTCACTGACTGCACGATAACGAATGCCCATTCTGACATAAAAACTTTCACCAATTGTATAAGGACTGAGATTTTTATTAGCAGTGTAAATGTGATTTTCAGTTTCTACGTGAAAATGACTGCGCAATTTACGACTCAAGGCTTCTAAGTCTGTGTAATCGTTGTAATTTAACGTGTGGCGAATAATGGTGTGACCTTCAATCGTTTGCACGAGTGCGCCATTATAAGTAATGACATATTGATCGCTGCCAGCTAAGCCTAGTTTTTTTAAATGTTCAGCAACCCCAGTTAATGGTCGACCGGTACACAACACAATTTTTACGCCTTTTTGACTGGCCTGTTTAATGACAGCAACGGTTTTATCGGTGATTTGTTTTTCATCCGTTAAAAGCGTGCCATCAAGATCGATAGCAACTAATTTGATTGCCATGATTAACGTCCTCCTTTAGCGTCCTGCAAAACACCATTTTTAAGATAAGATTGAAATTCTTGGTAAATTGGATGAAAAAGTTCACTATCGTCTGTTGATAGCATTTTTTTAGGGAAAAAGAACCGTTCATCCCCTGAAACACGACCAGTTATAGCTGCAACGAGTGCACTAACTGTGGAGAGTTCAACCAAACTACCATCGTGTTGCATTAATTCAATTTGTGTTCGTGGTTTGCTAGTACTTGGATCGTAAGCATCATAGGGTAAATCATAGCTGTTGTTAACGGCAGTGTAATAGGTACTATTGAAGCCGGCTTTTTCAATAAGTTGACGTAGTTGCGGCAAAAGATATTCCGTTTCGTGTGTAAAACGCACAGATTTTAATGGAATTCGATTTAAGAACCGTTTGGACAAATCATTTAAAACGGGGTCTTTATCGTCTTCCCATTGCTGAAAATACGTATTTAAAACGCCATCATCCAAACGCAAATAGTCGGCAACCGTTGCGGTGTGATTAAAAAAGGGCATTAAAAAGTACGGAACAAAATCGCGCTGGTGACTAATGTCTTGAGGACCATCACCATAAATTTCGTTTGCCCGTTGAAGCAGATGACTCAAAATCATTTCCATAGAACGAGAAACGGGATGAAAATAAACTTGTAAGTACATTTGGAAACGACTTACGATGAAATCTTCAACAGCATGAATACCACTAATCGAAAAGGCAATTCCATCTTTATAAGGACGCATAACTCGTAAAATTCGCGTTAAATCAAATGTACCGTAGTTGGTTCCAGTGTAATATGAGTCACGAAGCAGATAGTCCATCCGATCGGCATCGATTTGACTTGAAATCATTTGAACAACCTGAGGATTGGGATATTTATGAGAAATAACACTCGCAACTTCAGCTGGGAACTTGGGTGAAACACGGCGCAAAACTTGATTTACTTCCGTTTCAGGGTCGGTAATGATGTGTTCGGTGTAACTTTCATGATCAGTGTGAAAAATGTGCTCAAAGGTATGAGAATAAGCACCATGGCCGATATCATGTAAAAGAGCAGCACATAGCGTTACTAAGCGCTCGGAATTATCCCATAAGCCATCGTTAGGTGTTTTTGAAGGGTAATTCCGCTCGAAGCTATCACAAATTCGACGGGCAACTTCATAACAGCCAAGTGAGTGTGAAAAACGGGTATGTTCGGCTCCATGAAAGACAAGTGAAGTGGTACCAAGTTGGTGAATGCGGCGTAGTCGTTGAAATTCTTTCGTATTAATTAGGTCTAGAATAACTTGATTTTGAACATAAACATAGTTGTGAACTGGATCGCGAAACACCTTTTCCATTGGTAATAATTGATTGCGATAATCCATGAAAACAGGCTTCCTTCCATCTAAAATTATTTGTTAAGCTTAGTATAACAATTCCGTTCAGATAAAGCCAAAACGCTATGATGAATGCATTTTTGGGTTTATACTAATAAAGAAGATATTTAGAAGAAAGAAGGGTGCTGGCTTTAATGGATGAACTTAATACTGGCGTACCGGTTGCCATTCATTTGGACACGTATATCACACAAGAAGGAGAAGAATCCCACTTTGCGTTTGATGAAAATGGGCAACTTTTTCAAATGGGTGATTCTTTTTATATTCGTTATCAAGAAACGGATGAAGATACCAAAGAACAAATTCCGGTAACTATGAAAATTGATGGTGAAGGCGATGTCTTACTAACAAGATCTGGTGAAAATAAACTTCGTCTACGCTTCAGCAACGGCAAACGAATTCAAGCTCGTTATCGAACACCATATGGCATTTTACCAGTGGATACCGTTACGCCATTTTTAGAGGTTCGTTTGCGTGATAGACCATTTTCAGGAACCATAAAAGTTGATTATCAGTTGTTTGCCGGTGAAAGTTTGTTAGGCGACTACAAAATTAGATTGCAATTTACAGCTTAGGTAATGTATTATAGGGAGTAGACTGTTGAAAGGACGTGCACCAGTTTGAATTTGAAAATTTTTGATGGTCAAGACAAAACTGAACTTTCATTAATCGAGGTTGCGCATGCAATTCTCGCACAACATGGAGATCCGATGGCTTTTGTGGATCTTGCTAATGAAGTTCAACAGTATCTTGGCAAAACCGATGAAGAATTCCGTGATCGTTTGTCACAATTTTATACTGATTTAAATACGGATGGTAGTTTCATTTCACTAGGTGACAATAGTTGGGGCTTACGTACTTGGTATCCCTTTGAGTCAATCGATGAAGCTATTATTCATGCTGACGAAGATGAAGATGATGATCGTCCAAAACGTAAAAAGCGTAAAAAGGTTAATGCGTTCTTAGCTGACGCTGCCGATGACGATGATGTAATTGATTATGATGCTGATGATCCTGAAGATGATGATGTAGTTGCCGATGATGACAATGATTTTGATTCTGACGATAATGATGATTATACTGATAGTTCAAAAGATGATGATAGTGATGATTTACCTGATGATGACTTACCCGATGGTATCGAGGGCCAGTTGTCAGAGTTAGATGATGACGATTCTGACGATGATGAATAAGTCAGTTTTTCGAACTTGACATTAGATTGGTTACCTTGTATTATCTTTATTGGGCGCTTTGCTGTATGCAGAGCCAAACAGTACGGATTTTAAATTGTGCTCCCTATTCCAAATGAATAGGGAGTATTTTTATTATTTCTTGAATGTCCCTTAAAAAACCTCAAAGGAGTTATAAAATGACTAAATACATTTTTGTCACTGGTGGCGTTGTTTCTTCGCTTGGAAAAGGAATCGTAGCAGCTTCTCTTGGCCGTTTGCTTAAGAATCGCGGTTTAAAGGTTACAATTCAGAAGTTTGATCCCTATATTAATGTGGACCCAGGAACGATGAATCCTTATCAACATGGGGAAGTATTTGTTACGGATGATGGTACGGAGACCGATCTTGATCTCGGTCATTATGAACGTTTTATTGATAATGATCTTAATAAATACTCCAATGTGACGACTGGAAAAATATATTCTGAGGTTTTGAAAAAGGAACGTCATGGTGACTATTTAGGCGCCACTGTGCAAGTTATTCCACACATTACCAATACAATTAAAGAAAAAATTATGCGAGCAGGCACAATCACAGATTCAGATATTGTGATTACCGAAATTGGAGGGACAGTTGGTGATATCGAATCTCTTCCATTCTTAGAAGCTTTACGTCAAATGAAGAGTGAAGTTGGTTCAGAAAATGTTATTTATATTCATACGACTTTAATTCCATATTTACGTGCGGCTGGTGAAATGAAGACAAAACCAACACAACACAGTGTTAAGGAACTCCGTGGTGTTGGTATTCAACCCAATATTTTGGTTGTGCGAACAGAAAAACCAATTACACAATCAATGCGCAATAAGATTGCTTTGTTCTGTGATGTAGATCCTGAAGCAGTTATCGAATCTCGTGATGTAGATAACCTCTATCAAATTCCATTGAATCTTCAGGCTCAGGGAATGGATCAAATTATTGTTGATCATTTTGGCCTCAAAACTCCTAAGGCTGATATGGAAGATTGGCGTAAAATGACCGAACACGTTCGTAATGATTTGGATCATGTGGTGAAAATCGCACTTGTTGGTAAATATGTGGCACTGCAAGATGCTTACATTTCTGTATCTGAGGCTTTGAAACACGCCGGTTATCCAGTGAATGCCAAAATTGAAATTAAAAAGGTTGATTCTGAAAAAATTACAACCGATAATGTTTCCGAAATCTTAGGCAATGTTGATGGGTTGATTGTGCCAGGTGGTTTTGGTGATCGTGGGATTGAAGGAATGATTACAGCCATCCAGTATGCCCGTGAAAATGATTTACCGTTCTTGGGAATTTGTTTAGGGATGCAGATGGCTTCCGTTGAGTTTGCCCGTCACGTGTTGGGTCTCAAGGATGCTAATTCCACTGAAATGGATGCTAACACGCCACATAATATTATTGATTTAATGGCAGATCAGGAAGATGTTCATGATTTGGGAGGTACCCAACGTTTAGGCCTGTATCCATGCAAGCTTAAGGCTGGTTCGGTAGCTGCTGAAGCATATGACAATCAAGATGTCATTCAAGAGCGTCACCGTCATCGTTTTGAATTTAATAATAAGTATCGCGATGCTATGCAAGAACACGGATTAGTATTTTCTGGAACTTCACCAGATAACCATTTGGTTGAAGTCATTGAACTACCAGAGAAAAAATTCTTTGTGGCTTCTCAATATCATCCTGAATTTCTTTCAAGACCACAACGTCCAGAGGGATTATTCAAGGCCTTTATTGCAGCTGCTAATAAGTAAACAAATATAATTTAAAAAAATGGTACATGGATATCAAAAACTGAATCCGTGTACCATTTTTGCATTTAACTAAAGGTTGAAAGTGTCAAAATTACTTCAATAACTACTGTTAAACGACTTATCCTAAAAAAAGTAGGCTAACTGCCGTCCTGCGGCTCATCTGGTCTGGAACGGGGTGGGCACGATTTGAAGCCAAGAGGTACACTTGTCTTCAAACTCGGCCTTATCCTAAATAATAAATTACTAAGGATAACTTCACCCCTGAGACCAATCGCCTCCGGACTAAGAACGTTTGATGCTTCAATAATGCTCAGCAACACTGATATAATAACTTTTATATCGATGTGTTGATTGCAAAAATTAGACTTAGTCTGGAAGCAAATGGGCTCAGTAGTGACATTTATCTTAGCGGGTTTCGCTTAGATAAAGGCCGAGCTTAGAGACGTGGTTTTCGGCTCTAAGTCGTGCCCACTACTACGTGTAGAAGAATGATTTTCGTTCCGAAAATCTTGATACTCCGTACGATGTCGATTCTTGTGACAAAAATCAGCCGCAAGAACTCGCACTACGTTCCAGCCCAAATTTGCTGGAAGACGGCAGTTAAATCTAACTTTGTTAACATGAATGCTTTTGTATCAGATAACAAGATGTGTTTTTGTACTTTCAATCTTTAGTATTTAATTTATGGAAAAATTAGACCAAATTAAATATTTTGACACAAAAACCCTTAGTCGGGTTCAGACTGCAGATTTTTTTAAATTTATGGTTGTTTTTTTGATATAGGTTATTTATGATTAGAATTGACTGTACAATTATTAGCATGTTGATAAGTGAGGAAAGTACACATGAAAAAAATGGTAATCCGTGGCGGACAACAACTTTCCGGTGAAGTGACCATTGGTGGTGCTAAAAACAGCACAGTGGCTTTAATTCCAGCTGCTATATTGGCCGATACCCCTGTCCGCCTGGACTCTGTTCCTGACATCCTAGACGTTCATAATTTGATGATCATTCTTGAATCAATGAATGTTCATTCAACGTTTAAAGATGGTGTCATGGAAATTGATCCAACTAATATAATTGAAAGTGCCTTACCAAGTAGGGCAATTAAAAGTTTGCGTGCTTCCTACTATTTTATGGGGGCATTGCTAGGTAAATTCAAACGTGCAACAGTTAGTTTCCCTGGTGGAGATAATATTGGGCCTCGTCCAATTGATCAACATATCAAAGGCTTTAAGGCTTTAGGAGCAACTGTTAACGAACAAAATGATTCTGTCTATATTACAACCGATAATCGTGAATTACACGGTGCCCATATTTTCTTAGATGTCGTTTCCGTTGGTGCAACTATTAACGTGATTCTGGCGGCTGTAAAAGCTAATGGACAAACAATTATTGAAAATGCAGCTCGTGAACCCGAGATTATCGATTTGGTTACCTTTTTAAACAGTATGGGAGCCAAAATCCGCGGCGCAGGTACCGACGTTATTCGGATTGATGGTGTGGATAGTTTGAGAGCTAGTGCTACGCATACAATTATTCCAGATCGAATTGAAGCTGGAACTTATTTGTCATTGGCAGCATCGGTCGGAAATGGTATTCAAATTAATAACATTATCCCAGAACACTTGGAGTCTTTTAACTCGAAGCTTATTGAACTAGGCGTTGATTTGGATGTCGGTGAAGACAGTATTTATGTTCCTGAAGCTAATAATCTGCACGCAATTGAGATCAAAACTAATCCTTTTCCTGGGTTTGCAACGGACCTTCAACAACCAATCACACCAGCTTTGATGAAGGCTCAGGGAAGCAGCGTTATTGTGGATACCATTTATCCCAAACGAGTTAAACACATCTCACAGTTGCAAAAAATGGGTGCTAATGTGCGTGTTGAAAATGACATAATTATTGTTGCACACACAGAACAGTTACATGGTGCCAACGTTGAAGCCGGCGAAATTAGAGCAGGAGCCGCGTTGATGATTGCTGGATTGATGGCCTCTGGAACAACTGTAATTTTCAAAGCAGATAATATTCTTCGTGGTTATGATCGCATTGTTCATAAACTTCAACAATTGGGTGCTGACATTGAAATTGTGAGCGATGAAGAAGAAAAAGTTAAATAGAGGTAAAGTATGAGTGACTTTTTAACAATGGCGGAACTGCAAAATATGACGCTTAAACAGATCTACAGTTTTGCACGAAAGTTTAAAATTCCGTATTACGGGCAGATGAATAAGGCTGAATTATCTTTGGCAATCATTCGTGCTCAGGCTAAGGAACAAGATTTTGTGGAAATGGAAGGCGTTTTAGATATCGTTTCTCAAGAGGGTTTTGGGTTTCTCCGCCCAATTAATTACGGACCTTCTCAAGAAGATATCTATATTTCTGCTTCACAAATTACACGTTTTGGATTGAGAAATGGCGATCTGGTGACTGGAAAAGCAAGACATCCAAAACCTTCTGAACGTTATTATGGATTGATGCATGTCGACCAAGTCAACGGTAAAAATCCAGAAGAAGCAAAACAGCGTCCGCATTTCCCCGCGTTAACACCGATCTATCCTAAACAACAAATTAAATTAGAAACAACTTCCAAAAATTTAGCAACACGCTTAGTTGATATTTTTACACCAATTGGTTTTGGACAACGAGGATTAATTGTGGCCCCACCTAAGGCCGGAAAAACCACCTTATTAAAAGAAATTGCCAATGGCATTACTACCAATTATCCAAAAGTGAAACTGATTGTTTTATTGATTGATGAGCGTCCAGAAGAAGTGACAGACTTGGAACGTTCCATCAAAGGTGAGGTAGTGTCATCTACGTTTGACAAAGAACCTAAAAATCACATTCGAGTTTCTGAATTAGTTTTGGAACGTGCTTTGCGTTTAGTAGAGGACAAAGAAGATGTTGTGATCTTATTAGATTCAATCACACGGCTAACTCGAGCTTATAACTTGGTGATTCCACCAAGTGGCCGAACATTATCTGGTGGTATTGATCCGGCAGCATTTTACAAGCCAAAGAAGTTTTTTGGTGCGGCACGAAATATTGAAGAAGGTGGCAGTCTAACGATTTTGGGCACTACTCTTGTAGATACTGGAAGTCGAATGGATGATGTTATTTATGAGGAATTCAAGGGAACCGGGAATTCTGAATTAACACTATCACGTGAACTGGCAGAACGGCGCGTGTTCCCCGCACTGGATATTAAACAATCCGGGACGCGAAAAGAAGAATTGTTACTACCACAAAAAATGCTTGATGAAGTTTGGCGCATTCGTCGTGCAATGGTTGGCGATTCACTGGAGACAACTGAACAGTTATTGCAATTTTTACGTAATACTAAAAATGATCAAGAGTTTTTAAGCGAAATTGAAAATGTAAAGTTTAAATCAACGATTCGAAAGCGGAAACTACGTTAAAAGTGAGTTGCGTCTAACAGATATTCATGATATTATAATGGTCGTTGATTATTTTAAGAACAAAATAACTATGTCTCAGTAAATGACTCATGGCAAAGGAGCGTAATTATAATGAAAAAAGGAATTCATCCAGATTATCACGAAGTCGTATTTCAGGATTCAACAACTGGTTATAAGTTTATTTCCGGTTCAACAAAGACTTCTAATGAAACAATCAAGATGGACGATGGCAAGGAATATCCATTAGTTCGTGTTGAAATTTCATCTGATTCACACCCATTCTACACAGGTCGTCAGAAATTCAACCAAGTCGATGGAACTGTCGATCGTTTCAACAAAAAATACGGATTTACAGACAGCGACAAGTAATTCTGCGTTTAAAAGGGCACAAGCTAACGTTTTTAGTTGGTTTGCGCTTTTTGTTTATATAGATAACAGTGATTGTTAAAATGGGGCTCTTTGTCAAATCCTGTTGATGAATAGCTTTTACAGAGTTGAAAGTCATGCGACTTTCAACTCTGTTTTTTTCATTGGTTTTGTTCTCATTTGCCGTAACTTAATACGTGAAATCATATGATGGTAATTACGGAATCCAAATGCTGTGCGTTGAATTTGTTTAATCATTCGATTCATGCCTTCGACTGGGCCATTCGTATAGTCCGATTCACTGGCGTTGAGTACAACCACTAAGTTCTTTTTGAACGTTTGAAACACTGCTTTCATGTAGGGACTTATATTTTGATTTGTATATAGATCTTCCACAAGCTTGTCTTTGTCTTGATTCTTAAGGTTTTCCATGATGCTTTGCATCGACTCGTACGATGCTTTAAGTTCTTCGTTAATTGTCAGTCCTTGTTCTACACGTTCTAGTTGTGTGAGTTGTTTTCGCAGGTGTCGGTCATAAAAGACATGTTCCTCATCTAGATTTCCGGCATACTTCAAATAAAGCCGCCAGGCGAACTTTAACGTGCGATATTCATAGGATCTTTTATTGTACTTTTTCATGGTTTGCACCCGAGTTTGATTAAAAGCTCGAGTCATCATTGCAACGATGTGAAAGCGGTCGATCACAATTTTTGCCTGCGGAAACATTGCCTTGGCAATGTCTTGATAGTAACTATTTAGATCTACGGTAACTGTTTTGACACGTGCTCGAACACTTGCTGGAAATTGTTTAAAATAATCAGTAATACTTTGCTTGAATCGGTCTGGCAGAATTTGTTGAATTTCGTGCTCACCAGCGCCATTAATACAGATGAAATGGAGCCGACCACCAATTCCTCTAAATTCATCCATGGCGAGATGAACCGGTAGATAGTTAAGATTTCTGCGAAATAAGTCATCATAGTTGTCTAAGTAACGACAGACAGTGCTAGCTGATATGCCGGCATCGATCGCAATGCTAGCTTGAGTGCGGTCGTCTTGTAGACTCATAAACACTTTCTGACGCGTGGCTCGGGAGATACAACAGTACTTGTCTACCACATCAGAAGTAGCCATAAACGACGCTTTACAATTACGACAAATGACGCGTTCTTTATGGAGTTCCAAATAAACTGGTTCACTCGCATTCGCTGCCAGATAGGTCACGCGTGATACGTAGTGTCCATTATGACTTAGCTCGCAAAAGCCACAGTTAGCGCAATGTTTCTGGTCGAACTTAACCGTGGCTATATATACTTTTGCGCGCTTAGCTTTAATCACTTGATAGTTATATTTGTAAAAAACTACATTTGGGTCTTTAATACTGAGCGCAAATTTTATATTATTATCTACAGGGTCCATAAGTTTTCACGTCCTTTAAAAAAGATGCTGTAGTGGGTGGATTTTTTAGGTGCGAGGCTTATGGGCCTTTTTTATTTTGCACTAAAAAATCCTGCTAATAGATTACCATGTTAAGTAAGCTATCAACAGGAAAAAGTATAGAACCTAAAATGGTTTAGAAGCATAGTTCTAAAAAAAATAGGCATAATCCATTGTGAGATTTCACAATGTGATTATGCCTATTTTTGCATTAGATTTTACTCTCGATTTTTATCAAGGTGAGTATTAACTTGAACTAAGATAAAGTTTAAGGCAACCAAAACGGACGTTGAAATGAAAACAGAACCGTAATCAAATGTTCCAGAAACTGCAGAGCCAATTAAGGGACCTGACATGTTACCAAGTGCTTGGAAGGACTGGTTCCAACTAAAAACACGTCCTGTGACTTCTGCGGGGAGTGTCAAGAAGTTTGTGTAAAAAGTGATTGCTCTTTCTCCATAAAATTAAATCTTTTCAGTCGAAAAGTGATTCTAATGTATCCTTAACTTGTCCGAATCCACGATGAATTCGATTAAAGTTCTTTTCATTGTAACTAATTACTTGCACTCCAATGAAATTGTCTAATGATTTTTCATTGGGAAACTGTTCTTTTGCTTTAGTCTTGCGTTTAATCTTTTTATTTAGCGATTCTATAATATTTGTTGAATAAATAGTTGGGCGAATTGCAGCTGGAAAAGCCAAAAAAGCTAATAATTCCTTTTCAATTGACCTAATGTGACTAATTAGATTTGTGTATTGTTTTTCCCAAGTACTATAAAAATCGGCAAGCATTTTACGAGCTTCAGCTTCATTGGTTACCGAATGAAGTTGTTTGAAATCATTTAAAATAACCTCACGGTCTTTTAAACGGACATGTGTACTAATATTACGCATAACATGAACTAAACATCTTTGAAATTTTGCTTTAGGAAAAGCGTGTAAAAGCGCGGGTTGAAGTCCAACCATTCCGTCCGTAATAATTAATTGAACCTGTTTAAGCCCTCGCTGCTTGGGATCGGCTGCCATTTCCGACCAGACTTCAGCATTTTCACTGGGTGCAATGCGATAATCAAGAACTTCTTTAATTCCAGTGGGTGTAATTCCTAAGGCAATATAAACTGCCTCTCTTTGAACTGTGTCACGACGCAAAGGTAAATAAGTTGCATCTAAGAATAAGCAAACATAGTTTGCTTTAATGGTTTGCTGATGAAAAGCTTCAATCTGCTTAGTTACTTGGGCAGTAATGTTAGAAACAGTTGTAGCCGAATAATAAGAACCGTACATTTTTTCAATCAAATCAGCGATTTCACGAGTGGTAACACCTTTAGAGTAAAGTTGAATAATTGTAGTTTCTAAAGCATCTTGACGACGAGAATAAGCTGGAAGTAAATGATTATGAAATTTGCCTTGTCGGTCACGCGGCACAGCAATTTTCAACTTACCATATTCGGAATCAATTAACCGAAAGTATTGACCATTCCGATAATTGTTAGTCTTAAAGCTATTACGTTCATAAGGATCATAACCAAGTAACGAAGTTAACTCAGCTTGTAGGATTTGATTAATAGCTGTTTCAAGTTGTTGGCGAAAAAGTTCTTTAACATCGCCATTTGATAATAGAGTTTTGGTTAAATCTTTGGTAAACTGTTCCATGGGGAATCCCTCCGTTTTGGTTTGGTTTGACGATTTAATCATACGGGGAAGGGGGTCCCTTTTCAATAGGATTTTAATTCATTTACACAAACTATTTTATACTCTCCTTCTGCGGGAGATCGTTTGGACAAGATAGCTTGAACTGCGGGTAACATGGCACCGTCAGAAATACCGACCATGAATCGGAAGAAAGTTAATAACCATACGGAATTAACAAAGGCCATTGGCACATACATACAAATTGCAAATATAAAACCAATGGAAAGAATTTTTTCTGTACCGATATGATCCCCAAGTTCACCTAATCGAGGTGCAGAGAATAAGGTCGCAATACCTGGCACAGCAGCAACAATGCCCGCTACTAGTGTGACTGGTCCGATACCCTTCATTAATTGACGCACATAAAGACTTAGGATGGGTGTAATGGAGTTGTTTGAGGCCTGAATGATCATGGTTGTGACAAACATGCCAAATACAATTTTGGGATTATCCAATTTGCCAATGACTTCTTTGGTAGATAAAGGCTTTGCGCGTTCAACGGGATGAAAGTGTTCATGAACAAAAAAGTAGCTTAAGAAAAAGACGAGTAACAATACTGCACCGGTAATGAAGAAAGTAATTCGGTAGGAGAAAAATTCGGCAAGAATTCCACCGAGTAACGGGCCAATCAAATTACCACTGACGTAACCAGTAGATAGGGTTCCCAAAGCAAGACCGCTTTTTTCTTTGGGTGTTTCAGTAGCTAACAAAGCGTTGGCATTACTTATGTAACCAGAAAAAACTCCTTGAATCATACGTAGTGCAATAAGTTGCCAAATGGATTGAACTAATCCCATTGCACCGATGACGAACGCCATCCCAAGTGAAGCACGGAGAATCATCAGTTTTCGACCTTTTGAATCAGCAAGTTTTCCCCAGATGGGAGAAACTAAAGCGGTAACTAAATAGGTTGCAGAATATGTGATCCCACTGTAGAATGTAAGTTGTTGCTTGGAAAATTGGCCTAGAGTGTCTACATATAACGATAAAAAGGGCATGACTTCACTAAAAGCCATCCCGGCCATAAAAGTTCCGAACCATAAAACAACAAGGTTTTGTTCCCAGGGGGCTTTTTTTTTTGAAAATTAATCTTTTAATTTTAGAAGACAAAGCCATCCTCCTTTCTAAAACAAACAATTGGTGTAACAAAAACCATATTTATTAGAATACCACTATTTCGGTTACTGGGAGAAGAACATGCAAAAAAAACGATCAAGAATTAGAAAATGGCTTACTTCGATTTTTATTGTCCTTTTATTAGTTGTCAGTTTGGCGTTAATCTTTAATGAGCAAATTAAAAATTGGTTGGTAGATTCCTATAAGCCACAGATTACGCAGCAGACGATTAATAAAAATAAAAATAAGAAAACAAGTTACAATTTTAAAAATGTAAAGTCGCTTGATTTTCAAACGGTGGCAAAGGCTCGGGCTAATTCCGCTAAGTTAAATGTGATTGGCGAGATTAGTATTCCTAAGGTTAATTTGAATTTGCCGATTGCTCAGGGAATTACGAATGAGAACTTGGCTTTGGCGGCGGCTACGTTGAAGGCTGATATGAAGATGGGCCAAGGAAATTATGCGTTGGCTGGGCATCATATGGTACGAAAGGATATTTTGTTTAGTCCGTTGTATTGGAAGATGCGACCGGGAATGAAGATTTATGTGACGGATTTGAAGAGAATCTATACGTATAAGGCAACGGAGCGTAAGTTTATAGCGGCGACGCGGGTAGATGTGATTGATGATGTGCCGAATAAGAAAATAATTACGTTGATAACGTGTGATGCGACGGGTGCGAAGAGATTGATGATTCGAGGAAAGTACGAGGGATCGGTGGCGTATAAGAAGGCACCAAAGTCGATTCAAGAGAGTTTTTCGGAGAATTTTAATAATAAATAAAAAAAAGAGTGCTAAGGAGAGCGCATAGCTTCCGAGCATAGCCTAGAAGCCCCAATGATTCGGTTTAGGAATCGTTGGGGTTTCGTAGCTACTACTCCACACTAAGGAAGATTATTAGCAAAGATCGCTAATAATCAAAGATGTTCCATACGCTGTCCATTCTTGTGGCGACAACCCACACCGCAAGAACTGGCAAGCGGAGGAAGCTGCTCTCCTTAGCACGTTTCAGCAATAAAAATAGAACAGGCCTAGGAAAGGGAATGATTCGGTTTGGGAATCGTTCCCTTTCCGTAGCTACTATTTCACATTTAAGGAAGATTATTAGCAAAGATCGCTAATAATCAATGATGTTTCATACGTTGTCCATTCTTGTGGCGGCAACCCCCACCGCAAGAACTGGCAATCGGAGGAAGCTGCTCTCCTTAGCACGTTTCGGCTATAAAAATAAAACGTCATGCACAATAAAATATGTTACACAACAAAAAAAGATCGACACCCCAGTGGTGTTGATCTTTTATTCGTTATGCGCAGTTAAAAATGTTACCCATTCATCAATACCAGCAGCAATTTGTTGGTAAGCTGCCTCAAATTTATGCGTATACCATGGATCTGGCACATCTGCATTTGAATGAGTTGGCGAAACAGACATGAACAGATAAATTTTAGCAGTTGAGTCTTTAGGCCGTAATTCTTCTAAATCCTGAACGTTTTTATGATCCATGCCGATGATGACATCAAATTTATAGAAATCATCTGTTGTGACCGGCCGTGAAATTAAATTAGCCGTGGAAACATTGTGATTTTGCAAAGTTAAGCGTGTTTGCGGGTGAGGGGGATTACCCTCTTCCCAATCGCTGGTACCAGCCGAATCCACTTGAAATTGATCTTTTTGGCCTGTTTCAGTTATTCTTTGTCGAAAAAGTGCCTCTGCCATCGGGGAGCGACAAATATTTCCAAGACACACAAATAAAATTTTTTTCATAAAATCACCTAATCTTAAAAATTATTGAATTCATTGCCTAACGCTTTATAAAGAGGCTTACGTCTGGTATCATCAAGGTATTAAAACGTAGAGGAGAATTAATATGACAATAGGAATAATAATTGCGATAATCGTCGTCATTTTAATCGGATTGTTCATTATATTATATAACAATTTGGTTAAAGCAAGAACCTATACACAAGAATCATGGAGTCAAATCAACGTGCAATTAAAACGTCGTAATGATCTGATCCCGAACTTAGTTTCTACAGTTCAAGGGTATGCTTCGTATGAAAAGAGCACGCTGTCTAAAGTAGTTGAACTGCGAAATCAATTGGTATCTGTCACTGATAATCCACAGGCCAATTCAGTAGATCGTGCACAAACAATGGCTTTGTCAGATCAATTAAGCTCACAATTAAAAAGTGTGTTTGCACTCTCCGAAAGTTATCCTGATTTAAAAGCAAGTGCGGAATTCACAAAGCTTATGGAAGAACTAACTAATACTGAAAATAAAATTGCGTATTCACGACAATTATATAATTCTAGTGTGGCAAGTTATAACATGAAATTACAAACATTTCCAAGTAATTTGGTTGCTTCAATGACTAGTTTTAAAGCAGCAACTTATCTACAAGTACCTGAAGAAGAAACCAAAACACCTGATGTTTCGTTTAAAAAATACGAAGATCTATAAACTCATTTAGGTAGGAAAGGAGGGGTGCTCAGTGCTATTTCAGCAAATTGCGCGTAATAAACGCCGAACAGTGTATGTCATGATAGGATTTAGTTTCTTAGTCCTTCTTATTGGTGGTGCGCTAGGCTATTTTTTCTATGATAGTGCAATTTCCGGGCTGATCTTGGCTGCTGTAGTTGCTGCCATATATATGGGAATGATGATTTCACAATCGACCTCAGTTGTCATGCGAATGAATCATGCTCACGAGGTCACGGAAGCTGAACAACCCGAGCTTTGGCACATTGTTGAAGATATGGCTCTAGTTGGTAAAGTTCCAATGCCAAAAGTATATATTATTGACGATCCAAGTCCTAATGCTTTTGCGACTGGTAATGATCCTAAACATGCCGCAGTGGCAGTTACCAGCGGAATCATGGAACGGTTAAATCGTGAGGAAATGGAAGGTGTTTTAGGCCATGAAATATCTCACGTCCGTAACTACGATATTCGTTTACAAACTGTAGCCCTGGCCCTTTCTGCTGCTATTTCTATGCTGGTTAATATTGGAATGCGTTCCTTTTGGTGGGGTGGTGGCCGTCGTCGGAGTAATAATAATTCCGAAGGGGGCAATATGCAGATTATTCTGCTAGTGTTATCCCTTGTCCTCATTATTTTAGGACCACTGGCTGCTTCAATTGCTCAGATGGCCTTGTCTCGCAATCGTGAATATTTAGCTGATGCTTCAAGCGTAGAATTAACGCGGAACCCGCAAGGGCTGATCACGGCATTAGAGAAAATTTCTGATAGCAAACCCATGAAAGAAGCCGATCCTACTAGTTCGGCACTGTACATTTCAGATCCTTTACGAAAAAAGAAAGGTTTTTCACATTTATTTGATACGCATCCACCAATTGAAGATCGAATTGCAAGACTTCAAAAGATGTAAGTTATTTAGTGAAAACTAGCGTACAATAATAAGTTGAACAGATAATTTATTGAAAGTGAGCTATTAAGATTATGCGGGATGATTTCGTATATATCCACTTGGAGCCCATTGCGAACTTGATATACTCAAGAGGACTAAGTGTCGAAGACTTTCTACGTGGCATTCCAAGAATACCAACGCATATTTTGGTGCTAAATACGCCAATTAATGATAATTTAAGTATTGATCCCCATACCCAACTAAATACGGTAAGTGGGACTTTTAATATCCGTAAATATCTAACAAATCCAAAAGCCACGCAGCTCAGTTGGCTAGATTATTCCCATGGTGAGGGGTTAGACGAACTATTACCTGAAGAAATTGCAGAATTATTGTATTTGGGTCATATGCACACGCACTATACGACACCTTTTTCATATAAGTTGCAAAATGATTTTGTTTTTCTTTCGTTAGGTAGTAAACATCTAAAAGTTTATTATCGACAATTAAAGAATTTTTATCCTGTTTTAAATGGATCTTTAATTCGCCATACGAGACAAGCTTTTAATGAGCGACGAATGTTTCGACGGTATGACGGCTTTTCAGACATTCCACAAACTATGTTACGTCAATTAACCCCAATCTTAAGTAGTGGCATTATTTTTGCGTTTGACCAGGCGTTTGAACAAGAAAAGCAATATCGAATTCCAATTTTAGTTGCGCATGATAATGGACAGTCGCCGATTTATCGAAGTCGGACGTCGTTATATAATCGTGCTAATCAAGTGGCAGTTTTGCGGTACAATATGGCGAGCAGTCACTGGCACTTGGTGATTAAAGATTCACGGGCATTTGAAGATGACCAATTTTATTAAACTAAAGAATTGTGGGAGCTGACTTGTTCAGTTCTTTTCTTTTTATTGTCAAAGTGAATGAAATTCAGGTTGTGGTATAATTTAAGGGTTCAAAATTCGAGATTAGGAGAATGGATAAAATGAAAATGCAGTTGACAGAAATTGCCAATGCGATTGGAATTGATGATGTACCTGAAAGTTGGCAGGAGATTACGATTACAAGCGTTGAGTTCGATAGCCGCAAGGTACAACCAAATTCATTATTTATTCCACTAAAAGGCCAAAGAGATGGTCATGAATTCGTTGAAAATGCGATGCAAAACGGTGCGGTAGCTACTTTATGGGCTAAGGATCACGAAAATGTGCCAAGTGGATATCCCGTCTTGGTTGTGGATGATCCACTGACAACTTTGCAAAAATTAGCGGTTTATTATCTAGGAAAAATCAATCCTAAAGTAGTGGCAATTACCGGTAGTAATGGTAAAACAACTACCAAGGATATGACAGCGGCTTTATTAGAAACAGAATATAATGTGGTTAAAACGCAGGCTAATTTTAATAATGGCATTGGTGTGCCCATTACTTTACTAAACATGAATGCTAATACGGAAGTGGTAGTTGTTGAGATGGGGATGGATCGCCCTGGACAACTTGATTTTCTTAGTCATATGGCACAACCTGACACCGTTGTTATCACGATGATTGGTGAGGCTCACATTGGCTTCTTTGGCACACGTGATAAAATTGCAGATGCCAAATTAGAGATTACACATGGTTTAAAAGAAGATGGACTGTTTATTTACAATGGTGATGAACCACTTCTACGAGAACGCAGTAAAAAAGTAGACCAACGTCAGTATACGTTTGGAAATAGTGCGGCTGATGACTTGTTTGCTAGCAATGTTCAGGGGGCTCGCGACCACACAAGTTTTGAAATTAACTTAGTTTCTGGTCAAACCTATACAATTCCAATGATTGGTAAATATAATGTCATGAATGCTTTAGCGGCAATTGCGGTGGCAAAGGCCTATCACATTGCCCCTGATAAAGCAGGAGCAGCATTGAAAGACTTTCAACTTACGCATAATCGAACAGAATGGGTGCGTGGTAAGGTTGGAGAATTAATTTTAAGTGATGTTTATAATTCTAATCCAACTGCTGCAAAGGAAGTTTTGGCTTCATTTAGCAAAACTGAAAGTAAGGGTAAACGTTTTGTGGTTTTAGGAGATATGTTAGAGCTAGGCGAACAATCTGACGTTATGCATGCAGGATTGGCAGATTATTTAGATCCCAAACTGATTGAGGATGTTTATTTAGTTGGGGCTCATATGCAGGCGCTGGCAAAAACGTTAAAGGCTAAGTATGAAGAAACTCAAATTCATTGGTACAGCGTTGACCAAGAAGACCAGTTAATTGCTGATTTAAATACCAAATTAACGGCAGAAGATGAAATCCTAATTAAAGGTAGTCATGGAATTCATCTTGAAAAAGTTTTAGCAGGTTTACAAAACGCATAGTACAAATCTATTAAGCAAACCGATAGAATTGATCTGGTTTGCTTATTTATATGCGCGGGTGTATGATGTTAAGGTTATGTTTATAGCTGTGACTTCTCAGAATTGCTGAATAAAAGGACGGATTTTCTTTTGGATTCTGACAGAAGCACGATTTCACTAGGAGGAAAATTATTTGAAGTTTACAGATTTCGATTTATCGGATGAGTTGCAAAAAACCATTCAAGAAAGTGGTTATGAGACCCCAACCCCGATTCAGGAACAAACAATTCCCCACGTTTTAGCTGGCAAAGATATTATTGGCCAAGCACAAACAGGAACGGGAAAAACGGCAGCCTTTGGTTTGCCAATATTGGAGCATGTTGATGTTAATAATTCCAACGTGCAAGCATTAGTTGTCTCACCAACACGTGAACTTGCCATTCAAACGCAAGAAGAATTATATCGTTTAGGTAGAGCCAAACATGTTAAAGTACAAGTTGTTTATGGTGGTGCAGATATTCGTCGCCAAATTAAAAACTTGAAGAATCATCCCCAAATTATTGTGGGAACCCCTGGACGTTTATTAGATCATATTCGTCGTCATACAATTAAATTAGAAAATGTTCAAACTTTAGTATTGGATGAAGCTGATGATATGCTAGACATGGGATTCTTGCCTGACATTGAGTCCATCATTTCTGAAACACCTGATAGTCGTCAGACTTTGTTATTCTCAGCCACTATGCCTCCAGCAATGAAGAAAATTGGCGTTAAGTTTATGACAAACCCTGAACAAATTACGGTTAAGTCAAAAGAATTAACAGCTGATTTGGTTGACCAATACTATATTAAATCAAAAGAATTTGAAAAGTTTGATATGTTAACTCGTGTTTTGGATGTTCAAAACCCAGCTTTAGCTTTGGTCTTTGGACGAACAAAACGTCGTGTGGATGAAGTATCCCGTGGCTTAGAAGCTCGTGGCTATAATGCCGCTGGTATTCATGGGGACTTGACACAACAACGTCGTTCAAGCATTTTACAAAAATTCCGTAATGGTCAAATCGATATTTTGGTTGCAACGGATGTGGCTGCTCGAGGGTTAGACATTTCGGGTGTAACCCACGTGTATAACTACGATATTCCTCAGGATCCAGACAGCTACGTCCATCGTATTGGCCGTACTGGCCGGGCTGGAGCACATGGTGTTTCTGTTACATTTGTAACTCCTTGGGAAATGGATTATCTTCGTGAAGTTGAAAAATTAACGAAGAAACGCATGTTACCGCTCAAGCCACCAACAGATGAGGAAGCCTTCCAGGGTCGCGTGACGCTTGCTGAAAAAGAAATCGAAGAATTGGTTTCTAAAACTCACGAGGATCAATTTAGCGACCAAACCAAAGAATTATTGGAAAAATACACACCAGAACAATTGGTTGCAGCTTTGTTAAGCAGTAAAACAAAGGCTGATTCCAGCCAAGTCAAGGTACGTATTACACCAGAACGTCCTTTACCAAAACATAAGGGCGGTAAGGGTGGAAATTATCATGGTAATGGTCACCGTGGTGGCGGCTATCGTGGTAATAACAAACGTCGTAGTAACAGTAGCAGCAGCTATCGTGGTAATCGCGACCGTGATAATAATCATGGTAAATCAGATCGTAACCGTGGTAACTACAAGAAGAATAGTGGCAGCAGTAACAATAGCGGCAATCGTCACTCTTCATCAAATCGTAAATTCACCATTAGAGAACATAATTAAAGCTAACCGTTGTTCTTTGATTAACAACTCCTTGGCTTTCTGTAATTCAGAAAGTTGGGAGTTTTTTTGTTGTCTATACATGAATATCATTCATTTTATTTTGAGAAAGATGAGTTTTACTTATTGTGAGCTGCGTTTTACACTGGAATTATGGGTTAAGAACTTGATGAAAAATTTTGCGTATATTTCGAGACCTTTTGCGTATCTGTAAATAGAGATCTGTTAAAATGAGAGTAACTTACATTTGGAGATGAGTTTATGATTTATGGTACCGGGATTGATTTAACTGATATTGATCGAGTCTTCAAGGTTCAATCGCATCTTCCAAAATTTGCGGAACGTATTTTAACCGATAAAGAACAGATAATGTATAAAAAATATTCTGGAAAAAGAGCAGCGGAGTTTTTGGCGGGTCGTTTTTCAGCAAAAGAGTCATACAGTAAGGCTTTTGGTACTGGATTAGGTGCTGAAGTTGGTTTTCAAGATATTGAGATTTTGGATGAATCATCTGGAAAGCCAGTTGTGACCAAACAACCATTTAACGGAATTGCGCATGTTTCGATATCACATACGGAGAGTTATGTAATGACCCAGGTGATTTTAGAAGAAAGAGGATAGTTATCTTATGAATGCAGGAACCCATCGTCCAACGGTATTAAAAGTGGATGCGCAGGCAATACGACAAAATATTAAACAAGAATTAGGACGATTGAAAGCCGGCAGTGAATTATTTGCGGTTATCAAAGCAAATGGGTATGGTCATGGGCTAACTCATGTGGCGAAATATGCGGCTGAAGCAGGGGCTACTGGTTTTTGTGTGGCTATTTTAGATGAAGCACTGGAGTTGCGCGAAGCAGGGTTTACACAACCGATTTTGGTATTAGGGATTGTCGATCCACAATATGCACAAATTTTGGCTGATCAAAAAATTTCTGTTGCAGTTGGCAGTCGAGAATGGTTTGAAACGGCCAATAAAAAGTTAAATTCAGGTGCCAAAGTTAACGTACATTTAGCGTTGGATACAGGAATGGGACGAATTGGGTTTCAAAAACCTGCTGAGTTAAAAACGGCAGAATCTTACTTAAATGAGCATTCAGATCATTTTTTGTTTGAAGGAATTTTTACGCATTTTGCTACAGCTGATGAGGTAGATGACCATTATTTTGAAACACAGGTGGCTCGATTTAAACAATTTATGGCTGTTTTAACCAAACGACCGAAATATGTGCATGTGGCAAATTCTGCTACTAGTTTGTGGCATGACGCCTGTACAGGAAATATGATTCGTTTTGGAGCAGCTACATACGGTATAAACCCATCTGGACGAGTTATCAAAGCGCCCTATGCACTGCAACCGGCTATGACTCTGAGTTCAGCCCTTGTTTTTGTGAAAAAAATTAAAAAAGGACGTTCCGTAAGTTATGGCGCAACTTATACGGCACCTGAAGATGAATGGGTTGGTACCGTACCGATTGGTTATGCAGACGGCTATCCTCGCTGTTTACAAGACTTTCATGTGCTGGTAGATGGTCAGTTTTGTGAAATTGTGGGCAGAATCTGCATGGATCAATTGATGATTCGGTTGCCAAAAGCATACGCGCTTGGAACTGAGGTTGTGTTAGTTGGGAAAAGTGGACAACGACAAATCTCATTGGTTGATGTAGCGGAACAGGCTGGAACAATTAATTACGAAATTGCTTGTAGTTTTTCAGAAAGAATACCCCGTGTGTACGTCAATGATTAAAAATCTTAATAAATTTGTTACCATTTAGCACGGAAACGTGATATAGTAATGGTAATTCATGAATAACGACGGGAGTTTTGATCATGGAAAACAATCAGCAGAACCAGGTTATAACTAATGATGGAAAAACGACTGTAAGTCATTTGCAGGCGTATTGTGATTTGTTTGGTGTTAATCAAGAAACAGTTTCTGATGATGTAGTGGAAACTTATTTTGCTGATCATCAATTTGACCGTGTGCAGGCTTTGATTCAGGGATATGAAACAATGGCTAGTTTAAATGAACAAATTGTAAATGAATTTCAAGCTTGTGATGATGAGTGCTACAATGAGTTTTTACGAAACTAAGTAATTAGGGGTGACAATCGCAATGAGTGATGCCAACATTAAGCGTGGCGACATTTTTTATGCGGACCTGTCTCCTGTAGTTGGATCAGAGCAGGGTGGAATGCGCCCTGTCTTAATCATCCAAAACAATATTGGTAATCACTATAGTCCTACTGTGATTGTGGCAGCTATTACTGCTAAGATTCAAAAACCAAAAATGCCAACTCATGTTGGGATTACAGCTGCAGAGACTGGAGTTGAACGGAATTCAGTTATTTTATTGGAACAAATTCGGACGATTGATAAGCAGCGGCTTAAAGATCGCGTTGGCGAATTGGCATCCGGCAAAATGCGTGAAGTCGATAATGCATTGAGAGTAAGTATTGGCTTAACTGAAAACGTTCAACGTACATAAAGATGTTTGATCTATTACACATAGGAAAACTAAAAAGGCTAGTACCAAGGCGACGTTGGTTACTAGTCTTTTTAATTTTATTTTTTGGAGGACAATGCGATGCAAATTAAATTAGAACGAATTTATACTAAACCAATTGACGAAACGGGTTATCGTGTTTTGGTAGATCGTCTTTGGCCACGGGGTATTTCAAAAGTTAACGCTAAGTTAGCTTGGTGGGCAAAAGAAATAGGTCCCAGTACGGAATTACGAAAATGGTTCGGGCATGACTCGGAGAAGTTTACGGAGTTTGCTGAAAAATATCGGTTAGAATTGAACCAAGCTGATTTCACAACCGAATTTCTTGAAAAAATTCAAACAGAAGTACGCACTCAAGATGTTATTTTTCTTTATGGAGCAAAAGACGAAACCCATAATCAGGCTGTTATTTTGAAACAGTATGTAGAAGCCTATTTGAAGAAGTAGGCCATTTGATAATCGGCGACAAAAATACCGTTTAAAAAAAATTCATCTTTTAAAATGCCTTCGATTTCAAAGCCGTGCTTTTTATAAAATTGAATGGCATCGGGGTTAGTTCCGAGAACCCGTAAATGAATTTTATGAACACCAGATTTTTTTGCAAATTGTTTGAAGTGTTCAAGTAATTGACCGCCGATTCCAAGGGATTGAAATTTAGGAGAAACGCCAATTCCAAAAGTCCAAGTATATTTTGAAGCAGGTTTTGAAGTGGCTGGGTGATAATCAATTGAACCAACTGCTAAATCATCAACAACGGCAACAATTGTATCTTGATTTGAATGATCCTCAAGATAAGCTTGGGCGTTTGGATATGAAATGCTGGCAGGCGTATTGTTAGGATTCCAAATTTCATTTTCCATTTTGTATAGAGATTCGGCATCAGAATCACAAAGAGGTCGAATCATCAGTGAGTTTTTCATAAGAGCCTCCTGAATTATAGATGGTTTTATGATATCATAAAAAGGTTCGTGGTTCGCAATTATCCCACACAAAAAAACTAAGGAGGTATTTCTTATGACCAATCATCAGACGAAATCCTGGATTTTAAATGCAATGGTAGCCGCATTGTACATCGTTTTATCATTGCTAGTGAGTGTTTTAAATTTAGCTTCGGGAGCTATTCAGTTTCGAATCTCTGAAGGACTGAATCATTTAGTTGTCTTTAACAAAAAGTATATTTGGGGAATTACAGCAGGTGTATTGTTGTTCAATGCATTCGGTCCTGGCAATTCAATTCCAAATGTAATTTTTGGTACTGGGCAAACTTTACTGGCTTTGTTAGTGGTAGCTTATATCAGTCCACATTTACCAAAAATGTGGCAGAAAATGGCCCTAAACACGCTTTTGTTTACTGTTTCAATGTGTCTGGTGGCATTAGAGCTGAAGTTAACTTTAAATTTACCATTCTGGTGGACATACTTTACAACGGCGGTTTCAGAACTCATTATTATGACAGTGACGGCGCCTATTATGTATTACTTAGATAAATTTGTTCATTTTAATCAACGTATTGAAGATTAATAGACGTGAGATCTACTTTATTGGTAGATGAAACTTTAACTAATTTGATTGTTGCTGATACTTTGGAATTAGGTAACCGCATGTTCTAACTTCAGATTACCGATATAGACTTTTGAATTACTTCACATATACAAAAATGCCAGCCGGGTTTGATTACCAGGCTGGCATTTTTTGGTCTTATTTAAATACGATCGTAAGACTGTAAATCTTCAATTTCAGGAACACGGAATTCTTTACGTTCCAAATTATCTACGATGCGGTCTAACTTTTTCTTGCCCACTTCAGATGGGAGCGTGAAAAGAGTTCGGTGAACAAGTTCGCCACCCTGAGCATCTAAAGACATGACACTGGCAATTGACGTGTATTTTGTAATAATCTTAGCCATAGAAGCTAAGTCACCACGTTCACCGCTTGAAACGACGGTTAAAACGTAACTTCCGACGTTAACATTCCAAGATTGTGACAGCATGTCTAAAAGACGGGCATGGGTCAAAATTCCGTAGAAATGATTATTGTCATCTAAAACCGTAATGTAAGGTAAATCTTTAATGGAAAAGAATACGTTGAAAAAGGCCGCGTTAACTGAAATAAATTTGGTTGCATTCTTCAATAAGGTTGTAACAGGAAGGCTCATATCGCCACCCCGAGACTTATGACGATAGATATGCATTTTATAAATATTTCCGCGGAACAACTGACCCGTTTCGTCTAATATAGGTACACAACGGAAACCTGAATCCTCAAGAGTCTTGAGTGCTTCTTCCAAAGTTGCGTCTTCACGTATGGTGGTTAGACGTTCTTTTGGTTTAACAAGTGATTTTAAGAGCATATAGCATCCCTCCAACTGAATAAGTAGTCTTCACAAACTTAATAATAGCATGTTTTCAAAAAGAGTGCGATAAAATAATGAGACTTCTCACTATTTTATCACACTCTTTTAATAAATATTTAAAAAACAATGACAGGTGTTCCTAACGCTACGAGTTTATAAACCTTTGGCATTACAGAAGGTGGGGTATTGATACAACCGTTAGAACCATGGGTTTTATACCAAGTACCACCAAACGTGGGTTGCCATGAAGCATCATGAATACCAATCCCAGTGTCATCAATAGGCATCCAGTAACTTACCTTGGTGGCATATTTTGTGCCATCAAGATCGGAGCCGCGTAACGTTGCGTTACGTTTCTTTGCCCAAACAGACCAAACTCCAGTGGTTGTTGTTTGCTTTGGTGGAAGGCCAGTAACGACATTTGTCTTCAATTTAAGTTTACCGTTAACGTAAATAAACATTTTTTGATTTTTCTTATCAACTTCAACGTACGTATTACCAATTACTTGTTTGTTCGTGTTATAACCGGTTCCTTGAATGATCGGTTGACGAGTGAAATCTTTACCCTTTAAAATTTCAGTACTTAACGCCGCAGTTTCATCATCAACTTTGAGGCTCCATCCGTAAAAACCACCACTTACAGAAACAGTTCCTCGCAATGTACTTTTGAAAGTTTTCGTTTTTCCATATGTTTTATATTTAGTATTAACTTTGGAAACGTAAGCGCGGACTAATGTTGAGTTCAAACCAAGTTTGCCGTTCTGATAGGTTAGCCATTTAGCAATTTCACTCTTAGGAATCGTGAATTTATAGCCCCCGACATTATACGTAGCTTTTTCATTAATAATCGTTTCGGCTTTTTTAGCAATTTGTGCATCTGAACCAGTGACGGTTGAAGCATAAACCGATTTAGTTATCGCAAGTGTGGTTGCTCCTGACGCAAGGGCCTTTTTTAATTTAGCGGTCAGTTTGTTGGCATCAATTTGATTACCTTGTGTGCCTTTGGAGAGTTTAACCTGACCATTATTAATTTGAAGTTTTCCACTGGTTCCCGCAGTTCGATTTTTGTTTAGTTTAGTAACTTCTTGATTGACTAGTTTTTTTAATTGTTTTTGACTTTGGGTTGTTGTTAAGGCAGTTGTAGTAGCAGCTGATGCCACATTTATAAGATGAAGGGGCCAAGACCAAACTGATTGCTTTTGCAAAGTTGTTTTTAAAGCTGTTGTGGATTGCAATTTTAGACCAATCTGTTTGGTACTAAAGCTAGTTAGGGTTTTACCATTTTGAGTGATTGAAAATTTACGGTTAGCCAACTGTTTAGTAATTGCGGTTGACGCTTGACTTACCGATTTGTTGCCAACGTTTACACCAGCAACTTTAGTATTTGGTAAAAAATGATTGTTGGTAGCAAAGTAAAAAGTGCCAATTCCATAAATAATAAGGAGTATAGCAGCTAAAATGCCAACAATACGCCAATTGCTTCTTGATTTGTGTCTCATGTGTTCCTCCTAAAATGAAGTCAATTCATTAATTGATATAATTCAAGATACTGCAAAAAGGTAGAAACTGCAATATAAGAGTTAAACGATATTAGTTTTTAAATCAATAATTAAAGGTTGAAAGAATGAAATTATGCCTAGTCAACTGTGATGAAGTTATTAGTAGGAACAAAATTAGCTTAATCTTCCGTCCTTCAACGAGAGTTGAGCCGAAATACAGTGCGAGTTCTAAGCCTAATGAATCAGGAGACAGTTTAGACTGCTTTTGCTGAGCTCAATCATTTAATAGACGCAGACCGCCTTTTGTACTTTGAATTTTTAGACAAACAAAAAAATCGGTAATTCGCGTAAATTAAGTTCGCGAATTATCGATTTTTTAAAAACAGTCAAAAAATTGACTTTATTTTTCCAAGTTAGCTAAACCATCGTTTAAAACTTTCTTCAAAGTTTTTGCAGAAGCAGCCATCTTTTGTTTTTCATCAGCATTTAATGGAGATTCAATAACACGAGCTAAACCTGAACCATTAATAACAGCTGGTGTACCAATGTAGATGTCTTTTAAGCCATCATATTGGCCGTCCATGTAAGCACCAACAGGAAGAACCGCATTTTCATCACGTAAGATAGCTTTTGAAATCCGTGTCAAAGCAGTTGCAACACCATAGAAGGTTGCGCCTTTTTTGTTGATGATTTCGTAAGCTTTGTTACGAACGTCGTCTTCAATCTTAGCAAGATCATCAGTTGAAACGCCTTCTTCTTTAGCAATTTCAAGTAATGGTTTTGTGCCGATAGTAGCTGCTGAGTAACCAGCAAATTCTGAATCGCCATGTTCGCCCAAGATGTAAGCATCAACAGAAGCAGGTGAAACATTGAATTTCTTACCAAGAGCCACACGTAAACGAGCAGTATCCAAAGAAATTCCTGAACCAATAACTTTTTCCTTAGGGAATCCTGAGAATTTCCATGTAGCGTAAGTTAAGATATCAACAGGGTTAGCAGCAACCAAGAAAATACCATTGAAGCCTGAGTCAACAACTGGTTTAACAATTGTTGATAAAATCTTCAAATTCTTGTTTACAAGGTCTAAACGAGTTTCACCAGGTTTTTGAGGAGCACCAGCTGTGATGACAACTAAGTCAGCATCCTTGCAATCTGAGTATTCACCAGAATAGATCTTCTTTGGTGAAGTAAATGGAGTTGCATCTTCAAGATCAAGTGCATCACCTTGTGTACGTTCCTTGATGACATCGACAACAACGAATTCTTCAGCAATTCCTTGTTGAGCCATTGCAAAAGCAAAACTAGAACCTACGGCGCCATCGCCAACTAAAACAACTTTTTGATGATTTGGTGTATTAGACAAAATATAACATCCTTTCAATTTGTAATTTCAGATACAAGTATAACACGTTCAGCATTGGTTTCGCATTCACTAATTAAAGTTTAATAGAAAAAACGAATAAAAATGACCTATGTATAGCCAACTTCACAAAATAATTATTCTCATAGTATTAAATAATGTGTTATCGTTATTATGGAGGGGTGAGTATGAAAAGAAAAAAATGGTTATCAATATTTGGAGTGCTAGTTATTATCGTATGTGGCGTAGTTGCATACGTATATTTAAATTCTGATATGTATACCGTTAATCAAGTGAATTCCAAGATGGATAGCATGATTAGGGAAAAGAATTATAAGCAAATGAAATCTGTTGCTAATAATAAGAATACATATATCTTTTTAAGAAGTCTGTCTAGCAAAGATAAAGTTAACGATACTTCAAATTTTCAGGGGGGATCTGACAAAAATGCATATTACGTTACGGCAGTAAAAAGCCAAAAACTAGCTGTCTATATGCGTAAAACAGGAGTAGTCAGTTGGGAGATACGTCATGTCGAAAAACAATAAAAAAATTGCGTTTGTAATTGCTATAACATTTTTATTCACTTTCTGTTTTGCATCAAAGGTTAAGGCATCCGATAATATTTCAGGTACAGTTCATAACGAAATGGTAGCTACTTTTGCCAAGAAGGACACATCGCAAAAGACTTTGGATTCTATTAAAAAGATTGCGCATGATGATAGCAATGTCAATGTCTTGGTTTCTAGTGTATGTGTCAAGTTTTCCTAGGTACCTTATAATCAACCAAATATTTATACATAATTCTTAGTTTGAAAATATTTTTGCTATTGCTCCGATGGGGCTACTTGTTGGGGCATCAACTGGTATTTTACCTGCAAGAACGCCAATATGCTTAGAATGGTGCTTGCTGCTCAGCTGGGCTGAACTCAACGTCTTCAATGGTTCCGTCGCTATCTCCATCCTTATCTCTTGTAACTTTCTTAAACCACCACGTAAGTATTTATTCAGCTTACCGTTTACCCGAGCTTCAATTAATTTCAACATAGCTTCAAGGCCTTTTTCGGACCATACTTTACCTTGCTTTTTCATCCGATACGTATACGCTCTGTGTGAGCTTTCAATGGATCCTAATTTGCCGATCTTCATGAAGCCACGATCGTGTGGAGACTTTATAAACTGCCAATTTCTTGCCAAATATTGCCTTAGGGTTCTTAGGCTCTCAAGCTCCTTATCAGTTTTAATTTGCGACTCAAACGTATCTAAAATAACGTTTAACTGATTCTGATCATACAAGCTAACGCTCTTAACGGCCTTTTTCAACCAATGGATTAAATAAACCAAAGGTTTGTTTAATCTTTTTGACAAAGTGATACCGATCGATAGTAAATTCAACTCTTTGAGCACTCGGAACTATTTCTCGCATACTTTCCGGATTATACCCTGGGCCACCATCACTTGCTGTAAACACGGTCATTTCACTGATTCTATAATACTTCTCAATGTAGTCAGTTACTCGTTTTTGAACCTTTTTTTGATTGATACCAACGAATTCAACTTTGTTTGATCTTGTTCCATCTAAACCTGATTCAAAAACAATGTAATGGTGGACGTCCTGTCTTCGTCGATTAATTTTGTGTATCTCAAAGGCATCGCCTTCAACCACTAAGTTCTCAACTTTTCGTCTCTTAACTATTTTCTTTTCGGACGATTTTTCTTCTGTCTTCACGGTATCTGCCATGTCTCTGATAATTCGGTCTACTGACCAAGCACTAATATCCGTCTGACTGGCCAGATTGATCATCGCTGCCGTATTTCTCATCGTTGTCGTTTGCCCAATTTTGGCAACGACACTTTTTAAATAAGGTGAAATTCTTTTTCTTTCTTCCAACTGAAGCTGTTCATCCAACGGGAAGTAATAGCTTCCATTTGGTCGAAGATAACATCTTCTTTCAAAATTAACGGCCCCAAACATAAACTCAATTGTTCTAGCCTGTCGATTAATGAATGTATTTTCCGCCGGAATTGATGGAACGAGCGTTTCATCTAATTGCCTCAGATATTCAGCTACAACCAGCTGGAATGACTTCCTAAGATGAAGAATTACCTGCTCCTCTAAATCAAATAAACTGTCTAAATTTCCCAATGATTCAATAAAATCTGCTAAAATATACATGAAAGACCTGTATCCTTTCCTTTAATCTTCGTCGATTAAAAGGCTACAGGTCTTTTTCTATATATTCAACTCAAAATGAATATTCCTAGAATTTTATTGACCATCTAGGAAAACCTTACACTAACGTTTCTAGTGATAATATAACTGTAACTGAAAATCTGGGCACTAGTAACAACGTTGATTTAAAAATCAACAACAAAAACGTTAAAGTAAATAACGGACATTTTAGTGTTAACTTAAATAAAGCTAAGTCGTTTAGGTACCAAGTAACTGACTCAGGTATCGCCGGTAAAAACACTGTAGCTAAAGCAACTACAGATAAACATATAAATTTAGTCGATCAAGTTAGCTATTCCACAATGATCAAGAATATGGACAGCATGAATAATATGGATACTAAGGCCACCAACCAGCAATCTAATTTACTTAGTAAATTAGATAGTATGTTGATATTACAGGTACACGCCAGCACTACAAGATATAGCGGCCAAAAAAATGGGCAAAAAGTAAAAAAAGGTACTCATGTTCACTGTAATCGTTTCAATGGAATTCATTCTAATCATAGATACTATTCCAGGCTTAAAGCACAAGGGTGGGTAAACTACTATAAAAGCGATTGCTGGTATAAGCATAAAGCCTATAAATGTCCATTTACGCGTGCAGACAAAAAATGTGACGGATTGTTAAAACACAAAGCTCACAATTGTTCGACTAAGGGACACTGGTCAGTAACCTGTTGGTACAGAAATAAATAAAGTGAAAAAAGGTAACCTTGCACTAGGCCCTGTCAAGTTGACAGTTGAAATAATATAAATTTTTGGTTTTTACCTAAATGGCTTCATTCCAGTATTCATCTGGAGTGAGGCCATTTCTTTGTGCCGAACGATTTTGATGGTTAAAATATTCAATTCCATCTTCAACGAGTTTCACCAGCTCTTTATACGTCTTGGCCATTGGATGACGATCCATCCAGCGAAGCTTAAACTCATTCCACCAACGTTCCATTGGAGCGTTGTCATATGGTGTACCTGGCCGAGACATGCTTCGTTCTACTTCAAATTGGTTCAAAAAATTGTTAAATGCCCCCGATGTATAAGCTGATCCACGATCCGTATGGATACGTGGATGAACGTCACCGGCGGCTACGAACGCCCGCTGAAAGACTTGTATTTCAGCTGAGCTAGTCTCGGTATCGCTGAGATTGTACGATAGTAATCGACGCCCATAGAGATCTAATACGCCGCTTAAACGTACTTTATACTCACCATTCACGCCATACGAAAGCTCTGTTGAGTCAGACAACCAAACCTCGTTTGGTGCACTAACTTCAAAATTCTGGTTCAGTAAATTGTCTTGAATATATTGCTCATTTTGTTTGATGCGATTGTGTTTTTTCTTTCGAATTTGACAATGAATACCAAGGTCTCGCATGACCCGCCGCACCATCTTAAAGGTCACTAAAAAGTCAATTTCTTCGTCTTGCTGTAGATTAGTCAGAAGATTTCCAGCACCAATACCCTGATGATGAAAATTAAACCAATATTTGGTACGTTCTTTGAGCTTGTTATCGTGGCCTTCCCAAATTGTTTCTTCACGGTTGAGCCCCTTATAATAGGCCTGGCGGCTTACACCAATAACTCTTAAAAGTACCGATAACGAGCCCCGATCCTCTTGACTGACATCCTTGATTGCTTGATAGGCCAGTCGATGTTGTTTGTTCACCCCTTGTGCTGAAGTTCCTGCAATTTTTTTGCGAATTTCTCTATAATTTCTTTCTCTTTGAGCTGGACCTTAAGCTGGCGAATTTCAAGCTTTAACTGTTCGTTTTCCGTTAGTTCATCTCGTTGCTTTCGATGTCCACGATTATCCATTAAAGCTGGGTACCCGTTGGCTTCAGCTTTACGTACCCACATCCTAGCTTGCTGATAAGATACTTGAAAATGTTCTGCAGCTTCAGAATAGCTGTGTTTGTCCTTAGTAACATACTCTACAATTTCAATCCGTTCTTCAAAGGTAGTCTTACGGCTCATAGTAGGGACCTGCTTTCTAGACGGTGACACCGTCACAGTTTTATCCCTATTATACCTAGAAATCCAGTTACGTAGTTGTGTATGTGAATGTAAACCAAATTTAATTGTTAGTTCTTCAAGAGTTCCTTCTCCAGCCAAGTACGCCAGAACGGCTGTTAGTTTAAGTTCTTTAGAGTAATGGTTATTTTGGCGTGCTTCTTCAAGCCCTTCGATACCATCACGCTCATACCGAGTCTGCCAACGCTTCAACGACTTTGCGCCAATGTTAAATGCTTTCGCAAATGCTGCATAAGATGTATTGGCTTGCTTGAATTCTTCTAGAATTGTTAGTTTTTCCAATGCTGTATATTTAGATCTAGGCATAATAAAAATCCCTCCATGTTTATCAGATGATTTATATTATTTCATCTGACAACCACAAAGGGATTATCGCACCTTCTGGGTTACTTTTTTTATTATTGTCTTTAGACCGAGTTGAGTTCGCGCTAGCGTGCGAAACAAAAAACCACCTGCTATGCGGGTGGAATAGTAATTCGTTATACGAAAGAATGTAACTTAGATTTAGAATGTAGGTGTCGAAGCCAACATTGCAAAAACGAAAGGAAGCATTCTAAGTGGCGAATAAACTAAACAGTCTAGCGCATACCAAGTGGTTATGTAAATACCATATCGTATTTACACCTAAGTATAGAAGAAAGATAATCAATCTACAATCAATATCGACAAGTTGTTAGTGTAAAGTTTTAGTAGGAAAGTGAAAAAAAGCCTTTTCAAAACACGAGAAGACCGTTAATCTTCTAATTAGGTATAGCAGCCAAAAATTAGGAGGTAACGGTCTTCATGTCTCAGATTTTAACAGAAATCATGACAGTTTTAAAGGAAAGTAATAGTTTATTTAATGCGGAACAGGATTTAATGATTCGGTGCCAGGCATTGATTGCCACGGCTTTAGGCCAAGCATTAGAGGATTTAGATGATCTTTTAATTGGAGAAACAGAATATCGAGAAATTATTGGCAAACGACAACGAACGTTAAATTTTATGTGCGGAACAGTTACTTTTAGACGTCGTTTGGTTAGATTAAATGACAAAACCTATGTCTATCCTTTAGACCGGTACTTACAGTTAATTCCACGAAGTAGGTTTTCACCTTTGATGGTTGAAAAGGTCGCTAAGCTAGCTTCACATAGTGTTTTACGGACAACAGCCTTGGCTGTTAACCTTTTGACCCCACTTTCCATCAGTCATCAAAAGGTGGATCAACTTTATCAATCAGCAGGTGAACAATGTGAAAAACAACGTGAAGAGACTACATTAGTGAACATCGAAAAGAAACGACAAGTTCCTTATCTGTATTTGGAAGGCGATGCCTTTTGTGTGGCCTTAAAGGCTAAGCAACACCATAAAAATGTCCTTATTCATCGACTGCAACTAACGGAAGGTATTAGCCAAAATGGCCGACGACGTCAGACGTTAAACCGGCATGTATTTACGGGATTAAACCGGCAAGCAGTTTTTAATCAAGTACAAGATTATCTCGATCAGAATTATGATTTACGAGCAACTATAATGATTACCGGTAGCGATAATGGGAGTGGCTATGAACCATCCTGCTTTGATGAATTAGCGGTTGGGGCCAAAAAACATGAGCACTTTTTAGATCGTTATCACTTGAACCGAAAAATTCGTAGTCGATTAAGCAAGATGCCTAAGATTCTGCAAAGTAAACTATTTCAGGGTGTGCATAATTGGGATAATGATCAAGTTCAAATTGTCCTTGATACGTGTGAGTTTCAAGCCAATGATGCAGATAGTCTGGAAGCAATTCAACTTTTACGGAGTTACTTGAAACGTAACTGGAATTATTTAAAGCCAGCCAACAAGCGAAGCTTAGCTACCGAAACTGTGTGTTTAGGTGGCTGTGAAAGTAATCATCGACGCTTTACCTATCGGTTAAAACATCAAGGTCGCTCTTGGAGTAAAGCTGGATTGAAGGCGATGATTGCGGTGATTACCAGTGAAATTAACGGGCAATTAGAAACAGCAATGATAAAGATGACCAATACCTTGCCAATAAGCATCATGCCAGTTAAAGTGGCCGCTAGTTATTTTCTTAAACAGCCTTTTACACAATATCAAGGAATTAGGCACGGCAGTATTTCATTAGACGCAGCAACTAGCAGTGCTATGGGTAATTTGGTGAAGGCTATTTCATAGGATTTGAATAACAGGTGGAGTGGAGGCGTTGGTGAAAGAGTGTGTCGATGTCACTTAGCGATTTATCGCTTAGAGACATGGGAGACTGGAGAGATCCACTTCTGGCCTGAAGGGCAAGAAGTTAGCTCGTAAGCGACCCACACGACCCCGCATCAACGCCGGAACGAAACAAAAAGTAGTTAAAAACATAAATAAAATCTAATTAGAAGCACTACCTACTAAAACTTGACACATACCGACAAGTTTGTGAAACTGCAAGGAATAAGCGAGTATGCTACAATTAACTAATCAAACAAACGGAGCGCTGAACGGATTTTTTTCTGTTCGGCCATTTTGTATTATTTTAGACAAATATACAAGCAAATTAAGGGAGTTAAATTAATCATGAAAATGATCGTTGGTTTAGGAAACATTGGTACGCAGTATGACGAAACAAGGCATAATACTGGTTTTATGGTGGTAGATCGGTTAGCCAGCTTGTATCACACAACTTTTTCAAAACACCAAATGGAAGCCAGTTTAGCGACGACTCAAATTAATGGTGAGAAAATCCTGCTAGTAAAACCTTCTACTTATATGAATGAATCCGGTCGCGCCATACGACCATTAATGGATTACTATAAAATTGATATTAAGGATTTAATTGTTGTTTATGACGACATGGATCTACCAGTTGGCAAAATTCGGTTTCGTCAAAAAGGGGCCGCCGGTGGTCATAATGGTATTAAAAGTTTGATCGCCCATTTGAAGACGCAAGATTTTGACCGCCTCAAAGTGGGTACTGATCATCCTCAAAAGACAACAGTTGTGAACTATGTCTTAAGTAAATTCACGGCAACACAGCGACCATTATTTGATGAAAGTGTTGATCGCGGTATAAATGGTTTAGAGGACTGGGTCAAGGGTATGTCAATTGCAGATTTGATGAATAAATATAATTAAAAAAGCAGAAAGGAGATCCACAATGGATATTCAGGATTTCTTTGCTAAAAGTAATGGAATGCAACAAGTTTTGCAGCAAGTAGTTCCACAAAAACGACAGTTAGTTACTGGACTAGTCGGTTCTGCTAGAACACTTTTTTTAAGTGAACTGCTCAAACAAAAACAGGCCCCTATTTTAATCGTGTCCGACAATCTCTATCATGCACAACAACTCACCGATGATCTTCAAAACATATTGGATGATTCACAGATTCACCTTTTTCCAGCAGAGGAGACCCTTGCAGCTTCCGCGGCGACAAGCTCACCGATTTATCGGGCCCAACGAACGGAGTTTATTCAAGCTCTTTTAACCAATAAGCCCGGTGTTTATGTCACATCAGTTTCCGGGATCCGCCGTTTTTTACCGCCCAAAAAAGTTATGCAACAGGCGGTTCTTGATGTAAGTGTTGGAGCAGATTTTGAACTTACACAACTTGAGGATCAATTAGTTGATATGGGGTATGTCCGCGAAGAAATGGTGGCTCGACCTGGCGACTTTGCTGTTCGTGGGTCAATCGTGGATGTGTATCCTTTAGGAACCGAGTATCCGATTCGAATTGACTTTTTTGATACTGAGGTTGATTCGTTACGCTATTTTGATGCGGAAACACAACGCAGTGTTGAAAACATTGAGAGTTGTTTAATCTTACCCGCCACCGATTTTATCGTAACGAAGGTAATGCTACAAAAAGGGATTCAAAATTTCCAAAAAGCGGTTACTACTGAAAAACGCCGTCTTAAAAATGATAATGATCTGCAAATATTGACGCAGCAATCAACGGAAATTCTTGATCGTTGGCAACAACGTGATGTACGACCAAATGATATTGTTTTTACTGATTATTTATATGATGAAAAAAACAACTTATTGGATTACATGGCCGCTGACGGTGTTTTGGTCATGGATGATTATTCCCGGATATTAGAAGCTGAGAATGATTTACAAGATGATGAAGCTGAATGGGTAGCCGATAAATTAAAAACCCATGAAGTTATTTCAACACAAAAATTTGGTTTTGAGATTCGCCAATTGATTAAAACAAACCAGCAAGCACAAATATTATTGTCCTTATTTCAAAAAGGACTAGGACGTTTAAGACTTGATCAATTAACGGATCTTAAGACGCGAGCAATGCAAGAATTCTTTGGACAAATGCCGGTTTTAAAGACGGAAATGGATCGCTGGCAAAAACAAGGACAAACAGTTGTTGTTTTAATTCAAAAGAAAGATCGTCTGGATAAAGTTAGTGAGACACTGAGAGATTTTGAAATTGATGCTGTGATTGCGCGCGGTAAATCGATTCAGGCACAAGTCGTGACGGTCATGCAAGGACAACTTACCAGTGGGTTTGAGTATCCCGAGGCAAATCTTGTGGTTGTGACAGAACATGAGTTATTTGCCAAAGTTCCTAAGAAACGTCCTAAACGCCAAAAAATGGAAAATACGCAACGACTAAAGAGTTACACCGAATTAAAACCGGGTGACTATGTTGTGCATGTTAATCACGGAATTGGCCGTTATACAGGGATGACAACCTTATTAGTTGATGGTGTCCATCAGGATTACATTACAATTCAATATTCTGGCAGTGGCAAGTTATTTATTCCAGTGACGCAGCTAAATCTCGTTCAGAAGTATGTGGCGTCTGAAGGGAAAAAACCACACCTAAATAAATTAGGTGGTAGTGATTGGGCTAAAACGAAACGTAAAGTTGCCGCTAAAATTGAAGATATTGCAGATGAATTAGTGGAACTTTATGCAAAACGAGAAGCAGAAACAGGGTTTGCATTTTTACCAGACGATGATTATCAAGGCCAATTTGAAGATGATTTTCCTTATACAGAGACGCCGGATCAACTGCGAAGTGTCACTGAAATTAAACGAGATATGGAACGAGCTAAACCAATGGATCGTTTGTTGGTGGGAGACGTTGGTTACGGAAAGACGGAAGTTGCTTTACGAGCCGCATTTAAAGCCATTGAATCAGGAAAACAGGTTGCGTTTTTAGTGCCAACCACCATTTTAGCTCAACAACATTACGAAACCATGATTAACCGTTTTAGTGGTTATCCGGTTTCGGCAGGGGTGCTTTCACGTTTTCGAACCAAGAGCCAAATTAAAGAAACTTTGACCGGATTAAAGAATGGGACAGTTGATATTGTGGTTGGAACGCATCGGCTACTTTCAAAAGATGTTAAATTTCAAGATTTAGGTTTATTGATTATTGATGAAGAACAACGTTTCGGCGTTAAACATAAAGAAAAAATCAAACATTTAAAGTCACAGGTTGATGTACTTACACTGACAGCAACACCAATTCCACGAACCTTAAATATGTCAATGATTGGTGTCCGTGATCTGTCTGTGATTGAGACGCCACCCACCAATCGTTATCCAATTCAAACTTACGTCATGGAAGAAAATGCGGGAGCAATTCGTGATGGCATTCATCGTGAATTGGAACGCGGCGGTCAGGTTTTTTATTTGCATAATCGAGTAGAAGATATCGAAGAAACTGTGAGTCACATTGAAGAATTAGTACCAGAAGCTAGTGTGACATATATTCACGGTCAAATGTCGGAAAAGCAAATGGAAGATGTATTATATGATTTTGTGCAAGGCAATTACGACGTTTTGGTGACCACAACGATTATTGAAACAGGGGTTGATATTCCTAATGTAAATACGTTGTTTGTGGAAAACGCTGATCATATGGGATTGTCGCAGTTGTATCAACTTCGTGGGCGAATTGGGCGTAGTAGTCGTGTGGCATATGCTTATTTTACGTATAAACCAAACAAGGTTTTGACTGAAATTAGCGAAAAGCGTTTAGAGGCTATTAAAGATTTTACGGAATTAGGATCTGGTTTTAAGATTGCGATGCGTGATTTATCAATTCGAGGAGCTGGGAATCTATTAGGTAAGCAACAGCACGGCTTTATTGATTCAGTTGGTTATGATTTGTACACGCAAATGCTATCTGATGCTGTAGCCCAAAAGCAAGGGAAAGCTGCCAAGGTGACTACTGATGCAGAAGTAGAGCTGGGAATTGAAGCGTACTTACCAAGTGATTATATTGAAGATCAACGCCAGAAAATCGAACTGTATAAACGAATTCGACAAATTGAAAATCAAGATCAATTTGTTGAAATTCAAGAGGATTTAATTGATCGGTTTGGTGATTATCCAATTGAAGTGACTAATTTATTGGCAATTGGACAAGTAAAAATGTTAGCTGATGAGGCATTGATTGAAAAGATTCAGCGTCAAGAAGATAATATCTTTGTAACTCTGTCACCACGTGCCACTCAAAAATTACAGCAAGCTGATATTTTTGAAGCGTTGGCAGCTACTCAGTTACGGGCAATGGTAAATGTTGACAATAAAAAAATGCAAATCAAGCTTGTTATTCAACCCGCAATGAAGGAAAAAGATTGGTTAAAACAATTACAGCAGTTTGTGGAAGCTTTAATTAAAAAAGTGGCGTAAACCTTAGGAGGGAACTCCCGTGCAAAATAAAAAAATGAAAAATGTAATGCAAGGAGCTTTTATCCTAACGATTGCCTCATTGGTCGCCAAGGTTCTGAGTGCTGTGTATCGAATTCCCCTTCAAAATTTGGTGGGCAATACCGGTTTTTATGTGTATCAGCAAATTTATCCCATTTACGGAATTGGAATTACATTTGCACTTAGTGGTTTTCCAGTGTTTATTTCTAAACTTATTGCGGAGCAAAATTCAGAAGAGCGTAAAGTTGAAGTGGCTCGCCAATCGTTTGTAATTTTAAGTGTCATATCATTTCTGATTGTTGGGGCGTTACTTCTTGGTGCTCCGGAGATTGCCCGAGGAATGGGGGATGAACAGCTAACACCAATTATCAGATGTGTATCACTGATGTTTATATTTATGCCGTTTTTAGCGATTGGTAGAGGCTATTACCAAGGAATTTTTCAAATGTTGCCAACAGCCCGTTCACAAATAATGGAACAAGTCGTTCGTGTGGCGGTTATCATTGGCGTAGCTTATACGGCTGCTCACCAAAACTGGAATGTGTATAAAATGGGTACCTGGGCCATGTCTGGAGCGGTCATTGCGGCCGTTGTAAGTACACTATATTTTCTACAACTTTTTCGAACGAAGATTTTTAGATCAATGCCCAAACAAACTGGTGCTTTAGCTGTACCGTCAAACTATGGTCACCTCGTCAAACGTTTTTTAGTTGAAGGTGGCACCATTTGTTTATTTGCCGCAATTATTATTTTGCTTCAACTTATTGATTCGTTTTCCGTAAAAAATGGCTTGGTCGGTCAAGGATTATCTAATGAAGCTGCAAAATCTTTAAAGGGTGTTTATGATCGTGCTCAACCACTTGTTCAATTGGGATTAGTAATTGCAACCTCTTTTTCAACCACGTTGCTGCCATCTTTAACGAAGGCAGTTCAAAAACAAAATCAGTATGATTTTAAACGGACAGCACAATCAATGTTTCATATTGGACTGGCAATTTCGACGGCGGCTACAGTAGGGATGATTGCCTTACTCCCTCAAATAAATCGAGTGTTGTTTGGCAATATGGAAGGCACAACTGCCATAAGAATTTATGTGATCGCCGTGATTTTTGCAGCACTAATTGCCACTTATAACAGTGTTCTCCAAAGTTTAAGTATTTTTCAACCGGCTATTTTTGCGTTTATAATGGGATTGATCGTTAAATTGGGCTTTAATCAGTTAGCTGTTGTAAAATATGGAATTAACGGTGCTAGTTTTGTAACTGTGTTAAGCTTGGCTGTTATGTTGATTTGTATGCGACTACGAATATCTTCTTCCCTAAAAGAAAATATTCGGCTTGATTGGCGGTTCTTAAGTAAACTAGCGGTTGCCAGTCTGACAATGGCAGTGGTTGTGTATATGACACGGTTAGGACTGCTGGCGATTTTGCAAAATCTTAATCGAGTTGAACTGGGCTTGGTAATTATTCTAATTGTTTTGATTGGAATACTAGTATTTGCTGGGGTGGCCATTGAACTGCGTTTGTTTACTATTCGGGAATGGCTGACTATTCCGTATGGGAAAAAATTGTTAAAGAAATTAGTTAAATAACTAAAGGTTGAAAGCATCAAAATCACTTCAATAACTGCTGTTAAACGACTTAGACTCAAAAAAATGGTTTAACTGCCGTCCTGCGGCTCACATGGTCTAGAACGAGGTGGGCACGATTTGAAGCCAAGAAGAACACTTGTCTTCAAACTCGGCCTTATCCTAAGTAATAAATTACTAAGGATAATTTCACCTCTGAGACCAATCGCCTCCGGACTAAGAACGGTTGACGCTTCAATAATGCTCAACAGCACAGATATAATAACTTCTATATCGATACATTGGTTGCAAAGATTAGACTTAGTCTGGAAGCAAATGGGCTCAGTAGTGACATTTATCTTAGCGAGTTTCGCTTAGATAAAGGCCGAGCTTAGAGACGTGTATTTCGGCTCTAAGTCGTGCCCACTACGTTCCAGCCCGGTTTTGCTGGAAGACGGTATTTTAATCTAATTTTGTTACTATGAACGCTTTTGTATCAGACAATGAGATGTGTTTTTGTGCTTTCAACCTTTAGTTAAATAAAATTATTAACCAAAAAGAAACGAGGAAAAGTTAATGAGATTAGATAAATTTTTAAAAGTTTCAAGAATTATAAAACGACGCTCAATTGCAAAAGAAATCGCGGATCAGGGTCGAATTTTAATTAATGATCGCACCGCAAAATCTTCGTCTGACGTGTCAGAAAACGATCAATTGGTGATTAAGTTTGGTAATAAGACGTTAACTGTTCGGGTAGATGCTCTGTTGGAAACAACCAAAAAAGATGACGCAGAGCGCATGTACACAATTTTATCTGAAGACTATGCAAAAGATTATCGAAAATAAATTTCAAAATTAAATTTGGTTGTTTTTGAAGTGAATATCAATTTTATTGGGACTGGCTTACCACTTTGTGGAGGTTTAGTTCCTTTTTTAGTGATTAGGAAACCACTTACAAAATTTAATAAATTCTTTGTTGAAAATGCATAGACAGTCATATAGGACCTTGTTATAATTACTGTCAGAGAGATGAATCTTTGTAAAAACGGGGGTTGTATGAATGGCAAGTAATGTAAATGGGTCGCAGAGAACTTTGACCAAAACTACTGAAAAAATCAGAAAAATTCGTACAACACGATTGCACCGTTTTTATATCATTATGGGTATTTTTATTGTTTTTGCTGGTATCTTTGGTTTTCAAATTGTTCATACACATTACCAACGAGCAGCGGTTAATCAACAAATTCAAACTAGTAAGGCACAATATGCCACAGCTAAAACGCAAAATAAATCTTTAGGTTTGCAAGTTAAACAGTTAAATAACGCAGATTATCTCCAAAAATTGTTAAGAGAAAAATATTACTACAGTAAATCTGGAGAAATAATCTATAGTTTACCTGCTGATCATTCTTCCGACGTAAGTCAAAAGTAATTTAGTTATTTAATAATGATTATCATTTTGTAAGAACTAATCCTTAC
This sequence comes from Pediococcus ethanolidurans, assembly GCF_964062635.1. Taxonomy (NCBI): domain Bacteria; kingdom Bacillati; phylum Bacillota; class Bacilli; order Lactobacillales; family Lactobacillaceae; genus Pediococcus; species Pediococcus ethanolidurans. The sequence goes on from NZ_OZ061250.1 coordinate 1,176,916, forward strand.
AGGATGATGGTCATTTTTTTGTTCTCGAATTGTCAAATCAAGTGCAACACTTACTAAATAAAATAGGAATTGGTCTAGGAAGCTGATCTAAAAGCTTTACTGAATGCTTTAGCACTCAGGTAGTGCAGGATCTTACAGGGCTTGTCGTTGATGGCATTTTGGATTTGAGCAATTTGGGTTTCAGTAAACTGCTTCAATGATTTTCCTTTAGGAATATACTCCCGAATCAACCCGTTGGCATTCTCATTACTACCACGTTCCCAAGGCGAGAACGGATGTGCAAAGTAAATTTTAGGACCCTTAACTTGTGCAAGCTTTGAAAATTCACTGCCATTATCAAAAGTGATAGATTTAAACCAATCTGGATGTTGATTGATGACTTTTTGAAGAGCCTCTAAGCAAGTTTGTGCGTGATAATCTGGGATCTTTATGATTATTTCAAAGCGGCTCACCCGTTCCGTTAAAGTAAGCAGGGCAGGCTCAGAAGCCACGCGTTTTCCCTTAACTAGATCACCTTCCCAGTCGCCAAACGCTGTGCGCTTGGTGACACTTTCAGGACGTTCTTCGATCGAAGTACCTAATATCTTCTTATTATAGCGATCATGATTGTGCTTGCCCTTAACTCGTCGTCTAAGTTTTTTGGGCAAATCACTATTTCGAAGGTTCAACAGGCCTTGATCAATATAACGATAAACCGTGGGAACCGAAGGACATTTGAATTGCGGATAGTCGGCTTGAAATTGGTGGACGAATCCATCGACACCAGCTGATCTAAAGTGCTTTTTTAGCGTCTTGGTTAAGAGATTAAAAAAGTATTTACACGGCTTTAATAAGCCTTTTGAATGACAGTGTGAACGATGCTTTTCATAGACAGCTTGACCAGCATCAGCATAGTAGTTAGTGAAGAATAAGTAGTTAGTATCACGTTGTTTAACCGTGCCGCGATGTAACTCACGGCTAATCGTACTAGGGCTTCTGTGAAGCTCTCTAGCAATTTCACGAACAGTAACATTTTGGCGACTTAAAGTTTGAATCATGCCTCTTTCTTCAGGTTGTAGTTGTTGATAACCGGACATAGTGCTATTCTTTGTTTGGGTCATGGAGACTCCTTTCTTGAGTTTAGTCACTTTAAGTTTAGGTCTCCATGGCCTATTTTGTCTATTTTTGGTCTAGTTGATCAGGTGTTGCACTTGAATTGTAAATCGGGCGTCATTTTTTTGTTGTAAATTCAATTAGGATATTCTCGCACTTGCGATGATCTGGTGCTATACTAGTTACACATAGTCTAAGGAGGAAGTACTTTTTTATGGCAATTGAAGTTGGGTCAAAAGTATCTGGCAAGGTTTCGGGAATCACTAATTTTGGAGCGTTTATCGATTTAGGCGACCATAAAACCGGGTTGGTACACATTAGTGAAGTTTCCAATGGATTTGTGAAGGATATTCATGATGTTTTAACGGTAGGCGATACAGTCACAGTTAAAGTATTGACAGTTGGCGATGATGGCAAGATTGGTTTGTCAATTCGTAAGGCTGAAGAACAACCAGCTCCAGAGCATCATAATCAATCTAGTCATTCTAACCGTTCTAATCATTTAGAACATACGAATCATGCAAATCATTTTGAGCATGAGGCTAGTTCACACCGTTCCTCAAAATCAAATTCTCATTATCAAGGACATGCTAGCAGTCATCATGAAGATCCAAAAGATTTTGACTCATTGCTATCAGGTTTCTTGAAAGATAGTGAGGCACGTTTAACAACCTTAAAACGTAACACAGAAGGTAAGCGCGGCGGTCGTGGTGGACGTCGAAGTTAAAAAATAAAATAAAGTGAGAAGCCCGTTGCAAAACATTCGTTTTGGTCGGGCTTTTCTTCAAATTAGAAGGTGAAGTTCAGTGAACGGCTCGTTACAAAGAGAATTTAATTTAACTCTTCGTAAGTACAATCTGAAGCCAACGGATACAGTGGTTGTCGGTGTTTCAACTGGTGTGGATTCGATGGTGTTACTAACTTTATTGGAAGAATTACCCTCACAACGACGCCCAAAAATTGTTGTGGCCCATGTAAATCACAAGCTAAGGGCACAAAGTACGCAAGAGCAGGCATTTATTGAAAAGTATACGCAAACTCATAATTTACGCGTGGAAATCAAAGTGTGGTCAGTAAATCAGCATCCCAAAACGGGAATCGAAAATGCAGCTCGAAAGATACGTTATGATTTTTTTGCAGAAGTTGCGCGAAAATTTCAGGCACGTTTTCTATTTACGGCACATCAGGCTGATGATCAGGCCGAAACTTTCTTAATGAAACTGGTTCGTGGTGGTGCGCTTCAACAATTACAAGGTATCGATTCAAGAAAGCTGACCCAAAATACCATGGTGGTGCGACCGTTATTACCCTTTTCAAAAGAAGCCATTCGTCAATTTGCTACTCGTAAGCAACTAAAGTGGTATGAAGACCAGACGAACACTGACGAAAGCTTTACTAGAAATCGAATGCGACATCAAATAGTCCCGCGGCTAAAACAGGAGAATGCACAGTTTTTAAAACATGTCCAAGACTATGAAACCCAATTGCAACTATTAATTAGGGCAACTGAACAACGTGAAGAGCAATTAACAAAAGAATTAGTTTTTGATGATGGTTATCGAACAGAACGCTTTTTAGAATTAAGCACAGAGTGGCAAAACCTGACGATTCAATATATTAGTGATCATGAAGTTGGTGAAGGAAAAGTTTCTAAACAGCAACAAGAAGAAATTCTGTGCCTTTTAGGAAATTTGCAAAAACCAACTGGCAAACTACAAATTAATGCACAAATGGATTTTATAAAAGATTATCAAAAATTTGGATTTTTTTTGACGACAGAATTGCAGAAAAAACCACTGATAATCAGTGATTCTATGTTAATATTGAACCAATGGCATTCGATTGAAGACTATGGCAAAGTTGGTGTATTTGAAACTGATTATGATGCGAAGAAATTAGATGATTTATGCCAGGTGATGCAACTTAGCGAAAATCAACTAATTTTTCCCCTTACAGTTAGGTCAGCCAAACCACACGATAAATTGGGCTTGAAAAATACCCATCAAAAAAGTGTGCGACGGGCACTGATGGATGCCAAAGTACCAAGTTGGCAGCGAGTAGGTTGGCCTTTGCTAGTGGATAAAAATGAACAACCGCTTTGGCTGTTAGGTCTTCGAAAAAGTTGGCTTCAAACACCATTTGATGGTGATGTACAAAAATATTTCATAATCTGGAAACCAAATAATCTGGAGGAATTGAATTGATGAATGATGATATAGAACGCGCTTTGTATAGTCAAAGTGACATTGCGGATGCATGTAAAAGGTTAGGAAAACAATTGACAAAAGACTATGAAGGCAAAGTACCCGTAGTTGTTAGTGTTTTGTCAGGAGCAGTATTTTTTACAACTGACGTGATGCGTCAAATGGATACATATACACAATTGGATTTTGTGGATGTTTCAAGTTATCACGGTGGTACTCATTCCACTGGCGAAGTGCAACTGGTTACGGATATTAGTCGTGATGTGAGTGGCAGGGATGTTTTAATCATTGAAGATATTGTGGATACTGGACGTACACTTCAATTTATTATTGACCTATTCAAGAATCGTCATGCCAAAAGTGTGAAAGTTTGTACGTTACTTGATAAACCAACTGGACGAGTATTAGAAGCAAAAGCTGATTATGTTGGTTTTGTTGTCCCAGATGAGTTTGTTGTGGGTTATGGCTTAGATTATAAAGGTGAGTATCGGAACTTGCCATATGTCGGCGTTTTAAAGCCAAAAATTTATGTGAATAAATAATTGGTCAAAATTGGTCAAGTGTGATATTATCTATCTATCGAGGGCTGAGCAGACCTCTGCTTGCCGTTCGTAAAACCGTCAACAAGGAGGATTCCAATGAATAAAAAAGGGAATAACAACGGACTTGTTAAAAATAGTTTGTTTTATATCGTTGTTTTCTTAGCTTTAGTTGGCATTATTTATTTTGTCACTGGGCAGGGAAATAATACACAAACGGCATCTATTTCATCAAGCCAATTTGTGTCCCAATTACAAAAGAACAAGGTTAAGAGTTTTGTCGTGCAGCCTACGAATGGTGTTTACAAAATTACTGGTAAATATCGCACTGCACAAAAGGGCAATACTCAATCTGGTTTATTCCCGGCGTCAAGTTCGTCTACTAAGGTCGAAAGCTTTACAACGACTGTGTTGGAAAATGATTCAACCACAGCTCAAATTACTAAAGCTGCGCAAAAGGAAAATGTCAAAATGGACACAAAACCAGAAGCTTCAAATAGCTTCTGGGTACAATTATTAGTTACCGGTTTGCCTTTGTTGCTCTTCATCGTTTTCTTCTATATGATGATGAGCCAAGCAGGCCAAGGTGGCGGTGGTAGTAAGGGTGTAATGAACTTTGGTAAGTCGAAAGTCAAACCAGCCGATAAAAAGGCAAACAAAGTTCGTTTCTCTGATGTTGCGGGTGAAGAGGAAGAAAAACAAGAACTTGTTGAAGTTGTTGAATTCTTGAAAGATCCTCGGAAGTTCGTTTCGTTGGGTGCTCGTATTCCATCAGGTGTGCTTTTAGAGGGGCCTCCTGGTACTGGTAAAACATTGTTGGCAAAAGCAGTTGCCGGTGAAGCAGGAGTTCCATTCTACTCAATTTCCGGTTCTGATTTCGTTGAAATGTTTGTTGGTGTCGGAGCCAGTCGTGTTCGTGATTTGTTTGACCAAGCAAAGAAAAATTCACCTTCCATCATTTTCATTGATGAAATTGATGCCGTTGGTCGTCGCCGTGGTAGCGGTGTTGGTGGCGGTCACGATGAACGTGAGCAAACTTTAAACCAATTATTGGTTGAAATGGATGGATTTACCGGAAACGAAGGCGTCATTGTAATGGCTGCTACTAACCGTTCTGATGTCTTAGATCCAGCTCTTCTTCGTCCAGGTCGATTTGATCGAAAGATTTTGGTTGGTCGTCCAGATGTTCGCGGTCGTGAAGCTATTTTGAAGGTTCACGCTAAGAACAAACCACTTGATAAAAATGTTGATTTGAATGAGATTGCTAAACAAACTCCCGGGTTTGTGGGTGCTGATCTTGAAAACCTATTAAACGAGGCTGCTTTGCTTGCTGCAAGACGCAATAAAAAGATCATCGATGCTTCTGATTTAGATGAAGCTGAAGATCGTGTTATTGCAGGCCCGGCTAAGAAGAATGCAGTTGTTAATCCAGATGAACGTAAAATTGTTGCTTATCATGAAGCTGGTCATACAATTGTAGGACTTGTTTTGAATGATGCCCGTGTGGTTCATAAAGTTACAATTGTTCCTCGTGGCCGTGCCGGCGGTTATGCAATTATGCTTCCTCGTGAAGATCAAAACTTGATGTCCAAGAAGGATGCTATGGAGCAGATTGCTGGTTTAATGGGTGGTCGTGCTGCTGAAGAAACCATCTTTAAGTCACAGTCATCAGGCGCTTCAAATGACTTTGAACAGGCTACTGGTATTGCCCGTGCAATGGTTACTCAGTATGGAATGAGTGATAAAATTGGACAGGTTGAATTATCAGCACCTGGTCAATCCTACTATGGTGAAAATGGGCCAGCTTATTCTGAAAAGACAGCGGCAACCATTGACGATGAAATTCGTCGCCTCACTGAAGAGGGTCATCAAAAAGCATTAGACATTATTGCTACCCATCGTGAACAACACAAAATTATTGCTGAAGCTTTATTGAAGTACGAAACATTAGACGAAAAGCAAATTTTGAGTTTGTATAAGACGGGTGAAATGCCTGCTAAAAATGGTGCTTCAGAATTTCCAAGTGAAAAGGCAGCAACTTTTGAGGAATCAAAACGTGAGCTCGAACGCAAAGAAGCTGAACGTCATGCTGATGATAAAGATAATAACGACGATAATGACAACAATACAGATACAAAGTTAGATACTCCAAGTGAACATGAGGACGATTCTACCAATAATTCTGGTAGTAATCATCGTTTGCCAAGTTCACATGATGACTCGGAAGATCATAATTCTGATGATCATACAGATCTGTAAAACGATCAAACTTGCATAAAAAGTTTAAAAAACAGCAAATTGGTAAGGAATTTCCTTATTGATTTGCTGTTTTTGAGTAGTTAGGGTTGGCTTAGATTATAAGATGTGTAAAAATATAAGACGGTAAAGAAAATTTTGAGGAGAAAATATGGAAGACTATTTAATCAAAAGTATTATTAATGATGGTATGTTTCGTGCTTATGTAGTCAATGGTACGAACTTGGTAAGAGAAGCACAAAAACGACATGATACTTGGAGCGCGGCAACTGCGGCACTTGGTCGATCGTTAGTTGGAACGGTTATGCTAGCATCTTCATTGCTTAAAGGCAAAGAAAAAATGACGGTTAAAATTAATGGTGGTGGTCCAGTTGGTAATATTGTGGTTGACGGTAATGCCAACGGAACAGTAAAAGGATACTTGCAAAATCCTCATGTTTCTTTGCCACTAAATGCTAAGCATCATATTGATGTTGGTAAAGCAGTTGGGGATCAGGGAACCTTTTCAGTTACTAAGGACATGGGACTAAAAGATCCGTTTACAGGCAATGTTGCCTTAGCTTCTGGAGAAATTGGGGACGACTTTACTTATTATCTTGCTCAATCTGAACAGATACCTTCTTCAGTGGGTGTTTCGGTTTTTGTTAATCCTGATGAATCAGTGGAAGTTGCCGGTGGTTTTATGATTCAGGTAATGCCTGGAGCTAGCGATGAAGCAATTGATCGATTGCAAACGACTCTAAATGATCTGCCATTAGTTTCAGAGCTCTTGCGACAGGGGAAAACGCCTGAGGATATTTTGAAATTACTATTTAAAGACGATAAGGTAAAAATTTTGGATAAGCTACCAGTTTCGTTTAAGTGTGATTGTTCTAAAGATCGATTTGCAGCTGCAATGGCCAGCTTATCCTCCAAAGAAATTGAATCGATGATTAAGGAAGATCACGGTGCCGAAGTTACGTGTCGTTTTTGTGGTAATAAATATCAGTATAATGAACTTGAATTAAAAGCAATTTTGATTAAATCACAAAATTAATTTCTATTTGGGTGAGTATTATTTATGTGTTATTATAAGCTCTGTGACTATTTTTAATAGCAGAATTTTCAAGCTGATTAATGATCGTAGTTTAAATAAATTGAAAAATAATTTAATGAGGTGAACAGAATGGAATGGCAAATTGGTGATGTTAAAATTCCTAACCAACTGGTCGTTGCACCCATGGCTGGTGTTACAAACTCAGCTTTCCGCTTAATTTGTAAAAAGTTTGGTGCTGGTCTTGTTGTTTGTGAAATGATTTCAGACCGTGGCATTATGTATAAAAATAAAAAAACGTTGAGTATGATGAATGTAGATCCACACGAGCATCCAATGAGTATTCAAATCTTTGGTGGAACCAAAGAAACATTAGTGGAAGCAGCTAAATTTGTCGATCAACATACTGCAGCAGATATTATTGATATTAATATGGGTTGCCCAGTAAATAAAGTGGTCAAAACAGAAGCTGGTGCGCGGTGGTTGTTAGATCCTAACAAAGTTTATGAAATGGTATCTTACGTGACGGATGCTGTTAAGAAACCGGTAACGGTTAAAATGCGGACCGGTTGGGATTCCGATCATATCTTTGCTGTGAAAAATGCGCTGGCTGCTGAACGTGCTGGTGCTGCTGCTTTGGCAATGCATGGACGAACACGAAAACAGATGTATACGGGTCATGCGGACTGGAATATTTTAAAACAAGTTTCTGATGAACTTACCATTCCTTTTATGGGAAATGGGGATGTCAGAACCCCAGAGAATGCCAAACGGATGCTTGATGAAGTCGGTTCTACGGCTGTGATGATTGGCCGAGCCGTTTTAGGTAATCCGTGGATGTTGCATCGTGTTTCCACTTATCTTGAAACTGGTGAATTGATTGACGAACCAGCACCAGCAGAAAAGATTAAAATTGCAAAAGAACATTTGCATGGATTGGTGGAACTTAAGGGTGACTATGTTGGTCCACGTGAGTTTAGAACCCAGGCTGCATATTACTTAAAGGGAATTTCTCATTCAGCAAGAACCAAAGTTGCACTCAATAATGCAGAGTCTGAAAAAGAAATGGACGATATTTTTGACCGTTTTGCTGAGCAACAACAAGAGCGTGCAATTAAACGACAACAAATGGCAAGATGAAACAGCACTTGCTTTTTTAATGTAAAATAGGCATCATGGATACGTGAGAATAATGGTAGAGGAGGACTTTTTAGTGGCAAAGAAAGAACAAGACATGAACGATCAACTGAGAGTTCGTCGTCAAAAAATGCAAGATTTAAGAGATCAGGGGATTGATCCATTTGGGCACGCTTTTAAGCGTACACATTTGACCAACCAACTTCATGAACAATTTGGTGAACTGTCTAAAGAAGAGCTGGAAGAAAAGGCCGTTAAGGCAACCATTGCAGGACGAATGATGTCAAAACGTGGTAAAGGTAAGGTAGGTTTTGCTGACCTGAAAGATCGTAAAGGAACTATGCAGATTTATGTGCGTAAGGATACGGTTGGTGAAGATGAGTATGCACTTTTCAAACAAGCTGATTTAGGTGACTTTATTGGGATCACTGGTGAGGTCATGAAAACTGACATGGGTGAATTAACGGTTAAGGCAACTGATCTAACGTTCTTAACCAAGGCTCTACGACCACTTCCAGATAAATATCATGGTTTACAAAACGTGGAACAGATCTATCGTCAACGCTATTTGGATCTTATTTCTAATGACGATAGCTTCGAACGCTTTATGAAACGTACTAAGATAATTAGTGCAGTTCGTAAATATTTAGATGGCTTAGACTACACAGAAGTCGAAACACCAGTGTTGCATTCACAAGCTGGTGGTGCAAATGCGCGTCCATTTATTACTCATCATAACGCACTAGATATTGACTTATATCTTCGAATCGCTTTGGAATTACATTTGAAGCGATTAATTGTGGGCGGTATGGAACGTGTTTATGAAATCGGTCGTGTATTCCGAAATGAAGGAATGGATACGCGTCATAATCCTGAATTTACTATGTTGGAAACTTATACAGCATATTTCGATTTTCATGATGTTATGGATGAAACTGAAGGTATTTTTAAGGCTGCTGTTAAGGCTGTTGCACCAGATGGTAAGATTACATTTCAGGGAACCGATCTTGATTTAAGCCAAGACTTTGCTCGTATGCATATGGTTGATGCAATTAAAAAATATACTGGGGTAGACTTTTGGCCTAAGATGAGTTTAGAAGAAGCTCGTAAATTGGCTGACGATCATAAAATTCATTATGAAGACTGGTGGCAAGTGGGTCATATCATTAATGAGTTCTTTGAACAGTTAGTTCAAGATAAACTAACACAACCAGTATTTATTTATGGACATCCAGTAGAAATTTCACCATTAGCTAAGAAAAATCCTGAAGATGCTCGCTTTACCGATCGGTTCGAACTTTATATTAAGGGCAATGAGTTTGCAAATGCCTTTACTGAATTAAATGATCCGATTGACCAACGTCAACGTTTTGAGGCTCAGGTTAAGGAACGTGAACAAGGTAATGACGAGGCTGAAGGAATCGATGAAGATTTCATTGAAGCTTTGGAATATGGAATGCCACCAACAGGCGGACTTGGAATTGGTATTGATCGTCTTGTAATGCTCTTAACTGATGCACCATCAATTCGTGATGTGCTCTTATTCCCAACAATGCGTCCGGAAAAATAAAAGAAGTGCTAGATAAATAAACTATTGCAAACTTTTTGCAAATAGTTTATTTTTTTATTTTAATAATTTTTGATATGTATAAAATGATATTTAGATCTAATACACGTACTAAAAAGTAACTATAATTCTTTGATGTTACAAATAGTTCGGATTTTCTTTCAAAATCTAGAATTGTGTTTGGTTAAAATCAATAGATGCAAATTTTGGGTATTGACCGATCGGGTATTCTTTGGTTATACTAGTACACGTTGCTTAGATAACAGCGCGTTAAACAAAAGATAATCAAAAAAGTTTTTGTTGACGTTCTTAATTAAAAATGCTATTATTATATAGCTGTCAAAAATTAAGATTGTTTTTTAAACAGCCAAGTAGACCTTTGAAAACTGAACAAAGTTTCGACGAAACAAAATGTGCAGGGTCTTCAAATGAAAATTTTGAAGCAAACAATTTGCGAAGTCAATTCGCTTTAAACAATGAAACAACAAATGAGCTTGTTAAAACTCAAGTATAATATGAGAGTTTGATCTTGGCTCAGGATGAACGCTGGCGGCGTGCCTAATACATGCAAGTCGAACGCACTTTCGTTAATTGATTTTGAGATGCTTGCATCGAAGATGATTTTAACTATAAAGTGAGTGGCGAACGGGTGAGTAACACGTGGGTAACCTGCCCAGAAGTGGGGGATAACACCTGGAAACAGATGCTAATACCGCATAACAAAATTAACCGCATGGTTGATTTTTAAAAGATGGCTTCGGCTATCACTTCTGGATGGACCCGCGGCGTATTAGCTAGTTGGTGAGATAAAGGCTCACCAAGGCAGTGATACGTAGCCGACCTGAGAGGGTAATCGGCCACATTGGGACTGAGACACGGCCCAGACTCCTACGGGAGGCAGCAGTAGGGAATCTTCCACAATGGACGCAAGTCTGATGGAGCAACGCCGCGTGAGTGATGAAGGCTTTCGGGTCGTAAAACTCTGTTGTTGGAGAAGAACGTGTGTGAGAGTAACTGCTCATGCAGTGACGGTATCCAACCAGAAAGCCACGGCTAACTACGTGCCAGCAGCCGCGGTAATACGTAGGTGGCAAGCGTTATCCGGATTTATTGGGCGTAAAGCGAGCGCAGGCGGTCTTTTAAGTCTAATGTGAAAGCCTTCGGCTTAACCGAAGAAGTGCATTGGAAACTGGGAGACTTGAGTGCAGAAGAGGAGAGTGGAACTCCATGTGTAGCGGTGAAATGCGTAGATATATGGAAGAACACCAGTGGCGAAGGCGGCTCTCTGGTCTGCAACTGACGCTGAGGCTCGAAAGCATGGGTAGCGAACAGGATTAGATACCCTGGTAGTCCATGCCGTAAACGATGAATGCTAAGTGTTGGAGGGTTTCCGCCCTTCAGTGCTGCAGCTAACGCATTAAGCATTCCGCCTGGGGAGTACGACCGCAAGGTTGAAACTCAAAAGAATTGACGGGGGCCCGCACAAGCGGTGGAGCATGTGGTTTAATTCGAAGCTACGCGAAGAACCTTACCAGGTCTTGACATCTTCTGCTAACCTAAGAGATTAGGCGTTCCCTTCGGGGACGGAATGACAGGTGGTGCATGGTTGTCGTCAGCTCGTGTCGTGAGATGTTGGGTTAAGTCCCGCAACGAGCGCAACCCTTATTATTAGTTGCCAGCATTAAGTTGGGCACTCTAGTGAGACTGCCGGTGACAAACCGGAGGAAGGTGGGGACGACGTCAAATCATCATGCCCCTTATGACCTGGGCTACACACGTGCTACAATGGACGGTACAACGAGTTGCGAGACCGCGAGGTTTAGCTAATCTCTTAAAACCGTTCTCAGTTCGGACTGCAGGCTGCAACTCGCCTGCACGAAGTTGGAATCGCTAGTAATCGCGGATCAGCATGCCGCGGTGAATACGTTCCCGGGCCTTGTACACACCGCCCGTCACACCATGAGAGTTTGTAACACCCAAAGCCGGTGGAGTAACCTTCGGGAGCTAGCCGTCTAAGGTGGGACAGATGATTGGGGTGAAGTCGTAACAAGGTAGCCGTAGGAGAACCTGCGGCTGGATCACCTCCTTTCTAAGGATATTTAGAAACGGAAACCTACACATTGTCGAAACTTTGTTTAGTTTTGAGAGGTCTACTCTCAAATGTATATACGCGCACGGGCCTATAGCTCAGCTGGTTTAGAGCGCACGCCTGATAAGCGTGAGGTCGATGGTTCAAGTCCATTTAGGCCCATAGATACATTTTTGGGGAATTAGCTCAGCTGGGAGAGCGCCTGCCTTGCACGCAGGAGGTCAGCGGTTCGATCCCGCTATTCTCCATTGACGGTTTTACCGTCGAATTTGTTCTTTGAAAACTAAATAATATCGAAAAATTTTCTAATTTTAATTATTTATTATAATGTAATTAAACCGAGAACACTGCGTTTTATAGAGTTTTAAAACAAGATTAGTTCAAAAAATAATCGCTAAACTCAAAACCACTTTACCGCAGGTAAAGTTAGGTTAAGTTATAAAGGGCGCATGGTGAATGCCTTGGTACTAGGAGCCGATGAAGGACGGGACTAACACCGATATGCTTCGGGGAGCTGTAAGTAAGCTTTGATCCGGAGATTTCCGAATGGGGAAACCCAACAACATTAATCCGTTGTTACCACCACGTGAATACATAACGTGGTTGGAGGTAGACGCGGGGAACTGAAACATCTCAGTACCCGCAGGAAGAGAAAGAAATATCGATTCCCTAAGTAGCGGCGAGCGAACGGGGAACAGCCCAAACCAGGAAGCTTGCTTCCTGGGGTTGTAGGACTGAACATTTGAGTTACCAAAGATTTTCATAGCCGAACAGTCTGGGAAGACTGGCCAGAGCGGGTGATAGCCCCGTAGGCAAAATGAAGATCCCTCAGTTCAGGATCCTGAGTACGGCGGAACACGTGTAACTCCGTCGGAATCCGGGAGGACCATCTCCCAAGGCTAAATACTCCCCAGTGACCGATAGTGAACCAGTACCGTGAGGGAAAGGTGAAAAGCACCCCGGAAGGGGAGTGAAACAGTTCTTGAAACCATGTGCCTACAAGAAGTCAGAGCCCGTTAAGGGGTGATGGCGTGCCTTTTGTAGAATGAACCGGCGAGTTACGTTTACATGCCAGGTTAAGTTGAAAAAACGGAGCCGCAGCGAAAGCGAGTCTGAATAGGGCGACTGAGTATGTAGATGTAGACCCGAAACCAAGTGACCTACCCATGTCCAGGTTGAAGGTGCGGTAAAACGCACTGGAGGACCGAACTCGTGTACGTTGAAAAGTGCTGAGATGAGGTGTGGGTAGCGGTGAAATTCCAAACGAACTTGGAGATAGCTGGTTCTCTCCGAAATAGCTTTAGGGCTAGCCTCGGATTAAGGATCATGGAGGTAGAGCCACTGTTTGGACTAGGGGCCCGTCTTGGGTTACTGAATTCAGATAAACTCCGAATGCCATTGATTTATGTCCGGGAGTCAGACGGTGAGTGATAAGATCCATCGTCGAAAGGGGAACAGCCCAGACCACCAGTTAAGGTCCCTAAATATATGTTAAGTGGAAAAGGATGTGGAGTTGCATAGACAACTAGGATGTTGGCTCAGAAGCAGCCATCATTTAAAGAGTGCGTAATAGCTCACTAGTCGAGTGATTCTGCGCCGAAAATGTACCGGGGCTTAAACATATTACCGAGACTGTGGATGCCACCGTAAGGTGGCGTGATAGGAGAGCGTTCTAAGGGCAACGAAGGCAGACCGTGAGGACTGTTGGAGCGCTTAGAAGTGAGAATGCCGGTATGAGTAGCGAAAGACAGGTGAGAATCCTGTCCACCGAATGACTAAGGTTTCCTGGGGAAGGCTCGTCCACCCAGGGTTAGTCGGGACCTAAGTCGAGGCCGAGAGGCGTAGACGATGGATAACAGGTTGAGATTCCTGTACTAGTTAAACTTGTTTGAACAATGGAGGGACGCAGGAGGCTAAGGAATGCGCACGGTTGGATATGTGCGCCCAAGCAGCAAGTCTGATTGAGAGTTAAATGCTTTCAGTCTTAAGGACAAGCTGTGATGGGGAGTGAAATTTAAAGTAACGAAGTTCCTGATGTCACACTGCCGAGAAAAGCTTCTAGTTAGAGTTTAACTACCCGTACCGCAAACCGACACAGGTAGTCGAGGAGAGTATCCTCAGGTGAGCGAGAGAACTCTCGTTAAGGAACTCGGCAAAATGACCCCGTAACTTCGGAAGAAGGGGTGCTGATCGCAAGATCAGCCGCAGTGAATAGGCCCAGGCGACTGTTTATCAAAAACACAGGTTTCTGCAAAATCGTAAGATGACGTATAGGGGCTGACGCCTGCCCGGTGCTGGAAGGTTAAGTGAATGAGTTAGCTTCGGCGAAGCTTTGAAATGAAGCCCCAGTAAACGGCGGCCGTAACTATAACGGTCCTAAGGTAGCGAAATTCCTTGTCGGGTAAGTTCCGACCCGCACGAAAGGCGTAACGATCTGGGCACTGTCTCAACGAGAGACTCGGTGAAATTATAATACCCGTGAAGATGCGGGTTACCCGCGACAGGACGGAAAGACCCCATGGAGCTTTACTGTAGCTTGATATTGAGTGTTTGTACAGCTTGTACAGGATAGGTAGGAGCCATAGAAACCGGAACGCTAGTTTCGGTGGAGGCGTTGGTGGGATACTACCCTCGCTGTATGAACCCTCTAACTCGCGCCACTAAGCGTGGCGGAAGACAGTGTCAGGTGGGCAGTTTGACTGGGGCGGTCGCCTCCTAAAGAGTAACGGAGGCGCCCAAAGGTTCTCTCAGAATGGTTGGAAATCATTCGCTGAGTGTAAAGGCAGAAGAGAGCTTGACTGCGAGACAGACAGGTCGAGCAGGGACGAAAGTCGGGCTTAGTGATCCGGTGGTACCGTATGGAAGGGCCATCGCTCAACGGATAAAAGCTACCCTGGGGATAACAGGCTTATCTCCCCCAAGAGTTCACATCGACGGGGAGGTTTGGCACCTCGATGTCGGCTCATCGCATCCTGGGGCTGTAGTCGGTCCCAAGGGTTGGGCTGTTCGCCCATTAAAGCGGTACGCGAGCTGGGTTCAGAACGTCGTGAGACAGTTCGGTCCCTATCCGTCGCGGGCGTAGGAAATTTGCGAGGATCTGTCCTTAGTACGAGAGGACCGGGATGGACATACCGCTGGTGTACCAGTTGTTCCGCCAGGAGCATCGCTGGGTAGCTATGTATGGATGAGATAAACGCTGAAAGCATCTAAGTGTGAAACTCGCCTCAAGATGAGATTTCCCATTCCATTTATGGAAGTAAGACCCCTGAGAGATGATCAGGTAGATAGGTTGGGAGTGGAAGTGTAGTGATACATGGAGCGGACCAATACTAATCGGTCGAGGACTTAACCACAAAGTGGTGTTCTCAAAGAGAAGGATTCGATATTATTTAGTTTTGAGAGAATAAATTTCTTTCACACGAGCCACGAAGGTGGATCGGAGAAGTGTGGTGGCGATAGCGAGAAGGATACACCTGTTCCCATGTCGAACACAGAAGTTAAGCTTCTTAGCGCCGAGAGTAGTTGGGGGATCGCTCCCTGCGAGGGTAGGACGTTGCCATGCGAATATTCCGGCATAGCTCAGTTGGTAGAGCCCCTGACTGTTAATCAGGTTGTCGACGGTTCGAGTCCGCCTGCCGGAGTAGTGATAGATGTTAACCTTCTCAATTGAAAGTTAGCATCTTTTTCTATACCTGCCGGCTTAGCTCAGTTGGTAGAGCATCGGTATCGTAAACCGAGGGTCGGGTGTTCAAGTCGCCTAGCCGGCATTGAGAAAGACACCGCTTATGGTGTCTTTTGTTATTTTTAGGAGTATTTGGGAAGCTTCACTACTAAAAATAATGCACATTTTATTACCAAGAGATGTTTGGAGGAAGAAATAAATTGAATAACCAAAGCGATGTAAGCAATGACAAGTCCTTCTTTGGGCAACCACGAGGATTATCGACATTGTTCTTTACGGAGATGTGGGAACGTTTCAGCTACTATGGTATGCGTGCCATTCTGCTGTTTTATATGTATTATGCGGTATCAAAGGGTGGACTTGGCTTTAGCCAAACTACTTCTGCTTCTGTGATGTCCATCTATGGTTCACTGGTTTATCTAACTAGTATAATTGGCGGATTTGTCAGTGACCGTATATTGGGACCAAGAAAAACAGTATTTTGGGGTGGCGTTTTCATTATGTTAGGTCATATTGCCCTAGCATTGCCGTTTGGTGCCCCAGCGCTGTTTATCTCAATTGCTCTGATTGTTGTGGGAACTGGATTACTAAAACCAAATGTTTCTGAAATGGTTGGGGGCTTATATACAGAAGAAGATATTCGCCGTGATTCCGGCTTTAGTATTTTTGTTTTCGGAATTAACTTGGGTGCTTTAATCGCGCCGTTACTCGTTGGTTGGGTTGGTGCCCATGTAAACTTTCACGTTGGCTTCTCACTGGCAGCTATTGGAATGTTCTTTGGTCTTCTTCAATATTATTTGGGCGGAAAGAAATATTTGAGTAAGGATAGTTTATATCCTTCCGACCCGCTTGAACCTGAAGATGCACATAAGCTTGGTTGGCAAGTTACTGTTGGTGTCGTAATATTTGCATTGATTCTCGGCGTTATGAAACTTGCAAATGCCATGACGATCGATAACGTTGTGTTACTTTTAAGTCTGGTTGCGGTGGCAACACCAATCATTTATTTCGTGTTAATTTTCTCAAGTAATAAAGTTACGAAAATAGAACGATCTCGCCTTTGGGCTTACGTCCCATTGTTCATTGCCGCCGTTATTTTCTGGGCAATTGAAGAGCAAGGATCGGTTGTTCTTGCTTTATATGCGGCACAGCGAACACAATTGCATTTAGGACCAATTACATTGGCTGCTTCTCAGTTTCAGTCTTTGAATCCATTATTTATTATGCTATACACACCATTCTTTGCTTGGATGTGGCTTAAGATGGGAAACAAGCAACCTACTTCTCCACATAAGTTTGCATATGGTTTGGCGTTTGCCGGAATTTCATATTTGTTTATTGCTTTACCCGGTATTTTATTTGGAACAGCTGGAAAAGTTAATCCATTGTGGTTAGTGGGAAGCTGGGCTATTGTTGAAGTAGGTGAAATGTTAATTTCTCCTATTGGCCTTTCTGTTACCACAAAATTAGCTCCCAAAGCTTTCAGTTCTCAGATGATGAGTATGTGGTTCTTAGCAGATGCTGCTGGCCAGGCAATCAACGCACAGATTGTTCGTTTTTATACCAATGCAACAGAAGTTCCTTACTTCTTGATTGTTGGTGCGGTCAGCATTGTTTTCGGCTTGCTATTGCTCTTGATGTCCAAATGGATTTCTTCCAAGATGGCAGGTATCAACTAAATAAAGATTTTTTAGATCAGTTTTTTAAAACTGGTCTTTTTTAATACAGTTTGAAAGACAATTTTGAGTAATTAAGGTAGAATTAAAACCTACGAAAATTAAAAAGAAGGTAAATTATGAAAATTGCCATGACGAGTGATAATCATTTTGATGTGAATCGACTAGATGTCACTGAAACATTAAAACAGCAGGCAGAATTTTTGGCAAATCAGAATGTTTCTTTATATTTAATTGCTGGTGATTTATTTAATGATTTTGAAAAAAGTCTTACTTATGTACAGAATTTACAAAATGAATTAGGTGGTCAAACACTAGTGAAATTTATTGCTGGAAATCATGACATGGTACATGGCGTTACATTTGAAGAACTAGAGAGCAATATTGGAACTGGCTATCTACATAACCAGTATTTAGATTTGCCAGGAACCGATTGGCGAATTATTGGTAATAACGGTTGGTATGATTATAGTTTTGCAACTAATGTTAAAGGGAAAACGGCGGATAACTTTGCAACTTGGAAACGTGCTTACTGGATAGATGGCGTTATTCAGCAACCAATGTCCGATGCTGGACGAATGACGCTTGTTTTAGATGAGACTACTCAACAACTTAAAAGTGCTCAGAAGGCGCGTAAACACGTTCTGTACTTCACTCATTTTGTTCCACGCCAGGATTATATTCGCTATGCACCACAAGGAAATTTGTGGAATATGGCTAATGCTTATATGGGAAGTCCCAAACTAGGGAAACTGCTTGAGAGTTATAAAGTAGCACGTGTCCTTTTTGGTCATATGCATATTCACCCGCAAGCACAACTTTTTGAACAAACCACTTATTACAATCAATCAGTTGGGTATCACACCAAACGAATCAATGAATGGCAAAAAGATAATTTTATGGCTGAATGGCGATCACGACTGGCTTTCTTGGAGGTTTGAAAAAAGAAATTTAAGAAAATTTGCTAAAACCCCTTGATATTTGTTCAAATTTTCGGTATTATATTTTAGTCGGATGCGTTAAGAAATTAAGGCAATTCAAAAGGGAAGGGTAGCGAAGTCTGGCTAAACGCGGCGGACTGTAAATCCGCTCCTTCGGGTTCGGTGGTTCGAATCCACTCCCTTCCATTTTTATGAATGGGCTATAGCCAAGCGGTAAGGCATCGGGTTTTGATCCCGAGATGCGATGGTTCGATCCCATCTAGCCCAATATTAAAAATAAAAGCTGTTGTACAACATTTAATTGTTGTATAACAGCTTTTATTATTGGCTTTCATTAAATTTCTGTTGAAGAATTAAATATACCAAACAGCATTGTAAACGAAACAATGTTTTGCTAATTTGATGAGAAAATGGTGTCTTAGTGCTAGTTGCAGGGTTCTTAGTTGTGTTGTTGGTAGATGTGCTGTATATTAGGAAAGGGTCGTTCTGAACTATTTCCATTAAAGCCTTTGTGATGTGGATGCTTTTGAGATTAGTATCTGGTGGAATTAATTATTTCTTCAATTTAAAAAAAGAGTGCTAATCATGAAAGATTTTCGGAAGCTTGTCAAATGGTGTTGAAGGATAGTTTCTATCCTTTGGAGATCTCCTCGTGTGGGAGATCTTTTTTGTTGTTTTATTAGTTGCGGCGTTTAATCTGGTGTGTTGTCTGAATATCGTACTTGAAGGCATAACAAATAAGCCTACCATCGTGACGTTATTGTGGTAGATAATCTAGGCAATCAGCTGGTAGACGCGTGTGAACATATTGGCCTGATTGGAGAAGCCATAACAAGCATGTTTGAGCTCCTTGATCTTACGGTTGATGCCCTCTATCGGTCCGTTAGAGTAGGACGATTTGGCGGCGTTAATTACGCCATTAAGATTCTTTTGTAGGGTATGCATGGCCATATCTAGGGGCGTGCCGTTAGGCTGATAGTTAGTGATGATATTCTTGAGTTCATTAGCGTGACGCCCCATCAAAGCATCGTGGAGATCGATGTAGGTTTCATAAGCTGTTTTGAAGGCCGGAAACGTATCGGTTCCAATATCAATAGCGTTCTGTTCGGTCGAGTACTCATTCAGGCCGAAGAGGTAGCGGCTCTTTTGTGCGTCAGGGTTGGCCTTGTGGAATAGGCGCCATAGTGATTTCAGTACTTTATATTCCCGCGAATGCTTGTCGAGTTGCTTTAAACATTGAGTGCGAATGGTATCCATCGTCCGGCCCATTAATTGAATAATGTGGAACCGATCAATAATGAGTTCGGCGTTAGGGAATAGTTCGTGCACGAATGCCTGATAGGAGGCGTTCATGTCCATGATGACGCGTTGAACCGCGGCCCGTTCTGCGGTGCTGTACTGACTAAGAAAGAACTGTTTGATGGTTCTATTAAGGCGGTCGCTAAGTACTTTAACTGATTTGTGAGTGTCGGCGTCAATGCAAATAAACGACATGGAGCCGTGCGTGGAACGGAATTCATCAAAGCATAGATTAATCGGTAGCCGGCGGCTCGCGTGTGGATGAATATTAGCCGTCAAAATACGCTGAACTGAGTTTGTCGAAATACCGGTGAGACTGGCGATAGTCTTAGCTGGGAGTGATTTACTGGCTAGCTTCAGCACATGAGTCGCTAGTCCGTGACCGATGGCGTGGTTGGTTGATACCACTGGAGTGGTGGCCGTACAAGTGCTATGGCAGTTACTACAACGCCAGCGTTGCTTGTTTAGCTCTAGAATTACGGGCCGGTCCATGGGTCCTGCAATGTGGACATGAGTGAGCTTGTGTCCGTTAGGGTGCAACGTATTGTATCCACAGCTGGGACAGCGCCTGAGTGTGTAGGTAAGCTCTGCCTGGATGACCAAATACTTTTTGCGACCCGAGCCCCGACCATGAAATTCCTCACGAGTACCGAACACCTGAATGTTTGTGTCTGTAATTCCCAGTAATTTAAGTGTATTATCCAGTTGAGACATCTATTCCTACCCCGCTTATCTTGAGTTTCGTCGCTTAAAGCATAGCACTAGGGAGGCTTAGATACCTTTTTTGTTATCAAAAAGGGCCTAGTACTTTTGGAATGGAAATACTTTCCAACACCAAAAATTCTAGACCCAGATTTTCAAATTCACGATCAGCACTCTATTTATTTTTTGGCAAGCAGCATTAATCTGCCACTGGTTTTAGTGCAAGGGCCTTTGCTGCTTCTTCACAATCATCAAAATGATGCTTTGTTTGTCCAATAATTTGATAATCTTCGTGACCTTTACCAGCAATCAAGATTACGTCACCAGATTTAGCCGACTCAACAGCTTTATTAATGGCTTCACGACGATCTACGTAGACTTGGGGAGTGGCATTGGGAACCCCAGCAAGCATGTCATTTAAAATTTCTTGTGGATCTTCAGTACGTGGATTATCAGAAGTAAAAATGGGTTTTGTGCTGTAATCAACGGCTATTTTAGCCATTTTGGGACGTTTACCATTATCACGATCACCACCGCAACCAATCACACAGTAAATGTCTTTCTTAGCAAAGGTTTGAATCGTTTTTAGGTCGTTCAATAAACTGTCTGGAGTGTGTGAATAATCCACAATCACCCGTACACCAGTATGTGATGGAATCGATTGGAAACGGCCCTTAACGCCGGTAACCTTTTCTAATGATGCAATGATTTGTGCTTCTGGTAGCCCACCAGCATAGGCGGCTGCAAAAGCGGCCAGTAAATTGTAGACGTTAAACTGGCCAATGAGTTTTGTAGTGATGTGCGTAAGCTGACCAAACACAGATAAATCAAATTCAGTACCATGACTATAAATTTCAATATTTTGAGCTCTAATCATCGCATCAGCATTTAACCCATAAGTGAGCACATGAGCTGCTGTAAACTGTTCAAACTCACGGCCAACTGGATCATCGGTGTTTAAAACGGCTACTTTAGTTGTGCCATCTAAATTATATTTATTACCAAGTTGAGCAAATAGCATACTTTTTGCCTGTGTATAATTTGCCATTGTCTTATGAAAGTCTAGGTGATCTCGAGTTAAGTTAGTAAAAACTGCCACATCATAATCAATGCCCCAGACACGTCCCAAAACTAAAGCAATAGAAGAAACCTCCATTGAAACTGTTTTAACACCGGCATCACGTATTTGAGCTAACGTTTTTTGAGTGGTAATTGCATCCGGAGTCGTGTTGGCAGTTGGAAACGTTTGGTCATTGATGCGACGATACATAGTACCCATTAAACCGGTGGCCTGGTCTTGATCACGATAAATTTGATCAATTAAATGAGTGACGGTTGTCTTTCCATTTGTCCCAGTGACACCGATCATGTGCATTTTTTGACTGGGAGCTTCATAAAAGACATAGGCTAGAATTGCCATGGCTCGTTCTGTATTTTGCACATAAATAACAGGAACTGTAACGTCAATTTTTTTCTGGGCCACGATAATCTTGGCACCTTTTTTGACAGCTTGTTTAACCAGTGTGTGCCCATCAACATGGTAACCGGCCACAGCAATAAACATGGCACCCGGTTGGATTTCACGGGTATCCTGTGTCAACATGGTTACTTCAAAATCGGTAGTAACAGCAGGTTGTACTTGTTTGAATTTTAAACTATTAATTAATTTGCTAACTTTCATTAAAACAACTCCTTTTATTTCTGCACTTGCTTGTCTATTTATTGTGCGACCGTGAATTGATGATTTCGTAAAAATTCATCATGAAGACCATTTAAAGCGGCCGTTAAATCAGTCTTTTTAATCAGAATCCAAATGGTCGTATAACTATCAGCAGACTGTAAAATATCAATGTGTCGTTTAGCTAAAGCATTCACAATTCGGGCCGTGATTCCGGGTGTACCGGTAATTCCAGCTCCAACAATTGCTACTTTTGCACAATTTGAAACAGTTTGATATTTGGCTCCAGCATTGGTTAAAATTTTTTCAGCAAGTTCTGTGCAACTCTGCGGTAGGTTAAAGACTACCGAATTGGGAGTGATATTAATAAAATCAATGCTTAGCTTTTGAGTAGCCATAAGCTGAAAAATTTGTCCTGAAGTTAAAACGGTTGTCGTAACAGAAAACTGAGTTAAATCCGTTTGACTAGTAAGACCAGTCACCGTACGGTAATGTGAAATCGTAGGTGTTTCTTCACCAACTAACGTTCCTAAATCCTCAGGTTGTTGATAGGTTGCACGAATTCGCATTGATAGATTTGCCTGTTTTGCAATTTCTACTGCACGGGGATGAATAACGCGCGCACCGTTATGAGCCAAATTTGCAAGTTCGTCATAACTAATGGTTTTAATGCAACGGGCTTTTTTTACTAGCTGAGGGTCGGCGGTCATAATACCCGCAACATCGGTAAAAATATCGACTTGCTTTGCTTTTAGCGCCATGCCAAGGATCGCTGCGGAAACATCGGAGCCTCCGCGACCAATAGTGGTGATTTCGCCATCTTTTGTTGCACCTTGAAACCCGGCAACTACAACGACGTCAACAGTTTTGAAAGCTTTTTTAATGGGAGTAGGATCAACATTTAATATTTTGGTATTTTGAAATTCATCATCGGTAACAATGCCAGCTTCACGGCCAGTCAATGCGATTGCATTTAACCCGGCCTCACGAGTTTCTTCTGTAAATACAGTGGCGGATACGATTTCACCAACAGAAACTAACATATCAAGTTCACGAGTGGATAGTTTGGACTGATCATTATGAACCAGATTTAAAAGACCATCCGTTGTATAGGATGCACCGGGTTCACGAAAGGCCGAGACCACAACCACAACTTTTTTACCCTGTTCAATTGCATATTTGACATGAACTAGTGCCTGTTTTCTGGCGGTTGAATCCTTGACAGAAGTGCCACCGAATTTTTGAATAACAATTTCCATTTAGTCTATACCAGCTCTCTACTGTTTCTTTGGTTCGAATTCTTCAACATAAATTTTGTGCCACATCATAAAGGTAAGGATTGTCCACAATTTTCGAGAATTGTCAGCAACACCATCTCGATGATCATCTAATAGTTTTAAAAAGTAATTTTTATCAAAATATTGTTCAGTTTGAGATTCCTGAATAATCGTGCGTGCCCAGTCATACATTTCATTTTTAAGCCAAAAACGAATAGGAACTGGGAAACCAAGTTTTTTACGATGTAGAACATGGTCGGGCACAATTCCTTCAACAGCTTTGCGTAAAATATATTTCGTTGTGCCATGGCTAATGCGCAAATCGGCAGGAATACTAGCAGCAACTTTGAAAACTTCACGATCAACAAAGGGAATTCGTAACTCCAAACTGTGTGCCATGGTTGTGCGATCCGCATTGTGTAATAGATCACCATTTAGCCAAGTGTGCATATCAATAAACTGCATTCTTGTAATCGGGTCGTATTGTGCAGATTCATCGTAAAAGGGCTTGGTAATTTTTTGAAAAGGATGATTAGTGTTGTAATTTTTAAAGAAAGCACGTTTTTCTTTTTCGTTAAAGATGAAGGCATTTCCTACATATCGTTTCTCCATTGGGACGGTTCCTCGTAAAAGAAAGGATCGTCCTTTAACACCCTTAGGAATTAATTGAGCAATGTAGTTCAAAGCGCCATTTATTGGCCGAGTATAATTAAAGAGTTTTAGTGATTCAGGTTCATGATAAATGGTGTAACCACCGAATAATTCATCCGCACCTTCACCAGTAAGTGCAACCTTAACGTGTTTGACCGCCTCTTTAGCTAGGAAATATTGTGGCACAGCGGCCGGATCAGCTAATGGATCGTCCATACTCCAAACAAACTTAGGAAAAGCCTCCATAAATGCTTCCGGTGTAATCAAGCTGCTGTAATTTTTAACCCCTAATTTATCAGCTGTTTCTTGGGCGACATCTAATTCGCTGTAGCCTTCACGTTCAAACCCGACTGAAATTGTTTCTAGATGGGGGTTTAAGTTCTTGGCCATTGCGACGATGATTGACGAATCAATTCCGCCCGATAAGAATGAACCAACGGGGACGTCAGAGCGCATATGCATCTTGACAGAATCTTGTAAAACCTCACGAATTTTTTTGGTGTAAACTGCTTCAGATTCGTTTGTGGGATGAAATTCACGATGATAATAGCGATTAATCAATGGTGTTTTGCCAATTTGTTTAGTTAATGTACAACCAGGAGATAGAATTTTAATTTCTTTAGTTAACGTTTCCGGTTCTGGAACAAACTGAAAGGTCATGTAATCTTGCAAGGCATCTTGATCCAGAGTTTTGTGCGCTAGGATTTTGTAAATGGCTTTACTTTCTGAAGCGTAGAACAACTGATCATTTTGGATGGCGTAGTAAAATGGCTTGATCCCAAATTGATCACGAGCTGCAAAAAATGTTTGTTCCTTCTTATCCCAAATGACAAAGGCAAACATCCCACGTAAGTACTTGGTAACATCCGCATGATACTTGGCATATAAAGCTAAAATAACTTCTGAATCTGATTCTGTTTTGAAGGTGTAACCTTCTTTAATCAAATCGTTACGCAATTCAACAAAGTTATAAATTTCACCATTAAAAGTTAACCAATAACGTTCGTTATCATAAGATAATGGTTGATGACCGCCATCCAAATCAATGATACTTAACCGACGAAATCCCATAGTGATGTGGTCATCTTCGAAGTAGCCACTATCGTCTGGTCCTCGGTGAACCAACATGTTTGTCATTTCATGAACCGTATTGTTTTCAGTTTGACCGTCAATCTTTGATATGTCGTTCAAACATCCTGCGAATCCACACATACGTCCATCTCCTCTTTTCGTTTTATCTAACTTTCTGTTTTTGACTATAAATGAGTCAGATTAAATTAACTTTAAAAAACACCACAAATCAGTGGTTAATTTGATTTTAGCGATAAATAATAAGTTATACAACGAAAACAAATAATAAATCGAAATAATGATAAAATAAAGGTATTAAAAGTGAAAGTGAGTGTATAAAAATGAAAGTTGGATTTATTGGGGTTGGCAATATGGCTCGAACCATCATTACTGGCATGCTTAAAGCAAATTTTGGAAGTACTGACATTTTGGTTCACAGTGGTCATCTAAACCATTACGAGGAATTTGCAGCGCAAAACAAGTTGACTTTGGAAGACAGTAATCAAGCTGTGGCCAAAAATGCAGATGTCATTGTGTTAGCTGTCAAACCTGACATTGCTAAACAAGTATTAAGTGATATTAAGCTAGAACTGAATAGTGATGGAAAATTACTGGCTTCAGTAGTTTCTGGACTAAGTGTGGCTCAGATGCAAGCCATTATTGGCAATTGGCCAGTCATGCGCGTTATGCCAAATGTGAATGTTGAAATTGGTGAAGGAATGACGGCGTTGGCTGCCAGTGGTGAACTAACAAATTCACCGTTTAATAATGGTAAAAAGCTTTTCGAGCTGGTTGGTCAAGTGATGGCTATTTCAGAAAAAGATTTTACAGTTTTTGGAGCAATTGCCGGTAGTGCGCCCGCATACGCCTACTTTTTCATTGATGCCTTGTCTAGAGCAGGCGTTAAATATGGGCTAACCAAGTCAAATGCAACCAAAATTGCGGCTCAAGTTGTGAACGGCAGTGCCAAGATGGTAATTGAAGCGGATGAGAATCCAGCAGCATTGATCGATAAGGTCTCTTCTCCAGGTGGTACGACGGTAGCCGGTTTCTTAGCCATGGAAGAGGCCGGGTTTATGACATCGGTTGTTAAGGGCATTGACGCGACAATTGCGAAAGAAAAAGGAGAATGACAGATTCCACTTGCAGTTGTGGTCTATACCGATTATAATGAACTTAAACAAAAACTGAGGGGGATTTTTAGATAATGAGTACTGTATTGAAACACGCCACAATTTATACTGGATTAGAAAAAATTGATGATGGCTTCATTCGTTTTAACAAACAAATTGAGGCTGTTGGTCCAATGAGTGAGTTCCGTCCATTGCCAGATGATGACATTCATTTTGCAGCAGAAACAATCATTACACCAGGATTCATTGATGTTCATAGTCATGGTGGATACGGATTTGATGCCATGGATGGTGACGCTGATCAGATTAATGAGATGGTCACTAAAATGACACGTACAGAAGGAATTACAACTTACTTCTGTACCACAATGACCCAATCAAATGAAAACATTGATCATGCGATGAAGGGAGTTGCCAAGGCTGCTGCAGTTAACCCAGTAATCAAGGGTGTTCATTTGGAGGGTCCATTTATCTCAGCTACCTTTAAAGGCGCTCAACCTGAACAATATATCAAAGATCCAGATGTGCATTTGTTAGAGCAATGGAACAAATCAGCTAACGGATTGGTCAAATTAATTACCATGGCTCCTGAAGACAAAGGTGCAGACGAGTTTGAAGCATACTGTTTAGCTCATGGCATCGTGCCATCGGTTGGTCATAGTAATGCGAAACGTGCTGATTTATTAAACAGTAAAGTTAGCCACGGTACTCATTTATACAATGCTCAACGCGAATGGAAGCACCGTGAACCAGGAGTTACTGGTCATGTTATGTTGGAAGATAATATTTATGCAGAATTAATTTGCGATGGTTTCCATATTGTGCCAGATATGTTACGCCTTGCTTATGAAGTTAAAGGTCCAGAAAGAATTGAATTGGTTACAGATTCAATGCGTTCTAAAGGGATGCCAGAAGGCGAAAGCGAACTTGGTGGTCAAAAAGTTTACGTTAAAGACAAGCAAGCTCGACTAGCTGACGGTACTTTAGCTGGTTCTGTTTTGGAATATACAGATGCCTTTAAAAACGCCATGAAGTTCATGGGATGCGGAATAGAAGAGGCTGTTCAAATGAGTTCTGTTAACCAAGCAACTGAATTTGGTCTTGATAGTAAAGGAACCCTTGAAGTAGGTAAGGATGCCGATTTAAACTTGTTTGATGACAATTTGAACAAGTTGGCAACTTACAGCTATGGTCGTGAATTCTCAAATTCAAAAGACTAATTTTTGTAGCGATCATTTTAATGATAATTAACACATTAGAGTCCTTATAGGAGGTGGAATTATGGGATCCCCCATTTATATTCAAATCCACAATGAAATAAAAAAATCAATCGAGGCTGGTAAGTGGGCAATTGGTGACCGTATTCCAGCAGAACGAGAATTAGCCGAGCAATTTAATGTGAGTCGAATGACACTTAGGCAGGCGATTCAAACATTAGTTGATGAGGGTATTTTAGAGCGGCGCGTTGGTTCAGGGACCTTTGTAGCTAATCAAAAAGTTCAAGAAAAAATGTCAGGTGTGACAAGTTTTACTGAGCTGATGATTGCACAAGGGAAAAAACCTTCTAGCAAAACCATTTCGTATCATGCTGGGCAACCTTCTATGAGTGAAAGTGAAAAGTTACATTTGGGTGATGGCGAATTAGTCTTACGAATGGAACGGATCCGCTATGCCGACAATGTGCCCATTTGTTTTGAAACTACCACGGTACCCGAAAAATTGGTTAAAGATTTCAGTAAGGCTGAGGTAACGAGCTCCCTTTATGGAACATTAGAAAAAAAGGCTGGTTTGGTACCCGGAAAAGCGACACAAACAGTTTCAGCAATGTTGGCTTCTGAAAAAATCGCGGAATATCTATCTGTAAAACGGGGTGAAGCGATCTTGCGGTTGCGTCAGGTTTCGTATCTGCAGGATGGACAACCTTTCGAGTATGTTCGGACACAATATGTGGGTGAACGATTTGAATTTTACTTAAATCGGTAAACCAGAAGAAAATAAGTGCCTATATAAAAATAGTTTGTCAATTTTTAAAATGAAAAGGGCAAACTATTTTTTTGAAACAATTTTTATTTATTTTTGAGTTTATGAATTTCCCACATGAATTGAGGAATGATCATTTGCCGTCTCAAGCGCCTCGGATCTGTCAATAAACGGTAAAACCATTCTAGATGATGAGTTTGCCAAAATTTTGGCGCGCGTTTCACATTACCCACAAAAACATCAAAACTACCACCCACACCCATCCATACACCATTTGAGAGATGGCGGTGCTGCGCAATAAATTTTTCCTGTCTAGGAAAACCAGTGGCAACAAACACAATATCTGGTTGCTGATGTTCAATATCAGCTGCAATTACGGCCTCATCTTTAAAGTAGCCATCATGGGCACCAACAAGTTGAATGTTAGGAAAACTAGTACTTAATTTGGACTTCAAAGCACTGATGACCGCTGGCTTGGCACCTAAAAAATAGACTTTTTGGTGAGTTTTGTTCGCCCATTCAACTAATTCTGTAAAAATATCATAACCGGCTATTCGTTCTGATAACGGTGTTTTTAATGAATTAGCGGCCTTGATAATACCAATGCCATCAGGAGAAATATAGTCGGCTTTGAGAATGGTTTCGCGATATGAGTTATCAGTTCTAGCGTACATGACAATTTCAGGATTAGCAGTTACAACAAAAGTATTTTGGTGATTCTTAACACGTGTCTGAAGTTGTTCGACGAACTGCTTGCGAGTTGTATTGGCAAACGGAATGCCCATAATTTTCACGCTAGAAAACGGGTCGTTCATAGTAAAATCAATCCTTTCGATTATGGAAAATGACGCACCACGGAAAAAATGATAAAATAGGTGCAACTATTGTTAATATTATTAAAACACTAACTAACTGAGGAGTACACTCGTCATGACTAAAAAATATCCGGATGACAGTTTAACGTTACATACGGATGCTTATCAAATTAACATGATTCAAACTTATTGGGAACATGGAATTTACAATAAGAATGCGGTTTTTGAAGTTTTCTTTCGAGATATGCCATTTAAAAATGGTTACGCAATTTTTGCTGGATTGGAACGAGTTGTGAAGTATGTTCAACAATTACATTTTACCGACTCAGATCTGGCTTATTTGAAAGAATCAGAAAATTATCCAGATGACTTTTTGGAATATTTACGTAATTTCAAATTTTCTGGCACAATTCGTTCTGCTGTTGAGGGTGACTTAGTATTTAACGGTGAACCCATTATGCAGGTTGAAGGCCCCTTAGCAGATTGTCAATTGGTGGAAACAGCTATTTTAAATGTTGTGAACTATCAAACTTTAATTGCCACTAAAGCTTCACGAATTAAATCAGTGGTCGGCAATGATGCTTTACTAGAATTTGGTACCCGGCGTGCTCAGGAAATGGATGCCGCAATCTGGGGAACCCGTGCAGCATACATTGGTGGTTTCGACGCAACAAGTAATGTCCGCGCAGGCAAGATTTTTGGAATTCCAATTAGTGGCACACATGCGCATGCATTGGTCCAATACTATCGAAATGATTATGATGCTTTTAAAGCTTATGCGCAAACGCACCATGATTGTGTCTTTTTGGTAGATACGTACGATACGCTTAAGAGCGGTGTCCCTAATGCTATTCGCGTGGCCAAAGAGATGGGTGACAAGAACAACTTCTTGGGAGTTCGAATTGATAGTGGTGACATGGCCTACTTATCTAAACGAGTTCGTGAACAATTGGATGAAGCTGGATTCCCAAATGCAAAAGTTTATGCTTCTAACGATTTAGATGAAAAAACAATTCAAAACTTAAAAATGCAAGGAGCCAAAATTGATGTTTGGGGCGTGGGCACTAAATTGATTACGGCCTATGACCAGCCAGCCTTGGGTGCGGTTTATAAGATGGTTTCAATTGAAGGCGAAGATGGCAAAATGGTTGATACCATCAAACTTTCCAACAATGTTGAAAAAGTTTCAACTCCCGGCAAGAAACAAGTCTGGCGAATTTCTAAGAATGCTGATGGTAAATCAGAAGGAGATTATGTTACCTTGTGGGATGAAGATCCACAAAAGCAACCTTCTATTTACATGTTTCATCCAAACTATACGTACATTAATAAAACGGTCAGTGATTTCAACGCGCGACCATTGTTACATGATATCTTTAAAAATGGTGAACTTATTTATAAATTACCAGAACTTAAAGAAGTTAAGGCTTACTCGCGAGAAATGCTTGATTCGTTGTGGGATGAATATAAACGTGATTTAAATCCACAAGATTATCCGGTTGATTTATCTGAAAAATGTTATGTTCATAAAATGAACAGCATTAATGGTGTTCGAAAGTATGTGAGTTCGTTAAAATTTAAGGAATAAGAGAGATGAGCAGAGATGCGAGAGCTACAACAAAAAATTATTGCGGATTTAAAAGTTGCCCCACAAATTGACCCAGAAACTGAAATTCGACGAAGTGTAGATTTTTTAAAAGCTTATTTAAAGAAAAATAGCTTCATTAAAAGTTTAGTTTTAGGGATTTCTGGTGGACAGGATTCTACGTTGACTGGAAAATTAGCTCAGATGGCAATTACCGAGATGCGTGAAGAAACTGGCGACCAATCATACCAATTTATCGCCGTTCGTTTGCCATATGGCGTGCAGGCTGATGAATCAGATGCCATGGCTGCAATTGAATATATGCAGGCTGATCAGGTAAAACGAGTTGATATTAAACCGGCCGCAGATGCCATGGTACAGGCACTTGAAGCTAATGATTTAAACATTAGTGACTTTAACAAAGGCAATATCAAGGCTCGTGAACGAATGATTGCGCAATATGGCATTGCGGGTGCCAATAGTGGCATTGTCTTGGGAACGGATCACGCGGCAGAGTCAGTCACTGGCTTTTATACTAAGTTTGGTGATGGTGGGGCCGACGTAACGCCAATTTGGCGGTTAGATAAACGGCAAGGTAAGGCACTTTTGGCAAAATTAAATGCACCTAAACATTTATATGAAAAGGTACCTACAGCTGATTTGGAAGATAATCGACCGGCATTGCCAGATGAGGTTGCTTTGGGTGTGACCTACGATGACATTGATAATTACTTAGAGGGTCACGAAATTGATCCGCAGGCCGCTGAAAAAATTGAAAACTGGTATAAAAAGACGGCCCATAAGCGTCATTTACCTTATACGGTTTACGATCAATTTTAACAGTTGATAAATTAAAAATAAAAGTACTTGCTATTAGGTTTACTTATAGTTATAATAAATTAATAATCAAACATGAGGGAGTAACTAGCAGTTATTTCTGCGGCAATGTCGTCAACAAGAAGAAATCTGGTATTGTCTGAAAAAGTGAGACTCGTGGATGTTCGCATTTTAGTGTGGACATGCACGAGTCTCTTTTTTTAAAGAACTCTTACATGTCAGAATAATAAGGAGGAACACATGAAAGCTACAAAAGTAAAGTATTATAACCAAAGCGTGGAAGATGTGCTGAAAGCCCAAGGCAGCTCTCCTGAAGGGTTAACGGATGCCCAGGTTCAAGAAAGCTTAACCAAACATGGGCCTAATCAGTTGGAAACAAAAAAGAATACTACTTTATTGCAAAAGTTTATTGCCCAGTTTAAAGATTTGATGATTATTGTTTTAATTGCAGCCGCAATTATTTCGGTCTTTGTGGGTGAAGGCGTGGATGCAATTATCATCTTGTTGGTGGTTGTTCTTAATGCTATCTTTGGTGTTTTTCAAGAAACCAAGGCAGAAGAAGCCATTGCTGCCTTAAAAGAACTTTCTGCACCACAGGCTCATGTTAAACGGAATGGTAAAGTCGAAACCATTAAGAGCGAAGACGTTGTCCCTGGTGATATTGTTTTGCTTGAAGCTGGTGATATTATTCCGGCTGATTTGCGTTTGATCGAATCTGCTGGTTTAAAGGTAGAAGAAGCGGCCTTGACTGGTGAATCAGTTCCGGTGGAAAAACAAATTGCCATACTGAACGATAAAAAATTGCCAATTGGTGATCAAACTAATATGGCATTTATGAACAGTAATGTCACATATGGCCGTGGTAGTGGCGTGGTTGTTGGCACCGGAATGCGGACGGAGGTTGGCCAAATTGCCAACATGATTAATAACGCTGAAGAAACAACAACGCCACTGCAACAAAATTTGGCGCAACTGAGTAAAGTGTTAACAGGCTTAATTTTAGTGATTGCCGCGATTGTGTTCGTGGTTGGAATGATTCGTGGTAACGAAAGCTTAATTAATATGTTACTGACGGCCATTTCCTTAGCGGTAGCGGCCATTCCAGAAGGATTACCTGCTATTGTGACAATTACACTTGCATTAGGAACGCAAAGAATGGCAAAACGACACGCCATTATTCGTAAATTACCAGCAGTTGAAACTTTGGGTGGTACTCAAATTATTGCCTCTGATAAGACCGGAACATTGACACAAAATAAGATGACAGTTGAAAAAGTTTTTGTGAATAATCAACTACACGATGCCCAAAATGTGCAATTAAAGGATTATCCATACAATCACTTATTTGAGTTGATGATTTTGAACAATGACACAAAACAGACAAAAGAGGGCTTGATTGGTGATCCAACAGAAACAGCGTTAGTTCAATTTAATTTGAATAAGGACGAAGACGTGAATAAGTTAATTCAATCTGAAAAACGGGTGGCAGAGGTGCCGTTTGATTCTGAACGAAAATTGATGTCAACGTACAACCAATTGCCAGATGGCCGATACATTCAAACGGTTAAAGGTGCACCCGATGAACTCTTACAGCGGACAGCATTGTTTGAAATTGAAAATGATGTTAAACCAATGGATGATACTGAACGCAAACTTATTTTGGAAACAAATCATGAGTTGGCCACCCAAGCAATTCGTGTATTGGGTTTTGCCTACCAAATTGTGGATGAAATTCCTAAAACATTGTCTTCTGAAATTGTGGAACAAGAATTAATTTTTGCCGGGCTGATTGGCATGATTGATCCAGAACGTCCAGAAGTTGCACAAGCAGTTGTGGAAGCTAAACAAGCAGGAATTCGTCCTCTTATGATTACGGGCGATCATCGGGATACTGCGTCTGCCATTGCGAAACGGTTAGGAATTATTGGTGAAAACGACGATCAAGCCGTAATCTCTGGTACAGAATTGGATGAGATGGATGATAAGACTTTTGCCCAAAAGGTAAAACAATATTCAGTTTATGCACGAGTTGCTCCAGAACACAAAGTGCGCATTGTGAATGCATGGCAAAAGCAAGGTAAAGTAGTTGCCATGACAGGAGATGGCGTTAATGATGCGCCTTCACTGAAACAAGCAGATATTGGTGTAGCCATGGGAATCACAGGGACCGAAGTTTCAAAAGGAGCTAGTGATATGATCTTGGCAGATGATAACTTTTCAACAATTGTTGTTGCAGTTGAAGAGGGACGTAAAGTGTTTGCCAATATTCAAAAAGCAATTCAGTATTTGTTATCGGCCAATTTGGGTGAAGTTTTAACCTTGTTTGTCATGACAATGATGGGTTGGCAAATTTTAGCACCAGTTCACATTTTATGGATTAATTTAGTTACCGATACTTTTCCAGCCATTGCTTTAGGCCTGGAACCAGCAGAAAAAAATGTGATGAAACAAAAACCGCGTGGTCGGGAAAGCAATTTCTTGTCCGGTGGTGTCGCAGGTAACGTCGTTTATCAGGGACTATTAGAAGGACTAATTACGTTAGCCGTTTATGGAATTGCAATTTGGTTCCCAGTACATGCTTCATATGCTCAAGCCCATGCAGATGCGCTAACAATGGCATTTGCAACCTTAGGACTGATTCAGCTTTTCCATGCATTTAACTCAAAGTCAATTCACGGTTCGATCTTTAGTGCCACAACTTTGAAAAATAAATTCTTTAATTGGTCAATTGTGGTATCGTTTATACTGTTAGCTGCGACAATTGTGGTGCCAGGATTAAATGACATTTTCCATGTGAGTCATCTTGATCTTCATCAATGGGCAATTGTGGGTGGCGCTTCTATATCAATTGTGATCTTAGTCGAGATTGTCAAATGGTTCCAGCGTCGTTTCGCAGCTCGTTAATCAGTAAGAATGGAGAGATTTTAAATGCGTAAAAGTAATCCACAAGGTTATGCCAATTTACTCAGTCGAGTGATGGAATCGTCTGAACAGATGGGCGATGAGGTTGATCCTCATTTTCAAGACTTTAAAAAGACATTGGCTTTGAAAGGTGCTGAATCTTTTAGCGAACATGATTTGCATGAGATTGTCACGATTTTTAAAAAAGCCGTTGATCTGTATCAGCAAAATACAGAAACTTTGAAAAGAGCTAAACCGCCAGTACAGATATTGGGACGTCATAAGCAATTGGTAAGTGCTTATCAAACGTATGCAGCCGACTGTGAATTAATGCTGACTAGTATTGATGAACAAAAACGTCAGATTGATTCTGAACAATTTAGTAAGGCTGAACAGGCGCAGGACAAGGATATGGATGCTGTTTCAAAGGCTTTTGATCGAATCATGTCCCTGTTAATGGGTTAAAATACAAATTAAAACTAGGAAGAAATTTTCCTAGTTTTTTTGTGGGGAAATTAATTAACAGAGATATTTTTAGAATATGTGTGGTAAAAAGGATGTTCGCCACGGACAAATAATCACGTATGCTATACTGGTAACTATGTGTTATTGGGATTTAATGTTTAGTTTGGAGTGAATTTTTTGGAAGATCGAATTGTAAAAATTGTAGAACAACAGCTGTCAGACATGCGGCCAAAACAGATTCATGCAGTATTGAGTTTGTTAGGTGAGGGCGATACGGTACCCTTTATTGCACGGTATCGAAAAGAACGAACGGGAAGCTTAGATGAAGTTCAAATTCGTGAAATTCAGACTAGCTATAATAAAGCAGAGAGCTTAGAAAAACGGCGTGATGATGTTTTAAAATTAATTTCTGAACAGGGGAAATTGACACCAGCTTTAGAGAAGCAAATTAAAGCTGCTGATAAACTGCAAACGGTTGAGGATTTATATTTACCATACAAACAAAAACGCCGAACGAAAGCCACAATTGCTAAAGAGCAAGGTTTAGAGCCGTTTGCATTTTGGTTGATGACCTTTCCACAAGGTGAGTTGACCGCTAAAGCCAATGAATTTATTGATCCTGATAAAAAAGTAACCACAGTTGAAGACGTGCTAGCAGGTGCCCATGAAATTCTTGCAGAAGCATTTGGTGATAGTGCTGGATTCAGAGATTGGATTCGTAATTATACCCGAAAAAATGGTCGTTTTGAATCACAAGTAAAAGCTAAGGGAAAACAAAAAGATGAGCAAGGTGTTTATCAGCTCTATTATGACTTTGATGAATCATTGGCTAACATGGTGTCACATCGTGTCTTAGCGATTAATCGTGGTGAAAAAGAAGGGGTTTTAAAAGCCCAAATTCAAGTAGACGACGATGCCGTAATGCGTTATTTACATTTTCGGATCATCGGTAGCCATGAGGGACCAGCAGTAGCGATTTTACAGGCTGCTTATGAAGATGCGTATAAACGTTTTATCGGTCCTGCAATTGAACGGGAGTTACGTAGTGAACTAAGTGAAGAAGCAAATACACAAGCAATCAATGTTTTTGGTGAAAATCTGTATCACCTGCTCATGCAAGCTCCAATCAAAGGAAAAGTTGTTTTGGGATTTGATCCTGCCTATCGAACCGGTTGCAAGTTGGCAATTATGGATCCTAACGGGAAATTCTTAGCAAAAAAAGTTATTTATCCACACAAATCAGCTTCAGAGACCAAACGAAAAGCGGCAGCTGATGAATTCAAACAATTTTTAGAAGATTATCAAGTTGAAATGATTGCCATTGGCAACGGAACTGCCAGTCGTGAGTCTGAAGAATTTGTTTCAACAGTTTTAAAAACGATTGAGCGTAAAATTTACTATGTGATTGTAAATGAAGCAGGTGCGTCGGTTTATTCTGCTAGTAAAGCGGCTCGGGATGCTTTTCCTGAACTACATGTTGAAGAACGGAGTGCCATTAGTATCGGCCGTCGTTTGCAGGATCCACTGGCTGAATTAATTAAAATCGATCCTAAGGCTGTTGGTGTGGGCCAATATCAACATGATGTTCCCCAAAAAGAATTGACCAGTCAACTTGATACAGTAATTGAAACTGCTGTAAACCAAGTTGGAGTTAATTTGAATACGGCTAGCCCTCAGTTGCTAGAACACATTTCTGGTTTAACAAAAACCACGGCACAAAATATTGTGAACTGGCGGGATGAAAATGGTAGTTATGAAGCACGAAATCAATTGAAAAAAGTTCCTCGCTTAGGACCTAAGGCGTATGAACAATCTGTTGGTTTTTTACGAATTGTGCAAGGAAAAAATGTGCTTGATAATACAGACATTCATCCTGAAAGCTATAAGGCGGCCAAAAAACTATTAACTAAGACTGGTTTAAAGATGGCTCAAATTGGTACCCCTGAAGCAACAGCGGCTTTTAAACCACTGAATCTTACCGAAACAGCACAAGAGTTAGAAATTGGTGTTGAAACTTTGAAGGATATCATTGCCGGATTAGAGAAACCAGGGCGTGATTTACGGGATGGAATGCCAGCACCGTTGCTTAGAAGTGATGTTTTGACTCTTGAAGATTTAAAGAGTGGCATGAAGCTTCAAGGAACTGTGCGTAACGTTGTGGATTTTGGCGCCTTCGTCGATATTGGTGTTAAACAGGATGGATTAGTGCATGTTTCTAAGCTAACTAAGAAATTTATCAAGAATCCAGGTGAAGTTGTTTCGGTTGGTGATGTTGTCACGGTTTGGGTTGAAAGTGTTGATTTAGATCGACATCGCATTCAGTTAACCATGTTAGATCCAACTGAAACAGCGGCTCAATGACAGATAATGACTTACAAACGTTAGTAGAACAAATTTCAAGAAACGATTTTCATCGTGAATTTAAACACCGCGCTTTTTTTAACTCGCGGTTGCGAACTACTGGTGGTCGTTATCAATTACAAACGCATAATATTGATATTAATCCGCGAATGTTATCGGAACATGATTTACCAACTTTAATTGGCATTATTAAACATGAATTGTGCCACTATCATTTACATTTATTGCATCAAGGATATCAACACCGAGATTCAGATTTTAAAATTTTGTTAGCACGGGTACATGGATCGCGTTTTGCACCGGCAGGACCTGTAAGACAGCAAACCAAGCGACATTTAATGTATACGTGTCAGAAATGCGGGTTTAAATATTTACGCCAACGACATATTGATTTAAAAAAATATCGATGTGGCAAATGTGGCGGTAGATTGCAGCTTGTGCAAGCTAGTTAACATGAATTTTATTGAAAAAGGTTGTAACTATTGCCGATTTTTGCTAATATAGTTAGGTAATAGTTTTGCACCCATGGCGGAATTGGCAGACGCGCAAGATTAAGGATCTTGTCGGGAGTTTTCCCGGTGGAAGTTCGAATCTTCTTGGGTGCATCCTAAAAAAGAAAAGGATTGAGAAATTAAATTTTCTCAGTCTTTTTTTGCGCCGTTTTTACCAGATTCTAAATCTGTAGAGAATAATAAATGTAAATTTGGGTCATTCTAGTTGTTGAGCGGTTACTTTTTGTATGTAATCGACAATTACTGTATTTAGCGGCATTAAGCAAGTATTGTATCGAAAAATAACTAAGAATGAAATCGCTGTATTAATTGAAACAGTGTGTTAAACTGTACTGTATTAATTAAGTGTATCAGAAGCGTATCAAAATTGAGGAACAGTAAATGAAGAGAAAAGATCGTATATACCAATTTGTAATTGAAAAAACCACAACAAGTACTGTTGCGCAGTTAACCGATGGCGCAGCTTTAACAACCGCCGAAGTAGCCGATGCGTTAGATTTAATTCGTTCTAACGTTAGTAAAGAACTAAATCAGTTGGTTCGAGAGGATAAACTATGTAAATTGAGTGGCCGTCCGGTTCGTTATTGTCGTTTAATCGAAGAAAATGGCCATGAAAAGAAAGTCAATTCTTCTCCTTTGATGGCAGGGAAAAGACGTATTCATAGTGGTTTAGAGACGAATTTAAATAGCGAGCAGCCCACAACGGAGATTAGCGATGTCTTTGAACATATGATCGGAAATAGCTCAAGTATGCACAATCAAATTGAACAGGCAAAGGCTGCAATTTTGTACCCACCCCGTGGTTTGAACACTTTAATAATTGGACCAACTGGATCTGGTAAAACCTACTTTGCTAATGCTATGTTTCAGTTTGCCAAGAACCAACAGCTTATCCAAAAAACGGATGAATTGATTACGTTTAATTGTGCGGATTATTCGCATAACCCAGAACTCCTAATGTCACACCTCTTTGGATATGTTAAGGGCGCGTTTACAGGTGCTAATGAGGATAAAGATGGCCTAATTCAAGAAGCTGATAACGGCATGCTGTTTTTAGATGAAGTACACCGTTTGCCCCCTGAAGGTCAAGAAATGATTTTCTATTTCATGGATCATGGAACATACAGTAAGCTTGGTGAAACGTCCAAAGTGCATCATGCAAACGTTCGTTTAGTTTGTGCTACTACGGAAGATCCAGAAAGTTCGTTGCTAAAAACTTTTGTCCGTCGAATTCCAATTACTATTCAATTGCCTGCGTTTAATAAGCGAAGTGCAAAGGAACGAATTGAACTTTTGAAAGTTTTGTTAAGCATTGAGGCCAATCGCACGCATAAACAAATTACGCTAACAGAAGACGTTGTACAATCTTTGCTGGGCAGTGTCACATATGGGAATGTGGGTCAATTAAAATCTAACATTCAACTTGTTTGCGCACGTGGATTTTTGAATAATATTGAAAATAAGGGTGAAATTATGATTTCGGTGGATGATCTGCCACCGAATATTAAGGATGGTCTGGTTCATTTAGCTTCTAATCGCCGTGATTCTGGTGAAATTTCGAAATTACTAGAACCATATATGACAATTCAACCTGATTCGGATAACCACGTTCTGACAAACCGAAATGATAGTTATGAATTGCCTTACAACTTATATGAAATTATTGGTGATAAAGCGACTTTATTGCGTCAACAAGGCTTAGATCAAGAACATATCAATCATTTTATAAAAACAGACATTAATCTTCATTTGAAGACATTTTCACCCGATGAAGATGATATGCGTGCTGAAGCTAAACTAGCTGAAATCGTGAATCAAAATATCATTGATTTTACTAAGGAAATTCAAAGTAAAATTGAAAAAGAACTTAATTATAGTTTTCGAGATAATTTTCTTTATGCGATGAGCTTGCATATAAGTTCTTTCATTAAACGAATTCAATCTGGTAAACCAATGCGTACGATGAGTAAGGATTTGGTTGCTATGGTGGAAGATTATCCTAATGAAATGAAAGTTGCCCAAGAAATCAAAACACAGCTAGAAGCTCGCTACAATGTTCCAATTCCGGAATCAGAAAGATATTATTTGGCAATCTTATTGGTATCTTTAAAAATTGCCCCAACTTCCGGTAAAGTGGGAATTGTCGTGGCTGCTCATGGTAGTAGTACGGCTACTTCTATGGTACAGGTAGTTTCGCAATTACTGTCTGATAATACTATCCAGTCCTTTGATATGCCTTTAGATATGGAACCACAAACGGCCTATAAGGAAATTGTTGACTGTGTTAAACGGGCAGATGAAGGTAACGGTGTGTTGCTTTTGGTGGATATGGGGTCTTTGAGCACGTTTGGTAGTAAAATTACCGATGAAACTCATATTCCAGTTAAAGTGATTGATATGGTCACCACCGCAATGGTTTTGGAGGCTGCACGAAAAGCATCGTTTATTGACACCGATCTTGCAGCAATTTATTCTGAATTGCGTGAATTTCATGGCTATTCACGAATTAATGTTTCTAATGAACAAAAAGAAAAACACAATGAAATTTCGGAAACACCGCTTCCAAATACAACCCGGCCTAAAGCAATTGCGGCTATTTGCTCAACTGGCGAGGGAACTGCTAAGAAAATTAAAAATATCCTTGACCAGTTATTAGTAGAAAATCTAATTGATGATATTAAGGTAATTCCAATTTCTTTAGTGGGGATGGAACATCATCTCAAGAAGATTCAGACAAATTATCAAATTATCGCCACAACTGGTGTCACTCACCCGAAGATTCAAGCGCCGTTTATGCCTCTGCAAAAGGTTTTACAAGGTGGCGGAGAAGCCTTTATCAACAAAGTAGTAGAACGGGATTCCTTACAGTCCTTTGATGGTAAACAGGATGTAAAACTTACCAAGGAACTTTGTTGGCAATATTTGGATGGGTTCTATACCTTTATTAATCCACATAAGATTACGGATGTGCTGTGGCAATACATTGATCAGTTGCAAAGTGATACACAAAAGAAATTTAATGAATCCTTTAAAATTAATCTAATTATGCATATTGCGGGTGCAATTGAACGGACTGTAACCAATGGTGCGATTTCTGCTCCTGAAGAAGAATTACAAAAATTAACCAAATCAGAATGGTATCCAGCGGTAAAGGCTGTGAATGAAAGTAATTTAAGACGAATTCGAATTGATTTACCTCGTGAAGAAGTTTATTACATTGTCAAACTATTGGAAACTTGGCAAACCAAAGATGAAAAGCAACAAGAAGAGCTAGCTTCAAATCAAATAATAGAATAAAAGTACTAGTCCAATTAATTAAAATAACACACAAAGCTGATACACTTTTAATGTATCAATTTTGTGTGTTATTTTTAAAGCCCTTAAAGTAGGCGTTTTCATTCAGTGTATCTTGGCACGGTTTTTGCTTATATATAAGTGAGTGCAAAAAATGATGGTCTTGTACTTAACGTATCAACGTCTGAGTCAACAGATAAATCTAGTTACAGGGTATTAAGAAATTATTCGTTACATTTTTATTTACTGTAACAATCATAATAGGAGGTATAGAAATGGTAGGGATTATCATTGCTAGTCACGGTGAATTCGCCAATGGGATCTTACAGTCCGGATCGATGATTTTCGGAGATCAAAAGGATGTTAAGGCTGTTACATTGAAACCCAGCGAAGGACCCGATGATATTAAAGGAAAGTTGGAAGATGCAGTTGCATCTTTCGAAAACCAAGATGAGGTATTATTCTTAGTTGATCTCTGGGGTGGAACACCATTTAATCAAGTGAATGGATTGTTTGAAGCTCACAAAGATAAATGGGCAATCGTTGCTGGTTTGAATTTACCAATGTTAATTGAGGCATATGCTTCAAGAATGTCGATGAATAGTGCTCGTGATATTGCAGCACACATCATCGAGACAGGTGTTGAAGGTATCAAGGTTCGTCCAGAAGAGTTACAGCCCAAAGAAAAGGCTCCTCAAGCTTCTGCAAAGCCATCAAATGCAGGTGCTCCAGGAAAATTTGAGTATGTTTTGGCACGAATCGATTCACGTTTGTTACATGGTCAGGTTGCAACCGGTTGGACAAAGGCAGTTAACCCAACTCGAATCATTGTAGTTTCTGACAATGTTGCTAAAGATGAGTTACGAACCACCATGATTAAACAGGCTGCACCATCAGGAGTGAAAGCTCATGTTGTGCCAGTTGATCAGATGATTAAGTTAGCTAAGGATGACAAGCACTTTGGTGGTCAACGAGCATTACTACTTTTTGAAACACCACAAGATGCCCTTAGAGCTATTGAAGGTGGCGTTCCATTGAAGACACTTAACATTGGTTCTATGTCTCATTCAGTTGGAAAAGTTCAACCTAACAAGGTTTTGGCTTTTGATCAAGATGATATCGATACTTTTGCTAAGTTAAAAGATCTTGGGGTTACGTTTGATGTTCGTAAAGTCCCAACAGACGCCAAAGATAATATGGATGACATTCTCAAAAAAGCTGAGAACGAGTTACAAAAACAGAAATAATTTAATTTAAAGAAAACGGAGGATTAATCGTTATGAATTTAAACGCTATTCAGATGATTTTAGTCGTTCTCGTTGCATTTTTAGCTGGTATGGAAGGTATTTTGGATGAATTCCAATTTCATCAACCAGTTGTCTCATGTACGTTAATCGGCTTAGTTACGGGAAACTTAGTTCCTTGCATTATTTTAGGTGGTACTTTACAAATGATCGCTTTAGGTTGGGCTAATATTGGTGCTGCTGTTGCACCTGATGCTGCCTTAGCCGGTGTTGCATCTGCAATTATTCTAGTTTTAGGTGGTCAAGGTAAAGCTGGAGTTTCTTCAGCCATTGCGATTGCCGTTCCTTTGGCTGTTGCTGGCTTGTTACTTACAATTCTTGTTCGTACCATTTCAACTATGATTGTGCATATTATGGATAGAGCCGCTGCGGCAGGTAGCTTTGCCCAGATGGATTTCTGGCAGTGGGTTGACATTTGTTTACAAGGTATTCGAATTGCCATTCCTGCTGCATTGATCTTAGCAGTTGGTGCTGGTCCCGTTAAATCAGTATTGGATGCAATGCCTTCTTGGTTAACTGGTGGTCTTGCCATTGGTGGTGGTATGGTTGTTGCTGTTGGATATGCAATGGTTATTAATATGATGGCAAGCGCTGAAGTATGGCCATTCTTTGCACTTGGCTTTGTAATGGCAACAATTACTGATTTGACATTGATTGCCTTAGGTGCAATCGGAGTTTCACTTGCTTTGATTTACTTAACCTTATCAAGTAATAGTGGTAGTGGTTCAAGCAATGATGGCGGTGGCAGCAACTCTGGTGATCCGCTTGGCGATGTCATAGATAACTATTAAGGAAGGGAGTGCAAAAAATGGCAGATGTAAAAATTAAGTTAACAAAAAGAGATCGTGTTTCCGTTTGGTGGCGTTCAACCTTCCTTCAAGGTTCTTGGAACTATGAACGTATGCAAAATGGTGGTTGGGCTTATTCATTAATTCCAGCTATTAAAAGATTGTACAAAACAAAAGAAGATCGTGCTGCAGCTTTAAAACGACACATGGTATTCTTTAATACCCATCCTTACTTAGCTTCTCCAATTCTTGGTGTTACAATGGCACTTGAAGAAGACCGTGCTAATGGGGCTCCTGTTGATGATATTGCTATCCAAGGTGTTAAAGTTGGTATGATGGGTCCTTTGGCTGGTGTTGGTGATCCAGTGTTCTGGTTTACTGTTCGTCCTATTCTTGGTGCTTTAGGTGCTTCATTGGCTATGAGTGGAAGCATCATGGGTCCAATCATCTTCTTTATTGCTTGGAATATTATTCGAATGGCATTTACTTGGTATACACAAGAATTCGGCTACAAAGCTGGTGCCGCAATTTCAAAAGATTTATCTGGTGGCTTACTTCAAAAGGTTACTAAAGGTGCTACAATTCTAGGTATGTTTATCTTAGGATCCTTAATTAACCGTTGGGTTGTTGTTAAATTTACACCAGTTATTTCACGAGTTAAACAATCTGCAGGTGCTTTCATTGATTGGGATAAACTTCCAAAGGGCGCTGCTGGAATCAAAGAAGCTTTGACTCAACAGGCTGCTGGTCGTACTTTGGATAAATTCAAAGTGACAACACTTCAAGATAACTTGGATAAATTAATTCCAGGATTAGCTGGTTTGTTGGTTACCTTACTTTGTATGTGGTTAATCAAAAAAGGCGTTTCACCAATTATCATTATCTTTGGTTTGTTCGCCGCAGGTGTCATTTTACATGTTTTGAACATCATGTAATAAAAAATGGAATTAGTCTGGGATTTAGTTC
Organism: Pediococcus ethanolidurans; assembly: GCF_964062635.1. Lineage (NCBI taxonomy): Bacteria > Bacillati > Bacillota > Bacilli > Lactobacillales > Lactobacillaceae > Pediococcus > Pediococcus ethanolidurans. The sequence continues at coordinate 1,220,751 of NZ_OZ061250.1, forward strand.
CCGGGCTTTTTTTATTAATAGCTAAAGGTTGAAACTACAAAAACACATCTCGTTAACTGATATAAAAGCGTTCATGGTAATAAAATCAGATTAAATTGCCGTCTTCCAGCAAATTCGGGCTGGAACGTAGTGCGAGTTATTGCGGCTGATTTTTGCCACAAGAATCGATATAGTACGAAGTATCAAACATTCTTAGTCCGGAGGCGATTGGTCTCAGGGGTGAAATTATTCTTAGTAATTTATTACTTAGAATAAGGCCGAGTTTGAAGACAAGTGTTCTTCTTGGCTTCAAATCGTGCCCACCCCGTTCCAGACCAAGTGAGCCGTAGGACGGCAAGTTAGGACTCTGTTTGTGAACTAGGCTGTTTAACGTCAGTTATTGAAGTAATTTTTGATACTTTCAACCTTTAGTTATAATAGTAGAAAATAAAAAGCGGTGACTAATTTTGCTCAAATGATAAAATCGCCGTATAATAGCAGTAATTATTGAGAGAATGGAGTCAAATAAATGGTTGAATCTATCAATACAAAAGTAGACTTAGTAATAAAGGGAACATCATACATTGGTCTGGGACGTTATGGTCAGATTATGATTGGTGATAAGGGGTTTGAATTTTATAGTGATCACAATGTGAAGGATTATGTTCAAATTCCATGGAGTGAAGTTAGTTATGTGGCAGCCTCAGTTATGTTTAAGGGCAAGTGGATTCCTCGCTTTGCGATCTTTACGAAGTCAAACGGACACTACACTTTTGCGGCAAGAGATGCCAAAAAAACTTTGCGAGCCATTCGAGTTTACGTAGACCCTAAAAATATGGTTCGTTCTTTAACCTTTTTCCAAGTTCTCAGACGAGGCTCACGAAATATTTTAAAAAAGCTTAAAGCAAAGGTTGGACGACATAGTTAATTCAAACAATTTAGAGGAATTATAAATTAATGACAGAGTCTATAAATACGAAAATTGATTTAAAAGTTAAAGCAACGCTAGACGCAGGTGCGTCTCAAAAGGGTAAAATTGTAATTGGTGATAAGGGATTCGAGTTTATTAATAATCAAAAAAATCGTTATTTTGTCGCTTTACCTTGGAATGAAATTGACCATGTTGGGGCCACACGAGGAATTCGAAAGGGACATATTACTCATTTTACAGTTTACACGAAACGTCATATTGGCTATGTATTTACTGCAAGAGATTCTAAAAGAATATTTGAAGAGATACGTCCATACGTTGGTGCTAAGAATTTAGTTTATGAGAAGGATATGTTTGATCGTCTCCGTCATAGTTTTGAAGATTTGACTAAAAAATAAGAAATTGGTTTTGAGGAGGAGCAGCAAAATGATTGCGTACATTGTGGCGAGTCATGGTAAATTTTCGGAAAGTATCTTGGAAGCATCCTGGGAACTTTTTGGTAAACAAGAAAAAGTGGTCTCGGTAACACTGAAACCTGAAGAAGATCCTAAGGACTTATTAGCTGATTATCAAACTGCATTGAAAAAATTTGACGAAAATGACCAAGTCATCTTTTTAGTTGATTTATTTGGTGGAACACCATTTAATGTGGCAGCTCAAATTGTTGTTAAACATTCTGAACAAATGGCACTGGTTGCAGGATTAAATTTAGCTATGTTGGGTGAGGCGTATGTGGTACGCGATCAAACTTTAACGGATGCCGTGCTTCGGTTAGAACAAAGTGCAAAGTCTGCGGTTCGTCATTTGCAGGTACCAGATGAAGTCAAAGGAGACGACTAGTTTTGACAATGAAGATTTGTTTAGCTAGAGTGGATAGTCGCTTACTTCATGGCCAAATAGCAACCGGTTGGGCAAAAAGTGTCAAACCAAATCGGATATTGGTGGTTTCAGATAATGTTGCTAATGATGAATTACGAAAAATGTTGATCGTTCAGGCTGCTCCAATGGGTGTTAATGCTAATGTCATTACCATTGATAAGATGTTACGAATATATAGAGATCCGCGATTTGACTCCTTTAAAGTGCTTTTGTTAACCGAAAACGTACAGGATATGTTGCGACTAGTGCGTGGTGGGATGAATTTTCAAGATTTAGGAATTGATATTGGTAGTTTGGCGTTTTCTGAAGGAATGACCATGTTAAACGATTCGATTGCGGTTGGTACTGATGAAATTAAAGCAATTCGGGCATTACGTGACGCTGGCTTACAGATATTTGCACAGAAAATTCCTAATGATGGTAAGAAAGATATTATGACAATGTTGGAGAAAAATAAACTCTAAACAAAGTAAGTAATGTTTTTAAAAGTAACAAGGCTGGGGAAAACTCCCAGTCTTTTTCTGTTTCCGAACTTTAATAGCTGAAAACGGAACAAAAAGGCTGATTTTTCGTTTAGGTACGAAAGCCAAACGATTCAAAGGACGGATCATTCGATTACCTAGGTTTATCGTCTTAGCAATTTTAGATGTATGAACAACGTAGTATGCACGAAGTCAAATCACCTTTTTCTCACTCTCCTAAAAGCTAATTTATTATAAAGATTTTAATTAGAGTAACTCCAAATTACCCAAGCAAGAAAAAGATTGGTAAAATAGAGAAAATAGATTTAAGTGAGGATGTGCCAAAACGGTGAATATTAAAATCGCGGCAACGGGACATTACGTTCCTAAAAGAATTGTCGATAATTTTGAATTAAGTAAAATTATGGATACCAGCGATGACTGGATTCAATCTCATACAGGAATTAAGACTCGCCATTTTGCTATGAATAATGAAAATACGTCTGATTTATGCACTAGGGTTGGTGAACGACTTCTAGAAAAAAGTGGTTTAAAACCTGAAGAAATTGATCTAATTTTAGTTTCGACAATTACCCCAGACAGTTTAACTCCGGCGACTGCATGTATTGTGCAAGATAAATTAGGAGCAACCAATGCATTTGCGATGGATATTTCAGCAGCTTGTGCAGGCTTTATATTTGGTCTAAGCACAGCTGAAAAATTTTTACGTTCGGGTCGCTATCATAATGCTTTAGTAATTAGCGGTGAAACGAATTCCAAAATGATGGATTTTACAGATCGGACTTCTGCCGTCTTCTTTGGCGACGGAGCTGGTGGTGCGCTTTTAGAAACAACTGAAAATGCTAACGAAGAATTTTTTATTGATGAAAAGTTACAGAGTGTAGGTAGTCAACATCAAACTATTCATAGTGGTAGAATCGCACCGATTACAAAAATCGCGGGCACTAATTATCCAAAACTCGATGCGTTTTATCAAGATGGTCGTGCCGTATTTGCATTTGCTACTGAGACGGTGCCCGTTCAAATGCGTCAAATTTTAAATAAAAATCATGTAAATGTAAATTCGCTTGATGCAATTATTTGTCATCAAGCAAACTTACGAATTATTGAGAAAATTAGTGTCGAATTGGCAGTCCCAATGACTAAATTTCCAACGAATGTCACTACCTTTGGTAACACATCTTCTGCGGGAATTCCCATGGCATTAGATCAACTACAACGTGATACGCATCGACCCCAAAAGGTTTTATTAACGGGATTTGGTGCTGGACTGGACTATGGCAGTATGCTGATTAACTTCTAAGGAGGAGTTGTCAAAATTGAATTTAGAAGACGTCAATAAATTATTAGATAAATTAGAGCAACTTGATTTTGATGAGGTTGATTTAGAATTCGACCAGGCTAGAATTCATGTTAAAAAAAGGACGAATAATATTTCACAACACGAAATTACCCTTGATTCCGATCAAAAACAGACTGAATCTGACGCATTTATGGTCAAAAGTCCGATGGTTGGTGTAGCTCATTTAGAAGCCAGTCTGAAAAAAGGACAAAGAGTACACGCGGGTGATGTAGTGGCACAAATTGAAAGTATGAAGTTGTTTAATGACGTGACAACGTTGTATGGTGGTGTCATTAATCAGATAAAGGTCAAAGATGGCGAATCCGTCGAATTTGATCAACCGTTATTATCGATTAAAAAGGATAAGTAAAATGTTCAAGAAAATTCTAATTGCCAACCGTGGTGAAATTGCGATTCGAATCATTAAGGCTTGTCAGCAGTTAAAAATTGCTACTGTGGCTGTTTATTCAACAGCAGATCGACAGGCTCTTTTTGTGCAACTTGCTGATGAAGCAGTTTGTATTGGTCCAGCAAGCGCAAAGAATTCCTATTTGAATCGAGAGGCCATTTTAATGGCAGGCATCAATACAAATGCAGATGCCATTCATCCAGGCTATGGTTTTTTATCCGAAGATGAATTATTTGCGCAAATGTGTGAGGAATGCGGCATGACCTGGATTGGTCCTCAAGCAAGTTTGATTCATGACTTTTCTGATAAAACGAATTCTCGAAAAATTGCTAAAAAACTGGGCTTGCCAATTATACCTGGTACGGGGATGATTACGAGTGAACCGCAATTATATGATCAGGCAAATAAGCTTGGTTATCCAGTATTGCTAAAAGCCAGTCACGGTGGCGGTGGTAAAGGTATTCGGATGGCTAGTTCTGCCAAAGACTTGTTTGTAAAATATGAAACGGTAAAAGAAGAGGCAGGATCATCTTTTTTGGATGGCTCGATTTACCTAGAACGTGATTTTGAGGCGGCTCGTCATATTGAAGTTCAGGTGTTGGGGATGCCAGAAAAGTTACTTATTTTAGGTGATCGTGATTGTAGTTTACAAAAACATCGTCAAAAAATTATTGAAGAAAGTAATGCCAGCATTCTGACACAAGCGGAACGTCAACACCTTTATAAATTGGTGCATCAGTTATTGGATGGAGCAGATTATCAAAGTTTAGGAACGGTTGAGTTCTTGTTTGTGCAGCATCAGTTTTACTTTCTGGAAATGAATACACGTCTGCAAGTGGAACATGGTATTACTGAAGAAACTAGTGGGGTTGATATTGTTCAGGCGCAAATCAAGGTAGCAGCACATGAGCCATTTGAGTTACCAAATTTGAATTTTCAGGGGCATGCAATTGAATGTCGGTTGAACGCTGAAAATGACATGACAGCACATTTGTTTGAAACGGGAAAATTAACTGAATTTGCAATGCCAACTGGAATTCGTGTAGATACAGGTCTGCAACGTGGTGATGTGTTAACTCCATTTTATGATCGCCTATTGGCAAAAATTATTGTGCATGGAACTGATCGAACGATGGCCGTTAAAAAAATGCAGGATGCACTAGCTCAAACAAAGGTTAATGGAATTGGCACAAATTTGAAACAACTAAAACAAATTATCAGTAGTGAACAATTTATTAAGGATAATTATTATATTCATTCGGTCGGAAAAATGATGGAGGAATCAACTCATGAGTCATTTGCCTGAAAAAAATAGCTGGCAAATTTGTCAGCACTGTGGAAAACATGTTCATGACTTGCAGTGGGCACCGTATTTTCGGTGTCCTTTTTGTCAAAATTTGCAGCGCTTATCAAATGAACAACGTTTGAAAGTTACGGTAGACACTGATAGTTGGCATGAAATTAGATTAAATGCACAAACCACTAATTTTTTGGATTTTCCCAATTACTCTGCAAAACTGCATGAAGCACAAAATAAGACGCATCATGGAGAAGCTATTCAAATTGGAACGGCCAAAATCAACACGTTTCCGGTTGCATTAGGCATAATGTATAGTCATTTTATGATGGGAACTTTGAATACAACGGTGGGCACAGCAATTAGACAGATTATGCAAATTGCTAAAACTCAAAAACTACCGCTAATTCTTTTCATCGCTTCCGGTGGGGCACGAATGCAAGAAGGGATCTTGTCTTTATTACAAATGAATACAATTTTAAATCAATGGACGGAATTTGAAAACGACAGGCAGTTAGTGATTAATGTTTTGACAGATCCAACGATGGGTGGTGTTTCTGCCAGTTTTGGATTTAAATCTGATTACGTGTTAGCAGAGGATCACGCACAAATTGGTTTTGCAGGGAAACGGGTGATCAAGCAAATCACGCATGAAGAATTGCCTGATGAGTTTCAAACGGCAGAGGATTTACTTACCCATGGATTGATTGACGAAGTGGTCAAAAGAGAACAGATGCGAACTAAATTAACGACCCTTTTACGTCTACATAGTGGAGGTTAAAAAGATGGCTAAAACGTTAGAAGAAAAAATTAAATTAATTCGTTCCCCCAAACGGTTAACGGCACAACAAGTAATTAGTCAATTAGTGATTAATTTTTTTGAGGTTCATGGTGATCGTCAATTGGGCGATGATCCGGCGGTGAGTGCAGGCATTGGTTTATTTCATGCTCGGCCAGTCACTGTTCTAGGCATTAATCGAGGTACCAATATTCAACAGCGTCGTGAAGTGAATGGTGGTGCTGTTCGTGTGACGGGGTATCGTAAAACTTTGCGAGTTGTAGAAGCTGCAGAAAAGTTCAATCGGCCAGTCATTTCTTTACTTAACATACCTGGTGCAGACGCGAGCGTTTTTTCAGAAGAACATGGACAAAGTGAAGCAATTGCTGATCTCATTTTAAAAATGGGTCAATTGACGGTACCTAATGTGGCATTATTTTTGGGTGAAGGTCACAGTGGTGGTGCGTTAGCGTTTAGCAATGTCAATCAAATCTTAATGTTAGAGAACGCGTTGTTTTCAGTGGCATCGCCAGAAGCAGTTCAAGCCATTTTAAAAAATCGAAATCAAACGCAGGACGCAAGTGAATTTATGCCAATGACGGCACAACAGTTAGAAAAGATCGGCTTAGTAGATAACATTATTTTGGAGACTCCAGCTAATACCTTAATTGAACGAATTGATGCTGCTCTTAGCAAAGCATTAGGTCAGTTGAGAGATTTGGATGCGGCACAATTAAAAAAACAGCGGTTAACCAAGTTTGAAAAATTAATTGAATTTAATAAAAATGAACAATAAAAAAGGGATTTCTTTGATGAAAGATTACGATTCAGCAGGTGTGTCCTGTTGCGTGCTTTCATTTGGAAGTCTCTTTTTGTGTAAGTTATGGTCCGGTTGTTGGTGAACCAGTGTTACTGTTTTGATTGAATGTATTGGTTGAACTAGATGCATTGCTATAGCTTGAAGAAGTAGAGCTAGCAGTTGTACTTGAAGAACTCTGAGTAGTAGTTGAGCTAGTCGTTGTATCCGAACTTGAACTACTATCAGTTAGTTTTGTTGTATTGGCTAAGCCTAATTCCTTACGAATTTTATTTGAAATCTTGCGTCGTTCAGTCATAGAGGCAACTTGGTAAGATAAACCATCAATCGTTTCGTTTTCACCTTCCAAAGTATTAGATTTTATGTGATGAGAAGCATTTTTATAACTAAAACGTAAGGCAAGCATATCATTGAAAGTTAAGTTAGTTTTCATGTTCTTTTGAACAGAATTCAAAATACTTTGGAAACGAGTAACTGAAGAAATTGTTAAGGCTTTACGAACAACAGCCAAAATAACCTGACGTTGGCGTTTTTGACGACCGTAATCGCCATCAGGATCATCATAGCGCATCCGGGAATAAGAGAGCTTCTTTGCCAGTTAAGTGGGTTTTGACACCTTTTTTAACGTTTGCTGATCCGTATTTAAAGGTTAATGTTGGTGTAACATCAACACCGCCGACAGAATTGACAAGTTCCTTAAGACCACCCATATTCATCACAATATAAAAATCAATTGGAACATCAAGAAGATTTTGAACAGTTTTAATGGACTGTGATGCGCCACCAATTGTATATGCAGCATTGATCTTTTGAGTTGTGTTGTTAATTGTAACGGCAGTATCACGAGGAATGCTGGTCATATAAGTCGTTTCTTTTTGAGCGTTTAACGATGCCACGATCATCGTATCACTCAGCCCTTTAGTTTTACGACCAAGGGCACCCGTGTCGGTTCCAAGAATCAGAACGTTAAGTGGATCTTTGTTTTTAATCACTTTTGAAACGTTTCGGGTAGTTGGTGTTTTTGTTTTTTGGTAGGCTTGGTTGGCAACTTTTTGAGCACTAGTGTACATTGTATAGGCCTTGACACCACCAGCAATCAACAAAATTAGGGCAACGATGCCAATACTCCACCAGATCTTTTTGTGGGATTTTTTGGCACTTTTCATGTGTTTCTCACTCACTAAGGTGAACCTCTTTTCAATTATTAAATTTTAAAATTAAAACGTTTTCCCCGCGCTTACATCATATTTCAACGGCCTTTTTATGAAAATGGTCTATGAAAATATGCTATACTAATCATTGTTGCATTTATCATACACCATCTAGGGAAGGGATAAAATCACAATTTTTATACATAGTATTCAAGGCGTTATTATCATTATTGTGATGATTGCCATTGGATATATCCTGTCTTGGCGAAAGTGGTTTGACGAAAGTTCTTCACGACTAATTGCCAAATTAGTGACTCAAATTGCTTTACCTGCCTATATGATTAGCACGATTACTCATGATTTTACTGCAAAAAAGCTGCTAAGTACACTACCAGATTTAAGATTTCCTGTTTTATCCATGTTAATTTTATTTGCGTTAGCGGCAGTTTTATATCGAGTGATGCAAATTAAGGAACAACACCGGGGATTATTTGAATCAATGTTTCTAAATTCTAACACTGTTTTTATTGGTCTACCGGTCAATATGGCCTTGTTTGGTAATCGTAGTTTGCCATATGTACTAGTTTATTACATGGCAAACACCACCATTTTTTGGACGTTAGGGGTTTGGTTAATTCAAAGAGACGGGACAACTTCAGAAAAATTCAATTTGAAGACCACTTTGGGTAAAATCTTTTCACCGCCGTTACTTGGTTTTATTGTGGGTGTTTTATTGGTTATTTTCCATATTCAACTTCCACAATTTGTATTGACCGATTGTCAGTATATTGGTGGTTTAACAATTCCACTTTCCATGTTTTTCATTGGAATTGCGATTCAGCGCGCCGGTATTCAAAACGTAACCATTGATCGGGATAGTTTGGGTGTTTTATCAGGGAGATTTATTTTTGCCCCAGTTCTCATGACACTACTGGTATTACCAATGCCGGTTCCTGTATTAATGAAACAAGTTTTTATTTTGCAATCGGCAATGCCAGTAATGACCAATGCCCCAGTAGTGGCCAAATTGTATCATGCAGACGAAAAGTATGCAGCAATTATGGTGACCGAAACCACCTTGCTAAGTTTGGCAGTTATTCCATTATTAATGTTATTTGTTAAATCAGGATTAATTACTTAAGTTTTAGCAATATTGTAGGAAAAAGAACGTCAGTTTAAAAATATTTGGGAGATAATAAAGAAATTGAGAAAAACAGTCAGTTACATTAGTTTTTCAACTTTAATGTTTAGTTTGATGGAAATTGCCCTTAAAATGGCAGGCGGCGCGTTTGATCCGATTCAATTGAATTTGATTCGGTTTGCCGTGGGTGGATTAGTATTGTTACCAATTGCCTTAAACTCTTTGAAAAAACAGCAACGTAAACTTAATTGGAAAGATTTGAGATTATTTGGTATTACAGGATTTATCTGTGTTATCATTAGTATGACATTGTATCAACTAGCGATTGTATATTCACCAGCAGCTACAGTTGCAGTATTGTTTAGTTGTAATCCTGTGTTTGCCTTAATTTTTTCATATTTAATCTTGCATGAACGTTTAGGACGTGCTAATTTAATTTCAGTAGTTGTTTCTGTGATTGGTTTACTAGTAATCGTCAATCCAGCCCATTTAACTAATGTTGTGGGATTAACATTGGCTGTGACTTCAGCCTTAACTTTTGGCTTATATAGTATTATTTCACGGTACGGTTCACAAAAACGGGATTTAAACGGTATTGTGATGACTTGTTTTACTTTTTTGACTGGAACCGTTGAACTGCTGGCAATTGTTGCTTTAACACATGTACCAGTTATCGGTCGTTCAATGACGCAAGTGAGCTATTTAAAGCAATTTGTTAACATTCCAGTTATTCAAAATATTAGTTGGCAATATTTACCATTGTTGTTCTTTATTGGTGTTTGTGTCACTGGTGGAGGATTTGCGTTTTACTTCTTGGCAATGGAAACTTCAGACGTTTCTACAGCCTCTTTGGTGTTCTTTATCAAACCAGCATTAGCACCAGTACTAGCGGCGCTAATTTTAAGTGAACAGATTATTTTGCCAACTATTATTGGTATCGTGATTATTTTGTTAGGTTCAGTTATTACCTTTATTGGAAATCGTTCAAAATCAATTCGATCCGAAATGGGACAACCAGTTTATCCTGATAAAACGAAAAAAACTGATTCAGACGACTTAATTGGAGAAGTAGAAGACTTTAATTCAAATGTTGAAGATGAGGATTAAAAATGACGTACTTAGTCTTATTGAGGCATGGTCAAAGCATTGCTAACCGTGATAATGTTTATACGGGTTGGAGCGATGTTCCATTAACACAGCAGGGCAGACAAGAGGCTCATCAAGCTGGAAAGCTTATTTATCAAACGGGAATTCAGTTTGAAGATGTGCATACATCTTTGTTAAAGCGGGCAATCACGACGGCGGATATCGTCATGGACGAAATTCACCAAAATTGGTTACCAATTCATAAAGCTTGGCGGTTGAATGAGCGACATTATGGTGCACTTCGTGGGCAAAATAAGGATGAAACACGTAAAACATATGGTGTTCATCAAGTGGCCTTGTGGCGCCGTAGTTTTAAAGCTGTCCCACCACTATTGAAGGCAACTGAGTCAGATCGGCGTTATATGCAGTTGGGTGACGTTGAACCTCGTGGCGAGAGCCTTGAGATGGCTTATAACCGACTGTTGCCTTATTGGACGGACCAAATTGCTCCCAAACTTTTAGCGGGCAAAAACCAGTTGGTTGTGGCCCATGGTAGTACTTTACGTGCCCTCATTAAGTACTTAGAACAAATTAGCGATGAAGGCATTGATGGCGTTGAAGTCGCCAATGGTGAACCAATTATTTATCAATTTGACGAAAATTTGAATATTGTGAGCAAAGAAGTGCTGGACTAAAAATGAACCAGCTAAAAACGAGTTTTGAGGAGAAGGCTGTAGTTGGCCTTCTTTTTTGTTAGCAATGAAGCTTGTTATATGGTCATGAATGAGTTATCTTTGAGAATCGATTAGGGCTATGCTACCGATATAGTAACCCTAATTATAAAATTTTTTTAAAAATAATCTTTAATTGAAATTTAAATTAGTTACTGATTGGAGTGTAGCCATCATATGCAGTACAAGGATAAATATAATTTGACCCGTGATCAAAATGTTAGGTTTGCCAAAATGAATTTTACTAGACTAGTGCATACAAATGCACGTTTTGAGGGAATAAACACGACCTTACCACAAACGCAAACCATTATGGATGGAATGGGTGTTGATGGCGTTTCTGTAGAAGGATATAAATACCATTATAAATTTGAAACGAGGATGGGAGTTGATAACAACCCCCAATGAAGAGACATTGACATTAGACTATGTGAAAAAGTTTAATGCTATTGTTTCAGCTCAGGATGCGTTAGTTCCTGGTGAACTACAAAAGGGTAGTAGCATAGTGCAAATTGGTACGAGTGAAGATTTTGTACCAGAGTCTGTTGATGCAGGAAAAGAACAAAAATTTTTAAAGGATTTGTTATCAAGTTCCTTAAAAAGCACAACAGATAAAGCAATGACACTAATGTATCATTATATACGCGGTCAAATTTTTGGGGATGGAAATAAAAGGGCGTCCACATTAGTTGCAAACAAGCTGATGATTGATAATGGTGCTGGTTTAATCAATGTTCCCTTAAATCATTGGCATAAATGGAACGAATTAATTGCCGATTTTTATCGTACTAACGACATGAACGTGATTAAAAAATGGACTTATGATAATGGCATTCAGGGTGTTCAGCTTTTCCGTGTAAATTAAGACTAATGGGGAAATTTGAACTGATTTGATTGTCACTAACTTTTTGCATTACATAATTAAGAATGATTTGGTTCTTTTAGTTTTCAGTTATGTACCTTTAAACATTTTTTTGCTTTTCTGCGTTCACTTTTTTTAGGACAACTCCGCAAAGCAGACTAAATAAATAGGCAAGGCTCCAGCCGGGAAATATCCCGTCATCCGCCTTACCTATTTATTTGGTCTTAACGCTTTGTTACGTTCACTAATTCTTGTATGCCAACGCACCCATTGGATCCCATGGCAACAATTGAGTTGGTTCCTCAGCTTGTGCCTTTCGTTGATCTTCCGTTAAGAATTGTTTGTCCACAACGACTTGGTAGCAATATTCGCTCATCCATTCATCCGTCATGACCATGTAACCCTTAGTTCCGACCTTGTCACCCCAGCTGTTTTCGACTTTCCATTTCTTTGGTTCGCCGTCAACTAAATCAACACCAGTAATGACCATCGCATGAGTCATCAAACTCTCACTGTAATCCAAACGTTCTGCCTTAGACATTGATAAATCAATATCAAAAAGAGCTTCTTCATCATAAACGCCAAGATCCAATAATCCACGTTTTCTTGGTTCTGAATGCTGACCGACATCACAACCAAACCAAACACTATGACCAGCCTTAAGTTGGTTAATAGCTGCTTGCTTGAAATCATGCATGTTTAAGTTTAAATGCTTAACCTGACGACCACCAACAACGTTACCCAACATTTCAATTGAGTAGGTATGGTTAAATGGTTTGTCATCAGTAGGAGCATTGATGATTGAAACGTAGTTAGTAAGATCCCAACCAACAAACTTTTCAAAGAATGACTTAGGCGTTAAACCAGCTTCACGATGGAAGTTCTTGTCGTCATCACGGTATTCCCAGTCAAAAGTTGTAGGTGGTTCACCAAAGCTATATGAAGCCATTCGGTAAACTTCTTCCAACATTTTTTCTTTGCGTGATTGAACTTGTTCGTCTGAAGAACCGGCATTAACAAGTTCACGTAATTCAACAGCATCTTTACGAAGTTTTTCGTTTAAGAGGGTGTTGAATTCGTTAGACTTGTTACTGTTGTAGGTTTCAGGATAAACAGATTCTGGAACGATCCCATATTTGTCAATGATGGCACATAACATGTCCCACTGACCACCATCACCTTGAGGTTCATTTAAAAGCCAGGCAACTTTACGATCTGAAGTTGGCTTGTCAGCAGTAGCAATGATATTTTCGTAGAACCAGTTTGATTTTTCAAACTTATCCCAGAAAAAGGTGTAGTTTTGAGAAAGCTCAAAATCCTTGAGCTTAAACTCTGCAGATAGATGATGACGCATGGTGTTTAATGCGGCAAACATCCAACAACGACCACTTTGCTTCTGATTAGCAACAGCACCTGTCTCTAAATCGATTGAAAAAACTGGGCTGAAGTCTGCGCCGCCACGAAGGCCTTCGCTAGCTGCTAAAATACCATTTTTAGTAACCGCACGTTCGAGGACTTTAGACTTGTTTTGTTCATTATAATGTTTTGCGTAACGAGCAACTTGATCTTTAGAAATACTGTTATTACTCAATTTATTCACTCCTAACCTATGATATATAAACATTGTAGTCGAAAAAGAATAATTAGTAAATGCTTAAATCTTGATTAAAAACTGTTTAGGGACGGGCTTGGATAACTTCAGGACCATTTTGGCGACCCACAATGATGGTATTGACCATATCTAAAAAGAGACCCTGTTCAACAATGCCAACCTGTTTGATTAAATAATCGGCCAATTCGTGAGGATGTTCAATTTTCCCTAAATGAAGATCAATGACATAATTTTTTGAATCGGTTAAAACATGGTCGCCATTTTCATCCAGTCTGAACTGCGGATGAAGTCCTTTGGCCGTTAGTTTTTTGTAGACTTGTTGACTACCATAGGGAATTACTTCCAAAGGTAAGGGGAATTTACCAAGTCCTTGAACCATTTTGGATTCATCCACAATCCACATGACTTTGGTAGAATTGGTTGCCACAATTTTTTCAAACAGATGAGCAGCACCGCCACCCTTAATGCCTTGATAATCTGCGCTAATTTCATCGGCACCATCGATAGTAAGATCAATATGGTCCACTTCATCGACCGACTTGACCTGAATACCTAATGATTCAGCTTGTTTAGCAGTTCGATTTGAAGTTGGAACACCGATAATGTGAAGATTTTCCTTTTTAACGCGTTCACCAAGGGCATCGACCATAAATTTAACGGTGGAACCTGTGCCAAGACCAACGACTGTGTTATCTTGAATAAATTTGACAGCTTCTTGACCGACTAATTTCTTAAGTTCATTTTGATCCATTGTTTTTCTCCATTTCATTTTTGGTTTCTAGAGTAGTGTGATCATCAATCAGCGCCTGATACTCGGTATGTTTTTTTAAATAAGTTCGCGCATAAGGACATAATGGATAGATTTTTTTATGCTGTTCTTTAGCAAAGCTCAAGATCTTCAGCATGAGTTGTTGTGCTAAACCTTGACCACGTAATTCTGGATTTACAAAGACCTGTTCAATAACTATAGTTTCTTGTTTCTTAATGAAAAAGTAAGTGACACAACCACCAATTTTTTCGTGATAAGTAAAACTGATTTTTTTGCCGTCATTAGTGAATTCCATCCCAACACATCCCTCTAAAAATTGTTTATTTACATTAATTGTCGCTTTCGTATTTTGCAAAGTCAATTAGAAAACTTAAATTTCTCCCTTTTACTGAATGAATTAGTTTACAAAACTTGGTTTCAAACGGATAATGTACAAAGATTAAACTTTTTAATGCGAATTTACACATTAGATAAACAAGAAGGGAATTTTTAATATGAAACGTGGTTTTGAAATTGTTTCCAAATACCAAGATAAAAATCTGAATCTTCCATATCGTTCGACCAACCATGCGGCTGGTTATGATTTTGAAGCGGCTACGGATTTTGTTTTACCTTCCATTTGGAAGGGCAATTTTTTGAAAGTTCTCTGGGCATTACGCCATAAGCAAGCTGTTAGTGAAACGGATTTACTAAATGGTGGTAAGGATTTAAAACCTTTTTTGGTTCCAACCGGAATTAAAGCTTATATGCAAGATGATGAATTTTTACTGGCTGCTAATCGATCAAGCAATCCGTTGAAACGCAATTTGATCTTACCTAATGGTGTTGGCATTATTGATGCAGATTATTATAACAACGATAGTAATGAGGGTGAGATCTATTTTCAATTGATCAATATGGGTCTTCGAGATATTACGATTAAAAAGGGCGAACGAATCGGTCAGGGAATCTTTATGCCTTATTTGCAGGCCGATGGTAAAGATGAGCATGCAACTAAGCGAGTGGGTGGTTTTGGTTCATCTGGTAAGTAGTAAGTTTAAGGATTTATAAAGATATTTTCAGATCAATTGTTTCCTTAAGAATATGCTAAAATTGAAGGGAGCCGATATCACAATGGCAAAAGCAAAAACACAGTTTGTCTGTCAAAATTGCGGGTACGTTTCACCCCGTTTTTTGGGCCGTTGTCCAAGCTGTGGTCAATGGAACACATTAGTTGAAGAACGTGTTGAAAGTGAAAAAGTGAATCATAAGGCACGGATTAGCTTTGAAGGACAGCACGCCAAGCCACAGTTGATTAGCCAAGTTGATATGACAGAGACTCCGCGTGTCAAAACTGGATTAGAAGAGTTTAATCGTGTTTTGGGTGGTGGAATTGTTTCCGGTTCGCTGGTTTTGATTGGTGGAGATCCGGGAATTGGAAAATCAACGCTACTGCTACAAATTTCTGGTCAATTAAGCGAAAAAAAGCATCGCGTGTTGTATGTTTCAGGAGAAGAAAGTGCGGCCCAAATCAAAATGCGGGCCGATCGCTTGAATGTTGCAAGTGAAAACTTTTATTTGTTTCCAGAAACAGATATGAATAGCATTCAAGCTGCAATCAAAGAACTTAAACCAACTTATGTCGTCATCGATTCTATTCAAACGATGCAGGAGCCAGACATTCAATCTACAGTTGGTAGTGTGGCTCAGGTACGTGAAATTACAGCTGAATTGATGCAAATTGCCAAAACAAACAATATTACGATTTTTATCGTGGGTCACGTGACCAAAGGCGGTGCCATTGCTGGTCCCAAAATTTTGGAGCATATGGTAGATACTGTTTTGTATTTTGAAGGTGATTTGCATCACACGTACCGAATTCTACGAGCGGTTAAGAATCGATTTGGTTCAACAAACGAGTTAGGCATCTTTGAAATGCGCGAGACAGGTTTAACCGAGGTAGCCAATCCTTCTGAGATCTTTTTAGAGGAACGTTTGAAAGACGCAACTGGTTCCGCAATTGTGGTGTCAATGGAAGGTACGCGTCCTATTTTGGTAGAAGTCCAGGCTCTAATTACGCCGACAACCTTTGGAAATGCTAAGCGAACGGCTAGCGGTTTGGATCATAATCGTGTTTCGTTGATCATGGCCGTGCTTGAAAAAAGAGCTAATTTTCTTTTACAAAATCAGGATGCCTATTTAAAGGCGGCTGGTGGCGTAAAATTAGACGAGCCAGCGATTGATTTAGCCATTGCGATTAGTATTGCTTCAAGTTATCGGAACAAAGGGACAGATCCAATGGATTCGTTTGTGGGTGAAATTGGATTGACTGGTGAAATTCGCCGGGTAAATCGAATTGAGCAACGTGTGGCAGAAGCTCAAAAACTAGGTTTCAAACGGATCTATGTACCAAAGAACAATTTGCAGGGGTGGACACCACCGACTGGTATTCAGGTTGTAGGAGTGGCTACTTTAAGTGAAGCGCTGCATAAGATTTTTAAATAATTGGTTTTAATTTTGAAAGGAGGGATGTTTGATGAAAAAAAATATTATTAAATCTGTCTTTGCCTTGGCAGGTGGTGCGTTGGGCGTTATTTTGTTACCACCGCTGTGGATTTTATTGTCGTTGGGTGATCACTGGTGGCTAAGTAATTCAGTTACAAATTTCTTGGTTGGTGCAATTATTTTCTTTATTATTTCAATGCTCTTAGCTGGCTATGTTGAACGCCTCGTAAATCGGTTGGAAAAGCAAATTTCAAAAATACCACCGGTTCGTTTACTGTACGGTAGCTTGTCAACCGTAGTCGGATTGGTATTAGCAATTTTGATTTCGACTTTGTTTTATCGCCAACAAATTTTCTTTTTAAACACTGTTGTCCCAATTATTTTAATGTTAACTTTGGGGTATCTTGGTTTTCGAATAGGAACTACCCAGGCCGATGAGTGGCGTAAGTTGTTTACTCGAAGAAAGGAACCCGAAAGCGCCAAAAATGTATTAGATCGAAAATTTACTGATAATTTTCATCATTATAAAATTTTGGATACCAATATTTTGATTGATGGCCGAATCTATGATTTGATCAAAACGGGTTTTATTGAGGGAACTTTGTTAGTGCCAAATTTTGTGTTGTATGAATTACAGTATATTGCAGATTCTTCGGATAGTATCAAACGTGTTCGAGGACGACGTGGGCTGGATATTTTAAATAAGTTACAAAATGAACATATTATTCCGGTCGAAATGTATGAAGGCGACTATAAAGAGATTGATGAAGTTGATAGTAAACTTATTCGATTAGCTAAAGATAAAGATGCTGTGATCGTTACTAACGATTTTAATCTCAACAAAGTAAGTCAATTCCAAAATGTGCAGGTTCTAAATATCAATGCGTTAGCTAATGCTTTGAAGCCACGGGTCATTCCTGGTGAAAATTTACATGTCATGGTTGTCAAAAACGGAACTGAACGGCAACAAGGAGTTGCTTATTTGGATGATGGCACCATGGTTGTGGTTGAAGAAGGCAAGTATTTCATTAATCAAGAACTAGATGTCGTTGTTACCAGTGCATTGCAAACTGATGCGGGTCGTATGATTTTTGCGAAACCATTGCATTCAACGCGAGGTATTAGTGATCGAAACTCTGAAAATAGCTAGGATTGTGACTTTATTTATTTGAACGGCAATTGTACAATTGATTAAGCAATAAAATGTGAAAAACTTAGAAAGAGGCGTTAATTTTGGCAAAAAGTAAGATTCGTGTTCGTTATGCACCAAGTCCTACTGGTCATTTGCATATTGGTAATGCACGAACAGCACTATTTAATTATCTGTTTGCGCGTCATTACAAAGGCAAGTTTATTATTCGAATTGAGGATACGGATACCAGCCGTAACATCAAGGATGGTGAACGTAGCCAACTTGATAATCTGAAATGGTTAGGCTTGGATTGGGATGAAGGTCCTGACAAATCTGGTGACTATGGTCCTTATCGTCAGTCTGAACGAAAGGCCATTTATGAACCTTTAATTCAAGAGTTGTTAGATAAAAACCTGGCTTATGAATCTTATGAGACAGAAGAGGAACTTCAAAAACAACGTGAAGAGCAAAAGGCGCGTGGCGAAATGCCTCGTTATGTTTATGAATATGCCGGAATGAGCGATGATGAAATTCAAGCTAAAATTGCTGAATCTAAGGCGGCTGGTTTAGAACCAGTCATTCGTTTCCGGGTTCCTGAACACAAGACTTATGCTTGGGATGACATCGTTAAAGGTAAGATTTCATTTGATTCTAGTACAATTGGTGGCGATTTTGTCATTCAGAAACGGGATGGAATGCCAACTTATAACTTTGCCGTTGTGGTTGATGATCATAAAATGGAAATTTCACATGTTTTCCGTGGGGATGATCATGTGGCAAACACACCAAAACAATTGATGATTTATGAGGCCTTTGGTTGGCAACCACCTAAGTTTGGTCATATGAGTTTAATCATTAATAGTGAAACTGGCAAAAAGTTAAGTAAACGTGATGAAAGCGTGCTTCAGTTTATTGAACAGTATCGTTCATTAGGTTACTTACCAGATGCTATGCTTAATTTTATTGTGTTACTTGGTTGGTCACCAGTTGGTGAAAGTGAAATCTTTACGCAACGTGAATTGATTAAAATGTACGATGAGAAGCGCTTGAGCAAGTCTCCAGCTGCTTTTGATGGTAAAAAGCTAGAATGGATTAATAATCAGTACGTTAAATCTGCTGATGAAGATAAAGTAATGGATTCTGCTTTACGTCAACTAATTAAGGCAGGCAATATTGAAAAGAATCCGGCGCCACAACGCGTTGAGTGGGCACGTAAACTCATTAATGTTTACAAACGTCAAATGAGTTATACCGCACAAATTAACGAAATGGCAGATTTATTCTTCAATGGTCCAGATGAAATTGATGAAGAATCTAAACAAGAGATTTCTGTTGAAACTGCTTTGCCAGTTCTGAAAGCAATGTATGCACAGTTTGAAAAAATGGAAATATTTGATACGGTTGAAATTTTGGCTGCTATTAAAAAGGTGCAAAAAGCAACTGGCGTTAAGGGACGTGCTTTGTGGATGCCAATTCGAATTGCCATCACACACGAAATGCATGGTCCGGAATTACCTGAAACAATCGAACTTTTGGGTCAAAAGACAGCAATGTCACATTTGAAAGCTATGATTGATGAATTAAGCTAAAAACTTGAAAGAGTGGCCAAGAAGGCTGCTCTTTTTTGTGTATGGCATAAGGAGTTTCCTAGGTTGTCTTTAAGATATGTGATAAAATCAAACCAGAATAAAAAATGAAAAGAGGCCGTTTGGATGATTAATCTTTATAATACAATGACACGTCAAAAAGAACCGTTTAAGCCAATTACTCCCGGAGTTGTGAATATGTACGTGTGTGGCCCCACTGTATATAATTACATTCATATTGGTAATGCACGCAGTATCATTGCGTTTGATACAATTCGGCGCTATTTTGAATATCGCGGATATAAGGTTAATTTTGTTTCGAATTTTACTGATGTTGATGATCACATGATCAATACAGCTAAGCAGGATCATACGACGGTTCCAAAACTAGCTGCGAAATATATTGCAGCTTTTATGAAGGATAGTAAAGTAATTAATGTTGAACCGGCTACTGTAAATCCTCGGGCAACAGAAAACATTCCGGAAATTATTAATTTTATTCAGGTGTTGTTAGATAAGGGATACGCTTATAAATCTGATGGTGATGTTTACTATCGGACAAGAATGTTTAAAAACTATGGCAAACTTTCCGGACAAAATATTGATCAACTTGAGCAGGGCGCTAGTGAACATGTAAATGATGAGGAAACAGCACGAAAAGAAGACCCAATTGACTTTGCACTATGGAAAAAAACAAAGGCAGATGAAATTTCGTGGGAAGCACCGTGGGGAAAAGGTCGTCCTGGTTGGCATATTGAATGCTCCGTTATGTCCACTAAATATTTAGGGGATACCATTGATATTCATGGTGGTGGTGAGGACCTTGAATTTCCACATCATGAAAATGAAATTGCTCAAAGTGAGGCCAAAACAGGCAAAACGTTTGCTCATTACTGGATGCATAATGGTTTTATCACGGTTGGTGATGAAAACGAAAAGATGAGTAAATCATTAGGTAACTTTGTGACGGTTCATGATATTATTCAAGAGATGGATCCACAAATATTACGTTTATTTATGGCAACTACGCAGTATCGGCGGCCTATTCAGTATACCCGTGAGAATTTGGCGGAAGCTGGAAATAACTTGACTAAATTGCAAAACGCGTTTGCTAATTTGACTTATCGTTATCAGGGTGCAGATGAAGGAGAAGATCCGGAAATCACTACTCGGGTAAATCAGTTAACAGATGAATTCAAGCAGGCTATGGATGATGATTTTAACGTGCAAAATGGGATTGCCGTTGTTTATGAACTGGCTAAAGAATTGAATGTCTATAGTGAACGTGATGTGGTAAAACGTGACTCGCTTGATTTATTAAAAACAAGATTTGTCCAATTGGTTAGTATTTTTGGTGTTAAATTAGAAGAAACTAAGTTAGAGGATGAAACCATTAAACAACTGATTGTACAACGCAATCAAGCTAGAGAGAATAAGAATTTTCAACGCAGTGATGAAATTCGCGATCAATTAAAAGACCAGGGAATTATCTTGGAGGATACCCCCCAAGGAACTCGGTGGAAAAGGGAATAGTAAATGACAGAAAATGGAGATTATAAACAATTAAATGGCATTGCCTTAGCCTATTTAGGCGATGCAGTATACGAGGTTTACATCAGAAGACATTTAATTAACAAAGGGCTGACCAAACCAACTAAGTTGCATCATACAGCTACCAATTTTGTTTCAGCTAAAGCTCAAGCCGCTTTGATTCAGGCAATGACGTATCAGAAAATTTTAACTGAAACTGAAGAGGAGTACTTTAAACGAGGACGTAATGCCAAAAGTCATACTTCGGCTAAAAATACCTCTGTTTTAACCTATCGGATTTCCACGGGATTTGAAGCATTAATGGGTTATCTTTCTTTAAGTGGGCAACAAGAACGCTTAGATTGGCTGGCAAATTGGTGTATTGATCAAGTAGAGGAAGGAAAAATTAGTCATGCCACAAAATGAAAATAAAGCACCACAAACTGAGGACGCACAGGGCGATTTTATTATTGGACGTCATCCTGCAGTTTCGGCCTTGAAATCACAGCAAACAATTAATAAAGTGTTTGTGCAAGAAGGGCTAAAAGCCGATGCAATTCACGATATTGTTAAGCTGGCAGAAAAACGCAAACTTATTGTGTCACAGGTACCAAAGCATAAGCTGGATCATTTAGCTGATGGACAAAATCATCAAGGGGTAGTATTGGCAATTGCTGCTTTTGAATACGCTAATTTAGATGATGTTTTTCAAAAGGTTAGTGCTAAAGATGAAGCACCTTTTGTGTTGATTCTGGATAATATTGAGGATCCACACAATTTGGGATCAATTTTACGAACAGCAGATGCTGCAGGTGTCCATGGTGTCATTATTCCTAAGCATCGGGCTGTCGGATTGACCAGTACGGTTGCCAAAACTTCAGCAGGCGCGATTGAACATGTGCCAGTTGTTCGCGTGACCAATTTAGTTAATACGGTTAAAGATTTAAAGAAACGCGGTATGTGGATCTTTGGAACTGATATGAATGGTACCGATTATCGTAAATGGGATGCAAAAGGCTCAGTTGGTTTGATTATTGGAAACGAGGGTAAAGGAATTTCACCCCTTCTTAAAAAACAGGTCGATGAAACTTTAACGATTCCGATGGTGGGTCAAGTTCAAAGTTTGAATGCAAGTGTGGCAGCAAGCCTATTAATTTATCAAGGTTTTTCAACACGACATTCTTTATAAAAACTCCGACAAAAATGAAGATTACCTAGAAGAAAACGAAATTAACTGCGAAGTTTGCAGATGATTTCGTTTTTAATTATGCTCATAAGCAGCGCCAAATAAGCGTTTTAAACGTACGTTCCCTTGTAAAACTAATTAATAATCTGCTATATTGTTTTCTTGAGGAGGCTGGTTAGGAGTTAGGAATGTTAGATAAAACATGTAAAACTGAATTGACATTAATTGAAAAAGCCAAATTCGGTGATTCGGCAAGTTTTGAACTTTTATTTCGACAGTATAGTCCAATTGTAATTCATATTAAGGAAAAATATTTTTTACGAGGATATGAATTAGACGATTGGTTACAAGAGGGAAGAATTGTGTTCTTTAATACAATTGCTAACTATGATAGTAAACGACACATCACTGTAGGAAAGTTTTTTCAGGCAAACTTTCAAAATCGGGTTTGTAGTTTAATTCGTAGAGAAATGGCGTTTAAAAGACGTTCTGACTTATTCAGCAATTCGTTAGAAGCGATGCAAGAGGAAAATAACGAATATGAACGCTTGTTTATGACTAAACATGGCGGGCCTCACGAAATGGCTGTGTTAAAGGAAAACTGTGAACGTTATTATTCAGATTTATCTGTATTTGAAGCGCGAGTTTTTCGATATTTTTTTTCCGGGAAAAGCTCTACAGAAATTGCGTCGTTATTAGGGTGTGAATCTTCCAAAGTTTTAAATGCGATCAGTCGTTGTCGAAATAAGTTTGAACAACGAATTTCTCATAATCAGTGATAAAAATAGGGCAAATGTCCTATTTTTTGTGGTATTCAATTATATTGAAGGGTTAGTGTAAAGTTTTAGTAGGAAAGTGAAAAAAAGCCTTTTCAAAACACGAGAAGACCGTTAATCTTCTAATTAGGTATAGCAGCCAAAAATTAGGAGGTAACGGTCTTCATGTCTCAGATTTTAACAGAAATCATGACAGTTTTAAAGGAAAGTAATAGTTTATTTAATGCGGAACAGGATTTAATGATTCGGTGCCAGGCATTGATTGCCACGGCTTTAGGCCAAGCATTAGAGGATTTAGATGATCTTTTAATTGGAGAAACAGAATATCGAGAAATTATTGGCAAACGACAACGAACGTTAAATTTTATGTGCGGAACAGTTACTTTTAGACGTCGTTTGGTTAGATTAAATGACAAAACCTATGTCTATCCTTTAGACCGGTACTTACAGTTAATTCCACGAAGTAGGTTTTCACCTTTGATGGTTGAAAAGGTCGCTAAGCTAGCTTCACATAGTGTTTTACGGACAACAGCCTTGGCTGTTAACCTTTTGACCCCACTTTCCATCAGTCATCAAAAGGTGGATCAACTTTATCAATCAGCGGGTGAACAATGTGAAAAACAACGTGAAGAGACTACATTAGTGAACATCGAAAAGAAACGACAAGTTCCTTATCTGTATTTGGAAGGCGATGCCTTTTGTGTGGCCTTAAAGGCTAAGCAACACCATAAAAATGTCCTTATTCATCGACTGCAACTAACGGAAGGTATTAGCCAAAATGGCCGACGACGTCAGACGTTAAACCGGCATGTATTTACGGGATTAAACCGGCAAGCAGTTTTTAATCAAGTACAAGATTATCTCGATCAGAATTATGATTTACGAGCAACTATAATGATTACCGGTAGCGATAATGGGAGTGGCTATGAACCATCCTGCTTTGATGAATTAGCGGTTGGGGCCAAAAAACATGAGCACTTTTTAGATCGTTATCACTTGAACCGAAAAATTCGTAGTCGATTAAGCAAGATGCCTAAGATTCTGCAAAGTAAACTATTTCAGGGTGTGCATAATTGGGATAATGATCAAGTTCAAATTGTCCTTGATACGTGTGAGTTTCAAGCCAATGATGCAGATAGTCTGGAAGCAATTCAACTTTTACGGAGTTACTTGAAACGTAACTGGAATTATTTAAAGCCAGCCAACAAGCGAAGCTTAGCTACCGAAACCGTGTGTTTAGGTGGCTGTGAAAGTAATCATCGACGCTTTACCTATCGGTTAAAACATCAAGGTCGCTCTTGGAGTAAAGCTGGATTGAAGGCGATGATTGCGGTGATTACCAGTGAAATTAACGGGCAATTAGAAACAGCAATGATAAAGATGACCAATACCTTGCCAATAAGCATCATGCCAGTTAAAGTGGCCGCTAGTTATTTTCTTAAACAGCCTTTTACACAACATCAAGGAATTAGGCACGGCAGTATTTCATTAGACGCAGCAACTAGCAGTGCTATGGGTAATTTGGTGAAGGCTATTTCATAGGATTTGAATAACAGGTGGAGTGGAGGCGTTGGTGAAAGAGTGTGTCGATGTCACTTAGCGATTTATCGCTTAGAGACATGGGAGACTGGAGAGATCCACTTCTGGCCTGAAGGGCAAGAAGTTAGCTCGTAAGCGACCCACACGACCCCGCATCAACGCCGGAACGAAACAAAAAGTAGTTAAAAACATAAATAAAATCTAATTAGAAGCACTACCTACTAAAACTTGACACATACTATTGAAGGGTTGAAATTGACATGGTGGGGTTGGCATGATAAAGTTAACTTTGATTAATTAGGGAGATAAATTATGGCACAAAAACAAATTGCCTTAGCATGTTCTGTCTGCGGATCACGTAACTACACAGTTGCGGCCAATCCTAACCGAACCACAAGATTAGAGATTAAAAAGTATTGTAAGCACTGCAACAAGCACACATTACATCGAGAAACGCGCTAGGAGGAAAGTTCAATGAAATTTATTAAAAGTGTTATTCAAGAGATGCATGATGTGACGTGGCCAAATGGCCATCAACTTCGCAAAGATGCGTCTTCTGTCATTGGACTCTCAGTATTCTTTGTTGGCTTTTTTGCACTGGTAGATTGGTTAGTTCAGATTTTTCTTGGTTTATTCCAGTAAAACATGGCACTAATCCAATTTTTTTGATACAATGATGGTGTTGGAACTTCGTGTAGACGGAGTTTTTTTATTTTGTTTAAATTACCAGCGCGAGTCGTTTGGTTACTGCAAACTAGAATTGATTGTTAATTACAAAAAGGAGAATACAATTGGAAACTGCTGCAAAAAATTGGTATGTTTTACATACTTATTCAGGATATGAAAATAAAGTTAAGGCAAACCTTGAATCTCGTTCTCAATCAATGGGAATGCAGAATAATATTTTTCGGGTAGTTGTACCTGAAGAAGAAGAACACGAAAGCAAAAATGGTAAAGACAAAGTTACCATGAAAAAAGAATTCCCTGGCTACGTTTTAGTAGAAATGGTTATGAGTGACCAGGCTTGGTATATTGTGCGAAATACACCAGGAGTAACTGGATTTGTCGGTTCACACGGTTCAGGAAGTAAGCCATCACCATTATTACCAGATGAGGCAGAAAGAATTTTACGTCACCTAGGGATGTCTGTTCGTCACGCTACCATTGAAGTTGAAGAAGGCGAAACTGTTAAGATCGTTGATGGCGCTTTCTCTGGTTTGACTGGTAAGATTACTGAAGTAGACAATAAGAATATGAAACTTAAAGTTAATATCAACATGTTTGGTCGCGAAACAAGCACCGAACTAGATATGGAACAAATCGATAAACTTGATTAGTGAGTTTGTCCTTTTGATGGTTACATGGTATACTTTTAAAGTATGCTTTTGTGCATATATAAGCGTGGGAGAGGAAATTTAAATCCTCATCATACCACACACGGACTTATAAGGAGGTATGTCTCGTGGCAAAAAAAGTAGCAAACGTTGTTAAATTGCAAATTCCCGCCGGAAAAGCAACTCCGGCTCCACCAGTTGGTCCAGCTTTAGGACAAGCAGGTATTAATATTATGGGATTCACAAAGGAATTTAATGCACGTACAGCTGACCAAGCTGGCATGTTAATTCCTGTTGTAATTACTGTTTATGAAGATCGTTCATTCGACTTCGTTACAAAGACTCCACCTGCTTCTGTTCTCTTGAAGAAAGCTGCCGGTGTTGAACATGGTTCTGGTGAACCTAACACAAACAAGGTTGCAACTGTAACCAAGGATCAAGTTAAGGAAATCGCCGAAACAAAAATGCAAGATCTAAACGCTGCAAACGTTGAGTCTGCAATGCGCATGGTCGAAGGTACTGCACGCAGCATGGGCTTTGAAGTTAAAGACTAAGTTGTTGTAGTCGGATACTCCATTAAAATGGATGTATCAAGTGGGAGGAAAATCCGTTAAACCACATTTGCAAGGAGGAAAACACAGATGGCAAAAAGAGGTAAAAAGTATCAAGACGCTTTAAAGCAAGTTGATACGACAAAAGCATATGCACCAAAGGAAGCATTAGAATTAGTTAAAAAAGTTGATTTTGCTAAATTCGATGCAACCGTAGAAACAGTATTTAAGTTAAACGTAGATACAAAACAAGCTGACCAACAATTACGTGGCGCTGTTGTTTTACCAAATGGTACAGGTAAAGAACAAACAGTTATCGTTTTTGCTAAAGGCGAAAAAGCTAAAGATGCACAAGCAGCTGGTGCAGACGTTGTGGGTGACGATGACTTAGTTCAACGTATCCAGGGCGGCTGGCTTGATTTCGATGTTGCAATTGCAACACCTGATATGATGGCTCAAGTTGGACGTTTAGGCCGAGTTCTTGGACCAAAGGGATTAATGCCTAACCCTAAGACTGGTACTGTTACAATGGATGTAACTAAGGCTGTTACAGAATCTAAAGCTGGAAAAGTTACTTACAGAACTGACCGTGATGGTAACGTTCATGTGCCAATTGGTAAAGTATCATTTGATGCTGACAAATTACTTGGTAATTTAACAGTTATTGAGGACACTATTGTGCGTGCACGTCCTGCTTCTGTCAAAGGAACATACGTCCAAAACGTTTCTGTGGCTTCAACATTTGGCCCTGGCGTTCATGTTGACTTGGCACAGTTTTAATTAATTGTGTGTTGACATAGAGATGTTTTCTATGGTAACTTGGATAAGTAAATTATAATAAAATTTGCCTAAGACTCAGGTGACGTTGATTCGTCTTAATTTTACCTGCCGAGGAACGTAGAAATGTAAATTTCCGTATCCCAGGTCTGGGTGCGGATTTTTTTATAATTAAAAAAATTGCTGGAGGTGAAAATTAATGAGTAAAGAAGCAATCGCTAAAAAAGCAGCAATTGTTGATACAGCTGTTGATTATTTTAGCAAAGCCGCTTCCGCAATCGTTGTTGATTCTCGTGGATTAACAGTTGCAGAAGACACTGAGTTACGTAAGGAATTACGTGATGCTGGTGTTACATTGCATGTGATTAAAAACAAGATTTTGACTCGTGCTGCAGAAAAAGCTGGTTATAAAGACTTAAATGATGTCTTTGTTGGACCAAGTGCTGTTGCATTCTCTGATGAGGATCCAGTAGCCCCTGCAAAGATTTTGAAGAAATTTGCTGATGAACATGACGCACTTACACTTAAGGGTGGCATGATCGAAGGTAAAGTAGCTTCAATCGAAGAAATCAACACATATGCTTCAATGCCAAGCCGTGAAGACTTGCTCAGCATGCTTGCTAATGTATTACAAGCACCTGTACGTAATGTGGCATATGCAGTTAAGGCTGTTGCAGATAAGAAGTCTGAAGAAGACGCTGCATAATTAAATTAGACAATTAAATGGAGGATACAAAAATGGCATTAGATAAAGACCAATTTATTGAAGACTTAAAAGGTGCTTCAATTACTGACTTAAATGACTTAGTTAAAGCTATCGAAGACGAATTCGGTGTTTCTGCAGCTGCTCCAGTTGCTGCTGCAGGTGCTGCTGGTGATGCAACTGCTGTAAAGACAACATTTACTGTTGAATTAACAGAAGCTGGTTCAGCTAAGGTTAAAGCAATCAAGGCTGTTCGTGAAATCACTGGTCTTGGCTTGAAAGATGCTAAGGACCTTGTTGACAAGGCACCTTCAGCAATCAAAGAAGACGTTTCTGAAGACGAAGCAAACGATGTTAAAGCTAAACTTGAAGCAGCTGGCGCTACAGTTACTGTTAAGTAATTTGCAGACATCCCAAAAGAATCCACGTTTGTGGGTTCTTTTTTTGTGCTCAAAATTCTGTATACACATCAGTAACTCAAGGCACTTTTAAGTGCGTTATTGTTCTAAACTAGTTTATGAATTAACATGGATGATGTAAGAAATATGAAGGGAATGGATGAAATGTACAAAGCATCTAATACACGTTATGAAAATTTGTCACTTCGACATGCAGGGAAGACCGGTTTAATGTTGCCACCAATTTCTCTCGGATTATGGCGTCATTATGGGAGTAATGATCCGATAAATGATCGACGTAAAGTTATTCTTCATGCATTTGATCATGGCGTATTTCATTTTGATGTTGCTAATAGTTACGGTAA
Source organism: Pediococcus ethanolidurans (assembly GCF_964062635.1). Lineage (NCBI taxonomy): Bacteria > Bacillati > Bacillota > Bacilli > Lactobacillales > Lactobacillaceae > Pediococcus > Pediococcus ethanolidurans. The sequence goes on from NZ_OZ061250.1 coordinate 1,249,378, forward strand.
CGATGGTTCTGGTTTCGGAAGTACGGAACAACTGCTAGGTCAAGTGCTCCGTCAGGATTTAAAGGCTTATCGTGATGAATTGGTTATTTCAACTAAGGTTGGTTATGAGGTTCATGACGGACCATACGGAATTGGTACTTCAAGAAAATCACTTTTACAGGGAATAGATGATTCTTTGAAACGATTGGGTCTTGGTTATGTTGATGTTTTTTACGCCCATCGCTATGATGATCAAACCCCGATTGAAGAAACAGTTAGAGCACTTGATGACATTGTCCGCGCTGGTAAGGCGTTGTACGTTGGTGTATCAAATTATGAAAAACCGCAATTAGAGCAAGTAATCAAATTGTTTAAAAAATTAGGTACACCATTTGTTCTTGATCAGATGAGCATGAACATGCTTAATTCAAACGTAAAAGATACTGGCATTTTGGATACATTACGAGATGGTGGTGCTGGTCTCATTGCTTATGGACCTCTTGCTGAGGGACTTTTGTCTGATCGATACTTAAAGGGAATTCCAGAAACTTTTCCAATTCATCATACCAATAAAAAATTATTCGCAAATGGTAGTGACGTGCTTGTGCATAAATTAAATCAACTTAATGAAGTGGCCAGCAGGCGGCACCAAACCTTAAGTCAACTATCATTAGCGTGGTTACTACGTGATCCAGTTGTGACTAGTGTGATTATTGGCACGACTAATATTAAACATCTTGATGATAATCTAAAGGCACTCGAACATCTGAGCTTTACGGATGAAGAGGTTTCAACCATTGACGCAATCATTAACTAGTATTGAGTGAGGAAAACGAGTGCTCCGCAAACGTTTCATTACTTGTAAGCTAAGTGTCAACAAGCAAGCAGGCTTGTTGACACTTTTTTGGATAATAATTATTTTTAGTTAGTATTTAAAGGTTGAAAGCACAAAAATGCATTTCATTGCCTGATACAAAAGCATTTATGACAACAAAATTAGATTAAAATGTCGTCTTCCAGCAAATTTGGGCTGGAACGTAGTTGGCACGACTTGGAGCCGCAAACCATGTCTCTAAGCTCGGCCTTTATCTAAGCGAAACCCGCTAAGATAAACGACACTACTGAGCCCATTTGCTTCCAGACTAGGTCTGATTTTTGCAACCAACACACTGATATAAAAGGTGTGACATCAATATCACTGAGCATTATTTAACATCAAACATTCTTAGTCCGAAGGCGATTGGTCTCAGGGGTGAAATTATTCTTAGTAATTTATTACTTAGAATAAGGCCGAGTTTGAAGACAAGTGTTCTTCTTGGCTTCAAATCGTGCCCACCCCGTTCCAGACCAAGTGAGCCGCAGGACGGCAGTTAAACTATTTCTTGTATACTAAGTCGTTTAACAGCAGTTATTGAAGTGATTTTGATACTTTCAACCTTTAGTTAGTATTGATTTTGTGTGATTCATGTTCATGTTACGATGAAGTAACAAGTTTTATTTTTAAAGAGGTAATTTTATGACTGATGTTGTTCGAAAAGATGTCATGGCACGATTAGGAAATGGTGATTATAGTTGCGAAAAGGAGTTTACACTTGCAATGTTTTCTGGAAAATGGAAACTTGTGATACTGTGCCATTTAAATGAACACCATTCGTATCGATTCAATGGTCTTCGCAATCTTTTGCCAACGATTACACATAAGGTGTTAACGAATCAGTTACGTGAACTTGAAGCCGATGGATTAATCACTAGAAAAGTATTTGAAGAAAAGCAACTCCATGTTGAATATTCAATTACACCGCTTGGACGATCATTAATCCCCATAGTTGAAGCGATGGGTGCCTGGGGAAGACAACGGCTAGCTGCAATGCAGTTAAATCCAACCTTTAATGTGAACGATGCTGAAGCGTAGTTTGAGGTAGTATTTAGAATTAGACTAATAGCAAAAGGTCTCTATTAGACCAAAAAAGAATTCACAGTTGTGGATTCTTTTTTAGTAAAAATAAAGTTTTGAACTAACTTGTAAGAATTACAAAAGTGATTTAATTCCTAATAAGGTAAGAAAAACACCAATTGCTGGTTTCATATATTTAATTGATTGTGTCTTAGCGAGCTTCAGCGATAATTTGGGAGCAATTATAGCACCAAATAACGCACCAATCATTAAAGGTAAACCCGCAGACCAATCAACCTGACCACCTGCAATGTGAAACAAAGTTCCAACGGCGGTCATAAATACAAGTACATAGGCACTCGTTGCGGTTGCATTAAAGGCTTGTAGTCCAAGAAGAAATAGACCGGCAATAATTACAGCACCACCACTCATTCCTGCAACACCAACCATTAAACCGCCCAAGATACCATATATTCCGGCTTTTAAACGAGCTGAATGGGCAACCTTATCATTTACAGAAGCTTTTTTAGAAGTTTTTTGTAAGAACATATTGAGTCCCAAAACGATAAGAATAAGTCCAATTAACCAAGTATAAATGCTATTTGGAATGTAACCGGAAATTAAAGAGCCAACGATTACTGCAGGGATGGCGGTTACTAACATTTGATTACCCACCTTGGTATTTATTTGACCTTGACGATAATAACGCCAAGTTCCCATCATTAGTGAAGGTAGAACAGTTACAAGTGAGGTAGCTGCAGCGGCTGAAGCGCGAAGTCCAAAGAGTCCGGTCAAGATTCCAAGATAGATTGCAGCACCACCGCCACCAAACAGAATTACAAAAGTACCAATAATAAGTCCGATGATTCCTAGTAAAATTATATTCATTAATGTGACTTTCTTTTGGTAAAATAAGATTGTGAAACTTGATTAATTAGTTTACAATATGTAATTATAGTTTACAACGTGTAAATGTCAAGCGCGTTTTAGGAGGTCAATCATGACACGTCAGATTTTATCGCAAGAAAAAATTATTCAAACCAGTATTGAACTAATTGAAGAGGGCGATGTACTTAGTTTTTCCGCAATTGCCAGAAAATTGGGAACTAAATCACAGGCTTTATATAGTTATTTTAATAACCAAACAGAACTTCGTTATGCTGTTGTTGGTTGGGCAGTTACCCAAGTTGGCGATCAACTTCGTAAACAACTTTTTGGCCTTTCTGGGCAAGCAGGTATTGTCGCTTTTGCAACAGAATTTCGGAGACTCGCATTGACGCATTTAAAGTTAACGCAATTTGTATTATCGATGCCACGAACAAAGAAATATTCAGAAGTGACAAAAGCCTTTGGTGAAATTCGACTATTGCTGAATCAAATGATTGATGGCGCTTATCCTAAATCTCAGCAGCTGTTAGTTAGTCGGAGTGTCCGCGATATAATGGTGGGCGATATTGTTAATGTAGGTACTGGTTGGTTTACTGATGATTCTTTATCTGCAACTGATAGTTTTCATGAATTATTAGTCATGAATTTAAAAATGCTAAAAGATTTGTAAATATTATTTCAATGTTGACTTTACAAAAAGTGAGTGTAAAATTAGGTAAAAGTTAAAAAATTAAGTGTTGATGAGAAGAGTAAGGTTGAATAACTTCTTGAAGAGAGCCTCAATTGGTGCAATGGGGTGTTGTTTGAAAACCTGAAAATGAACTCGGAGTTGGTAATTGGTCAAAGATTGGCTGATTTCCCGGTAGTAACCGATAACTTACAAAGCATTCTCAATTTTGGTGGTTGAGAGTGGTTACTAAGTTTGATATTGAAAAATATTAAAAAATGGGTGGCACCGCGAACGTCTTCGTCCCATAGCCTTATATAAGGCTATGGAATGAGGACGTTTTTTATTTTGAAGTAGGAAGGGCAATGAAATGACAGTTAATGCAGTGAATGGATTCTTAAAAACTCAGCAAAAATGGCACAACACAAATTTAAATAATCCAATCAATGTGCTTCTTTTAAATCTGATGCCAACCAAACAGACAACAGAGCGACAGTTCTTGAATGCTTTTAACGGCATGAACCAGGATATTGAATTCACATTTGCTTATCCGGAAAGTCATACTTTCAAAGGCACCTCTCGAGCTGCAATGACTGAGGCGTATCTTAAGTTTAATGATGCGGCAAAAAAAGATTATGATGCTTTAATTATGACTGGCGCTCCAGTTGAGACGTTAGCGTTTAATCAAGTTGATTATTGGCAGGAGTTTAAACATATTATTGAATGGTCGCATCATCATGTTAAACAAACCTTACTTGAGTGTTGGGCTGCTCAGGCAGGATTGTCGATTGAGTTTAATATTGAGAAGACAAAGTTAGCTAAAAAGACGTTTGGTATTTATTCAGCCACACAGATTGATTCACAAAGTCCGCTAACTAACGGTTTTAACAGCCATGATCACTTATTAAGAATGCCACAATCGCGACACACTAACAGTGAACAGCCATCTGGTGTAAATGTTTGTGCAAGTAATAATGAAATTGGGGCAATGATTCTGCATGCGCCACAAATCAATCAAACCTATTTGACGGGACATCCTGAATATGAAGCGAATACCTTAAAATTAGAGTATGAAAGAGATTTGAATAAAAAACAACGTATTCTTCCGCCCAAAAATTACTTTCGTTCTGATCAACACATTCGTTATACATGGAAAAACAGTAGTCAACTAATTTATCAAAATTGGCTTAATTTATTACATTAAATGAACAAAAATAAAAGATTTGGGAGGGTTTGAAATGACAACTATTTCGGTTGGAATGCTTGGTTGTGGAACGGTTGGAACGGGGGTTTTGACGTTATTAAACCGTGAAGCTAGTCAAGTTGCAGAATCTTTAAAGGTTCATTTTAGTGTCAAAAAAATTGCGGTTAAGCATCCGGATAAAAAACGAACTTTAAACTTTAACGAAAATGTACAGTTTACGGGTCAAATTGAAAATGTCACGACTGACCCTTCAATTCAAATTATTATTGAAGTGATGGGAACATTGGAGCAGGCTTACCAGGCAATTTATCAAGCAATCACGAATGGCAAATCGGTTATTACGGCTAATAAAGAATTAATTGCGTTAAGAGGGCCGCAGCTAACTGAACTTGCGCGTCAAAATCATGTTGATCTCTATTATGAGGCCAGTGTTGGTGGAGGAATTCCCATCTTACGTGTTTTAAGTGATAGTCTAATTACTGATCAAATCAGTGGTTTAACTGGTATTGTAAATGGAACTTCGAATTATGTTTTAAGTGCCATGAAAAACGAACATAGCAGTTACGAAAAAAGTTTGAAGCAAGCACAAAAACTTGGCTATGCAGAAGCCAATCCAACCAATGATGTTGAGGGGTTTGATGCAGCCTATAAATTAGCCATTTTGAGTCAGTTGGCGTTTGGACATGCAATTAATTTAAAACAATTAAATCGATGCGGAATTCAACGTATCACAACGGGTGAAATTAACGGAGCGGCAGCATTGGGACTTACGCTTAAGCCGGCCGTAGTTGCTCGAAAAAAAGAGCAAACACTTTTTACTTTGGTGGGACCAGTTGCAGTCACTAAACAGCATCCATTAGCGAACATTAATGGGGTTGAAAACAGTATTTTGGTAACTAGCGCGGCTTTAGGTACAACGTCTTACACAGGTCCTGGTGCGGGCTCTGAGCCAACTGCAAACAGTATTATGAGTGATTTACTAACAGTGACACGTCATTTGTTAACAAACCAAAGCGGAATAAGTTTTAATGTCCCCTCTAACAAGATAGCGGAGCATTCACTACTGGATCTTTCGTTAAGGTACTTCGTTGTGATTAAAGAAGTTAACGAGCCTAATTTCTTTAGGGAAAAGGCAAAATACTTTGAAAAAATCATTAATATTGATCACACTTATTTTTGTGTGACGACAGTTTTAACAAAGGATCAAAAAATTGAACTTGGTAGTAATTATAAAGATAGTCATTTTTATACGCTTTTAAAATAAGTGTGCTAGTTGATAATAATGAATTATGCTAAAAAATTACAAAAAAGCGATGTAAAACTAGTATTACTAGTTTTACATCGCTTTTTCTGAATTAATTGGTCCATTTATTTGGTTGTGTATGTTGAAACTTAGCTAATTGATCAAACAATTCTGGAACGTGATTGGATGAAACAAATAAATTTAGATTTTCTTTGGGAGCAAAACCGGCATCACATGCTTGTTTTAATAATTGAATTAATGGATCATAAAAGCCATCAATGTTGAGCAAAGCGAGGGGCTTTTGGTGTAAATTTATCTGGCTCCAAGACAACATGGTAAGAAATTCTTCAAAGGTACCAAAACCACCAGGTAAGGCGATAAAGGCGTCGGAGGCATCTAACATATATTGTTTTCGTTCTGAAATATCGGCAGTAGTAATAATCTTGTCATTAGAAATTCGGGTTAACTTTTCGTTAACAAGTACTTTGGGGATGACACCTAAAACATCGCCACCCTTGTTTAGCATCTCGTTACCTAAAACGCCCATCAAACCCAGACGCCCACCACCATACACTAATCGATAGTGATGAACAGCTAAATAGTCGGCAAGTTCGATGGTTGTTTTTTTATATTTTTCGTCATAACCGGTATTTGATCCGCAGAATACACAAATTGATCGAATTGATTTCATGTTTTTATCTCCTAATAAAAAAAGAATGTCCATAAGTTAGGAAACTTAGAGACATTCTTTTTAAAACTTATTTGTGGTCTTTAGGTTCACCAATATCGTAGTCTTTATCAGACATTATTTCGAGTTGACCTAACCGGTAACCATTGCCAACTTGTGAGAAGAAGTCATGGTTTGCAGTTCCTGTTGAAATGCCGTTCATCACGATTGGGTTGACATCGGCTTCGGTATCAGGGAAGAGTGGATTTTGTCCTAGGTTCATTAGAGCCTTGTTAGCATTGTAACGAGTGAAAGTTAACACTTGATCCGTCCAACCAACTTGGTCATACAAAACGTGAACATACTTTTCTTCATTATCATACAGTTCATAAAGAAAATTAAACATCCAGTCTTTAAGTTCTTGTTGTTTAGTTTCAGACAACTCTTTGAGTGCTAACTGGAATTTGTAACCAATATAAGTACCATGAACTGATTCGTCACGTAAAATTAACTTAATAATTTCAGCAACGTTGGTTAATTTGTTGTGACCCAAGTAGTAAAGGGGTGTAAAGAAACCAGAGTAGAATAAGAAAGTTTCAAGGAAGACACTAGAGATTTTCTTCTTTAGTGGATCGCCGTCATCATGATATAACGTGTAAATTTTCTTAGTTTTGTTCTGCAGAAATTCTTCACTATCACTCCATGAAAAAATCTCACTAATTTCGTCTGGTGTATTTAAAGTTTCAAAAATTGATGAATAACTTTTTGAATGAACAGATTCCATGAATTGAATATTATTTAGAACGGCGGTTTCGTGTGGTGTACGCACGTCTTTTCGCAAGGCTGCCATCCCATCTTGAGATTGTAAGGTATCAAGTAAAGTCAAGCCTCCGAAGACGTGACCTACAACCCATTTATGATCTTCGTCTAAAGTACGCCAATCATCAAGATCATTTGAAATAGGAACCCGTGTGTCTAACCAAAATTGTTCTGTTAGTTTTTCCCAGGTTGCCTTGTCGATTTCATCGGAAACCTGATTCCAATTGATGGCTTTATAGTTGCCATCAGCACTCCATTTAATTGGATCCAGCTTTGCATCTGCCATTATTTTAATTCCTTTCTAAAGTAATTAGTAATTAGATTGAACAACTTTCACATTGATTAACGCCAACTTCGCCGTCGTTATCAGTGAAAGTTCTAATATAATAAATAGATTTAATTCCCTTATTATACGCATAATTTCGTAAAATATTCAAATCGCGAGTAGTCATTTTATTAGTTCGTCCATCTTTCCACTCGTAAATACCTTCAGGAATGGTTGAGCGCATGAAGAAAGTCATACTCATTCCTTGATCGACGTGCTGTTGAGCAGCAGCGTAAATATCAACGACTTTGCGCATATCAATATCATAGGCTGATTGATAGTATTTTAAAGTGCTGTTGTCAAGGTATGGAGCTGGGAAGTAAATTTTTCCAATTTTCTTTTCTTGACGCTCTTCAACCCGGTTAACAATTGGCTGCAAACTAGCTGTGGCGTCATTAATATAGGAAATGGAACCTGTAGGAGCAACTGCCATGCGATTTTGATGATAGAGACCATCTTTCATGACTGCTGCCTTTAATGCTTGCCAATCTTCTTTGGTAGGAATTGAGATTGATTTAAATAATTCTTTAGACTTTTCAGTCTTTGGACCCCAATCCTTATCAATGTATTTGTCAAAGTAACTACCATCGGCATATTTACTCTTTTCAAAATTATGAAAAGTCGTTTGACGTTCCCGAGCAATTTCATTCGAAGCTTTTAAGGTCCAGTAGTTTAAAAGCATAAAGTAAACACTCGTAAAATCTAAGGAATCTGAATCACCATAGTACATATGATTCTTAGCAAGAAAACCGTGTAAACCCATAGCACCTAAACCAATGGTGTGGGCAAGCGAATTACCATTTTGAATGGAAGGAACCACATTAATGTTGGAATGATCAGTTACAAAAGTTAACGCACGAACCATTGTTTCAACAGAATGGCCGAAATTAGGCGTATTCATCATATTTACAATGTTAGTTGAACCTAAATTACAACTAATATCTGTACCCAATTTTGTATATGCTTGTTTATCATCAATTTCAGATGGTGTTTGAACTTGCATAATTTCAGAACACAAATTACTCATTACTATCTTTCCATAGATCGGATTATCACGGTTAGCTGTGTCGACGTTAACGACATATGGATAACCAGATTCTTGTTGTAATTTGGAAAGCTCATTTTCTAAATCACGAGCTTTAAGTTTTGTTTTGGTAATTTCGGGATTGGCCACCATGTTGTCATATTCCTTAGTAATATCAACATACGAGAATGGTTTGCCGTAGTACTTTTCAACTGAATAGGGGCTAAAGAGGTACATATCCTGATCTTCACGAGCAAGCTCGTAAAATTTATCCGGTACGACCACGCCAAGCGATAACGTTTTGACACGAATCTTTTCATCGGCATTTTCCTTTTTTGCAGAAAGAAAGGCGATAATGTCCGGATGGAAAATGTTTAAGTAGACAACTCCAGCACCCTGACGTTGACCGAGTTGATTAGCATAAGAAAAACTATCTTCTAGAAGCTTCATAACAGGGACTACGCCACTAGCTGCGCCTTCAATACCTTTAATTGGGGCACCAGCTTCTCGTAGGTTACTTAAGTTGATTCCTACACCACCACCAAGTTTGGATAACTGAAGTGCTGAATTAATGGTTCGACCGATGGCATTCATATCATCAGTTGCTTGAATTAAGAAACACGAAACTAATTCACCACGATGTTTGCGACCGGCATTTAGGAAACTGGGAGTAGCAGGTTGGTAACGCTGATGAATAATTTCATCAGCAATTGCCATGGCCAAATCTTCGTCACCCTCGGCAAAATAGGTGGCATTCATGGCAACACGGTCGGTAAAGTTTTCCAAGTAGTAGCTATTGTCGTTAGTTTTCAATGCATACTGAGCGTAAAACTTATAGGCTGCCATAAATGATTTAAAGTGAAAATGTTGGTCTTTCAAATAGGTATATAGTTTTTCAAGAAACTGTGGTGAGTACTTTTTTATCGAATCTTCATCAATATAATCATTTTTAATGAGGTAATCGAATCGATCCTGCAAAGAGTCAAATTTTTTGGTGTTGGGTTCCACATTTTGTGCTAAGAAGGCAGCCAATGCATCATGATCTTTGTTGAGCGGAATTTGGTTGTTGACCGGAATATTAATTTCATTGTTTAAGTCATAATAGGTGACATCTTTTAAGTTCTTGAGACTCATATTTTCCACGCCTTTCTGCGATAACAATTAAAATAGGGATAAATAAAAAATGCCTAGCTGTCATAATGTGCAGCATGTGCGTTTTAATCAGCCTGATACAGTGATATATGAATTGCTAAATAGCAAGTTGTTTTAAAACGTCAGGTCGAAATCCGGCAATTGGTTCATTACCGTTTGATTCCACAACAGGGACTGCTTGGAATCCACGTGACTTCAAATAATCGATATAATCAGGATTTGTATTAATATTACGTTCTTTAAATGGAATGTTATGTTCGCTTAAGAAACGTTTTGTCATCTTACATTGCATACAGTTGTTTTTAGTATAAATTGTTACTTCACTCATGTAATCACCTTCAATTCTCTGTTTCTTTTATGTTTTAACTGATAGATTTAGTATACAGCATAAAATGTAAAATTCAATGAAAAACCACCATATTTAGTGTGTTTTTTTAGATAAACACTAAATGTGGTGGTCTAATAAGGTTTTGAAGGAAACTTTTTTTAATTCAGTATAAAATGAAAAATCTAACGTTAAGTTAGTTATGTTTTAAACCTAATAATCCTTTATAATGGAAATTATAAAGAAGGAGAAAAATATGACTGACTATTATTATACACAAAATCCCAAAGTTTTACATGAAAAAAAGCAATGGCAGTTTACGTTATTGAAACAAAACTTAACGTTTAATTCTGATAATGGTGTTTTCTCAAAAAACACGATTGATTTTGGAACCCGGACATTATTAGAAGCGTTAGATTTAAATGAGATAACTGGCAATGTGTTGGATGTCGGATGTGGTTATGGTCCAATGGGCTTAGCAATTGCTAAAGCATTGCCTGCTGTCCATGTGGATTTAGTGGATGTCAATTTACGCGCGTTGGCTTTATGTAAAGAAAATGCTGAACAAAATAACATTACCAACGTGGCAATTTGGGAATCCGATACGTATGACAAAGTGGAAAAAACAGATTATCAAACCATTGTTTCCAATCCACCAGTTAGAGCGGGAAAAGCGATCGTCGCCAAAATTCTTTCCGATGCCAAAAAATATTTACAAATTGATGGCATGTTAATAATTGTTTTGCAAAAAAAACAAGGAGCGCCTTCTGCAAAAAAGACAATGAAACAAGTTTTTGGTAATGCCGAAATAATACACAAACAAAAAGGTTACTATATTATTAAAAGTGTGAAGGAGTCTCAATAAATGACTAACGAGTTGTCAGCTAATCAAGAGCTGTATTTCATGAGTCTAGCCTATGAAGAAGCAAAAAAAGCCAAGAAAATTGGGGAAGTACCGATTGGCGCAGTTGTGGTTTATCAAAATCAGGTAATTGGCCAGGGACATAATCTGCGTGAGAAAGATCAAGACGCGACTGCACACGCAGAACTTATTGCAATCAAGGCTGCTTGTCATACTTTAAATAGTTGGCGACTTTGGGACTGTCAGTTGTTTGTGACAATTGAACCTTGTATGATGTGCAGTGGTGCGATTATTAATTCACAGCTTCCCGAAGTTTATTTTGGGGCTCGAGATCCTAAAGCCGGCATGGTGCAAAGTTTATATCAACTCTTAAATGATCAACGATTAAATCATCAAGTTCAAGTTCATGAAGGACTTTTTCAAAAAGAAGCAAGCCAAATTATGCAAACTTTTTTCCGTGAAATCCGGCTTCACAGAAAAAACATTAAAAAAAGTAAACAAATTAGTAGAAATTTTGAGTAAGATCGAGTATTATTAATAGTGCCGAGAGGCCTTAAGGCAAGGGTGGACTTACGAATTGTGTCAGATCCGGAAGGAAGCAGCACTAAGTCTGATCTGTCTTGTGCCTTAAGTTATTAGGAAATTGATAAACTCTTAGTCGCCATGGCTAGGAGCTTTTTATTTAGGTTTATAAAAATGATTGAAGGGAATTCAAAGATGAGTTATCAAGCTTTATATCGTGTTTGGCGGCCACAACGCTTTGATGAGATTGTTGGACAACAAGTAATTACACAGACATTAAAAAACGCGCTCATTACTGGACAGACTAGCCATGCCTATTTGTTTACGGGTCCTAGAGGAACTGGAAAAACATCGGCAGCTAAAATTTTTGCCAAAGCGGTTAACTGTCATCATTTGAAAGATGGCGAACCTTGTAATGAATGCGCCACATGCAAAGCGATTACGCAAGGACGTTTAAATGATGTTATCGAGATTGATGCGGCTTCTAATAATGGTGTTGAAGAAATTCGTGATATCCGTGATAAGGCAAAATATGCACCTACCGAAGCAGATTATAAAGTTTATATCATCGATGAAGTCCACATGTTGTCAACGGGGGCATTTAATGCACTTCTAAAAACCTTGGAAGAACCTCCAGCAAATGTTGTCTTTATTCTGGCAACAACGGAACCACAAAAAATTCCGCTTACCATTATTTCAAGAACACAACGCTTTGATTTTCGTCGAATCTCAACAAAAGATAGTTACGAACGCATGGTTTACATCCTAAATCAAAAAAAGATTACTTTTGATGAAAAAGCATTAATGGTGATTGCCAAGGCTGCTGAGGGTGGGATGCGAGATGCACTCAGTATTTTGGATCAAACGTTGTCTTTTGGTGATAATGAAATCACTTTAAAAAATGCTTTACAGGTTACGGGTAGTGTCAATCACGATTTATTAAACACATATGTAGCTGAGGTGTCCAAGCAACAGGTGAGTTCAGCATTGGCAACCTTAGAAAAGGTTCTGGCTGAAGGAAAAGACGCCAATCGTTTTATTGAAGACTTGATTAATTTTTGTCGTAATTTATTACTGTATCAACAAGATCCAGCCTTAATTGTTGATCAAGAACTAGGCGATGTTGATGAGCAATTTAAAACGTTTGCTACGTCTATTTCAGCCGAACGCATTTATCAGATGATTGATCATTTGAATAATACACAACAACAAATGCGTTTTACGACTCATCCAGATGTTTATATGGAAGTTTTGACAATCAAATTAGCTGAACCTACCCTAAAAAAAGCTGTTCAAGCTCCAGTCGAATCAGCTGTTAACCAAAAATCATCAGCAAGTATAACAGTAGATGACACTGAAATTACGCGTTTACAAACGCAAGTTAAAAAACTTACCCATCAAGTTCAAGAGTTGGAAAATCAGGGCAATGAACCTGTTTCAAAAACAGTAAAACATGTAAACCGAACGAGTGGTCCTAAAAAGAATGGCCGCCGTGTCAAACCAAATCTCTCAAAAATTTATTCAGTTTTAGAGAACGCAACCAAAAAAAATTTGGTACAATTAAAAGAGATATGGCCGGACCTAATGTCAATGTTAAGTGTGACGCAACGGGCGTTAATGCATGTTGCACAACCAGTTGCGGCTAGTGAAAAGGGCGCCGTAATTGCGTTTAATTATGCGTTTTTATATGAACAGGCTGCAGATGATGGTGAGCTTCGTCAGTTACTCAGCGAAGATATTGATAAATTGGTTGGTCATGATTTAAAAATTGCTTATGTTGATGCTGAACAATGGCCAGAAATACGGCAAAGTTATATTCAACAACATAAAGATGATTTACAGACAAATGAAAGTGCACCTACTAATACAAGTGATCTTGCACCTGAAAGTGAGCAGTCTACAAACGATGGTTCACAAGACCAGCAAGATCCGGTGATTACTAAGGCGGAAGCATTATTTGGATCTGAAACAGTGGAAATAAAGAATGATTAATTAAGAAAGGCGGAATTAAAATGCGTGGCGGAATGGGAAATATGCAAAATATGATGCGTCAAATGCAAAAGATGCAAAAAAAGGTAAGCGAAGAACAAAATAACTTGGATGCAACAGAATTTACAGGAGTTGCCCCAGATGATATGGTGAAAGTAACTTTTACGGGTGATAAGACAATGAAAGATATTGCTATCAAACCGGAAGCTGTTGATCCAGATGATGTGGATATGCTTCAAGATTTGGTTGTGGCAGCTGTTAATGATGCCATGAAAAAAATTACAGACGAAACGACTAAAACAATGGGTAAATATACAAAAGGTTTACCTAGAATGTAAGAATGAGGGTTTATAAATGCAATATCCAGAGCCGATTGCAAAATTGATTGATAGTTATATGAAATTACCCGGAATTGGCGAAAAAAGTGCCACAAGATTGGCGTTTTTCACCATTAATATGGATCAAGATGATGTCACTGAATTTGCAAAAGCTTTAGTCTCTGCCAAACGAGATTTACATTTTTGTAGTATTTGTGGCAATATCACGGAAGATGACCCCTGTGAAATCTGTCGAGATAAAACACGTGATCAGTCAACAGTACTAGTTGTTGAAGATCCAAAAGATGTCATGTCGATGGAAGAAATGAAGGAATATCATGGCTTGTATCACGTTTTGCAGGGAGTTCTTTCTCCAATGGAAGGTAAAGGACCAGAAGATTTGAATATTTCGAGCCTTTTGAAACGCTTACAGACCAATCAGGCAATTAAAGAAGTTATCGTTGCCACTAATGCAACGCCTGAGGGTGAAGCGACGGCAATGTATTTATCTCGTTTGATTAAACCAGCTGGAATTAAGGTGACACGCTTGGCTCATGGTTTATCAGTTGGTAGTGATATTGAGTATGCGGATCAAATGACTTTGTTTAAGGCTGTAGAGGGTCGAACCGAAATGTAAAAGACTAATTTAAGAAGCGGGATGGCATGTTGATAGGAAAGTTTATTTCATTTGAAGGACCAGATGGCGCAGGAAAAACAACGGCTTTAAATTCAGTTGTGGCGGATTTAACACCACAATTAAAGAATATGTTAGTTGTCACTCGTGAACCGGGTGGAAATCGAATTTCTGAGGCTATTCGCAATATTATTTTAGATCGAAAAAATACGGAGATGGATGATCGAACTGAAGCTTTATTATATGCTGCGGCTCGCCGTCAACATATTGTCGAAACAATTCAACCAGCGCTAGATAGTGGAAAATTAGTTTTGTGTGATCGTTATGTTGACAGTTCAGTGGCCTATCAAGGGGCAGGACGTCAAATCGGTGTTGATGAAGTTTATCAAATGAATTTATTTGCAACGGCAGGTTTGTTACCCGATCTAACGATTTACTTTGATATTCCTTCTGAAATTGGGTTGCAACGCATTATGACGCATCGAACTGATGAGATAAATCGGTTGGATGTTGAGCAATTGTCGTTTCATAAACGGGTACGGGCTTCATATTTGAAAATTGCCGAACAGAATCCACAACGAATTAAAGTGATTGATGCCACCCAAAGCAAAGCAGACGTTGTTTCTAACGTTGAAAAAATTATTTATCAAGAGAATAAAGAGTTTTTTAAATAGGTAAGGAGAGTGACGATAATGAAATTAGTTATTGCAATTGTACAAGACAAAGATGCTAGTCAATTAAGTGATCAATTTATCGATGCCAATATCCGGGCAACCAAGCTTTCAACAACTGGTGGTTTTCTAAAATCAGGTAATACCACTTATATGATTGGAATTGATGATCAGAGAGTTGATGAGGTTTTAGCGATGATTAAAGAAGCATCGCATAGTCGTGAAGAATTTATGACACCACCTGTTAATTTGGACGCTAGTATGGAAGGCACCACTGCGTATCCGGTTAAAGTTCAAGTTGGTGGCGCAACAGTGTTTGTCATGCCAATTGAAAAATTTCAACAGTTCTAAGGACAGCAGCGAAGGAGTAGCAAAATGACGGAAGACGGAATTCAAACGGCAGTTTTAAATAAACAACCAGAGTTGCTTAAACATTTTGCCCAAATCATTGCTGACCACAAATTGGCACATGCCTATTTGTTTGCTGGAGAATCAGGAATTGGAAAAGACGAATTGGCAACTTGGATTGCAATGCGTCTTTTTTGTTTAAATGTAAAAGATAATGACCCCTGTGGACAGTGTCAGGAATGTCGACGAATCAGCACTGGCCAGCATCCCGACGTCGTCATTGTGAAACCTGACGGGCAAAGTATCAAAGTTGATCAAGTGCGTTTTCTTAAATCTGAATTTACAAAAAGTGCCGTTGAAGGGAATCAAAAGATCTTTATTATCTCCGATGCGGATAAAATGACGGCAGGTGCGGCCAATAGTTTGCTAAAATTTATTGAGGAACCTAGTCCTAACGTGACGGCATTTTTGTTAACAACTAATAAAAACCTGATGTTACCTACAATTATTTCACGAACAGAAGTTGTGGAATTAAAACCGTTGGTACCGGAGCAGTTTAAAGCACAATTACAAGATCAACAAATTACACCTAGTTTGATTGCGATGGCAATGAACTTGACTAATAGTGTTGTTGAGGTTGAAAATTGGGTTAAAGATGATTGGTTAGCACAGGTACAAGCTGCGATAAGTAGGTGGTTTTTACTAAGTTTCAACAAAGATATGCGTGCGTTTGTGGAGGTTCAGGCAAATATCGTTGGTTTGGCAAAAACAAAAGAAACCCAACAGTTGATTCTTGATATTGTCATGTTGTACTGTCGAGAGGCTTTGTTATTAAAGGTCAATCCTCAGAATCTAAGGTTAAGTTTTCCAAATCAAGACAAACAGATTGAAAAACAACTCGTCAATAAAACAACTTCGGCATTAATGCAAGCTACGGAAAAAGCTTTAGCAGCAAAAAGTTTACTAAATCGCAATGTTAGTTTTCAAAATGTGCTTGAATCCTTGACGATCAGATTGTGCCAAACTTATTAAAAGATTCCAGAATTAATCATTGTGAATGAGGTGAGATTGTGAACAAACGGGAGATATACGAGAGTTTCAATGGCATTCAAGATCAAGCACAAAAAATGTTAGATCAAATTAAGGAACTTCAAAATGGAATGGCCGAAATTCTTGAAGAAAATGCGGAATTGGTTATTGAAAATGATCATTTACGTGAACAACTTGAAAAGTATGAACGGCCATCAAAAAAAGAAGCTCAAAAAAGCACTAAACATGGTCTCTCCAAATCACGAAAAAATCTGGAGAAATTATATGGACGAGGCTATCATGTTTGCAACGAATGGTTTGGCAAGCATCGTGAAAATGATGAACCGTGTGCTTTTTGCCTCGATGTTATTTATGGAGATCGTTAAAGGAGACTAATTTTGCAATCACAAAAAAGCTTTGCTAAAGATCAAACTAGTGGGATTCTTTATCTTGTGCCTACCCCAATTGGTAATTTAGGAGATATGACTTTTCGAAGTGTGGAAACACTAAAAAAGGTTGATGTTATTGCTTCTGAAGACACAAGAAATACACAGAAGTTATTGAATCATTTTGATATTGAAACCAAACAAATTAGTTTTCATGAATATAATACAAGACAACGGGTTCCAGAGTTAGTTAAACGATTACTTGATGGTGAAAATATTGCGCAAGTTAGTGATGCGGGGATGCCTTCAATTAGTGATCCAGGACATGACTTAGTGGTGGCCTGTATAAAACAACACATTTCTGTTGTGCCATTACCGGGAGCAAATGCGGGGTTAACTGCATTGATTGCTTCTGGTCTTTCGCCACAACCGTTTTACTTTTTTGGCTTTTTGAATCGTAAACAAACAGAGCAAAAACAACAACTAGAAAAGTTGGTAAATAAAGAGGAAACGCTGATCATTTATGAAGCACCGCATCGTTTAAAGAAGACTTTGACGAATATGAATACAATCTTTGGTGAAGAACGGCAAGCAGTTCTTTGTCGCGAACTTACCAAAAAATTTGAAGAATTTTTACGGGGAAGTTTACAAGAGCTTTTGACGTGGGCAACAGAAAATGAAATTCGTGGTGAGTTTGTGATAATCGTCGAAGGAAATCAGCATGCTTCACAAGCCTCAACCGAAGCTTTACCAGCAATGTCGCTAGAGGATCAAATTACAAATTTAATTAGTGCTGGTGAAAAACCGAATGATGCCATTAAACAAGTTGCTAAATTACGGGGATTGAGAAAACAAGATGTTTATGCAACATATCATCATCTGCGTGATTCGGAGTAATGGCAAAAGAGATGAAAAGAGGAGAATGACGCGTGGCTGGAAAGAAATTTAGTGAAAATCATCGCTTGGTATATTATGATGGGGATCGAACTTATCATGCTTCGATTCCAATGCTAGTAAACTTAATGGTTTTGGCTTCAGAAGATCAAAGTGAAGAGCTAGGAGTAGGATCACCAGAAGTCTTGAAATATGGAGTGGGCTGGGTAGTTACACAATATTTAATGAAAATTAATCAATTACCAGAAATTGGTTCAACCATCAAATTAGGAACCGAAGCAACAGCTCACAATAAGTTCTTTTGTGAACGCCATTTCTCCGTTGAAAATGAGCAAGGAGATAACTTACTAAGTGTAAATAGTAATTTTGTATTGATGAATCACAAAACACGACGGATGGGAAAGCTAATTCCTGAACTAATTGATCCTTATGGCAGTGATGAGGTCAAGCGACTTACCCGTTTGCCACGTGTTCAAAAAATTACGGATGATCAAACAACAACTGCTAAGCAATATCCAGTTCGTTATTTTGATCTTGATACAAATGGTCATGTAAATAACTCTCATTATTTTGAATGGTTATTAGATGTTTTGCCAGCTGAATTTTTGCAAACGCATGTGCCGACTCGTTTGAACATTCAGTATCATAAAGAAATTCAATATGGACATATTGTGACCAGTGAAGTGGTTAAAGAAACGGATGCGGTCAATAAATTGGTTACCTTACATAGAATGACAGTTAATGGTGAAGTTTATTGTGAGGCTGAATGTAGTTGGAAATCAATAAGTGATTAATTCGTTGTGTAAGTGCTATAGTATAATTAAGGCAAAATGAGAATATGCAGGAGGCAAAATATGTCAGTTTTAGTTCTTGGCGGAGCAGGATACATTGGTTCGCATATGGTGAAAAGATTAGTTGAACAAAATGAAGATGTTGTCGTTATTGATAACTTAGTGACCGGACATCGACAAGCCGTTGATAAACAGGCTCGTTTTTATAAAGGAGACGTTCGAGATCGGGCGTTTTTAGACCAAGTTTTTCAAAAAGAATCAATTGATACAGTTATTCATTTTGCGGCTTTTTCAATTGTTCCTGAATCAATGAAAGATCCATTGAAGTATTTTGACAATAATACGGGTGGTGTGATTACATTATTGGAAGCAATGCATGCTAATCACGTTTCACGAATTGTCTTTTCTTCAACAGCTGCCACATACGGAAACCCAGAACATGCCACAATTAAGGAAACCGATATACAGGCTCCAATTAATCCATATGGTGAAAGCAAACTAATGATGGAAAAAATCATGCATTGGGCTGACATTGCATATGGAATTAAATTTGTTGCTCTACGATACTTTAATGTTGCCGGTGCAGCAGATGATGGGAGTATTGGTGAGGATCATCATCCAGAAACACATTTAATCCCGATTGTTTTACAAGTTGCAGCTGGAAAACGTGCCGAACTACAGATTTATGGGGACGATTATGCTACGGCTGATGGAACAAATGTCCGTGATTATGTGCATGTTACTGACTTAGCTGATGCACATATTTTAGCAATGAAATATTTACAGGCTGGTAATGACAGTAATGCCTTTAATTTGGGATCGTCAACTGGTTTCTCTGTCAAACAAATTCTGGAAGCAGCTCGTCAGGCAACTGGTAAAGAAATTCCTGCCAAAATTGCGGCTCGTCGACCTGGTGATCCTGATACGCTTGTAGCTAAAAGTGATAAGGCTAGAGAAGTATTAAAATGGCAGCCAAAGTATGATGATATTCATGAAATCATCAAGACAGCCTGGAATTGGACACAAAAACATCCTAATGGGTTTGAAGAAGAAAACTAGAACTGGAGAACTCGCGAATCGTTGATGATTTCGAGTTCTTTTTTATGAATGGTCATTCAACTTAAAAATTGTGATAAGATATTTAGGGAAGAATACGAAAAAGGGCTAGTTTTTGAACAATAAAGATTGCTTTAAACTTAAAATGTACGAGATATTAATGATGAAAAGGAATGGCTTATGAAAGTATTGGCATTAGACACTTCAAATCGACCGTTAAGTGCAGCGGTCCTCAATGATAACCAGTTGTTAGCCATGACAACAACAAATATTCGTAAAAATCATAGTATTCAATTGCTTCCGATTGTGGAAGACCTTTTGAAACAAACAGGGTTATCACCAAATGATTTGGATCGAATAGTTGTGGCACAAGGCCCTGGCTCATATACCGGACTGCGAATTGCGACAACCACAGCAAAGACTTTGGCTTATACCTTAGATATTGATTTAGTGGGAATTTCCAGTTTGAAAGCTTTGGCAGCCAATGTAAATGATACAGGACGCATTATTGTACCTTTGTTTGATGCTCGCAGAGATAATGTTTTTGCGGGAATTTATCAACGAACTACCACGGGTTGGGATACATTGATGGAAGATCGCCATATTTCTGTTAAACATTTGGTTGCAAACTTAGTGGAAATGAAAGCGCCAGTTTGGTTTGTGGGACAAGATGTGGCTATTTATGCTGAAACTTTAAAATTACAGTTAGCTGATAATTTTCATCAAGTGTCACATGCAGAAAATTTGCCTAATGCTTTTGTTTTGGGACAACTTGGATTGCAAGCAACACCCGTTGAACATCCATTCAACTTTGTACCTAAGTATTTGCGCCTGACAGAAGCCGAAGTTGAATGGAAGAAAAAACATCCACACGAGGATACGAAGCCGTATGTTGAAAGAAATTAAAGAATTTATCAAAAATCGCTTTTTTAATCGAACTAAACAATTGCGAGAGCAAGCTTTTGAAATTCACGATCATGTGATTCGAATTGAAGATGATACTTATTTCATTGCTAAAGCGATGATTCCAGATATCCCCGATATTTTGAATGTAGAACGTTCTGTTTATGAAGGGCAAACACCTTGGGATCGCGCAGCTTTTGCAAATGAATTACGGCGTAAATTTGATCGCCTTTATTTAGTCATTCGTTACCATGACCGCATGCTGGGTTTTATCGGGGCCTCCTTTGATGATCGAACGGCGACTGCACATATTACCAATGTAGCAGTGGTGGAAGATAAACAAAATCGAGGGATTGGTTCCTATTTACTTAAGGTAATGATTGATAAGGCTGAATACATTGGTTATAAAAAGATTACGCTAGAAGTGAGAAAAAGTAATATCAGTGCTCAGGCTTTATATTTGAAGCTTAGATTTGAAAAAACTGGCATAAAGGCACATTATTACTTTGGTGATCACGAAGATGCCATCGATATGACATTAAATCTGACACAAAAGGATTAGGAGAATTATGCGCAAAAAAAATTTAATTTTAGCGTTTGAATCAAGTTGTGATGAAACCAGCGTCGCAGTTATCGAAAACGGCGAGAAGATTTTATCTAACGTGATTGCAACACAAATTAATAGTCATAAACGTTTTGGTGGAGTCGTGCCAGAAGTGGCCAGTCGTCACCATATTGAACAGGTTACAATTTGTATTGATGAAGCTTTGGAAGAAGCTAATGTGAAACCATCTGATTTGACCGCGGTGGCGGTTACTTATGGGCCTGGATTAGTTGGTGCTTTGTTAGTTGGTGTTGCGGCGGCAAAAGCCTTTGCCTATGCTAATAATTTACCTTTAGTACCTGTAAACCATATGGCCGGTCATATTTACGCGGCTCGTTTTGTTAAACCAATTGTCTTTCCAGCAATGGCTTTGTTGGTATCAGGCGGTCACACTGAGTTAGTTTACATGCCATATGAAAATGAATTTCAAATTATTGGTGAAACACGCGATGATGCAGCTGGAGAGGCGTATGATAAGATTGGCCGTGTGCTGGGGATGACTTATCCAGCTGGTAAAGACATTGATGAATTAGCTCATAAGGGGAAGGATAGTTTTCATTTTCCGCGGGCAATGATGCATGAAGATAACTTTGATTTCAGTTTCAGTGGTTTGAAGAGTGCTTTTATCAATACAGTTCACCATGCGGACCAGATTAATGAAACGCTTGACCGTGCTGATCTAGCGGCTAGTTTTCAACAAAGTGTGGTTGATGTAATTGTTGAAAAAACATTGTGGGCTTGCAAACAGTTTTCAATTAAGCAACTAATTTTGGCCGGTGGAGTGGCAGCTAACCATGGTTTAAGGGATACTTTGTCAGCAAAGCTGAACGAAAAATATCCAGATTTAGATTTTGTTAAGGCGCCGTTAGAATTATGTGGCGACAATGCTGCAATGATTGGTGCAGCTGGTTACGTTACTATGAAACATCATGTATTTGCAGATGCAAGTTTAAATGCAGAACCAAGTTTGGAATTTGACTGGGTACCAGATGCTGTCAAATAAAACGAAGTGGAGACAAGGGCATGACAGATAAAAAATTTACTAAATTGAAAAATGAAATCGATATGATTATTGCTCGTGGTGATATCTATGGCGCTTCTTTTAGTTTTATTAATGAAAATCAAATTGATAGCTTTTACCATGGATTTCAAGGTAAGGATGCGTTTGCAGAACGATTAGATCCTTCAATGATTTATGATTTATCTTCCTTGACTAAAGTGGTCGCAACCACAACCAGAGTGTTTCAATTGTTAGCAGTTCACGAATTAGGATTAAAGGATTCGGTTACCGCCTATTTACCTGGCTTTTCCCATCCTGAAGTGACAATTGAAAATCTTTTATTGTATAACAGTGGGTTACCCGCGGATGTTGAAAATGAACATAATCTAACTGGTGTGGAACTTATCAAGAAACTGTATGAGGATCCTTTGGTCTACAAACCTGGCGAAAAAACCGTTTATTCTGATCTGGGCTTTATTTTATTGGGATTAATCATTCGTACTTTGAATGGTTCAATCGATAAGAGTGTTCAGGATCACATTTGGTATCCACTTGCGATGACGAATACAGGATATAATTTGAACCGACCGAAGTCTCGGTTTGTTCCAACTGAAGTTGATGCTCAGCGTGGTCAAATTCAAGGACAGGTGCATGATTACAAGGCTCTTTTGCTGAATGGTGAAAGCGGGCACTCCGGTCTTTTCTCTACGTTAAGTGATTTAACCGTGTTTACCGAAATGATGATTAATCGGGGAAAATATCAGAAAAAAGAAGTTTTGGATCCTAATTTATTTGATTTGATGGCAAGCTACGATGAAAATGGCCGGACACTAGGTTGGCGTCGTATTAACCATAAAGAACAGTATGTCCAAACTGGATATACAGGCACAATCTTAGCATTTGATCCAGAAAATAAACGTGGATTTGTCTTTTTGACCAACCAAAATTACCCAACCCGAGAAGATAGTCGATGGAATGAAGATCGAGATCGGTTATTGGATTTATTCTTTGGTGAATAATTAAAAAGATCAAGTTTTGCAGCTGCAAAAGCTGTCCAAAACTTGGTCTTTTTTAGTTTAATTTTTCAAGTTGTTCACTAAGCTGAGTCCATTTATTTTCAACTTCCGTGATTTGTGCTTGTGTTGCGGTTAAGGTGTTTTGCAGTTCTTCAAGCTTCAAATGATCATGGAAGAATTGCGGATCCGCCATTTGAGTTTGAATTTTATTCTCAGTTGCAGCCAACTCATCTAATTTATTTTCTTGTTTTTCAACTTCTCGTTGTAGTTTACGTTGAGCTTTTTGATCCTCTTTAGAAGCGAGATAATCTTGTTTTTTAGAATTATTGTCAGTGACCGTGGTTGCCTGGTTTGTAGCCGTGGATGAAGTCACTTTCTGATCTTCTTTTTTCATTAGGTAATAGTCGTAATCGCCTAAGAATAGCTGACTGCCTTGAGGTGAAATTTCAAGAATCTCAGTGGCCACACGATTAATGAAATAACGATCATGTGAGACAAATAGGACAGTGCCATCGAACTCATTAAGCGCATTTTCAAGTACTTCACGACTATCAATATCTAAATGATTAGTAGGTTCATCCAAAATTAAGAAATTGTCAGCCTGCATGGTGAGTTTGGTTAGGAGCAGCCTTGCTCGTTCACCACCACTTAAGTTTTTAACGGGTTTTAAAACATCATCTCCAGAAAATAAAAAACTGCCAAGTAAGGAACGAATATCTTTTTCTGATACTAATGGGTGTTGATCCCATAATTCATTTAAAACGGTTTTTTTATCATCCAAATTGTGTTGTTCCTGGTCGTAGTATCCAATTTCAACACCAGCTCCAAGTTTCACAGTGCCAGCAAGCAATGGAATTTGTCCAAGGATACTTTTTAATAAAGTTGATTTTCCAATTCCGTTTGGTCCCACAATACCCAGAACATGGTGTTTGTTTAACTCAATATTTATTGGTGATGATAAAACGTGTTGATCATAACCGATGGCAGCGTTTTGCACAGTTAACACAACGTTACCGCTAGAATGTTTGGCAGCAAAATGGAAGTGCATTTTGGCGTTATTATCGGTAGGACGCTCTAAAACGGTCATTTTTTCTAATTGTTTTCGTCTGCTTTGTGCTCTTTTGGTAGTAGAAGCACGAACCAAGTTTTTGTTAACGAAATCTTCTAGTTTATCGATTTTAGTTTGCTGTTTTTCATAAGCTTTCCACTCGCTCTTTAAACGTGCTGCTTTTTGATCTACATAATCGGAATAATTTCCTGTATAAGTTGTCAACGTTTTTCGATCTAAATCAAGAGTACGCGTGACCACATGATCCAAAAAATAACGATCATGGGACACAATAAGTAGGGCACCGCTGTATGACTTAATGTATTTTTCCAACCAGGTCAATGTATTCATATCAAGATGATTGGTTGGTTCATCCAAAACTAGCAGATCATGTTGCTCTAACAATAATTTGGCCAACGCTAATTTAGTCTTTTGACCGCCTGACAGTGTATTTACGGATCGTTGATAAACTGATTCTTCAAAGCCAAAGCCATGTAAAACTCCTCGAATTTCAGCCTGATAGCCGAAACCGTTTTGTGCTTTAAACGTTTGTTGTTTTTGATCATATACATTAGACAGCTTTTCAAATTTTTCAGAATTAGCAATAATAGTTGGATCACCAAGTTGTTTTTCTAATTCATGAATCTCTTTTTCGAGTTGAATTACTTTTTTGAAAACTGTCAGCATTTCATCCCAGATTAAGTTATCAGTATTTAAGCCTTGATTTTGTGCAAGGTAACCGATTGATAGCTCTTTTTTGGTTGTGATTTCGCCACTATCTGGTTGTGTGTCGCCAATTAACATTTTGAGCAGGGTTGTTTTGCCGGCACCGTTTCTGCCAACTAGTCCGATTCTATCCTGTTCTTGAATATCAAAAGTTACATGAGAAAACAAGGGGTCGCCGCTAAACTCACGGCTAACATCTTGAGCCTGTAATAAGATCACAATCATTCATCCTTTCATGTTGCTATTTTATTATATCTTAAATTTTGTTTCTTGTTGTAAGTGGTAAAATAGAGCTTGTTAATTATTCACAAACTTCATTGGAGGTTTAAGGATGGAAACTAAAATTCCAGAAGCGACCGCAAAACGGTTACCACTTTATTATCGCTATTTAAATAACTTATTGTATGCAAATAAATTACGTGTTTCTTCAGCAGAATTAGCTGAATCTATTCAAGTTGATGCGGCGACGATTAGACGCGATTTTTCCTATTTTGGTCCGCTAGGTAAACGGGGCTACGGTTATGATGTTCACAAACTCATTGATTTTTTTAAGAAAATTTTGGATCAAGACACATTGACTAATGTGGCGTTAATTGGCGTTGGAAATTTAGGGCATGCGTTGTTAAATTTTAATTTTCATAAAAATAGCAATGTACGTATTAGCGCAGCGTTTGATATTGATCCCCAGTTGATTGGGTCGGTTCAAAGTAATGTGCCAGTATACAGAATGGACCAATTGCAAGAACAACTTAAAGATCAACGGATTGAAATTGCCATTATTACGATTCCCGCAACTATTGCACAAAAAGTTGTCGATAAATTAATGCAAGCTGGTATTAAAGGAATTATGAATTTCACGACGGTTCGAATTTCTGTTCCAGATGGCATTCGAATTCAAAATATTGATTTAACTAATGAACTTCAGACTTTAATTTACGCAATTAATCATGATTAATGGTTTAAAGAGTCAATAGAGGTAAAACAACTAAAGAGTTCATTAATATATGTGCAATCATGGAAGTTTGAATTTTGCCGG
Source organism: Pediococcus ethanolidurans (assembly GCF_964062635.1). NCBI lineage: Bacteria > Bacillati > Bacillota > Bacilli > Lactobacillales > Lactobacillaceae > Pediococcus > Pediococcus ethanolidurans. Next base: position 1,275,397 of record NZ_OZ061250.1, read on the forward strand.
TATGATGATAAAGCCAACAAAACCATAAGCCAATAGCACCGTATAAAACTAAGTGACCGTCTGCATGTGCAAACGCAAATAAAGTACTAGCCAGCAGTGCGGTAAGAAGCTGGGCAATATTGGGGCCGAGAAAACCAAATAATGTCGCAAGATTGCCAAAAAGTACTTTGCGGAAAACAATCTCTTCCATAATGGGTGCCCCGACTATAAGAATTAGGGCATACAGTGGATAGTGTTTGACAATGGCTAACAAATTATTCGTATTTTGAGAAGCAGCGTTGCCCCCAGCCTGAATGGTTAAGCGAAGAATAATCGTTTGCAAAATTATGACAATAATAAAACCGAGAATGCCCCACAGAACAATCTGCCAAGCATGGCTCGATTTTTTTTCAGGATAGTTTTTAGGCATATCATGAAAGGCCAAGAAACTTAGAATAATGGCACCGACCAAATAATCAATAATTTGAACATTAAAAATTACTGCATGTGTTAATTTAAAGGAACTATTTAAAAAACTTGGCAAGAGATAAATGATTAAATACGTAATTAATATATAGATGGATTTCTTTTCAAGTTTCATACTGAACACCTCACAAGTATTCCCTTAGTATAGCATGTTTGCGCGGTTCGAAAAGCCTTTTGTCAAAAAAGGTCAGTAAAATACTTGCATTCTAGTTTAAGAATGATATAGTAAATATTGTTGTTAGCACTTAACAACTAAGAGTGCTAAATATTCATAAATATATAACTGGAGGGATTCATTTTGTTAAAACCATTAGGAGATCGCGTGATACTAGAAGCACAGGAAGAAGAAGAACAAACTGTTGGTGGCATTGTCCTTGCAAGTAATGCTAAGGAAAAGTCACAAAGCGGCAAAGTTGTTGCTGTGGGTGAAGGACGCGTACTAGATAACGGTGAAAAGGTTGCACCTTCTGTTAAGGCCGGCGATACAGTAATTTTTGATAAGTATGCCGGTACTGAAGTTTCGTATGAAGGCAAGAAGTACTTGGTACTTCATGAAAAAGATATTGTAGCAGTTATTGACTAAACAAACTAAAAAATTTTGAGGTGAAATATTTATGGCAAAAGAAATTAAATTTTCTGAAGATGCACGAACAAAAATGTTAAAGGGTGTTGATAAATTAGCTGATACAGTTAAATCAACCATTGGACCAAGGGGTCGTAACGTTGTTTTGGAACAGTCTTACGGTTCACCAACAATTACAAATGATGGTGTCACAATTGCTAAAGCAATCGATCTTGAAGATCATTTTGAAAATATGGGTGCTAAGTTAGTATCCGAAGTTGCTTCTAAGACAAATGACATTGCCGGCGATGGTACAACAACGGCAACTGTTTTGACACAAGCAATTGTTAATGAAGGTATGAAGAACGTAACTGCTGGTGCTAATCCTGTTGGAATTCGTCGCGGAATTGAACGTGCAACTAAGGCAGCTGTTGAAGGTCTTCACAAGATGTCTCATGATGTTAAGACTAAGGATGATATTGCTCAGGTTGCTTCAATTTCAGCTGCTAATGAAGAAGTTGGTAAGTTGATTGCTGACGCCATGGAAAAAGTGGGTAACGATGGTGTAATTACAGTTGAAGAGTCACGTGGTGTTGATACAACACTTGATGTGGTTGAAGGAATGCAATTCGATCGTGGCTACATGTCACAATACATGGTTACTGATAACGATAAGATGGAAGCAGATCTAGATAATCCGTACATCTTAATTACTGACAAAAAGATTAGCAACATCCAAGATATTCTGCCATTATTGCAATCTGTTGTTGAACAAAGTCGTTCACTTTTAATTATTGCTGATGACATTACAGGTGAAGCTTTACCAACTTTGGTATTGAACAAAATGCGTGGAACCTTTAATGTTGTAGCTGTTAAGGCACCTGGCTTTGGTGATCGTCGTAAGGCACAACTTGAAGATATCGGTATTTTAACAGGTGGAACAGTTATTACTGATGATTTAGGGTTGAACTTGAAAGATACGACTATTGATCAGTTAGGTCAAGCCAACAAAGTTACAGTTACAAAAGATGATACAACTATCGTTGAAGGTGCTGGTAACAAAGACCAAATTGCAGAACGAGTTGCAACAATCAAACAACAAATTTCAGAAACTACTTCTGATTTTGATAAAGAAAAGTTGCAAGAACGTTTGGCTAAATTAGCTGGCGGTGTGGCTGTTGTCCGTGTCGGTGCAGCTACTGAAACAGAATTAAAAGAGAAGAAGTACCGAATTGAAGATGCATTGAATGCCACAAGAGCCGCTGTTGAAGAAGGCTTTGTTCCTGGTGGTGGTACTGCTTTAGTTAATGCAATTTCATCACTTGATGGTATCAAGGCTGATGGCGATGAGTTAACTGGTGTTAATATTGTTAAACGTGCTTTAGAAGAACCAGTTCGTCAAATTGCAGAAAATGCTGGTGCCGAGGGTTCTGTCGTTGTTGAGAACTTGAAGAAACAAAAACCAGGTATTGGCTACAATGCTGCTACTGGTAACTGGGATGACATGGTTAAGGCTGGAATTGTTGATCCAACTAAGGTGACACGTTCAGCTTTGCAAAACGCTGCCAGTGTTTCAGCTTTGTTATTAACAACAGAAGCTGTTGTTGCTGATAAGCCCGAACCAAAGGATGATGCTGCAGCTGGTGCACAACCACAACCAGGTGGTATGGGCGGCATGATGTAAGCTATAAATGGTTTAAAGTCTCAAAGTCAGAAAAATCTGATTTTGAGGCTTTTTTTGTTGTAAATTAATGATAAAAAGCCGATTAATATGAAAATGAATATTAAAGTTGCACTTCGTTCTGAGATGTGTTTGAATGGATTGCGTGGTAATCAGTTTGCATTTAAGTTCGCGAATTTCATGAAAAAATGAAAACTGGATATAGAATAACAGATTCATTTGTAGTAAACTTATTTTTGATTTGCACTGCCCGAGTTTTTACTCGGGTTAATTTTATTTTTGTAGAGGAGCATTATAAAATGTGGCGTTATCTAAAACGGCTCTTGATTGGAAAACCGTTAAAAACTTTAGATGAAGGTGGACAATCATTAACTAAGTTTAGAGCTTTGGCTTTGTTGTCTTCAGATGCTTTGTCATCCATTGCTTACGGAACTGAACAGATTCTTTCTGTTTTACTGGTTCTTTCGGCAGCGGCAACTTGGTATGCAATCCCGGTAGCGGGAATTGTTTTAGTTCTTTTGTTTGCAATTATCATCTCGTATCGACAAATTATTAATGCGTATCCATCTGGTGGTGGTGCGTACGTTGTTGCTAGTACTAATTGGGGACAGTCAGCTGGATTGGTTGCCGGTGGATCTTTGCTAGTAGATTACATGTTGACCGTGGCCGTTAGTGTCACTTCAGGAACTGAAGCAATTACTTCAGCCATTCCTAGTCTTCATGCTTATGCAGTTCCAATTGCAATTTTAATTGTTATTGGTATTATGGCTCTCAATTTACGGGGTTTGAGAGATTCGGCCTCTTTTTTAACTTTTCCAGTTTATTTCTTTATTGTAATGATCACCATTATGATTGGAATTGGTTTCTTTAATATCATTACTGGTCGTGTTGTGGCACATGCTGCAGCCAGTTTAGGTTCTGCTGTACCCGGGATGACCATTGTCCTTTTCTTAAAGGCATTGTCATCTGGTTCTTCATCTTTAACAGGTGTTGAAGCAATTAGTAATGCTGTTCCTAATTTTAAACGTCCACGTCGTAAAAATGCTGCTAATACTTTGGCAATCATGGCATTAATTTTGGCTGTTTTCTTTGCTGGAATTACATTCTTAAGTTATGCTGGTGGAATTTTACCGAATGCAAATCAAACCGTTCTTTCTCAAATTGGAGAATCCGTGTTTGGTCACGGTCTGTTTTTCTATTTATTGCAATTATCGACCGCTTTAATTTTGGCTGTTGCAGCTAACACAGGTTTTTCGGCATTTCCAATGTTAGCTTATAATTTGGCTAAGGATAAATATATGCCACATGCTTATATGGATCGTGGAGATCGTTTGGGTTATTCTAACGGTATCATTTCTTTAGCCGTTGGTGCGATTGTGTTAATTATCATTTTCCACGGTCAAACAAGTCTCTTAATCCCACTTTATGCAGTGGGGGTGTTTGTGCCGTTTACACTATCACAATCGGGGATGATCGTTCACTGGTTCCGTGAACGGACAGGACACTGGTTATTAAAATCGTCTGCAAACTTATTGGGAGCAGTTTTATCGCTTGGATTAGTTGTTTGTTTGTTCTTCTTACACTTTGGCAATGTTTGGCCTTACTTAATTGTGATGCCTGCACTTTTACGATTGTTCTATAAGATTCATCAACATTACGTTAAAGTCGCAAAACAACTGCGTATTGCAGCCAAAGGTAAAGTTCAACTGCACGATTATGATGGTTCAACGGTGATTGTGTTGGTTAGCAATGTCACACGTGTGACCGCCGGAGCAATCAATTATGCGCGTTCAATTGGCGATTATGTAATTGCGATGCATGTTTCGTTTGATGCGGATCCTAAAAAAGAACATAAGACAGCAGTTGAGTTTAAAGCGGAGTATCCTGACGTTCGATTTGTAGATATTCATTCTTCGTATCGATCAATCGCTAATCCAACTTTACGTTTTTGCGATGTGATTGCACGACGAGCATCAGAACGTAACTATACGACCACTGTGCTTGTACCGCAGTTTGTTCCGCGAAGACCTTGGCAAAATATTTTGCATAATCAAACTGGATTGCGATTACGTGCAGCGCTTAATTCACGCGAAAATATTATTGTTTCAACCTATCATTATCATTTAAATGAATAGTTTTCTAAAATTTAGTTAATTTAATAAGGAATAATCAAACTGGCGGTGATAAAAATATAATTAAACCGTCAGTTTTTTGTTTTGATTTAAGGTGTAAGTGGTATCATAAAATGACTTGTGTTACTTATGTCGGCTTTGTATAATAGTTATAATGTCTAGAAAAGAGGTCTAACATGCGATTTGAAATTATTGTAAGCTTATTTGCGACAGCAATTATCTCTGCCGTACTAACGCCGTTTGTTAGACGACTCGCATTTAAAGTTGGCGCAGTAGATGAGCCTTCTGCACGGCGGGTAAATAAAATTCCAATGCCCACAATGGGTGGCTTGGCAATTTTTCTTGCTTTTAATTTTGCCACTTTCTTTCTATTGAGAGCGCAAATTCCTACAAGGCAATTGTGGGGAATCTTTGGTGGTGAATGTATCATTGTCCTAACAGGAATAATTGATGATATTTTTGTCCTAAAACCTTATCAAAAAATGATCGGTATTTCACTTGCAGCAATTGAAGTTTTCGTCTTTGCCAATGTACGAATGACCACGTTAACGATTCCATTTCTAGGAACGGTTGGATTGGGTTGGCTTAGCTTTCCAATCACGTATTTGTGGATAGCGGCGATTACCAACGCGATCAATTTAATTGATGGTTTGGATGGGCTGGCGACGGGTGTTTCCATTATTGCATTATTTACAACGGGAATTACGGGACTCTTCTTCTTGCCGACGCCTAACATTTACACGGTTATTATGATTTTTACACTGGTAGCAGCTGAAATTGGGTTCTTACCCTACAACTTTTTTCCAGCTCGTATTTATTTAGGCGATACCGGTGCATTGTTTATTGGATTCATGATTTCGGTATTTTCGTTATCAGGATTGAAGAATGCCACGTTTATATCTGTTATCATTCCAGTTATGATTTTAGGTGTACCCATTACCGATACGGTTTTTGCCATGTTGAGACGAATTTTAAACAAACAGTCGATTTCGCAAGCAGATAAACGTCATTTACATCACCGCTTAATGCAGATGGGATTAACGCATCGACAAACTGTTTTTGTGATTTATGGTATTTCACTGATCTTTTCTTTTATTGCACTGTTATATCCGATCTCACCAATTTGGGGATCAGTTTTGTTAACAATTGGTATTTTAATTGGGTTGGAATTATTTGTGGAAGCAATTGGGTTGGTCGGTCAAGACCGCAGACCGCTTTTGAATTGGATTCAAAAAATTGTTACTTCAAATACATCTAAAGAAACCAGCGATCAATTGGAAAATGAACGCGAAGAAAGACAACGAGCTGCAAAGATTAAAGCAGAACAAAAAAAACAAAATGATACCGATTCTAAAAATAAACATTAAAAACTACTCACTGGGTAGTTTTTAATGTTTATTTTTTTACTGGTACTTCGTTAAATTGTTTACCAGTCGTTTGAAAAGTAACGTGACCGTTTAAAAGATTTGTGATGTTTTGTTTAAATTGTTCAATATGTTCAGTTATCACCGGAATTGTTATCGTGATTTTTTCCGCATATTGGGTATTTTGAACGATAAGATCGTGTGTGCTTAACCAGTGGGTGACTGGGTCGTATTGTGAATAGTCGATCGTTAGAACTAAGGTGGTCTGTTCAATGCGTTCGACGAGACCAATTTCGTCTAATACTTGGGACGTGGAATTACTGTATGCGCGAATTAGCCCACCGGCACCAAGCTTGATTCCGCCAAAATAGCGGGTAATCACCACTAAAACGTTATGGACATTCTTTTTTTGAAGTACTTCCAGAATTGGAACTCCGGCAGTTCCTGAGGGCTCACCATCATCGCTTGCTCTTTGAATATAATTATCATTACCAATCATGTATGCAAAACAATGGTGATTGGCTTTACGATGATTAAGCTTAATTTGATCAATAAAATTAAGTGCATCCGTTTCGTTTTGAATGCGGAAAGCAGTCGCAATAAAACGTGATTTTTTGATTTCAAGTTCGTGAGTACCGTTTTTAGAAATTGTAATAAAATTACTGGTCATGGAAAATTTACCTTTCTTTTTTGCGTACTTAATTACTGGGTGATAAAAATGAACAAATCCGAATTTTATGGGCGGCTAGTTTTGAAAACACGAAACTGGAAAGACGAAGGAATCAAAACTATCAAGATGCCAACCATGGCTGTCAATGAGGGTCGTGTACATTGCTTGCGTTGCAATACCTGGTTTGTAAAATCACTCGTTCAATTACCCAGACAAGAGTTCTACTGTCCTGAATGTATTCAATTAGGAAGAGTCACAACTTTAGAAAACTTTTTCACGCTTAAAGAACCTAACCAATTTAAACAACTTGCGCATTATTTAACTTGGGAAGGTAAGCTTACAGAAAGCCAACTACGGTGTTCAAAAGAAGTGATTCACTCATTTAATCATGGCAAAGACCATCTTTTATGGGCTGTGACGGGTGCCGGAAAAACAGAAATGCTATTTCCTGGAATTAATGAAGCCTTACAAGCGGGGAAACGAGTCTGTTTAGCTTCGCCGCGTGTGGACGTCTGTTTAGAACTTTTTCCACGGCTACAAGCAGCATTTAAGCAGGTTGACATTGCGTTGCTTCATGGCCGTCAAACTGAGTCTTACCGTTATACACAATTAACTATTGCCACAACTCATCAACTATTAAGATTTTACCATGCTTTTGACGTTTTGATTATTGATGAGGTGGATGCTTTTCCATATGCTCAAAACAAAAAATTATTATATGCTACTACACAAGCCAAGAAAGAGACTGGTTCGTGTTTATTCTTGACAGCTACTCCAGGAGAAGAACTGTTAAAAAAGGTGCGTCAAAAACAGCTTGCCGTCAGTTATTTACCTCGGCGGTTTCATGGTTTTCCATTGCCAGAAATTCAGGTTAAATTAGTTTTAAATTGGTATTCTAAAATGTATGCCCAAAAGTTGATTAGGCCTTTGAAAAGATTTATTAAAAACTGTCAAGAAGCCAATCGTCAGTTTTTAATTTTTGTTCCCCACATTAAGTACTTACCATTTGTGTTAAAAGCAGTTGCAAAAATATTTCCCAGTTTAAAAATAACCACCGTCTTTTCAGCAGATGAACAACGACTAGAAAAGGTGCAGGCAATGCGAAAGCATGAGATTGATGGGCTGATTACGACGACAATTTTAGAACGAGGTGTTACTTTCCCTGGAATCGATGTTTGTGTATTAGGGGCGGACGATGACACCTTTTCGTCTGCAGCGCTGGTTCAAATTGCAGGACGAGTGGGGCGTAGTCCAAAACGACCAACGGGAAATGTCTTATTTATCTGTGCGGGATTATCTCGTTCGGTTAAGAGAGCGATTCAACAAATCAAATTCGTTAATCGAAAAGCGAAGGAGGAAGAACATGCAATGTCTTCTGTGTCACCGTCAGATACGTGAAGCGTGGCCGTTGGGATCCTTAATACTTCCACAAAGAAAACGAATAAGTACCACGTGTGCAGAATGCTTAGGTACTTTTCATAAAATTAGATTTAAAACAAGTTGTGTAGGTTGCGGGCGTCATCAGGGTTCAAAGAATTTATGTCAAGATTGTCAAAAATGGAAAGCTAAAGTTAATTATCATTTTGTTAATCATGCCCTGTATCAGTATGATGCCACAATGAAGCAGTATATGCACGACTACAAATTTCAAGGACACTATCAATTACGTCACGTATTTGCGAGAGCCTTTTCTCAATTTATTGCAGCACAGAGTAAAGCAGATTATTTGGTTGCGTTGCCGATTGATGATCAAACTTGGCAAACGCGTGGGTTCAATCAAGTAACAGGATTACTTGAAGATTTACAAATAATTGAAATTTTGAATATGAAACGTAATGCAGATGAAAAGCGACAGTCGCAAAAGAAACGGCATGAACGCTTGAAAACTAGTAATCATTTTCAAATTGATGTAGAATGTCCAGAACAGATCAAAGATAAGCAGATTTTATTACTCGATGACGTCTATACAACAGGAAGAACACTTCGGCATGCTGCAGAAACACTGTATGCAGCCGGCTGTAGGACTGTTGAAAGTATCACGTTATGTCGTTAATAATTTTTTCTCGTTTTTCATTTGTTTAAAATAGCGTTTTCATTTATAATGGAATTAAGCAAGATATTAGAAGAGTGGTCCTTTCGATATCGTGTTTGGGCGAGCACAGATGCTTGCTACTGAAGGGAGAGAAGATTTATGCTTGATTTTAATGTACGTGGCGAAAATATTGAAGTGACAGAAGCAATCAGAAATTATGTGGAAAAACGCATTAGTAAACTAGAGAAGTATTTTGACTCTAGTATGAACGCTAAGGCCCATGTAAACCTAAAGGTTCATCCAGATAAAACAGCTAAGGTTGAGGTTACAATTCCACTTCCATATTTGGTACTAAGAGCTGAAGAAACATCACCTGATCTGTATGCAAGTGTTGATTTGGTAACTGATAAGTTGGAACGCCAAATCCGCAAATATAAAACAAAAATTAATCGTAAATCTCGTGAAAAAGGCTTTAAAGGGGTTGAGATTCCTAACGCTGACGTTGATGTGGACGATGGTGAAGATACTGATTCATCAGAGTCAAAATTTGACATTGTCAGAACAAAACGGGTTTCATTAAAACCAATGGATAGTGAAGAAGCTGTTTTGCAAATGGATATGTTGGGCCATGACTTCTTCGTTTATCAAGATGCAGAAACGGATGATGTAAACATTGTATATCGCCGTAATGATGGTCGCTATGGTTTGATTGAATCCAATGATTAATTAAATAAAATAAGTTTAAAACTGGAAATCAGGAGCTTAAATTTAGGTAAACCCTAAAAATAGCTGTTGGCTTTCCAGTTTTTTTGTATAGTTTGGTATCGAGTTCTGACTCTTTTTGTTTAAAAATAGGTGTAGTAATGTTAAAATGTTATATGGTCTACAAGTTTTTGGAATAACAAATATGTAATTTAAAAAAATTAACAGAGTTTAGATTTAAGAGGGGAATTGTTGAATGGCTAATGTATTAAGAAAATGGGTTGAAAGTGACAAGCGTGATCAAAGACGTTTGGATCGATTGGCTAATAAAGTTGAAGCATACAAAGATGAATACAGTCAATTGTCAGATGCAGATTTACAAGCTAAAACGCCTGAGTTTAAGGCTCGGCTAGAAAAAGGCGAAACGCTAGACGATATTTTACCAGAAGCATTTGCTGTTGCTCGTGAAGGTGCAAAACGAGTCTTAGGTCTTTTCCCATTCCATGTTCAAATTATGGGTGGCATTGTGCTACACGAAGGTAATATTGCCGAAATGAAAACTGGTGAAGGTAAAACTTTAACAGCTACTATGCCAGTTTATTTAAATGCTTTGGGTGGCAAAGGTGTACACGTTGTAACTGTTAATGAGTACTTGTCTGGCCGTGACGCTACTGAAATGGGTGAGTTGTATAACTGGCTTGGCTTAAGTGTCGGTTTAAATATTGCTGAAAAATCACCAGAAGAAAAACGGGCAGCTTATGCGGCTGATATTACGTATTCCACTAATAGTGAAATTGGTTTTGATTATTTGCGTGATAATATGGTTGTTTACAAAGAAGACATGGTTCAACGACCACTTAACTTTGCAATCATTGATGAAGTTGATTCAATTTTAATTGATGAGGCCAGAACACCATTAATTATTTCTGGACAATCTGAAAATGGTACTCACATGTATCGGCGAGCAGATCGATTTGCCAAGACTTTGACTGCGGAGAAAGATTATAAGATTGATTGGGAGTCAAAATCAATTTCTTTAACTGATACTGGAATTGAAAAAGCTGAGAAGTATTTCAATTTGAAAAATCTTTATGATGTAGATAACGCTTCGTTGACTCATCATCTAGATCAAGCGCTCCGTGCAAATTACATTATGTTAAAAGACAAGGACTACGTTGTGCAAGATGGCGAGGCCTTAATTGTTGATCAGTTTACTGGTCGTGTTATGGAAGGTCGTCGTTTTTCTGATGGGCTGCATCAAGCGATTGAAGCCAAAGAAAATGTTGAAATTCAAGAAGAAACAAAAACAATGGCCAACATTACGTACCAAAACTTATTCCGTATGTATCACAAACTTTCAGGAATGACAGGTACTGCTAAAACAGAACAAGAAGAGTTCCGTGAAATTTATAATATGGAAGTTATCTCAATCCCAACTAACCGTCCGATGATTCGTGATGATCGTGCTGACTTGCTTTATCCAACGTTAGATAGTAAATTCAATGCGGTAGTAAATGAAATCAAACAGTTACACGCTAAGGGCCAACCGATGTTAATTGGTACCGTGGCAGTTGAAACTTCTGAACATTTATCACATTTGCTGGATACAGAGAAAATTCCGCATGTTGTTTTAAATGCCAAAAACCATGCCAAAGAAGCCGAAATCATTATGAATGCCGGTCAAAAAGGCGCTGTTACAATTGCGACTAATATGGCTGGTCGAGGAACTGATATTAAATTGGGACCTGGAGTTAAAGAACTAGGCGGATTGGCTGTCATTGGGACTGAACGTCATGAGTCACGACGAATTGATAATCAGCTTCGTGGCCGTTCTGGGCGACAAGGTGATCCTGGTATGTCACAATTTTATCTATCACTGGAAGACGATTTGATGATTCGTTTTGGTTCTGAGCGAATCAAGAATTTGTTACAACGGCTTAAGGTTTCTGATGATGATGCGGTTATTCAAAGTCGAATGATCACCAAACAGGTTGAGTCTGCACAAAAACGTGTTGAAGGTAATAACTATGATTCACGTAAAAATGTTTTACAGTATGATGACGTTATGCGGGCGCAACGTGAAGTGATTTATAGTGAACGTCAACGTGTGATTATGGCAAAGACTTCTTTGAAGAATGTCATGGTTCCAATGATCGAACGCACAGTGAACCAGGTGGTTGATGTGCATACGCAAGGAACTGATAAGAAGAAGTGGGATCTCGAAACTATATTAGATTTTGCTAAATCCAATATGGTTAATGAAGATAGTATTTCGCTTAGTGATTTAACTGAGAAAACACCTGAAGAAATTAAAGGCTATTTGCTGAAACGAGCAAAAGAAATTTATGCTCAAAAAGAAAAACAATTATATGATCCAGCACAAATGTTGGAATTTGAAAAAGTTGTTATTTTACGTGTTGTTGATGCACATTGGACTGAGCATATTGATGCAATGGACCAACTTCGTCAATCAATTGGTTTGCGTGGATATGGACAATTAAATCCATTAGTTGAATATCAATCTGATGGTTATCGCATGTTTGAAGAAATGGTTTCAGATATTGAATATGATGCAACGCGTCTATTCTTGAAGTCAGAAATTCGTCAAAATATTCAACGATAATTCAGGTTAGAAAGAGAGGATTGGCATCAAAACGTTATGTTTTGACCAATCTTTTTTTCAAGTTAAAAATTAAGGAGCTAAAAAAATGGAATTAAGTGAAGCAAAGAAACAAATTAATCAAATGAACCAAGAAGTCGCAGACTTTAGGGGGTCGCTTTGACTTTGATAAACTAAGTGAAAGCATCTCGATCAACGAAGCCAAAATGGGTGAATCAGATTTCTGGAATGATCAAAAAAAGGCTCAAAAATTGATCGATGAAACTAATTTATTAAAGCAAAAATATGATCAATTTCATGCGTTACAAACACAAGTGGAAAATTTAGAGGTCACTGAAGAACTGTTAGAGGCTGAAGACGATGCAGATATGCAAACCGAATTTGAACAAGATTTTGCAAGTACGCAAAAAGCTTTAAGAGATTATCGTTTGGGACTTTTACTGAATGAAAAATATGATGCAAATAATGCAATTATTGAAATTCATCCAGGAGCTGGTGGTACTGAATCGCAGGACTGGGGGGCTATGTTGCTTCGGATGTATACAAGATGGGCTGAACAGCATAATTTTACCGTCACGATTGAAGATTATCAGGCGGGAGATGTAGCGGGTATTAATAGTGTCAGTGTGGTTATTGCTGGCCATAATGCTTATGGCTATTTGCGATCCGAAAAAGGTGTCCATCGATTAGTTCGTATCTCACCTTTTGATGCTGCCGGGCGTCGTCATACTTCGTTTGCTTCTGTTGATGTGATGCCCGAACTCGACGATTCAGTTGAGGTCAAAATTAACCCAGACGATCTGCGCGTGGACGTTTATCGTTCAAGTGGTGCTGGTGGACAGCATGTTAATAAGACTTCTTCGGCTGTAAGAATTACGCATTTACCAACTGGAATTGTGGTTGCTAGTCAGGCTCAACGATCACAATTACAAAATCGACAAACTGCGATGTCGATGCTACGAGCTAAATTATATGAACGTGAAGAACAAAAAAAAGCTGAACAACGTGCTAAAATTGAAGGAAAACAGTTAGAAATTGGCTGGGGTTCGCAGATTCGTTCTTACGTGTTTCATCCTTATTCAATGGTCAAGGATCATCGAACAAATTACGAAACTGCTAATGTTTCCGGCGTTATGGATGGAGACTTAGATGGTTTTATTGATGCATATCTTCAGTGGAAACTACAGCAGGCTAATCCCAAATAAATACCTTGTGTGATCGGAGGCAAAGCCATGAATAAGAAAATTTTAGTTGTTGACGATGAGCCGCCAATTGTGACATTGCTCACTTACAATCTGAATGAAGCGGGGTTTCAGGTTGCAAGTGTAGGAACAGGCAATCAAGCTCTAACATGGTTAAAAACTAATGATGCTGATTTGATTGTCATGGATCTTATGTTACCAGGAATCGATGGTTTAGAAACCATTCGACAAATTCGTGGGATGCAAAAGGATACTCCGGTTATTATATTAACTGCGAAAAATAATGAATTGGATAAAATAGTTGGTTTTGAAATTGGCGCTGATGATTATTTAACCAAACCATTTAGTCCACGAGAGTTGATTGCAAGAATCAAGGCAGTTTTACGGCGGACAGAGAATGGCCATCAACCTGTTTTAGCAACTGAAACATCTTCTCAAATACGTCATGTAGATGATCTTTCATTAGATTTGGATCGCTATGAAGTACGAAAAAACCAACAAAAAATTTCGTTAACCCCCAATGAATACAAATTATTAGTCTATTTATGGGATCATGCGGATCATGTTTTAAGTCGTGAAAGAATATTAAATGCGGTTTGGGGTTATGATTATGCTGGTCAAACACGAATGGTTGATATTCATATTAGTCATTTGCGTGATAAAATTGAGAATAATCCCAAAGATGCAAAATTAATTTTAACGGTGAGAGGCTTTGGATATGAATTCAATACGAAAAAAAATGCTGAATAGAACCTTGCGCTTTTTCTTGACCACTTTTATTGGTAATTTGTTAATGGCTTTCCTAGTTTTAAAGGCTGTTCAGAAGGGCCAACATAGTTTTAGTGCTAGAGAAATCAACTATGTTTTGTTATTTGCCATTACAATTTTTGTAACGGCCATCGAAGTCGTTGTTTATTGGAGCAACCTTCGCCAATCGCAATTGCGTCAAGCAGCATTAAACGAAAAACTGCAAGAAGTTTTAAAAGGTGAAAAAGCAAGTCAAATCGTCTTACCTAAAGATGATCCATTTTACGAATTGACCATGACGGTTAACCAAATTGAATCGCATGATCGTCATCAGATTCATAATTTAACTAATCAGGGTAACGAATTAAAAGCCATTGTAAATAATTTACCGGTGGGAGTCTTAGTAATTAATCGCCATCGGGAAGTACAGTTAGCCAATCCGGCAACTGTAGATTTGCTTCAATTGCAAATTAAAACAGATCCGCATCCTTATACAATGGATATTAATCAAAATGAACTACAGGCTTTAATTGAACGTACTTTTGAAACGAAGCGAAGCCATCATCGGACGATTCATTTAAAGCGTGAACCGAGTGAAAAGGTGGTTGAAGCAACGGTTGTTTATAATAAACAGGTTCATCATCATTTTGAAGTTATTGTATTACTGTATGATATTACGGAGGCATGGACAGTTGAACAGATGCAATTAAATTTTGTCAGCAATGCTAGTCATGAACTTCGAACACCAATTACCGCTATTTCCGGTTTTGCTGAAACCTTAATGAATGGTGCCAAAAATGATCCTGACAAACTTGATGAATTTTTGCGAATTATTCAAAAAGAAAGTCGCAAGTTGGTTCGTTTGGCAGATGATATTTTGTCCATTTCACGGACTCAGTCAGGCGGAGAACAATCCTTAAAAATTGCCGATTGTAATTTGGCTGCTTTAGGGCAGGAAGAGATTAAGCTATTACATCGAGGAATTCAGCTGCATCAAGTTGAAGTTTCCAATCAAATTCCAGAGAACGTGAAGGTTCAAACAGATGCCCAACAGTTAGGTCAAATCATTAAGAATCTGGTTGCAAATGGGATTCGCTATAATCGCCCACACGGCCATGTGAAGTTGTCCTATGAAGAGGTAACAAATCGATGGAAATTAATCGTTGAAGATGATGGTATTGGTATTGCCCCGGAAGAACAACATAAGGTCTTTGAACGCTTTTATCGGGTTAACGCAAATAAACCGGGTGAACTAGTTAGTGGAACTGGTTTGGGCTTACCAATTGTTGCTGAGAGTGTCAAAAACCTTGGTGGCGAAATTCGTCTGAAATCAGAACCAGGGAAAGGTTCTCAATTTATTTTAACTTTTCCTAAAGAGTGGAAGCCGAGTCCTGAATATTAAATGTGATAAATTAGAAATAAATCCGTATATAACATCAATGAAAAGTAATTTTCGTTGGTGTTTTTTTGTGCGCTTTTTAGAGAATAAACGTAATTACTGACTAGGATTTAGATACCTGTTTCTAACCTTTACACAACCTTTACATGAACAACACGATAGCTAAACACAAGGTTGCTAAACTCAGAGGTGAAAGGTGAGAGGGGATGGCACAAATGAAACGAATTGTGGGGTTGATTGTGATTATCTTTGCTGCTGTGTTCAGTTTGACTGGTTGCGGTGCTAAAAAAAGTCAATCAATCACAGTTGTAGGATCAACGGCTTTACAGCCACTTGTAGAAAGAGCGGCCACAAACTATCAGTTAAAAAATTCGCAGGTTAATATCACGGTACAAGGTGGCGGGTCTGGTACTGGTTTAAGTCAAGTTCAAGCTGGCGCCGTAACAATTGGAAATTCAGACGTTTTTGCAGAAAATCAAGCAGGGATCAAGGCTTCTTTATTAGTAGATCATAAAGTAGCAGTGGTTGGTATTGCGCCCGTCGTCAATAAAAAGGTCACGGTTCGTAATTTAACGAGCCACCAATTAGCACAAATATTCACCGGTAAAATTACCAATTGGCGTCAGGTTGGCGGAAAAAATCAAAAAATTACGATTATCAATCGAGCTCAAGGAAGCGGAATTCGAAATGCGTTTGAAAGTATTATTTTAAATGGTAAAACAGCTATTCAATCGCAAGAACAAGATTCAAATGGAACTGTTCAAAAAATTGTGGCTGCAACGCCAGGAGCCATAAGTTATCTTTCTTTTTCTTATGTAAATGATCAAGTACGTGTCCTTAAATTAGATGGTGTGACACCGGTAGCTAAAAATGTGATGAATAATCGTTGGAAAATTTGGTCGTATGAACATATGTATACCAAAGGAAAACCAGATAAACAGACGCAGAAATTTTTGAACTATATTAAATCACCAAGTTCACAAAAGCAGTTAATTACAGATTTAGGATACATTTCAATTCACGATATGCAAGTTATCCGAGATCAACATGGAAAAGTGCATAAAAATTAACATCATGATAGGTCTAATTAAATTACTTTAAGTGTCTTAGTACAATTTATTATCTGAGGGAGAAAGGTTGTGAAAAACTTGGATGAAATTAAACGTCAATTAACCAAATCATCGAAAGCAACCAGACAGGATCGTTATGGTCGAATAATTGCCTTTGTCTGCACATTTATTATTGGATTGCTGGTAGCAGCTATTTTCTATTTAGTTGCGTCCAGAGGATTGGCTACCTTTTTTGAAAATCATGTGTCAGCGTGGGATTTCTTTACAAAGCAGGATTGGAATCCTGGTCAGGTAAGTAAAAATGGCACGCCAGAAGTTGGTGCCTTACCAATGATTGTAGGTTCGTTTTCGGTTACGGTATTGTCAGCACTGTTGGCGACACCATTTGCGATTGCCATGGCCTTATTTATGACAGAAATCGCCCCCAAAAGAGGTCAAAAAATCCTACAACCAGTAATTGAACTGTTGGTTGGAATTCCTTCTGTAGTATATGGATTCGTTGGGTTAACCATTGTTGTGCCCGTTGTTAGAAAGTTGGTTGGAGGAACTGGTTTTGGAATTTTGGCAGGGACTATTGTGTTGTTTATTATGGTTTTACCAACAATAACATCAATGTATGTAGATAGTCTCCGCTCGGTTCCGAGATTTTATCGAGAAGCGTCGCTAGCACTGGGAGCAACGAGATGGCAAACCATTTATAAGGTTGTTTTAAGAGCTTCAGTGCCTGGTTTGCTAACGGCAATTATTTTTGGGATGGCACGGGCATTTGGTGAAGCATTGGCCGTTCAAATGGTCATTGGGAATGCGTCGTTATTACCACATAATTTAATTTCTCCGGCTTCAACGCTAACCAGTGTGTTAACGACTGGAATGGGAAATACAGTTATGGGAACTTTACCAAACAACGCATTGTGGTCCCTAGCGTTGATATTACTATTAATGTCACTAGCATTTAACTTGATTGTTCGCTTGATTGGCCGAAAAGGGAGGTTGACAAAATGAACGCCAAAAGAATGGATAAACTGGCAACAGCGATTATTGGAATTTTAGTTGGCATTGTCGTATTGATTCTTATTTCTTTGATTGGTTACATTTTGGTAACCGGTATTCCTCATATATCATGGCACTTTTTAACCTCGCCTTCTCAAGCTTTTTTAAAGGGTGGCGGAATTGGTGACCAACTATTTAATTCGTTTTATTTATTAATTTTAACGTTGCTTATTTCTTTCCCAATTGCACTTGGTGCTGGAATTTACTTATTCGAATATGCGCCTAAAAATTGGGTAACCAATACAATTCGGGTTGCAATTGAAGTTTTAAGCTCGTTACCATCAGTTGTGGTTGGTTTGTTTGGTTTTTTACTCTTTGTTGTTCAATTTAAACTGGGATTTTCAATTTTGTCAGGAGCAATTGCCTTAACCTTTTTCAATCTACCATTATTAACGCGCAGTATTGAAAACTCATTGGCGGCCGTACCTAAATTACAAAGAGAAGCTGGGCTAGCTTTGGGTTTTTCACGCTGGCAAACGATTCTGGGGGTAATTTTTCCCGAAGCTCTTCCGGGAATTTTGACCGCAATTATATTAAGCGCAGGGCGGATCTTCGGTGAAGCCGCAGCTTTAATTTATACGGCCGGTCAAAGTGCTCCGATGTTGAATTATGCCAATTGGAATCCGTTCAGTCCTACTAGTCCATTGAACCCAATGCGACCTGCAGAAACATTGGCTGTGCATATTTGGAAAATTAATTCAGAAGGAATTATGCCAGATGCAAGTGCAGTATCGGTCGGAGCTTCAGCAGTCTTAATTCTAGCGGTGTTAATTTTTAATTTTTCCGCTCGCTGGGCAGGAAACCGTATTTACCGAAAAGTAACGGCATCAAAATAAAATGAGGTGGTTTAAGTGAAAACTTATTCGTTAACGGAAAATTATATTCATAAATTTGATTCAACTAAGACCACCATTGGATTGGCTACGGAAGATTTGCAGGTCTTTTATGGTGATTATCATGCAATGTATGATGGAAATTTACAGTTTCCTAAACATGCAATTACAGCAATGATTGGGGCCTCTGGATCAGGAAAATCGACGTTTTTGCGCTGCCTTAATCGAATGAATGATGATATTGCAACTGTACAAGGGAAAATTTTTTATCAAGGAATTGATATTAATGCAAGCAATATTAATGTGTACGAAATGCGAAAGCACGTAGGAATGGTTTTTCAACGCCCCAATCCGTTTGCTAAATCAATTTTTCAAAATATAGCTTATCCGCTTCAAAAAGCGGGGATCAAAAATAAAACGGAATTAAAGCAACGAGTTGAGAAAAGTTTAAAACAGGCGGCTTTGTGGGATGAAGTAAAAGACGATTTGAATCGAAGTGCTTTAGCTCTATCAGGTGGGCAGCAACAACGTCTCTGTATTGCACGAGCCTTAGCCATGAACCCCGATGTCTTGTTGTTAGATGAGCCAGCAAGTGCCTTAGATCCCATTTCAACGGGAAAACTCGAACAGGCCCTACACGATTTACAGCAGCAATATACGATAATTATGGTGACCCATAGCATGCAACAAGCTTCTCGAATCAGTGATTATACGGCCTTCTTTCATATGGGTCATGTGATTGAATTTGATCGTACAGAAAACATTTTTACCAACCCACATATTCAGGCTACTGAGGATTATATTTCTGGTAATTTTGGTTAGGAGGGGAATAGAGAATGGAAAATGTCATTACAACGCGAAATGTTCGCCTGTATTACGGGAAACATGAAGCTTTACATGGAATTGATCTTGATTTTCCTAAACAGGAAATTACCGCGTTAATTGGGCCATCGGGGAGTGGTAAATCAACGTTTTTACGTTGCTTGAATCGTATGAATGATCTAGTCGCCGATGTCACGATTACGGGAAGTCTTAAATTAGATGGCAAAGATATATATCGCCCGCAAACGGATGTGGTCGAGCTTCGAAAACGTGTTGGAATGGTTTTTCAGCAACCCAATCCTTTTCCGTTTTCTGTGTTTGATAATGTTGCATTTGGCCTGCGTTTAGCTGGTGTAAAAGATCGTGCCACTATTAAACAACGCGTTGAAATCAGTTTAAAACAAGCTGCGGTCTGGGATGAAGTGAAGGATAAACTAACCGAAAATGCATTGTCATTTTCGGGTGGCCAGCAACAACGAATTTGTATTGCGCGTGTTTTGGCCGTTCGACCGGAAATTATTTTAATGGATGAACCAACTAGTGCGTTAGATCCAGTTTCGGCGGGCAAGATTGAAGATATGTTACTGGACATTAAGGATAAATTTACGATTGCCATTGTGACTCATAATATGCAACAGGCATCGCGTATTTCAGATCGAACAGCCTTCTTTCTTGATGGAAAATTGGTTGAATCAGGACCTACAAAACAACTTTTTCTGACACCTGAGAAAGAAGAGACTAGTGATTACTTAAACGGGAAATTTGGTTAAAAACGGAGGTAGGAGTTATGCGTGGAATCTTTGAAGATGAGTTAAAAAAATTGCATGGTAAATTCACAGAAATGGGAATTAATGTAAGTGAAGCTATTTATCGAGCTTCAAAATCTTTTATTGATCATGACAAGGAATTGGCGCAACAAGTGATTAGACATGATGAAGAAATTAATGAAGAGGAAATCAAATTAGAAGATCAGGCATTAATGTTGATTGCTCTTCAACAACCGGTGGCCACTGACTTTCGACGCATTATTATTGTTTTGAAAGCAAGTTCTGATTTGGAGCGAATTGGGGATCATGCGGTGGGAATTGCACGTGAATCTATTCAATTGAAAGGTGAGCATCGGGTTGCAGAAATTGAAAACGATATTGCCGAAATGACAAATAATGTGCGTGCCATGCTGGAAGAGGTTTTGGATGCCTATGTTAAAGAGGATGAAACGAGTGCCAAAAAGATTGCCGACACGAATCAAAAAATTGATGAAGAATATGCTGAAGTAAGAGAGAAAATTATTAAAATGATGAAACAAGATGCCAAGGTAATTAAGGGCAGTACTAGTTACCTAATGGTTGCTAGTTACTTGGAAAGAATTGGGGATCATATTAGTAACGTGGCCGAGTGGGTAGTTTACAATGAAACTGGGCATCTTGCGGAATTAACTCCTGATCGTCACCCTGAAGAAAGTTAAGAGCAAGATTTAATAAGTTGTTGAAAAAGCTGACCTGTAGTTTGGAAAATTTCATTGAACTGTTCGTGACAGAAATTATCTAGATTAGGTGGAATTTTAAAGCTTTTTTAACACTTTTTTATTTTCAGTGGTTAAGTTTGCCAATTACGCTTCACAAGCTGTAGAATATAACTAATCAATAACTTGAGGTGAATAACTTATGAAATCAAATTCAAAACGAAAATTTACAAAATCAAATAGTCGGATGGTCGCTGGAGTTTTGGGTGGCATTGCTAATTACTTTGCCATTGATGCTTCAATTGTTAGAGTGGCTTTTGTGATCTTAACCTTAATTGCTCACGTTTGGCCAGGCATTTTAATTTATGCATTATTAGCTTGGTTAATACCAGCAAGCCAGGAACAACGCATGGGCGGATTTACTGAAAACTTCTTTACGGGTTTTGAGCAGCCTCAACAACCAAAGACAAGAAAACGAAAAGTTATTAAGGATGTACAAGAAGAGGACGATCCAACTTCTAAACATCAGAAATAGGAGGAAGAACGTTTTATGAAATTTTGGCAAAGAGTAGTGGTTGACGCAATTATTTTTATTGCTTTAGCTGGGTTTTACCGAAATAGCGGAAGCTTTGTTGTGACCAGCGTGTGGGTTGCCATTGGAGCTAGTTTAGTGCTGGCTGTTTTGAACGCATCAGTCAAACCTTTCCTACAGTTAATATCCTTACCAATTACAATTTTAACATTGGGGTTATTTAGTATTGTAATCAATGCGGTTATTTTACAATTAACCTCCTTTTTGGTTGGACCAGCAAGCTTTTATTTCTCATCATTTGGGATGACAATGTGGATTGCGTTGCTGATGTCCATTTTAAACGCGATCATTTCAAATTACTTTATTAATCGATAGTAGTTTGAGTAATAAAATCACAGGGGGTTTTATTTTTGGCAGATAGTGTAAAAGTAGCGGATCTAGTAAAATCAACACGCTTAGATGTTTATTCTGGAAAAGAATTCTTAAAGAAGAGAGATATTACGGTTAGTGATATTTCGCGACCCGGTTTGGAGTTAACCGGGTATTTTAATTTCTATCCTCATGAACGGGTTCAGTTGTTTGGCCGAACCGAAATTTCATATGCAAAGGGCAGTATGACAAGTGAAGAACGTTTAGATGTTTACCAACGAATGGCACATGACGACACACCTGCCTTTGTTATTTCGCGTGGTTTACCGATTCCAGAGGAACTGACAACGGCGGCTAAAGCTAAAAATATTCCAGTTTTGGGATCGGCGCTACCAACTTCTCGATTATTAAGTAATATGACTAACTTTTTGGAAGGCAAGCTAGCTGAACGGCAATCAGTTCACGGTGAGCTAGTTGATATTTATGGACTAGGTGTATTAATAACGGGTGATTCTGGGGTTGGTAAAAGTGAGACGGCTTTGGAACTTGTTAAACGTGGCCATCGTTTAATTGCAGATGATCGCGTAGATGTTTATCAACAAGATGAGCAAACCTTAGTTGGTGAAGCTCCCAAGATCCTGCGTCACCTTCTAGAAATTCGTGGGGTTGGTATTATTGATGTGATGAATTTATTTGGAGCAGGCGCGGTTCGTACTGAAACAGATATCAACCTGATTGTCCATTTGGAAAACTGGGATGATGATAAACAGTTTGATCGTTTAGGTAACGGGCAACAAACGCGGAAATTCTTTGACGTGGAAATCCCAAGAATTGCGATTCCTGTAAGAACAGGACGTAACTTGGCCGTCATTATTGAATCTGCAGCGATGAACTTCAGAGCTAAAAACATGGGCTACGATGCTACGAAAGTCTTTGATGATAACTTAAATGAGTTGATTAAAGATAATTCCAAAAAAAATTAGCAGGAGATGACGGGAGTGGGAATTTTACTAGGAGCGTTAAACCCCATTGCATTAAAAATGGGACCATTTGAAATTCATTGGTATGGTGTGATCATTGCAAGTGCGGTTGTGCTTGCAACATTTTTAGCTGTTCGCGAGGGGAAAAAACGACAAATTAATCCGGATGATATTTATGATATGATCCTTTGGGCGTTACCAGTGGCTTTGATTTCAGCACGGGCTTATTATGTGGCGTTTGAATGGCCCTATTATGCACAACACCCAGATCAGATTATTGCGATTTGGGATGGTGGTATTGCCATCTATGGTTCCTTAATTGGTGCCGGGATAGTTGTGTACTTTTTCTGCAGATCTAAATGGATTCCAGTGTGGCTAATGCTTGATGTGGCAGGACCGGTCGTCTTAATGGCACAAGGAATTGGTCGATGGGGAAACTTTATGAATCAAGAGGCTTTTGGGCGAATTACTTCATTACAGTTTTTGCAAAACTTACATATTCCCCATTTTATAATTCAACAAATGTTTATTGACGGTGCCTATCGCCAACCCACTTTTTTGTATGAGTCACTTTGGGATATTTTAGGTTTTATTCTTTTGATGAGTTTTCGTCATCGGAAAAACTTATTTAAACGAGGTGAGGTTTTTCTAAGTTACGTTATTTGGTATTCATTCGGACGTTTTTTCATCGAGGGAATGAGAACCGATAGTTTAATGATTGGAAACGTTATTCGTGTTTCGCAAGTCTTGTCGGTCGTCTTGTTTGTTGGTGGGATTACATTATGGCTCATTAGACGAAAACGGATGCCCAATAATCCATGGTATTTAGATGGAAACGAATTAAATCCGCAGAAAAGTTGAGTAATCGCGGCGAGTGTTGGATAATAGAAATGTAAATCAAGAAATGATTAATTATAAGGAGTTATATTGATGTCTGAGAAAATTGCGGTATTAGGTGCTGGTTCATGGGGTAGTATTTTGGCCAACATGTTAACAGAGAACGGAAATGATGTTCGAGTTTGGTCAAACATGCCTGAGCAAGTCAAGGAATTAAATGATAAGCACACTAATGAACATTATGTTCCGGGATTTAAGTATTCGGATAAGTTAGTTGCTTATGATGATCTAGAAGCAGCCCTTGATGGTGTTGCAGTAGTTTTGTTTGTTGTCCCGACTAAGGTAATGCGTCTAGTGGCTAACGAAATGGTTGAAGTTTTGGAAAAAACTGGTAACAAGCCAATTATTGTCCATGCCAGCAAAGGCTTGGAACAGGGAACGCACAAACGTCTTTCTCAAGTGCTTGAAGAAGAAATTCCAGAACGTAATCGCAAAGCTATTGTAGTTTTGTCAGGTCCTAGTCATGCAGAAGAAGTTGCTAAAAAAGACATCACTTTGGTAACAGCAGCAAGCACAAATCAGGAAGCTGCCAAAAAGATTCAAAAATTGTTTATGAATAAGTACTTCCGTGTTTACACAAATGACGATGTTATCGGTGTAGAAACAGGGGCAGCTCTTAAGAATATTATTGCTTTGGGCGCTGGTGCTCTTCACGGTTTAGGCTATGGAGACGATGCAAAAGCGGCTTTGATGACCCGAGGTTTAGCTGAAATTAGTCGATTAGGTGTAGCTTTAGGAGCAAAACCGTTGACCTTTATTGGCTTGTCCGGTGTTGGTGATTTAATCGTTACGGCAACTAGTGTCCATTCCCGAAACTGGCGTGCTGGGAATGAATTGGGACAAGGAATGCCTTTAAAAGAAGTGATTGATACCATGGGAATGGTTATTGAGGGAATTCCTTCAACACAAGCAGCGTACGAATTGGCTGCTCAAAATCATATTGACATGCCGATTACAACCGCCATCTATGACGTTTTGTACAATGGTAAAGATGTTAAAACGGCCATCGAAGAACTGATGGATCGCGAAGGCAAACCCGAAATTGAATAAGTAAATTAAAAAGGAGCGTTACTTATGTCAGATAGAGTTAGAAAAGCAATTATTCCAGCTGCTGGATTAGGAACAAGATTTTTACCCGCAACTAAGGCTTCACCAAAAGAAATGTTGCCAATTGTAGATAAACCAACTATTCAATTTATTGTTGAAGAAGCTCGTAAAGCTGGAATTGAAGATATTTTGATCGTGACTGGTAAAGGGAAACGAGCCATTGAAGATCATTTTGATTCTGTTCCAGAACTTGAGAATAATCTAAAGGCTAAACATAAGGATAATCTTTTAAAGTTAGTTGAAGAAACAACTGACATTAATCTATACTTTATTCGTCAATCACATCCACGTGGCTTAGGTGATGCTGTTTTAATGGCCAAGGACTTTGTGGGTGACGAACCCTTTGTTGTCATGCTTGGTGATGATTTAATGGAAGACAAAATTCCGTTGACTAAACAGCTCATGAATTCATACGAGGAAACTCATGCCTCAACCTTAGCTGTTATGCAAGTTCCTCATAAAGAGGTTTCAAAGTATGGTGTTATTAAACCTCAAGCCAAAGTTAAACCTGACTTGTTTAACGTTGAAAGTTTTGTTGAAAAACCAAGTCCAGAAGAAGCACCAAGTGATTATGCAATCATTGGTCGTTACTTGTTAACTCCAGAAATCTTTGATGTTTTGGAACATCAAAAACCAGGTAAGGGCAATGAAGTTCAATTAACGGATGCCATTAATGAACTTAACAAAACACAACGCGTGTTTGCACATGTCTTTACAGGTGAACGTCATGATGTTGGTAATAAATTCGGTTTCTTACAGACCAATATTCAATATGGGTTAAAACATCCTGAAGTAAAAGATGATTTACGTGAGTACATCAAGAAGTTGGGTGCCAAACTAACTGAAGAAGACAAAGCTAGTAAAAAAGCAAAATAGTTCTATAAACGAATAAGTAAACGAAACTGGCAATTACCGGAGCTTTCTGGAATTGCCAGTTTCGTTATGAGTAACGCCATTTTAGCTAACTAATTGTAAGCAAAATATTAGACATTTTGTTGCGTTGATAGTATATTATTATCATCATCTATTGAGAGAAGGGGAAACACTTGGCAAAAGAATATGATGTCATTGTAATTGGAGCAGGTCCTGCAGGCATGACAACTGCCCTGTATGCTTCACGAGCTAACTTATCTGTCTTGATGTTAGATCGCGGTATTTATGGTGGTCAAATGAACAATACGGCTGCGATTGAGAACTATACTGGTTTTAAATCCGTTTTAGGACCGGACTTAGCCAAAGATATGTATGATAGTTCTGTTCAGTTTGGTGCAGAGTATGCCTATGGTAGTGTTCAAGAAATTGACGACCAGGGTGATGTTAAAGTTGTAAAAACCGATACCGATGAATTTAAAACTAAGGCGGTAGTGATTGGAACTGGTTCTGAGTATAAGAAGCTTGGTGTGACTGGTGAAGATACTTATAGTGGTCGCGGTGTTTCCTACTGTGCGGTATGTGATGGGGCCTTTTTCAAAGGAATGCATCTGATTGTAGTCGGTGGTGGAGATTCTGCCATTGAAGAGGGTATCTATTTGACTCAATTAGCTTCCAAAGTAACGGTTATTCATCGACGTGATCAATTACGTGCACAAAAAATTACTCAAGAACGTGCTTTTGCTAATCCAAAAATGGAATTTGTTTGGAATAGTAACGTTACCGAGATTTTGGGTGACGATCAAAAAGTTACGGGTGTAAAAGTTAATAATAATAAAACTGGTGAAGATAGCATGATTGAGGCTTCTGGTGTGTTTATCTATGTTGGTAACCATCCCATGACAGATAATCTTCACAATTTACCAATTTTGGATGAAAATGGTTGGATCCCAACTGATGATCATATGCAAACCAACGTGCCAGGAATTTTTGCTGTTGGTGATGTTCGTCAAAAAGATCTTCGTCAAATTGCGACTGCAGTTGGCGAAGGTGGTATTGCTGGGCAACAAGTATTTTCATATATTCAAGATTTGAAAGCTAAAGCAACCGCTAAATAATATTAAAATAAAAAGTTTCGAGGAAATTAAATTCCCCGAAACTTTTTTAATAATTTAGGAAAAAGTATAAATGAACCTTAAAATTGACCTATACCAAAGAAAACGGTTAAATTGATTAGTGAGTTTGTTGTATACTTAGACTGTTAAACAAATAAAATGCCAATATTTTTTGGGGGTTAAGACATGAGCTGGAAAGATACGTATCAAACATGGATTAAACGAGAAGATCTAGAACCAGGATTAAAAACGGAATTAACACAACTAGCTGGGCAGGATGCAAAGCTGGAGGAAGCATTCTATGCACCAATGGAATTTGGAACTGCAGGAATGCGTGGTGTGATGGGTCCTGGGATTAACCGCATGAATATCTATACAGTTCGTCAGGCAACTGAGGGACTTGCTAATTTTATGGATGAACTGGATGAAAAAACGAAACAGCAAGGGGTTGCGATCAGTTTTGATTCTCGTTACCATTCTAAAGAGTTTGCACATGAGGCTGCCCATGTTTTGGGAGCACATCATATTCCTAGTTTTGTTTTTGATGATATGCGTCCAACTCCGGAACTTTCATTTACAGTGCGTCATTTACATACCTATGCGGGCATTATGATTACAGCAAGTCATAACCCTAAACAATATAATGGTTATAAAATTTACGGACCAGATGGCGGGCAAATGCCACCAACTGAATCAGATAAGATTACAAGTTACATTCGAAAAGTTACTGATATCTTTGATGTTCCTGTTGCAGACGAGCACGAGCTACGTCAAAATGGGCTTCTAACTTTGATTGGTGAAAATGTTGATGAGGCTTATCTTGCTGAAGTGAAAACTGTGACAATTAATCCTGACTTGATCAAGGATTATGGTGCAGATATGAAACTTATTTACACGCCATTACATGGAACAGGAAAAGTTTTGGGTAACCGTGCACTACAGAATGCCGGTTTTAATGACTTTACGATGGTTCCTGAACAGGCAACTGCGGATCCTGAGTTCATTACCACGCCATTTCCTAACCCTGAGTTTCCACAAACTTTTGACTTGGCCATTAAACTTGGTAAAAAACAAAAGGCTGATTTGTTAGTAGCCACAGACCCAGATGCAGATCGTTTGGGAGCAGCAGTTCGTCAACCTGATGGTGAATATCAATTATTAACTGGAAACCAAATGGCTGTTTTAATGTTGAATTATATTTTGACTGCACGTCAAGAAAATGGCACGTTACCAAAAAATGCGGTGGCGGTAAAATCAATCGTTTCAACCGAATTAGCAACCAAAATTGCTGCTGATCATGGTGTCGGAATGGTCAATGTTTTAACTGGTTTTAAGTTTATTGCGGATCAGATTCAAAACTATGAAACAACGCATGAACACACCTTTATGTTTGGCTTTGAAGAAAGCTATGGTTATTTGATTAAACCATTTGTGCGTGATAAGGATGCTATTCAAGGAATTGTGATGTTGGCTGAAATTGCTGCTTATTATCGTAAGCAAGGTAAGACACTTTATGATGGCTTGCAGGATCTTTTTGCTAAATATGGTTATTATGCAGAAAAAACAATTTCAAAAGACTTTCCTGGTGTAGATGGTAAGACTGAAATGGCCGACTTAATGACTAAATTCCGTGAAGAGCGACCAGCTGATTTTGCAGGTCAACCTATAACTGCCTTAGAGGATTTTGAAAAACAGGTGACAACTTTTACTGATGGTACAAGCAAAAAGATTGCACTACCTGTTTCAAATGTTTTAAAGTATCAACTTAAAGATGGAACCTGGATTGCTATTCGGCCATCTGGTACAGAACCTAAAGTTAAATTTTATGTAGGTACTGTGGGATCAGACAATGCAGAGGCTCAGAAAAAAATTGCGGCGTTTGAAAAAGCACTTGATGCATTTATTGAAGCCTAATTCCAAATTGTGTATGAAAAATAGCTAGGAGGCCACTGATGGGAATTCACCAATATATTAAAAGCTTAAGCAATCTAGAAACGTTAGTGCGTGCACCTGGGATTTTTAAATATCAAAAGCATTCAGTTGCAGAACATTCTTTTAAAGTTACTCAAATTGCACAATTCTTGGGTGATGTGGAAGAAAATGCAGGAAAGAAAGTTGATTGGAAATCACTTTATGAAAAAGCTTTGAATCATGATTACAATGAGCGGTTTATTGGGGATATTAAGACACCAGTAAAGTATGCAACACCAAAATTACGTGCGATGTTAGCAGATGTTGAAGATTCTTTATCAGAAAGTTTTGTCAATACTGAAATTCCAGAAGAGTTTCGAACTGCTTATCGTCGTCGCCTTTCTGAAGGCAAGGATGACACTTTAGAAGGACAAATTTTATCGGTGGCTGATAAAGTCGATTTATTGTATGAATCCTTTGGCGAAATTCAAAAAGGAAATCCGGAAACAACTTATGAAGAGATTTATAAAGAAAGTTTGAGTACGATTGTGAAGTTTAAAAAATTAGCTTCCGTACAATACTTTTTGAACGAAGTGTTACCAGATTTGCTGCGAGAAAAATTTACTGATCAGGCTAAATTAGGCGAAATCACTCGCCAAATTATTAATTAAACAAGATTATAGCGAAAGTATGTTCGGTATGTTAAAATTGAATACATTGTTGAAAGGGAAGGCAATCGCTTTCCTTTTTTTGTGAACGAAATGGAGGAGTCTTCTCAATGATAGATCGTACTGATAACAATAAATTTGACTTAGTTTCAAAATATAAGCCAACTGGTGATCAACCTAAGGCAATTCAGCAGTTGGTTTCTGGAATTGATGCAGGTGAAAAGGCACAGATTTTGTTAGGGGCAACTGGTACTGGTAAAACTTTTACTATCTCAAATGTGATTCAACAGGTTAACAAACCAACCTTAATTCTGTCACATAACAAAACATTGGCTGGTCAGCTTTATGGAGAATTTAAACAATTTTTTCCTCATAATGCTGTCGAGTATTTTGTGAGTTATTATGATTATTATCAGCCCGAGGCTTACGTACCATCTAGTG
This sequence comes from Pediococcus ethanolidurans, assembly GCF_964062635.1. NCBI lineage: Bacteria > Bacillati > Bacillota > Bacilli > Lactobacillales > Lactobacillaceae > Pediococcus > Pediococcus ethanolidurans. Next base: position 1,305,100 of record NZ_OZ061250.1, read on the forward strand.
ATACGTACATTGAAAAAGATTCCTCCATTAATGATGAAATTGATAAATTGCGACATTCCGCAACTAGTTCATTGTTGGAACGTAATGATGTGATTGTGGTGGCTTCTGTTTCAAGTATTTTTGGATTAGGTGATCCAACTGAATATAAAAATCATACTGTATCGTTGCGAGTTGGACAGGAGATTGAGCGCAATCAATTATTACGAAAACTAGTTGATATTCAGTTTGAACGTAATGATATTGATTTTCAACGGGGGCGTTTTCGTGTCCACGGAGATGTTGTGGAAATCTTTCCGGCGTCGCATGATGAACATGCGCTGCGAGTGGAATTTTTCGGGGATGAAATTGATCGAATTCGAGAAGTAGATGCCTTAACAGGTGAGGTTGTTGGTGATCGTGAACATGTGGCCATTTTTCCGGCGACTCATTTTATGACTAACGAAGATCAAATGGAAGTGGCCATTCAAGGAATTGAAGCAGAGCTAAAAGATCGATTGAAAGTTTTAGAATCTGAAGGCAAATTATTAGAAGCACAGCGCCTTAAACAACGCACAACTTACGATGTTGAAATGCTTCGTGAAATGGGATATACCAACGGAATTGAAAATTACTCTCGTTTTATGGATGGTCGTAAACCGGGAGAGCCACCTTATACATTGCTAGACTTTTTCCCTAAGGATTTTTTAATGGTAGTCGATGAATCACACGTAACTATGCCGCAGGTTCGTGGCATGTACAATGGTGATAAGGAACGAAAGCAACAATTAATTGATTATGGATTTCGTTTGCCAAGTGCACTAGATAACCGTCCTTTAACTTTGAAGGAATTTGAACAACATGTGAATCAAATTGTTTATATGTCCGCAACACCAGGACCTTATGAAGAGGAACAAACTAATCATGTGGTTGAGCAAATTATTCGACCAACCGGTTTGCTTGATCCAGAAATTGAAGTTCGACCAATTATGGGACAGATGGACGATTTAGTTGGTGAGATTAACAAGCGTGCCGACTTAAATGAGCGGGTATTTGTGACCACATTAACTAAAAAAATGGCTGAGGATCTAACTGACTATCTGAAGGAATTGGGTATTAAGGTTGCTTATCTCCACAGTGACATTAAAACGCTTGAACGAACGCGAATTATTCGAGATTTGCGAACGGGTAAATATGATGTGTTGGTTGGAATTAACTTGCTTCGTGAGGGCATTGATGTACCAGAAGTATCCCTTGTGGCGATTTTAGATGCAGATAAGGAAGGCTTCTTGCGTAATACACGTTCCTTGATCCAGGTTTCTGGTCGAGCGGCCCGAAATGAACATGGCCGAGTTATTATGTATGCGGATAGTGTCACGCAATCAATGCAAGAAACGATTGATGAAACTGCCCGTCGACGAAAGATTCAGGAAGCCTATAATGAGAAACATCACATTACGCCACACACAATTAAGAAATCGATTCGTGATTTAATTGCACCAACAAAAGAAACTGCGGATACTGGTAAGAAAGATGATTTCTTGGAAACTGATTTTGATGATATGTCTAAAAAAGATCAGAAACAAATGATTGATAATCTAACTGAACAAATGCGTTCAGCTGCCAAGAAGTTAGACTTCGAAACAGCTGCCACATTACGTGATACAATAATGGAATTAAAAACCGAAATGGGTTAAGGGGGTATTGATTTGGCAAACGACAAAATTGTCATTCATGGAGCTAGAGCACATAATTTAAAAGATATTGATGTCACAATTCCAAAAAATAAAATGGTTGTGATTACCGGACTTTCTGGATCTGGTAAGAGTTCTTTAGCATTTGATACATTGTATGCAGAAGGACAAAGACGTTATGTAGAAAGTCTGTCTGCCTATGCTCGTCAATTTTTAGGTCAAATGGATAAACCAGACGTTGATTCAATTGATGGATTAAGTCCGGCTATTTCGATTGATCAAAAAACGACCTCCAAAAATCCACGTTCTACAGTAGGAACGGTTACAGAAATTAATGATTACTTACGTCTCTTATGGGCCCGAGTTGGTCATCCGATTTGTCCTAATGACGGTACTGAAATTACAAGTCAGTCGGTAGAACAAATGGTGGATCGAGTATTAGAGTTGCCAGAACGCACTAAATTACAAATCATGTCCCCAATTGTTCGTGCCAAAAAAGGACAGCATAAAAAAATCTTTGAAAAAATTAAACGCGAAGGTTTTGTACGGGTGCGTGTGGATGGTGAAATTCATGACATTGAAGAAGAATTAGACTTAAATAAAAGTAAAATGCACACGATTGAAATCGTGATTGATCGAATTGTAGTTAAAAAGGGAATTCGTTCTCGTTTATTTGATTCCTTTGAAGCGGCTTTACGGTTAAGTGGTGGTTACGCAACGGCCGATGTCATTGGTGGAGAACCATTATTGTTTTCTGAGCATTATTCATGTCCTCTTTGTGGCTTTACAGTTGGTGAGTTGGAACCACGGTTATTCTCATTTAATGCACCATTTGGGGCTTGTCCAGACTGTGACGGGTTGGGCGTTAAACTGGAAGTTGATATGGACCTGGTTATTCCTGATCAAACTAAAACCTTGCGTGAGGGTGCACTAGCACCTTGGAATCCGATTAGCTCACAATATTATCCAAGTATGTTAGAGCAAGCGTGTAAAGCATTTAATATTGACATGGATACCCCATTTGAAGAGTTAAGTAATGCGGATAAAAAAACAGTTTTACATGGATCAAATGGTAAACCATTTCACTTTCATTATGAAAATGATTTTGGTGGCGTTCGTGATGTTGATGTTGCTTTTGAGGGTGTTATTGAAAACGTTGACCGTCGCTATCGTGAAACTAACAGTGACTTTACCCGTGATGTAATGCGCGGATACATGCGTGAGTTAACTTGTCAAACGTGTCATGGCTATCGACTTAATCGCAAAGCGCTTAGTGTCAAAGTAATGGGTGATCATATTGGTCAAGTGTCAGCTCTTCCAATTGATGATGCGATTAAATTCTTTAATCATGTTGAATTATCTGAACAAGAAAGTGCCATTGCCAAACCGATTTTGAAAGAAATTCGTGATCGGTTATCATTTCTTAGAAACGTTGGTCTTGAGTACCTGACGCTGAGTCGAGCTTCCCGGACTTTATCTGGTGGTGAAGCTCAAAGAATTCGATTAGCGACACAAATTGGTTCAAATTTATCAGGTGTGTTGTACATTTTGGATGAACCTTCAATTGGGCTGCATCAGCGTGATAATGATCGGTTGATTGGTTCTTTAAAAAAGATGCGTGATCTAGGTAATACATTGATCATTGTAGAACATGATGAAGATACCATGCGAGCAGCAGATTATTTGATTGACATTGGGCCAGGTGCTGGTGACAATGGTGGTAAGGTAATGGCTGCCGGAACACCGGCTGAAGTTGAGAAAGTATCAACTTCTTTGACTGGGCAATATTTGGCGGGAAAGAAATTTATTCCAGTGCCGTTGAATAGGCGCAAAGGAAACGGCAAAAAAATCACGATTAAAGGTGCTGCCGAAAATAACCTCAAGAAAATCAACGTCGATTTTCCACTTGGAAAGTTTATTGCCGTTACTGGTGTTTCTGGATCAGGAAAATCAACGTTAGTTAATATGATTTTAAAACGGGTCTTGGCACAAAAACTAAATCGCAATTCTGAAAAACCAGGCAAGTATCGTTCAGTTGCCGGCGTAAAAAATATTGAAAAAGTAATTAATATTGATCAAAGCCCAATTGGACGGACACCAAGAAGTAATCCGGCAACATACACCAGTGTTTTTGACGATGTCAGGGGACTGTTTGCTCAGACGAATGAAGCTAAGTTGCGTGGTTATCACAAGGGCCGATTCAGTTTTAATATTAAGGGTGGTCGTTGTGAAGCCTGCAAAGGTGACGGAATTTTAAAGATTGAAATGAACTTTTTGCCTGACGTTTACGTACCTTGCGAAGTATGTAAAGGAAAACGGTATAACTCTGAAACACTTGAAGTTAAGTATAAGGGCAAAAATATTGCGGATGTTTTAGAGATGACAGTTGAAGAGGCACTAGCTTTCTTTGCACCAATTCCTAAGATTCGTCGAAAGCTACAGACAATTGTTGATGTTGGTTTGGGTTATGTTCAATTAGGGCAAGCCGCTACAACTTTGTCTGGTGGTGAAGCGCAACGAATGAAATTGGCTTCCGAGTTACACAAACAATCTGCTGGAAAAAGTTTTTATATTCTCGATGAACCAACAACTGGATTGCATACGGATGATATCAAACGCTTATTGGAAGTCCTACAACGATTGGTCGATAAAGGCAACACAGTGTTAGTTATTGAACATAATTTGGATGTTATTAAGACAGCTGATTATTTGATTGACCTTGGACCAGAAGGTGGTGCTGGTGGTGGCTCGATTGTAGCTACAGGAACACCGGAACAAGTAGCAGAAGTAAAAGAAAGTTACACAGGTCAGTATTTAAAACCAATCTTGGAACGCGATAAAAAACGTACTAGAGAACTTTCAGAAACTAAAGCAGATAAATTGGGTTAATTAAGGAAGGTGGAGGCAAATGAAACGTGAAAATGAATGGGGATTTGACTGGTCTGAATTAATTACTGGCGTCATTTTCTTAATTGCAGGTTATTTTGTTTTTCGACTACCTCAAGTTGCCATAACGAGTTTAGCAATTGTTTTTGGAATCGCGGCAATTGTGCGTGGGATCACCACAATTGGGGGTTATCATCGACTAAAAAGAGTTACCGGAATGAGAGCTAATATTGCGCTTGTATTAGGTATTCTTGATATTGTGGTAGGTGCAATATTTATTTTTGATATTCCGAGTGCTGTGACAGTTTTAAGTTATTTATTTGCTTTTTGGTTCCTCATGGATGTAATTGAGCGTTTAGTTGTTAGCAGTCATTTGAAAGTCTTTGGTAATGGCATCTATTGGTTATCAGTCATCATCGATTTACTTTTACTGATTGTGGCCATTATGTTATTATTCCGACCAATGTTGACGATATTGACTTTAAATGCCATCGTTGGATTTTATTTAGTGATTTTTGGAATAAACGCAATATTAATTGCGTTTGCACGGAGAAATAAGTAAAAACATAGATTCGAAGCTATCTGATTAAGGATAACTTCGAATTTTTTATTAATTTGGTAAACATGACTAGTTTCGTTTAAAGTGGCACACCCGGTGTGCTATAATTAGTAATCACGATCGGGGGATTTAAAATGACGGATGAAAAAATGCAATTAGTAATTGTTACTGGAATGAGTGGTGCCGGCAAAACAGTAGCTATGCAAAGCTTTGAAGACTTGGGCTTCTTTTGTGTAGATAATATGCCGCCAGCTTTATTGCCTAAATTTTGGGAACTTGTAAAAGAATCTGGAAAAATTAATAAAGTGGCTTTAGTCATTGATTTACGTTCACGAGCATTTTATGATCAAATTTTGCACATGCTCACTGATGAAGATGAAGGGTCACCAGCAATTGCTTCACAAATTCTATTTTTAGATACGTCTGATAAAGAACTAGTATCTCGTTACAAGGAAACCAGAAGATCACATCCATTAGCCATGGAAGGCCGTGTTGTTGATGGTGTTCGAAAAGAACGGGAATTATTAGCACCCATTCGGTCGAATGCACAGTATGTCATTGATACGACTAGCATGACACCACGTGAATTGCGGGAACAAATCTTTGAAACTTTTGGTACGGAAGGCGCAACTGGTAACTTTCATATTGAAGTTGTTTCATTTGGTTTCAAATACGGTTTACCAATTGATGCTGATATTGTAATGGATGTTCGTTTTTTACCTAATCCATATTACGTTCCAAAACTAAAAAATAAAACGGGTTTGGATAAACCAGTCTATGATTTTGTAATGAATCAGCCCGTAACAGAAAAGTTTTATAGTCATTTTATTTCTTTGTTACGTTATGTGATGCCCGGTTATCAAAAAGAGGGTAAATCCACCGTCACAATTGCGATTGGGTGTACTGGTGGACAACACCGATCAGTTGCGATTGCACAAAGAATCGCCGACGATTTAAACGCCGATTATACCGTTCACGTCCAACATCGCGACGTGAACAAACGAAAGGAAACTGTGAACCGGTCATGACAAAGAAACAAGCAGCAAAAAAACGTCCAAAGTTCGTTGTAATTGGCGGAGGAACAGGATTACCTGTTATTTTAAAAAGTTTAAAAAAACAAAATGCCGATATTACAGCAGTAGTAACGGTTGCCGATGATGGTGGTTCATCCGGCGTTATTCGAAATTATGTGAATGTTGTGCCGCCTGGTGATATTCGTAACGTGATTGCTGCGCTTTCAGATCTGCCTAAACTGGAACTGGATATTTTTCAATATCGTTTCAAAAGTGATGACAGTTTCTTGTCTGGACACGCGATTGGCAATTTAATTATTGCGGCCTTGTCAGAGATGAAGTCAGGCATTTTTACGGCGGTACAGGAACTTTCTGAAATGATGAAAGTAGACGGACATATTTATCCGGCATCTAATGAACCTTTAGTGCTTCATGCAGAATTTACAGATGGCACCCAGTTAGCTGGAGAATCAGAAATTACAGCTGCTCATAAAACAATTAAACGTGTTTGGGTAGAACCAACGTCTTGGAATGCCAACGGAAAACCCCATGCAGTGCAAGAAGCCATTGATGCCATTTTGGCGGCTGATGAAATTGTTCTTGGACCCGGAAGTTTATTCACCAGTATTTTACCTAACCTGATGATCTCCAATATTGGGGATGCAGTTTTGAAAACTAAGGCAGAGGTGGTTTATATCTGTAACATCATGACTCAAAAGGGTGAGACTGACAATTTCACTGATTCAGATCATGTGGCTGTTTTAAACCGTCATTTAGGTCAAAACTTTGTGGACACCGTACTAGTGAACACAGCAAAGGTTCCGGATAATTATATGGATTACAATCGTTATGATGAATATTCAACCCAGGTTCGTTCTGATTTTAAGGGATTACGGGCACAAAATTGTCGGGTAGTTTCTGATGATTTTCTTTGTTTACGTGATCATGGAGCCTTTCATGATGGTGATCGTGTCGCAGAAGAACTTTTTAATGTTGCGGGGAATCCTAAAACTTGTGATTAATAGCTTGTGAAAGGAGGGATTTTCGTGTCGTATGCCAGTGAAGTAAAAAAAGAACTAACCGGAATTAAAGTTCATCAGGAAAACGCAAAGGCTGAATTGATGGCTTTGATTCGAATGAATGGGTCGATTAATTTGGCTCATCATCAGTTAGTTTTAAGCGTTCAAACCGAAAACCCTGCCATTGCACGAAGAATCTATGCACTTTTAAAAGATTTTTATTCTGTTGAGGGTGAATTGATTGTTCGACGCAAAATGAAATTAAAGAAAAACAATTTGTATATTGTGCGTTTGATGACAAAGTCGGAGGCAATTTTAACTGATTTGTCGATTTTAACGAACGGTTATCAAATTAATGAGAAGGTTCCAGATGATCTATTAACGACCGAAGGCGAAATTCGTTCTTATTTACGAGGCGCGTTTTTAGCAGGAGGATCGGTCAATAATCCGGAAACAAGTCGCTATCATTTAGAGATCTATTCTCTTTATGAAACACACAATGCGATGATTATGGATTGGATGAATCGCTATGATTTAAATGCACGCTCGACGGTAAGACGAAGTGGATATATTGTTTATTTGAAGGAAGCAGAACAAATTGCTAACTTTTTATCTTTGATTGGAGCAACGAATTCGATGCTTAAATTTGAAGATATACGAATATTAAGAGATATGCGCAATTCGGTAAATCGGTTGGTTAATTGCGAGAATGCTAATTTGTCAAAGGTTGCGAATGCGTCCAGCAAGCAAATTAATAATATTAAGTATATTGATGAGGTTGTGGGTATTGGTAGTTTGCCGCCCAAGCTTCAAGAGGTGGCGGAAGCAAGGTTGGCTAACCAGGAAGTGAGTTTGAAGGAACTGGGTGAGTTGATACCGAGTGGGGCCATTTCAAAGTCAGGAATTAATCATCGCTTGCGTAAATTAAATGAGTATGCGGAAAAGTTAAGAGCATAAAAAGAGTGGGCGAAGAGTAACGATAAGCATCCAAAAATAAGCACGTTCCGTAGGCGGGAGAATTCCCGCAGTAGGAATGTGCTTATTTTTGGATACTTTTTACTCTGAGTCGTTTTAAAACTAACAAAAAATGAGGTTAGGAAAAATATCCTAATCTCATTTTTAATTACTTAATTACTTTAAGTCTGAATTGTTTTGCATAATAGCGTCAATCAAACCGTAATCAACGGCTTCTTGAGCTGTGAAGTAATGATCACGTTCAGTATCACGGTTGATATTCTTCAGAGGTTGTCCAGAATTATCTGCCAAAATTTGGTTTAATTCTTTACGAGTCTTCAAAATTTCGGTTGCTGCAATTTCAATTTCAGTTTGTTGTCCTTGAGCACCACCAGAAGGTTGATGAATCAATACTTCTGAATGAGGTAATGCAAATCGTTTACCCTTTGTACCAGAAGAAGCCAAGACACTGGCCATCGATGCTGCCATACCCATGACAATAGTTTGTACATCAGATTTGATGAAACGCATAGTGTCATAAATGGCAAGGCCGGCAGTCACAACACCACCTGGAGAGTTGATGTAAAGATAAATATCTTTATCAGAATCCTGAGCATCTAGGAATAAGAGTTGTGCAATGATTGAGTTTGCAACATCATCATCAATTGGGCCGGAAAGCATAATGATACGGTCTTTTAATAAGCGGGAATAAATATCATAAGCGCGTTCGCCACGTGATGATTGTTCAATAACTGTTGGAACCAAGTTCATAACTTAGTAGCCTCCCTTTAAAATTCACATTAATTTTATTAGTTCATCGCTAATATGTTTACAGCTTACCCCTATGGTCAAAAAAGGTCAAACAATTTAACTCATCTGATTAAAGGTTCATAATTTAACAACGAAACTAGTTAAAAAATAGGCTGATTCAAATTAGTTATGGTAATGAAACTTATCACTTATAAATGGTTTTGGTTGACTTATGCCCACAGGTGTTAAATAATTAAATAACTAATGAATACCTTTTCATATGAGATTAAAACTTCAGCTTGAAACTATTGGAAGAAGTACAGGTATTCATTTAAAAATTCAGTATATGATTTAGAAATTTAGTTTTTAGTAAGTTTTAGGGTATAAAAAAATGCGCCATGCGGGAGTCGAACCCGCGTTTCGAGAACCGGAATCTCACGTGCGATCCACTACACTAACGGCGCAAATTACTTATTAATTTTACTTTATTAATATTGAAAACACAAGTTTATTTAAACGAGGTGATTTGTTTGGCGCTTCAACAAGGCCTACATCAAAGGCAAAAACAAGTACAACGTTTAGCAATGACGCAAACGTTGCAACAATCGATTCAAATACTTCAATATAACGTTGAAGAATTACAGAAATTTTTAGATCAAAAAGCACTTGAAAACCCGTTGATTACTGTGGCCACCACTCATGAAGAATTTGTTAGTGGGACCAGGAAAACCTCATCTGGTCAGTCCGTAGATGAAAACTATATGAATCAAATTCCAGATGATACCCATCAATCACTATTTGAGTACCTATTAGATCAAGTACATTTAACAATGCGGGATACGCCTCTACGTAACTTGGTTTTGTTTCTATTAGAATCAATTGATCACAATGGCTATCTTAAGATGTCTGTTCAAGATGCTATGACTAAAACAGGTGCTAATAAGGTTGAAATTGTTGATGCAATTACACTTATTCAGCAACTGGATCCACCAGGTGTCGGGGCTAAGGATCTGCAAGAGTGTTTATTGTTACAAGCAGAAAATGATGACTGGGCACCGCAAGCAGCAGTGGATATTCTAAAAAATTGTTTTGATGAATTGGCTAATCGAAAATGGCAAAACATTGTAAAAAAACAGAATGTAACGCTTGAAGAAATTCAAACAGTTTTTGATTACGTTCGTACATTGACACCAAAACCAGGAGCACTCTTTAACTCTGAAGGATCTCAGTATATTTTTCCGGATTTAATTGTAAAAAACGAGGCTGGAAAATTAAGAATTTATACATCGAGAACAGCTAAACCTAAAGTTCATTTTCAAAGACAATATTTTCAAAAAATGTTGCAGCGAAAAGATGCAGAGGTTACAGATTATGTAAAAGAAAAGAAACGTGAATTTGATTGGATTTCACGTAGTTTGGAACAACGAGAAAGTACAATTCTCCGTGTAGGCAAAGTTTTACTGAATTATCAACAAGACTTCTTTTTAGAAAAAACTAAAGAATTACGGCCACTTTTACTACAAGACGTGGCCTTAAAACTTGGTTTACATGAGTCCACAATTAGTCGTTCAGTTAATGGAAAGTATCTGCAAACGCGGTTTGGTACTTATGAATTAAAATCATTTTTTAGTAGCGCTGTTGCCAAAACGGACGCTTCTCCTGAAGGATTATCAGTTGATTCAGTAAAAAAACTCTTGCAGAAATTTATTCATGAAGAAGATAAAAGTAAACCTTTATCTGATGCTAAAATTGTAAAAAAATTAGCAGAAAAAGATATTGTGATATCCAGAAGAACGGTGGCAAAATATCGAGAGAGTTTAAACATAGAATCTTCCAGTGCACGCAAACGCTATGAATAGAGATTTTGCAAGAATTAGCAATAGATAATCTAAGGGTTAGTGTAAGGTTTTCCTAGATGGTCAATAAAATTCTAGGAATATTCATTTTGAGTTGAATATATAGAAAAAGACCTGTAGCCTTTTAATCGACGAAGATTAAAGGAAAGGATACAGGTCTTTCATGTATATTTTAGCAGATTTTATTGAATCATTGGGAAATTTAGACAGTTTATTTGATTTAGAGGAGCAGGTAATTCTTCATCTTAGGAAGTCATTCTAGCTGGTTGTAGCTGAATATCTGAGGCAATTAGATGAAACGCTCGTTCCATCAATTCCGGCGGAAAATACATTCATTAATCGACAGGCTAGAACAATTGAGTTTATGTTTGGGGCCGTTAATTTTGAAAGAAGATGTTATCTTCGACCAAATGGAAGCTATTACTTCCCGTTGGATGAACAGCTTCAGTTGGAAGAAAGAAAAAGAATTTCACCTTATTTTAAAAGTGTCGTTGCCAAAATTGGGCAAACGACAACGATGAGAAATACGGCAGCGATGATCAATCTGGCCAGTCAGACGGATATTAGTGCTTGGTCAGTAGACCGAATTATCAGAGACATGGCAGATACCGTGAAGACAGAAGAAAAATCGTCCGAAAAGAAAATAGTTAAGAGACGAAAAGTTGAGAACTTAGTGGTTGAAGGCGATGCCTTTGAGATACACAAAATTAATCGACGAAGACAGGACGTCCACCATTACATTGTTTTTGAATCAGGTTTAGATGGAACAAGATCAAACAAAGTTGAATTCGTTGGTATCAATCAAAAAAAGGTTCAAAAACGAGTAACTGACTACATTGAGAAGTATTATAGAATCAGTGAAATGACCGTGTTTACAGCAAGTGATGGTGGCCCAGGGTATAATCCGGAAAGTATGCGAGAAATAGTTCCGAGTGCTCAAAGAGTTGAATTTACTATCGATCGGTATCACTTTGTCAAAAAGATTAAACAAACCTTTGGTTTATTTAATCCATTGGTTGAAAAAGGCCGTTAAGAGCGTTAGCTTGTATGATCAGAATCAGTTAAACGTTATTTTAGATACGTTTGAGTCGCAAATTAAAACTGATAAGGAGCTTGAGAGCCTAAGAACCCTAAGGCAATATTTGGCAAGAAATTGGCAGTTTATAAAGTCTCCACACGATCGTGGCTTCATGAAGATCGGCAAATTAGGATCCATTGAAAGCTCACACAGAGCGTATACGTATCGGATGAAAAAGCAAGGTAAAGTATGGTCCGAAAAAGGCCTTGAAGCTATGTTGAAATTAATTGAAGCTCGGGTAAACGGTAAGCTGAATAAATACTTACGTGGTGGTTTAAGAAAGTTACAAGAGATAAGGATTGAGATAGCGACGGAACCATTGAAGACGTTGAGTTCAGCCCAGCTGAGCAGCAAGCACCATTCTAAGCATATTGGCGTTCTTGCAGGTAAAATACCAGTTGATGCCCCAACAAGTAGCCCCATCGGAGCAATAGCAAAAATATTTTCAAACTAAGAATTATGTATAAATATTTGGTTGATTATAAGGTACCTAGGAAAACTTGACACATACATCTAAGGGTTTGAGTTGCAATACAAGGTGGCTCCTGATATAATTCAATATGTAAGTAAGGGGTATACAACTGAAGAAGTTCAGGTCTGTATGCCATTTATTTTGAATCTGTTGGGTCGTTAGCTGACACGTATGGACGCTAGACGTCCCAATTGGGAGCAAAGATCATGCAAAATGAGTTGAAATGGCTGGAAGCCATCGCACCAGATATGGTAGATGTGTTTTTAAAGCGTTTTTCGGTTCTACGGACGATCGCTTTAATGGCTCCCATTGGTAGACGAGGATTGGCAGTTCACCTTGATATGAGCGAGCGAGGTTTAAGAACTCACACGGATATGCTTAGGCAACTGGACTTGATTCAATCCTCACCGGCAGGAATGACATTAACTAAGGAAGGCCGCTCAGTTTTGAATGGCTTAAGTGATATGGTTAATGACATGCTTGGCTTACAGCAGTCTGAAAGAGACTTAGCACGATTGCTTAATATCGATCGTTGTTTTATCGTTTTTGGTGATTGCGATGCGCAAGATCGGGTATTTGCTAGTTTGGGAGGAATTCTAAACGATACACTTGCAAAAATCTTGCCAGAGGGTAATAATGTAATAGTGGTTATGGGTGGTAACACCATGGCACAAGTTGCCAAGGAGTTCTCACCAGAATTATCCACCAAACGGCGGCTTACGTTTGTTCCTGGACGTGGCGGTATGGGACAATCATTAGCAATGCAAGCTAATACAGTTTGCTCAATTATGGCACAACGCACGCATGGCGAAAGCCAATCCATGTACGTACCAGAAAAGCTAAGTGAGAAAAGTTATCAACCGTTGTTAGAGGAGCCAAGTGTTCAACTAGTTCTTCAACTAATTGAACAAAGCAATGTTGTGATTCACGGCATTGGACGAGCTGATGAAATGGCCGAAAGAAGAGAAGTTGATCCTAACATTCTTCAACTTCTTGAACAAAAAAAGCGGTCGGAGAAGCATTTGGATGCTTTTATAATCAGCAAGGCGAAATCGTCTACCGAGTACCTCGAATTGGTTTACAATTAGAGCGTATTCAATCTATCGATCATGTTTTTGCGATTGCAGGTGGTCATACAAAGGCCCAAGCAATTCGTTCATACATGAATTTAGCACCTCATCAGACTTATTTAATTACTGACGAAGGTGCCGCAAACTTGATTTTAAAAAAGTAATGTTTGTTTACAAATATCACTTTTTAAAATAAAAAATTATTTTTTGAATTCCTAAAGGAGGAAATCTTAGTATGACTGTAAAGATTGGTATTAATGGTTTTGGACGTATCGGTCGTTTAGCTTTCCGTCGTATTTATGAATTAGGCGCAAAGTCAAATGATATCGAAGTTGTGGCTATCAATGATTTGACAAGTCCAGCAATGTTGGCACACTTATTGAAGTATGACTCAACACATGGTACTTTCCCTGGTGAGGTTAGCGCAACAGAAGACTCCATCATCGTTGATGGCAAGAAATACCGTGTTTACGCTGAACCTAAAGCACAAGATATTCCATGGGTTAAAGCTGACGGTGTTGACTTTGTTCTTGAATGTACAGGTTTCTATACATCAAAGGCAAAATCACAAGCTCATTTGGATGCTGGCGCAAAACGTGTTCTGATTTCTGCTCCTGCTGGTAACGACCTTAAGACTGTTGTTTACAACGTTAATGATGACGTTTTGACTGCAGATGACAAGATTGTTTCTGCTGGTTCATGTACAACAAACTGTTTAGCACCTATGGCTTACTTCTTAAACCAAGAATTTGGTATTGAAGTAGGTACAATGACAACAATCCATGCTTACACAAGTACACAAATGTTACTTGATGGCCCAGTTCGTGGTGGAAACTTACGTGCTGCTCGTGCTGCCGGTGTTAACACAATTCCTCATTCAACTGGTGCTGCAAAGGCTATTGGTCTTGTAATCCCAGAATTGAATGGTAAATTACAAGGACATGCACAACGTGTTGGTGTTGTTGATGGTTCATTGACTGAATTAGTATCTATCTTAGGTAAGAACGTTACAGCTGACGAAGTTAATGCTGCAATTAAGAAACATACTGAAAACAACGAATCATTTGGTTACAACGAAGATGAAATCGTATCTAGTGACGTTATCGGAACTACATTCGGTTCAATCTTTGACCCAACACAAACTGAAGTTACAACCGCTGGAGACAAACAATTAGTTAAGACTGTTGCTTGGTACGACAACGAATACGGCTTCACTTGCCAAATGGTACGTACTTTATTGAAGTTTGCTACTCTCTAGGATTTAATTAATCTTTAAGTTTGCAGATTTCAAAACCGTCTAACGGTTTAAGGCGGAGGGAGGCAAACTTCCTCCGCCTTTTTTAATTTAAAAATACATGAAATTTCTTAAACAGGAGGAATAAACTTTGGCTAAATTAACAGTTTCAGATTTAGACGTTAAAGACAAAAAAGTTTTAATGCGTGTTGATTTTAACGTCCCTGTAAAAGATGGTGTCATCGGTGATGATAACCGTATCGTGGCTGCATTACCAACCATTAAATATATTATTGAACATGATGGTAAAGCAATCTTATTTTCACATCTTGGCCGTGTTAAGACTGAGGATGACAAGAAAGCCTTAACCATGCGTCCAGTTGCACAACGTTTGTCAGATCTTTTGGGCAAACCTGTAACATTTGTACCAGCAACACGTGGCAAACAATTAGAGGATGCCATTGCTGATATGAAAGACGGCGATGTTTTGTTATTCGAAAACACTCGTTTTGAAGATCTTGATGGTAAGAAAGAAAGCGGCAATAATGCTGAATTGGGTCAATACTGGGCTTCACTTGGCGATGAATTCGTCAATGATGCATTTGGTACAGCTCATCGTGAGCATGCCTCAAACGTTGGTATTGCAACAGCTATGAAAGCTGCTAACAAGCCAGTTGCTGCTGGTTTCTTAATGGAAAAGGAAATCAAGTTCTTAGGTAATGCTGTTGATAATCCAAAGCATCCATTTGTTGCTATTCTGGGTGGTGCTAAGGTTTCTGATAAGATCGGTGTCATTGATCACTTACTTGATAAAGCTGACAAAGTTATTATCGGTGGTGGTATGACATATACTTTCTATGCAGCTAAAGGCCTTAAAATTGGTAACTCACTTGTTGAAAAAGACAAGATTGATTTAGCAAAACAAATCTTAGCTAAAGCTGGCGACAAGATCGTGCTTCCTACTGACAATGTTGTTGCTGAAAAATTTGATAACGATGTGCCAAGTAAAGTTGTTGAGGGAGATATTCCTGATGGCTATATGGCACTTGATATCGGGCCAAAATCAATCAAAGCATTTGAAGATGTTTTGATTGATGCTAAAACTGTTGTTTGGAATGGCCCAATGGGTGTATTCGAAATGAGTAACTATGCTAAAGGAACTCTTGAAGTTGGTAAGTTCTTAGGCACATTATCAGATGCAACTACAATTGTTGGTGGTGGTGATTCAACTGCTGCTGTTAAACAACTTGGCGTTGGCGATAAGTTGACTCATATTTCTACTGGTGGTGGTGCTTCACTTGAGTACCTTGAAGGTAAAACTTTACCAGGAATTGCAGCTATTTCAGACAAATAAGTTAACAGTGAGCTTGAAAAACATTTCAGGCTCTTTGCTGTTACATAACTGAAATCTGTTATTAATGAAAGGAAGTATTATTGTGCGTACACCAATTATTGCTGGAAATTGGAAAATGAATAAGAACCCTAAGGAAACAACTGAGTTTGTAAATGCAGTTAAGGCTGACTTACCTGCAAGTAGCAAAGTTGAATCTGTTATCGGTGCACCTGCTGTTGACTTACAAGCCTTATTAGATGCTGCAAAGGGCTCTGAATTAAAAGTTGCTGCAGAAAACTGTTACTTTGAAGACGAAGGTGCTTTTACTGGTGAAACTTCACCTAAAGTTCTTTCTGAAATGGGTGTTGATTACGTCATTATTGGTCATTCAGAACGTCGTCAATATTTCAAAGAAACTGACAAAGATATTAACAAAAAGGCTAAAGCAATTTTTGCTAACAATATGTTACCAATTATTTGCTGTGGTGAAACTCTTGAACAACGTGAAGCTGGTCAAACCAATGACTGGGTTTCTGGCCAAATCACCAATGCACTTAAAGGCTTATCTGCAGAACAAGTTGCTTCACTTGTAATTGCATATGAACCAATCTGGGCAATTGGAACTGGCAAGACTGCTTCAAGTGATCAAGCTCAAGAAGTTTGTCATGTTCTTCGTGAAACTGTTGCTAAGTTGTATGACCAAACAACAGCGGACAAAGTTCGTATTCAATACGGTGGTAGTGTAAAGCCTGCTAATGTTAAAGAATTAATGGGTAAAGATGACATCGATGGTGGCTTAGTCGGTGGTGCAAGTCTTGTTCCAGAATCATTCTTAGAATTAGTTAAGTTTAACGCTTAATTTTAGAGCAGTTTTGTAATACAATTGATTTGTAACAGAATTTACTAAATTTAGTGAGGAGAAATTACAATATGTCACTTATTACTGATATTTATGCACGTCAGGTTTTAGATTCACGTGGTAACCCAACTGTTGAAGTTGAATTATATACAGAAGATGGCGGCTTTGGCCGTGGAATCGTTCCTTCTGGTGCTTCAACTGGTGAACATGAAGCTGTTGAACTTCGTGATGGCGACAAGAGCAAGTTCATGGGCCAAGGCGTAACCAAGGCTGTTGAAAATGTTAATAAATTAATTGCTAAGGAAATTGTTGGTTATGAAGTAACTGACCAATTAGCAATTGACCAAGCTATGATTAAGCTTGATGGTACACCAAACAAAGCTAAATTAGGTGCTAACGCAATCCTTGGTGTTTCTTTAGCTGCTGCACGTGCTGCTGCTGATGAACTCCAAATTCCTTTGTACAACTACTTAGGCGGATTCAACGCACATGTTTTACCAACACCAATGTTGAACGTTATCAACGGTGGGAAACATGCTAATAACGATGTTGACTTCCAAGAATTCATGATTATGCCTGTTGGCGCACCAACAATTACAGAAGCAATTCGTTGGTCATCAGAAACATTCCACAACTTAAAGAACTTGTTAAACGAGCAAGGATACTCTACAGCTGTTGGTGATGAAGGTGGATTTGCTCCTGACTTGAAGAACAACGAGGAACCATTTGAAATTCTTGTTGAAGCTATCAAGCGTGCTGGCTACAAACCAGGTAAGGACATTGCAATTGCCTTTGATTGTGCTGCATCAGAATTCTACAACACTGAGACAAAGAAATATGACTTAAAGGGTGACGGCAAGTCATATACTGCATCAGAATTTGTTGACTTACTTGATAGTATTGTTGACAAGTACCCAGTTGTTTCTATCGAAGATCCTTTGGATGAAAACGAATGGGAAGATTGGCAAATGGCTACTGAAAAACTTGGTAAGAAAGTTCAGATTGTTGGTGATGACTTGTTCGTTACAAACACTGACTACCTTGCTAAGGGAATTAAGATGGGTGTTGGTAATGCCATCTTAATCAAGTTGAACCAAATTGGTACATTGACAGAAACTGTTAATGCTATTGAAATGGCTAAAGAAGCTGGCTATACAGCAATCGTTTCACATCGTTCTGGTGAAACAGAAGATACTACAATTGCTGACTTAGTTGTTGCTTTGAATGCTGGTCAAATTAAGACTGGTTCAATGAGCCGTACGGAACGTATTGCTAAGTACAACCAATTGATGCGTATCGAAGATCAATTAGGTGAAGTTGCTCAATACAAGGGTATCCATGCATTCTACAACTTAAGTGAACAAGCACGTAATGCAATTACAAATAAGTAATTTCATTTAAAAATGTGTTTTGGAAGGAGCTTTTCGGATTTTTTCGAAGAGCTCTTTTTTGTGTTTGTTAAAAGTAAAAAAGTGCAGAATAGAAACAAACTCTTCAAAGTAGGTGTTTGATATGTCAGACAATTTAGCGCTTTTTGATTTTGATGACCAGCAGGAAGCTGTATTGATGCCAAGTCATGACGGTCCGTTCCACTTTCACAATAAGGCAATTTTTCCTTTTTTAAGTGAAACTGAGATTGTACAATTTGTGCAAGATTATAATGGTAAACAAATTGGAATTTTTGAAACGATTACGAAATCTTTTCCAGTCTATGAATGTGATTTTCAAGATGAATTGGTTACTGTTGCACAGGCGCCACTGGGAGCACCTGCCGCGACTCAATTTTTGGATTTTTTAATTTATTTTGGTGTGAAGCAAATTATAAGTGTTGGTAGTTGCGGTGTGTTAACGGATATCCCAGAAAATGAATTTTTATTACCAACGATCGCATTGCGTGATGAAGGAACCTCTTTTCATTACGTGCCTAAGAGCGATGTGATTAAATTGAATCAGCAGACAATTGAGAAAATTGAAAAAAGTTTAATTAGTCAACATTTACGTTTTCATGAGGTTAAAACTTGGACAATCGATGGTTTTTTTCGTGAAACTCCTAAATTGATTCAAAAACGAAAGCTACAAGGATGCGAAGTTGTCGAAATGGAATGTGCAGCTTTGGCAGCATGTGCACAATTTCGACACGTTGTTTTTGGGCAAGTTTTCTTTACGGCTGATTCTTTAGCAAACGTTAAAAACTATCATGAACGTGACTGGGTAGCAGCAGCACACGAAAAGGCGTTGATTTTAGCTGCAAACTTAGTGAAATCATTTTAAAATTACAGAAAAATTGAGTTATATCATGACCGAAAAATACATACTGTCAATTGATGAGGGGACAACAAGTACACGAGCAATCATTTTTGATCATCGTGGTCAAAAAGTGGTGGATGCACAGCGAGAGATTAAACAAATTTTTCAAAATCCAGGGTGGGTGGAGCATGATGCCAATGAAATTTGGGAAGCAGTTTTATCGACGATTGCGGATGCTTTAATTAAATCACGAATTCGACCTTCTCAAATTAGTGGCATTGGCATTACTAATCAACGGGAAACAACGGTTATATGGGATAAAAAAACCGGTTTACCAATTTATAATGCAATTGTATGGCAATCGCGCCAAACAGCAGATATTGCAAATGAATTAATATTGGCTGGCTATCAACAGGAAATTCATCAAAAAACTGGTTTAATTGTGGATGCGTATTTTTCAGCAACCAAGATTAGGTGGATTTTGGATCACGTTCCTAATGCTCAACAACGAGCTGAAAATGGGGAGTTATTATTGATACCTGGCTAGTTTGGAAATTAACTGGTGGGGACGTGCATGTGACAGATTACTCTAATGCCAGTCGAACAATGTTATTTAATATTCATGACTTAAAATGGGATACCGATATTCTAAAGCTGTTAAATATTCCTCGAGCTCTATTACCAACTGTAAAGTCTAATTCAGAGATCTATGGGCAAACTAAAGACTATCATTTCTATGGGAGCAGCGTCCCAATTTCTGGTATGGCTGGTGACCAACAAGCTGCGTTGTTTGGCCAAATGGCGTTTGAGCCCGGAATGATAAAAAATACTTATGGAACCGGTGCGTTTGTTGTGATGAATACTGGTAAAAAACCACAGTTATCCGATCATAACTTACTTACTACAATTGCTTATGGAATTAACAATCAGATCTACTATGCTCTTGAAGGAAGTATCTTTGTGGCTGGATCAGCCATTCAATGGTTGCGAGACGGAATGCAATTACTTAAAAATTCTGGTGATTCCGAACAGGCAGCTAATGCATCTACTGATCGCAATGAAATTTATGTAGTACCTGCATTTACTGGCCTAGGAGCACCATATTGGGACTCTGTTACTCGTGGGGCCGTTTTTGGTATTACTAGAGGGACGACTAAAAACGACTTTATAAAAGCAACGTTACAGGCATTGGCATATCAAACACGAGATGTTGTGGATACAATGAAACATGATGCGGGTATTAAAATTCCAATGCTCAAGGTTGATGGTGGTGCTTCCCGTAATAATTATTTAATGCAGTTTCAAGCAGATATTTTGGGAATCGAAATTGATCGCGCAGCAGACCTTGAAACCACTGCTTTGGGTGCAGCCTTCCTAGCTGGACTAGGGGTTGGTTTTTGGAAGGACATTGAAGATATTAAAAAAGTTTATCAAACTGGACAAGTATTTTTACCGGATATGAATGAAGAGGAACGTCAGAATCTATATTCAGGTTGGCAAGAGGCAGTCAAAGCAGCTCAATTATTTAGGCATCAACCTTATCGAAAGAAGTAGTGTTTACCATATTCTGTTGAGCCCTGGTTTGTTTGTGTTTTTACTGACTTAATATTGAAATGGTGGATTTCTGTCAAGAACGTGGACACTTTTTCATAGAATTTCTTTTTTGATATATTTTTAATTCAGTAACACCATTCGTTAATAATCTCAAGGCAAACCTCTGCGAGGCGCTTCCAGCGGCCTTGACTTATTAACGAATGGTATTGTTAATTTGGCAGGAAGCAATAAATTGCTTCCACACAAAAACACAACTTAAATACTTCCACTTAGAGCTCGTCGTTCTGCCTCATTTGGTGTAATAAAATTAAGGGCTCCATGAATTCTGCGACTATTGTAAAAGCCTTCAATATATTTGAAAAGCTGGATTCTAGCTGATTTAAAATCTTTGTATTTGTCTTTTTGTGGGTAAACATCTTCTTTCTTTAAGGTCGCATGAAATGATTCTATACCTGCATTATCGTATGGACAGCCTTTATGGCTGAAAGAATGTTTGATTTTAAGCTCTTTAAGCCTTGATTCAAACTCGTTACTTGTATATTGAGATCCTAGATCTGTATGAACAATCAGATTACTTGGCTTATATTTAATAATTGCCCGGTTAAGAGTTTTTAGAACTAGTTCATTAGTCATGTTTAAACTAAGATTCCATGAAATAATTTTTTTCGTGTGCAAATCAAGAATTGATGAGAGATACAGCCAACCATCATGCAAGGTGTGAATATAAGTTATGTCTGTTGCCCATTTTTGATTAATTGATTTAGTTGAAAAATCACGATCAATAATATTTTCCCGTTCTTCAATTTTTTGTTTCTTTGGATGCCAAGTATACTTTTTTCGAATGATGGAGCACAATCCTAATTCATGCATTAAATTGCCAATAAATTTTTCAGAAACTTTTTCACCACAATGTTGCAGCTTTTTAGCAATTTTAGGTGCTCCGTAACGACGTCCAGAAGCAAAATAAATTTCTTTAATCAATTTTTTAAAGCGTTTGCGGCGCTTTTCTTGATTCGATACATGACAAATAGAATTTTTATAAAAAGTAGAACGTGGGATCTTAAGGGCGTGACAAACATCACTTATATTGTGATTCTTAGCTGCCTGGTGAGCTGCGGTAATGATTGAGTCTGAAGCTAATTTTTTGCGAATATGGTCAAGACTTTTTTTAAGATTTCATTTTCCTCTTGAATCTTTTGATAAGCTTTTTTCAGTTTGAGATATTCATCCTGGCTGATGCCAGTTTGCTTATCTTTAGAATAACGTTTAATCCAAGCATAAATGTTTTTATCTGAAATACCATATTCGCTAGTAAGATCTTTTACCTTTTCCCCATTTTGATAAAGAGACACAATCATCTTCTTAAAATCAATATCATATTTAGTGGCCATATAGGATATCTCCAATCTTGATAAAGATATTCTACCAAAAGCTGTCCATAATTTATACTAGCTCCATGGTTAGCTGTTTTTTAATTTTAGAAAATTACCGAGCGATTTAGTTTCGTGCTAAACTAATTCGTGCTATACTAAGTAGTAATGTTCTAAAAATTATAAAATGAGAAGTGAAAAAATATGCAGTGGCAAGCACAACCGACTAAAAAACCAAGTCCTGATCGAACACATTTAACTTATATTTTACAGGGATGCCTTACAGGTGCCATTACTGGATTAGTGGTCAGTATTTTTCGTTTAAGTATTGTGAATGGCTTGAAATTAATGTTAGTGGTTTATAAGTACCTTTTGATGACTCCTGCATTAATTCCGGTTTGGTTACTGCTAATGCTTCTTGTCGCTATTGTGGTTGGTTACATGGGTCGGCAGTATCCTGAAATAAAAGGATCCGGAATTCCTCAAGTAGAAGGACAATTATCTGGAAACTTGGAGTATGCTTGGTGGCCAGTACTATGGCGAAAATTTGTTGGCGGCATCCTGTCAAATGGTTCTGGATTGTTCTTAGGTCGTGAAGGGCCCTCAATGCAATTAGGCGCAACGGTTGCACAAGGTTATGCACAAGCAACTCATCAAACGGAATTGAAACGGCGAGTTCTCATTGCCAGTGGGACAGCAGCAGGATTGTCTGCTGCCTTTAATGCGCCCATTGCAAGTACATTATTTGTGCTTGAAGAAGTTTATCACAATTTTTCACCATTAATATGGACAACAGCATTAGCTAGTGCAATTGTTTCAAGCTTTGTTTCTACAGTCTTTTTTGGATCGACTCCTGTTTTACATATTGTTTATGCTCGGACTTTGCCACTTACCATGTATCCGCATCTGTTATTACTGGGGATTTTTCTTGGCGGAATGGGATTCTTTTACCAACGAATTTTATTGAAAATGAATGATTGGTACACTTACTTAACAAGGTTACCAAATTGGTTATTTGGCATCGTACCTTTTATTTTGATTATTCCCATTGGCCTTTACATTCCTCAATTAATGGGTGGTGGAAATAACATCATTTTAGCAATTGCTGCGCATTCACCAACATTGATTGTGTTGATTGGTATTTTTGCTTTAAGATTTATATTTTCTATGATTTCGTATGGATCTGGTTTACCAGGAGGAATTTTCTTACCGATTCTATCATTAGGTGTCATTTTGGGTGCAATTTATGGGAAAACGATGATTCAGTTAGGATTAATGCCATCAGCTTATTTAGTCAATTTTATTATTATTGCTATGGCTGGATATTTCGCTGGAATCGAAAAGGCTCCTTTTACTGCGATTCTTTTAATTACAGAGATGGTAGGAACGCTTCATCATTTAATGCCGTTAGCGGTGGTTTCAATTACTGCGTATATCGTAGTTGATATATTGGGTGGTGCACCAATTTATGAATCATTACTACATAAAATAGTGCAACCAACGATGCCACATGCAGGTGGAAAATTGGATCGGGTAGAATTCCCACTGTTTGAAGGTTCTTACATGGTTGGTCATCAAGTTCGTGATTTTCAATGGCCACAGAATAGTTTATTAATTGCGATCCGCCGTGGTGAACGCGAAATTATTCCTCATGGTGATACATTGTTGATTGCAGGTGATACTTTGGTAGTCACAACTGGTCATCGTAATCGGGGAAATCTTTTGCATTTATTAGATCGTCTTCCGGTTCAAACAAAGTAGGCTTGAATTATGGAAAATTAGCCATAAGACTGGAAAAAAAGCTAAACTATGATAAAATATAGAAGATATACTACAAGTTTAGGTAGGAGGTCGCTACTTGTATAATTTATTAATGACAATATTATTGATTGTTTCCGTTTTGATTATCATTTCGGTTATGATGCAACCAGCAAAAACTGATAATGCGTTATCATCTCTTACGGGTGGTGCGGATGACCTTTTTGCCCAATCAAAGCCACGTGGATTCGAAGCGTTTATGCAAAAAGTCACGTTAGTTCTCGGAATTGTGTTCTTTGCGGTTGCGATCGCAATGGTCTACGTTTCATCACACTAACGATTAAGCCTCCTGTGTTTTGCAGGAGGCTTTTAATTAAGGTTTAAAACAATATAAAATTTGAGGTAAAGTATGGAAACAAATAAACTACAAGCTTCAGTAAGCAGCTTTTTAAATCAACATCCAAAAGATAGTTTTACTGCTGAAGAAATTTTTCAACAATTAAATTTAGAAGGAGCCAGTGTTTTTAATATTTTGGTAAAAGAGCTGGCAATTATGGAACGTTCAAATCGAGTGCATATTACGGAACAAGGCAAATTTACATTACCAATCCAATCTAATCAACAATTAGTGCATGGTGTTTTTCATGCTAACGATCGTGGTTTTGGATTCGTTGCAGTTGACCCTGAAGTTCCTGATATTTATATCAGTGAAGACCATACAGCATTTGCGCTCAATCAAGATGAAGTTGACGTTCGAATTACACGAGCAGCAAAGCCAGGTGATGACAAAGGGCCAGAAGGAGTCGTAACTAAAGTAACTGATCGTCATTTTACTCAGGCAGTGGGGGTTTTCCAGGCCGCAGCTGATCCTGAAAATGGTGTTATTGGCGAAATTGAATTAAAAGATAAGAAATTAGCATCTTATCATTTTGATGTGTTAGCTTCTGGAATCAAGCCTCAAAACGGTGCGGTGATTACTGCTGAAGTTACGCAGTATCCTAACTTAAAGCATCCTAAATTAATGGCTGGACTGGCAGTCGAAACAATTGGTTTTAAAGATGATCCTGGTGTTGATATTCTTCAGGTGATTTACCAACATGAAGTACCTTATGAATTTCCTGATGATGTTAAAGAAGAAATTAAATCAATTCCTGAGACAGTGACGGACGCTGAAAAAGCTGGCCGTAAAGACTTAACTTCTGAAACGGTGGTCACAATTGATGGGGATGACTCGAAAGATTTTGATGATGCAGTTGGCGTGTATAAGATGGCAAACGGACATTATCATTTGAGTGTTAATATTGCTGATGTCAGTCACTATGTTAAAGAAGGTTCACCATTAGATCACGAAGCTTATCGCCGAAGTACCAGTGTTTACTTGACAGATCGTGTTGTACCAATGCTACCTAGAAAGTTATCCAATGGAATTTGTTCATTGAATCCCAACGTAGAACGGTTAACGATGACCTGTGAAATGGAAATGGATGAAGAGGGTAAAGTTGTTCAACATAAGATTTATCCAAGTGTAATCAAATCTGATGCGCGAATGACGTATTCTGATGTCAACAAGATTCTTGAAGCTCATGATGAAAATACACGGGCGCGTTATGCTGATTTAGTACCAATGTTTGAAACCATGGCTGAATTGCACAAGATTTTGTTGAAACGTCGTAAGCGACGTGGTGCTATCGAGTTTGATGATAACGAAGCAGAAATCATTGTTGACGAAACTGGTCACCCAATTGATATTAAGGTACGTGTACGAGGAACTTCAGAACGAATGATTGAATCCTTTATGTTGGCAGCAAATGAAACGGTTGCGCAACACTATTCTGAACTAAAAGTGCCTTTCTTATACCGTGTGCATGAAACACCAGATAGTGAACGTATGTTGAGTTTCTTTGAGTTCTTAACCAACTTTGGTTATTCTGTGAAGGGTAGTTCTAAAAATATTAAACCTAAGATGTTGCAGAGTGTTTTGAAACAGGTTGCCGGTAGTAAAGAAGAAACAATGATTTCGGTGATGATGTTACGAAGTATGAAACAGGCAAAATATTCGGAAGATTCTCTTGGTCATTTTGGGTTGGCTGCTCAGTATTATACACATTTCACCTCACCAATTCGTCGTTATCCAGATATGTTTGTTCATCGATTGATTCGTCACTACGCACAAGATGGCATTGGTGAAGAATCCAAGGCGCAATATGTGGATCGAATTCCAGAAGTTGCTGAACATACTTCCAAATTAGAACGACGCGGAATTGACACTGAACGTGATGTAGATGGTATGAAGAAAGCCGAGTATATGGGCGATCATATCGGTGAAGAATTCAAAGCGGTTGTTAGTTCTGTTATGAAGTTTGGATTATTTGTGGAATTGGACAATACCGTTGAAGGACTTGTTCATATTAGTCAGATGAAAGATGACTATTATGAATATGTGGAAAATCAATTGGCTTTGGTTGGTCGCAATACGCACCGTACTTATCAAATTGGTCAGGAACTTGAAGTTAAATTAATTCGAGTGGACAAAGATCAAAGCGAAGTTGATTTTGCGTTGTTGCATCCAGAAAAAACACCAACAAGCGAAATTCAGTTACCACCACGTCAATTTAGAAACAGTGGGAATTTCAAATCAGGTAATCGACAGGGAAGTCATAATAAAAATTTCCATAAAAAATCAACCAGTACTTATCGAAATAATTCTGCTAAGAAATTTCATTCAACTAATTCTCACAAGGCTACGTCAACTTCAAAAACTTACGATCGTAAAAAGTAGGAGTGATGTAAATGGCAAAGGCTAAAAAGAAAACTCAAAATTCGGCCTTAGCGCAAAACAAAAAAGCACGCCACGATTATTTAATTTCGCAAACGTATGAGGCCGGGATGGTGTTAACTGGAACTGAAATTAAATCAGTTCGAGCTAGCCGAATTAATCTTAAAGACGGTTATGTTCAAATTCGTAATGGTGAGGCAATTTTAATGAATATTCACATTAGTGAGTATACAGAAGGAAATCAGTTTAACCATGATCCTTTGCGTAATCGTAAACTGCTTTTACACAAAAAGCAGATTGCCGAATTGGCTGAACAAACTCAGAATAAGGGAATTACAATTGTTCCTTTAAAAGTTTATATTAAACATGGATTTGCGAAAGTTTTAATTGGAGTTGCAAAAGGTAAGCACGAGTACGACAAACGGGAAACAATTAAACGTCGTGATCAAGAGCGTGAAATTGCAAAGGCAGTTAAACGTTATCGATAAAAATAGTTTAGGTAGCTTAAAATGAAAACAGAATTTTGAGTTTATAATTCAAAATGAAGCAAAAAAGCAATTGAGAAAATTAACTTTTCTCAGTTGCTTTTTTTAATGACAATTATTTTTCTGCTTTTTCACGTTGAATACGAGCGATAGTTGGCATGATTAAACCTAAGGCAAGAAGGATTGCGGGTGTGACGATATTCATCACTAACTCTTGCCAGTAAGTAAAGGAACTTGGTGGGACATCCTGTGGCAAAATACCAAAGGTTGCAGCTATAAAGGTAATCATAAAACACCACAGAGCTACCAGATAGGCGACACGGTCGTTTTTGATGAATACGTAATCAGAGTGAAACTTCTGTGAATTTTTCCGTACCTGCATAAAGGCAAAAAAGATCCAACAAGTGACATAAGGCGAAACGATTCCGTTTAAATTCAATAGCCAGTTAAAAATTTCATTCATATCGGGCAAAAATACACCCATTAGAAGAATTGCCGCGGAAAGTCCAGAAGTTAGCAGATAGCCATTAATTGGTCGTCCGTTTCGATTTAGTTTTAATAGTTGACGCGGCATAAAACGTTTACCAGTATCAAGGATCAACATGCGGGTCATGGCATCTAATAAAAGTGCCAATAGTGCAAACATATAGAGTAACTGAGCTATAGAGAATAGAAACATCATGGAGTGTCCCAGACCAATGTGACGACCAACAAAATCAAATGCATAATAACTGCCGTTCATTTTCAAATCAGCTGGTAAATGATGATCATTGAAGAAAACACCAAGTGAAAATGAACCGAAAATTGTAAGAAAACCGGCCATCACAGTTAACATAATGATTGATTTAGGAAAATCACGTTTGGGATGACGCATTCTCGTTACATAGGGAGCGACCAGCTCTGAACCACTAGTTGCATAAATTAACAGTCCTAAAGTTGAGAAAAAATGTAAATCAATTTTTGGAGTAAAGGTGGATACATGCAATGGTGCAGAAGCGATGTGTGCACCATGCATCAAATTGACTACGGTCAAGATAACGAAAAGGATGGTCATAATAAACATGGCACCACCACCCAATGCGTTTAAAAGCTGAAGCGAATTTTTTATATGATTTTGTAGAAAAATAAAAATGATAAAAACTAAGAAGGTCAACAATGCAAACATAGCGTTTGACATATGTTGTTCCATGGAATTATTACCATTGATTAACCACCCAAAGGCGACAACAACTGAATTAGCCGTATCAACGACATAAGGTATTGACGCGGCCCAGTAAGTCCAAGCAGTGAGGTAGCCTAGGGTGTCACCACTCGTAGCACGCACCCATGAACTCAATCCGCCGCCAGATTGACTGAACGTTGAACCTAATTGACCGACCATTAAGCCATAGGGAATTACGTATAAGGCAAATAAAAAGATCCATGTTGTGATGACACCCAGGCCCTGGTTCTTAAAATTATAAATAATATCGTCAAAGCCAATGACATTGACGAAGGCCATGAGTCCTAAGACTGGCCAGCTAATGTATTTTGTTTTTTTCATATTTCAAATCCCATCTCAAAAATCATTTAATTTTAGCATAGATTAAATCCAAAATGCTACAAAAACTTGAAGCAAAAATTAATTTTTTGCCCCAAGTTTTTTAAGGTGGTTCGGATTCGATTTTTTAATAGTTAAACTTGTTTTTTTAAGTGATAGTAATGATGACCAGCAACGACTTGAACACGTTCGTTTTTAAAGCCGACGCGTTGATAAAGTTTAGCGGCCTGTGGATTCTCAAAGTCAACTAGAAGTCCAATCTCGTGTGTATGCACCTGTTCACCGATAGTTGGTAAGTAATTAAGTAATTGCGTACCAATACCTTGACCTCGGTGTGCTTCAGAAACACAAAGTGAGTTTAGATACCATTCGTCTTTGTCAGCTTCTGCGTCTGAAAAGATTACGGTTGTTTTGGGAATTGATAACTCAGAATAGTAGCGTTTAAATACATCAAATAGTGCCTGTTCATTTTGACCAATGTAACCAAACATAACACCTAAAACTTCATCTTGATCCTTGGCAACAATTAAGTTAGCAAGTTGACCCTGATATTCTGGAGAAGCAAAAGTTTTTTCGAAGAGCTGTGTAAGTTGTGTATTCGATAATTCATGAAGAGCAGGTAGTTCCATTTCTTCAAGAATAACTTTTATTAATTTAACAATTTGTGGAACATCTTTAAGTTGTGCTGCTTGAATTTGCAAAGCAAACCTCCGTTTATTCAGTAAGTTTATTTTTATCTTTTTTGTGTTTATGCATGTTATTAAAACTAGTTTCTCCGTTTGAAAGCTGCCAGCCAGGTAGAGCAGCTCCCTTTTTGATATCAGACTTGGATCCTTTGCGAGTCCAATGATCAAGAATGGCAGCTAAACAAATACAAACGGGTTCTGTAGCCTTAGAAGTAATCAACAGTTCATTATAGCCATCCCCGTATAAAATGACAGGTGTGACTGTCATAATGCGTTTACGGCCACTATAGACATGATGTAAACCGGTTCGTAAGCTTCCAGTAATAAACCATTTTAATTTATTTACATACATGAATTCGTGAAAAACACCAAAAGTCTTAGAAATTGAACCAATTTTTTTACCATTAAAGAACAGATCAAATTTAGGGAAAATACCCACTGAAGTTTGTTTGATTTCAGCTAAAAGATGTCCCTGAATATCATAAACAGATAGAGCATCGTGGCGAATTCCCCATTTACCAACCAATAAATAGCACGAATTATTATGGTCATCGCGAACAACGGTAGCTCCCTTATTGGTTGCATCCTGGTTCCGTACATAAAGCTTGCGCATATGTGTTTACCCCCATAACAAAGCCGTTATTGACGGTTGGTTTTGAGTTGTTCCAAAATGGCTTTTCCAACTCCGTTTTCGTTGTTAGAAACGGTTAGATGATTGGCTAACTGTTTGATTTCTGGAATTGCATTTCCCATGGCATAACTTGTGTCCGCAATTTTTAGCATGGACGCATCATTTAAATTATCACCAATTGACATAACCTGTGACATGGGGATGTTTAGTTCATCGGCATAATGTTGTAAAGCAATTCCTTTTTGGGCACGAATATTATTAATTTCAATATTAGTTCGTGAAGATGACGTTATGGCAACTTCAACTTTTTGGTTAATTTTTTCAGAAACGGGTTTCAATTTTTTTGGCCCATCATTTGAAAAGGCAATAATCTTTAGAATTCTTACATTGTGATCATCAATTAGTTCTTGATAACTATCAACGTATGAAATATCCATTAACTCCACTCGTGCTGATGCAAGTGACACAGCCAGTTTGAAAGGCGTATCTGGATTAAGATTATTTAACAGTTGAGCAAGATTTTGAATATGCATAGTACGACTATTAGAAACCACGCCATCACCTGTCACGACTTCATAGTAGAGGTCAGCCAAATTTAGTTCACGCATAATTTGAGTAACTGCAGCACGATGAAGGGGTACCATATCTAAAGCTTTACCGTCAACATCATAAACAGCAGCACCATTTAAGGTAATCATGGGTGCTTGAATGCCAAACTGTTCAATTAAAGGTTTAGCCTCAGAGCGTTGACGTCCGGTTGCGACAATGAAATGAACGCCTTCACTTTGTGCTTGTTTGATGGCAGCAGCGTTTTCGCTTGATACTTCCATTTTTTCATTCAGTAACGTTCCATCCATATCAGAAGCAATTATTGAAATCATATTTTCACGTCCTCACTAGGTTTTATATCTTCAGTTTAACATGAATCCCTGTTTTTTTTTAGTCAAAACTCATTGGATTTAATGTTATTAAAACAATTATGGCTATGCTAAAATATGGAGGTGAGGTGTAAAAATGAAAACGTTTATTCATAATGATTGGCAAGAGGTTTTAGGACCCGAATTTGAAAAGGCCTATTATAAAGATTTGCATGATTTTTTAAAAACAGAATATCGTACGCAACTGATTCATCCAGACATGTTTCATATTTTTGAAGCATTTGAATGGACACCATTTAGTCAGGTTAAAGTTGTGATTTTAGGACAAGATCCTTATCATGAACCTCATCAGGCGCACGGATTGAGTTTTTCAGTTTTGCCTGGCGTACGAATTCCACCTTCCTTACAAAATATTTATAAAGAATTGCAAGATGATCTAGGAATTAAACCAGTTTCTCATGGCTATTTAGAAAAGTGGGCCAAACAAGGAGTGCTGATGTTAAATACAGTTTTGACTGTCCGAAATGGTCAAGCCTTCTCACACAAAGGCAAAGGTTGGGAACAACTGACAGATGTTGCCATTCAAAGGCTCTCAGAACGGGAAACGCCTGTGGTTTTCATTCTGTGGGGAAAAGCAGCTCAGGCAAAAATTTCACTAATTGACACTAAACGGAATATTATTATTAAATCTGCTCATCCAAGCCCATTTTCTGCATATCATGGTTTTTTTGGTTCGCATCCATTTTCAAAAACGAATGCAGCCTTGACAGCTTTAGGAGAAAAACCAATTGATTGGCAGTTGCCAGAACATGTGGAACTTTCGGACGATGCAAAACATAATTATCAACAAACGAGGTAGCTCATGTTTACAATCAAAACAAATGATGCACAGCAAACTGAAAAAATTGGGATGCAATTAGCTCCTATGCTCAATCCCAATGATGTGCTTTTATTAGATGGCGATCTAGGTGCCGGTAAAACTACTTTTACCAAAGGTTTGGCTAAAGGTTTAGGAATTAAACGGTATGTAAAGAGTCCAACTTTTACAATTATTCATGAATACCATGAAGGACGAATGCCACTTTTTCATATGGATGTCTATCGCCTGGAAGATGGTGGTGATGATCTTGGATGGGATGAGTACTTCTTTGGTGGCGGTGTTTCTGTCATTGAATGGTCCCAATTTATTCGTGATTATTTGCCAGATACTTTCCTAAAAGTAAAGATTGCTCGTAATGAAAAGGATGACAATCAACGCATTCTAACTTTTGAACCACAAGGCAAGCGTTATGAAGAGTTGGTTGATCAGTTAAAAGAGGTTATTCAATGAGCGAAGAGGTTACGATTACAGAAGCCACTCGTGAAGATGCCAGTGCAGTTTTGACACTTTTAAAACAATTGGATGAGGAAACGGAAACCTTCACCGTGGAAGATGATTTGACAAAATTAACTGTGGACATTGAAGCACGTCAACTTGAACTGATTCAGCAGAGTCGCGAAAACTTGGTGTTATTGGCAAAATATCAAAATCAAGCAATTGGGCTGGCAACGGTGATGAAAGATGAAACTCATAAATTAGGAGAAGTTGGCGTGGCAGTTTTGAAATCTTTCTGGAATCAAGGACTCGGAACAGCATTGGTTGAAGAGACGATCACTTGGGGAAAAAGCTTTAGTTGGTTACCTGGATTAATGCTAACTGTCCAGAAACGAAATCAGGGTGCCAGCCATATTTATAAAAAACTAGGATTTGAAGAAATTCAATCCAATAAAAAAGGATTCCAGGATAAAGATGGAATCTTTTATGCCACGGTAGATATGCAATTGCAATTTAGTTAATCATACGAACAAATGGTTTTAATTGTTCGGCACCAAAATTATTAGCTTCGTATAATAGAATATTTGCACAAGCCAAGCTATCATCGAAGGCATTATGGTGATGATTAAGTTCAATACCTAGATGATTACAAACGGTGTCTAATTTATGATTTTCAAATTCCGGGAAAAATTTACGACTAGAACGAACGGTATCTAGAGTTAAGTAGTGTGTTCGTTGAAGGTCATAATGTTCAAGACAGCTCTTTAGAATGCCATTATCAAAAGGTGCATTGTGTGCCACGATCAATTGGTTGGTTTGAAAAAGAGGATTAATGACTTGCCAGATCTGCGGAAAAGTTGGCGCATCTGCAACGTCTGCTTCATGGATACCATGTATCTGGACATTGCGCCAGTTAAATTCAGTATCTGGTTTGATGAGTGAATAAAATTCATCAGCAACCTGATTATTGCGCACAATTGTCAGAGCTAAGGAGCAAGCACTATATCGTTTGGCGGAGGCTGTTTCAAAATCCATTGCAACAAAATTCATAACAAAAATCCTTTCAAAATTAGTCAGTTGAAGTTATTTGAGAAAATTGAGCTAAGTACCTAAAGGTTGAAACTACCAAAACACATCTCACTTCCTGATACAAAAGATTTCTTGGTAACAAAATTAGATTTAAATGCCGTCTTCCAGCAAATTCGGGCTGGAACGTAGTGGGCACGACTTAGAGCCGAAAACCACGTCTCTAAGCTCGGCCTTTATCTAAGCGAAACCCGCTAAGATAAATGTCACTACTGAGCCCATTTGCTTCCAGACTAAATCTAATCTTTGAAATCAGTACACTAACATAACAATTGTTATATATTAGCGCTATTGAACATTATTTAATATTAAACATTCTTAGTCTGGAGGCGATTGGTCTCAGGGGTGAAATTATTCTTAGTAATTTATTACTTAGAATAAGGTCGAGTTTGAAGACAAGTGTTCTTCTTGGCTTCAAATCGTGCCCCCCCCGTTCCAGACCAAGTGAGCCGCAGGACGTCAGTTAGACTGCTGTTTATAGGTTAAGTCGTTCAACATCAGTTATTGAAGTGATTTTGATACTTTCAACCTTTAGCTAAGCAATTAATCTTAGTAAAAAATTTCTAGTGATTTTATTATAATCTGAAGCAATTGATAAAGATAGTATTAACTCTGCAGTAACCTGAGTGAAAAAATAACGGGAGATAGAAATATGAAAAAAATTGGGGTTATGGGATTAGGTAATATTGCCCAAAAGGCTTATTTACCAGTAATTACATCATTACAAGATGAATTTGAATGGCATTTCTGTACGCGTAATGCGGATAAAAGAGCTAAATTGATGCAACAGTATGGGGTGACGCACGGTGAAGAGAATCTTGAAGAATTGATTGCTCAAAAGCCATTGGCCGTGTTTGTACATACACCAACTTTTACGCACTATCAAATCATCAAAAGTTTATTAGAACATGATATTAATGTGTACGTTGATAAACCCGTTTCAGAAAATTTTGAAGAAGTAACAGAACTTTATGAATTAGCCAAAAAGCACGATTTAATCTTGACCTGTGGTTTCAATCGTCGCTTTGTACCGCTATATCAGAAATTAAAGGCTTTACCAGACAAACAAGTTATACGAAGTGCTAAAATACGTGAAAATGGCGTGCAAGAAGCTAAATTTGCGATTTATGATTTGCTGATTCATGTGGTGGATACGATTAATTTCCTTCTTGATGAACCCATTGAAGAACAGAGATCGAAGTTGTTTATAACTAATGGCAATCTGAATCAAGCAATTGTGACGCTTGAAACTAAACATAGTTTGGCAACTGCTGAAATTAATTTAGTCGGTGGTGTAAATGAGGAAACGGCCGCTATTGAAACCCAAAATGGTTTAGCAAATGTTGAAAATTGTCAGACCTTTACCCTGAATACGCCGCAGGGACAGCAAAGAATAGCAGTACCAGATTGGCAACCAACTTTAGTAACACGTGGCTTTGATCCGCTGATACGTCAATTTTTGGCGGCAATCACTGGTAAACAGTCTAATCCAGTTTCACCAGAATCGGCAATTGAAAGTCACCGTATTTGCCGGGATGCCGTTCGTCAGATCGAAGTGTTAAAATAGAAATTAATTGTAATTGAAAGGACTCAGATGATTTTGCAAACGATAACCGAAACATTTCCAGACATTCAAATATTAGAACACGAGCCACTGTCGAAATATACAAATACCAAAACTGGCGGACCTGCTGATTATTTAGCGTTTCCTAAAACTGTTGATCAGGTTAGTCAGTTATTAAGCTGGGCTGATCAACAGGACATGGCCTTAACGGTGGTGGGCAATGCTAGCAATTTGATTGTACGCGATGGCGGTATTCGTGGCTTAACAGTTATTTTGACTAAAATGAAAGAAATTCAGGTTTCTGGAAATCAAGTTACTGCAGAAGCTGGGGCAGCGCTGATTGAAACAACTGAAGTGGCTTATCAGGCTAGTTTGACGGGAGTTGAGTTTGCGGCCGGAATCCCAGGTAGTGTTGGTGGTGCTGTTTTCATGAACGCGGGTGCATATGGTGGCGAAATTAGTGAAGTGGTTAGTAAGGTACAGATTTTAACGCGACAGGGAGAAATTCGAACGTTGACAAATCACGAGCTGAATTTCGGCTATCGTCACAGTAGCATTCAGGATTATGATGATATCGTGTTGTCAGCAACATTCAATTTGCAACCCGGAAATGCGGGTAAGATTCGGGCTCGGATGGACGAGTTAAATCGATTGAGGGCTTCAAAGCAACCGTTGGAGTATCCGTCGTGTGGGAGTGTGTTTAAGCGACCGACGGGTTATTTTACGGGTAAGTTGATTCACGAGTCGGGGCTTCAGGGATTTCAAATTGGTGGTGCACAGGTTTCAAGAAAACATGCGGGTTTCATTATTAATGTGGGTGGTGCGACAGCAACGGATTATTTGAATGTGATCCATCATGTGCAGGAGACGGTTTTCGAAAAGTTCGGTGTGCATTTGCAGACTGAGGTTAGGATAATTGGAGAAAAGTAGAGTGCCAAAAGGAGCGCTTAGTTTCTGAGTATAGCCTAGATATTTCAATGATTCGGGTTAGGAATCGTTGAAGTATCGTAGCTATACGGAAGAAACTGCTCCTTTTTGCACGTTTCGGCTATAAAGATAAAGAGGAAATGAGTTTAGGAATCGTTTAATCACCGTAGCTGCTATTTCACATTAAGGAAGATTATTAGTAAAAAGCACTAATAATCAATGATTGTTCCATACACTGTCCATTCTTGTGGCGGCAAATCGCACCGCAAGAACTGGCAAGCGGAAAAAGCTGCCCTTTTAAACACGTTTCGGCTATAAAGGTAAAACGGAAATGAGTTTAGGAATCGTTGCCGGAAGCTCCCAGTTAAACACATTTAATCCATAAATTTAAGTAAATTAAAAGAGGTCTCGGGAAAAATTAATTTCCGACCTCTTTATTTATATTTTTTAATTAGTATTTCGAATGACCCGTAAGACAACATAGATTGTACTTTGGAGGAGCGTCATTAAAATAACGAATGCCAACATTTGTAACGACCACATGTTAAAAATGGGTTTTAAAACCCATTCGGGGCTAATTAACAAATAAATGGTGTGCAACCGTAAGAATCTGCCAATGAAAATCCCGATTGAGGATAGGGTAGTGAAGATGCCAACAATTACCATTTCGATAATTTTATGGTGGATATGATATCTTTTCACAATTGATCGCGTGACTTGAGTCATACTCCACATACCAAGCATAACACTGGGAATAACTGCCAGTAACATATAGATATAATAAATCCACATTGAGATGGACAATCTGATCAATCCAGTGTTGCCATAGGGATGCAAAAGACTAAGATGAAAAAGATCTGTAAGTAAGTATGGCGCGTTTGGATAAAAAAGTAGCCAAACTAAAATGGTCAGCCAAAAAACTAGTGAATTTTTTGGCCGTTTTTCACCAACATGAAAGGCAATTTCAATTGGTATATAGGCTAAAAATGTATTAAGAAGTAAAAAATGATATGGTGGGTGCACAAATAGTGCAATGTAAAGTAATCCCAGGCCATAGCAAAGTCGAATGATCCATTTTGTCTTTGTTGTCATAGTGTTTTCCTCGCTAATTTAATTGTAGCAGATCAAACGAATATTTTGCTATAAAATGACTGGATTACGAAGTTTTTATTAAGGTGCTCTGTGCTATAATTATTTTTGTATTGGTTTGGAGGAAAAATAAATGAATTTTGCTTGGGATCGACTGATTACTTTACATAATTTTATGAACCTAATCGACATCCTTGTGGTTTGGTTCGTCATTTATGAATTGATCATGTTGTTGCGGGGGACAAAAGCCGTTCAACTTTTTCGTGGAATAATTGTAATTATTCTGATTAAAGTGGTAAGTGTTCTGCTTGGTTTAAGTACTGTTTCGTGGATTATGGATCAAGTGATCAATTGGGGCGTTATTGCCATGGTGGTCATTTTTCAACCCGAAATTCGTCGTGGCTTGGAACATTTGGGTCGTGGCTCAATGTTTGTCAAAAACAAGACACAAAATGAAGCAGAGACACATATGATTGAGGGCTTGGATAAGGCAATTCAATATATGTCCAAACGCCGAATTGGGGCACTTATTACTATTCAAATGGATACTGGTTTGGAAGATTATATTGAAACTGGAATTGCACTGGATGCAGATATTACCGGTGAATTGTTGATTAATATTTTCATTCCAAATACACCATTACATGATGGGGCAGTAATTATTAAAGATAATAAAATAGCCGTCGCGGCGGCTTACCTGCCTTTGTCACAAAGCACCATGATTCCTAAAGAACTAGGAACAAGACATCGTGCAGCGGTTGGAATCAGTGAGGTAACTGATGCCGTCACGGTTGTGGTTTCTGAAGAAACTGGTGAAGTGTCCATCACTAAAGATAATGAATTGTTGCGTAATATGACGCAAGAAGATTACTTACGTTATTTCCGCGATCAGTTCCTTAGTGATGAAGTACCAGAAAATCATAATATTATTCAAGACTTCTTGGAGGGTGTTACTTCCTTCTTTAAAGGAGGTCCAAAGAAATGAAAAGCTTTTGGAAAGAACGTTGGGTTTACCGAATTTTAGCTTTGGTTTTAGCCATTCTGCTGTTTACGTATGTTAAATCTGATCGTATGAATTCTGGCAATGTGTCTACTGGCGGAAACTCTAGTGACACTGCATTAATGGCCAACAAATCAAAAACACTTACTGTACCACTTGAATTGGATGTAAACAGTAGTAAGTATTTAGTAAGTGGCTACCCGTCAAAAGTCAAAATTAAAATTACCGGGCCTAGTGCACTGGTGACGACAACTACCAATACGCAAAACTTCAAAGCATATGTTTCATTGCGTAAATTAGGTCTTGGTAAACATAAGGTCCGTATTAAAGAAGAGGGCCTTAACAAAGAACTTTCGTACAGCTTTGAGCCTGAAAGCATCAATGTTACGATTGCTAATCGGCGAACAAAGACGTTTGCCATTCAACCGGAAGTTAATCAAGATGCAATTGCTAAGGGGTATGAAAGCAAAGCGGCCATTTTGCGTTCTCAAACAGTTTCGGCAACAGGTTCTGTGACCGAAATTAATCGTATTACACAAGTGGTTGCAAAGGTTAATTTACCAAATAACACAAAACAAGATGTTACAAGCCAAGTCTTATTACAAGCATTGGATAATCAGGGCGATACGGTTAACGTTATTTTGAGTCCCCAAACGGTCAGTGTAACCGTTCCGGTTCAAAAATCAACGAGTTCTTCTTCGTCAAGTAGTAGTTCAAGTAGCAATGAATCAACAAGTGCACAGACTGATAATCAAAAGACAACGAGTTCAAGTTCATCAAGCTCGACGAAATCATCAAATTCGTCTAGTTCAAAATCTTCGATCTCATCAAGTAGTTCAAGCTCTAAAAATAGTTAATTAAAATTTTTAAAAAATAGGAATGAGGAAAATCATGGCATTAAAATATTTTGGAACAGATGGTGTACGAGGAATCGCAAACGAAAGTTTAACTCCTGAGATGGCTTTTCAACTTGGAAGAACTGGTGGTTATGTTTTAACACAACATGCTGAAAATAAAAATGAACAACCACGGGTACTGGTTTCTCGCGATACTCGTATTTCAGGACAATTACTAGAATCTGCATTAATCTCTGGACTTTTGTCTGTGGGGATTGAAGTTTTGAATATGGGTGTGGTCACAACTCCCGGAGTTGCCTATTTGGTTCGTAAACAAGAAGCTGATGCTGGCGTTATGATCACGGCTTCACATAATCCTGTTCAGGATAATGGAATTAAGTTCTTTGGTTCAGATGGTTACAAACTTTCAGATGAACTTGAAGGTGAAATTGAAGTTCTTTTGGATAAAGAAACAGATGAATTACCACGACCATCTGCAGAAGGTTTGGGAACTGAAAACGATTATCCAGAAGGTGCGTTAAAATATACTCAATTCTTGGAACAAACTATTCCAGATGATTTGGAAGGATTACACATTTGTGTTGATTCTGCTAATGGCGCAACTAGTGGTTTTGTGTCCCAAATCTTTGCTGACTTAAAAACTGATTTTGATACGATGGCAACATCGCCAAATGGTTTAAATATTAATGCCAATGTAGGCTCAACCCATCCAGAGCAATTACAAAAGTTTGTTGTGGAAAAAGGTGCTGATCTTGGTGTGGCCTTTGACGGGGATGGCGATCGTTGTATCGCGGTTGACGAAAAGGGAAACATCGTTGATGGCGACAAGATTATGTATATTTGTGGTAAATATCTTAGCAAACGTGGTCGCCTTAAGAAAGATACGGTTGTCACAACTGTTATGAGCAATCTTGGTTTGTATAAAGCATTGGAAGCAAATGATCTGCATTCTGTGCAAACTCAAGTTGGTGACCGCTACGTTGTTGAAGAAATGTTAAAGAATGGGTATAACGTGGGTGGCGAACAATCTGGCCATGTGGTCTTTCTTGATTTTAATACCACAGGTGACGGAATGTTAACGGCTTTACAATTAATGCACATTGTTAAACAGACAGGTAAGAAATTATCCGAATTAGCTTCAGAAGTGAAGACTTATCCACAAAAGTTAGTTAACGTAAAAGTACAAGACAAAAAAGCAGCTTTAAATAATGAAAAAGTTAAAGCAATTATTAAAACTGTTGAAACTGAAATGAATGGTGAGGGACGCGTACTTGTTCGTCCTAGTGGAACAGAAGATTTATTACGGGTAATGGCTGAAGCTGCAACTAAGGAAGAAGTTTCCGCTTATGTTGATCGAATTGTTGAAGTTGTAAAAACAGAAGTTGGTATTTAAGAGCCGTTTAAATAACCGTTGCGATTAAAATGAATGTTGATCACAACGGTTATTTTATTTTATCGTTTTATTCAGTTATACCAATTATTAAAAACGACAGTGCCAAAACAAGAAAATATGTTGACATTCCTTATAAATAGCGATAAATTAGTAGATGTTTCAAACGTACCAATTTTTGATATCTATATATACCAATTATAACTTATTTGTAAAGGATGTTAGCTATGTGTGGAATTGTCGGTGTAACAGGAAGAACAGATACAGTTGAAATTTTAGTTTCAGGATTAGAAAAATTAGAGTATCGTGGCTATGATTCAGCTGGAATTTATGTAAATAATAGTGAAAAACAAGATCATTTGGTTAAAACTAGAGGAAAAATTGCAGATTTAAAACGTAAAATAACTTCTCAAATTAAGGGAACCACTGGAATAGGACATACTAGGTGGGCGACGAATGGTGTACCAAGCGTTGAAAATGCCCATCCACAATTTTCTACAGATAATCGTTTTTATTTAGTTCACAATGGTGTCATTGAAAATTGTGAAGAATTAAAAGCACAGTATTTAAATAATGTTAAATTCGTAAGTCAAACAGATACTGAAGTAGTGGTTCAATTGGTCGATTATTTTGTTGTTCATGAAAATATGAATACCAAGCAAGCCTTCAAAAAAACTTTAAGCTTATTAAAAGGATCGTCTTATGCCTTTTTATTAATGGATCGCGATCAACCTGATACGTTATATGTGGCTAAAAATAAAAGTCCATTATTGATTGGGCTAGGCAAAAACTTTAACGTGGTATGTAGTGATGCACTGGCGATGCTACATGTGACTAAGAACTTTCTGGAATTACATGATGGTGAAATGGTTGTGGTAACACCACAAACAGTTGAAATTACCGACCAGACAGGAAAAAAGGTTCAAAGAGAAGCATTTCATGTGAATCTTGATCCTAAGGAGACAGACCGGGGAGCTTACCCGTATTACATGTTAAAAGAAATTGATGAACAACCGGCTGTTTTGCATCGCATTCAAAAAGCCTATCTGGAGAATACAGATAAACCGGCTATTTCTACAGAATTATTGACAGCGATGAAGCACGCAGATCGTTTGTATATCGTTGGTGCAGGAACAAGTTATCATGCGGGATTAGTTGGTAAACAATTATTTGAAAAATTAACTCAAATACCTACAGAAGTGGTTGTTGCATCTGAATTTGCGTATGCGGATCCAATGTTATCACAACGTCCATTTTTTATTTTCTTGACTCAAAGTGGCGAGACGGCAGATAGTCGTCAAGTTTTGGTACGTGTGAATAACGAATGGCATGCACCAAGTTTAACGATTACGAATGTTGAAAATTCAACTTTGTATCGTGAGTCAACTTATCAATTGTTATTGAATGCGGGTCCAGAAATTGCGGTGGCTTCAACTAAAGCTTATACAGCACAGATTGCGGTGGAAGCAGTTGTGGCTAAGGCGTTGGGTGAAGCTAAAAAAATTGAATTTGCCCAGAAATTCAATGTGCGCAGAGAATTGAGTTTGGCAGCAAATGGAATTCAATCAATTGTTGATGAAAAAGATGAACTGAAAAAAATTGCCCATCAGGATTTGGCTAAAACACGCAATGC
This sequence comes from Pediococcus ethanolidurans, assembly GCF_964062635.1. Taxonomy (NCBI): domain Bacteria; kingdom Bacillati; phylum Bacillota; class Bacilli; order Lactobacillales; family Lactobacillaceae; genus Pediococcus; species Pediococcus ethanolidurans. Next base: position 1,346,639 of record NZ_OZ061250.1, read on the forward strand.
TTTTTATATTGGCCGTGGCGTCGATTATTTTGTGGCATTAGAGGCGGCACTGAAGCTTAAGGAGATTTCATATATCCAGGCGGAAGGCTTTGCTTCGGGTGAGTTAAAACATGGAACGATTGCGTTGATTGAAGATCATACGCCAGTTATTGCGCTGATAACGCAGGCTAAGACGGCAGGACATACACGAAGCAATATTCAAGAAGTAAAGTCACGTGGTGCCCAGGTTTTGACGATTGTGTCGGAAGCGTTGGCAAAGAAAGAGGATCGCATTGTGATTCCGACAATTTCAGAGTTGTTGATGCCATTGATGAGTGTGGTGCCGGCACAATTGTTGGCTTACTATGCAAGTTTGGAACGAGGTTATGATGTGGATCAGCCGAGAAACCTAGCAAAGAGTGTGACGGTGGAATAAAAAGAATGCAAAAAAGGCGAATAATTTCTGAGCATTAACCCGACTCGTTCAATGATTCACTTTTGGAATCGTTGGACAAGTTGGGTTAAGCTGAAAAAATTGCTTTTAGCACGTTTTGACGAATAAATTTAGCTTAGATTCCTTAAGCAATTATCTCATTCAAAGAAATCAGAATAAAAACTAAACTAGTCTAAGAGTGTGGTTATTCCACACTCTTTTTGTATAAAAACAGAATTTTTAATTATTAAGTTTTAGTTACAATCATTTGAAGAAGGTTGAAAAAGCTTGATTTGAAGCGATTTATTGGATAAACATAATTTGTGAATATTTCAAAACAATTAAAGCCATTAAATTTTAAAAAATTAAGTTATATACTTATACGTAAGATGACTAAGATACGGGGGAAGCAGTATGTATAAACGATGGATAACATTTGTTTCATTTTTAATATTACTTTCAACAGTAACTGTTTTGGGATTACATCCACAAACAGTTCACGCTGACTCACCCCAGGCGTTTATTTCGCGGTTAACGCCTGATGTAAAAAGTGTTTCAGCCAAGTATAACTTATATGGTTCATTGATGATGGCACAAGCAGCGTGTGAAAGTGCTTGGGGACAAAGCCAATTAGCCGTTCAAGGCAATAATTATTTTGGGATCAAAGGTACATATAAGGGTAAGTCAGTTACAATGCGGACAGCTGAATATGATTCAGGCGGCCACCTTTATTATATTAATGCAGCTTTTCGAAAGTATCCTAACGTTAAGGCTTCGTTGGACGATAACGGTAACGTGTTACGCAATGGCTTGGATTGGAATCATTCTTATTACAAGGGTACTTGGAAAGAAAATGCCTCCACTCCAGAGGCGGCCGCAAACTATCTAACGGGCCGTTATGCAACCGCACCTTCATATGCAAAATCCTTGATTAGTATTATTAAGGGCTATAATTTACATAATTTGCTTGACGGAACAGCTGTTAAATATACCAAAAAGAATTTAAAGATGCAGGTTAAGCTTAAACCAGGTCACGATTTCTATAATCATATTCCCGGAAGTACTTACAGCTCTAAACGAAAACATTATGGTACAACCTATAAGGGTAAGACGATTACCATTGATGATCAAGGTGTCAAACAGGGAGCTAAGACGCCATACTATCGTTGTTATTACAATGGTAAGTTAATTGGTTGGATTTACTCGACAGCAGTTGTCCAGGTAGCTACCTATACAACAACTTATAAAGTAGCGCAGGTAAGTACGGCTCCAAAAAACGATTTTTACAATCATTTAACGTATAGCGTTTACGCAACAAAACGATTACACTATGGAACCACCTATCGAGGACAAAATGTAACGATTAATGATCAAGCACAACGGGCAGGTACTAAAACGCCGTATTATCGCTGTTATGTAAATGGTAAGTTAATTGGTTGGATTTATGGTGGCGCACTTACTAACGTGCGCTATTTAAATACTGTGTATACCAGTCAGTCAATGACTAAAAAGGTTAAATCTGTGCCAGGACACGATTTCTTTACGCATATTCCTAAGAGTAGCTATGGCTATAAACTTAGATATTCTGGAAAATCATATGCTGGTAAGACGGTTCAGGTTGATATGACAGGAATTATTGAAGGCATCAAAACACCGTATTATCGTTGTTATTATAATGGAAAGATGCTTGGCTGGATTTACGGTGGTGCTTTGACCAACTAACAACATTAAAATTTTATGAATGAAAATTAAAATATCATAGACTAAAATGAGAAAATGAGGTATATTGTAAGTACCATTTATTTACTTCCTCTTCCTGTTTACCCCAAATGAACACAGTTGAGGGACATCTCTATGGTGTATACATCAGATGGTAGAGAATCGGAATTTTATTTCGATTCTCTTTTTTTACGTTTAAAAACCCAAGAAATAAAAATCAAAAAATAGTTTGACACCGCTTACATAAAAAGGTATGATTATTGGTGAAAGGTAGTAGTGCATCTCCTCTACCTTTAATCAATTCTCTTTCTCTCTTATGCCAAAAAGTGTGTTCCGAATTATAATTCGGAACATTCTTTTTTTATTAATCTAAAAATGACTTGCTTCATAACGGGACAGTCCACTATACTAAGTAGATGGAGGTACGATTAGTAATGGGACAACAAACTTTTACCTTAATTGAAGAAATTACCCTTAACGATGGTTCAAAGTATAAGGAAATTGCAAACATGATGATGAATGGCAGGGCCGAATTAGCAGCTGAACGCGACTTTATTAAAGAGGTTCGCATTTTACAGTTGAATATTCCTCATTCTGCCCATGTGGTTAATTATGAGGACTATATCAATAAACGATACACTGTTCCTGGCGAAGATATGGATCATTGGGAAGTTTGGGAAAAAGACGATAAAATCATGATCGATTTCAATGCTGTTTTGAAAGAAAATCATATCTCATAGAAGATAAACGCAGAATGTGAAAACAGCTATAAAACAATGAATATTAAAATTTAGTTGACAAGTCTGTGAATTCTATGATATAAATATAAACATAGTAATTGCTCCGTAGTTCAGTGGTAGAATAATTGACTGTTAATCAAGAGGTCGCTGGTTCGAACCCAGCCGGAGCAGTATCAATAAACTAAAGTCGTTATCCAGCGTAAAACAGGGATAGCGGCTTTTTTGTTTTTTGAAAATTAGAAAAACAGCATTCTCACGGCAAACATCCAAAAATTGAATTTAACGTTTTCTTTCTGAAACAATATTTAAACAAAGCGCTGTTTAAGTTGGCAAAAATCTATTTATAGTAGTTTCATTTGACCTATAGTACGCTCCAGAGTATACCATTGATATACTTGTAAAATGACTAGTATTCGTAAGGCGAGGTTAAGCAATGAAAATCAAAGATGCAGCAAAATTAATTGGTATTCCAACTGAAACAATCTATTACTATGAGCGTGCCGGAATCATTCCCAAAGTTGGGCGTGACAAAAGTGGTTATCGTGATTATCAAACAAGTGATTTGAATTGGTTATTTATGGTAAAACGATTTCGTCAAACTGGTTTTTCAGTTGCCTCAATAAAAAGATTCACTGACATGTTAGTATCCCCAGAAGATCATCGTGAAGAAGAAAAACAGTTTCTCAATAATCAACTTGCAGAGGTTGATCAAAAAATAATTGCTTTGCAAGAAAGTAAAGCAATGCTGAAGTACAAAATTGAAACTTTTGATTATCACTTAGGTTTGGCCAATGATAAAGAACACCCAACACCTGAAAAAATGTGGGAAAATCCTAATTTTAACCTAGATTGAAATTCAAAAATCTTTATTGTTGCCTTGTAGCACACTACAGGGCGTATGATGAGGACAATTAAATCAATGGAGGTCAAATTATGGCAAAGTTTGTTTTAAATTCAGTTTCAATTAATGACAGAGTGACAGTTAAAGGCAATCAGTGGGGATTAGTTTATGATGGTGCCATCACTAAAAACGTTGATGGGCAGGTGAATATCCACCCCGTTAGCTATTTGTGTAATCATGTAACGGTGGATGCTAATATTTATACACCCGCAAATTATGATCCCAATAAAAAGTATCCGGCTTTGACTGTGGCACATCCAAATGGTGGTGTGAAAGAACAAGTGGCAGGTTTATTTGCACAAAAATTAGCCGAAAATGGATATGCTGCTTATCAGGGAAATTCTGGTGGTGAACCACGATTAACGGATAAACCAGCTTATCAAATTGAGGATGTGCGGGGAATGGCTGATGCACTTTCGGTATTTCCCGGAGTTGATTATACTCGTCTTGGTGCCTTCGGAATTTGCGGTGGTGGCGGTTATACCTTGGCTGCTGGTCAAACTGATAAACGTTTTAAAGTGATTGCAACTTTATCTGCATTTAATACAGGTGTTGTTCGTCGGGATGGCTTCTGTGTTTCTGAAGCTAATACTATTCAAGCTCGTTTAGCTGCGGCTTCAAAGGCACGTGAGAAAGCTGTTCAGGGTGGTGAGGTTGAAATGTCAGCAAGTATTGGTGACATGACCCCAGAACAAATTAAGAATTTGCCATATGATATGTATCGTGAGGGTGCAGAATACTATGGTTTACAGTATGCACATCCTAAAGCAGGCGGAATTTATCCAGTTAGTGATTTACAAGAATTAACGGCATTTGACACGGCTGCAAATATGAATTTGATTAATGTACCTTTGCTTATGATGGCAGGTTCTGCGGCTGACTCACTTTATTTGACGGAGGATGCCTATGCTAAAGCAACTAGTGAAATGGATAAGGAATTATTTTTGATCAAGGGTGCCCATCATATTCAAACGTATTGGGTACCAAAATATGTGCAACAAGAATCTGATAAATTAATGGATTGGTTAAGCACACGTCTTTAAATTAAAACATGATACGCTATGTACTCAAAACAGGATCAAGTGAATATTCAGTTCACTTAATCCTGTTTTTGTTTAGAAAAAATTATTTATATAACAGAGTCGAATGCAGCCTTTAATTGTCACCTGCTGACATTTGACGTTGATCAATCACGCGGCTATTTAAGAACCAGTACTGATGCCAATCACCAACCAAGGCAGTGAAGGTTACTGGTTCTTTGCCATTTTCTTCAACTTTTTGAATGAGGTAATTACGTAAAATCCAGGGATCATTTAAGGAACTTTGAGTGAGTGTAAAGAGCTTCTCTAATTTGATTAAACTAATGTGTAAGTCATCGGCTACCTGTTTTTTTGATAAACTGCTGCGCACAAAATTCTCGTGTAGTTCATTAATGGTGTTACTTACCTGTTGTGAATTTAATGACATGATGATTACTCCTTTTAGTTAATTAATTTAAGTGAAAAACACGTTCAGCATTACCATGACTAAAGGCTTCAAGTTGAGTAGCAATTAAACTTGTGTTGTTTAAAAAAGTGCGTGAGTTTTTTGGTTGTTTATATGGATAGTCAATTGAATAAATAAGGTGATCAGCGCCCATTTCGGCTAAGACAAAGTTTAATTGTGGGTTGCTCAAAATGCCACTAGGAGTTACATAAACATTTTGTCGATAGTAATCAGAAAAGTGTTTTTTTAAACCAGTGTAGGCATCTAATCTTTCAAGAAAGAGAGGTACCAATTTTCTTCAGTAGAAAAGAATTTGCTGATTAATTGCTTAAGCAGATTCAAAATGTTCTTCAACAGTAATAATCTTCATAACGATACTCCTTACTAGATTAGACAATGTTTGTACTTTAACTTAACAATTAGTATTATAAAGAGCAGTATTCACAATTGAAAGGAAGTTAAGCGACATAACGTGATATATGTCGCATTATAGAAATGGCAAAAGTATTTTTAAGCTCAAAAATGAAAATCGATCGAAGAAAACAAAGAAGTCAGGCAAAGTTGTTTGAGGCACTAATTCAAAAATATCAAGACAATGTTAAATTTGATCAAATCGAAGTTAAAGAGTTTTGTGAAATGGCGAATGTTTCAAGGGCAACTTTTTACCGTCACCATCAGGACTTAACCGACATTATTGAAGTACAATTTTTAATTGTGATTGCCGATTTTGAACAACAAATGGATGCATTGAAACAAGTTAATTTTACTAATACAAGTTCGGTAATTATTACTGAAATTTATGCTAATCTTGAGTTGTTTAAATTAGTAAAATGGAGTGCAATTCATGAAAAAGTTCAGGCTTTGTTTAGTGGTGTTGTTCGTCAGATTTTAATTTTACGAGACTATGATAAACCACGGCAACAGTTTATTAGTGAATTTTTGGGAAATGCAATTTTAAATTTTGCTGAACAAATTGCTTCGGCACCAAAACTGATGCCACAAACAGAAGCACTAAATTTATATCGCCGATTATTGCCGGCACAACTATAATTTCAACAATAATATTCAAAATTAGAGGTAGTAAATTATGACAACAAAAAAAACAGTAATTACGTTAATAACAGGAGCTAATAAGGGAATTGGTTTTGCCACCGCTCAAGGATTAGGGAAAAGGGACCAACATGTTTTGATTGGTGCTAGAAATGAGCAGCGGGGCGAAGAAGCCGTCAAAAAGCTTCGTACTAATGGCATTAAAGCTGATTTTATTCAACTTGATGTCACAGATAAAGCTCAAATTAAATTGGCTGCTGAAAAAATTAAAAGTGCTTTTGGTTATTTAAGTATCCTGATTAATAACGCAGGAATCGCTTTAGGTAATCATGAACCAGCTTCTCAAATGAGTACGGATACGATGCGCAAAGAATTTGATGTAAATTTCTTCGGTCTTGTTGATGTAACGCAGGCTATGATTCCGTTATTGAAAGCTGGAAGACCAGCAAAAATTATTAATGTTTCTAGTAATATGGGCTCACTTGGTCTTGCGTCGGACCCGACCTCATGATTTTATAAGGTTAATTCATTAGGATATCAAGCTTCAAAGTCCGCAGCTAATTTTACAACAATTTTATTGAGTAAAGAATTAGTTGAAGATCAAATTACTGTTAATGCGGTTAATCCCGGGTGGACAGCGACTAGTTTTGGTGGGCGGTCGACTACGAGTGATAAACCGGCTGGTATGCAAGATGTGGGTACTGGTGCAGCTCAAATTATTAAAATGGCTAGTTTACCACTAGATGATTCGCAGACTGGAACGTTCACAGAGAATGCGGGCACTTTACCGTGGTGAATTGTTAATTAAGCGAATAATTCAAAAAAATAGAAACAAGGGTCACTATTCAGTATAAAAGTGTGAAATAATGATTTTTTTTATGAGTCAACCTTGAAATAATAAAAATATGTAGCTAATTATAGAAAACTTATATTAAATAGTAGTGTGCAAATCATCCGGCTCTGATATAATAAAACCATAACGAGGAGATGATGGGATGACAATTACGGTTAAAAATCTAGGTAAAAGTTACGGTAGTCTTAAAGCATTAGATATCGATCAACTAACAATTGAACCAGGTCATACTTATGGATTAGTGGGAGCCAATGGTGCAGGTAAAACCACATTTTTCAAGTGTTTAACTAACATTATTACGGATTATTCTGGTGAAATTATTTTTGATGGACATAATCCAAGAAAAGAAAATGCAATTTTAACTAAAATGGGAATTGTCCTTGATGATCTTTCTGTTTATAAGGATTATACAGCACGGTTTAATATTCAATATTTTGCTGGATTACGGGGTCATTATGATGTCAAAAAAGTTGAACAGATGGCTGATAAAATTGGCTTGTTATCTGTACTTGATCGTCCTGTCAAGACATTTTCGTATGGCATGCAGAAAAAATTAGTGTTGCTGATTGCACTTGTGAATTCAGCAGAAGTTTTAATTTTAGACGAACCATTCCGTGGGTTAGATCAAGATACCGTTAAATGGTTTCAGAATTATTTGCGTGAATGGACAGGAAAAGATCAGCATACATTGTTAATTTCCAGTCACGTTCAAACGGATTTGGAAAGTTTGTGTGAAACGGTCTTTGTAATTGATCACGGCCGCATAATTAAAACATTGGATTTAACTGCTGATGATCACCAAACCTATCGTAATATTACAACTAATAATGATGAAGCTTTTGAAGCTTTATTGAGTTCAGAAGCGATTCCGTTTGTTAAAACTGAAGTTGGTTTCAAGATTGATATTAGTTCTGAATTGTGGCAAAACGTGTTCCCTCAGTTGGCAGAAAATGCAATTGTGATTACTGCCATGACCAAGGTATCGGTTTTGGATCAACAAGGAGGTATTAACTAATGAATGCAAGACTAATTTTTAAGATGGAATTATTTAAATATTTGCGCGATAAATACTACTTAATTGCTACATTGATCTTACTTGGCTTAAATGTGATTGCAACGATTGCACTCGTCAACTCTGATCATTTGGGTTCTTCACTTCTGATTACAAGTATCGTTTTAGCAATTTTGTTATTCTTTAGTAATTTAATATTTTTAGGAATTATTTATCCCTTTCACTTGCTTGCAATTGATTATAAAAATCGTGTTTTGGCTTTGATGGTGGCTTCTGGTGTGAATCGTAATAAATTATTCTTTGCCAAAATTGGTGCTGTGATTTTAGCCAATATCGTCGTCAGTTTTATCTTGCTGGTTGTCCCCGTTGCCACGATCATTTATCAAGTGGGTAATCTTGGTGGGTGGGATGAACTGTTTAGAGAAATGGGTATGTTGATGGTTCCACAGATGGTACCATTGAGCATTAATGCAGTGTTAAGTTACGTTGCTGGTTTGTTTATCTTAATGACTTCAGTAATTATTGTAAAAGGCAAAACTTTGAGTATTTTACTGTATTTTGGCTTTAACATGTTGGTCGCAATGGTAACTTCTTTTGTGAATACATTATTTACGAGTGATTATTCTTTTACACAACAATTAAGTGGTGATAATGTGTTTAGCAGTGTTGTTGAGGTTGTTGTCATTCTGGTGTTTGGTTTTATTGCATTACAGGAACTTAGGCATCAAAATCTCTAATGCTCGAATTTGTCTGATTCTCAATAACTGACATCGAAAATACCGTTATTTCTATGTTTTAAAAGAAATAACGGTATTTTTATGCTCATTTTTTGGTTACGTTGTTTTTATTTGAGATGGGATGAAACTGTAACGGCACACCAATTATTTGAGTGGTGAGTTTTTGTAAATCGGCATAAATCCTAGTTTGGTTAGTTAAACCACTCGCTTCAAACTGTTGTTGCCACCATTTTGACATGAGGCTATTGACAGTCTGGTAGGCAGCAACACCCTTGGCAGTTAAAGTGATTTGAATATTTCGTTTATCCTGTTTATCAACACTTTTTTCAATATAGCCATTTTTAAAAAGCGAGTTGAGCTCACGACTAACTAAGCCCTTATTGATGGCTTGTTGATCCGCAATATCTTGGGCGGTAACTTTACCATTATCAAAAATGAAGAGGAGTAAATTAGCATTGCTGGCAGTGAGGCCAGGTAGATCAAGCAAGTGGTTTAAAGCAATTTGGCTAGAGCGGTGGAGGATACTGACATACCGACCAATCTGATTAATTTCATTAGGTTTCACATTGACCAACTCCTTAGTTGTTAAGTATATCGTCTTTTTATTTAGTTGACAAGTAAACTAAATGAGACTAAGCTAACAGATAGTTGACATGTCAACTAAAAAGAGAGGAAGTTTATATGACTACAAAACAACGTTTATTTTATACTGCCGAAATGTGTTTAGGTATGGGCAGTATCATGAGTTTGATTGGTAATTTATTTTCAAAAGGTTTTACAATACAGGCTGGACAAGAATTCTTGGTTTGGTGGGTACCTACCTTGTTAGTGGCTTTTGTGTATAACTTATTGGTAGCAAGTCAGGTAACTAATGTACTCATCAAACTATTTTCCAATTTGAATGCAGGTAAAGTTCGGAGTTGGTCGATGATTTTCATCATGTGTTTTAGTATGTGCACGTTTGGAATTGTAAGCGGTGGTGGATTGAATGATTTGACGATGCAAGCATTATTACTGACGTGGATACGGTCATTTATTATGGCCTATGTTATCCGAGGATTACTTGTGAAACCATTGGCATTCAAAGGCTTATCATGGATGAAATCGCGAGTTATGACAGATACTGAAAGTGAAAATGTCTCAGGATCCTAAAAAGGATGTGGCTTAAAACAAAAAAATTGCTATCTATGCGATAACAATTCTTTTTTGTTTTAGTTAGATAGTTAGTTTTGAAATTAAAAGTTAGTCAAATGGCCACCAAGAAATTTTCTTGCCAGTCCTTGGACCTTCAGTTTTATAATTATATTTGGTGTAAATGTTGCCAGCTTGTTCACGCATGACTAATGGAATCTGTGCTTTTTTCAACAAACGAGTGTTAGAAACATAAGAACCCTTATGTTGAACTACAGCCCAACGTTTATTTGCGGTGTATTGACCTGTAGAAAATTGTAGCCAACTGCCGCTGCCAAAAACATTATCAGAAACAAATGCATATACACGTGTGCCTTGTTGATGATTTTTAGTTGGCATGGGCAAAACCGTGTACCCAATTTGCGTTTTAAGAAACGGATTTAGACGATCAATGCCTGCATTTTGTGTAGCACGACCATAGCCTAAAAGAATCAAGACTGCTAACATTAGTAGAAATAAACTAACAAGTGCGACAAATAGATGTTTGTACTTTTGCTTGGAACGGACATCAGTACTGATTTGCTTGACAACTGGATTTTTTTCACCTTTCAATAAAGTATCTAACGAAAGATTTAAAATATGACTAATTTAAACTAAAGTATCTAGATTAGGATAGCTCAAATCGTTTTCCCATCGTGACAGTGTTTGTCGAGTTACATGAAGTTGGGCTGCTAAATCCTGTTGAGTTAAATGTAATTGTTTCCGGGATGCTCGTAATTGATCAGATAATTTCATTATTTTCTCCTCCATTTCTATCGTACCTGCTAAGAAGCAAAAAGTAACGCAATTATCCTGTTACATTTGTCCGATTTTAGGAATATTTTTAAACTTAAATTGATTAGACACAAAATGTAAGTGAGATTTTTTTATTTGGCTTCAGTCCAATATTTAAGTAGATAAATGTTAATTAGTGAAAACAGGATGACCCAGAGAAGCATGAAACCACTTAAAATAAAGAGGGGTCCTATAATTTGATAAAGAGTACCCATAGAGTAAACAGGTGAGAAAAAATTATTTACATAGTTTCCAATTGTATTATCAATGGTACTTAAAACGAAAAAGAGGAGAAAGAAGACGACAATGTAAAGTACAAGTTGGATAAATCCTTGTTTAGTTTCAGGTAGAAAAGTACTAATCATTTTACCCAAAAGGTGCACCATGCTAATAAAAGTCCAACCAACTAGTAGTAAGGTAAAAATCAACGAAAGTCCACTGGTCACATAACCAAATAAATGACTAGTGTTGGGCATGTTAAAATCAGCTAAATCAAGTGAACCTAGAAGACCTGTAATGATAGTTTCCAGTATTAAGAAATACACAAAATTTAAAAAAGTAGAAAGCAGGTTAGAAATATATAAGCGCGTGTCTGTAATCGGGATGAGGCGGAAAACACTGTTTGTCCAAATGTGCTCAGTTCTTAAAGCTAGCAGAACAAAAATTACCATAGTGGCCAACATGCCATATGATGCGAAGAAGCCAACGGGGTCCATAGCATTGATATGACCTTGCTGCCATAACTGAATAATTAGTGTAATTACCAAGGCAAGTAATTGAAGACCAATTACTTTGTGGACACTTGAGCTTTTTTGTCTGATCATCGTTCTCATGAGTTTTATTGAACTAGTCATTTTCTTTACCCCCTGTATAGATGCTTTCGTAGTAATCCTCAATACTTTGACCGTATTCTTCGCGAATTTTATCGGCCTTTTCTGAAACAACCATTTTTTTATCTTTAATAATCAAAACGGCATCCAAAATATTTGCCACGTCATCAACATGATGATCACTGATTAAGATTGTGGCATCAACGGGCTTCCATTGAAGAATACTTGCAATAATCTTTTTGCGACTCATACTATCAATTCCGTCAAACGGTTCATCCAGTAGATAAAGCTGAACTTGACGTGACAGTGTGATAGCAATAATAAATTTCATTCGATTTCCTTTAGAGAGATTACCTAATCGTTGGTGCAGATCCAATTCAAGAAATTCTGCCAATCTTTTGAAGGCACTCTCGGAAAAGTCTGGATAAACGGCCTGATAAAACTCAGCAATTTTTTCCATACGATCATGACTGTTAACGCCATCCAGCTGATGACTAAAGCTGACCAATTGTTTGCGTTCAATATCTTGGGTATTGCCGTTGATACTAATTTCTCCATGAAACCCTTTAGCTGCGCCACTTATTAATCGCATGAGGGTCGTTTTACCGGCTCCGTTAGCACCTAGAAGGCCAATAATACTGCCACTTTCTGCTGAACAATTTACTTGTTTAAGGATACTAGTTAAGTTCCTCTTGTAAGAAAGATCGTTAATCGATAATATTTCAGTCATGGTGTACTTCCTTTCGCGAATTAATGTAGTTATTTAGATATTTCAACATTTCGTCTGGTGTTATTTTTAAGGCAGCTAATTGGTCATACAAATTGCTTACCTGATCTTCAACGACATTTCTTTTTAAATTAGTCAGGGTTTCTGCATCAGTTGTAACAAAATTGCCTTTACCACGTTTAGAAATTAAAACTTTTTCATTAATTAATTCGCTTAAGGCGCGCTGAATGGTGTTGGCATTTACAGTTAAGGTGACGGCCAATTGACGCACGGCTGGTACTTTTTGCCCAGGTTGCAAGTTATTAATGATAATTTCGCGATAAATATATTGTTTGATCTGGTAATAAATAGGAATCTTATCATTGAATTTCATATTGTGCCTCCTTATTAGTGTTTTAGTTTACTAATACACTATAAATCTAAGAATAAAGTTTTGCAAGTATTTAACTAAAATAAAAATGAGTTATCAACTGACACACGTTTTAAAGTTCGATATAATCAAACTAACTAGACGGAGGAATTGGAATGACAAACAAGCAAAGAATGTTGAACAGTCAATTATACGTGGCAAATGATCCCGAATTAAAACGAGATTTTCATCACGGTCGGGTGTTGACGCGCCTTTTTAATAACACGACTGAAGAGCAGATGGATTATCGAAAAGAGTTGCTAAAAAAACTTTTTGGCTCGGTTGGTGAACATGTTTTTATGGAACCACCATTTCATATTGACTATGGATTAAACACAACAATTGGCAAAAACTTTTACGCAAATTATGACTGTATTTTTATTGATGTTGGCTGCATTACCATTGGTGATAATGTGATGTTTGGACCTCGAGTTGGTCTTTATACCGCTGGACATCCAATTGATGCCGATGTTCGGATACAAGGCTATGAGTATGGTTATCCGATCACAATTGGTAATAACGTTTGGATTGGTGGAAATGCTGTGATTAATCCTGGTGTAACCATTGGTAATAACGTGGTCATTGGTTCAGGTTCAATCGTCACCCATGATATTCCGGATAATGTAATTGCAGTTGGCAATCCCTGTCGTGTTTTGCGTGAAATCAACGAGGCAGATAAGCAGAAATGGGAAACACAGAAACGTGAATATATTGCTGAAATAGAAACTGATTAAAATCTTAGTTGTGAAGTCGGATTATTCAAAAGAGAAGAGGTAAAGCAAATAAAAACAAAATCCATTATCAATACAATGAAGGGCTTTTTTATTGGAATTGCCCTAGTGATACCAGGTTTATCTGGTAGTATGTTTGCAGTTGTGGTTGGCTTGTACGAGCGGATGGTTGAGGCAATTTCGACATTTCGAAAACAACCGCTTAAAAATATTAAATTCTTACTCCCTATTATGATTGGAGCAGTTATTGGTATACTAGCTTCAACTAAGTTAGTACTGTGGCTTTGTGAGCAGTTTCCAGTGATGAGTTATGGTTTTTTTATCGGTCTCGTCATTGGTGTTTTGCCGTTTGTTTATAAAAAAGTGAGTTTCCAGAAGTTTAACTTTTTCGATGCAATTCTAGCTATTTTGGGATTTGCGTTCATTATGTTTGTGAGTCACCAGGGTACAGGAGGTCTAAGCGATTTTGTTGCAATGAGTCAATTACGAACCTTGAGTGACTGGGGTGTGATTGCATTTGCAGGATTTTTTGCGATCTCCATGATGATGATTCCAGGAATCTCTGGTGCGGTCATGCTAATGATGGTGAATCAGTATGGAACCATTTATAATTCGGTGGCAAAACTACTAGATACGGTGATGTTTTTACTAGTCGGAAAATTCGATCAGGCCAAACAGGCCTTTTCTTCAGTTATAATCTTATTACCGTTTATCATTGGTGCAGTGCTTGGTGTGATTCTAATGGCAAAGGTTTTAAACTATTTATTACACAAATACGCTCACCAGGTATATTGTGCGGTATTTGGAATTGTTGTTGCCGGCATATGGATTTTAATGGAACTTGCGCTTCAAGGAGCGGCTTTGAATGTGCAAAACAGTGGATCATGGTTCGGCGTGATCGTAATTTTAATTGTTGCTATTATTGTTGGTGTGTTAGCAACGTTGTTTTTGGATAACCAAGAACCAACAGACGTATAGGAAGATCTGAAACTGTTGGCAAATGTCCAGCAGTTTTTTTCTTAAGTCTTTGTAAGCGCTTGCTAAAAACAAAAAAACATGTTAGTCTATTCATAGATTTAAATATTTAAATGTATGGATAGAGGTGAGCCTATGGAAGAGGTAACGATGGAACCGAAGCAAAAGGCAGCTTTAGATGAATTTATAGATGACTTGGATATTTTGAATGCATTAGCTGACAAGCATCGGCAACGGATTATTATTTTATTGGGATCGCGGTTGAAGCAGGGAATGACAGTTGGAGATCTTACAACGCAATTAGATATCTCACAGCCGGCTGTTTCACATCATTTGAAAATTTTGCGATCGGTGAATATTGTGGATTCGACGAGAAATGGATTGGAAAATACGTATCGTTTAACCTTAGATGATACACTGGAGCGGCTGGAACGAATTGTTAAATTGATTCGGGGGTCGAATGCATAAGTGGACATCCGTATGAGGATAAGATTTTACTGAAAGTAAAATAGACATTAATAACGAAAAGGAGCCATTCCGAGTTAGTGCTTTAGCACTTAGTGAGGATGGACATCCGTATGAGAATAGGATTTTTCTGAAAGAAAAATAGACATTAATAACGAAAAGGAGCGGATACAATGGCAAAAGCATATATGATTGGAACTGGAATTGGTAATTTAGCAGCAGGCATCTATCTAATTCGTGATGGTGGCTGGAGTGGCGACCAGATTACAATGTTTGGCCTTGAAAAGCATGGTGCAAATGATGGTGCTGAAGTTTCAGCTTATGAATCAGAATATGGCAATCCAAAATTAAGTAATAATAAGGGATTCTTGGCAAAAGGTGGCCGAATGCTGAACGAAGAAACTTATGAAAATTTATGGGATGTTTTACGTTCGGTACCTTCATTAGATAATCCTGGTCAGTCAGTTACAGATGATATCTTAAACTTTGATCATGCACATCCAACCCATGATGTTGCACGTTTAATGGATCGTGTAGATGGTATTCGTAATAAAGGCGATCAAAAAGATTATAGTCATATGCAGTTTAATAATCAGGATCGCTTCTTATTGACCAAACTTATGATGTTACCAGAATCAAAGGAACCACAACTCAACGATGTTAGCATTGAGCAGTGGTTTGCGAAGAGTCCTCACATTTTCACAACTAACTTCTGGTATATGTGGCAGACAACCTTTGCGTTTAAGAAGGAAAGTTCGGCCATAGAACTCCGTCGTTATATGAATCGAATGATTTTGGAGTTCAGTCGAATTAATACTTTGGCTGGTGTCACTCGGACACCATATAATCAGTATGAAAGTATCATTTTACCGATGCGCAAGTATTTGACCGATCATGGTGTTAACTTTGTCAATAACCGTAAAATTACTGAGTTCGAATTTAAAGATACACCGTTGCGCGATGATATTATTGTGACTGGTTTAAAGTATGAAGAAGTGGACAATGATAATCAGACCGGTGAAATTGAAATTTGTGAAAATGATTTCGTCTTTGATACCAATGGTGCCATCACTGATAGTTCGTCAATTGGTGATTTAAACACACCAATTAAAGAAAATATGGAATATGCACCAAGTGCGGCACTTTGGAAACAAGCAACTGAACACTTTTATAATTTAGGTAATCCAGATAAATTCTTTGCGGATCGCAAACAAAGTGAATGGTTGAGTTTTACAGTAACAACTAACAATCATTTCTTGTTAAATGAAATTTCCCGTATTACTCAACAAGAACCAGGTAATGCGTTGAATACATGGATCGACAGTAGTAATCTCTTATCCATTGTTGTTCACCATCAACCACATTTTCATACTCAAAAGGAAAACGAAACGGTCTTCTGGGGTTATGTCATGTATCCACGGCGCAAAGGTGATTACGTCGATAAGCCATTTATCGAAATGACTGGTAAAGAAATGTTGGAGGAACTCTTAGGCCATCTGGCAGCCGTTGATCCAGCTCGGGATAACATTTCTGATCATACCGAAGAGATTATGGACAGTATTGTAAACGTTATTCCAGCATACATGCCATATGCTAGTGCTTTGTTTAATCGTCGTGCTGTTGGCGATCGTCCGGCTGTTGTACCAAAGAATTCTAAGAATTTGGCATTTATTAGCCAATTTGCGGAAATGCCGTTCGACATGGTCTTTACAGAACAATATTCGTTCAGATGTGCACAAGTGGCTGTTTATCACTTCATGGGAATTCCTGATAGTGAGTTAACCCCATTGCACCATTACGAAAAACAGCCAAAGGTTTTGGCAAGAGCTACAAAGACCATGTTCAGATAAATTAAATCACTAGACCACTATGACTGAGAGCATAGTGAATGATAATAAAAATGAGAATTATGAACCGATTTTACTATCGGTAATCATAATTCTCATTTTTTGTTAGTCAATTTGTTTACCATTTACGATCAACACATCAACATGCTTTTCTTTTTGATCTTTTTCAGGAGGAAGCGTCATGTAATCATCATACATGCGAGTTAAAATGCGATCATACGCTTCTGGAATTTTGACTTGAATGTCCTCGAAAGGATGGGAAATTAATTCAGAAATTTCAGCCTGATTCAAAACTTCTTTATCATAGGCATATTGGGAAGCATAGTTTTTGTAATGATGAAAGGGTTCCTGGTTATATAAACGCATAATATTTTCACGTTTTTCTTTCAACTTTGCTACAGACATGTAATGATTAAGATCATTGGTTTCTGGATCTTTACGGAAGGGCGTTTTGATGATGTTGTAGCCAAGACGTAAAAGAATACGAGTATCAAAATAGCGAAAACGACTATAGACAGCACGTCTAATTTCTGGTTGACGAGGGACTTTGTCAAACGGAAAGATATCAACGAAAACACCTTTTCTAGCGTCATTCACATTGTTGCGTTCTTCGATGTAGGCATCAGTATCAATCATTTTCATGTAACTGAAAGCAAAATTGGGATCTGTATCAGCCGTTTGAATAAAATAATGTTCATTTTGTAAGAGTGCTGGTGCAATCGAAGCAAAACGGTCATATTCGTCGCGACGCATACCAATATCTACATCATCGTCCCAAGGAATAAAGCCATTGTGACGAATTGCACCCAACAAAGAACCACCAATTAAAAAATATTTAATATGGTGAGATTCGCAAATGTTAACGAACTTTTTTAAGGTGTTTAATTCGATTCTATGCAACTCGCTTATTTGCGACATAAATCAGTGTTCCTCCAAATTAGTATTAGCTTAAGTGTACATGATTTTAGTTAGGATTTAAACATATGCCAAAGGTTGATGGTAGCTTCCAGCAACATGCCAATTGCCATCATATACATGGCAATCATGTTTTGATGAACAAAAACGAAGTAAGTTAGAATTAAGTAGAAAATGAAAAATAAAATTGCAGTAAGTTTAGAATTACCTGTCATTAGAAAGCCTCCAAATATTCAAACTACCTTTATTTTAGTTTAAAATGTTTCTAATTGCTACCATTCTATGAAAACGATGCCATTAAAAATTAAGTTTTTGAAAAGGTTGGGGAATAAATCCGAGTTTAACAGTTGACAATTATATTGCTAACCCTTATCATTAATACCTAAGATTAGGTTTTAAATGCGAAGAGTCATGGAGGATTTTACAATGAGAAAAACCAAAAATGCGTTATTAGAATATTTATTGAAAAATGTCCAGAATGCGGATCTTGTCAACAAACTGTTGGTTACAATGGTTTCTCGTGGTCAAATTGCCTTGATTCCAGCAACTAATTCTACTTCACAATCACGTAAATAAGTGAGTTAATTGCTTTTGTAGGTGATTGTGATATAGTAAAACTGTTGTTATGGGGTCGTTATGGATTCGACAGGTATAGGTTGAGTTCGGATTGCGTTTCGTAGGTTACGTCTACGTAAAAACGTTCAGTTTAAATTATAACTGCAAAAAATAATAACAATTCTTACGCTTTAGCTGCTTAATAACGGCTTAGTGTAGATCTGCCTGGCATCGTCCATGTGTTAGATACAGGTCTTAAATTTAGTGGACTTACGCAAGTTGCTCCCATCTGAAGTGACTTGAAGAGACTAATCAGATTAGCTAATCAAGAGAACCCTGACATACGGTGTTTTGGTTAGTGAAATTTAAATAGTATGCCTATGAACGTAGATATCTGGGTGGCAATATGCTTGGACGCGGGTTCGATCCCCGCCGGCTCCATTAAGTGAATATGATAGATGTGAATAGTCTTCAGAATGCCGGTTTTATGCGGTTTGTTCTGGAGACTATTTTAATTACTAATATTTGTTCAGTTCAAAATAAGATTCACCAGAAAGTTAATTCACGATTGACAACAGGTGAAATTCTCAATATCATTAACTAGCTGTTCATTTTAAATTAGTGGAACAGTTATTTTTGTTTAAGGAGCGTTTTTTATGGCCTATCGTGTAAAAGATACGGAAAATAATAAATTTATTTGGACTTATTTAGATTTAGTGGAAGTTAGTGTTTCTGAGAAAGATGCAACAAAATTTGAAACCTATGAAGAGGCGTCAGACTATTTAGAAATGGCAAAGATCTTAGTCAAAAATACTGATGAACGGTATTCATTTGTCATCGAAGAAATTTAGTGAGGATTAAAAATTGAAAAAAAGAAAAGCTACTAATTGGCTGGTAACTTTATTCGTAATTATTGCTGCATTGTTGGGTGTCAATCGACAATCGGTCAAGAATTATATCGATCAAGAATTGGGACAAAATTTATCTGAGCAGATTAAAACAACCAATAAAAACAACGGTATTCAAAATGTTAAAGATGATAATTTACGTAATTTGACATTTAAAAGTGGTGGTACCGCGTATTTAAAAGTAAATGGTAATAAAAGTACTTTGAGTACAGCTGCTTGGAAAATAAATAAAATAAGTTATGGCAGTTTAGACAACTTGAATCGAACAACTATGGTAACTGGTTATTTGGAACGACGTAATTTGGTTCGATCAAGCACACGTACTAGTCAAGATTGGCGACCTACAGGCTGGCATCAAAGGGCAGTTAGTATTAATGGCCGGCGAATTGAGATACTTAACCGTGGACACCTCCTAGCTTATTCAATTACTGGTAAATTTAATAAGGACGGCCAATATAATGTTAATGAGTTAGGATCGCTGGACAATCCTAAAAATTTAGCAACCCAAACGGAATTTAGTAATCAAAAAACTATGCAAATTTTTGAGGGAAAAGTTCGCAATGCTTTGGAAGCAAATAAAAAAGTGATTTATCAGGTTTCAACTGTTTTTAAGAATAAGGACTTAATGCCAATTGGTTATCATTTACAGGCATTATCAACAGATAAATCACTTGATTTTAACGTGTTTGTTTGGAATGTCGAACCGGGGATTAAATTTGATTATGCAACTGGACGTTCTAGGATTGATCGGTCAATGAAAGTAAGTGACTCAACTGAATAGTTATATAACAGTGGAGGCTTGAAAAAGGTTTCTACTTTTTTGATTAAACGTAAGAAATAGTGCCTTGAAATATCAGTTGATTAATATTAACTAACTTCCAGGGGAGATATCGTGATTGCTGATTTAAAAAACACGGAATAGTGTGTTAGCCTTTTCATCGAAACCGATAATGTCAGTTATCAATGTTTACAATATTAGTTACAAAATTTTTTGGGGGGAATTAAGATATGTTAAATAAAAAAGGTTTAATTGGTATAGTTTTAGTGGTAACAATTTCATTATTTATGAATTTGGTTGGCGTAGCAGATGCAGCTACCACGAGTGCAAACTCAAATAATTCGTCTGACTCAGAAAGTATCGATAGTTCAGAACAAGGCGCTACAATGAAGGATCCAACTTCGAATATAAAAATAACAGTGGAAAAAGCATCTTCTTCAAACATGAATAACTCGTCTCTAGATTCTTCTGAAAATGATGCGAGAGAAGAATGGATCTGAGTCAAGTTTTTAGACACGATTACGTAGAATTTCTAACTGACTAATTGTTCCTTTTCATCTGGAGTTAAATAGCCATCGGCACTAATGATCCGCCGAGAATTATAAAATCCTTCAATGTAACTAAATTGAGCCAAATTGGCTTCATGATAGTCTTTGTAAGTCCGTTGGTAAACCTCCTCCTTCTTGAAGCTGGCATGAAATGACTCCACCACAGAATTGTCATACGGATAGCCACGTTTACTGTAAGAGTGCCGGATAGCGTGTTGCTTCAATGCTGTTTCAAGGGCAGTACTTCGATACTGGCTGCCCAAATCAGTATGCAGAATCAAACCAGCCTTGACAGTTCTAGTTTCACAAGCTTGATTAAGTACGTTGACAACCAACTCGGTTGTCATGTGTCGGCTTAATTTATGAGCGATAATTTTGCGAGAATACAAGTCCATGATGATTGCCAGATAGCACCACCCATCAGTTTTGGTCGGAATATAGGTAATATCAGCAGCCCATTTTTGATTAGGTTTGACAGCTTTAAAGTCTTGTTTTAACAAATTAGGGTAGGTCATTTGGTCAATATAGTTGTTGTGCTCATAGCGCCACTTTTTGACGACAATTGACCGGAGGCCTAGGTGTCGCATCAGCTTTTGAACCAGCTTCAAACTGGCATGATAGCCCTCACGTAAAAGTTCCTCGTGAACTTTAGGAGCGCCATAAACCCGCCGATGATCAAAGTAGATGCGTCGGATTTGCTGGTATAAAACTTGGCGCCGCTTAAACTGTTCGGGCTTAGTCTGGTGCTGGTACTGATAGTAGGTTGATCGACATAAGTGCAACGTCTGACAGACTTCTTTAACGCTATGCGCTGATGCCGTTACTTTAATAGCTGACTGCCAATCTTTGATGCTTACTTTTTTGCGAATATGGTTAATGCTTTTTTTAGGATATCGTTTTCACTTTCCAGCTTGGTAATTCTTGCCTGCATTTCTAATAAGTCGGCCTTGGAGACCCCGGTATCATTATCTTTCTTGTACAAATCATTCCATTTATAAATGGTGGCACTGGCAATCCCATATTCGCTGGTAAGATCAGTGACTGATGTCCCGCTTTCATACAGCTGAACGATCATTTTCTTGAATTCGACAGAATATCTCTTTCTTTTGCTCATAAGACACGATCCTCTCTAGTAGAAATTCTATCAAATCGTGTCCACACTTTCATCCTAAGTCCAGAAAGTATTGAAAAAGGTGCCACAATGAGAGACCCAAGTTTTTATATGGAAGAAAACAAGAAAACGCACGTAATCAGATGGAGCAGAACGCCGTTTCCAAAATCAATGGAATCTTCTGATTGGGTTGGCCTTGATAGCATAGATGATTCATCTTCAACATCTTCAACATCTTCGAATAATAAGAATGATGCCCAAGCGGATAGTAAGGCAGATAAAACAAAGTCCGTTACAAATGCTAATCCTACAGGCACGACAAACAAAAAGAATGTTGTTGCTAAAAAAGCGAGTAAAACTAGTACGATAAAAAGTACTTCTAACAAAGATATTTCTAGTAAATCAAGCGTTTTACCACAAACATCTGGAAAGAATGGTAGTTTCGTATCAGTAATTGTGGGTATATTATTATTCTCTGTGTTTACGCTTTGGACTTTTAAGTATGAGTTGATAAGTAAACATAAAATGTAAATCGAACGTACAAAGAGTTGCAATATTCCTCTACGTGTTATCAAATAGACTATGTATTAATTTGTTTGATAAATGTGAAGGATCTTTTTTTATTTTCTTTACAATAGAGACTGATCGTTCAAGCATGAGCTCCATTTCTGTAGCTAATTGAAGTAGGTTTTATGTGATTACGACGTTATTTTTGGTTAATCAGTATATCTAGTTGTTAACTGAGGGAGGATAGAACACATGGCTAAAAAATATCATCGGGCTTTTGGGGTTTATGGCATTATTGCCAGTAATGACAAGTTAGTAGTTATTAAGAAAAATGGGGGTCCGTATATTAATCGTTATGATTTACCCGGTGGCAGTTTAGAAGATGGGGAATCATTGGATAAAGCAATCTATCGAGAAATTAAGGAAGAAACGCATTTACAGCCTCAAAAGATTAGTCAGCTTGGTACAATTAGTTTTAAGTATCCTTGGCATTATAAAAGATGGAAATACAATCAACATATTTGTGTTTTCTATCGAATTGAAACTTGGCAAGGCAATCTTGCCGAACAAGTTGCGCAATTTGTGGGACAAGACTCCATGGGAGCAAAATTGTTATCAACAGCGAGTTTAAACGAAAAAAACGCTTCTCCTTTAGTGTTAAAGGCAAAAGCCATTATAGAGAATAATTTTAGTTTTGAACCAACAGATCAAGTTTTTTCCGAATGGAAAGTTTTACAAACACCAGTTTTTTAAGAAATATCTTGCCAGTATTGAATGGTTTCAGGTAGTTTATCGTAGTCTTTAAAAACATTCGGTTTTAGGTTAGCTAATTTTAGTTCTGAAAAAGATTGCCAAACCAGCGGTCTTTTTTTGTTGGTGTGAGAAGGTATCTTATCGTTGGTTTTTAATAGATATAATAAAACAATTTGTTGAAAACTTTCCGTTTGAGAGGGCATTTGATGTTCAATAACCCATAACAGACGTTCAACTTGTACATGAATGTGAAGCTCTTCAAAGAATTCTCGTTGGATGGCATCTTGAGATGATTCACCGAATTTCACGCGACCACCAATAAAGACAAAATCCGCTTGAGGATCGGTTGTTTCCGAAACCAAGTAGTTCTGATTATGTTCAAGTAAACCGGCAGCCCGCACGTTAAATTTGAATTTTCCTTTAGAAAAAACAATATCATTTAGATCAGGATTCATAAGAATTACTTCCCTTCAGTAGTGAGTAACGGTTTAAGTTTACCTCAATAATTAAAATTTAGTTCAAAAAATTTGAGTAGTTACCGTACTTGTTTTCGATAAATAACGTTTTATTTAAACTTAATATAGGAACGATATGATAAAGATCAGAACTTATTAAAAAATTTAAAACGTTCCTAGGTTTAATGCAAGGATTGAATTATACTAGGATCATGGAGAAATTTATAAAGAGGGGTACGTATGAAAATTTTAATGATCGAAGACAATAAATCAGTATCTGAAATGATGGGAATGTTTTTCAAAAAAGAACAATGGGATGCTTCCTTTGCTTATGATGGGAATGAAGCTGTTGAAATGTTTAAGAGTGCTCCTGATGATTGGGATATGATCACCCTTGATTTGAACCTTCCTGGGAAGGATGGTATGGCGGTCAGCTCAGAGATTCGCCAGATTTCGCAAACAGTGCCAATTATCATGTTAACGGCACGTGATTCTGAAAGTGATCAAGTGCTGGGTTTGGAAATGGGCGCAGATGATTATGTAACGAAACCATTTAGTCCGATTACTTTGATTGCGAGAATTAAGGCCCTTCATCGTCGTGCACAGATGGGGACGACGAATTCTGCCGATGAAGAGAATACGCAACAAACAAATTATGATGTTGAAACCGGTAATTTTAAACTAAGTTCTTCAACTAGAGAAGCTTACTTGGATGGCAAATTAATTCCGGATTTAACACCTAAAGAATTTGATTTGCTGAAAACATTGGCACAGAAACCAAAACAAGTCTTTTCTCGTGAACAGTTATTACAACTAGTTTGGAACTATGAATTTTATGGGGACGAACGGACAGTTGATGCGCATATTAAAAAACTGCGTCAAAAGATAGAAAAAGTTGGACCACAAGTCATTCAAACAGTTTGGGGAGTCGGCTATAAGTTCGACGATAGTAAGGAGAACTAAGTATGAAATTGAAACTCCTGTATCAGCAAATGTTGGCCTTTTTTGCGGTTATTTTTACGACCGTAATTATATTTGGTTTGGCCTTTATTCAGTTTTCCAATCGAATGGTTTATCAAGACACATGGAAACAACTTGAGAGCTATGCTGACAGTGTTTTTCAACAATCAATTGTGGTTAATTCTAATGGTGAGTTTGAAGGCATTCAAATGGCAGGTTTGGAAAATAGTGAGCGACTTTTGGCTAATCAATCCATTCACTTCACTATTTATAATAAACAAAACACGATTGCGTATCCCAAAACAGGAATTTCACCAAACATAAGTAAGAGTCAGTGGACCAAATTAAAGGCTGGCGAAACCTTAACTACGAAATCCGATCGCCGTTTTAATCAAGCAGGTAACAGCCGGACGCAATCAATGACTGATATTATTAAGCCTTATCGTAATGAAAGTGGCGAAATTATTGCGGTTGTTTCCGTTGGGTCTCCGGTAGCCAATATTCAGTCTAATATGCGAAAAATTCAACATAATCTATTGATCGCCTTTCTTATTTCTGGTTTAGCAGCGATTGTGATTGCTTACGGATTAGCAAAATATTCTGTTTCGCGAATTGATCGCATTCGAAAAGCCGCACATAAAATTGGCGAAGGAAACTTTGATATTACGGTTCCAACTAAGGGAAATGATGAAATTGATGGTTTGGCATCTGATTTCAATCACATGACTAAATCGCTTAAGGCTTCGAATGAGGAAATTAAACGCCAAGAACAACGACGACGGGAATTTCTGGCGGATGCAGCGCATGAAATGAGAACGCCGCTAACAACGATTAATGGGCTTTTAGAGGGCTTGACGTATGATGCAATTCCAGAAGAGAGTCGAGAAGAAAGCCTCCAGTTGATGAGCAATGAAACCAAACGGTTGATTCGATTGGTAAATGATAATCTGGATTACGAAAAAATTCGTACAAATCAAATTATCTTGAATCGGCATGAAATCAACGTTCACGAAGTGGTGAATAATTTAGTTGAACAGCTGCAAAAGAAAGCTAATGAAGCTAAAGATCAGTTTATTACGCAAGTTTCTGATAAAGTAACGGTCTATGCGGATTATGATCGCTTTGTGCAGATTATGTTTAACATTATGCAAAATTCAATTCAGTTTACAACCGGTGGCACTATTACGATTACAGCTCGCAATGATGCTGATAAGAATTGCATCATTTCAATTAGCGATACTGGTATTGGTATGTCTGAAGATCAAATGAAAAATATTTGGGAACGCTATTACAAAGCTGATGCTTCCCGGAAGAATACGAAATATGGTGAATCAGGGCTAGGAATGGCTATTGTTCATCAACTTGTGAAAGCACATAAGGGAACGATTAGTGTTGCTAGTGAGTTAGGTAAGGGAACCACATTTACTGTGCAGTTACCTTATGAAGAACCCAAAAATGAAAATAAATCTCTGAAATAATAACTATGAATGCAAAAAGCGACGTTGAAAAATAATTGCACTAGGCCCTGTCAAGTTGACAGTTGAAATAATATAAATTTTTGGTTTTTACCTAAATGGCTTCATTCCAGTATTCATCTGGAGTGAGGCCATTTCTTTGTGCCGAACGATTTTGATGGTTAAAATATTCAATTCCATCTTCAACGAGTTTCACCAGCTCTTTATACGTCTTGGCCATTGGATGATGATCCATCCAGCGAAGCTTAAACTCATTCCACCAACGTTCCATTGGAGCGTTGTCATATGGTGTACCTGGCCGAGACATGCTTCGTTCTACTTCAAATTGGTTCAAAAAATTGTTAAATGCCCCCGATGTATAAGCTGATCCACGATCCGTATGGATACGTGGATGAACGTCACCGGCGGCTACGAACGCCCGCTGAAAGACTTGTATTTCAGCTGAGCTAGTCTCGGTATCGCTGAGATTGTACGATAGTAATCGACGCCCATAGAGATCTAATACGCCGCTTAAACGTACTTTATACTCACCATTCACGCCATACGAAAGCTCTGTTGAGTCAGACAACCAAACCTCGTTTGGTGCACTAACTTCAAAATTCTGGTTCAGTAAATTGTCTTGAATATATTGCTCATTTTGTTTGATGCGATTGTGTTTTTTCTTTCGAATTTGACAATGAATACCAAGGTCTCGCATGACCCGCCGCACCATCTTAAAGGTCACTAAAAAGTCAATTTCTTCGTCTTGCTGTAGATTAGTCAGAAGATTTCCAGCACCAATACCCTGATGATGAAAATTAAACCAATATTTGGTACGTTCTTTGAGTTTCTTATCGTGGCCTTCCCAAATTGTTTCTTCACGGTTGAGCCCCTTATAATAAGCCTGGCGGCTTACACCAATAACGCTTAAAAGTACCGATAACGAGCCCCGATCCTCTTGACTGACATCCTTAATTGCTTGATAGGCCAGTCGATGTTGTTTTTTCACCCCTTGTGCTGAAGTTCCTGCAATTTTTTTGCGAATTTCTCTATAATTTCTTTCTCTTTGAGCTGGACCTTAAGCTGGCGAATTTCAAGTTTTAACTGTTCATTTTCCGTTAGTTCATCTCGTTGCTTTCGATGTCCACGATTATCCATTAAAGCTGGATAACCGTTGGACTCAGCTTTGCGTACCCACAATCTAGCTTGCTGATAAGATACTTGAAAATGTTCTGCAGCTTCAGAATAGCTGTGTTTGTCCTTAGTAACATACTCTACAACTTCAATCCGTTCTTCAAAGGTAGTCTTACGGCTCATAGTAGGGACCTGCTTTCTAGACGGTGACACCGTCACAGTTTTATCCCTATTATACCTAGAAATCCAGTTACGTAGTTGTGTATGTGAATGTAAACCAAATTTAATTGTTAGTTCTTCAAGAGTTCCTTCTCCAGCCAAGTACGCCAGAACGGCTGTTAGTTTAAGTTCTTTAGAGTAATGATTATTTTGGCGTGCTTCTTCAAGCCCTTCGATACCATCACGCTCATACCGAGTCTGCCAACGCTTCAACGACTTTGCGCCAATGTTAAATGTTTTCGCAAATGCTGCATAAGATGTATTGGCTTGCTTGAATTCTTCTAGAATTGTTAGTTTTTCCAATGCTGTATATTTAGATCTGGGCATAATAAAAATCCCTCCATGATTATCAGATGATTTATATTATTTCATCTGACAACCACAAAGGGATTATCGCAAATTCAACGTCGCTTTTATTTTAATGTACAAAAAAACAGAAATTCGATTGAATTTCTGTTTTGATATTAGCTAGATTATTTAGCAGCTGGAGTACCGAACCATTCGATACGGCTTTCAACTGTGTCTTTAATAGCTTTTGTACCAGGTGCAAGTAATTTACGAGGGTCATAACCTTTAATATCATTTTGGTCATGTCCTTCTTCAATATACTTACGAGTTGCAGCTGCGAAAGCCATCTGGCATTCAGTGTTAACGTTAACCTTTGCAACACCCATTGAAATAGCTTTTTGGATTTGTTCCTTAGGAATTCCTGAACCACCATGTAAAACAAGTGGAGTAGAAATTACGTCAGCTAATTCTTGGAGACGTTCGAACTTCAAGCCCTTCCAGTTTTCTGGATATTGGCCATGGATATTACCAATTCCACAAGCAAGGTAATCAACACCAGTTGCGGCGATTTGTTTAGCTTCTTCAACATCAGCTAATTCACCTTCACCAATGATACCGTCTTCTTCTCCACCAATTGAACCAACTTCGGCTTCAACGGACATACCCTTAGCATGTGCCAACTTAACGATTTCCTTAGTTTTTTCTAAGTTTTCTGCAAATGGTAAATCATGACCATCAAACATAACAGAGTTGTAACCAACTTCGATACATTCTTTAGCAGCTTCGTAGTTACCATGGTCTAAATGCATGATAACTGGAACTGTGATGTTCATTGACTTCATAGTTTGTTGAACTAAGTTTAAGCAAAGTTCATAGCCGCCCATGTATTTAGCAGCTCCCATAGAAGTTTGGATCAAAACTGGTGTGCCCTTTTCTTGAGCAGCGCCAAGAATTGCACGTGTCCATTCCAAGTTGTTAGTGTTAAAAGCACCAACTGCATAGTGACCTTTGCGAGCTTCAGCAAAGATTTCGTTACCATTAACTAATGACATAAATAAAATCCTCCCAAAATATATTACAACGATGTGTAAAAGGTTGCATTAAACGAACACTTCCATTTTAACACATTTGTTTCTGAAAATGCAGATCAATTTTTGACCTTCTTCTATGGGAGAAACAGAAAGTGATAGAAATTCAAAAATTACGAATAAAAGATAAAAATAAAAACTGAATTGATTAAAAAAGGTCCGTTTTTTGGACTAGGCCAATATTTTTATGTACGAAAAATAAGTAGCTTAAAGTGTACTAATAGCAACGATTATCAGTTAATTAGATTACTATATCAATTAAATTTAATAATTTATCACTTGTAAAAACGGTTACTATCCTGTTAAAATGTTTCTTTGTCTTGGTATGACGTTAATTTAGAGAGAATAAGGAGAATTTATAATGGGTATCATAATTGCACTGATCCCAGCAATTGCTTGGGGAAGTATTGGACTTGTGTCAGGCCGTTTGGGCGGATCGGCACCTCAACAAACTTTAGGGATGACAATGGGAGCCGTTGTATTTGCGGTATTTACTTGGTTTTTATATCAACCAACGCTATCATCTAAAGTTTGGATTGCAG
Source organism: Pediococcus ethanolidurans (assembly GCF_964062635.1). Lineage (NCBI taxonomy): Bacteria > Bacillati > Bacillota > Bacilli > Lactobacillales > Lactobacillaceae > Pediococcus > Pediococcus ethanolidurans. Next base: position 1,375,712 of record NZ_OZ061250.1, read on the forward strand.
GTATTATCTCAGGTTTGTTTTGGGCAGTTGGACAAGGCATGCAGTTTACCTCAATGAAAAAAATTGGTGTTTCAAAAACTGTGCCACTTTCAACTGGACTACAGCTCGCTGGAAATGCCCTTGCTGGTGTATTGATTTGGCATGAGTGGACAACCGGTAAAATGATCACAATGGGAACTGTTGCGGTTATTGCTTTGATTACTGGTGCGACTTTCACGTCTTTGCGGGATAAAAGTGATAAGGAACATAATAAAGATGAAGATATGAGTGCCGGAATTCGAGCACTTGTTATCTCAACGATTGGTTATATCGGCTATACCTTAGTTGTCCGTTTTGCAAACGTAAATGCTAAAGCCGTTATTTTACCGCAAGCAATTGGGATGTTTGCTGGTGCTGTTGTCTTTGTGTTTATTTCTAAGGCAGCTGTAACAGCATTCAAAAATGGCCATACTTGGGCAAACATGATTACTGGATTAGTTTGGGGCATTGGTAATATCTTTATGTTCCTGGCAATTCCAAGCGTAGGTCTTGCAATTAGTTATTCTTTGGCACAGGCCGGAATTGTAATTTCAACATTTGGAAGTATTTGGTTGTTGGGTGAACATAAAACACATCGTGAAATGCAATACGTTATTTTTGGATCTGTCTTGATTATTATTGGCTCAACCTTGTTAGGATTAATGAAATAGAATGAAACATTATTAAAACAGTAGAAATACTGCTTTTTTTATATATTTTTTGCGCTAATATAGGTGAATAGGGGGAAAGATGTTAGCTAATAAAACTAAAATTAATTGCTTAGCAAGACATCTAAATTGGTATGATGAAAAATATATTTACAGTAAGAAATATCGTAATTATTGTATATTTGCTTTTAATTTGGGCTGGGCTTTTAGATGGTAATGGTGTTTTATCAATTTTATTAAAGGTGATTTTAACGTTATTTATTATTTTTGAGTTAGTTCAAACGTTTCATAAATCGGTTAATACAAAGTAATTTCTAAATTTAAGTTGATCTATATTTCTGATGTGGGTCAATTTGGTTACGCTTCAAATTTTAGTAATCGGGTGTATAATAAATTAGTGGAACATTAAAAATACAAAGTGAGGTAAAAAAACAATGGCACATATTTCGTTTGATGGTTCAGCTGTTTCAAAATTTGTTCATTATAATGAACTTGCTGAAATGCAACCACTTGTTACTGCAGCAGATAAGGAATTACGTGAGGGTACAGGAGCTGGCAATGACTTCCGTGGTTTCATTGATTTACCAGTAGACTATGACAAAAATGAGTTTGCTCGTATCAAGTCAGCAGCTAAAAAGATTCAGAACAATTCTGAAGTCTTTGTTGCAATTGGTATTGGTGGTTCATATTTAGGTGCACGTGCTGCAATTGATTTCCTTGGAAATACTTTTTACAACTTACTGCCTGAAGAACAACGTAATGGTATTCCTCAAGTGTTCTTTGCAGGAAATTCAATTAGCTCAACTTACTTAACTGATTTGGTTAACTTGATTGGCGATCGTGATTTTTCAATCAACGTTATTTCTAAATCAGGAACAACTACTGAACCTTCAATTGCATTCCGTGTTTTGAAGGAGAAGTTAGTTGCTAAATATGGTAAAGATGGTGCTAAGGAACGAATCTTTGCAACAACTGACAAAGCAAAAGGTGCTTTGAAGACTGAATCTGATGCAGAAGGTTACGAAGAATTTGTTGTGCCTGATGATATTGGTGGTCGTTTCTCAGTTCTCTCTGCTGTTGGCTTGTTACCAATTGCTGTTGCTGGCGGCGACATTGATCAATTAATGAAGGGTGCTGCTGATGGTCGTGATGCTTATAAAGATCCCGACGTTACAAAGAATGACGCATACAAGTATGCTGCTTTACGTAATATCTTATATCGTAAAGGCTACACAACCGAATTGTTAGAAAATTTCGAACCAACATTGCAATACTTTGGCGAGTGGTGGAAACAGTTAATGGGTGAATCAGAAGGAAAAGATCAAAAAGGTATTTATCCTTCATCAGCTAACTTCTCAACTGATTTACATTCACTTGGTCAATATATTCAAGAAGGCCGTCGTAACCTTATGGAAACAGTTGTCAACGTTGACAAACCTAACCATGACTTGAACATTCCTAAGGAAGATAAGAACCTTGACGGACTTAAGTATCTTGAAGGCCGAACTATGGATGAAGTTAATAAGAAAGCTCATCAAGGAGTTACTTTAGCTCATAACGATGGTGGCGTTCCTGTTATGAATGTTAATATTCCTCAACAAGATGCTTACACATTAGGCTACTTAATTTACTTCTTTGAAGCAGCCGTTGGTATTTCTGGTTACTTGAACGGGATTAACCCATTCAACCAACCTGGTGTCGAAGCGTATAAGAATAATATGTTTGCTTTACTTGGCCGTCCCGGCTATGAAGCACAAACAAAAGAACTTAACGAACGCCTTGATAAATAAGGCTTTGTAAAAATTCTTTAAAAACAAAAAAGTCCTACAAAACTGACAAATGTTTCTTCATGTGAAGATTCGTATATTTGATAGTTTTGGGGACTTTTTTATGCCAAATTTTAATAACTATTGGTTGACTTTTGAGCAAAATTTCTTTACTATTATGGTGATATCAAGTTGATATTAAGTGAGGTGACCGGGCTTGGCGAATGACCAAAAGGATAAACGCTTCTTATTACGCTTAGATCAGGCTTTGTATGATCGATTAGCCTTGGAAGCAAATCGAGCTAATCAAAGTGTGAATATGTATATTGTCAGTTTATTATCAGAGAATCATGGTACAAAGAGTTTTGAAAATCGACAGATAATTGGTCAAACCGTTTCTGGAGCGGATGTTAATATGGACAATGGTCTTGTACTGGTTTCTGGAATTTATTATCGTTACTTAATTAATGATAATTCAGAGGTTGATGATAAAGCAAAATATGCTGTGATTGAAGCAAATGGAAATATTTTGACCTTGCAAAAAATTTAAGCCATTGGGGGAGATAGGATGGCAAATCGTCAAACGCATTCGTTTGGATTTTGGGGACAGATGCAAGCTGCGATGAACGGTGATTATATAAATCAGTATCAAAAAGCTCAACAAGATGCAGTTAAGAAGCGACAAAAATCAACGCAGAAGTTGGCCGATCAGGATGAAAAAATTACCCAGAGCAAACCAGAAAGAACGGTTCATGCACGGGTAAAACGGAGGAGTTTTAACATGCCATTTGGACTTAGAATTGTACCACAAAATAATCGTGGGTTAGTTGAAACGTTAGGTAAATACAAGCGGAGTGTGGAACCAGGATTTCATTTTTACTGGCCATTTTTCCAGAAAATTAGACCTGTAAGTTTAGCGATGGAGCCTTTAGCTTTACCAAATTATTCAATTATCACTAAGGATAATGCGGATGTTTCGGCCAGTTTAACCTTAAACTTTCATATAACGGATCCTGTGAAATATCGGTATGAAAATACCGATTCAGTTGAATCCATGGCACAGTTAGTTCGTGGACATTTGCGTGACATTATTGGCCGGATGGATTTAAATGAGGCATTAGGATCAACCGCCAAAATTAATCAAGAGTTGACATTAGCAATTGGAGATTTAACCAACACCTATGGAATTAATGTGGATCGAATCAACATTGATGAATTGACGCCTTCGCGTGCGATTCAAGAAGCCATGGATAAACAGTTGACTGCCGATCGTGAACGCGTGGCAACAATTGCTAAAGCTGAAGGAGAAGCTAAGTCAATTGAGTTAACTACCAAGGCCAAAAATGATGCCTTAATGGCTACTGCCAAAGCTGAGGCTGATGCAACTAAAACGCGTGCCAATGCTGAACGTTATCGAATTGATACTGTGCAGGCCGGATTGGCTGAAGCAACTGATAAGTATTTTCAAAACCAGTCGATCAATGCGTTTTCAGATTTAGCAAAATCAAATACAAACATGGTTGTGGTGCCATCTGACAGTTCTGACGAGTTCGGTAAGATCCCAGTAATTGGTAAATTGCTGGGAACGAGAGACGACCAGAAACATAATTTATAAGATAAGTTAAAAAATTTATGATTAGCTACTGCGAATTTATTCGGGTGGCTTTTTATGTATAATTAGGAAATCAAACACATTAAGAAGTAGTTTATCACTAGGATGTGAAGGCATATGCGAACGCAAACAAAAGTAAATTTAGTACAAGGGTTAGTTGGCGCCATTTTGTTATTGCTGCTCTACATTAGGATCAATAATTATTACCAGCTGACTCGTAGATGGGTCACAACATATACAAATCAATTACGATTCTATATCAGTTCGTTATGGATTCTGGCAGTATTGATGATTATCATCATGATAGTGTTCTTTGTTTATTCTGATCGGTCTCAAATTCAAAAAAATCTTGTGTTGACTCTTGCACTGCTAGTTGTAGGTACTGGTGTCGTTTTTCAATTTTTAAATCAACCAGATTATACACGGGAACACGTTACACCTATTCCACTTTCAACAAACCAAGTTATTCAAAAGGTTTATAAATCAAAATATAGTTCATATGAGGATGGATTTTACTTTTATAATCCTGACAGTGGGCAGTACAAACAAATAAAAAAAGAAGTTCGGCGATATTCATTAAGTAGTCAAACTGACCTTTATAGTGTGAATATGAAAATGTTACATGATAAATTAGGTGAAAAGCGATATAAACAGTTACTTAAAAAAGTAGGCATCAAAAGTAACAATGCAATAATTTTCACCTATCGAGATGATGGTGTGAACCGGGTTAAAACATTTAATCGACCGCAGATTTTATAATCAAGTTAGCCACCTTGTAAAAATGGTCAAATAAAAAGACACCAAGACGAAAAAATCAGGTATCATTGAAGTTCCTACACTAAACAATGAAAGAGGTTTTCGTCTTGGCGCAAGAACAGCTTACCATATCTCACTCAAAGGGTCATCATTTAACACCAATTGAACGTGGAAAAATTGCGGGATTGCTTGCTGCAGGCAAATCTGCTCGTCAAATTGCGACGGAACTTGGTGTTTGCCATCAAACTATCAATAACGAACTCAAACGTGGCTGTGTTCAACAGGTAAAGAAGATTAATGGTAAAGAACAGTACTTCAATATCTATGCTCCTGATACAGCTCAAATTCGTTATGAAATGAATCGTCAGCACTGTCATCGACCATTAAAATTCAAACACATTACTAATTTTTTGGCCTACTTTGATGATCATTTCCATCAAGATCATTGGTCACCTGATGCAGCAGTTGGCTTCGCCCACAAACATCATTTATTTAAGCGTACAGAGATGGTCTGCACTAAGACCCTCTATAACTATATTGATGCGCAATTATTAGAAATCCGCAATCTTGATTTGCTTGAGAAAACCAAACGGCGTACGAAACATCACTGGTCGCATAAACATCGACGTTTGATTGGTAAAAGTATTGAAGAACGACCTAAGCGTGTCGACAAGCGCAATGAATTTGGCCACTTTGAAATTGATACCGTGGTTGGTAAACGTAGTGGCCATGAAAGTGTCCTATTGACCTTCACTGAACGTAAAACTCGTTTTGACTTTATTCGTTTGATTGAAGGCAAAGATGCTGACTCCGTAGCCTATGCCATTAAAGGGATTTGTGCTGAATTTGGTGATCTGATCAAATCCGTTACCGCTGACAATGGAACGGAGTTCACAACCTTGGAAGAAGCTTTAACTGGCATTGCTGATATCTATTATGCCCATCCGTATAGTTCTTCTGAACGAGGAACCAATGAAACTCATAACCGCATGATTAGACGTTATTTACCTAAAGGATATTCATTAGATACAATTAGTCCTAAGACTGTTGCCCTGGTTGAAGCACGTCTCAACCAACTACCACGACGTATCTTAAAGTACCAAACACCTGAAAAAGCTTTTCAGATTGAAGCAGCGCGCGCTCGCAAAACTCGCATTGCTTAATCATTTATTCCAATCTTCAATAGATATTCTGACATGCCCCGCAACTTCGCCTGCGGGGTGGCTAACTTGTTCTTGCAATTTGCGACATTTAATCGACTAGAAGATCGGCAAGTTCTTTTACGATTTGTTCATTATTTAAATGGTGATGAAACTGTGAACTTTTATTAAACTGAAAGTACCTAATTACACTTAATAACCTAATATAAAAATATTGGCAGTAGTAAAATTTCTTTTGAATTACGTCTTTCAGCAGATCCAGACTGGTACTTAGGGCAAGCTCTTTTTTTGACACGCACCCAGCTGGTGAACCGAAGAGTGACAGTCAAACTGCTTTTAGTGATTTAAATTAACTAGAGTCACCTTTGTACTTTCGATTTTTGCACCAGTATATATAAAAAGACCCAAAACACTGAATTAGCAATGTTTTGAGTCTTTTTATGATGATATGATAGCCCGCACGGGGTTCGAACCCGTAGCTCCGCCTTGAGAGGGCGACGTCTTAAACCAATTTGACCAGCGGGCAAAATTAGTACTGTTCTAATTTATCGTATTTGAGCCGTAAAGTCAACACCCTAGCCTGCAATTACTATTTTTTCATTTCCAAAATAGTTAAATAAACAAAGGTAATAAAAAGATATAGCCAGTACACAAATATTGCAATTAAAATAAAGGGGATAAATGAGTAATTCAGAATGTTTTCGCTAACTAAACATAGGATGGCAATTACTGCCCAAACGACCAATTTCTCTTTTGTATCTGCTAGAACAGCCTTAAGATCGTGTCTATTCATAGGCGAGCTCAAGCATGTAGACTTTTTTATCAAGAATATGGGCAGTGGTCACCCAAACTTCGTGATAACTTTTCATAGGTTTTTTGGTTAAGCTGTTGAAATAATCCATCAAAACGTTATATTTATCGACGAATTCATCAGATAGACGATCAACGAGTAAAGTCTCGTTTGGAAAATAAATTTCAGGATTGGCAACTTGAAGACGATCACTAAATTTTAACTGAACCACGTTAGTGTAACCTAATGTATTAATTTCAGCTCGATCAGGGTGTTTTTGAATCTGTGATAGAATGTTATAGATTGAATCTGAATTAGTAGCCATATTTTCACCTCGCAACAGTTCTATTGTAGCAAAAAGCAGAGTACTTGTCAGTTTCTAAGACGAGTTAAGTTAAAACGTGTGTTGACAGTTTTAAAGAAACACGGTAATATTATATAGGTAAATTTAATGGGCATTCGCCAAATGGTAAGGCCACGGACTCTGAATCCGTAATTTACTGGTTCGATCCCAGTATGCCCAATAATTGGTTAGAAAAAGACCATCATATCAACATTATGTTGACCATGATGGCCTTTTTAATTTAGTTAAAAAGATTATCATTATTCAAAGGTGGACGAATATAGCCGGTGACAATTCCCATTTCACGCTTTGTTTTAGAGTCTAGTTTTTCTGGATCTGCGTCTGGTTTTACATACTTAAAAACAGCTTGTAAAGATTGGGTAGTCCGGCGATTGGCCAAATAAGAATCACTAATCGCTTGTGATATACCAACTGCAATTTTTGTGTAATCTTCACCTGCTTTTAGCTGTTTTTTGGCCTTAGAAAGTGCCTTTTGTACTTTTGGTAATGACATAACCTCAGGATCAGTGGATGCTTTACAAATTAAATTATAGAGCTCTTGATATTTTTTATTCATAATATCCCCCCATATAGTAGAATTCTTATTTCTTGATAACGCTTTTATTATGCGCCTTTCGGAATAAGATGACAAGAAGTGGTTATATAAACATACCGGTATTGTTGTTGGGATTAGTTCCAGTATGGTAGAAAAAGCGTTGCAAGTAACGGCTTTTTTAATATTAATATGATTTACTTAACGTCCTCCTTTAGGCAATTTTGAATGTTAGTATAAGTCTAATTAAAAAGAGATATTTGTATCTTTTGCTAAAAATAAAAAAATTCAAAGAAGTTGATAACATGACAACCATTGGATTCTTTTCACCATCGACACCAATCACGGCAACCAGTCCTCAAAGGTTTAAACGCTCACTTACTTTTCTTCAAAATAAGGGAATTAAGTTAGTTGCTGGAGACTTGACTGGTAGGAAGGACGGCTATCGCGCGGGTTCTATTCAAGCACGTGTAGCAGAGTTAAATGCATTGATTCAAAATCCACAAGTTGAGGTGATCATGGCGACAATTGGGGGCACCAATTCGAATGCACTTTTGCCTTATATTGATTATAAAACGCTTAAAAAGCATCCCAAGACTTTTGTTGGTTACTCTGATATGACGGCCATTCTTCTTGCCATCAAAACGCAAGTTCCGGCCTGTCGAGTTTTATATGGACCAGCGCTTGTAGCTTCATTTGGTGAATTTGAGCCACTGGTTTCACAAACCTGGCAAGATTTTATACGTGTTTTACAAACGCCTAATGGTGGAGCGGTAACCATTCAAGCACCAAAGCAATGGACAGATGAAGTTCTTAATTGGAATGAATTTACTCGTCCTAAAACATTACGTGACAATCAGTGGGTATACACAAGAACTACCAAGTTAAGCGGTCGGATTATTGGTGGTAATTTAAATACAATGTACGGTTTTATCAATTCACCATATTTCCCCAAATTTTCCCATCATGATTTGCTGTTTATTGAAGATGCCGAAAAAGATGCGGCGACGGTCGAAAAGAATTTTGCCATGTTAAAAAATGCTGGAATTTTTGATCAAGTTAAAGGTATTATTCTAGGCAAACATGTTGTTTTTGATAATTGCGATACTAGTAGAAAACCACTTGATATTTTACAGGAAATTTTGGGTGATAACCCTCTACCGATTGTTGCTGATTATGATAGTTGTCATACTGTTCCGATGATTACCACGCCAATTGGCAGTACAGCTTCATTTGATGCCCAAAAGATGCAGGCCACATTTTCTAATTTTTAAATAAAAGCCACATATCATATAAAGGATGAATGCCTATGTTGAAGAAACCCGAAGCTCTAACCCCAAATAGTAAAATCGCGATTGTCAGTCTGTCTAGCGGCATTCTTGGCGAAAGTTTTGCTGACCACCAGTTACAATTAGGGATTAGACGTTTACAAGAAATGAAATTGGTGCCAGTGTTAATGCCCAATGCTTTGAAAGGATTAACCTATTTAGCCCACCATCCACAGGCTCGGGCTGATGATTTGAAGACGGCCTTTGCCGATCCAGAAATTAAGGGGATTGTTTGCGCAATTGGTGGCGATGATACTTACCGGTTATTGCCTTATCTCTTAGAGGATGAAACATTTATTCATAATGTCCAGGCTTCTCCCAAGTTGTTTACTGGCTTTTCGGATACTACAATCAATCATCTGATGTTTTATCAATTAGGGATGCAGAGTTTTTATGGTCCTAATTTTCTAAATGATCTAGCGGAATTGGACCAAGAAATGCTACCTTACACAAAACATACTTTTATGAATTATTTTAGGAATGAAGCAACAGCTTCAATTAAATCTAGTCCTATTTGGTATGAGGAACGTGAAGACTTCTCACCAGCTGTCGTTGGAACCAAACGTATCCAGCATGTTGAACAAAAAAGGTACGAGGTACTGGAGGATCTGGACAAGTTACCGGTAGATTACTGGGTGGTTGTCTGGATAGTTTGTATGACATTTTGTCAGGCACGCGGTACCCAGATGAAAAAGGCGTTGCAGAAAAGTATCATTTATTTCCTAGTTTGGATGAGTGGCAAGATAAAATTTTGTTTATTGAAACAAGTGAGGAGAAGCCCGCGCCAGAGCTTTATAAAAAAATGTTACTTGCGCTAGACGCCAAGGGTATTTTTTCCGCTATTTCAGCACTCATTGTTGGCAAACCACAAGCAGAGGCTTTTTACGATGAGTATAACCGGATGTTACTTGCAGTTACCAAAAAATATAATTTGCCAATTTTGACAAATGTCAATTTTGGTCATGCTTATCCAAGAACTGCCCTTCCTTATGGTGGGAAGATGCAAATCGATTTTGATCGAAAGTCGTTGACACTTACGGAACCGATATTTGCGCAGGAAGAAACATTAAATAGATAACACAAAAAGTTGTTAGCTAACGGTAAAATGTTAGTTAACAACTCTTTTTGTAAAAAACTAACTTTTTGCAACTTTTTGAACCAATCTAACCACTAATAAGTGAAAGGGGGTAAGTCACGTGAAGAATGTTAAATCTCGGATGGTTAAACGTGCGATTCATGGCGATCAACAGGCTTTTGCACAACTGATTTTAGCGCAAACAGAATATTTAACGCGAACTGGATATTTATATTTATCGCGAGAAGTGGACGTGCAAGATGCAATCAGTGAAACAACCTTAATTGCATTTCATTCAATTAGTCAACTACAGAAACCAGAATTATTTCGAACTTGGCTAACTAAAATTCTGATTCGACAGTGCTACAAGCGTTACGAAGAAAAAGCATATGAAGAATATGATGTCACAAAGCTCGCAAAATTGCCAAGTAGTTTAGTTGGTGCAACGGTTGATGAGAAACTGGATCTTTTGGGGGGGATTAAAACAACTGAATAATCAGTATCGGCAAGTACTACTTATGTTTTACTATCATGGATTATCTATTCACGAAATCAGCGATATCACGCAAATACCAGAGAATACCGTAAAATCTCATTTAAAACGCGGCAAAGCCCAGTTAAAAGAGTGGTTAGGAGGGGACTATTTTGAAGAATGAAAAGTTTTCGCAACTTGTTGACCAACTTAGTGCAGCTCAAAGAATAGATTCAGCAAAAACAAAGGCAACGATTGAACAAGTTTTGACAACTTCAGGAGTTCAAATAAAACAGCGCCATCACCGTGTTATTTGGACTTTTGTAAGTTTAGTAGCAGCCATTTGTGTATTGACGCTCAGTGGAATGACTATTACTCCAGTGAATCATGTTATGGCACAAGCGCCAATTATTGGTAACTTTTTTGCCAAGTTTGATGATGACTTAGGTACCATTGTCGAAACAAATGGAAAATCACAGAAGCTGAATGTGACAAGAACCTCAAGTGGAATGAAAGTAGTTTTAAATAGTGCTTATGTACAAGGTAAAGAAATTGCCATTACAGGAACTATTGATGGACTGGACAAACCTAAGGATGATTGGCTTGATTTTTACTTAGGTCGAAATGGCGTTAAATTTTCGCAAGATAGTATGGATATGACAAAAATTGCGAACGGACGTTATCGATTTTATTTAAATGGACAAATTAAAGGTGCCGTTCCGAAAAATACGATTAATTTTCCAATCGTGTTTACAAGTTTCAAAGGGAACTTTGGCCGCTGGGCGTTTAATTTACATTTAACTCCAAGCAAAGTATCCTCAAGAAAATTGAACGGAAAACTAACTGTTGCTAATGGAGATGTGAAATTAAAGCTTCTTGGAATTGATGAATATGCAGGTGGAACCGGATTACTGAAAATTCAACAGACTAAAAAGTTTGCAAAAGATGAATTTACAATATTTAATGTCAATGTCAATAACAGCAAACAGAATTATTTACTTGCAAATTATGATCCGATTATTATTAGTGGCAGTGGTAAACAACAAGTGGTTGGTTATCGCGTTAAGAAAATGCCGAAGAATATTAAAAAAATTAAAATCGAACCTAGCTTAGGCAAGATAGAAACCTCTCAACGAACGACATTGAGTTCTTTACCATTAACAATACGTGCTAAAAGAACTTCAGAAGTTTTCAAGTTCAAAAAAGCAAGTTTAAAGAGTGGTAAATTAACCTTACGTTACTATTTGACAGGTACCGGTTCTACAGATCATCAACTTATTTCACATAATGGTAATGCACTGGCGGCCATAAATATTATGGCAAAGACCTACCATGATAATGGAAATGACAGTGTTTTTGGGAATGATTACTTGGATCAAGGAAACCATCGTTTAATAAACACCAAAACTCACGAATTTGAGTCAACTTATGATCTATCACAAAAATCAGGATTAAAAAAACTCAAACTAAGTCAGTTACAGCTACAGATTGATTATGAGGGATTACATGCTGTGCCAAAAATGAAACTACAAATTATTCAAGTTAAACAAAGATAAGTTGTCTAAAATGACGGTAAACCAGTGCTAGCACATGCTGGTTTATCGTTATTTTTAGTTTTAATCATTAAATTATATAGAGCTACTATGTAGTTTATTTTTGTCTTGCAAATGCATAGATTAAGCGTATAATCATCAATTATGACAGTGTGTCATTTTTGAGGAGGAAGAAATGCCAAAAGCAACGTTCTTTAATTTAAATGAGGCCAAAAAGGCGCGACTGATGCGTGCCGCTCAACATGAGTTTTCACGTGCACCGTTACCCGAAGTTTCGGTCAGTGCAATTGTTGCCGACGCTCAGATTCCACGTGGTAGCTTTTATCAGTACTTCGAAGATAAGGAAGATTTATACTTTTATTATTTGGGTACATTAGTGAACAACATGGAGCAGCATCTTTTGAACCTAATTAAGGAAACCAAAGGTGATTTATTTGTTTCCATGAGTCGCTTTTTTGATTATGCGGTTGAAGAAGTAATTGAAGGTCCTAATGCCGATATATTTAAAAACGATGTGGCGACTAATTTTCAACATGCACAGAATTCCAATCGTTTCGGTAAGGGACGGGCTAATTATCCATTTTTTAAAGCAATGCGTGATACGGAGGATGAAATTAATCAATCCGTTGATCAAACAAAACTGCGAGTGACAAATAGCGTGGAATTAAAAGAGCTACAACGACTTATTTTTATGGTGTTGGTACATACAATTGGTCATTATTTTCATTCTCAAAAAACAGATTCACCAGAAAACCTGGCCGACGTCAAAGCAGAATTTTCTATGACGTTGAACTGGCTTGCAAATGGCGCACTAAAATCAAAAAAGGAGCTTGGTTAAATGCTTAAATTATCACGTAAATACTTAGCCTGGTGGGCAGTAGGAATCGGTACCGTATTTTTAATCGTGCAAGTTATGTGTGATTTATGGTTACCCAATATTACTTCGGACATCATCAATAATGGTGTTGCCAAAAGTGATATTTCTTATATTTGGAATTCAGGTTATAAAATGCTGGCAATTTCATTTCTTGGAGTTTTAGCTTCTGGAGTGAATGTTTATTTTGCCGCCACACAATCACAACGAATGGGTAGTAAAATTCGTGATGCACTTTTTAAAAAGGTTTCTTTTTTGTCTAATCACGAGTTTGAACAATTTGGGGATGCGTCCCTGATTACCCGAACCACAAATGATGTTATTCAAATTCAAAATGTCATGGTTATGATTTTACGAATGATGCTGCAATCGCCAATCATGTTGGTAGGAGCGGGATTCATGGCTTACAGTAAACAGCCTGAATTAACGGCAGTTTTCTTAGTTTCTTTGCCAGTTTTAGCTGTTTTTGTAGGAATCATCATGTATTTTGCGGTACCTTTATTTCAAGGTATGCAGAAAAAAATTGATCGAATTAACTTGGTTTTCCGTGAAGGATTAACTGGCGTTCGTGTTATTCGTGCTTTCAATCGGGATAAGTTTGAACAAGATCGTTTTGAAGGTGCCAACAAAGATTATACGAGCACAGCAATTAAAGTCTTTACAATTGTTTCCTTTATGTTTCCAATTATGACTTTGATAATGAGTGGAACTAACATGGGAATCATTTGGTACGGTGCAAAATTAATTTCTAACCAAACAATGCAGGTTGGTAATTTAGTTGCCTTTATGACCTATGCAGCACAAATCTTAATGAGTTTTATGATGCTTTCAATGGTTTTTGTTTTTATTCCGCGAGCATCTGCTTCTGCAAAACGAATTAATGAAGTTATTGAAATGAAAAACAGTGTTAAGGATCCAGTTCAACCAGTAGCAACCGATAATGCCTCAAAAACAGCTTCTCTGGAATTTAATCAAGTAGATTTCCGTTATAAAGGGGCCGAGCGATTAGCTATTGATGATGCTAATTTTAAAGCAACTGCTGGACAAACGGTGGCGATTATCGGGGGAACTGGTTCAGGAAAATCAACATTGGTTAGCTTAATCCCAAGGTTCTTTGATCCTGAAAAAGGAAAAATTCTGATTAATGATACCGATGTGAAATCAATGAGTCAAAAAGATGTGCATGATCAAGTTTCCTTAGCACAACAAAAGTCAGTTCTTTTCAAAGGAACGATTCGTAAGAACATGAAATATGGTAATCCGGATGCGACGGATGATCAGATTTGGCGTGCTATGGAAATTGCGCAGGCTACTGAATTTATTCATAAAGATGAAGATGGACTTGATGCTTGGGTTGAACAAAATGGGGATAATTTCTCTGGCGGTCAAAAGCAACGTTTAACGATTGCGCGAACTTTGGTTAAACAAGCACCAATTTATGTCTTTGATGACTCGTTCTCTGCACTTGATTTTAAGACTGATGCGCAATTACGTCATTCATTGCGTGAGGATCCTCAGATTCAAAAGAGTGTAGTTGTTATTGTCGCTCAACGAATTGCGACCGTTGCTGATGCAGATTTAATTCTGGTTATTGATGGTGGTAAAATTGTTGGTCAAGGCACTCATCAAGAGTTAAAAGCCAATAATGAAACTTATCGTGAAATCATTGACTCACAAATCAAGAAGGGAGATCAGGCAAATGGCTAAAAATAGTGAAAAGAAGCCCCAACGTACCAGTGGTCACAGTGGCCACGGTATGGGCATGGGGATGCCAGTTGAAAAACCGCAACATTTCTGGAAAACAACTTGGCGTTTGCTGCGTTATCTTTCCCCTTGGATGGTTTTAGTTGGTCTAGTTTTGATTCTGGCAGCTGCCTCAGTTATTTTACAAATCAGAGCACCCAAAGTTTTAGGTGAAGCCACCACTCAGATCTTTGCGGGTGTAATGAAGGGTTCCGCACAAATGAAAGCTGGAATTGGCTTACACACGTTGCCCATTAACTTTACAAAGATTGTTCATATTTTAACAACTGTTGGTATTTTATACGGATTGTCTGCTTTGTTTAGTTTTGCACAACAAGCCGTCATGACGCAGGTTTCACAGCGAGCAGTTTTCCAAATGCGTAAAGATTTTAAAGCTAAGTTACAACGAGTACCAGTTTCTTATTATGATACGCACTCTAACGGTGATGTTATGAGTCGAATGTCCAATGATATGGATAACATTTCTGGAACTTTGCAGCAAAGTTTAACACAGTTGGTTACCAGCGTGCTTCAATTTGTTGGTGTTTTGTACATGATGTTAACAATTAGTTGGAAACTGACTCTAATTGCTGTTTTGACTGTACCTCTCAGTTTAATCGTGGTCGCTTTTGTGGCACCTAAGTCACAGAAATTCTTTGCTGGACAACAAAAGCATTTAGGCTTATTAAACGATCAAGTTGAAGAAACTTATGCTGGACATACAGTTATTAAGAGTTTTAACCATGAAGATAAAGCAATTCAAGATTTTAAAAAAGAAAATGATAAGTATTTAGGCTATGCTTGGAAGGCACAATTTGTTTCCGGCTTGATTATGCCATTAATGAACTTTATTAAAAACTTGGGTTATGTTTTCGTTGCCGTTGTTGGTGGAATCGAAGTTGCTCATGGACAGATCACTTTAGGTAATGTCCAAGCCTTTCTTCAATATACCCAACAATTTTCACAGCCAATTACGCAAATTGCCAATTTAACGAATACAATTCAGATGACAATTGCTTCTGCAGAACGAATTTTTGCAGTTTTAGATGAACCAGAAATGGAAGAAACTCATGTGGAAATTCCAGATATGAAGAATCCAGATGCTGAAGTTATCTTTGACCATGTTGATTTTCGTTATGTAGAAGATACACCACTTATTCAAGACTTTAACTTGAAAGTTAATTCTGGTGAAATGGTTGCAATTGTGGGGCCAACTGGTGCTGGAAAAACTACGATCATTAACTTACTTGAACGCTTCTATGACATTAAGGATGGATCGATCAAATTGGACGGAGTTGATACTCGTAATTTAAGTCGGGCTAAGTTGCGTTCTGATTTTGCGATGGTTTTGCAGGATACATGGTTGTTTACCGGCACAATTCGTGAAAATATTGAGTATGGACGTGAAAGTGCGACCGATGAAGACATGGTGCAATCAGCTAAAGCAGCCCATGCAGATACCTTCATCCGTCAGCTCCCAGATGGTTACGACACAGTTCTAAACGAAGCTGCAAGCAATATTTCACAGGGACAACGCCAATTATTGACTATTGCACGAGCTTTCTTAGCTGATCCCAAGGTATTGATTTTGGATGAAGCGACGAGTTCTGTTGATACGCGGACAGAAGTTTTGATTCAGCATGCGATGAATAAATTGTTAAAGAATCGGACTAGTTTTGTTGTTGCGCATCGATTGTCAACGATTCGGAATGCACAAAATATTGTTGTGGTTAATCATGGTCAAATTGTCGAAACGGGTAATCATGATAGTTTGATGGCTCAAAATGGTTTCTATGCTGACTTGTACAACAGTCAGTTCTCTGGTAATGAAGTGATCTAAAAATTAGATTTTAAATTAAAAATACCACTATTCGCAGTTTGTCTCTTAATAAAGTGAGACAATTAATGAGTAGTGGTATTTTTAGTTTAATAACTAAAGGTTGAAAGCCCAAAACACATCTCGTTGCCTGAGATAAAAGCGTTTTTGGTAACAAAATTAGATTAAAATGCCGTCCTACGGCTCACCCGGTCTGGAACGGGGTGCGAGTTCTTGCGGCTGATTTTGGCCACAAGAATCGACATCGTATGAAACATTAAAGTTTTCGGCACGAAAACTAACCCTTATGTGTAATAGTGGGCACGATTTGAAGCCAAGAAGAACACTTGTCTTCAAACTCGGCCTTATCCTAAGTAATAAATTACTAAGGATAATTTCACCCCTGAGACCAATCGCCTCCGTACTAAGAACGGTTGATGTTTCAATAATGCTCAGTAACGCTGATATAATAACCTTTATTTCTCTATGTAGATTGCAGAGATTAGACTTAGTCTGGAAGCAAATGGGCTCAGTAGTGACATTTATCTTAGCGGTTTTCGCTTAGATAAAGGCCGAGCTTGGAGACGTGGTTTGCGGCTTAAGTCGTGCCCACTACTACGTGTAGAAGAATGATTTTCGTTCCGAAAATCTTGATACTCCGTACGATGTCGATTCTTGTGGCAAAAATCAGCCGCAAGAACTCGCACTACGTTCCAGCCCAAATTTGCTGGAAGACGGCATTTTAGACTATTTTTTATAGGCTACGTCGTTTAACAGCAGTTATTGAAGTGATTTTGATACTTTCAACCTTTAGTTTAATGATTAGGAGCAATATAAGATGAATGGCCAATATTCAAATATAGAAGAACAAATTAAAAAAATGGTCGCGCAAAAAATTGTACCAGGAGTTTCTTATGCCATTATTGATCATGAAAAGGTTTTTAAAAAAGTTTTAGGAGAAGCAGAAATTAAACCACAATCACGTTTGTTACGTCCAAAGATGACCTATGACGTGGCTTCCTTAACTAAGGTTGTGGGAACTGAAATAGTGATCAGCCAACTTGTGGAAGCAGGAAAACTCTCTTATGATCAACAAGTAGTGACTATTTTACCTAATTTTTTTGATTCAAGAATTACCATTCGTCATTTACTGACCCATACTTCAGGAATCACGGGTTATATTCCGCACCGAAATGAATTAAGTACGACGGCATTACTCAAGGCCTTGTTTACACTTGAAATTGGTCCTGACTTCAATCAAAAAGTGGTTTATTCCGATTTGAATTATATTTTTCTTGGATTAATTGTTGAACGCATTTTGCACATGCCGGTTCAAGCTGCCATTACGGAGCACGTGTTAAGACCCTTAAACTTGTTTCATTCTGAATTTGATCCGGACCCTCTAAGTTGCGTACCAACAGAGTGGAGTGATCAAGGTGGCCTTATTCAAGGAACGGTACATGATCCTAAGGCCCAGATTCTGGGTGCACATTGTGGGTCCGCTGGTCTTTTTTCGACGCTCGATGATCTGACTAAGTTTGTGAATTGGTTACTTCATCCAGAAATGAACACATCCGTTTTAAAGAGTGAAACTGTAAAGCAGTTATTTAAAAATCAAACGGCTAATCCTAAGTTAACACGATCATTTGGGTGGGGATTAATTGAACAAATTGATGATGGTAATGACCATTGGGTATTAAAACATAGCGGGTTTACAGGCACCATGCTATTAGTGGATGCGGCACGCCAACAAGGACTTATTTTTTTATCTAATCGTGTGCATCCTACCGCTGATAATCAAATTTATTTTAGTTATCGGCAGGCTGTTATTGATGCGTTTTTGCAAACAGATAAAATTTAATTTGAGTTAATGAGAAGAATAGCATGAAGTAATTTAAAATCAAAAATTTGTATATACATTTTTCAAACTGAATACTGAAAGCGCTTCGGTTTTATGGTAAACTATTCGTGTAGTAGTGGAATAAAGTTTTGTCTGACAAAATTGCTGAATTGTAGGAGCAGTTTTGCGTACGAAAAAGATATAAAAGATGAGGAGAGATAGTTTTGAGTGAACCGTTATTCTTGGCACCAGTATTTCATGAGAAAATCTGGGGTGGCAATAAATTAGCAACTGAGTTTGGATATAAAATACCTAGTGATAAAACTGGAGAATGTTGGGCAATTTCTGCTCATCCGCATGGCCCGGCTTCTGTTATTAATGGACCTTATAAGGGATTAACTTTGGATCAGGTTTGGGCACAGCATCGTGAGGCTTTTGGTAATGCGAAAGGCGATGTTTTCCCACTCTTAACTAAAATCCTAGATGCGAACGATGATTTGTCGGTTCAGGTTCATCCTAATGATGCTTATGCAGCAGAGCATGAGCATGAATTGGGTAAAACTGAGTGCTGGTATGTGATCTCAGCAGAGCCAGGAGCAGAATTATATTATGGTCATAATGCGAAGACACGTGAAGAATTAGCAGATTGGATTAACCACGGAGAGTGGGATAAACTATTCCGACGTGTACCGGTTAAGGCTGGCGACTTTTACTATGTACCAAGTGGCATGATTCATGCTTTGGGTAAAGGTATCATGGTGCTTGAAACACAACAAAGTAGTGACACGACATACCGTTTGTATGATTTTGATCGAGTTGATAAGAAAACTGGTCAGAAACGTGAGTTGCATTTGAAACAATCTATTGATGTGACCACAGTGCCGCACCAGGATCCCAAGTTAAATATTGAAAAATCAAAGGTTGGTGATGCGGAAGTCACAACTTACGTAAAACCACCAGTTTCACCACATTTCTCAGTTTATCAATGGGCATTAAAAAATGGTACCGCAACTTTCAAACGGAGCACAGCACCTTATACGTTGGTTTCCGTTTTGAAGGGTGAAGGTAAGATTGAAGTTGATGGAAAGAGTTATGACATCAAGAAGGGTGTTCATTTTATCTTGCCATATCAGGTTAAAGAATGGACTTTGACAGGCGACTTACAGATTATTGCAAGTGAACCTGGAGAAGCATAAACTCAATAAAAAAACGGTTAGCTTTGAATAATTCATTCATTGCTAACCGTTTTTTACTTAGAAAGTTTCGGGAATTTTTAATGCTTTTTGTTTAGTTAAATCGGCCTGTGGATATTTGCGTTTCAAAGCAGTAATTAAAAGTTTTTTTGCCAAAGAACCATTACGAGTCAAAATGGGACCATGAAAATAAGAGCCATAAACATTTTTATAGATGACGCCTTCCGTTTTATCTTGGCCGTTATTGCCGTGACCACTTTCAACAATCCCAAGTGGCTTTTCGCCTTTGCCTAAATAGGTCATACCATTATGATTCTCAAACCCGTGGTATTCTTCTTGAGTTTGCTTATTTTTAATTAGAATATCACCGATAAAGCGATTGTGATCTTGACTAAGCGTGTAATGATCTAAGGCACCAATCCCCGGAATTTTTTCACCATCAGCGCCAATGTAATAATGACCTAAAAGTTGATAACCACCGCAAATGGCCAGCATTGGACCGCCTTCATTGATGTATTTAGTCAATTCTTCTTTTTTTGAGGGGATATCTTTTGAAACAATTAATTGTTCATAATCCTGACCACCACCGAAGAATGCTAAATCAAAGTCTGCTGCTTTGAAATCATCGTCAATACTAATTACTTTTACGTTAAGTTGGGTATCCATTTGCTTGCCATAATATTTAAGTGCGAGTAAGTTGCCATTATCACCATAGGTATTGAGCAAATTTCCGTAGAGATGAGCAACATTTAAGGAATATTTCAATTAAATTCCCTCCTTAATATAACCATCATCGGCTAATTGTTTGCGTAATTGTAACATCGCTGTGTAAGTTGCAAAAACATAAATGCGTTTTGTAGGTAAATCTTTAAATTTATTGATAGCAACATGTAAGTTTGGTTCCACGATTAACTTATCATCTGGGACGCCAGCAACTTTCAAACGAAATGTAATATCTTTGTAGCGTTCGCCACCGGTCATGAATTGTTGAATATTCATTTTAGGTAGTTTTTCAAATTCACCATCCCAAATCCAGCTAGTATCAATACCGTCAGCGTAATTTGCGTTCAATAAGCCAACCAATGAAAATGGTTTGGTTTCGGTTCCAACCATATCAATGACTTGATTTAAGCCAACCGGATTTTTGACTAGGACAATGGTTACTTCCTTGTCACCAACCTGAATTTGTTCTTGCCGGCCAAAAACGCGTTCATCTGGATCATTTAAAGCAGTTGCGATTTTATCGTCTTCAACTCCCATAAATTTACCAACAGCGTATGCAGCTAAAGCATTGTAAACATTATACAAGCCACCAATATGCAAATTAAAAGTAGTCTTATCAATTGTAAAAGTAGAAGTTGCAGGGGTTAATTGATCAACACTAGTTAATTGATAATTAAGGTTGGGACGTTTAAAGCCACAGTTAGGACAGAAATATTTACCTAAGTTGCTGTAAACAATGAACTTGTAGTGCAAGACGTGCTGACAAACAGGACATAAAATACCATCTGTGTTAACGTCAGCAGTTGTGTCATGGTCTGCCTGGTTATTAAAGCCATAATACTGAATCGGATTGGGTAATTTTTTTGAATTAAAAATGGAAGCATCACCGTTTGCTATGACGGTTGCTTCAGGAGCTAAAGCAATACCGTCTAAGATCTTTTGGTAAGTTGTATAAATTTCGCCGTAACGATCCATTTGATCACGAAAAATGTTTGTTAAAACAAATGCTAACGGTTTAATATATTTAGTCACCATAATAACGTTTGCTTCATCAACTTCTAAAACGGCGATTTGTCGTCCATTTTTGGATTTTTTAGCTGTTAAAAAAGTTGTCACAATTCCCTGTTCCATATTGGAGCCGCTCGGATTAGTAAGTACATGATCAAATTTTTGATTTAAAACTTTTACTGTTAGTGCTGTCGTCAATGTTTTTCCGTTGGTTCCGGTGATGACGATCACATCGTAGTTTTTTCCTAAGACTTTTAAAATGTCAGGATCAATTTTTGTGGTTAATTTTCCGGGAAGAGAACTTCCACCATTCCGAAATTTATGCAAAAACCAGTAGGCTGATTTTCCAGTCGTAATTGCAAGTGTGCTTTTGAGTGACATGAGACTCCTCCATTAAGTTGTTAAAAGGCTGGAAAAACATCTTTTTTTCTAGCCATAATGTTTCTATCTTGTAGCTTTATGTGCCACGTGCTAAATCCTAAAAGTTAATTTTAAGCCCTATGACACAAAAAAGAAAGTTATCAGAAAAAAGAATGTCTTAAGATTATTTCGTTTTTATTCAGAGATGAAATTTTTCTGGTTATCGGCTATACTAAATAGGAAGTAAAAACAAAGGGAGAAACTACTTTGGCACAGTTATTTTTTCACTATGGCGCAATGAACAGTGGTAAATCGATTGAAATTTTAAAGGTTGCTCATAATTATGAAGAACAGCATAAATCTGTTATTTTAATGACCAGCGGCATTGACACAAGAAAGAGTGTCGGTGAAATTGCTAGCCGGATTGGATTGCATAGAACAGCTGAGCCTGTTTTTGACAAAACAGATATTTATCAGCGCGTTTCGGAACTGAATCCCGATGCGGCTTGTGTATTAATTGATGAGGCTCAGTTTTTAAAAAAGCATCATATTATTGAACTTGCAAAAATTGTGGATGATTTAAATATTCCAGTGATGACTTTTGGTCTTAAAAATGATTTTCGTAATGAATTATTTGAAGGTTCTAAATACCTACTGATCTATGCGGATAAAATTGAAGAAATGAAGACCATTTGTTGGTTCTGTAAACACAAAGCAATTATGAATTTACGATTTGCAAACGGTAAACCAGTCTATGAAGGAGAACAGGTTCAAATTGGTGGCAACGAAGCTTATTATCCAGTTTGTCGTCGTCATTATATGAATCCTCCTTTGGATGAAATGAGGAAAGATAGTTAATGAATGATTTTATTGATAAATTACAGGCAGTAGCTGATCGCTATGATGAGTTGAATGAACTTTTAGCTGATCCTGATGTGATTTCTGATTCACAGAAATTTACAGAACTGTCTAAAGAAGAAGCAAGCATTCGTGAAACAGTTGCTAAATTTCATGAATACAAAAAAGTTATTGGTCAAATTGCTGATGACGAAGAAATGCAACGTGAAAAACTTGATCCGGAAATGGATGAGTTAGTTAAGTCTGAGCTTAGTACGTTAAAAAAACAACGTGATGACCTTGAGGAGCAAATTAAGGTTTTAATGTTACCAACGGATCCTAATGATGATAAAAACATTATTATGGAAATCCATGGTGCAGCTGGTGGGGATGAAGCTAGTTTGTTTGCCGCAGATCTTTTCAACATGTATTCTCGTTATGCTGAGAATCAAGGATGGAAAGTTCAAGTTGTTGATGAAAACGCAACTGAAGTGGGTGGTTTCAAAGAAATTGTGTTGATGATTTCTGGAGATCGTGTTTATTCCAAACTTAAGTATGAAAATGGTGCCCACCGAGTTCAACGTGTCCCTGTGACCGAGTCAGCAGGACGAGTGCATACCTCCACAGCAACAGTTGGTGTCATGCCTGAAGCTGAGGATGTGGATATTGATATTGATCCAAAAGATATCAGAACTGACGTCTATCGTTCATCTGGTGCTGGTGGTCAGCATATTAATAAAACTTCGTCTGCGGTTCGAATGACACATTTACCAACCGGTATTGTAGTGGCGATGCAAGATGAACGCTCACAGCAGCAAAACCGTGTCAAAGCCATGCAGATTTTAAAGGCGCGTGTTTACGATTACTACCAAACACGTGAACAGGATGCCTATGATGCAGAGCGGAAGAGTGCAGTTGGAACGGGCGATCGTTCTGAACGAATTCGTACTTATAATTATCCACAAAATCGCGTAACTGATCATCGGATTGGATTAAGTTTAAATAAACTGGATCGAATTATGAATGGTGAGTTAGATGAAATTATTGATGCTTTGATTTTAGACGATCAAGCAAAAAAGATGGAGCAACTTCGTAATGAATGACCCCACCTATTTAGAGGCCCTTAAGTGGGCTTTTTTGTATCTAAAACCCATTGATCAGGAAGGCATCGACGAAAGTGGCGCCAAATTATTATTGGCTAACATGATGAATTGGAATAATACGCAACTGATTTTGCATTATCGCGATTCAATGAAGTTAAGTGATTGGTTGGCCTATCAAAAAAATATTCATCAGTATGCTAAGGGCGTTCCCGCTCAATACGTGACTAATCAAGCGACGTTTTATGGTAACAATTTATTTGTAGATGAAAGAGTGCTGATTCCTCGTTTTGAAACGGAAGAGTTGGTTGAATGGGTACTTAAAGATAACGATGAGACCCCCTGTACAGTTTTAGATATAGGCACCGGATCAGGAGCAATTGCGATTGCCTTAAAAAAACAGCGACCAAACTGGCAAATCACGGGGTCAGATATTTCTAAAGCTGCTTTGCAAGTTGCTCAAAAAAATGTTAACTTACAAAAAATTGAAGTTGCTTTGATTCAAAGTGATTTATTTGAAAATTTAGGTAATCAAAAGTTTGATATTATTGTGTCTAATCCGCCATATATCGCAGAATCAGAGAAGACTGTGATGGATCAGAGTGTCATTCAGTATGAACCCAATCAGGCGTTGTTTGCAAAAGAACAGGGTTTAGCGATCTATCGACAAATCAGTCAACAAGTGAAGGAGCATCTTACCGTTCACGGTCGATTATACTGTGAATTTGGCTATCATCAAAAACAGGCATTAGAAAATTTATTTCAGGATACAAGTAGTAATTATCAGGTAGAGTTTAAAAAAGACGTCACTAATCATGATCGCATGATGCGGGTAACATTGAATAACGAGAGGAAGGTTTAATTTGGAAACAGAAATATATCATGCAGACACGGTAAAGGAAGCTGCTAAGAAAATACAGGCTGGCCAGCTGATTTCTTTTCCCACAGAAACGGTATATGGTTTAGGTGCGGATGCTACCAATGAAACAGCTGTTAAACAAGTTTATTTGGCTAAAGGTCGACCAAGTGATAATCCACTGATTGTGCACGTAGCTGATATAAAAACGGTGGAAAAATATGCTCAACCTTTATCCGCCAAAACTCGTTTATTAATGAAGACTTTTTGGCCGGGACCATTGACAATTATTTTGAAATTAAAACCCAATGCATTCTCAAAGAGTGTAACGGGGGGATTAGCAACCGCAGCTTTTCGAAATCCACGAAATGAAGTTACCCTTGATTTAATTCGCCAAGCGGGAGTTCCAATTGTGGGACCATCTGCCAATACTTCTGGCAAACCCAGTCCTACCGAAGCTAAACATGTTTATCATGATTTACAAGGAAAAATTGCGGGCATCTTAGATGATGGACCTACTCAAATTGGCGTGGAGTCTACCGTTATTGACATGTCAGGTGACGTACCCAGTATTTTACGACCAGGAGCAGTGAGTGAAGAAAAGCTTACCGAAATTATTGGCACGGTTCAGTCTGACCATCATAAAGTGGGTAAAGATGAAGTTCCTAAGGCCCCAGGAATGAAATATAAACATTATGCACCAAATGCACAAGTTTTGATTGTGCAAGATGGCCAGTGGCAAGATGCTTTAAACTGGGCAGCAAAACAAACCGGACCAGTAGGCGTGATGACAACTAAAAAGGTAAAAACAGCTAATCAGTTGCCTGAAAATGGCGAGTGGTTCTCATTGGGCGATGACATTCATTCTGCTAGTCATAATTTATTTGCGGGTTTGCGCCATTTTGACACAGAAAGCTCGGTGGCATATATTTTGGCGCAAGGTTTTGATAAAATAGGTTTAGGCGAAGCGTATATGAATCGTCTGGAAAAATCAGCAGGGCAACAATACTTTCAAACACCTAACAAATAGGAGGCGTTTTTTATGGATTATAAAAAAGCAGACCCTGAATTATGGGATGCCATTGCTGGCGAACAAAATCGTCAACAACACAATATTGAATTGATTGCATCTGAAAATATTGTGTCAAAAGCAGTTAGAGCCGCACAAGGTTCCGTTTTAACCAATAAGTATGCAGAAGGGTATCCGGGCAAACGTTATTACGGTGGCTGTTATTATATTGATCAGGTGGAACAATTAGCTATTGATCGTGCCAAGAAGTTGTTTGGTGCCGAATATGCAAACGTTCAACCTCATTCTGGTTCGCAGGCTAATGCAGCAGCATATGCCGCGTTTATCAAACCAGGAGATAAAATTTTAGGTATGGATTTGAATGCCGGTGGTCATTTAACGCATGGTGCTAAGGTTAGTTTTAGTGGTAAATTTTATCGATCGGCTAGTTATGGAATCGATCTAAAAACGGAACGCTTAAATTACGATGATATTCGCAAAATTGCGATTGCAGAAAAACCACAAATCATTGTGGCTGGCGCCTCTGCTTATAGTCGAGTTATTGACTGGCAGGCCTTTAGAAAAATTGCCGATGAAGTTGGGGCATATCTAATGGTGGATATGGCACATATTGCTGGTTTGGTGGCTACTGGTTTACATCCATCTCCAGTAGGAATTGCTGACGTGGTTACCACAACAACTCACAAAACTTTGCGGGGCCCTCGTGGTGGCATGATTCTTTCTCAAGAAAAATATGCGAAAAAAATCAATTCAGCTGTTTTCCCAACGACACAAGGAGGACCTTTGGAGCATGTGATTGCTGCCAAGGCAGTTGCTTTTGGTGAAGCCTTGAAACCAGAATTTAAAACTTACATGAAGCAAGTCAAAGCAAATGCTGACAAAATGGCAACTACCTTTGATGATTCAGAGTTAGTTCGTGTTGTGTCTGGTGGTACAGATAATCATTTAATGACTTTAGATCTCACTAAAACTGAAATGAATGGTCAGGAAGTCCAAGATTTATTAGATTCGATTTATATTACGGCTAATAAAGAAGCCATTCCAAATGAAAAACGCAGTCCCTTTAAAACAAGTGGGTTACGAATTGGCACACCGGCAATTACAACTCGCGGTTTTAATGAAGCGGATTGTGAAAAAGTTGCCCAAATTATTTTAGCAGCTTTAAAAAATCATAATTCACCAGAAAAATTAGCCGAACTTAAACAAGAAGTATTTGCTTTAACTGTAAAACACCCAATTGAGGTAAATTAATTGAATTTACCCTAGTTTTTTTGCGCCAAGTTAGCTACAATTGATAGAGATATTGAAGGGAGAGTGTAATTTATGGGTAAGTTCCAAGTTCTTGACCATCCGTTGATTCAACACAAGTTGACAATTATTAGAGATAAAAATTGTGGGACAAAGGTATTTAGAGAAGTTGTTAATGAAATCTCAGAACTAATGGCTTACGAGGTTTCGCGTGATATGCCGTTAGAGGATGTTAAAGTTGAGACACCAATTGGTTGGACAACCAAAAAAACACTTTCGGGTAAAAAAGTAGCTATTGTGCCAATTCTTCGGGCTGGACTGGGCATGGTTGATGGCATGCTTGAATTAATTCCAGCAGCTAAGGTCGGTCATATCGGTATGTACCGAGATGAAGAGACCTTAAAACCTGTTGAATATTTTGTTAAATTACCAAGTGACATTAGTGAACGCCAAATATTTGTCGTTGATCCAATGTTGGCAACTGGTGGTTCAGCAATTATGGCCATGGATGCTTTGAAGAAGCGTGGCGCAAAAGATTTGCGATTAGTGTGTTTGGTAGCTGCTCCTCAAGGCGTAAAAGCCTTACAAGAGGCTCATCCTGATGTTGATATTTATACAGCAGCTTTGGATGAAAAGTTAAATGAAGACGGTTATATCGTTCCTGGACTAGGGGATGCTGGTGATCGTTTGTTTGGTACAAAATAGTTCCAAGTGAACTTATTTTCAAAAAGAAGAGCAAAAAATGGGCATGTTGTGGCGCGGCTCCTTGTCAAGTAGACAGTCAAATAATTAAAATCTTATGCATTTTTTTGAACGGCATGATTCCGGTATTCTTCCGGAGTCATGCCGTTTAGTGGGGTCTCTGTCAAATCGTATTGGTGGAGATTTTGAACGGCACATTCACTTCGGTGAATGTGCTTTTTGTTTACTCATGAATTAAACTAATCCGGATAAAGAAGTTGTCAATATTTCGAAAACCAAAACAGTTACGCTTTAATGCCTTGATTTTACGATTAAGTCCTTCAATTGGACCGTTGGAAAATGGATAACGACAACTGTTTAGAAGGGCTGAACCATTTTTGATAAACGTGTTGATCGTTATGTCCATTTGATTACTAGTGGGTTGGTAGTTAGTAAGTAAGGATTGGAACGCATTAGCATCCTTTTGGTGTATGGCACTTAAGATACCTTGATAGGTTTGATACACAGATCTAAATCTGGGAAAAGCGTCTAGAGCTAAATCAATGGCGTTTTGTTGCGTCATATACTCGTTAATTCCGCGTAAATAAACAGCCTTAGAATCATTAACTTTTATTTCATCAAGATGAAATAAACGCCATTGAGATTTTAAAATATGATAAATTCGTGAATGCTTATCTTGGATAGTACGAATGGTCTGCGTGCGTTCATTATCTAAGGCACGCCCAGCCAGTTGAATAATATGGAAACGATCGATAATCGTGGCCGCATTGGGAAATAAGCGATGAATGAAGCTGCCATATTCAGCATTCATGTCAATCGTCACTGATTGAACTTGGGCACGTTCTTGAACCGAAAAACGAGCTTCAAAGTAGTCAATGATATCTTTACTTAGCCGATCTTTTAAAGTAACAATTCGGCGATGACTAACGGCATCGCAACAATTAAAGGACATCCAGTGATTACAGGAACGAAATTCATCAAAGCAAAGATTCTCTGGGAGATGTTTAACACGATAGGCTAAGTGAATATTGGCATTTAGGATTCGTTGAACACTGCTTGGCGAAATTCCACAAAGTTTAGCAATTTCTTTACTCGTCAACATATCGCGTGCCAAAACGATCACTTGATGTTTGATATTATGTGTGAAAGTTTCGTTACGATTAACCAACTTAGTTTTAGCACCACAGGTTTTTGAACAATCTTTACATTGGTATCTTTGACGTTTTAAATGCATTTCGTAACGACCACCGGATAAGGTTCCTAAACGCAGGTGACTCATGTGAGTTCCGTTTTTAATTAAGCTTTTATGGCCACAATGTGGGCACTTTAAAAGTTGATAAGACAAAGTTGCATGGACGACATGAATACGTTGGTTTGTGGAACACCGTTCTTTAGAAATACCAGTGACAATTAAGTTTGGGTCTGTTATTTCGAATAAGCATAAGATAGAATTAGTTAGGGACATCTGAATTTCCTCTTTTCGATTTGTTTTGGCGATTAAATCGTAGCACAAAGAGGACAGATGTCCTTTTTTATTTTTCTGATTTTCAAAACAGACAAAAAACCGGTATTAGTTATTCACCAATACCAGAAAGTGTAGACCCGTTTAGTGTTAGTTGGCGTCGTTCCGTATTATGCCATGCAATGTACGTCTTGATGATGCCGACAAGTTCGATTTCTGAAAGAGGTGCTTTGAAAGCCAATTCTTCTGTTTTCAACTGGCTCCAAAAACACTCCATTGCACTGTTATCACCTGGTGTTCCTGGGCGAGACATGCTGTGCACGATGCCTTCTCCGGATAACAGGGTGTTATAACTACCAGAAGTGTAAGCCGAGCCTTGATCGGAATGAAGAAATTGAGGCTTCACACCGTGGTTTGCTTTCAAGGCTTGCGTGATCGTTTCTGATACTAACTGCGTTGTCTCTGTGCTCGCTACACACCAGGCAATAATGCTGTGATCATAAAGATCTTTGATAGCGCTCAAACGTAATCGTTGTTTCTTACCTGGTCCGAATCTTAGCTCGCTACAATCAGTTACCCAAGTCATGTTTGGTTGCTCAGGAGCGAAATCGTGGCTGCCGTCTTCATGAAGTAATTTATTGGCGAGAATATACTCCTTCTTTTCTGCTTTACGATCGCGTTTGGCCACACGAATCGATGATTGAATACCGTTACGACGCATAATGCGCCGCACACGTCCTTGACTGATATGATAAGGTGTTTCCTTATTAAGATACATAGTCATCGTACGAACACCATAAATATAATTTTTTGACTCTTCACGTGCGATGATATAGGCCAAAATTGCTTTATTTTCGAGTTCTTGCGCTGTAACCTTGCGGTGAGTCCACTTGTAGTATGCAGCACGAGATACACCAACATATTGGCACATGAAACTAACCCCATACACTTGATTTGTGTCTGGGTTTATTTTTTTGGTAAGTGCTTGAACCGTGAGGTACTTTTCTTCTGTAGGGCATCCATCCTTTCGAACTCTTGGAGTTTTTTTAGCACAGCGACCTCTGTGGAGATATTGGCTAACCGTGCCTTGAGACGCTTGATCTCTAAATCTTTTAGTTCCAGTTCAGTCAACTGACCAGTATCTTCCTTGGCCTTACCGCGGCGGTCTGCGAGTGCGTCGGGACCACCTTGCTTGAACTTTTTGACCCAAGCATACGCTTGGCCATAGGACACGTTAAAATGAGTAGTCGCGGCAACATAGTTCATCTCGTTGGCAATGATCCATTGTGCGATCTCGATACGTTCGACCTGTTCTGTCTTTCTGCCATCTTTCATTGGGATAGTCCTCCTAGTGGTTGTGAGTACTTTACCACTAGTATACCGTTTGACCCACTGGTAGATGACAGAACTATTGGGAATATGGTATTGTCGCGCAAGTTGAGGATATGATGTTCCACCCGCTAGATAGGCCTGAATCACCTCCATCATGAACCCCTTTGAATACGTTTGTTGTTGGTGTCGACTTTGTAACGCCGCTACGCCACCTGCATCATAGCGTTCCACCCACTGAGCTATTTGCGAGGAGTGGACATCGTACTTCTTTCCAATGGCCCTGGCTGCCATTCCCTCCTTTATTAAATTAATATAGAAGAGTTTCTCTTCCACACTATATCTTGAACCCTTTCGACCCATAAAAAATACTCCTTCCTCAGCAGACAAGTTTTAATTATTTGCTTGTCTACCTTGGTAGGAGTATATCCTGTTTATTTAAACAGATGTCGATTTTTTTGCTTCTTTTTTATTTTAATTGATTTATTTTGAACATAAAAACACCACGAATTTAGATGGGGTAAAAATGGAAAGCGCTTTATCGAAAATGCTGATTTATCAGGCGTGAAATGGATTTTTAAAAAGTGAAAAAAATCCTCCTTTTTTTGTATTTTTCTTAAATTGGTGGTATTATTTTATTTGTATTTTGAATAGGCATTACGATCTATTTTTATATAATTGTTGACGTTTTAGGGTGATTGACCTGCAATTCTTCAATAATTCACTAAGGCTAGGAAAAGAGGTGATCTTCTGTGAGTGGAGACTCTGTTTCTACTTTCCAATTTTTGGGGCTTACTTTTAATACGACCAATATTATTTCTGGATTACTTGCGGCAATTATTGTACTTGTAGTAGTGTTCTTGTTCTCAAGAAATTTGAAGTTGAAACCTACTGGAAAACAAAATGTTTTGGAGTGGTTAATAGACTTTACAAATAATATTGTTCGAGGCTCAGTGACAAATGGTGATGCACCGGACTTTGGTTTATATGCATTTACTTTGTTTTTATTCATTTTTGTATCTAACCAACTTGGATTATTCCTACAAATTGGTTGGAATGGTGTAACGTATGTGCGGAGTCCAACTTCAGATCCAATTGTGACGCTGACGTTCTCGTTAATAACGCTAATGTTGGCACATTTTTCTGGAGTCAAAAAGCTCGGCTTCAAGAAGTATTTTAAAGAATCATATTTAACGCCGTTTACATTTTGGCTACCAATTAGTGTTTTTACCGAATTGATTGACTTCCTTACGTTAGGTTTACGTATTTATGGGGTTATCTTTTCAGGAGAAATGTTACTGAAAATTATCGGAGAAATGGCCTTTTCTGGTGGAATCGGTATGACAATTGTTGCAATACCGATTGCGTTTATCTGGCAAGGATTCTCAGTATTCTTGGGTAGTATTCAAGCGTATGTTTTCGTCACTTTGACTTCAGTTTATATTTCTCAACAAATTCAGACTGAGGAATAATTAATATTTTAGGAGGATTTAAAACTATGGGAGCTATTGCAGCAGGAATTATTATGTCGGGAGCCGCTATCGGTGGTGGTATCGGTGATGCCCTTGTTATTTCAAAAACGCTCGAAGGAATGGCACGCCAACCAGAATTATCTGGTCAATTAAAAACAACAATGTTTATTGGTGTTGGTCTTGTTGAAGCTATGCCTATTATCGCTTTCGTTGTGGCATTGATAGTTATGAACAAGTAGTTTGATGTCATACAAGCAAACAAATAATAGGGTAGAAGGAGGTGTCAATAGATGCTCTCACATTTAGTGTTGGGTACTACAAATTCATTGTACCTTGGTGATATGTTGTTCTTTGCTCTCGTCTTTGTCCTACTTATGTGGGCAATTAAAGTTGTGGCCTGGGGCCCAGTTACAAAGATGATGAAAGAACGGGCAGATCGCATTTCTAACGATATCGATTCTGCTGAAAAATCACGACAAGATGCTGAAAAATTAGCTAAAAAACGAGAAGAAGCGTTGAAGAATTCTCATGCCGAAGCCTCCACAATTGTAAGCAATGCGAAGGATAATGGTACTAAACAGCGTGAACAGATTGTTGCAAGTGCCCAACAGGAAGCACAATCACTCAAGCAAAATGCTCAAAAAGACATTGAACAAGAGCGAAAAGATGCACTCAAAGGTGCTCAGAATGATGTGGCTAGTTTATCTATTGAAATTGCTTCTAAGATCATTCAAAAAGAATTAAACGCGCAGGATCAAAAACAGTTAATTGATTCTTACATTGAAGGGTTGGGGAAGCAAAATGAGTCTAGATAAGATGACAATTGCCAAACGATATTCAAAAGCCCTTTTTGATTTAGCTGTTGAAAAAGAACAACTTGAACCTGTTTATGATGACTTACAGCAACTTAAGCAAGTTTTCACTGAAGTTCCGAATTTAGAACAAGTATTAGGCGACGTTCGTTTAAATGATGAACAAAAATCGGCTATTATTGAAAATCTAAAAAAAGATGCTTCAGTTTATGTCAAAAATTTGATTCAAATGGTTTATGATTATGGTCGAATAAGTAATGTTATGGACATTATTGAGCAGTTTACAGTGCTCTACAATGAATATAATCATATTGCTTATGCAAACCTATCAACTGCGGTTAAAGTTGATTCAGATCAAAAGCAACGTTTGGCAGATGGATTTGCTAAACGAATCGGAGCTAAAAAAGTGATCATAAATAGTCAGCTCGATCCAAGTATTATTGGTGGAGCCGTACTAGAATCAAATGGTTTGATTTATGATGGCAGTATTCGTTCTAAAATGGCTAAGATCAAAAAAATGCTACTTAAATGAGATTTTGTGAAGAGGTGAAACTTTTATGAGCATTAAATCTGAGGAAATCAGTGCTCTAATTAAACAACAATTAGAAGGCTATCAAGACGAGCTTAATGTCGAAGAAACAGGTACCGTTACATATGTCGGTGATGGTATCGCCCGTGCTCATGGCTTAGATAATGCTCTTGCTGGTGAACTTCTAGAATTTTCTAACGGTGTTTACGGAATGGTTCAAAACCTTGAATCAAACGATGTCGGAATTGTTATTCTTGGTAGCTACGACGATATTCGTGAAGGTGACACAGTTAAGAGAACTGGACGAATCATGGAAGTTCCAGTTGGAGAAGCCTTAATCGGACGAGTTGTCAATACACTTGGTCAACCGATCGATGGTAAGGGTGAAATTAAAACAGATCATACACGCCCAGTTGAACGAAAAGCTCCTGGCGTTATGGAACGACAGTCAGTTAGCGAACCTCTTCAAACAGGGATTAAAGCGATTGACTCATTAGTTCCAATTGGTCGTGGTCAACGTGAGTTAATCATTGGTGACCGTAAAACAGGTAAAACATCTTTAGCAATTGATACGATTTTGAATCAAAAGAATCAAAATATTATTTGTATCTATGTTGCAATTGGTCAAAAGGAATCAACTGTACGTACACAGGTTGATACGCTCGAAAAGTTTGGTGCAATGGATTACACGATTGTTTTGAGTGCAGGTTCATCAGAGCCAGCCCCAATGCTGTACTTAGCTCCATATGCTGGCGCGGCAATGGGTGAGGAATTTATGTTCAATGGTAAACATGTTTTGATTGTGTATGATGATCTTTCAAAACAAGCTGATGCTTATCGTGAACTTTCCTTGATTTTGAGACGTCCGCCTGGTCGTGAAGCTTACCCTGGTGATATTTTCTATACGCATTCACGTTTACTAGAACGAGCAGCAAAATTGAATGACAAACTTGGAGCAGGATCAATGACGGCCTTACCGTTCGTTGAAACTAAGGCCGGCGATATCGCAGCTTATATTCCAACTAATGTTATTTCAATTACTGATGGTCAAATTTTCTTGGATAGTGACCTATTCTATTCTGGTACGCGTCCAGCTATTGACGCTGGTTCTTCTGTATCTCGTGTTGGTGGAGATGCACAGATTAAAGCTATGAAACGAGTAGCTGGGACATTGCGTTTGGATTTAGCTTCTTATCGTGAATTGGAATCATTTGCCCAATTTGGTTCTGATTTGGATGATGCCACCAAGGCAAAGCTAGCACGTGGAAGTCGTACTGTTGAAGTTTTGAAACAGCCATTGCATAAACCACTTGCTGTTGAGCATCAAGTTTTGATTTTGTATGCGTTGACGCACGGATTTTTGGATAAAATTGCTATTGATGATATTTTACGTTTCCAAGATGAACTGATTGCTTATGTTGATGGTTCACATGATGATTTGTTAGATGTCATCCGCAAAACCGGTGATTTACCAGATAGCGACAAAATGGATACTGCAATTCAAGAATTTGCAGATCAATTTCAACCAACAAAAGTAGAAGACGAAAGTACTTCTAAATAAAACAATGCTTTAATTGACAGAAAGTGGTGAGAAAAAATGGCAGCTTCAGAACAAGACGTTCTCAGACGAATTGACTCCACTAAGAAGACCAGTCAAATTACCATTGCGATGCAAATGGTTTCAACTGCAAAACTTAACCAGATTCAAAAACATACTTTTGGATACCGTGTTTATGCGGAAAAAGTTGAAAGTATTGTTGCCCATCTTGCAAAGTCACACTTAATGAGCGCCAATGCTGCTGGTAACGAAAAAAGCAATGAAGATGCTGATAGTACAATTTCAGCCACTGATTTATTGCAACAACGACCAGTTAAAAAAGTTGGGTTCTTGGTTATTACGTCCGATCGTGGGTTAGTCGGTAGCTATAATAGCTCGGTTCTCAAGCAAACTGAGGACTTCATTCAATCCACAGGTCATTCGGCTGATGACAGTGTAATTTTAGCTGTCGGAGGAACTGGCGCAGATTTTTATAAGGGACGTAATATGAATGTTGCTTATGAATTTCGTGGTGTGAGCGATGTACCAACTTTTAACGAAGTACGGGAAATTGTTCAAACTGCAACGTCAATGTATTCTAATCAAGTGTTTGATGAACTTTATGTTTGTTATAACCATTTTGTAAATCGCTTAACAAATAGATTTCATTCAATTAAAATGTTGCCAATTAGTGATGCTTTAGTTAAAAGTCAGGATGAAAAAAAAGAACAGGGTAAAAAAGAACTAATGCCTGAGTATGAAACAGAACCTTCGGAAGCTGTTTTATTACAAGCTATTTTACCTCAGTATGCAGAAAGCCTTGTTTATGGGGCAATTTTGGATGCTAAGACTGCTGAACATGCATCAAGTTCAACAGCGATGCAAACTGCTTCTGATAATGCTAAAGATTTAATTTCATCACTTCAATTGCAATATAACCGTGCACGACAAAGTGCGATTACCACTGAAATCACTGAGATTACCGGTGGTCAGGCTGCACAAGAATAAATTTAGATGGGAGGAATTAACTAATAATGAGTACTGGTAAAGTTGTCCAAGTTATCGGACCTGTTGTTGATGTTGAATTTCCTCTGGATGGTAATTTACCTGATATTAATAATGCTTTAAACGTTAAAAAACCAGATGGTAGTATTTTGGTTGCCGAAGTTGCGCTTGAACTTGGTGATGGTGTGGTACGTACGATTGCCATGGATGGTACTGATGGTTTACAACGTGGATTGGAAGTTGAGGACACTGGTTCTTCAATTACGGTCCCTGTTGGCGATAAGACATTAGGTCGGGTTTTCAACGTCCTCGGAGAAACAATTGATAACGGTGAAAAATTTGGACCCGAAGTAAAACGTAATCCTATTCATCGTGAACCACCTAAGTATGATGACCTTAACCCCAGCATGGAGATTTTGGAAACAGGAATCAAAGTTATTGATTTGCTGGCTCCATATATCCGTGGTGGTAAGGTTGGACTGTTCGGTGGTGCCGGTGTTGGTAAGACCGTTTTAATTCAGGAATTAATTCATAATATTGCACAGGAACACAATGGTATTTCCGTATTCACTGGTGTTGGAGAACGAACCCGTGAAGGAAATGATTTGTATTTCGAAATGAAGGCATCGGGAGTTCTTGAAAAAACTGCCATGGTGTATGGTCAGATGAATGAGCCGCCTGGTGCACGTATGCGGGTTGCTTTGACCGGTTTAACATTGGCGGAATATTTCCGTGATGTTGAAGGACAAGATGTGTTGTTATTTATTGATAACATTTTCCGATTCACTCAAGCCGGTTCTGAAGTATCCGCATTGCTTGGTCGTATTCCTTCTGCCGTTGGTTATCAACCAACGTTGGCTACTGAAATGGGTCAGTTGCAGGAACGAATTACTTCAACCAAGAAGGGATCAATTACTTCG
Organism: Pediococcus ethanolidurans; assembly: GCF_964062635.1. NCBI lineage: Bacteria > Bacillati > Bacillota > Bacilli > Lactobacillales > Lactobacillaceae > Pediococcus > Pediococcus ethanolidurans. Next base: position 1,412,202 of record NZ_OZ061250.1, read on the forward strand.
ATTCAGGCCGTTTATGTGCCTGCCGATGATTATACTGATCCTGCTCCAGCCACAACCTTCGCTCATTTGGATGCAACAACTAACTTGGAACGTAGCTTAACACAGCAAGGTATCTATCCTGCCGTTGATCCTTTAGCTTCTACTTCAAGTGCATTGGATCCATCTGTTGTTGGTGAAGAGCATTATAAAGTAGCTACAGATGTTCAGCATGTTTTACAACGTTATCGTGAGTTGCAAGATATCATTTCTATTTTAGGAATGGATGAATTGTCTGACGAAGAAAAAACGATTGTTGCTCGTGCTCGTCGAATTCAATTCTTCTTATCACAAAACTTCTCAGTTGCGGAACAGTTTACTGGTCAACCTGGTTCTTATGTCCCAGTTGAAGAAACAGTAAAAGGTTTCAAAGAAATTCTTGAAGGTAAATATGATGATTTACCTGAAGATGCCTTCCGTCAAGTCGGAAATATTGATGAAGTCGTTGAAAAAGCGAAGAAGTTAACTAGTGCCGCTAGCAAATAAGGGGGAATTCTAATTGGCTGATAAATCAGTATTAACCGTTAGTATCGTGACTCCTGATGGTCAAGTTTATGACGGAACATCCACTATGTTGGTTGTAAAAACACAAAACGGCCAGCTAGGAATCATGCCTAACCATGTCCCTATTATTGCGTCACTATCGATTGATGAAGTACGAATTAAGCATGATGACTCTAATAAAAAAGAGGATGCAGTTGCGGTTAATGGCGGCTTTGTGGAGTTTTCGGATAACACAGCCACGATTGTTGCGGATACTGCTGAAAATGAATCTGATATCGATGTTAATCGAGCTGAAAATGCGCGTCAACGAGCCCAAAAAACTATTCGGAAGGCCCGAGATGCTCATGACAACTCAGAGTTGCGTCGTGCCCAGATTTCGTTGCGTCGTGCAATTAATCGAATTAACGTTGCAAAACATTAATTACGATATAAAAAAGTCGAGAATTTTCTCGGCTTTTTTTGTTACATAAAAATACCAATGTCTCGCTATTTAAAATTTTTGTTATTAATTCGTTAAAGTGAGAAAGAAACGCGAATTTTTAGTATGGATATGATACTATTGTAATAAATCAAAGATTGAAGAGGATTTTATGAACTTATTTGGGATACAAGCTTTATTAACGTTGATATGTTATTTCTTTTTTATTTTGATTTCATTTTGGGCGATCCAAGGAATTCATTTGGAACGAATTCTTCATGTTTCGGATCCAAACCAATTTAAAGTACTGATTGTTTTGTTATCGATCGGGCTAGGCTATTTGAATAGCTCATTTTTTCTCGAATTAATTAATAATATTAGAAATTTAGGATACTTATTAAAATAGTGGAGGTTTCGTTCGTGGATAAGATTATTGTTAAGGGCGGCAATCGACTAAAAGGTGTAGTTGAGATTGAAGGCGCCAAAAATGCTGTTTTACCAATTTTGGCGGCTGGAATTTTGGCCAGTGAAGGTCAATTAAAACTCAGTAACGTTCCCATTTTGTCTGATGTGTATACCATGAATAATGTGCTGCGATTTTTGAACGTAGATGTGGAATTTGATGAAGAACAACATCAAATTCTAATGGATGCAACCAATAAAATTTCGACTGAGGCACCATTTGAATACGTTTCAAAAATGCGTGCTTCGGTGGTGGTTATGGGACCGTTATTAGCTAGAACGGGACATGCAAAAGTTGCTATGCCTGGTGGCTGTGCGATTGGCTCGCGTCCGATTGATTTACATCTGAAGGGATTAACAGCCCTAGGTGCACATATCACGCAACATGATGGTTACATAGAAGCTAGTGCGAGAAAGCTGATTGGGACTAACATTTATTTAGATTTTCCTAGTGTTGGTGCCACACAGAATATCATGATGGCGGCGACTTTGGCTCAGGGTACTAGTGTGATTGAAAATGCGGCTTGTGAACCTGAGATCGTTGATTTAGCGATGATTCTCAATAAAATGGGTGCTCACGTGACGGGAGCCGGTACTGAGACTATTCGAATTGTTGGTGTCCGTCATCTCCATGGAACAGATCATGCCGTGGTGCAAGATCGTATTGAGGCAGGTACTTTTATGGTGGCAGCGGCTGCCACACAAGGCAATGTTTTAATTAAAGATGCGATCTCTGAGCACAATAAGCCACTGATTTCGAAAATGCGTGAAATGGGTGTACAGGTGATTGAAAATGATGAGGGAATTCGAGTAGTTGGTCCTAAACGATTACAACCAGTTTCAATTAAAACATTACCACATCCTGGATTTCCCACGGATATGCAACCTCAAATCTCTGTTTTGCAATTGTTGGCACATGGAACCAGCACTTTAACTGAAACCGTCTTTGAAAATCGATTCATGCATTTGGAAGAGTTACGCCGAATGAATGCACAATATAAAATTGAAGGTTCGTCGGTCATTATGAATGGACCGACAAACTTTAGTGGTGCAGAAGTTGCTGCGACTGATTTGCGGGCTGGAGCGGCACTAGTGATTGCTGGCCTGGTAGCAAAGGGATACACACAAGTTACTAATTTAAAGTATTTAGATCGTGGTTATTATAATTTCCATGGTAAACTGAGTGCTTTGGGTGCCCAGATTAAACGCGTATCAGATCCGAATACAACATTAACGGTCAAAAATTAATTTTTTGATAAAAAAAGAAAACTAATGACGGTCGATTAACAACATTTAGTGAAACGTGTTGCTTAATTGACCGTCTGTTCGTTTGATTTTATGCCCTGATTTTGAGCAGATTTCATCTTTTGAGAGAATAATGGGTGTGCTATAATAGGCTGTTAGATTGGATATTTTAGAGAGGTGGATACATTTGAAAAGCTTATTTTTAATGTTTGTGCGTGCCTATCAAAAATTTATATCACCACTTTTTCCACCAAGTTGCCGATATTACCCAACCTGTTCTAATTACATGGTTGGAGCCCTAAAAAAACATGGTGCATTTAAGGGAACTCTAATGGGAATAGCACGGATCTTACGCTGTAATCCATTCGTTAAGGGTGGCTATGATCCTGTTCCGAACTACTTTACGTTGAAACGTAACCCACATCCTGATGAAAAAATATTAAATTAACTCGTATGGAGGAAAATATGTCTAAAAAGCAACAGAGTGTCAAAGTTCAAATAGAAGAAAAAGAAGTTAATGGAGAAACCATCCAGCAGCTATTCATTGCTAAAAATTTAATTGGCGAAATTACTCCGCAAGATAAGGAATTTGCGACTCATTTAATTGGCGGCGGAGATTTTACGGCGAAGTCATTAGACGATGCCGTTGAATGGCTTTTGCAAGAATACAATCTTCACCAGTAGGCATAAGCAGATTAAGGAAGGGTCTTTGTATTGAATAACGATTCACGAGTTAGAAGACGGGAAGGCGATTCTCGCATTGATTATGGAATAATTTTTTCGGTTTTAATGTTAGCTTTGATTGGCCTGGCTTCAATATATGTGGCTGCGTCGCATGATACGGGTAGTGTAAAGGTCATTCGACAGGTTGCTTCACAGTTAGTTTGGTATGTACTAGGGATCGCCGCGGTAGTTGTCATTATGCAGTTTGATTCTGAACAACTTTGGAGGCTAGCTCCATATGCATATTGGTTTGGTATTTTTCTGTTGGTGGCCGTTTTGCTGTTTTATAGTCGAACTTATGCGGCCAGCGGTGCTAAAAGTTGGTTTGCTTTTAAGGGATTTACTTTTCAGCCGTCTGAAGTGATGAAACCGGCTTATATTTTAATGATGGCCAAGGTTATTACAGATTTCAATGCTCAGCATAAACGACACACGATGCGATCTGATTGGCAGTTAATTGGTAAAATGATTCTTTGGACCATTCCCATTCCAGTACTATTACTTTTGCAAAATGATTTTGGGACCATGCTTGTTTTTATTGCTATTTTTGCAGGATTGATCATTGTTTCTGGAATAACGTGGAGAATTCTGGTACCAGCATTTGTAACGGTTACTATTTTGGCCAGCAGCACACTAATGTTGGTAGTCAGTGACTGGGGACGAACGATATTATCACATGTTGGTTTCGAGAGTTATCAATTTAGCCGAATTGATACTTGGTTGCATCCTTCAGCAGATACAACTAATCAAGGCTATCAGCTATGGCAGAGCATTAAAGCCATTGGATCTGGTCAAATATTTGGAAAAGGTTTCAATGTTTCTAATGTTTATGTACCAGTTCGTGAATCAGATATGATTTTTTCTGTAATCGGTGAAAACTTTGGCTTCATTGGAAGTGCTGTTTTAATTTTACTGTATATGCTTTTAATCTATCAAATGTTACGGGTAACTTTTGATACTAAAAATGCTTTCTATGCTTATATTGCCACTGGAACCATTATGATGATCCTATTTCATGTTTTAGAAAATATCGGCATGAACATTGGGTTGTTACCTTTAACTGGTATTCCGCTCCCCTTTGTAAGTCAAGGTGGGTCGGCACTTATTGGTAATATGATCGGAATTGGATTGATTATGTCGATGCGTTTCCATCATGATTCGTATAATACATTACAAAAAACAGATTTTTAAATAAAGCTAATATTTGTGGTTGACAGACATGAAATGAATGGGTATACTGCATTTAATAGCTAAACATTAAAACAAGATGAGTAAATTGATTATTACTTTAAGAGAGTTCCCATTGGTGAGACGGAACAGTAAGGTTAGTTGAAGATGGTCTTGATTAGAAAAGGTATTTACGAGCAATCTGTAAGTGAATACTGGGTGCGCCCATTATAGCGTTAGAGTTGTTTGACTCGTTAAGGCCGACTTTGTGAAAAGTTGGTAAATTTGGGTGGTAACACGGAAGAGAAGTCTTTTGTCCTGGTTGATTTTTATATCAGCAGGACGAAGGACTTTTTTGTTTGGTTAAAAGAAAGAGGAGGTTGATTATTTGATAGAATTTAAAGATGTTTCTAAGACCTTCACAACAGAAAAGGGAACTGTTAAAGCAATTGAAGATGTGAATATGCAAATTGAGGATGGCGAAATCTTTGGAATAGTTGGATATTCCGGTGCTGGTAAGACAACCTTAATTCGAATGTTAAATGGTCTTGAAACACCAACGACTGGTGAGGTTGAAGTCAATGGTACAAAAATCTCTAAGTTGGATCGGGGAGCTTTAAGAAAAAAACGCCATAAAATTGGCATGATCTTTCAACATTTTAATCTATTATGGTCACGAACCGTTCGTAAGAACATTGAATTTCCCCTTGAAATTGCTAAAATTTCAAAAGATGATCGAAAGAAAAAAGCAGATGAATTGATCAAGTTAGTTGGATTAGAGGGTAAGGAAGATGCTTATCCGTCTGAACTGTCCGGTGGACAAAAACAGCGGGTAGGCGTTGCTAGAGCTTTAGCAAATGATCCTGAAATTTTACTTTCAGATGAAGCAACCAGTGCTTTAGATCCACAGACAACCGATGAGGTTTTGGATTTGTTAATGGATATTAACAAACGTTTAGGGATTACGATTATTTTGATTACGCATGAAATGCATGTTATTCGAAAAATTTGTGATCATGTGGCTGTTTTAGACGGTGGTAAGATTATCGAATCTGGTCAAGTTCTAGATGTTTTTAATCATCCACAACAGCCAATTACCAAACGATTTGTTTATTCCGAGGCAGCACCATCACCGGAAGATACAAATGTAGCAGTTGAACAACTGTTAAAAGAATATCCTAATGGCCGTATTATTCAGTTAACTTTTCATGGCAATCAAGCAAATCTGCCTATTGTATCTGAAATCATTCATAAGTTTCCGAAACTACGAATTAGCATTATTGAAGGAAATATTCATCAAACGCAGGAGGGTGCAATTGGGTCACTGTTCTTGCAGTTAATTGGTGATGAACAAGATATCAAGGGCGCCTTAGATTATCTAAAGACGATGCGTGTTGAAACGGAGGTGATCGAACATGGGCGGTAATACTGGCTATTTTGAGTTTAGTACGGTTGATTGGAATCAAATGTGGAGTGCTACTTGGGAGACCATTTGGATGACGGTTGTTTCAATCGTCGCTGTCGCAGTTTTAGGTTATTTTATTGGTTTACTGCTATTTGAAACAAGTGGTAGTCATAATTTGATTGTTAGAATTATCAATTGGATTGTTGCCTTGTTTGTGAATGTGTTCCGATCCATTCCGTTTATTATTTTGATTGTTCTATTATTGCCCTTTACCAAACAGGTGGTCGGGACAATCATTGGTCCCGTTGCCGCATTACCATCGTTGATCGTTTCAGCCGCACCGTTTTATGGACGAATGGTGGAATTGGCATTTCATGAAATTGATCGTGGCGTGTTAGAAGCCTCAGATGCTATGGGAGCAAGTCAATGGCAGATCATTACTAAGGTTTTGTTACCAGAGAGTTTACCGGCCTTGATTTCAGGCATTACTGTGACAACCATTTCTTTGATTGGTTACACGGCAATGGCCGGTGCAATTGGTGCTGGTGGTCTAGGAAATTTGGCTTACCAAGAAGGATTTGAGAGTAGTAATAACACGGTAACTTTGGTTGCCACGGTAATTATTGTGTTAATTGTTTTTGCTTTCCAATTTATCGGGGACTTCGCAACCCGAAAAGTTGATAAACGTGTACTTTAATTTTAGGAGGAGTTTGAATATGAAGAAGAGTAAAATTTTTAGTTTATTAGCAGTTGCTGCAACTGCATTGTTGTTGGTTTCTTGTGGTAAAAAGACAAGTACGAGTTCTAAAACAACCACCATTACGGTTGGGGCATCCGCGGTACCTCATGCCCAGATTTTAAAACATGTGCAACCTGAATTAAAAAAGGAAGGCGTCAATTTAAAAATTAAAGTTTTCCAAGATTATGTTTTACCAAACAAGGCCTTGGCTAACGGCGATATTGATGCTAACTATTTCCAACACATTCCATTCCTCAAGCAATGGAATAAGGCAAATAAGGGTAACTTAATTGATGCTGGTGCCGTTCATTTGGAACCAATTTCAGTATTTTCAAAAAAATATAAGAACTTAAAAAATCTTCCCAAGAATGCAACCGTGTTAGTTAGCAGCAATACCCCTGATTATGGGCGAGTTTTAACGATTTTTAAGGATGCTGGGTTAATCACTATTAAGAAGGGTGTGGATATTACAAGCGCTAACTTTAGTGATATCGCTTCTAATCCTAAACATTTACAATTCAAGCACAGCTACGAACCAAAGTTGATGCCTCAATTATATAAGAATAATCAGGGCGATGCTGTTGTGATTAATGCGAACTACGCGGTCCAAAGTGGCTTAAATCCAATCACACAATCAGTTGCAATTGAAAAATCTTCATCACCATATAAGAATATCATTGCAATTCGTCCTAATGAAAAGAATAATAAGGCGATCAAGAAATTGGTTAAGGCACTACAATCCAAGAGTACACAATCATGGATCAAGACTCATTACAAGGGTGCCGTTTTACCTGTAAAGTCTGTTAAATAAGTTCTCATATAAAAAGTTATCAAAACTGACACAATAAGTTTTGGTAACTTTTTTATATTGACCATCTTTTGAAAAATGGTACGATAAAGTTAATAATGAGAAAAGGGTGTTAAGATGCGAAAATTTGGAATTATTGGTTTAGGTAATGTTGGACGTACAGTTGCATATACTTTGGTTACAAAGGGAATTGCAGATTCCCTAGTACTTATTGATAAAGATCAAAAGAAGGCACGTGCGGAGCAATTAGACCTGCAGGATGCACAAGCAAGATTAAACACAACAACGCAAGTGACAATTCAGGATTATGATAACCTGAAAGATGTTGATATTTTGTATATCTCGGCTGGAGACATTTCAATTTCAACTAACGGTGGTGACCGCTTTGATGAATTCAAATTTACAGCTGCTGTTGTGAAAGAAATTGCACCTAAGATTGTTGCTTCAGGATTCAAAGGCTTTATTATCGATATTATGAATCCTTGTGATGCTGTGACAAGTTACTTACAAAAATTAACTGGATTTTCAAAACAACGCGTTTTTGGTACCGGAACTTTCTTAGATACAGCACGGATGCAGCGAGTTGTTGGTGAGAAATTAAATGTTAATCCGCGCAGTGTTGAAGGTTATGTGTTAGGAGAACACGGTAATACGCAATTTGTAGCTTGGTCAAGTGTTCGGGTCCAAGGTGAGGCGATTCAAGACTTACCTGAAGCTAAGAACTTTGATTTTGATAAGTTAGCTGATGAAGCTAAACAAGGAGCTTGGGAAGTTGCTTCAGGAAAAGGCTTCACTTCTGATGCCATTGCTACTTGTGGTGTGAGTTTGGGACAGGCAGTCTTGTCAGATGCCCGGTTAGTTTGCCCAGTATCAGGTTATAGTAAGAAGTATGATACGTATGTTGGTTTACCAGCAGTCGTTGGTAAAAATGGAATCGAATCAGTTGTCGATTTACCATTAACAGACGAAGAAACAAAGAAATTTGCTAGCTCTGCTCAGATGATTCATGATAATGTGGCTAAACTAGACTAAAAAAATTCAAAAAAGCTTTTAAATCAAATTGAGACTGGGGAAAACTCTCAGTTTCTTTGATTTAAAGGCTTTTTTTTCTTGACAGAAAATTAGTTCTTCAGTATAGTTAATCACATGAGTAACTAACTAATTCACTAATGTGGGGGAATAAAACTGTGAAAACGCAAACGGTTATTGATGTTCAGAGTGTGACCAAAGTGTATGGAAAGAAAAACGAAAAACAGTACACAGCGCTAAAGGATGTTAATTTTAATGTTAAAAAAGGTGAATTCGTTGGCATAATGGGCGCTTCGGGTTCTGGTAAGACAACTTTGCTAAATATTTTAGCAACCATGGATCAACCGACGAAGGGCAATGTTTTAATTGCAAATCAAGATATCACACAATTGAAAGGCAATCAGATTTCAGATTTTCGTGCTAAACAAATTGGTTTCATTTTTCAGGATTTTAATCTTTTGGAAAGTTTGTCAAATGCGGAAAACATCGGGTTACCTTTAACTTTACAAGGCGTAAAGAAACGTCAAATAAATGAGTTAGTTCACCAAGTGGCTAGTCAATTAGGCATTAGTCAGTTATTAGATAAGTATCCAGTTGAAATATCTGGAGGACAAAAGCAACGTGTTGCTGCAGCACGGGGATTAATTTCACGACCACAAATACTGTTCACTGATGAACCAACGGGAGCACTGGATTCCAAGAATGCTCGCGAACTCTTAGAGACTTTAAAACAAATTAATGATGAAGAACAAGTTTCTATTTTAATGGTTACACACGATCCGTTTTCGGCTAATTATTGTGAACGAATTCTTTTTATAAAAGATGGTCAAATTGGTGAACAATTAGAAGCTGGAAAACAAAGTCGCACGGAGTTTTATCAAACAATTTTGAATAAACTTGGAACCTTTAACGATCAGAAGGAAACGATCGATGTTATTTAAGCTAGCATTCGTGAGCATTAAAGACCGCTGGCGTGATTACATGGTGTTATTCTCTGGATTGATAATTTCAGGTGCAATATTTTACATGTTTGAGGCAATCGCTACAAATCAAGCCTTAATCAAGGGAAATATTTCAATTGGATTAACATTCGTTGTTTTTCAATTTGGCTCAGTGCTACTTGGAATAATTACACTAGTTTATATTGTCTATGCCAATTCTTTTTTGATGAATATGCGTGAACACGATTACGGATTGTTTATCATGTTGGGTGGCAAAAAGTCGCGCCTAGGTGTTCTAATTTTTTTAGAAACTTTATTAATTGGTGTTATTTCGACCGCGTTGGGAGTTCTCGTGGGTGTGAAACTTACTAAAGGATTGGCACAATTGTTAATGAGCCGATTGGATGTTCAGATGACTCATTTTACTGCGTTAAACAATCTAGCTTTAATAGTGACGTTTGTCTTTTTTATCATTCTCTTTTTTATGGCTTCGATTATTAACCAATATAAGTTATTGCATCGACCAGTTTTGAAATTGCTTCGCGGGAACACAACTGCTGATAAGCCTATCAAGACAACTAGTTGGCGCTATGCGGAAGGCTTTTTTGGACTTATATTATTAGCGATCGGATACTGGGCAATGGCAACAATTGAAACCTTGACGTTGCTTTCCATCCCAATTGCGCTCGTAACGATTGTTTTGGGTACCTACTGTTTGTACAATGCCCCTTTTCAAATTCTTATTTTGACCTTGAAACGTGGACAACTGGTATCTAAAGAACTAAATGGGTTTACATTGGGACAATTAAATTTTCGTATACGTGATTATACGAAGATGTTGGCGATAGTTAGTATTTTGTTTGCCTTGGCATTAGGCGCGATTACGGTTGGAATGGGTTATCATCGTTTGATTCCAAGTATTGCGAGAGGTAGTTCTGCTTACGACTTGGTGGTTTATAAGCCAACACCTAAAACACAAAAGCTAGTTCAAAAACTGAATTTAAAGGAACAAACAACGTATACTAGAAAAATAAAGGGTAAAACAGTTTACTTTGATCAAAATGAGTTTCAAAAAATAGCTTTTCAAATAAGTAAGGTTAAACAAGAAAAGGTTATCGTTCAAAACGTTACGGTTAAAAAATTGCAAAATAATGAACATGCACAAGAACAATTGCTAGGTTTACAATCAAACTATGATTTACAACAGGTTAAATTGGTGACACATAGTAAATTCCAAAAGATCAAGGCCGGGGAATCTAAATTAACGTTATTAAAAACTAGTGGTCTTACTAAAAACACTTCTGTTTTGAAGCAGATTGCTACGATTCAGGAAAATCAGTTTTCTCAAAAAATGGCAATTCAAAATTTAGGTGGTGCCTACCCAGTCTATCAGGTAGCCAACGTTATGTTCGGCGGTTTAGAATTTGTCGGTTTCTTCTTAGGATTGGCATTTCTCACCATGCTTGCGAGTTGTTTAATGTTTAAAGTTTTATCTGGTGCACAGACTGATAAAAGACGCTATCGAATGCTCAATCGGTTAGGAACCCGACAAAAATTGATTCGTCGTTCTATTCGAAGAGAATTAGGTGTGTTATTCCTGTTACCTGGCGTCTTAGGTGTGATTCATGTTATGTTTGGATTGAAAATGTTTGTTCCTTTAATGGGAAATCCCTATATTCATTTGCAAACACCATTTGGAATTTTCTTACTCCTGTATTTGGGTTATTATTTAATTACCGTGATTATTTATGAAAAATTAGTAGTGCCAACTGTAGATATGCAATTTTGAGGTGGTGATGATATGCAATTTGATTTTAGTGGGCAAGAACCCATTTATCTACAAGTAGCTAATCAGATTGAAGAAGGAATTTTTACTGGCGCGTTTAAAGAAGAAACACAAGTTCCCTCAACGACAGAAATGTCGCGAGAATTTCATATAAATCCAGCCACAGTTTTAAAGGGAATGAATATTCTTGTGACTGAAAAGTTAGTTGAAAAACGACGTGGACTTGGTATGTTTGTTAAAAAGGGTGCTTATCAATTAATTCTAGAAAAACGACAGAGTGCTTTTTTTGAAGACTATGTCAAAAAAATTGTGTCAGAAGCAAAAAATTTAAAATTATCAGAAGTTGAATTAATTAAGCTTATCCAAAGGGGGTTCAAAACAAATGGAGATTAAGATTTCTGAAGTAACCAAGAAGTTTGGGAAAAAACAAATTCTGAATGGTGTTAGTTTGACGATCGAACCAAATCGTATTTACGGATTACTTGGACGAAATGGTGCCGGTAAGAGTACCTTACTCAATATTATTACGGATCGAATTTTTGCCAACGACGGCACTGTGACAATTGATGGTGTTTCTACTCATGAACATGATGAACTGCTGGGTAAAATATATTTGATGAGTGAAGTTAATCTTTATCAAAAACGTGTTCGTCTTCAGGAATTGTTCAAAGCTTCAAAAATCATGTATGGTGGATTTGATGAAACTTATGCAAAACATTTATGTGAGGCATTTGAGTTAAATCCTAAATTGAGATTTGGACAATTATCAACTGGTTATCGAACAATCTTTAAATTGATCATTGCACTTTGTTTACCGGTTGACTACGTTTTTTTAGATGAACCCATTCTTGGATTAGATGCTAATCACCGGGAGCTATTTTATAAAGAACTTTTAGATACGTATAGTAGTCATCCCCGCACCTTTGTGATTTCCACTCACATGATTGAAGAAATTGCCAACATGATTGAACATGTCTTTGTTCTAGAAAACGGTAAAATTTTGGTGGATGATGATGTGGATCATATGCTGTCACAGGCATACGTGATTACAGGACCAGGCGAAATTGTTGATCAATACACAGAAGGACTGAACATTATTGGTACCGAATCACTGGGAAATTTGAAGGGCAATTATGTGTTTGGAAGTTTAAATGATGATCGTGAAATTCCGGATACGGTTCAAATTTCACGAATGGATTTGCAAAAACTCTTTATTCATTTAACAAGTGGGGGAGGCACAGTCAAGTGAAAACTAAATCTGTCTTTAAAAATAAACTAAAACATAGTTTGAAAGGAGTAGGTTATACCTATCTTTTGACGCTTGTGGTGATGTTTGTTTTACCAGTTGTTTTTACATTTTTGTTTACAGGCAGTCTTAAAGGTGTTTCATTACATAATTTATTGCAAAATAACTTATTGCCTTTTATTTCAGTTTTGTTCTTATTTATTTCTTCATATCGTATTTACGGTCCGTTTAAATTCTATATTCAAAATGGTATTTCACGCCGAACAGTATGGAAGGCTACAATTGGAGTAGTTAGCCTATGTAGTTTATTAATGAGTTTGATTAATTATGGGTATTATTATATGGTAGTCGTCCCTAATGCAGGAAATGTGGATAACACATTTTACAATCAACTTTTTGGTCAGTTCTTAGGATTTCATAGCTTTTGGAATGTTCCGGCACAAATTTTTTACGAGTGGTTATTACTATGGTCATTTGCGGTTATCGGGACTTTCTTTGGTAGTTTATCGGCCTTATTTAAAAGAAGAACACGGTTAATCATTTGGCTCACAGTTTTAATTGGTATTGTGGTTGTCATTAGATTTTTAATGCAATTTCATACGGCTATGAATTTAGACTGGACAGAGGACGTTATTAAGTTTTTAGTGGGTTACACAAAAACAGATGGTGAAGGTTTATGGAATCCATTTCATCCGATTGGTGTGATGATGGTTGCAATATTTGTGGGAACAGGTATTAATTATTGGTTACAGCAACATTTGATTTTAAAGAATCAATAGTTAAAAATTGTGAAAATTAAGGTGTATTAGATTTTTCGTTTAGCTAAAATGACTGAAGAACACGTTTCTTTAGTTCTTCAAATACGCTAGCAAACGTAAAATCTAATACACCTTAATTTTTTAAAGGTTGAAATTAAAAACACGGACTGAAAATGTATTTTTTCAGTCTGTGTTTTATTGAATAGCAACAAGATGCTTATAAAATGCTGCATAGACGCCTTGAGAATATGGCACGTACCAAATGAAACCAATTCCAAAGCTACATAAGGATAAAATATACCAACCAAACAGGCTTAACTGTAACAAGAATAATTCAAGTTTGTGACCATCCATTAACTGACGGCTCATAGTAATGCAATCAATGTATTCAATCCGATCACCATTTCCGGCAGCCAATTGATCCTTATAAATTAAATAGGATTGTGAATAGGCATAGTATTTAACGACTCCAGGAATGATGAAGAGTAAAGTCCACAGAAATAAGAAAATAAATTGAATGACAAAGATCGCAAGTGTTGGAATGAAATAACGGCGAGTAAAAACTTGAAAAGCACTTTTAATAGGTGCAAACTCGCGGTTAGGTTCACGTAACCAATCAAGAAAAGTGTAACTAATGCCAACACCAATAAAGGTGACAATTGCGCTACGAAGGAAATTCCAAACGTTAGACGCCCCTGAATTGGAAGTCGTCTGTTGGGTGTAAGTATTAACTTCATGATTGAGCAAATGAGGATTCTTGATCACAAGGTAAAGGCCAAGTAAAATAGCTAAAGAAATGACGAAGCCGATAATTGCCCGAAGTACAATTGGGACAATTGCTGTCATTGAAGCTTGTCCCCAGTGCCCTTTAAAAACTTGTTTAACTTCACGTTTTAAATCTCGTCGGATTTGATGTTTTGACATGAAAAACTCCTCCTCTTTTATTCATTTTACCATGAACCGGTAAATAGACAATAATACGCAAAAAAATGAATACGAGTCAACGGTTTATTGGCACGTTTGATTTGGAGACGTGTTAAAATTGAACTATTAATTAAGGAGAATAGTCTTATGAAAGAAGTCGAAGAGGTACGTAGCAAACTTCAAGAATTACGTGTTAAATTACAAAGTGGTCAAATCTATCAATCGTTACTACCAGAGATAGACAAAATCATTACTTCAATTACGGTGACAAAACCAACCGAAATTAATTTACCAGATGATAAAGATGGGATTCGTGAATTAATTCAGTCACTTCGCGATCAGTTGAATGATCATAAATTAGAAGAAATTTCTGATGATGATTTGTTGCACTTATTTCAACATATTGGTTCGACTGATTTATTGATTCGTGATAAGGGAGTTTATTTCTTGTTTAGCGATATTCTGCAACAACAGATTACGTCGAAAAAACAACTGAAATTAGTTTTTGATCACTTAATTCAAGATCAGAGTTTGTTTGAACATATTACGGAACCACAAAATGATGGTATATTTAAACGTTCATTCAGTCTAATGTTTTTATCAACGTTGCTGTATATTGATCGTGCTGGTTCGCATTTTATTGATGACGAGAGCAAGAACACTTTGGTCGATCAGTTAGTCACGTATATTGCGATGGAAACTGATACGCGTGGTTATGCAGGTAAAAAGGGTTGGGCACACGCTTATACGCATATTGGTAATGTGTTAGATGAGTTAGCAGTTGATGACAGTTTGGTCAGAGCCGACAAGATTCTTATGCTGGCAGTTTTATTGGCCCGTTACAAACGACTAACAACGCCATTAATTTTTGGAGAACCGGAACGCTTAGGAAGCTATATTGCGGATTTAACAAATCAAAATAAATTATATAGTGACTTTTTACTTTTGGCGCTGAAAAATTGGCGGCATGAATTAGTTTCGATTCAAACCAAGGAAGACGAGCAGATGTGGACTCGCTTATATAATCGACAACGACTATTGCAAGCTTTGGTTTTAAATCCAGAAATGCCAAAAGAAATAAATGATTATTTGAATGAGGAAAATGATTTTAGATTTTAAAGGAGTAAATTTCGATGAGTGAACAAATAAATGCAATTGGTTTTTATAAAGGATTGGCAATTGAGGATCCTAATAGTTTAAGAAATTTGAAAATTGATCGTCCCAAAGCAAGCGGAAATGACCTTTTAGTAGAAGTTAAGGCAGTTTCTGTTAATCCGGTGGACACTAAGATGCGTCAGAGTCATCCAGAAACTAAGAATCCGACTGTTTTAGGTTTTGATGCTTATGGTGTTGTTGCTGAAGTGGGTGATCAAGTTACTAATTTTAAGACTGGTGATCATGTTTTTTATGCAGGTACAAATAATCGTGCTGGTAGTGATCAAGAATTTCAATTGGTAGACGCACGAATTGTTGCTCATGCACCCAATAAAATTAGTCTTGAGGAAGCGGCAGCCATGCCCTTGACTAGTTTAACTGCTTGGGAAACACTTTTTGACCGGATGGCACTAATTCCTAAAGAAAATGCCAATTCAGGTAAGGAAGTTCTAATTATTAACGGAGCCGGAGGAGTAGGATCAATTGCGATACAGTTAGCCAAATGGGCTGGATTAAAAGTGATTACGACGGCTTCAAGACCAGAAACAATTGAGTGGGTTAAAAAAATGGGGGCTGATGTTGTTTTAGATTATCATCAGTCACTTTCTGATCAGTTGAAAGCAGTTGGGATTGAAACGGTAAAGTACGCAGCAATTTTTCAATCAACTGATGCTTATTTACCAATTTTAGCTAAAATTGTGGCCCCAGAAGGATTTATTACTTCCATTGTGGAAAATGCCCACCCACTACCAATGGGATTGCTAAAAGCAAAAAGCATTACTTTTGCTTGGGAATTTATGTTTACCAAGAGTATCTTTCACACGGATGACATGGCGACTCAAGGTCAAATCTTAGCAAAGATTGCTGAATTGTTGGATAACAAGCAATTACGTTCAACATTAACATTAACTTTAACAGGAATTAATGCAGACAGTTTACGTCGAGCACATGAACAAGTAGAAAGTAACAAAATGATCGGCAAAGTTGTCGTGACTGGCAATTTTAATGCCAAATAATTTATTTATTAAATTTTTTTCTCTATAGATTCATGGTATACTTTAGGTTCAATACAAAATCTAAGTGATGGGATGAGATTTTAATGAGTACGGAAAAAAAGATTCATGTTGGCCTGCTGTTTGGTGGTAATTCATCAGAGCACGATGTTTCGAAACGATCTGCGCATAATATTTATGATGCGATGGATAAAGATCGTTATGAAATCAGTTTGTTCATGTTTACCAAAGATGGCTATTTGTTGAGTGATGCTTCATCAAGAAGAATTTTTGATGGCGAACCAGAAGACAAAGTTGTGGCAGACGCACTGAAATCAGTTGATGAAGGCAATCCTTTAGCACCAATTCTCAACTTAAGTGAACAACGAGACATTGATGTTTATTTCCCAATTATTCATGGTAATTTAGGGGAAGATGGTACCGTTCAGGGATTACTTCGTTTACTAAAAAAACCATATGTTGGTAGTGGCATTCTTGCCTCAGCGGTTTCTTTTGATAAGGATACGACCAAACAACTGTTGACCCATAATGGAATCCGAAACACCAAGTATGTAGTGGTAACACCAGAAAACCGCAATGAATATACCTATGATGTTTGTCGCGATTTACTGGGAGAATTAATGTTCTTAAAGCCGGCTAACCAAGGCTCTTCAGTTGGAATTCATAAGGCAACTAATGCTGAAGAATTTGAGGCAGGTTTAAATGATGCCTTTAGATATGATTTTAAAGTGTTGGTAGAACAATCGATTGAACAACCCGAAGAAGTAGAAGTGTCTATTTTAGGTAATCGTAATCCAAAAGCATCTAAAGTTGGCCGTATCATTGTGCCAAAGTCCGACACATTTTATGACTATAACAACAAGTTTGTAGACGCTAGTGGAGTTCAATTTGAATTACCAGCTAGTATCTCAACCACTTTAGCAAGTGAAGTACAGCAAATGGCGTTAGATGCGTTTCGAGTACTTGGTTGTTGCGGTCTAGCAAGGATTGACTTTTTGGTAGATCATGACGAGGTGCCTTATTTAAGCGAAATTAATACATTACCAGGATTTACTAATATCAGTTTGTATCCACAGTTGTGGGAAATTTCTGGAATCAGTTATGAAAAGTTAATTGACAACTTGATTGATTTGGCATTTGAAGAGTTTGATCGACGTTCTAAGATTCATTACGATTTCACACCACTTGATGCTGAATAGTGTGATCGATTTTACATCGTTTTTAAAATAGAGTTCAATGAATAAGCTCCAAAAGAGATTGGAATTTTTCCGATCTCTTTTTTGTTAGATAGTTGTGATTAACCAGTCGAAAAAATTATAATTTGTTCTTCATTTTGGTAAGCTTTAGTTAATCTGAAAGGAATGGTGTAAGATTGAAGGGGAGATTATTTTAACGATATTGGAGGATAAAATGTTATGAAACGTTTCTTCTTTCGAGAATTTTATCAGTTAAGGCGTTTAATTGATTACATGATTCTTTCAGATGAAGATTTATATTATACTAGTTTAACGCTCTTAATAGGTGTAGTGACTAGTATTCTAATTGAACACGCGCTTTTCTTATCTGAAAGTCCATTTTTAATTCCGTTAAAAATTATATTTGCGATTGTTATCATTTGGGGAATGTTTGTTGGGTTAATGGCGGCATCATTAATGGCCAGTGGATTCCAGCAACAGCGAACCGTAAACTTTGATCACTTGAAAAATTTACTTCAACAATTATTTGAAAAAAATTGGATTGTAAGCATTGGCTATTTTCTTTTCTATGCATTTATTACGATTCCGCTTGGCGGATTTGGATTCTCGACAGTTATTTTGGCTCATATTCCCACAAATGTGCCAATTCAAAATTTTGTTTTTGCTAATCGGTGGACTGTAGTACCAATTTTTACTGTGATTTATTTGATTTTGTGTTACATTGCGCTGCGACTCCTTTTGGCAATTCCGGCCATGGTGAGTTATCGCTGTTCACTACTAGATGGAATTAAAATGAGCTGGAGATTAACCAAACACAAAGCAGGTAAGATGCTTTTTAAAATTTTGCTTATTGCTGTGCGGGTAACAATTCCCTTTGCAATTGTCGGAAGTCTGATATTATTAGTGCTTTTCAAATTGAATGCACTATTACAATCAAACTTGGGTTCAACTATTTTAATGATTTTAGCAATCTCGTTTATTGAATTCTTGTTTATTGGTTGGTTTTTAGTGTTTATGACGGGATTCTTAGTTCGGTTAAGTTACTGGACTTCGGCGGTTAAACTGCCCATGGCAAAATTACCTGTTTTTGAAAAACGCACTGTTCACTATCATGCCTGGGATCTAAAACAAATTAAGCGAATTGGCTTAACCTTACTAGGGCTTTTATTATTAGTTACACCAACATATGCTTATTTTTCAGTTCAAATGAATTCTAAACATTCCACTTCTGTTTTAACTATTGCACATCGTGGTGTGAGTGACAGAAATGGTGTGCAGAATACAATTATGTCATTGCAAAAAACTGCCAAATTAAATCCTGACTATGTTGAAATGGATATAAGAGAAACTAAAGATCATCAGTTTGTGGTGATGCATGATAGCAATTTAATGCATTTAGCTGGCAAAAATGTAGCCGTTTGTGATCTCACTTTAAAGCAATTAACTCAAATTACCATCCGAGAAAATGGCTATCAAACTAAAATCAGCAGTTTTTCTAATTATTTAAAAACAGCGCACCAGATTAAACAACCTTTAATTGTTGAGATCAAAACTAGCAAAAATGATACGGCTGATTTGATTAATCTTTTTAATAAAAAATATGGTCAAAGTTTGGAAAAGCATCATGATATGGTTCATTCGTTAAATGCGACGTTTATGACTAAGCTGAAAAAATTACGTCCGGGATTAACAAACGGCATTATTACCCCGTTTAATATTGCGCGTATTCCTAAAAACGCGACTAATTTTTACTCCCTCGAATTTCATACATTAAATCGCCAGTTTATTCAACAAGCCCAAGCGCAGCATAAAAAAGTATATGCCTGGCCAGTGGATGGAACGGCACCAATGAAACGCATGCTAGCTTTACGAGTTGATGGTATGATTACGAATCATTTGCAAAGACTGCAGACGGTGATTCAACAGCAAAATAAGACTAACCTTAGTCAATATGAAATTATTAATAATTTGATTGAACTTTGGTAAAACTGCGAATTTTATTCTTGTCAAAGGAGATGAGAATATGAATCGTTGTTCATGGGGAATCAAAAACGAATTATTAAAACAGTATCATGATAACGAATGGGGAGTTCCAGTGTGGGACTCGCAAAAATTATTTGAAAGTTTTGCACTGGAAATTTTCCAAGCAGGTTTAAATTGGGTGACGGTATTAAATCGAAGAGAAGCATTTAGAGCGGTTTTCTCACAATTTGATCCGAACGTGTTAAGTCGCTATACGAATTATGATGTGGAACGAATTGTGCAAAACACAGAAATTATTCGTAATGAACGAAAAATTAGGGCGGTTATTCATAATGCAAAAGTAGTTGCCAAATTGCCGATGAGTTTTTCAGACTATATGTGGCAATTTGTGGATTTTGAACCAATTAGAAGTCCACAGGTAATTTTTGATGATTTTAAATCAAGAGAATGTTTAACAAAACGAATTACTAGACAAATGAAAAAGGACGGTTTTGTATTCATTGGATCTAAACTTATCAATGCTTTTTTGCAGGCAGCGGGTTTTGTAAATGACCATGCAATAACTTGTTTTCGGTACCATGAGTTAGCCATTTAAGAGTCACAAATGTGTTAATATTTGTATTTTAAGGATAATATAAGATAAAAGGGTATGAGGTAAGTGACCTTATTTTTTCCATTGTTAAGTTCACAAATAAAAAAGCAAGAGATTGAGAAAAAATATTCTCAATTTCTTGTTTTTTTGAAATAAATGAATAGAATTTATTTAATCTTAACTGGTTGATTTGCAAGGTCAGTACGAACGACTAGAACATCACAAATTGCAGTTCTAGTGACATATTCGGTTACTGAACCAATTAGGAGACGTTCAACGGCATTCAATCCAGTTGCACCAATCATAATGAGATCAGTATGCAATTGCTTTGGCATGTCATTTGCGATCACAACTTTTGGTGCGCCGTATTCAATTGAATAATCAACGTTATCTAATCCCTTGTTCTTAGCCTCAGCCACATATTTATCAAGCGTTACCTTTGCGGTTTCTGTAACTTGCTCGACCATTGCAGTGTCAAAGCTTGAGATGTTTTGAAATGCACGGGTGTCAACAACGTGTACCAAATGTAATTCGGAACCTTCATTTCTTCTGGCAACCGCGACGGCTTTTTGAAAAGCTAGTTCTGCTTCTTTAGATCCATCGACAGGAACCAAAATATGTTTATATTGCTGTGTCATATAAATCACCTCTCCAACTTTATAACTCTATTTTACGTTAAATTGAGTAAAATAAAAAGAAAAATGGCGTTTTCTTTTTTGTAGGAAAAGTTTTTAGGAACGATTGAAAGGTTTAAGGTAAGAAATGGGCGAGACCAAGTAAAATTGCAGTGGTTGACAAACAGCCTAATAATAAAATCAGACCAATAAGAATCAGAACATGTGTCCAAGCCACTACAAACGCAATGATTGCCATTAAAATCAAAGCAAGTCCACCGATCCGTAGGAGTTCCTGAAGAGGAAGGTTATCGATAGGATTAAATAGTAAAAATGGTCGTTGTTGGTGGCGATATAAAAAAGTTCCAATAATGCCAAGTATAATAGCGAAAAGAATCATAAGTGCTGAAACTAGCATACGCTTTCCTCCTCATAGTTTAAATTTAAGGTGCGTTAATTTATCAAAAAAAGGGATTAGCACATAATGTCCTAATCCCAACAAAGCATAATGCTTTGGAAACACTTTGTGGTGCCGTTAATCGTTTCTCAGTGAAAGCCCGCAAGTATATTAGCGGTGGGACCAATTGATTTGGCTTTAAGTTTCCTAATTGAAGGCCTACATGCCACCAAACACCCTTAGTCCCTAAACAAATTATTTGAACGGCAGTACATAAATGAAACAACGCGTACACCAAAGAAATTTCACTCTTATCTTAGCATGGAACCGCTAAGAATTCAATTTCAAAACGTTTGATTATTTTCGTTGTGCGTGAAGAAGGCGTTGATATTGTTCTGCTAATGCAGCCTCAAACTTACCGTTTTCTTTTGGTTCATAATAGATTGCATTTTTAATCTTGTCTGGAAGATACTGTTGTTTAACCCAATCATTAGGATAATCATGTGCATATTTGTAATGAGTACCATGACCAAGTTTCTCAGCGCCCTTGTAGTGAGCATCTTTTAAATCAGCCGGAATATCACCATAGTTGCCAGACTTTACTTCGTTTAATGCAGCGTCCATGGCTGTGATTCCTGAGTTTGACTTTGGTGATAAACAAAGCTCAATTACAGCATCCGCTAACGGAATACGTGCCTCAGGAAAACCAAGTTTTTCGGCAGCTTGAATAGCAGAAACTGTTCTTGCACAAACAGGTGGATTAGCAAGACCAACGTCTTCATAGGCAATGACCATTAAACGGCGTGCAATACTAGGCAAATCACCAGCTTCGACTAATCGGGCCATGTAATGAAGTGCCGCATTAACATCGCTACCACGAATTGATTTTTGAAAAGCAGAAATCACATCATAATGGGCATCACCATTCTTATCTTGGGTGAGGGCTTTTTTCTGCAAACATTCTTCAATAGTATCTAAAGAAATATGAATTTCCTTATTTTTATCTGACTCTGTAGACATAACAGCAAGTTCAAGACCATTTAAAGCACTGCGAAGATCACCATTTGTGGAATGAGTCAAAAAATTCATGGCCGATTTCGATAGTTTGACGTTTAATAATCCTAATCCGTTTTTTGTGTCTGTTAGCGCTCGCTTGATTGCTTTTTGAATATCTTCTGGAGTCAATGGATGAACTTCAAAAATTTGTGTTCGACTACGGATAGCAGGGTTGATTGAAATATAAGGATTTTCAGTGGTAGCACCAATCAAAATAATCCGGCCATTTTCCAAATGGGGGAGTAAGAAATCCTGTTTGGTTTTATCCAAACGATGAATTTCGTCAAGTAATAAGATGACGGTGCCACTCATTTTTGCTTCTTCAGCTACAATTTGAAGGTCTTTCTTTGAATCAGTAGCTGCGTTTAGTTTGCGAAATGCATACTTCGTGGAACCTGCAATGGCACTGGCGATACTTGTTTTTCCGGTACCCGGCGGACCGTATAAAATCATCGAGGAAAGTAGTTTTGCCTTGACCATTCGGGCGATTATTTTTCCTGGACCAACTAAATGTTGTTGACCAACGACTTCTTCAATTTTTTGGGGACGCATTCGATATGCTAATGGTTGTTGCATGATAAAACTCCTAATTTCGAAAACTATTTTTAAGTCTATCTAACAGAGATGTTGAATGAGTTATTTCGGGACTCGATACTTCTGTTTCAAAATGAGCAACATCAATATCAGTCACATTAAGTGATTCTTTGGCAGCCAAGACAAGAGCCAAATCTTGATCCCTTGTAGTATAAATGCTGTCTGTTTTTATTGTGAATTTTAAAGAAATCTGACTTGCCGCTTTCATATAAGGTCCAATTAAAGACTGATCAATATTGCCATTAATGAGCAATTGGTAGTCAGAATGTTTCTTCATCTCGTTAACGAATGCTTTTTCAAAGCGTTGCGTTTTTATTTGTGCTACGGTCATTGACAAGGCAACTCGTTCACGAAAGGTCCCTAAATATTTTCGTTGCTCATCTGGATTGAGTTTTGGAGTGCCGTGCATGGCGTTTTGTAATCGAGAGTCAACGTTATTAGATTTATTATCCATTGCGCTCACAATCCTTTCTAGATAGTATAATCAGTATAGCATTTTAACTAAAAGCTATCTCGTTTAGCGCCTAGAAAGAGGGATTTTATGGAATTTAGAGACCAGTTATTTTCTGCTTTTGAAAAAACAGATGTCCAAGAAAGATTAAAACTAATTCGGTTACGCACGGATCCTTTTTTTGAAGAAGTGATTCAAGAAATTCTGCCTATTTTAAATAAAGATGATTTACGCTATCATTCGTTCATTGCCAAACATGCGCGTCGTCATTTGAATCCGCCACCAAATACCTGGGTAGCGTTTGGAAAAAATAATCGTGGTTACAAAATGGTACCGCACTATGAAATTGGTGTTTGGGATGATCGGTTATTTTTATGGCTAGCATTTGAAACGAATATAAAAGAACGTGAAGCGGCCATTGAATCTTTGCAAGTAAAACAAGGTGCTTTCCTGAATTCACATTTTCTTTTAAATTTATCGACTAATCATATGGTTAAACCGTTTGTTGATATAAATAAAGAGAATTATTCGCAAAGTGTTAAAAACTACCAAAGAAAAAAGCAAGCCGAGGTTTTAATTGGCCGTGTATTTTTAAAAAATAATCGTTACTTAGATAATAAAGAACAGACTTTAAGAATCGTCAAACAAACCATTTTAACTTTATCTCAAATTTGGGACAAATAAAAAACGCTTGGAATAGTTTCCAAACGTTTTTTTGAACAAACCATAAAAAATTAAAGTTTGTTGTAATATTCAACGATTAATGATTCGTCAATGTCAGCTTCTAATTCGTCACGTTCTGGGAGACGAGTTAATGAACCTTCTAACTTATCAGCATCAAATTGAACAAATTGAGGACGACCAACAACAGCTTCAACAGCTTCGCCAATAATCTTCAAATCTTTTGATTTTTCACGAACACTAACAACTTGGCCAACTTCAACTTCATAAGAAGGAATGTCGACACGTTTGCCATCCACAGTGATGTGACCATGATTGACAAGTTGACGTGCTTGACGGCGGGTAGTTGCTAAACCTAAACGATAAACAACGTTATCTAAACGACGTTCGAGTAAGATCATGAAGTTAACACCATGTTTACCTTCATTAATTTTACCAGCGCGTTTGAATAAGTTTGAGAATTGACGTTCAGTCAAACCGTACATCATACGCAACTTTTGTTTTTCACGAAGTTGTTGACCATATTCTGAAATGTTACGACGGTTGTTTTGACCGTGATCACCAGGTGCATATGGGCGACGTGCTAATTCTTTACCAGTACCACTTAAAGAAATACCTAAGCGGCGAGAAATTTTCCAACTTGGACCTGTATAACGAGACATAAAGTAAATCCTCCAATATTTTTGTTGGAGTAAAATAATCCGATTGCGAGTTTAGTATTCGTGCAGACTGTTTTGCAATCTTCACCTTTGCAGCCGCAAGGTTACTAATTGAACCAATTAAAGGGCACCAGTCTGTTGACGAGCTTACCACTCGCCGCTGCATTATTTTACACAATGAACAGTTTACAACAAATTAAGCATTAATGTCAACGTGCTGTAGGAAGACAGCGGCAAAAGCTTCAAGTTCTTCCTGATTTTCTTCAGTAAAACGATCAAGTGATGGTGAATCAATGTCTAAAACACCAATTTTCTGATTGTCTTTAGTGAGAGGGACGACAATTTCCGAGTTGCTTGCGCTATCACAAGCAATGTGTCCGGCAAATTCATGTACGTTTGCAATGCGTTGAACTTTTTGAGCTTTAAAGGCCGTGCCACAAACGCCGGATCCGTTAGCAATATGCATACAAGCAACATTCCCTTGAAAAGGACCAAGTACCAGTTCATCTTTAGGTTGATCGTAAAGATAAAATCCTGCCCAATTAATGTCCGTATAACTGGATTTTAAAAGAGCAGAAGCATTCGCCATATTGGCAACTAAATTAGTTTCGCCGGTTAAAAGGGCGTGTAATTGTTGGTTCATGAGTGAGAGCGTTTTTTGTGTCATAAAAAATTCCTCCAAATTGGACTAGAAATATAAAAATCACATAGTGAAACTGTAAAATCCTATGCTATAATTTAACTTGGGTCTTATTTTATATTGAACAAAACAAGAAAGCAACAAAATTCATTTAAATGAATAATGACGTAGACAAAGGATGGGATTCTCATGTTGGGTGTATTAATTGGTATAATCGTGGTAGCAATTCTTATATATGTAGGAATCGTGCTGTATCAGCGATATTTATTGAAGCAAATTACAGATCTTCAAAATAAGAAATCTGATTTGATGGATTTGCCCGTTGCGAGTGAACTTGATGAAGTTGGCAACCTAAATTTGGCGGGTTCTTCCTTAGAAGAATACCAAAATCTTCAAGATGATTACCGAAACGTCAAAAATAATAAGTTTCCTGAAATTGATGAGTTGGCTGAAAACGGGCAACAAAATGTAAATGACATGAAAATTTTTGATGCTCGTTCTGACGTTTCTGGAATTAAGGATGCAATTCAGGTAATTCAATCAGAATCAGATCGAATTCAAGCTGCATTAGATCAGATTAAACAAGAAAATGAAGATCAACAAAATGAAGTTAAGGTGTTACGTCATAAATATCAAACTTTACGTAAAACGCTATTGGCCAAAAACATGACTTATGGTCCTAGCATTGATATGTTAAATGACAGTTTAGAACGCCTTGAAAATGCATTTGAGAATTTTGCTAAAACTGTTGAAAGTGGCGATCATAAGAAAGCGGAAAGCCAGTTACAGCAATTGCAAAGCAGTACTAAGGTATTAGAGGATCAATTGGAAGCCATTCCTGAACTCTATATTCAATTAAATGAAGATTTCCCTGGTCAGTTAGATGAAATTAAGAATGGTTATACGCAATTAATTAATCATAATTACGCCTTTGTGGACGATGAAATTCCAAATGATATTGAAGATATTTCTCAAAAAATCAAAGAAAACATTGATACATTGAGTAACTTGAGACTTGATGCTGTTAAGGGCAATAATGATACCATTGCCAGCCGAATTGATAACCTTTATGATTTGATGCAAACAGAAATTGATGCCCGAACTGAGGTTGATGGTGGATTTCAAACCATTGCGGAATATATTGAACATGCTGAAAAACAAAGTCATACTTTGTTGATTGAAATTGATCGTTTGGGACAAAGTTATGTTCTGAATGGCAACGAAGATGGTCAGGCACATGATTTAGAGACAAAACTCCAAGATATTCGTAATGAACATGATCAAGATGCTGAAGCTATTACTAATCAACCAGTGGTTTATTCTGAAATTTTGCAGAGAATGCATGATGAAAATGATCAACTTGATGAAATCGAATCTAAACAAACGGCTATTAATGAAAGTATTCAAAAGTTGATTGAAGAAGAGAAAGATTCACGGCGAACCCTTCATCAGTTTGATTTAGAGATTCACGAAATCAAGCGACACATTGAAAATCTGAATTTACCAGGAATTCCAGCTAGTTACATGGATTACTTTTTTGTAGTTAGTGATGAGATTGAAAAACTTTCTTCTAATATGAACCAAGTCAAAATTGATATGAAACAAATTGATCAACAACTAGGAATGATTGATAAGGATATGCAATCCTTAGCCAAGAAAACTACAGAATTAACGGATAACGCTGCGTTAAGTGAACAAATTATTCAGTATACAAATCGTTATCGTCACAGTAATGAAACGGTAGATAACGCAAGTAAACGAGCTCAAAAGTTATTTGATGAAGATCATGATTATGCACAAAGTTTAAGTGTAATTAGTCGAGCATTAGAGAGCGTTGAACCAGGAATGGTTGATCAGTTGACGGATAGCTATCAAAAGCAAAAGAACACTCAATATTAGGTTTTAAAAGTTGTTTCAAGTAAAACAATCTGAACTGAATAATTCGGTTCGGATTGTTTTTTCTTTCAAATAAATAGAATTCTTTGTTTTTGTTTCTATTTTTGAGTATCATAGATGAAGTTCGGTAATGGCTTGTTACCTGTTAATTCGGTTGTTATAATTAATAAAGAATTTTTTGAAGAAGTAGAGGAATATATATCATGATTTATTTTGACAACAGCGCCACAACCAAAGTGGCACCAGAAGTTTTACAAACGTACCAAACGGTCAGTGAAAAGATCTGGGGTAATCCATCTAGTTTGCATAATATGGGTGAAACCGCATTTAATCTATTGGAGCAATCACGAAAACAAATTGCCGACTTGCTAAATGTGAAACCGCATGAGATATTTTTTACCAGTGGTGGAACGGAAGGCGATAATTGGGTGGTTAAGGGAACGGCTATCGAAAAAAGAGCTTTTGGAAAGCACTTGATTACAACTGCCGTTGAACATCCAGCAATTACCAACAGTATGGAGCAATTACGGCAACTAGGTTACGACATTACCTATTTACCAGTGGATAAAGAGGGACGAATTTCAGTTAAGGATCTTGAAGCGGCTATTCGACCAGACACAATCTTAGTATCTATCATGGCAGTAAACAACGAAATTGGGACGTTACAGCCAATCAAGGAAGCTGCTGAAGTACTTAAAAAGTATCCAAAAATTCATTTTCATATTGATGCAGTACAGGGAATTGGTAAAGGTATTCAATCCGCAATTTTTAATGATCGAGTTGATTTTGTGACTTTTTCTGGTCATAAGTTTCATGCACCTCGAGGAATTGGCTTTATCTATGCTCGTGAAGGCCGACGAATTGCACCGCTGATGACCGGTGGCGGTCAAGAAAAGAATCAACGTAGTGGAACTGAAAATTTACCAGCAATTGCTGGGATGGCCAAGGCTTTACGCTTACTTTTACAAAATGAACCTGCAAATGTGAAACAGCAACAAACGGTTAAAGAAACGATTTTTGATCACGTAAGTAAGTTTAAAAATGTAACAATGTTTACTCAACGAAACGACGGATTTGCACCGCACATTCTTTGTTTTGCAATCAAGGGAGTTCGTGGTGAAACAGTTGTTCATGCCTTTGAACGTTACAATATCTTTATTTCAACGACCAGCGCTTGTTCTTCCAAGAAACAAGTAGAATCAAGTACTTTAGCTGCTATGAAAACACCGGATGACATTGCAACAAGCGCCATTCGAGTAAGTTTAGATGCTGATAATACAGTTGCAGAAGCCCAAGAATTTAATAAAGTGTTTGATAAACTTTATGCAGAATTTGCCAAATTAAATTAAGACAAGGAGCTACTTATATGCAGTACACAGAGATTATGGTGCGCTATGGTGAGCTTTCTACAAAAGGAAAGAACCAGCGTGATTTTGTTAATCGGTTAGGTGGAAATATCCGTAAAAGTCTTCATGCATTTCCAAAACTTGAAGTTCATCCAAAAAGAGATCGAACCCATGTGACTTTAAATGGTGAAGATTCAAATGCCGTTATTGAACGATTAAAGCAGGTATTTGGTATACAAAACTTTTCGCCATCCCTCAAAGTTGATCGCACATTAGATGCTATTCATCAAGGGGTTTTGAAGATGATGACGGAACAATTAAAACCGGGAATGACGTTTAAGATTAATACGCGTCGTTCGGATCATCATTTTGAAATGGATACAAATGAACTTAACGAAGAGTTAGGTGGATTTGTCCTTGATAATTTTCCGAAGGCAGTTGTGAAAATGCGTAATCCAGACTTGATCCTTCGAGTTGAGGTCCGAAACAACGGTGTGTTTCTCTCAAGCGAGACGATTCAAGGTGCCGGTGGTTTACCAGTTGGTACCGCAGGAAAAGGAATGATGATGTTATCCGGTGGGATTGATTCACCAGTTGCGAGTTATCTTGGTATGAAACGTGGTGTTGATATGGAAATGGTTCACTTCTTTAGTCCGCCATACACGAGTGAACAGGCGTTGGCAAAAGCTAAAGAATTAACATCAAGATTAGCTGCGTTTGGTGGTAGTCTCCAATTTATTCAGGTTCCCTTTACTAAAATTCAAGAGGAAATTAAGGAAAAGGTTCCTGAAGGTTACTTAATGACGGTCCAACGACGGATGATGTTAAGAATTGCGGTTGCCATTGCTAAGAAACGTGGCGGTAAAGCGATTTTTAATGGTGAGTCCTTAGGGCAGGTTGCTTCTCAAACGATGGAGAGTATGGAAGCAATTAATGATGTGACTAACATGCCTATCTTACGACCAGTAATTTCTTTAGATAAAACCGAAATTATCAAACAGGCTGAACAAATTGGCACTTATGATTTGTCAATTTTACCATTTGAAGACTGTTGTACAATTTTTGCACCACCATCTCCTAAAACTCGTCCTGACACAGAACGGGCACGTTATTATGAAAAACGAATTGATGTTGAAGGTTTAATGAAAGAAGCACTCGATGGTATTGAAATTTCCGAAATTAAACCTGATCAAAATTTCTTGAACAAAAATGAAGATGTTTTTGCAGAATTACTATAAATCATCTTTTTTTCATTGATTGTTAGCTTAGAATGGGTTATGTTTAGTTTAATCTTTTGATAGATAAGTTACTGAATTTGAGGAGTGATGAATGTGGATGTTTTAAATGGCGGAGAAAAAGTTTCCCTTGTTGGTAATCCTCCTGAAGTAGGAGAACAGTTACCAAAGTTCAAATTGTTTAATGCTGAGAACCAAAAAATTAAGACGAGAGATTTAATTGGAAAACCGACTTTAATTAGTACTGTTCCGGATTTAAATACACGAGTCTGCAAACTCGAAACTAAAAAGTTTAATCAGCAAGCAGATCATTATCCATCCGTTCGTTTTGTGACCGTTTCTAATAATACCATTACTGAACAAAAAGCTTGGTGTGCAGCCGAGGGTGTTGCTAATCTTGAGGTGCTTTCAGACGAAGAATTATCATTAGGTTATGAGATGAATCTTTATATTCCAAACGATGGTTTTTTGGCACGAACGATCTTTATTATCGATGCTGAAGGGAAGATTGTCTATCGTCAAATCGTGCCAGAAATTCATGATGAACCTAACTATTTAGAGGCTCTTGATGTCATTAAAAAATATGCAACTGAAGTTGACTAATCTTTGATTGTTGGCTAAAATGCTTATACAGGCTTTGAACAAAAGGGAAACGTCTTAACAAAGAGAGAAAACAGATGCTGAAAGTTTTCATGAGATGTTTGGTAGTTTGTGAGCTGTTATTCCGAACCAATAGTAAGAATAACCGGAGATTTGTAATTCCGTTAAAAAAGAAGTAAGTGGGGCTAAACGCCCAAATTAGGTGGTACCGCGAAGCATATTCGTCCTTTTGAAGGATGCGTATGCTTTTTTTGTATAGAAAGGAAAAATAGATGACAGAAAAAAAAGAAATGTCAACAAAATATGATCCCCGTGCAGTTGAACAGGGACGTTATCAGCAATGGTTAGATCAGGGCCTTTTTAAACCAAGTGGCGATAAAAAAGCCAAACCGTATTCAATCGTTATTCCACCGCCAAATGTAACTGGAAAATTACATTTAGGCCATGCTTGGGATACAACGCTTCAAGATATGTTAATTCGTCAAAAACGAATGCAAGGTTATGACACATTATGGTTACCTGGAATGGACCATGCTGGTATTGCAACTCAAGCAAAAGTTGAAGCTAAATTGCGTGAACAAGGGATTAGTCGCTATGATTTAGGCCGTGAGAAATTTGTTAAACAAGTTTGGGAATGGAAAGATGAGTATGCTGATGTCATTCACAAACAGTGGGCTAAACTTGGTTTATCATTGGATTATGCGAGAGAACGGTTTACGCTTGATGACGGGCTTTCAAAAGCGGTTAAAAAAGTTTTTGTGACTTTATATAACAAAGGTTTAATTTATCGTGGAGAATACATTATTAATTGGGATCCACAAGCAAGAACGGCACTTTCAGATATTGAAGTTATTCATAAAGATGATAAGGGTGCTTTTTATCATGTAAAATATCCATTTGTAAATGCAGAAGATACATTTAATGGCAAACATTATATTGAAATTGCGACTACTCGACCAGAAACGATGATGGGAGACACAGCAGTTGCGGTCAATCCAAGTGATGAGCGTTATAAGGAATTAGTAGGTAAAGAGGTCATTTTACCATTACAAGGCCGCCATATTCCGATCATTTCTGATCAGTATGTTGATCCTGATTTTGGGACTGGAATGGTAAAAATTACACCTGCTCATGATCCTAATGATTTCAATGTGGGTAATCGGCATAACTTGGAACGAATCAATACCATGAATGAAGATGCCACTATGAATGAAAATGCCGGCAAGTATGAAGGCATGGATCGGTTTGCAGCCCGCAAGGCAATGGTTAAAGATTTACAGGATCAGGATTATTTAATTTCGATTGATCCGATTGTGCATAGTGTTGGTCATTCAGAAAGAACCGGTGTTCAAGTAGAGGCGCGGTTATCTACCCAATGGTTTGTTAAAATGAAAGATCTTGCTCAATTAGCACTTGAAAATCAGAAATCCGATCAAAAGGTTAATTTTATTCCTGAACGGTTTGAACATACCTTTACACAATGGATGGAAAACGCTCATGACTGGGTAATTTCGCGTCAGCTTTGGTGGGGACATCAAATTCCTGCTTGGTACAACAAACAAACAGGTGAGACATATGTTGGTGAAACAGCTCCGAAGGATATTGAAAATTGGGAACAAGATTCAGACGTTTTAGATACATGGTTCTCTAGTGCTTTATGGCCATTTTCAACAATGGGTTGGCCCGATGAAGATGCACCTGATTTTAAACGCTATTTTCCAACTAGCACTTTGGTAACTGGCTATGATATTATCTTTTTCTGGGTTTCACGAATGATTTTTCAAAGTCTTGAATTTACTGGCAAGCCACCGTTTAAAGATGTGTTATTGCATGGCTTAATTCGTGATGAGCAGGGCCGTAAAATGAGCAAGTCCTTGGGAAATGGTATTGATCCAATGGATGTTATCGATAAGTACGGTGCCGATGCATTACGGTGGTTCTTATCACAGGGATCAACTGCTGGTCAGGATATTCGCTTTAGTTATACTAAAATGGACGCTGCGTGGAATTTTATTAATAAAATTTGGAATGCCAGTCGTTACGTAATTATGAATCTTGGCGAAATGACAGAACCCGTTTTACCAGACAAAAGTGAGTGGAACTTAACTGATAAATGGATTTTGAGTCGTTTAAATGAAACGGTTCACCAGGTCACACATTTCTTTGATACTTATGATTTTGGTGAGGCTGGTCGAGCACTTTATACCTTCATTTGGGATGATTTTTGTGATTGGTATATTGAAATGAGTAAGGAAATTTTGACTGGTAATGATGAACAGGCTAAAGCAAATACCCGCAATATTTTAGCCTATGTTTTGGATCAAACCTTACGTTTGCTTCAGCCAATTATGCCATTTGTTACTGAAGAGCTTTGGCAAGCGATGCCTCATGAAGGAACTTCGATTGTTACGGCTGCTTATCCTGTAGAGCACGAAAATTTGGCTGACAAACAAGCTGAAAATGAAATGACACACTTAATTGACTTAATTAAGGCTGTTCGTAATATTCGTGCGGATGCAAATGCACCAATGTCCAGTTCGGTAGACTTACTTATTAAAACAGATAATGCAGAACTAAAAGCATTGTTTGAAACTAATCAAGATTATATCGATCGTTTTTGTCATCCGGCTAAATTTGAAGTGGGAGCAAACATTGCAATACCTAAGTTAGCCATGTCAGCGGTAATAACTGATGCTGAAGTATACATTCCCTTAGCAGAACTAGTTGATCTTAAGGATGAAGCTAACCGGCTTCAAAAAAAAGTTGATAAGTATACAAGTGAAGTTAATCGTTCAATTAAAAAATTAGGTAACGAACGGTTTGTGGCTAATGCCCCTGCGGCAGTTGTTGAAAGCGAACGACAAAAGCAAGCAGATTATGAAACTAAATTAACTGCAACAAAACAAAGACTTGAATCAATAAAAGATGCACAATAATTTTATGAGAAGGGACTAAATTAAACGATTCGTTTGTTTAGTCTTTTTTTCAATTTGAGGAGGATGAAATTTTGACGGAAGTTAAGACTTATGAGGAAGCCGTTGCTTTTATTCACGGACGAACTAAATTTAAAAAAATCCCAACATTAGCACGCATGCGGAAATTCATGGCGGCACTTGATAATCCGCAAGATAAAATTAAAGCAATTCACATTGCTGGCACAAATGGTAAGGGATCAACACTGACGTTTTTGCGCAGTATGCTACAGGAAACTGGATATAAAGTCGGGACCTTCACGTCACCATTTTTAACCCGTTTTAACGAACGAATTAGTGTAGATGGTAAACCAATTTCGGATGCGGAAATTCTTAGACTGGTGCAAAAACTGTTACCGATAATTGATGAGTTGGATGAAACCTTGCCTGAAGGAGGACCAACCGAGTTTGAAATCATTACGGCGATGATGTTTAGTTATTTTGCTGAAGGGCATGCAGATGTTGTACTGGTCGAAGTTGGGATTGGTGGTCTTTACGATTCTACAAACGTCGTGCTACCAAGTGTTTCTGTGATCGTTAATATCGGCTTTGATCATATGAAACTATTAGGGAATACTTTGGCTGCGATTGCGAGCCAAAAGGCAGGAATCATTAAACAAAATGTGCCAACAGTTGTTGGTCAAGTTGATGATGAAGCCTTAAATGTTATTATTAAAACCGCCAAACAAAAGCAAAGTCATTATTTCTGTTTTGATTCTGCGTATCAGGTAAGTAATCGTCGTTATCAAGATTTATGGACGCAAAAGTTTGATTTTTCAACTGAAAACTTTCAATTTAAAGATTTAAGAATTTCCATGCTAGGTAATTATCAAATTAATAATGCTAGTACAGCACTTCAAGCTTATCTAATCTTTTTGAATCTACAAAAAGTTCCGGTTATTGAAAAAAATGTCAAAAACGGATTGGCAAAAGCGTTTTGGGCAGGTCGCTTCGAAAAAGTAAGTGAACAACCGCTTGTGGTTTTGGATGGTGCTCACAATGAACCAGCTATGGAAGAAATTAGTGAATTACTGAAAACCCACTTTAAACAATTTGATATTTATATTGTGCTTGCGATATTGGAGGATAAACAATATCATAAAATGATTCAAACATTGGGAAAATTAACTAATGTGCATATTATTGCGACAACGTTTGCGGGTCCTGGAAAAAGACAGTCGGCCAATTTATCGGAGCTAACAACGAGCACTAAGACGGCTAATCCAATTCAAACTGAAGAAAATTGGCAATTGGCGATTGCTAAAGCAAGTCAATTGATGTCTAGTGAAGACTTGCTTTTAATTACAGGGTCATTGTATTTTATTTCAGATGTGCGTAAGTTGTTCGTGGAATAACTTAAGTCCTGCGTATGTTTTTCTTTAGAGGAGTGAATCTAATGAAAAACAAGACACCAGTTAAGCAAATCAAAACGGCACGCAGGCCATTTGACGAAATGGCACAGTATACTAATGAGGAATTATTGCAAATTTTTTTAAGTGAAGAACTTTCAAGTGCTAATCAGAAAAAAATGATTGAAAACTTTTGGCGGTTAGTTCCAGATATATCTTTATTTGCGTTATTATATAATTCTGAAAAAAGACAAATCTTTTCTGACTATCCGCATTTGAATCGGCAGTTTTTGGCGTGTTTAGAATTGGGAAGACGAGTAGAGTTGGCACCGCATAAAATTGTCGGTGAAATATTTGGCAGTCGCCAAATTGGGGAGCATTTAATTCATATTCAAAAAAGCTATCGTCAGGAAAGATTGACGCTACTTTGTTTAAATACAAAAAATAAAATTATTTTTCAAAAAATGATTTTTAAAGGTGGGTTAAATTCTGCTACTGTTCATCCACGAGAAATATTCTTTGAAGCACTGAGAGTCAGTGCCAATAAAATTATGGTGACTCATAATCATCCAAGTGGGGATGTAAGTCCTTCACAACAAGACATTCAATTTACTAAACGGTTGAAAGAGTGTGGTATTTTAATGGGTATTGAGCTGTTAGATCATATCATTACAGGAACTGAAGCTTATTATAGTTTTGCGGAACAACACCTAATTTAATTAACTAAAGGTTGGAAGTATCAAAATCACTTTAATAACTGCTGTTAAACGACTTAGGCTTCAAAAAATAGTTTAACTGCCGTCCTGCGGCTCACTTGGTCTGGAACGGGGTGCGAGTTCTTGCGGCTGATTTTTGCCACAAGAATCGACATCGTATGAAACATTAAAGTTTTCGGAACGAAAACTAATCCTTATGTGTAACCGTGGGCACGATTTGAAGTCAAGAAGTACACTTGTCTTCAAACTCGGCCTTATTCTAAGTAATAAATTACTAAGAATAATTTCACCCCTGAGACCAATCGCCTCCGGACTAAGAACGTTTGATGCTTCAATAATGCTCACAACACTGATATCATAACTTTTATATCGATTGTAGATCGCAAGGATTAGACTTAGTCTGGAAGCAAATGGGCTCAGTAGTGACATTTATCTTAGCGGGTTTCGCTTAGATAAAGGCCGAGCTTAGAGACGTGGTTTTCGGCTCTAAGTCGTGCCCACTACGTTCCAGCCCAAATTTGCTGGGAGACGGCATTTAAATCTAATTTTGTTACCATGAACACTTTTGTGTCAGGTAATTAGATACATTTCTGTGCTTTCAACCTTTAGTTATAATTAAATATTAAGGTGCGGTAAATGAAGGCAAACAAGCATGTAATGGCAATTTTTTCTGTGGTATAATACAGACTGTGTCTGAGCGATTATAATTATAATCGCGATATAAATAATTTCCGGAGGGTCTACCATGCAAAAGTTTTTTTCGAATCGAAAGTTAGTGATCGCTGTAATCTGTGTGATTATTGCGGTTGGTTTAGTGACCCTATCGGTAACAAGTCGTAAAAAGTCGACAACACCAATGTTACAAAAAGTTGGTAACGATGCTGTCGGTGTGGTTGATCGTGTGGTGGCTTATCCTATGAATGCGATTCGAAATACTTCACAGGCCTTAAATTCGATCATTAATACGTATCAAGAAAATGAACGATTAAAGGGGAAAATTGATCAGTTAGAAGCAGTTCGCTCACGGGATCAAGCCTTAAGTCAAGAAAATAAACAGTTAAAACGACAAGTTAGTTTGAAGAAGAGCATGACAGATTATAACTTAGTTACGGCAACTGTTATTTCACGGGCACCTTCATCATGGCAAAATATTGTGGTAATTAATAAAGGAACCGCTTCTGGAATCAAGAAAAACGAATCTGTTGTCGCTGGTCAGGGACTCATTGGGAGAGTTATTGAAGCTAGTTATACAACCAGTAAGGTTGAATTGATCAGTGATAGTAGTGATTCTGCAAATCGTTTTGCAATTCAGGTTCAAGATGAATCAGGCAATACCATTAATGGTATTGTTACAAGTTTTGATCGTGCCAATAATGAAATTGTTATGGGACAAGTGACTTCAAAGGCAAAAGTACAAAAGAATGCATTGGTTACCACATCTGGTCTTGGTGGTGTGACGCCAAAGGGATTATATGTTGGTAAAGTTGTGGCTACGAAAGAGGATTCAAGTGGTTTGGCCACTGAGGTCTATATCAAACCAGCTGCAGATATGAGCAGTATTAATGTTGTCTCAGTTGCAGAGCTGAAATAGTCGATTGGGGTGAATTATATTATGCTACAAAGTGCTAAATTAAAGTATATTTTCCCAATTGGATTTTTCTTGGCTTTATTTTTAGATGGTTCAATTAATCTGATTTTTTCTGGATCTTTATTTGCTTATCCATATTCGATGGTAAGCAATTTAACATTTTTATGGATGATTTTAGCTATTTTCTTTGAAGGTGAAACTAAATTACCAATTGCAACGTGGGCAGCTGGCATTGGTCTCGTATTTGATTGGTATTATACGGGTGTATTTGGTGTTAATATGTTTATTTTGCCAGTTATTGTGATCATTGTGCAATGGATAAAAGTTTTTTATAAACCGACCTTTTTATCAATTTTATTAACTTTTTTCTTTGCTTTAATTCTTTATGAAAGTGCTTTTTATATTGTGTTTGAGATGGTTCATTATACGAGTATTACTTCTTCGGCATTTATCGCTTATAACTTGGCACCAACACTAGCACTAAATTTATGTTTCTTTGTTATTCTATATTTACCAGTCAAAAGTCTTTTTCGCCATACGCGAGGGGCTAATTTTAGAAGTATTGACTAAAACCACTTGACGTTCATTTCGAAGTGAGCTATATTCAATACAATATTTAAAAACAATGAACGGAAGAGTAAAGCTAAGAATCAGTTAAGAGAGTTTTAAATGGTGAGATTAAGGCCTGTACTTAGTTTGAAACACATCTGCGAGTTTACTTCTTGAGAAAGTTAGAGAAGTACGGGTGATCGTTATCTCATAGAGTTGTATTTTATAACTTGTTGAGCTGATAATTGTGAGATTATCAGAAACATGAGGTGGAACCACGTTGATGCGTCCTCTTGGGTGTTTTTACCCAAGAGGTTTTTTTGTGTCAAAAGGTTCTATGCTATGCACTATAAGAACAACTCACTGAGGTAATTGTTGTGAAGCAATTACGAACAGGGGTGGAACCACGCTTACTCGTCCTCTTGAATTATTTGTTAATTCAAGAGGATTTTTTTATTATTGGAGGGATGAACATGTTGTCATTGCATTATATATCACAGATTTTGCCATCATTATTAGCCGGTACAACAATGACGTTAAAGATCTTTTGCTGGACGTTGATTGGTGCGTTACCGTTAGGAATGATTTTTGGATTGGGTTTAGTATCTAACATTAAATTGGTCAAATATTTTTTGAATTTTTATGTTTGGTTAATGCGAGGCACACCACTACTACTACAATTGATATTTGTTTTTTATGGATTACCAATTGTTGGAATCGTTTTTCAAAGGTATGACGCCGCACTGTTTGCGTTTATTTTGAATTATTCAGCATATTTTGCTGAAATCTTTCGTGGTGGCCTCCAGTCAGTTGACCGGGGACAGTATGAGGCCGCAAAGGTACTACGACTTTCATATTGGCAAACAATTCGTAAAATTGTGATTCCGCAGGTTGCAAAAATTGTATTGCCTTCAATTGGCAATGAAGTTATTAATTTAGTGAAGGATTCGTCATTAGTTTATGTAATTGGAATTGGCGATTTGTTACGAGCCGGAAATGTAGCTTCTGCAAGGGATGTTACTTTGATTCCACTGCTTTTAGTTGGTGTGATTTACCTATTATTAACGGCGGTTTGTACTTATGTATTACGACGAGTTGAAAAACACTATGCTTATTGGCGCTAGGAGGTAAAAGCAATGTTGAAAATAAATAATTTAACTAAAAAGTTTAATGAACGGATAATTATTGATAATCTCTCATTTGAAGTGGAAAATAGTGAGATTTTAACAATTGTTGGGCCTTCAGGAGCTGGAAAAACAACCCTTCTTCGCTGTATTAGTGGTTTAGAGTCATTTGACTCAGGTGAATTTTACTTGGACGGTAAAAAGTTTAATCCCTATGAAGATACTGGTAGTGAAAGTGTAATTGGGGTTGTTTTTCAGGATTATCAGCTTTTCCCTAATCTAACGGTTTTAGATAACGTGACGTTAGCACCCCAAATGGTTTTGAAACAAAGCGCAACTGAGGCCAAACAAAGTGCATTGAAACGCTTAAGTCGATTGCAGTTGGATGGAAAAGAAAACTTGTATCCTTATCAACTATCAGGTGGTCAAAAACAACGAGTTGCCATTGCACGTGCTTTAGCTATGCAACCCAAGATTCTTTGTTATGATGAACCGACTTCCGCACTTGATCCAGAGCTACGCGGGGAAGTAAGTCGAATTATTAAAGGACTAAAACAAGATGGAATGACACAGATTGTCGTTACCCATGATATGGATTTTGCTAATGATGTTGCGGACAAACAACTTCATGTTGTACCGGTTAAGTAAGCCAGGGAGGTATGAACAATGAAAAAAAGGTTGAAACTAGTTTGGCTTGCATTGGCGGTGTGTTTACTGATTCTTCCCAGTTTGAGCGGTTGTGAAAGCGAAACTAAAGTGGCAAACACGACTGACTATTGGCAAACAATCAAAAAACGAGGCAAAGTTGTTGTGGGGTTGGATGATAGCTTTGTTCCTATGGGATTTCGAAAAAAGAATGGTGAATTAACTGGTTATGATATCGATCTTGCACGAGCTGTATTTAAGCTATATGGAATAAAGGTTGATTTTCAAAGTATTGATTGGTCAATGAACACAACAGAATTACGTAATCGAACAATTGATTTAATTTGGAATGGTTTTACAGTGACACCAGAACGAAAAAAAGTGGTTACTTTTAGTCATACGTACTTGGCAAATGAACAGGTACTAGTAAGCAAAAAGTCTCAAAATATTACTAGTTTTGAAAAAATGGCCGGTAAAACATTAGGTGTTCAAAGCGGTTCATCTGGGGCTCAAGATGTGGATAATCAACCTAATTTATTAAAAAACAAAATTAAAGATAAGACCCCAGTTCTATATGATTCTTTCAATGACGCTTTTATTGACTTAAATGCGAACCGTATTCAAGGTTTGTTAATTGATAGCGTCTATGCTGGATATTATATTAAACACGAGAGTGATCCTGAATCTTATCGAGAACTTCAGGGTTCTTTTCCAAAGGAACAGTTTGCTGTTGGAATGCGAAAGGGTGATAAAACGCTCCAAAAGAAAATTAATCATGGCCTATATGTTCTATATAAAAACGGAACTTTGAAAAAAATTAACGAAAAGTGGTTTGGAAATACGGCTAAAGTTGTGGCACAACCAAAAAGTTAATTTTTCTGAAATAATATTGATTTGCATTGAAAAGATAGAAACGCTATTCTAATGTGGATTGGTATTATTTTTTATTTATCAAAATACGTTAAATAATGGGGTTATTTCGTGCAAATTCAGATTAAATCGGGAATTACTTTGACAGTTATTCCGGTATCACAATTTAAAAACACACAAGTTTCAGTTCACTTTTTGGAACATGCAACAAAAAAAGCCACCAGTTATCGTTCACTGTTGGCCAATATTTTAGAAACAAGTTCACAAAAGTATGAAAATCAAATTTTGGTTTCACAGGAATTGTCACGGCTATACGGGGCTGGTTTTGGTACCAGTGTCATGCGTAAACAAACTGTTCATGATCTGGCATTTTCGCTTTCATTGCCTAATGATCATTTTTTAGAAAAATCGGACCGCTTATTAGATCATGGG
The DNA here is from genome assembly GCF_964062635.1 of Pediococcus ethanolidurans. Taxonomy (NCBI): domain Bacteria; kingdom Bacillati; phylum Bacillota; class Bacilli; order Lactobacillales; family Lactobacillaceae; genus Pediococcus; species Pediococcus ethanolidurans. Next base: position 1,452,746 of record NZ_OZ061250.1, read on the forward strand.
CTAGATTTTTTAGCGGAAATGATTTTTCATCCACTTATTAAAAATAGTTTATTTCATGAGCAGACTTTTCAGCGCCAACAAACTAATTTAGTAGCATATATCAATGCTTTAAAAGATGATAAACAGTCGTATGCGGCTTTGCAGCTACAACAGTTGTATTTTGGAAAAGATGAAATTCAGAGTACGCCGACATTTGGTGAAGCCGACCAAATTGCTCAAATTACTAATCAGGATTTATTTGATTATTACAAAAAAGTTTTAGCTCATGATCGTGTTGAAATTTTTGTGGTTGGGGATGTGAATGCCACTCAAATTCAGACTATTGTGCAGAAGTGGCCTTTGAGTGAACGTTTTGATGATAACACTGATATTAGTTCATTAAGTTATCCAGAAAAACAAATACGCCAAAAAACAGAAGTCCAGTCAATTGTACAGTCTAAACTAGATTTAGCTTATCAGTTTCCCACCAATTTCCGCGACTCTGTTTACTATGCCGGTATTGTTTTTAATGCACTCTTTGGTGGCTCACCACTTTCTAAGTTGTTCCTAAATGTTCGTGAGAAAGCAAGTTTAGCTTATTATGCCACAAGTAATGTGGATGTTTTTAATGGGTTGATGATTGTTCAAACGGGTATTAATGCAGCTGACAAGGAACAAGTACTAGCAATTGTGGCGCAACAGTTAAAGGATATTCAAGCGGGAGACTTTTCTGAGGATCATTTAGCACAAATAAAAACGGGTCTTACTTCAAACTATATTGCTTCACTTGATGCCGAACGTTCATACACTAGTCGAGCCTTAACCAACAGATTAGTTGACAGTCAGACAAGCACAAAAGAGTGGATAGCTGCTATTCAAAAAGTTTCGCGTTCTGAAATTATGTCGGTTGCTAAACAGGTTCACTTGACGACAAGTTATTTCTTGAGTTCGGAGGTAAAAGAACATGCATAAGCGGGTGTATAAACAATTTAATGAAACACTGTATTCAGAAACCTTAACGAACGGACTGCGAGTTAATATTCTACCAAAAAAAGGATTTCATAAAACTTATAGCACCTTTTCAACCAATTTTGGTTCGATAGATCGAACGTTTATTCCACTGGGACAAAGTGATTATGTGACCCAACCGGCAGGTATTGCTCATTTTCTGGAGCATAAGATGTTTGATAAAAAAGGTTACGATGCGTTTGATTTATTTGGTAAATATGGGGCAGATTCTAATGCGTTTACCAGTTTTACCAAAACTAGTTATTTATTCTCGGCAACTCAAAACATTCATGAAAACTTGGATATTTTACTGAATTTTGTTCAAGAACCTTATTTTACGAAAGAATCTGTAGCAAAAGAAAAGGGAATCATTGGACAGGAAATTCAAATGTATGATGATGATCCTGATTGGAAACTCTACATGGGTATCTTAGGTAATCTGTACCCGCATCATCCGGTGCATCTTGACATTGCGGGAACGGTTGCTTCAATTGCTGAAATCACAGTTGACGATTTATACACTGCTTATCAAACTTTCTATCATCCGGCTAATATGGATCTTTTTGTAGTCGGTAATATTGATCCAGAAGAAACTTTGACTTGGATTAAAGAAAATCAAGCCAAAAAGAGTTTTATGACTTTTGAAGAACCAAAAGTTAAACTAGGAACACGCGAAACAGGCAATGAAGACATTACTAAACAAAAAATAGTTGAAATGGCAGTAAATCGACCAAAAAGTGTTATTGGACTGAAGGGACTTGATGTAGTTCCGATTGGGGTTGCTGGATTATCCTATCGATTGAAAGCAAATTTACTACTTTATTTATTGTTTGGCGAATCATCTGAGCAATATCTTAAACTTTATGATCAGGGAATTATTGACGATACTTTTTCATATGAGTTTGATATGGAACGCTCTTTTCATTATATAAGTTTTAGTGGTGATACGGATAAACCGACGGAATTTATCGAAGCTATTCGAACCATTTTACAACAAGCGGACCAACTGTTACCACAGTTAGAATCTCAATTTGAACTTGCTAAAAAAGAAATGTTGGGACGTTTGCTACAAAGAATGGATTCAATTGAAGCCATTGCAAATAGTTATGAAGGTCGTCAATTTGGTTACACGACTGTGTTTGATCAAACCGCAATTTACGAAAATATGACGTTAGGTGATTTGACTTTGCTTGCACCTAAATTATTTAATTTAGATGGCTTTAGTACATTTCAAATTCAACCAATGAAAGGACAAAAAGCATGAAGCATGCGCTAATTCTTGGAGCATCAGGTGATATTGGAAATAGCATTGCTAAGCAACTGGCGGCACAGGGATGGTCGTTATACCTGCACTATAATCAAAATGAATTAGCAGTCACTCAACTAGTTAAGAAGTTCACTAAATTATATCCACATCAAGAATTCTTGAGTGTGTCGTTTGATATGCAAAAAAGAGAAAACTTAGCTACTTTTTTGCAGTCTATTTTTGCAGTAGACGCGCTTATTTTTGCACAAGGAACAACTGATTATCATTTATTAACTGAAACATCTTTCGATGAACTTCAAAAAATGTGGATGATGCAAGTTGTAGTACCCATTGAAATGATAAAAGCCTTACAACCTAAATTGGCACGTTCAAAGGCTGGTCGAATTATCTTTATTGGCTCCGTTTATGGGGCGGTTGGTAGTGCAATGGAGGTTGATTACAGTACAATAAAGGGGGCTCAAAGTGCCTTTGTTAATGCATATGCTAAGGAAATTGGTACATTAGGAATCACAGTTAATGTGATTGCTCCTGGAGCAGTGAATACACAAATGAATCGAATTTTTTCCACTGACGAGCATCAAAAAATTGCCGCAGATATTCCAGTTGGCCGTTTTGCTAAACCGGATGAGATTGCATATTGGGTAGTTCAGTTAACAAATGAACAGGCTGGTTACATGACGGGACAAACTATTTATGTTGATGGTGGTTGGCTAAAATAATTACGTGCCGGAAAACAGTGTTGAATATGCTATACTAGTAGCGGACTAATTTAATAGTGGGTGAGAAGCGATGAGTGAAAGACAAAACAAGGAGATTGGAAAACGACTCCAAGAGGCACGATTAGATCAAGGACTAACGATCGATTATATTCAAGAAAAAACAAAAATTCAAAAAAGATATTTGATGGCCATTGAAGCTGGTCAGATGAACGACTTGCCAGGAGATTACTACGTTAAGTCTTTTGTCAGTCAGTATGCCGCTGTTGTGGGTCTCGACTCGCATAAATTATTAGCGGGTGGACTGCAGGCTTCAAAGGAAGCAGAGACGCGCACTGAAAACTTTGCAACTGGACCATTGCCTTCCAGAACCACACAACATACTCAGGTAAGAAAAGATAGCGAATTTTCTAGACGATATGGGAAATATATGACGTATGTTCCCACAATTATTGTGGTTGTGATTGTGGTTGCTGTATTGGGAACCATTTGGGGAATGAGCCATGCAAATAATGCAAATCAACCGCACTTAAGTAGTAGTCGGGTAAGTGTAACTAATAATGCCAGCAGCTCAAAGAAAAAACAATCTAGTTCAGAAAAAACTTCTAGTTCTTCGTCAAAAAATAAGACACAAAAAATTAGTCAAGTAGGCAGCTCAACAACAGCGTATACGTTAAAAAATGCGCCAACTAGTGGATCTACATTGACATTTAAGGCGGGAACAAGCAATGCATGGATTGCTGTTTCAAGTGATGGCACACAGAGTTGGTCTTCTACATTGCAGACGGGAACCTCACATACTGAAAAGATTGCTAAAACAGTATCAAAGGTCACCATTACAATGGGAAACGCACCACAAACAACGATTACTGTCAATGGCAAGAACTTTGATTTTAATCCCCAAAATGATACTACACAGACGAAAACAATCACTTTAACTATTGAGAACTAGTTAGGAGGAGAATCCTTGAATTTACCTAATAAACTAACGGTGTTTCGCATTATTTTAATTCCCATTTTTATTATTATTATGGTTATCCCTTATACATGGGGAACTGTGACTTGGTTTGGTACCTCGATTGCGGTAACCAGAGTTTTAGCAGCAATTATTTTTGCGGTGGCTTCACTTACTGACTTGGCAGATGGAAAGATTGCGCGCCATAATCATTTAGTTACTAATTTTGGTAAATTTGCTGATCCGCTTGCGGATAAAATGTTAGTTATGTCAGCATTTATTATTTTAGTTTCACTGGGAAAAGCACCAGCTTGGGTCATTGCAATTATTGTTTGTCGTGAACTTGCAATTACGGGTTTACGTTTACTAATTGTGGAAAATAATGGTCAAGTTATGGCAGCAGCGATGCCTGGCAAGATTAAAACGACATCACAAATGGTGGCCATTATTTTGTTGATATTGAATAACGTGTTATTCGCCGCAATTCATATTCCAATGGCAACCATTATGTTATATATCTGTTTGTTCTTCACAATTTATTCAGGCATTGATTATTTTGTGCAGAACCGCAATGTTTTTGCAGATGGTTTTAAGTAAAATGAAGTGGGTTTGGTTTAAAAAACCAGGCTCTTTTTTAATTTTTTAAAAAGTTGTTATTAAAAAGGCGTATTTAAAAACAGGAGGTAAATTTTGAAAGCAGAATTAATTGCAGTAGGTACAGAAATCTTACTTGGTGAAATTACAGATACTAATACACCGTTTATTGCGCGAGAATTAGCAAATCTTGGTATTGATGTTTATTTTCAATCAACAGTCGGCGATAATCCTGAACGGTTAGAAGATACAATTAAACTGGCTGCCAAACGAAGTGATTTAGTTATTTTATCAGGTGGTCTAGGACCAACAGAAGATGATCTTACCAAGCAAACGGTGGCAAGCTTTTTACATCGAGAATTAGTGATTGACCATACTGCCATGGCAAAAATTGAACGATATTTTTCAGAAACACAGCGTACGATGACTGAAAATAATCGCTTGCAAGCTATGTATTTAAAAGGTGCAAAACCGCTTAGTAATCGAACCGGTTTTGCCGTGGGTATCTTTGATCAAGAAATACAGGGACCTGATTTCTTATTGCTACCTGGTCCACCAAGTGAACTGGAGCCAATGATGATGGAGCAAGTACTGCCATTGCTTAAGAAAACTTATCTAGGTGACCATGTCTTACGTTCGCGTGTGTTACGCTTTTTTGGAATTGGTGAATCACAGTTGACAACAGAACTTGCGGATTTAATTGCAACGCAAAGCAATCCTACAATTGCACCTTATGCGAAACAAAACGAAGTTACCTTGCGTTTAACTGCATGGGCACAAACGGATGCCGCTGCTCAAAATGCACTTGATGACTGTGAAAATCGTATTCAAACATTAGTTGGTAAGTTTTTCTATGGTTATGGCGAACATAATTCTTTAGCACAAGTAGTAGCTACACATCTAATTAAACAGCAGCTAACGATTGCAGTTGTTGAGGGATATACTGCTGGTCGCTTTTCAACCGCATTGGATGAGTTTAGTGATGAAAAAAATGTCTTTGATGGTGGTTTCATTTTGGCAACCAATACAGAGAAAAAACAGTCTCTTATTAGTGAATTCAATGTTAGTGCTTCAAAGAGTTCAGTTGAAAAAATGGTAAGTTGTTTAAAAAAGAAAACCAAAAGTGATCTTAGTATGGTCATTTCACATGCAAGTACCGAAAAAGTTTCAAGTGGTGAACAAGTTGGCAGCGTCTGGATTGCCATTAGTGATAAAAATGAGAATATTTCGGCGAAAAAATATAATTTTTCAACCATTAGACCAGCCACTAAACAACGAATTGTTTTGAATGCCTTACAACAACTAAACGACATTTTAAAATAAAGCGAACTTTTGTTCGTTTTTACTTGCTTTTTAAGAAAATAATCAGTATCATTATGACTGTTAGATATTCCCGTTAAGGAGGAAACAATTTGGCTGATGAACAACGAAAAGCAGCTTTAAATGCTGCGCTTAAAAAGATTGAAAAAAACTTTGGAAAAGGCTCAATTATGCGGATGGGTGATGCTGCCCAAACTCAAATTTCAACAATCTCGACTGGATCACTAGCACTAGATGATGCTTTGGGTGTTGGGGGTTATCCTCGTGGACGAATTGTTGAAGTTTATGGTCCTGAAAGTTCTGGTAAAACGACCGTTGCCTTGCACGCTGTTGCACAAGTTCAAAAGGAAGGCGGAACTGCAGCTTATATTGATGCAGAAAATGCCCTGGATCCTGTTTACGCGGAGCATTTGGGTGTTAATATTGATGATTTGTTACTTTCACAACCAGATACTGGTGAAGAAGGCCTTGAAATCACCGATGCTTTGGTTTCTAGCGGTGCCGTTGATTTAGTGGTCGTTGATTCCGTTGCCGCTTTAGTTCCTCGAGCTGAAATTGAAGGTGAAATGGGTGATGCTCACGTTGGTTTACAAGCTCGTTTGATGTCGCAAGCACTACGTAAGCTTTCTGGATCAATTAACAAAACTAAGACGATCGCAATTTTTATTAATCAGATTCGTGAAAAAGTTGGTGTTATGTTTGGTAATCCTGAAACAACTCCAGGTGGGCGAGCATTAAAGTTCTATGCAACCATTCGACTAGAAGTTCGTCGTGCTGAACAAATTAAAGATGGCACTGATATTATTGGTAACCGCGTTCGAATTAAAGTTGTCAAGAACAAGGTTGCACCGCCATTCAAGCGTGCTGAAGTTGATATCATGTATGGTCATGGTATTTCACAGACTGGTGAAATTATTGATATGGCTGTTGAAAAGGATATTGTGAACAAGAGCGGTTCTTGGTATTCTTATGGTGATGAACGAATTGGACAAGGCCGTGAAAATGCTAAACAGTATTTGGAGGATAATCCTGAAAAACGTAAAGAAATTTACGATAAGGTTCGTTCTGCCTACAATATGGACGCCGAAGTAGATGCGCCTAAGGAAGAAAAAGATCCTTCTGAATTAGATTTAAAAGTTTCCAATAAAAAATAACGATGAAAACAACCTAACTTTGTGTGAGGTTGTTTTTTAATTAAAAATTAGTTAAATTAAATCAAATCGACTTGCACAAATAAATATAAATTTTGAGATAGCTTGATTAAACAGTATTGAGAATGCTAAACTAAGTATTGTGTGAATAATCAAAATAACATCATAAAAATCGGTTAGGAATTAACCAACTATTGATGATTCGGAGGTGGAAACATGCCTGTTTTCAATATAATCCTCGCAATCATCGCTATTGTTGTTGGCTATGTCGTTGGCTATTATGCGCATAAACTTATCCAAGAGAAGAATGTACGTGATGCTAAAGATACAGCTAGTGGTATTTTAGAAAATGCTAAGAAGCAAGCGGAAACCGAAAAAAGAGAAGCTCTTTTGGAAGCTAAAGACGAAAGTCACCGTTACCGAACTCAAGCAGAAAACGAACTGAAGCAAAGAAGAGCTGAAGCCCAAAAGCAAGAAGAACGTTTGCTACAAAGAGAAGAGGCTTTGGATCACAAAGATAATGCTTTCGAAAAGCGCGAAGATAGTTTAGAACGTAAAGAAGAAAAATTAAGTTCTGAACAAAAGCGAATTGACGAACAACAACAAGAAGCATCCTCATTAGTTTCAAAACGAACGGAAGAATTAGAACGTGTGGCAGCCATGTCACAAGAAGATGCACAAACTTTGATCTTAAATGAAGTACGGGACGGATTAGCAGATGAACGTGCAAAAATGATTCGTGAAAGCGAAGAAAAGGCACAAACTGATGCTAATAAAGTTGCTAAAGACTTAATCGCACAGGCCATTGAACGAAGCGCTGCAGATGTTGCTACGGAGTCAACGGTCACTGTTGTGAACTTACCGAGTGATGACATGAAAGGCCGAATTATCGGTCGTGAAGGTCGAAACATTCGAACCTTAGAAACACTGACTGGTATTGATTTAATCATTGATGATACACCAGAAGCAGTCGTTTTAAGTGGTTTTGATCCCATTCGGCGCGAAATTGCCAAAATGGCTTTGGAACGTTTGATCCAGGATGGTCGAATTCACCCAGCACGAATTGAAGAAATGGTTGAAAAAGCTCGCAAAGACATGGATGATAAAATCCGTGAAGTTGGAGAGCAAACTATTTTTGATCTGGGTATTCATTCTATGAATCCTGAATTAATTAAGTTAGTTGGTAGATTGAAGTTCCGCACAAGTTATGGACAAAATGTATTGGATCATTCCGTTGAGGTTGCCAAATTAACTGGTATTTTAGCAGCCGAATTAGGTGAGGATGTTACGTTAGCTAAACGCGCAGGATTATTACACGATATTGGTAAAGCGGTTGATCATGAGGTCGAAGGTTCTCATGTGGCGATCGGTGTTGAATTTGCAAAGAAATACAAAGAGAGCCCAGTAGTTATTAATGCGATTGCGTCACATCATGGTGACGTGGGCGCCGAGTACGTTACTTCAGTGTTGGTTGCGGCTGCTGATTCAATTTCAGCTGCTAGACCAGGTGCACGAAGTGATTCACTTGAGAATTATATTCACAGACTTGAAAAGTTAGAAAACTTGGCTAATGGTTTTAAGGGTGTCAAGAAGAGTTACGCCATTCAGGCGGGTCAAGAAATCCGTGTTATTGTAAAACCAACCAAGGTTTCAGACTTACAGGCGACAACTTTAACGCACGATATTCGAAGTGCAATTGAAAAGCAATTAGAATATTCAGGCAAAGTAAAAGTTACCGTCATTCGAGAAGTTCGAGCGGTAAATTATGCAAAGTAAATTTAATTTTAAGAAAGTTTGGAATGAAAAATTCCAGACTTTTTTGTTTACAAGATTATAAATGGTAATTTTGAATTAGGAACGTCATAAAAGTCCGTTTGGAAGAGTAGGAACTCTAAAATTAAAATGTTAAAATAGGACAGAAAGTTTTAATTTGAATGAATTGATAAAGAATTAGAAAGTAGGAGAGAGTGTGCCACAAAAAACAAGCGATACGCCAATGATGCAACAATATATGGCGATTAAGAAAGATTATCCAGATGCCTTTTTGTTTTATAGAATTGGTGATTTTTATGAACTCTTCTATGATGATGCCATTAAGGGTGCACAGATCTTAGAACTGACATTAACCTCACGAAGCCATAATGCAGTCGATCCCATTCCAATGTGTGGGATGCCGCATCATGCAGTTCAAAATTATGTCGATATTTTGATTGAAAAAGGTTATAAAGTTGCAATTTGTGAGCAAATGGAAGATCCCCGTTTGGCAAAGGGAATGGTTAAACGTGAAGTCATTCAATTAATTACGCCAGGAACCGTCACGGATTCAAATGTTAATGAAGCTAAATCTAATAATTACCTGACGGCCTTGACAGCTGATGAGACAAATCAGTTTGGATTTGCGTATGCTGATTTATCAACTGGTGAGTTAAAAACCAGCCAGTTGAATTCTATTGAGGCAGTTATTAATGAAGTTGTGAATTTGCAGTCCAAAGAAATCGTGGTTGATCAATCTATTGATGATAGTTTGCAAGAACAATTTAAGAAATTAAACATTATGGTTTCTCATCAAAACAAGATTGAAGTTAAGTCGGAACTAAGTTATTTAACCCAGGGACTTGATGAAGCTCTTGAAAAAAATACAGTTGAAACTTTACTTACCTATATCACAGTCACACAAAAACGCAGTTTGGCTCATTTACAAAAGGCAGTTGCTTATGAACCATCATATTTTTTGAGAATGGATCATTATTCGAAATATAATTTGGAACTTACACGTTCTATTCGCTCTGGTAAGAAACAAGGAACCCTTTTGTGGTTGTTGGATGAAACACGAACGGCCATGGGTGGTAGACTTTTGAAGCAGTGGCTTGACCGTCCATTGATTCATAAAAAAGAAATTGAAGATCGCCAAATTAAAGTAGGAGAACTTTTAGATCACTATTTTGAACGAAGTAATCTGCAAGAAGAGCTGGTTAAAGTTTACGATTTAGAACGTTTGGCTGGCCGGGTCGCATTTGGTAACGTAAATGGACGTGACCTTATACAACTGAAAACGTCTTTACGCCAAATTCCTAAAATTCAGCATGTTCTTGCGGATTTGGATGATAAGGTTTTTGGAGCCATGTTAGCAAAATTAGATCCAGTTGATGATATTGCGGATTTAATTGACCGTGCCATTGTGGATGAACCACCAATTTCGGTTACCGAGGGTAATGTGATTAAAGATGGTTACGATGCTCAACTAGATCAATATCGTGATGCCATGACCAATGGAAAAAAGTGGATGGCAGAATTGGAAGCGTCCGAAAGAAAAGCTACGGGAATCAGAAACTTAAAGGTTGGGTATAATAAAGTCTTTGGTTATTATATTGAAATTACGAAATCAAATTTAAGTTCTGTACCAGAAGGCCGTTATGAGCGCAAGCAAACGTTAACTAATGCCGAACGTTTTATTACTCCAGCCTTAAAAGAAAAGGAAAGTTTGATTTTAGAAGCTGAAGAAAAGTCAACAACCCTTGAATATGAATTATTTAGCAAAATTCGTGAACAAATCAAATTGGAAATTGATCGGTTACAAAAATTGGCTAAACAAGTAGCAACACTAGATGTTTTACAAAGTTTTGCGGTGGTGAGTGAAAATTATCACTTTATTAAACCAACTTTGACTAAAAAACATAGTATTGACATTGTTGGCGGCAGACATCCAGTTGTGGAAAAAGTAATGGGTCGACAAAGCTATGTACCAAATGATGTTAAAATGTCGAATGATATTGATATATTACTAATTACCGGACCAAATATGTCAGGTAAAAGTACGTATATGCGTCAATTAGCATTAACAGTTGTTTTGGCTCAGATGGGATGTTTTGTGCCAGCAGAGTCAGCTACTCTGCCAATTTTTGATCAAATTTTTACTAGAATTGGTGCAGCAGATGATTTAATTGCGGGTCAAAGTACGTTTATGGTGGAAATGCAAGAGGCTAATCGCGCTATTCAAAACGCAACCTCGCAGAGTTTGATTTTGTTTGATGAAATTGGTCGTGGGACGGCAACTTATGATGGCATGGCATTGGCACAGGCAATCATTGAATTTGTGCATAATCATGTTCACGCTAAAACGCTTTTCTCGACTCATTATCATGAACTGACCGTATTAGATCAAACGTTAACTAAATTAAAAAATGTTCATGTTGGCGCGGTTGAAAAAGATGGTGATTTAGTATTCTTGCATAAAATGGAGGATGGTCCCGCTGATAAATCATACGGAATTCATGTGGCCAAACTTGCAGGAATGCCAGAAGAATTATTAGGTAGAGCAGATAAGATTTTGAAACGATTAGAAATTCAAAATAAGGATACAGATCAAGCACTTGTTGAACAAGAAATAAAATCTGAAAAACAACCCCAAAAGGTATCAAAGAAGCACGGTACACAAAGTCATAAATCAAGTGAAGTTGATGAACAGTTAGCACTGTTCCAGACAGCTCCGAGCGATACTCAGGGTGAAGAGGTACTTGCCCAAATTCGAAATTCTAATCTGATGTCAATGACACCAATGGATGTTATGAATCAATTATACAAATGGCAGAAAAAGTTGGGAAACAAATAGAAAGCTGAGATAAAATGGCAAAGATTCATGAACTTTCTGATGTACTTGCGGACCAAATTGCTGCTGGAGAAGTGGTTGAACGCCCTGCTTCAGTTGTTAAAGAGTTAGTGGAAAATGCAATTGATGCTAATAGTACGCAGATTGATATTCTGGTTGAACAGTCAGGATTAAAATCAATTGAAATTGTGGATAATGGTGATGGTATTGCCGCTGAGGATGTTTCCATGGCGTTTGAACGCCATGCAACAAGTAAGATCACGACACGTGAAGATCTTTTTAAAGTACGTTCGTTAGGTTTTCGTGGTGAAGCTTTACCCAGTATTGCTTCAGTTGCGGATGTTATTTTACAAACGTCAACTGGAAACGATACAGGAACTCAAATTCATATTAAAGGTGGAAAGCTCGTTGACAAAACTTTATCCGCACTTAGAAAAGGGACGGATATTAGTGTTGAGGACTTATTTTTTAATACACCCGCAAGATTAAAGTATATGAAATCACCACAAACAGAATTAGCAAATATCACGGACATTGTGAATCGATTGGCTTTGAGTTACCCACAAATTGCGTTTACCTTAAGTCATGATGGTCGTGAATTATTACGCACATCTGGTCGAGGAAATCTCCAACAAGTAATTGCCGGAATTTATGGGGTGCAGAATGCACGAAAAATGGTAAAATTTAGTGCTCAGGATGTGGACTTTAACATTTCTGGATATACCAGTCTACCTGAATTCACACGTGCATCACGTCAATATATTTCTGTTCTTATCAATGGCCGTTATGTAAAAAACTTTCAAGTGAATAAGGCAATTATTGAGGGTTATGGTTCTAAATTAATGGTCGGTCGATATCCTGTGGCTGTATTAAATATCAAAATGGATCCACTTTTGGTGGACGTTAATGTTCATCCAGCAAAGCAAGAAGTCCGTATTAGTCAAGAGAAACAATTACAAACCTTGATATCCAAGACCATCTATGCTGTGTTGGCAAAAGAAAATTTGATTCCGTCTGCTGTTGAAAATTTAAAAACTAAGCAAAAACTTAATACGGATCAACTTCAGTTTAATTTGAATGAAGCATCGGTTAAATATTCGGATAATTCAAAACCAAATTTACCGACCAATGATTTAACTAAGCCGAAAGAATCAGTAACGGATAAATTGTTTAGTGCGCTACCCGAGAATGGAAAAGAACCAATTGTTATTAAACATGAAACAGAACTACAGACACATTCTCTTCATCAATTTCAAAAAAAGTATGAAAAAGAACCTCAGCCGTTGCCTTTTGGTAAAGCTCAAGATGAATCAACTGAGCAAGTAGAGGAAAATACGCAAGAAACTGAAAAAACTAAGCGTTTTCCTACTTTACAGTATGTTGGTCAAATGCATGGCACATTTTTATTTGCAGAATCAGAAGATGGTTTGTATATTTTGGATCAACATGCAGCACAAGAACGAATTAACTATGAATATTATCGCAAAAAAATTGGTGAAGTATCTGATGATGCACAGAATCTCTTGGTTCCGATCGTCTTAGATTATTCCACCAGTGATATGTTAAGAATTCAAGAAAAAGAAGAAGTCTTAGCAAGTTGTGGCCTCAAACTAGAAGCGTTTGGCCCTAACAGTTTTGTGATTCATCAGCATCCGACTTGGTTTAAAGAAGGTCAAGAAGAAGACACAATTCGTGAAATGATTGATTATGTCCTTAATGATAGTCGGATGACGGTAGCTAAGTTTCGTGAAAAAACGGCAATTATGATGAGTTGTAAACGAGCAATTAAGGCTAACCATTATTTAGATGATCAACAGGCAAGACAGTTATTGAAGGATTTAGCAAAAACAGAAAATCCATTTAATTGTCCGCATGGCCGACCGGTATTGGTTCATTTTTCAAATGAAGATATGAAAAAAATGTTTAAACGTATTCAAGATCCGCATCAACCATTGGAAGAACAAGAATAAAGTTGAGTTATGGTACAATGTTTAATAGGCAAACGTATGTTTAGTTTAGATGATGGAGAAAATTTGAATGTATGAATATTTGATTGGTTATGTAACTCAAATCACACCGGAATTTGTCGTTTTAGAAGTTCAAGGTGTGGGCTATAAACTTTTTGTTGGTAATCCCTATCGATACGAAATTAGTCAAGAAAAACAAGTGAAAATTTACGTTCACGAGGCAGTTTCGGATACTGAAATTAGTTTGTATGGATTATTTGATGCAGAAGATAAAGAACTTTTTGAAAAATTATTATTGGTAAAAGGAATTGGTCCAAAAAGTGCTTTAGCGATCCTTGCAAATGAAGACCATTCTGGTTTAGTTTCTGCAATTAATCATGATGATGTCGCGTATCTTAAGAAATTTCCAAAAATAGGACCGAAGGCTGCCCAACAAATTATTCTGGATCTAAAAGGTAAAGTTACCTTAAGTTCAGAGAATCCAATTCAGACTGTAAAAAAGCCTGTTGGCAACCGTCAATTAGCAGATGCACTAGATGCATTAACAGCGTTAGGGTATTCGGCACGCGATATTGCTAAAATTAAACCTGATTTGGAAGAAGACGCGACACTGAGCACCGATCAGTATTTGAGTGCGGGGCTTAAATTGTTAATGAAAAAATAAAGAAGGAGGGGTGAGTTAAGTGAGTGATGTAGATGATGATCGACTTGTCTCTGGGGAAAATGAAAATTCAGAAGAAGCATCCATTGAAAAATCCCTACGTCCAGCAACCTTGGCACAGTATATTGGTCAAGATCGAGTAAAACACGAGCTGTCAGTGTACATTCAGGCAACCAAGCAACGAGAAGAATCATTAGATCATGTATTACTTTATGGTCCGCCTGGTCTGGGTAAAACAACTTTAGCAATGGTTATTGCTAATGAAATGGCCGTTCATATTCGCACAACAAGTGGTCCGGCAATCGAAAAACCTGGTGATTTGGTTGCGTTATTGAACGAATTACAACCGGGTGATATTTTGTTTATTGATGAAATTCATCGCTTACCAAAAATTGTTGAAGAAATGCTGTATTCAGCAATGGAAGATTTCTTTGTTGACATTGTGGTTGGGCAAGGTCCAACAGCTCATCCTATCCATTTTCCGTTACCGCCGTTTACACTAATTGGTGCAACTACCCGGGCAGGATTGTTATCGGCGCCACTACGAGATCGTTTTGGAATTGTTGCGCATATGAATTATTACACGGTTGATGATTTAACTGAGATTGTAAAGCGGTCTGCTGATATTTTTAATACACAGATTACGGAACAAGGATCACACGAAATTGCAAGTCGATCACGGGGAACGCCACGAATTGCAAACCGTCTTTTAAAACGTGTTCGTGACTTTATGGAGGTTTCGGATAAAACAGCGATTGATGAACAGATTGTTACAAAATCGTTGCATTTTCTACGGGTTGATGAAGAAGGGCTCGATGAAATTGATAATAAGATTTTAAAAACAATGATCAATTATTATCATGGTGGACCAGTTGGCTTGGGAACAATTGCTGCAAATATTGGAGAAGAAGCCGATACAATTGCAGAAATGTATGAACCGTATCTTATGCAAATTGGCTATTTGAACCGGACACCACGAGGCAGAGTAGTGACAGAAAAAGGATATGAACATTTGGGACTGTCACAAGAACGAACAAACTAAGAAAGCAAGTGTAAGGTTTACTTTTCTTTACTAAAAGGAGCCATTCCGACTAGCCGGCTTTCGGCGTAGCTCGGCTGGACATCCTTTTTGAAAAAAGATTTTGCGAATGCAAATATATCTTAATTACTAAAAGGAGCCATTCCGACTAGCTGGTTTTCGGCGTAGCTCGGCCGGGCATCCTTTTAAAAAAATTTTGCGAATGCAAAATATACCTTAATTACTAAAAGGAGCCATTCCGACTAGCCGGTTTTCGGCGTAGCTCGGCTGGACATCCTTTTTGAAAAAGATTTTGCGAATGCAAAATATACCTTAATTACTAAAAGGAGCGAATCACCGTGACATTAACAGTTGATGATTTTGATTACGATTTACCACATGAGTTAATTGCTCAAACACCAATTAAAGAACGTGATGAGTCACGTTTACTAGTTTTGAATCACAAAACCGGTACTCTTGAAGATAAACACTTTTATGATATTTTAGATCAGTTACACGCTGGAGATGCAGTGGTTATGAATGATTCACGGGTTATGCCTGCCAGAATTTATGGCGTGAAACCCGAAACCGGTGCGCATATGGAAGTTCTATTGCTTCATAATGACACTGGTGATCAATGGGAAACATTAGTCAAACCAGCTAAACGGGCCAAGGTTGGGACAGTTATTGAATTTGGCGATGGGTTACTAAAAGCTACTGTTATAAAAGAATTAGAACATGGTGGCCGTGAAATTGAATTTCATTATGATGGTATCTTTATGGAAATTTTGGAAAAGCTTGGTGAAACGCCATTACCACCATACATCAAAGAGAAGCTAGATGATCCAGAACGTTATCAAACAGTTTATGCCCGTGAAAGTGGTAGCGCTGCGGCTCCGACGGCAGGTTTACACTGGACAAAAGAGTTGCTGAAAAAGGTCGAAGATAAGGGTGTCAAATTAGTTTATTTGACCCTTCATGTTGGTTTAGGAACTTTTCGGCCAGTTGATGAAGCTAATATTGAAGACCACAAGATGCATAGTGAATTTTATCGATTAAGCGAAGAATCAGCTGCAACTTTAAATGAAGTGCGCAAGAATGGTGGTCGTATTATAGCTACAGGAACTACTTCAATTCGCACGCTCGAAACGATTGGTACGAAGTTTAATGGTGAAATCAAGGCAGATAGTGGCTGGACCGATATCTTTATCAAGCCTGGGTATCAATGGCAGGTGGTTGATGCCTTTATTACGAACTTTCATTTACCAAAATCAACGTTAGTTATGTTAGTGGCGGCCTTTACAGGTCGAGATATGATTTTAAATGCCTATCAACATGCAATCAAGGAGAAGTATCGTTTCTTTAGTTTTGGGGATGCAATGTTCATTAAATAGAACTGTAAATAAATGATTAGAATGGAGAATTTGTTTGGAACCTGCAATTAAGTACCATTTAATTAAAACAGAAAAGCATACTGGAGCACGATTGGGAGAAATTGAAACACCACATGGCACGTTTCCTACCCCAATTTTTATGCCAGTAGGAACCCAGGCAACGGTGAAAGCAATGTCACCAGAAGAACTCGAAGATATTGGTGCTGATATTATTCTTTCAAATACGTATCATTTATGGGTACGACCTGGTGAAGACATTGTGAAAGAAGCTGGTGGCCTTCACAAGTTTATGAATTGGAAGAGAGGAATTTTGACTGATTCTGGTGGCTTCCAAGTTTTTTCATTAGCAAAATTACGTGATATCTCCGAAGAGGGAGTTCATTTTCGTAATGAAATCAGTGGTGCAAAGATGTTTCTCAGCCCTGAAAAGGCAATTCAAATTGAAAATGATTTGGGTCCTGATATTATGATGAGTTTTGATGAATGTCCGCCCTTCTTTGAAAGCTACGAGTACGTTAAAAATTCAGTAGAAAGAACAAGCAGGTGGGCAGAACGTGGATTAAAGGCCCATCAAAATCCCGATTGGCAAGCTTTGTTTGGTATTGTACAGGGAGCAGGGTTTAAGGCCTTAAGAGAACAAAGCGCAAAGGACTTGGTAAGTTTAGATTTTCCGGGTTATTCCATTGGTGGTTTATCCGTAGGCGAATCAAAGGATGAAATGAATCGCGTTTTGGAGTTTACAACCCCGTTGTTGCCTGAAAACAAGCCACGTTACTTAATGGGCGTTGGTTCGCCTGATTCGTTAATTGATGGTGTAATTCGAGGTGTGGATATGTTTGATTGTGTTTTGCCAACCCGAATTGCCCGTAATGGTACTTGTATGACGTCTCATGGACGCTTAGTGGTAAAGAATGCCAAATATGCGCGTGACTTTACACCAATTGACGATAATTGCAACTGCTATACTTGTCGAAACTTTACGAGAGCGTATGTCCGTCACTTGATGAAAACCGACGAAACGTTTGGGTTGCGTTTAACTAGTATTCATAATACTTATTTCTTAGTTCATTTAATGAAACAGGTGCGTCAGGCCATTAAAGATGATAATTTATTGGAATTTAGAGAAGCTTTCTTTGAAGAATACGGGTATAATCAAGCGCATCCAAAGAATTTTTAAATTCACTGGAAGTTAACAGTAATATTTGATACAGTTAAGATAAAGAAAATGAGGTGTTTATATTGGTATTAGGAGCAAATGCAAGTTTCGGTGGTGCCGGAAGTATTATTTTTATTGTTTTAATTTTTGGATTAATGTATTTTATGATGATTCGTCCACAAAAAAAACAACAACAAAAACATCAAGAAATGATGAGCAAGCTTCAAGTCGGTGATAAGGTTGTGACAATTGGCCGTTTACACGGAGTTGTTGACAAAGTCGATAATGACGCAAAAACCGTGACATTAGATTGTGACGGAATTTACTTGGTATTTGATCGGACGGCAATTATGCGTGTAGATCACGTAGAAGCTGTTCAACCAGCACCCAAAGCAACTGATGAAGCAGAATCAACAGACGATAAGACTGCCGATGATGAAGCAACAAAGGCACCAGATGCACCAGCTGACGATTCAACTGATGATGATGCAAATAATAAATAGATAGTTTAAAAAATTTGAAACTTTTTTTAGTTTCAAATTTTTTTTGAGTTTTATAAGTTGTGTATTTTGTACGAAAGTTTCATAATTGAAACGAACAGATATTGTGAAAGCGGGGCAAATTTGATGACACAGCAAGCGTTATTTATTATTTTTGGAGGAACAGGTGATTTAGCGTATCGCAAATTGTATCCCTCATTATTTCGTTTGTATGAAAAAGGATATTTGAAGGACAACTTTGCCGTTATTGGAACGGCACGCCGTCCTTGGACAGATGATCACTATCATGAAGTTGTTATGAACGCAGTTGCTGATGATGGTCATGAGTCAGATCGTACTAATAGCGAGTTGGCTCGCAAATTTGCCAGCCATTTTTATTATCAATCACATAATGTGAATGATACCGAACATTATGTAGCTTTGAGAAATTTGGCCGATAAACTAGATGAAAAATATAATTTACAGGGAAATCGAATTTATTATTTAGCTATGGCACCACGATTTTTCGGAACTATTGCGGCTCATCTCAAATCTGAAAAGTTAATTACAGACCACGGATATAATCGATTGATTATTGAAAAACCATTTGGAAGAGACCTTAAAACAGCTAAGGAACTTAATGATGATATTTCTGCTTCTTTTTCTGAAGATCAGATTTATCGAATTGATCATTATTTGGGTAAAGAGGCTATTCAAAGTATTGCTGCATTACGGTTTGGCAATCAAGTGATCTCATCGCTTTGGAATAAAGAACATATTGATAATATTCAGATCACCTTGGCAGAATCACTGGGTGTTGAGGAACGTGCCGGATATTATGAAACAGCAGGTGCTTTGCGAGATATGGTGCAAAATCATATTTTACAAATTGTTTCTCTGTTAACGATGGAAAAACCAAGTGAGTATACGGCTTCAGAATTGCGTGATCGCAAAGTTGAAGCTCTTCAAAATATTAAAGTCTATTCAAAAGAAGAGGCTTTGAATAATTTTGTGCGTGGTCAATATGGCGAAGATGCGGATCGTACTCAATCTGATTATCGACACGAAGAAGGAACAGATGAGCAATCGCAAATTGAAACTTTTGTTTCCGGAAAATTAGAAACCAAAAATAAGACTTTAGCGGGTGTTCCTATCTATGTACGAACGGGTAAACGATTAGCAAGAAAGTCAACTCAAATTAATGTGGTGTTTAAAAATGTTCAGACAAATATTTTTAAGGCTACCGGAGCAGATGATAGTAATCTGAATCAAAATGTCTTGACCTTGTTCATTGAGCCTGATCAGGGTTATCACTTTGACTTAAATGTTAAGAGTGGTAATCAGAGTTATGGTATTATGCCAATTCATTTGGATTATCATAAAACTTCTGCGGAAAAAGCAAAAATTCCAGAAGCTTATGAAAAGTTAATTCATGACGCTCTTGATGGCAATCGGACCAACTTTGCGCATTGGCATGAAGTTGCACAAGCATGGCGAATTGTTGATGTTATCCGCGATGCTTGGGATGGCGAAAAAGCAGATTTTCCAAATTATGTTAGTGGTTCAATGGGGCCGCAAGCATCTCAATATCTATTAAAACGCGATCATAGAGAATGGATATTTGATGCTACCAACTAAACAAAAATGAAAACGGATTTTGGAATGAATATTTTCTAAGATCCGTTTTCATTTGCTTGCTTTCAAACGTATGTTCGGATAAACTGGATTTGGGTGATAAAATGGATGCAAGTATTGAGATTCTTCCCATACATGTGAATACTTCTAGAAAAATAATCCATGTGGATATGGATGCATTCTACGCTTCAATTGAAGAACGAGAAAATCCAGAATTACGTCTGAACCCATTAGTAGTGGCAAGAGATCCACGCCAAACTGGTGGTAAAGGGGTTGTGGCAACTGCAAACTATCTTGCGCGAAAAAAGGGTGTTCATTCTGCGATGAGTGCACAAAAAGCGTTGGAGCTGTGTCCAGAGGCAACTTTTAAAACACCAGACTTCACGTTATATCGAAAAGTTTCGGATCAAATTCATGAAATTTTTGCTGAATATACGGAAATGATTGAACCGGTTGCTTTTGATGAAGCCTATTTGGACGTCACACATAATAAAAAACAGATTGAGAGTGCAGTGGAAGTTGCACACCAAATCCAAAGTGAAATTTATGCTAAGACACAGTTGACTTGTTCAACGGGTATTTCGTACAATAAATTTTTAGCAAAATTGGCTTCAGAATATCAAAAACCAGTTGGCGTGGCAGTAGTCTTACCAGAAGATGTTCGTGAATTTCTAGATAAGCTGCCAATCGAAAAGTTTCGCGGCGTTGGTAAAAAAACGGTTCCCAAAATGCATGATTTAAAAATTTTCAATGGCCAGGATCTTTATAAAAGAAGTGAATTGGAGTTGATTCATCATTTTGGTCGTTTTGGGGACGTTTTATACCACCATGTACGTGGTTCTGATGATCGCCCTGTGGCATACCAAAGAGAACGAAAATCAATTGGTAAGGAAAGAACGTACAATCCTAATTTGACGTCCGAATTAGAAATTGAAGATGAACTAAAATTCTTGGCCCAAAAAGTGGCCGAAACGATGAAACAAAAACAAAAACACGGGAAAACGTTAGTCTTAAAGGTGAGATATTCAGATTTTGAAACAATTACTAAACGGCAAACCTTCACAGAATTCTTAGATAATAGCGAAGAAACCTATCTTTTTTATGCGCGGCAATTATTTGATGAATTTGGAAATAGCCAGCGAGGTATTCGATTATTAGGAATTACACTAACAAATTTAGCGGGTATGAATTTTGAAAACATGACATTGCCTTTATTTAATCAAGACTGATTTCTTGTTTTGTATTTAACCTTAAAAGCTAGTATACTGGGATGAAGTGAAAACACGCATTCCTTTTAATTTAGTTTGAAACAGAAAGAAGAAATTATGACACTGCAGCAAGAAATTTTTGAACAAATCAAAAAACATCAACGAATTATTATTCACCGACATCAGCGACCAGATCCGGATGCAATTGGATCTCAAATTGGTTTAGCTGAAATTATTCATGCATCATTCCCAATGAAGACGGTGTTAGCAGTGGGAAAACAAATCAGTGGTTTATCTTGGATTGGTAATATGGATGTTGCCGATGATGATGACTACGATGATGCGTTGGTTATTGTAACCGACACGGCTAATCCGCCCCGGGTGGATGATAATCGCTATACTAATGGCCAAGAATTAATTAAGATCGATCATCATCCAAATGATGATCCCTATGGTGATTTAATCTGGGTGCTGCCGAATGCTTCCAGTAGTTCCGAAATGGTTTTTGATTTTTATCATCAATTTAAAAAAGAACTTAAGTTAACGCCAAAAGCCGCTGAAGCTTTATATGCGGGTATTCTTGGCGATACTGGTCGTTTCTTGTATCCAGCGACGACGCCACATACATTACGTGTAGCAGCTTCATTAATGGCAACAGGTTTTGATGTAACGGCGGTTAATCAGAAGTTAGATAGTATTGCATTACCAGTGGCACGTCTTTCTGCTTATGTTTACGAAAATTTAGAAATTACGGATGCAGGGGCGGCTACAGTTTGTCTGACCGCAGAAGTATTGGATAAATTTGATTTAAAGGATGCGGGCACCGCGGGAGTCGTACCGCTCCCCGGAAAAATTGATTCTGTCGTTTGTTGGGCAATTTTTGTTATTCAACGAGATGGAACTTATCGTGTACGTTTACGTTCAAAAGGTCCAACAATTAATGAACTTGCTAAAAAACATGATGGAGGCGGTCATGCTTTAGCAAGTGGGGCAAAAGCAAAAGACTTAGATGAAGTAAAGGTCATCAAAAATGAATTGGCCGAAATTGCCACTGCTTATCAGAAGAAGAACAAGAAGGAGTAATTAATGAAAAACGGTTTTACAGAGTTTAATTTGCAACCATTTCTGCTCACCGCATTAAAAGAAATTAATTTTAATCAACCAACACCGGTTCAAGAAAAGTTGATTCCAGTGATTGAAGCAGGAAAAAGTGTGATTGGGCAATCTCAAACGGGTAGTGGCAAAACACATACCTTTTTATTGCCTATTTTGAATCATATTGATCCTCAAAAACAACAGGTGCAGGTTGTTATTACGACACCAAGTCGTGAACTTGCTTATCAAATTCATACTGCTGCACGACAACTGGTGAAATTTTCTGATAGCGAGATTGAAATTGGAAACTATGTTGGTGGAACAGATAAAAAACGGCAAATTAAAAAGTTAAAGCACCGTCAACCACAAGTGGTTATTGGGACACCTGGAAGAGTTTGGGACTTGATTAGTAGTCAAGCACTGGATGTTCATTTGGCTGCCCAGTTTGTGGTGGACGAGGCTGATATGACACTTGATATGGGCTTCTTAAATGAAGTGGATAAGATTGCCGCAAGTTTGCCTAAAAAACTACAGATGATGGTTTTCTCGGCAACCATTCCGCATTCACTAAATATCTTTTTAAAGAAATATATGGTTAATCCAGTCATTGAGGAAATCCCTGTACAAAGTATAATTAGTCCAACAATTGAGAATTGGTTGATTTCTACCAAGAGTAAGGGTAAAAATAACGTGATTCATCAACTTTTAACTATTGGAGAACCTTACCTTGTACTTATCTTTTGTAATACCAAAGAGCGTGTTGATGAATTAACTTATTATTTAAAAAATAAAGGTCTAAAAGTTGCCAAAGTCCATGGTGGCGTCCCACCTCGCGAACGAAAACGTGTCATGAAAGAGATTCATAATCTTGATTTCCAATTTGTTGTTGCAACTGATTTGGCTGCCCGAGGAATTGATATCGAGGGCGTTTCAATGGTAATCAATGATGGTATTCCTGATGATTTGGACTTCTTTATCCATCGTGTTGGTCGAACTGGGCGAAATGGTATGTCAGGGATAGCAATTACTTTGTATGAACCCGGCGAAGAGGCTAAGGTTTCAGAAATTGAAAAATTAGATGTCAAGTTTCAACCTAAGGCAATTAAAAATGGTGAAGTAGTTGATTCCTACGACCGTAATCGCCGAACAACACGTGTTAAAGATCATCATAAGTTGGATCCTACAATGGTTGGAATGGTTAAAAAGAAGAAACGCAAGGTTAAACCTGGATATAAACGTCGTATTAAAAAAGCAATTGAAATTCAAGATCAAAGAGATCGACGAGTTGCTAAACATCAAGAATTTCTTAAAACAAAACGACAGAAAATTAAACAGAATCGTGCTAAACGAAATTCAGGGGAGCATTGACAAGCAGTTATTTTCTGCAATATAATAGTTTTTGGTTAAGGACATATTAAAATTAATAAAATTTCAGAAACGTTTTGGCTAATGTGAAAAACGATTTTATGGTTTTAAGGCTACCTTATAAGAAGATTCGCGACTCTGCGTTAAAGAGCTTAAGAGGTAAACGATCAAGATCGTTGCAAGTAAAGTGGTACCGCGCTAAGGCGTCTTTACTAGCAACGGTCTTTTTATGTGATTAGAAAGGGAAAAGATATGGAAAAGAAATCAAGTAGTGAAATCAGACAAATGTTTTTAGATTTTTTTCAATCTAAAGGTCATATTATTGAACCTAGTGCTTCATTAGTTCCTCATGACGATCCAACGCTGTTATGGATTAATTCTGGAGTAGCTACAATGAAAAAATATTTTGATGGTAGTGTAGTTCCAGAAGTGCCACGTTTGACCAGTTCTCAAAAAAGTATTCGTACAAACGATATTGAAAATGTGGGGCATACAGCGCGTCATCATACCTTATTTGAAATGTTAGGCAATTTCTCCGTTGGTGATTATTTTAAAGAAGAAGCCATTACCTGGGCTTGGGAACTTTTAACGAGTCCTAAATGGTTCGCAATGGACGCAAATAAGTTGTTTATTACAGTTTATCCTAAGGATACGGATGCTAAGAAATACTGGGAGGCTGTAGGAGTTCCCGCGGATCATATTATTGCGGTGGAAGATAACTTTTGGGATATTGGTGAGGGTCCTAGTGGTCCTGATTCTGAAATCTTCTATGATCGTGGTGAATCTTTCAATAATTTGGCTGCTGATGATCCAGAAAATTACCCTGGTGGTGAAAATGAACGTTACCTGGAGATCTGGAATATTGTCTTTTCACAGTTTAACCATAAACCAGATGGTTCCTATGAACCGTTGCCCCATAAAAACATTGATACGGGGATGGGACTTGAACGGGTTGTTTCCATTTTTCAAAATGCACCAACTAATTTTGAAACTGACTTGTTCTTACCTTTAATCCATAAAACAGAAACTTTCAGCGGAAAAACTTACAATGACGATAAGGAACAAGATGTGGCATTCAAGGTTATTGCCGATCATGCGCGCGCAATCACATTTGCTATTGGCGATGGGGCGTTACCTTCAAATGAAGGACGTGGCTATGTTATTCGACGTTTAATCCGGAGAGCCGTAATGTATGGTCAAAAATTAGGAATTGAAAAAAGTTTTCTATACAAGTTGGTTCCTGTCGTTGGTGAAATCATGAAATCTTATTATCCAGAAGTTTTAGAGCAAAAGGATTATATTGCCAAGGTTGTTGAATCTGAAGAAAGTCGTTTTAATGAAACCTTAAATGATGGTGTTCATTTACTCGATCAAATCATTGCGAAAACAAAAGCAGCTAATGAGACTAAAATTTCTGGTAGTAATGCATTTAAGCTTTTTGATACTTATGGTTTTCCACTGGATCTAACGATGGAGTATGCTCATGATGAAGGCTTAGAAGTTGATCAAGATGGTTTTAAAGCAGAAATGCAACAACAAAAACAACGTGCTCGTGCAGCTCGAGGTAATCAGGTGTCCATGGGTGTTCAATCTGATCTTCTAACAGACATTAAAACGCCAAGTCGTTATGTTGGTTATTCTGATTTAGAGGTTGAACATAGTGTCTTAAAGGACATTATTCAGAACGAAAAGATTGTGAGTTCCGCACAAAAAGGTGAAGCACAGCTCATTTTTGATGTCACACCGTTTTATGCTGAAATGGGTGGTCAGGTTGCTGATAAGGGAACAATTACGGATGAACATGGTAATGTTGTAGCCGAAGTAAAAGACGTTCAACATGCACCTAATGGACAAAATCTGCATACGGTTAAGGTGCTGCAGCCACTAGAAACGGAACAAGCTTATTCGCTAAAAGTAGATCCTCATTTTCATAGTAAGGTTGAAAAAAACCATACTGCGACGCATTTGTTAGATCAGGCTTTACGAGATGTTTTTGGTTCACATACTAAACAGGCAGGCTCATTAGTTGAGCCAGACTATTTACGTTTTGACTTTACTCATTTTGGGCAGGTTACCTCAGAAGATCTTCAAAAAGTTGAAGGAATTGTTAACCAAAAGATTTTTGCGGAAATTCCAGTGACTACTGTAGAAACTGATATTGAATCTGCCAAAAAACTCGGAGCAATTGCTTTATTTAGTGAAAAATATGGTAAAAAAGTTCGCGTTGTGAGTGTTGGTGATTATTCAGTTGAATTTTGCGGTGGAGATCATGTTAAAAACACCAATGAATTAGGCCTGTTTAAAATTGTTTCTGAGTCCGGTGTAGGTGCTGGTGTTCGTCGAATTGAGGCTGTTACATCTGCAGAAGCTTATGAGTATTTGGTTAGCCACGAAAAATTACTTAGAGAAACTGCGCAGCAAGTTAAGGCCATTCAGATTAAAGATACGCCAACTAAAGTAGCTCAGTTACAAGAAAATTTAAAGAGTTTAACCCAAAAAATAGCTAATCTTGAAACAAAGATGGCTAAACAAGAAGCTGCTGGAGTTTTCGATAATGTTAAACAGGCTGGTCAATATTCTGTAGTTGCAGATATCATCAAAGTTTCTGGAATGGCACAACTTCGTGATTTGGCTGATGATTGGAAACAACGCGCAATTTCTGATGTGTTAATTCTTGGAACAACGGTTGGCGAAAAAGCCAACTTATTAGTTGCCATTTCCGATGAAAAAGTTAAAACGGGATTAAAGGCTGGAGACTTGATTAAAGCCATTGCTAAGGAGATAAATGGTGGCGGTGGTGGCCGTCCTAATTTAGCACAGGCTGGTGGAAGTAATCCAGCTGGACTCAAACAAGCTTTAGCCGATGGAATTGATTGGTTAACAGAAAAGTGATTTTTTGTTGCTAGTTGACTAAAACGGTGTTACGAATTGATTACATTAGCCTTCATTGTTTGTACTTTTTTTGGTGATCGGGTAGAATTACCTTGATGACAGTATAGGAGGTGCTTTCGATGAGTAAACTGGATAAAACAATGTTTTTTGATTTCAGCAATGATGCTCCTAAGGATTTACATGAGACCTTGAAAACGGTTTATGATGCTTTGGAGGAGAAGGGATATAATCCGATTGACCAAATTGTTGGGTACTTACTATCGGGAGACCCTGCGTATATTCCCAGATTAAACGATGCTCGTAATTTAATTCGCAAGCATGAACGTGATGAAATAATCGAAGAATTAGTTCGCAATTATCTTTCGAAAGATCACAATGATTTAGATAAATCTGGCCAATCGGCAGGTCATATTAAATGAGATTGATGGGTTTGGATGTTGGCTCGAGAACTGTAGGAGTGGCCGTTAGTGATGAGTTAGGCTGGACTGCTCAGGGCGTGGAAATTGTTAAAATTAACGAAGATCAAAAAGAGTTTGGTTTGGACCGAGTTAGTGAACTAGTTAAACAATATGACGTTGGTGGTTTTGTAGTTGGGTTGCCAAAAAACATGAATAATACTTCTGGCCCAAGGGTAGATGCTGCTAAGGCGTATGGACAATTAATGATTGATACCTTTGATTTGCCAGTAGATTATCAAGATGAACGCCTAACAACAGTGGAAGCTCAACGAATGTTAATCGAACAGGCAGACACCTCACGTAAAAAACGAAAAAAAGTCATTGATAAACTAGCAGCTAGTTTGATTTTAGAGAATTATTTAGATCGACATGGTAAATTATTAAATAACTTAAAGTGAGGTTTCCTAATGAGCGAAGAGGAACAACAAATTACACTCGTTGACGAACACGGAAATGAAGAGCTTTACAATGTTTTATTCACATTTGATTCTGAAGACTATGGAAAGTCTTACATGTTTTTATATCCATCAGATGCAGAAAATGATGAACAGGTTGATATTCAGGCTTATTCATACATTCCAGATGCTGATGGTAATGCAGATGCAGGACAGCTAAACGAAATAGAATCAGACGATGAATGGAAAATGGTTGAGGAAGTCTTGAATACTTTCTTAGGCGATAACGACGAAGAATAGATTTCCATTTTAGCCTAGTAAAAACGATCAAATCTGAGTTGAGCATTATTCAGATCTGATCGTTTTTATTTGATTATTTGAGCGCAAAACAGTTTTGTGTTCAAGCCTATTGAATTGCGCTAAAATACGAATATATAACTAAAAGGACTAACAAAATGAATAAAAAGATTTTTGAAACTTTAGAGTATCAAAAAGTAAAAGATAAATTAAAACCCTATTTGGCGTCTCAAAGTGGTCGTCAAGAGTTAACAAACTTAACTCCTATGGTAGCACATGAACAAATTCAGTTTGCTTTAACTGAAACTTTGGATGGTGCAGATGCATATCGTTTAAAGGGAGGAATTCCAATTGCTAAGCTAGACAATATTGGTCCTCAAATGAAACGTCTTGAAATTGGTGCAACGTTAAGTGGACTTGAATTATCTCAAGTTACTAAAATGCTGCGTTCAACGCAAGATGTTATCAATTTCTTTCAAAAATTACAAGAAGAAAAAATTGAATTCCATACGTTGTACGATACGGTCAAAAAGTTACAGGCTTTGCCAGAAATTTCAAAACGATTAATTAAATCGATTGAAGGAGATGGCCATATAACTAGTGAGGCGTCGGATAAATTGTTTGGTATCCGGAGTAGAATTACGACTACGGAAACTTCAATTCGAGCGAAGATGGACAGTTATACACGAGGAAAAGACGCAAAATATCTTAGTGAATCAATTATTACAATGCGCGATGGACGCTACGTTATTCCGGTTATGGCACAATATCGCAGTCACTTCGGTGGGGTGGTTCATGATCAAAGTGCATCTGGTCAAACAATGTATATTGAACCGGCCGCAGTAATGGATTTGAACAATCAGTTGCGACAAAATCAAGTTGAAGAAAAAAATGAAGAAGAAAGAATTCTAGCAGAACTTTCTGAACTTCTTGCTCCCTATCGAGAAGATTTGTTGAATAATGCGGCAGTATTGGGACATTTGGATTTTATTAATGCTAAAGCACGTTATGCTGCAGAAATTAAAGGTACAGAACCAACAATATCAGCAGAAAATCATGTTCATTTTAGAAATGCACGTCACCCATTGATTGATCCTAAGAAAATTGTTCCAAATGATATTGATTTAGGAACCGATTATAAAGCGCTTATTATTACTGGGCCTAATACTGGTGGTAAAACCATTACATTAAAAACGTTTGGTTTATTGCAACTAATGGCTCAATCAGGGTTATTTATTCCTGTTGCTGAACATAGTCAAATGGGTATTTTTACAGAAATTTTTGCTGATATTGGTGATGAACAATCGATTGAGCAAAACTTAAGTACTTTTTCTTCACATATGGATAATATTGTGCAAGTTTTAGCACAAATTGATGAACATAGTTTAGTTTTGTTTGATGAGTTAGGTGGGGGAACAGACCCCAAAGAAGGTGCTGCCTTGGCCATTGCAATTTTAGATCGTGTGGGTAGTGCGGGAAGTTATGTCTTAGCCACGACACATTATCCGGAATTGAAGGCCTATGGCTATAATCGTCCAGAAACAATGAATGCCAGTATGGAGTTTGATACAGAATCATTAAAACCTACGTATAAGTTGCTGGTGGGTATTCCTGGAAGTAGTAATGCGTTTGATATTGCCAAACGATTAGGACTTGAATCTGGCGTTATTATGCAAGCTCGTTCGTTAATGGATCAGGATAGTCAAGATTTGAGTGCAATGATCAAGGATCTATCAACTCGTCAAAAAGAGACTGCCGATCGTGCTGATAAATTAAAGATTGAAGTAGCTGAATCTGAAACTTTGCATAAGGATTTAACTAATGAATATCAGAAACTACTTAATTCGAAAGATCAGTACTTGGAAAAGGCAAAGCAACAAGCTAATGATTTGGTAGATAATGCTGAAGAAAAGGCCGATAAAATAATTAAAAAACTTCGAAAAATGGAAATGCAGGGCGGAGCTGGAATTAAGGAAAATCAATTAATTGATTCTAAAAGTGGTTTAAATGCCTTGCATCAGGCCCCTAGTCTGAAGAAAAATCGAGTTCTGCGACGCGTAAAAGCAAAACAAGAGCTTAAGGTTAATGATGATGTAATGGTAACCAGTTATGGTCAGCGCGGGTCATTGCTGCGACAAATGGATAAAAAGCATTGGGAAGTTCAAATGGGTATTTTGAAAATGAAAGTGCCAACTGATGAGCTTGAAAAGATTGCACCTGATAAAAATGAATCCGCTGGTAATCGAACGACAATTCGACGAACAAGTTCAGCTGTTAAAACAACTTTGGATTTACGTGGCAAACGGTATGAAGAGGCAATGACTGAGGTGGATCGTTATATTGATTCTGCGTTATTAGCAGGGTACCCAATGGTTACAATTGTCCATGGTAAGGGAACTGGTGCGTTACGTAAAGGAATCACGCAGTACCTACAAGGCAATCGCCAAGTGAAACATTTTGAGTATGCAGCACCAAATGCAGGTGGTAATGGCGCAACCGTGGTACATTTTAAGTAACTAATTTTTTGTAAGCAATATTATTGGTGTTTAAAACAAACTTTGATAAACTGTTATTAGTAAATGAGAAAGAAGGCAATTAAGATGGTAGAAGCAATTACTGATGATAATTTTAATGACAAAACTAGTAAAGGTGTCACTTTAACGGATTTTTGGGCAACTTGGTGTGGTCCTTGTCGTATGCAGTCTCCAGTTGTTGAACAATTGGAGGGTGAAATGAACGATCAGGTTAAGTTCACTAAGATGGATGTTGATGCTAATCCGAAGACCGCTCAAAACTTTGGCATTATGAGTATTCCAACTTTGATGGTTAAAAAAGATGGTGCCGTTGTTGATACACTAGTTGGTTACCACTCTAAAGAACAAATTCAAAAAGTTTTAGCCCAATACGCTTAAAAGCTTTATAATAAATTAAACGCAGTGTGACACGAATTTCAATTCGTGTTATGCTGCGTTTTTTGTTTCATTTATGGCCGTTTTTTTGAACGAAGTAAAGAATTAGTTAACAGTTGCGTTAATGGATTGTTACAGAAAGATTAATTGATTATACTGAAAGATATTTACAGGTCGATTAATTCATGAGATACTGTGAAAGTGAAAAGCGTGTATTCAAGGGGGGGATAACATGAAAGACTTTTTAAAAACATTTTGGCAGCGAGAATGGGTAAAATTTCTTGGACGAATGTTTTTTTATTTTGCAGTTTTTTTGGTTCTGGTTTATCTATACGGCTATAGCGGTATTGAAGGCGGAACATTTATTTATAATGAATTTTAAATTAGGCTAATTTTTTGATTTACCGGGGGGATTTTTAATGAAAATTACAAATGTGATTCAGGCGATTGATCAAATTGCCGAAAAAACGCCTGAAAGAATTGCATATGATTATTTAGGCAAGACACATACTTATCAAGAATTAAAGCATTATTCTGATGCTTTAGCAGAGAAAATAACGCAAATGAATCTGGCACCACAGACGCCTATTATGGTTTATGGTGAACAAACATTTGAAATGATCGCCACATTTTTAGGATGCGTCAAAAGTGGACATGCTTATATTCCAATTGACAAGCATTCCTCAAATGATCGCTTGACTATGATTCAAGAGATTGCAAACCCAGCAGCTTGCATTGCCGTTGAGAATTTACCAATTCAGCTTACTGGTGTTTCAGTAATTACTCCAAGTGAATTGCATCAGATTTTTCAACAAAATGCGAATGAAATTGTTAAAAATTCGGTTCATGGAAATCAAAATTTTTATATTATCTTTACGTCAGGAACAACTGGTAAACCAAAAGGAGTTCAAATTAGTCATCAAAATTTAACCAGTTTTGTAAATTGGATGCTGGCGGACTTTGAGCTACCAAGCCACCCGACTAGTTTGGCACAAGCACCTTATTCTTTTGATTTATCCGTGATGAGCTTGTATCCAACACTTGTGAGTGGTGGAACTTTAAAGGTATTACCAAAAAACGTAACGGACAATTTTAAACAACTTTTTGAATATTTACCTGAGATGAAAATGAACGTTTGGGTATCAACACCTTCTTTTGTTGATATTTGTTTGTTGGAACCAACCTTTGATGCAGAACATTTACCTGATTTAAGTCACTTTCTATTCTGTGGTGAAGAATTGACACATCAAACGGCTGAATTATTAAAGCAGCGGTTTCCGACTGCAAAAATATTTAATACGTACGGTCCGACCGAAACAACAGTTGCAGTGACGGCTGTCGAAATTACGCAAAAAGTTTTAAACGATTATGAGCGATTACCAATTGGAAAAGCAAAATCAGATACCACAATTGAGATTGTGAACGATAAAGGTGCTGTTTTGCCTGATGGCGAAGAGGGCGAAATTGTTATTTCGGGACCTGGTGTATCTAAGGGATATTTAAATAATCCACTCAAAACGGCTAATGCTTTTCAAAGTGTGGGAAATCGCCATATTTACCATTCTGGAGATTTAGGAAAAAAAGATAAAAATGGTATGTTGCGTTATCTCGGTCGTTTAGATTTTCAAATTAAATTGCATGGTTATCGAATTGAACTTGAAGAAGTTAATCATTTCTTGAATGCACAAAAGCTAATCAAACAGGGGGTGGCGGTTCCTAAATATGATGTAAACCATAAAGTTTCCCAGTTAGTAGCTTATGTAATTGCACAAGAAACAGATGCTGCTGAAACAAGCATAGCGTTGACCAGAGCAATTAAAACGGATTTACAAAAAACAATGATGCCATACATGGTACCAAATCGATTTGTTTTTAAAAACAAATTACCACTGACTGCCAATGGCAAAATTGACATCAAATTTATTATGAGTGAGGTTAATTCTTAATGTTATCTTTTACACCATATGAAAACCCCATGTACTTTGGTATTTTAGGCCTTGGTTTATTACCAATTGTGATTGGAATTCTGTGTGGTAAGAGGTTTCATTGGTATGAAACACTTATTTCGGTCTTCTTTTTAATTCTTACATTTGGAGGTCCAAAACTCACACAAGGATTTGCTTTAATTGCGTATTTAATTTATGAGGTTCTGCTGGTCTGGTGTTATACAAAGTACCGTAAAAAAAATAATAACACGGGTGTTTTTGTAAGTGCGGTCATTTTGGCAATCATACCACTTGTTATTGTGAAGCTAACGCCAGCCATTCAAAACGGTAAACAATCGATTATTGGATTTTTGGGGATCAGTTATTTAACCTTTAAGGCTGTGCAAACTATTATGGAATCTCGTGATGGTGTGTTGAAGGCTTTTAATCCTTGGTTTTTCTTACAATTCTTGGTGTTTTTCCCTACAATTTCATCAGGACCAATTGATCGTTATCGACGTTTCAAACGTGATTATGATCGTGTTCCAAAACAGGGGAAATATCTGCAGTTGTTACAAAAAGGGCTACACAATATTTTTAAAGGTTTCATATATAAATATATGTTGGCATATGTTTTTGGCACAATGTTATTACCAAAATTAGA
This sequence comes from Pediococcus ethanolidurans, assembly GCF_964062635.1. Lineage (NCBI taxonomy): Bacteria > Bacillati > Bacillota > Bacilli > Lactobacillales > Lactobacillaceae > Pediococcus > Pediococcus ethanolidurans. Next base: position 1,485,860 of record NZ_OZ061250.1, read on the forward strand.
ACATCAGGCCTTAATGGCTCACGGACTATCATGGTCATTAGTTGGCGTTATGTATGTTTATAGTATGTATTTGTTTTTTGATTTTGCCGGTTACAGTTTATTTGCGGTTGGAACCAGTTACTTTATGGGAATCGAAACGCCAATGAACTTTAATTCGCCATTTAAATCTCGTAATATTAAAGATTTCTGGAATCGTTGGCATATGACTTTATCCTTTTGGTTCCGAGATTACATCTATATGCGGTTAGTTTTCTTTTTTATGAAACATAAAGTTTTTAAAAGCCCGAAAACAACCGCTAATGTGACCTATATTCTGAATATGACAATTATGGGATTCTGGCACGGTGTGACATGGTACTATGTTACTTACGGTATTTTGCACGGGGTCGCGCTCGTTGTAAATGACTGGTGGCTCAGGTATAAAAAGAGCCATCGTGGTCAAATACCACATAATAAATTTACGGAAGTTTTTGCAACTTTCATAACTTTTAATTTTGTATGTTTTACATTTCTACTTTTTTCAGGTTTTCTGAATAAAATGATAATGATGAAGTAAATTAATTTTTGAAGGGGAGTACAATAAAATGGATACAAAAGAAACAGTTTTAAATGTTTTACAAGATTTAACAGGTAGTGATTTAAGTGATGATTTAGACGATAATCTTTTTGAAAATGGCGTACTAGATTCGATGGGAACTGTTCAACTACTTTTACAATTGCAAAGTGAACTAGGGATAGAAGTACCTGTTTCTGAATTTGAGCGTAGCGAATGGGACACGCCCAATAAGATTATTGCAAATGCCGAGGAAATGTTGAAATAGTGGCAAAAAAACTTTTTCTGATATTTGGACCGGTAGTTTTTGCGGCGCTTTTGTTGTTTGCACTCTTGTTTTCCCCATTCAAATTAAACCATATCACGGCTAAAACTGAAAACAAGGCAGCACTTGCGCTATCACCAAATGTACTTAAGGGACAGGTAATCAAAGAATCTGCTTTATCACACGAAAAATTTGTGCCATTTTTTGGTTCTTCAGAATTTTCTAGATTTGATTTTTCTCATCCATCCGTTCTGGCAACTAAATACAATCGTAGTTATACACCATTTTTAATGGGGGCACCTGGGACACAATCACTGACGCATTATTTTCAGATGCAGTTAATTACCTCACAGATGAAGAACCGTAAAGCTGTTTTTGTAATCTCACCGCAATGGTTTGTCAAAAAAGGTGCTCGTAAAGATGCATTTGGATTTTACTATTCACCTTTACAGTCAACAACTTGGCTTTTGGACCGCAAACAAAACAATGCAACAGATCGTTATGCGGCTCAACGTCTTCTTGACATGCCGTCTGGAAATGCCAATCATACCATTATGATGGCCTTAAGGCGTGTGGCCAAAGGACAAAAGATTACGCACCAGCAACGAACTTATATGATCTATGAGCAACGTTTATTGCAACATGAGGATCAACTGTTCTCAGCATTAAAGATAAAAAATAATCAGCGTAAAATAGACCGCTTAACTAAGCAGTTACCAGAGCATTATCAGTTGCATGAGCTTAATCAATTGGCAGTTAAACAAGGTGGAAAGCACACTACTAACAATCGTTTTGGCATTGATAATCGTTTTTATGCTCGTCGACTCCGTTCAAAAGAAAAGAAGTTTAAAAATTTTGAACAAAATTGGACATATACACAATCACCAGAGTTTAGCGATTTTGAATTAGTTTTGGATCAATTTGCGGCATCTGATACCAATGTCGAGTTCATTATTCCGCCAGTTAATGAAAAGTGGAGTAAATACACGGGCTTGTCTACTAAGATGTTAAAACAATTTGATCAAAAAATTCGTTATCAACTTACTTCGCAAGGATTTACTAATATTTGTGATCTCAGTGACAAAGGCGATGTGCCATATTTCATGCAAGATACCATTCACTTAGGTTGGCGTGGTTGGTTAGCTGCAGATCAAGCAATTGATCCATTTTTAACACAAAAACAGACAACACCAACTTATCATATGAACAACAAGTTTTATTCAAAAGAATGGCAAAATCAACTTAAAGTTAAAAACTAGTAATTCTAGAGAATACCAAAAGCAAAACAACATTATAATGGTTGTTTTGTTTTTTTTGCAGCAGTCAGTACTTGCTTTTCGGTTTTTAAAAAGAGATAATGTAGTTTCAGATTACGTGAAGAGGATGAAAAAAATGGATAATCGTGCAATTGGATTTATGGATTCTGGTGTGGGTGGCTTGACGGTTGTGCGGGAAGCACTTCGCCAGTTACCATTGGAATCTGTATGTTTTATTGGGGATCAAGCTAGATTACCGTACGGTCCCCGCTCAAGTGAGGAAGTTCGTCGATTTTCTGAACAAATGGCTGCATTTTTATTGAAAAAAAACATTAAAATGTTAGTCATTGCTTGTAATACGGCAACTTCTGCGGCTTTAGAAGATTTGAAAGAAAAGTTACCTATTCCTGTGGTTGGCGTCATTTCGCCTGGTAGTCGTGCCGCCTTGAAAGTATCTCGTAACCGACGAATTGGTGTTATTGGTACGGAGGGAACCATTAAAAGTGGTGCATACGAACGCGCAATACTGTCCAAAGATAGTTCGGTTGAAGTTTTTAGTTTGGCATGCCCGAAATTTGTACCATTAGTTGAAAGCAATGAATATGATTCACCAATTGCTAAAAAAGTTGTGGCCGAAACGCTTCAATATTTTGAAAATAAGCATGTTGATACATTGGTATTAGGATGTACACATTATCCACTGTTGAGACCTATTATTCAGGATGTAATGGGAGAGCAGGTTACCTTGATTGATTCCGGCGCGGAAACAATTGGAACGGTATCGGCCTTACTGGACTATTTTGATATTGCTAAAGATGCGTCTGGAGATCGTACTAAAAACCATTACTTTACAACCGCATCACCAAAGAGTTTTAATCAAATTGCAAGTCAATGGTTAGAGATTAATGTGACGGCCGATAAAACTAAAATTGATCAATTAAAATTAGAGGTAAAATAATGGCACAAAAAGGACAAATTATTATTGCAACTAATAATGATGGAAAGCTTCGTGAATTTCAGAAATTATTTGTTGCCAAAAACATTGAGGTGACATCCTTAAAAAATTATCCAGAAATTGGAAAAATTGCGGAAACCGGAATGACTTTTGAGGAGAATGCTACCATCAAGGCTTCTGCTGTGGCTAAGAAAACTAAGTTGCCAGTTTTGGCAGATGATTCAGGTTTGGAAGTTGATGCTTTAAATGGGCGACCAGGAATCTTTTCGGCACGTTATGCCGGTGATCACGATGATGCGGCGAACAATGCCAAACTATTGAGTGAACTTGCAGGAGTACCGGTAGAAAAGAGAACAGCTACGTTTCATACAACATTAGTTCTAATGAAGCCTGATGATAGCAAGCTGGTAGTAGATGGCGAACTTCGAGGCAGAATATTAGCCGTTCCAAGGGGCGATAACGGGTTTGGCTATGATCCTTTATTTTTGGTTCCAGAAAAGAACCAATCTTTGGCTGAAATGACTGCCGAAGAAAAGAATACAATTAGTCATCGTGGTAGAGCTAGCCAAAAATTACTGAAAGTGTTTGATGACTGGTGGTAGTTTAAACGAAAAATTTAAAATAAATAGGATTTGAAATCTACTAATTAATGATTTCAAATCCTATTTATTTTGTTGTAATAGTTGATTATTAATAATCCGCAAATCATGGGTAGTTAATAGATTTAAATAATTTTGAAGCAACATTTTTTGAATCTGATCGACGGTGCCATTTGTTACATACATTTTAACTCGAAGGCCAATGTTTCCATTTTGATCTTGAACGGGACTATTTACTGTGGGGTCGGTAGTTATTTCAGTTGATTTAGTAGCTAATTCAACTGTAGCTTTAGTAATTAATTGCTCAGCACTTTTTAAATCAGATAAATTTTCAAAAGCCAAAAAAATAGAAACAATCTGATCATTTCGTGAGTGATTGGCAACTGCTGTAATTGATCGATTGGGAATAAAATTGGTTGTACCATCATCAGAAAGAACTTGTGTAGAACGCAGACCAATTTCAGTAACTTTACCATTAATATTTTGAATAGTTACTTGATCACCAACGTCTAACTGACCATCGAGAAGGATAAAAAGGCCGTTAACAATATCACTAACTAAGCCTTGTGCACCTAAACCTACGGCAATACTAATAATTCCTGCACCGGCAACTAGAGTACTCACTGGGACGCCAATAATTGAGAGAAGCGCATAAAGATAAAAGAATAAAACAACATAGTGAAATATATTGATGACTAACGCGAGCAAAGTGACGGCCTTGTTAGGAATTGCATCGTTTAAATGGTGATATTTGTGTAACTTGTTTGTTAATAAACGTTTACCAACAAAGCTAATTATCCAAAAGAAAATAGAAATCAAGATAATTTCAAGTAAATGGTTAAATAAAGATTCTGCCAGTTTTTGCCAGTTAAAAGCTGAAAAATAAGTTTGAAAGGCCTTGATTAAAGAACTGGGCGAATTTGTAGCACCAATTAGAAAGTGAATAATACTCATCTCCTTGTATACTGATTTTAACAGATTCAGCTTTCTTTGTAATCAGTTTCATAAAAAATATTTTTCCCTCTTTTTTAATTGCAGTGCGTAAACTCAAATGATATGCTTAAGACAATCAAGTTAACAGGAGGATAAATTATGACAGGTGGCGGAATCGCAGCAATAATTGCAGCAGTAGCTTTACTGATTTTGGTATTATTTATCGGTCTTGTGTTAGTGCGAGCCTCAAAAACTTTGGTAGAAATTAATCGAAGTCTTGCAGTTGTAACTAAAGATGTGGATTTAATTTCTAAAGAAGCTGAAGATATTATGGCAAATGCAAATGACTTATTGGCTGACGTTAACGGCAAGGTAGCGACGATTGATCCAGTATTTCAGGCAATGGCTGACTTAGGACAGAGTACTTCAGATTTAAACGAAGCAACACGTAATTTAACCACTAAGCTGACCAATCCTGGAAAAAAGACTGGAACTGTTTCGGCAGCATTTAAAGCTGGTAAAGGTGCTATCCACATGTATCGTGAACATAAAAATAAACAAACGAAAGACTAGGAGGTTTTTGATAATGGCAAAAGGTAAATTTTTATTAGGTGCGTTAATTGGTGGCGCAGCTGCGGTTTATGGTACGTTAAAATTAACTGGTACAACTAAGGAAGAATTAGTCCAAGCAGCACAAAATAAAGTAAATCGTTTTAGAGAACAGAATGATTTAGAGGGTGCCAACTGGGAAGAGGAACTCAAAGATCGAGTTTTTGATTCAGCAGTTGAATTGAAAAATCATGTTCTTGAAAGTAAAGATGAGTTTTTAGGTGCAGCTTCGGATAGTTTCCAAGCATCAACGGATGAATTAAAAGACGAACTAGATGATGAAAACGATGTTTTTGTTAATGGATCAGATAGTTATGATGCACCAACTGAAGTGTTCATGCCCCATACGCATGATGAAGAACCTAAGAACAAATAAAAAGAGAGTTTCCGATTAAAAAAATCGGAAACTCTTTTTTAATTATCGTTAATTAACCAACATAAGTAAGTTCTTTAGAAGTATGCGTAAATGGTTCGCAGCCATTTTTAGTAATGTGAACGCAATCTTCAATCCGAACACCAGCGACACCAGGAATATAAATGCCGGGTTCAATTGAAAAACACATGCCTTCTTCTAAAATCATTTTGTTACCTTCCATGATTGATGGAAATTCATGTTCACCCATGCCCATTCCGTGCCCAAGACGATGAATGAAATATTCACCATAACCTGCTTTTGTGATGATGTTACGAGCAATTTTATCGAGGTCTTCTGCAATCATTCCAGGCCTTGCTTTTGCTTGAGCAGTCAATTGGGCGTCTAAACAAACTTTGTAAATATCTAGAGCTTTATCATCTGGTTGACCAACAGCAACGGTTCGTGAGGCATCACTGATATAGCCTTGGTGAATTGTACCCAAATCAAATAAAACAAGTTCGTTATTTTTAATCTTGTTCATACCGGTTGCACCATGTGGTTCTGCAGCATGAGCTCCTGCTTGAATTAAGGTATCGAAACTCATTTGCATGACACCTTTTTTCTTAAGGACATATTCTAATTCTGCAGCAATTTCAGCTTCAGTTCGACCTACCTGAACGGCTTCAAAGCCAATTTTGAATGCAAGATCAGCTTCTCTTCCGGCAGCATCAAGTTTTTCAATTTCGTCGGAAGTTTTAATCAAACGTAATTTTTGAATGAAGGGGGTCAAGTTTTTTTCAAAAGCAGCTGATGGAAATTGTTTTTTAATAGAATTAAAGTGGTCAATAGTTAAATTAGTTTTTTCAATTGCCCATTGAACTGGATTGTTAACACGTTTTTTAATTTGCTCAGCAATTAATGCAAAAGGATGTTCGTGATCAAGATACCCATAAACGGGATATTTCCACCCAGTATCATGAATAGCTTCAACTTCCAATGCGGGGGCAAATAAAAATGGGTCCTCATCTGCAAAAACAAATAGACCAAGGATGCGTTCAACCGGATCACTTGCAAAACCAGTGAGGTATTCAATTGATTTGGGATCACTAATATAGGCTACATCAGTCTCATTATCATTGACCCATTTACGAACTTTATCTAACTGTGTCATGTCATCGTCTTCTTTCTAATTTAGTTGTGAATATTATATCATATCGTTTTAGTCTTGAAATATAACTAAAAAAGAGGTATATTTTTCATGAAAGCGCTTTCTGCACTTGCACAGTTAAATATTTTTTGATAACGTTAACAATGCAGTGAAAATTTATGAAAACGTATAGTAACGCATAAAAGGAGACCTGATTTTAAAATGGAAAAACAAACTGTAACAATTTATGATGTTGCGCGTGAGGCAGGCGTTTCAATGGCGACTGTATCGCGAGTAGTAAATGGCAATCAAAATGTTAAACCAGCAACGAGACAGCGTGTAAACGATGTTATTGATAAGCTGGATTACCGACCTAATGCTGTTGCACGTGGTCTTGCTAGCAAGAAGTCGACTACGATCGGTGTCATTATTCCAGATGTAACAAATGGTTATTTTGCTTCTTTAGCACGTGGAATTGATGATGTGGCTTCGATGTATAAATATAACATTATCATGGAAAACTCTGATGAAAATGATCAAAAAGAAATGTTAGTCTTAAATACTTTGCTTGCAAAACAAGTAGATGGCATTATTTTCATGGGGAATCGTGTTACGGACAAACTACGGGATGAATTCTCACATTCAAGAACACCGATTGTTTTTGCTGGTTCGGTTGACGACCAAGAAAGCGTGCCATCTGTCAGCATTGACTATGTTGAATCAACTGCAGAAGCCGTTTCAAAGTTGATTAAAGAGGGAAATAAAAAGATTGCCTTCATTAGTGGTTCGTTGAGTGAACCAATTAATGGAAAGTATCGATTAGCAGGATACAAACAGGCTTTAAAAGAGGCTGGCATCAAGTTCGATGAAAAGCTAATATTTGAAACAGATTATAGTTACGAGTCTGGAATTAAGTTGGCCAGCCAACTTAAGGATACAGATATTACTGCTGCTTTTGCTGGCGATGATCGCTTAGCGGCTGGTGTATTGAATGGCTTAACTGATCAGGGCGTTAAGGTACCAGATCAGTTTGCACTAATTACTAGCAATGACACCCAGGTGGCACAACTGGTTCGTCCACAGCTGACTTCAATTACACAACCTCTTTATGATATTGGTGCGGTTTCCATGCGGTTACTTACCAAATTAATGAATAAAGAAGAGATTGATGAGCCAACCATTACATTACCATATGGACTAGATAGTCGAGAAACAACCAAAAAATAATTTTTGAATTTTGATTTTTAGGGTAATAAAATAGGCCAATTGAGTGTACGTATGTACATTTAATTAGCCTATTTTTGTAATAACTATTTTGGAATTTAATCGTTAAACTGTGCAAGTTTTACTAAAGTTCGAACCATTTGGCAGGTAAATCCATATTCGTTGTCGTACCAAGCAACAGTTTTAATCAGCTGATTTTCACCTGCAGAAACAACCTCGGTTTGAGTGGGGTCGAAGATTGAACCATAGGTGGTATTAATCACATCACTAGAGACAATCTGATCTTCATTCCAACCAAAACTTTCGTTATTTTTTGTATAAGCCTTAATTTTTTTGTTAATTTCGTCAACCGCTATGATGAGGCGTTTTAAGTAAGGTCACAAGTTCAGTTAATGAACCATCTGCCACAGGAACTCTTTGGGCGTGCCCTTGGAGGCGGCCGTTTAGATTAGGTAAAACTAGTCCAATAGCTTTAGCGGCACCTGAAGAATGCGGAATTGTGTTTTTGGCTTCCGCTCTTGCTGCACGCAGGTTACCACCACGAACTGGACCATCTAGCAACATTTGGGTTGAAGTATAAGCGTGTACGGTGGTCATAGTGCCAGCGACCACACCGAATTCTTTATCTAAGGCATCGGCCATGGGTGCTAAACAATTGGTTGTACAAGAACCCGCCGAAATGATTCGATCATTTGAATCTAGAATGGCGTCGTTTGTATGATAAACAATTGTTTTGACATCACTACCAGCAGGCGCAGAAATTAAAACGCGTTTAACACCGGCTTGTAAGTGAGCCTGGGCCTTTTTGGAACTGGTATAAAAACCTGTGCATTCCAAAACAAAATCAACAGCATCATTTTTTACCCAGGGAATTTTAGCCGCATCTGTCTGTGAATAGACATGATAGGTTTTACCATCGGCGTTCTGGGTTGCACTAACTTTTGCTTGTAAAGTGCCATGTGTAGAGTCGTATTTAAGCAAATGGGCTAACATTTGTGGACTCGTCAAGTCATTGATTGCAACCACTTCTATGTGACGATCGTCGTTGAGTTCTAGAATTCTTCTAAATGCTAATCGTCCGATTCTGCCAAATCCATTAATACCAATTTTAACTGTCATAAAATGACCTCCTAAGAATGTTATAATATTTTGAACAACTTCATCATAGCGAGGTTTTTAAAATCCCGGTTTGTAAAATTAAGTTAGAAATTTAAAAAGCCATTTGTGATAGACTTTTGAGTGTCAAAATCAAAAGAAAGGCTGATCACAAATGACCTATACTCATCTTACTATAGACGAACTTGCCACAATTTATTCTTTTTGGGAACTCGGTAAAAAGGCTTATCTAGTGGCCCCAGCGCTCCATCGGAGTGCTGAAACTGTGTATCGTATTTATCGGTTTCTTGACGCTGGCGGTACGATTATTGATTACCAATGCCACTATCGAAAGCATAAACAACATTGTGGGCGTAAACCAATTCAACTACGCCCTGATGAACTGGCCTATATTCAAGCCAAAACTCAAGCTGGTTGGCAACCAGATACCATTATTAATCGCCAAGAACGGGCTTTCAGCTGTGGGGTTCGAACCCTTTACCGCCTTTTCAAACGCGGTGTTTTGGGGTTGTCGACCAAAGATTTACCGATGCACGGCAAACGGCACCCTAATGGTTACATTGAACGCCGTGGGAAAGCGGGTCAATTGGGCAGGGATTTAAAGAATCGTTATCAGGACTATCCTAATTTTAATCAAGAATTCGGCCATTTAGAAGGTGACACGTTTCAAGGTAAAAACCATCAGGGTGCGGTAACCACGCTGGTTGAACGACAAACTAAGGTCGCAATTGTGCTGAATTCGCATACCAAGTCGGCACACGATGTCAATCGTAGTTTAGCAGGATGGCTTTCGAAGCTGCCACGACACCTATTTAAGTCAATTACGTTTGACAATGGTAAGGAGTTCGCCGGTTGGCGAACCATTGCTAACCAATTTGATTTAAATATTTACTTTGCCGCTGTCGGAGCACCCAATCAACGTGGTTTAAATGAGAACACCAATGGTCTGCTGCGTAAAGATGGTTTACGTCACAATCTTATTATGGATCAGCTATCAGATGGATTTATTCAAGCAGTTGCCAGTCGACGAAACCACATCCCACGAAAAAGTTTGGGTTACCAGACACCTCTGGAAGCATTCATCAGTCAGATTACAGATGAACAGTTAAAAAGTTTCTAACTTAATTTGACAATTCGGGATAATTGAAAATATGAACTTGATTTTATTGACAATTTGGGAATGTTTTTTGCAAACTTCGGGAAAAATAGTTTAACTATTCTATTGATCTGAATAACTTGCGTAAAGACTTATTTTTGGCTATAATTGAAAAGGTTTTAATACCAAAAAAAATTCATTAAAAGAAAAGAGGAGTTTGGAAATGTCAGGACATTCTAAATGGCACAATATTCAGGGTCGTAAAAACGCTCAGGATGCTAAACGTGGAAAAATTTTCCAAAGAATTTCACGTGAAATTTATATGGCAGTCAAAGCTGGGGGTCCTGACCCTTCTGGTAACCCTCAGTTACGTCTAATGATGGATAAAGCTCGGGCTGCAAATATGCCAAAAGATAACATTAAACGTGCCGTTGATAAGGGCGCTGGTGTTGGCGGAGCTGCATATGAAGAAATTACTTATGAAGGTTATGGCCCCGGTGGTACAGCAATTATCGTGGAAACCTTAACAGACAATAAAAATCGTACGGCAGCTGCTATTCGTTCTGCATTTACGCATCATGGTGGTTCACTTGGTGCAAGTGGTTCAGTATCATATATGTTTGATCGTAAGGGATACATCGTTATTTCTCGTGAAGACAACGATACTGATGAAGACACAATGATGATGGATGCATTGGATGCCGGAGCGGATGATATTCAATCTTCTGATGATGCTTTTGAGATCTATACGGATCCTAAGGCATTGGCAGAGGTACGTGATGCTTTAGAAAAGGCTGGTTATAAATTAGCGACTGCTGAATTAACCATGATTCCTGAGAATGAAACACCTGTACCAGAAGCTAAAATTAGTCAGTATCAAGGTTTGATTGACGAATTAGAAGATAATGATGATGTTTCTGAAGTTTATGAAGCAGCTGAAATACCAGAAGAGTAATTAAATAATTTGAGTTTTAAAAAGTCAAGTTCGTAAAGAACTTGACTTTTTTTATATCTAAATAAATAAATATAGCTTTTTTACGTATCTTAATTTTATGGAGGAGGTAAGGCATTGAAATTAGAAGACTATGTACAAAAATTTATGACAACCTGTATTGAAAAACGAGCAACTGATTTGTATCTTTTGCCCAAATTAGATGAGTATCAGGTGATGTATAAAAGATTAAATCACTGTCATTTGATTCAAGAGGTTTCTCAACAAGTCGGTGAACAATTAATTGCTTTTTTTAAATTTCAAGCAGATATGGCGCTTAGCGAGAAAAGGCGACCACAAACGGGAGCCTATCACTGGAGTTCAGGAGAAAATAGAGTTGTTCATTTACGGCTCTCTACGGTGGGTGATTTTTTGAATCGTGAATCATTAGTAATTCGGTTCATCTACCCCATTTCAGAGGTACAGATTCAGCATTTGGATCCACCACAGTGGCGAGAATTAATCGATTTAACAAACAAACGAGGATTATTGCTTTTCTCTGGACCAATGGGATCTGGAAAAACAACTTCAATTTATCAATTGGCACGCTATCTGGCGAAAGAGAAAGTTGTTATGACGATTGAGGATCCAGTAGAAATTTTTGAAAAAGATTTTTTACAGCTTCAAGTAAATGCACGTGCCAAAATGACATACGAGCAATTATTAAAAGTTGGCTTAAGACATCGACCAGATATTTTTATTATTGGTGAGATTCGTGATGATCACACGGCTAATGTGGCAGTAAAAGCTGCATTAAGTGGTCATTTAGTATTAAGTACAGTGCATGCGCAGAATGTATTTGGTGTTATTAGACGTTTGAAGCAATTTGATGTCGATGCTGAAATGCTGCAGCAGGCGTTATGTGGAATCGCCTATCAACGCTTGATTCCGACGAATGATAATGGAGTAGCTGCCTTGTTTGATATTATGCATGGGAAAAAATTGCAGAACGCATTTTTGGAGGTACCTCAAAATAAAATGACCGAAAACTGGAGGAATTGTCTTGTCAGAGAGTATCAAAAAAGCCATATTTCTGAAGCAACCATGGTTGAATATCAGGAAGGATAAATTTTCAACAAAGATACAGGCAAAATTTTTTTCATTATTATCTGATCTATTGGCAGTGGGTTTTAGTTTACGAGAATCGTTAAAATTTATAAAAATTGTGATTCCGAAAAAAGAAAAGCAAATTACAGAAATAATCAGATCACTTGAAAACGGTGATTCGTTTTCAAATTCGGTAAGGCTTTTTCTGAAAGAAGATATTTATTATCAGATATTAATTGCTGAGAAACATGGCGAACTCGCAGATAGTTTAAAAACATTAGGCGTATATTTGAATAAGAAACATGAACATCGTACAAAGCTTATTCAGTTACTAGAGTACCCAGTAATTTTATTACTATTTTTAATAATGTTGATGTTGGGTATGAAAATTTATATTTTTCCAGAGCTTAATATGTGGAATACAGCAACGCGAGTTCATTTAATAAAACCTTCTACTTTAATTATTTTGTTAATTTGGGGTGGAATTAGTGGTTCGGTCGTAATTTTTATCAAGAAGTTTTTGCAACGGCCTGTTGTCAAAAGAGTTGAAATTATTTGTCGAATCCCGATTGTTGGTAAGGTTTATCAAAATTATTGCCATTATTATCTTTCACTGAATTTAGCAATGTTATTAAAAAGTGGACTGGGTATAAAAAGCATTTGTACGATGCTGACACAATTTTCGTCAACATCTTTGCTATATCAAATTGGACGCACCTTAGAAAAACAACTATTGCAGGGTGGACAAACCAGATTATTTATCAATCGATACCCGTTTATACCACCAGAGTTAAATGTTTTATTAAATAAGGGCAATACAACGGAAGTGTTAGGGCAAGAATTAGACATGTTTTCAAAAATTAAATATCAAAAATTAACTAATCAAATTGAAAAACTAATTGGCCTAATTCAACCACTAATGTTTCTTTTTATTGGTGTTGTAATTGTTTTTATGTATTTAAGTTTATTGCTACCGATGTACCACTCAATGGAGGGAGTTTACAAATGACAAAACTACGGAAAAAGAAATCAGCTTTTACTTTAATTGAAATGACGGTCGTCCTTTTTATTATTTCATTGTTAATTTTGATTGTGTTACCTAATATTGCGCAACAAAGAAGTAATGCAAAATCTATTCATGGGAATGCCATGGTAGAAGTGGTTCAAACTCAAATTGATCTATATGAAAACGAACATCAAAAATTACCAGCTTCATTAGATGAGCTAAAAGAGGGTGGCTATTTAACCGAAAAACAAGTTTCTCAAGCAGAAGCAAATCATATCACTATTAAAGATAATAAGGCCGTGAAGTAATTAGGCATGAGGCAATCTAAAAGTGGCTTTACTTTAATTGAAACTTTAGTTGTGCTTTCGATTATTGCCTTTATATTTACCTTTGGCCATTTAACTTTTAAAACGGTGATTGAACAACAAGAAGAAAAACAATTCTGGGCAAAATTTGATGATGATTGGAAAAGGTATGAGCAATTTGCTAATTCTGAAGGTGTGGTTACGTATATCACTTTTGATAAAAGCAAGAGAAAGATTAGATTTAATCCCTTAAAAACTTTTAATAAAGAGAACAGTGAAATTAGCTTACCTAAAACCTTGAGTCTGTTTAGTAATCAAGAAGTAAAAATCGGCAGTGATGGTTATGTAAAGCCACAAACAATTGCTTTTCAATCTGAAGTTAATAAGTGCACATATCGGTTAACAATTCAGCTAGGATGGGGAGTCTATCATGTTAATAGAGAATAAGAATGGTTTCATTTTGAGTGAAGCATTGGTAGCGCTAGGAATTGTTAGTATAACAATCATACTGGTTCAAAGCTCGATTCAAAGCGGTTCGCAAACTGAACACCGGCTTGCCAGACAAACTGAAATTAGTCGTACGATGTTGGATGGTAGCCGTCGCCTAAAAGAGTTTCACGCGCAAACAATTTCATTATCAGATGAGGAATTGAAATTCACATCAGAAGAATTGATACTAAAAGGCACTGATCATAAAGTATTGAGGGTAATAAATATTGAAGAATAAATCAGGTTTTACCTTGATGGAAACCCTTATCTCGTTACTAGTTTTAGGCATTGTTTTTCAAATTATTTCTTTTAGTACGAGATTGATGACAATTCCTGTCAAGCAGCGTGTCAATTCTGAAGATTGGCAAATTCTTATTAATGAATTGGAATCATCAAAACATCAATTTAGACTAAAGAGCAATAGCCATTCCTATGTGTATTTAAACAGTTTAGCTGAAAATAAAATTTACAAATTAGAAAAATATAAGGATCAACTAAGGTTTTCACCGGGGTATATGCCATTAATTTCTCAAGTAAACACAGTTGATTTTGATTATCAAGAGCCATTTTTGAAACTTCAAATTAAATTTAACGATGGAGAAGTGAAAAAAGATGATGTCTATATTCCCAAAGATTAAATCTGGTTATGTACTTTTATCTGCGATTATTTTTTTGTTCATGCTTAGCGGACTTGTTTTTCAAATTGAGCGTCATCGACAGTCAAATATTGCTTTGCAATCAAATGCAATTGAAGCAAACAATGCACGAATTCTTTGTAATATTTTGATTCTGAAAAGGACAAAAAATAAAGAGTGTACTTCATTAAAATCTAGTATAGGGACCATTGAATTAAGTAATAAAAATTTTGCAATTACATTAAGTAATGGTCATCACTATAAGTTTTCGGAGAGTGATGAACCATTATGAATGCCCAATAAACTGAATTCATGTTAAGATACTTGAGGAGTTTAAGTTTATACGAGGTGAATAATTACGAATAATAATGTAGAACAATTATTTAAAATAATTGACGAAAGTACAGAAACCCTTGAAGAGGTATTAGATACTTCTTATTTAGATGCTTTGATCGAAACAGGAAACAATTTAATTTCCGGTCAAGTTCAAATTGAAGATGGGCAACCAAATGAGGAAACCAGACGAAATTTAGAGCATTTTTATGCTGAAATTAACCTTAGTCAACTTGATAATGAAACTATTCGTCAAGTCTTGCAATTAGGTGTTTTAAAAGCAGCACAAAAAGATCATATTCAGGCTAATCATCAAATGACACCGGACACAATCGGTATGTTATTTGCGTATTTATTGCAGGAACTGTATGACAAAGATGCTGCTATAAAAATTCTTGATCCGGCTGTTGGTACTGCAAATTTACTCACAACAGTAATGAATGATATTCATCGTAATCATAAAGATCAAGAAATCAGTGGAGTTGGTATAGATAATGATGATACTATGTTAGCCCTTGCTGGAATTAGTACACAGTTACAACAAATTAAGGTGGATCTTTATCATCAGGATGCACTGGACCAGTTGATAGTTAATTCAGCTGATTTTGCCGTGTCCGATTTACCTATTGGTTATTATCCAATTGATCAACGTGTGAAAAATTATCAAACACACAGTAAAAATGATCATTCGTTTGTCCATCATTTATTAATTGAACAGGCTATGAATCATGTGGTAGATGGTGGTTTTGGATTATTTTTAGTACCAAGTAATCTGTTCCAAACGGATCAATCTGGCAATCTTTTAAGTTACTTTAAAAACAAGATCTTTTTGCAGGGCTTCTTAAATTTACCCAAAGATATGTTTACAAATACAGATTTACAAAAATCAATTCTAATTTTGCAGAATCATGGTAATAACGCACATCAAGCGGCAAAGGTATTGCTTGGAGATTTTCCGTCATTTAAAAATCAGGCTAATATGAAGAAATTTTTGATGGAAATTCGTCAGTGGCATCAACAAAATTTTTAATCCAAATTTTACTTAATTCAAAAATTCCGATATGATTGAGTGTAATTAAGTTACATTCAAACATGCATGGAGGAAATATGAGTGAAAATGAGGATCAAAATTTATCTAGAAGTTTAAAAAGTAGGCACGTTCAATTAATTGCAATTGGTGGCACAATTGGAACGGGGCTGTTTTTGGGTGCTGGCCAATCAATTCACTTAGCTGGACCTTCAATTTTGCTTGCGTATGCAATTACCGGAATTGTTTGTTTCTGGTTGATGAGAGCATTAGGTGAATTACTGCTGTCCGATTTACATTCGACTTCATTTGTTGACTTTGTAACCAAGTATTTGGGTAAACAAGTTGGCTTTGTAACGGGATGGACTTATTGGGTTTGTTGGGTAACCATTGCAATGGCAGAAATTACTGCAGCAGGTTTATACATGCATTTTTGGTTTCCAAGTTTGCCACAATGGATTCCTGGATTTGTTATCCTGTTAGTTTTACTAGCTATGAATTTAATTACAGTTGAATTATTTGGTGAAACCGAATTTTGGTTCTCAATTATAAAAATCACCGCCATTCTGGTACTTATTATTACTGGAATTATTCTTGTACTAGTACACTATAAAACAGCTGTGGGGCACGCTTCGTTAACAAACTTGTTTGCATATGGTGGCTTTTTTCCAAAGGGATTAAAGGGATTTATTTTATCATTTCAAATGGTTGTTTTTGCGTTTGTTGGTGTTGAGATGGTTGGAATGACTGCTGCAGAAACTCAAAACCCGAATAAAGTTATTCCAGAAGCAATTAACGATATTCCGATGCGTATCGGTTTGTTCTACGTGGGAGCCTTGTTCTTCTTGATGGCAATATTTCCTTGGAAATATGTATCACCAACTTCCAGCCCATTTGTACAAGTTTTCCAAAATGTTGGTATTACTGGTGCTGCAGCTATTATTAATTTTGTTGTGTTAACTGCAGCAGCTTCGGCTTGTAACAGTGCACTTTTCACAACCGGTAGAATGTTATTTTCACTTAGCTACAAGCGCCAATCAAAATTAGGTAAAAAACTGGGACAACTTTCGCATACTCAAGTTCCAGCAAATGCGATTTTAATGTCGGCGTTAGTTATTGCATTGGCAGTAATTCTGAATATTTTTATGCCCGGACAGGTGTTTACTTTTGTTTCAAGTGTGGCCACAACCTGTTTCTTGTTTATTTGGGGATCGATTATATTAGCTCACTTAAGTTATCGTAAACAACTGACAAATTCGACTAGAAAATTAGATAAATTCAAGATGCCGTGGTATCCTTATAGTGACTATTTTGTTTTAATATTTCTTATTTTTGTTGGTTTCGTGTTGGTTCTGAAACTGGATACCTTGATTGCGTTAATCGGTTCTGTGATCTGGTTTGCCATTCTTAATTTTATTTATTTAATTCAAAATAAGCAGAAATCAAGTAATAAAAATTAACTTTCTAAACGAGCTTCGATGAGAAGCTCGTTTTTGTGTAAACTAAAATTAAGTGAGATTCTGTAAAAATGGCAGAGAAATGTTATATACTTAGTAATAAGTGAAACAAGAATGAGGGATTAGTTTGATTTTTTTTACAGCAGATACACATTTCTTTCATAAGGATTTATTAGGTAATAACGACTTTGCTCCTCGACCATTTCCATCAGTTGAGGTCATGAATCAGACAATTATTGAAAATTGGAATGCACGGGTTAAACCTACAGACACAGTTTATCATCTTGGCGACATTGCCCTATATTTTACTCGTCCGGCCAAGCTTTCCGATGAAGCTGTTTATAACGTGTTAAAATCATTAAATGGAAATCTTGTTCTAATTAAAGGTAATCATGATAGCCGCGATCTTTTTAAATATTTAAGTAAGCATAACTATCAGGTGAATGGGAAACCCAAATTTGAATTTCACGATGTAGGGTTATTAATTAAAGTAAATCATCGTCAATTGTACATGACGCATTACCCAATGATGATGGGAATTGTAAAGCAAATTATTAATTTACATGGACACATCCATCACTATAGCGTGAATGTAAAAGAAAATTTGAATGTGGGAGTAGATACGCCAGAAAAAGATTACCTAAATTATAAAATTCCGTTTGGAGCACCATTTTCAGAAGCAGATATTGAACAGATGATTGAAGGAAAAAGAGAAGATTTTGCTAAACGAAAATGAAGTTAAATATACTATATGAGAGTGGGAGGTGATTCTGATGACAACTATTAAAAATAAGGATGCTAGTGATGAAGAGACTAAGCGCCGTCCAGTGATTAACACGATTGACATTTTGGATGAAACTAATATTCTAATAAATGGACACCAGTATCAGTTAGTTGCTAATGAGCGGGATGCGTTTGATCGCGAGCAATTGGCGGAAAGATTTAGTCCAGTTTTAAGCAAGTATGATTATATTGTTGGTGATATTGGTTATGAACAGCTTAGATTAAAGGGCTTTTTTAGTGACCAGGATCGAAATGCTAAAGAAAATGAAAAACAAAGTGCAATTCAGGATTATTTGTTAGAATTTTGCAACTTTGGGTGTGCTTATTTTATCTTACGAAATCTAAGTGTTAACAAACCTGCCAAAAAACGAAGCCTAAGAACTAGAGTTGCTAGTGAAAAACATAAAACTAGTTCAGCAAAGAGTAAAAAAAATAATAAACGCGTTCGAAAGTTTAAAGAGAAACCATTTATTCAAGAAAAAGTTACAAAACAAAATGAAAAATCAGTAAATCAACGTAAAAATAAGATTACTGAGGTTCATAAACGTGGTAAACGAACATTTACAATACGAGAAACAAGATGAGGAAGATTAGATGATTTCAGATTATAAAGGATATTTAATTGATTTAGATGGTACTATTTATCGAGGCCGAGACCAAATTCCAGCAGCTGCAAGATTTATTAAGCGATTGCAAGACACAAATACTGATTTTTTGTTTGTAACGAATAATACAACACAGTTACCAGCAGATGTAGCAAAAAACTTAAGGGAAAATCATAATATTAATGTAACGGCTAACGAGGTATATACCGCGGGATTAGCAACAGCTGATTATTTAGATGGAATCGCGGGAAATAAGCGTAAAGTCTATGTTATCGGTGAATTAGGACTAAAACAAGCGTTGCTAAATAAACATTTTGAGTTTGATGAAGTACATCCTGATTGGGTTGTCGTTGGCTTAGATTACGATGTAACGTACCATAAGTTTGAATTAGCTACTTTGGCTATTAAACGAGGAGCTACATTTATTGGCACAAATGCGGATACAAATCTACCAAATGAACGAGGATTAGTACCAGGTGCAGGTTCTTTAATTGGTTTAGTAGAACGATCAACTCAGCAACGAGCCACTTATGTTGGTAAACCAGAAACTATTATTATGCAAAAAGCGGTTAAAAAAATCGGACTTGCAAAAGATGAGGTTGTGATGGTTGGAGATAACTATATGACTGATATCTCAGCTGGTATTAATTTTGGAATAGACACGTTGTTAGTCTATACGGGTGTCTCAACACCTGAATTTGTTAAAAACCAGGACATTCAACCGACCCATACTATTAAATCTTTTGATGAATGGAAGTAGAAACATGCAACTGAAAAGATTGGGCCAATGGTGTGGATTCCATTTATTTGGAATTTCCTTAGCCATTTTTTTGGTTATCAATTGTACTTTTCTTTATGATTGGTCATTGAAGTGGTATAACGTTCAAGCTGATGTTAGCTTAACAAACACGCAAATTATGCATAACTATCACCAGTTGATTATGTATTTAAGCTTTCCATGGGTTAAACAATTAAAAATGACCAACTTTAACAGTTCAATGGCGGGGCTGCAACATTTTGCGGATGTTAAAAATCTTTTTATGCTGAACGAAGTAGTGTTACTTTTCTCGGCCGTTATTTTCTTCTTTTTCATTCGTGAATTGATTAAAACTAAGATGCTTTGGCAATTGATTCGACCGTTACAAGTTGCAATGGTAGTTCCTTTGTTTATTGGAGCGATGATGAGTATTTCATTTGACCAGTTTTTTATTGCTTTTCATAAGATTTTATTTCGAAATAATGATTGGATATTTGATCCTCAAAAAGATCCCATTATTAATGTTTTACCAGAGCAATTTTTTCTTCAATGTTTTGTTTTTGTGTTTGTCTTTGTAGAAGGATTTTATCTATTTTTTATTTGGATGGGAAGACAAGAATTGAAAAAATAAGCCTTATTCGTTTTTTGATGACGAATAAGGCTTTTTGATTTAGACAGCTTTTTTCTTTGTTTTTAAAAACGATATAAGAATTGGAATTAGTGAGATGAGAATTATGCCAATAACTATTGCAGAAAAATGTTGTTTGACAACTGGGAAATTCCCAAAAAAGTAACCCGAACCACAACAAAGAGCAACCCATGTTGAAGATCCTAGAATATCGAAAATAATAAATTTCTGGTATTTAAAATTACTACCACCAGCAACAAAAGGAGCAAAAGTTCTTATGATTGGCATGTACCGAGCAAATGTAATGGAAATACTACCATAGTGATCAAAGAACTCTTTTGATTCCTCCATTTTTTGTTTATTTATCAACTTGCCAAATATATGATGTTCGGTAAGCGCGTTACCTATGAGGCGACCGATGAAGAAGTTAGTGGAATCACCAAGGACTGCGGCAAAGAAGAGCGAGAATATAAAGATCCAAATATTTAAATGGTAAATACTATTTGCTGAAAGTGCGGTGGCTGCGAACAATAGTGAGTCGCCAGGTAAAAAGGGCAAGATGACAGCACCAGTTTCAATAAAAATGATGGCAAACAAGATAAGGTAGGTCCAATCACCAAATGTGTTTACTATAGAAATTAAATGTGTATCAATGTGTAAAATGAAATCAATAAGAAAAGACACAGTATTCCTCCATACGTTTGTTTAGTATTCAATTTTTTAAAAGCACAAGTATTGTATCATACTTAGTCTTTCGCTAAAATGGTTAATAGCATTAAATTGGAGGTGTAAGTTTGCTTAAAACTGGTGATATAGTTCAAGGAACAATTACTGGAATTCAGTCATACGGTATTTTTGTTGAGGATTGTGCATCTTCATTTAAAGGCTTAGTTCATATATCGGAATGCAGTGATGAATATATTGGTGACCTTTCCTCGTTTTATAAAATTGGTCAAGATATTTCGTGCCTTATTGTAGATATTGATCCGATAAATCGGCATATAAGCCTTTCAATCAGGGCACTTGATCAACAAAAAAATATTCACGATAAGCCTAATCCTAGCGTAGTCCATGCGTATCATAAATTTTATTGGACCAGTAATGAGAATGATGTTGGTTTTGGAAGTATTGCTGCTAATCTGTCTGACTGGAAGGCTGAAGCAAGACAGACGTACAATATTAGAAGTTGATTAATTCAACTTTAAGCGTCATTTTTATAAAAGGACTTGACCAAGTAATTTTTTCTTGGTATTATATTCAAGGTCGTTTTGAACGAGAAAAGTTAATTTAAAATATTAAAAAAGTTGGTTGACTTTTAGAATTTGAAATGCTAAAGTTAAATAGTTGCGTTGAGGCGTTTAGCGCTTCCAACTGCGACATAGTAGACCTTTGAAAACTGAACAAAGTTTCGACGAAACAAAATGTGTAGGGTCTTCAAATGAAAATTTTGAAGCAAACAATTTGCGAAGTCAATTCGCTTTAAACAATGAAACAACAAATGAGCTTGTTAAAACTCAAGTATAATATGAGAGTTTGATCTTGGCTCAGGATGAACGCTGGCGGCGTGCCTAATACATGCAAGTCGAACGCACTTTCGTTAATTGATTTTGAGATGCTTGCATCGAAGATGATTTTAACTATAAAGTGAGTGGCGAACGGGTGAGTAACACGTGGGTAACCTGCCCAGAAGTGGGGGATAACACCTGGAAACAGATGCTAATACCGCATAACAAAATTAACCGCATGGTTGATTTTTAAAAGATGGCTTCGGCTATCGCTTCTGGATGGACCCGCGGCGTATTAGCTAGTTGGTGAGATAAAGGCTCACCAAGGCAGTGATACGTAGCCGACCTGAGAGGGTAATCGGCCACATTGGGACTGAGACACGGCCCAGACTCCTACGGGAGGCAGCAGTAGGGAATCTTCCACAATGGACGCAAGTCTGATGGAGCAACGCCGCGTGAGTGATGAAGGCTTTCGGGTCGTAAAACTCTGTTGTTGGAGAAGAACGTGTGTGAGAGTAACTGCTCATGCAGTGACGGTATCCAACCAGAAAGCCACGGCTAACTACGTGCCAGCAGCCGCGGTAATACGTAGGTGGCAAGCGTTATCCGGATTTATTGGGCGTAAAGCGAGCGCAGGCGGTCTTTTAAGTCTAATGTGAAAGCCTTCGGCTTAACCGAAGAAGTGCATTGGAAACTGGGAGACTTGAGTGCAGAAGAGGAGAGTGGAACTCCATGTGTAGCGGTGAAATGCGTAGATATATGGAAGAACACCAGTGGCGAAGGCGGCTCTCTGGTCTGCAACTGACGCTGAGGCTCGAAAGCATGGGTAGCGAACAGGATTAGATACCCTGGTAGTCCATGCCGTAAACGATGAATGCTAAGTGTTGGAGGGTTTCCGCCCTTCAGTGCTGTAGCTAACGCATTAAGCATTCCGCCTGGGGAGTACGACCGCAAGGTTGAAACTCAAAAGAATTGACGGGGGCCCGCACAAGCGGTGGAGCATGTGGTTTAATTCGAAGCTACGCGAAGAACCTTACCAGGTCTTGACATCTTCTGCTAACCTAAGAGATTAGGCGTTCCCTTCGGGGACGGAATGACAGGTGGTGCATGGTTGTCGTCAGCTCGTGTCGTGAGATGTTGGGTTAAGTCCCGCAACGAGCGCAACCCTTATTATTAGTTGCCAGCATTAAGTTGGGCACTCTAGTGAGACTGCCGGTGACAAACCGGAGGAAGGTGGGGACGACGTCAAATCATCATGCCCCTTATGACCTGGGCTACACACGTGCTACAATGGACGGTACAACGAGTTGCGAGACCGCGAGGTTTAGCTAATCTCTTAAAACCGTTCTCAGTTCGGACTGCAGGCTGCAACTCGCCTGCACGAAGTTGGAATCGCTAGTAATCGCGGATCAGCATGCCGCGGTGAATACGTTCCCGGGCCTTGTACACACCGCCCGTCACACCATGAGAGTTTGTAACACCCAAAGCCGGTGGAGTAACCTTCGGGAGCTAGCCGTCTAAGGTGGGACAGATGATTGGGGTGAAGTCGTAACAAGGTAGCCGTAGGAGAACCTGCGGCTGGATCACCTCCTTTCTAAGGATATTTAGAAACGGAAACCTACACATTGTCGAAACTTTGTTTAGTTTTGAGAGGTCTACTCTCAAATGTATATACGCGCACGGGCCTATAGCTCAGCTGGTTTAGAGCGCACGCCTGATAAGCGTGAGGTCGATGGTTCAAGTCCATTTAGGCCCATAGATACATTTTTGGGGAATTAGCTCAGCTGGGAGAGCGCCTGCCTTGCACGCAGGAGGTCAGCGGTTCGATCCCGCTATTCTCCATTGACGGTTTTACCGTCGAATTTGTTCTTTGAAAACTAAATAATATCGAAAAATTTTCTAATTTTAATTATTTATTATAATGTAATTAAACCGAGAACATTGCGTTTTATAGAGTTTTAAAACAAGATTAGTTCAAAAAATAATCGCTAAACTCAAAACCACTTTACCGCAGGTAAAGTTAGGTTAAGTTATAAAGGGCGCATGGTGAATGCCTTGGTACTAGGAGCCGATGAAGGACGGGACTAACACCGATATGCTTCGGGGAGCTGTAAGTAAGCTTTGATCCGGAGATTTCCGAATGGGGAAACCCAACAACATTAATCCGTTGTTACCACCACGTGAATACATAACGTGGTTGGAGGTAGACGCGGGGAACTGAAACATCTCAGTACCCGCAGGAAGAGAAAGAAATATCGATTCCCTAAGTAGCGGCGAGCGAACGGGGAACAGCCCAAACCAGGAAGCTTGCTTCCTGGGGTTGTAGGACTGAACATTTGAGTTACCAAAGATTTTCATAGCCGAACAGTCTGGGAAGACTGGCCAGAGCGGGTGATAGCCCCGTAGGCAAAATGAAGATCCCTCAGTTCAGGATCCTGAGTACGGCGGAACACGTGTAACTCCGTCGGAATCCGGGAGGACCGTCTCCCAAGGCTAAATACTCCCTAGTGACCGATAGTGAACCAGTACCGTGAGGGAAAGGTGAAAAGCACCCCGGAAGGGGAGTGAAACAGTTCTTGAAACCATGTGCCTACAAGAAGTCAGAGCCCGTTAAGGGGTGATGGCGTGCCTTTTGTAGAATGAACCGGCGAGTTACGTTTACATGCCAGGTTAAGTTGAAAAAACGGAGCCGCAGCGAAAGCGAGTCTGAATAGGGCGACTGAGTATGTAGATGTAGACCCGAAACCAAGTGACCTACCCATGTCCAGGTTGAAGGTGCGGTAAAACGCACTGGAGGACCGAACTCGTGTACGTTGAAAAGTGCTGAGATGAGGTGTGGGTAGCGGTGAAATTCCAAACGAACTTGGAGATAGCTGGTTCTCTCCGAAATAGCTTTAGGGCTAGCCTCGGATTAAGGATCATGGAGGTAGAGCCACTGTTTGGACTAGGGGCCCGTCTTGGGTTACTGAATTCAGATAAACTCCGAATGCCATTGATTTATGTCCGGGAGTCAGACGGTGAGTGATAAGATCCATCGTCGAAAGGGGAACAGCCCAGACCACCAGTTAAGGTCCCTAAATATATGTTAAGTGGAAAAGGATGTGGAGTTGCATAGACAACTAGGATGTTGGCTCAGAAGCAGCCATCATTTAAAGAGTGCGTAATAGCTCACTAGTCGAGTGATTCTGCGCCGAAAATGTACCGGGGCTTAAACATATTACCGAGACTGTGGATGCCACCGTAAGGTGGCGTGATAGGAGAGCGTTCTAAGGGCAACGAAGGCAGACCGTGAGGACTGTTGGAGCGCTTAGAAGTGAGAATGCCGGTATGAGTAGCGAAAGACAGGTGAGAATCCTGTCCACCGAATGACTAAGGTTTCCTGGGGAAGGCTCGTCCACCCAGGGTTAGTCGGGACCTAAGTCGAGGCCGAGAGGCGTAGACGATGGATAACAGGTTGAAATTCCTGTACTAGTTAAACTTGTTTGAACAATGGAGGGACGCAGGAGGCTAAGGAATGCGCACGGTTGGATATGTGCGCCCAAGCAGCAAGTCTGATTGAGAGTTAAATGCTTTCAGTCTTAAGGACAAGCTGTGATGGGGAGTGAAATTTAAAGTAACGAAGTTCCTGATGTCACACTGCCGAGAAAAGCTTCTAGTTAGAGTTTAACTACCCGTACCGCAAACCGACACAGGTAGTCGAGGAGAGTATCCTCAGGTGAGCGAGAGAACTCTCGTTAAGGAACTCGGCAAAATGACCCCGTAACTTCGGAAGAAGGGGTGCTGATCGCAAGATCAGCCGCAGTGAATAGGCCCAGGCGACTGTTTATCAAAAACACAGGTTTCTGCAAAATCGTAAGATGACGTATAGGGGCTGACGCCTGCCCGGTGCTGGAAGGTTAAGTGAATGAGTTAGCTTCGGCGAAGCTTTGAAATGAAGCCCCAGTAAACGGCGGCCGTAACTATAACGGTCCTAAGGTAGCGAAATTCCTTGTCGGGTAAGTTCCGACCCGCACGAAAGGCGTAACGATCTGGGCACTGTCTCAACGAGAGACTCGGTGAAATTATAATACCCGTGAAGATGCGGGTTACCCGCGACAGGACGGAAAGACCCCATGGAGCTTTACTGTAGCTTGATATTGAGTGTTTGTACAGCTTGTACAGGATAGGTAGGAGCCATAGAAACCGGAACGCTAGTTTCGGTGGAGGCGTTGGTGGGATACTACCCTCGCTGTATGAACCCTCTAACTCGCGCCACTAAGCGTGGCGGAAGACAGTGTCAGGTGGGCAGTTTGACTGGGGCGGTCGCCTCCTAAAGAGTAACGGAGGCGCCCAAAGGTTCTCTCAGAATGGTTGGAAATCATTCGCTGAGTGTAAAGGCAGAAGAGAGCTTGACTGCGAGACAGACAGGTCGAGCAGGGACGAAAGTCGGGCTTAGTGATCCGGTGGTACCGTATGGAAGGGCCATCGCTCAACGGATAAAAGCTACCCTGGGGATAACAGGCTTATCTCCCCCAAGAGTTCACATCGACGGGGAGGTTTGGCACCTCGATGTCGGCTCATCGCATCCTGGGGCTGTAGTCGGTCCCAAGGGTTGGGCTGTTCGCCCATTAAAGCGGTACGCGAGCTGGGTTCAGAACGTCGTGAGACAGTTCGGTCCCTATCCGTCGCGGGCGTAGGAAATTTGCGAGGATCTGTCCTTAGTACGAGAGGACCGGGATGGACATACCGCTGGTGTACCAGTTGTTCCGCCAGGAGCATCGCTGGGTAGCTATGTATGGATGAGATAAACGCTGAAAGCATCTAAGTGTGAAACTCGCCTCAAGATGAGATTTCCCATTCCATTTATGGAAGTAAGACCCCTGAGAGATGATCAGGTAGATAGGTTGGGAGTGGAAGTGTAGTGATACATGGAGCGGACCAATACTAATCGGTCGAGGACTTAACCACAAAGTGGTGTTCTCAAAGAGAAGGATTCGATATTATTTAGTTTTGAGAGAATAAATTTCTTTCACACGAGCCACGAAGGTGGATCGGAGAAGTGTGGTGGCGATAGCGAGAAGGATACACCTGTTCCCATGTCGAACACAGAAGTTAAGCTTCTTAGCGCCGAGAGTAGTTGGGGGATCGCTCCCTGCGAGGGTAGGACGTTGCCATGCGAATATTCCGGCATAGCTCAGTTGGTAGAGCCCCTGACTGTTAATCAGGTTGTCGACGGTTCGAGTCCGCCTGCCGGAGTTAATGATATGGAGAGTTGTCCGAGCTGGCCGAAGGAGCATGACTGGAAATCATGTAGACGGATTTATCCGTCTCAAGGGTTCGAATCCCTTACTCTCCGTTGTAATTAAGTATGACCCGTTGGTCAAGTGGTTTAAGACACTGCCCTTTCACGGCAGTAACATGGGTTCGAATCCCGTACGGGTCATTTTTATGGAGGGTTAGCTCAGTTGGGAGAGCGTCTGCCTTACAAGCAGAGGGTCACAGGTTCGAGCCCTGTACTCTCCATTTAAAATTATGGTTCCATGGTCTAGTTGGTTTAGGACGCCTGCCTGTCACGCAGGAGATCACGAGTTCGAGTCTCGTTGGAACCGTTAAAATAAAATAGCCTTTTATTTTATATCATTTGTTTATGGCGCAGTAGCTCAGTTGGTAGAGCAACGGATTGAAGCTCCGTGTGTCGGCAGTTCGATTCTGTCCTGCGCCATATTATGGAAGGGTAGCGAAGTCTGGCTAAACGCGGCGGACTGTAAATCCGCTCCTTCGGGTTCGGTGGTTCGAATCCACTCCCTTCCATTTTAATGATAGGGATATAGTTTAATGGTAGAACTACGGTCTCCAAAACCGTCGATGTGGGTTCAACTCCTACTATCCCTGCCATTGATGGCGGTAGTGGCGAAGTGGTTAACGCACCGGATTGTGGCTCCGGCACGCGTGGGTTCGATTCCCACCTACCGCCCTAAGGATTTCATTAGTTATCCTTGAGGTTTTGTGTAATTGACATAACCAGTTAGATGCCGCTGTGGCGGAATTGGCAGACGCGCTGGACTCAAAATCCAGTTCCCTTTACCGGGAGTGTGGGTTCGACCCCCACCGGCGGCATTGTAGCTCCCCTCGAGGGGCTTTTTTTTACAAAAAATTCCTGTTACTAGACTACCAAATTGGTAATCCATCAACAGGAAAAAGTATAGAGCCCAGAAAACAACATGATACCAAGAATTATGGAAACAAAAAAAGTAAGAATAAAGAAAAATATGTTCCCGAAAAATATGTTTAACCATCTTTAAATTTCAGTAACTGTTTTATTTTTTAAGGTAGCACTAATAATCAAACAAAATGCACCTATTATCAAAACTAATGTAAATGCCCACTGAAATCCATGACCTAATTTAATTGCCGTTACTAATGCGGCAGTACCAAGTGAACTAGCTAGTTGCTGTAAAGTAACGATCATGGTACTACCATAAACTAAATAGGAATGGGGCAGGGCATTTAATCCAGAAGTAGTTAGTGGCATGAAAACTAGTGTTAAACCTGCAGAACGAATGGCATACAAGAATGCAATTGTGTTTAAAGATGTGGAAGCATCAAAGAAAATCATCGGAATTGTAGCAAAAAAAGTTGCTGTAAAACCAGCTGATACAAGCCTTTTTATACCAAAACGATCGTACAATTTACCGGAAAGTGGTGAAAGAATGGCCATCAATATAGTACCGGGAAGCATTAACAGCCCAGAAGTCATGGCATTAGTTTCACGAATTGTTTGATTATAGAGGGGAATTACTAACTCCGGACCCATTAAAGCAATGTTTGTTAATGCCGCGAGTAAGGCGACTTTACGAAAAGAAGGAGCAGTAAAAACGCGTAATTCCAAGAGTGGATGTTTAAGAGATAACTGACGTTTACAAAATAAACTGATTACAAGTAATCCACTTAAAATTTCAAACAACGAGGTAACATCTAAATTTCCAGAGACGCCAATTTGTGAAAGCCCAAAAAGCAAACCACCAAACCCAAACCACCAAACCCAAAAACGGACATGATCAATGATGGCATATCCAGGTGATCACTTCTTGTATCAGTAACATTGTCGATTGTAAAAATACCTAGCACTAAAACTAAGCAGGCAATTGGAATTAATGCTATGAATAACATGCGCCAGGACCAATGCGTAACAATTATCCCAGATAATGTTGGGCCAATTGCTGGTCCCAAATTTATGACGATGCCACCAATTCCTAACGCAATACCACGTTTCTCAGCAGGAAAAATCAAAGTCAATACATTTTGTACCAACGGCATACTAACACCGACTGAGGCCGCTTGAATTAGACGTCCAAGAAGTAATATGGTAAAAGATTGAGCAGTAGCTGAGATGATTAATCCGCTGAGAAAAATACTAATCGTTTCTAAAAACAATGGTTTTAGTTTGATTCGATTTGTAAAGTAGGCGGCTGTGGGCATCATAATACCGGCAACTAGTAAGTAACCGGTACTTAACCATTGCGCGGTTGTCTGAGACACATGAACTTCGGCCATGATTGTTGGTAATGCATTATTCAGAAAAGTTTCGGCTAAAGCTGAAAGAAAACTACCAAGCAATAGAACAAAAACCATAATAATTTGAGTTGTTGACTTGGAATGCTGATTCATAATATACCTCCGTACTATAATAGATTTTTAAACAAAAAAAGAGCTGGATAAGGCCAAAAATCCGGCACCTTAATCCAGCTCCATATATGAAGCCCTCCGATGTATTTAAAGAGGCAAACTATGTTTATATATTCAATCATCAAGATAACAGAAATGTTGATAAAATACAAGACCTTAGTAAATGCATTGATTATTTGCACTGCCTTTTAATAAATTTTAGAATCATTGAGATAGCTAATTGTTTAAAATAGTAAAAATTGATATGTACAGTTGTTCCTCAGTTAAATTTTGCAACTTTTGGTGGTAACGCCAATAAATACAATACTGCAATAGTTAATTAAACTGATCAAATAACGGAAAAATTCATCAGTAACAAGTTGGTATTAATGTTAATAAATTAAAATTTCTGAGCAACTCAAAAAGTAAAGATAAAAACTTGATAGTTGATAAAATATAGATCTATAAACTGAAATTTTTATTTGCTCATATCTTAAATCCTATTTTATTATTACCGATATATTTTCATAGCAGGCTTAAGTATCTAATGAATCATTTCAAAAATATACTAAATGCAAATTTGCAAACAAGTTAACTTAGGTAAAAAATTCCAAAACATGATTGAAAAAATAAGTCGAAGTAAAGAACACCTTTACAAAAAGCGCTCGCTGTGATAATCTGTTAAGCGTTGGCATTTTTGAAATCAACGATTCTTGATGCCTTTTATTATTTACATGGCGGTATAGCCAAGTGGTAAGGCAGAGGTCTGCAAAACCTTCATCACCGGTTCAAATCCGGTTACCGCCTTGAGATGTTTTATTTAAGTGAAACGGTTTTTTTCGGTTCTATACTTTTTCCTGTTGATAGCTTACTTAACATGGTAATCTATTAGCAGGATTTTTTAGTGCAAAATAAAAAAGGCCCATAAGCCTCGCACCTAAAAAATCCACCCACTACAGCATCTTTTTTAAAGGACGTGAAAACTTATGGACCCTGTAGATAATAATATAAAATTTGCGCTCAGTATTAAAGACCCAAATGTAGTTTTTTACAAATATAACTATCAAGTGATTAAAGCTAAGCGCGCAAAAGTATATATAGCCACGGTTAAGTTCGACCAGAAACATTGCGCTAACTGTGGCTTTTGCGAGCTAAGTCATAATGGACACTACGTATCACGCGTGACCTATCTGGCAGCGAATGCGAGTGAACCAGTTTATTTGGAACTCCATAAAGAACGCGTCATTTGTCGTAATTGTAAAGCGTCGTTTATGGCTACTTCTGATGTGGTAGACAAGTACTGTTGTATCTCCCGAGCCACGCGTCAGAAAGTGTTTATGAGTCTACAAGACGACCGCACTCAAGCTAGCATTGCGATCGATGCCGGCATATCAGCTAGCACTGTCTGTCGTTACTTAGACAACTATGATGACTTATTTCGCAGAAATCTTAACTATCTACCGGTTCATCTCGCCATGGATGAATTTAGAGGAATTGGTGGTCGGCTCCATTTCATCTGTATTAATGGCGCTGGTGAGCACGAAATTCAACAAATTCTGCCAGACCGATTCAAGCAAAGTATTACTGATTATTTTAAACAATTTCCAGCAAGTGTTCGAGCACGTGTCAAAACAGTTACCGTAGATCTAAATAGTTACTATCAAGACATTGCCAAGGCAATGTTTCCGCAGGCAAAAATTGTGATCGACCGCTTTCACATCGTTGCAATGATGACTCGAGCTTTTAATCAAACTCGGGTGCAAACCATGAAAAAGTACAATAAAAGATCCTATGAATATCGCACGTTAAAGTTCGCCTGGCGGCTTTATTTGAAGTATGCCGGAAATCTAGATGAGGAACATGTCTTTTATGACCGACACCTGCGAAAACAACTCACACAACTAGAACGTGTAGAACAAGGACTGACAATTAACGAAGAACTTAAAGCATCGTACGAGTCGATGCAAAGCATCATGGAAAACCTTAAGAATCAAGACAAAGACAAGCTTGTGGAAGATCTATATACAAATCAAAATATAAGTCCCTACATGAAAGCAGTGTTTCAAACGTTCAAAAAGAACTTAGTGGTTGTACTCAACGCCAGTGAATCGGACTATACGAATGGCCCAGTCGAAGGCATGAATCGAATGATTAAACAAATTCAACGCACAGCATTTGGATTCCGTAATTACCATCATATGATTTCACGTATTAAGTTACGGCAAATGAGAACAAAACCAATGAAAAAAACAGAGTTGAAAGTCGCATGACTTTCAACTCTGTAAAAGCTATTCATCAACAGGATTTGACAAAGAGCCTTTTTTTCCACTTTTGGGAAATTGATCGTTTTTTATTTTCGCAAAATTTATCAATAAATCTTGGAAAAATACAGAGGGCAAATTCAAAAATTGCTCTTTCCTTACATGATTAGTTCCATACGAAAACAGCTAGATTTTGGGATAGATACATCAATATGTTATTGCATTGGTAGTGGTGAAAATTATAAAATACTAACAGAAATAAATCAGAACTACCATTTTTTTAAAACGATAATTCCTTTAGAACATCCACGTTTTATTACACAATATAATTCTAGAAACAAAGACATGTATATGGAAAAGTACCTTAAGGCTTTGAATCATGATTAGAAATCGCAGATTTTATAATCAAGTTAGCCACCTTGTAAAAATGGTCAAATAAAAAGACACCAAGACGAAAAAATCAGGTATCATTGAAGTTCCTACACTAAACAATGAAAGAGGTTTTCGTCTTGGCGCAAGAACAGCTTACCATATCTCACTCAAAGGGTCATCATTTAACACCAATTGAACGTGGAAAAATTGCGGGATTGCTTGCTGCAGGCAAATCTGCTCGTCAAATTGCGACGGAACTTGGTGTTTGCCATCAAACTATCAATAACGAACTCAAACGTGGCTGTGTTCAACAGGTAAAGAAGATTAATGGTAAAGAACAGTACTTCAATATCTATGCTCCTGATACAGCTCAAATTCGTTATGAAATGAATCGTCAGCACTGTCATCGACCATTAAAATTCAAACACATTACTAATTTTTTGGCCTACTTTGATGATCATTTCCATCAAGATCATTGGTCACCTGATGCAGCAGTTGGCTTCGCCCACAAACATCATTTATTTAAGCGTACAGAGATGGTCTGCACTAAGACCCTCTATAACTATATTGATGCGCAATTATTAGAAATCCGCAATCTTGATTTGCTTGAGAAAACCAAACGGCGTACGAAACATCACTGGTCGCATAAACATCGACGTTTGATTGGTAAAAGTATTGAAGAACGACCTAAGCGTGTCGACAAGCGCAATGAATTTGGCCACTTTGAAATTGATACCGTGGTTGGTAAACGTAGTGGCCATGAAAGTGTCCTATTGACCTTCACTGAACGTAAAACTCGTTTTGACTTTATTCGTTTGATTGAAGGCAAAGATGCTGACTCCGTAGCCTATGCCATTAAAGGGATTTGTGCTGAATTTGGTGATCTGATCAAATCCGTTACCGCTGACAATGGAACGGAGTTCACAACCTTGGAAGAAGCTTTAACTGGCATTGCTGATATCTATTATGCCCATCCGTATAGTTCTTCTGAACGAGGAACCAATGAAACTCATAACCGCATGATTAGACGTTATTTACCTAAAGGATATTCATTAGATACAATTAGTCCTAAGACTGTTGCCCTGGTTGAAGCACGTCTCAACCAACTACCACGACGTATCTTAAAGTACCAAACACCTGAAAAAGCTTTTCAGATTGAAGCAGCGCGCGCTCGCAAAACTCGCATTGCTTAATCATTTATTCCAATCTTCAATAGATATTCTGACATGCCCCGCAACTTCGCCTGCGGGGTGGCTAACTTGTTCTTGCAATTTGCGCATGATTAGAAATTTAAAAAAGAGGAAATTCAACATTCAGCTGAATTCCTCTTTTTTAACGCACATTTTTAATTTTTGTCGTTTTTATTCATCAAAATAATTTTACGGATGCTCATGATAATGTCTGTAAAATCATAAGCTGCAAAAATAGTGATGATCCATCGATATCCGTTTGATGAATCTGTAGTAAAGAGATAATAAATAAAAAATATTCCAAATAGTAAATCCAAAATCATGTTAATAAGTATGGCACGACTAATTTTAATTTTCATAATTGACCTTTCTCTGTTAATTCAATGGTTCAATCATATCACATATTATTTTTTAGAGGCACTTTACACTTGACAATTTCCGACTACAAATGTAGACTTTAATATGTAAATTACATTTGTAGACGGAGGAAGAAAAATGACAGAAGAATTACCAATCACTAGTTCTGAATGGGAAGTTATGCGAATCATTTGGACAATGGGTCAAGCAACTAGTAATGAAGTGGTTCATTTATTATTAAATAAAATGGCTTGGAAGGCACCTACAGTTAAAACGCTAATTAGTCGTTTAATGCAAAAAAAAATGTTAACAGCTCAAAAAGAAGGGCACACAAATATTTATCAGTGTGCGATTCCAGAACGAGTGGCGATGCAAAGAGAAGCGACCCGACTATTTCAAAATATGTGTGCAATGAAGAATGGCGAGGTTTTAACACAGCTTGTAAAAGATCTTCAATTAAGCAAAACAGATATAGAAAAACTGCAGTCGGTATTAGTTGAAAAGGCAAAAACCGCACCGGATGAAGTTGCTTGTAATTGTATCCCAGAGGAGGAGACTGCAAAATGAATGATGATATGAATATGGAAAATGAAGAAATGCATATGGACCACGATATGATGAATCATGGTGGGCATATGATGCACATGGGAAATTTAAAACAGAAATTTTGGGTGTCTTTAGTTTTAACGATTCCAATTATTCTCATGAGTCCAATGATGGGAGTTGATTTACCATTTCAATTTACCTTTACTGGATCTGATTGGATCGTTGCAGTACTAGCAACAATTCTATTTTTCTACGGTGGGAAACCATTTTTTAG
This sequence comes from Pediococcus ethanolidurans, assembly GCF_964062635.1. Taxonomy (NCBI): domain Bacteria; kingdom Bacillati; phylum Bacillota; class Bacilli; order Lactobacillales; family Lactobacillaceae; genus Pediococcus; species Pediococcus ethanolidurans. The sequence continues at coordinate 1,520,180 of NZ_OZ061250.1, forward strand.
TGGTGCAAAAGGTGAATTACAAGCAAAGAAACCGGCAATGATGATGCTGATTACAATGGGAATCTCCGTTTCGTATCTTTATAGCATTTATGCGTTTGTTGCTAATTATATTCTTAAAATTCAACCTCAAAAAGAAAGTTTTTTCTGGGAGCTTTCGACCCTAATTGTGATTATGCTACTCGGTCACTGGATTGAAATGAATGCTGTTAGTCGTGCTGGAAATGCGGTTGATGCACTTGGCAAGTTGCTGCCAGACAAAGCACATCTTGTAACGAAGAATCAAATTCAAGAAATTAAGAGTAACGAGATAGAAGAGCAACAAATATTACAGGTACGTGCGGGTGAAAAAATTCCAGCAGATGGTGTATTGGTTAGCGGTGAAACCAGTGTTAATGAAGCAATGGTTACAGGAGAAGCCCGGCAAGTCACCAAAAAGGTTCATGATAAAGTAATCGGTGGCTCAATCAATGGCGATGGCACCTTTGAATTCAAGGTTACTGGGACTGGAGAAACAGGTTATTTAGCACAGGTTCAAAAACTAGTTTCGAGTGCACAGGAAAGTAAATCTCAAGTAGAAACTATGGCGGATCGTGTAGCAGGATGGTTATTCTATGCTGCTTTAATAGTTGGAATTATTGCATTTGTGGCATGGACATCATTAAGTGGTCTTTCAATGGGAATGTCCATAGCAGTCACCGTATTGATCATTGCTTGTCCACATGCATTAGGGCTGGCTATCCCACTAGTAACGGCGCGCAGTACAGCACTGGCAGCAAACCACGGGTTATTAATTCGTAATCGTGATGCAATGGAGGCTATTAAGAAAGTTAAGTATGTATTAATGGATAAAACAGGAACCTTAACTGAGGGTAAATTTAAAGTAAATCATATCGAAAGCTATCAAAGTGATTTAAATGATGATCAGGTACTGCAATTAATGGCAAGTCTTGAAGCCAATTCAACTCATCCAATGGCTGTCGGAGTTTTAAATGCAGCAAAAAATGAAGAACTGTCTTTACTAACATCAAAGAATACAAGTCAGATTACTGGAGTTGGTATCGAGGGCATAATTGAAGAGCAGCAATATAAAATTGTTTCGGCAACCTATTTGAAAGAACAAGCCATTGCTTATGATACTAAATCGTTTGAAAAATGGGCAAATGAAGGGAATTCAGTAGCCTATTTAATTCATAATCAACAGGTTGTAGGAATGCTTGCAGAAGGTGACCAAATTAAGCCAACCGCTAAACGCGCAATACAAGCGTTTAAGGACATGCAAATTCAACCCGTTATGTTGACTGGTGATAATGAAGAGACGGCTTCTGTGGTTGCTCGTGAGCTTGGTATTTCAATTTATCGTGCCCAGTTGCACCCGGAAGATAAGCAAAAAATTATTAGTGATTATCAAAATAGCGGTAATCATGTCATGATGGTAGGGGATGGGGTTAATGATGCGCCCAGTTTAGCTAAGGCTGATATTGGCATTGCAATTGGTTCCGGAACAGATGTTGCGATTGAATCAGCAGATATCATCTTGGTCAAAAGTGATCCGATGGACATTGTAAGTTTTATTAAATTAGCTAAAAATACACATACCAAAATGATGCAAAATTTGTGGTGGGGAGCCGGTTATAATTTAATTGCCATTCCGTTAGCTGCAGGTGTATTGGCGCCACTAGGTTTTATGCTAGATCCCATGGTAGGAGCAGTGATTATGTCAATGAGTACGATTATCGTGGCTATTAACGCAATGACTCTGAAAGTTCAGAAATAATAAAAGTTCTGCATGAATTTAAGGTTTAGAGGCCTTGAATTATGCAGAACTTTTTTAGGATTGTAAACTGTGAAGTTGATAAGCTGTATAGTTTGAATCGTGATAATCATATGCACCGCTATCACTATATATTTTAAACGGTGAAAAACTTGTTGAACGGCGCCAAATTGCATAGTCTGAATCCAATTGCCAGATAGTTAAAATAATACGTTCATTAAAATGATTTTGAGGTTGGAGCACAAACAAATCATTTAATCCAAGAGGTAGGCGACTAGGTGTGGCCAGTTGTGCTATTTTTGCATTGAGTACTTTTATTTCCTCTTTTGAGAGTGTCATAAAGGAAAAACGATAAAAGCCATTCCAAACAAAATTACCGGTATGGAACTTAATTTGGTAAATTAATGGATTAGCAAAAACGGAAGGTTTACCAGAAACGTCCAATAGTTGAAAATCGTTATGAATTGATGTACTTGATAAGGTTATAAAGCGACGTTCCGGATTGTTTTTCTCAATTTGTTTTAAAATTGGCCAACTGCCAAAGGTTGATGAAATTTTATCAATCATTATAATCCCTCCAATTGTTTACGTCTTCATTATACCTTGTTATCTCTAATTAATGAAAAGGTTTTCTCTTTCAAATAGAATATGTTAAATTAAAGAAGGACAGCATTTATTATTAAGAGATATTTGAGTAGATGAAAGGGGATTTTCTAAAATGAAATTAACAGTATTAGGGTACTATGGTGGTTATCCATGGAATGGCGATGGTACGAGTGCTTATTTATTGCAGTCCGATAATTATAATCTACTTTTGGATTGCGGAAGTGACGCGTTAGTAACTTTGGAAAAGGTTTTGGATCCACTTCAATTAGATGCCGTATTACTTTCACACTATCATCATGATCACACAGCAGATGTGGGCGTTTTGCAATACTTTTGGCAGTTAAGGGAAGGTGTCAAAAAAGAATCTGTTTTGCCAATATATGGGCATACACAGGATCCACTGAATTTTGGTGCCTTAACTTGGCCGGGAGCAACAGTTGGAAAACCATATAGTGCTGATCAGAAACTGGACCTGGGACCTTTCGAAATAACGTTTTTACAAACACATCATCCAGTGGCCGCATTTGCAGTTCGGATTGAAGAAAAGACGAGTCATAAAGTGCTTGTATTTACGTCTGACACTGCATATTTTGCAGATCTTGTCAATTTTGCCAAAAATGCCGATTTATTAATGACAGATACTAATTTTTATGCAAACAAAGAGGGAAAAAAGTGGCATATGACTTCTGCAGAATCGGGTTTACTCGCAAAGCAAGCGCAAGTTCAAAATTTACTACTAACGCACTTACCGCAAATTGGTAACCTTGACCAATTAGTGAATGAAGCGGCTGAAAAAGCGGGAACAAACGTTCAAGTTATGCATGCATCAAAACTCTTTAAGTACACGGTTTAACATTCTAAAATTAAAATTGGTATAGGCGATACTTAAGAGCTTTTTTACAGGAAACTTAACTTTTTATCATTAATAAATATTATTAGACTTAATAAGAAAAAAATTAAGAAGACTTCATGAACAAATCAACCTTATTCTTTTATTTGACACATAATAGCTTTTTAATTGACATAATCTTTGAAACTGTTAATCAACGGTTTACAAAAAGTAAGAACTTTTTTCAAAAAACTATGGTTTTAATTCTCGTTTCAGGTTATAATAGTCATTGTAAAGAAATTGAATTTGCTTTACACAAAGCACATTTTGGTTCAATTGCTAAGGAGGAAAAAATATGGTTACTTTATATACTTCACCGAGTTGCACTTCTTGCAGAAAAGCACGAGCTTGGTTAAAGGAAAACAACATTCCATTTAAGGAACGTAATATTTTTTCCGAACCATTGACGATGGATGAGATTAAATCGATTCTACGAATGACTGAAAATGGAACGGAAGAAATTATTTCAAAACGTTCTAAAGTATTTCAAAAACTTAATATTAATCTTGATGAATTACCATTACAAAAATTATTTGATTTGATTCAGAAAAATCCTGGGTTGCTTCGTCGACCAATTATTTTGGATGAAAAACGACTTCAGGTTGGATACAATGAAGATGAAATTCGTCGTTTCTTACCTCGAGATGTCAGAGCTTATGAGTTAAGAGAAGCACAACGATTAGCAGATTTGTAAAATAAAAGACAGGTTAATTGCAAAAAGTTAGATTTGTGGGATAATATCCATGAATCTAATTTTTTATTGGGTTCTGTTGTGACGCACAACAGATAAATGCAACGAGAGGTTGGGGGTGCGAACATGGAAATGGAACGAATAAATGATGATACGATTCGAGTTTTAATCGGAAACGATGATTTAACTGAACGTGGCATTACAGTTCTTGATTTATTGGGAAGTCATAAACAAATAGAGGATTTTTTCTATAGTATTTTGCAAGAAGTAGATACGGATCATCAATTTCAAGAAAATGATGCCGTTACTTTTCAGGTATTACCTAACCGAAATGGCTTGGAGCTTTTTATCAGTAAGAATGCTGATATGAAGGGCAACTCAAAAGTAAGTTCTGATAATAAAACATTTAACATTAACAATGAAGACGATGTTTCGGAATTTCTTAAGCATCAATTAATTCAACATGATAATGAAGATACTAAGAAAAAAGCTCAAACGAAGGATTCTAGTCCAGCTGACTTAGATCCCTATTTAAATGATCCAGACACAAATACGCAAGAGTTTGTTTTGAAACTACCAAGTTTTGAAAGTATGCCCGAAATTGCGCGTGTTCTTCGACTTGATAGTGCAGCTTCAAACTTGTTTAAATATAAGGGTGACTATTATTTAGATTTGATTTTCTTTGTTGATGAATCAAGTCCAGAAACAATTAAAAATGAATTGGCAGTTGCTTACGAGTACGCAGATACTTCAGAAGTAACCGCTGATGTTTTACATGAACATGGTCAAGAGATAATGAGTCAAAGTGCTTTGGAGTTGACGCGTCACTACTTTAAATAGGTAAAAACTAAGATACTAACGGTAAAATGTTAGTATTTTTTTTATGCCTTTTTTAATGAGTTTTGTGTCTTTTGACGTATCTTGCTTTTGGAGGGGATGCATATGTTTGTTGCAAATGACCATGAGCAAAGTATCTTAGCTGCTGATGCACACCGAGAAAATCAGTATACCTGTCCGGGTTGTGGTCAAAATGTCATTCTAAGACAAGGGCACATGCGGTTGACACATTTTGCTCATCATGCGGGAACAGATTGTCATTTATTTAGTGAAGGTGAAACTAAAATTCATTTGATGGGTAAGACTAAAATATTTAATTGGTGTCGCCAAAATCATTTAGCAGTAAAACTAGAAGCCTATTTACCAAAGCTAAAACAACGCCCAGATGTGTTGGTATATTGGCATCATCATCGAACAGCGCTTGAGTTTCAATGCAGTCCGATCTCTTATGAAAGATTAGAGCAACGAACTAAAGGTTATCGAATTAATGGTTATAAGGTTTGGTGGATTTTAGGACCTACCTACTTAACAAGTAAGTTAACACTTGAAAAAATTTCTAAATTTTCCTATTTTCAAAAATCATTAGGTCTATTTGTTTCTTTTTATAATCCTCAAAGTGATCAGTTTATCGTTAAACACCATATTACTCAAGATTTATTTGGCAAATTAAAATGGCGCGACTATTCATTTAATCCTTCGAAATCTGCCTTCAATGGCTTCTTTAATCGAATCAGAACAGATACTATAGATGCCCAGCCAGATCGCTATCGAGAAGCACTGGAATTACAGCGACGTTTATTAGGAAGATATACTGATAAGCATTTAAAGCAAATTCAGCTTATTTGTTACGCGCATCATTTAAATTTAGCCGGATGTCCCTGGGTCATTCATGCGCATGATTTTAGGTTACCAATGAGCGAACATATACCATTAGAAGTGAAAATCAAATTTTTAATCAAGCTTCAAAATACAACTAGATCTAATTTTTCTTATCAGATGCTTGCTGCTTGGTTTCAAGAGTCAGTTCAAAATAATGGTTTGCAGTTTCCGAATGCAATTAATTCGCAGGATTATGATGAATTAAATTTTCGCGAATGGCTTCAAAGCCTAACTGCTGCCAATCTCCTTAAGTACAATCAAAATTACTATCAGTTGATTAATTCTCCTTTTTGGTACGCAGACATTACACAAAAATTGCGCCATTTTCATTCGTAGTGTGCTAAAGTAAGATTTAATTTACGATAGGAGGAAATGCGAATGACTGAGATAAAACAATTACCTAAACGAGATGAAGTACCAGTTAAATTGACCTGGGATCTAACTAGTATTTTTGAAAATAAAGAAGCGGTTGATTCTGCGATTGCAAAATTGAATCCAGAAATAAAAACGTTACTTGCCCAACAAGGAACACTGAAAGATAGTTCTGAAAACCTGTTAAAGGTGATTCAGGCTGAACTAAAGATTCAGAATCAGTTAGAACATCTTTATGTGTATGCTGAACTAAAAAACGATCAAGATACTGGAAACAATGTGAATCAAGGGCTAAAAGATCAAATTACTGGTTTAGTCTCTAAAATTTCTGCACAATTGGCTTGGATAGAACCAGAAATTTTGGCTATCCCAAATGAAAAATTGACAGAGTTTCAAAACAGTGACCCTAAACTTAAACCTTATGACCATTTTTTGGCTGTTTTAAAGTTAAAAAAAGATCATATTTTATCTGCGAAGGAAGAAGCAATATTAGCAGGTGCTAGCTCTATTTTTGATTCTTCAGAAAAAGTATTTGGTATTTTAGATAATTCGGATCTAAAATTTCCGTTTGTAAAGAACGATACAGGGCAAACTGTCCAGCTTTCTCAAGGAATGTATTCAACCCTGTTACAATCGACAGATCAGACTGTACGTAAACAAGCATTTGTGCAATTGTATGCCGTTTATGAACAATTTAGAAACACGTTTGCTGCCACGCTAGCCGGTGAAGTAAAAGTGCATAATTTTAACGCTCAAATTCGCGGTTTTAAAGATGTACGGCAAGCGGCAATGAGTGAAAATGCAATCCCTGAATCAGTTTATTCAAATCTTGTTACGGAAGTGAATTCTCATTTAGATTTACTTCATCGCTATGTTGAGTTAAGAAAGAAAATTCTTAATTTGAAAGAGATGCATATGTATGATCTATATACACCTATTACAGGAAAATCACCATTAAGTTATCCTTATCAGGAAGCTCAAAAAGAAGCCAAACAGGCACTTCAAATTATGGGTAATGATTATGTTAATCATGTAGATGAGGCATTCAATAATCGGTGGATTGATGTCGTTGAAAATCAAGGTAAACGTAGTGGTGCTTATTCGTCAGGAGTGTACGGAACAAATCCATTTATGCTATTAAATTGGCAAGACGATTTGGATAATCTGTTTACGCTGGTGCATGAAATGGGTCACAGTATGCATACTTATTACACCACACATAATCAGCCCTACCAATATGGTGATTACGCCATTTTTGTAGCTGAAATTGCATCAACAACTAATGAAAATATTTTGACCTCATATTTACTGAATAAATATGATGACCCACAAATTAGATTGTATGTTTTAAACCATTATTTAGATGATTTTAAAGGAACTGTATATCGTCAAACACAATTTGCCGAATTTGAACAATTTATTCATGCGGCGGATGCTAAAGGGGAGCCTTTGACGGCGGAAATGATGTCGTCTTATTATGGTGACTTAAATCATCGTTACTATGGAAATGCAGTTATTAATGATTCACAGATCAAGTTTGAATGGACACGAATTCCTCATTTTTACTATAACTTTTATGTTTATCAATATGCAACTGGTTTTGCTGCCGCATCGTCATTAGCAAATGGTATTACACAAAAGAAACCTAATGCACTTGAAAACTATCTTAATTACTTGAAATCTGGTAGTTCTGATTTTCCATTAAATGTGATGAAAAAAGCAGGGGTTGATATGACTAAAACAGACTATTTGGAAGATGCTTTTCAAGTATTTGAAGAACGGTTAAATGAATTTGAAAATTTAGTCTAGAAATAAAAAGTTTCCTAGCAACAGCGATTTACGGCCGTGATTGTTAGGAAACTTTTTATTATAAGTGCTTGATAACTTTATAAAACATGTGGAAATGAAACAGATGCATGGGAAAAACTGATTGAGTCAGAAAGTGGGCATTCAGAATCTTGACAAATTTGTTGAAGGATACTGTTATTGAAGTCTTCAACCAGAATACCACAATCGTCACCATCGGCGTTGAAAATGACGGCGGAAGGTGAAACGGAAACATTCATTTCGGATGCGGTTTGTTGATCTGACTTGAACGCATCCTGAGCTAATTGAGAACGACGATCAGTTTCAAACATGGTTAAATCAAGATTAGCCTTTTGTGCAATCTTTGTACCCAATTCTTTTGAATAAGGTGAATTTTGAGTTGTAATTTCATTTTGAATTAATTTCAAAAAGTTACGACCATGACGTTTACATTGGAATAAGGCGGCCTTGTAATCTAATATCATGTGGTACATATCCTCAGACAAGTCGTTATAAGAACGATAGTTTTGGTTGGCTGCACTGTGAAGATAGTTTTGAATTATTTGCATATTTAACATTGGGACAATCTGAAAACTAACCTTTTGATCCACATTATGAACAAAGTCCATCATGACTCTTTCAGAATTCATGCATTGCTCGCCCCATGGTGTCACGAACAAATAGACATCAAGCATTGATTTTTCCTCCATCAAAATTAATTCACTTTTTAATTTGAATATTTATAAAAGACAACAATATAGACTTTACCAAATTTTGAAAAAATATCAAATAAATTGTTTTTGGTAATCTGAATTCAGCTGTATCTTAGCGCATATTGTCTAAGAAGGTAAAGAAATGTGCCCTAAAAAGTTAGTAAAAAACGAAGAATAGCGTTTAGGCAGATTAACAATCGGTTTTATGCTAAAATCATAGGTAGTGTTTTAAAAAAGTGAGGCAAGATACGTGATTGATAATTGGGAACAGTTCTTATTACCATACAAACAAACCGTGGATGAACTGAAAATTAAATTGCGCGGTATTCGAAAACAATTTCAAAACGATGATCAACAAAGTCCAATTGAATTTGTAACGGGACGGGTTAAACCTGTATCCAGTATCAAAGAAAAAATGGTGCGTCGTCAAGTTCGAGAAGATCGATTAGAACAAGATATGCAAGATATTGCTGGCGTACGGGTCATGTGTCAATTTGTTGAAGATATCTATCAGGTAGTGGATCTTCTTCGAAAACGAACTGATATGACGATTATTGAGGAACGCGATTACATTAATAACGAAAAACCAAGTGGCTATCGTTCTTATCATATCGTGGTGGAATATCCAGTTCAGTTGATTTCTGGAGAAAAGAAAATCTTAGCAGAAATCCAGATTCGAACACTAGCAATGAATTTCTGGGCAACAATTGAACATTCTTTGAACTATAAATATCAAGGAGAATTTCCTAAAGAATTAAGTGATCGACTGCAAAGAGCTTCAGAAGCGGCTTTTTCGTTAGATGAAGAAATGTCGGAAATCCGTGAAGAAATACAAGAAGCGCAAAAGCTGTTTTCTAGAGAACGGTCGGACCACAATATGTATGGATCACATAAGGACTGATAAAAAATGAAAGTAGCCGTTTATTGTAAACAGGCAAATAATGCTCAAGATGTCGCTGACAAATTAATAGAAAAACTAAAAGCCAACAAAATAACGATCGATCGGGAGCGACCCGATATTGTTGTGACCGTTGGTGGGGATGGGACCCTTTTATCTGCGTTTCAATATTATCAAACGCAGTTAGAAAATGTGCGTTTCATTGGTGTCCATACGGGTCACTTGGGTTTTTATACAGATTGGCGCGACTATGAACTTGATGAATTAATTTTAGCTATTAAAGCGGATAATGGAGAATGTGTAGGTTATCCGATTCTGGATATTGATGTCACTATGGTAGGAGAAACTACTCCTATTCGTTATCACGCTGTTAATGAATCCACGATAAAAAAAGTATCGTCAACTTTGGTGGCTGACGTCTACTTCAAGGACCGTTTTTTTGAACGTTTTCGTGGCGATGGTCTTTGTATTTCTACCCCAACTGGGTCAACAGCTTATAACAGATCACTTGGTGGTGCTGTTGTTCATCCGCAACTTGAAGTATTACAAATGGCTGAAATTGCATCAATCAATAATCGGGTATTTAGAACTTTGGGAGCTTCTATTATTCTGGCGCCCGATGAGTGGATTACATTACGTCCGGCACATGGTGGCGATTTTAATTTTACCGCTGATCAAGTTAATATCTTTGATGCACCCATTGAACAAATTAAGTATCGAATTGGTGAACAGAAGATTAATTTTGCTAAGTACCGCCACACTGATTTTTGGGGTCGAGTACGAAACGCATTTATTGGAGATGGCAATGAAGTTTAATTGGCAGGTAAACGTGGAAAGTCCGGAGAAGCTCCGAACTTTTTTATATCAAAAGGGGATTTCGCGAACTTTACTTAAGGGAATCAAGTTTCATGGTGGAAGTATTGAACTAAATCATCAACCGGCACGGGTTATTGAAACTGTGGTGACAGGCGATGTGATCACACTTTTATTACCACCAGAAGTTGAAAATGATCATGTGGCTGTTTCAAATGAACCAATCGAGATTTGCTATGAAGATGCGCATTTTTTGGTTGTTAATAAGCCTGCTTATTTGGCCACAGTGCCGTCTCACTTATATTCAAATGATACACTTGTGAATCGTGTGAAAGGTTATTATAAAAGACAAAATTATGAAAGCTTGGTGACACACGTTGTGACGCGGTTAGATCGAGAAACGTCTGGCTTAGTAATTTTTGCGAAACATCATTTTGCACATTCTGTACTCGATAAACAACTTAAACGACACGCAATAAAGAAAATTTATTTGGCAGTTGTGGAAGGTCATATCAATCAAAAACACGGATTGATCGATTTACCGATTGCTCGTGAAGAAGGTTCATTTATTCGCCGACAAGTCACTTCTGGTGAAATAGGTCGCCGTTCTCTGACAGAATATTGGGTGGTTAAATCATTAAAAGAAGCTACTTTACTTCGTGTTCGTTTACATACGGGACGAACTCATCAAATTAGAGTACATTTTTCGGCGCTTAAACATCCTTTAGTTGGAGATGTTTTGTATGGCGGAAGCTGTAGTGGCTACATGCAACGTCAAGCTTTACATTGTGCATCAATTTCTTTTTTTAATCCGTTTTTAAATCAGCAAATAACAGTTTGGGCGCCGTTACCAAAAGATCTGGCTGCTTATTTAAAACAAGAATCACGTTAACTGTTCTAGGCAAGGGGGACTAAGCATGGCAGAAGAACTTGACCAAATTGAACTTGAAATAGTGACATTGTTAAATAAGCATGCGAAAAAGAAGTTTCGAAATCTTTTTTTGAGTTTGCATGGTTATGAGCAAAGTCAAATTTTTGCGAAATTGGATCTTAATCAAAGAAAAATAAGTTATGCTTTGCTCACTCCAAAAGAACTAGCTAATGTTTTTGATGATACTGAAGAAGATCCAGTCGAGACTGCTAAGTATCTTGAGGAAATGGATTCACAATATGCAGCACGTTTACTGACCGAAATGTACACCGATAATGTGGTTGATATTTTGTCAGGAATGCGTCCGATTAAACAACGAAAATATTTAAATTTACTGCATGGCGATGAAGCAAAACAGGTTCGTGATCTAATTCATTATGAGGACGAAACTGCTGGATCATTGATGACCACTGAGTATATCAAGGTTACCGATGAACAAACGATCGGTAGTGCTATGCAACAAGTTAAACGTGAAGCTCAAGAAGCAGAACTGGTCACCTACATTTACGTAGTTAATAAACAAAATATTTTGGTTGGTGTGTTTTCTGTTCGTGATTTAATTACGCATGGTGATGAAGAAAAAGTTGCAAACGTGATGACTACTCGTGTTCTAGCCGTTGATGTAAATGAGGACCAAGAGGCTATTGCAGAACAGGTTCGTGACTATAATTTTGTTGCAATTCCTGTTGTAAATCAAACTGAAGAACTGCTCGGAATTATTACGGTTGACGATATTATTGACGTTATTGATGAGGAATCAGCTGAAGACTATTCTCGCTTGGCGGGTGTTGATACAGAAAGTGTGACGCGCAATCCCTTTCAGACTGCTCTAAAGAGGCTACCATGGTTGATTACGCTTTTGTTTTTGGGAATGTTAACAGCGACTTTAATTAATCATTTTGAGGGCCTTTTGTCCGAAGTAAGTGTCTTGGCTATTTTTATTTCTTTAATTACCGGTACTGCAGGTAATGCAGGAACTCAAAGTTTGGCGGTTGCGGTGCGGCGGTTAGCGACCAATAGTCATTTAAAAATCTGGCGATTGATTTTAAATGAGATTGCTACTGGAATTATTATTGGCATTATTACAGGGCTTTGTGTCTGGCTCATGGTTGGTCTGTGGAAGCAAAATCTCTTATTAGGTGGCGTTGTCGGTGCTGCCATGGCAAGTGCAATTTTTGTTGCCAATTTAGCTGGTAGTTTGATTCCCATTGGAATGGAAAAATTAGGTGTAGATCCCGCAGTAGCAAGTGGTCCGTTTATTTCAACGCTCAGTGACCTGACCAGCGTATTAATTTATTTCAATATTGCTCAGTATTTTCTGCAACTATTTATTAGGTAGAATATGAACCTGAGAGAATTATCTTTTATGGTCACTAGTTTGGCATAACAAAAATGAGACATACAAATTTAATAGAGATTGAAACTGCATAAAAAAACTAAGCCTAATTTGTTTAGGCTTAGTTTTTTGGTTGATTAGGTTTAAAGAGCACCAACAATACGTGTACCATGAGCTTCGCTAACGCTGAGTTCTTTTGTAACTTCAGTTAGGTTTTGAGCAGTAATGCCACCACCAGGAAGAATAATTAATCGGTGATTGGTTTGAGCAATTGTTTGCTTTAGATGTTCATAATTTGTAGCTATGGTTGTATCTAGTGAACCACCATGAGTTAGAATTCGATCAACACCGGCTTCGGCGAGCCAATCGATGGCCGTATTTTGTTTTTCTTTAGGAATGGCATCAAATGCCATATGAAAAGTGATTTGCATACCTCCGGCGGCGGCAATGAGCATTTTTAGGGCATCGGTATCTAAACTACCATCTTTGTTTAAGGCTCCAAAAACAACACCGTCAACGCCTAATTCTTGTGCCTGAAAAACGTCTGCTTCCATGATTTTGAGTTCAGTATCAGTATAAACAAAATTGCCGCCACGTGGACGAATCATAGCCATAACGGGTATGTGATGTTCGCTCGCATATTTTTGTGTTTCAGCCATAACGCCTTTACTAACGGTCGTGCCACCAACGGCTAAATTATCACAGAGCTCAATTCGATTTGCTCCAGCGCGAATTGCAGCCGGAACATTGGTAAAATTTTCTACAGCTACTTCTTTAATAATCATTTTTTAGCTCCTTGAATAGGTTTAATTGAATAAGACGCAAACACCTTCGGGAACAGCCACATCTTTTTCCAATAAAGTTAGTTTGCCTGTTTCTTTTGAACGTGAGAAGAGAGTGGCATTATCTGTGTTTTGGTTAACGCAAGCAACGAAATTTTCACTAGGGTCCAACGAAAAGTCACGTGGGAAGCTGCCTTCAACTGAGATGTTTTGAACCAAACTGAGTGATCCATCAGAACTGACTTTGAACACAGCTAATGAATCATAGCCACGATTAGAAACATAAACAAAATGATCATCTGAGCTTATTTTGATTGCTGCAGCGCCATTATGTGAATGCCATGTGGTTGGAATTGTACTGATAGATTGAACATGACTAAACTTACCATTTTGTTGATCGTAGTCCAGCACTTCTACAGCACTACCAAGTTCACCAGCGAGATAAGCTTTTGAGCCATGATGGGCGAAAACAATATGACGAGGGCCAAAGCCTGCTTTTGTTTTGTATCGGGCAACTTCAGAGAGTTTACCATCGTCAGAAACATCATAAGTATAAACTTCGTCAGTTCCTAAATCGCAAACTACTAAACGGTTATCTGGGGTTAAATCGCTAAAATGAACATGTGCACCGTCAGATTGCTCAGGTTTTGGTCCTTTACCTGAATGAGTAACCACATCAGTTTGTTTTAATGTGCCATCCGCTTGAATTTTATAAACGTTAACTGTTGCCAAGTGATAATTTGAGCTATAAACTAATTGTCGATCTTCGTCAACAGCGACGTATGCTGGTGAATTTCCAGGTGTAACTGCATGTTGAATAATTTCTGCTGGCGTTTTGTTAAGATCAATAACAGCTAAACCACCATCAGCTTCTTTTTGATCAACTGTATAAAGATAATTACGGTTTGATTTTGCGACATAAGTTGGGTTACCAAGTTGTGCAACCAGTTGTAAATCTTTAAGTGAGTTGGTTTCTGTGTCTAAAGTCATCTGGTAAACACCATGACTAGTTTTTTTAGTGTATGTGCCAATGAAAAATGATTCCTTCAAAATAAGGACCTCCTTGTATTCTCTAATACAAAATTATAGCACAGTTTGAAAACATCCTGTGTACGCTTCCATTTTCTTTATAACTCAATTGCGACTATGCTACAATGAAAATAACCATTTAATTGCGAGGAGAGGGTATACATGATTACATCTAAAATTGTTGAAATTGGGCCAAATGCAATTGTTGAAAATGATCCGTTAGTTATTTTGTTTGGACCCGAAGCAACTAGTAACCTGAAGGATGTTGCGGTGATTCAAAAATTTGATGAACCACATCCTGAGTTTAAATTAAAACGGGGTTCCCAAATTAAAATTCGTGAACATTCCTACACCGTATCCTTTTGTGGCAAACTGGTGAATGCTAATTTACAAGGAGTTGGGCATGCCACACTTTGTTTTGAACCTATCCCTGATACTCCGCTTGAAAGTGCCGTTTATCTTTCACCAGAGAAATTCCCAGGTTTTGCAGTTGGTGACAAACTAACTTATATTTTTTAAGGATCGCGTGGTGATTTTTTGAAAACGACTAAAGAGTCTTGGCGAACATGGTTTACCAAATTGGTTTTAAATAATCGAATTGTTGTTAATCTTATGATTATTTTACTGTTATTATTGATCATTCTTGTTTTTTCTAAAGTAACCTGGTTCTTCCAACCAATTAGCGATTTTGTGGACATCGTTGGTTTACCGATAGTTTTGGCTGGTGTTCTTTATTATCTATTTAATCCATTAGTTGATTGGTTACAAAAAAAATTTCATGTTAGTCGCGTTTGGACAATTACTGGACTTTTTATCGTGGTGATTTTGTTATTAGTATTAGGCGTTGTGGCTTTGATTCCAGTTATTCGTAATCAGGCTACTGATTTTTTGAAAAATTGGCCTGATTATTGGAATCATTTAATTAATCAGTTAGAAGTTTGGTTAAATGATCCACGTTTAGGACAGTTTCAAAAAGAGTTTGACCAACTGTCTAAATCAACCACAAGTTCTTTTTCCAAATGGGCAAGTTCTATTGCTAATCATACATTTACTTCGGTAGGTGGCTTGATTAGTTCCGTCACTAAAATTGTGGTCGGGTTGATTACAATGCCGTTTATTTTGTTTTATCTATTAAAAGATGGACATCGTCTTCCCAAATATTTAGCTCATTTTTTACCGGTTCAAAAAAGGACCGGATTTACGCAGATTTTGACAGAGATCAATGGCAAGTTGAGCGGCTATATTCGCGGACAATTGATTGTTGCGTTTTGTGTGGCAATTATGTTTTTTGTTGGCTATGCAATCATTGGACTGAAGTTTGCGCTCACGTTGGGGATTGCGGCTGGATTTTTGAATTTAATTCCATATTTGGGTTCGTTTTTAGCAATGATCCCATCAATTGTATTAGCGGCATTTATTTCACCATGGATGCTGGTTAAAGTTCTGATTGTTTTTGCAATTGAGCAGACGATTGAAGGCCGATTAATTTCTCCTTTAATTTTGGGAACAAATTTATCGATTCATCCGGTGACAATTTTGATTTTTCTTTTGGCGTCTGGACGCATGTTTGGCGTTTTGGGTGTGATTTTTGGAATACCAGTTTACGCGGTAGGTAAGGTAATTTTGACACATCTATTTCGTTGGTATAAACGGCAAAATGGTGGTTATGAAGAGGAAAGTTAAACTTAGGTTCTGATTGTTAAATGATCAATTTAACAATTTGAATCTTTTTTATTTTGTAAAGACCGAAACAAGTTTTACATGGTATTCTTAACAGGACATGTATAGAGGTGAGCAAAGTTGAAAAAAAGAGATAAAGGAATACAGTTTATTAGTCAGCATTTGAATTTATTTCGTTGTCCGGTGTGTAAAGAAAGTTATGTAAAAGTGGAAGACGGTAGTGTAATCTGTCCCAATTTGCATAATATTGATATTTCTAAAAAGGGTACTTTGTACTTTTTAAATCATGCAGTGAATAGTGAGTATGACGCAGAAATGTTGGCATCTCGCCGTCGAATTTTAACAGCTGGGTTATTTGATCCCATCTGTGAAGAGTTTTCTCAGCATATGGAACAAAACGAAGTGGTATTGGATGTTGGTTCTGGTGAAGGAACTCCTCTAAAGAAAACATTGTCACTTCTTAAAAAAGCAACAGCTGTTGGATTTGATATTTCAACAGCCGGAATAAATTTAGCAACTCAATTAAATAGTGAAGCCTTTTTTTGTATTGCTGATTTGGCAAATTTACCCTTCAATGATAACCAATTTACGACAATTCTAGATCTATTTTCACCGTCAGCTTATACCGAGTTTCATCGTGTACTTTCATCTGGTGGACAAGTTCTAAAGATTGTTCCGAATTCAAATTATTTAATTGAGTTACGTCATTTGTTGTATGAAAAAACGAGTCAGCATGCAGATTATCAAAATGACCAGGTTGTTGAATTGTTTAAAAAACGATTTTCCAATGCCCAAACTAAACGCATAACTTATGATTTTAAATTTGATGAAAGTTTGTTATCTGATTTAATTCAAATGACACCTTTGCACTGGGGAGCAACTCCTCAAACGCTTGAACTAGCAAAAACATCTGGATTAAATCATATTACGGTCGATGTAACCTTACTCAAGGGAGTTAAATCCTAAGTTGATAGTATTTGTAAGGTTGCAATATGTATTTTTTGGTGTTAATCTTTATGTAAGAAATCGGTTGTTATTTGACATCGAGAGATCGTTGGTAAATAGCAAGTTGTACTTCATTTAACGTAGAAGCTCGCCGTGCCTACACCGAGTGTCTACGCTTTTTTTGTTGTTTAGAGAAATACATAGCAGTATGATAACTTTTGAACAGCTAATATTAATGAGAGTGAGATAGAAAAAATGACGAATCATATTGTACTTTTTGAACCACTAATGCCTTCTAATACTGGCAACATTGCTAGAACCTGTGCAGGAACAGACTCTGTTCTTCATTTAATCAAACCGCTTGGATTTTCGGTGGATGATAAACATCTTAAGCGGGCTGGATTAGACTACTGGAAGGATGTTGACTTAGTTTATCATGAAAATCTTCCTGAGTTTATTGATTCAGTACCAAATTTAGACAATTTATATTTAGTGTCCAAATTTGCTGATCACGATTATACGGATGTTGATTATTCTGATAATACTCAGAATCATTACTTTCTATTTGGCAAGGAAACAACGGGACTTCCTGAACCATTTATGCGACAATATCCAGAAAAAGCGATCAGAATCCCACAAGATGATGATCATATCCGTGCGCTAAATTTATCAAATAGTGTGGCTATTGTGATTTATGAAGCATTAAGACAACAAAGTTTCCCTAACTTACAACGAATTCATCACTATGAAAATGATAAGCTAAAGTAACAGACATTATGACTATCAAATTAGTTAGAAGGGAGGATACTTGTGGCAGTAAAGAAAAAAACGACAACTCGACGAAAAAAAAGACGTTCAAGTAAAAAAGAGTGGCAGAAGTTTCTGCGTTCTAAACATTTTTTAGGCGGTATTTTTGTTCTGGTAGCATTGATTGGTTATTTTTCATTAGGATATATTGGCGTTTTGGTTTCTAATGTTTTTCGGTTATTTGTGGGAGATACTTTTCAAATCTTGATTGTCCTTTTTGGGTTATATGGCCTTATTTTGCTTTTTACCGGCAAAGAGCCAAAACTAAAGGGTCGTTTCCATTATTTAACCGGAGTGGGTTTAATTTACCTCGGCGCTGTTTTAATTTTAACCACACGATTTTTCGAACAGACAAACCAGCATAATCATTTTATTGTGACCACTTGGCACGCATTAGAAGATGCATTTAAATACGCATCAATTGGTGAACCAGTTGGTGGTGGCATGATCGGTAGTGCAATTTATACAGTGACTGACTTTTGCTTTTCCGAAATTGGTAGTCTTTTCCTGGGATGGTTACTAATTATTCTTGGTGGTGCAATTTTTTTTGGAATTCCAATGGATAAAGTTTTACAGTCGGTCGCAGTTGCCCTTAGGAAAGTGGTCTTGTTTTCCCGTAATGGATTGAAGCAGATAACGAATCGGGTTGTCAGTTGGTGGAAACAAAGAAAATCAGTCTCTACAAATGAAAATTCAACTAAATCTTTACCAATTGCGCATAAAACACCAAAAGTTTCGGTGACAGGTAAGGATTTAATGACCGAACAAATGCCCGTTGTTAAAGAAAATCTACAACCGGACATTAAAGTGGCTTCAGAACGTGAAAGAAAGGTTACTCCAGTTACGGAAGATGTTGATGAAACAGCTTTTCAAAATACGGAGGCTTTGGCTAATCCTAATTACAAGTTACCTAGTCCAGATCTCTTAACCACTATTCCTCAAACCGATCAAAGTCAGGAATATAAAACGATTCAAAAAAATACCAAAATTCTGCAACAAACTTTAACAAGTTTTGGTGTCAAGGCAACGGTTAAAAGCGTTAGCCTTGGTCCATCAGTTACTGAATATGAATTACATCCTGATATTGGCGTTAAGGTTAGCAAAATTGTCGGACTTGCTGATGATATTGCGTTAGCATTGGCTGCTAAAGATATTCGAATTGAAGCACCAATTCCAGGCAAATCTTTAATCGGAATTGAGGTTCCCAATACAGAAGTTTCAACGGTTTCATTCCGAGATATTATTGAATCACAGCCACCGCATCCGGATGCAATTTTACAGGTACCAATTGGTCGAGATGTATCAGGAAATTTAGTTCTAGCTGATTTAGTACGTATGCAACATTTGCTGATTGCCGGGGCTACTGGTAGTGGAAAATCAGTCATGATTAATGTGATCATTACAAGTCTATTAATGAATGCACGACCGGATCAGGTTAAATTTATTCTGATTGACCCTAAAAAAGTTGAATTAGGAATTTATAAGGATATTCCGCATTTATTGACACCAGTTGTGACGGATCCCAAAAAGGCGGCAAGAGCACTGCATAAGGTGGTTGCTGAAATGCAGCATCGATATGATTTGTTTGCGCAAAGTGGTCAAAAAAACATTAAAACGTATAATCAATTTATTACGGAAGAAAATAAAAAAGATGGTCAAAATCGACCACACTTACCATACATTGTGGTTGTGGTTGATGAACTGGCTGATTTGATGATGGTGGCACAAAATGCGGTTGAAGATGCAATTATTCGGTTAGCCCAGTTGGCTCGAGCGGCTGGAATCCACATGATTATTGCGACGCAAAGACCCTCTGTGGATGTTGTGACGGGATTAATTAAGGCTAACGTACCGTCAAGAATTGCATTTGCGGTTGCAAGTGGAACGGATTCACGTACGATTATTGATTCAAACGGTGCTGAAAAGCTTTTGGGTCGAGGCGATATGCTGTATTATCCAATGGGGAAAAGCAAACCTGAACGTGTACAGGGTGCTTTTGTGTCGGATAAAGATGTGAAGGCAGTTGTTGAATATGTTAAACAGCAACAGCCGGTTTCATATGATGAAACGTTGATTGTGACGGACGAAGAAGCAAAAATGGATGAGCAATCGGCGAATAATGAGAAGGACGAGTTGTATGATGATGCGGTTACGTTGGTGACAGAGATGCAAAAGGCAAGTACGTCGATGTTGCAGCGGCGTTTTCGAATAGGATATAATCGCGCGGCAAGAATTATAGATCAATTGGAAGCAAATGGTGTGGTGGGACCCCAGGAGGGAAGCAAGCCACGGCAGGTGTTTAACAAGAAGTGAGTGAGATAAAACGGTAAGTCACAAAATATAACCCCGCACCGGAGGCGAGAGAATTCTCGCGGTAGGTGTGGGGTTATATTTTGTGGTTTGTTTTAGCGATATGTTTAAGCACATAAAAAATGAGAAATCCATATTCAATGGAATTTCTCATTTTTTTAACCAGTAAATGCACTCACTGCACCTAAGACAACAGAGCCAATCATACTAATAATCATAATCCAAACGACAACCATTATAATTTTTTGAAACGTACTCTTCTTTTTTTTCATAAAGCACCACTTTCCAGAATGTTACTCACTATTCTAACGTGTTAATTTTAACTTTTCAAATTTTTTTCCAAATTCCAAAATAAGTGACACAAATTATAGCTTTTTTATGTAAATTCTAAAAAAATCCCCACCTTTCATCCACTTTTTAAGCATTTCGATTAGAATTACTGTTATACTAGTATTTGTAAGCAGTTTACTTATAATATTCAGATCATTTTATTATCACTTATTTAATAAATATTAAGCATTTTAAAATAGTTTTTTAAATCTGTGGTAGATAGTGGTACAAAGTGGTAAACTAAATTTGTAATCGAGATGGAAAGGGGCAATTAGTATGTTCATGGGCGAATATCAACATTCACTTGATACCAAGGGACGACTAATTGTTCCTGCCAAGTTTAGAGAAGATCTTGGAACCGATTTTGTTATTACACGTGGTTTAGATGGCTGTTTATTTGGCTATCCGCTGACAGAATGGCAACATATTCAAGATAATCTTAAAAAATTACCGCTTAATAAACGAAATAATCGGGCGTTTGTCCGTTTTCTGTTTGCCGATGCAACTCAGTGTAATTTTGATAAACAAGGCAGAATTAATATTCCTAAACAATTACGTGAACATGCAAAACTTACTAAGAAATGTGTTTTAGTTGGAGTATCAAACCGATTTGAAATTTGGGATGAAGCACAGTGGAATGAAGTAACTGCTGATACAGAAGAGAATTTTGATGACATTGCTGAAAATTTAATTGATTTTGGCCTTTAGGAGTAGAAAAATGAGCGAGTTTCAACATACAACTGTTTTACTAAACCAAGCAATTGATGAATTAAATCTCAATCCAGATGGAATCTATGTGGATTGCACTCTTGGCGGTGGTGGACACAGTCAATTAATTTTGAGTCAATTAAGTCAAAAGGGTCATTTGTATGCATTTGATCAGGATGTGGCGGCGATTGAATACAATCAAAGTCACTTGAAATCATATTTAGATCGTGGACAGGTTACTTTTATTGAAGATAATTTTAAAAATATTACAAAAGATTTGGCAGAATATGGTGTTCAAAAAGTAGATGGCATTGTGTACGATTTAGGCGTTTCATCACCGCAATTGGATGATGCCAAACGAGGATTTAGTTATCAACATGATGCGCCATTAGACATGCGTATGGACCAGTCTGCCGAATTAACTGCACAGATTGTTGTGAATCAGTGGTCATATGAATCGTTGGTTAAAATTTTCTTTCGTTATGGAGAAGAGCGTTACTCAAAGCAGGTAGCGCGTGAGATTGAACGACAACGAGAAACTGCACCGATTGAGACGACAGGTGAACTAGTTGAAATTATTAAAAAAGCAATTCCAGCGGCTGCTCGTCGTACAGGTGGTCATCCTGCAAAACGTGTTTTTCAGGCGATTCGAATTGCTGTTAATAACGAATTAGGGGTTTTAGAAACCTCACTAGAACAGGCCTTAGAATTACTAAAGGTTGGCGGCCGAATTAGTGTGATTACCTTTCAATCATTAGAAGATCGTTTGGTTAAAAATATTTTTAAAGAAAATGCTAACTTGCCTGAATTACCTCAGGGATTACCTGTTATTCCAAAAGAACTTGAACCCCATTTTAAATTGGCCACTAGAAAACCCATTTTACCTAGTAAGGATGAATTAACACATAATCATCGTGCGCACAGTGCGAGACTTCGAGTTATTGAAAAAATAAAATAGGGACTGATTTTAATGGCACAAAATAATTTAGCAGAAGCATTTCCAGCGAGTAAGCCTGTAAAACGGCGAATACCGGATATTAAAGAGGGGACATTACATAAAGCAAAAGCGGTTGCTATTCCAAAATCTTTGCCATTTTCAAAATTTGAGAAAATTTTAATGACATTCTGCGGTATAATTTTGACAGGCTTAATGATTTTTGTGGTTTCTGGTAAAATTGCTTTGTCCAGTGCTGAACATAATTTATCTAGTTCACAAGCACAGGTGACAAAAGTAACTTCCGATAACAGTAATCTTAAACAGGAAGTAAACCAGCTTTCTAGTCGTACACGCTTGAATAAGATTGCCAAACAGTATGGGTTAAGCCTGACAACTCAGAATATAAGGAATGTTAATAAATGAACAATAAAGAAAAGCGTTCAAAAAAGGACGATAATAACAAATCAAGCCAAAATCGAAGAGCGTTCGGTCAATGGCTTTTTTTCATAGCCATTGCCCTCTTCGTAATTTTAATTCTACGTTTTTCCTACATTGCAATTGGCGGGACTGTAGAACACATCAATTTGAGTTCACAGGCCCGTCGTTTATATACGGATAATAAGGTTTTAAAAGCACAAAGAGGTTCAATTTTGGATGCTTCTGGTCAACCGATTGCAGAAGACACTAGTACTTACTCGATTTATGCGGTTTTAAATAAAACGCAAGTAGGTGCAAATAAAAAGCCACTTTATGTAACTAATAAAAAGAAAACGGCGAAAGTCCTAGCTAAGTATCTACCAATCAGTGAAAAGGCTGCCCTTAAAGCTTTAAATCCAACTAATAAAAATTCTTTTCAGGTGGAGTTTGGTACGGCAGGAAAAAATATTTCGGTTGCAACCAAGGAAAAAATAGAATCCTATAAGTTAACTGGGATTAATTTTATTCAATCTGAAGCACGACTTTATCCAAATGGAACGTTTGCTTCAAACTTAATTGGAATTACCTCCCAGGTTCAAAAAAAGAGTTCCGATATTACTCAGTTAAAGGGTGTTATGGGAATTGAAAGTGCGTTTAACAGCAAATTAACGGGTACAGATGGCGAACGTTCTATTCAAAAAGATAAATTTGGCTATCAACTTCCATCATCACAAGAGAAAAAAGCAGCGGTTAATGGTGAAAATATCTACACAACTTTGGACACCCGTTTGCAAACTCTCTTGGAAACCGAAATGACGAAGGTTCAGTCACAGGTTCATGCTAAATCAATGACAGCAACAATTATGAATGCTAAAACGGGCGCAATTTTGGCCACTTCTCAAAGACCAACATTTAATCCAACCACCAAAAATGGAATTAGTAAGGCTTGGAATAATGCGATTGTTCAAGATACATTTGAACCAGGTTCAACAATGAAAGTCTTTACTGCGGCTGCGGCCATTGATAGTGGTCATTTTAACGCAAAGGAAAAGTATGAGTCGGGAACTTATAAAATCGATGGACAGGTAGTTCCAGACTGGCAAACTTCTGGTTGGGGATTAATTACCTATGAAGAAGGATTTGCTCTTTCCAGTAATGTTGCTATGGCACATTTGGAACGTAAAATGGGAGCAAAAACCTGGAAAAAATATATTAAGAAGTTCAAATTTCTTCAAAGCACTAATTCTGGTTTAAGTGGCGAAGCTAAAGGCAGTATGCAATTTACTTACCCAATTGAGCAAGCCGATACCGCTTTTGGTCAGGGTATTGATGTGACAACGATGCAAATGTTGCAAGGTTTTACAGCAATTGCGAATAACGGTAAGATGGTTAAGCCACAATATATTAAAAAAGTAGTTAATAGTAACACTGGTAAGGTTACTTACCAAATGAAAACTAAAACGGTTGGTCATCCAATTACGAGTACAACGGCAAAAAAGGTTCGTCAATTAATGGAAGACGTGGTTTATAAGAGCTATGGAATTGGTCAAAGCTTTAAAATTCCTGGTTATCGAGTAGCAGCCAAAACTGGTACAGCACAGGTTGTTGGATCAGGCGGTACTTACATGAATACGGATGACAGCTATCTGTACTCAGTTGTGGGGATGGTTCCTGCAAAAAATCCAAAGTACATCATGTACATTACGATGAAACAACCAACCTTACCGGCAACCAAAACAGCCACTCAATTGTTGGATGAAATTTTTGGATCAGTTATGAAACAGGCCTTGGGTGAAAATGCCACAACGGCGAAAAATCAATTATCCGGAAAAGTGAAAATTGCTAATATGGTTGGTGAAACAGCAGATACGGCAACAAAAGATCTTGGCAAGCAAAATATTGCAGCTACGGTCCTGGGAACCGGAAGTACGGTTACCCAACAATCGCCACAAGCTAATACAGAAATGTTGGCGGGGCAGCGGGTTATTTTGATAACGAGTGGTCAAATGAAAATGCCCGATTTATCAGGATGGTCCCGCAACGATGTGCTTAAGTTGACAAAATTAGTTGGTTTGCAAACCAAATTTTCTGGCACTGGGTTTGTTAAAACTCAATCTCTAAAAAGCGGATCAACAATTCAAAGTGGTCAGACACTATCAGTACAGTTAAAACAAAAGTAAGAGAGAATGGAGTTTATTATGAATTCAATGGAACAAATTGGAACGATGATTGTCAGTTTCTTGATTACGGTGGTAGCTATGCCATCATTTATCAATTATTTTCGTAACCGAAATGAAGGACAAATGATCCGTGAAGAAGGGCCAAAATGGCACGAAAAAAAATCTGGAACACCAACAATGGGTGGTCTGATTTTTATTGTGGCAATTACGGTTAGCAGCCTATTATTTGAAATTACAAGTCATCAAATTAATGCGACCGGTTTGATCTTGATTTTTATTTTAATTATGTATGGCCTTTTAGGCTTTTGGGATGACAGTATCAAGTTAATGAAAAAGCAAAATGAAGGTTTGAAAGCGTGGCAAAAGTTTCTGGGTCAAGTTGTAGGAGCTGTAATTTTCTATTTGGTTTACCTTCATGAAGGCTTCCCACAGGTTCTTAACCTGCCATGGATTGGTAGCTGGCATTTGGGTATCTGGTTTGTTTTATTCGTAGTATTTTGGTTAGTTGGGTTTTCAAATGCGGTTAACCTATCAGATGGTCTGGATGGATTAGTAAGTGGATTAGCAATAATCGCATTTGGTGCCTATGCAATTATTGCAGGAGCGCAAAAACAATTCGATGTGCTTATTTTCTGTTTGGCGATTATTGGTGCGTTGCTTGGCTTCTTTATTTTTAACCATAAACCCGCAAAAATTTTCATGGGTGACATGGGTTCTTTAGCATTAGGAGGAGCCTTAGCTGCTGTTTCGATTTTGGTGCATCATGAAGCAGCACTGCTTTTAATCGGAATTGTTTTTGTTTGCGAAACAGCTAGTGTAATATTGCAGGTTTTATCGTTTAAGCTTACTGGTCATCGTATTTTTAAGATGAGTCCCATTCATCATCATTTTGAAATTCTTGGATGGAGCGAGTGGAAAGTTGATATTGTATTTTGGTGTGTCGGTTTGATTGGCGCAGTGATCGGTTTAATCGGCATCTTAAATTAACTCGGTTTTAATAACTAATTTTCTGAAGTGTGTAGTGGTAAATCAAGTTTGGTTTGAAGGGAAAGAGTCATGAAAGAGATTACGGATTATCAGGATAAAAAAATATTGGTATTAGGCTTGGCAAAGAGTGGTGTGAGTGCAGCTAGATTATTACAAAAATTAGGGGCATTAGTGACAGTAAATGATGCAAAACCTTTTGATGAAAATCCAGATGCGCAAAGTCTTTTAGAAGAAGGCATTAAAGTGGTTACGGGAGGGCATCCGCTGACATTATTGGATGAAGGATTTGAATTAATTGTCAAAAACCCTGGAATTCCTTATACAAATCCAATTATTAAAGGAGCACTTGCTAAAAAAATCCCCATTATTTCAGAACCTGAACTTGCTTATCAAGTTTTAAGTGGTGAAATGATTGGAATTACCGGTAGCAATGGTAAAACTACAACCACAACAATGATTCAATTAATGCTTGATGAGAACCGATCAACCGGTCATGCCTATCTTGCTGGTAATATTGGGATTCCTGCCACGACAGTTGTTCAAAAAGTGCAATCTCAAGATGTTATGGTGACTGAATTATCAAGTTTTATGTTGGCAAGTGTCAAAACGCTTAAACCACACATTGCGGTCATTACGAATATTTTTTCCAATCATTTAGACTGGCATGGTACTCGTGAAAATTATGTCCGGGATAAAATGCATATCACTAGAAATCAAACAGCACAAGACTTTCTTGTGATTAATTGGGATAATCCAGAATGGCAACAACTGAGCAAGCAAACTAGTGCCCAGGTTGTGCCATTTTCGCGAAAGAACTTAACTGAAGAAGGTGCATATCAAAACGGGGACTTTCTTTATTTTAAAGGCGAAAAAATTATTGCTGCTGCAGACATTAGAGTTCCCGGAGTTCAAAACATTGAAAACGCCTTGGCTGCCATTGCAGTAGCTAAGATTAGTGGTCAACCTAATGAGGCAATTGTGCATGTTTTGAAGACCTTTGGTGGGGTTAAACATCGCGTTCAGTACGTAAATACGTGGAATGATCGTGAATTTTATAATGACTCTAAAGCTACTGATATTGAAGCGACTCAGGTTGCACTACGTTCTTTTAAAAAACCGATAGTACTTATTGCTGGCGGCTTAGATCGTGGTTATACTTTTGAAAAACTAGAAACTGATTTTAAACAGCATGTTAAAGCAATTATTTTAGTTGGACAAACAAGTAAACTCTTAGCGCAAACGGCTAAAAGTGCTGGAGTCCCGGTGATTGAATTTGCTCATAAAGTAAAAGATGCTGTGCCACTTGCCTATAAAGTAAGTGATGTGGGTGATGTGATTCTCTTATCACCAGCCAATGCAAGTTGGGATCAATATAAAACGTTTGAAGTTCGTGGGGATGAATTTATTAGTGCAGTTCAGACGCTTCAAAATGGAAAGAAGGCTTAGGTAATGCGATTGATGATTTCAGGAGGCGGAACAGGTGGTCATATCTATCCGGCTTTAGCTCTAATTGAGGCATTGAAAAAACGTGAGCCTAATTCTGAAGTTTTGTATGTTGGAACTGAAAAGGGCTTAGAAAGTAGAATTGTGCCTGACCAAGGTATTGCATTCAAAACAATTAAAATTCAAGGCTTTAAGCGATCATTATCGTTAGAAAATTTCAAAACAATTGGATTATTCTTAAAAAGTGTTAGTGATGCACATAAAATGATTAAAGAATTTCATCCTGATGTTGTTGTTGGTACAGGTGGATACGTCAGTGGAGCAGTTGTTTTTGCAGCGAGTTTGCAAAGAATTCCAACTGTTATTCATGAACAAAATAGTGTTGTGGGTGTGACGAATAAATTTTTAAGTCATTTTGTGACAAAAATAGGAATTTCTTTTGAAGATGCACGAGCTCAATTTCCAATTAAAAAAGTGGTTTTTACTGGAAATCCACGAGCCACTCAAGTTGCTTCAATTCAGCCTAACGATGCATTAAGTGAATATGGGTTAAAAACTAACGTACCCACACTACTCATTTTTGGAGGTAGTCGCGGTGCAGAAAAAATTAATTCTGCAACAGTAGGGGCTCTTCCACAACTCAAACAGAAAAATTATCAGGTTTTGTTTGTCACGGGACGGGTTCACTATCAAAAAATTATGGATGCCATAAATCCAGCTGATTTAGGTAGCAATGTTGTTATTCGTCCTTACATCAGTCAAATGCCAGAGCTTTTACCTAATTTTGAGGCAATTCTTGGTCGGGCGGGAGCAACCAGCATCGCTGAAATTACCGCGTTAGGGATTCCTTCAATTTTAGTACCCAGTCCGTATGTTACAAATGATCATCAGACCAAAAATGCACGCAGCCTTGTTAAAAAAGGAGCCGCGGAACTATTGCCAGAAGTACATCTGAACACTGACTCGTTAATAAAATATGTTGATGCTTTGATGACCGATGAAGCTAAACGACAACAAATGGGAATGGCTGCGAAAAAAATGGGACGTCCCAGAGCTGCAGAAGATTTATTAAATGTGTTGGAGTCAGTGATTAAAAAATAGGGAATGAGGTGGCGATCGTGTTTGGAAAAAAGAAAACGAAAACTCCTCAAGTAAAGCGTGAATTAACACCTTGGGAAAAAGCACAACGCAATCAAAGAATTGTGCAGGAAGAAAAACTCAAGAAAAATAAAAAAATTCAATTTCATCTTCCAAAATTCGGGAAAACTCGTAAAACTAGAATTTGGATTGGAAGTGGTTTGGTTTTTGCTTTAGTAGTTGCTGGTTATTTATTTTCACCCTTGAGCCGTGTGCAATCGATTAAGGTGACAGGAAATAAAGAGTTCTCTAAGGCACAAGTGATGAAAGCTGGCAATGTTCATCAAAACGACTGGATCTTTCCTTATCTTTTGGGGCAACAAGATAAATCGACAGAAGTTTACAAAAAACAAGCCAAATTATTGAGTTACAAAGTGGATCGACAAGGTTTAAATCGTTTGAAGATTATCGTGAAAGAAAACCCTGTTGCAGGACTTGTTTTGAGAAATAACTACTACTACACGATTTTGGATAATGGCAAAGTTATTCGAAAATCAAAGACACAACCATCTAGTGATTATCCCGTTTTTAAGAATTTTCATTCATCCAGTGTTTTAAAAACGTTATTGACACAATATAAACAGCTTCCGGCAGTTGTTCGAACGGGAATTTCTGAAATTGATTATGCACCAAGCAAAGATAATCCCAATAAATTGCATTTATATATGAATGATGGTAATGAGGTATATGCTGTTTTGCCTAGTTTTGCGGCAAAAATGAAATATTATCCACAAATGGCTGCCGATATGAAACAAAAAGGTGTAATTGATTTGGAAGTAGGGGCATTTTCGTATCCGTTTAAAGATAAATCAAAAGAAACAACGACTAGTTCTTCTTCGAGTTCGAGCGCTAATGTAAGTAGTAATTCAATATCAACTAGCTCTAGCTCATCTACCAGTTCGTCCATGAGCAGTTATAGCACAACAAGTAGTACAAATTCAGTAAGCACTTCCAGTGTTAATACCACAACAAATTGAGTGAGTAATTAATAAAATTTAAAATTATCGTTTTTTTTACCAATTCTTTTGTAATTTTAGGTTATTTACTCATTTTTTTAAAAGAATTGACTATTTAAATACATTGAACTTATGGTAAACTTGAGAGTATATACAAAGGTCTAAAATAGGGTATGTTTAGGAGGTTCCTTTATTATGGATAATTCAGGAATTTATGTTGGACTTGATATAGGAACCACCTCAATAAAAGTCATTGTTGCTGAGAACGTAAATGGGCAAATGAATGTTATTGGAGTGGGAAGTGAACGCTCTGATGGAATGAATCGTGGAGTCATTGTCGATATTGACAAAGCTTCAGCAGCGATCAAAAGAGCAATTTCAGTTGCAGAAAATAAAGCAAATTTAAAGATTCACGAAGTAGTCGCTGGAATACCAGCAAATTTGTTAAAAATTGAGCCTTGTCGTGGTATGATAGCAATCGCAGAAACATCACGCGAAATTACCAATCAAGACGTGATTAATGTTGCTAATGCAGCTTCTGTGCACAGCTTGCCACCAGAACAAGAGGTTATTGACGTTTTACCAGATGAATTTGTTGTTGATGGATTCGATGGAATCAAAGATCCACGTGGAATGGTTGGTGTTCGTTTAGAGATGAACGGAACCGTTTTAACAGGACCAAAAACAATTATTCATAATACAAAACGTGCGGTTCAGCAGGCAGGTTTACATTTAACAGATTTGATCTTAAATCCATTAGCACTTGGAAAAACCGTTTTAAATGACGGCGAACAAGATTTTGGTACAATCTTAATTGACATGGGTGCTGGTCAAACCACAACGTCAATTATTCATGATCATCACTTGAAGTATACATATGTTGATCAAGAGGGTGGCGAATTCGTAACTAAAGATATTTCAGTCGTTTTGAACACATCTCTAAGTAATGCGGAAAAGCTAAAACGTGAGTACGGTTATGCTTTTGCCGACGGTGCTAGTGAGGATGGTTTCCCAGTCGAAGTTGTGGGACAATCTGCACCATCACAAATTACTGAGAAATATTTGGCTGAGATTATTGAAGCTAGACTAGAACAAATCTTGAACAACGCTTATAATCATCTTGAGAACATTGATGCTTTGGATATGCCAGGTGGCGTCGTCATTACTGGTGGTGCGGCCGCAATTCCAGGTATTCAAAGTTTGGCTGCAGATGTGTTTGGCACAAACGTTAAGTTGTACGTACCCGAACCGATGGGATTACGACATCCTGCGTTTTCACAAGCGTTTGCTTTGTTAAATTATGAGACTTCATTGAGTGAAGTGGATGTTTTAGCAAAGAGTGCGATGGTGGCTGGAACAAGGTCAATTCCGGAACAACAAACGTTTGAATCTGATGAAACAGATCCTGCACCACAAGCTAATAGCGAAAATGCGCACCAAACTTCTGAGAAAGCTGCTAAAAAACCAAAACAAAAAAAGGAAAGTTCTTTTTCGTTTAGCGGATTAGTTGCAAGTATCAAGCGTTGGTTTAGCGAATTCTTTGACTAACTTTAAAATTTATGGAGGAAAAAAGGGATGGAATTTACAATGGATGATAAACAAAATGCTGGTGCAAACATCAAAGTTATTGGTGTCGGTGGTGGCGGTGGCAATGCCGTTAATCGCATGATTGCTGAAGGCGTCAAAGGTGTTGAATTTATTGTTGCTAATACTGATGTGCAAGCTTTAAAACAATCAAAGGCTGAGACAAAAATTCAATTAGGACCTAAGTTGACAAAAGGTTTGGGCGCAGGCTCAACTCCTGAAGTTGGGACAAAAGCGGCTCAGGAAAGTGAACAAACAATTTCTTCAGCACTTGAAGGTGCGGACATGGTCTTTGTCACTGCTGGAATGGGTGGTGGTACCGGTACTGGTGCTGCACCTCTAGTTTCTAAGATTGCTAAAGAAACAGGTGCTTTAACAGTGGGCGTTGTTACCCGTCCTTTCAGTTTTGAAGGACCAAAACGAGCTCGTTTTGCTGCCGAAGGTGTTGCACAAATGAAAGAACAAGTGGATACCTTAATTATCATTGCCAATAACCGCTTATTAGAAATGGTTGATAAAAAGACACCAATGATGGAAGCCTTTAGTGAAGCAGATAACGTTTTGCGTCAAGGTGTTCAGGGAATTTCTGATTTAATCACTTCTCCAGGTTACGTCAACTTGGATTTTGCTGATGTTAAAACTGTTATGTCCAATCAGGGTTCTGCTTTGATGGGAATTGGTTCTGCAAATGGTGAAAACCGTACAGAGGAAGCAACAAAGAAGGCTATTTCTTCGCCATTGCTTGAAGTTTCAATTGATGGTGCCGAACAAGTGCTCTTAAATATTACTGGTGGACCAGATCTTTCCTTATTCGAAGCACAAGCAGCTTCAGAGATTGTTTCGAAAGCAGCTACAGATGATGTCAACATTATCTTTGGTACTTCAATCGATGAAAACATGAAAGACGAAGTTCGTGTCACTGTGATTGCAACAGGGATTGATAAGAAAAATGAACGAACAATGCATCGAGCATCAGCACGAACAAGTTTTGAAACACCTTCAACATCTAATTCAACCACTTCAACGCCTGCATTCAATAATACAAGTGTAAGTAGTGCGGCACCAAAAACAGAAGAAAAAGCTTCAAAGAAAGACGACCCATTTGGCGATTGGCAATTACGTCAATCAAATACAAATGGTGTTCGACCAACTTCTGTTGAAGATGATAGTGAATTTAAAGATATTGAAAAAAAAGACTTTAATGTCTTTAATGATTCTGATAATGATGGTGATAAGGGTGTTGATACACCACCATTCTTTAAGCGTCGTCGTAAATAATTGAATATTATTTTTAGGACTGGGAACAAGACGACTGTTTTGTCCCAGTTCTTTGATACAGCGTCATTATTAGGAGGCGATCTGTATGGCATTAAATGATCGATTTAATAAGTTATTCGGATTGGATGAAGATCAAGAAACATTAAACTCTGAGAACGATCCTGTAACGGATACTGATAATAAGGTGACGACAATGGATAATGTTTCGGGCTCTAAAAGTCAGATTGCACTATTTGAACCACGAATTTTTAGTGATGCAAAAGAAGCGGCAAAACAGTTGATTGCGGGACAAGCGGTTATTTTAAATTTTGAGCGCATTGATAACGAACAAACTAAACGAATTGTTGATTTCTTATCGGGAACTTTGTTTGCAATTGATGGTTCAATTGAAGAAGTGGGAACACAGATTTTTCTGTGTACACCAAAGAGCTTTGAAATCAATGGTAGCTTGTATTCAAATATCCAAAATGGAGATTTGAGTAACGACAATCTAAATAAGGAGTAAACATTTGGTCTATTTATTTACAATTATAAGTAAACTTATTCAGTTATATATGTTATTGATTTTCGTGTTTGTTTTGATGTCTTGGTTTCCAGGAGCATATCAAACTAAACTTGGCCAATGGTTAGCCAAAATCTGTGTGCCTTATTTACAGGTATTTCGATTTATTCCACCGATTTTTGGATTGGATTTTTCACCGATCGTGGCGATTTTGGTACTTGAAATGGCGCAGTACGGAGTTGCAGTTCTTAGTAGCTTTTTCTATTAAATTAATTTACAGATATGTTAGTTAATATTTTTAAGGGGAATAACTAAAGATGGACAATATTATGCAACATTTTCGTCCTGAGGAAGCACCGTTTGTGGAAGAAGCAACCGGTTGGATTCAAGAAGTTCGCGATCAGAATCGTTTTGTTTTAACCAATTTCCTCAATCCACGAGAAAGTTTTATTTTAAAAACACTTGTAAATCGGTTAGATAATATTAAGTCGCAGAGTTTTGGCGGATATCTTAATGCCGAAATGCAACGTGTAATTATTTTTCCGGATTATTTTACACCGGAACAAGCGGATTTTAATATTACTTTGGTAAGTATTGGCTATCCAGTGAAATTTGCCAAAATTCATCATCGTAATGTACTGGGAACGCTTGCCAATATGGGCGTTGAACGAGATACTTTTGGAGATATTATTTCAAATGGTGACGAGTGGCAGTTTTTTGTTAAAACAGAGATGGGGGAATTCTTTTTATCACAGGTTAGTAAAATTGGTAATATAAAAGTTCGCTTGGCCCCTAAGAATCTAGATGAAGTAATTGAACCAGAGAATGATTGGGAATCTGGAAGTACGACAGTGGCTTCTTTAAGAGCTGATGCTGTGATTGCTGAAGGGTTCCATTTATCACGAAATCATGCCAAAGAGCTATTAGAAGAACGAAAGGTAACTTTAAACTGGAAGTTGCATCAGCGACCAGATTTTGAACTGGTTGCTAATGACTTGTTGTCGGTTCGTGGTTATGGCCGAATCCGACTAGATAGTGTTGAAGGCATGACAAAAAAGAACAAAATCAGAATTTTAATTTCAGTTATTAGTAGCAAAAAGAAAAAATAATGGAGGAATCAGTATGTCTTTAGATCCGGTAGATATTCAGAACAAACAATTTTCGAATAAGATGCGCGGATATAATCCCAATGAAGTTGATGAATTTTTACAACAAGTTGCAATTGAATATCGACAGGCATTAGACAAAATCTCAGCTTTGCAAAAAGAAGTTGAGAACGCAGAAACAAAACTTGAGTATTTTGACGATATGAAAGAATCACTGAATAAGTCAATTTTAGTTGCTCAAGATGCGGCTGATAAAGTTAAAAGTAGTTCTAAACGAGAAGCCGAATTGACAGCTGAAGAAGCTCAGAAACAAGCTGATGGTATGGTTCAAAAGGCACGAGTAAGTGCTGAGGCAGTTATTGATGAGCAGGCTGAAAAGGCTAAAAAACTTATTTTAGCTACGAATGAATTAAGAAAAAACGCCCGATTATATCGCCAACGTGTTCAAGTTTTGGTCGATTCACAACTGCAAATGATTAATGGTAGTGAGTGGGACAGTATTCTGAAAGAAGATCAGAACGTCCAAGTAAGTGATTTAAAAGAAGCTATGTTACGTACTGGAACCCTTGACAAGATCAAAGAATCAAGAGTAAACTCAGTTGATGAAGAAGATCCTGGAGATATAACTCCAGCGGTTGAAACAACTAGCGAAGAAAATAATCAGGTACAGCAAAGCGGCACCTCAGCGAAAGAGGTTAAAGAAGCAACGAAGACACAGACTGAAGCACAGGATGTTGCTGAAACTGAAGCTGAGAGTGATAAAGCTGTGTCTGAGACGGTGGTTGTGTTTCCAGATGACAAACTAAGTTCTGAGACTCACGAAAATTCGGGACTTCATGTTAACGCTAAAAATAAATAGATTTTCTTTGAAGAGAACACATTGTAGGTGGCAAACTGGCAGCGAGTTAGCGAATTGATGAAAGGCTAATCAGAATCCACTTAAAATATCATCTCTGAGACATCAAATTGACTAAACGTAGATTTGATCGGTTTAAAAGCCGTTATTGAATTAAGGAAAACACACATAAATGTTTTCAAATTTGGGTGGTACCACGAAGACTTCGTCCCTTGTGACGAGGTCTTTTTTTATATCAAAAAATAATTTAAGGAGTGAAAGTTAATGCGTGTAAAAGATACACTTAATTTAGGTAAAACAAAATTTAAGATGCGCGGTAATTTACCTGTTAATGAAGTTAAACGTGAACAGATTTGGGAGGAAAATAAGCTTTACGAACAACGACAAAAGTTAAACGAAGGGAAACCAACCTTTGTTTTACATGATGGCCCTCCATATGCTAATGGTAATATTCATATGGGACATGCAATGAATAAAGTTTCTAAAGACATTATTGTTCGTTACAAGTCCATGTCTGGGTATCGATCACCATATGTTCCTGGATGGGATACACATGGACTACCAATTGAACAGCAATTAACCAAAGAAGGTTATGATCGAAAAAAAATGTCCACGACCGCTTTTCGTAAGCTTTGTCGGGACTATGCTTTAAAACAAGTCGCTATGCAAAAGGCAGACTTTAAGCGATTAGGAGTTGCCGGTGAGTGGGATAATCCCTATTTAACTTTGAAACCAGAGTTTGAAGCTCAAGAAATTCGTACTTTTGGCAAGATGGCAGAACAAGGCTTAATTTATAAAGGTAAAAAACCTGTATTTTGGTCTTGGTCATCTGAATCAGCAATGGCTGAAGCAGAAGTTGAATACCATGATGTGACATCTCCTTCTGCTTTCTTTGCAGAACAGGTTGTCGATGGTAAGGGTGTGTTAGATACAGATACTTATCTTGTGGTTTGGACAACGACACCGTGGACTATTCCTGCTTCTGAAGGTGTGACAATTGATGCTAGTTTTGAGTATGCTGTTGTTCAACCTGAAGGAGAAACACGGAAATTTGTTATTGCAGCAGAATTAGTTGATAATGTTGCAGAAAAGTTTGGTTGGGAAAATGTAAAAGTTTTGAAAAATGTCAAAGGTGCTGATTTAGACCGTGTTTTGACCCAACATCCGTTTTATCCCGACCGTAAGTTAGTGGTGATGCTTGGTGATTTTGTAACCTTAGATGCCGGAACTGGGCTAGTTCATACAGCTCCTGGATTTGGTGAAGATGACTTCCGTGTCGGCATGCAATATGGCTTGGACATTCTGGTTCCCGTTAATGACCAAGGTTACATGACAGATGAAGCTGGTGATGATTTTGCCGGTGTTTTCTACGAAGATGCCAATAAAATCGCTTTAGATAAATTAAAAGCAGCCAATTTATTATTAGATTATATGCCATACAAACATAGCTATCCATTTGACTGGCGAACAAAGAAACCCGTTATTTTCCGTGCAACACCGCAGTGGTTTGCTTCAGTTGATAAAATTCGTGATCAAATCTTAAACGCAATTGATGACGTTAAATTTTCACCAGACTGGGGACAAAAACGGCTTTATAATATGATTCGTGATCGTGGCGACTGGGTAATTTCACGTCAACGAGTTTGGGGTGTGCCTTTACCAATCTTTTATGGTGAAGATGGTGAGGCAATCATGACTAAAGAAACTATCAGTCATGTTGCAGACTTATTTGAAAAGTATGGTTCAGATATTTGGTTTGATCGTGAAGCTAAAGATTTATTGCCAGAAGGCTTTACAAGTGAACATTCACCAAATGGTAAATTTACTAAAGAAACAGATATTATGGATGTTTGGTTTGATTCTGGTTCTTCTCATCAAGGCGTTTTGGCAGAACGTGATTATCTTACTTATCCAGCAGACCTCTATCTTGAAGGATCTGATCAATATCGTGGATGGTTTAATTCTAGTTTGATTACGAGTGTAGCGGTCTCGGGCAAGGCACCATATAAACAGGTTGTTTCGCAAGGATTCACACTTGATGGTCAAGGTCATAAGATGAGTAAGTCACTTGGTAACACAATTGTGCCAAGTGAAGTGATTAAAAAAATGGGTGCTGAAATTGTTCGTTTATGGGTAGCTTCAGTTGACTCATCTTCAGATGTTCGGGTATCAATGGAGAACTTCGTGAAGATCTCTGATAGTTATAAAAAACTACGGAATACATTACGTTACTTGTTAGCTAATACCACAGATTATGAACCAAAGACTGATCGAGTGGCTTATCAGGATCTTGAATCAGCGGATAAATATATGTTGATTAAATATAATAAGTTAGTTCAGACTTTACGGAATGATTATGAGAAATATGATTTCCTAAATATTTACAAACGAGTGATGAACTTTGTGATTACAGATTTATCAGCCTTTTATCTGGATTTTGCTAAAGATGTTGTTTACATTGATCCTGAAAAGAGCCAGACACGTCGTTCAATGCAAACTGTTTTCTATGAAATTCTGGTTGGTTTAACTAAATTATTGACACCAATTTTGCCACATACAACCGAAGAAATTTGGGAATATTTGAAAGAACCAGAAGAATTTGTTCAATTAGCAGAAATGCCAGTTGCACAACAGTTTGATGATCAGGAAACAATTTTTGCAAACTGGGAAAAATTCAAAACAGTTCGTTCCAATGTTTTGAAAACTTTGGAAGAAGCACGAGATGCCAAAATGATCGGTAAGTCAATGGAAGCTCAAGTCAATTTATACGTTGACAAAGATACTAAAAAACTTCTGGATGACTTAAACACAAATGTACGATTATTATTGATTATTTCGAAATTAGAAGTTGAAGATTTAGATCAAGCACCAGAAGATGCAGATCAATTTAATGGTATGGCTGTAAAAGTTGTGCCAGCGCAAGGATCAGTTTGTGCACGTTGTCGAATGACTAAAACGGATATTGGTTCAGATGCAGCCTATCCTGAATTATGTGATCGGTGCGCAAAAATTGTTCGCGATAATTATCCGGAAACAGTTGAAACTGGGTTAGAAGCCTAGTTGGGAGAAAAAACAGTCTTACTAGTATTTGTTGTGATATTCAACAAAACTGATGAGATTGTTTTTTATTATCCATTAAGATGTGACCAATGCAGACTGTAATTAATTTACTTTTTTCTGAATTATCAGTATGATGTTTAAAGGAGCAGGTTAAAATGAGATAATGACCAGTGGGGAGTGAGTTTCATGGAACACGGAATAGTCAAAAGTTTCGATAAAGATAAAGGATTTGGATTTATTATTTTGGATGATGGCACAGAAGTTTTTGTCCATTATTCCGCTATTGAGGGCGAAGGGTTTAGAATCTTACATGAAGGCGACGAGGTAAATCTGCTGGTCGTTCAAGGAGCCAAAGGACTTCAAGCTGTTAAAGTGAGTCTGGTAAGTAATGAGCCCACAACTGAAGAGACTGAACAACCCGAAAACAAAGAAGAAAAGTAAATTTAAAATAAGTTAGAGGAATCATTCATGAAATTTGAAGAAAAAGTGGTAAAAAATGAACCGCGCTATAATGGTGCAATCATTGATGTCTATCAACAAACTGTGAAATTACCAAATGGAGATTTAGCTAATCGAGATGTAGTTTTACATCAAGATGCAATTGCAGTTTTAGCGATTACAGACGATCATAAAGCTATTTTTGAAAAACAGTGGCGAGCACCCATTAAGAAAACGACCATTGAAATTCCTGCTGGCAAGGTTGAAGATGGTGAATCCGATGAAACCACTGCAGTTAGGGAGCTTAATGAAGAAACACGGTATCAAGCGACTAAGCTCCAACGAATTGCCGGGTTTTATTCTACTCCCGGCTTTGCAAACGAATATATGACGCTTTATATGGCAACTGGTCTTAAACCAGTTACGACAAAATTACCGCAAGATGATGATGAAAACATTCAGTTAATGGAGCTTTCTTTATCGGAAGCGTTGGCTGGTGTTGCGGATGGCTCAATTGAAGATGCCAAAACTGTTCTAGCAATATTCTACTGGCAAACTCTAAATAAGTAGGTGAAAAACTGTGAAGAATGATGAACAACAGGATGGTCTGACTCGTGAAGATTATCAACGGCAAAAGCAGGCCGAAAATGAGCAGTTTGAGAAGCGAGATCGTAAACGCGTCCAAGTAGAACGTGATTACGCACGTACGCATGCTGAAGTGGAACCAGACGAGCAAGAGGAACCCACAGTTCGGAGCACGGCAGAACGAAAGAGTCGCAATTTAGGTAAAAAACTAAACTGGATTATTTTTGGTTTGATTGTGGCAATTATTGTCGTTTATTTAATATTATTTTTTGTGAAATGAGGATTTTAAAATGAAGTATGGCGTAATTTGTGCAATGGAAGAAGAGATCAAAAGTTTATATAGTGCATTGAGTGTGAGCAATGAAACCGAAATTAATGGCATTACATTTTATGAGGGAAAAATTCAAAAAACCGATGTCGTTTTAGTGCGTTCCGGAATTGGTAAAGTTGAGGCTGGAATCACAGCGGCCTTATTGGTCACAAACTTCAAAGTTGATGCATTGATTCATTCGGGCTCTGCTGGCGGCATTGGTGAAGGTTTATCCGTTGGTGACGTCGTAGTTTCAACACAAACACTCTATCATGATGTGGATGCTACGGCTTTTGGTTATAAACTTGGTCAGCTACCAGGACAACCGGCACGATTTGATGCAGATTCAAAATTAATTACTGAAATTTCTGAAGCTGGAAAGCAAACTGGCTTGACTATCAAAAAAGGCTTGATCGTAACTGGTGATCAATTTATTAGCAGTTCAGATAAAATTAAAACAATTATAAAAAACTTTCCTGATGCGCTTTGTTGTGAGATGGAGGGTTGTGCAATTGGCCAGGTCGCCCATCAATTTAAAGTACCTTTTGTCGTTATTCGAGCAATGTCCGATGTTGGTGATGAAAATGCCGGTGTATCCTTTGATGATTTCATCATTGATGCTGGAAAACGGTCGGCAAAGATGCTATTAGCCTTGTTTGAAAACTAAAGAATTTTGAATATAACGTAGGAGAATTAAAATGAAGCAAGTTTATTTTGATAATGCAGCAACTACTCCCATGGCTCCAGAAGTGGTTGAAAAGATTACGACAGAAATGAGCCAAGACTTTGGTAATGCCTCTAGTACCCATGGTTTTGGACGTAAGGCACGCATGGTATTAGATCAGAGTCGTCAAATTATTGCAGATAGTATTAACGCAAATGAAGATGAAATCATTTTTACCAGCGGTGGAACAGAAAGTGATAATACAGCGATCATGCAAACAGCAATTGCGCGTCGGCCACTGGGTAAACACATTATTACAACTGCAATTGAACATCCAGCAGTACTGAAACCTTTAGCTTACTTGGAGTCTATTGGGTACGATGTCACTTATTTACCAGTTGATAAACAAGGATTAATCAGTTTGACTGATTTAAAAACGGCTTTACGGGATGACACAATTTTGGTATCAATCATGACTGGAAATAATGAAGTTGGTAGTCACATGCCAATTCATGAAATTGGAGAGATCTTAAAAGATCATCAGGCCTGGTTTCATACGGATGCAGTTCAGGCCTATGGTTTGTTGGATATTGACGTGAAACGCGATCATATTGACTTGATGTCTACTTCGGCGCATAAATTAAATGGACCAAAGTTCTTAGGATTTTTGTACAAACGAGATGGCGTAAATTTCCCTAGCTTCTTAAAGGGTGGCGAACAAGAAGACAAACGACGCGCAGGAACAGAAAATGTACCTGGAATAGCTGGCTTTGCAAAGGCTGTTTCTTTGTTAAC
Source organism: Pediococcus ethanolidurans (assembly GCF_964062635.1). Lineage (NCBI taxonomy): Bacteria > Bacillati > Bacillota > Bacilli > Lactobacillales > Lactobacillaceae > Pediococcus > Pediococcus ethanolidurans. The sequence continues at coordinate 1,560,548 of NZ_OZ061250.1, forward strand.
CCCAGATGTAAAATCACAGATGCAGACTAAGTATCAAGGATTTAAACAGCAAATTATTGATGGTTTAAAGAAGGCTGATATTGATTTTGAAGTGAATGGCACGTTAGATCCTAATAATTTGCAGCATGTTTTCAATCTTTGGATCAAGGGTGTTTCGACTTATGTGATGCAGACAAATCTTGATCTTAATGGGATTGCAGTTTCCGGAGGATCTGCTTGTACCGCAGGAAGTCTGGAACCTTCACATGTTCTAATTGCAATGTATGGTAAGGACTCACCCCGAATTGGTGAATCTATTCGAATTAGTTTTGGAAAATATAATACTAGTGAAGATGTTGATTATTTAGTTACTAATTTAATTCAAATTATTCAGCGGTTAAAGACTAAGGAGGCTGTAAAATAATGGCATTCACAACAGAAGTAAAAATTGATGGTGATTCAGATACGTATAAAATGAGTTCAGAAGTGAAAAAATACACTTTGAGAGACTTAGGTTTTATTGTTTCAAATGGTGGTAACTTTGTATTCGAGCGATCTTTAGATCCAACGTCACCATACAAGCAAGGAAACAAATTACGTATTATTTTTGCCAAAGATTTAAGTGGGTTTAAGATGTCTGTGACGACAGCTAACGGATTAAAACGGGTTAACATTTTTAATAAAGAAAATGATCAACCTTTAGTTGAACAATATCATTATATTTTAGACGATATGGTTGATCGCCAAGTATTCGTTAAAGCCTAAAAATTTATGTTAACCTTCAGCCATTACAATAAACTGAATGAAAGTCGCATTCTATGGAAAATATAGGGCGACTTTTTTATGTGTTCATTTATTAGAACAGCTCTGTAAACTAAGCCAGAATCCTTAGTAATTTTAGCTTAAACGGTTTACTTCGCTCACTTAGTTTTAAATACTTTTCTCATTTTACTTACTTTGCTATAATGGCAGTTACTGGATGTTGCGACCTTCAATCGTAGATTCTCCAGAATCTGATAGAAATGATGGTGATTTTGATGACAGACAATAGCAAAACTCGTGTCGTTGTCGGCATGAGTGGTGGTGTTGATTCATCAGTAGTAGCTTATTTGCTCAAGCAACAGGGCTACGATGTTGTCGGTGTATTCATGAAAAATTGGGATGACACCGATGAAAATGGTTTTTGTACTGCAACAGAGGATTACAAGGATGTCGCAAAAGTAGCGGCAAAAATTGGAATTCCTTACTATTCGGTCAATTTTGAAAAGGAATATTGGGATCGTGTATTCACGTATTTCTTGGATGAATATAAAAAGGGCCGAACTCCAAATCCAGATGTGATTTGTAATAATGAAATTAAATTCAAGGCATTCTTGGATTACGCCATTAGTTTAGGTGCTGATTATGTGGCAACTGGACATTACGCCAAATTGGAGCGTGATGCAGATGGCCATCAACACTTGTTACGGGCAGAGGATATGAATAAGGACCAGACTTATTTCTTGAATCAGCTTACCCACGATCAATTAGATCACGTGATGTTTCCATTGGGTGGAATGGTTAAAGCTAAGGTCCGTAAAATTGCTGAAAAAGCTGGCTTAGCAGTTGCTAATAAAAAAGACTCAGTTGGAATTTGCTTTATTGGTGAGAAAAACTTTAAAGAATTCTTAGGTAATTATTTACCTGCCAAGGCGGGTAAGATGATGACAGTTGACGGCGAAGTTAAGGGTGAGCACGCTGGCCTAATGTACTACACAATTGGGCAGCGTCGTGGTCTTGGTATCGGTGGCGGCAGTCAAAATAATGATCCTTGGTTTGTAATTGGTAAGGATTTAAAGAAAAATATTTTGTACGTGGGTCAAGGCTATCATAATGAGCATTTGTATGCAGATCAATTAGTTGCATCCGATTTACATTTTGTAAACGACATTGCGGATCGTGGTGACTCATTCCGTTGCACAGCTAAGTTTCGTTACCGTGCCATGGATGTGGACGTGACAGTTCACTTTAATGAGGATCGTACGAAGATGACAGTTGACTTTGATGATCCTGCACGTGCAATCACACCTGGCCAAGCCGTTGTTTTATATGATGGTGAGGAGTGCTTAGGTGGCGGTATTATTGATGCTGCTTACAGTAACGATCGTGTCCTTCAGTATATCTAAAAATAAATAATAACTGACTATTTACGTTTTGATTTTTAAAAATGTGAATAGTCCTTTTTGTTTACTTTTGAATTTTGCGTGCTAGACTGGCATAATAGTTTTAGCTAAAGATGAGAAGGAAGATTAATTTGACTAAATTATATTTTATTCGTCACGGAAAAACTGAATGGAACCAAGAAGGTCGTTATCAAGGCGCACGAGGTGATTCTCCACTTCTTAAGGAGAGTTATAAGGAAATTGATGAACTTGCACAGCATTTAAGTCTCACAGCCTTTCGGCACATTTACGTGAGTCCTGTTCGTCGTGCACGGGTCACGGGCAGTACATTACAACATGATTTAGACGAACTACAAGGACATCCCACACCCTTAACAATTGCAAGTCGACTAAGAGAATTTAATTTGGGAAAAATGGAAGGAATGAAGTTTACGGATGTTGCAAAAAAATATCCCCGTGAATTTGACGACTTTCGTAATCATCCTGATCACTATGACCCTCGAAGTATTCAGGGCGAATCGTTTCCCCAGCTGTTGCAGCGGATGAAACCAACGATTCATCGAATCACAGATATTTATCGCCAATCAACGGATAATATCTTGATTGTAAGTCACGGAGCTGCCTTAAATGCACTAGTAAATACTTTACTTGGTACCAGTTTGCAAGATTTACGCAAACGGGGCGGATTATCAAATACGAGCACAACAGTTTTAGAAACTTTGGATGCTGGTAATACTTTTTCATTAATCAAATGGAACGATACAAGTTACATTGCACGTAAAGCAGACCCAACAGATATGATTTGAGGGGAAATATGACTGAAAAAGATAATTTAAAACGAGAAGAAACCAAACAAAAGGCACAGGAAGCTGCCTCAAAGTTGGTAAAGGCGATCGATGAAGAACCAGATGATTTTCATCGTTATTACAATCTAGGGGTATTTTTAACGCAAGCAAATAGTTTTGAACAGGCCGAAGAATTATACATGAAGGCTTTAGGCCAGTTTAAAAAAGATAAACAGGCACAAAATACGCTTCATTATGGGTTAGGAAATGCATATTATGAGGCTGGTGAATTTAAAAAAGCACTGAAACAGTTTCAATGCGTTCAAGATTCATCCCTAAAAAGTGATGCTTATTTGATGATTGCACAAACTTATGTTGCCGAAGATGACTACAAAACTGCCTTAGCATTTGCATTGACAGCGCAGACGAAACATCAACAGGATCCGACGATTAACGGATTAATTGGTGAAATATTTTTAGCTTTAGGTGATTTTAAGCATGCCGCAGCATACTATGATCAGGCTCTTCAAGCAGATGAAAAAAATGGTAAATATCAATTTGAACGAGGGCTGATTGCGTTGGTCCAGGGTGAAGAAGAAACTGATTACTTTAAAAGAGCGAAAGATTTGGATCCAGTCTATTTCAAGAAGAGCCAACAACGACTTGAGGACATTGAAAAGTTTATTCAAACTCGTAATCAGGATTCAAAAAAGGAGAAGGAGAATAATTAATGCGAAACGAATCGCTCAATTTATTTGATGAAGACTCGCAAAATAGCGATTCAACTAAAACATCGCCGCAGTTCGTGGTTGGAAAGGTTTCTGCAATCTTTTTTGCCAGTCCCGATAGTTTTTATAAAGTATTACTGGTTAAAATTAGTGAAACTAATTTGGAGTGGCACGAAGATGAGATTGTCGTAACGGGAAGTTTTGGCGATGTCAAAGAAGAGCAAGCCTATCGTTTTGTTGGGACAACGGTGACCCATCCTAAATACGGGACACAATTTCAGGCAACTAATTATGAAAATGCGACGCCAACAACTAAAGAAGGACTTGTGGCATATTTGTCCGGTGAGGAATTCAAAGGTGTCGGTAAGAAAACGGCCGAAAAAATTGTGGCTTTGTTGGGTACTGATGCAATCGATAAAATTATTCAAGATGCCGATGTTTTAAAACCACTGAATTTAAAAAAAGACCTACAGGCTAATTTGATTTCCGTGTTAAAAGCAAATAATGGGATGGAGCAAATTATTATTGGATTGAATGGTTACGGATTTGGAAGCCAATTGGCAGCTAGTATCTATAATCATTATCGTGAAGAGACACTGGATGTGCTCCACAAAAACCCGTACCAATTAATTGAAGATATTGATGGTATTGGGTTCAAAAAGGCTGATCAAATTGCTGAGACACTTGGTATTGCGTTTGATGCACCAACAAGAATTGCGGGGGCCTTATTGACCTCCTTAAGTGATCTTAGTGCTTCTAATGGCGATACATATACGGATGCACGCTCACTTTTAAAAGCAACATTGGGATTATTGGAAAATAGCCGTAATCAAGCAATTGATCCTCAAAAGGTGGCCGATGAATTAGTTGTTTTAGGTAAAGATGGCAAGGTCGTTGGGGAAGAGGAGCGCATCTATCTACGAAAACTGTTTGAAGCAGAGTGGCAAATTGCCGAACATGTTAAACGCCTGCATGACGCAAAAGAGGCCCATACCTTTGAAGCCGGTGAAATTAATGGGGCCATAGATTTGGCACAAAAACAATTTCGAATTACGTATGACAGTTCACAAAGACAAGCTTTATTGAAAGCTATGCAATCAAAACTATTTCTTCTAACCGGTGGTCCTGGCACCGGCAAAACAACCATCATAAATGGAATTGTTAAAACTTTTGCAACGTTAAACGATTTCTCTTTAGATGTAAACGAATATCGTGATTCACCATTTCCTGTTTTACTTGCCGCTCCAACAGGACGGGCTGCCAAACGAATGAGTGAGGTTACGGGGTTACCGGCTAGTACAATTCATCGAATGTTGGGATTGACAGGACGAGAAACAAATCCAGACCAAGAAACTAAGGATTTGGAAGGAAGTCTGTTGATTGTTGATGAAATGTCGATGGTAGATACATTTTTGTTTAAGACGTTAATGCGGGCCATTCCTAATAGTATGAAAATTATTTTGGTGGGTGATAAGGATCAGTTACCATCCGTTGGTGCCGGTCAGGTTTTCAATGATTTATTAAAAAGTGAAGTTATTCCTAAAATTGAATTAACTAAAATTTATCGTCAGGATAATGAGTCTAGCATTGTACCTCTTGCTCATGCTATCAAAGAAGGACGTTTACCAGCCAATTTTTCTCAAAATCAAAAAGATCGTTCTTTTATTGCTTGTTCCACTAATCAGGTGGATAGTGTCATTTCACAGGTCGTTAAGAAAGCTGAACAAAAGGGATTTACTTCGCAAGATATTCAAGTTTTAGCACCGATGTATCGTGGAATAGCTGGGATTGACCGCCTTAATGAATCACTTCAAAAAATTTTAAACCCTAAAAAAAGTGAACGAACCAAGGAAGTTGAATTTCGTGGACAACATTTTCGAATCGGGGATAAAGTTTTACAGTTGGTTAATGTACCGGAAAATAACGTCTTTAATGGTGATTTGGGTATCGTTAAGGGAATTATTTTAGCAAAAGATAAAGATAATACGGATAAACAAGATAAATTAGTCATTGATTTCGATGAAACTGAAGTGACCTATGGACGTAAAGATTGGATCCAGATTACCCTTGCATACTGTACGTCGATTCATAAATCGCAGGGTAGTGAATTTAAGATGGTTATTTTACCTATGGTGCAACAATATTCGCGAATGTTACAGAGAAACTTGTTGTACACAGCAGTCTCCCGGGCGGAATCCTTATTAATTTTGTTAGGAGATAAAACGGCTTTTGAGAAATGTGTTGAAAATCTGGCAGTTAATCGCCAAACAACTTTAAAGCAAAGATTGTTGACGGTTTTTGATGGTAAGAAGCAACCGGACGTAAAAACTGAATCAAAAGGCGAAGAAACGGCTGTTACACCTAAAAATACAGCGAAAAAGCAGACGAAACCACCAGTTTTAGATAATGTTTTGACAATCAGTAAGGTTCAAAACCAAGAGATTGATCCGATGATTGGCATGGCCGATATTACCCCGCAAAGTTTTATGAAGGTTTAAGGGTATTGCGCTTTTTTGATGGGACTGCGATAATAGTATCGAGATAAATTTGAGAGTTTTTAATGGAGGATGTCATGACATTAAATAGTGCTAAGCAACGTATGAAACTTTTTGCGCTGAATTCAAACCAACCATTGGCTGAGAAAATTGCTCGTGAAGCTGGGGTTAAACTAGGTAAAGCAACCGTCAAACATTTTAGTGATGGTGAAATTCAGGTTAATATTGATGAGAGTATTCGTGGTGATGAAGTCTATGTCATTCAATCAATTTCTGATCCGGTAAACGATATGTTACTGGAGCTGATGATTATGGTTGATGCGCTTCGCCGTGCTAGTGCCAGTCAAATTAACGTGGTAATTCCTTACTATGGTTATTCTCGTCAGGATAGGAAGGCTCGTTCACGTGAGCCGATCACCGCCAAACTAATTGCGGATTTGTTAGAAATGGATAAAATTACGCGTGTGGTTACAATTGATTTACATGCTGCTCAAATTCAAGGATTCTTTGATGTTCCAGTTGATCATTTGGTAGCTGCACCGTTATTAGCAAGTTATTTTACCGATCATAAGATTACAGATAATTTAGTGGTGGTTTCACCAGACCATGCGGGTGTTTCACGAGCACGAACAATGGCAGAATTGTTGGGAACTCCAATTGCGATTATTGATAATCGTAACGTGGAATCTAGTGAATCACTTGATGAGATTCCAACAGAAATCATTGGTGAGGTAAAGGGAAAGACTTGTATTGTTGTGGATGACATGATCGACACTGGAACCCGAATTACCATTTCAGCAACAGCACTAAAAAATGCGGGTGCCACTCAGGTATATGGGTGTGCCACCCATGCTATTTTCTCCAAGAATGCACCAGAAATTCTTCAAAACTCTCAATTAGAGAAGGTAGTTGTCACCGATACGATTCGAATTGATGAAGAAAAACAGTTCGATAAACTGGTTCAAATGTCAGTTGGACCACTGGTAGGGAATGCAATTAAGATGATTCATAATAATGAACCATTGGAACCCCTTTTTAGAAGCTCAATTAAAGATTAATAAATTTAATAACCTGTTTAACAAGCATTTCTTAATGGTGTTCATCAAAACTGATGAATGTATTAAGGAATGCTTGTTTGTTATTAGAACGGTTTTATTATAGTTAATTTAATGCTATGTTAATATTAAACACTTGCTGGAGGGATGCTTTTTGGATCATATTATTAATTTTATGAAACGTGATGACGTTGAACTTTATACAACGCTGATAGTGATTATTTTAGTTTTGTTTTTACTAAAACCTTTTTTATCTTTAATCTTATTTGTGGTTATTTTTTCTTTTTTGGGTCATGTTGGAACCAGAAATTTGCGAAAAATTTTACCTTTAAATCAGCCTTTTGCAACGGTCATTTTGTATGTCTTAACAATTGGTCTGTTTGTGATGATTGTAGTGGTGGCCGCACCTTTATTAGTCGATCAGTTTAGTGGTTTACCAAAATTAATTGAAACAACAATCGACAAACATCCAGTGTTTGATAAACAAGCATACACATGGGCACAAAAAGCGATTCACAATTCTTCAATTTTAAAACATAGTTCTGATTTAGCAGTTACCGGTTTAGTTAAATTAGGTCATGTGGGACGAGGCGTAGAGCACGTCTTAATGGCGGTCTTTTTGAGCTTTATTTTTAATTTAACCTATACACATTTACGAAATTTTGGTCACGCATTTTTGCACAGCCGCTATAATCGGTTGTTTATCAACATATATACGTTAGCATCTAAGTTTATTTCGATTCTTGGCACAGTGATTGAAACGCAATTAATTATTTGCTCTATCAACACAATTTTAATGACCATCGGCTTGTGGATTATTGGGATGCCAAGTTTACTTGTGTTGGCTTTAATTGTTTTTGTATTGGGCTTAATTCCGGTTGCTGGGGTGCTAATTTCCTTGATTCCATTAGCGGTGATTGGTTTTTCAGTAAATGGTTTGATAACCGTATTGGAAGTTTTGATTTTAGTTGTCCTTGTTCATGTTTTCGAATCGTATTTTTTGCATCCGCGTTTGATGGCCAACGCAACAGCTTTACCAATTTTTGTCACTTTTATTACTTTAATCGTTAGTGACGAACTATTAGGTACATGGGGATTGATTGTTGGAATTCCAATTGTGGCCTTCTTTATTGATGTCTTGGGTGTGAATATTCGTAAACAACGACCAAAAAACATAAAACAGAGTATCCATTCTGAAATTGATAATTAAAGTTAAATCATAAAACAGTCAATTAAATCGCTAATTATCTAAATAAATTAATAATTTGACCGAAAAATGACCTTTTTTGATTGACTTTGAACGAAAATGGTGCTATATTACTATATGCAGGTGAAATGAAAGTGCTTACAGAAGAAAGGCAACAAAAAATTATTCGACAACTTAATGAAAATGGCATTGTTAAATTACAGGATTTAGTTGAGACTTTGAACTGCTCAATTTCAACGGTACGGCGTGATTTGCAAGAATTAGAAGATCATGGCAAGTTGGTTCGTGTGCATGGCGGTGCAAAACAAATAACGACCTTGCAAAGCGAGCCAGGTGTTTTGGAAAAATCTTCCAAAAACGTTCAAGGCAAACAAAAAATTGCGCAGTTAGCAGTACAACAAATTAAGGCTGATGAAATTATCTATTTGGATGCCGGTACCTCAACTGAAGCCATGATTCCGTTTATGACGGGTTTGGATTCGATTTTAGTGGTGACTAACGGTGTTCAATTGGCTTCAAAACTTGCGGACATTAATATTAAAACGTATTTAGTTGGTGGTGAGCTAAAAAATACGACCAAGGCGATTATTGGGGCCGATGTCGTTGAAACCATTAATAATTTCCGTTTTAATCGTGCGTTTATTGGTGTTAATGGTGTTCACCGCAAATTTGGCTTTACAACTCCAGATCCCAATGAAGCGGCGGTAAAACGGGCCGTTCTAAAGCAGAGCGAGCTAAGCTATTTTCTGGCAGATACCAGTAAATTAAATGAGGTTTCGTTTGCGAAAATTGCAGCTTTAAATGCAGGCGTCTTACTTACTGATGAGCACAATCATGAAACTTTACAACAATTTGAACAAGCAAAAAAAGTAATGGAGGCAAAAAGATGATTTATACAGTAACGTTGAATCCTTCAATTGACTATGTGATTCAATTACCTAAATTAAATTTGGGCGAAGTCAATCGCTTAGAAAAAAGCTACAAGTTTCCAGGTGGTAAGGGGATTAACGTGTCACGGATTTTACGAGAACTTGGCTATGCTAACCAAGCCTGGGGATTTTTGGGCGGTTTTACCGGCGAATTTGTAAACGCGCAACTTCAGCAGTTACATTTAAATGCTAATTTTACCAAAATTGCAGACGATACGCGTATTAATGTCAAGTTAAAGGCAGATCAAGAAACAGAGCTAAATGCTGCTGGTCCTGAAATTACGGCAACGGAAAAACAAACCTTTATTGCGCAGTTTGATAATTTAAATAAAAATGATGTGGTCATTTTTTCTGGTAGTGTATCAAGCAGTTTGCCCGAAACTTTTTATTTCGATTTGATTCAAAAAGTTAAGGCACAACATGCTGAATATGCCGTTGATACAACGGGTGAGGCGCTAAAAAGGACTTTACCAACTCATCCGGTGGTTGTTAAACCCAATAATCATGAATTGGCAGACTTATTTGGCGTTAAACTTGCTAATTTGGATGAGATTAAGCACTATGGTCTCAAGTTAATCGAAATGGGTGCTCAAAATGTGATGATTTCGATGGCCGGGGATGGTGGTATGTTAGTGACCAAAGATCATTGTTATCGGAGTGCAGCCCCTAAAGGAACGGTTCAAAATTCAGTTGGGGCCGGTGATTCAATGTTGGCAGGATTTACGGGCACGTTTGATGCCACACATGATCCGGTAGAGAGCTTTCGTTACGGATTAGCTTGTGGTAGTGCAACTGCATTTTCAGCAGATATTGCTACGAAAGCTAAAATTGATGAACTATTACCACAAATTAACATAGAAGAATTTTAGGAGGCGAAAGATACATGGATATTCGTGAACTTTTACTCAAAGATGTCATGATTATGAATCTGAAAGCTAAATCAAAAGATGAAGTTATCGATGAAATGGTTCATAAGTATTTTGAACAGGGTGTGATTGACGATGAAAAACTGTACAAAGCAGACATCGTTAAACGTGAGCAAGAATCTACGACCGGAATTGGCGACGGCATTGCAATGCCACATGCCAAAGATAAGGCTGTTAAACGAGCAACGGTTCTTTTTGCTAAGAGTGAAACTGGTGTTGACTTTGATGCTTTGGATGGTCAGCCAGTTCAGTTATTCTTTATGATTGCCGCTCCAGAGGGTGCTAATAATACTCATCTGCAAGCACTGGCCTCACTATCAAGTTTGTTGATTAATCCAGACTTAGTCGCAAAACTAAAACAGGCACAAACACCAGATGAGGTTCAACAATTATTTGCCGATGCACAATCTGTAAAAGAGGCTCAGGATAAAGCAGATGCTCAAGAAAATACGACTAACGAGACTGCACAGAAAAATAGCAAACGACCATACATCGTGGCAGTTTCCGCTTGTCCTAATGGGATTGCCCATACTTATATGGCAGAGGCAGCTTTACAAAAGTCTGCCAAGGAAAAGAATATTGAGATTAAAGTTGAGACTAATGGTTCAGAAGGAGTTAAACATCGACTAACTGCTGAGGATATTGCCCGTGCCGATGGGGTAGTCATTACAGCGGATAAAAAAGTAGAAATGGCTCGTTTCAATGGTAAAAAGCTTTTGAATAGACCAGTAATTGATGGCATTAACAAATCTGATGAACTATTGGACCAAATTGAAGCTGGGGATGCACCAGTTTATCACGCCGCTGAAGGCGACCAGGTGACTGATTCCGAAGACGGCCAAAAAGGTGGTCTTTGGAACGAAATCTATAAAGATTTAATGAATGGTGTTTCCCACATGTTACCATTCGTTGTGGGTGGCGGAATTATTATGGCGTTCTCGTTTATTCTGGAGCGTTATGTGGGTTCGCAAAGCATGTATTTCTTGTTCTTTAATCATTTAGGTAATTGGGCATTCGCCTTTTTGGTTCCAATTTTAGCAGGTTACATTGCGGAGTCGATTGGTGATTTGCCTGCTCTAATGCCTGGTGTTGTTGGTGGCTTCATGGCCAATACGGCGGCTGCTAATATTATGAAAACGACTAGTGTCTCTGGGTTTATTGGTGGTTTACTAGCTGGATTCTTAGCCGGAATTGTGATTAACTGGCTGAAAAAAGTGTTTAAAGGTGTTCCAAGAAATTTGGAAGGCTTGAAACCGATGCTAATCTATCCAATTTTGAGTTTATTAATTGTTGGTGTTTCAATGTTCTTCATCATTAATCCAATTTTTGCTGCTGTGAATGCATGGGTAATACATGTCTTGAACGGTATGGGAACTGGAAATGCTGTTTTACTAGGAACCATTTTGGCCGGTATGATGGCACTTGATATGGGAGGCCCATTCAACAAGGCTGCCTATACATTTGCGATTGCTGCTTATACCTCAACTGGTGATGGTAAATTGATGGCTGCCGTAATGGTTGGTGGGATGATTCCACCACTAGCGACTGCGATTGCGACCACAGTTTGGCCAAAGAAATTTACTGAACAAGAGCGACAAGCAGGAATTTCTAATTGGGTTTTGGGAATTTCGTTCATTACTGAAGGGGCAATTCCATTTGCAACAGCTGATCCACTGCATGTAATTGTTTCTAGTGTCATTGGTTCTGCAATTGGTGGTGGCTTAACTCAGTTATGGCGGGTAAGTGTTCCTGCCCCACATGGTGGTCTCTGGGTACTACCTCTAGCATCAAATGGATTGTTTTATTTCTTAGCAGTTGTTGTGGGTGCAATTATAGCTGGTGTTATATTAGGAATTTGGCGACCAACGAAAGTACAGACAACAAAATAAATTTATTTTTAAAAAGAACCAAGCCAAAAAAGCTTGGTTCTTTTTTTGAAAGTAGGAAGAGAAAACGGAATCATTTGTATGCTTTTTACTGTATTAATTATTGTATGGATGAATATTTATACATTTGTAATGTGACTAGTGAACAGACTTTTTAGTCCTTATGTTACACAACGTTTTCACAAATGGCTATTCCTGTAACACGTTTGTAACAGTAGCTAAAACAGGCGTTCGCTTTAGTAATTAAGCAAAAAAAAGTTTAAGGATTTTTTAAGGAAAGCGAATTCCTTAACAACTTAAGTAGCAAGCTTTCACAGTGTTTTCTAAAATACACTCAAAAAATATGTGCATAAATAGGCTATTTTTTTCAAAAAATTCGTGCTACAATACACCTAGTAATTTTAATAGGATCATACCAAATGTTTAAAAATGATTATTTATAGCTTTAGAAATTGAATTCAAGGAGTGGGGTATATGATTAAATCACACAGTAATTCTAAAACAGCAAAAGTTGTACTTGCAGGTGTTGCTGGTGCAGCAGGTTTGTTTGTTGCTGGGGCTACACAAAGTGTTAATGCTGATTCTGTAAATGTTGGTAAAAACGATACAGTTTGGGGAATTTCACAAAAATATAATGTCTCAATTAAAAGTATTGAAACATTAAATAAAATTAATCAAAAATCACATTTGATTTTTGTTGGTCAAAAAGTTGAAATCCCTGGTACTACCAAGGCAACTAAGTCAGACTCACAAAAATACATAAAAGTTACCGTTAAATCCGGTGATAGCCTCTGGTTAATTGCTCAAGAAAAAGGAACTTCAGTTGCTGCTCTTAAGGAAGCAAATGGCCTTAATGGCAATTTGATTTTGGTTGGACAAGTTTTGAAAGCTCCTGCTTCAGATAGTAGTTCTGCCAAAACCAGTTCAGATGCTACTGTTCAGTATAAGGGTGCTAGTTCAGCTGCTCAAAGTTCAGCTGCGTCAACGACAACGCCAAGTTCCGCAAGTTCATCAACGAGTTCTAATACAGCTGCAGTTGCCTCAACAAGTTCAAGCAGTGCAACAACTGCTTCAGATAGTACCGTAGCAGGTTCTACGTCTTCTGAGAGCTCAAGTGTTGCTGTAAGTAGTGCAGCTTCTTCAGAAAGCAACTCGGAAACAACTTCTGCAAGTAGCACAGTAAGTGCAAGCTCTACAAGCAGCAGGCAAGCATCTTCATCAGCTGTTTCTAGTGTGGCTTCTGAGAGTTCAAGTTCTGCATCTAGTGCTACACCTAAATCAAGTGCAGCAGTAACTGTTACGACAGCTTATTCAACAAAATCTACCCAGGCTAGTTCGGTTGCACAGTCGTCAAGTGCTCCTAAATCAGTTGCTTCTGTAGCTTCATCAAGTTCTAAGACAACTGCAAGTAGCGCTTCAACAAGTAAGACAACTTCAACCACAACCAGTTCTACATTAACTTCAGGTTCAGTAGTGAGTCTTGCAGTTAAATTGGCTAATGCTAACATTCCATATGTATGGGGTGGCGAGAGTTTGAGTAGAATGGATTGTTCTGGTTTAGTTGCTTATGTTTATGAGCATTCTGAAGGAATTTCATTACCACATAACACTGTAGCTCAAGAAGGCTATGTCACAACTAAATCTGTTTCAGCTGCCAAACCTGGAGATATTTTATTCTGGGGCTCAAAGGGTGCAACTTATCATGATGCCATTTACATTGGTAACAACCAATATGTAGCTGCTCCACAACCTGGTCAAAATGTTGATATTGAAACTATCAGTAGTTACTTTGCACCAAGCTTTGCAGGTACAGTTAAATAATTAAAAAGCACGAGGATCTGACAGTTAATTGTCGGATCCTTTTTTATACCAAAAAAATCAGGAAGTTAATTTAGCATTTGCCAAATTAATTTCCTGATTTCGTTTTGTGTAAATTAGATTTAAAACTTGGTCAACTTGTAGTTAACGCTTTGTTGTTCGTACTCCAGGGATTTACCCTCAAGTGGTTCTACAAATTCAATATTGTAATCGGTGTTGTCTTCAACTAACTGGATAGCATCTTCTTTGGTAGGTGCTTCGAGATAAATTGATTCGGTTGTTTCCCGTTTAGGGGTGGATTCTGCAGCTGTTTGGAATAAAACTTTAAAAATCATAATTTGTGCTCCTTTTAAGAAAATTTAAGATTTTATAGACCTGTCTGAAAAGGCAAGCGACTCTAATGACTAACAAGACTATTCTAGCATACCAGTTGCTTGAAGTATAGAATCGAAACGCTATAAACCACGGAGTACGTTGAATTTATGCTAAAATGAAAGTAACAAATAAAGGAGCCAGACTATGATCATCCTATATGTTTTGATTATTCTTATCGTAATTGTTTTAGTGGGAAGCTACGCGATTCGACGGCGAAAACGAAAGCGAGCTTTATTAGTGGTCCAATCGGCTAGTCGTCATGATGTAACCCTGGCGATGGCAAAAGTATCAGATGCCTTAAAAAAACAGAAAGTGATTTTGACAGGACAAACCGATACAACGCCAAAATTAGTTTCAGATATTTGGGGACGTGGTGTTTTGGCGTTTGAATTTTCGTTTGGCAAAACAGATTTACAAAAAAATGAATTAGAATCACTTCGACACTGGATTAATGAAGTAGTAAAAAAGTATGCTAAAGATAACAACATTCAAAGCAGGTTCGAGTATCCAGTATTTTGTGTGACAGATATCTGGTTGTACCACGAGGAATTACATGTGGATGTGGCAAATGTGATCAATGAACCAACCAGAGAATATATTGAAGATCTTCATAAAGTAGAGTAAAAAAGAGACTTGAAAAACTCACAATTTTTCAAATCTCTTTTTTTCTAACCGATAATTACAGCATCATCTGCAATTTTTAGGGGTTCTTTTTTATTAATATGATCATAAAAAAGAGTACCCTTTAAATGATCGATTTCATGTTGGCAAACAATTGCTGGATAGTCCTTTAGGCGAATCTTTTTGTTCTCACCATCTACGGTTTGATATTTGATCGTGATGCGATCATGGCGAGGAACATAACCAGGAATGTCTTTATCAACAGAGAGACAGCCTTCACCCTCTTCAAGAGCCGCAACTTGTACTGATTCACTTACAATCACTGGATTGACAAGTATTTCTTTAAAAAGTACGGGTTTGTCTTTACCGCCAGGAACTAAAACAGCAGCCATTTGCAGTGAAACGCCAACCTGTGGGGCAGCTAAACCAACACCTGCCCGTAGCTTATATTTCTCAGCAATTTCTGGATCTTGGCTTTTAACCAAATATTCCATCATTCTATCCGCCAATTTTTTTTGCTCTGCTGTTAAGGGAAAAGTGGCCTTTGCGGCTCGTTTTCTTAAAACAGGATCACCATCACGGGTGATGTCATTCATTTTAATCACTTTCAAAACCTCCAAATGTTTCTTCAAAATTATTTTACCATACTTAGAAATAATAAAACCGAGTAAGAACATTTTTAAAACGAGTTTGAAAGAGGTAGAATGTATATAACTGAAATTATGGAAGGAATACTGTGATGAGCGAAAATTACGCGTATCCATTAGAAGCAGAGTGGCAGATAGAGGAAATTACAACGGTGGTTGCCTTTTATACTGCAGTAGAAACGGCTTATCTAAACGGGATAGATCGTCAGTTGTTTTTGAATCAATATCATGATTTTAAACAAATTGTGAAAAGTAAGGCTGAAGAAAAACAATTAACAAAAAAATTTTTACAAGTTTCAGGCTTTGACATGTATGTGGCTGTGAAAGCTGCACAAACTTCAGATCGTAAAAGAATTGGACCGTTGAGTAAATAGGTGAATTATGAATATTATAGAAAATTTGTGGCAGACTGACCATATCATTCGTGATTGGCTAAAAGAAGTTCGAGAAGATATTTTAAGCGAGTTACATGATCCTCTGGCAGTTGCTGAAAAAACAAGTCGAAAAGACTTAGTTACCAATGTTGATAAAGCTAATGAAAAAAAGATAATTAAGGCTATTCGTAGTTTTGATTCGCAGGCTAAGATTTTGGGTGAAGAGGGCCAAGGTGATCAGGTAACGTCTATGCAAGGACACGTGTGGATTATTGATCCTTTAGACGGAACGCTTAATTTTGTTAAACAGCGTGATAACTTTGCCGTCATGATTGCCTTATATATTGATGGTAAAGGCATTCTTGGATACATTATGGATGTGATGCGTAACCGGATTTATGGTGGTGGCCCAAGTTTAGGCGTTTTTACTCAGGATAATGAGTTAACTAAACCTACCAACCTTCATTTGAGGGACGGATTACTGGGTGTTAGTGGACCAATGCTAATTCATGATAAGTATCATTTACAGGCGATTGATGAAGCAAGTTCCGGAGTTCGTATTATTGGTAGTGCAGGAATTGAATTTATTCAGGTACTAACAGGAAAGCAAAACGGTTACATTTCCCATTTGATGCCTTGGGATTTTGCTGCAGGGAAAATTTTGGCAGAAACCCTTGATCTTTCGGTAACAAAGGTTGACGGAACACCGGTTGATATGCTATCATCAAATGATGTATTAGTATCGACTAAAGATACACAAAAGGATATATTAAATATGATTAGGTAGTCTGACTGTGACAAACTAGTTGCAGTTTTTTTATGGAGATGCCCAGGAAAAGGAGAAACACTTTTGAAACGACGAGATGATATTCGAAACATCGCAATTATTGCCCATGTTGACCACGGTAAGACAACTTTGGTGAACGAAATGCTAAAGCAATCAGATACATTGGATGAACATACCCATATTGAGGATCGGGCCATGGACACTAATGCGATCGAACGTGAGCGAGGCATTACGATTCTTTCTAAGAATACAGCCGTTCGCTATGGCGACAAACAAATTAATATTCTGGACACTCCAGGACATGCGGACTTCGGTGGTGAAGTTGAACGAATCATGCGCATGGTTGATGGTGTCTTATTAGTTGTTGATGCTTTTGAAGGAACAATGCCACAAACACGGTTTGTACTTAAAAAAGCTTTAGAGCAACACTTAACACCAATTGTAGTTATTAATAAAATTGATCGCCCAGGCGCTCGTCCAGAAGAAGTTGTGGATGAAGTGTTAGATCTCTTTATTGAACTGGGTGCAGATGAGGATCAATTGGACTTCCCAATTGTTTATGCAAGTGCTTTAAATGGTACTTCTAGTTATTCTAGTGATCCTGATGATCAAAAACACACTATGAAGCCATTGTTTGATACAATTATCAAAACAATTCCAGCACCAATTGATAACAGTGATGAACCTTTACAATTTCAAGTTGCCATGTTGGATTATAACGACTTTGTTGGCCGTGTTGGAATTGGTCGTATTTTCCGAGGCAAAATCAAGGTTGGCGACAATGTTTCGGTTTTGAAGCTTGATGGTAAGGTCAAGAACTTCCGAGTAACGAAGCTATTTGGTTTCTTTGGCTTAAAGCGTTTGGAAATTAACGAAGCAAAAGCTGGTGATTTAATCGCCGTTTCCGGAATGGAAGACATTTTCGTTGGGGAAACTGTTACCGATCCAGATCATCAAGAAGCTTTGCCTTTACTTCGAATTGATGAACCAACATTACAGATGACGTTCAGAACTAATGACTCACCATTTGCGGGCCGTGAAGGTAAATTTGTTACTTCACGTCAATTGGAACAACGTTTGAAATTGGAATTGCACACCGACGTTTCGCTTCGTGTTGAAGACACAGATGATCCAGGTGCATGGATTGTTTCTGGCCGTGGTGAATTGCATTTGTCAATTTTGATTGAAACTTTACGTCGTGAAGGTTATGAATTACAAGCTTCACGTCCAGAAGTTATATATAAGGAAATTGATGGCAAACTTTGTGAACCATTTGAATCTGTTCAGATTGATACACCAGATGAGTATACTGGTTCAATCATTGACAGTTTGTCTCAACGTAAGGGCGAAATGCAAAACATGGAGACCACAGATAATGGTCAGACTCGTTTAACATTCTTGGCTCCTACTCGTGGCTTGATTGGGTATTCAACTGGCTTCTTGTCAATGACTCGTGGCTACGGAATTATGAATCATACCTTCTCAAAATATTTGCCAGTTATTAAAAACTGGAACCCTGGTCGTCGTAACGGAACCTTAGTTTCAATTAACTCAGGTAAAGCTACAACATATGCAATCATGGGAATTGAAAGCCGAGGCACAATTTTTGTTGACCCTGGTACAGAAGTATATGAAGGCATGGTTGTTGGTCAAAATAATCGTGAAAATGATATTTCGGTTAATATCACACGTGGTAAGAACCAGACAAACGTTCGTGCCGCTGGATCAGATGATATGGCCAAGATCAAGACGCCAACTCATTTAACTCTTGAAGAATCATTGGAGTTCATCAATGAAGATGAGTATTGTGAAATCACACCAGATCACATTCGCCTTCGTAAACAAATTTTGAATACGAACGAACGTGAAAAAGATGCTAAACGTCGTAAGACTGCTTCAAAAAAATAAATAATTGATGTTTAAAAAGGAAACTCGAAATTTGAGTTTCCTTTTTTTTGACCCAATATAATTTAAATAATAATTTATGGCTATTACTAAACCAGAAATGAAAAAATTCCTTCAAAATAATCGAAAAGCCTATATAATTCTACATAATTATCGTATTTATGAATACTTTTTTGATTTTTCTAATGATTTTATTAGTGTAAAGGGTTACAATACACGATATATAGGAGAATGGTTTTGATGTAAATATAAGATAGGAGTTGGGTAGATTGAATTATGGAAAACAGAGTTTCAAAGAAGGAAAAAAGAGGCAATGTTTGAACAATCAAAAGAACATTTTAAGATGTACAAAGTTGCTAAAACATGGGTATTCGCGGGAATCACAGTTCTCTTTTTTAGCTCCAGTTTGTATTTTGTAAACCCAGAAGTAAAAGCTGATGATTCGACGACTGTTTCATCAGTTGCTGTGAAATCGAGTAGTCAATCTATAACAAGCAAGTCAACCGTAAGTTCAGTTAATAGTAGCTCACAAAATGTGGTGAATGGGAGTAGTACAGAAACAAGTAATGTCACCAGTGAAACGACAAACGCTATTGTTTCTTCTACTGAATCGAACTCAGGTTCAAATGCAAAACAAAGTCTTGCAACGTCAAGCAGTGTAGCAAGATCGAGTTCAAGCTCAACTGCCTCAAGTGAGGTTGTTTCAGGTAATGTAGATGAATAAAATGAGGTTTCGGAAAGTTCTTCTGTTGCTTCAGACGAACAGGATGTACGAACCACTAATGACGGTTCTAATATAGGAGTATCAATTGCGAAAAGTGCTTTGTCTACACAAAAATTACAGACAGAATCCAGTGCGTTACCATCCACTGAGACACAATCAGATATTCTGAATCTTAATGTTATCCTTACTGATCAAACTGAAACCAATACGGATGGCACGATATCTGTGACTTCTAAAATTGGAACAATTGGAAGTCTTACTAATGTTTATGCCGTTGCTGACTATAATCAGGTTAGGAATATGAATAATCAGATGGTAATGGCAGGAAATGCGATTACCAATGGTTCAGGTACCAGTATTGTTCAAGATATTCTTGGAACTGATTCACGTTTGGTTATGTGTTATGACGCAAAAACTGGTGTGACGACCTTTGCTCTAGTTGATGGTGAGGGGAAAATTCTAACAAACGACAATGGTATCCCTCTAACTTTTAACTTTAGTGGTACCACAAGAACACCTGAAGTTAGAGAACAGGTTGGTGGTGATCTTTGGATTGCGCTAAATTATGGTGGCGCTAATGTTGACGTTAATTTCGGAGAGAAAGATGGTTCGTCATCTGCTGCCGAGAATGATAAGGATGGAATTGATTGGATACCTGGTGAACTATTCTCTATTCCCAATAGTTTTAGTATTCCGGTAAGTTATGTCGATGCTGACACCGGAAACAGTATTCTTCCCACCAGTTCAGCTACTATGACAACTGGTTCTCAATACACAGTTTCTGCTGAAACACCCCCAGTTGGTTATGAGTTGGTTGGTGTATTAAAGGGTGATACTACTCCAGCAACCGGAGTTCAAATTAACGATAGTGAAATTGATAAAACGAGTTCATCAGTTTATGGAACCGTTCAAAATGATTTAGATAATAATTTTATGGCTGATTATTATATTACCCATTATTTATCAGTGGGTGCGACTTACCATTTGACATTACAGGATTATGGGCCAATTGATGAAGGTAATTTTTATGAGTTGACCACCAAGCCAATTGATTTACAAATTACGCGTCTCAATGAGGCTGGTGATATTGAACTTATTTATACAGATTCATCAGGTAATCAAGAAAAAGAAACAATTAATCATGATTATACGCAAACAATTTCTAATTCAGATGATTTTTGGACCGGCATGGAAAATGGTGGTGCAGGAAATAACTTGCGTTCAATTCACAATACAATGAATCTAAGTACACCTGATGAAATTACTTTTGTATATCGAAAAATTGGCACTCAACAAGCTAATCCAGTTATAGTTAACTATGTTGATCAAAACGGTGCAGTAATTTTTAAAAATGTTGTATTGACTGGAATTGTTGGAGATACTTATCAAACCACTGCTGAAAATATTGTGGGGTATACTCTTTCAGAAGTTCAAGGTAATCCAACCGGAACCTTCACTGATCAAACACAAACAATCACATACGTTTATAAGTTGAATGAGAACCAAACAACAGAAACTATGATTTTAGGCGTTCCAGTTGAAGTAACAACTACAATAAATAATACGGATGATGGTAGTAGTGCTACAGTTACTAGTACGAATGCTTCAATTTCCGGTATAGCGCATGATGGAACCACTTTTGTCATTAATAATGTGTATGCGATTGCTGATTTTAATGAAGTCAGAACCATTACAAATCAAAAGGTTATGGATGGGGCAGCGATTGCAAATGCCTATTTAATTGATTGGGTTAAAAATAATTTAGAGAATAATGACAATACCCGTTTTATTTTCTCGTATGATCCAGAAAACAAAAAAACAACTTTGACTTTAACCGATGAAGATGGAAATGTCTTAGCACTTCCAGGGCCTTCATTTGACCCAATTTCGATCAGTTTTACACCAAATGACTTAAAAAATAGTGAATCTGGCTCAGCAAGATCCGTTGTTCAAGTTGGATGGAACTTATTTATGTCTGTGAGTTATGGTGGCGACAATTTGGATGTTAATTTTGCTGATCGTGCATTTGATAGTAATGGTGTGGAGTACTTAGATTGGAATCCAGGTGAACTATTCTCTATTCCAAATCAAAGCACTGTCAATGTGAAGTATGTCGATAAGGACACAGGTAAAACAATTCTTCCCGATCAAACAATTGATATCTCAACTGGCAATACCTATGTTACCAAGGCTGATGAGGCACCAACAGGATATATATTGGTTGGTAAGTTAGATGACGGAACGACTGTTACTGCTGACCAAGCTATTGATGACAATACTATTGAGTATGGTGTTAGCAGCTCAAGTGGTATTTACACACCTGATTATGATCAAAACTTTTTGTCAAATTATACAATCACAAGAAATATTGCAGTAGGCCAAAGTTATAGTACTGTGTTACAAGACTATATTCCAAATCCTGATTTTGGTTTTGGTACTCCACAAATGATTGATCGACAAATCAATATGGTTGTTACTCGTCTAGATGCTGCTGGAGATATTGAGGTTGTGTTAACGGATTTAACGACACACGAGACTCAAAAATATAGCATTAACTATGGAGATTCTGTAGCCTATAGTAATACGAATGATTTTTGGAATAGTTATGAAACAAATCCCCAGGGACCAGGATATACAGTTAGAATTATCAGAAATGAACTAAATCTTAATCCAAGTGCAAATGTGGTTTATGTTTATGAAAAACAATTTGTTTACGGATATCAAAAAGTGACGAGAACAATTAATTATACTGGTGCCGGAGAAAAAACACCTGCTTCAGTGATTCAGACAGTAACTTACAATACGGTTACTAATCGACTTACTGGTGAAACAAGTTATACGCCAGTTGGGGTGTATGGTGAGGTGATTTCTCCTGTAATTAATGGTTATAAGGTGGATCAAGAGTCCGTTGATGAAAAAATTCCAAATGCGATAATGACTGCACCTAACAGTACTGAATTATTGGTAACATATACTCCAGTTATCAATTATGGTGAGGTTACCACAACTCGCACAATTAATTATATAGGCGCTGGTAATAAGGCTCCGGCAGCACAGATTCAAACAATTATCTATAAAACGGTTACGAATGAGGCAACGGGTCAAACAAGTTATACGCCAACCGGTATTTATGCAGCAGTCAATTCACCAGATATTAGTGGCTACACAGTTGATCAAAAATTAGTGAACGAAGTCATTCCAACTTCAACTTTGACAATTCCAACTAATAGTGTGGTGACCGTAACTTATTCACCAATTATTTCTTACGGTAAAATTAATGTAACACGAACGATTAAATATGTGGGTGCAGGATCTAAAACACCTCAAACACAAATTCAAACGATTATTTACAATACGGTCACAGATGAAGGAACTGGTGAGACAAGTTACACGCCAACTGGAGTATACAATCAGGTAGAATCTCCAGAAATCAATGGCTACACAGTTGATCAAAAAGTGGTTCCTGAATTAATTCCTGTTGCAGCACTAATCGCACCAAGCAATAGCACAGTGACGGTAACTTATAGTCCAATAATTGAATATGGGCGAGTCACAACAACTAGGACGATTAAGTATGTTGGTGCAGGAAGCAAAACACCTCAAACTAAGATACAGACAGTTGTTTATAATACGGTCACAAATGAAGGAACTTGTGAAACAAGTTATACACCAACTGGAGTATATGATGAAGTGATCTCTCCTGTGATCGACGGTTATACAGTGGATAAAAAATCAGTACCCGAGGTAACGCTAATTGCCACGCTAACCGCTCCAAGCAATAGCATAGTGACCGTAACTTATTCACCAATCATCACTTATGGTGAAGTTACGACAACACGAACGATCAAGTACATTGGTGCGGGATCTAAAACACCTCAAACACAAATTCAAACGATTATTTACAATACGGTCACAAATGAGGGAACAGGAGAAACAAGCTACACACCAACTGGAATTTATGCAAAAGTAAATTCTCCAGAAATTAGTGGTTATCTAGCTGACCAAAGAATTGTGCCAGAAGTAATTCCCAGTGCAACACTAACAGTACCGACTGACAGTGAGGTGACAGTAGTTTATAGTCCAATATTTAATTATGGACAAGTAATAGTTACCCGAACAATTAAATACGTTGGTGGCAGAAGTAAAACGCCTAAAGATCGAGTTCAAAAGGTCACTTATAATACAGTCACAAATGAAGGAACTGGAGAAACAAGTTATACACCAACTGGAGTATATGATGAAGTGATCTCTCCTGTGATCGACGGTTATACAGTTGATCAAAAAAATGTTGCTGAGGAAATTCCGATTTCTACTTTAATCAAACCTGCAGATAAATTTGTTATCGTAACTTATACGTTAACTAAGAATCTAATTGAAAAACCAGATAAACCTGGTAAATCGGAAACTGAAGGAGGGCCGTCTGTTTTAAAGAAACAACCTTCAAAGCAGAAAATAACTAGTCAAATAGGAGCACCAAGTTCGAAGCTGAAGACGAGAAAACAAGCCTCTAATTTGAATAAAAAGCAAGTTCAAAAGACAGAAATTTTACCACAAACGAATGAGCAAACAACGCAAGAAGTAAGTGCATCGTTGATTGGAATGCTTTTAGTTTTGTTTGGACTTGCGGGTGTAGAGAAACGTAAAAAGAATCATAACAATTGAAAATAAGTCCCAGATCTCTACACGGGAATTTTTATTTTATGTTATGTGTTTATACGATTCTAAAAATACGGCGGTAGTCAAGAAAAATAAAAAAGCTCAGTTATTGAAACCAAATTTGAGGTTTCAGTAACTGAGCTTTTTGCGTAGTCGTAAAACTTGAATTAATCAATTCGTTCAATCTTACCCACAGCAATTGGTAACGTCACATGGGCATCGAATTCGCCGACCATGCCAGCAACCGTTACGGGTAAGTTGAGGTCTTTAGGGACACCATGAATGTAAATAACTCGTTTGTCTAATTGTAAATCTTTGGAACCGAATGCTTTTTCAAAATTAGCTTCAAGTGTTGCTAAAGGGACAACTTTTGTGTAAGTAAAATAGCCATTAGCATCTGAAACGGGATAGCGATTGTGAGGAATATCCATATTTTCTGGAGCATCATCAAAAGGAACCATTGTAGTTCCGGATACAGGTTCAGTTTCCATTAGATCAATAAATCCGTCGTGATTTGTATCTTGCACAGAAGTTGCAATGTCAGCAGCTTTGCCGTTTGGAAAACCGTGAAAATGTTCCCAGTGTTGTGTATTTGCCGGTGTGTCAAACATTTCAATCGTGATAGTTAGCTGGTCGTCGTTTTCGGTAAAATTGGCAGTGCCATGTGCACTAGTACCGATTTTATTAGCGTTCAACGAACCAATGTTCGCTTTATACTTAGCCATAATTAAGAATCCTCCTTTGTAATAATTAAGACCAGTATATAACCATTTTAGAAAATTGAAATTGATATGCATCAATTTGGGGAAATTATTATTTATTCAAGTGTACGAAATTGTGGTTTTTTTTCATGTGTGTCAGCTGCTCAAACATAAACTAAAAATTACAAAATAAGGATGTTTGTGACTGCTAAGCAAGTGAAAAATGACAATAATTTGATTTGTTTCCTAGAATAATTATCTTGGTTCTGTGAGTAAATAGATTTGCTCAGTTTAAAAATGTATGTAACAAAATAATGATGTTTAATCAAAAAGATTTAGTAATTCTAGAAATTAAGTATTTTTTAATGCTGAGGTTTAAAAACTTACAATTCTTGTTTATAGAAAGAAATATAAAATATACGTTTTAATACTGTTTCATCACCTTGATTATTTCTTTCAATTTTAAAAATTGCTTAGACTATGATGGAAATATCAAGTTATCAAGAAAATGGTGACATTTTTATAAAAAGTAGTTAAAATTTTAATTTTTGTACTAATTAATCGATAAATTAAAGTATTTTTAGGAAAAAAGCGAATATAAAGCGAAACAATTAGATGATTTAATCCTACTTTACAGTCTTCCGTGTTATAATATAATTGGCTACGTTTGAAAATTTTAGTATTATTTTATAAATAGGGGATACACAGTATGGAGAATCGACAAAGAAAATTGAAGCGGTTAAAGTTATTACGAGATTCGGGACAACCTAAAGAACATTTCAAAATGTATAAGGTACGTAAAACCTGGTTATTTGCGGGAATTACTGCCCTATTTTTTGGGACAGCGTTTTCTTTGGTCATCCGACAGTCTATGCAGACACTGCCACAGGGGAGCCGACAACAGAAGTTTCAAGCAGTGTTTCTTCAGCAAGCTCTGAAAGTGAAAAGCCTACAAGCGTTTCAGTCACAGTAGGCAGTGAAAGTACAAGTGGTATTTCGAATTCAAATGCCACAACAACTACGGTAAGCAGTACAAGTTCGAGTGCAAGTAGTGCCACTACAGAGGCAACAAAGACAGTTGCGTCTTCTTTAGCAAGTAGTGCGTCGTCATCTTCTATTACTACTGATTCAGCAATTTCTTCGAGTGTCTCAAATGCATCTTCGGTGGCTGTTGCTAGTTTTACAAGCAGTCAAAAAAGTTTAGTAACACCCATAAGCAGTGAAACGGGTTCTGATCAAAATAGTACAGCTTCTAACAGTCAGAGAATTGCAAAAAGTTTGGTAAGAAAGACATCTGCAAGAATTGCTACGGTAGTTGTGGCTTCAGGCGCAACTATTGATACAGGAACTCTGAATGGTACGAATCCAGCCGGAGCAGATGCTGCTACTAGCACTATCAATACTGCTGATGAGGTAACAGATTCGTTTGAAACTACTGGAAGTGCTAGTACTGACACAAATGGTAAAGTAACATTAACAAATGGTGCTGAGCAAAATGGCTCATATGTTTTTGATAACCAAGTGGATACAACAAAAGGATTTACTCTGACAGGTAGTTAATCAAGTAGTAGTTTTAAAGGAACTGGTGGTGGCCTGGGGATCATCATTCAACCAGTGGATCCTCAAGATGCTGGTAATAATGTGAATAAAACGGCGGATGTCGGAATTGATGGACTGACAGATACGACTTTTATTGGTCGGGATTTTTATCCTGATAGTTCTAAAGGTGATACAGTTTGGGGTTCACTTACAATACGACAAACGGATGCTAGCGGTAATATAATTACAACGCCAGCAGCAAATATTACGGTAGGGACTGGTCAGACAAATGTTATTAAAACAGGGGAATATTACACACTAACCTGGGTACCAACGAGTGCTGATACAACAACGGGTAGAGTGACCGGTACACTTAATTACACCACGTATACTGATTCCACTAAATCTACTGTACTGCAAACTACTGGTGCTGTTACTGTTACTCTAAGTGACGCAGTTTCGTTAGCTGCATTTGGTGCAACTGGAGGAACTTCTTCAGTACAAACGGCTGTAATTAGTTCTTTTACTGGCACACGTGTGACAATGCCAGTTACAGTTCATTATGTTGGCCAAAAAAGCAATGCACTTTCGCCTGATGATACAATTATTGTTAATGTAGGCTCAATTTTTGGTGTCGGCGCTGAGACGGATACAGACAATAATACAAACACCTCTGGTACTTATGCTGCAAAGCCAATTGACGGCTATACTTATGGAGCAAGTAGTGCTGAGGTTACGGTTGTTAACACGAATATTACGGCTGGCGCAACCAACGAAATTACGATTACTTATTTAGCCAATACTGGAACACAAACGGTAAACTATGATCAAACTGGTTTACCTAATGGGACAACTGGTGATTTTTCAATACAGACTCAGACTGCTACAGAAGCTTCAACGGAAGATGCAACTAAAGATGCTGCTAGAGGATATGCTGTAGTGGCAGTTACTCAAGTCGCTGGGTACACTTCTTACGTTAGCGTTAATGGTGCAGTTCCTGTGGCAATGAAGTCAATTCCAGCTGAAGATGCTGGAGCTACAGATGAAAATGATATTGTAACGTATACCCCAGCCAGTGATACGACAGCCACAATCAGTTATGTAGATGACGAGGACGGTGGCCAGGTTGTCGGTACGCAGACGGTAAGCGGAGCAACTGATGCGACGGTTAGTTACACAGTGGCCAATCCAGATAGTAGTAAATATAATTTGGTTGATGTTACTGATGGCGATAGCGGCAGTATCAAGTTGACAGCGGATAATACCGACAACGTGACAATTCATGTCACCCACGTAAAGAGTGAGGCAGTAGTACCAACGGATCCAAAGGATCCTAACTATGATTCAACGCATAAGACAATTACTGAAACAATTAATTACGTTTGGAGTAATCCAACGGATCATGCGGCGGGTAATGAGCCAAGCAAAGCAGTGACGGATAGTATTTCCTATACACGAACCGCGAGTGTGGATGCGGCAAATGGTGACGTAACCTATGGTGATTGGACTGCAGTGAATGATGATGACACAATTGATGCCGTCAAAAGTCCAACGATTGCGGGCTATACTAGTGATAAGGCTGACGTCGCAGCTGTAACGGTTAGCGCCGCCACAGTTGGGGATACGACAGTCACAACAATTCCAGTAACTGTAACGTATACCCCAGCCAGTAACCTTGTGTACAGTGAAATTACCGTGACTCGGACAGTCCATTATGAGGGTGCTGGCAGTCAGACACCACAGAATGTTGTTGAGAAGGTCGTTTACAAAACTGTAACTAACAAGACAACTGGTGAAGTTTCATATACACCGCAAGGAGTTTATGATGCGGTTGAAACACCTACGCTATTCGGATACACGAATAGTGGTGATGTGGCCAAATTGATTCCAATGGCGACAACTAATGCACCAAAAGATAGTTTAGTAGTTGTCCAGTACAAGAAGACGACTGACGAAAATGGTAATTCTACTAACTCAGGTAATCCATCTAACCCAGGCGATAGTGGTAGTAACCATAACTCATCGGATCTGGGCAATAGTGGGATTACACATGGAACAGATTCTAATTCTGATACTGGCAACTCAAACGCTTCTGGGAACGAAACAGTTCAAAATCATGTTAAGAATTCCACAGATTCAAAGGTAAAACTAGAAACCTTGCAGAATTCGAATGTTAAGGGTAAATCGAAAAAAATGTTACATCGAATAAAGCTGTAACACTGCCACAAACCGATGAACAACATGAAAATGTGGTTGCATTAATTGGCATGGCAATCTTAGGCGGATCTATGGCATTGTTTGGAATTAAACGTCGAAAACACGATGATGACTAAAAAATTGGTAAAATAATAGTTTTTGTGGGTGCTATCAGAAATGATAACACCTATTTTTTTACCGTTTAACAATTGTTTTCGGTAAATTTTTTTAAAAATAAGCCGCCGATTTATGATGATCAGTACGTTTTCTTAATTTTTGCCAGCTGTTACGTATGCTATAATGTTCAAAGTTAGCACGATTATTTTCACAACCAAGGTGGGTTCATTTTCTAATGAAAAAATTTAAATATTTGGATTATTTTATCGTAGTACCATACGTAATCTTATGCGTATTTGGCATTATCATGGTTTACTCTTCAAGTGCTGACTATTACATTATTAATGGAATTCGTGCCACTAGTTATCTTTTTCGACAATTAGCGTATGTTATGGTTGGCTTTTTAGTGGCGGCATTTGTTTTTGAATTGAAACTACAAAAATTACGCAGTTCAACTTTCTTAAAAATCTTTGCGGCTGGAATGATTATTTCATTTATCTATCTATTGTTCTGGGGCTCGGTTATAAATGGGGCGAAAGGCTGGATTGAATTCGGACCAATTAATATTCAACCGGCTGAAGTTGCCAAACTTTTTCTAACCTTGTATTTGGCAGACATGCTTTCTAAACATAACGATCAATTGGAAAAAGATCCTAAAAGCTATTATCGGGCACCATTAATTATGACTTTAGTGTTTGTTTTGGCGATTTTTTTACAACATGATTTAGGCGGAGCAACGATTAATTTTGCGATCGCACTAATTATCTTTTTTGCCAGTGGCATTGATTATCGGAAGGGAATTGGCGTTATTCTGCTTGGCGTTTCTGCTATGATGTTTGTACTTTTACCATTGGCTTCGAGAATTAATGTCAATACTAAAAATTATATGTTACAGCGAATAGTCGGCTTTGCTCATCCGTTTGAACTTGCAAAGGGTGCTGGCAATCAACTGGTAAATTCCTATTATGCACTAGGTAACGGTGGTGTTTTTGGTGTAGGACTGGGCAATAGTATCCAAAAAAAGGGATACCTACCAGAAGCAAATACTGATTTTATCATGGCAGTTGTCTCGGAAGAATTAGGACTCGTTACCGTTAGTTTGATTTTAATTTTATTGCTGGTAATTGTTGGACGGGCAATTTGGCTGGGAATTCATACCCGAAATATGTATGAAACTTTGATATGCTATGGCCTGGCTACTTACCTATCTGTTCAAACCTTTTTTAATATTGGTGGTGTGACGGGACTTTTGCCAATTACCGGTGTCACTTTCCCGTTTATCAGTTATGGCGGATCAAGTATGTTAGTGCTTGCAGTTGCAATGGGCATTTTACTGAATGTAAGTGCTAATGTGCAACGCGAAAAAAATAAAGATTTAACTTTAATTCGAGAATAATGGTTTGGAGGGGTATTTGTGAAAAAAGTATTAGTTGCAAATCGTGGTGAGATTGCTACACGAATTTTTCGTGCCTGCAAAGAACTGTCTTTACAAACAGTCGCAATTTTTGCGAAGGAAGATGCGCTTTCGGTACATCGTTTTAAAGCAGATGAGGCTTATTTGGTTGGTGCTGGCAAAAAACCAGTTGAAGCTTATCTAGATATTGAAGATATTATTCGAATTGCAAAAGAAAATAACGTGGATGCTATTCATCCTGGATATGGTTTTTTGTCTGAAAACGAACAATTCGCTAAACGATGTGCAGAAGAGGGAATTACTTTTATTGGGCCAAAAGTGGCTCATTTACATATGTTCGGTGACAAACTAGAAGCTAAAACAGTTGCCAACAAGGCTGAAATTGCCACAATTCCAGGCACTAAAGACCCTGTGACCAGCTTTGCGCAAGTTAAGGCTTTCGCAGATAAACACGGATATCCCATTATGCTGAAAGCTGCTATGGGTGGTGGCGGTCGTGGCATGCGAATTGTTAATAAAGACTCTGAATTGCGTGAAAGTTATGACCGAGCTAAAAGTGAAGCCATGCAATCATTTGGTAGTGATGAATTATACCTAGAAAAATACTTACAATCACCTAAACACATTGAAGTCCAAATTTTGGCTGATTCATTTGGCAACGTATTGCATTTGTTTGAACGTGATTGTTCGGTTCAGCGACGTAATCAAAAAGTTGTTGAAATTGCTCCTAGTGTGACCTTGCCAATTGATTTACGAAAACGGATTTGTGAGGCAGCAGTGCGTTTAATGCAGTCTGTACACTATGTTAATGCGGCTACGGTTGAATTTCTAGTTGAAAAAGATCAATTTTATTTTGTTGAAGTTAATCCACGAGTGCAAGTTGAACATACGGTAACCGAGTTAATTACAGATCGTGATATTGTGCAATCTCAAATTTTGATTGCCCAAGGCAAAAATTTATTTACCGATTTACATTTCCCACAACAAAAGGATTTGACCTATCAAGGTGCAGCAATTCAATGCCGAATTACAACAGAAGACCCTTCGAAAAACTTTATGCCTGATACAGGAACGATTGAAACTTATCGTTCTCCAGGTGGTAATGGTGTCCGTTTAGATGTGGGTAACGCATATACCGGCGCAGTAATTACTCCCTTTTTTGATTCTCTATTGGTTAAAGTCTGTGTTCATGATAGCAACTTTAAAAATACGGTTCAAAAAATGTTACGAGTTTTAAATGAATTTATTATTAGTGGCATTCATACCAATATTGGTTTTCTAAAAAATGTTATTAGTCATCCAGTTTTTCAATCCGGTGAAGCGACCACGACATTCATTGACGAAACGCCAGAACTATTTACTGTGCAAGATAATGTTAATCCAACTAATAAATTGTTGACATTCATGAGTAAAATTACGGTAAATGGTACCGATGGTGTTCCCAGTCATGAGAAAAAGTACTATCCAGAAGCCTTAGAAAAATTACAGATTAGTTCACAAAATGAAGTAACTGCTAAGGATATTTTAGATACTCAGGGTGTTTCTGGCTTGCAAACCTGGATTAAAGCTCAATCTCAATTGCTGTTAACAGATACCACTTTAAGAGATGCTCATCAGAGTTTGTTTGCCACACGGATGCGAACGCATGATATGTTGCCCATTGCAAATAAGATTGATCAAGGCTTGCCACAATTATTTTCTGCAGAAGCATGGGGTGGTGCAACGTTTGATGTCGCCTATCGCTTCTTACATGAAGATCCATGGACAAGATTACGTCAGCTACGACAACGAATGCCTCACACGCTATTACAAATGCTTTTTCGAGGTAGTAATGCGGTGGGCTATCAAAACTACTCTGACAATGTTATCAGTGAGTTTATTCAATTGGCTGCCAAAAATGGTGTAGATGTTTTCCGAATTTTCGATAGCTTGAATTGGGTCCCACAGTTGGAAACTAGCATTCAGGCCGTTCGTGATACTGGTAAAATAGCCGAGGCCACAATGTGTTATACCGGTGATATATTAGATGCAAGTCAAAAAACGTATACCCTTGCTTATTATCAGAATTTAGCTAAGGAGCTTGAGCAGGCCGGTGCACAAATTTTAGCAATTAAGGATATGGCTGGTGTCTTAAAACCACAAGCAGCTTATCGACTAATTAGCACGCTTAAAGAAACAATTTCTATTCCAATTCACTTGCACACGCATGATACGACTGGTAACGGAATTGCAACCTATTTGAGTGCTGCCAAGGCCGGTGTAGATATTGTTGACGTAGCAGCTAGCAGCATGTCCGGAACCACTAGTCAACCAAGCTTGAGCAGTTTATATTATGCGATGGATGGTGATAAACGACAGCCCAAGATAACTATCCAAAATGCTGAAGAGATTAATCGGTATTGGAAGGGTGTGCGTCCGTTTTACCAGGATTTTGAAAACGGTATGACTGGTTCACAGACAGATATTTATCAAACCCAAATGCCAGGGGGACAATATTCTAATTTACAACAACAAGCTCAAGCGTTGGGCTTAAAAGGCCGTTTTGAAGAAGTCAAACTGGCTTACAGGCAAGTTAACAAACTATTTGGTGATATTATCAAGGTGACACCTAGTTCGAAAGTCGTCGGCGATATGGCGTTGTTTATGATTGAAAACAACTTGACACCAGACACGGTGTTATCGGAAGGTGAACATCTCGATTTTCCTAAGTCGGTGGTTGATTTCTTTGCAGGAAATTTAGGCCAACCAGTAAATGGGTTCCCTAAACAACTTCAAAAATTAGTATTAAAGGATAAAACGGCAATCACTGTTCGTCCAGGAAGTCTAGCTGCACCGGTTGATTTTGCAAAAGTTAAGCAAAATCTGATTGAGAAAATGCACCGGGAAGTGACTCCTGAAGAGGTTATTAGTGCAATTTTATATCCGAAAGTATTTGATGATTATAATAAGTTCATTGAGGATAATGGACCAGTTAGCCAGTTGGATACCCCAACTTTCTTCCAGGGAATTCGCCGTGGAGAAACAGTTGATGTTGAAGTACGTCATGGCTATCATTTAATTATTAAATTAAATCAGATTGGTCAAGTAGACGAACAGGGACGACGAACACTTTATTTTGAAGTTAATGGTCGCAAACAAGATATTGTGGTTCGAGATTTAAGTGTACATGAAACAGTTGCGACTAAACGAAAAGCTGAACCAACAAATGAAAATGAAATTGGGGCCACAATGAGCGGCTCAGTACTAAGTGTTAGCGTTCAAGCTGGCGATAAAATCGGTAAGGGAGCTAACCTATTAGTTACAGAAGCAATGAAAATGGAAACAACCATCCAAGCGCCATTTGATTGTGTCATTAAGCACGTTTATGTTTCAGCAGGGGATGTGGTGGATACAAATGACTTACTGATTGAAATTGCACCGCAAAAATTATAATTAAGTGATTGAGATCCGAATAGGAGGCAACTATGGAATTTACACTTCAGTCTCGTCAAAGTATCATTATTAACTTGGCAAATTTAAGACAGGTTAAACAATTAAAAAAATTTGGTATTTTATATTACGTTTCAAAAAGTATGAAATATGCTGTTTTGTATACTGATCGAGAGCTTGCACAGAAGGCTTGTATCGCCATTGGTAGATTATCGAGTGTAAAGCATGCTGAAATTTCACCACGTGCGGATTTACGAATGAATTTTGACGATGAACAAACAGCAGATTTTAAACGAACAAGTGAAGATTAGGTGATAATATGCGAGTGGTATCTGGAGATTTTGGTGGTCGCCGTTTAAAAGCCGTTCCTGGTGTAAAAACACGACCAACTACAGATAAGGTAAAAGAATCAATGTTTAATATGATTGGTCCTTATTTTGATGGCGGAACTTCATTAGATTTATTTGCTGGTAGTGGTGGATTAAGCATTGAAGCTGTTTCTCGAGGAATTGATAAGGCAGTCTTAGTGGATAAACAACGGCAAGCCATTCAAACTATTGAGCAAAATGTGGCGGTGACCAAGGTACCTGCCCAATTTGAAATTATTCGACAAGATGCGAATCGCGCCTTGACAATTTTTGCTGATCAGGCAATGCAATTTGATTTGGTTTTTCTAGATCCACCGTATAAATTGCAAAAAATTACTAAAGAAATGACCAAAATGGTTAGTTTAAATTTATTAAAAAACGGTGCAATTATCGTTTGTGAAACTGATCAGTTTGCAAAACTGCCGGAAGTACTACCAGGTTTTACACTGTGGAAACGGCAAGATTATGGTATTACTGAGGTTAGCATTTACCAATTTGAAGCAGGTGATTAAATGAAAATTGCGGTTTTCCCTGGAAGCTTTGATCCATTAACAAATGGCCACTTGAATATTATCAAACGTGCTAGTAGGCTTTTTGATGAACTTGTAATTGCTGTCGCTGTCAATACCAGCAAGTCAGCATTGTTTAGTTCGGAAGAAAAAGTGCAACTAATTGACGAGGCGGTCAAGGATTTAACAAATGTTCGCGTAATTACTGTTCAAGGTCTCACTGTAGATTTATTTAAAGAGTTAAAGGCAACCACATTAGTGCGTGGTCTCCGTGATGAAGAGGACTACCGCTATGAACGGCAAATTGCCGAAATGAATCATCAGTTGGAAAATTCTGTTGAAACTGTTTTTTTAATGGCGCGACCACAGGATACGTATGTGGCGTCCAGCATTATTAAAGAAAT
Source organism: Pediococcus ethanolidurans (assembly GCF_964062635.1). Classification (NCBI taxonomy): domain Bacteria; kingdom Bacillati; phylum Bacillota; class Bacilli; order Lactobacillales; family Lactobacillaceae; genus Pediococcus; species Pediococcus ethanolidurans. Next base: position 1,595,284 of record NZ_OZ061250.1, read on the forward strand.
TGCTAAAATGCATGGTGATATTTCCAAGTTTGTGCCTCAAAATGTGGTGCAACCTTTAACAGATAAATTTAAGTAAGGAAGATGCTTTTTGGCACGAGTACAAAAATGGTTAAAAAAATATTGGTTATTATTAGTTGCCGTGGTGCTTTTAATTATCTTCCTATTTTTACCACTACCGTTTTATGTGGAGGGACCTGGAACTGCAGATCAATTGAGTCAGTATGTTAAAGTTGCCCATCAACGTGATCAAAAGAAAGGCAGTTTTCGTATGACGACTGTTTCAGTGATTAAAGGCACGCCAGCAATGTATGTATTTGCCAAGGTAATGCCCGATTATGAGATAGAATCGCTGAGTGATATTACGGGTAATCAAGATAATGCAACCTACAACAAAGTACAAACTTTTTATATGCGTAGTGCAATTAATCAGGCGATTTATGTAGCTTATCGTGAGGCTGATAAATCAGTTAAGGTACACTTTAAAGGTATTTATGTTCTCGAAATCATGAACAATTCGCAGTTCAAAAAAGTTTTGCAAGTTGGTGATACGATTACTGAGGTCAATCATCAGCGGATAGTTAGTGCAGAAGATGCCATGAAAAAAATCAAAGCACATTCAGTTGGAAGCTCAGTTACAATAACGTATCAGCATAATGGTAAGACAAAAACAGCAACTAGAAAATTAGTTCGCTTATCGACCGGTAAACCAGGAATTGGAATTGGTTTAACTGATAATAATAAGGTCACAACCAAAATTCCGGTTTCAATTGATCCGCATAACACGGAAGGGCCTTCTGCAGGATTGATGTTTACGCTTCAAGTTTATAGTCAACTGAGTAAACAGAATCTACGTAAGGGACGTAATATTGCTGGTACCGGAACGATTGCGACTGACGGCTCCGTTGGCGAAATTGGTGGCATTGATAAGAAGATCGTCGCAGCAAAAAAAGCGGGGGCAACCATCTTTTTTGCACCTTATGTTAAGCCAACAAAACTAATTGAAAAGTATGAACCAAATCATCTAACAAATTATCAGTTAGCCAAAAAGACAGCCAAACGAGTTGATCCTAAGCTTAAAGTGGTTCCTGTTCAAAATTTTGAAGATGCCGTAAAATATTTGCAAAAAACTAAATAATAGTTAAGGAGATTTTTAATTATTGAAACTAGATAATAAATAAAAATCTCTTTTTATTTTTGCGTATTTTTTAGTGAAGGGATGTGAAGGAGTGTGATTGAGGAGCTTTGGGAAAACTATAAAAAATATATTCTAATTGGCGGTGGTGTGCTACTGGTTATAATGGTGGTGTTTTTGTTTATGCGAAAAAGTAATTCACAGGCGAGTTCTAATTCAGCATTGATGAATGGGGCTGACGAGTCTTCAACACCAACTACGATAAGCAGCGCGGCAAGTTCTACAGATACCACGGTGACAGCAAGTAGTTCTGCTGTGAGTTCATCAACAAGTGAATATATTTACGTTGACGTTAAGGGAGCTGTCAAACATCCGGGAATTTTTAAGGTTAAGAGTTCAATGCGGGTGGATGATGCGATTAATTTGGCTGGAGGGATGCAAAAAACAGCGGATCGAAAACATATCAATTTGGCACAACGGTTAACTGATCAGCAGGTAGTCTATGTGCCAATTCGTGGAGAAATCAAAGGGGCAGCAACGGGAACTGTTGATGCAGAAATGGCACCGTCAACTACATCAGATTCGACAGGTGAACAGGCGTCCACCACTGATAGTTCTACGTCATCTGCGGCTGATGGAACCAGTGGATCAGGTACAGTTAATTTGAATACAGCAACTAAGGAACAGTTACAAACGTTAACTAATATTGGTGAAAAGAAAGCAGATCAGATTATTCAGTATCGAGAAGCACACGGTAAATTTAAAAGTGTTGATGAATTAAAGGAAGTTCAGGGAATCGGAGATAAAACATTTGAAGCACTAAAACCGCAACTAAGTGTATAGGTTTTTAGCAATTATTTGGTATACTTTAATTTAAAGAAGGAAGGCATTTTTATGAGTGATAAACGAATCCCATGGGATCAGTATTTTATGACACAGGCCGTATTGTTGTCGTTAAGAAGCACTTGCACGCGACTTTCAGTGGGTGCGACGATCGTTCGTGATAAGCGGATTATTGCTGGCGGTTATAATGGGTCAGTTTCTGGTGATGTTCATTGTATTGATGAAGGTTGTTATCTAGTTGATGGACATTGTGTGAGAACAATTCATGCGGAAATGAATGCAATTTTGCAGTGTGCTAAGTTTGGTGCTGCAACTGAAGGTGCCGAAATTTATGTAACTGATTTTCCTTGTTTGCAGTGTACTAAAATGATTTTACAAGCAGGCATTAAAAAAATTCATTATCTTCGTAACTATCACAATGATCCATATGCAATGAATCTTTTAAAGCGTATGAACATTGAAGTTCAACATGTTAAATTTACCGATGAAGAAATTGCAGCAGTTTCAATGGACAAAATTTTAAATCAAGACTAATTTTGAGACTTTTCCATGGTTTTTTATTGCAATTCTAAGTATTCTTCTTGATGCTGTAATAACATCCCATGTTTGGTTATTAGTGACTGTCCTTATTTATTGGCTTTTTCGTGTGGTTTGCTTGCGTGATAGACCAATGATTTATTGGACAATAGCAATCGGAATCTTTTTTGCAGGTCTATTTTGGTGGCACAGTGCCAGTTTAAAACAACACACGATGTCAAATCAGGCAAACTGGCAGGGAATTTTGAGAGTTCAACCCGATGAAATTAAATGTCAGGGTGATTATTTTCAATTTACAGGCATAGATGATGATCATCATCAATTGCGAGTATCCGGGTATTTGAAAACGGAACAAGAAAAACGACGATTAGAAAAAATTCGTCATCCAGTAAAAATGTTAGTGCGTGGCCAAATTCAAACAATTGATCAGCCAGGAAATCAAAACCAATTTAATTATCGTACCTATTGTTTTTCAAAAGGTATTACCAACTTGTTGAGTAAGACAACGGTAGTAAATTGGCAAAAAAATCGATCCACTAATCCGATAGAGGCCATTTTAGGGCTGTTACATACATGGCGAAACGATATGCGCCTTTATTGTCAGCAATTGCCAAAATTGATGCAAACATACGCATTGAGCTTATTGATTGGGTTTAAAGATGAAGCTTTTGATGAGGATATGGAAGGAGTCACAACACTTGGACTCTTACACTTATTTAGTTTGTCAGGATTGCATGTCTTTTATTTTTGTTCGTTGTTGAAACAATTTTTCTTACGATTAAGATTTACCAAGGAAACAACTAACATACTCCTAATTTTATTTTTACCAGCTTTTTTAATTATTGGTGGCGGATCAGGTAGTTTATTTCGTTCAATCATGATGGCAGAATTAGGTATATTAGGAACTAAATTAAAACGACATACACAACTAAATGTGTGGAGTATGACAATGCTGGTGAATCTGGCCTTTGATCCGTACGTAATTTTAAGTATGGGTGGTCAACTCAGTTATCTTCTTTCATTTTTACTCATCTTTGTAGGTAACTATTCTTCGTTTAAACGAGCATGGGTTTTAAATATAGTAAGCTTACCAATTATTTTGTTTCACACTTATCAGTGGCATTTATTAACGTCGTTTGCTAATTTCTTGATAATCCCAATTTTTTCTAATTTTGTTATGCCCTTGGTAATTGTGAGTGCGGCCACCTTTTGGTTGATGCCGCAACTTAGTGACTGGCTGACAATGGGGTTGCAGGTGTTTCATCAATTAGTCACTTTGCTAAGTAAGCTTCCAGGACAAATTGTTTTTGGAAAACCGACGTTAGGATTTACAGCGATATTATTGATTATTTCTTTAGCATGGATTGCATTTCCACGTTATAAAAAGTACTTTCGTTGGCTCCTATTGGGGTGTTATCTGAGCGGCTTTATTTGGATTCATTTTCCACTCCATGGTGAGGTTACCTTTGTTGATGTTGGTCAAGGTGATAGTATTTTAGTTCGAATGCCATTTAATCACTCCGTAACGGTTATTGATACTGGAGGTAAGGTGGGATTTTTAAAACCGGCTTGGGCAAAAGGAGCGGAAAAAAAGCATCTTCCGCCCGTTTTGAACTATTTGCATAGTCTGGGAATATCGCGAATTGATTCCCTTTGTTTATCACATCAGGACGCCGACCATATTGGCGACGCTGGCGTTTTATTATCTAAAATTAAAGTGGGTCAGGTAATAATCCCTAAAGGAATGGAGAATTCCCGTGGCTTTCAAACAAAAGTTAGACCATACTTAAAAAAAGCAAGGTTGTTTCCCGTCCTTGCAAATCAAAAAATAGCTAATTTACCATTTGAGATTGTTCATCCGTTTACAGAAGGAAAGGGTGAAAACCATGATTCCTTAACATTATGGGGAAAATTTGGAACAGATAATTTTATTTTTTCAGGTGATTTGGATCAAGCAGGCGAACGAGAAATTATTGCCCATTACCCACAATTACAAGCTTCGATTGCCAAATTAGGGCACCATGGCAGTAAAACGGCTTCGGCTAAAGATTATTTAGATAAAATTCGTGTTAAAATTGGAGTTATCTCGGCGGGAAAAAATAATCATTATGGACATCCCAATCCAGAAACATTGCAAACATTGAAAGAACTGAAAATTCAATCTTTGTCTACGATTGACGAAGGGATGATTAGTTATTACTTTACGCCACAGGGATTTACAAATTGGCGTTTTGTACGGAGGAATTATGAAAAAGATACAGTACACTGAATTATTAAAAAATTTGGCTTCAAATCAAACGCAACCAATCTATTTAATCTTAGGACAAGAGGATTATTTAGAACAACAAATTCAAGATGCTTTTCAGGCGTTAGTTCCCAGTGAGGAACGAGAAATGAACATTGGTAACTATGATATGGAAATCACATCACTTGGAGTGGCATTAGATGATGCCACCTCGGCCCCTTTTTTTGGCGAACGTCGAGTTGTTTTCGTTAGGAATCCGTACTTTCTAACTGGCGAACGGCATAAGGGAGGCCCTGATCAAGACATTGAGGGTTTACAAGCGTACATTGATCGTCCGGTTGACTCGACTGTTTTGGTACTTTTTGCTTCATATAAAAAACTAGATGGTCGAAAAAAGATTGTTAAAACATTAAATAAGCAAGCAACGACGATTCAAATTGGAAATTTGAATTCGAGTCAGATTAATCAACTAGTCAAAAATCAACTTAATTCAAAAAAGTATACAATTTCATCGGAAGCATTAGATCAATTGCTTTTTCGCACGGATTCAAAATTAAGTAGAATGATGAATGAGTTGCCAAAATTAATGCTTTATAATATCAAAGAAAAAAAGATTACTGCCGAGTCTGTAGATGCGTTAGTTTCCAAAAGCTTGGATCAAAATGTATTTGATTTAAGCAACGTGGTGCTACAAAAAAAATCGAAAGAGGCTATTGATATTTATCAAAGTTTAATTACCCAACAGGAACAACCATTGAGAATAAACGCTGTGTTGGTTGGTCAATTTCGTTTACTTTTGCAAGTAAAAATTTTGCAGAATCAAGGATTTTCACAAGGGGATATTGCGGGAAAACTGAAAGTCCATCCTTATCGCGTGAAATTGGCAATGCAGACTAGTCGGCATTTTTCGATGCAGGATCTGACAATGGGGTACACAGGATTAACAGACTTAGATCTTCAGCTTAAATCTACCCAAAAAGATCCCGAACTCTTGTTTGAATTATTTTTACTTAGATTTATTGGTCAACAAATTGCTTAAAAATGCCGAAAATAAAAGCCCTGAGATAAAAATCTCAAGGCTTTTATTAGTTTCATAAATTATTTAGCAAGTTGTTTTGTTAAACGTGACTTAGTACGAGCAGCTTTGTTAGCTTTAATTAAGCCTTTTGTTTTAGCTTGGTCAAGCTTACTGATTGCTGTAAGATATAAGTCTTGTTTGTCGTCAGAGCCTTTAACAGCTGCTGATTCGAATTTTTTAACTGCAGTACGTAACTTACTTACTTGTGATTGGTTACGTAAAGCTGCTTTTTCGTTAGTTTTTACTCGCTTCATTGCGGATTTAATAACTGGCATTTGATTCACCTCCACTGATCTGAAATCAATACTACAACAAGTGTTATTATACAGAAGACGAGTATTTAATGCAATAAGAAATTGTCAAGTAACATTACTTGATAGGCAAAAATGCCTAGTTTACGAGTAGAAAAAGAACTTAGACTTGTGTTTTATGAGAAAATTAGGTAAGATATACTTTGTGCATTGAGCACGAACCCATACTTGATTTATCGAATCACCAACGATTAACCCAGTTTCGGGCAATATAAAAAAGGGGTGAAAATAATGGCAATTTCACAAGAAAAGAAAAATGAAATCATCAAGAAGTATGCGCGTCATGATGGCGATACAGGTTCTACAGAAGTCCAAGTCGCTGTTTTAACTGCAGATATTAATGAAATTAATCAGCATTTAAGCGTTCATAAGAAGGATTTTCATTCACAACGTGGTTTGATGAAGAAAATTGGTCATCGTCGTAATTTGTTGGCTTACTTACGTCGAACAGACATTCAACGTTACCGTGATTTAATTGAATCATTAGGTTTACGTCGTTAATAGTTTTAAAAAAGCGAGGCTTAGTGCTTCGCTTTTTTTGTACAATTAATTTGATCATGCTGGTTTAAAAATTCCATCTTTAAAGAAAATTTAATAACTTTCAAATACTTGAAATACAACTCTATTGATAAAATGTGGTAAACTTAAAGCAGTTTATACGTCGAGACAGAATAAATTTGTAATAGCGCAAAAAAATGTAATTCAGTAAGAATGAACGAATTTTTGGGTTAAAACAGTACTAAATAAGTGATATTTGGGCTGGCGAACTAAAAAATTCATCTGAAATTTTACATTTGAATTTAAAAAAGAAAGCCGTTTTGTGATATTAGGTTCATTTTAAGTTCGCGTATTTTGATAGATAAACAAGTGAATAATGAAAGCAATTAAAAATTTTGAGGTGGAATGAATGAGTAATAGTATTAAAATTATCCCTTTTAGTGGGGTACGGGAAAACGGTAAAAATATGTATGCCGTTGAAGTTAATGATTCAATATACGTGTTGGATTGTGGTTTGAAATATCCAGAAAATGAATTACTTGGAATCGATGTGGTTATTCCAGATTTTTCATATTTAGAAGATCATAGTGACAAAATTGTTGGTGTCTTTTTAACTCATGGACACGCTGATGCCATTGGGGCTTTACCCTACTTTTTGGATAAGTTTCCAGTGCCAGTATTTGGTTCTGAAATGACCATTGCCTTAGCCAAATTAAATGTTGAAAAAGATAATAAATTAAAGAATTTTAAGGATTTTCATATTGTCAATGAAAAAATGGAAATAGATTTTGGCGATGTGACCGTTTCATTTTTCAAAACGACCCATTCTATTCCCGAATCTTTGGGTATTGTTTTAAAGACAAGCGAGGGACAGATTGTCTATACCGGTGATTTTAAATTTGATCAAACAGCTTCGAGTGAGTATGCGACTGATTTTGGTCGATTGGGACAAATTGGTGCAAATGGTGTTTTAGCTCTTCTAAGTGAATCAGCAAACGATGAAAATCCCAAACCATCGACAAATGAACGTGATATTGCAAATTATATTTTGGAGACCTTCAAATATCATGAAGGTCGAATTGTGGTAGCCTCCGTTGCCTCTAATATTTTGCGAATTCAACAAGTATTAGATGCCGCTGCACAATCAGACCGCAAGGTAGTACTTACCGGACATGATTTAGAAAGAATTGTAAACACGGCTTTAGATCTGAAAAAGCTACATTTACCAACGGATGATGTAATTGTTCCATTCAATAAACTAAACAGTTTAGATAAAGAACGCACAGTTATTCTTGAGACTGGCAAAATGGGTGAACCAATTAAAGCACTACAAAAAATGGCTAATGATCCAGGTAAGGGGATTCATATCGATCCAGGAGATCTAGTATTTATTACAACCACACCATCGCATGCAATGGAAACCACCGTGGCTAAGACCAAGAATATGATTTATCGTGCTGGTGGCGAAGTTAAGGCTATTTCTGATGATTTAAATGCTTCAGGACATGCTAGCAAAAATGATCTGCAATTGATGATTAATCTTTTAAAACCGGCCTATTTGATTCCTATCCAGGGTGAATATCGGTTGTTAAATACGCATGCACAACTTGCACGTGAAGTCGGAATGGCTGATGATCATATTTTCTTAACCCAAAAGGGCGATGTTTTAGAGTATAAAAATGGTGAAATGCATTTAGGACAAGGAATTGAAGTTGGCGATACCATGATTGATGGAATTGGTGTTGGCGATATTGGAAATATTGTGTTGCGTGATCGCAAGATACTATCAGATGACGGTATTTTTATCGCGGTTGTGACCATTGACCGAAAGAAAAAACTGATTATTGGGGAACCTAAAGTTACATCACGAGGATTTGTTTACGTGAATAGCAGCCATGATTTACTCAAAGAGAGTGCTTCAATTGTGACTGAGGTGGTACAAAATAACCTTGATAATAAGGAATTTGATTGGGGTCATTTAAAACAGGACATTCGAGAAAAGATTAGTCGTTACTTATTTGATCAAACAAAACGACATCCAGTAATCCTTCCTGTCATTATGGAAGTTAATCAGCACCATCGAAAAGCGCCAGTAAAAGCACCAAGAAAAGTTGAAGAGAAATAGTTAAGAAACTGGTAATGTTGATTGTTAGACATCACCAGTTTTTAGATTCGGAGGTTTTATGTGAGTAAGGCACAATTATTTAAAATTAAACAGGCTATTGCAGATGAACAATGGGAAAAGGCGTTGAATCTAATTGAACCATCTGTAAGTGAATTGCAGAATAATTCACAGTTGAATTATTTTTTTGTATTAAGTCTCTATAAAACAAAGCATTACCTTGAGAGCTTAAGATACGCAAATGACCAGTACAACTTCTATATAAGCAGTTTGAAAACACAGAAACTTTATTTTTCTATTTTACTTGCTTGCCAAAATTTTTTAGATGCCTATGCTTTTTTAGAAAATTTAAAACAAGTTCATGGTGAGAATGTCGCCAATTTTACGAGTGAATTAGCGGATAAAGAAGCTGAAGTGAGGCAACAAAAAGTTACCTTAAATCAAAAATTAAAAAAATTTTATCATTTGGGCGATTTGTCGATAACAGCTTCGCATGATGTCCTTCAAGAATCCAAACAACTACCAGCTACTGAGTATTTCCAGGCGGCTCAGTTTATTTTTCTTGATCCTTTTGTCCATCCGCTTATACGCGCAACGGTTCTTGAAAATGTTATTTCTTTAAAATTAAGTCAAAAAATTCAATTTTATTGGATTGATAAACAGAACCATGAAGTAGATTTAGCCAAGCTTACGCGAATCTTAGATAATCAAATTCAGCGAAAATTTAATAAACTTTTACAACAAAGACTAGCAAACCAGGATCCAATTTTATTAGAGGGAATTGTAAAAGATAAAAACCTCTATTTGAGTTATGTTTATCCATTTGCTGACCAAGTGTTTAAAACGCCGGAATTATGGGTAAATTACTGGATTGACGATTATTACGGTCGTGCACATGCCAACACACTAGAAAATCAAACGATTAGTAAGTGGCAAAAGAAGTTTCAGACCCTTACTAGTGAGCTTTTTGAAAATTAATGAAACAAAGTAAGCAAAAAGCTATAAATAATGTAACTTTTTTGGTTTAATTGGTTTACAAACTTCAATGTTCTATATATAATGTTTAAGGATTCTCTAAGGTGAACCTTTGCCTTTTCATGAGGATGTAGTATAATAGTTTTTAAAGAATCCAGCCACGCCAAGGGCTGAGTAATTCTTACGAAAATACAGGAGGTTCGTATTAATGGCAAAAGAACATTACGAAAGAACAAAACCCCATGTAAATATTGGTACAATTGGCCATATTGACCATGGGAAGACTACTTTGACAGCAGCTATCACAAAGGTTTTAGCTAGCAAAGGTTTAGCAAAAGCTGAAGACTATGCTGATATTGATGCTGCTCCAGAGGAACGTGAACGTGGTATTACAATCAATACTGCTCACGTTGAATATGAAACAGAAAAGCGTCATTATGCACATATTGATGCTCCAGGACATGCTGATTACATTAAGAACATGATTACTGGTGCCGCTCAAATGGATGGTGCCATCTTAGTTGTTGCTGCAACTGATGGTCCTATGCCACAAACTCGTGAACATATCTTACTTGCTCACCAAGTTGGTGTTAACTATATTGTTGTCTTCTTAAACAAGACTGATTTAGTTGATGATGACGAATTGATTGACTTAGTTGAGATGGAAGTACGTGAATTATTATCAGAATACGATTATCCTGGTGATGATATTCCTGTAATCCGTGGTTCAGCTTTGAAGGCCCTTGAAGGCGATCCAGAACAAGAAAAAGTTATCCTTCACTTAATGGATGTTATCGATGAATATATCCCAACACCACAACGTGATAACGACAAACCTTTCTTAATGCCTGTTGAAGATGTCTTCACAATTACTGGTCGTGGTACTGTTGCTTCTGGTCGTATCGACCGTGGTGAAGTTAAGATCGGTGACGAAGTTGAAATTGTTGGTTTGAAGGATGAAGTCCTTAAATCTACTGTTACAGGACTTGAAATGTTCCGTAAGACTCTTGATTTAGGTGAGGCCGGCGATAACGTTGGTGTCTTACTTCGTGGTATTAACCGTGAACAAGTTGTCCGTGGACAAGTACTTGCTGCACCTGGTTCAATCCAGACACACAAGAAGTTCAAGTCTGAAGTATATATCTTGACGAAAGAGGAAGGTGGTCGTCATACACCATTCTTCTCAAACTATCGTCCTCAATTCTACTTCCATACAACTGATGTTACAGGTGTCATTGAATTACCTGATAACGTTGAAATGGTAATGCCTGGTGATAACGTTACATTTACTGTAGAACTTATCGAACCAGTTGCCATTGAAAAAGGTACTAAGTTCACTGTTCGTGAAGGTGGACATACTGTTGGTGCCGGTGTTGTTTCTGAAATTGATGATTAATTAATTTTTGAAGCATATTAAAAAGATTCGGAATTTAATTCCGAATCTTTTTTTGTATTTCGGGTTCAATGTGATACAAATTAGCCTTTATACACGATAATTAAGGACATAAGCATTTACAATTCTATTTGTATACGGTAAACTAGTATCCGTATGCAATACAAATTGTAAAACCACTTTTTTATTGTCGGAGGGAAAATAATGACTGCAAAATGGGAAAAAAAGAGTGCTAGTAATGGCGAATTAACATTCGAAATTAGTACTGATAAAATTCAAGAAGGTTTAGACAAAGCCTTTCAAAAAACACGGAAACAATTAAATGTTCCCGGATTTCGTAAGGGACGTGTCCCACGTCAAATCTTTAATCAAATGTATGGCGAAGAAGCACTCTATGAAGATGCTTTAAATATTGTACTTCCAGAAGCTTATGAAGCTGCTATTGAAGAAACAAAAATTGAACCAGTGGATCAACCAAAAATTGATGTTGATAGTATGGAAAAGGGTAAAGCTTGGGTTTTAAAAGCTGTTGTGACTGTTAAACCAGACGTTAAACTTGGTGATTACAAAGGCTTAAGCGTTGCTAAACAAAGTCATCGTGTTACTTCTAAAGAAGTAGACGCTGACATTGAAAAGAAACGTGAACAACAAGCAGAACTTGTTTTGAAAGAAGACAAGCCAGCTGAAAAGGGTGACACAGTCACAATTGATTTTGTCGGAACAGTTGATGGCAAACCATTTGATGGTGGCAAGGCTGAGAATTATGATTTGGAACTTGGTTCTAATTCCTTTATCCCTGGTTTTGAAGATCAATTAATCGGTCATAAGTCAGATGATAAGGTTGATGTTAAGGTAACTTTCCCTGATGACTACAATGCAGAGGATCTTCAAGGTAAAGAAGCTGTCTTTGCCGTTACTATTCACGAAATTAAAACAAAAGAACTTCCTGAATTAGATGACGAATTTGCTAAAGACGTTGATGAAGAAGTCGACTCTTTGGAAGAATTAAAAGCTAAGACACATGATGAATTGAAGAAACAAAAAGACGATGCAGCTGCTCAAGCTAAAGAAGACGAAGCAATTCAAAAAGCTGTTGACAATGCTGAAGTTAAAGAAGTTCCTCAAGCAATGATCGATGAAGATGTTCAACGTCAGCTTGACCAGTACTTAGCAAACATGCAACAACAAGGAATTGATCCAAAGACTTACTATAAGATCACTGGTACTTCAGAAGATGATCTTAAAAAGCAATTAGCTGATGGAGCTGAAAACCGAGTTAAAACTAATTTGGTTCTAGAAGCAATTGTTGAAGCTGAAAAGATTGTCCCTACAGCTGATGAAGTTGCTGCTGAAATCAAAGATTTGGCTTCACAATATGGTATGGAAGAGAGTGCTGTTAAGAAGGCACTTTCTGAAGACATGTTGAAGCATGATATTGCTGTTAAGAAGGCCGTTGCAGTTATTACAGATTCTGCTGTAGAAGAAAGTAAAGCAAAAGCTGCAAAAAAAGATGATACAGATAAAGAAGCTAAATAATTCAAGCTTATCTTGAATACAAGAAGGAGGTTGGGAAAAGCAAATTTTCTCAATCTCATTTTTGTAAAACGAGTTATTAGCTTAATATCAGGGTTTTTGTTATGATGGTTCTATAAACATTAGAGAGGTGAGTTGGTTGTTAGATAACACCGATAACACAGGGACAATAACTTGTTCGTTCTGTGGAAAAACTCAGGATCAAGTTAAAAAAATTGTTGCAGGTCCTGGCGTTTATATTTGTAACGAATGTATTGATTTATGTAAAGAAATTATTGATGAAGATGTTTCTCGTGAGAGTGCTGAGGAATTTTCTGATATTCCGACACCGGCAGAAATTGTCAATAAGTTGAATGAATATGTGATTGGTCAAACAGAAGCTAAACGTACCCTTTCAGTGGCGGTATATAACCATTATAAACGAATCAACCAAATGGAAAATGCTGATGATGGGGATATTGAATTACAAAAGAGTAATATTAGTATTATTGGACCAACTGGTTCAGGAAAGACTTTTTTAGCTCAAAGCTTGGCTCGTATTTTAAATGTGCCATTTGCAATTGCAGATGCAACGACATTAACAGAGGCTGGTTATGTTGGGGAAGATGTTGAAAATATTCTCTTAAAACTTTTACAAAATGCAGATTACGATGTAGATAAGGCTGAAAAAGGAATTATTTATATTGATGAAATCGATAAAATTGCTAAAAAGAGTGAGAATGTTTCTATTACCCGTGATGTGTCCGGTGAAGGGGTTCAGCAAGCACTCCTTAAGATTCTAGAAGGTACAATTGCTAATGTGCCACCTCAAGGAGGACGTAAGCACCCACAACAAGAGTTTATTCAAATTGATACCACTAACATTTTATTTATTGTCGGCGGTGCTTTTGATGGTATTGAAGATATTGTTAAGAGTCGTTTAGGTGATAAAGTCATTGGATTTGGCACAGACTCAACTAAGGTGATTGATGAATCTAAGAGTCTCATGCAACAAGTGATTCCAGAAGATTTACTCCGATTTGGTTTAATTCCTGAATTCATTGGTCGTTTACCAATTTTAACGGCCTTGGAAAAACTAACCACGGATGATTTGGTTCGAATTTTAACAGAGCCCAAGAACGCTTTAGTCAAACAATACAAGACTTTACTAGCGCTGGATGATGTTAAACTACATTTCACACCACAAGCTTTGCGAGCAATTGCTAAAGAGGCAATTTCACGAAATACTGGTGCTCGTGGGTTACGTTCGATTATTGAAGAGGTTATGCGTGATATTATGTTTGATATTCCTTCTCGAGAAGACGTTGAACAAGTTACAGTGACGAAACGAACTGTGGTTGATCATGCAGAACCAGAATTAATTTTAAAAGACAAAAAAGCTTCCTAAATGTGTGGTAATAAAAGAATGATGGCTTCTGAACTGGAAGTCATTATTTTTTTGATCAAAAATTTCAATCTTTGTGTGTTAAAATTAAACAAGATTAAAAAGGTGGTACAAGAAATGGAAGTTCATAATGTCGAGTTGGTCATGAGTGCCGTAGCTCCAGCTCAGTATCCAACAACTGGTTATCCAGAAATCGCGCTTGTAGGGCGTTCTAACGTTGGTAAGTCATCGTTGACAAATGTTTTAATTAATCGTAATAGTTATGCAAGAACGTCTTCACAGCCGGGGAAAACGCAAACTTTGAATTTCTATAATGTTGAGGATCAATTGTACTTCGTTGATGTTCCAGGTTATGGCTATGCCAAAGTATCGAAAACAGAGCGTGAAAAATGGGGAAAAATGATTGAAACCTATTTGTCTACGCGTCCTCAATTAAAGGGTGTAATTTCCTTGGTTGATGCACGTCATGCACCAAGTGAAGATGATGTTGCAATGTATGATTGGCTACATTACTATCAAATTCCAATTTTAGTTGTGGCAACTAAGAGTGATAAGGTTGTTCGTGGTAAGTGGAATAAGAGTGAAAGCTTAATCAAAAAGACACTCCATTTTAGTGAACCTGATGAATTTCAACTTTTTTCGGCCCAAACAAAAATGGGTAAGGATCAGGTTTGGCAATGGATTGAGAAACGTATCGGGGAGGATTAATAATGGAATTCAATGATTATCAAAAGAAAGCAAACAGAACTTTGTTTGGCAATGAACAAGTTTTAACAAACTGTGCCCTAGGTTTAGCAAGCGAAAGTGGGCAAGTAGTAGATTTAGTTAAAAACTATACCTTTCATGGTAAGGATTTGAATCGAGAAGAGTTAACTAAAGAAATGGGAGATGTTTTGTGGTATCTCTCTCAAGTTGCTGAATGGGCGGATATTCCTTTTGAACAGGTAGCACAAGAAAATATTGAAACTTTAAATCAACGATATCCAGCAAATAAATAAATACTAAAGGTTGAAAGTATCAAAATCACTTCAATAACTGATGTTAAACGACTTAGCCTATAAAAAAAGTTTAAAATGCCGTCTTTCAGCAAATGGGCTCAGTAGTGACATTTATCTTAGCGATTTTCGCTTAGATAAAGGCCGAGCTTGAAGACGTGGTTTGCGGCTTCAAGTCGTGCCCACTACGTTCCAGACCGGGTGAGCCGTAGGACGGCATTTTAACCTAATTTTGTTACCATGAACACTTTTGTGTCAGACAATTAGATACATTTTTGTGCTTTCAATCTTTAGATAAATAGTAAAAATGAGTGAAAGTTGACATTTGATGTCAATTTTCACTCATTTTTTTTGCTTTTTATCTTTATTGGTGTCGTCATTTCTTTTCAGAAATTTGTTCTTTTTATCAATAGCCTTTTTGTCTTCAACTGGTGCAACAAATTTATCCAACATTTTTTCGAGATTTATTTCTTGTTTAATTTTTAAGCCCATACCCATCACTCCTTGCGCTTATCATAACAGATTTTATATCATCTGTCAGCAAATTGGAAAATATGCATTATAAAATGAATATAAAGGCTTTAATTGCATAAAAAGAATTATTTTTCAAAAAAGCTTGTATAAATAATCAAAATAGATTATACTTCGTATATTCTATTTGACGTAGGGAGTTGCAATTATGAAAAAAAAGTTTTTAGAGATTATTACGATTGTTGGATTATTGTTCACTTTATTGCCCTTTGGTACCGCAAATGCGGCGAGTTCAAAAACCAGTTCGAGTGATCAATCATTAGCTAAAATTCAAAAAAAGGGTGTTTTAGTTATGGGAACTAGTCCTGATTATGCCCCTTATGAGTTTCAAACTACAAAAAACGGTAAAAGTGTTGATGTCGGAATGGATATTAGCATTGCTAAACAGATTGCAAAGGATTTAGGAGTCAAACTTAAAATTAAGAACATGGATTTTGATTCCTTATTGGTTGCCTTACAAACTGGTAAAGTAGATATGGTCATGGCCGGAATGAATCCGACAGCCGCACGTCGAAAAAACGTAACCTTCTCCAATATTTATTATCAGGGTGGCCAAGATATTGTTATTAACAAAAAGGATGCTGGCATATATACAAGTAAAAAGTCCTTTGTGGGTAAGACATTAGGTGCTCAAACAGGAACCATGCAATATAATATGGCTAAGAAACAAATTTCAAATGTGACAGTTAAAGGATTTGATAAAGGAGCGGATTTAATTTTAGCTCTTCAAACCAATAAGATTGACGGAATTGTTATGGAAAAGCCAAGTGCCGAAGCTTATGTAAAGAACAATCCGCAACTTAGTTTAATTAATGGGAACTTTAATTTAAATACTAATGAAACCAGTTCCGCGATTGCTTTCCAAAAGGGTGCAACTAGTCTCGCTGGTGCCGTTAATAAGAGCCTTGCAAAAATTAAGAAAAAGGATTTAATCAACAAGGTATACTTAAAAGAAGCCGGAACTCATATGAAAACCAATACAGTCAATACTTCAATGACTCATTATTGGAAATACTTTGCTAAAGGAATTGGCTATACTTTACTTATTTCAGCGTTTTCTGTGTTCTTTGGTTTTATTTTAGGAACGATTCTCGCATTTATGCGTTTAAGTCGAAACAAATTATTAAAATTAGTCTCAACGGCTTACATTGAGTTTGTTCGGGGAACGCCTTTAATGGTTCAAATTATGTTTGTTTACTTTGGAATTGGTTTGATTGTCAACTTACCAGCGTTAACATCAGGTATCATTGCTGTTTCTCTTAATAGTGGTGCCTACGTGGCTGAAGTCATTCGTGGCGGGATTAATTCAGTGGACAAAGGGCAAACAGAGGCAGCCCGCAGTTTGGGTCTTTCGAAGCAGGGAACGATGCGTTATGTGGTTTTGCCACAAGCAATTAAAAATATTTGGCCAGCACTGGGTAACGAATTTATTTCTTTGATTAAGGAAAGTTCGATTGTTTCAATCATTGGTGTGACAGATTTGATCTATCAATTGAAAATTGTTCAGTCAGATACGTATCGAGGAGTTGCCCCAATTGTGGTTGCAATGTTGTTGTACTTTGTTGTTACATTTGGTTTATCAAAGATTCTGGCTTATTTCGAAGGGAGAATGAAACATGCCAACTAATATTTTAGACATTCAAAAATTAAATAAAAAATATCATGAAACTGAAGTGTTAAAGAATATTTCCGAAACGGTTGAACAAGGACAGGTTATCTGCGTTATTGGTCCTTCTGGAGCAGGAAAAAGTACTTTTCTCCGTTGTTTAACTTTGTTAGAACAACCGACTGATGGACATGTGTTATTCGAAGGCACTGATCTTACTAATCTTAAGGAAAAACAACTAGACGAACTGCGTGAAAAAATGGGAATGGTTTTTCAAAGCTTTAATCTTTTCCCAAATATGACGGTGTTAGACAATATTAAATTAGCCCCGATGAATGTCAAAAATCTGTCTGATGAACAAGCAACCAAAACTGCTCAGAAACTCCTTGAGCAAGTTGGTTTGTCAGACAAGGGTTCGGTTTATCCGAACGGTTTGTCAGGTGGTCAGCAGCAACGAGTGGCGATTGCTCGTGCGTTAGCAATGGAACCAGAGGTTATGTTATTCGATGAACCTACTTCTGCGTTAGATCCCGAAATGGTAGGAGACGTTTTGAAGGTAATGAAGGATTTAGCGAAGGAAGGGATGACAATGGTTGTTGTCACCCATGAAATGGGATTCGCTCGTTCAGTAGCTGACCAAATTTGGTTTATGGACGGTGGCTACATTCAGGAAAAAGGAACTCCAGAGGAATTTTTCAGTCATCCTAAGAGTGAACGTGCACAAGACTTTTTATCTAAAGTTCTTGTTCAATAATAAGCAGTGAGATTAGGAAAGTGTTCTTAATCTCACTGTTTTTTTATCTAGTACAAATATGAAGTCTAGAATTTATGGACAAACTTACAAACGAATGTATGTTTGCCTTTATTGTTGCTCTGAATCCTGAAAGGCGTTATAATGTTACAAGTTTATTACGCTGGGAGGTGAAATCGGTTGGCATCAGAACATATTGAACATAAATTGGCTTTATTACCAGATTTACCTGGCTGTTATCAAATGAAAAATATTAATAGTCAGATTATTTATGTCGGTAAAGCAAAAAATTTAAAAAATCGTGTTCGTTCTTATTTCAAAAGTTCCCATGATGGAAAAACTGCTCGTTTAGTATCTGAGATCGCCGATTTCGATTATATTGTAACTTCTAGTGATAAAGAGGCGTTTTTGCTAGAAATTACGTTAATTAAAAAGTATCAGCCTTATTTTAATATCAAATTAAAACGAGGAACGGGGTATCCCTACATTAAAATCACCAATGAAAGAGATCCGCAAATGCTAATTTCTGGTGACTTAAAAAAGGATGGTGCGTACTACTTCGGCCCATATCCTAATGTTTATGCGGCAGAAGAAACACTTCATTTTTTACAAAAAGTGTACCCATTACGACGATGCACGGGCTTTCAGCATCGACCTTGCTTGTATTACCATATGGGACAGTGTTTAGGGGCATGTTTCAAAACAGTTCCAGAAGAAAAATATGCTAAACAGATTGCCCGAATTAAATCGTTTCTAAATGGTAATGTTAAAACAATCAAAAAACGACTTGTTGTACAAATGAATGAAGCTGCACAAGCATTAGAATTTGAACGAGCTGCAGATATTCGTGATCAGATTCATTATATTGAAGTAACGGTTGAAAAACAAAAAATCATTTCCAACGATCATACCCCACGTGACTTGTTTAACTTTTATATTGATAAAGGATGGTTGTCAATTCAAGTATTCTTTATTCGCCAAGCTCGGTTGATGAAACGCGAAAAAAGACTTTTTCCGGTTGTTAGCACTGCTCCAGAAGAATTGACGACATTTATTCTCCAGTTTTATAACCAGAAGAATAATTTACTTCCAAATGAGGTTCTTGTACCGTCCGGACTCGAAAACCAAGTCATTAGTGATATTTTAAAAGTACCGGTTCGGACACCACAACGAGGTCAGAAATGCGACTTAATGAATTTGGCTCAAGAAAATGCAAAAATTACATTAGAAGAAAAGTTTCGTTTGCTTGAACTGGATGATTCAAAAACAGTGGGTGCGATGAAAGAAGTTACGGACGCTTTAGGAATTCCGGCGGGTCATCGAATTGAAGCATTTGATCATTCCCATATTCAAGGAGCAGATCTAGTTTCGGCCATGGTTGTTTTTACAGATGGACAACCTGATAAAAAAATGTATCGCAAGTATAAGTTGACCACGGTTGACCATGCAGATGAAGCAGCTAGTACCCGTGAAGTTATCAGAAGACGTTATACACGGCTTTTAAAGGAGCATCAGAGCCTACCTGACTTAATTTTGATGGATGGTGGCGAGATTCAATTAAATGCGGTTAAGGATGTTTTAGTTAACGAATTGAATCTCCAAATTCCGGTAGCAGGAATGGTTAAAAATGATAAACATAAAACCGCAGATTTACTTTTTGGACCTGAAGACCGACACGTTTTATTGGATCCTAAAAGTCAGGGATTTTACTTAGTTCAGCGAATTCAAGATGAAGTGCATCGATTTGCGATTACTTTTCATAGGCAAGTGCATACGAAGCATTCATTGAGTTCACGGTTAGATGACATTGCAGGTGTGGGTCCAAAAACACGGAACAAACTTTTGCGAAAGTTTGGTTCTATGCGGCGGATTGCAGAGGCAAGTGTCTCTGATCTACGTGAATTAGGTATTCCGAAAAATGTGGCCAAAACAATTAAAATTTCTTTAAGTGGAACGGTAAAAGGTAATGCTTAAATTAAAATGAACGTTGAAGTCAGAAAAGAATAGAAAGAATCATTATAAATTACCAACAATATCTGCTAGAATAAGAATATTAGAGTCGAAAAGTCACGTTAAATAGTATTGGAGAAAAATATGTTTGTTGATCAAGTTAAAATTAATATAAAGGCTGGTAACGGTGGTAATGGAGCCGTTGCTTTTCGTCGGGAAAAGTTTGTGCCTAATGGCGGTCCTGCAGGTGGCGATGGTGGCCGTGGTGGCGATGTTGTCTTTAAGGTAGATTCTGGGTTAAGAACTTTAATGGACTTCCGTTATCAACGTAAATTTAAGGCTGCTTCCGGTAGCAATGGTATGAATAAGCAAATGACTGGACGAAGTGCCGAGAATTTAGTTGTTCGCGTACCGGGCGGAACTATCGTTAAAGATACTGAAACTGGTAAAGTTATCGGCGATTTGGTTGATAATGGTGATACTTTAGTAATTGCAAAAGGTGGCCGTGGTGGTCGTGGTAATATTCATTTTGCAAGTCCTAAAAATCCTGCTCCTGAAATTGCAGAAAATGGTGAACCTGGACAAGAAAAAAGTGTGCAATTAGAGTTACGTTTGTTAGCTGATGTTGGACTTTTAGGATTCCCATCTGTTGGTAAGTCTACTTTACTTTCCGTAGTGACTAGTGCAAAACCAAAAATTGCTGAATATCATTTTACGACATTGGTTCCTAATTTGGGGATGGTCCAGTTAGACGATGGACGTGATTTTGTTATTGCAGATATTCCTGGATTAATTGAGGGAGCTTCACAGGGTGTGGGGCTTGGTTTTGAATTTCTTCGTCATGTAGAACGAACGAAAGTTTTGTTACACTTAGTTGACATGAGTGGTGTTGAGGAAAGTAATCCATTTGAGAGTTATCAAAAAATTAATCAGGAATTAAGCAAATATGATCCTGATTTAATAAAACGTCGCCAAATCATTGTACCAACAAAAATGGATATGCCTGACGCAGAAGAAAATTTAAAGAAATTTCGCGAAAAGATGCAAAAAGCAGTTGGAGCAAATGACATGCCGGACATTTTCCCGATTTCTTCTGTTACACATAAGGGATTACAGCCATTAATGCAACATACTGCTGATGTTCTTGAAGCGACACCAGACCCAATTGAAGCACCAGTTGTTCCTGATCAGTCAGTTACGTATGCTTATGAAGCTAAAAAGCCATTCACAGTTGAACAAGATGAAGATGGTACCTGGGTATTATCTGGTGAAAAACTCGAAAGATTGTTTAAGATGACTAATACAGAGCATGATGATAGTTTAATTCGATTTGCCCGTCAAATGCGTGGAATGGGTGTGGATGATGCTTTGCGTAAAGCGGGTGTCAAAAATGGCGATTCAGTTCGTATTCTTGATTTTACGTTTGAATTTGTTGAGTAAGTTAATTTAGTTATAGAGGAATCGCGTATGGATTATGAAAAACAAGCTTCTCTGGGGAAACCTAAGAGAAAAAAAGAATCGATCCACGAAAATAGAAAAACGAGTAAAATGCCGACAGGAAAAAGGCTAAAAAATAGCCGGTATATTGCGGGCTTTGATGGTCTTAGGACGTTAGCATTATTAGGCGTTATTCTGTATCATCTCTTACCGTATGATCTTCAGGGAGGCTATTTAGGAGTCCCAATCTTTTTTGCCATATCAGGTTATTTAATCACTGATTTGTTCGTACAGGAATGGGATCAAAATGGGTCGATTAAAGTACTTTCTTTTTATGGACGACGCATAAAACGTCTTTATCCAACGCTATTAATTGTGTTAATAACCAGTACTGCCTATATGACCTTGTTTGCCCGTAATTTATTAGAAAATATTCGTAGCATAGTATGGACAAACCTCTTATTTGTTTATAATTGGTGGCAGATTGGTCACGGACAATCCTACTTTGATCGTTATAATGGTGAGTCTCCGTTCACACATCTGTGGTATTTATCAGTTATTGGACAATACTACTTTATTTGGCCGATTGTTCTTATTGGGTTATTGATTGCTTTTGAAAATCGTGGTCATATCCTAGGAATTTTAAATGGCTTAGCAATTGTTTCGGCGATTCTAATGTTTATTCTTTATGATCCTTCTAATACCAACCGGGTTTATTATGGTTCGGATACGCGCATGACTCCTTTCTTGTTAGGCGCGGCCTTGGCATTCTTTTGGCCCTCTACACATTTGAATCCAAAACTAAATAAAAATGGCCGGTGGTTCTTAAATATTATTGGGCTGGGTTCTCTGGGAATGATTATTTGGATGGCCTTCTCATTAAGTGGAACTTCAAGTTTTACTTATCATGGCGGGATGTTGCTATTTTCAATTTTTTCTGTCATTTTAATTGCAGTGATTGCGCATCCTGGGACTAAGTTTGGTAATTGGTTTAGTAATCCACTTTTTGCTTGGATAGGTAAACGAAGTTATGGAATTTATTTATATCAGTTTCCGGTAATGATCTTCTATGAAAAAGCAGTGGTAAACATTGCTAATCACCCTATTCTTAATCCATTGATCGAAATTGCTATTATTGTTGCAATCAGTGATTTGTCTTATCGTTTTATCGAAAAGCCACTGATTCATTTTAATTATGCCTATTCTTTTAAATTTCTCAGAGATCTGGTCAAACGAGATTCGAAAATTGGTAATAAACGTTATATAGCAATTCCAGTTATTCTGATTCTGCTTATTGCAGGTGTGGGAGTTGTTAGCGGATCAGGTAATAGTAATCACCATAGTAGTGCATTGCAAGTTAATATTTTAAAAAACAAAAAGAAATCAACGGCTCAAAATAATAAGGCGTTAAAAGCCCAAAAAGAAGCTCGTTTGAAGCGAAAACAACGTGCTGCTGAATTGGCAAGAATTAAAAAAGAAAAAGTAATAAAATTAACCGATGCTGAAACTAAAATTAAAACAAAATACCGGTTGGAACCTTCTGAAGTAAAACTAGCACAAAAAATGACTGTCACGGGTGTCGGGGATTCGATTATGGCGGATACTTCTGATGATTTACAAGAGGTATTTCCAAATGCTTACATTTCAGCTAAAGTAGGTAGACAAGTATGGCAGGCGGCTACATTATTAAAGCAGCTTGCGGCGCAAGGAAACTTAAGCAGTAATGTTTTAATTAATTTGGGTACTAATGGGCCATTTACGACTCAACAGTTAAAGACAATTGTTTCAATCGTTGGGACTAAACGACAAATATTTTGGGTAAACGTTCATGTACCAACGCGGAATTGGGAGTCGAAAGTAAATAAAACAATTACGGATGCAGGAAAGAAGTATAAAAACATTCACGTTGTAAATTGGTATGGGGCTAGCTTAAATCAAACCAATTGGTTCTATGGTGATCATGTCCATCCGAATATTGAAGGCAGTAAACAATATACGACGCTTATCACTAAAGCCATCGTAAAGTATGGTAGTGAAAACTAGTTTTAATCGTTTGCGTGATTAAAAAATGAGATCGGTAATTTAGCCAATCTCATTTTTTATTTTTAGAAATCAATGTCGGTTACAAGTGATTCTTTAGACAAATTTTTGCCATCAGTGCGATAACTACCCGAAAATTGAATGGTACAAGTTTTTAACGAATGAACGAGATTATCGGGGACCAATGTCATGACATTGGTACTGATTGTTTTACCAGAGCCAACATGTTTACCTGCAGAACCGTCAACCATATTACTGAGTGGTGTTCCTGCATAGCTACTAGACAGTTTTACGTAGTTAAGGCCACCGATAATTGCTTCAGTATTTCCATCATTTTTAATCGTATATTTGATTTGCAAGGTATAGTAAGTTGAATTGATATCGGTATTGTTGAACGCTGTGGCAACCACTTTTTTTGCCTTTTCAGTTTTGGCTTCGTTTTTTAGAAGTCGAACTTGTGTAATTTGATATTTTAGCGGGCGGGTAATAATAGTTTGATTTACTTTTTTAAATTTATTCAGAGTAAGCTTTGTGCCAAACGAATCATATGAGAACTGCTTTGGTTGAGTTAAAGCACCATGAGACACGTATTTGGCACTTTTTTTAATACTTTTTGGTACGACATACTGAGATGTCGTTTTAGAATTTTTGGCGTTTTTGGTCGAAGGTATCCGACTTGAAACAGATGAACTATTTTTTTGTTTGTCAGATTCACTAGGCACATGAGCATTCTTATTTTGATTTTTAAAAGCGGTCTTTCCCTTAGCCTGATAACGAGCTTCATGAGCGGAATTGCCACAACCACCTAGAATTAATGTGCTGAGAAGTAAAAATATAATGACTTTTTTCATTTTTTGAGTTCTTTCCTTATCCTAAAATCAACTTATCATTACGCAAATGATAGCCAAAAAGTTTGTGCGGTATTTGATCTAAAAATCCAAGCTGGGTAGCACCATTAATGTTTTGGGTCCGACTTTCAAATTGATTGAGTGTCAACGGTTTTTTACCAGATACCATAATGAGCCAGTGTTCGCTAATTTTTAACGAGTTTACAGGTAGATCATGGTTATCTTTGACAAAATACAATTGCAATTGCGGATCAAGTTCAGCTATTGATAAATTGAAATCAACTAATCGCATCAATTATTCTCCATTATATCGTTTGAATTTGGTTTATTTGTTACAAAATTAATTATAATTGATTACAGATACGATTTGAAGTGTAAACTAAGTGGGTTGTCATAGCAAATTAGGTGAAATTTGTGGTATGGTATTTAGGTAGGATTTATAAACAAGAGTAAATGGGGAACGACGTGTTATGGAATTAGAATTTTTAGGAACCGGAGCAGGTGTTCCCGGTAAATTTAGAAATGTGACAAGTGTAGCTTTAAAGCTTTTAGATGAACGTAACTCAATTTGGTTATTTGACGTTGGTGAAGGAACACAACAACAAATACTCCGGACAACAATTAAGCCTCGAAAAATTGATAAGATTTTTATCACACATTTACATGGTGATCATTTATTTGGGTTACCTGGATTATTAAGCAGTCGCTCGTTTCAGGGCGGTGAATCAGAGCTAGTAATTTATGGTCCTAAAGGGATTAGGCAATTTGTTCAAACCGCCATGCGAGTTTCCGATTCTCATCTATCTTATCCAATTCGTTTTGTGGAATTAGGTGACGAGGGCGTCATTTTTGAAGATGCAAAATTTAAGGTTTCTTTCTTAAGGTTAGATCATCGAATTGAAAGTGTTGGTTATCGAATTGTTGAAAAATCACATCCAGGACAGTTACAAGTTGAAAAACTAAAAGAAATGCATATACCATCTGGACCAGTTTATGGCCAACTAAAACGCGGTGAAAAAGTGATGCTTGATGACGGTCGTCAAATCGATGGTCAAGATTTCTTAGGAGCACCACAACCAGGTCGAATAGTGACTATTTTGGGTGATACACGTAAAACCAAGAACAGCTTTTTACTTGCTCAAAATGCAGATGTACTAGTGCATGAAAGTACATTTGCCAAAAATGAAAGTAAGCTTGCCCGTAATTATTATCATTCGACAAATGTTCAGGCCGCAAGCATTGCCAAAGAGGCGCATGTGCGTCGTTTAATCTTGACGCATATTTCGGCCCGCTATACTGGTAAAATGGCTAACGAGCTTCAAAAACAAGCTCAAACAGTATTTAAAGCAACAAAGGTTGTTCACGATTTTGATATTATTAATGTTCCACTTAGATAATTGAGGAGTGATCATATGTTAGCAAGGCTAAAAGGGTTGCGTGATTTAGATGGCAAACTGGTTTTGATTACCGGTGCGTCGAGCGGATTGGGTGAATTAGTTGCATATGAAGTAGCAAAACGCGGCGCAAGGGTGGTTTTATGTGCCCGAAATCTCGAAAAGCTTCGACAAGTGGCTGAAAAATGCAAAGAAATATCTCAAACAAGTGCTTTTGTGGTTCAATTGGATGTTTCTGATTCCGATGCGATTGACCAGCAACTGAACCACGTCTTAAAAGATATTGGTTCAGTGGATGTTTTAGTAAATAGCGCGGGTTTTGGTTTATTTGAAACTTTTCAACAAATTGATATGCATGTGACTGAAAAAATGTTTCGCGTTAATGTATTAGGTTTGATGTATGTCACACAAAAGATTGCCCAACAAATGATTGAGTCAGGTCGTGGGCAAATCTTTAATATTGCTTCAGTAGCTGGTAAGATTGCGACGCCCAAATCAACCGTGTATTCAGCAACTAAATTTGCGATAGTTGGGTTTTCTAATGCTTTGCGCCTTGAATTGCGACCCTTAGGTGTTCAAGTGACAACGGTAAATCCAGGACCAATGGCTACGAACTTCTTTAAACAGGCAGATCCTAGTGGTCGCTATTTTGATGCTGTGAAATTATTATCGCTATCACCAAATCGCGTGGCACATCAAATCAGTGAGGCAATAGGATATCGACGACGTGAAATAAATGCTCCGCTATATATGGAAGCCATTCACCGTGGGTATGAACTTTTTCCAAATTTTGGTGATTTGTTAGCAAGCAGTTCATTTTTTAATCGAAAGTAAGGAATTGAAATATGAAAAATCAATGGCGTGTTATTGTTATTTTGATCTTGGTTTTGGTAGTTGCCATTTTTGCTGTGGTAAATGTGAATGAGGTTCCTTTAAGTTTATTGTTTACGACCGTGCATTGGCCACTAGTACTTGTCATTTTGCTCTCTTTAGTTGCTGGTGCCTTAATTACTTTTCTAGTATCAATGGGGACGATGCTAGCACAAAAGAAGCAGCAAAAAATGGAAATGGATGTCGCAACTAAAAAAATTGATGCCCTTCGTGATGAAAATGCTGCCTTAAAGCGACGGGTAAACAATGTCAGTAATGAAGGTGCACAAAAGAATCGTAAGTTAGAGAAACTCTAGTTCTGGTTGGAGTTGTGAAGAATTAAATATCAAAAAATTTGGACGAAAGCGAAAATCTCAATGGAGAACGACTTTCGTCCACTCTGTTTTTATTGATTAGGAAGTGGAATCGTGCTAAAACCAAAATATCAGTGGCAACTATCTAGTGAAAAAACGTCACCTGTTCAAATTAAAACGATCGCGGAGGCCTGTCAATTAAGTGAAGTTGCAGCAAAAGTCTTGATTAATCGTGGCTATGACACCCCTGAAAAGGCTAAAACCTTTTTAACTCCTGATCCGCAAAGTATTCATGATCCTTTTTTGTTGCATGACATGCAAAAAGCTGTGGATAGGATTCAAACTGCGATTGTGAATAATGAAAGAATTATTGTGTACGGCGATTATGATGCTGATGGTGTTACAAGCACGACAATCATGTTTGAAACTTTGAACGAACTTGGAGCAAACGTGGATTATTTTGTACCAGATCGTTTTAAAGATGGTTATGGCCCCAATTTAGATGAATATAAGCAATTCATTGAAAACGGTGTGACATTATTAGTAACCGTCGATAACGGTGTTGCAGGAAATGAACCAATTGAGTATGCGGTAACTCACGGAATGGACGTTGTGGTTACTGATCATCATGAATTGCCGGAAACCTTACCTAATGCCACCGCAATTGTGCATCCGCGTTATCCCGGTGCCCATTATCCTTTCTCAGATCTTTCGGGAGTGGGCGTGGCTTTTAAGGTTGCTTCCGCCTTACTTGATGAAGTTCCGGAAGAATTTTTAGATTTAGTTGCTATTGGAACCGTTGGAGATTTAGTTTCATTAACTGATGAAAATCGTTTTCTAGTAGCGAGTGGATTAAAAGTTTTGAGTGAAGGGCAACGAGTAGGACTCAATGCGTTATTGAAGGTTAGTGGCTTAGAAAATCAACAGATTAATGAACAAGATATTGGCTTTACGCTTGCGCCACGGTTAAATGCGGTTGGTCGAATTGGTAACGCGGGTGAAGCAGTGGAATTACTGACTACCTTTGATGAAGAGAAAGCGGAGTTAATTGCAAAACATATTGATTCTGTTAATGATCAACGAAAACAATTAGTTGATACTGTGTATAATGAGGCCATTTTACAAGCTAAAACGCCTGATAATCTTGCTCAAAAAACGTTAGTTATTACCGGCATCGGCTGGCACCAAGGTGTTCTTGGCATTGTGGCCAGTCGTTTGGTAGAGGCAACTGGTAAACCCACGTTAGTTTTAAGTGGGAACACTGAAGAGGATGACTTAAAAGGTTCTGGTAGAAGTGTTGACGCACTGAACTTGTTTGAGGCATTAAATGTTAATCGGCAATTATATGTGAATTTTGGTGGTCATCACATGGCAGTGGGCCTAACAATTAAGAGAGAAAACGTACCAGAATTACGAAAGACCTTAGAGAACGCCGCAGAAACTGCTAATCTGGATGAAAATAAACTTGCACCTTTAACAATTGACGGTGTGATTAAAGCTGATCAAATTACAGTAGTAGCAATTAAAGATTTGGCTAACCTAGGACCGTTTGGTACGGATAATCCAACACCAGAATTTGAAATAGAATCTGAAAAGGTAACAAATGTGAAACAAATCGGAGCCAATCAGGATCATTTGAAATTTCAATTAAGTGGGAAAGATCAGACCATCGATGCAATTGATTTTAAACAGGGAAGGTTAATGCCTTATTTGCAGGCACTTCCGGAAAATGTTCGTGTTGTGGGTACTTTGGAGTTAAATACATGGCGGAATCAAACTAAACCGCAAATTATGGTAAAAGATGTATTGATTGATGCAGTGCCAATTATCGATAGACGAACCACCAAACTTACTGTTGAAATGTTTAAGTCACAGACGACCTATGTTTTCTTTCACAAAAAAACTTACGAAAAATTACAAGCGTACTTGAAGCCAGAAATTCAAGTAGTGGTTCTAGATGATTCGGAACCATCCAATATCTCATTAGAAGGAAATTTAGCACTTGTGGATTGTCCTGATTCACTTGCCCAGTTTACAGATTGGTTATCTAAACAGAATCCGGACGCCATGACGGTATATTTTTATCAGCAAAATAATGCTTATTTAGATGGTATGCCCACTCGAGAGCAGAGTGCAAAAGTCTTCAAGTTCTTTGCTAGTCATTCAGATATTGATTTGAAAAAACAGTTACCTGACGTAGTAAAACACTTGCATGTTGACAGAAGTATGTTAGTTTTCTTAATTCAGGTGTTTTTTGAACTGAAATTTGTTAAAATAGAAAGCGGTCGTGTTTCATACATTTCCAATCCAAAGCCACAAAAATTAAGCGTGGCTCCGGCCTATCAATTGAGAAAACAACAAATTGAAACACAAGAAAAGTTATTGTACAGCAAATCTGCCGATCTCACAACTTGGATGCAAGCATGTCTGACAGATAAAAACAAAGGAGTTGCTGATTAAATGGCATTAGATTTACATGATTATGTAGCAAGTATTCCTGATTACCCAGAAAAGGGTGTCATTTTCCGTGATATTTCCCCATTAATGGGTGATGGCAAGGCTTATAAACAAGCAACTAACCAAATTGTAGATTATGCACGTGGTAAGGGTGTTCAAATGATTGTTGGTCCTGAAGCTCGGGGCTTTATTGTGGGCTGCCCAGTTGCATATGAACTTGGAATTGGATTTGCTCCCGCACGTAAAAAGGGTAAATTACCTCGTGAAACGGTCAAGGCAACATATTCATTGGAATATGGAACTTCTTCTCTTTATTTGCATAAGGATGCGGTTAAGCCAGGACAGCGAGTATTAGTTACAGATGATTTACTTGCTACCGGAGGAACTATTTCGGCAACGATTGATTTAGTTGAGAAACTCGGTGGCATCGTTGTTGGGACAGCATTTATTATCGAATTAAAGGATTTACATGGTCGCGAAAAAATTAAAGATTATGATATGCTTTCATTAATGCAGTATTAGATAAAATAAAAAATCCTGTTAGCCATTTTACTTGGTTAACGGGATTTTTTTAGTTTTCGTGTTCTT
This sequence comes from Pediococcus ethanolidurans, assembly GCF_964062635.1. Classification (NCBI taxonomy): domain Bacteria; kingdom Bacillati; phylum Bacillota; class Bacilli; order Lactobacillales; family Lactobacillaceae; genus Pediococcus; species Pediococcus ethanolidurans. Next base: position 1,625,116 of record NZ_OZ061250.1, read on the forward strand.
GATGCCAAGTTTTGATATAAGCCAAACGTTGTTTAAATCGTTTCTCATTGCCTTCTTCGGTTGGTTCATAATATTCATGACCTTCTAAGTCAGGTGGCATAGTTTTCATTGTGGTGAGCTTATCTTTTTCAGAATGAGCGTATTGGTAGCCTTTGCCGTAACCCAAATTATCCATTAATTTTGTTGGGGCGTTTCTAATCTGAAGTGGTACAGGTTCGTTTCCCGTTGCCTTGACATCTTTTTTGGCTGCCAGTCGTGCCTTATAAATGGCATTTGATTTTGGTGACAAGGATAAATAAACAACTGCCTCGGTCAAATGAACATCACATTCAGGCATACCAAGAAACTGGCAGGCTTGGAAGACATTGATTGTAAGCTCAAGTGCTTTTGTATCCGCGACGCCAATATCTTCACTAGCGAAACGGACCAATCGGCGGGCAATGTAAAGTGGATCTTCGCCTCCATCTAGCATTCGTGATAGCCAGTAAATGGCAGCATTCACATCACTGTTGCGCATTGATTTGTGTAAAGCAGAAATGATGTTGTAATGTTCCTCACCGTGCTTGTCGTAACGCAACGATTTAGTGTTAATAAACTGACTCAAACTTGCTTCAGTAATAGTGACGTGATTATTTGAATGATCAGCGTTTAGTACTGCCATTTCAAGTGTGTTTAATGCTACCCGAGCGTCTCCATTGGCGAATTCGGCAATCAGTTTTAAAGTGCTTTTATCAATGTCAACAGTCAACTTCGGAAAAGCATTGGGATGATTGATCGCTTTTTGAAGAAGATTAATAATTTCGGTTACCGATAATTCTTTTAGCACAAACACCTTACATCGCGACAGTAATGCTGAATTAATTTCAAAAGAAGGATTTTCCGTGGTAGCACCAATTAATGTGATACTTCCTCGTTCAACAAATGGTAAAAAAGCATCTTGTTGTGCTTTATTGAAACGATGAATTTCATCAACAAATACAATTGTTTTTTGACCAATTTCACGATTCTCTTCCGCTTCTTCCATAATTTTACGAATATCTTTAATGCCACTCGTTACAGCGCTAAATGTAATGAAGTGGGATTTTGTTTTATGAGCAATGATTTGTGCAAGTGTGGTTTTGCCAACACCAGGTGGTCCCCAAAAAATGATTGAAGGTAATTGGTCTTGATCAATGATTTCGCGTAGCACTTTACCTTTGCCCAGTAAATGAGATTGGCCAGTAAAATCATCTAGGTTTTGCGGACGCACTCGATTAGCTAGTGGGCTATTTTGACTATTTTGATCTGCAAATAACGATTCTTGTTTCAAAGTGTCCTCCTTTTTGTCTGTTTACTTAAATCTACCATGAAATGATAAAAAAAGTTAACTGATTAGACTATAAAAAACGAACCAAAAATGAAGTTAATTTTATAAGGAATTTTTATTTAGAAAAACCAGTTTGATGACGGGATGCGTAACCTACTATAAATATGTCAATAAAAATAGCATAAATCATTGCAGGGGCGTAAATAGTTAAGGTAATAATTAGACCAATCAGTTTGATTACCACATCTAAAATAACCGATTCATTTGGTAACGAGTATAACCAACCAAAGTGTGCTTGAGGATTAATTTTATTTAGAGAATGTGAAATTGCCATATTACTAAACGAGACGGTTAGGGCAATGATACCGTACAATGCTTGTGCGGTGACATTATTAAAATTTGTGGCAACTAAACTTGTTGTATAAGGGAAAAATGAAGCTAAAAATAACATGACGAGTGAGCAAGATACGGTTGAATTAGATACTTTTTTGACTGCATGCCAGTTGTTATGATGTGTCGTCCACATTAATCCTAGCCAGAAAAAGGACAAAGTATAAGCAAAAAAGTTTGCGCGTAGAGCCCATAGTCCAGCCAGGCTAACTTCTTTGGTTTTTTCTAATTCCAATACTAAAATAGTCATAATAATAGCTAAAACAGCATCGGTAAAAGGGAGTGTCAAGAAGTTTGTGTAAAAAGGGATTGCCCTTTCTCCATAAAATTAAATCTTTTCAGTCGAAAAGTGATTCTAATGTATCCTTAACTTGTCCGAATCCACGATGAATTCGATTAAAGTTCTTTTCGTTGTAACTAATTACTTGCACTCCAATGAAATTGTCTAATGATTTTTCATTGGGAAACTGTTCTTTTGCTTTAGTCTTGCGTTTAATCTTTTTATTTAGCGATTCTATAATATTTGTTGAATAAATGGTTGGGCGTATTGCGGCTGGAAAAGCCAAAAAAGCTAATAATTCCTTTTCAATTGACCTAATGTGACTAATCAGATTTGTGTATTGCTTTTCCCAAGTACTATAAAAATCGGCAAGCATTTTATGAGCTTCAGTTTTATTAGTTACCGAATGAAGCTGTTTGAAATCATTTAAAATGACCTCACGGTCTTTTAAACGGACATGTGTACTAATATTACGCATAACATGAACTAAACATCTTTGAAATTTTGCTTTAGGAAAAGCATGTAACAGCGCTGGTTGAAGTCCGACCATTCCGTCCGCAATAATTAATTGAACCTGTTTAAGCCCTCGCTGCTTAAGATCTGCTGCCATTTCCGACCAGACTTCAGCATTTTCACTGGGTGCAATGCGATAATCAAGAACTTCCTTAATTCCAGTGGGTGTAATTCCTAAGGCAATATAAACCGCTTCTCTTTGAACTGTGTCACGACGCAAAGGTAAATAAGTTGCATCTAAGAATAAGCAAACATAGTTTGCTTTAATGGTTCGTTGATGAAAAGCTTCAATCTGCTCAGTTACTTGAGCAGTAATGTTAGAAACAGTTGTAGCTGAATAATAAGAACCATACATTTTCTCAATCAAATCAGCGATTTCACGAGTGGTAACACCTTTAGAGTAAAGTTGAATAATTGTAGTTTCTAAAGCATCTTGACGACGAGAATAAGCTGGAAGTAAATGATTATGAAACTTGCCTTGTCGGTCACGCGGCACAGCAATTTTCAACTTACCATATTCGGAATCAATTAACCGAAAGTATTGACCATTCCGATAATTGTTAGCCTTAAAACCATTACGTTCATAAGGATCATAACCGAGTAACGAAGTTAACTCAGCTTGTAAGATTTGATTAATAGCTTTTTCAAGTTGTTGGCGAAAAAGTTCTTTAACATCGCCATTTGATAATAGAGTTTTGGTTAAATCTTTGGTAAACTGTTCCATGGGGAATCCCTCCGTTTTGGTTTGGTTTGACGATTTAATCATACGGGGAAGGGATTCCCTTTTCAATAGGATTTTATTTATTTACACAAACTATTTTATACTCTCCCAAAAATACAGTGATACGAGCGACATCAAGAAAATATTTAATAAGATTTATCTGAATCATAGCAACTCTTTGGGTATGATTAACGTGGCTGTTTTAATTTTGGCATATTTCGAGCCAAATTGGGCTTTATGGTGCTATTTAACTTTGCCGCTAATTTCATTCGTTTTTAATCGGGATGATCATTCTGATCTGGAAGAGGTTACTCAACTCTCACCGGCAAATCAGGATAAGTATTTAGAGTTTTCCAATGTTGATTTACGAGATTTCCGAAAGAAACAACGTGAAATTGGTCAAAAGTATTCCCATCAAAGAAGAAGTAACCCCAATTGGCAGACCGATATGGCTGAAGAAATGCGAAAACTTTTTAAAGATAGCGGTCTAGATGCGCAAAAGATAAATACTAACTATACTGGAAAAGGGCGACTAAATCGAGACTGGCTAAGTAAGGACAACACAAGAAAATAAATTTGAATGAAAAATGCTACCTCACTGAACTTAGGTAGCATTTTTATTTACGTTTAGTTTTTCCAAATGAAAAGACTGCCACGCACCCTAGACCGGTATGGCTAGCAATTGTGGGGCCGATGTGTTCCAGTGAGATTTGTGCATTTGGAACATGTCGAAGAATTTGTGTTTGCACTGTCCTAGCTGCCTTATTATCATCACTAGTTGCGATCAGAATTCGAGGATTTACAGTGTTTTTTAGATCTCTCACGGTATTTGAAGTTAGTGCCTCAAGTGACCGTCGCCGCGTGCGTACTTTCTTAACTGGCCGTAAGTGGCCAAAAGTATCCACGTCCATAACTGGTTTAATTTGTAAAAGAGAACCCACAGTTGCAGATGTCCGCGAAACACGACCACCATGATACAGATAATTGAGATCATTTACGGTAAACCATTGATGATAATATAGACGATTCTCGGTTAACCAATCCGCAAGTTGGTCAATTTTCATGCCTGCTTTTTTCTTGTCAATTGCATCTAACAGCATGAGACCTTGTCCACAACACGCTGCTAAAGAATCCACAAGGACGATTTTTGCTTCCGGATAGGCATGAACTAGCATTCTTTTAGCCTGTTGCGCATTGTTGAAGGTGCCACTTAAGCCAGAAGAAAAGCCAAGATACAAGATAGGTACATTGGCCTTCACAAAAGGTTTAAAAAATTCAATAAATTGTCCGATATTAATTTGTGTGGTTGAAGGCATCACGCCGTTTGCAATTTGTTGATAAAATTTTGGTAAATTAAAGTTATGTTCTAGATCATCGATAGATTCTTTCCCAACAATTGTCACGTGCATGGAGATAAATTTCACATCATTATCCGCAAGAAGTTGATAAGGTAGGTCAACGGCTGAATCTGTTAGTAACTGATACATTTTATTCTCCTATAGTCATATTTATGGTTCTGGATCTGAGTCAAGTTTTTAGACACGATTACGTAGAATTTCTAACTGACTAATTGTTCCTTTTCATCTGGAGTTAAATAGCCATCGGCACTAATGATCCGCCGAGAATTATAAAATCCTTCAATGTAACTAAATTGAGCCAAATTGGCTTCATGATAGTCTTTGTAAGTCCGTTGGTAAACCTCCTCCTTCTTGAAGCTGGCATGAAATGACTCCACCACAGAATTGTCATACGGATAGCCACGTTTACTGTAAGAGTGCCGGATAGCGTGTTGCTTCAATGCTGTTTCAAGGGCAGTACTTCGATACTGGCTGCCCAAATCAGTATGCAGAATCAAACCAGCCTTGACAGTTCTAGTTTCACAAGCTTGATTAAGTACGTTGACAACCAACTCGGTTGTCATGTGTCGGCTTAATTTATGAGCGATAATTTTGCGAGAATACAAGTCCATGATGATTGCCAGATAGCACCACCCATCAGTTTTGGTCGGAATATAGGTAATATCAGCAGCCCATTTTTGATTAGGTTTGACAGCTTTAAAGTCTTGTTTTAACAAATTAGGGTAGGTCATTTGGTCAATATAGTTGTTGTGCTCATAGCGCCACTTTTTGACGACAATTGACCGGAGGCCTAGGTGTCGCATCAGCTTTTGAACCAGCTTCAAACTGGCATGATAGCCCTCACGTAAAAGTTCCTCGTGAACTTTAGGAGCGCCATAAACCCGCCGATGATCAAAGTAGATGCGTCGGATTTGCTGGTATAAAACTTGGCGCCGCTTAAACTGTTCGGGCTTAGTCTGGTGCTGGTACTGATAGTAGGTTGATCGACATAAGTGCAACGTCTGACAGACTTCTTTAACGCTATGCGCTGATGCCGTTACTTTAATAGCTGACTGCCAATCTTTGATGCTTACTTTTTTGCGAATATGGTTAATGCTTTTTTTAGGATATCGTTTTCACTTTCCAGCTTGGTAATTCTTGCCTGCATTTCTAATAAGTCGGCCTTGGAGACCCCGGTATCATTATCTTTCTTGTACAAATCATTCCATTTATAAATGGTGGCACTGGCAATCCCATATTCGCTGGTAAGATCAGTGACTGATGTCCCGCTTTCATACAGCTGAACGATCATTTTCTTGAATTCGACAGAATATCTCTTTCTTTTGCTCATAAGACACGATCCTCTCTAGTAGAAATTCTATCAAATCGTGTCCACACTTTCATCCTAAGTCCATTCTCATTTTACGCGCATTATTGGTTTGATGGCAATTAATAGTATTTGCAATTTAAAGAAGTGATAGAATTTCTTTAAAAATAAATGTTCTTTGAAAAGTAATTGATTTAGAATAAGGATTCTAGTGTAAAAAAACAGAATAACTTTAATACATATAGTTAATTGATTGTACATTCAATAAAATTTTAGTATGTGTCAAGTTTTCCTAGGTACCTTATAATCAACCAAATATTTATACATAATTCTTAGTTTGAAAATATTTTTGCTATTGCTCCGATGGGGCTACTTGTTGGGGCATCAACTGGTATTTTACCTGCAAGAACGCCAATATGCTTAGAATGGTGCTTGCTGCTCAGCTGGGCTGAACTCAACGTCTTCAATGGTTCCGTCGCTATCTCCATCCTTATCTCTTGTAACTTTCTTAAACCACCACGTAAGTATTTATTCAGCTTACCGTTTACCCGAGCTTCAATTAATTTCAACATAGCTTCAAGGCCTTTTTCGGACCATACTTTACCTTGCTTTTTCATCCGATACGTATACGCTCTGTGTGAGCTTTCAATGGATCCTAATTTGCCGATCTTCATGAAGCCACGATCGTGTGGAGACTTTATAAACTGCCAATTTCTTGCCAAATATTGCCTTAGGGTTCTTAGGCTCTCAAGCTCCTTATCAGTTTTAATTTGCGACTCAAACGTATCTAAAATAACGTTTAACTGATTCTGATCATACAAGCTAACGCTCTTAACGGCCTTTTTCAACCAATGGATTAAATAAACCAAAGGTTTGTTTAATCTTTTTGACAAAGTGATACCGATCGATAGTAAATTCAACTCTTTGAGCACTCGGAACTATTTCTCGCATACTTTCCGGATTATACCCTGGGCCACCATCACTTGCTGTAAACACGGTCATTTCACTGATTCTATAATACTTCTCAATGTAGTCAGTTACTCGTTTTTGAACCTTTTTTTGATTGATACCAACGAATTCAACTTTGTTTGATCTTGTTCCATCTAAACCTGATTCAAAAACAATGTAATGGTGGACGTCCTGTCTTCGTCGATTAATTTTGTGTATCTCAAAGGCATCGCCTTCAACCACTAAGTTCTCAACTTTTCGTCTCTTAACTATTTTCTTTTCGGACGATTTTTCTTCTGTCTTCACGGTATCTGCCATGTCTCTGATAATTCGGTCTACTGACCAAGCACTAATATCCGTCTGACTGGCCAGATTGATCATCGCTGCCGTATTTCTCATCGTTGTCGTTTGCCCAATTTTGGCAACGACACTTTTAAAATAAGGTGAAATTCTTTTTCTTTCTTCCAACTGAAGCTGTTCATCCAACGGGAAGTAATAGCTTCCATTTGGTCGAAGATAACATCTTCTTTCAAAATTAACGGCCCCAAACATAAACTCAATTGTTCTAGCCTGTCGATTAATGAATGTATTTTCCGCCGGAATTGATGGAACGAGCGTTTCATCTAATTGCCTCAGATATTCAGCTACAACCAGCTGGAATGACTTCCTAAGATGAAGAATTACCTGCTCCTCTAAATCAAATAAACTGTCTAAATTTCCCAATGATTCAATAAAATCTGCTAAAATATACATGAAAGACCTGTATCCTTTCCTTTAATCTTCGTCGATTAAAAGGCTACAGGTCTTTTTCTATATATTCAACTCAAAATGAATATTCCTAGAATTTTATTGACCATCTAGGAAAACCTTACACTAACAAATTTTATTAGAAGTGTAAAGAAAATAAGACGTTCTAAGACTTGAAAGGCAGTGTAACAGGAATTTTCTATCAAGTTAAATCATGGTGTTTAATTATACATTACTGTAATTCACAACAATAGCTACAACAAAAATGCTTATATTTGAAGTACAAAAAAGCTTCTCTAACTACAATTGTTGGAGAAGTTTTTTATATTGTTAAATTATTCCACCTATACTGGATTTACAATATCCCAATGTTCGACAATGTGATCATTCTCGACCCGGAATAAATCATAATAAGTTTTTTGAACCCCACCGGCGTGACCGTTCGAAATAGTCAAAGCAAAATTACCTTCAGCAATCACATAATTAATCTTAGTGTAAATTGATTCCTTACCAGCTTTCTTTAACATTGCTACACCCTTGATCACAACATCTAAGCCATCAGGAACACCAATATGGTGTTGAATATAGTGGTCTCCCATATAATCACGAACATGGTCCATGTGTGGGCCACCCATTAAAGTAGCATTAATGGTGTCGATCACGATTTTTTTCGTGGCTGCTGTGTCAAAAGTTTTGTCAATCGCTGTTGGACCATCTAACTGGGTATGACCAGAAGGTGTTGGTTGATTCAAATAAGGTGCTTCAGTATGCAGCGTTTGTTTAACTGTTTCGTTTTCAATCTCAAAGACCGCAAACGCAACAACATTTGTGGCATCATCCTTTTTGGCAAGTAAATGAAAGGCAACAAAATTACCGTCTTCAATAACTCGTGCAATTGACAATACATCAGTATTACTTTTCAACATATTCAAAGCTATCTCTTTATTGTTCATTTTTATTTTTCTCCTTTGTTCTAGCATTGGTTAAAATTTTATCGATCATATCAGCTAAAGTTTTCTTTGCCAGTTGTTGTTTTACATTTGATTCTAGCTCCTTATAGTAATCGCTGAGAACCGATTGAATATTTCCACCAATTATGCAGTTAAGATTTGTATTAGTATCAACATTGAGTAGATGACCATTATCGACTGCCTCATATATTTCCAATAATGTGATTTTATTCGGTGTTTTAACTAGTTCTATCTTTGCTTTTCCTTGTGATGTGGCAACTAAATTTGCTTTTTTTAGGTCAGCAATTAATCGTCTAATGACAACTGGGTTAGTATTAACGCTACCAGCAATCTGTGTACTGTTTATATTTTGATCGCTGCGAACATAAATCAACGATAGTGTATGGATCGCATCTGCAAATCGTGTATTTAATCGCAATTTCATCATCTCCAGTAATGTAACTTTTATTATTACTTGTAGTATAAGCTTTTATCATGTAATGTCAATAGTTACATATTGGTGTTTTAAAATTACATTATTATAGTTAAAAATTATCTGCCATCGTTTTGGGAAAGGTTCTTAACTATACTTTACCAGCTAACACAAGTTTAATACGGTCACAAAATAAACAAAAATCGTTCTACATCAGCAATTAAGCCAACATAGAACGATATCAGGTTTAGTCAAAGGAGAGTACAGGATTTGAACCTGCGCGCCGGTATTAGCCGGTTCGCCGGATTTCGAGTCCGGTGCATTACCACTCTGCCAACTCTCCAAAGTACTAAAACAGTATACCAAAAATTTAAGCGTTTGGCAAAACGATTTCGTTGAGAAAAGACAATGAATAAGCCCGATTCAGGTAGTTGTTTTAAAACAATTTTCAAGAATGCATATTTTTAAAATAATGTATTCTATCGTTGATTTCGATCTTTTTGGATTTCTGTCAAGAACGTGGACACTTTTTCATAGAATTTCTTTTTTGATATATTTTTAATTCAGTAACACCATTCGTTAATAATCTCAAGGCAAACCTCTGCGAGGCGCTTCCAGCGGCCTTGACTTATTAACGAATGGTATTGTTAATTTGGCAGGAAGCAATAAATTGCTTCCACACAAAAACACAACTTAAATACTTCCACTTAGAGCTCGTCGTTCTGCCTCATTTGGTGTAATAAAATTAAGGGCTCCATGAATTCTGCGACTATTGTAAAAGCCTTCAATATATTTGAAAAGCTGGATTCTAGCTGATTTAAAATCTTTGTATTTGTCTTTTTGTGGGTAAACATCTTCTTTCTTTAAGGTCGCATGAAATGATTCTATACCTGCATTATCGTATGGACAGCCTTTATGGCTGAAAGAATGTTTGATTTTAAGCTCTTTAAGCCTTGATTCAAACTCGTTACTTGTATATTGAGATCCTAGATCTGTATGAACAATCAGATTACTTGGCTTATATTTAATAATTGCCCGGTTAAGAGTTTTTAGAACTAGTTCATTAGTCATGTTTAAACTAAGATTCCATGAAATAATTTTTTTCGTGTGCAAATCAAGAATTGATGAGAGATACAGCCAACCATCATGCAAGGTGTGAATATAAGTTATGTCTGTTGCCCATTTTTGATTAATTGATTTAGTTGAAAAATCACGATCAATAATATTTTCCCGTTCTTCAATTTTTTGTTTCTTTGGATGCCAAGTATACTTTTTTCGAATGATGGAGCACAATCCTAATTCATGCATTAAATTGCCAATAAATTTTTCAGAAACTTTTTCACCACAATGTTGCAGCTTTTTAGCAATTTTAGGTGCTCCGTAACGACGTCCAGAAGCAAAATAAATTTCTTTAATCAATTTTTTAAAGCGTTTGCGGCGCTTTTCTTGATTCGATACATGACAAATAGAATTTTTATAAAAAGTAGAACGTGGGATCTTAAGGGCGTGACAAACATCACTTATATTGTGATTCTTAGCTGCCTGGTGAGCTGCGGTAATGATTGAGTCTGAAGCTAATTTTTTGCGAATATGGTCAAGACTTTTTTTAAGATTTCATTTTCCTCTTGAATCTTTTGATAAGCTTTTTTCAGTTTGAGATATTCATCCTGGCTGATGCCAGTTTGCTTATCTTTAGAATAACGTTTAATCCAAGCATAAATGTTTTTATCTGAAATACCATATTCGCTAGTAAGATCTTTTACCTTTTCCCCATTTTGATAAAGAGACACAATCATCTTCTTAAAATCAATATCATATTTAGTGGCCATATAGGATATCTCCAATCTTGATAAAGATATTCTACCAAAAGCTGTCCATAATTTATACTAGCTCCATTTTGTTAACTAGAATTAATCGCGAATTAACTAAAGATTGAAAATATCAAAATTATTTCAATAACTACTGCTACACGACTTAATGTCCAGAAAGATAATCTAACTGCCATTCTGCGCCTGATTTTTACCACAAGAAACGACATTCTATGAAATACTTATGAAAGCTTTCAACCTTTTCATAAACAAAAATGTTTGACAAACTTGAAGTTATGTTTTGCAGTAAAGTAGAAAAGAGGCAGTTTAATGGATGAACTAATTATTGGTGTGTTTGCTTTTATAGGTGGTATCTTGCGATATGAACTTGATCAACTAATTCCTTCATTGAGTAATTTCCCGATTGCCACTTTTTTAATTAATGTTCTGGGCAGCTTTTTATTAGCCTTGTTAACCACCACTTGGAGTTTAAATGAACGAGTCTCGCAAAGATTAACTTTGGGGCTGGGAACTGGATTAATTGGTGCGTTCACAACTTTCTCCTCATTTTCGTTAGAAATATTTAAATTATTAGTAAATCATCATTATCTGTTGAGCTTTGTTTATCTCACGGCAAGTATTCTGAGCGGCATAATTGGTGGTTGGATGGGAATCAAATTTGGTGAAAAGATATATCCACAAAAGGAGGATGCCAAATGATGACCGTTAGTTTGGTTGGGGTAGGGGCAAGTGTCGGTGCTATTACCAGATATGAATTAACAAAAATTATTAAAAAACGGATACCTTCCTATTTTCCATTTGGAACACTGATAATTAACATTTTGGCATGTTTTGTGATAGGTTTTTTAGCAGCAACTACTTTAGAGAGTAGTAATTGGTATGCGATCATGGCCATCGGTTTTTGTGGTGGCCTGTCTACGTTCTCTACAATGAGTCTTGAAACAATGGTTTTACTTCAGGAACGTCGCTATCGGATGGCGGTTGAATATATCCTGTTTTCCTTGGTTATTGGGATCATGGCTGTCAGCCTTGGCGCCTTAATTTGTTAGTGTAAGGTTTTCCTAGATTGTCAATAAAATTCTAGGAATATTCATTTTGAGTTGAATATAGAGAAAAAGACCTGTAGCCTTTTAATCGACGGAGATTAAAGGAAAGGATACAGGTCTTTCATGTATATTTTAGCAGATTTTATTGAATCATTGGGAAATTTAGACAGTTTAAAGTGTCTTTAAACTTTGTCTTATTGATTATAGTGGTTGTTTTGGTTTCGACAGTCGTTTTGGACGGTCTAAAAATTATGTACTATCATTATCAAAATTAATAAAAACATTTATTCAAAATAAAGTGCCTCATAATTGTTAGACAAATAGTCTAATGATTGTGAGGCACTTTATAGTTTTTTGTAAATAAACGCATTTTTCTATTTAGTTTCGGTTTTATCATTAATAGTGAACGAAAGTAAAAATGCAACGATAGCCAGTATCAATGGGAAAAGCAAACCGAAATGAACGCCATTTGTAAAGGCGTTTTGTGAATTTAAAGGTGCTGAAGAGGCATGTTGTCCAAGACCAAGCAAACTTGTGGCAACTGCAGTCGAAATTGCACCAATAATTTGTTGAAAGGTATTCATAATTGTACTTCCATCGCCAGCAGTATGCGCGTCCAAAGCATTTAAACCAAACGTTTGCGTTGGTGACATGGCTAATGGGGCGCCAATCATGATTACAATATGGGCCAAAATAACGTACCAAACGGCTGAATGGGAAGTCGTAAATAGTAACATGACGACACCGATAATCACAATTAAAAAGCCCAGTAATGCTAACAAACGGGCACCAAAACGGTCATAAATTCGCCCTGAAATTGCTGAGAATATTGCATTCACAACACCGCCAGGTAACATAACAACCCCAGTTAATGCAACAGCAATAGCGAGACCGTTTTGCCAAAACATTGGTAATAAGTACATTGAAGAAAGAATAATGCCAAAATCTAACATAACCAGAATGGCACCAATTCTGAAGTTGGGACGTTCAAAAACATGAAAGTTTAAAATTGGTGCATTAGAGTGTAATTGTCGATAGATATAAGCAACAAGTACTAGCAGTGAAACAACTAAGGTAATCAACACGGTGGCTGAACCCCAACCATAATTACTTGCCATGCTGACTGCCGTGACCAAACCACCAAAACCGATTGTTGATAATAAGATTGAAAAAACGTCAATTCTTGGTTTGGTGAGCTTATTGACGTTTGGTAGATATTTGATGGCAAAAAAAGTACCAATCAACAAAAATGGCACAAACAACCAAAAAATCCAGCGCCAGGAAAGGACTCCTAAAATTATCCCTGATAAAGTCGGGCCAATTGCTGGGGCAAACATAATTACTAAACCAATTAATCCCATTGCCGTACCTAACTTATAGGGCGGAAAAATTAAGGTTGCGACCGTAAACATCAATGGTAACACCAGACCAGTGGCGATTCCTTGAATCATACGACCAATTAGTAAAACAGTGAAACTTGGTGCAATAGCTGAAATAATAGCACCAACCATAAAATCAACTAATCCAAAGATGATAAGTTGACGTGTTGAAAACCATTTGGTAAGTAAACTTGAAAGTGGTAGTACAATCCCAATGATTAACATGTAACCAGTTACTAACCATTGAACGGTACCAACACTAACGTTTAGCTTAACCATCAGGCTTGGTAAAGCAATGTTAAGTGAGGTTTCACTTAGCATTCCGACAAAACCACCAATCAACATGCCCATCATGGCAAGCATGGGATGTTTGACGGGGACTGCCGCTGATGGAGCGGCGGTATTATTCGCAGAACTTTCCGACATAATTAAAAACTCCTTTACTTTTTTATCAGACAAGTGATTACACTAGCATAAATTTTTTCTTCTCGTAAGTTTTTTAAGGAAAAAAGTCGAAGTAAACGCTTTATATATGTGAATCACTAATTTAAGCTTTTTTAAATGTCTGATATCAGATTCAAAGCGGAATCTTTTTATATGTTAAAATAAATACAAAAGTTTTATGTTTACAGAAAAATGGCGGAGGGTAAATGAACGTGAAAGTTGGAATAGATAGAATTGGATTTTATACACCAAAATGGTATGTAGACATGGCTAAATTGGCTCGTACACGAAATGAAGATCCTAACAAATATCTAATTGGAATTGGTCAACGCAAGCAGGCAGTGATTCCAAACTCGCAGGATGCGGTAACCATGGCGGCTAATGCAGCCGATCAAATTATTGATGATGATAATCGTCAAAAAATTGATCTTATTTTGTTTGGTACTGAATCTGGTATCGACAATTCTAAGTCGGCGGCAATTTATCTTCAACACCTACTGAAATTACCCAATACAGTTCAAAGTGTGGAACTAAAACAAGCGTGTTATGCTATGACGGCTGGTGTTCAATTGGCAAAAGATCATGTATTAGCGCATGCAGACAGTCAGGTGTTAGTGATTGGTGCAGATATTGCCCGGTATGGTTTGCATACTCCGGGAGAGCCCACTCAAGGTGGTGGTGCCATGGCGGTGATTATTAGTGCTAATCCTGCAATTTTAAGCATTGAAGAAGGGTCGGCTCATTATGTGGCAGACATTATGGACTTTTGGCGACCTTTATATGAAACTCAAGCACTAGTTGACGGTAAGTATTCATCACAACAGTACATTGATTTTTTTCAACGAACCTTTACGCAATATCAAAAACAAACCAATTTAAAGATTTCTGAGTTACAAGCAATTGTGTTTCATCTTCCCTATACAAAAATGGGTTTAAAAGCCTTAAGAGCTATTTTATCGAAAACCAGTGAAATACATGCAAATCAATTATTACGAGAGTTTGAGTATTCACGAATGTTTAATCGGGAAGTGGGAAATCTTTATACCGGTTCGCTTTATTTGAGTCTGTTGTCATTATTGATTAATAGTGAAAGTTTGAATGCTGGTCAAAAAATCGGTCTGTTTAGTTATGGATCTGGAGCAGAAGGCGAGTTCTATGTGACGACTGTTCAACCGAATTTTAAAGATGCTTTAAATATACCAATAATCACTAAAATCTTGTCACAACGAGAAGAATTAGAAATTCCCGTCTACGAAAAGATGTTTGCTTCACAAATGCCACTGACTAATGCAGACTTTGAAACGGACTACCAGGCAGACGATGCCAAATTCTATTTAAGCGGTCAAAAAAATCAACAAAGACAGTATCGAAGTCGTTAAAAAAATCAATCTGACAATTTTTATCAGATTGATCTTTTTTAATTATTTAAAATAGTTGTAAGTAATTGTGCCATCTTTAGCGGTCAAAACTGGCTTGGAATTATCATTTGGATTCATTAGGGATACAGAATAATTACTGCCTAAATTCTTTTTGATAGATAGCGAAAGTTTTTTGAAATTAGTGGCTATCTGATCAAAATTAGCAGCCTTAGCGTTTGACGGTGTTTTGACTAAGGACTTTAAGGAACTCACAAACTGTTTATTGGTTGGTTTTACATAGAATGCCTTGTCTGATTTGTTGAAACTAACTGTACCCGTTCCTGTATAGTTTTTTTGTAAAGATTTCAAAATGTTGTTTTCTTTGACAGACTGAGCAGCTTTTTTCTGCTTTGTTGTTTCATCTGGAAAAGCATTTTTACCGGCACTGGAAAAAGTACTAGAAAAACTCTTAGAAGAATTTGCTTTTGATTGTATAGAAGTGGATGTTGTGTTTTGTGTACTAGATTTTGATTTTTGCCAAAAAGGTAAATTAAATCCACTATAGATAATTAATCCCAAACAAACCACGGTGAATAGAATTGGTGAAAATAAACGTTCGCTGTTTTGAATCACCATACTTAGTCGAAGTATGGATAAAATAAGTGCACTGATTGCCATAATGAACAAAAATAACATATAAATTCCCCTTACTGATCATTTTCTTTAATTATCACGCAAACCAAGCAAAACTACAATATGAATACGAGCCATATTTGTTGTTTACACACAAAACTAATTGTTATCATGAATATATATTAATAATTGGTGGCGATAAAAATGCTGACTAAATTCAAAGTAGGAATGTTAATAAAATGTCGAAAATGTGATGATTTAGATTTTCCTTTTATTGGAAAGATTATCAATATCTTAAGAACAAAATTGGTAGTTGAAATTCTGCAAATTAATGATCAGGATCGTTACAAAGCCTCATTAATTCAGTATAATACAGTTGTTGAGGCAACAAACTGTGTTCCAATTCAGTTTATTCGTGCTAATAAAATAAAAAAACATTTTAAATGAAGGTCTTTCGATGAAAATTATTGTAGCTCCTGATTCTTTCAAAAATAGTATGACTGCAAAACAGGCAACCGATCAAATAATTAATGGTTTAAAATCAATAGACAGTCATTTAAATTGTATTCCTTTGCCAATGGCGGATGGTGGTGAGGGTACCATGTCTGTTCTGATGACTCAATTAGGCGGTACTATTCATAAAGTTCAGGTCAAAGATGCGTTGGGACGTCCCATAGATGCTCAATTTGGAATTAACACAACGCGAAGAATAGCTGTGATCGACATGGCTTCGGCAAGTGGTATAGAACATTTAAAACCAGAAGAACTAAATCCGTTAAAAACGTCTACCTTTGGTACTGGTCAATTAATTCAAGCTTGTTTAAAATATAAACCTAAAGAAATTTTTCTGGGTGTTGGTGGTAGTGCTACTAATGATGGCGGAGTTGGTGCGGCAACTGCACTTGGTTATCACTTTTTTAATGATCAAGATAGACCAGTTGCTTCTGGTAATCAGGGGTTGGCACAATTAACGAAAATTGAAAAACCACAGAATTTAAGTTCTTTACCACGGATTTTAGTGTTTAACGATGTTGCTAATCCCTTGTTAGGGGAAAATGGTGCTTCCAAAATATTTGGACCTCAAAAAGGAGCCACCCCCAATATGATAATAAAATTAGAAAATAATTTGGCTCAATTATCGAGAATTGTGAAACGAGATCTGGGTACTGATTATACTAATGATTGGGGAACTGGCAGTGCTGGTGGACTGGGCTTTGGACTAAAAACCTTTTTTGATGCTAAACTTGTATCAGGGATTAATAAAATGTTAGAAGTAGCTCAGTTTGAGAAACTATGCCAAGATGCAGATTTTGTAATAACTGGTGAAGGTTCTTTTGATACTCAATCAAAAAGTGGCAAGGTTCCTTTTGGTATCGCAAAAGCTAGTTTGAAATGGAATTCAAATTGTCAAATTGTAATTTTAGCGGGCAAAGTGGCTGCAAATTTAGTTGACCTTCCCCAAAATATCAGATTAATCAAAAATATTAATGACGAAGTACCAGAGTCACAAAGGACTATTCAAAATGGTCAGGAAAATATTCGACAAACAGCTCGTTGGTTAGCACTTCACCATTTTGATAAGAACTAAAATAGCGTGAATAAAAAGCTCCGCGATTTTTTTATCGCGGAGCTTTTTGTTTTAAATCTAATATATTTGATCGCGATACAATCCCACTACTCGGCCAAGAATGCTAACATTCTTAAGAATAATAGGTGCCATCGTGTCATTTTCTGGTTGTAAGCGAATATGATCTGATTCCTTGAAGAATCTTTTACAAGTTGCTTCATTTTCGTCAGTCATTGCAATGACAATATCACCGTTATCTGCCGATGTTTGTTTACGGACAATTACTTGATCGCCATTTAAAATTCCTGCTTGAATCATACTTTCTCCACGAATGGTCAACATAAATAGTTCGCCATCCTCGTGTTCAAATTCTGGCGGAAGTGGAAAGAAGTCGGTTGCTTCTTCAACTGCTAAAATTGGGACACCGGCTGTCACAGTACCTAAAACCGGAATTTTATGTGGCGTGGCACTTACGCCAAGTTCCTCAAGGCCAAGAGGGGTAATTTCTAAAGCTCTTGGTTTTGTGGGATCTTTTTGTAGGAGTCCCTTTTTTTGGAGCCTTTCAATGTGTCCATGCACTGTGGATGTTGATGAAAGAGAGACTGCTTCGCCAATTTCTCGAACAGTTGGCGGATATCCTTTTTCGTTTACCTTATCATATATGTATCGAAGTACAGCGACTTGTTTGCTTTCTGAAGATTTTGACATATTGGGCACCTCGCATTTTCTTGTTCTCATTTTAACATAGCTTTTTGGTGGATTCAAACAAATGTTCGGTTTAATTTTTTGAAAAAATGAGTGTAACAGTGTAGTATTATGAATAAAGAAATCGGGAGTGAAAAAATGACAGAAGATAAAGAATTTCAAAAATTAATCCAACGAATCAACGAGTTGGCACATAAAGCAAAAAATGAGGGCTTAACCGATCTTGAAATCATTGAGCGTAAAGAATTACGCCAGAAATATCTGAAACGATTTCGTGAGGGTTTTAAAAGCCAAGTTGAGATGATGCGTGTTTTCGATAAGAGTGGCAAGGAAGTCACTCCAGAAAAGGTCAAAAAAGTACAACGTAAAAAGGGTTTAAGAAATGATTAAAGACTCTATTTTTGTTTTATAATTTTACTTTAATCTTTTCTTATTTAAAATTAATGTTAAAATAAGAGGTATTAAGAAATAAATCGAGACTACCTCTTTTATTTTGGAATAATTTTGTGTACTATGAATTAGTATACATATTTGTTAGGAGGTTAGGACTTTGTCAACTGGAATTTGGATTGTAATCGTTATTATTGCATTATTACTTGGAGCGGTCGGTGGATTTTTTGCTGCTCGTAAATATATGGAAAGTTATCTTAAAAATAATCCTCCGATCAATGAAGAAATGTTGCGGACTATGATGTTGCAAATGGGACAAAAACCATCGCAAAAAAAGTTACATCAAATGATGAACTCTATGCAGAATCAAGCAAAACATCAAAAGTAGTTTCAAACAATTTTATGAATGATAAAGGACAAAGATTATTTTTGTCCTTTTTTTGTTGCCAAAATTTGGAGGAGATAACAGAAGTTAATTAGTAGGAGGGTAAATCGTGTCAATTTTTCGTAAATTAGCTTGGTTTTTTAAAATAGAAAAATGGAATTATTTAATTGGCGTACTATTCTTGTTGCTTGTTGCTATTTTAAATGTTGTACCACCAAAAATTATTGGTAATTTAGTTCAAGAAATAAGTACCAAGGATTTAACTGGTGTTTCGTTAGCGATATCGTTAGTAATTCTTGCTTCGGTGGGGGTCTTACAGTATCTTTTTCGCTATATTTGGCGTGCACGAATTTTTGGCGGCGCAGCAAGACTTGAAAAAACGTTAAGAAGCCGCTTATTTACGCATTATATGCAAATGGATCAAACATTTTATCAAGAACACCGAACCGGCGATTTGATGGCACATGCGACAAATGATCTTCAGGCGATTCAACAGGTTGCTGGTTCCGGAATATTATCGTTTGCGGATTCTATTATTACCGGTATTACAACCATTATTGCCATGATGACCCTTGTAGATTGGCGACTCACTTTATTAGCGATGATTCCATTTCCATTGTTAGCAATTAGTGCGGGCTATTTAGGTACAAAAATTCATATTGCGTTTCGTAAATCACAAGCAGCTTTTTCCCGTCTGAACAATAAAACACAGGAAAGTATTATGGGGATTAAGGTCATCAAATCGCTCGGTCAGGATAAGGAAGATATTGCTGATTTTAAGCGGTTAGTTGATGAAACGATTCAAATTAACCGAAAAGTTAATATGCTTGATGCACTTTTTAATCCAATGACAACCGTTTTGATCGGTGTTTCATACATGATTACACTCGTTTTGGGAGGATCTTTTGTAGTTCATAATGTTATTAATATTGGGCAATTGGTTTCCTTCATTTCATATATCACTATGTTAATTTGGCCAATGTTTGCAATTGGTAACTTGTTTAACATTATGGAACGTGGAAATGCGAGTTATGATCGGGTGAACTTATTACTACATGCAAGATCAAGCATCATTGATGATAAACATGCATTGAAAAAACGTGCCACCGGTGATTTGAATTTTAATATTAAAAGTTTTACCTATCCAGGAGATGAACAAAGAAGTTTAACAGACGTACGTTTCACACTTCCTGCAGGACATACGATTGGACTTGTCGGTAGAGTTGGTACTGGAAAATCAACCATCATGAAACTAATTTTGCGGGAGTTTGACGATTATAAAGGGGCAATTTCGGTTGGTGGCATTAATATTAAAGACTATGCTCTAAATTCTTATCTACCATCCTTAGGGTACGTGCCGGAAGAAAGTTTTTTATTCTCAGATACAATTAAGAATAATATTCGGTTTGGAAATTTTGAGGCTTCAGATGATGCAGTCATTGAAGCGGCAAAAAAGAGCGATTTATATGCAGATATATTAGATCAACCAAATCAGTTTGATACCGAAGTCGGTGAACAAGGTGTTTCTTTGTCGGGTGGACAACGGCAACGGCTTGCTATTGCCAGAGCTTTAATTATTAATCCCGAAATGCTCCTTCTTGATGATGCGCTGTCGGCGGTTGATGGTGAAACAGAACATGCAATTTTACAAGAATTACGACAAGAACGTAAAGATAAAACGACTATCATTGCAGCACATCGATTGAGCAGTGTCATGAATGCTAATGAAATTTTGGTTCTTGATGATGGTAAAATTATTCAAAGAGGTACTCATGCAGAATTGATGGCTCAAAAGGGTTGGTATCAAGATATGTTCCGCCGTCAACAAATGGAAACTAAGATTGAAAAGGAGGGTGATTTGAATGCAGAGTAAAAAAGAATCAATTTGGTCACATACAATGACGACCAAGGAACAAATGCAAACCATCAAACGAATGCTACCTTTCACTAAACCCTTCTTAAAACAGTTTATTGTGGCGATTATTTTTGCAGGAATTGTAAGTGTCATCAATATTTTATTACCAAGACTGATTCAATTTTATATGGATCATTATTTAGTGCATAGTTCGACACCTCTTTCAATTATGTTTATGTTTGCTGGCCTATATTTTTTGGGCGCTATTCTACAAGCCGTTTTCCAATTTGGACAAACGTTTTTGTATGCAATGGGTGCTGAACGTACGTTGGAACGCATTCGTGTGTTACTTTTCCAAAAATTGCACAAACTAGGTATGAGCTATTTTGATGCCACACCTGCTGGGTCAATTGTTTCTCGAGTAACAAACGATACAATGAGTTTACAAGATTTCTGGACTTTGTTTTTAACGTTAATTGTTGGTATTTTCGGCATAGCTTCAGCTTTAGTTGCAATGTTTACAACCGATGTTAAAATCACGTGGGCAACATTAGCATTATTACCATTTTTAGTTTTTATTATTTGGTTTTATCAAAAATATAGTTCAACTGTTTATCGACGAATGCGGGAAAACTTAAGTCAATTGAACACTAAAATTAGTGAATCATTAGTAGGAATTGGGGTCATTCAACAATTTCGTCAAGAAAAAAGAATTGAGTCTGAATTTGAAAAAACAAATAATGATTATTTATTTGCCCGTTTTTCGATGATTCGAATGAATTCTTTATTGCTTAATCCAATTATCAATCTAATGTATGCTTTAGGAGTTGTTATTGCACTGGGTCTGTTTGGTATCGATGCGTTCAAAAATCCAGTCGCGGCTGGTGTAATATATGCGTTTGTTAGTTACATTGATAGTTTTTATAATCCAATGTCATCCATGATGGATTATCTTTCCACTTTTCAAGATGGTTTGGTAGCTAGCACACGAATTTTACGAATCATGGATAATCAAAGTTTTCAACCTAAACAAAACGTAAAGTCTGATTTGAAAATAACGGAAGGAAAAATTGAATTTAAACACGTTACCTTTTCTTACGATGGCGAAAATGATGTTTTAAACGACATAGATTTTACCGTTAATCCAGGAGAAACGGTGGCTTTGGTTGGATCTACTGGAAGTGGTAAAAGTTCCACAATCAATCTATTGATGCGCTTTTATGAATTCCAATCGGGACAAATTCTGATCGATGGTCATGATATTCGTGAATATGCACCAGAGGAATTACGCCGTAAAATTGGTTTGGTTTTACAAGAACCATTTTTATTTTATGGAGATATTGCTTCTAACATTCGTATGTATAATGATGATATTACTGATGATGACATTCGGCGTGCGGCACAATTTGTCCAAGCGGATCAATTTATTGAAGAACTGCCAAAAGGTTATCATAATAAAGTGATTGAACGTGGGGCAGAATATTCTGGTGGGCAACGTCAATTAATTTCATTTGCGCGCACGATTGCTAGTGATCCCAAAATTTTGATTTTGGATGAAGCTACAGCCCATATTGATACGGAAACCGAGGACATGATTCAGGGAAGTTTAAAGAAAATGAGTCAAAGCCGAACTTCATTAGTGATTGCCCACCGATTATCGACAATTCAAGATGCAAATCAAATTTTGGTTTTGAAACATGGTCGAATTATTGAACGGGGAACGCATGATGAGTTACTTGCTAAGCATGGAATGTATTATGATATGTACGAGCTGCAGGGAAATACGCAGTTTGATAAATAATTTTCTTGTAATTAAAAATATTTCAAAAAAATAGGTGAGGCAGAGAACGTTAAATTCTCTTGGCCACACTTATTTTTTTGAAACATCTACATATTTAAAGTTAGGATCAATTTCTTTGTCCAATTTGTCAAAGGCACCTTGAAGTTGTTCATCAAGTGCATTACGACCTGCTTCATCCATGTGTTGCTTTCGATCTATTTGAATTGGATCACCAAACGCAACCGTTGTTCGTTTTCTAGAAAAAAGTGATTTAAAAGTTAGGGGACCTTGATACACAGTGGGGATAATTGGCACATTTGCCATCTTGGCAATGACCACGGCACCACCTTTTAGATGTTGTGTATGACGTGATCCAGATGGAAAAATGATCATCGATAATTTACCCTCACGAAGAATATTCACAGGTATTTTGATTGCTGAAGGTCCTGGATTTTTTCTGTTTACTGAAAAAGCGTAACAATGAATTAGAATCCATCGAATAATTGGATTTTTGAACAGTTCTTCTTTGGCCATAAAAGAAAACTTCTTTGGACTGGCTGCAAGTGCATAATAGATAGGATCAAACCAGGTTCGATGTGGGCCTACCAAAATATAAGATCCTTCAGGAAGCTTTTTCCGATTTAAATAATGAGGACGTCCATTGATAATGTATAATAATACTCGTATTAAAATTCTTAAAAATGAATAAACCACGGCACTTTTCTCCTGTCATGCTGAATTAATGTCTTAAGTATGACCAAAAATTGAAATTGTTGCAAGTGATGAATAAGGGGATAGAATGAAAGATTCTGAATTTTTAAAAAAGAATGAAAGAATTGATCAACTTTATAGTCAAAATATTAAAATAATCCAAAGCCCAGATGTCTTTTCTTTTTCACTAGATGCTGTTTTATTGGCTGCATTTGCACAAATGAAAAAATCCTCAAAAATCAAAATAATGGATTTATGTGCGGGTAATGGTGCGATTGGCCTGTTTGCTAGTCAAAAAACACAGGGACTTATTGATCAAATCGAGATACAATCTAAATTAGCTGATATGGGCAATCGAAGCATCAAATTAAATCATCTCGAACAGCGAATGAAAATGTATAATTTGGATGTTGCCGATACTTTTAAAGAATTTGAAAAAGATACTTATGATTACGTGCTTTGCAATCCACCGTATTTTAAGAACCAAGTGGAAAGTAAAAAAAATCCAAACGCCTATTTGGCAGTTGCTCGGCATGAAATCAAAACTAATTTAAACCAAGTATTAGCGATTTCTTCAGGGTTGCTAAAAATGAATGGCAAACTGTTTTTAGTTCACCGTCCGGATCGCTTTTTGGAAATTCTAGAAACTTTAAAACAAAATCGATTGGCTCCTAAACGCATTAGATTAGTGTATCCGCGTCAACATAGTGAAGCTAATATGGTGTTAATTGAAGCTATAAAAGATGGCCGACCGGATGGTATTCGTTTTGTGGATCCGTTATACACATACAGAGGCAAAGAATACTCGGATGAAGTGAAGAGGCTTTTATATGGAAACCAATAAAATACGTCAATACTTTTTTTATGTCCTCTTGTGTGCTGATGGAACCCTATATGGTGGTTTTACAGTCGATTTACGTGCACGTGTTGCGACGCATAATGCTGGCAAGGGAGCTAAATACACACGAGTGAAGAAACGACGACCGGTTAAATTAATTTATTCAGAAAGTTTTGATAATAAACATGCAGCTTTGAGCGCAGAATATCATTTTAAACATCAATTACGAGAAAATAAATTAGAGTTTCTAAATGCTCATGGTGTTCAGGTACACTGAAAAGTAAATTTACTTTAATTTTTAACGATGTGCTATACTAAAGATACATTTGTTAAGGAGGAATTTTTGTAATGAAAATTATTGCTTATGGTATTCGTGATGATGAAAAACCATATTTGGATGAATGGGTTAAAGACAATAGCGTTGAAGTAAAGGCTGTTTCAGACCTTTTAACTGAGGACAATATTGATTTAGCTAAGGGTTATGATGGGGTTGTTGCTTATCAACAAAAACCTTATACTGATGGCATCTTTAAGAAGATGGATGAATTTGGAATCCATGCATTCTCCTTACGTAATGTTGGTGTTGATAATGTGCCAGTTGAATCTGTTAAGAAATACAACATTAAGGTTTCTAACGTTCCTGCATACTCACCAAGCGCAATCGCAGAATTATCTGTTACTGGTTTGATGTCCTTGTTACGCCGTATTCCAAGATTTGAAAACAAAATGGCTAAGGGCGACTTCCGTTGGGCTCCAGACATTGCTCAAGAACTCAACGAATTAACTGTTGGTGTCATTGGTACTGGCCGTATTGGTCGTGCTGCAATGGACATTTTCAAGGGCTTTGGTGCTAAGGTTATCGGTTATGATGTCTTCCGTAATCCAGAATTGGAAAAAGAAGGAATCTATGTTGATACTTTAGATGAAATTTATGCACAAGCCGATGTTATCACACTCCATGTACCTGCATTAAAGGATAATTATCATATGTTAAATGATGATGCCTTCAGCAAAATGAAGGATGGTGTTTACATTCTTAACTATGCCCGTGGAACTCTAATCGATACTGATGCATTGATTCGTGCTCTCGACAACGGAAAAGTTGCTGGTGCTGGCCTTGATACTTATGAAAATGAAGTTGGTATTTTCGATGTTGATCACAAAGGCGAAAAGATTAACGATGATGTATTTAACAATCTTTTTGCACGTGACAACGTTTTGATTACACCACATTCAGCTTTCTATACAACTAAGGCTGTTAAGAACATGGTTCAAATTTCTTTGAATAATAATAAGAGCTTTATCGAAAATGGCAAAGCTGATAATGAAGTTAGCTTTGACTAATTTGTGAAAACTCAGTTTAATGAAGGAAGTTTACGCGTCGATTGATGTGTAAACTTCCTTTTTATGGGTCTCTGTCAAATCGTATTGGTGGAGATTTTGAACGGCACATTCACTTCGGTGAATGTGCTTTTTGTTTACTCATGAATTAAACTAATCCGGATAAAGAAGTTGTCAATATTTCGAAAACCAAAACAGTTACGCTTTAATGCCTTGATTTTACGATTAAGTCCTTCAATTGGACCGTTGGAAAATGGATAACGACAACTGTTTAGAAGGGCTGAACCATTTTTGATAAACGTGTTGATCGTTATGTCCATTTGATTACTAGTGGGTTGGTAGTTAGTAAGTAAGGATTGGAACGCATTAGCATCCTTTTGGTGTATGGCACTTAAGATACCTTGATAGGTTTGATACACAGATCTAAATCTGGGAAAAGCGTCTAGAGCTAAATCAATGGCGTTTTGTTGCGTCATATACTCGTTAATTCCGCGTAAATAAACAGCCTTAGAATCATTAACTTTTATTTCATCAAGATGAAATAAACGCCATTGAGATTTTAAAATATGATAAATTCGTGAATGCTTATCTTGGATAGTACGAATGGTCTGCGTGCGTTCATTATCTAAGGCACGCCCAGCCAGTTGAATAATATGGAAACGATCGATAATCGTGGCCGCATTGGGAAATAAGCGATGAATGAAGCTGCCATATTCAGCATTCATGTCAATCGTCACTGATTGAACTTGGGCACGTTCTTGAACCGAAAAACGAGCTTCAAAGTAGTCAATGATATCTTTACTTAGCCGATCTTTTAAAGTAACAATTCGGCGATGACTAACGGCATCGCAACAATTAAAGGACATCCAGTGATTACAGGAACGAAATTCATCAAAGCAAAGATTCTCTGGGAGATGTTTAACACGATAGGCTAAGTGAATATTGGCATTTAGGATTCGTTGAACACTGCTTGGCGAAATTCCACAAAGTTTAGCAATTTCTTTACTCGTCAACATATCGCGTGCCAAAACGATCACTTGATGTTTGATATTATGTGTGAAAGTTTCGTTACGATTAACCAACTTAGTTTTAGCACCACAGGTTTTTGAACAATCTTTACATTGGTATCTTTGACGTTTTAAATGCATTTCGTAACGACCACCGGATAAGGTTCCTAAACGCAGGTGACTCATGTGAGTTCCGTTTTTAATTAAGCTTTTATGGCCACAATGTGGGCACTTTAAAAGTTGATAAGACAAAGTTGCATGGACGACATGAATACGTTGGTTTGTGGAACACCGTTCTTTAGAAATACCAGTGACAATTAAGTTTGGGTCTGTTATTTCGAATAAGCATAAGATAGAATTAGTTAGGGACATCTGAATTTCCTCTTTTCGATTTGTTTTGGCGATTAAATCGTAGCACAAAGAGGACAGATGTCCTTTTTTATTTTTCTGATTTTCAAAACAGACAAAAAACCGGTATTAGTTATTCACCAATACCAGAAAGTGTAGACCCTTTTTTATTGTGTTGATGTTAGCAAAATTGAAACTATTACTTGCGTTAAAAGCACATTTTCGGTATACTTATTGCTGGTGTTAAACCAAATTCACACTCAATTGGATGATTTGACTAGTGCTCATTGAGTTCTCAAATCAATTGAAAATTGGGAAGGAAAGAACTATTGGAGGTATTTTTATTATGGCAGTAATTTCTATGAAGCAATTGCTCGAAGCTGGTGTTCATTTTGGTCACCAAACACGTCGTTGGAATCCAAAGATGAAACCATACATCTTTACAGAACGTAACGGAATTTACATTATTGACTTACAAAAAACAGTCAAAATGATTGATTCTGCATACAATTTTGTGAAAAATATTGCAGCAGACAATGGTGTTGTTTTGTTTGTGGGAACAAAGAAACAAGCACAGACTGCAATTGAAGAAGAAGCTACACGTGCAGGACAATTCTACGTTAACCATCGTTGGTTAGGTGGAACTTTAACTAACTGGAACACAATTCAAACTCGTATCAAACGTCTTAAAGATCTTAAAAAGATGAATGAAGACGGTACTTTTGAACGTTTACCAAAGAAAGAAGTTTCTCTTTTAAACAAACAAAAGGACAAGTTGGAAAAGTTCTTGGGTGGTATTGAAGATATGCCTCACGTACCAGACGCTATTTTTATTGTTGATCCTCGTAAAGAGCAAATCGCAGTAAAAGAAGCTCGTAAGCTGAACATTCCGATCATTGCTATGGTAGATACAAACACAGACCCTGACCAAATTGACGTAATTATTCCATCAAATGACGATGCAATTCGTGCCGTTCGTTTGATTACTTCCAAAATGGCTGATGCTGTTATCGAAGGACGTCAAGGAGAAGATCAAGATGCTGCTCAACCAGCAGCTGAAAGTGCAGCACCTGCTAAAGAAAGTGCCGCAGCAAGTGACGTTTCAGCAGATTCTCTAGAAAATCTTAAAAAGACTGTTGAAGGCGGATCAGACTCTGCAAAATAGTTCATTATTAGGCTGTCGTAAGTCTCGACCTTTTTGGCCTGAGATTGAGATGGCCTTTTTACTGGAATTTTAGTATTTTTAAAAGGAGGCCATAATTATGGCAAGTATTTCTGCATCACAAGTTAAAGAATTACGTGACAAAATCGGTGTTGGGATGATGGACGCTAAAAAAGCGTTAGTCGCAACTGACGGTGATATGGACAAAGCAATCGATTTTCTTCGCGAAAAGGGAATTGCTAAGGCCGAAAAGAAGAGTGATCGTATCGCAGCTGAAGGCTTGGCTGACGTTGAAATTCATAACGACCAAGCTGCTATTGCTGAAGTAAACTCGGAAACTGATTTTGTTGCCTCTAATGATCAGTTCATTGATTTAGTAAAAGCTGTTACAGCACAACTTGCATTGAGTGCACCTGCATCTGTTGAAGATGCCTTAAAACTCGAAACTAGCAAAGGTACTATCAAAGATGATATTATCGAAACGACTCAAGTAACTGGTGAAAAAATTACTTTACGTCGTTTTGATGTAATTAAGAAATCTGAAAATGAACATTTTGGTGCCTATTTACACATGGGTGGTAAAATTGCTACATTAGTTGTTTTAGATGGTGCTGATGATGACACTGCAAAGGACATTGCAATGCATGTTGCTGCCATCAATCCAAAGTATGTTAATCGTGATCAAGTCCCTGCAGAAGTTTTGGATCATGAACGCGAAGTATTAACAAAGGAAGCCGAAGAAGAGGGCAAACCAGCTAAGATCATTGATAAGATGGTTGAAGGTCGCCTTAATAAGTTCTTGGCAGAAATTAGCTTGGATGATCAAGATTTTGTAAAAGATCCTGATCAGACTGTTGCTAAATATGTTGCTTCAAAGGGCGGAAAAGTTAAATCATTTATTCGTTATGAAGTTGGCGAAGGTATCGAAAAGAAATCTGCTAACTTTGCTGAAGAAGTTAAAAAAGAAATGGGTAAGTAAGTCGGTAAACGACGATTATTCAAAAACCTTGAGAGTGTTTTGTGAAAGCAAATCACTTTTTTTATTGTCCTGAAATTATCTGATCACTAAATTAGCGAATAGATGGCTCTTTAGGTTGGTTTTATGATAAACTAAAACGGAAGAAAACGAGGAGGAAACACCATGACAGAAGTTAAATATAAACGAGTAATCATGAAACTTAGTGGCGAGGCACTTGCGGGTGACAAAGGATCGGGCATTAATCCACCTGTTATTAAAACAGTCGCTCAAGAATTAAAGGATGTTCATGATATGGGTGTTCAAATCGCAATTGTTTGCGGTGGCGGTAACATGTGGCGTGGCGAAACTGGTGAACAAATGGGCATGGAACGTGTTCAGGCTGACTATATCGGTATGCTGGCAACTGTAATGAATGCTTTAGCGTTGCAAGATAGCTTGGAATCATTGGGTGTTCCAACTCGTGTTCAAACGGCAATTGAGATGCGTCAAATTGCTGAACCTTATATTCGTCGCAAGGCAGTTCGTCATTTAGAAAAGAATCGCATTGTGATCTTTGCCGCTGGTACTGGAAGTCCCTATTTCTCAACTGACACCACCGCTGCTTTACGAGGTGCCGAAATTAACGCCGATGCAATCCTAATGGCTAAAAATGGTGTTGATGGTATTTACTCTGCGGATCCAAATAAAGATTCTTCAGCAGTTAAGTATGAAGAATTAACACACATGGATATTATTGATAAGGGCCTTGATGTGATGGATACAACGGCTAGTTCTCTATCTATGGAAAATAATATTCCGTTAGTTGTTTTTAATTTAAATCAAGCTGGAAACATTAAAAAAGTTATTGAAGGTCAGAATATTGGAACTACAGTAAGGGGAAAATAATATGACAGAAAATGAAATTATAAAAAAAGCACAAGATAAAATGGTGAAGGCTGAACAAGCTTTAGAACGTGAACTCGGAAATATCAGGGCAGGCCGTGCTAATGCTAGTTTGCTAGATCGAATTAAAGTGGATTACTACGGAACACCAACGCCGGTTAATCAAATGGCTTCAATTAGTATTCCAGAGGCGCGCGTTATTATGGTTACACCTTATGATAAATCGGCTTTAAAGAATTTGGAACAGGCAATCTTAATGTCTGATCTTGGTATTAATCCATCAAATGATGGTAGTGCAATTCGATTAGTTATTCCACAATTAACTGAAGATCGTCGTAAGGAATTAGCTAAAGACGTTAAGGCTGAAGGTGAACGTGCAAAAGTTGCTGTTCGTAATGTTCGCCGGGATGCCATGGATGATTTGAAAAAGGGCGAAAAGGATAACACTTATACCGAAGATCAATTGCATGATTTGGAATCACAAACACAAAAAGTTACTGATACTGCAATTAAGGCAGTTGACAGTATCGTAGCCAATAAAGAAAAAGAAGTTTTGTCTGAGTAAACCTGCTCAAACAGACGGTTAACACAGAGAGCCTGACCATTTATCAGTGCTGTTTGTGTTTTTTCTTATTTAAATTAGAAAAATTAAATTGAAGAACTCCTAATTTTTTCTCGTTAGTGTAAAGTTTTAGTAGGAAAGTGAAAAAAAGCCTTTTCAAAACACGAGAAGACCGTTAATCTTCTAATTAGGTATAGCAGCCAAAAATTAGGAGGTAACGGTCTTCATGTCTCAGATTTTAACAGAAATCATGACAGTTTTAAAGGAAAGTAATAGTTTATTTAATGCGGAACAGGATTTAATGATTCGTTGCCAGGCATTGATTGCCACGGCTTTAGGCCAAGCATTAGAGGATTTAGATGATCTTTTAATTGGAGAAACAGAATATCGAGAAATTATTGGCAAACGACAACGAACGTTAAATTTTATGTGCGGAACAGTTACTTTTAGACGTCGTTTGGTTAGATTAAATGACAAAACCTATGTCTATCCTTTAGACCGGTACTTACAGTTAATTCCACGAAGTAGGTTTTCACCTTTGATGGTTGAAAAGGTCGCTAAGCTAGCTTCACATAGTGTTTTACGGACAACAGCCTTGGCTGTTAACCTTTTGACCCCACTTTCCATCAGTCATCAAAAGGTGGATCAACTTTATCAATCAGCAGGTGAACAATGTGAAAAACAACGTGAAGAGACTACATTAGTGAACATCGAAAAGAAACGACAAGTTCCTTATCTGTATTTGGAAGGCGATGCCTTTTGTGTGGCCTTAAAGGCTAAGCAACACCATAAAAATGTCCTTATTCATCGACTGCAACTAACGGAAGGTATTAGCCAAAATGGCCGACGACGTCAGACGTTAAACCGGCATGTATTTACGGGATTAAACCGGCAAGCGGTTTTTAATCAAGTACAAGATTATCTCGATCAGAATTATGATTTACGAGCAACTATAATGATTACCGGTAGCGATAATGGGAGTGGCTATGAACCATCCTGCTTTGATGAATTAGCGGTTGGGGCCAAAAAACATGAGCACTTTTTAGATCGTTATCACTTGAACCGAAAAATTCGTAGTCGATTAAGCAAGATGCCTAAGATTCTGCAAAGTAAACTATTTCAGGGTGTGCATAATTGGGATAATGATCAAGTTCAAATTGTCCTTGATACGTGTGAGTTTCAAGCCAATGATGCAGATAGTCTGGAAGCAATTCAACTTTTACGGAGTTACTTGAAACGTAACTGGAATTATTTAAAGCCAGCCAACAAGCGAAGCTTAGCTACCGAAACCGTGTGTTTAGGTGGCTGTGAAAGTAATCATCGACGCTTTACCTATCGGTTAAAACATCAAGGTCGCTCTTGGAGTAAAGCTGGATTGAAGGCGATGATTGCGGTGATTACCAGTGAAATTAACGGGCAATTAGAAACAGCAATGATAAAGATGACCAATACCTTGCCAATAAGCATCATGCCAGTTAAAGTGGCCGCTAGTTATTTTCTTAAACAGCCTTTTACACAACATCAAGGAATTAGGCACGGCAGTATTTCATTAGACGCAGCAACTAGCAGTGCTATGGGTAATTTGGTGAAGGCTATTTTATAGGATTTGAATAACAGGTGGAGTGGAGGCGTTGGTGAAAGAGTGTGTCGATGTCACTTAGCGATTTATCGCTTAGAGACATTGGGAGACTGGAGAGATCCACTTCTGGCCTGAAGGGCAAGAAGTTAGCTCGTAAGCGACCCACACGACCCCGCATCAACGCCGGAACGAAACAAAAAGTAGTTAAAAACATAAATAAAATCTAATTAGAAGCACTACCTACTAAAACTTGACACATACTTTTTTCTCTCAAAAATGTTAACTTTGAAAGAATTCTGCTAAAATAGATGTTATGCATGAATATGAGATGGAGTGATAAAGTGTTTTCTAAAAGTAATAAAGAAGATAAAAATACTATAGATACTACTCAAATTCTGAATGATAATATTCCTAAACACATTGCAATCATTATGGATGGTAATGGTAGATGGGCCCAGAAACGGCACTTGCCAAGGATTGCTGGTCATCGTGAAGGAATGAACACTGTAAAAAAAATAACGATTAGCGCTAGCAATTTGGGTGTGAAAGTACTAACATTGTATGCTTTCTCAACTGAAAAT
Organism: Pediococcus ethanolidurans; assembly: GCF_964062635.1. Lineage (NCBI taxonomy): Bacteria > Bacillati > Bacillota > Bacilli > Lactobacillales > Lactobacillaceae > Pediococcus > Pediococcus ethanolidurans. Next base: position 1,657,429 of record NZ_OZ061250.1, read on the forward strand.
TGGAAGCGTCCGTCCGGAGAAGTTAGCTTTTTAATGCATTTACCGGGGGACTTTTTTGATACATTTGTACCTGATTTAATCAAGGCTAACGTAAAAGTGAAAGTAATGGGTTATATCGATCAATTGCCAGATTTTACACAAAAAGCAGTAAAAAAGGCAATTGCAGATACTGCCAAATGTACTGGCATGATATTAAACTTTGCTTTAAACTATGGTGGTCGTGCAGAGATTGTGACGGCCGTTCAAAAAATTGCTGAGAAAGTTAGTCAAAACGATTTAAAACCAGATGAAATCAGTGAAGAAACAGTTAATTCTTCCCTAATGACAGCTGATTTAAAACCATTTTCTGATCCTGATTTGTTGATTCGCACAAGTGGTGAAGAACGAATTTCCAATTTTCTTCTTTGGCAGATTGCCTATAGTGAATTAGTGTTTTCTGATCAGTTATGGCCGGACTTTTCTGACACGACATTAAAGGATTGTATTTATCAATATCAACAAAGAAATCGCCGATTTGGCGGTTTAAAATAAGGGAGTTTATAATATGAAACAACGTGTTACAACAGCAGTTATTGCTTTGATTATTTTTATTCCAGTTATTGTTTATGGTGGTTGGTTAATTGATATCGCTGGAATTGCACTTGGTTTGGTTGCTGTCAACGAAGTTTTGATGATGAAAAAGTTGCTCTTGGTTTCTCCTGAAGCAATTATTGCAGATATCGGTGTTTTTTCTTTAATCGCACCATTGAGCTGGTTTGGATGGTTACCTCCTCAAATTGACCGCGTGTTCATTTTCTTCTTGTGTGTCCTCGCATTGCTAATTAGAACAGTTATCAGTCGAAATCGCTTTTCTTTTAATGACGCTGGCGCCGTTACTTTGGCTATGATGTATATTGGCTTTGGTTTTAATTACTTTATTGCTGCTAGAAGTGTTGGCTTGTCAATGTTGTTATATATTCTCTTTGTGATCTGGTCAACTGATAGCGGTGCTTACATGATTGGTAAAAGATTAGGCAAACACAAACTGGCACCACACATCAGTCCCAATAAAACCTGGGAGGGCTCAATTGGTGGTACAGTTGTTGCCACAATTATAGGAACTATTTTCTTAAGCTTTTATCCTACTCAATACAATTTCTTTTTAATGATCTTATTAACATTAATCTTTTCTGTTACGGGTCAGTTTGGTGATTTAGTAGAGTCAGCATTGAAACGCTATTTTTCAGTAAAAGATTCTGGTAATATTCTCCCGGGACATGGCGGTATTTTAGATCGGTTTGACAGCATGTTACTGGTTTTACCGCTTGTACATCTATTTGGATTAATCTAATTAAGTGAGGTTTACCATTGATACAGACGATTATTACATTCATTATTGTATTTGGCATTTTAGTGATTGTTCATGAATTTGGTCACTTCTATTTTGCAAAAAAATCGGGAATCTTAGTTCGTGAGTTTTCAATTGGGATGGGACCTAAGATCTATTCTTATTCTAAAAATGCAACTACCTATACGTTAAGAATCTTACCGGTTGGTGGTTATGTGCGAATGGCCGGATTAGAAGATTCAGATGAAGAATTGAAACCCGGCATGCCAGTGAGTTTGATTACCGGTAAAAATGGAAAAATTGCAACGATCAATACAAGTCACGATACAACTTTATTAAATGGCATCCCGCTTGAAGTTACTAAAAGTGACTTAGAAAATGAGCTTTGGATAGAAGGCTATGAAAACGGTGATGAAGAAAGTCTGAAACGTTTTGAAGTAGATCACGATGCCTCTATCATTGAAAGCGATGGAACTAAGGTTAGAATTGCACCCAAAGATGTGCAATTCCAATCTGCTAAATTATGGCAACGAATTTTAACTAATTTTGCTGGGCCAATGAATAATTTTATTTTGGCCATCATTGTCTTTGTACTTGTGGGCATTTTACAAGGGGCAGTGCCAACTAATTCTAATCAGATTACAGTTATTTCTGATTCAGTGGCAGCAAAAGCTGGTTTAAAAACAAATGATCGCATTGTTTCGGTTGCTGGTCAGACTACAAAGTCCTGGTCAGATTTACAGAATACAATTTCTAGTCGTCCCAAACAAAAGACAAAAATTACGGTAAAACGGCATGGAAAGAAAGCAACTTACAATTTAACTCCCAAGTCAGTTAAGGGTAATGAAGGTCAAGTAGGACAAATTGGAATCGAAAGTTCAATGACTCGTAATTTAGGGGCTAGAATTATGTATGGGTTTACTGAAACCTGGAAACTAACCACAATGATTTTCACCCTTCTTGGACATATGGTTACGCATGGAATTAGTGTTAATGATTTTGGTGGACCAGTGGCCATTTATGCTCAAACCTCAGAAGCTGCCAAAATGGGATTCATTTCTGTGCTGACCATGTTAGCCTATTTATCATTAAATCTTGGAATTGTTAATTTGATTCCAATTCCAGCGCTTGATGGTGGAAAAATTCTGCTTAACTTTATTGAAGGCATTAGACGAAAACCTTTAAAGCCAGAAACGGAAGGTATCATTACGTTGATTGGCTTTGGTTTGTTAATGCTGTTAATGATTTTGGTTACTTGGAATGATATTCAACGGTATTTTTTTAAATAATAATTACTACGGAGGAAACTATGAAACAGTCAAAAATTTTGATTCCAACTTTAAAGGAAGTTCCAAATGATGCCGAAGCAAAAAGTCATCAAATGATGCTTCGTGCTGGCTATATTCGCCAGGTATCGGCAGGTATGTATGCGTATTTACCGTTAGCATTCCGAACAATTGAAAAGATCAAAAAAATTATTCGAACTGAAATGGAGAAAATTGATGCAGTTGAAATGTTAGTTCCAGCTGTATTACCTGCAGAATTATGGGAAAAATCAGGACGGCTAGAAACTTATGGTCTTGAATTATATAAATTTAAGAATCGCCATGATCGTGACTTTATTCTTGGCCCAACCCATGAAGAGACCTTTACAACTTTAATCCGTGATGAAATTAAATCATATAAAAAATTACCGCTCACACTTTACCAAATTCAGATGAAGTATCGGGACGAAGATCGTCCCCGTTATGGTTTACTTCGTGGACGTGAATTTTTAATGAAGGATGCCTATTCTTTCCATGCTGAAACAAAGAGTTTAGACAAAACCTTCCGTGATATGGAAAAAGCCTATCAAAATATTTTTGATGCTTGTGGCTTAAATTACCGTGAAATTGTTGGCGATGCTGGAGCAATGGGTGGCAACGATTCAAAAGAATTTTCTGCGATTGCTCCAGTTGGCGAAGATACAATTGCTTATTCAGAAGAAAGCGATTATGCAGCCAACTTAGAAATGGCAAGTAGCAAGTATGTTGATGATAAGCCAACAGATGAAAAACCATTGGAATTAGAAAAAATTGCAACACCAGATGCTAAAACTATTGATGCGGTTGCTGAGTTCTTAAATATCAGTACTAATAAGTTAATTAAGACGTTATTATATATTGCTGATGGGAAACCAGTGTTAGTCTTAACTCGAGGAAACGACCAGGTAAACGAGGTTAAGGTTAAAAACTTTTTGAAGGCTGATGAATTAGTTGCTGCCAATGATGACCAGGCTGAAGAATACTTAAATGCGGATTTTGGCTCTTTAGGACCAGTGAACGTAAATGCTAAAGATGTGACAATTTTGGCTGATTTCTATGTTAAAAACATGGTTAACTCCGTAGTTGGCGCTAATGAGAACGGATTTCATTATAAAAATGTGAATATCGATCGCGATTTAACTGTTAGTCATTTTGGCGATTTTCGAACAGTTCATGAGGGTGAACTGGCTCCTGATGGTAAAGGCAAATTACAGTTTACGAAGGGAATTGAAATTGGTCATATCTTCAAACTTGGAACACGGTATTCGGATGCATTAGGTGCAACAGTGTTAGATGAAAATGGACGTTCTAAATCTGTAATTATGGGTTGTTACGGAATTGGTGTAAGTCGTTTATTGTCTGCAATTGCGGAACAAAAGGCGGACGACAATGGTCTTGTTTGGCCAAAAAATATTGCCCCATTTGATGTACACGTGGTACCAGTTAATGCCAAAAACGATGAACAAATGGCTTTAGCCAATGAAATTGAAAAAACGATGACTGAAGCTGGCTACGAGGTTTTGGTTGATGATCGTAAAGAACGTGCTGGAGTGAAATTCGCTGATTCTGATTTAATTGGTATTCCAGTAAGAATTACAGTCGGTAAAAAATCATCAGAAGGAATCGTTGAAGTGAAATTACGTAAAACCGGTGAAACGTTGGAAGTCAAAATTGAAGAATTAAAAAATTCTGTTGACATTCTTCTAAAGGGTGAAAACTAAACGAGATTTTTAACAGATAGCTAAGAATAACGGCAAATTGATGGTGATTTTGTTTTCATATCAATTTGTCGTTATCTTCATGAATATTAATTTTTAAAGGGGAAGGAATTGTGTTTTGAGTTTAAATTCTAATGAACAGTTTAAAAAACTTCTCGAACAAATTGATTATCCAAATCAAGACGAATCAAGTTTTGAAAATGCTGAAATAAAAAAGGTCATTGTTCATCAAAAATCAAAGGTATGGGAATTCTCTTTCCAATTTCAGAATTGTTTACCATTTACAGTTTTTCAACAATTTAATAATCATCTCCAAATTGCCTTTAAGTCGATTGCGACAGTTGTATTTAATATCACAACTGAAAGTCCTGAACTGAATATTCATTTAATTGATAATTATTGGGAATGGATCGTGAAAAATAGTCATATTTCATCTCCACTCACTCAAGAATTATGTGGACATAATTTGCCCAGTTTGAATGATGGTCGAGTTTTATTTGCGGCTCAAAATGAAGTTGTTCAAAATTTCTTAACAACTACAGCGCTTGGCCCAATTGAAAGTACTTATCAGCAGTATGGATTTCCTGCCTTCTCGATTCATACAATTGTGGATGAGTCTGATTCGCAAAGCATGATTGAGGAACTCAAGGCAAAAAAAGCAAAAAGTGATGCAGAATTAGCTCAAAAGGCATCTCAGGCAATTCTTAAGCAAGATGAGAAACGCCAGAAAAAACAAGCAAGTGGTGTCCCTGATGGCGGACCAGTAAGAATTGGTAAACAGATTAATCCGGATGAACCCGTTACTCGTTTAGAGGACATCACTCAAGAAGAACGTTCAGTTGTTGTTGAAGGCTATATCTTCGATGCTGAAGTACGAACCCTGCGTTCGAAACGACAACTTTTAATCTTTAAAATTACGGATTATACATCATCAATTACGGTTAAGAAATTTTCAAAAAATGAAGGCGAAGAACAACTATTTTCTGCCATTCAAAAGGGCCTTTGGGTAAAAGTGCGTGGAACTGTTCAAGAGGATACCTTCATGCGTGACCTAACACTTAATGCTTATGATGTAATGGAAGTTAGTCATGCTAGTCGTCAAGATAAGGCTCCAGAAGGTAAGAAACGCGTGGAACTTCATTTACACACTAATATGAGTCAAATGGATGCCACGGACAATATTACTAATTATGTGAAACAAGCCGCTAAATGGGGCCAAAAAGCAATAGCTGTTACAGATCATGCTGGATTACAAGCCTTCCCGGAAGCTTATGCGGCAGGTAAGAAAAATGGTGTCAAAATTTTATACGGCGTTGAAGCTAACCTGGTAGATGATGGGGTTCCCATTGGTTACAATGATAAGAAGATTCCGTTAAAAGGGACAACCTATGTTGTGTTTGATGTGGAAACAACGGGTTTATCAGCTATTTATGATAAAGTGATTGAACTATCGGCTGTTAAAATGCAGGATGGAAATGTAATTGACCAATTTGAAGAATTTATTGATCCTGGATTTCCGTTATCTGAGTTAACAACTAATCTGACAAGTATTACAAATGAAATGGTGCGAGGTTCAAAATCTGAACAAGAAGTTTTTAGTCTGTTTAGAGAATTCTATGGAGACGCAATAATTGTTGGTCACAACGTTACGTTTGATATTGGATTCATGAATACCGGTTATGCTCGTTACAATATGCCACCCGTAACAAATCCAATTATTGATACGCTGACCTTGGCCCGCTTTTTGTACCCAACACTTAAAAGCTATCGACTAAACACTTTGGCAAAAAAGTTTGGTGTTAGTTTGGAACATCATCATCGTGCCATTTATGATGCTGAGTCAACAGGGCACCTTTGTCATTTATTTTTAAAAGACGCCGAAGACCGCTATCACATCAAATATCATAGTCAGTTGAATGATCATATGACAGAGAATGGTGCCTATAAACATGCCCGTCCTTCACATGCTGTGCTGCTTGCGACAACTCAGGCAGGTCTAAAAAATTTGTTTCGACTAGTATCTTTATCAAATGTAAAGTATTATTATCGGGTTCCAAGAATTCCTAAATCAGAATTATCGCGACTAAGGGATGGTCTTATTGTAGGATCGGCCTGCAGTAGTGGTGAAGTTTTCACGGCAATGATGCAAAAGGGTAAGGAAGAGGCTAAACAAAAGGCAAAATTTTACGATTATTTAGAAGTCATGGCCAAACCAGTTTATCAACCTGAAATTGAGCAGGGACTGATTCAGGATAATCGGCATTTAGAAGAAATTCTATCAAACATTGTGTCTCTTGGTGAAGAACTTAAAAAACCAGTTGTTGCTACTGGTGATGTTCATTATTTAAATCCTGAAGATTATATTTATCGAAAGATTTTAATTAATTCTCAGGGTGGTGCTAATCCACTGAATCGGTCTGTATTACCAGATGTTCATTTTCGAACAACCGATGAAATGCTTGAAGAGTTTGACTTCTTAGGTAAGAAGAAAGCAGAAGAAATTGTTGTAACTAATCCTGCTAAAATTGTTGCTCAAGTTGCTGAAATAAAACCAGTCAAAGATAAATTATATACACCGAAAATGCCCGGAGCCGAAAATAGAATCGAACAACTGACAATGGATAAAGCCCATGAACTTTATGGCGATCCATTACCACAAATTGTAAAAGAACGTTTGGATAAAGAACTGAAAAGTATCATTGGTAATGGATTCTCTGTGATTTATTTGATTGCACAACGTCTTGTACACAAAAGTAATAAGGATGGTTATTTAGTTGGTTCACGAGGGTCTGTTGGTTCTAGTTTGGTGGCAACGATGTCTGGAATTACAGAAGTTAATCCATTAGCTCCACATTATCGGTGTCCAAATTGTCAGTATACTGAGTTTTTCACAAAGGGTGAATATGGTTCTGGCTTTGATTTACCTGATAAAAACTGTCCGAAATGTGGAACACCACTCATCGGCGATGGACAAGATATTCCCTTCGAAACATTTCTGGGATTTAAAGGAGATAAGGTTCCAGATATTGATTTGAACTTTTCGGGAGATTATCAGCCAATTGCCCATAACTATATGCAGGTTTTGTTCGGTAAGAAAAATGTTTTCCGTGCGGGAACTATCGGTACTGTGGCGGACAAAACTGCTTATGGGTATGTTAAGGCGTACGAAAGAGATTCTGGTAAGTCTTTTCGTAATGCAGAAATTGATCGTTTGGCGAAGGGGGCCACTGGTGTTAAACGAACCACTGGACAACATCCTGCCGGAATTTTAATTGTGCCAGACTATATGGATATTTATGATTTCACACCAATTCAATATCCAGCTGATGACCAGACGGCAGCTTGGGAAACAACTCATTTTGATTTTCATTCCATTCATGACAATATTTTAAAAATGGATATTTTGGGTCATGATGATCCAACCATGATTCGTGCTTTACAAGATTTATCAGGAATCGATCCTAAAACTATTCCAACCGATGATCCGGGGGTCATGAAATTATTTTCTGGTCCAGAAATTTTAGGCGTTACGCCAGAACAAATTCAGTCCAAAACAGGTACTTTTGGCGTTCCTGAATTCGGTACTCGTTTTGTTCGAGGAATGTTGGAAGAAACACATCCAACAACCTATGCCGAATTGTTACAAATTTCGGGACTCTCTCATGGAACTGACGTGTGGTTAGGTAATGCCGAGGAGTTGATCAAGGCAGGAACGGCAACTCTGAAAGATGTGATTGGGTGTCGTGATAATATCATGACCGATTTGATTCATTACGGGATGGATTCACAGACCTCCTTCCAGATTATGGAGAGTGTTCGTCATGGCCGTGGAATTCCTGATGGTGATGAAGAGAAAATGAAGAAATCAAATGTACCTGACTGGTATATTGATTCTTGTGGCAAGATTAAGTATATGTTTCCGCGAGCACATGCATCCGCTTATGTTTTAATGGCGTTACGGATTGCTTATTTTAAAGTTTACTTTCCAATTTTATATTACAGTGCCTACTTTAGTGTTCGGGCTGATGATTTTGATTTAGTAGCCATGTCACACGGAAAAGACGCTGTTAAAAATGCGATGAAAGAAATTAATGATAAAGGTATGGATGCATCTACCAAAGAAAAGAATCTTTTGACTGTTTTGGAATTAGCAAATGAAATGATTGAACGCGGATATACATTCAAAATGGTAGATGTTAACAAATCTGACGCTTCTCAGTGGCTAATTGATGGCAATGCTTTGTTAGCGCCGTTTAATGCCGTACCTGGGTTAGGTTTAAATGTGGCTAAGCAAATTGTGGCTGCACGAGAGGATAAACCTTTCTTGTCCAAAGAAGATCTTTCTAAACGTGGAAAAGTATCCAAGACTTTAATTGATTTTATGACAGAAAATGGTGTTTTATCAGAATTACCTGATGAAAACCAGTTATCATTGTTTGACATGTGTTAGTGTAAGGTTTTCCTAGATGGTCAATAAAATTCTAGGAATATTCATTTTGAGTTGAATATATAGAAAAAGACCTGTAGCCTTTTAATCGACGAAGATTAAAGGAAAGGATACAGGTCTTTCATGTATATTTTAGCAGATTTTATTGAATCATTGGGAAATTTAGACAGTTTATTTGATTTAGAGGAGCAGGTAATTCTTCATCTTAGGAAGTCATTCCAGCTGGTTGTAGCTGAATATCTGAGGCAATTAGATGAAACGCTCGTTCCATCAATTCCGGCGGAAAATACATTCATTAATCGACAGGCTAGAACAATTGAGTTTATGTTTGGGGCCGTTAATTTTGAAAGAAGATGTTATCTTCGACCAAATGGAAGCTATTACTTCCCGTTGGATGAACAGCTTCAGTTGGAAGAAAGAAAAAGAATTTCACCTTATTTTAAAAGTGTCGTTGCCAAAATTGGGCAAACGACAACGATGAGAAATACGGCAGCGATGATCAATCTGGCCAGTCAGACGGATATTAGTGCTTGGTCAGTAGACCGAATTATCAGAGACATGGCAGATACCGTGAAGACAGAAGAAAAATCGTCCGAAAAGAAAATAGTTAAGAGACGAAAAGTTGAGAACTTAGTGGTTGAAGGCGATGCCTTTGAGATACACAAAATTAATCGACGAAGACAGGACGTCCACCATTACATTGTTTTTGAATCAGGTTTAGATGGAACAAGATCAAACAAAGTTGAATTCGTTGGTATCAATCAAAAAAAGGTTCAAAAACGAGTAACTGACTACATTGAGAAGTATTATAGAATCAGTGAAATGACCGTGTTTACAGCAAGTGATGGTGGCCCAGGGTATAATCCGGAAAGTATGCGAGAAATAGTTCCGAGTGCTCAAAGAGTTGAATTTACTATCGATCGGTATCACTTTGTCAAAAAGATTAAACAAACCTTTGGTTTATTTAATCCATTGGTTGAAAAAGGCCGTTAAGAGCGTTAGCTTGTATGATCAGAATCAGTTAAACGTTATTTTAGATACGTTTGAGTCGCAAATTAAAACTGATAAGGAGCTTGAGAGCCTAAGAACCCTAAGGCAATATTTGGCAAGAAATTGGCAGTTTATAAAGTCTCCACACGATCGTGGCTTCATGAAGATCGGCAAATTAGGATCCATTGAAAGCTCCCACAGAGCGTATACGTATCGGATGAAAAAGCAAGGTAAAGTATGGTCCGAAAAAGGCCTTGAAGCTATGTTGAAATTAATTGAAGCTCGGGTAAACGGTAAGCTGAATAAATACTTACGTGGTGGTTTAAGAAAGTTACAAGAGATAAGGATGGAGATAGCGACGGAACCATTGAAGACGTTGAGTTCAGCCCAGCTGAGCAGCAAGCACCATTCTAAGCATATTGGCGTTCTTGCAGGTAAAATACCAGTTGATGCCCCAACAAGTAGCCCCATCGGAGCAATAGCAAAAATATTTTCAAACTAAGAATTATGTATAAATATTTGGTTGATTATAAGGTACCTAGGAAAACTTGACACATACTGACATGTAGTTAATTTGTACAGTATTAAGGTATATGTTATACTAATAATGAATCTAATTGTGGCAAGTGAGTGAGCAGAAAATGCTCACTCTTTTTCTTGAAAATATTTGAATTTTATTGGAGGTTTAAGTTTGGCGAGTGTTGTAGAAACAGTACAAAAGGAAGTAGAACCGCTTATTGAATCTCACCAGTTTGATTTGGTGGATATCGAATTCGTAAAAGAAGGCAAGAGTTGGTACCTTCGTGTTTATATTGACAAACCAGGTGGGATTACAATTGAAGATTGCGCTGAGGTGAGCGACCAAATTAGTGAAAAGCTGGATAGTTTGGAACCAGATCCATTTCCTCAGGCATATTTTCTTGAAGTTTCATCTCCCGGCGCCGAACGACCAATAAAAACTTCTAATGACTGGCAACGAGCTGTGGGACAATACATTCACATATCCTTGTATGCACCAATTGATGGTCATAAAGTCTTTGAGGGTACACTGGACGAATATTCAAAAACAACAATACAACTGACTTACATGGAAAAAACAAGAAAAATAAGTAAACAATTTGAACTTAAACAGATTGGATTTGCGCGCTTCGCAATCAAATTTTAAAAGGAGAATTTAAAATGAGTAAAGAAATGATCAATGCCCTCAACACTTTAGAAGAGGAGAAGGGGATTAAAAAGGAAGTTGTTATTGATGCCCTGGAGGCCGCACTGGTTTCAGCTTATAAACGAAACTACGGTCAAGCGCAAAATGTGGATGTTGAGTTTGATGATAAAAAAGGCGACATTCATGTTTATGCGGTTAAAGAAGTTGTTGAAGAGGTTTTAGATGATCAACAACAAGTAAGCCTTAGTGATGCTTTGAATATCAATAAAGCTTATGAATTAGGCGATCATATTAAGTTTGAGGTAACACCAAAAAACTTTGGGCGAATTGCTGCACAAACTGCAAAACAGGTCATTTTACAACGGGTACGCGAAGCAGAACGAGAAATTATTTATAACAAATATAGTGAATATGAAAACGAAATTATGACTGGAGAAGTTGCCCGTCGCGATAATCGTTTTGTCTATGTAGATCTTGGCGGTGTTGAAGCTGTCATGTCAAAACAAGACCAGATTCCAACTGAAAGATATGAACCACATGATCATATCAAGGTTTATGTGACTAAGGTTGAAAATAGTGGTAAAGGTGCACAAGTATTTGTTAGTCGAAGTACACCAGACTTGTTAAAACGTTTGTTTGAACAGGAAGTACCTGAGATTTTTGATGGTACGGTTGAAATTGTTTCAGTTGCACGAGAAGCTGGTGATCGAGCTAAAGTAGCTGTTCGTTCAAATGATCCAGATATTGATGCAGTGGGAACCTGTGTAGGACCTAGAGGACAACGAGTTCAAACAATTGTTAATGAACTAAATGGTGAAAATATGGATATTGTTGAGTGGGAAGATGATCCTGCAAAATATATTTCTAATGCTTTAAATCCTGCTGAAGTTGTTGATGTTTTGTTTGACGAAGAAAACGAACGAACTTGCATGGTTATTGTTCCAGATTATCAGCTTTCATTAGCAATTGGTAAACGTGGTCAAAATGCACGCTTAGCAGCAAAATTAACTGGCTACAAGATTGATATTAAATCAGAAACAGATGCAAAAGATTTAGTTGAACAACCAAATGAAGAAGACACCACAGATTCAGATTCAAAAACAGACGACAACGAATAACATTTGACTAGGAGGCTCGATAACGATGAAAAAAAGAAAAATTCCGTTACGTAAAGATATTGTGACGGGTGAGATGTTCCCAAAAAGAGAACTAGTTCGAGTTGTTAAAAATAAAGAAAATGAAGTTTCACTTGATCCAACCGGTAAAAAGCCTGGTCGTGGGGCTTATATCGGATTAGATGTTAAAATTGCTAAAAAAGCAAAAGATGAAAGAACTTTTGATAAGACATTTAAAATTAAAGTTGCCGATGAGTTTTATGATGAGTTGATTGCTTATGTTGACCATCAGCAAGCTCGGAAGGAATTGTTCAAAGATGAATGATAACGATCGTTTTTCCAATTTACTTGGGTTGGCACGAAGAGCAGGAAAATTGATTTCTGGGGAACAACAAGTGTTACAATCAATTCGAAGCCAAAAAGCTAAATTGATCGTTATCAGCACTGATTTGGGTGCTGCTACACGGAAAAAAATTTCTGATAAATGTACAACTTATCAAGTCCCTTTATTAGCCTTTATGAATCGTGAAATGCTTAGTCAAGCAATTGGACAATCAAGATCTGCTGTAGCTATTGAGGATCAAGGATTTGCTAAAGCCTTATTGAAATTAAATATTGAAGAAGGAGCGTGAAGATATGGGGAAAAAACGCATATATGAATTAGCTAAGGAAATTAATGTGTCCAGTAAGGACATAATTGCTAAGGCTAAAGAGTCTGGGTTTGATGTTAAAAACCACATGTCTACCCTTGGAGAGAATGAAGAACGCCAAATTCGCCAATCATTCGCTACTAAAAATAACCAAAAATCTGAAACACCAAAGAAGAAACCAACATTATACCGTTCTGCTAAAACTGGTAAAACAGTTGTTGAACGTACAGCTGGTAAAAAACAGGAGACTAGTGTGCAGCGTAAATCAACTCAAACAACACAAAAAACTCAGGGTACTAAACCTGTAAATAATAACCATAAACCAACTGCTCAGACACATACGACTGGACAGACGAATTCAAATTCTAATCGATCACAACGATCTGGTCAGAATACTTCAACAAGTCGAAATCAAAATCATTCGACTCAGAACCAAACTCGAAATAACACAAGATCTGCACAGAACAATGCTCAAAACCATAGTTCTCAAAAGTCACGAACATCACAAAACAATTCGTCAAATGGTGGTAATCGTTCAACTAGTTCTAATCGAACAAATACCAACACGACTAGTCGACAAAATAATAGCACGCAAAATTCGTCTACGTCGAGAGATGGTCGTCGAAATAATTCACAGGGAAACCGTAATTCAAGTTTTGGTCGCAATAACAACCGTTACAACAACCGAAACCGGTATAACAAAAAGAGTAAGAAAAATGGGCGTTTGCGTCAAGTAAGTAATAAACCAGCACCAACTAGAAAGAGTAAGCCATTACCAGAAGTCTTTGAATATAATGATGGGACTAATGTAGCTGAAATTGCTAAAAAGATTCATCGAGAACCAGCAGAAATTATCAAAAAATTATTTATGTTGGGCGTGATGGTTAATCAAAACCAAACTTTGGATAAGGATACTATCGAAATTTTGGCAGCTGACTATGGCATTAAGGCTGAGGAGAAACAGGAAGTAAATGTTTCTGACATTGATAAGATGTTTGAAGAAGAAGCTAAAAATACCGATCATCTTGAAAGTCGTCCTCCAGTTGTTACAATTATGGGACACGTTGATCATGGTAAAACGACCTTGCTAGATAAGCTACGCCACAGTCATATTACGGCAGGTGAAGCTGGAGGAATTACTCAAGCAATCGGAGCTTATCAGTTAAAGCATGATGGCAAATTAATTACTTTCTTGGATACACCAGGACATGCGGCATTTACAGAGATGCGGGCTCGTGGTGCTGATATTACTGATATTACAATTTTAGTTGTTGCTGCTGATGATGGTGTGATGCCACAAACAATTGAAGCTATTAACCATGCTAAGGCCGCTAATGTGCCAATTATTGTAGCGGTTAACAAGATTGATAAACCGGGTGCCAATCCCAAACATGTTATGGAACAATTAACCGAATATGGGTTAGTTTCAGAAGATTGGGGTGGTGACACCATCTTCGTTGAAATTTCAGCTAAATTTGGCAAGAATTTGGACGAATTATTAGACATGATTTTACTTCAAGCAGAAGTTATGGAGTTGAAGGCAAATCCAGATCAAAATGGTGCTGGCTCCGTAATTGAAGCAAGTCTTGATCCAGGTAAGGGTTCAATCGCAACAGTCTTAGTTCAACAAGGCACTATGCGTGTTGGTGATCCAATTGTAGTTGGTAGTACGTTTGGTCGTGTTCGAACAATGACAAATGAGCTAGGTCGGCGTGTAAAAGAGGCCACACCATCGACACCGGTTGAAATTACTGGTTTGAATGATGTTCCTGAAGCTGGTGATCGTTTTGTTATCTTTGATGATGAAAAATCGGCTCGTGCTGCTGGTGAGGAACGTGCTAAGGAAGCCTTAATGGAAGAACGTCGAGCAAATAATCATGTAACACTAGACAACTTATTCGATTCTCTTAAAGAAGGAGAGATGAAAGAAGTTGATTTGATTATTAAAGCTGATGTTCAAGGATCAGTTGAAGCTTTATCTGGCAGTCTTAAGAAAATTGATGTTAAAGGTGTTCGGGTTAACATCATTCATACGGCTGTTGGTGCTATCAATGAAAGTGATGTTGCGTTAGCAGAAGCAAGCAATGCGATCATTATTGGTTTTAACGTTCGCCCTACAAATCAGGCCAAACAATTAGCTGACTCATCAAATGTAGATATTCGTTTACATCGAGTTATTTATAACGCTATCGATGAAGTTGAATCTGCTATGAAAGGGATGCTTGAACCAACATATAAAGAAGAAATCACAGGTCAAGTCGAAGTTCGTCAGATCTACAAAGTTTCACATGTTGGTACCGTTGTTGGTGGCTATGTAACTGAAGGCTACATTCAAAAAGATAGTGGCGTTCGTTTAATTCGTGATAGTGTGGTCATTTATGAAGGTAAATTGGCTAGTTTGAAGCGCTTCAAAGATGATGTTAAACAGGTTAAACAAGGATATGAATTAGGTCTTACAATTGATGGCTACAATGATATCAAGGTTGACGATGTCATTGAGGCTTATATCATGAAAGAGGTTCCTGTAGAATAGGAGGATCCAAATGGCAAGATTATATCGAGCTGATCGTCTTGGTCAGGAAATTGAAAAAGAAATTAGTGATATTATTCGTAAACGAGTTCGTGATCCACGTGTGCAAGGCATTACAATTACCGGTGTTAATGTGACGGGAGACTTACAACAGGCAACTGTTTACTATAGTATTCTGTCAGATAAGGCTTCCGATGGTGAAAGAGTTGCAACTGGATTGCAAAAAGCAAAGGGACTTATTCGTAGTGAGTTAGGTTCACGCCTTTCAATCTATAAAACACCTGAGCTGATTTTTGAACGGGATGCTTCAGTTCAATATGGTGATCGAATTGATCAATTAATTAATAAGCTCAATTCAAAAGAATAATATGCTATTTAATAAATACGCAAAAGAATGGTCTGGAATTTAACGGCCATTCTTTTTTAATATCAAAATTCAATGAATATCGCGATCCTATGCTATAATTTAAAGCAGAAAATGTGGAGGTTGTTTTAAATGGACGGTATAATTCCTTTGTATAAACCACGTGGAATGACAAGTTTCGATTGCGTTGCCAAAATGCGTGGTATTTTACATCAAAAGAAGATTGGTCATAGTGGTACTCTAGATCCCAACGTGGACGGTGTTTTACCGATTTGTGTTGGTAAGGCGACTAAAGTTGTAAATTATTTAATGACCTCAGGAAAAGTTTATATGGGCTCGATAACTTTTGGTTTTTCCACGACGACGGAAGATTTGGATGGTGAAGTGGTTAAAAAAAAGTTTCTCAAAGAACCTCTCACTGACGATCAGATTGATCAGGCCATGGCAGAACTAACTGGTGAAATTATTCAAATTCCACCGATTTACTCGGCCATCAAAGTTAACGGAAAAAAACTATATGAGTATGCCCGTCAAGGAATTGATGTTAAGCGACCTGAACGCAAAATAACTGTTCAAACGTTTAAACGTCAGGGAAAATCCATTTTTAATTCAACTGACGGAACTCAAACGGTCAATTTTGAGGTGCAATGTAGTAAAGGAACTTATGTACGCACGCTCGCGGTTGATGTTGGGAAGTACTTAGGCATTCCTGCAGTAATGTCAAAATTAACTAGGGTTAAAAGTGGTGGATTTAAGCTGTCTGAAACAGTTACTTTCGCTCAATTGGAACTAGCGGTTAAACACGAAAATGTTGCCACATTGATGTATCCACTTGATTACGCATTAAAAATGTATCCTCATTTTTCTTTGAATGAGGATTTAAATCGGCGCGTTCAAAATGGGGCGATTCTGCAACGCAGTAACTTTAAGCAACCAAAAAATGCAGCACCTGTACTGGTACTAACTTTTGAAAATCAAGTACAGGCCTTATATCAATATGATGAACAACGAGTAGCTTATCGGCCATTGACAATGTTATTAGTGAATTAGAATAGGAGAATTTTATGAGAATTATTTATTTACATCATCCATATAAGACTCAACAGATTCCCCAAACAGAGGTTGTTTTAGCAATGGGATTTTTTGGTGGTGTTCATCTTGGTCATCAAGCAGTAATTAAAAAAGCACGAGCAGAGGCAACTAAACGTAAAATGCCTTTGGCAGCAATGACATTTGATCATCATCCATCAGTCGTATTTCCTAAACCGGGTTTAAATGGTCTGCATTATTTATCTTCTGTAAAACGCAAAGCAGAACTGATGGAAGATTTTGGGGTTGATATCTTATATGTGGTCAGTTTTACCTCATCTTTGGCACATTTGAAACCACAGGAATTTGTTGATCAATATATGGTTGCACTTCATGCTAAGGTAATTGTAGCGGGATTTGATTATACTTATGGGCCACGTGAAATTGCCGATATGGCTCATTTACCAAGTTATTCGAAGAATCATTTTGATATAATTACAGTGAATGAATTTCTGCTTGATGGTCAAAAGGTGAGTTCTACGCGAATTCGTAATGATTTGGAAAAAAGTAATGTAGATCATGCTAATAAGTTTTTGGGCTATGTTTATCAAACTAGTGGATTAGTAGTTCATGGTGAAGCACGTGGACGAACCCTTGGTTTTCCGACGGCCAACGTTTTATCCGATCCATGGGTGAGAATACCGGGAATTGGTATTTATGCTGTACAACTTAAAGTAAGCACTAAATGGTGGCCCGCAATGGCATCTGTTGGTCGAAATGTGACATTTGGAGAAAATCGACCAATTACCTTAGAAATAAATATTTTTGATTTTGATCAAGAAATTTATGGTGAACAGGTTTCCGTGAAATGGTATCACTATGTTCGTGGAGAAATAAAATTTGCCAATGCTGCAGAATTAGTTGAACAATTGAAAATGGATGAAAAAAATATTCGGAAATATTTTGCGAATTTAAATAAAAAGCGTAACTAGCGGTAACTGTCAAATGAGTAAAAACTTATTATTTTAACAAAATAGGTAGTTCATACCAATTGCATACCAAAATTTTAAGAAAGTTAACTAGTCCGAGTAACTGGTTAATGAATAGAAACGTTGAATTAATAAGCTTTTCAACACATTGATTTAAAAATAATTTGATTAATGTCAAAAAATGTTTGACTAATGTTGACATTTGAATCTACATTTGTTATCTTTAATAGTGTCTTAGCACTCCAATGTGCTAAGTGCTAAAAGAGGTGATGGTTTTGCTGACAGATAGAGAATTGCTGATTTTAAAAGCAATTGTTCAAATCTATACGAGTGATGGTCAACCTGTGGGTTCAAAGGCACTAGTTAGCCAATTACCAATTCATGTGAGTTCTGCGACAATTCGTAATGAGATGGCAACGTTGGAAGAGATGGGGCTATTGAAGAAGACGCATTCTTCATCCGGTCGAATTCCGTCAATTCAAGGTTATCGTTATTATGTTGATCATTTGCTAAAACCTGATAAAGTTCAGTCGAGTGATTTACGGCAAATCCGTTCATCGTTCAATCATCAGTTTCAAGAAATTGATGATATTGTTGCTGAATCGGCAAATATGCTTTCAAAGTTAACTAGCTACACTGCTTTTACTGTGAAGCCAGAACTGAAAGATGCCAAACTTGAAGGCTTTCGATTAGTACCTCTTGGAAATCATCGGGTTATGGCAATTCTGGTGACTGATAATGGAGATGTGCAAAATAAAACTTTTAAAGTGCCAACAAATGTCGATCCAGAGGCTTTAGAGTCTGTTATTCGAGTCATTAATGACGAATTAGTTGGTTTAAAGTTATCAGAGGTTTTCCAAAGATTAGCAACAGATATTCCGATTCAAATCGGTAAATATATCGAAACGCCAGAAGGATTCTTGGATATTTTTGAGGATGTTTTGAAAAAATCGGCAACTGAAAGATTTTTCGTTGGTGGTCGCTTAAATTTATTAGATTTTTCCAAACAGCATGATTTAGGATCGATCCGTTCATTGTATAGTTTGATGAGTCGTTCGACCGATCTCGCAAATGTTTTAGGATCTCCTGATCAAAATATTCAGGTTCAAATTGGTAATGAAATTACTAATAATCTTTTAAAAAACTATAGTTTGATCACAGCAACTTATGATGTTGATCAACACGGCAAGGGTGTTATTGCAATATTAGGTCCGACAAGTATGCCTTATTCAAAAATGATTGGATTAGTTGGTGCCTTTCGAACTGAATTAGCAAGACGCTTGATAGATTATTACCACGATATTGATGATAGTTGAGAGGTGTGAAGACAGTGTCAGAAGATAAAAAAGCTAAAGCAGTTGATCAAACAACTGAGATGCAACCCAAAAAAGCTAAAGATAAACATGCAACAACAGCAAAAGTCGAAAAGAAATTAAAGAAACATTTGAAGTCCTCTGCAGAAGTTGAAACATTAAAGGCACAAGTTACTGATTTAAATGGCAAGGTTGATGCTATCACTGATCAATATATTCGAGCTAAGGCTGAGATTGCGAATATTCAAAAACGTAATGAAAAAGAACAAGCTAATTTGGTAAAGTACGATGGTCAAAATTTGGCAAAAGATATTTTACCGGTTATTGATAATCTTGAACGCGCTTTGGCAATTGAAGTAACTGATGAAAATGGTAAACAACTTAAAAAGGGTATTCAAATGGTTTTTGATCATATGAGCAAGGCTTTAAAAGATAATCATGTGACTGAGATTGAAGCAGTTGGCAAACCGTTTGATCCGCACATTCATCAGGCGGTTCAGACAGTTGCTGTCAAAGATGGTGAAAAGGCCGATCAGGTTGTGAGTGTCTTGCAAAAAGGATACATGTTAAAAGATCGGGTTTTACGCCCAGCAATGGTTGCTGTATCACAATAAAAATAAAAAGAGGGATTAATTTAAAATGGCAAGTAATAAAATTATTGGTATTGATTTAGGAACAACAAACTCTGCGGTTGCGGTCCTTGAAGGCGACAAACCAAAGATTATTACAAATCCAGAAGGTAGTCGAACAACACCTTCAGTGGTTTCATTTAAAAATGGCGAAACACAAGTTGGTGAAGTTGCCAAACGACAGGCAATTACAAATCCAGATACGATCGTTTCTATCAAACGTCACATTGGTGAAAAAGATTATACGGTTAGTGCTGGTGGTAAATCATATACACCACAAGAAATTTCAGCGATGATCTTGGAATATTTGAAACACTATGCTGAAGATTATCTTGGTGATACTGTGGAAAAGGCAGTTATCACAGTACCTGCTTACTTTGATGACTCTCAACGTCAAGCAACAAAAGATGCTGGTAAAATTGCTGGCTTGGATGTTGAACGAATCATTAATGAACCAACTGCATCAGCTTTAGCATACGGTCTTGATAAACAGGATAAAGATGAAAAAGTCTTAGTTTATGACCTTGGTGGTGGTACTTTTGACGTTTCGATCCTTGAATTAGGGGATGGCGTTTTCCAAGTACTTTCTACTAATGGTGATACGCACCTTGGTGGTGATGACTTTGATCAAAAGATCATTGACTGGTTAGTTGATGACTTTAAGAAAGAAAATGGTGTTGACCTTTCTAAAGACAAGATGGCTTTACAACGTTTGAAGGATGCTGCTGAAAAAGCAAAGAAGGATCTTTCTGGTGTTAGCGAAGCTCAAATTAGTTTGCCATTTATTTCTGCCGGAGCAAATGGTCCTTTACATTTGGAAAAGACTTTGACTCGCGCACAATTTGATCAAATGACTTCTGACTTAGTTGCGCGTACTAAGACTCCTGTAGACAACGCTCTACGTGATGCTAATCTTTCTGCAAGTGATTTAGATGAAATTATCCTTAATGGTGGTTCAACCCGAATTCCAGCCGTTCAAGAAGCAGTTAAAAATTGGACAGGTAAGGAACCAAATCACTCAATCAACCCAGATGAAGCGGTCGCTTTAGGTGCTGCTGTACAAGGCGGTGTTTTAACAGGTGATGTAAAGGATGTTGTCTTACTTGATGTCACACCTCTTTCATTAGGTATTGAAACTATGGGTGGTGTATTTACTAAGTTGATTGATCGTAATACCACAATTCCAACTAGCAAATCACAAGTATTCTCAACGGCTGCAGACAGTCAACCAGCTGTAGACATTCATGTTTTACAAGGTGAACGTCCAATGGCTGCTGATGACAAAACACTTGGAAGATTCCAATTAACGGATATTCCACCGGCACCACGTGGTGTACCTCAAATCGAAGTAAAATTTGATATTGATAAAAATGGTATCGTAAATGTTTCGGCTACCGATAAGGGTACTGGCAAGAATCAGAAGATTACCATCAAGAGTTCATCGGGTCTTTCTGATGAAGAAATTGATCGTATGATGAAAGAAGCCAAGGAAAACGAGGCTGCTGATGAAAAACGTAAAGAAGAAGTCGATCTTAAGAATGAAGTCGAACAATTAATCTTTACAACTGATAAGACTTTGAAAGAGATGGATGGTAAAGTATCTAAAGAAGAAATTCAAAAGGCTAAAGACGCCGAAGATGCTTTGAAGAAAGCTCAAAAAGATAACAATATTGAAGATATGAAGACCAAGAAGGATGACTTGAATAAGATTGTTCAGGACCTTTCGGTAAAACTATATCAACAAGCACAACAACAGGAAAAAGCTAAGGGTGATCAAAAGGATGGTTCAACTTCATCTGATAAGAAAGATGACAAGGGAACTGTTGATGGTGACTTTGAAGAAGTAGATCCTGACAAAGACAAAAAGAAGTAATATAATTACTTGATTGTTAATAAAAAGTCAAAGTCATATGGACTTTGGCTTTTTATTACATTTAGTCTATGATATTCTAAGTTTATCGATAAAAATGGAGGTTCATAATGGCGGAGAATAAAGATTACTATGAAATCCTAGGAGTATCCAAAGATGCATCTGCCGATGAAATAAAAAAGGCATATCGTAAGTTATCAAAAAAGTACCATCCAGATTTAAATAAAGCTCCTGGTGCGGAGCAAAAATTTAAAGATGTAAATGAAGCTTATGAAGTTTTAAGTGATGATCAAAAACGTGCACGTTATGATCAATATGGTTCTGCTGATGCTAATGCCGGTTTTGGTGGCGGCAACGGTGGCTTTAATTCTGCCGATTTTGGTGGTTTTGGCGGTGGTAATGGCGGTTTTGACGACATCTTTAGTCAGTTCTTTGGCGGTGGCGGTCGAACTCGCAGTGCGCAACCTAATCAACCGCAACAAGGCGAAGATCTTCAATACCAAATGGATCTTACTTTTGAAGAGGGCGTATTTGGTAAGAAGACGACCATTAAATACAATCGTGAAGCACTTTGTAAGACCTGTGATGGTTCTGGAGCAAAACCTGGAACCTCACCTGTTACGTGTGCCAAATGTCATGGGGCTGGTTATATTCAGGTTACTCAGAATACACCACTTGGCCGCATGGTTTCACAACAAGTTTGTGATGTTTGTCATGGTACTGGTAAAGAAATCAAAGAGAAGTGCCCAACTTGTCAAGGTACTGGCCATGTCAATGAACGTCATGAAGTCAAAGTGACGGTTCCTGCTGGTGTTGAAGATGGACAACAAATGCGACTTCAAGGTCAAGGTGAAGCCGGAACTAATCGCGGTGGATATGGAGATTTGTTTATTATCTTCCGGGTTGCCCCCAGCAAGGTCTTTAAACGTGATGGTGCTGAAATTTATTTAGATCAACATATTAGTTTTGTACAAGCGGCATTAGGTGATGAAATTCAAGTTAAAACAGTTCACGGTGACGTTAAAATGAAAGTACCAGCTGGCACCCAAACGGGAACTACATTCCGGTTACGTGGAAAAGGTGCACCTCGCTTAAGAGGAAATGGAACGGGTGATCAACAAGTTACAGTAATTGTTGAAACACCGAAGAATATGAATACCGCGCAAAGAGAAGCTATGAAGGCATTTGCTAAAGCAGGTGGCGAAAAAGTTTCAGGTACTGGTAAGAACGGTTTTTTTGATAAATTTAAATGATGGGTATTAAACACGAATTAAATGGTGGACTTTCAACAAGCAGCTTGTTTTTCATGTTGAAATCTTTAAACATTTAATTACGTGTTTTTTATTTTTGTAAATTAGTATGCAAATGAAATAATTGAGATTGGCCTCAAACGTTGCTATAATAGGATGAATGAAGTTACATGAAAGTGAGATTTAAAATGCCTGAATACAAAGATTTAAAAGATCGTCAGCAACATATTCGAAATTTCTCAATTGTTGCCCATATTGATCATGGGAAATCCACTCTGGCAGACAGAATCTTAGAGTTAACCGATACAGTTGCCAAACGTGATATGCAAGATCAACTGCTTGATTCAATGGACCTAGAACGTGAACGTGGAATTACAATCAAATTAAATGCCGTAGAATTGCATTATAAGGCAAAAAATGGTGAAACATATATTTTTCATTTAATCGATACACCCGGACATGTTGATTTTTCCTACGAGGTTTCACGTAGTTTGGCGGCTTGTGAAGGGGCAATTCTCGTTGTTGATGCAGCGCAAGGTGTGGAAGCACAAACATTGGCGAACGTTTATTTAGCCTTGGACGACGACTTAGAGATTGTGCCAGTAATTAATAAAATTGACTTACCTTCTGCTGATCCTGAACGAGTCCGCACTGAAATTGAAGATGTGATTGGTTTAGATGCATCTGATGCGGTCCTTGCTAGTGCAAAAAAAGGAATTGGTATTGCAGAACTTTTGGAACAAATTGTTGCTAAGGTTCCAGCCCCTGAGGGTGACTTAAAAGCGCCTTTGAAAGCTTTAATTTTTGATTCAAAATACGATGATTATCGTGGAGTTGTCTTAAGCATCCGTCTGTTTGAGGGGATGGTTAAACCAGGTGATCACATCCGTTTAATGAATAGTGGTAGTGAATACGAAGTCAATGAAGTGGGCGTCAATTCACCTAAGCCAATTAAACGTGATTATTTAATGGCTGGGGATGTTGGCTATTTAACGGCAAGTATCAAAGACATTAAAGATACTCGTGTTGGTGATACGGTTACTGATGTTAAACAACCTGCTAAAGAAGCTTTGCATGGTTACCGAGAAATGAACCCAATGGTATATGCTGGTTTATACCCAACCGATAATGCAAAATTTAATGATTTAAGGGAAGCCCTTGAGAAACTGCAATTAAATGATGCCGCTCTAGAGTTTGAGCCAGAATCTTCGCAAGCCTTAGGATTTGGATTTAGATGTGGTTTCTTGGGCCTCTTGCACATGGATGTGGTTCAGGAACGATTGGAACGAGAGTTTAATTTGGACTTAATTACAACCGCACCTTCCGTAACGTATCACGTGGATTTAACTGATGGAAGTGAAATGGTTGTTGAAAATCCTTCTGAAATGCCAGATTCGGCCACTATTAAAGATGTTAAAGAACCGTTCGTTAAAGCTTCTATCATGGTTCCTAATGACTACGTAGGGGCTGTCATGGAATTATGCCAACATCGACGAGGTGTGTTTGATACAATGGATTATTTGGACACGTATCGCGTAAATGTTGTTTATTATTTACCTTTGTCGGAGATCATTTTTGATTTCTTTGACAAATTGAAGTCTAGTACACATGGCTACGCATCACTAGATTATGAATTGGAAGATTATCGACCAAGTGACTTAGTGAAAATTGATATTCTTTTAAACAGTAAAAAAGTAGATGCCTTAAGTTTTATTGCACATCGGGATTTTGCCCAACAACGAGCCATTGAAATTACAAGTCGCTTAAAGAAGATTATTCCACGGCAAAACTTTGAAATACCAATTCAAGCTGCAATTGGGGTTAAAATTATTTCTCGAACCAATATTAAAGCCTATCGAAAAGATGTAACTTCAAAAATTCATACCGGAGATCCTGATCGACGAGCAAAACTTTTGGATAAGCAAAAACGAGGAAAGAAACGAATGAAAGCAGTTGGAACAGTTGAAATTCCGCAAGAGGCATTCATGGCTGTTTTGAAGACTGATACCGAACAAAATGAGAAATAATTAATCGAATTGTTTTAAATATTTATTGAATGGTTGCTTCTTATTATTTTCAACGGGTAGCAAATAAGTTGGTCAAATTAGTTTACTTTTTTCAGGGAATAGCTTAATATAATGATTAACTAGAAACGAAATCGAGATGCTTTAAGCAAATTTTTTGGGGGTGTTATTTATTTTAAAGCGAACGAAACAGTTCATGAACTCCAATAAATATAAATATGAAAAACGTTATATCAGACCTTTAATGACTCCTGAGAGTGTTTATGTTTTTAAGTTTGGGAAAGAAGATCTAAATAATCGTTTGATTATTAAATATTCTCATACTTGGACGGGACGAATTAAAATTAACGAAATTGATCTGCGTTTGCATAAGCAACAGCATCCACGAATTTTCAAACGTGAATCAGATCTGATAAAATATTTAAAACAGCATGTCAATCAGAAAACAAGAAGTCAGTTAAAGGATACTGATGTAAATGCTGACGACAAAATTAAAACCAGATAGTAATAAACGAATGACAGGTTAAATCCAGATCGTTCGTTTTTTTGATTCAAAAAATTTTAATGCAAATTTGGTTGACGTTTAAACATATTAAGTGTATCTTAACGTTAATGAAACCTTTAAAGATGTCCTGTGAGACTTCAAAGGTAGTCTAGAATAAATAAAGTCTAACTATTATTCTGAACCCCTTTGAGCCACTCGACTCGAAGGGGCTTTTAATATATTAGGAGGATTTTAGATGGCGAAAACAAATAATTTTCACAATGACGATGTTGTTTTAGATATTCATGATCGTCCAACATTGGGACACTGGATTGGCTTGTCGATTCAGCATATGTTTGCTATGTTTGGTTCAACGGTTCTTGTGCCTATCTTAGTTGGTTTGAATCCCGGAATTGCGCTTTTTAGTTCTGGTGTTGGAACCCTAATATACATACTTATTACCCAAGGAAAAATCCCTGCATATATGGGCTCCAGCTTTTCTTTCATTGTACCGATGGTTGCCTTAATGAAGACAACCGGCTATCCAGGAATTGCCCAAGGAACTGTTGCAGTTGGCTTGGTTTACTTAACTGTTGCTTTAATTGTGAGTTTTGTTGGTTCTGAGTGGATCAATAAAATTTTGCCTCCAATTGTTGTGGGCCCGATTGTAATGGTTATTGGGTTGTCCTTAGCAGGAACCGCAGCCACTGATGCAACAATGCGAACCCTTGCTTCTGGTTCAACGACTTATGACTGGCGATACTTTGCGGTAGCGATGATTACGTTGCTCGTTACGATTGGTTTTAATATGTATCTGAAAGGATTTATTAGCCTAATTCCGATTCTCTTAGGTATTGTAGTTGGCTATCTTGTAGCGGTTTTGTTTGGAATTGTTAATTTTAGCGGAGTTATGGCTGCTTCTTGGTTCTCACTTCCTAAGTTTCAAGTGCCATTTTTAACTTATCATTTTCATTTTTACTGGGGAGCCGTTTTAAGCTTAGCTCCAATTGCCTTTGTAACCATGACTGAACATACTGGTCATATTATGGTTTTAAACAAATTAACTAAACGTAATTTCTTTGAGGATCCAGGATTAAATCATACTTTAGCAGGTGACGGGACGGCATCCATTATTGCGGGTCTGGTTGGTGGACCTCCAGTAACAAGCTACGGTGAAAATATTGGTGTTTTGGCAATTACAAAAGTTCACAGTGTTTATGTTTTGGCTGGTGCCGGTGTTTTCACAATTATCTTTAGTTTTATTGGTAAACTAAGTGCATTAATTCAAAGCATTCCTTCACCTGTCATCGGTGGAATCAGTTTTCTTCTGTTTGGCACGATTGCATCTAATGGATTGAGAGTTTTGATTGATGAAAAAGTAGATTTCAACATTAAACGAAATCTTATGATTGCCTCTGCCATTTTAGTTATTGGAATTGGAAATGCTTATCTACAACTTGGACAGTATCAATTTTCCGGATTGGCCGTTGCAACGGTCCTAGGAATTATTTTAAATTTAGTTTTACCACAAAAAGCAGTGAGTGAAAGAGAATTTGAAAAACGAAAAAAATAAATTTATCATTTTAATAATTGAAAAAAAGAGTTTAGTTCTCAACGCGAACTAAATTCTTTTTTTGCTTTCCTTGCAGACAAAGCTGTAAAATACAAGTAATGTAAATAATGTTACGTAGATTGGTGAGTTTGTATGCAAACAACTTTTAATGAAGTTCAAAAATTTTTACTAAGTGGAACGACTGCAGAAATTGCACAAAAATTATTAGGAAAAAGACTTTGTTTTCAAACAAAAACAGGAGTAATGACTGCCTTTATTGTGGAAGCAGAGGCCTACATTGGACCTAAGGATCAGGCAGCTCACGCATTTCAAGGGCATCGCACTCCTAAAAATGAACCCTTGTATCATGAAGCGGGAACAATTTATATTTATCAAATGCGTACGCAGCTACTTTTGAACCTAATTACTCAAAAAGAAAATGATCCGCAGGGAGTTTTAATTCGGGCAATACAGCCTGAAAAGGGGTTAACGCAATTTCAAAAAAATCGAGAGGTACATCAGCTGTTTGAACTGACTAATGGACCCGGTAAATTAATGCAAGCGTTTGGTATTCCTAAAATTTTGAAAGGCAGTCGTTTGAATGAAGGACCATTGAGTTTGGATCTACAAAATTTTAAAATACCTGCAGTTATCAAAGAGAGTGGTCGAATCGGTGTGCCAAATAAGGGAATTTGGACAAATGAACCATTACGTTACTTTGTTGCAGGTAATCCTTATGTTTCAAGAATGCGTAAACGTGATATTGATTCTAAAAATTATGGCTGGCAATAAGGAGCTAAGAGGGGTTTACAAATGAAATGGACAGAAATAAGTGTACAAACATCAAATGAAGCAGTTGAAGCCGTTAGTAACATTTTGGAGACGGCTGGTTCTAAGGGCGTTAAAATAGAAGATGCTGAAGATTTCAAAAAATTACGGGCTGGTAAGTTCGGAGAAATTTTAGATTTGGCTGATATTCCCCACGTTGAAAGTGGTGCGGCAGTAACCGGATATTATCCAGACTCGGTAGATGTGGAAAAGTTAATTCCTAAAATCAAACAACAGGTAGAAGGACTTACGGAATTTAATTTGAATCCCGCTCCGGCAAAAGTCCTCCAAAAACCATTGGAAGAAACAGAGTGGCAAACAGCCTGGAAAAAATATTACCATCCAGTGAGAATAACACGCTATTTGACTGTTGTTCCTGATTGGGAAACGTATCAAAAAACGGCTGATGAAGAAAAGGTATTAAAGCTAGACCCAGGAATGGCATTTGGAACAGGAACTCATCCAACAACAAAGTTATGCTTACAGGCCTTAGAAATGTATATACGTGGTGGTGAGGAACTTATTGATGTTGGAACTGGTTCTGGTGTCTTAAGTATTGCGGCCAGTAAAATGGGAGTTGCAAACATTAAGGCTTTTGATTTGGATCAGGTAGCCGTTGATTCTGCTCTGGAAAATTTAAAATTAAATCCAGATGTTAAAAATATTGAGATCAAACCAAACAATTTACTGAAAGGTATTCAAGCACAGGCAGATATTATAGTGGCAAATATCCTGGCAGAAATTATTGAGCCTCTTGTGCCACAAGCTAAAGCATGTTTGAAACCAGGTGGTATTTTCATTACTTCTGGTATTATCAAAGAGAAACTACCACTTATTCTTGCTGATCTTAAAAAAGCAGATTTCGAAATTGAAGAAATTTTGCAAATGAAAGATTGGCGGGCCGTTGTTGCCAAAAAATCAACAGAATTAACATCGACTAAAAATTAAATCTGCCAAATGGGAGTGGATTATATGCAGCGTTATTTTACTGAACAACCAATTCAAAACCAAGTTTTGTTTTCGGTGACCGGTGATAATTTTCATCATTTAATAAAAGTTATGCGTGCAAAAGTTAATGATCAGGCGGAATTTGTTGCAAGTACTCATCAAGTTTATGTGGGTAAAATTCAAGAGGTTGGAGAACAGTCAGCTAGCATACTTCCAATTTTACAACTTGAAAAAACTGCTGAACTTCCAATAGAAGTGACAATTGCTTGTGGAATAGCTAAGGGCGATAAAAGTGAATATATTGTTCAAAAGGGAACTGAACTTGGCGCACGCCATTTTATATTCTTGCCAACTGAATTTTCTGTGGCTAGATGGCCAGCCAAAAAAGTGACGCGAAAAATTGAACGTCTTCAAAAAGTTGCCAAATCGGCGGCAGAACAATCACATCGAAATTATATTCCAACAGTAACCTATTATGAGAGTTTACAGACGCTAGAAAAATGGCCAGGAATGTTCAAAATCGTGGCTTATGAAGAATCGGCCAAACAAGGTGAGCATACTCAATTGCAAAAGCAAATTACGCAAATGAAAACTGGAAATACGATGTTAGCGTTATTTGGTCCCGAAGGCGGTTTAGCTGTCAGTGAAATTAAAAGCTTAACTGAAGCTAACTTCACTAGTGTTGGATTAGGGCCTCGAATTTTGCGTGCTGAAACGGCACCATTATATTTACTATCCGCTATTTCCGTTTTAAAAGAAATGCGGTAGAATTAAGCAATAAACTTTGAGAGTCAGTAGTGGAGGGATAAATTTGAATAAATCATTGAAATTTTTTGTCCAAATAAAATGGCGGTATTGGGTTGCTGGAATAGTATTAGGTGTCTTACTTCCGTTTGTTTTACATATTACAAGTGCTTCACATGTTTTTATTGATTTATGGTTTTTAATGATCATTAACACGCTGGCTGCTATAATTCTAGGTTCTTTGATTAAGGCTAACCGTGCGCATTGGGCGCTTTTATGGTTGTTCCCCATCTTCTTTTTACTGGGGGTTTACCTGTTTTTACCAAAATACGCTTATTATTTTGTGATTGTTTATTTAACCACCAGCTATATTGCTTATGGGTTAACAAGTTAAATTTAGTTTATCTTAAAAATTAAAAGGAGGCTTTTTTATGTCACAAGAGCCAGTTCTTTCTGCTCAAGATGTTTTAAATATGTGTCGAAAATATATGAATGCCGATCACGTGGCAATTGTCCAGAAAGCTTGTGATTTTGCCACCTATGTTCACCAGGACCAATATCGTCAATCAGGTGAGGCATACATTATGCATCCCATTCAAGTTGCGGGAATCCTAGCGGAACTTAAAATGGATCCGGCAACAATTTGTGCTGGTTTTCTACATGATACTGTTGAGGATACCCTAATTACATTAGGAGACATTGAGGAGCTTTTTGGCCATGATGTTGCCGTGATTGTCGATGGCGTTTCTAAAATTAGTAAAATTCGTTATAAATCTAATCAAGAACAGTTGGCAGAGAACCATCGTAAATTACTGCTGGCAATGTCCAAGGATATTCGGGTAATCATCGTAAAACTTGCCGATCGCCTGCATAATATGCGTACGTTGGAACATTTACGTCCAGATAAGCAACGGCGTATTGCCAACGAAACACTTGAAATCTATGCACCACTTGCTGATCGTTTAGGAATTAGTACCATTAAATGGGAACTAGAAGACATCTCGTTACGTTATTTAAATCCGCAACAGTATTATCGAATTGCACATTTAATGAATTCTAGACGAGATCAACGTGAAGAATACATTGCTTTGGCCATCAAAGATATTAAAGATGCATTGGATGCTTTAAAAGTTCATGAAACTGATATTTACGGTCGTCCCAAACATATTTATTCCATTTATCGAAAAATGGTGGATCAACATAAACAGTTTAGTCAAATTTATGATTTGTTGGCTATTCGAGTAATTACCACTTCAATCAAGGATTGTTATGCTGTTTTAGGGGCCATTCACACACGATGGAAGCCAATGCCTGGTCGTTTTAAAGACTACATTGCAATGCCTAAGGCTAACATGTATCAATCTCTCCATACTACTGTGGTAGGTCCAGAAGGCAAACCGCTAGAGGTACAAATTCGGACTGAAGAAATGCATCGGGTGGCTGAATATGGTGTTGCCGCACATTGGGCATATAAAGAGGGTAAAACCGACAAAGTTCAAACTAGTGACACTGGAAAGAAATTAAATTGGTTTAAAGAAATCGTCGAATTACAGAATGAAAGTAAAGATGCCGCTGATTTTATAGATTCTGTAAAGGGAGATCTTTTTGGTGATCGCGTTTATGCATTCACACCAAAGGGAGACGTTTTTGAACTTGCTAAGGGCTCCGGACCGCTTGATATGGCTTATACAATTCATACTGAAGTTGGTAATCATACAACTGGTGCTAAAGTAAATGGTAAAATTGTACCGTTGGACTACAAAATTAAAAATGGTGATATTGTAGATATCTTGACTTCTTCAAGTTCGGCGGGTCCAAGTCGGGATTGGATTAACTTAGTTTCAACCCGGCGTGCTCGTAATAAGATCAAACAATTCTTTCGCCAACAGGACCGTTCTGAAAATATTGAAAAAGGGCACGAAGTTATTGAACACCAATTGAAACAGTCTGGTTTTGATCCGTTAACTATTCTTGAGACTGATAAATTGGAAAAAGTTGCGAACAAGTTACACTATAGTTCGATTGATGACATGTATGCAGCTGTTGGATTTGGTGATCTTGCCCCAGTAGGTGTCGCTAACCGTCTGACAGATGATGTCCGTGCCAAACAAGAAGAGGATCGCAAACGACAAGAGGAACATGAACTTCTTGAAGAACACCAAACGATCTCAAATGAAAATGATTCAGAAAAGGAACGAAAAAAGAAGAGTTCTTCAAGTGGCATTATTATTGAGGGAGCTGACAATCTTTTAGTCCGATTGAGTCATTGCTGTAATCCGGTTCCAGGAGATCCAATTGTCGGTTACATTACAAAGGGACGTGGTGTTTCGGTTCATCGTGAAGATTGTCCGAATGTGACCCATGCTGAGGATCAAGATGAGCGTTTGATTGGTGTTGAATGGGAAGATCCCACTGATACGCACAACAATTATGCAGCGGATCTTGAGGTTGAAGGCTATAATCGTAATGGCATGTTAAATGACATCTTAAAAAAGGTCAATAATACGACACGTTACTTAAATTCAGTTAACGGAAAAGTTGATCATAATCGAATGGTAACCATTAGTTTGACGGTAGGTGTTCGAAATTTGGAACATTTAAATCATATTATGGATAATTTAAAAACTGTTAAAGATGTCTACGTGGTCAAACGGCCAACACATTAAGTTTATCATTGGCTTCAAAATTTAACTTTGATCTTAATTTTGTTGATTGAAGTGTAAATTTTGAAGCTTTTATTTTAATTTAGGAAGGTATAAGAAATGAAAGTAGTTTTACAACGCGTTCGTCATGCCCAAGTAGCAATTGAAGATCAAGTCGTTGGAAAAATCGGTGTAGGCTATTTATTATTAGTTGGTATTGAAAATACAGATACAACACAGCAAATAGATTATTTAGTTCACAAAATAGTTAATTTGCGTGTATTTGAAGATGAAAATCAAAAAATGAACTTGAACTTAAAACAAGTAAACGGCAGTATTTTATCAGTCTCACAATTTACACTTTATGCGGATACCAAGCATGGTAATCGTCCCAGCTTTACCAAAGCAGGAAATCCTGACCATGCTGAAAAATGTTATACACTTTTCAATCAAAAGTTACAAGCAGCTGGTATTGCAGTTGAAACCGGTAAATTTGGGGCAGATATGCAAGTTGATCTGCAAAATGATGGACCAGTTACGATTATTTTTGATACGGATCAGGCTTAAAGATAGGAGTTTGTATTATGGATTTATTTTGGGATTTTGATGGTACATTATTTGATACGTACCCAATTATGGTCAAAAGCTTTGAACAGGCATTGCAATTAAATGGTGTTCGAAGTTCAAAAGCAACTGGACTTTATCGCGCTATGCGGCAGGGTTCGCTTGGAAAAACGCTCGAAAAATATGCGTCAGAAAACCAATTAGACTTACAAGGCTTAAAAAAAGACTATTCAAATTACGAAAGTCAGCTTCTTGACCAAGCGAAGCCATTTGTAGGAGCTCTTGCTGCTTGTCACGAAAATATTTCTAAACATGGCCGTAATTTTTTATTAACGCACCGAGATGATCAAGCTAAAAAATTATTAAAAGTGCATGGTTTTGAGCATTTATTCACGGGCTTTATTACGGGTTCTGATCATTTTGCACGTAAACCAGATCCGGCTTCATTGAATTATTTACTGCAAAAATATAAAGTTGATAAAAAAAACGCCATCATGATTGGAGATCGTAATCTCGACATTTTGGCGGCTCACAATGCAGGAATCAAAGGATTTCTCTTTGATCCTGACAATACAATTTCGGTAACTAGTTTCCCCGAAAAACAGATAAAGTCATTAAACGAACTATCCCTGTTATTTAAATAAAAATTAAAAATATCAAAATAACTTCAATAATTGATGTTGAACGACTTAGACTCCAAAAAATAGTTTAACTGCCGTCCTATGGCATACTTGGGCTGGAGACGGCATTTAAATCTAATTTTGTTACCATGAGTATTTTTGTGTTTTCAATCTTTAATTAAGAAACTGTGATAACGCAGTTGTGACTGCAGAAGCTACTTGTTTTCGATACTGATAACTACTAATTTGTTTAAAGTCCTTAGCAGTGTTGATATAGCCACCTTCAATTAATAAAGAGGGTTGGGTATTATCACGAATAACCTCGAAATCGCCAAACTGAACACCACGATTATTTAAATTAACTTTTGCTTTCAGTTGACTATTAACTAATTCAGCTAATTTTAAAGAAGTTTTTTTGTGATAATAATAAGTTGTATCTCCGGAACCAGAGTTATTTTCTGGTGCAGAATCGTAATGAAAACTGATAAACGCATCCGCTTTATGCTTATTGGACAAGGATGCACGTGCAGCCAAACCAACGTATTCATCATTTGAGCGTGTCATTATTACACGAGCACCCTTTGCTTCTAATGATTTTTGAACAAGTTTGGCAGTTTTTAAAGTGTACGTTTTCTCTTCATGTTTTTGATTAATACCTAGGGCACCAGAATCGTTGCCACCATGTCCGGGATCTAAGACGATTATTGCTTCCGAAAGATTAGTTGCCGACTTAAAATTGAATTTACGATTGGTTAACCAACTTGGAATCCAGCCAAAATGATCATCATCATAACGCACACGTAGCCAACCAGCCTGCTTTTTTATAACAGTGACTCTTTTTCCTGAATTGACGGTTCCGGTCTTCGAGTATGATAAAGAAGGACCCATTCGAACCGTGACGTTATCAAGCCCAACTCGAACCGTTTTGTCAGAGAATAACGCATAGGTTAGTCCAATTGTCGCAATTAAAAAAATTGAGATAATAATTAACTGAAGCTGATTTTTCTTGATAAAATTGCGTAAATTAACGTTCATATTTTATACTCCGTATTTCAGATTCTTTTAATTATTATATACCAGATGGTCATTAAAATGGGATAATTATCTTAGAACCCTTGACAGGACAGAGATAGTTTAGTAATTTTAATGGTAGTTTAATATTAAAACCAGAGACAAAGAAATAGTAGGCAGTCACCTTTTTCAGAGAGCCCAGCATTGCTGTGAGTGGGTATGGGATCTGCTAAAAGACACTTTCGAGGTGAATCTGAAATCAGATTCCGTTGTGATACGTTATCTAGATAAGTAATTTAATTAAGGTGGTACCGCGCCTGAGCGCCCTTGTAGAAAACAAGGGCGCTTTTTATTTATTTTTAAAAGTTTTGAATATCAATAGGAGGTTTTTACTATGAAATACCAACGTCCAAAAGGAACGGCTGACATTTTACCAGAAGAAGCTGTTGCATGGAGTTATATTGAAAATGTGGCAAAAAAATTATTTGCAAATTATCGTTTTAATGAAATTCGAACGCCAATGTTTGAAAACTTCGAGGTCTTTTCTCGAAGTGCAGGGGATACTTCAGATATTGTAACGAAGGAAATGTATGATTTTCATGATAAAGGGGATCGCCACATTACCCTTCGTCCAGAAGGAACTGCCGGCGTGGTTCGTGCCTTTGTTGAAAATAAACTTTATGGACCGGAACAGATTAAACCTGTGAAACTTTATTATATGGGACCGATGTTTCGTTATGAACGGCCTCAATCAGGACGTCTTCGTGAGTTTCATCAAATTGGCGTTGAAGCCTTTGGGAGTGAAAGTCCTAACTTGGATGTTGAAGTAATTTCAATGGGTATGCATTTGCTTAAAAAGCTAGGTATTCAAAATCTTAAACTAGTTATTAATTCTTTAGGGGATAAGGAAACTAGAAAGGCCTACCGAGAAGCATTAATTGCCTATCTTGAGCCACACTTTGATGATCTTAGTGATGATTCTAAGGAACGGTTACATCGTAATCCTTTACGAGTTCTTGATAGTAAGGATAAAAATGATCAAAAATTAGTAGCTAATGCGCCATCTATTTTAGATTATCTAAGTGATGATTCTAAGCAACATTTTGAAACTGTTAAACAACTTTTGGGTGATTTGAATATTCCTTATGAAGTTGAATCTTCAATGGTTCGTGGCTTGGATTATTATAATCATACAATCTTTGAAATTATGGCCCATGATAAGGTCCTAGGAGACGGTGATGTGACCGTTTGTGCTGGTGGACGTTATAATGGCCTGGTTGAAGAACTAGGCGGTCCAGAGACACCAGGAATTGGATTTGGTTTGGGTGTGGAGCGTCTCTTGTTATTAATGCAGGCACAAAATGCTGCTTTACCTAAAACAAATGATCTAGACGTTTACGTGGTGGCAATTGGTGATGAAACTAAGGCCGAAACTTTAAAAATTGTTGAAAAAGTTCGCGAATATGGATTTAGTGCTGATCAAGACTACTTAAATCGTAAACCTAAATCCCAATTTAAAACTGCTAATCGTTTGAATGCCAAAATTGTGATGACCATTGGAAATGATGAGTTAGCTAAACAAGTTGTTAACTTAAAAGTCATGGCAACTGGTGATGAGCAACAGGTGAAACTGGAAGATGTTTATAAAAACTTTCCAAAATTATTTGGTAAATTTTTAGAAAAGTAAGGGAGATAGAGAATTATGAAACGTACAACCTATGCTGGTTTAGTAAATAAACAGTATTTAAATCAAGATGTCGTTTTAAAGGGCTGGGTTCAAAAACGACGTGATTTAGGTAATCTTATTTTTATCGATTTGCGTGATCGCGAAGGAATTGTTCAATTAGTTTTCAGTAAAGAATTTTCTGAAACGGCTTTGAACGTTGCGGATGAATTACGTAGTGAATATGTCATCGAAATAAACGGAAAAGTTGTCCCCAGATCTGAAAAAGAAATTAATCCTAATATGAAGACTGGCGAAGTTGAAGTAGAGGTTCATGAAGCTAAAATTTTGAATAAGGCTAAAACACCGCCTTTCTATATTCAAGATAATATCAATGTTTCAGATGAATTACGTCTTAAGTATCGTTATCTTGATTTACGACGTCCAGAAATGCAGCGTGGCTTAATGATTCGTAATCGTATCACTCAAGCTGTTCACAGCTATTTTGATGCACAGGGATTTATTGATATTGAAACGCCCGATTTGACGAAATCAACCCCTGAAGGTGCACGAGATTATTTGGTTCCTTCTCGGCTTTATCCTGGTCATTTTTATGCTTTACCACAATCACCACAGTTGTTTAAACAATTGTTGATGGGTGCTGGTTTTGATCGCTATTATCAGATTGCTCGATGTTTCCGAGACGAAGATTTACGTGGAGACCGTCAACCAGAATTCACACAAATTGATATGGAAACTAGTTTCTTAGATGCCGAAGAGATTCAGGACTTGACAGAAGGCCTAATTGCAAAGGTTATGAAAGATACCTTAGATATTGACGTCAAATTACCATTTGATCGAATTACTTGGAATGAATCTATCGCACGTTTTGGCACAGATCAACCCGATGTTCGTTTTGGAATGGAACTAAAAGACTTATCAACCATTATGAAAGATTCTGAATTCAAAGTTTTCTCAGGCGCTATTGCTAATGGCGGTCAAGTTAAGGCAATCGCTGTTCCTGGCGGGGCTAACCTATACTCTCGAAAGGCAATTGACAACTATACCGAATATATCAAACGTTTTGGTGCAAAAGGCCTTGCCTGGTTGAAAGTTACTGACGACAGTTTTTCTGGTCCGATTGCTAAATTCTTTAAAGAAGACACTGTTCGTGATCAAATTTTAAGCGCTACTGAAGCCAAGAGCGGTGATTTATTGTTGTTTGTGGCCGACCGGAAAAAGGTTGTGGCAGATACATTGGCTTATTTACGTGTTACCATTGCCAAAGAACAAGATATGATCCCAGAAGACAAGTTTGCTTACCTTTGGGTTGTTGATTGGCCATTATTCGAATATGATGAGGGAGACGCGCGTTGGGTACCAGCACATCATCCATTCACTATGCCAAATGAAGAAGATGTTCATTATCTGATGAATGATGATGAGGATCCTCACAAAGCACATGCACAAAGCTATGATATTATCCTCAATGGTTTGGAACTTGGTGGTGGTTCGATTCGTATTCATAACCGTGAACTTCAGGGACGGATGCTCAAGGCTTTAGGATTTACCAAAGAACGAGCTGAAAAGAGTTTTGGTTATCTCTTAGATGCGCTAGATACTGGTTTTCCACCACATGGTGGTTTAGCAATTGGGCTAGATCGTTTTGCCCGTTTACTAGCAAAGCGTGATAACATTCGTGATGTTATTGCCTTTCCAAAGAACTCCAAGGCTGTAGAGCCAATGACCTCGGCACCACGACCAGTAGCAGAGAAACAACTACAAGAGTTACATTTATTTTCAGTAAATGAAAATAATGAAAATGAATAATTAACTAATTTCGATCAGCTGAGTAATGCATAATTACCGGCTGATTTTAATTTTTTGATCAAAAAATCAGAAAACAAAATGGGGTTATGATACTATATAACCTGAATGCAGCGATATAAGATTAAGTTAACGGAGATGTTGGATAAAATGAGCAAAGAAGAAACAGCAATTTTTGCAGGTGGATGTTTTTGGTGTATGGTTCAGCCTTTTGATTCTTTACCTGGAATCAAGAAGGTAGTTTCGGGTTATACCGGTGGTCATACGGTTAATCCCACCTATGAAGAAGTTAAATCACATACAACTGGACACACAGAAGCAGTAAAAATCACTTTTGATCCAGAAGTTATGTCTTATAAACAACTAGTTCAAATTTACTGGCAACAAACTGATCCAACCGATGCAATGGGACAATTTCAAGACCGTGGTGACAATTATCGACCAGTTATTTTTGTGAACAGTCCGGAGCAACGTCAAATTGCTGAACAATCACGCAAAGCACTGGCAATTAGTGAACAGTTTGATAAACCAATTGTGACCAAAATTGAGGACGTGGCACCTTTCTATCCCGCTGAAGATTATCACCAGGATTTCTATCAAAAAAATCCCGACGTCTTTGCACAACAAGAAGCTGGGGGACGAGAAGCATTTATCAAAACTCACTGGGAAAAGGAGAATTAATTACTTTTCATGGATAAACAGTTTAAAAAAATTGCTAAACGTCATCAATATACAGCGCTGGCTGGAACCGCCTTTATTTATGCGATTTTAGTTTCAATTGCGATGAATTTTTTCTGGACGCCAGGTAAAATTTACGCCTCAGGAATTACTGGTTTTGCCCAGTTGATTTCCACACTAAGTGATCATTATTTACCATTTGGATTATCAACCGCGTTAATGCTCTTTGTTTTAAATGTACCTTTGTTTTTCTTAGCATGGGCACAAATTGGCCATCGTTTTACCTTGTTTACAATTTTGTCCGTTGGTTTAGCTAGTATTATGATCAAAGTCCTTCACCCCATGACATTAACCACGGATCCAATCATTTGCGCAATTTTTGGTGGGGCAGTGAATGGATATGGAACTGGTTTGGCCTTAAAAAACGGGCTGTCAACCGGTGGACTAGATATTTTGGGAATGGTTTTACGAAAACGAACCGGAAAAAGCATTGGAACCATTAATATGGTCTTTAACGCCTTTATCGTTTGTGCTGCCGGTTATGTGTATGGCTGGCCATATGCGTTTTATTCCGCAATTGGTTTAATTGTAAATGCCAAAATTATGGATATGACGTATACCAGACAACAAAAAATGCAGGTGATGATTGTGACTGATCGTCCCAAGAGCGTAATTGATAGTGTTCAAAACCATATTCGCCGTGGAATTACAATTGTCCACGGTGCAGAAGGTGCCTATAATCATCATCAAAAAACCATTTTGTTTACCATTATTTCGCGCTACGAGATGAGTGATTTGGAGATGGCAATGAAAGAGTCTGATCCAAAGGCTTTTGTAAGTATCTCTGGAAGTGTCACAATCCTTGGGCACTTTTATGAACCGTCACTTTAAATCAAGGAGCAATCGAAATGAAGACTATTTATATGTTTCTCGTTCGACTTTGGTCTTCGATATTTGCAGGGCAAAGAAAAACGCAAATAACCTATCTTATGAGTTTTGGTAATAATAATGAGTTTGTCATAAAATTAGCTCAGCGAGTTGCGCCTTTAAAACTCACGATCTTTTATCAAACTAAAATTGAAAAAGATGCAAAAGAGTTAAGCGAGTTAGAAAATGCTCAGCTGA
This sequence comes from Pediococcus ethanolidurans, assembly GCF_964062635.1. Taxonomy (NCBI): domain Bacteria; kingdom Bacillati; phylum Bacillota; class Bacilli; order Lactobacillales; family Lactobacillaceae; genus Pediococcus; species Pediococcus ethanolidurans. The sequence continues at coordinate 1,696,829 of NZ_OZ061250.1, forward strand.
TAAAATTTGATAATGGTTTTTCACTATTTTTAAAGATCATTCCCACGTTAATGCGCAGTAAATTGATTTTAATCGATAATTATTTTCCATTTATGGGTGCTATTGTGAAAACAAAACAGATGCGCGTGACTCAGCTTTGGCATGCAAACGGTGCAATTAAGGAATTTGGGTTTAGTGATCCTTCAACAAGTCAACGTAGTTTATCAGCTCAATCGCGCTTTCAGAAGGTGTATGATGCAACGGATGATATTGTCGTTGGTTCACAAAAGATGGCTAGTATTTTTCGAATAAATTATCGACTTGATGGTCACCAAATGAGAACTTTAGGTTATCCAAGATCAGATAAATTTAAAAATAATGAGTGGATGGCTCAGGTAAGAACGCAATTTTTTAAAAGCTATCCCAAATTGAAGGATAAGCGTTTAATCTTGTATGCGCCAACATATCGAAAAGATGTTCAGTTCTCATTTGCACCAAATTTTGAGAACTTGAAGTTACCTCAAAATGCAGTTTTAATTTTAAGATTGCATCCACATTTACAAGATTTGGAAAAATACTGGGAACAAAAAGCGTCCTTCATTACTTCAATTGATCCGAAAATCTCAACAGATGAACTCCTTACTGTGGCGGATACACTTATTACAGACTACTCATCAATTTTGTTTGATTATACGTTGCTTGATAATGCACGTCATATTGGTTTATTTACTTTTGATCAAAATAAGTTCAAAAAAACAGTTGGCTTACAAAATGATTTTTCCGACGAGTTTCATGCAATTATTATTTCAACTGTGCCGCAGCTGTCTGATTTTTTAGTTAATCCAAAAGATCAAACAAATATCATTAAAGAAATTAATAATAACTGGAATGAATTTAATGATGGTAAGGCAACTGATCGGACGATAAACTTTTTAATGAAACGGAGTGAAATTTAAATGACTCATAAGTTTGGCCAATTCATTAAAATTTTTGTTCGCTATTTCTTGATTTTGATTAATGAATGCCTTATCCGTTTACCGATTAGATCCCATTTAATTATTTTTGAAAGTTTTAACGGTCGCGATATCAGTGATAATCCCGCAGCCATATATCATGAATTGGTTTTAACACATCCTGAATACACAACTTCCTTATTTTTTGGTGTGAAGGGAAGTCAATTTGCAAAAGTGAAAAAAGCCAATCCAGAGATTCAATTGCTTAAGCGTTGGTCAATAAAATGGATTTGGGTTGTGGCAAGGGCTGAGTACTGGGTTTTCAATTCTCGGATGCCATTATGGTGGCACAAAAACCGCGGTACCCAATATATACAGACCTGGCACGGAACACCACTTAAAAAATTAGGAATTGACATCGATAATGTAGAAATCCCGGGAACAACTACAGAAGAATATCACAAGAAGTTTATAAAAGAAGCGGCAAGATGGGATTATTTAATTGCTCCTAATGCTTATTCAGAAGAGATTTTTAAACGAGCATTTGGGTTTAAAAATAAGTTTATTCGTTCTGGGTACCCACGTAATGATGTTTTATATTCACAAAACAACTCACGCACCATTCATGATTTAAAACGCACTCTGCTGGGACGAGATGCCACGCAAGTAATTTTATATGCACCTACATGGCGAGATGATGATTTCATTTATAAAGGACGATATCGATTTAATTTGCCATTTGATTTAAAAACCTTTTTCTCAGTTGTTTCTCCAGACACGATTCTGATCATTAGACCCCATTATTTGGTTAAGGATCATATTGATATTCGCGGCTTTGAAAAACGCGTCAAAATTCTTGCTGATACCGATATCAATCAACTTTACCTAATTAGTGATTTACTTATAACGGATTACTCATCAGTGATGTTTGATTTTGCAAATCTACGACGACCAATGTTATTTTTCCCTTATGATTTAACCCATTACGCAACTGAATTACGTGGATTCTATTTTAATTATCTGGAAGAATGTCCTGGACCGATTGTAACTAAACAAACAGAATTCTATCAACAACTCAAAATCTTTGAGCAGGCGGGAGCTTTTTCAAATTTTGACAATCGATTTGATCGTTTTCAAGAAAAATTTACGAGTTGGGAAAATGGTACAGCAGCTAATCAAATTGTGAAAATCATTGCAAATTAGGAGGAGATAAACATGTTATTAGGTTCGCACGTAAGTATGAAAGCACCTAAAATGTTTTTAGGTTCCGTTGAGACCGCCATTTCGTATAAAGCTAATACTTTTATGATTTATACCGGGGCACCACAAAATACACGCCGAAAACCAATTGACGAGTTACGAATTCCAGAAGGAAAACAGCTTATGGCTGAAAACTCACTTGATAATTTGATTATTCATGCACCTTATATTGTCAATTTAGGGAATACGTTGAAGCCAGAAAGCTTTCAATTTGGCATTAATTTCTTAAGGGATGAAATTAAACGTGCTGACGCTCTGGGGGCTAGTCAAATTGTCCTGCATCCAGGAGCACATGTGGGCGCAGGATCCGAAGCTGCCATTGATCAAATTGTAAAGGGTTTAAATAAAATTTTATCCGCAGATCAACACGTCCAAATTGCCATCGAAACAATGGCCGGTAAGGGGACAGAAGTTGGTAAGAATTTTACTGAAATTGCTGCCATTATAAAAGGAATTCAATTACAGGACAAAATTTCCGTTTGTTTTGATACTTGTCACACTAACGATGCGGGCTATAATGTTCGCGATCACTTTGATGACGTCCTAAATGAATTTGATCAAAAAATTGGATTATCTTATTTAAAGGTAATCCATTTGAATGATTCTAAAAATCCGCGTGGAAGTCATAAAGATCGTCATGCTGATCTTGGACTAGGTACAATTGGATTTGAAGCACTTAATAAAATTGCTCACTATGATCAATTAAAAGATGTTCCGAAAATTATGGAAACTCCTTGGATTGCCGATCCTGAGAATATTAAGAAAAAATATGCACCTTACGGCTATGAAATTGCCATGTTAAATGCCCAGAAATTCAATCCTAGGTTAGTTTCTGACGTCCTTGAACAAAATGCCTTTGATGCTTTCCTAAAGTAAAATACAGTGACATAAAAAAAGCCTGAGAAAGTAAATTTTCTCAGACTTATTTTTGTTTTAGTCCATTTTTATTCTTTGCTTACGTCCACATCAAGACTTTCCATGATTAGAGTGGCTGTCTCTTCAATAGATTTGTTTGAGGTTTTAATCACTAAGCATCCCAAACGTTTGAAAATTTTATCGGCATAATCTAATTCTAATTTGATGCCTTCTGTATTTGAATAGGATGAATCTGGATTCAAACCATATGCAATCATTCGTTGTCGACGAATATCATTCAAAACTTCTGGTGTTGTCGTTAAACCAAAAATTTTTTTGGGATCTACTTTCCAAATTTCTTCTGGAATTGAAGCTTGCGGTACAAGCGGGAGATTAGCCACTTTAAAACCTTTATTAGCTAAGTATAATGAAAGTGGAGTTTTTGAAGTTCTTGAGACACCAAGAAGAACAATATCCGCCTTTAAAAAACCAGTCGGATCTTTGCCATCGTCATAAGTAACAGCAAATTCCATGGCCGCAATTTTATCAAAGTAGCCCTCATCTAAGTTATGAACCGTGCCAGGTTTATTGGCAGCTTCTTGACCGGTTTGTTGTTTAAACAGAGAAATCGCAGGAGTTAAAACATCATAATACAGAATTTTTGCTTGTTCACATTGCTCTTTAGCAAATTTATTTAACTCTGGATTAACAAATGTTGAGAAGACCACTGCTTTTTGTCGTTGTGCACGTTTCAGGATACCATCTAATAAAGATGTTGTCTGTGTAAACGGATAACGATCAAATTCAAACTTTTCATTAGGAAATTGTGCAGAAGCGGCTTTGGCAACAGAATTCGCAGTTTCACCAACTGAATCAGAAATTATAAATACTTTTGTTGACATAATCAATCACCCTCATCCTTTTAGGTTAAGTCTACCATACGGAGACGTGAATGAAAACGGTTTTATGATTTTTCAAATGAATTTGAATAAACCTGAATTGTTTTGTTGACGTAAAAATCTATGTTATGTATAATAATAAAGAACAGCAGATTTAATTAGATAAGTTTGTCGTTACTTTAGAGCTCGGAGGGAGGGATTCAAAATGTCAAAAACAGTCGTTCGTAAAAACGAGTCACTTGATGACGCTCTTCGCCGCTTTAAACGTACAGTTTCTAAATCAGGTACATTACAAGAATATCGTAAACGGGAATTCTACGAAAAGCCAAGTGTTAAACGCAAGTTAAAATCAGAAGCTGCAAGAAAACGCAAGAACAAGAAACGCTTCTAATTTTTAATGCTCCTGAAAATCAGGAGCTTTTTTTGTATCAAAAACTTTGATAAGGGGATATACTGATGAGCCTAGTACAAACAATTACAGACGATATGAAAACGGCAATGAAAACGCGAGATAAGGATACTTTGAGTGTGATTAGAATGCTTAAAGCTGCCTTAATGAATGAAAAAGTTAAAGTAAACCATGAACTGAGCGATGAAGAAGCACAAACAGTTATTGCACGTGAATATAAGCAACGTAAAGAATCTGTAGACGAATTCAAAAAGGGCAATCGTGATGATCTGGTAAAGGCAACCGAAGCTGAATTAAAGATAGTTGAAAAGTATATGCCACAACAATTAACTAAAGAAGAAATAGAAAAAATTGTTGCAGATACAATTACTTCAGTGGGAGCAACTGGTACATCTGATTTTGGTAAAGTAATGGGTGCCGTAATGCCTAAGGTAAAGGGTAAAGCAGATGGAAAGTTAGTTAATCAAGCTGTAAAGAGTCAGCTTAGTTAATAGATAAGAGTGGTTATGGAAAATAACCATCAAATTAATCAGAAGGAGCAAATGTTACTTGGCTGAACAAAAAACGATTGAAAAAGAATTTTTGTTATCAAACCCAAGCGAAGAAATGTCACTTCTTGGTAATCAAGATAAGTTTGTACAAATTCTTGAAGAAGGGATGAATGTTTCTATCCACCCATTTGGCGAGAAAATCACAATTTCTGGCGAAGCTGAAGCGACAAAACGAACGGTTAATGTGTTTCAAAACCTTTTGTCATTAGTTAAGCAAGGCATTCAACTGAACAGCGCAGACGTTGTCAGTGCGATGAAAATGGCGGATAAGGGAACTTTGAACTATTTTCAAGATATGTACAAGGAAACTTTAATTAAAGACAATAAAGGCAAGGCCGTTCGGGTTAAAAACTATGGTCAAAGACAGTATGTAGATTCTGTGAAACGGAACGATGTTACCTTTGGAATTGGTCCGGCTGGGACAGGTAAAACATACTTAGCTGTTGTTATGGCGGTTGCTGCCTTAAAACGAGGCGAAGTCGATAAATTAATTTTAACTCGACCAGCAGTTGAGGCTGGTGAGAGCCTTGGCTTTTTGCCTGGTGATCTTAAAGAAAAAGTTGATCCTTATCTACGTCCGATCTATGACGCACTTTATCAAATTATTGGGGCCGAACACACCACTCGTTTAATGGATAGAGGCGTTATTGAAATTGCGCCTTTGGCATATATGCGTGGACGAACTCTAGACGATGCTTTTGTTATTCTTGATGAAGCTCAGAACACAACGAGCTCGCAAATGAAGATGTTTTTAACGCGATTAGGTTTTGGTTCTAAGATGATTGTTAATGGAGACGTTACACAAATTGACTTGCCCCATGGTGTTCGAAGTGGGTTAGTTGAAGCACAACGAATTTTACAAAAGGTTCGCCATATTGGTTTTGTTGGATTTGATTCCGAAGATGTTGTGCGTCATCCAGTTGTAGCACAAATTATTAATGCTTATGAAGGACATAAATCAAATTAAAAATGGAGTAGATTTAGATTATGGATATTCAAATTTATGATCATACAAAAGAAGAGCCCAAGACAAATCTTGAATTAGTTCAAAAAGTCCTAGAATTTGCTGGTGATTACCTTAAACTAGCAGCAAATACTGAAATGTCGGTCACATTAATGCATAATGATGAAATTCATGAAATTAATAAAACCTATCGACAGGTAGATCGGGCAACCGATGTGATCAGTTTTGCAATTGAAGACGATTCGGATGAAGATCCAATCATTTTGGATGATGAGTTAGCGGAAGAAATCACACCGAATATTGGTGATCTTATGATTTCCGTTGATAAAGTTAAGGAACAAGCTGAATATTTGGGCCATTCCTATCAACGGGAATTAGGTTTCCTTTGTGTACATGGTTTTTTACATTTAAATGGTTACGATCATATGAAACCCGAAGACCAGAAGGTTATGTTCCCTCTTCAGAAAGAAATTTTAAATGCTTATGGCCTTAAAAGATAAAAAACAAACCGAAAAAAATCATACATTTAGTCAGTCTTTTGTGCATGCTTACAACGGATTAATTCGCGTTTTTCACGAAGAACGAAACATGCGAATTCATAGTGCTTTGGCAATCATTGTGATTGTGTTTGCTTGGATTCTACATTTAACAAATGAAGAATGGTACTGGATCATTGCTTGCATTGGATTGATGTTTGTGACGGAAACTTTGAACACCGTTGCTGAAAACTTAGTAGATTTAGTGACTGAAAAGACTTATAGTGAGTTAGGCAAACACATTAAGGACATGGCTGCTGGAGCAGTTTTGATTGCGGCTTTCTTTTCGGGAACTATTGGATTATGTATTTTTGTTCCCAAAATTTGGATGCTTTTAGTCCATTAGAATAGGAGAAATACTTTGGTAAGTTCAAACAAAAAGTTTCATTCAGGATTTGTGGCAATTGTTGGCCGCCCCAACGTGGGTAAATCAACGTTTATGAATTATGTTATTGGTCAAAAAATTGCCATTATGAGTAACGTACCACAAACAACACGTAATAAGATTCAGGGTATTTATACGACTGACAAAGAACAAATTATTTTCATCGATACACCAGGAATTCATAAAGCACATAATAAGCTTGGCGACTTTATGGTGCAGTCTTCATTATCAACACTAAACGAAGTGGATGCAGTCATGTTCATGATTAGTGCTAATGAAGAACGTGGTGCCGGTGATGATTTCATTATTGAACGCTTGAAACAGATAAAAAAGCCTGTTTACTTGATCATCAATAAAATTGATCTCATCAATCCCAATAAATTGCTTGAAATTATGGATAATTACAAGGATGCACTGAATTGGAAAGAAGTAATTCCAATTTCGGCTACACAAGGTAATAATGTTTCAGAATTGATTGATACGCTGGCAGCCGAATTGCCCGAGGGACCAAAGTACTATCCAGACGATCAAGTAACTGATCATCCAGAACGTTTTATTGTGGCCGAATTAATTCGGGAAAAGGTTTTGATGCTGACTAGACAGGAAGTTCCACATTCTGTTGCAGTTGTTATTGAAAGTCTGAAACGACAAGATAAACGCAAAATTCATATTCAAGCAACTATCATTGTTGATCGACCAACACAAAAGGGCATCATTATTGGTCATGGTGGCCAAATGCTTAAAAAAATTGGTACTTTGGCACGTGAAGATATTGAACGTCTTTTGGGTGATAAAGTTTACCTTGAGCTTTGGGTAAAGGTTTCAGAAGGTTGGCGAGATAAACAATCACTCTTGCAGTCATATGGCTATCGAAAAGATAATTATTAATAAGGAAATTCTTAATGGCAGTACAAACTACAGCTCAATTTGAAGGAATTGTCATGTTTCGTAAAGATTATCGAGAACGTGACCAATTAGTAAAATTTTTCACGCGTGAATTTGGGAAAAAAATGTTCTATATCCGCGGAGCAAGAAAAAGAGGGTTTAAATTGGCAGCCGCTATTCTTCCCTTTACCAGAGGAACTTATGTGGGCTTAATTAGAGAAAATGGCCTTTGCTATTTAAATGCAGAAAAAAAATTAATTCAATTTGAACAAATTAATCAAGATATTGAGCGCAATGCGTATATTACCTATATTTTGAATTTAATTGATTCAGCTTTTGCTGATAATCAGTCAATTCCTGTGTGGTTTGATATGGCGGCAAACTCCTTAACGATGATTAATGAAGGATTTGATCCTGAAATTATTAGTCATATTTTCGAGCTTCAATTGTTGCCGGTTTTTGGGGTTCAGCAAGAATGGCGGCAATGCGTTATTTGTCAGCGAAACGATCTGCCACTAGATTATTCTGAATCTTCTGGGGGTATGCTCTGCCAAAATCATTGGCATCTTGACCCACAACGTTCACATCTTGATCGCAGAACTATCTTTTATTTACAGAGATTAAGTTCTATTCAACTTCAAAAAATTCGATCAATTAAAGTTCGAAACGAAACCAAGATAAGGTTAAAAACTTTAATTGACACAATTTATCAAGACGAGGTTGGTTTGAGCCTAAAGAGTAAACATTTTATTGATACGATGGATTCTTGGAATTGAGGCGTTCAAAGATTGACTTTAATCTAAAATTATCCTAGTATAGAGAAGAATTTAATACTGAACAATGATGAAAAGAATTTTTTAAATGAACTTGCAGAGAGCTTAGGATGGTGAAACTAAGTAGTGTGTTTAAAAAATTGGCGTTTCGGAGTTCGCAAATTAAGCTGCTGACTTTTGTCAGAAGTAGGGTGGAACCGCGAATAAATCGTCCCTACGTAGATTATTTCTGCGTAGGTTTTTTTGTGTTCAAAATAAAAAGGAGACACATAATGGTAAATAAATTAGCTGTTCAAGATATTATTCTGACTCTACAACATTATTGGTCGGATCAAGGCTGTATGTTAATGGAGGCGTATGATACTGAAAAAGGAGCAGGAACCATGAGCCCTTATACATTCTTAAGAGCTATCGGGCCAGAACCTTGGAACGCAGCATATGTAGAACCTTCTCGACGTCCTGCAGATGGTCGTTATGGTGAAAATCCTAATCGTCTTTATCAACATCATCAGTTTCAGGTAATTATGAAACCATCACCTGAAAACATTCAAGAACTCTATTTAGGCAGTTTAAAAGCTTTAGGAATTGAACCCCTTGAACATGACATTCGCTTTGTTGAGGATAACTGGGAAAATCCTTCAATGGGGTGTGCCGGTGTTGGTTGGGAAGTCTGGCTTGATGGTATGGAAGTTACACAATTTACTTATTTTCAACAAGTTGGTGGGTTGGAAGTTTCACCTGTAACTAGCGAAGTAACTTATGGATTGGAACGCTTGGCTTCATACATTCAAAATGTGGACTCTGTTTTTGATCTGGAATGGGGTCATGGTGTAAAATACGGTGAAATTTTCAAAGAACCTGAGTACGAACACTCAAAATATTCTTTTGAAGAAAGTAATCAAGAGATGTTATTACAATTATTTGATGATTATGAACGTGAAGCCAAGGCACAAATTAAAAATGGTTTGGTGCATCCTGCCTATGATTATATTTTAAAGTGTAGTCATACATTTAATTTATTGGATGCTCGTGGAGCGGTTTCTGTTACAGAACGTGCAGGTTACTTATCTCGAATTCGGAACATGGCAAAATCAGTTGCTAAGGCTTTTGTTCAGGAACGTGAAGCACTTGGTTTTCCACTTTTAAAGAATTCAGATCATCAAAAGGAGGCCCAAAAATAATGGCACATTCTTATTTACTCGAAATTGGCTTGGAAGAAATTCCCGCTCATGTAGTAACACCAAGTATTGAACAATTGAAAAAACGGGTGACCGACTTCTTAAACGAAGAAAGAATTGAATTTACGGCTATTAAACCTTTCTCTACACCACGACGTTTGACTATTTTGATTACTGGATTAGCAGATCGGCAAGCAGATGAGGAACAAGAAGTTAAGGGACCTGCCAAAAAAATTGCATTGGATAAAGAGGGCAATTGGTCAAAAGCTGCAATTGGTTTTACCAGAGGTCAAGGTGTAACCACTGATGACATTACCTTTAAAGAACTCAAGGGTACGGAGTATGTTTATGTCACTAAAAAAACAGTGGGTCAGTCTGTTACAGATGTTTTACCAAAAATAAAAAATGTTGTTGAAAAAATGACTTTTCCAACGATGATGAAATGGGCTAATTATAGTTTTAAATATATTCGTCCCATTCGCTGGATTGTCTCTCTTTTAGATGATCAAGTAATTCCTTTTTCTATTTTGGATGTAACGGCAAGCAACATTTCTCAAGGTCACCGTTTTCTTGGTAAACCCATCACAATTAATAATGCCCAAGATTACGAAAAACAACTGAAATCCGTGTTTGTTCTTGCGGATGCAACGAAACGCAAACAACTTATCAAAGATCAGATCAATAAAATTGCCGCTGATCAAAATTGGAATATCGAAGTTGATGCTGATTTGCTTGAAGAAGTTAATAATTTGGTTGAATGGCCAACTGCCTTTGCAGGTCATTTTGATGAAAAATATCTTGAAATTCCTGAAGAAGTTTTAATAACTTCTATGCGCGACCATCAACGCTTCTTTTATGCACGAAATAAAGCGGGCCAACTTTTACCTAATTTTATTTCAGTACGTAACGGTAACAAAGACCATTTGGAAAATGTTATTCGTGGGAACGAAAAAGTTTTAACTGCCCGATTAGAAGATGCCGCCTTCTTCTATCATGAAGATCAAAAACATAGTATTGATTACTATGTTGAAAAACTTAAGAAAGTTAGTTTTCACGATAAAATTGGCTCAATGTATGAAAAAATGCAACGAGTTCAAATTATTGCCCAAGAACTTGGCAAGTATGTTGGTTTAACTGAACAAGAGCTTGCTGATGTCAAACGAGCTAGTGAAATTTATAAGTTTGATCTTGTCACAGGTATGGTTGGCGAATTTCCTGAACTTCAAGGGGTAATGGGTGAAAAATATGCCTTGCTTGAAAATGAGCATCCCGCAGTAGCTACTGCTATTCGGGAACATTATATGCCGGTTAGTGCAGATGGTGCATTACCAGCAACTAAAGTGGGGGCTGTTTTAGCAATTGCCGATAAATTTGACGATATTGGTAGCTTTTTTGCCGTTGATTTAATCCCAACCGGTTCAAACGATCCATATGCTTTACGCCGACAGGCTTTAGGAATTGTTCGAATTACGCGCGATCAAAATTGGCATTTTCCAATGCAAAGTTTGCAAAAACAGTTTTTACAAGATTTGCATGATCAAAAGGCAACCTTCGATCTAGACTTTACTCATCATGCTACTGATGTTCGTGATTTTATGAAGGATCGTGTACGACAATGGTTTTCAAATAAAAACGCACGTTATGACATCGTGGAAGCTGTTACTAAAGGTTCCAATTCCGATATTTTAAACATGCTAGACGCGGCTAAAGTTCTAGAAACACACAAGAATGATACAGACTTTAAAGAGAATATTGAAGCTTTAACTCGTGTTTTACGAATTTCGGATAAAGCTGACCTTTCAAGTCAGAATTTAATCGTTGATCCTTCATTATTTGAAAATGAATCTGAAAAACAATTGTTTGATGCCGTTGAAACAGTCCGCAAAATGGCTAGTGATCGTACCTTAAACGAGAATTTTCAAGCTTTACAATCACTCCGTCCTTTGATTGAAGCATATTTTGATCAAACGATGATTATGGTTGATGACAAAGCAGTTCGCGAGAATCGTTTGAAACAACTCACAATTTTGGCAAGATTGATTTTCTCTATCGGTAATTTAAATGAATTGATTGTTAAATAGTTATAGCTTCTATCTAAAGGTTGAAAGTACAAAAATCACTTCAATAACTGGTGTTAAACCACTTGACCACCGAAAAATAGTTTGGCTGCCGTCCTACGACTCACCTGGTCTGGAAAACGGCATTTAAATCTAATTTTGTTATCATAAACACTTTTGTATCAGGTAATGAGATGCGTTTTTGAGCTTTCAACCTTTAGTCTCTATGAATAATCTTCGTCTACAGGTATGTTTATTAGTGTAAATGAAGATTATTTTTATTATTAATTACGTCATTAGTGTGCCTAATTATTTTAGTCTAGTGATTGTAATTAATAGCAATGAACTAAATCGTTTTAATTGCTTTTTATGTGCCAGGGCGGTATTATTTGATATGTGTTGATATCGTGGCTTAGTGTATACTTGGGAGGAGGAAATCGTTTTTTGGCTAAGGCAATTCCAGAAGATCTTATTGATCAAATTCGAACCTCTGTTAACATTGTTGATGTGATTGGTCAGTACGTTCAACTAAAGAAGCAAGGAAAGAACTTTTTTGGCCTTTGTCCGTTTCACGAAGAAAAAACGGCATCATTTTCGGTTTCTGAATCAAAGCAAATTTTTCATTGTTTTAGTTGTGGACGAGGTGGCAATGTTTTTAAATTCTTGATGGAACTTAACCACATTGAATTTCCAGCAGCAGTTAAACAAATTGCAGATTTTGCGAGCATCAAAATTCCAACTGAATATTCAGAAACTAATTCTGGCGCGACTCAAAATAGTGAACAAGGTCAACTAATTAAGCTTTATGATCAAGCAGCAAAACTTTATACACACGTTTTATTAAATACAGAAATGGGACAACAAGCCTTAGATTACTTACATGGACGCGGATTAACCGATGAAATCATTACAAAATTTCAGCTGGGCTTTGCTCCAGGTGAACAATTACTAAAAGAATTTTTTGATGAAAAAAAGTTAGATTATCAATTATTACGTCAATCAGGTTTGTTTATAGAGGATCAACAGGGCAATTTACGGGATCGTTTTAGGGGCCGTGTAATGTATGCAATCAAGAATCCTCAAGGTCATGTAATTGCGTTTTCTGGTCGAATTTTAAATAAAGCTGATTCACAAGCAAAATATATTAATAGTCCTGAAACTAAAATTTTTAGTAAAGGCGACGTTCTGTATAACTTTGATATTGCCAGATCTGCTATCCGTAAAGAAAAGCGTGCAATCTTATTTGAAGGATTTATGGATGTTATTGCTGCATATCAATCAGGCATTGTCAATGGAATTGCTTCCATGGGAACTAGTTTTACTAATGATCAAATTTATTTATTGCAACGAACAACAACACAACTAGATATATGTTACGACGGCGATGATCCTGGGCAGGCTGCAATCAATCGTGCTTTAGAGGCTTTTGGTCAAAATAGTCGATTGAAATTAAGCGTAATTGAAATTCCTGACAAACTGGATCCAGATGAGTATGTCCGTCAACATGGATTTGAACAATTTAAAGAGATTGTTCAGTCAGCACGCTTAACACCAACTGCATTTAAATTAGTTTATTTGAAACGAGATTTTAATTTAAATAATGAGGCGGACCAAGTAACTTACATCGAACTAGCTCTAAATGAAATTAGTCATCTTGGCTCTACAGTGGAACAAGACTTATATTTGAATCAATTGTCAAAAGATTTTGGTGTACAAACACGGGATTTAGCCCAACAACTGCGACAAATTCGTTCACAGCAAAGTATTACTAATCATCAGCAACAGGCCACACAAAATCCACCACAAACAATTAGTCGAGAATATCACCGACAACAAGTAAAGCTTGGAAAAGTGGAAATTGCTGAAGAACGATTATTAAATTATTTACTTTATGATCATAATGTTTGGCTAAAGCTTACCGGACTACCAGATTTTCATTTTGTGCATGAGAAATATCAAACAATTTATATGCTAGCATCTGGATATTTTGAAAATCATGATTCTTATGATTCAGCCGCTTTTATGGACTTTGTTCATGATAATGAACTCCAAAATGTCATTGCAGAACTGGATTTGCAAGATTTAGATGATGAGAATATTGATCAGGCTGTTAATGATTATGTAAAAGTGATTATGGCAGAAGCCCCGCTTAGCCAACAAATCGCTTCTAAAACGAAATCGTTGAATGAAGCTAAAAAAATGGGTAATACCGAATTACAGCAAAAATTAGCAATAGAACTAATTGATTTGTATCGTCAACGCCAAGGTGCTTAACACGTTCATGGGAGGATTTAACTATGGCAAAAAAAACTACAAGTAAAACAACAATTACAAAAAAAACAACTAGAAAAGCAACAACCAAAAAGGCAGTATCAGCAAAAAGTCCAGATAATGTGTTTAATACTAAGGCTTACAAAAAAGAAGTCAACGCACTAATTAAAGCAAATAAGACCGGCAAACAACTTAAATATGATGAACTTTCGGATAAGATTGCAATTCCTTTTAAATTGGATGCTCGTCAAATTGACGATCTCATTCAAAAGGTTGAAGATGCTGGAATTAGTGTTGTGGACGAAAATGGTGATCCAAGTACTCGTGCTTTAAAAGCCCAAAAAATTAGCAAAAAAGAATTAGATGATACCAAGGCACCTGCAGGCGTTAAAATTAACGATCCTGTCCGCATGTACTTAAAAGAGATTGGTCGGGTACCGTTGTTAACTGCTAAACAAGAAGTTGAACTTGCTTTAAGAATCGAAAAAGGTGAAGAAAGTGCTAAGCAAGAACTAGCAGAGGCCAATTTACGACTCGTTGTTTCGATTGCTAAGCGTTATGTCGGTCGTGGCATGCAATTTCTTGATCTGATTCAAGAAGGAAACATGGGACTTATGAAAGCCGTTGAGAAATTTGATTACCGAAAGGGATTCAAATTTTCAACCTATGCAACTTGGTGGATTCGGCAAGCAATTACCCGTGCAATTGCTGATCAAGCACGAACTATCCGAATTCCTGTCCATATGGTTGAAACCATTAATAAATTGATTCGTATTCAACGACAATTGCTTCAAGACCTTGGCCGTGAACCAACACCTGAAGAAATTGGTGCTGAAATGGATATGCCAACTGAAAAAGTCCGTGAGATCCTTAAAATTGCTCAAGAGCCAGTCTCCTTGGAAACTCCAATAGGCGAGGAAAACGACTCTCACTTGGGTGATTTCATTGAGGATCAGGATGCAACAAGTCCTGCTGATCATGCTGCCTACGAATTACTGAAGGAACAATTAGAAGGTGTTCTTGACACGTTAACAGATCGAGAAGAAAATGTTCTGCGTCTTCGCTTTGGCCTAGATGACGGGCGTACACGCACTTTGGAAGAGGTTGGTAAAGTCTTCGGAGTGACCCGTGAACGGATTCGTCAAATTGAAGCCAAGGCATTAAGAAAGTTACGTCATCCTTCAAGATCCAAACAACTAAAAGATTTCTTAGAATAGCGCATTTAAATTATAGAATCTAAAGTAAAGTTACGCATTTTACTTTAGATTCTATTTTTTTAGCGCAATATCTACTCGTGATATAATAAATTTAAAAAGAGAAAAGAGTTTTTTATGAATGCAGATAAATTGTCTACACGACTTCAAACAGTTGCAAACTTCGTTGACCCGGGAGCACGAATTGCTGATATTGGTTCTGATCACGCGTACTTACCGGTACATTTAGCAAAAAAAGATTTAATTGAATTTGCAATTGCGGGAGAAGTTGTCAAAGGTCCCCATGAAAATGCCACTACTGAAATCAGCGAACAAGGACTTCGAAATTTAATTGATTCGCGCCTTGGCGACGGACTGGCTGTTATCAGACCAGACGACCATATTGATACCGTTGTGATTGCTGGGATGGGTGGTACATTAATTGCCCAAATTCTGGAAACAGGTAAACAAAAACTTGATAATGTGACAACATTGATTTTACAACCGAACGTTGGTGAAAATCGTGTACGTAACTGGTTAATGACTAATCACTATATCATTACCGAGGAACAAATCTTAAAAGAAGATCATCATATTTATGAAATTATTGTAGCTAAAAAAACGAATAAAACTTTTTCTTATTCAAAGAAACAACTTCTCTTTGGACCAGAACTTTTAAACAAATTACCCAACCCCATTTTTAAGGAAAAATGGGAGGCTGAGTTAGCCCGCGAACGTATCGCCGTTTATCAAATGGAACAGGCTAAGCAGATTCCTCAAGAACGTATAAATAAACTGAACTTGAAAACTAGTTTGATTAAAGAGGTATTACACATTGAAGATTAGAAACTTTGTTAACAAATTAGAAAAATTTGCGCCTCAAAAATTAGCTGAACCAGGAGATCCGGTTGGTCTTCAAATTGGTAATTTAGACGCTGAGTTTACTAAAATACTTGTGACTTTGGATGTCCGACCAGAGGTGGTTGCCGAAGCTATTGCCAATCACTGTGAACTAATCATTGCGCATCATCCCGTAATGTTTCATTCGGCACATAATCTAGATCTAGCAAATCCACAGAATCAAATGTATGCGCAAATTATTAAACATAATATTACGGTCTATGCGGCTCATTCAAACCTTGATGCTGCTGATAATGGTATGAATGATTGGCTAGCCGAGAAAATTGGCCTCCTTAATACCCAACGTCTATTAAATGGTTACATTGATGAAAATGGCCACCAGTACGGTATGGGTCGAATTGGAAACTTAGCCACAAAAATCTCTGTTTTAAACTTTGCAAAAGAAATTAAATCTATTTTTAAATTACAAGGTTTGCGACTTGTTTCTTCGAATCCCGAAAAATTAATTTCACGAGTTGCTGTTCTTGGTGGTGATGGTGGTAAATTTTATCGGCAGGTTCTGAGCAAAGGTGCAGAAATTTTTGTAACTGGTGATGTATACTATCACACAGGTCATGATATGTTAACCAATGGTTTAAACGTTGTTGACCCAGGACATAATATTGAAAAAATTTGTATTCCAAAATTGACAGCCTTATTTCGTACGTGGAATATCGTGCAAACTAATCATATTGAAATTGTGGAATCGAAAGTAAACACAAATCCATTTACTTTTATATAACCTGAAGCTGTTAGTAAAAAGGAGGAATTTTGTTTGAATCCAGATAATCTTACAAATGCAGTTCAAGAAGCTCTTGCTGAAGCTCAAAAGGTTGCAATTAATCGTAAACATCAAGCAATTGGTATTCCCGAATTATTTAAGTTTCTTGCACAACCGGACCAAATGGCAGGGACACTACTCGGAGAACAAGGATTAGCTAATCAGGATTTACAAGCAGAAATTGACCGTGAACTTGATGAGGTTTCAGTAGTTGAGGGAGATAACATTCAGTACGGACAAACCTTAAGCAATAATTTGTTCAAACTTTTTCAGAAAGCTGAACAATTAAGTAAACAGCT
This sequence comes from Pediococcus ethanolidurans, assembly GCF_964062635.1. Classification (NCBI taxonomy): domain Bacteria; kingdom Bacillati; phylum Bacillota; class Bacilli; order Lactobacillales; family Lactobacillaceae; genus Pediococcus; species Pediococcus ethanolidurans. Next base: position 1,713,957 of record NZ_OZ061250.1, read on the forward strand.
TGGTGACGAATATATTGCCTCAGAAATCGTGGTACAATCGTTACTTCAAATAGATGATCCGCTTGCCACGTTTATCAAGAAAAATGGCGTCACATCAGCAGAATTATCCAAACAAATTAAAAAAATGAGGGGAGGAGAGCACGTGACTTCTAAAGATCAAGAAACACAATATAAAGCATTAGAAAAATATGGCGTTGATATGGTGAAATTAGTTCATGCTGGGCATCAGGATCCAATTATTGGCCGTGATGAGGAAATCATGGACGTTATTCGTATTTTGTCTCGAAAAACTAAAAATAATCCAGTTTTAATAGGTGAACCTGGTGTTGGAAAAACAGCCATTGTTGAGGGGCTGGCACAGCGTATTGCACGTAAAGATGTTCCAGATAATTTAAAGGATAAAACTATTTTTTCACTAGATATGGGATCACTTATTGCTGGAGCAAAGTACCGGGGTGAATTTGAAGAGCGTTTAAAAGCCGTTTTAAAGGCAGTGAAGAAATCTGACGGCAAGATTATTTTGTTTATTGACGAAATTCATAATATCGTTGGTGCTGGTAAAACGGAAGGTAGCATGGATGCAGGAAATCTGTTAAAACCAATGCTAGCAAGAGGAGAACTACATCTGATCGGTGCAACTACGTTAGATGAATATCGTGAATATATGGAAAAGGACAAGGCCCTAGAACGGCGTTTCCAACGTGTTTTAGTCAATGAACCATCCATTGAAGACACCATCAGTATTTTGCGAGGGTTAAAAGAAAGCTTTGAAATTCATCATGGTGTAAAAATACATGATAATGCGATCGTGGCAGCAGCCAATTTATCCAATCGCTATATTACAGACCGTTATTTACCTGATAAAGCCATTGATCTTATTGATGAAGCATCGGCAACAATTCGCGTTGAAATGAACTCAAGTCCTACTGAGCTTGATCAAACCAATCGACAACTGATGAGGATGGAAGTCGAAGAAACGGCTCTTAAGAATGAAACCGATGCAGCTTCAAAAAAGCGATTAACTGAATTAAAATCCGAATTAGCTAATACGAGAGAAAAGAAAAATAGTCTTCAAAAACAGTGGGAATCAGAAAAAAAGGCTATTCAAACTGTTAACAATAAACGAACAGAGCTTGATGATGCAAAACATAAATTAGAAGAAGCTGAAAATAATTATGATTTAGAACAAGCAGCAAAACTTCAACATGGTGTTATTCCAAAATTGCAGGACGAACTAACAGCTTTGCAGACCCAAGAGCAAAAAGATTCTGATCACTGGCTGGTTGAACAGTCTGTGACTGAAAACGAAATTGCTAATGTAGTTAGCAAAATGACTGGAATTCCTGTAAATAAATTGGTTAAAGGTGAACGTGAAAAACTATTGCATTTGGCCGATAGCCTGCATGAACGTGTAATTGGTCAAAATGAAGCTGTTGATGCCGTTGCAGACGCAGTTTTGCGGTCTAGAGCTGGCTTGCAGGATCCTAATCGTCCCTTAGGCTCATTCATGTTTTTAGGACCAACAGGTGTCGGAAAAACAGAATTAGCTAAGGCACTTGCAGAGAACCTTTTCGATTCAGAACAGCATATGGTTCGAATTGATATGTCTGAATATATGGAAAAGGAATCCGTTTCACGTTTAGTTGGTGCTGCACCAGGCTATATTGGTTATGAAGAAGGTGGCCAATTAACTGAGGCTGTCCGTCGAAATCCCTATACAATTGTTCTTTTTGATGAAATTGAAAAGGCACATCCGGACGTATTTAATATCTTATTACAGGTTTTAGACGATGGTCGTTTGACTGATGGACAAGGGCGGACTGTAGATTTTAAAAATACCATTTTAATCATGACTTCAAATCTTGGTTCTGATATTCTTCTCCACGGAGTTGATGAAAAGGGTGAAATTTCAGATTCAGCTAAACAAGCTGTGCGGCAACTTACCCAAACTAAATTCAAACCAGAGTTTTTGAATCGAATTGATGACATAATTATGTTTGCACCACTGAATTTAAAGGATATTGAAAAAATTGTTGGCAAGTTAGTTGATCAATTGTCGACTAGATTAGCCGATCAAGACATTCAACTTCAAATTTCATCATCCGCTAAAGAATGGATTGCCAAACAAGGATATGATCCTGCTTATGGTGCACGACCTCTTCGTCGGTATATTTCAACAGAGATAGAAACACCGTTAGCTAAAGAAATCATCTCTCAGCGTATTAAACCTCATACAAGTGTTAGCATTGAACTTGTTTCAAATCATTTGGTTTTCGAAAATAATTCATTGAAATAAAAAAGAAAAAAACAAAGATGAAAAATCATCTTTGCTTTTTTTAAAACTATTTTTTAACCGAATCACTGCTAGACAGTAAGCTAATACCATTTGAAGCAATCAAGGCTGCAACTGCAGCAACAATCCCAATGGTTAAGGGCTTGTAGGTCATGACTTCTAGGGCACCCCCGACGGCTCCAATAACTTCACCAAAAATAAATGACCAGAATATAATAACAACTTGTTTCATTTTACAGGACACCTCGCAATCAGAAATAGTTTAGCACAATTTCACCAAAAATCAACTCACTTGAAATGTCATTAGTTCCTTAACGGTGATATTTTTGTATAATGGGAGTAGTTGAAAACAAGTTGAGACAAGGGAGGTAAAATTATGGTTTTTGTTCCATTACAGGTCACAAGTAGCTATAGCTTATTACAAAGTACGACGAGAATTAGTGAACTAGCAAAAGTGGCCAAACAAAGAGGCTTCTCTTCACTGGCTTTAACTGACAATAATATTATGTATGGGTTGGTAGACTTTTATAATGCCTGTCGAAAAGAAGGGCTCAAACCAATTCTCGGATTAAAACTAGATTTATTTGGAGCTCTTGATTCTACCAACCGATTTCCTGTCATCTTTTTAGCAAAAGATCAAATAGGTTATCAACATCTTATGAAAATTAGTACTGCCAAAAACACTCAAACTGAAGAAACAGATATTTTCTATTCACAAATTACTGAGTTTATGGCTCATCTTTACATCATTTTTCCAGCCAGTAATTCTGAACTAGTCACGTTAGTTGAACGTGGTGATTCACAATCTGCGCAAAAACTACTGAATCAAATTCAGACCGTGGCCGATGCAAAAAGTGTTTTGATCGGTGTCAATACACAGCAGTCTTCTGTTTTACAAAATACTTTGCAACAATTGGCTAAAACAACTAAAACGGCAGTTATTGCGTTGCCAGAAGTAAACTATTTAAATGCAACGGATCACTTTGCAACACAGGTATTACGGGACATTGACAAGGGTGAAACCATTCGCAACCCGGAACAATTTGAAGACTATCAAGGTAATAATTGGTTACGGCCGGCAGCCGACTATGAAGAAATTTATCGGAAAAATGACTTAACAGCATCGATGGATCTAACTGCAACGATTGCTGCAAACTGTAACGTAACCTTAAATTTCAAAAAACCGGAATTACCGGAGTTTACTGTTCCCGACGGATTTGATTCCAAAACCTATCTTCAAAAATTAACCAAAAATGGATTGGCAACTAGACTTAGCAATAAAAAAGCTGATATCACAGCTTATCAAAAACGATTAACCCACGAATTGACGGTTATTGATCAAATGGGGTTTGATGATTACTTTTTAATTGTGTGGGATGTGATGAATTTTGCTCACCATCATGACATTACTACTGGCCCAGGACGGGGTTCTGCCGCCGGATCACTGGTTGCTTATTGTTTACAAATTACGGATGTGGATCCCTTAGAATACGATCTTTTGTTTGAACGATTTTTAAATCCAGAACGTGCTCAGATGCCTGATATTGATCTAGATATTCCTGACAATAAACGCGACGAAGTTTTACAATATGTTCATGATAAATATGGTCATTCACATGTTTCTCAAATCATTACATTTGGAACATTGGCAGCTAAACAGGCGCTTCGTGATGTTGGTCGTGTTTTTGGAATGGCACCTTATGAAATCAATCAACTGAGTAAACTGGTTCCCAATGTTTTAAAAATCACTTTACGCGAAGCAGTTGAACAATCACAAAAATTAGAAAATTGGTTAGCCGACAGTTCAAAAAATAAACTACTTTATACAATTGCACAACAAATTGAGGGACTGCCCCGCCATTATTCAACGCACGCTGCAGGAGTTGTTTTAAGTGCTCAAAATTTGAGTGATGTCGTTCCACTACAAAAGGGCAGTGATGAGCTTTTACTTACCCAGTATCCAAAAGATACCGTTGAAGCACTTGGCCTTTTAAAAATGGACTTTCTTGGCCTCCGTAACTTAAGCATTATGGCTAATGCAGTTCGAATTATTACCAAAACAAAAAATCCACAGTTTAAGATTTCAGATGTTACGTTAAATGATCAAAAGACCTTAAGACTTTTTCAAAACGCTGATACAACGGGAGTTTTTCAGTTTGAATCAGCTGGTATTCGCAATGTTTTGCGTCAATTACATCCAGAAACATTCGAACTAGTCGCCGCTGTTGATGCCCTGTACCGCCCTGGTCCTATGGAGAATATTGAAACTTTCATTAAACGAAAAAAGGGTAAAGAACTTGTTCAGTATCCCGATTCAAGTCTCGAGCCAATTTTAAAAAGCACTTTCGGTATTCTAGTCTATCAGGAACAAGTTATGCGTGTTGCTTCGGTTATGGGCGGCTTTTCACTTGGAGAGGCCGATTTATTGAGACGAGCAATGAGTAAGAAAAAACGCGCTGTAATTGATGAAATGAAGACCAAATTCATTGCTGGAGCCTTAAAGCGGGGATACACACAGCAGACAGCCAAGCAAGTTTATGATTATATCGAACGTTTCGCAAACTATGGTTTTAATAAATCACATGCCGTTGCCTATTCCAAAATGGCCTTTGAATTAGCCTATTTAAAGGCACATTATCCAGGCGCATTTTTTGCAGCTTTAATGAACTCGGTTATTAATAACCCTAGTAAAATTAAGCTTTATTTATCTGAAGCAAAACAACATGAAGTTAAAGTTTCAGCCCCTGATATTAATGAAAGTCAATCGACCTTCATCTTAAAGAACGATCAAATCATTTTTGGATTGTCTTGCATTAAGGGCGTACGACGAGATTTCATTTCTGATATACTAACCGAACGAAAAAAGAATGGTAAATTTATCGATTTGCAAGCTTTTCTTCAGCGAATTCCGGTTAAATGGCTCAAACAAGATTTGATGGAAGCTTTAATATATGCGGGATCATTTGATTCATTTGGTTATAATCGGGCTGAACTTTTAAACGTTTTGCCTGATTTATTAAATGGGGTTGCCTTAAGTGGTAGCAGCATGAGCCTTTTTGAAAAATTAACACCAAAAATTTCAAAGACTTCAGACCTGCCACTAGATATAAAACTACAAAAAGAAAATGAATTTTTAGGAGCTTATCTTTCTGGTCATCCGGTTGAACAATTTTCGTTTCTGCGTAAGCAATTTAATATTACAGATGTCCTTAACTTAAGTGTTAATCAATCCGTCACTTGTTTACTTTACATTAATAAGATCAGAATAATTCGAACCAAAAAGGGTGAACAAATGGCTTTTGTAACGGGAAGTGATCTCACCGGTGAAATTGACATAACAGTGTTTCCGAACCAGTACCAAACTTCTGCAAGGATTTTAGAAAAAGGGAAAGTTATTTTAATTCAAGGTAAAGTTGACGAACGTAACGGCCTACAAGTTATTGCAAATCGCATTCAGCTTGCCGAACAAATTAAGGTACTCTCTGCTGTTTCCAATCAACGTTGGGTGCTCCGCATTTTAGAGGAAACACCGGCTATACAAACACAACTTCAACAAGTTTTGCGAACCAATCCAGGAACTATTCCTGTTTTGTTATTTTATCCACAAACGGATAAAAAAGTTTTACTGGAAAAGCAGTTTTGGACAACTAATTCTGATAAAACTAATTCAGCGCTTACAAACCTGTTGGGTAAAGGAAACGTAGTGCTACAATCCATGAAAAATACCGGTATCTAGGGATTTGTTAGTGATCTTTTTTATCGTTAGTGTAAGGTTTTCCTAGATGGTCAATAAAATTCTAGGAATATTCATTTTGAGTTGAATATATAGAAAAAGACCTGTAGCCTTTTAATCGACGAAGATTAAAGGAAAGGATACAGGTCTTTCATGTATATTTTAGCAGATTTTATTGAATCATTGGGAAATTTAGACAGTTTATTTGATTTAGAGGAGCAGGTAATTCTTCATCTTAGGAAGTCATTCCAGCTGGTTGTAGCTGAATATCTGAGGCAATTAGATGAAACGCTCGTTCCATCAATTCCGGCGGAAAATACATTCATTAATCGACAGGCTAGAACAATTGAGTTTATGTTTGGGGCCGTTAATTTTGAAAGAAGATGTTATCTTCGACCAAATGGAAGCTATTACTTCCCGTTGGATGAACAGCTTCAGTTGGAAGAAAGAAAAAGAATTTCACCTTATTTTAAAAGTGTCGTTGCCAAAATTGGGCAAACGACAACGATGAGAAATACGGCAGCGATGATCAATCTGGCCAGTCAGACGGATATTAGTGCTTGGTCAGTAGACCGAATTATCAGAGACATGGCAGATACCGTGAAGACAGAAGAAAAATCGTCCGAAAAGAAAATAGTTAAGAGACGAAAAGTTGAGAACTTAGTGGTTGAAGGCGATGCCTTTGAGATACACAAAATTAATCGACGAAGACAGGACGTCCACCATTACATTGTTTTTGAATCAGGTTTAGATGGAACAAGATCAAACAAAGTTGAATTCGTTGGTATCAATCAAAAAAAGGTTCAAAAACGAGTAACTGACTACATTGAGAAGTATTATAGAATCAGTGAAATGACCGTGTTTACAGCAAGTGATGGTGGCCCAGGGTATAATCCGGAAAGTATGCGAGAAATAGTTCCGAGTGCTCAAAGAGTTGAATTTACTATCGATCGGTATCACTTTGTCAAAAAGATTAAACAAACCTTTGGTTTATTTAATCCATTGGTTGAAAAGGCCGTTAAGAGCGTTAGCTTGTATGATCAGAATCAGTTAAACGTTATTTTAGATACGTTTGAGTCGCAAATTAAAACTGATAAGGAGCTTGAGAGCCTAAGAACCCTAAGGCAATATTTGGCAAGAAATTGGCAGTTTATAAAGTCTCCACACGATCGTGGCTTCATGAAGATCGGCAAATTAGGATCCATTGAAAGCTCACACAGAGCGTATACGTATCGGATGAAAAAGCAAGGTAAAGTATGGTCCGAAAAAGGCCTTGAAGCTATGTTGAAATTAATTGAAGCTCGGGTAAACGGTAAGCTGAATAAATACTTACGTGGTGGTTTAAGAAAGTTACAAGAGATAAGGATTGAGATAGCGACGGAACCATTGAAGACGTTGAGTTCAGCCCAGCTGAGCAGCAAACACCATTCTAAGCATATTGGCGTTCTTGCAGGTAAAATACCAGTTGATGCCCCAACAAGTAGCCCCATCGGAGCAATAGCAAAAATATTTTCAAACTAAGAATTATGTATAAATATTTGGTTGATTATAAGGTACCTAGGAAAACTTGACACATACTTTTTATCAAGAATACAGACATTCAATTTCAAAAGTGGTAAAATTATACTTGAAGTTTGTGAAACTCAATAATTTTTTACTTGAGGTGAAGAAATGAAACGCATTGGTATTTTAACTAGTGGTGGCGATGCACCAGCTATGAATGCTGCAATTCGTGCGGTTGCACGAAAGGCACTTAGCGCAGGACTTGAAGCTTACGGAATCAACTACGGTTTCGCTGGTTTAGTTGCCGGAGATATTCATAAGTTTGCTGCTGCTGATTTGGACGACTCAATTGATGAAGGTGGAACATTATTATATTCTGCTCGTTATCCTGAGTTTGCCCAAGTAGAAGGACAGTTGAAAGGTATTGAACAACTAAAGAAATTTGGAATTGATGCTTTAGTTGTTATCGGTGGAGACGGCTCTTATCACGGTGCCTTACGACTCACAGAACATGGATATAACACAATTGGTCTTCCGGGAACAATTGATAATGATATTCCATATACTGATTTTACAATTGGTTTTGACACAGCTTTAAATACGGCTGTTGAAGCAATTGATAAAATTCGCGATACTGCAAAAAGTCACCAACGAGTTTTTGCAGTGCAAGTAATGGGTCGAGAAGCTGCTGATATTGCACTTTGGGCAGGTGTTGCAACTGGCGCAGATGCAATTGTAGCTCCGGGTCATGATTATGATGTTAAAGAAATTGCCGAGAAACTCAAGCGTAATCGAGTTGATGGTAAGGATTATGGCATTATTGTCATTGCAGAAGGCGATGCAAATTCTGATGCTGCACCTGAGTTCTTAGAAAAGCTCAAGCAGTATGGTGATTTTGATGCACGTGCCGTTGTTTTAGGACATGTTCAACGTGGTGGTCGTCCAACTGCTCGTGATCGTGTTTTAGCTAGCAAGATGGGTGCTTATGCCGTTGAATTATTGTTAGAGGGTAAAGGTGGTCTGGCAGTTGGAATCTTAGACAATAAGGTTCAGGCTCATGACATTACTGATTTATTCAACGCAAAGCATCAACCCGATTCTTCGTTATATGAGTTGAATCAAGATCTATCATTTAAGTAAAGAAATTTTTAAATTCTGGTAAAAACGACGTTAAAGTCTTTTTATAAACTAATCAAGGGAGAGATATAGTTATGAAGAAAACCAAGATTGTTTCAACACTTGGTCCTGCAAGTACATCAGTAGATACAATTGTTAAATTAATTGAAGCTGGTGCAAATATTTTCCGTTTCAACTTTTCACATGGTGATCATGCAGAACATTTAGACCGCTATAACAAAGTTATGGAAGCAGAAAAGATTACTGGAAAAACTGTTGGTATCTTGTTAGATACTAAAGGTGCCGAAATTCGTACCACAGTTCAAAAAGACGGTAATCAAGAATATCATACTGGTGATAAAGCACGTATTTCAATGGATGACTCATTAGAGACAACTAAAGATAAGATTGCTGTTACTTACGCCGGTTTATATGATGATGTACATGTTGGTGGCCATGTGTTGTTTGATGATGGTTTACTTGACTTTAAGATCGACGAAAAAGATGAAGAGAATAAAGAATTAGTTGTTCATGCTATGAACAATGGTGTTCTTGGCTCTCGTAAAGGAACAAACGCACCTGGCGTTTCAATTAATCTTCCTGGAATTACTGAAAAAGACTCAAGCGATATTCGTTTTGGTTGTGACAACATGAACATTAACTTTATCGCTGCAAGTTTTGTTCGTAAACCTCAAGATGTTTTGGATATTCGTCAACTTTTGGAAGAAAAAAATATGACTGATGTTCAAATCTTCCCTAAGATCGAATCACAAGAAGGTATTGATAATGCCGATGAAATCTTGAAGGTTGCTGATGGAATTATGGTTGCTCGTGGAGACATGGGTGTTGAAATTCCAGCAGAAAATGTTCCTTTGGTTCAAAAATCATTAATCAAGAAATGTAATGCACTTGGTATGCCCGTTATTACAGCTACTCAAATGTTAGATTCAATGATTGAAAACCCACGTCCTACACGTGCTGAGGCATCTGATGTTGCTAATGCCGTTTGGGATGGTACTGATGCAACAATGCTTTCAGGTGAAAGTGCTAATGGTGCATACCCTGTTGAAGCTGTTGCTACAATGGCCAAAATTGATGAAAAAGCTGAAAATGCTATGGCTGAAGACGGAAACTTGCAAATCAACAAGTTTGATCAGAGCGATGTTACTGAAACAATTGGTGCCGCTGTTGCACGTGCTGCAAAGAACTTAGGTGTTAAGACAATTGTTGCTGCAACAGAATCTGGTTACACTGCAAAGATGATTTCTAAGTACCGTCCAAATGCTGATATTTTAGCTATCACATTTGACGAACGCACACGTCGCGGTTTAACCGTTGAATGGGGTGTTCACCCAATCATTACTGAAAAACCATCAACAACAGATGATATGTTTGATTTAGCTGCTAACAAGGCTGTTGATTTAGGCTTTGCTAAAGAAGGCGATTTGATTCTTATCACTGCTGGTGTTCCAGTTGGCGAACGTGGAACTACTAATATGATGAAGCTTCAATTGATTGGTTCTAAATTAGCATCTGGTCAAGGTGTTGGTGATGAAACAGTTATTGGTAAGGCTGTTATCGCTTCTTCTGCAAAGGAAGCAAACGACAAAGCTGTTGAAGGCGGTATTCTTGTTACAAAGACTACTGACAAAGACTACTTACCAGCTATCGAAAAATCTAGCGCTTTAGTCGTTGAAAACGGTGGTTTGACATCACACGCTGCAGTTGTTGGAATTTCAATGGGAATTCCAGTTATTGTTGGTGTTCAGAATGCAACTTCAATTCTTTCAGATGATGAATTAATTACAGTTGATTCACGTCGTGGTGTTATTTACCATGGTGCTTCAAACGCTATCTAAATTGCGTTATTTATAAAGTAGTATTAATGAAAAGACCGCTGTTATTGGACAGCGGTCTTTTTAATACATAGTTGAATGAAAGGTGTCGATTTTAAAATGGAAAACTGGTTGTTCTTAATTGGTATTCTAGCAATTGCTGTTTGGGGAAAAAATCAGTCATTAGTAATTGCAACTTCCATTGTGCTCATACTGATGTTGATTCCAAATTCCCAAAAAATTTTACAACTTGTTGAAAAACAAGGAATCAATTGGGGAGTCACAATAATTTCAATTGCTATTCTTATTCCAATTGCCACCGGACGAATTGGTTTTCAAGATCTAATTAATGCTTTTAAATCACCAATTGGCTGGATTGCCGTATTTTGTGGTATATTAGTGTCAATTCTTTCGGCTCGCGGTGTCGGTTTCCTTGCTGTGTCTCCTGAAGTAACCGTAGCATTAGTTTTTGGCACCATCCTGGGGGTTGTTTTTCTGAAGGGCATTGCCGCTGGACCAATCATTGCTTCTGGAATCGCATACTGCATTCTTCAATTAATTAATATAAAAATTTAACATTAAGGAGTTATCATGAATAATTTATTAGGTCGTGTTATTGATACCAAGATGACTGATGAAAACGAAAACTACTACTTTCTTCAAAATGGTGGGGTGGTTTTTCAATTAGACAAAAAAGAACCTGTCAAGCCTTTACATATTGGCGGTCATTTTCAAGGATTTGCTTATGAAAATGAAGACCATAAATTGCAAATCACCGCTAATTTACCCAAAATTCAAGTGGGTCGAATGGGGTTTGGTACGGTTGTGCAAAGTCGACGAGATTTAGGTGTGTTTGTAAATATTGGTTTACCAAATAAAGATATGGTAGTTTCACTGGATGAATTACCAACCATTAAAAGTCTGTGGCCACAAAAAGGTGATCAGCTAATGATCAGTTTACGAATTGATCATAAAAATAGAATGTGGGGAACTCTCGCAGATGAAGCTACTTTTCAAGAAATTTCTCAAAAAGCTCCCCAAACTTTGAAAAATAAGAATTTAAAAGCTACGGTTTATCGTTTGAAATTAGTAGGAACTCTGGTAATCACAAAAGACTATTATTTAGGCTTTATTCATCCAAATGAACGAGATCAAGAGCCTCGTTTGGGTGAAGAAGTTTCTGCCCGAGTTATTGGTATTCATCCAGATGGCACTTTGAATCTTTCTTTAAAGCCTCGTAGTTACGAAGCGATTGGTGATGATGCAGCTATGCTTTTGGCCATGCTACAACATGATGAGACTCATGCGCTTCCATTTACAGATAAGAGTAGCCCAACTGCCATTAAAACTGAATTTGGTATCAGTAAAGGTCAATTTAAACGTGCCGTAGGTCATCTCTTAAAAGCTGGTGTCGTTAAACAAGAAGATGGCCAATTAAAACTAAAAGAAGAAGCCCAGTGAGTTAAAAAATGAATAATGAACTTCAAGATTATTTACACGCTCTCTTAGTAGAACAGGGATTGGCACAAAACACAATAACTTCTTACCAACAAGAATTAACCGAATTTTTTTCATTTCTAAAAGCACAACAAATCACAACATTTAACCAAATTGATCGTTATACAATTTTGGGTTATTTAAAATTTTGTGATGATCAAAAAAAATCAAGAAATTCGATTATTCACACAGTTACAAGTTTACGCCAATTTTTCAATTACCTGATGGCGGAAAATAAAATTAAAGCTGATCCCATGTTGAAAATAGACACGCCTAAATCTGCACATCACCTACCACAAGTGCTAAGTGCTGCAGAAATTGAAGCTTTGTTAAAAGTACCAGATACTCACAAAAAACTTGGCGTACGAGATCGTACGTTATTAGAGGTCATGTATGCAACTGGTTTACGGGTTAGCGAGGCTGCCAATCTTAAAATGGATGATTTACGGCTAGAAATGGGATTGATTTCAACCATTGGAAAGGGCGATAAACAGCGAATTATTCCAATTGGTGATGTTGCCATTCAGTGGTTAGAGGAATACACAAAAGACGCAAGGATTCAACTTTTACATGGTAAAGAAAGTCCTTATGTATTTTTAAATAATCATGGTCATCAGTTGACAAGACAAGGTATTTGGAAAAATTTAAAAATTATGGTAAAAAAAGCTGGCATAAAAAAAGATGTCACACCACATACACTGCGCCATTCTTTTGCAACTACGTTATTAGAAAATGGTGCTGATTTAAGAACTGTTCAAGAACTATTAGGTCATGCCGACATTTCAACAACCCAAATATATACACATGTCACAAAAAAGCATTTAACAGAGGTTTACAACAAATACCATCCACGCGCATAAGTAAAATTGTCGCCACCTTTAAAATATGGTAGAGTTATTAATAATACTTATGTTTTGAATTGAACAGACCCCTAGGAGGCTGAGTTCAACTTGTTAGTAAAATATAGAGATTCGTTCCAAAAAATAGTTATGGGATTACTATCGTTTATTCCAGGCCTAAAAGATATTGATCGCATTAACCATGAGTTAGAATGGTATGCGGCTACTGACGATCGTAATTTATATCTTCAAAAAAATGAAGATGGTGATTTTATTGGTTTGGTTGGCGTTGAAAAACAGGATAAATATTTAATGATTCATCATTTGGCTTTTATTCCTCAACAACAAACTAAAGAAAATGAAAATCAAATTTTTAATTCGCTGGCAAATTACTATCCAGATTTACAAATGATGGGAACTATTGAAACGACGCCTGCGTTAGCAAGGTGGGAAAAAGAAAAAAATGAATAGTTCAGCAAATGAACAGCCGGAAACACTACCAAATGTAAAAATAAATGACTTTGAAGGTCCATTAGATTTGTTATTACATCTTATTAAACAGGCCAAAATGGATATTTATGATATTCAAATTTCTGAAATCACTTCCCAATATTTAGGCTATTTGCACAAGAATCAACAATTAAAGTTAGATATTGCTGGCGAATATCTCATTATGGCCGCAACCTTAATGAGAATTAAAAGTAAACTGCTTTTACCAACCGAATTTGATTCTGAAGATAGTCCGGAAGAGGATACAGATCCACGTTTAGATCTGGTCAATCAGTTAGTTGAATATCAAAAATATCAGCAAGCTGCTAAAGCATTACAACACGAAGAAAACAAACGTGATCAATTCTATACACGTGAAGAAGCAGCCGTTCCTGAGGGAATGCAATTGGCACATTTAGCTCCAGGACTCACATTAACCATGCTTCAGCAGGCGTTTCAAAAAGTATTAATTAAGCAAGAAAATGATCAACCAATTCACCGCACTGTAACTGAGGATTCAGTTTCAATTGCACAAAGAGTCAAGGTAATCGAAACCTCTCTTCTTCAACATCCAGATGGTGTTAGTTTTGATTCACTCTTCGAAGCTAACGTAAGTGTAACTGGAGTTGTTGTTACTTTTATGGCCATGCTAGAAATGGTAAAAAAACAAAACATAACTTTCCAACAGGATGGACGATTAGGTACCATCAAATTATTCAGTTTAGGTGAAATTAGAAATGGCAAGTAACATACAAAAAATTGAAGCCCTTTTATTCGTCAGCGGTGAAGATGGACTAAGTCTCGCCGATATTGCAGAAATGACGGGTTTTATGAAACCGGCAGTAACAACTATGTTGGATAACCTAGCCAATAAATATGAGAAGGACCCTGATTCGGCTTTAACCGTTTTAAATTTTGGACATCGTTATCGCTTGGCCACAAAAGCAGAAGTGGCCACAGTAATAAAAAACTATTTTGATGCCCCACAACTAACTAAATTGTCACCTGCATCGCTTGAAGTACTTGCAATTGTGGCCTATAAGCAACCAATAACAAGACTTGAAATTGATGAAATTCGTGGTGTACAGAGTGGTTCCATGTTGCAAAAACTAACCATTCGAAATTTAATTAGTGAAGCAGGGCGACTAGATGAACCTGGTCGACCGATTATTTACCAAACAACCGATTATTTTTTAGATTATTTTGGATTGACAAATCTTCAGAGTTTACCAGCCTTGCCAAATATTCAATCTGATAATTTAAATAATAATGGCGATTTGTATTTAAAACAATTTAATGAAAAATTACACGAAAATGAGGCAAAATCGGATGGCAAATGAACGATTGCAAAAAGTAATGGCAGAAGCGGGAGTTGCTTCTCGCCGAAAATCAGAAACTTTGATTACTACTGGCCATGTTAAGGTTAATGGCCAAACAATTAAAATATTGGGAACCAAGGTGGATGATGACGACGAAATCGAAGTTGATGGCATCCCGCTTCAACGTGAAAAACTTGTATACCTTCTTTTTTATAAACCAAGGGGTGTAATATCAAGCGTTAAAGATGAAAAAAATAGAAAAACCGTCATGAGCTACTTTCCAGATGTACGTCAACGAATTTATCCCGTTGGTCGTTTAGATTACGACACGTCGGGCATTTTGCTAATGACCAATGATGGTGCGTTGGCGAATAAATTAACTCATCCAAAATATAAATTTGAAAAAACTTATGTTGCCAAAGTTGAAGGCATTCCGACTAATGATCAATTAGAAAAATTGCGCCATGGAGTGCGAATTGATAAAAAACTTACGGCACCTGCAAAAACAAGGGTCATGAGTTCTGATTTAGATAAAAAAACGGCTATTGTAGAAATCACAATTCATGAAGGTCGTAATCATCAGGTTAAAAAAATGTTTGAAAAAATTGACCATCCAGTAATCAAGCTAAAGCGTGAAAAATACGGATTTTTAACTTTAGATGGCTTGCAATCTGGTGAATGGCGCTCCTTAAAACTCAATGAAATTACTCGACTAACACAACGGTAGGTAAAATGAATAACGAATTTAACTTTTCATACTTTTTATTACAATTTTTAAGTACCGATGACTGGCGCCGTCCAAAAGTATTGCTAAACAATTTAATTGGGAGAAGAACTGTATCTAACATTTTTTGGGGAATACAATACGGTCTTCTGCCTTTTTTTAATTTATTTCCTAAATTGACGGCGACTGATTTTGAAAGGGCAATAAACTTACTTCAAGAAAAGAAACTAATCGAAAAACAACAAAATGATCAAATTCGATTAACTACGGCTGGTAAACAAATGCAACAAATTATTCAAGAAAGTATTGTACAATTTCATCTTTCGGGAATGGGTTTACATACCAACTTGGAAACCGTGCAACAATGTCTAAACTTAGTCATTCAAATTACATCTGAGTTTTCCTATAAGAATAATCGATATTACCCCTTGCAATATACTGGACAAGTTATGGCAAGAAGTAAACAGTGGTTTCTAAAAAATAAGTCTGATACGTTACCGGAACAACTACAAGCAGAATTTACAGCGTTTCTAAATACCATTCCAACCGAAAAAGCTGACATTTTCACGAATAGTTTTATTGGTCATAATGATTATGGTTTAACGGATGCGCAATTTGAATCTATCTTAGATCTAACCTCGTTTGCGTGGCATCTTCAAAAATTAACACTTATTGCTGATTTTATTCGATGGGCATTAGATGATGCAAAAACGGATCATTTTTTATGCAATCAAATTGTATTGCCTTGGATTACACCATCACCACTTTCAACCAGCAGTTTGCGTTCATATCAGCTTTATTTAAAAACCAAAGATCTTCAAAACGTTGCTACATTAAGGCATGTAAAGCTTAATACGGTTAAAGAACATTTATTGGAAGCCGCTATGTTGACAACTGATTTTCCTTTTAATTTGTTACTGCCTAAGTCAATTTCAACAGATTTAAAAAATTATTTGACCACTTATCAGGTTAGCCAATGGCAATTCGACGAAGTTTTAAAACGAGATGCTCGTTTTTCTTTCTTTGAATTTCGCTTATTACAAATTGAAAGAGGGCAAATTCAATATGCAAATTGAAGCGCATGATCTCTATAAAGTTTTGCAAGCTAAATTTGGCTTTTCTACGTTTAAATTGGGACAACTTGAAATTATTCATCATCTTTGCAATTCAAAGAATGTTTTGGCCGTGTTACCTACTGGAACTGGAAAATCTTTAATTTATCAATTACTCGGATACTTATTAAACCGTCCAGTTCTCGTTATTTCACCTTTAATATCATTAATTGATGATCAGGTAGCTCGTTTGAATAGGTTAGGTGAAAAACACGTGGTGGGGCTGACCTCAAAATTAGACCACAACCAACGTGAATTTACGTTAAACCATTTAAGAAATTATCGATTCATCTATCTTTCTCCTGAAATGGCGACTCAACCTGAGGTTTTAAACGCACTGAAACAACTAGATTATGGTTTATTTGTTATTGATGAGGCTCACTGCCTATCACAATGGGGACCGGATTTTCGACCAGATTATTTAAAGTTAAAAGACCTTTTAAGTCAGTTAGGATCTCCAACAACCTTAATGTTGACAGCCACAGCAACCAAATCAGTCCGTGAGGATATTCTTAAAAAAATGGGATTTCACTCAGATCAGGTTGAACAAGTAGTATATTCAGTGGATCGCCCCAATATTTACTTAGATGTAGAACATTGTGAAACTCCAGCTCAAAAAAACAAAAAACTATTTAAATTACTAAAAATGATTAAAGGTTCAGGAATTATTTATTTTTCAAGTAAGAAAATTGCTAATCAAATGACTGAATTAATTGCTCAACAAACTGACCGTTCGGTGGCCGCTTACCACGCTGATGTTAGCCTACAAGATCGTTATCGCATTCAACAACAATTCATGTTAGGAAAAGTGAATGTTATTTGTGCAACTAGTGCGTTCGGGATGGGAATTGATAAGAATAATGTGCGTTTTGTTATTCATTATCATATGCCCGGAAATCTAGAAGATTACTTACAAGAAATTGGTCGAGCTGGTCGGGATCAGCAACCAAGTATTGCAATTCTTTTGTACACGGCAGGTGATGAATACATTCCAAGCACGCTTAACATGAAAGGTTTTCCAAGTGCAAGTAATGTGCAAACTTTTTTTGCAAAACCGGAAAGTCGTGCATCTTTTGAACCTGATCAAAAACAATTACTGACTTACTATCATGACCAGCATAAGTCTGCTCAAGAAGTAAGCCAGATTTTTGAGAATCGTCAAGTAGCTAAACAAAATAGTTTGATGCAAATGCTAAATTTTGTAAATGAAGAAAATTGTCTACGTAATAACTTGCTAACTCATTTTGGTGAACAAGAGGTTACTCATAATGCTAATTGTTGTGGTATTGATTGTGTATTCGAAGCGGTTGCGACACTTAAGCTCACGGAAACAAGCGAAGTGGAGCAAGATTCAAATCAAAGTCTATCTTTAGTTCCGTGGCAAACCAGGTTAAATCAATTATTTTCACAGAAAAAGTAAACACGGAAATTAACCAATATGTTACAATTGTTCTGGTAGTTTTTTCTAGGAGGAATGAGAATGAGTCAAAATAAAAATACCAATTCTGATGATAAACAAACGGAAAAACAACGATCTAGTACTGATAATCCTACGAGTTCACCTTCGAGACGAGCAAATCGTAGATCATACCGTTACACTAAGTTAATTGTTACGGTGGTCGGAATTGTGGTTGTTTTGCTATTCATTTCACCAATTGTGGTTTATAAATACAATCAAAATAATTTTAATCGACCACAAACTGATGCACAGATTGCTTCATCAAAAAAGAAGGCAAGTGCTTCCAGTAAGGCGATTGCAGACAAGGCTGCAGCTAAATCTTCAAAAAAACTGGCCAGTTCAGTAAGTGAAAGTAAGTCTAAGGCTGAAAGTGCATCTAGTAAAGAAGCAAAAAGTAGTTCATTAGCTGCTGCAAGTTCCAAGTCTTCAGCTAGCTCATCATCAAGTACTTCTACGAGCTCAAGTTCTTCCAGTTCTTCGACCTCTAGCTCCTCAAGTAGTAGTACAACCAAAAAGTACGTAACCGTTCCTGCAGGCGAAGGCTTATATCGAATTGCCGTGAACAATGGTATTTCACAACAAAAATTAATGGAACTTAACGGATTAACTAGTAGTTCCGAACTAAAACCAGGTCAACGTTTACGAGTTAAATAATTAAATGGGGAGTCGTTTATTCATGGAAAAACAGAAGATACAGGTTGCCATTGACGGTCCAGCATCCGCTGGAAAAAGTACGGTGGCCAAATTAGTTGCAAAGAATTTTGGTTATATTTATTGTGATACTGGTGCCATGTACCGTTCGGTAACACTGAAGGCCATTCAAAATCATCTCAGTTTAAGTGATGAATCCACCATTGTTGCAATGTTAAAACAGACAAAAATTTCTTTTACACCTGGAAATCCCGTTCAACATGTATTTGTGGATGATAAAGAAGTTACGGAAGATATTCGTCAACCAAACATCACTAATTCAGTTTCAACAATTGCCAGTTTGGCTGGTGTGCGTACTGAGTTAGTTAATCGCCAGCGAGAAATCGCTAATCAGAATAGTATTGTGATGGATGGACGTGATATTGGCACAGCAGTTTTGCCTAATGCACCAGTTAAAATATTTTTAATTGCTAGTGTTTCAGAACGGGCAGAACGACGTTACAAAGAAAATATTGCTAAGGGTATTGAAACACCATTAGCACAATTAAAAAAAGAAATTGAAGTTCGTGATCATAAAGATTCAACCCGAAAAGTGTCACCTTTAACTAAGGCAAAAGATGCAATTGAAGTGGATACAACTTCAATGACAATTGAACAAGTGGTCAATGAAATCACAAAAATCATTAATCAGCGAATAAAATAGAAATTCTAATTATTTAACTAGCTTTTATCGACAATTTCAGCTATGATAGAATAGTATAGTGTTGTTAAGGAGGAAATTCGTAATGAGCGAAAACGAATCAGGTCAAAATAATGATTTATTAAACGCACTTAACAGTGTGGAAGAAGTAAAAATCGGTGATGTTGTAAAAGGTGAAGTTTTAGACATTGACGATGACAAACAAGTTATTGTGGGAATTGAAGGTACCGGTGTTGAAGGCGTAGTTCCATTGCGTGAGCTCTCAACTGCTCACATCGATGATATCAATGACGCCGTTAAAGTAGGCGATAAGTTGGATCTCGTTGTTGTTTCTAAAATTGGAAATGACAAAGAGGGTGGCAGTTACTTACTTTCACATCGTCGTATTGAAGCTCGCAAGGTTTGGGATGAAATTCAGAAAAAAGCTGATGACGGTGTTGAAATTGAAGCACCTGTTACTCAGGTTGTCAAAGGCGGTTTAGTTGTTGATGCTGGTGTACGTGGATTTATTCCAGCTTCAATGATTGAAGATCGTTATGTAGAAGATCTTAATGTATACAAGGGTCAAACATTAAAATTGAAGATTGTTGAAGTTAATCCTGCTGACAATCGTCTAATTTTATCTCATAAGGCAATTGTACAAGAAGAAAATGCTGCTAAACGTGAAGAATTAATGTCACATCTCACAGCTGGCGACATTGTTGAGGGTACTGTAGCTCGTCTTACAAACTTTGGAGCTTTTGTTGACCTTGGCGGTGTTGATGGATTAGTTCATGTTTCTGAAATTGCTTATGAGCATGTCAACAAACCTTCTGACAAATTAAAAGTTGGTCAAAAGATTAATGTGAAAGTTCTTGCAATTGATGAAGATCGTGGTCGTATTTCATTATCATTAAAGCAAACATTGCCTGGACCTTGGGATGATATTGAGGAAAAAGCAGCAGCCGGTTCTGTCTTAGATGGTACTGTTAAACGATTAACTGATTTTGGAGCTTTTGTTGAAGTATTCCCTGGCGTTGAAGGTTTAGTTCATATTTCACAAATCTCACACAAACATATCGACAGTCCTAGCGATGTATTAAAGACTGGTGATAAGATTAAGGTTAAGGTTTTGGAAGTTCATCCAGATGCACATCGATTGGCACTTTCAATTAAAGCTTTGGAAGAGGCTCCTAAATCAGAACCAAAACAACGTAATTCTCGCAACAGTCGTCCTGCAGCTAATAACTACAAGAACGATGCACCTGAGGAAAGTACTGGTTTTACATTAGGCGATTTGATCGGTAATGAACTTAAAGGTAACCAGGATAATGACGAAAAGTAATTTAAAATAACAATTACTGGGGCTGTGATTATTTCACAGCCTTTTTTATAAACTAGAAAGTGAGGTTCTACTATGGCAAATCCAATTGTTGCCATTGTTGGCCGTCCCAATGTGGGAAAATCAACAATTTTCAACCGGGTAGTAGGAGATCGAATCTCAATTGTCGAAGATACTCCTGGTGTAACTCGAGATCGTATCTATGCTCACAGTGAGTGGATCGGACATGAATTTAGTGTGATCGATACTGGTGGTATTGATATTAGTGACGAACCTTTTGTCAATCAAATTCAGGATCAAGCAGAAATCGCGATTGATGAAGCAGATGTGATCGTTTTTCTCGTTAGTGTTAAAGAAGGCATTACAGATGCTGACGAAAAAGTTGCGCGTATTTTATATAAAGCAAATAAACCTGTCATTTTAGCCGTTAATAAGGTAGATAATGCAGAACTACGTCAAGAGATCTATGACTTTTACAGTTTGGGTTTTGGGGATCCATATCCAATCTCAGGTAGCCATGGATTAGGTCTAGGTGATCTATTAGACGCTATTGTCAAAGAATTTCCTGATTCTAAAACTGATGAGAAAGATGATTCAATTCGCTTTAGTTTAATCGGCCGTCCGAACGTCGGTAAATCATCCATTGTAAATGCGTTATTGGGAGAAGATCGTGTCATCGTGTCTGACATTGCAGGAACGACTCGAGATGCAATTGATACCAAGTTCACAACTCCTGAAGGAACTGACTTTACGATGGTTGATACTGCAGGTATGCGTAAAAAGGGTAAGGTTTACGAAAATACTGAACGGTATAGTGTTATGCGCGCAATGAAGGCCATTGATAATAGCAATGTGGTTTTAGTAGTTCTTAATGCAGAAGAAGGCATTCGAGAACAGGACAAACGAATTGCGGGTTATGCGCATGAAGCTGGTCGTGGAATTATTATCGTGGTCAATAAGTGGGATACCCTGAAAAAGGATAATCATACGCTTCATGAATTTGAAGCTGGCATTCGCGATCAGTTTGCTTATCTGAGCTATGCACCGATTATTTTTGTTTCTGCAGTTACTAAACAACGCTTAGCTCAATTGCCAGAATTGATTGCACGTGTGGATGAAAACCATCGGCGTCGTGTCCAGTCATCAACACTTAACGATGTGATCATGGATGCCATTGCAATTAATCCGACACCTAGTGATAACGGCAAGCGTCTTCGTGTGTACTATGGCACCCAAGTAAGTACAGAGCCACCAACATTTGTTATTTTCGTAAATGATCCGGATATGATGCATTTTTCTTATGAAAGATTTTTGGAAAATCGAATTCGAGAAGCCTTTGATTTTTCCGGAACTCCAATTCATTTAATTGAACGTCGTCGTAAGTAATTGTCAATTATTTCCTTATTTTTTATCGAAAACGTTTAGTTTTTAGACAATTCGCATTAAAACCCTTGTCATAACAGCCTTCCTGTGATATCTTTGAAATTGAAATAATACCGTTCAGGGTTATTGTTTCGTTAATCTTGGACCACTCAAGGTTGACAAGTTGATGATTAATTCATCAATTCAATTTTACCTAGGAGGTGAATCACATGGCAAACAAAGCTCAATTAGTAGATGATGTTGCATCAAAAACTGGTTTAACTAAAAAGGATGCTGCCGCAGCAGTAGATGCTGTATTTGGCTCAGTTCAATCCACATTAGCAAAGGGCGAGAAAGTTCAATTGATCGGTTTCGGTAACTTTGAAGTACGTCAACGTGCTGCACGTAAGGGACGTAACCCTCAAACTGGTAAGGAAATTCAAATTCCTGCTAGCAAGGTACCTGCATTCAAGCCAGGAAAAGCATTGAAGGACGCAGTTAAATAATCTTTCAAATTTTTCTATTTAGAATCCAGCATAACAACTGTTATGCTGGATTTTTTAGCTCAAAACACTTAATATAGAGATACTGATTTTTTGATGAAAGGTGACTATCATGAGCTATTCAGAACAAGCATTACAAAAAATTGAGAACGGCGATATTGAAGCTGGTAATCGCTTATATGCATGGGCTCTTCGTAAAGATGATGATGATACCCTGAACAGCTTTGCAGAGGAATTATATTCACTTGGGTTTGATAAAAAAGCCAAACGAATATACGAAAATCTCTTAAAAAAGTATTCAGACGAAGATTCGTTGCATGTTAATTTAGCAGATATTGAAATTGGACAAGGAAATACCGATGAAGCATTACAAAATCTTGCAGTGGTGAAGCCTGACTCTGATGCCTATCTTCAATCTCTGCTTGTCTCAGCCGATCTTTATCAAACGGAGGAACTATACGAAGTTAGTGAACAGAAGTTGTTAGAGGCTGAAAGAATTGCCCCTGACGAGCAAGTTGTGTTGTTCGCGCTGGCTGAATTTTATAATATGATGCAAAACTATAAAAAAGCGGCTTCATATTATCTGACTTTAATCAAACAAGGCATTCTAAAACTTTCTTCGGTGGATTTAGTGGCGCGTTTGGCAACGGCATATGCCGGTATGGGAAGATTTGAAACAAGTATGGCCTATTTTGAACAAATTAAACCGGGAAACAAAACACCTGATATTTTATTCCAACAAGGATTTGTTTATTTACAATTAAAAAATTATTCAAGTGCAATTGATCTATTAACACAGCTGCGTGAATCAAATCCAGATTATGTTTCTTTATACACCATTCTCGCAACTGCTCAAGAAAAAAATGGCGATGTGCAAGCAGCTTACAAAACAGTTCAAGAGGGAATTGGCTTTGATGAATTTAACGAAGATCTATTTTCACAAGCGGCCGAACTCGCCAACCAGTTACAAAATTACAAAGCTGTCGAAAAATATTTGAAAACAGCTTTAAAGGTTAATCCTGAACAAATGCGTACGGTTGTGCAATTGAGTAATTTATACATCCAGAAACAACGTTATCAAGAAAATTATGATCTACTGCAACCATACATTCAGGAGAATGATCTGGATCCACAAATATACTGGAATATTGCAGTTTCTAATGAGCACCTCGAGAAATTTCTCGAGGCTAAACAAGCTTATGAAAATGCATTTCCATTTTTCACCAACAATACCGATTTCTTACACGCCGCTGTATATTTCTTTCGACAAGTGGGCGATCGAGAATGGATTCTTAATAGTTTAAAGGCCTACTTAAAACTAGCTCCTGATGATTCCGAATTTAGTCTCATGTTAGAAGACTATGAAACCAATGATCTTTGAGATTTTTAATTAATTTGTGATAAGATAGAATTCGTGATTAAATTTTAAAAAGTCAAGATCGAGGAAAGATAATGAGTACGGAACAATACAAAATTAAAAACTATTCTCCAAAATTTGCAAAAAAAACAGTCACTGTTATGCGAAAGGTAAATCAACGAAATTCTGATGTCCTTATTAAGGATAACTTTGATGAACAAGTAACGCATTTTAAAAATGTAGTTGCAAAAAAATATGATATGCGTATCGTCACGAGTTTTAATGAGCGCACAATTTATGGCGTCGTTATCTTTGATCAGAATCAATTAATTGATCTTTTAGTTGATCCCGCTAAAAAAAGTTTAGGCATTTCTGAAACTTTAGTAAACATCGTCAAAAACCAAAGTAATGGTAATTTAGTATGTGATACAAGTAATCGTCAATTGAGTGCTTTTCTAAGTCAAACGGGCTTTCAAAATATAGCAACTAATCATTTTGTCTGGAAGCAAAATTAATTTTAAACTAGGAGAATTTTTATGAGCAATCAAATCTATCTTGCTGCACCTTTCTTTAGCCCAAAACAAGAGGAACATGTTAGAACTGTCCAAAACTTATTAGCTAAAAACCCAACGCTTTCTGCTAAGAAAATTTTTATTCCTATGGAACACCAAATGGAAAGTGAAGAATTTGGATCTTTTCGTTGGCAAACAGGGGTCTTTAATAGTGACATGCGTCAAGTACACCGTGCAGATGCTGTGGTTGCTATTCTAGATTACAAATTAGACACTGATGGTATTAATCAGCCGGATAGTGGAACAATCTTTGAAATCGGTGCCGCTTTTGAGGCCAATATACCAGTTATTATGGTTCAATTTGCACATGATCAAGAATTGAATTTAATGCTCTCACGTAGCTATACTGCCTTTTTCAATGGTGAAAGCGAAATTAAGCAACTCGAAACATATAATTTTAATGATTTGCCAACAATTTTTAGTGACGTTAAAGTATTCTAGCTTATCAAATTAAGTTCGCCACAATTCATAACCAACTTATAATTCAGTTTAATAAAAAGGATGTAACTGGGTATTTCTACCTGGTTACATCCTTTTTGTTAAATTTAACTAACTTTTTTTCCGGTAGGAGAGTCGTATGTGAATCCCTCTCCAATTACTTCGTGAACATCAATTACTGAAATAAACGCATGTGGATCAATTGCATCAACGATTCGTTTGGCTTCACTCAGTTCATTAGCAGAAAGAACGCAAAAAACCATCTTTTTTTCATCTTTAGAATAGGCACCCTGAACGTGTACAAAACTAGCGCCTCGTTGTAATTCGATCATTAATTGATCAGCAATCAGTTGATAGCTTTCACTAATAACCAAAATTCCTCGTTCAGCATACGAACCTACTTGCGTAAAGGTTACTATTCGTGAAAACACAAACGCCGCTAACAATGTATACATCATTTGACGAACATCAATATAACAAAGCGAAATTGTCAAAACAACGGCATCAAGCGCAAATAGTGTTTGTCCCATAGGAATACCACGCTTTTGTTCAATGATACGAGCAATAACATCCGTACCACCAGTTGTCCCGCCAAAGCGATAAACAAGGCCGCTACCAAAGCCACCGGCAAGACCGGCAAGGATTCCTGCAATAAACATATCATGGCTAATATCGATGTTTATCGGTACTCTTTGCCAGATCCACAACCACATAGATAACATTAACGTTCCAAAAATCGTGTAGTATAAAGCCCGTTTCCCCAAAAAGCGATAACCAATTACAAGCAGTGGAATATTAATTAAAATCGTTGTATAAGCTGGATCAATATGAAACAAAGCACGAAAAATTAGGGTGATACCTGTAGCACCTCCCTCAGCCAAATGATTAGGAATGTTGACAGCTGCTAATCCTAATCCATATAAACAACAGCCCAACATAATCATAAATAAATCTTTAAATCGAATGGATTCTTTTTTTATCATGTTTTCACCTACTTCACTCCAATATCATAACATATTCATTTAACTAACTGACCGTATCCATTTTAAAAAATGCAGGATTCTGTTAAGATTAATTCTGATAATAAGATCAAGAAATTTTAAAACTTAGGTTGGCGAATTGTGTATGCAGATTAAAAAATTACCTATTGAATTTGTGACGGCTCGTCCCATTTTACAAACTATCGAAAAAGCAGGATACGAAGCCTATTTTGTGGGTGGAAGTGTTCGTGACACCATCTTACAAGATAATATTCACGATGTGGACATTGCAACTAGTGCATATCCGTCAGAAATTAAAGCGTTATTTCCCAAAACTATTGATACTGGAATTAAACATGGTACCGTCATGATTTTAAGCGGACAGAATAAATACGAAGTAACCACTTTTAGAACCGAAAGTGGCTATCAGGACTTTAGAAGACCAGACAAAGTGACCTTTGTTCGGTCATTAGCAGAAGATCTAAAACGGCGTGATTTTACGGTCAATGCCCTTGCACTTAAAGAGAATGGCACCGTCGTTGATCTATTTAATGGCTTGCAAGATCTTAAAGATCATATTTTACGAGCAGTAGGTAAGCCCGAAGAACGGTTCCATGAAGATGCTTTACGGATGATGCGTGCGATTCGCTTTGCAAGTAAATTAGATTTTACAATTGAAGCAGCAACTGAAACAGCGATCAAACATCATGCCGAATTACTCGAAAAAATTGCTGTTGAACGTATTCTTGTTGAATTTAATAAAATGATGATGGGACAAAAACCAGTGAAGGGAATTCGTTACTTTCTCGAAACTGGCCTGTATGCGTTTTGCCCGCAATTAAACGGACAATTAATGAGGCTTAAAAGGCTTCTTAAAATTCGAGAGGATACACATCTAGAAAATGAGAATCAAGTTTGGTTATTGATGTGTCGGGTTTTAACCATTTCTTCAAACCAAAGTCATCACTTCCTAAAGGCTTGGAAAACTTCCAACGAATTGATTTCTGCAGTTTCTAATGGGTTAGACCTGTTTGAAGCAATGGATCAGAACACGGTTTCTGAACAAATTCTTTTTCAAACGGGTAAAACAGTTATAAAAGATGTTTTGACGGTTGCCAATGTTTTACCTAATGCGGGGAATTCGGATCAACTTTTGGATCGCTATGAAGATCTGCCAATTAAAGATTCTCACGAATTAAAAATTAATGGTGGTATTCTATTAAAAGCACACATAACTACACCCGGTCCACAGTTAGGAAAGCTACTTACTATCTTATTAAATGAAGTTTTAACTGGTAAAATTGAAAACAAACAACCGGATTTACTCTTAGAAGCAAAAAAAATAGTTTCTGAAGATTAGAAAGATGAACAATAATGCAAACTTTAAAAGCAGAAGATTTAACCGAAACTTATGGAACCAAAGTTCTTTTTCAAAAGATAAATTTCTTAATCAATGAACAAGATCGCATTGGCTTAATTGGCACCAATGGTACGGGTAAGACAAGTCTCTTGAATGTACTTGCCAAGGTTAGTCCACAGGATTCAGGACAAATTGAAACACCCAAAAATTATACAGTTGGCTACCTACGCCAAACACCAACACTTGATGCAAATTTAACTATTCTTGATGCTATTTTTGCTGGCTCTCAACGTGTTTTCAAAACCATTCGATTTTATGAACGTGCCTTAGCTAACTACTCTCAGGCACCAGAAAATGAAGAAAATCAACGCCAATTTGAAATTGCAGAACAACAAATGAATCAAGAAGATGCCTGGACTGCCGAAAGTGATGTTAAAACTATTCTGACCCAGCTCCATATTACCAATCTGAACCAAAAGATTGGTACTTTATCTGGTGGTCAACAGAAACGAGTGGATTTGGCACAAACTTTAATTCAAGCACCTGACTTATTAATGTTAGATGAACCAACTAACCACCTTGATTTTGATTCGATTGCTTGGCTAGAACAATATTTAACGTCATATAAAGGTGCACTTCTTATTGTGACCCATGATCGGTATTTTCTTGATCGTGTTGCTAATCAAATTTGGGAACTTTCATTTGGAAAACTTAGACAGTATCCAGGAAACTACCAAGCTTACGTAACTAAAAAGGCTACTCAAGATGAGCAAGAAGCCGTTCAATCACAGAAAGAAAAACGCCTTTATAAACAAGAATTAGCATGGATGAAACGGGGACCACAGGGACGGGGAACCAAACAACAAGCACGAATTAATCGTTTTGAAACTTTAAGCGACTCTGTGAATGCACCAGCACAATCAACCGATAATATCGCTGTTCAGTTAGGTCAACAGCGTCTGGGTAAAAAAGTAATTGAACTTAAACATGCTTCCTTAAATTTAGGCTCGCATATTATTCTTAAAGATTTTTCTGAATTAATTCAGGCTGATGAACGAGTAGGAATTACAGGTAACAACGGAACTGGAAAATCAACCTTACTCAAGGTAATTGCTAAATTACAACCGCTAGATTCTGGTATTATTGACATTGGTGAAACCGTAAAACTTGGTTATTACACGCAAAAAATTGAACCAATTCCAGAAGATAAACGAATTATTAGCTATCTTAGTGAGGTTGGTTCTGGCGTTCTCAATACTAATGGAGAACATATTAGTGTCACAAATTTGTTGGAACAGTTTTTATTTCCGCGGTCGATGCATGGTACCTTAATTAGAAAACTATCTGGTGGTGAAAAACGGCGGCTATATTTATTAAAAATTTTAATGCAGCAACCTAATGTCTTGCTTTTGGATGAACCAACAAACGATTTGGATATTGGTACACTAACTGTTTTGGAAGATTATCTGGCTCACTTTAATGGAACGGTAATTACCGTTTCTCATGATCGGTACTTCTTAAACAAAGTAGCGGAACACTTACTGATTTTTGAGGGCCAAGGTAAAATCAATCGCTTTACTGGACTTTTTACTGATTACCTTCATCAACAAAATCAAACAGCTGTGCAACCTGATTCTCATGACAAGAACGAACCCAAAGCAACACCAAAAAAAGTGACAACCGCCGCGCATCAAAAAAAGAAATTGACCTATGCAGAGCAATTAGAGTGGCAGCACATTGAAAGTGACATTGATAATTTAGAAAATAAAAAGGCTGATCTGCAAAAACAAATGAACGATAATTCTGAGGATTATGGTAAGTTGGCTGATTTGCAAAAAAATATCGATAACTTAGATTCTGAAATAGATGAAAAAATGACCCGTTGGGAATATCTAAGTCAGTATGTTGACGACTAAACGTAAGGAGTCTTTAAAATGTTAGAACAAGCTTATCTAGATTTAGCATCCTATGTTTTGAAAAATGGCAATTACAAAGATGATCGCACCGGGACAGGAACCTATAGTACGTTTGGTTATCAAATGCGCTTTAATTTGGCCGAAGGTTTTCCGCTATTAACTACTAAAAAAGTCCCATTTGGTTTAATTAAGAGCGAACTAATGTGGTTTTTACATGGCGATACTAACATCCGGTATTTACTACAGCATCATAATCATATTTGGGATGAGTGGGCATTTAAAAAATGGATTGAAAGCGCCGTATATACTGGTCCAGATATGACTGACTTTGGTCGCCGTTCATTAAAAGATCCGGAATTTGCAAAAGCTTATCAAGAACAGAAAAAAAGCTTTGATCAGCAAATTCTAACTAATGATGAATTTGCGTCTCGTTTTGGTGATTTAGGTAATGTGTACGGAAAACAGTGGCGTGCTTGGAAAACTTCCACTGGGGACAGTATTGATCAGATTAGTGATGTTATTCAAACAATTAAAACAAATCCTGATTCAAGAAGAATGATTGTATCCGCTTGGAATCCTGAAGACATTCCATCCATGGCGTTACCACCATGTCACACCATGTTTCAATTTTATGTCTCCGAGGGAAAACTAAGCTGTCAGCTTTACCAACGAAGTGGTGACATCTTCTTAGGTGTTCCTTTCAATATTGCAAGTTACGCTTTACTAACTTGTTTGATTGCTAAAGAAACTGGGCTGCAACCTGGCGATTTTGTTCATACTTTAGGTGATGCTCATATTTACAGTAATCACGTTGAACAAGTTAAAACCCAACTTTCACGCGCACCAAGACCAGCGCCAAAATTAATCATTAAAAGTGACGCAAAAAGTATTTTTGATTACGATGTAAAAGATATTCATTTAGAAGGTTATGATCCTTATCCAGCAATTAAGGCACCCGTTGCGGTATAAATAAGGGAGTGGAGCGAATGCTAGCGTTTATTTGGGCGGAATCAAAAAATGGTATCATTGGAAATCAAAATACACTTCCATGGCGAATTCCTGATGACACCAGCTATTTTAAAAAATTAACTACTGGTCACACAGTTATTATGGGACGAAAAACCTTTGAATCATTTGGGGCAAAACCGCTACCTAATCGATTAAATGTGATTTTAACTCGCCAAAAAACTTTAAAAGAGACGAAAAATCTAAAAGTGCCTCATTCAGTTTCTGATTTATTAAAAACTTATAATTCAACGACTGAGTTAGTTTTTGTGATTGGTGGCAAACAGATTTATCAACAATTCTATCCTTATGTTAAACGACTTTATCGTACGTATATTGATCAAAATTTTTCCGGAGACACACACATGATCCCAATTGATTATTCGGAGTGGCAACTTATTAAAACTGTTCTAGGTCATGGTCCAAAAACTAATCCAATTGCACATACTTTTGAAGTTTATGAGCGAATCAACACCGATAATTCTAACGAATAATGAAAATATCAGCGTTCTCTGTTATAATCAATTCATAAATATATCTGTGTAGAAAGAGTGACTTTTAATGGCAAAAATCAAAATCGTGACCGATTCCTCATGTGGTGTAACAGATCAAGAGGTCGCCGATTATGACATCACAATTGTACCTTTGACCGTTATGATTGATGATACAATTTATGTTGAACGCGAAACAATTTCAAATGAAGAATTCTTAACTAAAATGCAAAATTCCAAAGCACTACCAAAAACTAGTCAACCACCAATTGGTAAGTTCGTGGAAGTTTTTGATAAGCTGGGTGCAGATGGCAGCCAAGTCATTTGTTTCAATATGTTAGAAGCCATTAGTGGTACTGTCCACGCAGCGGAACAGGCTGCACAGCTTTCCAAAACAGATGTTACTGTGGTTGATAGTCAGACTACAGATCGTGCCTTGGCATTTCAAGTTATTGAAGCCGCAAAATTAGCGCAAGCAGGCAAAAATCGCGAGGAAATTTTGAAGGCTGCTGAGGATATTCGAGATCACACTAAATTATATATGGGTGTTATGACACTTGATAATTTGGTTAAGGGTGGTCGGATTAATCGAATGACCGGAATGATTAGTGGATTATTAAATATCAAAATTGTTTTACAGGTAACTGGTGGTGAACTTAAGGTAGTTGCTAAGGGTCGGGGAATGAAGACCATTAGTCGCTTTTTTGATGACGTTTATGAAAAAATGGCTAAATCGCCAAACATTAAATCAATTGGTATTTCACATGTTGGCGCTTTGAAAACGATCGCACCAATAAAAGCAAAAATTCAAGAAATGTTTCCAGATATCAACATTTTGGTTCGAGAAACGGTTCCGATTATTGCAACCCATGGTGGTCCAGGTGCCTTTGCGTTAATGTATTATACTGGTGACTAAAGTTTCATCAAATAACGGGACAATTGGTAGCAAAATTCACCTACCATTTGTCCCGTGTTTATATAAAGCGCAAATTTAAAGAGTCAAGGAGTAAGAACAATGAAAAAAATCACCGATTGGATCATTATGTTGATTGTTTTTGTAGTAATTGTGGCTTTAGTAGTCCTTGGTCTAAATTACTATTTTCCCCAACATTCTACTAATAACCAGTCATCAAGTCCTACCCGAACTGTTCATAAAATTGCTAAGGTTCAAAAAAAGACTGTTCATGTGACTGCGCTTGGGGATTCACTTACGCAGGGAGTTGGTGACAGCAAAAATGAAGGTGGGTATACAAAACGCTTAACAAAAAAGCTTAAGTCAACCTATCACTTAAAAGCGACCATTTCAAACTATGGCATTG
The DNA here is from genome assembly GCF_964062635.1 of Pediococcus ethanolidurans. Lineage (NCBI taxonomy): Bacteria > Bacillati > Bacillota > Bacilli > Lactobacillales > Lactobacillaceae > Pediococcus > Pediococcus ethanolidurans. The sequence goes on from NZ_OZ061250.1 coordinate 1,745,851, forward strand.
CAGGCGAGCGAAGTGACCAAATCTTAAAACGTGTCAAAGAAAACACTAATCTTCAAAATTCGCTTAAAAATGCGGATGTAATTACCCTAACAGTAGGCGGAAACGATCTTTTTCAAGCACTGCAAAAGTATTCCACATCCTCAGAGGGAAAATTTACACTTTCATTAGAAAAACTTAACATCAAATACGCAACACAAGTCCAGGATTTGTTAAAACAAGTCAGACACTATAACAGTACAGCGCCAATTTACGTATTTGGTATTTATAATCCATTTTTTGTTTATTTTCCAAATATCACCCAGATTAATCATGCCGTTACTAACTTTAATGAAACTACTAAAGCTGCCGTATCACAATCAAGTTCTGCCTATTTTATTTCAGTAGATAAGCTGCTTTCTCAAGGTCAATATCAAAGCTCAAAAGCTCTTGCAGAATTAAAACAAGGCTCAACCGCTAAATCGATTAGTGATATGCAAATCAGTAAAATCGAAAGTAATCTTGAAAATACAAAAGAAAAAAACATTTATCTTTCCAGCAGTGATCACTTTCACCCTAATCCAACTGGCTACGATCAAATGACACGTTTATTATTGAGAAGTATGAAAACTCATGAGCAATGGCTCTATAAGGACTGAAAAAAATGAAAAAAACAGATCAAATAACAAAACAACGTCCAAATTTTTGGAAATGGGCGTTTATAATTTTATTAGCCTGTCTAGTAGCCTTTGGAATCTTTTTCAAAATGAGAGTTGCAAATACCCCGGTACCTGATACTAAAAATACTAGTCCCCAGACGGCAGCAGCTTCGTTTAACGTTAATCTCAATAAAAAACAATTAAATGCACTAATGGCCGCATATTTAAAGCCGTACCAAACTAACAAAAGCTTTACTTATCAATTGAAAATAAGTAAACAAGTTTTGTTAATTGGAAAAGTAAAGGTCTTGGGTAGCGACGTCAATTATGCCCTATCATTAACACCTAAAGTTACGTCATCTGGTAATATTGTGTTGACGGCAAAACACCTAGCAGTAGGGGCTTTAAGCATTTCCCCTAAAATGGTGCTTGCCTACATTGGATCTAATTACAAACTTCCCAAATGGATCACCATTAAAGGAAAAATTATTACTTTAAATTTACAAAAGATTAAAACAACCAACGGAGTTTATTTCAAAGCTGAAAAACTAGATATTAACAATAACAAATTTGTCTTCTCAGTTAATATTCCTAAGCAATCGAATTAGAGGTTTGATTATGAGCAAAACATTTTATCAATTTTTAATGACCCAAAGAAATCCAGAAAGTTATGAACCAATTGCAGAATTTGCGAATAATGCTTTTTATGACCAATCTTTTCCAAAACAGTCGACAAATTTTAACGAAATTTCAAAATATTTAGAATTAAACGGTAATTATTTACCTTCCATGACCGTTTTTGACGATGCCTGGCAAAAATATTTAGAACTAAATAATCATTAATAGACAGGAAGCTTTTAAATGAATAAAAAACAACCAAAAACAGTCAAAAGAACTACTTTACTTTGGTCAATTTTAATCGCCTTAGTTGTCGGTGGTGGCGTTGCTTATAGTGTGGCTTATTTTCAAACTAGAGATGTTGTTTCGCAAGCACAGACAGATACTGCCTCAATGCAAAAAATTCAATCTGTTTATGAAACAATTGAAGGCAATTATTACAAATCCATTAGTTCAAAGAAAATTACGAATGGTGCTATCAAAGGAATGATTTCTGCACTGAACGATCCGTTCTCTGAATATATGGATAAATCAGAAGCGACAAGTTTAAATGATCAAATTTCTTCAAGTTTTTCCGGAATTGGTGCTGAGGTACAAAAATCGGATCAATATATAAAAATTATTTCCCCAATTAAGGGAACACCGGCTAAGAAAGCTGGTTTACAGCCTGGAGATTTAATTACGGCGGTCAATGGCAAGTCTATCGCTGGTAAGTCAGTGACTGATGCCGTTAACTTAATGCGCGGTAAGATTGGTACCAAAGTTACCTTAACTATCAAACGAGCTGGTAAGAGCTTTGACCAAACCCTCACCAGGGCAAAGATTCCGGTAAGTACGGTTAACTCACGAATCATTAATAAGAAAATTGGCTACATTCAAATTACCTCCGTTTCAGAACATACTGCAGCAGAATTAAAAACTGCACTGAAACGATTAGATAAAAAGGGCGTCAGTTCCTATATATTGGATGTTCGAGATAATCCTGGTGGTTTGATGGATCAAGCTTTAAAAATGTCTTCGATGTTTTTGAAAAACGGTAAAACCATCATGCAGGTTCAAACAAAAAATGGACAGCGACAAGTATACAAAGCTGGCAAGAAATATGACGGTGGCTATAAAGTGACTAAACCAGTGGCCGTATTAATGAATGGTGGAAGTGCGAGTGCGGCTGAAATTTTTGCGGGTGCGCTACATCAATCAGCTAACGCCCCTTTGATTGGAACACAATCGTATGGAAAAGGAACTGTTCAAACAGTCAGCGATTTTAAAGATAAAAGTGAAATGAAGATCACAATTGCAAAATGGTTAACTCCTAATGGTGATTGGATTAACAAAAAGGGATTAACACCTACTTATAAGGCAGATTATCCTAAATATGCATATCTTCAATTAATTAATACTAACAAGACCTATCAAATAGGTGATGTTTCTACTCAAATTAAAACTTTGCAAAAGGAATTAAAGGCTCTTGGCTTTTTCAATGATAAGGTTAATGGTTACTTTGGGTCAACAACCAAAACCGCTGTTACAGCTTATCAAAAGAAAGAAAAATTAAGTGTTACTGGTACTGCAAATAAGAAAACCATTCTGAGCATTGAAACTAAAATTCAAAGTAAGATTGCTAAAAATGATCAAGCTTTGAAGAAAGCAGAATCCATTGTTTCCAAATAAATATGAATTGACCAAAAACGTTTCCTTAAAATGAGGGAACGTTTTTTTATTCGTTGATTAATATTTTGAACTTATAAAGAAACACGCTTTACTTCCACTTTGTGAAAAGGTGAACTATAATAAAGCTGGTAAGTGTAACCGTTTTCATTCATGACTGTATATTTTATGGTAAGAAAGATTAGGTGATTAATTATAAGGAGGTAATATCATGAGTAGTCGCGATACAGCAAATGTTTTATGGTTTAACGAATTGCACCGTGAAGATGTCAACCTAGTGGGCGGTAAATCTTCGTCACTAGGTGAAATGACTTCTTCAATGGATGTACCAGTACCATATGGTTTTGCAACAACTGCACGTGCGTATAGATACTTTATGCACCAAACAGGTTTAAATGATAAAGTTAACGCCTTGCTTGAGAGTATTAAGGACTACGAGAATTCGGATGAATTACACAAAGTTTGTGAACAGATTCGAAATTTAATCATTGAGGCAAAAATGCCAGATGATTTAGCAAATAGTATTACAACAGCATATGCCGAACTGGCCAAAAAAATGAACCAATCTGATCCGTTTGTGGCCGTTCGTTCTTCTGCAACGGCCGAAGATTTACCAAATGCATCGTTTGCTGGCCAACAAGAGTCTTACTTGAATATCAAAGGTGCGGCAGATGTCGTTAATCGCGTTCAACAATGTTATTCTTCACTTTTTACAGATCGAGCAACTTACTACCGCCATAAACAGCATTTTCCACATGAAAAAGTAGCTCTTTCGGCCGCAGTTCAGATGATGGTCTTTTCAAAAGCATCAGGCATTATGTTCTCCGTAAATGTAGCCAATGGCGATGCTTCTAAAATTGTGATTGACGCCGTTTTTGGCCTGGGTGAATATATTGTTTTAGGTAAAGTTACGCCAGATCATTTTGTTATTGACAAACAATCAATGAAAATTGTTGAAAGAAATATCATTAAACAATCAGTAGAATTAATTCGTGTTCCAAATGGTGGAACGACGGAGCAAGCAGTACCTACTGAATTACAGGAACAGCCCGCGTTAACTGATAGTCAAGTGATTGAATTAGCTGGTTATGCTAAGGAGATTGAACGCCATTATGGCGGCTATATGGATATGGAATACGCTTTGGATGCCAACACAAATCGACTTTGGATTGTCCAGGCTCGACCGGAAACAGTCTGGTCACAACGTAATAAAGAAAAAGGTATTGCTAACGACACAAATAATGATGAAAATGTGGTTGCTGAAGCCGATGCAAAAATCGTCGTTCGTGGTTTACCAGCCAGTCCTGGTTTAGCTAGTGGTGTGGTTCACGTTATCGATGATCCTTCCGCCATTGATAAATTTAAAAAGGGCGAAGTTTTAGTTACTTTCATGACCTCTCCTGATTGGGTTCCGGCTATGAAAAAAGCAGCCGCAATTATTACTAATAATGGGGGCATGACCTGCCATGCAGCGATTGTTTCTCGTGAAATGCAGATTCCTTGTATCGTTGGAACCGAAAGTAAAGGTGCAACGGCTACTGATATGCTGAAAACAGGAGATGTGGTAACCGTTGATGCCAAAAATGGTGTTGTTTATCAAGGTAAAGTTGAAAGTATGCTCAAGAAAACGAATCAAGCAGCTCCTGTAGCCGGTCAGGTTGTAGCAGCTGAAACCTTTGCACCAACTGCTACTGGGGTCATGATGAACTTAGGTGATCCAGAATTGGCTGATAAATATGCTTCACTACCAGCGGATGGCATTGGTTTAATGCGAGAAGAATTTCTTTGGACGTCTTATATTCATGAACATCCACTTTACCTAATTGAACAGGGCCATCCAGAAAAAGTGGTCAACATGTTGGCAGAAGGAATTGCCAAAGTAGCCCGCGCAATGGCACCGAGACCAGTAGTATTGCGGCTTTCAGACTTTAAATCAAGTGAGTATCGAAAACTAAAGGGTGGCGAAAAATACGAACCGCATGAATCAGCAGATTTACTCGGATGGCGAGGTGCTTCTCGTTACTATGATCCGAAGTATATTGGTGCCTTCAAACTGGAACTTGCGGCGGTCAAAAAAGTTCGTAATGAATTTGGTTTAAAAAACTTGAATGTGATGATTCCATTTATTCGAACCGTTGCAGAAGCACAAAAGGTAACCGCTATTATGCGTGATGAGGGGTTAGTTCGTAATGCGGACTTTAAGGTCTATATGATGGCAGAGATTCCATCAAATATTATTTTGGCTGATCAGTTCAATCAATTTATTGACGGTTATTCAATTGGATCAAATGATCTTACCATGCTACTTTTGGGATGCGATCGAAACAATGATACGGTTGCTAATCTTTTTGATGAACGTAATCTTGCTGTTAAACGCGCAATTCGGCACCTAATTACAGTTGCTCACAAAGATGGAAAGACGGTGTCCATTTGTGGTCAGACACCTTCTGAGTATCCAGAATTTACGAATTTCTTAATTCAAAGTGGTATTGATTATGTTTCGGTCAATCCCGACATGGTTAAAGAAACAAAACGTAATGTCGCACACTTTGAACAGCGCATTATGCTTGATAAGACAACTGGGCGAGGATTACAGGATCAAACGGATTATGAGTGGTAATTCTCGAAAGATAACTTAAAAAATAGAGTTATTTTGAACACAATAAACATTTTGCTATAGCATTTGAAAATGTGATGAAGGAGATTTTAGATAAAACAAATAGTTAAAATCTATAATGATCTCTACGATATTAAAATTAACGGGATAATCACTCTATAAATTTATATATGCACGACATTCAAAAATGAATGTCGTGTTTTTATTTTCTACAACTGAAAATGATGACTCAATTTTAACGACTTTTTCTAGAATAAGAATAAATAAGTATTGAGTCACATTTATTTGATTACTGAATAACTTTACGTCTAAAGTAGTAACTTTGAAATTTTTTTGACACACTTCGTTTAAATGTGTTTTATATGGAACAAATCACATAAAGCTGATTCTTCCTTACAAAGTGTTTCAGTCTTACGATGAATCATGAAATATAAATATAGTTAGCGAATACGGAGAAAATTATAATGAATAATTCAATCAAAATACATGTAATGCATGGAGCTAGTATAAATTATGGACAGCTTTTGGTAGAATATCTTTATCAAGATTGGAGATATCCTATATGGCCACTAAATATGATATTGATTTTAAGAAGATGATTGTGTCTCTTTATCAAAATGGGGAAAAGGTAAAAGATCTTACTAGCGAATATGGTATTTCAGATAAAAACATTTATGCTTGGATTAAACGTTATTCTAAAGATAAGCAAACTGGCATCAGCCAGGATGAATATCTCAAACTGAAAAAAGCTTATCAAAAGATTCAAGAGGAAAATGAAATCTTAAAAAAAGTCTTGACCATATTCGCAAAAAATTAGCTTCAGACTCAATCATTACCGCAGCTCACCAGGCAGCTAAGAATCACAATATAAGTGATGTTTGTCACGCCCTTAAGATCCCACGTTCTACTTTTTATAAAAATTCTATTTGTCATGTATCGAATCAAGAAAAGCGCCGCAAACGCTTTAAAAAATTGATTAAAGAAATTTATTTTGCTTCTGGACGTCGTTACGGAGCACCTAAAATTGCTAAAAAGCTGCAACATTGTGGTGAAAAAGTTTCTGAAAAATTTATTGGCAATTTAATGCATGAATTAGGATTGTGCTCCATCATTCGAAAAAAGTATACTTGGCATCCAAAGAAACAAAAAATTGAAGAACGGGAAAATATTATTGATCGTGATTTTTCAACTAAATCAATTAATCAAAAATGGGCAACAGACATAACTTATATTCACACCTTGCATGATGGTTGGCTGTATCTCTCATCAATTCTTGATTTGCACACGAAAAAAATTATTTCATGGAATCTTAGTTTAAACATGACTAATGAACTAGTTCTAAAAACTCTTAACCGGGCAATTATTAAATATAAGCCAAGTAATCTGATTGTTCATACAGATCTAGGATCTCAATATACAAGTAACGAGTTTGAATCAAGGCTTAAAGAGCTTAAAATCAAACATTCTTTCAGCCATAAAGGCTGTCCATACGATAATGCAGGTATAGAATCATTTCATGCGACCTTAAAGAAAGAAGATGTTTACCCACAAAAAGACAAATACAAAGATTTTAAATCAGCTAGAATCCAGCTTTTCAAATATATTGAAGGCTTTTACAATAGTCGCAGAATTCATGGAGCCCTTAATTTTATTACACCAAATGAGGCAGAACGACGAGCTCTAAGTGGAAGTATTTAAGTTGTGTTTTTGTGTGGAAGCAATTTATTGCTTCCTGCCAAATTAACAATACCATTCGTTAATAAGTCAAGGCCGCTGGAAGCGCCTCGCAGAGGTTTGCCTTGAGATTATTAACGAATGGTGTTACTGAATTAAAAATATATCAAAAAAGAAATTCTATGAAAAAGTGTCCACGTTCTTGACAGAAATCCAATAACCAAAAAATACCTTTAAGCGAGGTAGCACGGTTGTTGATTGATCATACTATTGAGACTTTTAACACTGTTCCTTCTTTAGATTTTCATAAACCGTTAGACAGAGGGTAAGCAAGCAAAGTAGTGCTCCTATGAAAAAAGAAGTTCGAAATCCAAACATAAAGATCGCTGGATGACCAGTTGGGTAGGTCAATACCTTTTTTTTGGAAATAAAGCTCATTGCGTTAAATAGAATGGTTGTTGACAACGTAACACCGATTATCATGCCAAGTTCTCTTGCTAAAGAGTACAGGCTTCCGCCGATTCCAAGATACTTATTATCATTAATCGAGGTCATGACAGCGGTGTTATTTGGTGATTGAAAAAGACCATTTCCAAAGCCAAGTAAGACAAGCACGAGAGCAACTGACACCATAGATACTGATAATCCCCAGAAAGCACGTATTATTTGAGATAGTCCGAGAATAAAGGCTCCACTTAGAAGTAACTTATGAGGTCCCATTTTATCAGTCAATATTCCTGATAATGGTGAAATGACTATCTGAACGAGGGGAAAAATCATTAGAATGATACCGGCCTTATATGCAGAGAAGCCACGTTCGTTCTCGAGATAAAAAAGCATGATTATATTGGAAAAAAAGACGATAACAAAGTTGATGCACCCACTAATTAATCCCACTGAAAAACTTCGACTTGAAAAGAGCGATAGGGGAATTAATGGAGTAGTCGTGTTTTTTTCGAAGTGAATTAATGATGCTAAGAGAAAAATCGTAGCAAAAAGTGCCGATACTACTGGGAGGTTTATAAAACCAATTTGTTGGGCAAGGTTCATGGTTATATAAAAGAAAATAATTGATAGGACCATCGTGATAATACCTGACCAGTCGAGTTGTATTTTTGTTTCAGTTAAATCGTTTGGAAGAGAATAGAGACCGATTAAAATTGCCAAAGTACCAACTGGAACATTGATCCAAAAGATATATCCCCATGGTAAAAAACTTAGTATCAACCCGCCAACAGCTGGACCAGCGATGGAACCAATAGATGTAAATGCAGCAAATAATCCGAGAGCGCGACCTCTCTCATTAATTGAGAATACTTCGGAAATGATTCCCATACTATTGGCCATTGTCATTGCAGCACCAACGCCCTCTATGACTCTCGCTATGAGTAGCAATTGAAAGTTGACATCAAAACCAGCTAGAAATGAACCAAGTGTAAAGAGAATAGTACCAGTTCTATAAATTTTAACCTTTCCAACAAAATCTCCTATACTTCCCATTACAAGCAGTAAGGCACAAATAACAACCAAATATATAGATACAATCCATTCAGCTTTACTCATCGATAGGGTAAGATCGTGGGAAATAACTGGAAGTGCAACATTGATGATTGAAGTATCTAATGTTGCCATAACTGCATATAATCCAATTGTGGTAATCGTCCACCACCGTCTTTTTTGAACTTTTGGGTCCTTTGTAAAATCATTCAAAATGTTCACCCACCTTTTAAGTTTTCCTAACTGATTTTCTATTATAGAAGTAATCTGTTGATCGTTGGTTGAAACATTTGTCAGTTTGATATAACGAAAATGAAATGTATAAATAAGCGCTGCTTTTCGATAAGAGCGACGCTTATTTTAGAGATTCATAGTATTAACGATAAATGGATTCAAGGTTGACTATGCGTTTTATATATTACTGTGCCAAATGTTAAGCGAATTGTGCAAATTTCCGTAATGTTCGAATTATCTAGCAAATAAAATCATATTCGTTATCATACCAAGCAACAATTTTGATAATTTGTGTATCACCGACCGTAGCGACCTTGGTTTGAGTCGGTTCAAATATAGAACCGTATGTTGAGTTGATGATATCACTAGAAAAAATTTAATCTTCATTCCATTCAAATGATTCGCTGCTATCAGTGTAAAGCTTGATATGTTGGTTAGTTTTTTCAACGGTCACTGCTTGTCTTCAAAATCGTGACTAGCTCAGTTAACGAACCATCAGCAACTGGGACTCGTTGAACATAAACTTTAAATTTTTCATTTAGATTTGGTAGAACGAAGCCAATAGATTTAACGGATCCTGGTGAGTGGGAATGGTGCTAAACAGTCGGTCACATATGAATCCGCTATTGAAATTAAGCAAAGCAATTTTAAAAATGTTAAAATAAAGTTTGCTATCCAGATTTCATTTTTACTTACTTGATGTCTAAACTCTCATAAAAATCAAACGTACGATGCTTGAAAAAATTGAATATGAATAATCGTTACTCACAATATTTTATGACAAATAATTTTAATCAAATTCGTCGTATTATTAATAATGTACATCAAGTAATAACAAATTAAACATAAAGATGAAAGCTCAATCCCTCAACTCGAAAGGAGTTACACAACATGGCAACAATCCAATGGTATCCAGGTCATATGGCCAAAGCAATTCGTGAAATTCAAGAAAAATTACATCTAGTTGATATTATTTTTGAACTAGTTGACGCACGTCTTCCTGAATCTTCAAGAAATCCTAAGGTCAAAGAAATTATTCAACAAAAACCACACTTATTAATTTTAACCAAAAGCGACTTGGCTGATCCGCTAGTTACTAAACAATGGTTAGATTATTATCAAAGTCAAGGACAGCAAGCAATTGCCGTTGATTCACGCGTTCGGACAATTGAAAGAGACATTCAAAAACCAGCACAGACAATTCTCGCCCAACAATTAAAAAATCAAAGCGACCGAGGGCTCCAGCAACAGACAATTCGTGCTGTTTGTGTTGGCATCCCTAATGTTGGGAAATCAACCTTACTTAATCACTTGGTAAATAAAAAAATTGCTAAAACTGCCGATCGTCCTGGAGTGACTAAAAATCAGCAGTGGCTAAAATCCAAAAATGGGCTAGCGCTTTTAGATACGCCCGGAATTTTATGGCCTAAATTTGAAGATCAGGCGGTAGGTAAAAAATTGGCATTTACTGGTGCGATCAAAGAAAGTCTTTTTGCCAGCGATGACGTTGCCTTATTTGGTCTCGAAGTTTTTAGAACTTATTATGCAAAAACTTTAAAGGAACGTTACAAGCTTAACGATCAAGACCTTCAACTTTCTACACCCGATTTATTGCTAAAGATTACAAAATTTCTTGGTATGGGTGATGACTACGATCGCGCAAGTAATCGAATTATGTTAGATGCTCGTAAAGGCAAGCTAGGACGGTTTACTTTAGAACGGGTTGAGGATCTTGAAAATGGAAAAACAACTAACAGTAAATGCAATTAAAGGTCAATTAGCCTTGATCAGACAAGACGACGATCCAATTTTTACGCTTTATAAAAATGATTCCCGGATTGGTGTTCAGAAATTATTAAAACAAACACATGAAAAAATTCAAAAACATCAAATTTTAGTTGATCAGTTTCAGCAACGGTTAAAACTAGAACAAAAAGCTTGGCAGAATGGGATGAATTTAGTTGCCGGAATTGATGAAGTTGGTCGTGGCTGTCTGGCAGGTCCAGTTGTCACTGCAGCTGTTATTTTACCTCATGATTTTTCGGTTATTGAAGTCAATGACTCTAAACAATTATCACACCAAACAAGAGAACGACTTTACCCGCAAATTATTGAAGCAGCCACTGCCATTTCTATTGGCGTATCTTCACCAAAGATAATTGATCAAATAAATATTTTGCAAGCTACTAGACAGGCCATGAAAAAAGCCGTTCTTAGTCTATCTGTAACACCAGATGAGCTCTTAGTTGACGCCGTTGATGTGCCAGTAAACATCCCTAAACAACGAATGTTCAAAGGGGACGCAAAAAGTGCTAGTATTGCTGCAGCAAGCATTGTGGCCAAAGTTTACCGAGACCATTTAATGGGTATTTACGACCAACTTTATCCAGGATACGATTTTTACGAGAACATGGGATACGGTACTGCCAAGCATCTTGAAGGACTCGAAAAATTGGGCGTCACACCAATTCATCGGCTTACTTTTTCACCGGTCAATCATTTCATAAAAAAATAAGTTGTTTGCGTATCTTTCTTTTGAGGTGGAAGATATGCAACTTAAGAAGTTTTTAATAAAATTACATTTGTGTAAGGGAATTGGTTGTCACAGCGAAGCAAAATTCTGGAATTGGTGGCAAACGTATCACAGTAATGAAACAAACTGTGACCTGACGGTTTCAGACTTAGTTAGTTTAGGGTTCATTAGGCCTCAAAACCGAACCCAATTTTCAAATGATTTTACTTCAACTCGATTAGAGACTGCTGTGAAGCGGCACTTGTCTGAGGTTAAAATATTAGCAATTTGTGACCCTAATTATCCGACTCAATTAAAAGAGGCTTACTTGGCTCCAATTATTCTCTTCTATCAGGGAACATTGGAGCTTTTAGAATACCCACTTTTAGGTGTAGTAGGTGCTCGCCTTGCTAACCAATACGGCCAGGATAGTTTGCAAGCACTCTTGCCAACAGTAATCGAGCAAAATATTGCCGTTATTAGCGGACTAGCCGCAGGAATTGATGAATTATCCCATAAGGAAACGTTACGTCAACATGGTTATACAATTGGCGTAATTGGAACTGGTCTAAATCGTTATTACCCTAGAAAAAATATGGCACTGCAAAAATACATGGCTAAAAATCAATTGATTTTGTCCGAGTATCCACTTGACTCAGGACCCCAAAGGCACCACTTTGTTGAACGGAACCGAATTATTGCAGGACTTTGTGAAACTCTGTGCGTAATTCAAGCCAAACAGCGTAGTGGTAGTTTAATTACCGCCAACCTTGCTCTGCAAAACAACCGGAATGTGCTTGCTGTTCCAGGTAAAATTAATGATTCGCTTTCGGTCGGTTGTAACGAATTAATTGTTGCGGGAGCAAAACCGGTTCTGAATTCTAAACATATAATAGAAGAGTTTCGATTTGACAGAATTCCAAATATGAAATACGATTACTAGGAATTAGCACCAGTTAGGGTTTTTAAACTACATCAAGTCAAAAGGAGTTTGGTTATGGCTACAAAAACCAAAAAGAAACTCGTCATTGTGGAATCTCCTTCAAAAGCAAAGACGATTGAAAAGTATTTAGGCCGAACGTACAAAGTAATTGCAAGTTTAGGTCATATTCGCGATTTACCAAAAAGTAAAATGGGGGTTGATGTTGACCATGACTTCGAACCTCATTACATTTCAATTCGTGGCAAGGGCGATGTTATTAAGAATTTACGTTCAGAAGCTAAAAAGGCTAAAAAAGTTTACTTAGCTTCTGATCCTGATCGTGAAGGGGAAGCCATTGCCTGGCATTTATCTTATTTATTAGGATTGGACACCAAAGATAAGAACCGGGTTGTCTTTAATGAAATCACTAAAGACGCTGTAAAAAATGCGTTTAAAGAACCACGATCAATTGACATGAGCTTAGTTGATGCTCAACAGGCTCGTCGTGTTTTAGACCGGCTTGTTGGTTATTCTATCAGTCCCTTGTTATGGAAAAAGGTTAAAAAGGGGTTAAGTGCTGGTCGTGTTCAGTCCATTGCGTTAAATTTAATTATTCAACGAGAAAATGAAATCAAAGCTTTTAAACCTGAAGAATATTGGACCATCGATAGTGAGTTCCAAAAAGGCAGACAAAAATTTCAGGCTTCTTTTTATGGTGAAAACAATAAAAAATTAGCTTTGGCTGATAATGATGCGGTTCAAAAAGTTTTACAAAAAATTGATAAAAAACAACCTTTCGAAATTACTAAAGTTGTTAAAAAAGAACGGAAACGTTTCCCAGCTCCGCCATTTACCACCTCATCGATGCAACAAGAGGCTAACCGAAGATTAAACTTTCGAACTCGAAAGACAATGATGGCGGCACAACAATTATATGAAGGAATTAATATAGGTAAAGAAGGCACAGTTGGCCTTATTACCTATATGCGTACTGATTCAACACGAATTTCTTCGATTGCTAAACATGAGGCTTCGGTATTAATCCATGAAAAGTATGGCGCTGAATATGCGGCAACAAAACCACGAAAGGGCAAAATGCCTGAGGGTGCTCAAGATGCCCATGAAGCTATTCGACCTTCTTCAGTTAGAAGAACACCTGAAGAACTAAAGAGTTATCTTTCAAAGGACCAGTTTAGACTGTATAGCTTGATTTGGTCTCGCTTTATGGCAAGCCAAATGACGCCTGAAATCATGGATACAATGTCCGTTTCATTAGAGCAAAATCACATTAACTTTAGAGCTAATGGTTCCAAAACAAAATTTGCTGGCTTTACAACTATCTATAAAAATGCAACGGATAAAGATAACATTCTTCCTGATTTGGCAGAGGGTGACTCAGTTAAGTTAACCAAAACTGACCCGGCCCAACATTTTACACAACCACCTGCTCGTTATAGCGAAGCCAATTTGATCAAAGCACTTGAAGAAAACGGAGTTGGCCGTCCTTCAACGTATGCGCCAACACTTGATACGATTCAACGTCGTTACTATGTGAAACTTGTTGCACGGCGTTTTGAACCAACTGAACTCGGTGAAATTGTCAATAAAATTATCGTTGAATTCTTCCCAGATATTGTAAATATCACATTCACTGCAGATTTAGAAAGTGAATTAGATGGTATTGAAGAAGGTAAAGAAAACTGGGTTGAAGTGGTTGATGAATTTTATAAACCATTTTCTAAAGAAGTTGCCCATGCTGAAGAAAACATGGAATCTGTCCAAATCAAAGATGAACCAGCTGGTTTTGACTGTGACATCTGTGGTTCACCCATGGTTGTTAAGATGGGACGCTATGGCAAATTCTTCGCTTGCTCACGTTTCCCAGATTGTCGTAATACTAAAGCAATCGTTAAAGAAATCGGCGTTATCTGTCCAAAATGTCATAAGGGTCAAATCATTGAGAGAAAGTCAAAGCGTGGCCGTATCTTTTATGGTTGCTCACGCTATCCGGACTGTGAGTTTGTTTCGTGGGATAAACCAATTGGCCGTGATTGTCCAAAGGATGGTCATTTCTTAGTCGAAAAGAAGGTCAAGGGTGGCAAACAAGTCCTTTGTCCTAATGGCGATTATGAAGAAGCTGTTCAAAAATAAATAATTCGCAAACTCTGAGCGTTTGACGGGGTTTGTTATTGAGTTTTCCTCCGTACTTTGCTAAAGTGGCAAGTGTATGGAGGTTTTATTATGGAGCAAGACGACATCAAATTATTTCTTGAATATCTGCGCGTAGAACGTCAGTATTCTGATGATACCATTAAGGCTTATCGTAGTGATTTAGAGGAGTTTTGTACGTTTTTAAAACAAAACGGTGGTATGAAGCCATTTAAACAAATCGATCATCTGGATATAAATGTTTTTATGACGGATTTATTTGATCGTAAATATAGTCGAACGACGATCTCTAGAAAACTGTCAAGTTTACGCTCGTTTTACAACTTTCTTGCCAAAAATGATTTGGTATCCAGCAATCCTTTTGCAGGTATCAAATTAAAAAAACATCAAAATCAATTACCTCGTTTCTTTTATCAAAAAGAGATGGATGCACTTTTTAAAGCAGCAAAATCGGATTCGCCGTTAGCATTACGGAATAGTGCCTTGTTAGAAGTTTTATACGGTACGGGTATTCGAGTTAGCGAATGTGCCAATCTTAAATGGAAAAGTATCGATTTTGAATTAAAAATGATGCTCATTCGTGGTAAAGGTGACAAGGAACGCTATGTTCCATTTGGTGAATATTGTTTCAATGCACTGAAAGATTACCAGACTAACTGCCGCCAACCGCTTATGACAAAGTATCATAAGCAACATGATTTTGTTTTCGTAAATCATTATGGTGATCCCATTACCTCAACGGGAATTGAGTATGTTTTAAATCAAATTATCAAACAAAGCAGTCTTACCAGCCATATTCATCCGCATATGTTGCGCCATACTTTTGCAACACAGCTACTGAATAACGGGGCAGACCTCCGCACCGTACAGGAGCTATTAGGACACAGCAGTTTATCAACAACTCAAATCTATACACATGTAACCCCAGAAAATTTGCAAAGCAACTATCGTAAATTTTTCCCCCGGGCTACACACGAGTAGCGAAAGGAAGAACAATTAATGCCAGTAAAATTTGAAGCAACAACAATTATCGCGGTTCATAATAACGGAACTAACGCCATGGCTGGGGACGGTCAAGTCACAATGGGCGAAAAATATATTATGAAAGGTACCGCCAAAAAAATTCGTCGTATTTTCAACAATGAAGTCGTAGTAGGCTTTGCGGGAAGTGTTGCCGACGCTTTTAACTTAGAAGATAAATTCGAAAAAAAGCTCACTGAATATTCTGGTAATTTACAACGCGCTTCAGTAGAACTTGCCCAGGCTTGGCGAAGCGACCAGAACTTACAAAAACTAGAAGCCATGCTCATTGTAATGAACAAGGACGAAATGTATTTGGTTTCTGGTAGTGGCGAAGTTATCGAACCAGATGAAGGGATCTTAGCAATTGGATCAGGTGGTAACTTTGCCCTAGCTGCTGCTAAAGCTTTAAAGAAACATGCTCAACAGTTATCTGCACGTGAAATTGCTGAAACATCAATTAATGTGGCTGGTGATATTGATATCTTTACTAACCACCATGTTATTTCTGAATCATTTTAGGAGGACTTATAATGGCTGAAATTGATAAAACACCAAAACAGATTGTTAGCGAACTTAATGAATACGTCATCGGACAAAATGCTGCCAAAAAGGCCGTTTCGATTGCTTTACGTAACCGTTACCGCCGTTTACAGCTTTCTCCAGAAATGCAAACAGACATTACTCCCAAAAATCTGTTAATGATTGGACCAACAGGTGTTGGAAAAACAGAGATTGCTCGCCGTTTAGCCAAAATTGTTGATGCGCCTTTTGTGAAGGTAGAAGCTTCAAAGTTTACAGAAGTCGGCTATGTGGGTCGTGACGTGGAATCAATGGTCCGTGATCTTGTCGACGTTTCTGTTCGAATGGAAGAAAAAAGTCAGTTTAAAAACGTCAGAGTAGAAGCTGAAAAGCGTGCTGACAATCGCTTAGTAAAACTTTTAGTTCCCGCCGTTAAGAAAGATAATAAGCAAAAACAGAACGGAGTTGATTTTCAAAACTTAATGAGTATGGTTGAAAAAATGCAACGCGGTGAAACTCCCGAAAATCCAACTCAACCAGAAGAAGTAAGTGATGAGGTGCGTGATCAACGACTTTCTGTTGCAGAACAGTTAAAACGTGGACTTCTTGAAAACCACGAAGTTACTATTTCAATGGATGACCCCCAACAAAAAACCGGTATGAATGGTATGATGGGACAAATGGGTATCGATCTTGGAGAATCATTGGGACAGATGTTACCTAAAAAGAGAATTCAGCGCACCCTTCCTGTGTCTGAAGCTCGCGAAATACTGGTTCGTGAAGAATCAGATAAATTAGTTAACCATGGTGACCTTTATCACGATGCAATTAAGCGTGCTGAAAATACCGGTATTGTGTTTATTGACGAAATTGATAAAATCATTGCTAAGTCAAAGCAAAATTCTGGTGAAGTTTCTCGTGAGGGTGTTCAAAGAGATATTTTACCAATTGTTGAGGGATCTGAAATCAATACAAAATACGGTGTTATTAACACTGATCATATTTTGTTCATTGGCTCAGGGGCCTTTCACGATTCGAAACCAAGTGATTTGATTGCTGAATTACAAGGTCGTTTCCCAATTCGGGTTGAATTAAATGATCTATCAAAAGAGGACTTTGTCAAAATTCTAACAGAACCAAATAACGCCTTAGTTAAGCAGTACATTGCTTTAGTTGGCACGGACAACATCAAATTAACATTTACCATTGAAGCCATTAACAAAATCGCGGAAATTGCTTATAATGTTAACCATGAGACAGAAAACATCGGCGCTCGTCGTTTGCATACTATTTTGGAAAAGTTATTGGAAGATATTTTGTACGAAGGTGCCGATATGGAAATGGGTGATATTACCATTACAGAACATTATGTAGAAGAAAAGATTGGTGACATTGCTGGTAATAAGGATCTTAGTCAATATATTTTATAGATAAATGGGGTTTGAATTAATGGTTACATTGCAAAATGAATATTTAAAAGTAGAAATAAACGAACTTGGTGCCGAGTTAACGAGTGTGAGATCGTTAGATAACGATTTAGAATATATTTGGATTGCTGATAAAAAGGTTTGGGGTAGACATGCTCCGATTTTATTTCCGATTGTTGGCCGTCTAAAAGATGATCATTACAAATACGAGGGAACAAACTACGAAATGCATCAACATGGTTTCGCTCGTGATTCTATTTTTGAAGTCGTTGACAGTAACGATACACATGCAACTTTAAAATTAATTGACAATGATAAAACGCACAAAATGTATCCATTTGAATTTGAACTTGTTGTAAGTTTTGACTTAAAAAATCATGAACTACAAGAAACTTATCGCGTATATAATCCTGATGCTGAAAATCATCTCTTGTTTTCTGTTGGTGGCCATCCAGGCTTTAATACTAATCTTGGCAAAGATCAGACTTTTGAAGATGTAAAACTAAGTGTAGCGCCTAAACAAAGCTATACTCAAATTCCATTAAAAGCACCGTTAAATGATGCTAAGAATGCATTTCCAGTTGATTTTACCAAACCATTAGCGTTAACACATGAAACGTTCAAAGATGATGCGCTCATTCTTGAATTACATGATCCTGAAACAACACTTATGTTAGATAATTCGAAAAATGATCACGGCGTTGCATTAACAGTTAAAAATGCACCTTACGTTGGCATTTGGTCTCCGTATCCTGCACAAGGAAACTTTGTTTGTATCGAACCTTGGTGGGGAATTGCAGACAATGTTGACAGTACTGGCGAACTAGAAGAAAAAATGGGAATGAATGATTTAAAACCTCAAAGTGAAGCTTCACAAAGTTTTGAAATTTCTTTCTTTTAAATGAGTCAAAAGAAAAGAGGATGTCACAAATGTGGCAGCCTCTTTCCGTTTTATGAGTTTTTATTTTTCATATGATGATACCAATAACCAAATGGAATTAAACTTTCGGTTCCATTTTTCAAACGCTGGATGTTCTCTCGATGACGGTAAAATATAAAAAAGGTTAATGCAACCGCCACACAAGTTAAAATTAGATCATGGTAAAACAATGACCAAATACTAATAATGATCATAGCTGACATGCTTGCCACGCTAACCCTGCTAGTCAAAAATACTAAAATAGCAAAAACGGCACAGGCAATAATAAAGAACGGCGGATTATATGCAAGTAGGATTCCTGCACTTGTTGCAACCGCTTTACCACCTTTAAAATGATCAAAAACAGAAAACGTGTGACCTACAATTGCAGCCAACCCAATTAATAGCGGGTTTACGTGCGGTGTTTGAAATAAATATGGTTGACTCGCAGCTAAGGTTCCCTTTAAAACATCCATCACCAAAACCACTGTACCGGCTTTAGGTCCAAGAACACGAAAAGTATTAGTTGTTCCAATATTCCCGCTACCTGATTGCCGAATATCAACATTAAAGAATTTTTTTCCAATCATCACTCCGGAGGGAATCGATCCAAGTAAATAAGCGATGATTAACATTGCAATAATTTTAAGCAAAAGTTTTGCCCTCTTTTCAATTGAGAATCACCTGTAATTTTAGCATGTTTGAAATTCGATTCCAATGTTTGTTTTGACGTATGTTATATTAAGTAAGATAGTATTTTCAGATTTTTTTAAATAAGGTATGATAAGTAAGAATTAATAGTAGAAAGGGTATTTGAGATGAGTAAACGTAGTTCAGCAGAATACAACGATTCCTCGATTCAAGTTCTACACGGTTTAGAAGCCGTGCGTAAACGTCCCGGAATGTACATCGGTTCAACCGATTCAAGAGGATTGCATCATCTTGTTTATGAAATCGTTGATAACGCCGTAGATGAGGCACTTGCTGGTTTTGGAAAAGAAATTAATGTGACCATTCATAAAGATAATAGTTTAACCGTCACCGATAACGGTAGAGGTATGCCGGTTGGTATGCATGCTTCCGGAATTCCAACTGTTGAGGTCATTTTTACGGTTCTTCATGCTGGAGGAAAATTCGGTCAAGGTGGATACAAAACATCCGGTGGTCTTCATGGTGTCGGCGCCAGTGTTGTCAACGCTTTGTCTGAATATCTGACTGTTGAAATTGTACGTGAAGGAAAAAAATATCAAGAAAAGTTTAAGAACGGTGGTCATCCCATTGGCACCTTAAAAAAGATTGGTAAAACCAAGCAACCCAATGGAACGGTTGTCACTTTTAAACCAGATCGTAAAATTTTTACTACCACCGTATTTAATTTCAACACTTTATCAGAACGTTTGCGGGAATCTGCTTTTCTTTTAAAGGGTGTGAAAATCACTTTAACGGACGAACGAGAAAATCAGGAACAAACTCAAACTTTCTTATACGAAGAAGGAATTAAAGAATTTGTCGACTATTTAAATGAGGATAAAGACACTTTGGGTGATGTCCTTTATTTTGATGGTTCAAAAGACGGTGTAGAGGTTGAAATTGCTGCTCAGTATAACGATGGCTATTCAGAGAATGTTTTATCCTTCGTTAATAATGTGCGCACTAAAGATGGTGGTACGCATGAAGTTGGTATGCGCTCTGGTTGGACAAAAGCTTTCAATGAATATGCACGTAAGGTCGGCCTTTTAAAAGAAAAGGATAAAAACCTTGAAGGAAGTGACGTCCGTGAAGGCTTGTCGGCCGTTATCTCACTTAGAATTCCTGAGAAAATTCTAGAATTTGAAGGTCAAACCAAAGAAAAATTGGGAACCCCAGAAGCTCGAACGATAGTAGACAATGTGGTTAATGAACAGTTACTTTTCTATTTAATGGAAAATGGCGAATTCGCCCAAATGTTAGTTCGAAAATCACTAAAAGCACGTGAAGCAAGAGAATCAGCCCGTAAAGCCCGTGATGCTAGCCGTAGTGGAAAAAAACGTAAAAAAACCGATCGTCTTTTATCAGGTAAACTAACCCCGGCACAGTCCAAAAATGCAGCCCGTAACGAGCTTTTCCTAGTAGAGGGTGATTCTGCCGGCGGTAGCGCTAAACAGGGACGAGATCGCAAGTTTCAGGCCATTTTGCCGTTACGTGGAAAAGTTTTGAATACTGAAAAAGCAAAACTAGATGACGTGATGAAAAATGAAGAAATCAGTACCATGATTTATACGATTGGTGCGGGCGTTGGTGCTGAATTTAAAATTGAAGATCGCAACTATGACAAGATCATCATTATGACCGATGCCGATACCGATGGCGCTCATATTCAGATTTTGTTACTGACTTTCTTCTATAAATATATGCGTCCTATGATTGATCAAGGGCATATTTATATTGCTCTACCACCCCTTTATCGTTTGCAAAAAGGGAAGGGGAAAAAATTAAAAACTGTTTATGCCTGGACTGATGAAGAACTTGATAAAGCTTCTAAAGAAATTGGCCGGGGATTTGCCTTACAGCGGTACAAAGGTCTTGGTGAAATGAATGCCGACCAACTCTGGGAAACGACTATGAACCCAGAAACTAGAACTCTGGTTCGCGTTAGAATTGACGATGCAGCCTTAGCTGAGAGACGGGTCACAACTTTGATGGGGGATAAAGTTGAACCCAGGCGAAATTGGATCGAAGATAATGTTGAATTTTCTCTTGAAGAAGAAGGTAGCATTTTAGATAATGAAGCCGTAAATGTGGCTCATGAAGATGAATTTAAAGACGAGGATAAAAAATAGGGAAGGGAGGAAATAATTTGCCAAGTTCAAAAAATGAAAATACACATAAAATTCAAGAACTGACGTTAGAAGACGTTATGGGCGACCGCTTCGGTCGTTATTCAAAATATATCATTCAAGAACGGGCATTACCTGATGTCCGTGATGGTTTAAAACCGGTTCAACGTCGTATTTTGTATGCTATGAATCAAGATGGTAATACTTACGATAAAGGTTTTAGAAAATCGGCTAAATCTGTAGGTAATGTTATGGGTAACTTTCATCCCCATGGAGATAGTTCCATATATGAAGCCCTTGTCAGAATGAGTCAAAATTGGAAATTGCGTGCACCTTTAATCGAAATGCATGGAAATAATGGTTCGATTGATAATGATCCACCTGCAGCGATGCGTTATACAGAGGCTCGTCTAAGTAAAATTGCGAGCGAAATGTTAAAAGACATTGACAAAGAAACTGTCGACTTTGTTTTAAACTTTGACGATACAGAATATGAACCAACTGTTCTACCAAGTCGTTTTCCTAATTTACTTGTTAATGGAGCCACAGGAATTTCCGCTGGTTACGCAACTGATATCCCACCACACAACTTAAATGAAGTTATTGATGCATTGTTGTACCTATTAAAGCATCCTGATGCTTCACTTGAAAAATTAATGGACTTTGTAAAAGGACCTGATTTCCCAACCGCTGGTATCATACAGGGATTAGATGGGATAAAAAAGGCTTACCAAACTGGCAAAGGACGAATTGTTGTTCGAGCAAGAACTCAAATCAACGCTTTACGCGGTGGTAAATCCCAAATTGAAGTTTCGGAAATTCCCTATGAAGTAAATAAGGCTCAATTGGTTAAAAAAATTGATGAGATTCGCATTCTCAAGAGGGTTGATGGCATTGTTGAAGTTCGCGACGAATCGGATCGAAAGGGCTTATCAATTGCCATTGAACTTAAACGCGATGCGGATGCAACTGGAATTTTAAATTACTTATTCAAAAATACAGATTTACAAATTTCGTATAACTTTAATATGGTTGCTATCAATCATAAACGACCTGAACGCCTTGGATTAAAAGCGTTTTTACAAGCTTATCTAAGTTTCCAAAAAGAAGTTATTACTAAACGAACTGAATTTAGTTTAAAAAAAGCTCAAAAGCGTCAACACATTGTTAAAGGTTTAATTAAGGCGCTTTCCATTCTTGATAAAGTTATTGCAACTATTCGCGGAAGTAAAGATAAAAAAGATGCAAAAACTAATTTAGTAGAAAAATACGCTTTTACTGACGAACAGGCTGAAGCAATTGTTTCCTTACAGTTATACCGGTTAACAAATACTGATGTGACAGCCTTAGAAGCTGAATCTGCCGAACTGGACAAACATATTGCTGAATATAAAGAAATTTTAAATAGCGAAGTTGCGTTGGCTAAAGTTCTCCGCTCAGAATTAAGCAGTGTCAAAAAAGAATATGGTTCACCACGATTGACAGAAATTCAGGATGAAATTGAAGAAATTAAAATCGATCGTAAAGTTGTCGTTCCTGAAGAACAAGTTATGGTGCTTGTCAGTCATGACGGTTATTTGAAACGAAGCTCTTTGCGCTCTTACAATGCCTCCGGTGAAGACAATGGGCTTAAAGACGAGGACTATCCCATCTTCCAGGAACAATTAAGCACTTTAGATCATTTAATGATGTTTACTAACAAGGGCAATCTTATTTCTCGACCCGTACACGAATTAACAGATTCCAAATGGAAAGATACTGGTGAACACATTTCTCAAACAATTGGTTTAGGTGATGACGAACGAATCATCAAAACATTTGCCTTCCATTCACTGAAAGAAAATGGCGAGTTTTTGATGGCTACCAGTGATGGCTATATCAAACGAACAGAATTCTCCAATCTTACACCAGGTAGAAATTATAAAAAGCATGCGGCTGTGTTCATTAAATTGAAACAACCTGAAGCGGTAGTGGTTAACATTTCGTTTATTCCTAAAACAGTTGAACAAACCGTTATGCTCATTTCAAAACGCGGTTACGGTTTACGTTATGATCTTGCCGAAATTCCAAGCATCGGCGCACGAACTGCTGGTGTAAAATCAATGGATCTTCGTGAGGACGAGGTTACAAACGTGCAATTGGTTAACGAAAGCGACCAAGTGGGCTTAATTACACAACGAGGTGCATTTAAAAAAATGGCTGTTAAAGAAATTCCAGTAACTAGCCGTGCCCGTCGTGGTATTTTAGTTCTTCGTGAATTAAAGAGCAATCCGCACCGAGTGGTTGATTTTGTAAGACTAGAAACTCACGCGGTGTTAGAAGTTCGAACTACGAGAGCAACGTTACATGATATTATTGCGGATGAACACCCACTAAGTGCACGTTACTCAAATGGTTCGTTTGTGATTGACACAGATGCCGAGGGAGAACCGGTATCAATGGCACTCAAAGCTACGCCAATTGTTGCGACGACTACTAAACATTAGAGTATCTTTCGTTGATTCATTTAAAAATGGTGCTTTACAAAAATTCAAAAAATTGACAAAGCCTTTATTAGCGACGAAATAGTGTTTGGATTTCTTAAGTTAACATTTTTGTATGACCCGGTTTGTAAAATTAAGTTAGAAATTTAAAAAGCCATTTGTGATAGACTTTTGAGTGTCAAAATCAAAAGAAAGGCTGATCACAAATGACCTATACTCATCTTACTATAGACGAACTTGCCACAATTTATTCTTTTTGGAAACTCGGTAAAAAGGCTTATCTAGTGGCCCCAGCGCTCCATCGGAGTGCTGAAACTGTGTATCGTATTTATCGGTTTCTTGACGCTGGCGGTACGATTATTGATTACCAATGCCACTATCGAAAGCATAAACAACATTGTGGGCGTAAACCAATTCAACTACGCCCTGATGAACTGGCCTATATTCAAGCCAAAACTCAAGCTGGTTGGCAACCAGATACCATTATTAATCGCCAAGAACGGGCTTTCAGCTGTGGGGTTCGAACCCTTTACCGCCTTTTCAAACGCGGTGTTTTGGGGTTGTCGACCAAAGATTTACCGATGCACGGCAAACGGCACCCTAATGGTTACATTGAACGCCGTGGGAAAGCGGGTCAATTGGGCAGGGATTTAAAGAATCGTTATCAGGACTATCCTAATTTTAATCAAGAATTCGGCCATTTAGAAGGTGACACGGTTCAAGGTAAAAACCATCAGGGTGCGGTAACCACGCTGGTTGAACGACAAACTAAGGTCGCAATTGTGCTGAATTCGCATACCAAGTCGGCACACGATGTCAATCGTAGTTTAGCAGGATGGCTTTCGAAGCTGCCACGACACCTATTTAAGTCAATTACGTTTGACAATGGTAAGGAGTTCGCCGGTTGGCGAACCATTGCTAACCAATTTGATTTAAATATTTACTTTGCCGCTGTCGGAGCACCCAATCAACGTGGTTTAAATGAGAACACCAATGGTCTGCTGCGTAAAGATGGTTTACGTCACAATCTTATTATGGACCAGCTATCAGATGGATTTGTTCAAGCAGTTGCCAGTCGACGAAACCACATCCCACGAAAAAGTTTGGGTTACCAGACACCTCTGGAAGCATTCATCAGTCAGATTACAGATGAACAGTTAAAAAATTTCTAACTTAATTTGACAATTCGGGTGACAAAATTCTTGAAATATTCACGTTTAACCATTAGAATAATTATAGTTATTATTTAAATCAAATTATAATCATTAAAACTAAAGGAGAAACGGAATGAAGTCAAAACAAGAAACTATTTTTTCATCTAAAACACTAACTTATTTCCTTCAGTTGGCTGATACCATGAATTACACCCAGGCTGCTCAGATTTTAGGTATCACTCAGCCCGCTTTAACACAACAAATTAAAAAACTTGAACACACTGTAGGTGCACCGCTATTCTATTCAGTAGGAAAGAAATTACGATTATCTGATGCAGGCTACACAATGTTGAAGGCTACTCATAATATCAATGCCGTTTTAAATCAAGCTACTGATGAAATTCAACAATCAACTTCACCAACTAAGGGTGAAATTAACATTGGTATGTTGGCATCGATTGAATCACGTGTATTTGAAGATTTCATCACCAAGTATTATGAGATGCAACCAGATGTTATGATTACCTTTCACACACTAACTCGAAAAGAAATTTGGGAACGTCTGGAAAACAATCGCATTGATTTAGCCATTATGTATTTACCAGATGACAGTATTAAAAACTGGAAACCCTATGAATCACGCAAGATTCTTAATGAAGATTTGCTTTTTATTCATCATGATAAGAAATTATCTAAACAAAAGAAAATCAAATTAAAAGATACACTAAATGCTAACTGGGTTACTTATCCTGAAGGTTATTATTTAGATGGCGTTTTACGGGAATCCTATAAGAATCAATTGGTTGACATACCCAAGAGTGTGGCTCGTTTTACAACTCCGGATCAAATTCGTCGCTTTGCTGAAACCGCAGAAGTCAACACAGCATTGCCGGCTTCATACGTCATTTCACATCCAGGATCAGACAATACCTGGATGGCAAGGTTTGATCCTGCCATCAACTTTGATTTAAGTTTTGTCTTCAGAAAAGATAAAGATGAAATTCCACGAATCAGTTCATTCTTATCTGCATTTGATGAGTATTTAAGTGAAGAAAGCTACACAGAACGTTTACGAAAAATGATTGGTAACCAAAATTAAAAATTTTAAAGGAGTTTTTGTTAATCATGAGTAAAGAACTAGTTTTTGGTCATAAGAATCCAGACACAGACGCCATTAGTTGTGCCATTGAATACGCCTACTTAGCAAACAAATTAGGTGATGAGGTTGAGGCCGTTGCACTTGGAAAAACAAACAACGAAACAAATTTTGTTTTGAATCGTTTTAATGTCAAGGCACCTCGTGTGATTACTAAGGCTAAACCAGAAGTTGACTCAGTTGTGCTTGTTGATCATAATGAGGCTATTCAAAGTGTTGATGACTTAGCTGATGTCACCGTTACAAGTGTCATTGATCATCATAAAATCAACTTTACTTCTGCACAACCACTGTTTTATCGTGCAGAACCAATTGGTTGTTGCAGCACAATCATTTATAAAATGTATTTGGAAAATAACGTTGAAATTCCTAGCAACATTGCTGGTTTAATGCTTTCTTCAATCATTTCAGATACTTTACTTTTAAAGTCACCAACAACAACAGATGACGAACGTAAAGCTGTTCCTGCTTTAGCAAAAATTGCGGGTATTGATGACTATGAAGCCTACGGAATCGAAATGTTAAAGGCTGGTAGTGATGTTAATGATCGTAGTGCTACTGACATCCTTGAAGGCGACGCAAAATCCTTTGAAATGGGTGGCGAAACTGTCAGAATTGGTCAAGTCAATGCCGTTGACTTAAATGATGTCTTCAAGCGTCAATCAGAATTAGAAACCACAATGACTGATTTAATGGCTAGCAAGTCATATGATTTATTCTTACTTCTTGCAACAAATGTCCTTACTAGTGATTCAGAGTTACTGGCACTAGGCAAGGGAACAGATGTGATTGAAAAAGCATTTAACACGAAATTTGATAATCATCGTATGAGTCTTCCTGGTGTTGTGTCACGTAAAAAACAAGTTGTGCCACCATTAACAAAAGCTTTTGATTAATTTCATATTTTAAACTCCAGAATCTCGACTTAGCTAATAGCAGTTGAGATTCTTTTATTCCAAAAAAGCGATGCATGCCATTAACTATTATAAGAGACTCTTTGCTTGCGCTCCTCACACATTCAAAGTAAGATAGTTTTTAAATTTAAGGAGGAATTTAATCATGCCAGAAAAAGATTTAAAGCATCAGTTATCCGATAAAGCATACGAAGTCACGCAACACGCCGCCACAGAAGCACCCTTTAGTGGTAAATACGATGATTTTTACCAAGAAGGTATTTATGTAGATATTGTTAGTGGCGAACCGCTATTTTCATCAAAAGATAAATATGATGCTGGTTGTGGATGGCCATCTTTTACAAAACCCATTGATCAATCAGCAACTAAGGCACATCGTGATTCATCATTTGGAATGGAACGAACAGAAATTAAAAGTGCTCACGCAAACTCTCATTTAGGACATGTTTTTACAGATGGACCACAGGATAAAGGTGGTTTAAGATATTGTATTAATTCAGCAGCTTTAAAATTTATTCCTAAGACTGAATTGGAAACTAAGGGTTATAAACAATATCTAAAATTATTTTCGGAATAAGCAACCGTGCAAATAAAATGAGTTTTAGACTGCTTTGAATAATATATATTATGTAAACTAGAATAGAAAAACGTTTTTTAAGTTGCCCAAACCAATTTAAACTATTCCACCCTCTTGATTTTTATATTTATCTGTAACAAAAAAAGGATCTTCAGATGAAGATCCTTTTTAGATTGCATTATTTTTTGCTACTAGAACTAGCCGTTTTGCTACTTGTTGAGGAAGATTTACTTGCACTAGTGGAACTGCTCTTACTGGTACTTGATGAACTACTTGTTGAACTTGCTTTAGAACTGCTACTACTGTTATTAGATGTGCTGCTGTAATATGAAGAACTACTACTGCTTGGAGCACTATAACTACTATAACTGTAGCTTGAAGAACTCAAAGCTGCTGCTGAGGAAGATGATGCCGCTGCTGCAGCAGACGATGATGCTGAAGATGCTAATGAAGATGATTCGCTAGCCTGTTTCTTACGATAAGTTTTAACAGCTTTTTCAACGCGAGTCAGATCATTGCTAGCCATTTCAAAATTTGGATACTTATTTAGCTTATCTAATAAACTGTTAAGTTCGGAACTTGTAACTGTAGATGCTAGTGCACCACTCTTACCATTCTTAAACAATTTATTAGTTTGCTTGTGCAACTTACTAACCGCTTTTGCCTTTACTTCAAGTGACGTTAATTTCTTATTATATTCACTATAAAAACCGGAAAAGTCTGATTCAAAACTTGAAGATTTCAAATCTTGTAGTAAACTTGTAACTTTTGTCCCCGTGGTAGAAGTTCGATAGTTGCTACCATTTTTTAGGTTTTCAACTTTTTGTCGGAATGCAACCGCACTTTTTCCCAAACTAGCTAACTGACTGTATTGGTTTGCTTCCGTATTATTACGGACTTTTTTGGCATCTGCAGCTAATTCTGTCATTTGGAGACTTGTCGCACTATCTGTAATATTATCACGATCTGAATTAAAGCTTTTTTGAACGATTTTCTCGGCACTAGCTTGTGCCTGATTACCACTAGATCGATGCACAAAGAATACAATAGCTCCAACTAACACAGCTAAAATTAAAACAATCCAAAGCCACTTTTTAGATCCTTTTTTCCCGGTCTTTTTTTTAGGTGGTTTAGGACCAGTCACAGGTGGTTTCTTTGGCATTTTTTTGGAAACCTTTTTTTGCCGTTTTTTTGCTTCTTTTTGTTGTTCCTTTGCTTTTAGTCGGTCCATTCTTGAACTGGGTACAGACCAATCGTTGTTATTATTATTAATAGTCATCATCTTCCTAACCTTATAAACTGAATGTACAGTTTAAAAACTGTTTATAGTTTCAATTTAACATTTTTCGAATTGAACAACCAGCATGAACCTCATTTTTTATAAAAAGTTTTGCTAAATTAGCATCAAAACAAAAAATCTTCAAAAATGAGTAATTCCTTTGCTCACATTGAAGATTCGTTTGCTAACTCATAAGCTCAGCACTTATTTTATTCAAAAATTAACATAGGAACAATCATAGGGCTTCGTTCAGTCTTTTGATACAGAAATTCCTGAAGATCATCGATAATATTGCTGCTGAAATCTTTTTCTGTTGGATGAGCCTTTTCCTTCATAGTATTCAATAATGAACGAAAAGCAGCTTTATTAGTATCGTGAATTAATTCATTAGATTCACGCATATAAATGAAACCACGAGAAATGGTATCTGGACCAGCAGTAATTCGATGTTTTTTAATATTAATTGTAGCTACAGCTGTAACTACTCCCTCACTTGCTAGAATAGTTCGATCGCTTAAAATTTGTGAACTGACATTATCATTAATATCTGCATCATTCAAATAAACATCGCCAGCACTGAAATGATCCGCAATTCTCGCACTATCACGAGTTAAGGCTAAAACATCGCCATTTTTCATAATAAAGCAGTTGTCTTCTGGAACTCCAGTTTGTTCTGCCAACTTTTTATGAATCATTTGCATTCGATACTCGCCATGACAAGGCATAAAGAATTTTGGTTTGATTAATCGTAACATCAGCTTTTGATCCTCTTGACCACCATGACCAGAAGTATGAATATTGTTTACCTTACCGTGGATAACCGTCACGCCAGCTTCATCCAATTTATTAATTAAATTATTTACGCTAACTGTATTACCAGGAATTGGATTGCTTGAAAATACAATGGTATCATCTGGTTGTAAACTAATTTGACGATGAGTACCATTAGCAATTCGGCTTAAAGCTGCCATTGGTTCACCTTGAGAACCAGTACACAAGATCATCAATTTATTTGCTGGGAGATTATTTAACTCTTGAGCATCCACCAAGGACTCCTCAGGAATGTTCAAATAACCAAGTTTTTGCCCCGCTTCAATGGCATTTTCCATACTCCGACCAAAAATAGCAATCTTACGTCCCCGAGCCAGAGCTGCCTCACATGCTTCTCTAACTCGATATACGTTAGAAGCAAAAGTAGCAAAAATAATTCGACCCTGAATTTCAGTAAAAATGCGTTTGATACTCTGTTCAACAAATCGTTCAGATTTAGTAAACGTTGGTCGTTCAGCATTCGTACTATCAGACATTAATAATAATGAATCCTTACCACCAATAGCTGCCATCTTTTGGAAATCTGGTGATGGTAGATCGCCTACTGGAGTCAGATCAAATTTAAAATCACCAGTCTGAACGACGGTTCCTTGTGGAGTGTGTACTGCAATTCCTAGGGTATCAGGAATTGAATGGGTAGTTCTAAAGAAAGAAACTGATAATTTTCGGAATTTTAAAACCGTATCTTCTTGTAATTCATGCAATTCGGTTGTTCGTAATAAATTATGTTCCTTTAATTTTCCCTTAATTAATTCCGAAGCAAACGGACCAGCCCAAATGGGTACATTTAATTTTTGTAAGAAAAATGGAATCCCACCAATGTGGTCTTCATGTCCATGAGTGATAACTAACGCTTTGATTTTCTTCTGATTTTCAATCAAGAACTGATAATCTGGAATAATGTAATCTACACCGAGTAATTCATCTTCGGGAAATTTAATCCCACAATCGATAATGACAATCTCATCTTGGTACTGAACACAGTACATATTTTTACCGATTTCGCCTAATCCACCAACTGCATAGACAGCGACTTCGTTATTTTTAACCTTTAATTTACGCATAAAAAACTCCTTCTTTTAAATAAACCCTAATAACCCGCATAAAGATTATTAGTGCTTTTTACGATCATAATAATTTTTTTCATGGCGAACATTTCTCACCATTCCGATTGTATTAAATTAACCTTATCACATTCCCCTTCAGTTCACAACAAAAGTACTAGTCCTTTTAAAGAATAATAATAAAAAAGACTCAAGTAAAATTAACTTGAGTCCTACTGATTTTATGATCGGGTATAATCCTCTAACCACGCTAATGCAAGTGCCTTTTCACCCAGATGAGCACCAATCACTGGGCCAAAATAACTAATATCAATTGGCAAATCTGGATACTTTGATTGAAGTTTCTCTTGCCATTTCAAAGCTGCTGGTTCATCATTTGCATGAATAATAATTGCTCGTATTGGATAATCCAAATTTTCCTTACTTTTAGCAAACAACTCTTCAACTCGTGCTAAAGCTTTTTTTGTTGATCTAACCTTTTCAAAAGCGACAATTTCGTGCGCATCATTAAAAGTTAAAATGGGTTTAATTTTTAACAAACCACCAATAAAAGCTGAAGCATTTGATAAACGGCCACCACGAACCAGATTTTGTAGATCGTCAACAATAAAATACTCACCAAATGTCGAACGTAATTGATTTAATCTTTTTAGGATTTCATCTGGTTCCTGTTCACTGCGGGCCATTCTTGCAGCCTCCAGTACTAGGGAGCCCATTAGTCGAACCGTAATCTCCGAATCGTAAACATAAACGTTTAACCCATCAATTTCGTCTTTAATAGAGTCTAAGCTGCTAACAAAACCAGAAATTGTGCTCGCTAAATGAATACTAATAACATTTTCATAGCCCTCATCACGTAATTTTTTATATAATTCAATCATTTTACCTAGCGGCGGTTGAGTCGTACTAGGAAACGATCCTGATGTTTTTAGTTTTTGATAAAACTCTTCATTAGTAATGTCAACGCCTTCATCATAACTTTTACCATCAATCACGACAGGAATTGGCACAATACTAATATTATTTTCCGATATTTCTCTTGCTGATAAGTAACAGGTGCTATCTGTTACAATAGCCGTTTTCATGTGAACACCAACTTTTGTTTTTAAAATTAATATTTCCATGATAGCATAATTTTATAAATTTTCAAAAAGCTATCCTTGTTTATTAGATATTTTTTACAGTTTTAATCTCTGTAAGTCATTTTCAAACTTAGTTTATCACA
The DNA here is from genome assembly GCF_964062635.1 of Pediococcus ethanolidurans. Taxonomy (NCBI): domain Bacteria; kingdom Bacillati; phylum Bacillota; class Bacilli; order Lactobacillales; family Lactobacillaceae; genus Pediococcus; species Pediococcus ethanolidurans. The sequence continues at coordinate 1,777,784 of NZ_OZ061250.1, forward strand.
TTTTACCTAGACACTGGTATACTAGATATTAACAGTTTATTCGAGAAGAAAGTAGGTTTCAATATGTCTTTTGACGGTTCCTTTACACATGCCATGGTTCATGAATTAAATGATTTATTAACAAGTGGTCGCATCACAAAAATACATCAGCCTTATGAAAATGAAGTAATTATTACATTCCGAGCAAATCGAAAAAATTATCCAGTTTTGCTTTCGGCACATCCAAACTACGCCCGAGTTCAGATTACTAATATTCCTTACGCTAACCCCGCCGTCCCGACTAACTTTGCGATGATGTTAAGAAAATACCTGGATGGTGCTATTTTAAACAATATTCACCAAGTTGAAAATGATCGAATTATCAATTTTTCGTTTTCTAAACGCAATGAATTGGGTGACACAGAAGAGCTACTGTTGGCCGTTGAAATTATGGGTCGAAGAAGTAACATCGTCTTGCTTAATAACACCACAAAAGTAATTTTAGATACCATTAAACACATTAATGCAGACCAAAACCGTTATCGTTTGTTGCTGCCAGGTGCCACCTATATCACCCCACCAAGCCAAAACAAACTCAATCCTTTTACAGATACAAGTCAGGCATATGCAAAAGCACTTACAGAGTTTCCTAATCAAGAGGTTTTAGCAAATGAGTTACGCCGAATTTATCAGGGATTAAATAAAGATACAAGTTTAGAGTTAGCAAACTATCTTCATCAGCACAATGACAATAATGCTTTCAATGAATTTTTTGCAAAATTTGATCAGCCTCAACCAGTGATGATCACGAAAAAACAGAAATCAAGTTTTACTGCGTTTCCGTATGCAACTTTAGAAGGTAAAGAACACTCATTTTCTACCCTGAGTGAATTGCTTGATGCCTTTTATGTGGCAAGAGCTCAGCATGACCGTGTTCTTCAAAAAGCTGGTAATTTAGTCCATGTCGTTAAAAATGATTTGAAAAAGAATCGAACTAAACTTAAAAAACTGAATCAAACACTGACCAGTTCTGAACAAGCTGACGGTTATAAGATTAAAGGCGAAATTCTAACAACCTATTTAAATAAAATTAAACGTGGCATGACGACAATTACGCTTCCTAATTTTTATGATGATAATCGTGACATTAAAATTTCACTTTCAAATCAAATTTCACCCTCTCAAAATGCACAAAAGTATTTTAAAAAATACCAAAAGGCAAAAAATGCTGTGCACTTTGTTTCAGAACAACTTACAAAAACCAAAGAGGAAATTAACTATTTAGACAATATCATGACTCAAATCGAACTTGCCAATCCGCAAGATTTAGATGAAATTCGTGAGGAATTAGAAAAAGAGGGCTACCTAAAAGTCAATCAAAAGAAAAGAAAACAAAAACGCCCGCAAGTAAGCAAACCAGAAACATTTTATGCATCTGATGGCACTCAAATTTCTGTTGGGAAAAACGATACTCAAAATGATCGTTTAACTTTAAAAACCGCCAAAAAGACTGATATTTGGTTACACACACAGAAGATCCCCGGTTCCCATGTCATCATTCATGATGCTAACCCTTCAGAACAAACTCTTACGGAAGCAGCAACGTTGGCGGCCTACTTTTCAAAGGCACAGCAATCAGCCCATGTTCCAGTCGATTATGTAGCAGTTAAACGTGTTCATAAACCCAACGGCGCTAAACCAGGGCTTGTAATCTATGAGGGTCAAAATACGTTAATTGTTGATCCTGATGAACAACTGGTAAATGAATTAAAAAAAGATTAATTTAGAATAAAAATCCTGTAGATCAGCTCAAATGTTGTCGTCTACAGGATTTTTGCATGTTTAATTTTAATTTTATTTATTGTTGTGTGCGAGTAATTTTAGCCCCAATTGCTAATGAAAATGGTGCATTTTGTGGTTGCGGAATTTGTAACTGTTCATATGGAAAAACATGTTCTAATTTCAGTTGCGTACCAGCACTAGTTAATTTTAGTTTTGATTCACAATCCGAATAATTCAAACTCAGTTTAACCATATCCGCCACTAAATCATAGTTTAACGCATAAGTCATAAAGGGAATATCCTGCACTGCTAAAGGAATCGTACCTGTTACAATTAAGTGACTTCCCTCTTGTTTAAACATGACTGAATAAATACCTTCGTCTTGCTTACGAATTTCACTTTGTGTGATATGTTGTAATTTAGTAGCAATTTGTTTGCTTGCCATTGATGGAAAATGAAGACTCGCATCCGCGGCAGTATAAAAGCAACCCAGATTACGTTGTTTATCCCCATTTTTCTCTGCAACGACAAGATAATTGGATTCTACGTTTTCCGCTCTAGAAGTACGTGACAATGGTAATTGCGTAATTTTTACACCGGCTGCACTCAGATCATTCACAATTTGCCACTTTCCTTGCGCAATTACATAATCTGGTTGTTCGCTATTAATAATATTCAAACAATTTTCAACAGTTAGTGGTTCAATATATAATTTATCTGCTAACCGGGGCAAAATTGAAATTGCATTTGGATTGTTATTGATTAAAATTGTTTCAAATCCTAAATCTCGACACGTTTGAATCATATGAACCGTTACATACTCGGCAGCGGCATTAGTGCCGACTTGATTATTGGCAGTTCCTAGAATAAATACTTTCGGTTTTTCACTAATTTGTGATTCATTTTCCGTTTCATAGGTTGTGTAGTAACTTCGATTATTGTAAGGAAATTCACCGGCAGTAGGTTCGATTCCCTTAAATGTTGGTCGAATTTGATTTTTCTCTCGAAATTTACGAACTTTTTCATCGGAAGATTTCCACAATTGTGCAATTTGTGAATCCCCATACCCATAAAACTTTGCTTTTCGTAAAACAGAAGCGTCAAACAAATTTTTACGAAGCGTTTTTTCAATCTGCACAATATGAATTAATTTATAAAAATAAAAAGCATCAATTTTAGTTAGTTCTGCTAGCTCTTCTACTTGATAACCTCGACGAATGGCCTCTAGTAAGTAAAACACCTCTCCGGCAGTTGGATGTACCAACACATTTATAAGCTGTCCTTCATTTAGTCGCGACTCATCCAATGCTGCCTGTTCTGAAGTAGTTGTTGAATCAACTGACCGAATTGCCTTTAAAATAGATTCCTCTGTACTTCTACCAAACGCAATAACTGCTCCAGTCGACTTCATTCTTGTATTTAATTCTTGATTTGCGTTCGCAAAACTAGCAAACGAAAATGTTGGAAAGCGAACCGCGATATGATCTAGAGTAGGTTCAATTAACGCTAAAGAATCATGTTGTCTTAGACCAGGAATCGTAATATTTCTTAGATTTTTCCCTAAACTAATTTGCGTACAAACAAGCGCAACCGGATAACCAGTAGCACGCGCTGCAAAAGCCGTTGTTCGATCAAAATAAGGATTAACACGAATCACATAATAATTACCTGTACTTTGATTTAAAGCAAATTGAACATGGCAAATACCACGAATTTTAAATTCTTGTGCAATTCGTAAAGCAGAAGAACGAATTGCTTGAAATTCTTGATCCGTAAGTGTTTGCGTTGGTGTAAACACAATAGAATCACCTGCATGAACGCCAACCGGATTAAAGTCTTCTGCTGCACAAATTAGCATCCTAGTATTTTCATTATCTCTAATAACGGTCATTTCAATTTCTTTAAAGCCAACAATACTTTTTTCCACTGCAACTTGATGCGTAGTTGAAATCCGAAAAGCCGAAGCCAGAATTTGTTTTAATTGATGTTCATTTTCACATCTCACTCGGTTATTGTTACTTATAGCTGCCACAGGTTTTACAATTACCGGATACCCAATACGACGGACAAATTTAAGAACTTCATTAGTCTCGTTTAAAATATTAGTTGGAATATATGGCTCGTGAATATTCTGTAAGATGCGATTTAATGCTTCTGGGTTCTGAGTATTAGCAATGGTTTTAAGACTAACGCCTAAAATTCGAATATTTAATTGCTCGAAAATTCCTGCCTCATCAAGTTGGTGAAGCAGTTGAAAAGTCGGCGTACCACCAAGCGTTGGAATCAGGCCATCAAAATCGTTATTTCGAAGTAGATTAATTAAAGAATTAGCATCTAAATCACTAATAATAAAGTGATCCGGATCCAAATAATCACCTGCCACTGAATTGGCATTGTTACTAACAAAAGTAACCTCTTTACCAGCCTCGTGAAGTACTTGAATAGTTTGTAAAGTCGCGGTCTCAAGTTCAGTATCCACACCTATTTCATTTGGACCGGAACCAATAATTAATATTTTTTGCAACTTTGTTCGTGCCATTTTTACCGCTCCATTCGAGTAGTCATAATTTCAATGAATTCATCAAATAATTCAGAACTTTCCAGTGGCCCTGGTGCACCATCTGGGAAGAATTGAACACTAAAAGCCGGAAAGTCACGATGTCTTAATCCTTGTACCGACTGATCAACTAAATCAATATGCGTAGTCAGCATCTTATTGCGATCAATTGAATCTCGATCAACTGTGTATCCCTGTCCTTGAGACGCATAAAAAATTTCATCCGTAATAATTGACAAGATTGGATGATTATCACCATGATGTTCAAACTGAAGCGGTTTAACCTTAGCACCGTTTGCCATCGCAAATAATTCATGGCCTAATCCAATTGCAAACAAAGGAATTCTTTGTTCTACTTCCGAAATCATACTTGTAAGAGACTCCGGTAAGTCTGCTGGACTACCTGGTCCAGTCGACAGAATGACACCGTCTGGATCAAGGTCGAAAATCTGTTCCGCTGTACAAGAATATGGCAGAACCGTTACGTTACAATTTCGTTGACTTAACTGCCTCAAAATTCCATGTTTTAATCCTAAATCAACAACGACCACATTTAATCCAGTTCCAGGATTGGGATAAGCTTTTGGTGTTGAAACCTGACTAACCTGTTGATTAGTCAACACAATGGCATTTAATTGATCAAAGGCATGTGCCAAATCTTTAACAGGATCAACAATGCTGCCCTTCACAGTTCCTTTTGATCGTAACTTATGAATTAATGCGCGTGTATCAATGCCGCTAATTCCAGGAATATTTTGAATTTTTAAAAACTCATCTAATGATAGTCTTCTTTGACGGTTAGTTGACACATCTGCCACGTCACGAACAATAACACCTTTACACGTTGGCTCAATTGATTCATAACTTGCTCGATCAATTCCATAGCCACCAATTGACGGTTGAGAAAAAACAATAATTTGATTATGGTAAATCTGATTCGTGATAATTTGTTGGTAACCAGTAGCACTTGTATTGAAAACAACTTCTCCAAAAGTAGTTGCCGGTGATCCAAAAGCTTGACCACGATAGACCGTGCCATCATCTAAAATCAAATAGCGCTCACTCACGGTCCTCACCTCATTTGACTATTTGCCGTTTACAATTTTGACAGAATCTTCTTCATCAATTTCTGAAACTGAAACTTCGATTTTTTCATTTTGTGCAGTAGGAATATTTTTACCCACAAAATCTGCCCGAATTGGCAGTTCTCGATGACCACGATCTACCAAAATTGCTAGATTAATACGTTTTGGACGGCCAATATCCATAATTGCATCCATAGCAGCTCTAATTGTGCGTCCAGTATATAATACGTCATCCACCAGAATAACTTTTTTTCCTTCTAAACTAAATTCAAAATGCGGCTTTCCCGGAAGCTTTGAATCGTTATCTAATTGATGAACATCATCACGGTAAGCAGTTACATTCAGTTCCCCAACAGGTACCTCAACATTTTCCAATTGTTTCAATCGTTCCGCAATCCGTTGCGCTAAAAATACACCTCGTGTTTTAATCCCAATTATGACTAAATCTTCTACACCACGATTACGTTCAATAATTTCATATGTAATTCGAGTTAATGCTCTTTTCATTGCCATGGTATCCATGATTTCTTTTTCCAAGATGATCAACTTCCCTTCTAAAATAAAGGCGAAACAAATTTACATTTGCCTCGCAAAAAACTTTCAAATCCATATCCATATTCAACAGTTAAAAGCGCTATCACGAATTAACTTTAACCATGTTCAGTTTGAGTGTCAAGCCACTTGAGTGTCTTTTCAAACACAGCTGGTAATGGCGCTTTAAATTCAAGATATTCTCCCGTAGTTGGTTGTTTAAAACCTAACACACTTGCATGAAGAAATTGCCCATTTCCTTTTAATGTTTTTCGAGGCCCATAAAGTGGGTCACCAGCAACCGGATGTTCAATATATTTCAAATGAACTCGAATTTGGTGTGTTCTTCCCGTCTCTAACTTACATTGAATAAGTGTATATTTACCATACCGTTTAAGTACTTTAAAATGCGTGACGGCTGGCCGTCCATCAGCAACAATAGCCTGTTTTTTTCGATCCTTTGGTGATCGACCGATTGGCGCATCAATCGTACCCTGATCTTCTTTAATATTACCATGCACTAATGCAATATATAACCTTGTATTGGTTTTCGCTTTTAACTGTGCCGATAAGCTTTGCTGAGCGTGATCGTTTTTAGCTACCATTAATAAACCAGAAGTATCCTTATCAATTCGATGCACAATTCCTGGTCTGGTTGTCCCATTAATAGTTGAAAGCGGGCTATGATAGAGTAATGCATTTACCAGTGTATGATTGGGGTGTCCTGCGGCCGGATGAACCACCATACCTTGTGGCTTATTCACCACAATAACATCCTTATCTTCATACACAATGTCCAAAGGAATATTTTCAGGTTCCAAATCAAGCGATTGAACACCCTCATCTTGAATTTCAATCTTATCTCCGGAACGAACATTGTATTTATTTTTTATTTTTTCAGAATTAACTAAAATAAGATTCTTTTTAATTAAATTTTGAATATGAGAACGTGTTAAATCTGGAAAGGCATCTGCCAACACTTTATCAATTCTGCCATGTTGGTTCTGAATAACAAGCTCATGCGTTAACATTTTTAACCCTCCAATTGATCTTCCTTGAGAATGGCAATAAAAAGTACAATGACGCCAATAGTTAATGCAAAATCAGCAACGTTAAAAATCGGAAAATTTATAAAATCAAGTTGAAACATATCAACAACATATTTCATTCTGAGTCGATCAATAAAGTTTCCAAAAGCACCAGCAATAATTAAACTTAAGCTAATTTGATAAAGCCAATGTCCCCTTGTTCGATACAAGAAATAGATTAAAACTGCTAATGCAACAAGTGTAATCAAATAAAAAAAAGTTGTCTTCCCTTCAAGAATACTCCATGCTGCACCGTCATTTCGAATATTAGTCAGCGAAAAAAGTCCAGGAATGACTTGATGAACGGTGTTGATATCAATATTGGCCACAATCCAAAATTTAACAAACTGGTCTAGTAGCACTACTGCTAAAATAATTAAAAAATCTATGGCAAATAACATGTTCAGACCTCATTCCATATCAAAATAATCCGCTAATTTTACCATCATCACTGATATCAATATCTAGTGCTGCTGGATGTTTTGGTAAACCGGGCATTGTTAAAATATTACCTGTCATCGCAACAATAAAGCCCGCCCCCAATTTAGGCACAAAAGATTTTACGTGAATAGTAAAGTCGGTGGGAGCCCCTAATAGTTTAGGATCGTCTGACAATGAATACTGAGTTTTTGCCATACAAACAGGAAGTTTATCCCAACCAAATTTTTTAAACCTTTTAAGCTGATTAGTTGCTTTTTTAGAGTATTCAACATTTGCACCACCATAAATCTTCGTTACAATTGTTTGAATTTTTTCTGTGAGCTCCGAATTTGATGCATAAAGTGGTTTAAATTTTTTAGGTTGTTCAACCGTTTTAATAAGAGTTTGCGCCAGTTCCAATGCACCTTGACCACCTTTTGCCCACACATCGGTATCCAAAGCCTGAACTCCCATCTCAGCACAAATCTTTTGAACATAGCTAATTTCTTGCTCTGTATCCTGAGTAAAACGATTAATTGCAACAACTACAGGGACGCCATACTGGGCCATACTACGAATATGATGTTTAAGATTAGCAATACCCTTTTTTAGAGCATTCAAATTTTCGGACGCTAAATCTGCTAATGCTTGTCCACCATTAAGCTTCATTGCTTTAATAGTGGCCACAATCACAATTGTGTCTGGCGTTTTCTTTAAAACCGGAGTTTTGATATCAAGAAATTTTTCAGCACCTAAATCGGCACCAAATCCAGCTTCAGTAAGTGTATAATCAGCCAAATTTAAAGCGGTTTGGGTGGCAAGTACACTGTTACATCCATGCGCAATGTTAGCAAAAGGACCACCATGCACAATGGTTGGGGTATGTGCGAGAGTTTGAACTAAATTAGGTTTAATTGCATCTTTCAATAAAGTTGCAATGGCTCCACCAACATTGAGGTCCTTAACCGTTACCGGCTTACGATCATGAGTATATCCAATTACAATTCGATTAATTCTTGCTTTCAAATCATGAAGGTTTTCTGAAAGGCATAAAATGGCCATTAATTCGCTGGCAACCGTAATATCAAACCCATCTTCACGTGGAACACCTTGAACTGGACCACCTAATCCGATCACAATTTTTCGAAGTGCACGATCATTTATATCTAAAGTTCGTTTCCAAACAATTCTTCGTTGATCAATTCCAAGAGCGTTCCCTTGCTGAATATGATTATCGATTAAAGCAGCTAAAGTATTATTTGCGGTCGTCAAGGCGTGCATATCCCCTGTAAAATGCAAGTTAATATCTTCCATAGGCACAACTTGCGCATAACCACCACCAGTGGCACCGCCCTTCATTCCCATCACAGGTCCCAAGGACGGCTCACGGAGTGCAATAATTGCTTTTTTTTGTAGCAAGGTAAACGCGTCACCTAATCCTACAGTAACTGTCGATTTCCCCTCACCAGCAGGAGTAGGATTAATCGAAGTAACTAAAATCAGTTTTCGTTTAGTTGAATTTTTTATCTGTAAAGGTAATTTGATTTTGGCTTTATATGACCCATATTGTTCAATATCATCCTCTGTAAGGCCAATCTTTTCAGCAATCTTTACAATTTTATCCATTTTTACATCTTGTGCAATTTCAATATCTGTCATTTAATTACCCCGCAATTTCAGCATGATTATTTTTTAAGATTTGTAATAACTGTTCACGATCCTTTTTTGAAAGGTAAAAGAATCGTTGATCCGAATTATAAACAAACTGGATGCCAAATTTAGTTGCTTTAGTTGCCTGAATATCCATCATATTAATCGTTAACCAATTTTTTTGTAAAGTTCGATTAATAATTAATTGATTACCTTGAACCATAATCGAACGAGTCAAATATTGGACGATACAAATAATGACAAATGCAACAAAAAAGCCTGCTGTAATCCAATTAAAATGTGTGACTTCAAGCCAAAAAATAATTCCCATGATGAGAACCAGTAGTGTCCATGACCAAGACGAAACACTTGCTAAAAAAGCAGGTTGATAATAAAAATTTGTTTTTGAGGACTGCATCATTCATCACTATCCTTTTTAAGAAAAATAAGTTGAAATTCTCTTTTGATAATTTGAAAAATCATTTGTCGTGTTTAGCAGTGAAACCATTAAATTAGCAATCAGCGGGCCGGTCGTCAAACCAGATGAACCCAATCCAGATGCCACTAAAATACGGGGATCATTGGGTAGTTGTCCGAAAAACGGTGAAAAGTCATCCGTAAAAGCACGTGTACCAACTCTGGTAGCAATTAAATCATCTTTCGATAAACGATTATCAATTTTTTTAGCACTCTCAAAAAGATCTTCAAAAGCTTCTTGAGTAAATTTTAAATCAAAACCAGCATCATTTTCATGAGTTGCGCCAATAATCAAACGGCCATCACCGATTGGCATAAAATCTTTTTCGCTTTCCGGCATTAAAACTGGTGCTAACACATCATCTTGGTAGTGAGGTACTTGTAATTCAATTAATTGCCCTTTTTGCGGATGTACATGTACTTCATATCCTAGGGGTGCCAACAATTCCTTAATACCAGCACCAGCACATATAATGATTGTATCAAATTGTTGAGTATCTTTTTCAACTTGAATCGTTTGATTATTAAGCAGTTCAGCTTTTTTTCTAATAATTTGAACGCCATTTTGCTCACTGAGTCGTAAAAGATGCTTCACAAAACGGTTACCATCAATTCGTGCTCCACCGCTAATGAAAATTCCTTGAAGGTCAGCCGTCACAAGTGGTAATCGTTTTTGAATTTCTTGTGCAGTTACACGCTGAATTGTTCCCATTTCTGGTGCGGTTAGCTTTCGTTTGTTAGCTAAGTCTTCCAATTCGTTTAACGCAGCGGTTTCTTTTCTGGTGACAATGGTACCTGACTGAAGATAGGTTTTAGAATCCATGTGGGTTTCTTTTGCTAATTTGGCAATGTAAGTCGCCCCATCTTTAGCAAGTGCATACCACTGTTTATTGCGTCGTTTTGACAACCACGGTGAAATAATGCCAGCAGCTGCCTTAGTTGCCTGTCCATCTGCAGAATCATATAAAGTAACTGAATTTTTTTCATCTTTACTCAATAGGTATGCAGCAGTTGCACCCACGATACCTCCACCAATAATTGCAATTTCTTTCATACTAGTTTACTTCACGCTTTCCTTCATGATGCCAAATCGGTTTACCCCAATATTGGAAATAGTCCGTTCTTAGTGCCCCATTATAAAGCTTACGTTTTTTGGTAGCTTGACTACCATAGAATCTTTCAAATTCTAAATCACTGGTTAGAATATACTTGCTCCACGTTTTTAATGGTTTGTAAACCATGCCCATTTCGTGATATAACTTACGGACACTTTCTTGATCACTCAAACGTTGTCCATACGGTGGATTAGCAACAATCACGCCATTAAGTTTTTCGGATTTAAAATCCTTAACAGCCATTTGTTTAAATGAAATCACATCTCCCAAACCGGCTTCAAGTGCATTTCGTTTGGAAATATTAATCATGTTTTGGTCAATATCATAGCCAGTTATATCAAGTTTCACGTCATAGTTAGCCTGAGCATCAGCTTCGTCGCGTAATTTTTCACTCACTTCTGCAGGAACCCAATCCCACTTTTCGCAAATAAAATTACGATTAAACCCTGGAGCAATGTTTTGCCCAATCAAAGCAGCCTCAATTGGAATTGTTCCTGAGCCACATACTGGGTCAATAAACGGCATATCTGGCTTCCAACTTGTTAATAATACTAAAGCTGCTGCCATGTTTTCCTTTAATGGTGCACCACCCTTATCAATTCGATACCCACGTTTGAATAAACTGTCTCCTGTCGTATCTAGAGTGAGTTGAACTTGATCCTTATTAATGGCAACTTCTATAGGATAGACTGCTCCTGTTTCAGGCAGACGAGTTCGGCGATGGTAAGTGTCAGAAAGTTGATTGACAATTGCTTTTTTTACAATTGCCTGCGCATCTGGAACACTATGTAGTTGGGAATTTCTAGATCTTCCTTCAACCGGAAAACTAGCATCAATTGGTAACAATTGATCCCAATCTATTTTTTTTGTTTGTTCAAAAAGAGAATCAAAAGTTTTAGCCTCAAATTCACTAACAACTATTTTGATACGATCTGCCGTTCTGAGCCAAAGATTGGTTTTCAAAATATCTTCAATGGTTCCCTCAAAACGAACTCGTCCGTTTTCTACTTGAACTTCATACCCAAGTTCACGTAATTCCTTACCTACTAGTGCCTCAATACCACTCGCACAAGTAGCCATTAATTCAAATTTTTGCATATATTTCACCTTTGTTTTTTAATCTAAAAAAACTAGGATAAAAGCTAACTTCTACCCTAGTCTCCTGAAATGTAAATCTCTATAAGCCATGTTTTGTCCAAAATGAATTCTCAGGTTCAATTCAAATTTGGGTAATCATCTATCTCCAGGTGAAACACCTGCCCCCACATTTAGTTCAATTCCAGATGTGAAGCGCCCCTACCAATGTTTGGGTTGCCCGCTCGTGGGGTTTACCGCGTTCCATCAATACAATTTCTTGTATTGCTGCGTTTCTGTGGCACCTTAGGGAACATAAGAACATAGTCGAAACCTTAGTTCTGTATTCCGCCGTTATCTCAAAAGAGATACCTCAGCTTATTTTTTCACCGAGCACGAACACTACAAGCATCTCAGCTTGTGCGGGCATGGACTTTCCTCAGCCTACAAAAGTAGACCGCAATTACCCGAGATTTACAAAGTGTAATTAAATTCGATGTGATTCATTTTCGCCATTATCAAGCTCTGAACCGAACACCCGACGTTCCAAATTTGAAAGTCGTTTAAGAATATCCATGTTGGTTGCACTATTGACAGGCTGTGTACTAGAAGTAGTTTTACCTACAGAAACTTGTTTTGTTAACTCGTCAATCTTATCAAGTAATCTTTCATTTTCATCCTTTAATTGTTGAATGTTTTTTGAAAAGGTTTCATAATCCTTGATAACTGAATCCAAATAGGTATCAACATCTGCTGGATCGTAGCCACGCATCTTAGGTTTAAATTCTTTTTGCAAAATATCTTTTGGAGTAAGATTTATGTTATCCATATTTAACACCTCATACATAATTATTGTAATATCCGCGTAACACGTATTCCATTGTATCAGACTTTAATCCAAATTAAAACTATTGTTCTGATTTTCTGTGTATTCTTCTGCAGCTTCTTGCAGATCCTCAAAATCTATTAACTCCAACGGATACGGATGATTTTCACGCCATTTTTGAATAACTTTGTAATCATATTTTGTTTTTCCGGGATGCTCTGGGTCATATAGCAAAATTGCCTGATCAGTATGCGCCAGCATAAAGTGTTGATAGGTCCTTAACTGTTGTGGTGCTTGATACGGATTATGACTCACACTATCTGTAAAGTCTGCTTTTGTTAAGATTTGGGAAAGTTTCGCTTGATTATTTTCATTCCACTGTTGCCCAAATTCAGTAAAGGGTAACATAACCGCAATTTTAAAATCAGGATATTCCTTTTTTAATTGCACACCAGCTTCAGTGGCCCATTGTTCAACTCCTAATTGAGCTCCCGTAATTAGCCAATCGGTTCCTGATTCAAGGCGATTTTTAAGCGCTTGTTTAATAACATTTTTAATAATTAATAACTTAGGATCTTTATCATTAAATATTTCTAATTCGTAACTTCTATATCCCGTAATCCAAACGCGACTCATTAAGGATTCCTCCAAATTTTAAAAATATGTTTCAGATCGTTTTTAACTTTACATCTATAGTATAATATAAAAAATAGGAAGTGATACACAAGTGAACTTTCATTACCCATCAGGAAAGAAATATAAAGTGGCTGACGCTTCGTCTAAACAGATCCGACCCCACACTCCAATTCAATTTGGAAAACGTGGTATGTCCCTAGAAGACGAATTAAACGAAAGTAACCAATATTATCTTTCTCACGGAATAGCAGTTGTTCATAAAAAACCAACTCCAATTCAAATCGTCAAAGTAGATTATCCCAAACGTAGCGCGGCAGTTATAAAGGAAGCCTATTTTCGTCAGGCCTCAACTACTGATTACAATGGCGTTTATAAAGGTTACTATTTAGATTTTGATGCGAAGGAAACTAAACGAAAAACAGCTTTCCCTCTTGATAATTTTCACGATCATCAGATTCGCCATATGAAAGCCTGTCTGGCCGCCAAAGGAATTTGTTTTACAATTATTAAATTCGTAGAACTTGATCAAATTTTTTTACTCCCTGCTACAAATCTTTTTTATTTTTGGGATCGTCAAAAAAAAGGTGGTAGAAAGTCCATACCGCTTAGTTATATAAAAGAAAATGGTTACTTAATTAAGTATCACCTAAATCCACTTATTCCTTATCTAAATGCCGTGGATAATCTCTTAATTAAGCAACATGAAGGAGAACATAATGCAAAGTAATAATCAGCCACATCGGACCCAACATTCACAACTCACACAACCACCACATCGACGTCGATCAATTTTTAGGCGCATATTGCTCTGGATACTGGCATTATTTATTTTAGCTTTTGTTGGTGGTGCTGGATTATTTATGTACTATGCTAAAGATGCACCAAGCATTTCAGAAAAGCAATTATCAAGCGATGAAGCAACTGTAGTTTACGATAAAAGCGGTAAAGTCATTAGTCGCTTAGGTGCACAAGATCGTGATTACGTTAAAGCAAATGAAATTCCTAAGTCACTCAAAAGTGCAGTTGTCTCAATTGAAGATAAACGTTTCTATAAAAATAACGGTGTTGATCCTGTTCGTATTGTGGGAGCAACATTTGCAAACATTACAGGATCCTCGCTGGGGCTTCAAGGAGCAAGTACGCTAACACAACAACTTGTAAAACTTTCTGTTTTTTCAACCTCAGCTAAAGATCGAACCTTGCGTGTAAAGGCCCAAGAAGCTTGGCTTGCTTTACAGGTAGACAAAAAATACTCCAAAGATAAGATTCTTGAGTTTTATATTAATAAGGTCTATATGGGTAATGGCGTTTACGGCATGGGAACAGCTGCCAAATATTATTATGGAAAATCACTTTCCAAATTAAATATTGGTCAAATTGCTTTGTTAGCCGGTATGCCACAGGCACCAACTTCCTACGACCCTACTAAATATCCTAAATACGCTTTATCACGACGTAACACTGTTTTACAGGCAATGGTCAATAACAAAGTTATCACTAAAGCACAGGCTGCTGCTGCTGAAAAAACAAGTGTAACAACAGGTTTAGTTAAAAAACATAGTTCAAATGGGCTGACTACTGTTAACAGTAAAATCGTTGACTCATATTTAAAACAAGTTATCAGCAGTGTTGAATCAAAAGGTTTCAATCCTTACACGGATGGAATGAAAATTTACACTAATTTAGATTTAGCAGCTCAAAAACGACTTTATAAAATTGGTAATTCTAGCACATATGTGCAATATCCCGATTCCAAGTTTCAGCTTGGCGTTTCCATTACAAATCCAAACAATGGAAAAGTAGTTGCTATGCTTGGTGGCCGTCAAACTGGCAATGTCACTTTTGGTTTAAACCGCGCCGTTCAAACTGATCGAAGTAGTGGATCCACCGCTAAACCATTGATGGATTATGGACCCGCCATTCAATATTTAAACTGGCCAACTAGTCGAACTGTCAAAGATGAACCGTTCACTTATCCTGGATCAAGTGCCAAACTCTATGATTTTGATAAAGCTTATAAAGGTAAAATGACAATGCGCCAGGCTCTTGTTCAGTCACGAAATATTCCGGCCGTTAGAACTTTACAAGATGTTGGAATTTCCAAGGCTACAACCTTCCTAAGCAACCTGGGTATTTCTCAAAAAGGTACTTATAATCTTCAAAACGGAATTGGCTTGTATATTTCACCACTTCAAGAAGCTGCTGCTTATTCGGCCTTTGCCAATGGCGGAACTTACTATAAACCTTATTATGTTCATAAAATCGTGACGCAAAGTGGCAAAACGTACAATTACAGTAGTCAAGGTAAACATGCAATGAGTAAAGCAACTGCGTACATGATTACTGACATGTTAAAGGGCGTTTTAACAGACTCAAACGGTACCGGATCAACTGCTAATATTTCTGGCCTCTACCAGGCTGGTAAGACAGGAACAACGGGCTATCCAGCTGACATCGCCAGCAATTATCCAAGCAGTGCTTCAATGGATTCGTGGTTTACAGGTTATACCCGTCATTACAGTATGTCAGTGTGGACAGGATATGATCAGCAAAACACAGCTTCTGGATTCTTAAGTGAGCAAGAAACGCTAATTGCACAAGAAGTTTACAAGAGTATGATGAGTTATCTTTCAGCGTCTGTGACAAACGATAATTGGGTTAAACCGTCAAGTGTTACTGAAAAAACTGTTAATGGTGTAAAGGAGCTCTTCAAAGCTAACTCTAGCTACAGTAATTCTGGTACCAGTGATGACTACTCTCAAAACAACTCAAGCAGCACTTCTAGTTCGGTAAGTTCAAGTTCCACTACTGTAACTACCAGTCGTGATACTTCTTCTAAGAGCAGCAATAATAGTAATAGTAATAATAGCAGTTCAAATAATAGTTCCAGTTCGAGCTCGAGTTCTTCAAGTTCTAGTTCCAGTTCAAGCTCAAGTGCAAGCAGTTCTAGTGCCAGCTCTTCCAGCAAAGAATCTTCATCAAGTAGTAAAAACTAATTAAATATATAAAAGCTCGTATGTATTTGCTGGCACTTCATTGACCAATAAATGCATACGAGTTTTTTATGTAACTAAAGGTTGAAAGTCCAAAACACATCTCGTTGCCTGATATAAAAACGTTCTTGGTAACAAAATTAGATTAAAATGCCGTCCTACGGCTCACCCGGTCTGGAACGGGGTGCGAGTTCTTGCGGCTGAGTTTTGCCACAAGAATCGACATCGTGTTTTCGGCACGAAAACTAACCCTTACGTGTAATAGTGGGCACGATTTGAAGCCAAGAAGAACACTTGTCTTCAAACTCGGCCTTATTCTAAGTAATAAATTACTAAGAATAATTTCACCCCTGAGACCAATCGCCTCCGGACTAAAAACGTTTGATGCTTCAATAATGTTCAGTAACGCTGATATAATAACCTTTATATTGCTGTGTAGACTGCAAAAATTAGACTTAGTCTGGAGGCAAATGGGCTCAGTAGTGCCATTTATCTTAGCGGGTTTCGCTTAGATGAAGGCCGAGCTTAGAGACGTGGTTTGCGGCTCTAAGTCGTGCCCACTACGTTCCAGCCCGAATTTGCTGGAAGACGGCATTTTAGACTAATTTTTATAGGTTAAACCGTTTGACATCACTTATTGAAGTGATTTTGACACTTTCAACCTTTAGTTATGTACTAAAAAAGGTAAAACTATTTTCAGTTTTACCTTTTTTTCATCTACTTATTTTGATCAGAAATTTTATAAATTGGAATCTTTGGTCCGTTAAGATCCGCTTTCACATTTCTCTGATTAGAATTATGATCACTTGAGGAACTATTTCGTTGCCGTTCTTCCTCTTTTTGAACTTGATTAACCGTTGTTAGATTTCGTTTTTCCCAATTTAATAATATTCTATCCATATATCTTAAACTGTATGCTTGACTCAAAACTGCCTCTTTCAAGGCTAATGAAATCATTTCCGGAGCATAATGATCATCTGTTAACCACTGATTGATCGTTTCATATTCGATTGGTGAAAGCGGTCGTCCAAATTCTGATTCAATTTGTTTAAACACCGTTTCACGATCGTTTTTTTGCGTTTGCTGTTTTTTGGTTTCGGTCTCATTATCGGCTGACTGTAACAATTTATCAAATAAGAGATCAAAATTGTATTGATCATAATTTTTTCCATCAGCATGCTTCACAGTTTTAATTTCCATAAATTTGTTTTGAATTAACTCATGCAACAATTCATAAACTTTTGATTCGTCTAATCCTGTCTCACGCGAAATCAATTTTGAACTTGGGAAAAGATCACCTTGTTCACGTTGCTTTTCAATAATTAAATAAATCACTAACTCATCACTAGTCAATCCCAGTTGATGGAAATGGCTCAATAAATAATTCGAAACAACTGTGTTTCCGGCATTTAAAAATTTTCTTGTCACTTCATTCAAATCTTTCCCCTCCTTAATACCTCATTATGGATAAAGACGATGAAGCAATCTTGGAAATGGAATTGTTTCACGTACATGATCCTCACCAGTTATCCAAGTTAACGTTCGTTCTAATCCTAAACCAAAACCAGAATGTGGAACTGAACCATACTTACGCAAATCTAAATACCAATCATAGTTCTTAGGATCTTGTCCAGCTTTCTTTATCTGGCTGACCAAATAATCATAGTCGGTGGCACGTTCAGATCCGCCAATAATCTCGCCATAGCCTTCTGGTGCTAAAAGATCTGCACATATAACAAGATCATCTCTAGTTGGATGTGGCTTCATGTAGAAAGCCTTAATTGCCTTTGGATAGTTCATTACAAATACCGGTTGTTCAAATTGATCTGCCAAAAAAGTTTCTTCTGGTGAGCCAAAATCAACGCCCCATTGTAAATCCGGAAACTTTCCAGATGCTTGTAACATTTCAATTGCCTTATCATAAGTAATACGCGCATATGGTAACTTCGTATATTTTTTCAAAACATCAATATCACGGCCTAAGATGTTTAATTCATAGGCACAATTGTCAATTACGTTTTGTACTAAAAATGCCACATATTTCTCTTGAACCTCAAGACTTTTTTCCTGATGCATAAAGGCCATTTCAGGCTCAATCATCCAAAACTCAATCAAATGACGACGAGTTTTTGATTTTTCTGCTCGAAATGTCGGTCCAAATGAGAACACTTTGTCAAAAGCCATTGCGCCAGCTTCTTCATAGAGTTGTCCACTTTGAGACAGATAGGCTTCACGGTCAAAGTATTTGGTCTTAAAAAGCTCTGTAGTTCCTTCTGGTGCACTACCCGTTAAAATCGGTGCATCAAGTTTAATGAAGCCTTCGTTATTGAAGAATTCATAGGTAGCTCGAATTACTTCATTACGAATTTCCATAATTGCATGTGGTCGCGAAGACCGCAACCATAGGTGACGATGATCTAACAAGAAATCAATACCATGTTCCTTTGGCGTAATCGGGTAATCGTTGCTTTCACCAATGACTTCGATGTTGTCTACTTCA
Source organism: Pediococcus ethanolidurans (assembly GCF_964062635.1). Lineage (NCBI taxonomy): Bacteria > Bacillati > Bacillota > Bacilli > Lactobacillales > Lactobacillaceae > Pediococcus > Pediococcus ethanolidurans. Next base: position 1,796,497 of record NZ_OZ061250.1, read on the forward strand.
ATCTCATAACCAAAATGAGAGCGATCATCTTGATGAATAGTTCCTGTGATCCACATACTAGTCTCTTGACGGAGCTTTTTGGCAATTTCAAAAATTTCTTCTCCAACAACACTCTTTACGACAACCCCTTGAAAAAAGGCCGTTCCATCCCGTAATTGCAAAAAACTAATTTTTCCACTTGATCGTTTATCTGTTAACCAAACGCCAATTTTCACACGTTCGTCAACATGATCTTTGGAATCTACGATACTTATTTGTTCCAAACTAAATACCCTCCTCGAGTTAATTTTTAAATGTTATTCACTGATCGAACAACCGTACCATTTTTAAAGTTTAAAGTTTTCAGACATAATTGTCCAGAGGCATTCATATATCCGACCTCCCAAACTGGTTTAGTCTTATACATCCCCATTGAAATTGTGGTTACTTTTTTGGGATTATAATTATTCCAAATCTTTTTTAATGCGTCGTTACGGTCAATGCCTGCAGACTGTTTAAAAATTCGCACTTTTTTACCATTATTAGAAATAATTACATAGACTGGAACATTTTGTTTTGTTACCCCAGTCACTGTGTAAAAAGTCTGTTCTGAATTTGCCCAAGAAAAATTAGTTTCTGTTTTCAAATGAGCATACTTTTTTGCAATCTTGATGGATTGACTTTTAGCGGAATCAACCGGTTTACGGACTTCATGATACACAATAGATGTCCCACCAACTAAAATAATAACCGCCGCAATAAATATTAGAAACCAATGACTATTATGTTTTCTAGAACGTTTCAATTTTACAGCTCTCTTTCTTTTAAAATCCAGACTTCATCATTATAGCAAACAAATTCAATCCAGGTTAATAATGCTTTCTAAAGAATTTATCAAGTTCGTCATTTGTTTGGTTTAGAGGTAATTTTTGTATTGGCATTCCTTTTGGTAAACTGTGCAGCATCGTCTTTCCATAACTTTTATCAAGAATACGTCGATCCAGAATAACCGCCGCACCATAATCACTGTCAGAACGAATTAATCTTCCTATTCCTTGTTTTAATCTAAGAATGCTTCGTGGTAAAAGTGCAGTCATAAATGGATTTTTATGTGCTTGCTTTTGAAGTTTGGTTTCTGCCTTTGTAAAGATTTCATCTGGTGAATCAAATGGCAGACGTGTCACAATCAATAAATCTAGTTGACCATTCGAAAGATCCATGCCCTCCCAAAAGCTTGCGGCACCAAATAAAATACCAGTAGAACTAGATAAAAATTCCCGAGTTAATTTGGATTTTGTGCCATTCACACCTTGTGCAAGAATGCGCCGTTTTCGCCCTAAATCGGTTTTTTGAACAAGTTCGAAAACATCTTTAATAGTTGTCAAGGAATTAAACAACACTAAAATCTTTCCTGGGGTTACCTTAGCCAATTGATAAATTGCGGTCGTTAAAAATTGTGCGTATTCTTCTGATCCAATCTCATTAATCATCGGTCCATCATTGACCACTTGTAAAAGTGCATTTTCAGCAAAATCATACGGACTACTGTATTTCTTTACCGTTGTGGCATCACTGATCAAACCAACCTGATTTAAAAAGTATTTTGAACGACTATTGGAAAATAAAGTCGCCCCAATTAAGGTTGGTTTTTGAAACCAAGGATATACTCGCTCTTTAATATAATTAGCACTTTCAATAACTCCTTGGGATAGACTCACACTACCTGCATCATGCTGTGGTCCCACCTGGACCCAATAGAAATCGGCATCTCTATCATAGCTTGCATGATTCAAAAAAGATCCGAAAATTTTTAGAAAAATTTGTGTTTGAGTTTCCACTTCTAATTGACTGTTATTTAATTTTATCCAAGTACGGACTTCTGACTCAATCAAATTTTGTTGCTGTTTATTGATTATTCTATTCAACGCTTCAAAAGCTAGAATCTCAGAGGTAAAGTTAGACTGCAGATTTTTAATTGTTGTTTGGTTTGTTTCGTAGAAGCTTTGCAGTTCAGCGTAAGTTATCACATGTTGAAACGGAAGATGATTCGTTTCTACAGGCATTTGATGACTTAAAAAGCGTTTAAATAGCTGTTCTTGAAGATTGGAAATTAGTTGATTAATGGTTTCCAGATCCTCAGCCATTTGATAAACATGGAAGCTGCCCATCGGATCACTTTGAATGATTTGTGAACGGTTGATTCCCTCATTCATTTTAAGGTGACTAACCTCACTGTGTGCCATACTCATTAAATGATTAATATCAAAAGTCATTCGATTTTCTTGCAAAACTGTATTTACAAATCGTTGGGCTTCATCAATAACCAAATATGGTTTATGTTGTTTATTTCCAAGTAAATCTGCATGATGGGAAAGAAAAGCATGATTGGTAACCACAATTTGAGAAATATGTGCTTTACGAATAACACGTTGATAAAAATCTAATTCATAAAAAGGATTGTTTTTATCTAAACTCGCAATTCCTTGATGCCGAATTTCATTCAGCAATGGAATTTTATGATTATTAATGTGAAGTTCATCCAAATCACCTGTCTTTGTGTAAGTTAGCCAAACAAGCAATTTCATTTTAATCAACCTACTTTGGTTTGCAGGATCCCTTTCATTCAGCTGTTGTGAAAACTTCGCTAAATCAATATAATGATTGCTTCCCTTCACCAATGTTGCATTCATGGAAACTTTTAAGATTTTACTTAAAATCGGAATTGCTTTTTCAATTAACTGTGATTGCAATAAAGTTGTCGTTGAACTAATCACAACCGGCAGTTGATTTTGAATAGCCAAATAGGCAAATGGCAGTAAATATGCAATCGTCTTTCCAATTCCCGTAGGTGCCTCAATAACTAGTGCCTTCGAATCAGCAGCTTTATAGTTGGCATAAATTGCGTTCATGATGCGAGATTGTGCACTTCGCCACCCTAAATCACCCTGAAAAAGTGCTAATTTTGCTTTTTTAGATTGCGGATAATGACCCAACTGTTCCGTTGTCGCGTCATTGATTTTGGTTCGTTGGACTCGCAAAACAATATTTTCTTTAATCATTAAGTAATCCGGTAAGGGTCCCGGATTTTTCTGTTTTCTCTCAAATGCATCCTGAATCAGTTCCGCAGTTTGCCGTGGTAAACTTCCGGAAAGAGCGGTTAACTGTTTCAACGTTAATAGTGGTAATTCTGCCAGACGTTTCATCAACATAATAAATAACTTAGCTGTAGCAAAAGCATCACTATCTGCCGAGTGTGGATGCTCATGTTTGATACCAAAGTAACGGGACAAGTCGCGCAAACGATAACCATTTACGCTAGGCAACAAAATTTGACTCAATGTAACTGTATCAACAGCTTTTATTGACAACGTTGGATACCCTACTCGTTCAAACTCATAATTCAAAAATGGAAAATCAAAATTGACGTTGTGAGCAACAAAAACGGTATTCGAAAGAAGCCCAAACAAAGTTGGTGCAATATCATCAAATAACGGTGCCTTACGAACACGTTGGTTTGTAATTCCCGTTAGTTGTTGAATGGCATTTGGAATGCTCATTTCGGGATTAATATCCGTTACGAAAGTATTAATAATTTTGTGCTTTTTAACAAAAACACAGCTAATTTGAATAACTCGTTCATTCGCATTCAAATTAGTTCCAGTGGTTTCAATATCTACCACTGCATAGGTTGTATTAGAATCCATTTTCTCACCAGTTAACTCATAAGATGTGTGTTCCATATTTCTAATGATACTACATTAGAGCCAGCGCATAAATGCTTACTAACTTCTGTTACTAGAAATTAAACTTAGGACGCCTAATTTCACACTTTTCGTTTTCAGTTATTTATATTTTCAAGACATCAGTTAACTCGCCTTGATAAATTTAAAAATATGTTAAAATGGATGTTTGTTTGTAGTTTCACTAGTCTAAAGTAAGTAAACTAAAAACAAAATACCATTTACTTCTAAACTGATTTGTAATTTTTTGAAAGAGAGCGAATAGTTTGCGAAAATCTGCGACTGGACAAAGTCATGCTAAAATCATCTTTTTTGGTGAACATAGTGTTGTTTATGGACAACCAGCAATTTGTTTACCTATTTCAAAGATAAAAATAATTGTTTCTATTAAGGATACTGATACTGGGCAACATGTTGCTAGTAAATATTTTACAGGTGCTTTATCGGAAATGCCGGACAGTCAAACTGGAATTCAATTATTAATAAACACCATTTTAGTCGAATTGCATCAAGAAAAAACACCATTTACTTTACAGGTTACGAGTGAAATTCCAGCAGAGCGTGGTATGGGTTCTTCTGCTGCAACAGCTATCGCAATAGTACGTGCATTTTTCCATTTTTTTCACCAATCCTTATCACATGCTGAACTACTTCGACTTGCAGACGTTTCAGAACAATATATTCACGGCAATCCTAGCGGGTTAGATGCGGCTACGGTTAGTTCAAAAACACCAATCTGGTTTGTTAAAGGTCGTCGGCCACAGGCTATTCCGATTAAACAAAACGCCTTCTTAGTTATTGTGGACACTGGTATCATGGGACAAACGGGTTTAGCCGTTCAGCACGTTAAATCAAAGCTAGCAGGTGATCACCATGCTGAAGAAGACATTGAAATGCTAGGAAAAATTGCTAAACAAGCTCGTAGCTGCCTAGCAAATGGTGATTCACAAAAGTTAGGTTCTTTAATGAATGATTCGCAAACAATTTTATCTAAATTGGGAGTCAGTCATCCAATCTTAGATCAATTTGCAACTCTAGCACTTAAAAATGGCGCTTTAGGAGCTAAACTCACTGGTGGCGGAATGGGTGGTTGCTTAATCACCTTAACGTCTAGCAAGCCTTCTGCAAAACAAATTGCAACAATCTTGGAACAACATGGTGCCATTCATACTTGGATTGAACCACTTGCCACTGGATATCATAAAGGAGAAAAAAATGACCACAGCTAGGGCACACACTAATATTGCATTATTAAAATATTGGGGGAAAAAAAACACAGAACTTATTTTGCCTTACAATGACAGTATTTCTTTAACGTTAGATCATTTCTATACAGATACAACCGTAGATTTTGTTTCTTCGTTAACTGATGATGAAATTTTGGTAGATGATCAGCCGCTAACCGGTTCCGGCTTAAAACGTGCTAAACGTGTTTTGAACTTAATTCGTGAACAAAGTGGTATCCAAGAAAATGCTTCAGTTCATTCAACTAATCATGTCCCAACAACCGCCGGGCTTGCTTCCTCAGCGTCTGCTTTTGCAGCATTGGCTGCCGCAGGTTCTAAAGCTGCCGGACTAGATCTTTCCGACAAAGAGCTTTCTATTCTAGCTCGGCATGGATCTGGGTCAGCTTCCCGCTCAATTTTTGGGGGGTTCGTTCAGTGGCATGCTGGTCATGATAGCCAAAGTTCATATGCTCAAAGTATTCAGTCTGCTGTAGATTGGGATATTAATTTAATTACGGCTCTTGTGGACACGAAGAAAAAGAAAGTCAGCAGTACAATGGGAATGCAAGCTGTTGTGAAAACCTCTCCTTTCTTCCCTGCTTGGGTTAAAAGTGCCCAAGCAGACGTAGAACCAATGAAAACAGCAATCCTTAACAAAAACTTAGCAAATTTGGGAACAATTGCGGAAAACAATGCGATGCGAATGCACGCGACAACGTTTGGTGCCGTTCCCAATTTTACTTATTTTCAACCTCAAACGCTTGCAATTCTTGATGCTGTTCGCAACATCCGTAAACTAGGTGTAGAATGTTATAGTACTGTAGACGCGGGGCCTAATGTAAAGATAATTTGTGCATCATCTAACAACGAATTGATTATGGATAAACTTGCAACAATCATCAATCGCAATCAGTTATTAGTTTGCAAACCCGGACCCGGTATTAAGTACCTATAAATATTAATTCAAATTTTGAAGGGACATGATCCATTGATTACGGTGAAAGCACCTGGAAAACTCTATATTGCAGGAGAATATGCGGTTGTTGAGTCAGGTTATCCTGCCATTATTGTGGCGTTAAATCAATTTGTTTCCGCTTCCATTGAAAAAACTGAAAATGTGGGGCGAATTGTTTCTGAACAATATCACGAAAACTCTATTTCTTGGCGCCGACAAGGCTCTAAAATGGTTTTTGATAATCGTGATAATCCATTTCATTACATTCTTTCTGCAATTAATTTAACTGAAGAGTATGCAAGTAATCTCCATAAAGAATTAGGACTTTATAACTTATATATAAATAGTGATTTAGACAGTGCTGACGGTAAAAAATACGGTTTAGGTAGTTCAGCTGCCGTCACCGTTGCCACCATCAAAGCATTAGCTAAGTTTTATCACTTACCTCTAACCAAAGACAGTTTATTCAAACTAGCCGCGATTGCTCACTTTGATGTTCAAGGTAACGGATCACTGGGTGATATTGCTGCTAGTGTCTACGGTGGTTGGATTGCTTATCATTCCTTCAATCGTGATTGGCTCTTTGCTCAGCGCCGACAAACCTCTTTAATGGACCTTTTAGAGATGCCCTGGCCTGGACTAGACGTTGAACTATTGACACCTCCTGAGGATCTCGAGTTGATGATTGGTTGGACTGGTTCACCCGCTTTGACTTCCCATTTAGTTGATAAGGTAGCTATGGGAAAAGTAAGAGATCAACGTGAATATCAAGTTTTTCTAGAAGAAAGTAAGGCTTGTCTAAAAGAAATGATTCGAGGCTTTCACGATCAATCAATTACAGTGATTCAACATCAACTACGGGTAAATCGCACAATTCTAAAAAAATTAGCTGATTTCAGCCAGGTTTTAATTGAAACACCTATTTTAAAAGAAATGATTAAGGATGCTGAGATGGCCGGCGGTGCTGCTAAAAGTTCTGGTGCCGGCGGTGGTGATTGTGGCATCGTTTTGATCAATAAAAACCGTTCTATCGATACCCTACTCAAAACTTGGAAAGATAAGGGAATTAGACAACTAAAGTTTAATGTTCACAACGTCACTGAACTTTAAGGAGAACACGCTATGAAAGATATTCAATCGCATCGAAAAGATGAACATGTTTCACTGACAGAACATTTTTATCAGCCACAGGCAAGCGCTGGATTTCAGAATCTACGCTTACTTCCGAATAATCTTCCCGAAATAAACCGAGACCAAATTAATTTAAACAGCCAACTTGGGGGAATCGTAACAGATTACCCTTTTTATATTGAAGCAATGACTGGTGGTAGTTCTTATACTGGCAAACTCAATGCCAGCCTAGCCCGAATTGCCAAGACAACTCATTTGCCAATGGCAGTTGGTTCACAAAGTGTTGCCTTGAAACGACCCGATCTCCAGACCACCTTTTCGATTGTTCGCAAAATCAATTCTTCTGGCATTATTTTAGCTAACATTGGGGCAAGTCATTCTGCTGCAGATGCGCAAAAAGCCATTGATATGATTGATGCTAACTTATTAGAAATTCATCTCAATGCAGCTCAAGAAATTATAATGCCTGAAGGAGATCGTTCGTTTAATTGGTTGACTAACATTTCAGAAATTGTTCATACTGTGTCAGTCCCCGTTATCGTCAAAGAAGTCGGTTTTGGCATGGCTAAACAAACCATGAAACAACTATCTGAAATTGGTGTGCAATCTATTAACGTCGCTGGTCATGGGGGTACCAATTTTGCTAAAATCGAGAATGAACGTCGGCATGATAAAAGCTACCCTTATCTTCAGAATTACGGAATTAGTACGGTAGAATCACTTTTAGAATCACAGGAACTTCAAGATAAACTTCATATCTTGGCGTGCGGAGGTATCCGTAATCCACTAGACATGTTAAAAGGATTTTGCTTAGGTGCTGACATGATTGGTGTTGCTGGCAGAATTTTACACGAACTCATCCAGGAGGGTGAAGATCAAACTGTTCAACTTATTAATACTTGGCAAACACAATTAGCAGATTTATTAACCTTGCAAGGTGCTCAAAACATCAAACAGTTAAATCGTCATAATTTGATTTTAGATGAATCTTTACGTAATTATTGTGAACAAAGAAAAATAGAATTTAATTAAAGGTTGAAAGTATCAAAATCACTTCAATAACTGCTGTTAAACGACTTAGACTCCAAAAAATAGTTTAACTGCCGTCCTGCGGCTCACCTGGTCTGGAACGGGGTGGGCACGATTTGAAGCCAAGAAGAACACTTGTCTTCAAACTCGGCCTTATCCTAAGCAATGAATTGCTAAGGATAATTTCACCCCTGAGACCAATCGCCTCCGGACTAAGAACGTTTGATATTAAATAATGAACAGTAATACTGATATCAAAATTATTGTATCAGTGCATTGATTGCAAAGATTAGACTTAGTCTGGAAGCAAATGGGCTCAGTAGTGACATTTATCTTAGCGGGTTTCGCTTAGATAAAGGCCGAGCTTAGAGACGTGCATTTCGACTCTAAGTCGTGCCCCCTACGTTCCAGCCCAAATTTGCTGGAAGACGGCATTTTAATCTAATTTTGTTACTATGAACATTTTTGTGTCAGACAATTAGATACATTTTTGTACTTTCAATCTTTTGAATTTAATTAAAAGTGTCATAAAATAGGCTAGCGAATGTGTGAATTCGCTAGTCTATTTTTGAACCTAAAAAAATTTAATTTTTGATTTAATTTTTGATTTCAAACCTTAGTTTTTTAGGATAAAAGTTCTTAACAACCCCATTAACAACTTTTCCAAACCCAATCGTTAATTCATGGTTAGTCAAAACATGCCAACCATTTTCTACATCTTTTGTGATTGTAAAAGTATCACCATGAACATACTTTCGCCACTGTTCTTCTGAAATTTGCACTGGTTTTTGAAAATTAACCGATTTAAATGCCAATGCCAATGGTAAAGCTGGTTCAAAACGATTTTTCTTGAACACGCCTAAATTGATTCCAGGACGAATAACCTGTAATTTGGTTAAATCTGGTAGATTAGCTGGCATCGCATATAAATAATCGCCAAAAACCAAGAGTCGTGAATCCTCAATTGAGTTTGTCAGTAATTTATCTGCCACTTTGTGCCAATCTTGTTTTTGTTGTTTTGTTACATTTGTTTTTTGCAGCTTAGGTTCTTTGCGGTTTGAATCATTGATCTGCTTTTCTAACTGAGCAATAAAATGACCCTCTCCTCGCATTTTATGAGGAAAAATTCGTAAGGTTTTGGCAAGTTCTGGATTATTATCAGCCCATTCTGGCCGGCCATCGCTCATCCCAGGATATTTTTTAATTGGTACAACTTTTAAATCGGCATAATTTTTTAATAACCACGCAATGTTTTGTTCATCCTCTTCAGGCGCAAAAGTACACGTGGAATAAATTAAACGTCCGCCCGGTTTCAACATTTGCAATGCACTTTGTAAAATCTTTTTTTGTCGATTAGCACAAGACAATGGATATTCAGGTGTCCAGTACTGCATCGCTTCATGATCCTTACGAAACATCCCTTCACCAGAGCAAGGTGCATCCACCACAACTACATCAAAAAAATTAACAAAATGTTTTTCAAGTGTATCTGGTGACTCATTTGTAACAATTGTGTTTTGAAGTCCAAACCGTTCTACATTTTCAGCCAGAATTTCTGCACGTTTTCGATTGATCTCGTTTGAAACTAACAGACCTTGTTGGTTCATATAACTAGCCAAATGTGTTGTTTTCCCACCTGGTGCTGCACAAAGATCTAAAACACGATCTCCTGGTTTAGGATGTGCCACTTCTCCAACATACATGGCGCTAGGTTCCTGGCTATAAATTAAACCACTTTGATGGTCAATTGTTTTGCCGCTAACTGAACCATAATACCCAAATTGACAGTAAGAAACCGGATCGCCAATCGCATGATTTAATGGCTCAACGTGTGTTTTTAATGGGTTTAGTCGAAAGCCCTTAGTTGGTTGCTCATCGAAAGCATGGAAAAAAGCCGGTGCTTCTTCTCCCAACAGCTTTGAATATTTTTGAATAAATGCCTCTGGTAACTGCATATTTTCACTCATTTCTAAATTTGATAGCATCTGTCTTGAAATTATGTTAATTTAAATGAAGACACATTACTTTTATTATAAAGCTTATTGGAGTGAATGACATGCCACAAAAATTAATTACCATTGATCTTGATGGAACCACATTAAATAGCCAAAACCAAATTTCATCAAAAACTATTGAAGTCATCCAAAAGGCAACTGAGGCTGGCCATCTTGTTAGTATTGTCACTGGACGACCCTATCGAATTTCAGAAGCAATTTATGATCAGTTACAATTAAAAACCCCAATGGTCAATTTTAATGGTGCCCTCACTCACATTCCGCATCAACATTGGCAAGGTGAATACAAACGAACGATTAGTAAAGCAATTGTCCTTGATATGTTAGAAAATCGACAAAAATTACAGCTTAAAATGATTGCAGCTGAAGGTAAGCATACATATCTTGCTAACCACTTGCCGCCATCAGATTTAAACTTTTTCCCAACAACTTTAAGCGACGATCAGTTACTTTCTAAAACTTCACTTGTTCATAATCCTACTTCTATGATTCTTTTTGTCGCACCCCATCAAGAACAAATCGTGCGTAATACCGTTTTACATCATTATGGTCAGCAAGTTGATGTTGGTGTTTGGGGTGGCCCAAATAGCGTTTTGGAAGTTGTTTCAAAAGGCATCCAAAAAGCAAAGGCCGTCGCTTATATTGCTAAGCAGTACCATATTGATCGACAAAACATTGTGGCTTTTGGAGACGAACATAATGATGCAGAAATGCTTGACTATGCCGGTCGTGGTGTCGCAATGCAAAATGCGACACCAATTATCAAAAGTATCGCAAACGATGTCACTGAATTTGATAACGATCACGATGGTTTAGCAAAATATCTCGAAACCTATTTAAAATTGGCTAACTAAAAAAAGAAATCCATTCAAAAGTCTGAGGATCATTGAACTTTTATGAATGGATTTCTTTTTTACTTTCTCAACCTACTTTTGGTCACTTCGCAAAACACCGCCATCACTGTAACGATCTGGTCGCATTTCATTTAACACAATATGAATATGTTCTGCGGGTGCACCAGTATTTTTAGAAATTGCAGCTGTAACATCCTTAACTAACTCACGTAATTGTTCGGTTGAACGACCTTCAATAAGGTCAATATGAACCAATGGCATATTAAATTCCTCCTCAATATTTCCTCCTATTATCGCAAGGATTACCAAAAAATTCAAATCCAACTTATGCTAAAATATAAACTGTATATATATTCATTTTTAAAGGAGAAGCTTTTAATGACAAATCAAACTAATAATTATTCAGCTTGCACGAGTTTTCTGGCCGGTCGTTTGGCTACTGCTGATGGTTCAACTTTAATTGGTCGCAACGAAGATTCACGCGCTGCATGGCCAAAACATTTTGTTGTACATCCACATCGAGAATTTTCAGAATCCCAAATATTCAAATCTACGGATAATGGTTTTACATTGAATTTACCCAAAGTGGCTGCTAAATATACGGCTACACCTGAGTGGACAGACAAATTCGGTCTCTTTGAAGAGGATGGTATCAACGAATATGGTGTCGCCATGAGTGCCACTGAAAGTGCGTACACTAACAACCGCGCTCTAGGTGCCGATCCTTTAGTAAAAGACGGCATTGGTGAAGAAGCGATGGTAACTGTTACACTGCCCTACATTAAATCGGCTCGTCAAGGTGTCTCCTATCTAGGGGCAATTATTGAAAAATACGGAACTTCTGAAAGTAACGGCATATTATTTTCTGATGCAACCGAAGTTTGGTATATGGAAACTGCTGCCGGCCATCAATGGGTAGCCCAACGCATTCCAGATGATGCTTATGCAGTTGTAGCCAACCAACTATCCATTCAGGAAATTGATTTTGAAGATCACGATAATTTTCTTAGCGTGGCCGGTTTACAAGATTTTGTAACTCAAAATCATTTAAATTCTCAACACACGGGTTTTAACTTTCGTGAAATTTTTGGAACCAATGATCTATCGGACGAATTTTACAATACGCCACGTGTTTGGTATGGACAAAAAATACTTAATCCAAGCATTGACCAACAGCCACAAAGTCAGTCACTCCCTTTTATTAGAAAAGCAGAAAAACTCATTCAAGTTGATGATGTAGAACAAATCTTAAGCTCTCATTTTGAAGGGACACCGTTTGATCCGATTGGGATTGGTTCAAAACGCGAACAAACTTTATACCGACCAATTAGTTTAGCGAAAACTCAAGAATCGCATATTTTACAAATTCGACCCAATTTACCTGCTCCAATTGCAGGTATTCATTGGTTAGCAATGGGCGTTGCTGCTCAAAGCCTGTATATTCCGTTTTATGCCGGTATAAAGGACACGCCTGCTACTTATAAGAAAGGTACTGAAACCTATCAGGCGGACTCTGCATATTGGATTTACAAACAGGCTAGTACATTAGTTGATGCTCACTATTTGGAATTCGGTCCTTTACTGGAAGATGTACAAGATAAAACTAATCAACAACTTATTCAAAATTTGCACATTAGTGACAAAATGGCTTTAACTTTGGGTGATAAAGCTTTGGAGAACTATTTAACTAGTCAAAGTAATCAAAATGCAGCTTTGGGACTGCAGGCAATGCAAAAACTAATTGCCGAATTAATTACTAAAATGACTGACATGTCCCCACTAAATTTCAAACAGGACATGAATTTATAATTAACTATATGAGGAAGTAAATACAATGGGAAAAACAAAAAAGATCTCAGTTACGGGGTTAATACTGATGATCTTCACATCTATTTTTGGGTTTGCAAACACCACGGTCGCTTTTGATCAAATGGGTTATGCAAGCATTATTTGGTATGTTATCGCTGCATTTTTATTCTTTTTACCAAGTGGTTTAATGTTCGCCGAATATGGCTCAACATTTAAGGACGCTAAGGGTGGCATCTACTCCTGGCTAGAACAGTCAATTGGCGAAAAATTAGCTTTTATTGGTACTTTTATTTGGTTGTCATCCTGGATTATTTGGATGGTATCAACTTCATCCAAAGTTTGGATTCCCTTTTCAACTATTTTTGCGGGTCATGATGCCACACAAAACTGGCATTTATTAGGACTAAATGCCACCCAAACAGTTGGCTTAATGGGCGTTTTATGGATCCTTGTGGTTACCTACTGCGCCACTCGTGGCATTACCTCAATCGCCAAAGTTTCTTCCATTGGGGGAATTTTTGTTAGTTTACTCAACGTGGTTTTATTTGTAGTTAGTTTAAGTATTTTATTTTTAAACCATGGTCAGCTTGCTGAACCTTTCAACGGATTTAGCAGTATTGTTAATTCACCTAATCCAAGTTTTATGTCTCCTGTTGCTATGCTCTCATTCATCGTTTATGCGGTGTTTGCCTATGGTGGAATGGAATCTATGGGTGGTGTCACCGATAGTTTAAAGAAACCTGAAAAGACTTTTCCTCGTGGCATCATTATTTCAACTATTATGATTGGCATCATGTACGCTTTATCAATTTTTCTTTGGGGTATCTCAACCAACTGGCATCAAACTTTATCAGGCCATAACGTAAATTTAGGTAATATTACCTACGTGATGATGAACAATCTTGGCTTTGTTTTTGGTAATTCACTGGGATTAAACTCAACCACTGCAATAACTTTAGGACACTGGTTTGCTCGTTTTGCAGGTTTGGGAATGTTTATGGCCTACTTAGGTTCTTTTTTCGTGTTGATCTATTCCCCACTGAAGTCGTTTATTCTGGGATCACCCAAGAAGCTATGGCCCGCAAAAGTTACAAAACTTAATAAAGCCGGTGTTCCTGCGTTTGCTATGTGGTGTCAAGCTGCCATTATCGCAATTTTTGTCTTTTTCATTTCATTTGGTGGATCTGATGCGCAAAGCTTTTATACAATTTTGACCGACATGGCTAATATTTCAACCACATTTCCCTACTTATTTTTAATTGGCGCTTTTCCATTTTTCAAACGTCGGCATGATTTAAATCGACCATTTGTTATTTATAAAACGAAATTTAGCGTGTATTCAACCACAATTTTAGTTTTACTAGTTTTGATTTTTGGAATTATTTTTACCGTAATTGAACCTATTTTGGAACATGATTTGATTACTGCTTTTTGGACAATTATTGGTCCAGTATTATTTGGTGCAATTGCATGGATATTTTATGTGGTTCACGAAAAAAATTAATTTTGCTGAGATCAATAAAACTAACACAACTTTAAATCGAAAAAATCATATGACAACAAAAGCCCCTAGAAGACTAAGTTAAAGGTCTTCTAGGGGCTTTAAAATTAATAACTAAAGATTGTAATTTAGTCACCAAATCCGTTTAGCATCATCAACACAACACCACTCACAACAACAGCTAAAATCAGAATTCCAGCAAATAAAAAACTAAAAAGAAACCCTAAACCACCACAGATTAATAAAATAAAAAAAATCACCGGAAGATGAAAACAAAGCTTTATAAATCCTACAATAAGTTTAAAAAATAACATCACAAATATAATCAGTCCAGCCGCAACGGCAATTTTCGTGTTTGCAGTCGTAGCCATTAACAACAAATTAGTCACTTATAAAACCTCTTATTCTAATTAATTTATTTATATATCTTTTTCAGTGCCGCAAGATCATTAACAGATAATGTTGTTTTGCCTTGATCAACCGGATACATAATTGAATTACGATCTGTACTATGATCTAACCCTAACGCATGCCCTAATTCATGCATAGCAACTGAAAGTCGAACAGACTGAACATAGTGAACATTCAAACTAGCCTTTGCATGGTTGACAGTATAAGCATCCCAACCAGTTTGTTGAATAATATCTGGTCCACCAATTCCTAACTCAATCACGCCATCTTGTACTTTTTTTGCTGCGTTATAAATTGAAAAGATAATTTGATTTTGTTTTTGTGTGCCTTTTCCAGCAACCAATTTAACAATTTTGGTTTGATTATAAGCCTTAATTGCCAATTCAAACTCGTGTTTCACATTGGCAGGTGTTCCACTTGCAAACCGATAATAATAGGTATTAGAAAGTGTCTTACCTTGTACATTGCTTTCTAGTGGTGTTGCCTTTGTCTGATTACTCTTTAATTCATTGCTTTGTGACTGACTACTTTTTGTGGATGGCACAGTTTCTTCATACATATCAGCCAAACTTGGAATCTTAAAATTTCTAACAACTTGATTAATTTGCTGTTTTGTTTCTGAAATCGCATTTTTGGTTATCAGTTGAAAATTATTATTGGTCAGTAAAAGAATTCCTAAAACTAGGATAATTAACCAGAATATTCTTTTAGGTTTTAACATTATTTTTCCCTTCTCTTAAGCTTTTAAAAAGCCAATACACAGCTCTTGTAGATCACAGTATAAACTAAATAAAACGATTTTTAAATTTTGGCGATTAATTAGGAAAATGCTTAATCAATTTTTAGAATTTTAAACAAAAAAATAAGCAAAATCAGATTGATTTTGCTTACTCGAACGCTTAACTTCAAAAAAGTTAAACAAGTTTTAGTTGTTATCTTTACGACGGTCCTCTTTAATACGAGCAGCCTTACCATGTAAAGCACGTAAGTAATAAAGCTTAGAACGACGTACACGTCCATGACGAATAACGTCAATTTTGGCAACTCGTGGTGAATGTAATGGGAAAGTACGTTCAACGCCGACACCATTACTAATCTTACGAACTGTGTAGGTAGCACTGATACCAATACCATGACGTTTGATTACAACACCTTCGAACAACTGAATACGTTCACGAGTACCTTCAACGACACGAGCATGAACACGAACAGTATCTCCAGCACGGAAATCAGGAATATCATCACGTAATTGTGATTCGGTAATTTTGTTAATTAATGGATTCATTTGAAAATCCTTCCTTTCATCAACATTCTTATCCTTGATGAACAGCGGAATATTGTTTTCTTTAGTCTTAACAGACCAGTGAAAAGTTTATCATAAAACTTGTCTACTGTAAAGCTGCTCTTTTTCTAGCTAATCGTTCAAATCTGCTTTTATATCATCAAGAAGTTCTAAATCAATTTTCGAAAGTGTCATTTTGTTTAAAAGATCTGGACGTTTTAGTAGAGTTCGTTTCAAAGCCTGTTTTCGACGCCACTGATCGATTAATTGGTGGTTTCCGTTCAATAATACCTCAGGTACCTGCATGCCTCTAAAAACGGCTGGACGAGAATATTGCGGATACTCCAATAATCCAGTGGAAAAAGAATCTCCTGGTGCAGATTCTTTATTGCCTAAAACCCCTGGAAGCAGCCGAACTGTTGCATCAATCATCACCATCGCTGCTAGTTCACCACCAGTAAGCACATAATCGCCTAAAGACACTTCATCAGTAGCTAATGTTTTAATGCGTTCATCATAACCCTCATAATGACCACAAATAAAGGTTAAGTGCGACTCATGAGCGAATGTTTCAGCCATTTCTTGATCAAATTGCTTGCCACCCGGATCTAAAATGATGACACGCCCTTTGGGTAATTTGGCATTGTCATTTTGTATTGCCGCCATAGCATCAAAAATTGGCTGCGGTTGAAGAAGCATCCCGGCTCCTCCCCCATATGGATAATCATCCACATTATGATGTTTATTACTAGAAAAGTCACGAAAATTCGTTACTTGAATATCCAGTAATTGATCCTCAATTGCTTTACCAACAATCGATTGGTGCAAGGGTCCACTAAACATATCTGGGAAAAGACTTAAAATATCAATTTTCATGAATCAAGACCTTCTAAAAGTTCAACTGTAATTCGTTGCTTAGCCAAGTCAACTTTTTTTACAACTTGACGAATATAGGGTAATAGCAAATCATTTTTTCCCACACGTTTGACTACCCAAACGTCATTTGCTCCGGGCGACAAAATTTCAGAAACAGTTCCCAAACGGTTTCCTTCTTCATCGAATACCTCAAGACCAATAATATCATCATAATAAAATTCGTCATTATCAAGTGGTTTGCGATCAGTTTCAGAAATCTTCAAATCAAATTGTTTATATTTTTCCACATCATTAATTGAATCAAGATCGACAAACTGAAGCAAGTAAACCTGTTTTTGTTGTCGCGATTTTTTTATTTTTAATTTTTGCATTGGTGTTTTATCATTCTTAGGAGAAAACAAAAATAATTGATTGCCAACCTTGAAGCGTTCTTCAGGAAAATCGGTGATTGGCATTACTTTCACTTCTCCTTGAATGCCATGCGTATTAACAATTGTACCTACTTTATAATATTGCATCAACTTACCTCATAATATACTAAAAACTCTTAAACAAAATCAACATTTCGTTTAAGAGTTTTTGGCTTTGCCATCTTCAATCACTAACCGAACTCGTTTGTCTCCATGAAAACGAAAACTATAGACAACATTGCGAATTGCTTGTGCAACACGGCCATGTCGGCCAATTATACGACCGATGTCTTCATCATCAACACTTAAATGAAATTCATAAAAGCGATCTGACTCAGACTGTTTAATCGAAATTCGTTCTGGATGAGAAACTAATGGTTTAACAATTGCTAAGATTAAACTTTCTACTTCTTTCATAATCAAAATTGCCGATTACTTAGCAAGCTTTGATTCGTGATACTTTTTCATAATTCCAGCTTTTGAAAGAATGTTCTTAACGGTATCTGATGGTTGAGCACCATTGCTTAACCAACTTAAGATGTCTTCCTCATTTAATTTTACTACAGCTGGATTAACTAATGGATTGTAAGTACCAACTTGGGCAATAAAACGACCATCACGTGGTGAGCGAGAATCAGCAACTACTACACGGTAGAAAGGACGCTTCTTTGAACCCATTCGTTTCAAACGAATTTTTACAGACATGTCAACACCTCCTGTTTTATTTCACGATAAATAATATACCAGTTATTCAATCAGATGTAAAGGTTTTTTTCTTTACAGGCAAATTTATAATGTCCAAAAGTGATTTATTTACACAAACTATCGTTTCATGGATTACCACCACAACCCAATTTAACGGTCATCTTCAATCTCTGTGTTAACGGTCTGCACATTTTTTATCACATCAGAATCTTGATTGATTTTTTTAATAATCTGTTTTAAATTGACGGTTGCAATGGCTTCACCTAAATTATCAATTTGATATTTATGGTTTGCAAATGTGCCTGTGTAATAGCTCACATCCCCATCATTCAAAGTGTAAAACAGTCTATCTGTTGAATTTCCACTTGACTTTGTTTTAACTGTATACAAAACATTGTCCTCACCGGGGTTACTGAGACTGTCATTACTAACTTCATAAAATTTATTTACATAGACAATCATTCCTGAGGACACAACAGAAGGCCACACTTCGGTCCACTTATTGGTGGAGTCCGTAATATTTTCACTCCCGAACTCGACAACTGATGCTGCCGTTTCCTCTGGCGTTAAATTGTTGGGATCCAGTTTTTCTATCTCTTCGCTAGAAACTGAACTACTTGAACTTACACTTGAAGCTGACTTTTTGGAAGCCGACTTAGATGAGACTGCCATTTTTTTGGAAACATCAGTCTTTTCTGAATCACCACCAGTTACCTTGTTACCTTCTGTCATAACAAACCAGCCAACTACTCCTATCATCAACAACAAACCGGTCAGAAACGCCACAATAAGCTTACCGCCATGATGACTTCCATTTTTGTCTGTTTGTCGTTTATCCAGTTTTTGCATCTGGTCTGAATCACTATGGTTGTATCGACTTTGTCTGCTTTCTTTTATGCCACCAATTTGACGCAAATCATACCCACAGTTGGGACAGAATTGAACTTTAGTTCTGAGCATATAGCCACAATTTGGGCAGTAATTAGCCTTTTCGTTTTCCATATTACTTCCTCACCCTTAGATATCCTATTCTTCATAAATAGAATATCATGTTTATTCGTTTGAAGAAACACGTGTTTTCTTATAATTAATTAATAAAAGAATAAAAAATATCTGATAATCATTGCATTTCAAACAAAAAAAATGGTATTTTAACAATATAAATAAACATGCTCAATTTGACAATGCAAACTGACTAAATCAAGGCCAGTGGTGCATTCAAAGATACGACCCGCACTTGAGAAAGTCAAGTTAGTGGGTCTTTTTTCGTTAAACACTAACCAAAAAATCATTAATTTTTGTATGGGAGTCGCGTAATGTATCAATATTTTATTCAACAAATTATTAATAAATATAACAAGTCCGTAGTTGGCTACGAACTTTTACTTCGGAAAAAAACTGATGCGGATTGGCGTCCAGTACATGATTTTTTGACCGTCCCATCTAACGTGGTTGCTTATGAAATTGTAAAAGTTGCTGAACAGTTATACAGTAAAGTGCCTTTTTTGTCAGTTAATCTTAATCGAACACAATTAATGAATCCTCAAACGGTGGAAGCTATTCTTAAAATTCAGACCATATTGCGTCCCGTTCAAATACAAATTGAATTGACAGAGGATAAAAGTACCATTAACTTTTCTGAAGATGATATCATTAAACAATTAAAAAAATTCATCAAAGAAGGCATGTCCATTTCAATCGATGATGTTGATTGTGGTTGTAACACAGAAGACCACGTTAGGGTATTAATTCCTTACACAAATGAAATAAAGTTTGCCTTACAAAATTTTGGCGAATCCGTTTATTTACCCGAAATTCAAAAACGCGTGATTTTCTGGCGAGATTTTGCAAAAGCTCATAAAATTCGATTTATTCTCGAAGGAATTGAAAACGAAAAAATTGACCAATTTATTGACCTTTTCAACATTGATATTCGCCAAGGTTACTATTATGAAAAACCGCATCCCATTCAATTGGACGCAAATAAGTGATTTTAAAACTAAGAGTTGAAAGCTTCAAAATTACTTCAATAACTGATGTTAAACGACTTGGTTCAAAAGCAGTAGCTTAATTGCCGTCCTGCGGCTCACCTGGTCTGAAAGACGGCATTTTAATCTAATTTTGTTATCATAAACGCTTTTGTATCAGGAAACAAAATATATTTTTGTAGTTTCAGTCTTTCACTAAACTACCTAAAAAAGCTTATAGAAATAAATACTGACATTACGTGTGGTGCTAGTTTGTAACATTTAGAAATTTAACAAAAAAGTCCAACCCAGTTAGACTCATAAGTGACAAAACTTAAAAGGAGTAATAACTGTGTTGAACCACCTCAAGTTTAAGCAAAATCGTCACGAATTACAAGTTAGTTTCCATTACTTTTACCAGTTATGTTCATTGCTTTATCAGCGTTATTGTCCGCGTAGCGTCATTGAGCGGCGCAACGTTGAACATACTAAAATTACTGATATTAAACTTTTAGCTTTACTGTGCTTACAAGTCACACTGGGAATTCAATCGCAACGCCGCTTCTATTATCTGATGGCAGCGTTTATGCCGCGGCAAATGGTGGTATCACGTTCACGTTTCAACCGCCGCGCGCAACAATTACTGGCAGTAGTCAATGCCATTCGCTCAGGTATCACTAAGGATTATGCTCATTCGGGCGACCTAGCGATTATCGACAGTTTACCCAACCCACTATGTGCCAAAGTTCGTAATTTCAGAGTTAGAATTTTTGCTGGGAAGGCCAACATTGGCTATAATGCCACCAAGAAAATGCCATTTTATGGGTTTAAAACCCACATGGTCGTCACGGCTAATGGCTATATTCTGAATTATGTGATCACGGCAGCCTCAGTTCATGATGCTAAGGTAGCGCCTGAGCTAATTAGCGGTTGTCCTTGTCCCAATATTTTGGCCGATGTTGGTTATGTTGGGAAAAAACTCAAGACCAGTTTTAGAGCCCTAGGCTATAACTTATGGACGCCTTATCGTTCTAATATGAAAGGTGCTAAACAGCATAATAAACGTCAACTCAAGGCGTTACGGCGGACAATAGAGTCACGCTTTTCAATTTTAGCCCAGCAATTTGGGATTGAAACCAATCTCACCCGTAGTCTATTTGGTTTTCAATTAAAGATTGAATTGACGATATTGGTATACAATTTAGGCTTTTTTGATTTTATGACGAACTAGCACCACGCGTACTGACATTATTTCTATAAGCTTTTTTATATTTTGTTGACGACTAAAACTAATTTGTTGTTCCTAACACTGTTTATTCAGTATCTTTTAACACTTTAAGCCTTTAGTCATTTATTTAGATACTTGAAAGATCATTAAATTTTCAAAAATTACAATTATTTATTTCGTTTATTTTTCTTCATTCTCTTTTTCTTACGTTTTTTAGATTTTCGGACCATTGAATTCATTGCCATCTTAGAAAGTCGGCCACCAATGCCTTTACCCAACAATCCGTCCATGCCATTAAAGTTGCCTTTGGACATTTGGTTCATCATTTTCTTCATTTGTCCGAATTGCTTGATCATTCGGTTAACTTCAACTACGGGTCGCCCAGAGCCACCTGCAATTCGTCGTCGTCGACTTGGATTTAACAAATTAGGGTCCTCACGCTCCGCAGGTGTCATCGAATAAACAATCGCCTTCATGTGAGCCATATCTTTTGGATCAATATTGACATTCTTTAGAGCAGGATTATTTGCCATTCCTGGAATCATCTTCATGATGTCTTCCATCGAACCCATATTTTGCATTTGATCCATCTGATCGACAAAATCATTGAAGTCAAAAGAATTTTCTCGAATTTTTTGCGTAACTTCTTGCGCTTGTTTTTCGTCATATTCTTTTTGAGTTTTTTCGATCAGGGTTAGCATATCACCCATGCCAAGAATTCGTGATGCCATTCGATCAGGATGAAAAACATCCAAATCAGTCATTTTTTCGCCTTGACCAATAAACTTAATTGGTTTACCCGTCACAGCACGAATAGAAAGTGCGGCACCGCCTCGGGTATCGCCATCAAGTTTAGTTAAAACAACACCCGTAACATCTAACTGATTGTTAAATCCTTCAGCCGTATTAACCGCATTTTGACCTGTCATCGCATCGACAACCAATAAAATTTCATTTGGATTTGCCAATTCTTTGATACGGGATAATTCGTCCATTAATTTTTGATCAATTTGTAAACGACCAGCAGTATCAATAATGACGTAATCATTTTTCTCTTCAGTTGCTTTTTTTAATCCATGACGAACAATTTCAACTGGATCAACGTCCGTTCCCATTTCAAAAACGGGCACATCAATTTGTTGACCAACCTGAACTAACTGATCAATAGCCGCTGGACGATAAACATCTCCAGCAATCATCAAAGGTCGTGCTTTTTGTTCATTCTTAAGTTTTAAAGCCAGTTTTCCGGCCGTAGTCGTTTTACCAGCACCTTGTAATCCAACCATCATAATAATGGTTGGAATTTTTGGCGATTTGTTTAACTCAACCGCCTGATCACCCATAATTTTAACTAACTCATCATTAACAATTTTAACAATTTGTTGAGTTGGATTTAGTCCTTTTAATACATCCGCCCCAATTGCCTTATCACGAACTGTTTTAACGAAGTTCTTGACCACTGTAAAATTAACATCAGCCTCTAACAACGCCAAACGAATTTCACGCATGGCACTTCTTAAATCAGTTTCGGAAATTTTTCCCTTTTTCCTTAATTTATTAAAAGCGTTTTGAAGTCGATCTGTTAAACTTTCAAAAGCCATGGATTAATCCCTACCTTTCATTCTTCTTCAATTGATTCAAGATTACTTACCAACTGAAGAAGCGTTTGATCTTGTGAATAATTATTTTTTACATATTCCATCAAGCGGTCAGTTTGATGATTGCGTGCTAAAAAGTCACCATACGTATGCAACTTTTCTTCATAATCTTCCAAAATTTGAACCGTTCTCTTAATATTATCATACACTGCCTGGCGACTTACAGCGTAATTTTCCGCAATTTCACCCAATGAGTAATCATCGGCGTAATAAAGCTGCATATAATTACGTTGTTTTTTTGTCAATAGACTACCATAAAATTCAAACAAAAAATTAATTCGATTATTTTTTTCAACTTCCATTCTTCACACTACTTCCTATTTAGAGGTTTCTAGGAAGCCGCTGAACAACCCATCAACAAAATCTTTAGGTGAAAATGGACTTAAATCATCCACTTGTTCACCAAGCCCAACATACTTGACAGAAAGATGTAACTGATTTCGAATAGCCAAGACAATTCCACCCTTAGCAGTGCCATCTAATTTAGTCAAAATAATTCCCGTGACATCGGTTGTTTCTTTGAAGATTTTTGCTTGACTCATTGCGTTTTGACCAGTAGTTGCATCCAAAACTAACAAAATTTCTTGCGGTGCATGCGGAATTTCACGCGTAATAACACGACGCATTTTATCCAATTCCTTCATCAAATTAACTTTATTTTGTAGTCTTCCAGCGGTATCTACCAAAACTAAATCATAGTTCTCAGCCTTAGCCTTTTTGACCGCATCAAACACAATAGCGGCTGGATCACTTTTTTCAGGGCCCGCAACGACCGGGACACCATCACGTTTGCCCCATTCTTGTAACTGTTCAATCGCACCAGCTCTAAAAGTATCACAAGCTGCTAATAAAACTTTTTTGCCTCGCTTTTTAAATCGATTGGCCAATTTTCCAATGCTGGTGGTTTTACCGACACCATTTACTCCAACAAATAGAAATACACTTGGCCCCTCAGTAGCAAAAACCAAATGATTATCTTCAGTAGTTCCATTGCGGGTATATAGAGAAACTAGTTTAGCCACGATAAGATTTGAAATTACCTGTTGATCTGATTCATGTTTTGCTTCAATTTCTTCACGTACTTCATCACTAATTTGAACGGCCGTTTCAAAACCCACATCAGCCCCAATTAGCGTTTCTTCCAAGTCATCATAAAAATCATCATCAACACCATTAAAATTGGTAAATAATGCTGTTAATTTTTGACCAAACGTTCGGCGTGATTTTTCCAATCCACGATTGTAACGATCAATTTCTTCTGCTTCTTCTGATGTCACATTCTGCGGATTAACTTGCGTTTCAGCCGGTGAAACTTCAGGTTCTTTTTTGGTTTGTTTTTCTTCATTTAATTTTTGTTCTTTTGCATGTTGTTCAATAGCTTGTTGTTCTTCAAGCTTTTTTTTCTTTCTTCGACCAAAAATACTCATTACGGGTTGGTCTCCTTTCTTGAAACGTCTTCAAGCGACACAGAAGCCATTTTTGAGACGCCAGACTCTTGCATAGTCACCCCATACAAGACATCACATTCTACCATTGTACCCTTTCGATGGGTAATCACAACAAATTGGGTTTGATGGCGAAAATTTCGTAAATAATCTGCAAATCGGGTGACATTGGCGTCATCAAATGCGGCTTCCACTTCATCCAAAATACAAAATGGTACTGGGTTAACTTCCAAAATAGAAAACAGTAGTGTAATGGCTGTTAACGCCCGTTCACCACCAGAAAGTAAGCTAAGACGCTGAAACTTTTTACCAGGTGGTTGCGCCTTAATTTCCATCCCTGTTGTCAATAAATGTTCCGGATCTGTAAGTTCCAATTTAGCTTTCCCACCACCAAACATTTTAACAAACACTTTGGAAAATGATGCAGATATCTTGTCAAAAGTTGTTTTAAATCGTAGGGCCGCCTCAGTATCAATTTCATTGATAGTTTCTAAAAGTTGCTTTTGTGAAGTGGTTAAATCATCTTTTTGACTCGTCAAAAATTGATAGCGTTCACTCACTCGTTGAAATTCATCAATCGCACCTACATTTACTTCACCGATTTCTGCCAATCCTTTTTTAGCTAATTTAAGTTCACGTTGTAAGTCTTCTGAACTTAATTCAACCGTCTGTTTTTTGGCTAATTCCAAACTTAAATGATACTTTTCATTTAAATCGTTTAAAGCATGGTCAATCTGTTCATTTAAACGCGTTTGTTTGATTTTAATTTCTTGTAAATCATCGCTTGAAACGGAACCCAATTCTTGAACGCGTTGTAATTCTTGTTCCTTGTTTGCGAGCGCTTTTTCTAACTCAACGAGGTCTTTTTTCTGTGCCTCCAATTGTTCTTTTAGTTGATCAATTAAGCTTTGGGTTCCCGTTAATTCTGCTTGTTGAGATTCGCTTTCATTACCTTGTGACTCTTGATCAGTTTGTAAATCTGTTTGTTGTTGTTCTGCCTGCTTGACAAGTAATTGTGTTTTTTTAATATTTTCTCCCAACGCATTAAATTTGGTTTGTGCCTGTGTTAAAGCCACTCGTGCGTTAGTTAATTGTTCCCTAAATTGTGCCAGTGCCTGCTGACTTTCATTCTGGGTTAAGTGTAGTTGGGTAAGCTTTTGCTTATTTTTATCAGTGTCTGTAGAAATTTTTTCTAACTCAACATTGAGCTGCTGTTCTTGTGCATCAAGCTCAGTCGATCGCGACGTAAAATCACTTTGAAGATCACCATTTTGTTGAGCCTCATAATCAACCGCCGCAATTCTACGATTCAATTCGGTAATTTGATTTTTAGTAATCTCTAATTTAGATTTGGCATCCTTAAAGTGATCACTAGCATCATTAAATTGTTGGCGCAGTTCTGTACCTTTAGCTTCAACGGCCTGCATTCGTTGTTTTAAATCCTGTACTAAATTTTCACGACCATCTAGTTGCGTTTTCATTTTATTAACTTGATCAGCTAAATTTTGTCGCGTTTGTTTTTGCGTCAATAAGCCATCGGACTGGCGGCGATTCACGCCTCCTGTCATTGATCCAGAAGGATTGATAATTTCACCATCAAGCGTAACGATTTTTAAACGAGTGGAAAGTTGTTTGGAAATTTCAGTTGCTTGTTTCAAATCAGTTGCAATTAAAATATTACCTAACAAAAATTGTTTTACTAATTTTAAATCATCAGATGTGTGCACTAAATCCGCTGCAATTCCTTCCACACCAGTTAAGTGTTGCATTTCTTGTTTAACATGATCTGATACTTGTTTGCCACGAATTCTTGAAAGCGGCAAAAGCGTCACTCGACCAGCACGTTTTTTTGTCAAATATTGTATAACTTGCCGCGCGTCTTGATCATTACCTGTAACTAATTGTTGTAACTGACCGCCTAATACCATTTCAATGGCCTTAGTGTATTTTTCTGGAACGTCAATTAGTTCTGAAACAACACCCACCAAGCCTTGAAAATTCGTCCGATTTTTCAAAACATTTTGGACCCCTTGATAATAACCACGGAGTTCAACGTCAGTACTAGTTAATGTTTCTAGGCGTGTTTTTGCTTGTTGATACACCCGTAAGGCATCTAGCCAGCTATCTTGGCTTTGTTTTTGTTGTTCAGACAATTTCTGATAAGAATTTATAGTTTCTTTAAGTTGATCTTCAGCTGTTTTAACAACCCTTTGTAGCCCTGTTACGTGCTGTTGCTGCTGTTGTTGGCCAGTTGTTAATTCGTTTAATTGATTTTTAAGTTTTTGAAGATCCGCATTGACATGCAGCTGTTGTTGGCTGTCCTGCTCATAGCTTTTTTTTAAATTAGTTTGATCATTATGAATTTGTGCCAACTGCTGCATTTTTTCAATATAATTTGTTTGCAAATGGTCAATATTTGTTTGAATTTCAGTTTGCTTTTTTTGGATTTCTTCTTCAGATAATTCGGCCAACTTCGCCTGAGTTCTTTCAACTGCTTTCTTATCTGTCGCAATCTCTTGATTTAATGCTAATTTTTGAGTTTGATAATCACTTAGTCTTTGGGAATTTTCTTTAATCGTTTCCGCCAACTCCGCTAATTGCTGTTGCTGATATTTATTCTTTTCTGAAGTGACATTTTGTTGTCCCGCTAAATTTTCAAACTTTTTGGTTGCTTCTAACAAATTAGCTTGTAGCTGATCTTTTTGAGCTTCTAGAGTCTGTCTTCTTGCTTTTAATTGATCTACCGCACCCGAAAAAGTTTCAGTTTGTGTGCGATACCTGGTCACTAATTGAGTTGCGTTCGTTAATTTTTCAGCAACTTGTTGATTTTCATCCTGAAGATTTTCAATCAAAGTTACCAAACGTGTTTTATCCAGTTTATCAAACTGTTTTTTTTGGTCCAAATAGTCTTGAGCAAGACTACTTTGTTCTTCCAGTGGTTCCAATTGAGATTGAAGTTCCACGATTAAGTCATTGACACGAGCAAGATAATCATTCGTTTTATTCAGTTCAAGCTCGGCTTTTTGCTTATCCTGCTTGTAACTTAAAACTCCAGCCACTTCTTCAATAATGACGCGTCGATCTTCTGGTTTACTATTGAAAATAGCTTCGACTCGTCCCTGTGAAATTACTGAAAACGAATCTCTTCCTAAACCTGTATCAACAAATAAATCCAAAACATCTTTCAATCGGCAATCAGTTTGATTAATCAAATACTGACTATCACCATTACGAAATAATTTTCGTGTGACGCTTACTTCGTTAAATTCCGTTTTTAAAAAATGATCGGAGTTATCAAGTGTAATTGTCACGGCCGCCCGATTAAGTGGCTGCCTACTTTGCGAACCTGCAAAAATCACGTCTGGCATTTTACCACCGCGTAAACTTTTAGCAGATTGTTCACCCATTACCCAACGAACAGCCTCGATAATATTACTTTTACCACTACCATTCGGTCCGACAATTCCAGTAATACCATCTTCAAAATTAATTGTTGTTTTATCGGCAAAGGACTTAAAACCGCTTATTTGTAAAGACTTAAGTCTCATTAAACATCAAACTCCTAATTTATGCATTTTTCACGCGCAATTTTTGTAAAGCATTCTTGGCAGCATCTTGCTCAGCTAGTTTTTTGGATTTTCCAACACCGGATCCCAATTGACGATCATCTGCAAAAACAGCAACTTTGAAATCAAGATCATTATCAGGACCAGCCTCATTCAATAGATCATAGTGAATCAACACATCTCCGTTACGTTGCAAAATTTCCTGCAAATTGGTTTTATGGTCAATCACATGATCGAATGCTTCTGTGTCTAACTTGGGAAAAATAACCTGCTGGACAAATTTCTCAACAGTTTGCCGACCTTGATCTAAATAAACGGCCCCAACAAAAGATTCAAAAATATCACAAAGAAGTGAATCACGATTTCGTGCACCAGCTTTTTCTTCACCTTTACCGAGAAGAATATACTGATCCAAATGACATTCACGGGCAAACTGACTGAAACTTGCCTCACAAACCATAGCTGCTCGTAAGCGAGTCAACTTTCCTTGTGGCATTTCTGGATAACGTTTGAAAATATATTCCGATACAATCAATTGCAGAACAGCATCCCCTAAAAATTCAATTCGTTCATAAAATTTTAAGCCTTGATTGGGATGTTCATTCACATAAGATGCTTGGGTTAACGCTTCGTTCAATAAATCCTCGTTATGAAACACAATTTGAAAATCTTTTTTTAACGCTTCATCAACAGATTTTTTCAAAAATTTTCATCCTTTCTTAAATACTCACCTTAACATTATATCTTTTTTTCTTAAAACTGCCCACTCTCTAACAGCTTTCAGATACAAATTGAGACCGGAACAAACTATTCCAGTCTCAAAAATTGATCATTTATTTTACTTTTTTTGATTAGCAGTAATGAAATCAACGGCTTCACCAACTGTGGAAAGCTTTTCAGCATCCTCATCGGAAATCTCAGCACCAAAAGTATCTTCTAGTTCAAGCACAAATTCAACGATATCAATTGAATCTGCATTCAAATCAGTTTTAAAATTCAGCTCATTTGTTACTTTCGCCTTATCGACATCAAAATGATCCACAATAATATCGGAAATTTTATTAAATACTTCTTCTTTAGTCATGCGATACTCCTTACATCATTTAATTACATCAGATAAGTTTAATGTTTTTCTTTGAACTTGTCCACCAAAATTATCGTTTTTTTAATTTTTATCAGTTGGTCGTGTTGCAAAATAATCAGCTAAGTTCTTGGTTAAGCTTGAATTAACCATTGAACAAAGTTGTCGTAAGGCGTGATATACTTGTATCTCATTACTTGATCCATGGGCTTTAACTACTGGTGCTTTTACACCCAGCAAAACAGCACCACCATGCTTTGAATAATCCATTTTGTTCTGAACAATTTTAAACGCTGGCTTCAGTAATAAACCACCAAGTTTACCTTGAATACCAGAATCTAAAATTGTGTGTTTCAGTAATTTCAGCATGGACAAAGCCGTTCCTTCGGTATTTTTAAGAACCGCATTTCCAGTAAAGCCATCAGTAACCACAACGTCCGCTTTTCCATTTAAGAGTTCTCGAGATTCAATGTTGCCTACAAAGTTTAGATTTGGATCATCCTTGAGAGTTTGATAGGTCTCTTTATGCAGCGGATCACCTTTGTCCTCTTCGGCACCATTATTTAATAAGGCAATTCTTGGGTTAGTAACTCCCATCACATTTGTACTGTAGAAATTTCCCAATACCGCAAACTGCTGTAAGTTTTTTACTTTACTTTCAGCATTTGCACCTACATCCAACATGGTAAATGAATCGTGCGCACCTTCTAATGCTGGTAATGTCGTGGTCATTCCGGGACGATCAACACCTTTAATTCTGCCAATAATAAATAAACTTGCAGCTAACAATGCTCCTGTATTGCCGGCTGAAAAAAGTGCATCAGCTTTTCCCTCTTTAACACTCTGGGCAGCCAATACCAGTGAAGACGTTTTCTTTTGACGAACGGCACGCACAGGTTCATCACCCATTGCAATTTCTGAATCTGTATGAACAATTGTAATTCTTGTTGCATTTTTTAGATATTTTTTAATTTTATCTTCTTTGCCAAATAAGATAAAGTGCACATCTGAGTATTCATCCCGAGCTAATTCAACTCCCTGAACAATTTTCTCAGGTGCGTAGTCGCCACCCATTGCGTCAATTGCTAACTTCATTTTTATTCCTCATTTCTAATATTAATCAAAATTGGCATTTTTTTGCATAATAATTTTTAAATAGCTGTTTAACTGCTCAAATTGCGGCTTACTTTGCCAATTTTCTTCATGAACAATTTTACCTGCTTCTAACTGAGCAGTTTGTAAAGCACCAATATCCACTATTGGATCACCAACCCGAAATTCGGGGATTCCAGACTGTTTACTACCAAAAACATCACCGGATCCACGAAGTTGCAGGTCAGCCTGTGAAATCTTAAATCCATCATTCGACTGGGTCATGATTTTCATGCGTTTAATCCCGGTTTCATTTTTAGGATCAGCAACTAAGATGCAATAAGCCTGTGCTTGTCCACGACCAACACGTCCCCGTAACTGATGAAGTTGAGCTAATCCAAAGCGATCAGCATCATAAATAATCATAACCGTAACATTAGGAACATCTACACCAACTTCAATTACAGTCGTCGAAACCAAAAGTTGAAATTCATTGTCCTTAAATTGACGCATAATTTGATCTTTTTCGTCAAACTTCATTTTACCATGAAGTAATCCTACCTTATAGTCAGGTTCAAATTCAGTTTGAAGTTGCTCATAGAGTGCCATCGCATTTTTTAAATCAAGTGATTCTGATTCTTCAATTAAGGGCGTCACAACAAAAGCCTGATGGCCATTTTTAAATTGTTTTTTTACAAATTCAAGTATACCCCGCACATTACTGCTTTTGACCCAACTAGTTAAAACTGGTTTCCGGCCGTTGGGCATTTGATCAATTGTTGAAACATCCATTTCGCCATAGGCTGTAATGGCCAAAGTTCGCGGAATTGGCGTTGCCGTCATGGCCAATACATCCACATTCGTCCCTTTTTTCCGCAAAGCTTCACGTTGTTTGACACCAAAACGGTGCTGCTCATCAATAATAACTAATCCCAGATTGGCAAATTCAACATCGTCTTGAATTAACGCATGCGTACCAATTACCAAATTAATGTCGCCATTTTCGATACCAGCCAACAATGCATGTCGTTGTTTGGACTTTGATCCGGAAGCTCCGGTTAACAGCCCAATATTAACACCCATTCCCGCAAATATCTTGGTTAAGTTATTAGCATGTTGTTCAGCTAGAATTTCCGTAGGAGCCATTAAAGCCGTTTGATAACCAGCTGTAATGGCTGCATACATGACAATTGCCGCCACAATCGTTTTCCCACTTCCGACGTCCCCTTGTAACAACCGATTCATTCGAATTGGTCGTTTAAGATCATAGCAAATTTCATTAACTACTCGTTTTTGAGCGTCGGTCAATTCATAAGGTAAACTAGCAATAAATGTTTTTAATTGATCAACATTATATTCAATTGCGGTACCATTTTCAGATTGATCTCGTTGTTTTAAAACTTGTAATTCCATTTGAAAAATAAAGAATTCCTCAAAAGTTGCCGTGCGCCGTGCTAGTTTGGCTGACTTTAGATCAGCGGGAAAATGTAAGTCGTGAATCATCGTTCTTCGATCAATTAAACGATACTTTTTAACGATTGCTTCTGGAATAATTGTTTTAATTTCATTTTGATATTGTTCAAAAGTTTGCGTAACCAATTTTTTAATGGTGTTTTGGCGAATATGCTGACTAGCTGGGTAAACTGCATCAACTTCCGTAGAATCAGCATTTGAAAATGGTAAAAGCTTCATTCCGGTCAAACTACGTCGACACGCATCCCATTTGCCGTATATCGCAATTTTTTTATCCATTTCCAATTGTTTTTTTATCCACGGTTGATTAAAAAAGGTTACCATCACAGATTCTTGTTCGGTTAATAAACGAAAATTCAGACGATTCTTTTTTCTACCATAGCGAGCGATAATTGGTTCTGATGCAACTGTCCCCTCTAAAGTAACTTTTTGTTGATCAACTAAATCTGCCATGTTTTGTGGTCGCAAATCTTCGTAGCGAAACGGAAAATAGCACAACAAATCTTCAATTGTATAAATTCCTAACTCATTTAGGGCCTTGGCTCGTTGCAGACCAACACCACTAAGTGTAGAAACAGGTGCAAAAATAGTGTTTTCAGTCATACACTGACTCCTTAACTACAAAAAGAGGCGGACAAATTTCCAACCTCTTTAGATTACTTATTCAACTGAAACAATAAATGGGTAAACTGGCTGGTCGCCTTCATGAACCTCAATTTCCAATTCATCATCTAACGCTTGGATTGTACTTTCCAGTTTCTCAGCTTCAGATTTTTTAGCATCTTTACCATAAATAATCGTCACAATTTCACTATCTTCATCTAACATTAGCTTTACCATCTCACTAGCAGCCTCAAGAATTGTCGGTTTAGTTGTTGCAATGGTGCCGTCAATAATGCCCATGAAGTTCCCTTTTTTGATAGTTTTGCCTTGAACTGTTGTATCTCGAATAGCTGTCGTTACTTCACCGTTCTTAACAGACGTTAAATTATCTTCCATTGCAGCCACATTCTCATCTAATTTACTGTCTGGATTGAAGCCCATCAAAGCTGTCATTCCTTGAGAAATATTGCGGCTATGCACAATTTTTGCTGGAATATCAGCTACCTCAATAGCTTGTTCAGCTGCCAAAAAAATATTTTTATTATTTGGTAAAACAATTGCTCGTTCAGCGTGCGAATCATTAATCGCCGCAACAATATCTGCTGTGCTGGGATTCATCGTTTGTCCACCGCTAATAATATGCGTCACACCAAGGCTTCGGAATAACTTATCCACACCTTCACCAGAAGCAATGGCGATAATTGCTGTTCCATTTGTGTCTGGTACCGGTTGATCTGCTTGAACAGGATCATCTTTTTCCATAATTTCTTCTTGTTGCTGGCGCATATTGTCAACTTTAACAGTGGCTAGATCACCAAATTGTTGTCCCCAAGCAAGTACTTTACCTGGATGCTCAGTATGAACATGTACTTTAACCACATCATCATCATTTACAACTAATAATGAATCTCCTAATTTAGCCAAGTAATTGTAGAACGTGTCGTAATCAAAATCTTGTTTTACCTGTAATCCTTTACCGATACGAACCATAATCTGTGTACAGTATCCATATTTAATATCTGCAGGGTCAATCTTGCCTTGAATACTTTGATGATGTTTTGCATCCACCATTTCATCCATCTGTTCTTCATCAGGTTGATCTTCTTCAACTTCAGTACGACCATTTAAAACATCATCAAAGGCATCAAAAACAAAAGTCAACCCTTGACCACCAGAGTCAACAACACCAACTTCTTTTAAAACTGGTAAAAGATCAGTTGTTTTCTTTAGAGCCTCTTTACCAGCCTTAGTCACTGCATCCATGACATAGACAATATCGTCTTTTTCTGTAGCGGCGTCATTTCCCGCCTTAGCAGCTTCTCGAATGACCGTCAGAATAGTTCCCTCAGTTGGTTTCATAACTGCCTTATACGCCGTTTGAGCGCCATCAGCGAATGCTTGAGCTAAATCCTCAGCATTCAAAGTCACCTTACCTTCAACACTCTTAGAAAAGCCACGAAAGATCTGAGATAAGATTACACCAGAGTTACCACGAGCACCCATCAGTAATCCTTTAGCGAGTGCACCCGCTAATTTACCAACTTCCTCACTTGGTTCATCCATTTCATACTTCGCGCCGCTTTCCATTGATAAACTCATATTAGTGCCAGTATCACCATCAGGTACTGGAAAAACATTTAATGAATTAATAAAATCGGCATTACGTTTTAATTTACGCGCACTTGCCTGAATCATTTGATCAAATTCTTCGTTCGTGATTTCAGTAGTTGCCACTTTCAATTGTAAATTCCTCCTCGTTTTAGTCCTTCGTAACTAGGCTTCTAATACCTTTACACCCTGGACAAAAACGTTCACAGAGTTCGCCGAAACACCTAACATTGATTCCAAATTATATTTCACTTTTGATTGTACGTTCTTCGAAACTTCAGAAATCTTTGTGCCATAACTGACAATAATATATACATCAATTGCCACACCATTATCCTGTTGACGAACAACGACTCCCTTAGCGTAATTTTCTTTACGTAAAATTTCGTTTAAATTGTCGCGGATCTGATTTTTACTTGCCATACCAACAACACCGTAATTATCTGTTGCTGCACCACCAACAACTGTGGCAATGACATCATTAGATACGTCTACTGTTCCATTTTTTGTTTGAATTTTTACAGCCATCAAAAATAGCCTCCCTTAAATCGTTCTTCTTATATCAACGATATTTTACCATACTTCACCAAACCAATAAACGCAACTCTCTTTTACATAATTTTGAATTATTGCTGATTAAAGGTGCAGTGTATCACTATTTTAAGCAATTTTTCAAATGGTTACATGTAGTTAACTATCGTCACGCTAACTAAACTGTGCTAAACTCATCAAAGAATGAGTTGTTATAATGATTCATCGAAAGACTTATTAAAATAGACTTCTTACCTAAAATAGTGACTGTCAAGTAAAATTACTTGAAAGAAAAGTATTGCAATCACGGGGCATATATGATAAGTTATTTAGGTGAGTTAAAAAGAATTCTATGATAAATATAGAAGCGACAAAGGAGGATTTTAAAATGGCAAAAGACTTTGTCACCGGTCGTCGTACCCACTTTGGTAACACACGTTCACATGCTTTGAACCACAGTCGCCGAAGCTGGAAACCAAATTTGCATAAGGTCCGCATTCTTGTGGATGGAAAACCAAAACGTGTTTGGGTTTCTGCTCGAGCACTAAAATCAGGCAAAATTAAACGTGCATAAAAAAGATTGAAGCTAACAAAGCTTCAATCTTTTTTATTTATAAATATTTTATTATTTAACATAATCTCGACTATAAATAGCCGCAACCATTCCGGTCGAAAAACTCAAAGTTGCCTGTTCATTAATAAATTCGTTACTGATATAAGCAACTGGATAAATATCAGATTGTTCATTTAACTTGTATTTTTCGTCTGGTAACGTTAAATCTTCAACATTTCCTAACGCAATAAACGAAAGATATTTGTAGTTTGGTTGTCTACGCAAAATATGTTTTCCTGGATTAAAAAAGAGCAGACTATTTTGTCGATCCACTATTCTAATCTGTTGCGCGTACTGCTTAAACTGTGGTTTTAACAACATTAAAAAATTACTCAAGAAATGATCCAATCGGCCACCTGTTGCGCCATAAATTGTCACTTCATCAGCATCAAACCGTGTAAATGCTTTAGACAAAGCCAGCTCGGTATCAGTATCGTCCTTAATCGGATTTACTTGAATAATTTGTGAAACTTTTCCCTTTATTTCTACTAATTCTGACTGACTCATTGAATCAAAATCGCCAATGGCCATGCATGGAATAATGTGATGATGTAATAAAAAAAGGCTGCCCCGATCAACGCCAATCCAATTCTTAGTTTGCTTAAAAATATCCTCTGGATAAACCTGTTGTGGACCACCTGCTAAAATATTTACCTGCATTAATCTGAAGTCCTTGTCTTAAGTTTCTTAATTTGCGCAATTGGATCGTCACTATTAAACACATAAGATCCCGCAACCGCGATATCCGCCCCAGCTTTATAGACCGAAGCCACATTGTTATCATTAATGCCACCATCGACTTCAATAGCAAAATTATTTTCACCTGTTTGGCGTAACTGATTAAGTCGTTGAATTTTTGGAATCATTTGTGAAATGAATTTTTGACCACCAAAACCTGGATTCACGGTCATAATGAGCACCTGATCTACTATTGGCAAAACATCTTCTACCAAACTAATCGGTGTCCCAGGATTCAAAACGACTTCTGCTTTCACGCCATGTTGTTTGATCATTTCCAGTGCCCGATAAATATGAGGGGTACTTTCAACATGAACACCAACAATATCAGCCCCAGCCTGACAGAATTGTGTCACAAATCTTTCTGGATTTTCAATCATTAAATGACAGTCCAACGGTATACTTGTAATTGGTCGAATAGCCTCTACCATTCCTGGTCCAAAACTCAAATTGGGAACAAATTGACCATCCATTACATCAATATGTAAAAAATCGGCTCCTCCTTTTTGAGCAAGTTCAATATCAGGTTTTAGATCCACAAAATTAGCACTTAAAATTGATGGTGCAACTTTAATCATAAGCTATTTCCCCCTCTTTTTTGAATATCCTTTTCGCTGATAATCAGGTTTTTGAGCCTTAATAAGATTAAAAAATTGAACATAGTTTTCATAGCGACTCGCCATGATTTTTCCAGCGTCCACCGCGGCTTTAACTGCACAATTAGGTTCATTAATGTGTAAGCATTCACGAAAACGACAATTCATACTTGCTTCAGCTATTTCCGGAAATAAATTTTTAAGTTCTTCTAAACGCATCTCAAAAACCGTATAACTTGAAAAACCAGGTGTATCCGCAACTAGGCCATCACCAACCGGAAATAAAGCTACTTTTCTAGTTGTATGTTTACCTCGGTTTAACGCCTGCGAAACTTCACCAGTTTGAAGAGCCAAACGCTTATCAATGTGATTCAGTAAGGTCGACTTGCCAGCACCCGTTTGGCCCATAAAAATGGTCAAGCGATTAGCAAATGATGTTTCCAATTTTTTTAATGCTTCACTAGTAAACGCTTGCCAATTCAAATAAACTTCATAACCAATTTTTCGATAACCCACTGCCAGCTGCTCCAACTCGGCTTGTTTAGCTTGCGGTGTCAAATCACCCTTCGTAAAATAAATGATTGGTCTAATCTTTTTTTCTTCTAAGGTTACCAACTGACGATCTAATAAATTAGCAGAAAAATCTGGTTGAACACAAGCCGTGACAACCACGGCCTGATCAATATTGGCCAACGGTGGTCGAACTAGTTCATTTCGACGTGCTTCAATTTTTAAAATGTAACCTTCATTTTTAGCATGACTTTCAAATTCAACCCAATCGCCCACAAGTGGTGAGACTCTTTGTTTTCGAAAATTACCACGTGCTCGAGTTCGAAAAATTTCTCCATCACTTTTGACATCGTAAAACCCACTCAACGATTGCACAATTTGTCCTTTTTGCATTAAAACCCTCCAAATCTAGTTGGTCACAGAAAAACTAATTGTTGTCATTCTTGGAACAACAACCTGATCAGGAACCACGCTTTGATAAATAATACGATTATGATCAAATTGGGTGGTTTGAACAATTTTTTTGGTTACTTTAAAACCCTTAGCACGTAATTTTTTTGCGATTTTATTATACGAACTGCCAATGTAATTATCCACTACATAACTATTGGGGCCTTGGCTAATCACAACATTCACTGCTACTCCTGCCTGAACTTGCTTTTTCTTACAAGGCAGAGTTTCAATCACTCGTTTGTAATTAACATTTTGATCTCCAGTTCGTGTTATTTGCCCCACCTTAAGATCATGTTTTTTTAAAACCGCAGTTGCCTGTGCCTGTGTCATTCCCGTCACATTGGGAATGGTAACCACCTTTGGAAAGCTCAAATAAAATGCCATTCCTATCCCAAAAATAAACAACAGGAGTAACCCAGCAAAAATAGCAATTTTTTTTCGTAACGGATGGCGCGATCTTCTCTTTTTTGTTTTTCCTGATGTTTCAAGCGTGCCACTTTGTGATACTGCTTTTAATTCCGCCACATCTTTAGTCTGTGGCTGAAATTCAGCAGCATCTGCAATAATTGTTTCGTCCGTTAAAGAAGGAGCAACAAATCGTTTTTCTCCAGCTCTTCTAACTGATAAAGCCGTATTAAGATCATCAGCCATCTCTGAAACAGAATTATATCGGTCAAACGGATTCTTAGCCGTTGCTTTCAACACAACATTTTCCAAAGCTTGTGGAATACGCGGATCAAAATCACGAACAAATGGAATTTGGTTTTGGTAATGTTTGATTGCAATTGAAACTGCATTTTCGCCCTCAAACGGTACACGTCCAGTTAACATTTCATAAAGAATAATTCCCAGCGAATAAATGTCAGAACGTTTAGTAGCTAGATGCCCTCGTGCTTGTTCTGGAGATAAGTAGTGTACAGAACCAACTACCACATTTGTTTGAGTAAGTGTTTGCTCTTCTTGGGCTAAGGCAACTCCAAAATCAGAAATTTTTGCGTTGCCTCTTTTATCCATTAAAACGTTTTGTGGCTTCAGATCTCGATGAATGATATCGTGGGCATGTGCTGCTGCAACACCACTTAAAATCTGTTCCATAACTTCAACGACTTGTTGATAGGGGATCGGAAAATGGTCTTTGATATATTGCTTTAAATCAGTTCCATCGACATATTCCATTACCAAATAATGTATGCCATTATCTTCACCAACATCATATACACTTACAATGTTTGGATGGACCAATTCAGTAGTCGATAATGCCTCACGCTGAAATCGTTGAATTGTTTTATCATCATTTTGAAGATCAAAGCGCAGTAACTTCACTGCCACGTTGCGTTTCAAAATCAGGTCATGCGCTAAATAAACATCTGCCATACCGCCTTCACCAAGCGGACTAATAATACGATATCGTCCATTAAGCGTTTGATTCGGTGTCATTTACTTACCCACCTCATCTTCCGCCTGAATAAGAAGAACGGTGACATTATCACGTCCCCCTGCCTGATTAGCAAACTCAATTAATTTTAGACACTTTTCTTCTAAACTAATTGAACTTTCTAAGACATTTGCAATTGTTTGGTCTGTAACCATATTTGTTAAACCATCTGTACATAAAAGTATTTGATCATTTTTTTGCCATACATAAGTATGAACATCAATATCTGAATTTGTCGAGATGCCTAACGTTTTAGTAATAATGTTTTTTTGTGGATGCGTTCGCGCTTCTTCAGGCGAAAGTTCACCCTTTTTTATTAATTCATTCACTAAGGAATGATCCGAAGTTAATTGTTTTAATTCGTTTCTTTTGAATAGATAACAGCGACTATCTCCCAAATGAGCAACAATAAACTGATTTTTCAGAATGATCGTAACCACAATTGTGGTCCCCATACCATTCAAATCTGAATACTTTTGTGAGGTTTCAAGAATTTCATCGTTTTCCTGCATAACTTCTGTTTGAAGCCACCTAACAGCATTAGTGACGTCCATAAACTCTGTGTTCTGAAATAAGAATCCGAGATGTGACACTGCCATTTCGGAAGCTACGTCTCCACCTTGTCGACCACCAATCCCATCCGCAACAATACTAAATAAGACGTCTTTTTTATTTTTAAAAACGCCTACATAGTCCTGATTTTCATCTCGATGATTACCAATATCAGACTGAAAAGCATACTTCACAATTGATCACGCTCTCTTTTGTAAACAAGCAATGAAAAAACCATCAGATTCAAAATCATCCGGATAAATATTAAGATATGGTGTTTTTCTTAACGATTTTAACTGTTTTTGAGTTTGCGTTTGAATTAAATTAAATTCGGGATGAAGTTTCAAAAATTCAGTAATCGTATTTTCATTTTCTTGTTTTAGTATCGTACAAGTACTGTAAGTTATTATACCGTTATTTTTTACTTTTGCAGCCACTGCATCTAAAATTTCTAACTGAATTTTGTGAAGATT
This sequence comes from Pediococcus ethanolidurans, assembly GCF_964062635.1. Classification (NCBI taxonomy): domain Bacteria; kingdom Bacillati; phylum Bacillota; class Bacilli; order Lactobacillales; family Lactobacillaceae; genus Pediococcus; species Pediococcus ethanolidurans. The sequence goes on from NZ_OZ061250.1 coordinate 1,836,042, forward strand.
TTCGCTATCGTTTAATGCTTTTTCATAACGGATTTCTGGTTTACGTCGTATTAATCTGATTCCTGAACATGGCGCATCTACTAAAACACGATCAAAATAATCATCTTTAACTATGGGACCGATCTTTCGCGCATCCAGTACTTTTGCATCAATTTGATTTGCGAATCCCATTCGCTTGGCATTGCTACGAATTAAAGCCACCTTTTTGGAATGTAAATCCAAAGCCAAAATATGATCGTTTTTTCCGAGTCTTTGTGCAATATGAGTAAATTTCCCACCGGGAGCCGCACAGGCATCTAAAACCGTCATTCCCGGTTTTAATTGCATCGTTTCTGCAACCAACATCGCACTTTCATCCTGAACTGTCAAAGAACCATTTTTAAAAAGTTGCGATCTGGCGACGTTTACATTTGCAACAACAATACCATCCTCTGCAACCTTACTTACCGATGCTTTGTATCCTTGATCGTTCAACGCTTGAATTGCTTCTGCTTTTGTAATTTTTTGCGTATTAATTCGTGCAGTTTGCCGTGCAGGCTGATTAATAGACGCTAGAATTTGATTTGCTTTATTTTCACCTAGTTGCGCATCCAATTGCTGAATAATCCAGGGTGCAACACTATATTTAATACTTCGAAACTCTTTGGGATCTTCAATTGCATCTAACTTGGGAAATCCTTTTCTTTCCATCATATGTAAAACGCCGGTCACAAAGGCACGAATGCCGTTATGACCCTTTGTCTTTGCAATTTCAATACTTTCATTAAAGATTGCTCGTGTTGGAACTCAATCCAAATAAATCATTTGAAATTCTGCCGACAATAATAACTGATACACCCAATCTTGAACTTTCTTATTTTGAATAAAAGGCGACAAATAATACTCCAGCGTTAATTTTCGCTGAATTACACCGTAAACTATTTCTGTTAACAAATTAATGTCTAGTTGGGATAGTTTGCTCTCAGCAATCACATTTTTTAATTCAATATTGGAATATGCACCTTTACTTACTTTTACTAAAATATCAACAGCTAACCATCTGGGATTTCGTTGCTCATCTATCATAATTTAATAACCTGTTCGCCTTCATAAAATGCTTCCTGACTACCATTCAAATAATCCGTGATCTCCATCTGAGGTTTTCCAGCCGGTTGAACGCGATCTAAACGAACAACGCCCTTATCCCCAGTTGCAATGAGTAACTCATGCTTTGTTTTTTCAACAACTTGTCCAGGTAGCAAATCAGTCTTCTGCTTCAATGGCGTAAGCGACCATAACTTGGTGCGTACACCATTCAAAATTACGTAACCAACAGGGAAAGGCCGAAGTGCACGTACTTTAGCATCAACTAACTTTGCTGATTTACTAAAATCAATCTGTTCTTCTTCTGGCTTAATATTTGGTGCAAAGGTAACTTGAGTTTCATCCTGTTCCACACCTGTTAATTCTCCGGCAATTAACTTAGGTAAAGTATCATTGAGCAAATTACGTCCCACGATACTCAATTTTTCAAACATTGACCCAACATCATCTGTATTTTCAATATTAATTTTTCTTTGTGCCAACATTTTGCCAGCATCCATTTTTTTCACCATGTAAATAATCGTTATACCAGTTTCGGATTCACCATTCATAATGGCATATTGAACTGGGGCTCCTCCACGATATTTAGGTAATAAAGAACCATGAACATTTACAGCAGCAATTTTTACTGAATTAATCAATTTCATAGGTAAGAATTGACCAAAGGCAGCTGTCACAATTAGATCTGCATTGAAAGCAATAAGTTGAGCCATTTCTTGCGAGCCACTGAGTTTTTCGGGTTGAAAAACTGGAATATCATTATCAACAGCCACTTTTTTTACGGGTGACATGGTCATTTTATGTTTTCTTCCTGTACGACGATCAGGTTGCGTGACTACTGCCTCAACCTTATATTCAGGATTTTGAATTAAACTTTTTAAAATTGGAGCGGCAAATTGTGGAGTTCCCATAAAAATAATTGATTTCATTAAACTAATTTCCTCCTACATAAATGATTGTGGTTCAGCATCAATGGACAATTGAATGCCTTGACGATAATCGCTTTGTGATTCCTGTAATATTTTGGTAACTGCGGCATGTAGATTCGGTTCATTTTTATATTTAATAACTATTTGATAATAATATTTATTCTTAACTCGTGCAATCGGTTTAGGTGTCGGGCCCAAAATAATCGCCTGAGAACTCAGTTTTGGTTGAAGTTCATTTAAAACAGCATACATTTTTTTTGCCGCCATTTTTTCTTCTTTATGAGCAGCTGTAATTTGTAAAGTATAGTAATATGGTGGGTATTTTCCCTGATGGCGAATATACATTTCTTTACGGAAAAAGTTTTCATAGTTCTGCGTTTTAGCCAATTGAACTGCATAATGATCTGGATTAAACGTTTGAATAAACACTTCTCCCAATTTATCAGCCCGTCCTGCCCGACCGCTAACTTGGGTCAAAAGTTGAAATGTTCGTTCACTTGAACGAAAATCTGGCAATTCCAAAGCTGTGTCCGCATTAAGCACCCCAACTAGGGTAACATTAGGAAAATCCAATCCTTTGGCAATCATTTGTGTGCCTAATAAAATATCAGCCCGTTGTTCACCAAACTGTCTCAGGATTTTTTCATGAGCACCCTTTCGCCGAGTTGTATCAACATCCATTCTTAAAATTCGTGCTTTAGGAAATTTCAACTGCAGTTCTTGTTCAACTTTTTCCGTACCCGTACCATAATAACGAATTTTTCTACTATGACAATTAGGACACTGCTTAGGAATTGGCTCTTCATGCCCACAATAATGACACTTCATACTGTGACTATCCATATGTAAAGTTAACGAAATATCACAGTTAGGACACTTTAAAACAAAACCACAGTCACGACACATAATAAACGAAGAATATCCTCGGCGGTTCAGCATCAAAATACTTTGTTGACTAATTTTTAAACGACTATCTATTGCTTCTAATAAAGGTTGTGAGAAGTTTTGATCTGCACCTGCCTGAAGCTCCTCACGCATATCGACAATCTTAACTTTAGGTAAGGGATGACCATTTATCCGTTTTGGCAACCGTAATAGTTGATAAACATTTCGTTCACTTCTTGCACGTGATTCTAGTGATGGCGTTGCACTTCCTAAAACTAACGGACACTTATAAAATTCACTTCGCCACTGAGCGACATTTCTGGCATGATAGCGTGGTGAATCATCTTGCTTATAACTAGTTTCATGCTCTTCATCAATGATAATAACACCAACATTTTCAATAGGGGCAAAAATTGCCGATCTCGCCCCCACAACGACTTGTGCCTCATGTCGTTTAATTCTTCGCCATTCATCAAACTTTTCACCATCCGAAAGGCCACTATGAAGGACGGCAACTTTTTTGCCAAACCGTCCCTTAACTCTGCTAACCATCAACGGAGTGAGTGCAATTTCAGGCACCAACATAATGGCCGTTTTTCCTTTAGTTAATGCATAAGCAATTGTTTGCAAATAAACTTCTGTTTTTCCACTACCGGTGACACCCTCTAATAAGAATGTCTGCGGTTGTGATTTATCAATATTTTGAGAAATTTCATCTAAGGCATGTTGCTGATCTTGATTTAAGGTAAGGGGTAACGTTTGTTTTTTTAAATCTTTGTACGGATCTCGATATTGTTCAACTTTTTGACGTATTAACCAACCTTTTGCTTCTCCAATTTTAATAGTTGCAGAAGTGATGTTTAGTTTATTCTCCAAACTAGTTTGCGTAATTTTAGTTGCATGATTTGCCAAATAATGAACTAACTGACGTAGTTTAATGGCATTTTTGCGTAGTGACGCAAGAATTTTAGTTTCTTGATCTACTGATAAACGCGATTCAATTTGAAAAATCTTTTTTGTTTGAGCCTGATTTTTAACTCGATAAACGATTTCAATTTTTCCTTGTTTACGCAAATTGGACAGCTCACTTTGTTGTAATGTTGAAAGCTCATCAGTCTCAAAATTGTCCCAACTTGTTGAAGGTAATATTGCAGCCAATTGTTGTTTTGAAATCTGATCATTAACAATTTTTAACTGCTTACTATATTTTGCCCGCATGACATTTGGCAGCATTGTTAATAAACAAGTCACGCGAAAAGAAAACGTGGTATCTGCAAGCCAACTAGATAACTGAATCAATTCAGTATTCAAAACTGGTTCCAAATCCATTAAACTTTCAATTTTCTTCAATTTCTCGGTATTAATTGTTTCCATTTCAATTTTTACAACAAAGCCTTGGACTTTTCGATTACCATTACCGAACGGAACAACCACTCGCATACCAATTTGAATTTCATTTTCAAGTTGTTTTGGAATTAAATATGAATAAGGACTATTTGTCTGCATTGTTGGTACATCAACAATTACTTTAGCAACTTGAATCATAACTTCACCTACTTATGCAAACCGTTTTGCAATTACTTCTAACACTTTTCTAGCAATATTTTTTTTGCTTGTTTTGGAAATTTGTATATTCTTTTCATCAGGCTGTAAAATTGTTACGGCATTGTCATTCACATCAAAGCCAATATCAGTTCGTGATACATCATTTGCCACAATCATGTTTACATTTTTAAGTTTTAGTTTTTTTTCAGCATTATTAAGAAGATCTTCTGTCTCTGCTGCGAATCCAACTAGAAACTGATCAGGGCGAGCCCGTTTTAAACTTTTTAAGATATCTGGTGTTTTTTTAAGTTCCAAAATCAATTTATTCGATTGAGCGTCTTTTTTTATTTTATGATGGGCAACGTGTGTGGCCTGGTAGTCAGAAATCGCAGCAGCCATAATTAAAATATCTGCTTTATTAAATTCCGCTTGGATCGCTGCTTTCATTTGCGACACGGTTTCTACATAAATAACGTTAACATTAGCTGGTGCCACCAACTGTTTTGTTGCGGAAATAAGCGTCACATGCGCCCCGAAAGCCTGAGCAATTTCCGCAAAGGCATACCCCATTTTACCAGAGGATCGATTAGAAATATAGCGAACTGGATCGAGATACTCTCTAGTCCCTCCGGCCGTTATTAAAATATTTTTATTCTTTAAACTATTTAAACCCAAATTTTGTTTTACCGTTATTTGCGCTAACATATAGGACATAATTGCTGCAGATTCTGGAAAACGACCTTTTCCCGAATAGCCTTCAGCGAGCAGACCTGAGGCAGGTTCCATTACATGGACACCATCTTGTTTCAAGGTTTGAACATTACGCTGATTAGCTGGATTATGCCACATATGCACGTTCATTGCCGGGATTACAAAAATCGGAGCAGTAACTGCCAATAAAGTTGTGCTCACAAAATCATCTGCTAAGCCAGAAGCCATTTTGCTGATAATGCTAGCTGTAGCAGGTGCAACAATGGCAAAATCAGTCCAATCAGCTAACTCCACATGTGCAACTGGAGCAGTCGTCACTTGCTCAAACAAATCAGTTTGTACAGCATGACGACTAATTGTTTGAAAGGTCGCTTCACCAACAAATTTGGTGGCCGTTTTGGTCATTGCAACGCGTACCAAAGCTCCTTGTTTTTGAAATAACCGAATTAATTCCACAACTTTATAAGCTGCGATTCCGCCGGTTATAAAAAATGTAATATGCTTATCTTTCCACATATAACTTCTCCTCATATTGAAACTGGATTTAAAATTTAAAAAAGGTCTGAAAGAAGTTTCTCCCAGGCCTTTGTTTAACAACTTTAAAATTCGGTTTTGTCAGGATCAATTACGACATCACCGGCAACAATTTCTTCCAATGCCTGACCAACACTTTTAGAGGATTCATACTTATCTAAAAGTGGTTGTGCGCCAGCATCTAATTCATGGGCACGTTTACTAGCTAACATAATTAAAGAATAACGTGAGTCCACACGTTCTAGTAAATCATCAACTGATGGATATAAAATCATTTTATTTATCTCCTAACATTTCTTCATATTCTGGAAACACACGAGCAACCCGAAATCGTTCGCTTTTAATAATTGTTTTAATACTTTCAACAGCATTTTCAACTTTATCATTAACAACAGCAAAATCATAATCCTGCATCATTCGAATTTCTTCAACTGCCTTAGCCATTCGCTTGTTAATCGTTGCCATGTCTTCTGTACCACGATTAATAATTCGTTGCTTTAACTCCATCAAATCTGGAGGAGTCAAAAAGACAAAAACACCATCGGGAGATTTCTTTCTAACTTGTAAGGCACCATTCACTTCAATTTCCAGAAAAACATCCTTACCTCGATCTAAAGTTTCGTTAACATACTTTAAAGGAGTTCCATAATAATTGTCAACATATTTTGCATACTCCAACATTTGACCAGTTTCGATATTATGTTCGAACTCTTCTTTAGAAACGAAATAATAATCAACACCGTCAACCTCACCCTCACGAGGTTTACGAGTTGTCATCGAAATTGAATACTGAAAATCATTTCCACCTTGGTCAAAGATTGCTTTACGTACCGTTCCTTTACCAACTCCGGACGGACCTGATAAAACGATAAGCATCCCTCTTTTTGCCATAATTTAAAATCTCCTAAATATAATGTAACTCCTATTATCGCTTTTTTAATCGTTCTTTTCAACTATCAATCACGCTTTATAGATACTCTTTTAGGTGATTTGAATATTTTTTATAATTTCTATTGCATTTGTGAACGTTTGTTCGTATAATAAAAACACAAACAAACGTTCGAGGTAGAAAATATGGAAAATTTACAACAAAATCATAATCGTATGACCAGATTTGTACAAAACTCTTATCAAAAGCTCTTTTCAGAACCCAGTTTAAATGGTATTGAGCCACAAATGCCACTGTTTCAAGTAAATAGTTTTTTAAACCAAGCTATTAATAAGAACTACACAGTTACCATCCAAATTAATGCCAACGAAACAATTTATGAAACAACTGGCACACTCACTAAAATTACTGATGAGCGATTCATTTTGACGAATTCTCACAAAAACGTTACCTACTTGTTAGGAAACGCTGACATCCGCTTCATCAAAAAGCTATAAACCGGCTCTTAACTTAGTTTATTTAGGTTGTTTTGCCCGTTTAAAGGCTGGATCTAAGCAGTTTTGTAGCCACCCTAATACCAGATCAGAAATAATAGCCATCAGTGCCGTTGGTAACGCCCCGGCCAAGATAATGGCACCACCATTTGTGGCATTTGTTCCTCTAATAATGATGTCACCTAAACCACCGGCACCGACAAAAGTACCAATGGCCGTAATTCCAATTGCCAAGACTAACGCGTTACGAATTCCAGCCATAATTACTGACATCGAAAGCGGCAATTCAACCATATAGAGCAATTGAAATCGTGTCATTCCCATTCCCCTGCCCGAATCTAAGATACTTGGATCAACACTTTGCATCCCACTGTACGTATTTTTAATGATTGGCAACAAAGCATATAAAAAAACAGTTGCAATGACCGTGTTTACACCTAATCCTAAACCTAACATAATGATTGAAAGCATGGCTAAAGAGGGAACGGTTTGAATAACATTTGCAATTCCAACGACGGTGGAACTAAGCCTTGAATGGCGTGCAATCAAAATTCCCAAAGGAATCCCAACAATTGCTGCAAACAAAACACCATAAATTGAAATCAAGAAATGACGGTTAAATTGTGATAATACATACATGCCGTTATGAGAAAAATAGTAAATTAACTGTTGAAAAATATTTAAATTTGCCATCTTTAGTTACCGTCCTTTCCGTCAAAATAATGATGCTGTTTCAGAAATTGCTGTGCCACCACTTGGGGCTCAATTAATTGATTATCAACTTCTGCATTCAATTTTTGCATAGTACTTAACGAAATTTTTCCCTTGAGTTTAAGCAAAATTTTTTTTAATTCAGGATGAGCTTTTAAAACTTTATCAGTAGCTAGTGGACTAGCATTGTATGGCGGGAAAAATTGCTTGTTATCTTTTAAAACTTTTAAATCATAACTTCTTATTCGGCCATCGGTTGAATATCCCAAAACAGCATTCATTTTACCAGACTGAACTGCACTGTAGACCAACCCAATTTGCATCGGATATACTTTTTGAAATTGAAAATCATAAGTTTGAACGAAACCATCATAACCATCGCCTTTTCGGTTAACCCAAATTTGATCAACGCCAACTGTCATTTTGGATGCTAAGGGTTTCAAATCACTAACTGTTTTCAAATGTTCTTTTCTAGCTAGCTTTCCGGTTACCATAAAAGCATAAGTATCTGCAAAACCATAAGATGGAAAATAGGTCATATGATATTTGTTTTTATAAATTTTGCGAACCTTTTCAGTAGCAACCTTTGGATTCTTGACAGCATCTTGATTAAAAATTGTTGTCAAATCTGTCCCATTATACCGAATAGCTGAAATATCAGCATTGCCGTTTTTAACTGCTTGAAAACTTACATTGCCAGATCCTAAATTATTAATCAAAGTTGTCTTTAAATTAGTATCATGCTGAATTAAATCTGAAATCATATAAGCCATTATTTGTTGTTCTGTAGTATTCTGTGCTGCTATTCTAATTGTATCCTTAGAAGATGAATTGAGTCCCGGAAACCCACAGCCACTCAAAATTAATGTCAAAACGGTTAATAAAATTCCGGCCTTTATAAATCGAGTCACTTTTTTCATTGCGATCCTCCTTCTATGGCCTTACATTACTTGTTGTTCTAGGAGTCAACCAAGTTTCCAACTTACCTAATAACCAATCAACCAGCAATGCAAGTAAAATCACTGGAATTGATCCTCCTAAAATCAAATCTGTTCGATACAAATTCAGACCATTAAAGATAAAATCACCAAGTCCGCCAGCCCCTATATAAGAAGCCAATGCTGTCCATGCAATCACATAAGTTGCAGACAAACGAATACCACTCATAATTACCGGTACAGCCATAGGAAGCTCAACTTTGATGATTGACTGAAGATTAGTCATTCCCATTCCCTTAGCAGCATCCCTCAAGCTAGGGTCCACACCATTAAGTCCTAAGAATGTATTTCTTAGAATTGGTAATAACGAATATATGAATAGCGCCACAATAGCCGGAACCGCTCCAATTCCAAAAATAGGAATCATCATTGCTAATAATGCCAAAGCAGGAATAGTCTGTAAAACACTTGCTATTTCAATAATGACAACAGAAGCTTTCTTTAAACGCGTTAATAAAACACCCAGTGGAACTGCAATAATTACGCCCAAACCTAATGCAATTCCTGAGATATAAATGTGTTGCCAAATCTTATAGAGTAATTGGCCACCATATGTTTGAATAAAGGTAATCACGATTTATCGTCACCCGCCTTTACTACTTTGTCTTGATCAGTAGTACTTGACTTGGCTTTGTCCTTTGCTGGATGCGTAGTTGTGTCTGAATCACCCCACAATGCATCATAAACAATGTCAACTAACGAAGCACGCGTCACAATACCAACCAATTTCTTGTCTTTATCAACAACCGGAACGTTTTTGTATCCGCGTTTTAAAATTCTTTCAACTGTATCACGAATAATAGAATTTTCATTTACATAAAATACCTTACACGTCATCACGTCATCAACACTTGTTGCTGTGTTGTAGTTGTAGTCAATCTGCTCAATATCTACATAACCCTTTAGTACACCAGAATCGTCCGTAACAAGTAAAGTATCAACACGTTTTTCGTGCATCAATTTTAAAGCCTCTTTTAAAGATCTTCCTGGTGTAATCGATACAGCGTTGTTATACATAACCTGACCAACTGTTGTGATGTTTGGTTTAGCCTGTATTAAACGATCTTTTCCAATTAGGTTTTCAACAAATTCATTAGCCGGATGCCGTAATATTTCATCAGGAGTTGCAACCTGAACCATTTTTCCATGACTCATTACCACAATTCGAGTAGCTAGTTTTAAAGCCTCATCCATATCATGGGTCACAAAAACAAGCGTTTTCCCTAAACGTTCCTGCAAATCCTTCACAAAATCCTGCAGTGACTCACGCGTAATTGGATCCAAAGCACCAAACGGTTCATCCATTAAAATTAGATCCTGATCGGCCGCCAATGCTCTAACAACACCGATTCGTTGTTGTTGTCCTCCAGATAACTCCGAAGGGTATCGATCTAGATAATCTTCAGGTAGTTCAACCATTTTAATCATTTCTTTAGCACGTTCATTACGTTTTTCTTCAGACCACTTAAGCAATTTAGGGACAATTGTAATATTATCCCTAATTGTCATGTGTGGCATTAAACCAATATTTTGAATAACATAACCAATTCTACGGCGTAGCTTTACTGGATCAGCCTTTAGGACGTCTTCTCCTTCTAACTTGATGGATCCTTCAGAAGGATTTAACATTCGGTTAATCATGCGCATGGTGGTTGTTTTCCCAGAACCAGATGTTCCAATAAAGCAAATAAACTCACCTTTTTCGACATTGAGATTAAAGTCATCAACGGCTTTATTTCTTCCATAAATCTTAGAAAGATGTTTCATCTCTAAAAACACGTACGTCAACTCCATCCTTTTTTAAGTACGACTAAGTTCATGATATCCTACATTGCCCCCATTCTGCAAACGTTATGAATATTTACAAGATTAAAATTTCAATTATTCAGAAAAAAGTAGAAACTAAAAAAGAGCCTTTAAGAGGTCGTGTGGGCCATCTTAAGAAGCTCTTTTGCATGTTGAATACTTAACTTTGTGACGGTACTTCCAGCTAACATTCGTGCCAATTCTTGTACACGTCCATCTGTATCTAAATCGTTTAATTTCGTTTCAGTTCTTCCATCCTTAATAACCTTCGAAACAAATAATTGATGATCGGCTTCTGCGGCAACTTGAGGTAGATGTGTAATACAAAGCACTTGTGAATAACCTGCAATTAGTTTAATTTTTTCTGCAATTGCTTGTGCAACACGTCCACTAACCCCTGTATCAACCTCATCAAAAATGATACTCGTTACTCCTTGTGACTTAGCAAAAATAGTTTTTAACGCCAGCATAATTCGCGAAAGTTCTCCACCAGAAGCAATTCTGGATAAAGGTCCCATTGCTTCACCAGTATTCGTCCGTAAATAAAACTCTACATTATCTATTCCGGTTGGCTTAAATTTTAAGTCATCTGTCTGAGAAAAATGCACTTCGAATTCTGCCTTATCCATATAGAGTTGTTGTAATTGCTCATGAACGGCAATTTTCAGATGTTTGGCTGCTTTTTTTCGTGTTTGTGATAACGTTATTGCAGTTTTTTTGAGTGATTCTTGTAATTTTTCAAGTTTTTCTTCCATTTGACCCTCATCAGACTCTGAATCAATCATACTATGAAGCTCATCAGAAACTTTTTGATCATATGCAAGAATCTGTTTAATATTGTCACCATATTTCTTTTTTAATTGATAGATGTCTTCTAACCGTTTCTCTACCTGGTCTAACTTGCCTTCATCCCACTCCATATTATCAAGTTCACCACTAATATCATTCGTAGCATCCTGTAATTGATAATAGGCTGAAGAAACAATATTCGAGATATTCTTGTACTTATCATCAATATCCTCAATATCTCTTAAAGCATTCATGGCTTCCCCAGTCGTGTCAATGGCCCCGGCAGATTCTTCATTTTCTAAAGCCAACTGAGCAGTTTGTAGAGCAGTACTAATTTTTTGAAAATTTTCAAGTAACTCTTTTTGTGAATTAAGTTGTTCCTCTTCACCTACTTGAAGATTTGCGTCTTCAATTTCCTTAGCTTGGAAACGCAGCATATCAACTCTTTGTGCCCATTCTTTTTCATTTGCTTTTTTTCGATCAAATTTCTTCTTTAATGCTTGGTAACGTTCGTATTCTTCTTGATATTGTTTTAAAAGTGGTTTAACTTCATTACGCGCAAATTCGTCCAACATTCCCAAATGCTTATCTGGTTGCATCAATTCTTGATGTTCGTTTTGTCCATGAATGTCAATCAATGTTTCACCAATTTGTTTTAAAATGGTGGTATTCACAAGTGAACCATTAATTCGACAAACATTTCGACCACTCATTTGAATTTCTCTTTGTAAAATCAAAGTTGGATCTGAGTGATCAATTCCATACTGGTTTAACAAAGCTAAAGTATCCGGATTTTTATCCATGCTAAACATTCCCTGTAAAACAGCTTTTTTGGCACCTTTACGAATAAAATCAACTGAACCTCTTCCTCCAGCTAATAAACCGACTGCATCAATAATAATTGATTTTCCCGCTCCAGTTTCACCAGTTAACACGGTCATTCCTGAATTAAATTCAATATTTAGTTTTTCAATAATTGCAAAATTTCGAATTGATAATTCTTGCAGCATGTTTTCACCTCAACACATTTAAATAGACCATTAATTTGCCAACATGTCCGAAATTAACTGTTTAAGATTGGTCACTCCTTCAACACTTGTTGTTACAATAAGGACAGAACCATCATCACTAATAGCTCCTAAAATATCCGTACTATTCAGTTGATTTAACAAACTCGCGATTGCCGGACCACTCCCAGGTTGAACAGACAAAAAAATGAAAGTGGCACTACTGGTTAATTTTTTCATTGATTGTTGAAGGGTGTTTGCCAGTTTCAATTTAATGTTTTCATCTTTTTTTGGTGGTAAAGCATAATGATAGCCACCGTTTTTGGAAGGAAGTTTAACTAATTGCATATCACGAATATCACGCGAAACAGTTGCTTGAGTCACCTCAATACCACTTTCACGTAAAAACGTAACTAAATCTTCTTGTTTTTGAACATCATTTTTTAAGAGAATTTCTTGAATATGCTTTTGGCGTTCACTTTTTTTCATTCAAATCGACCTCTTATTTTTCTTTTGAGTGATTTAGTTGAGCGTAGGCAGCGTCCAACGTCTTTGTAATTGAAACATTTTTAGCAATTTGAGCAACATCATCTGTGGCAACTAAATGCGTCAAGAATTCAATATTACCTTCTCCACCCTTTATCGGTGAAAAATCAAGTCCAACAACATTATACCCATTTTCAACCGCCATCTGGAGCGTATTTTTTAAAACTTCTTCGTGCGTCTTAGGATCATGAATAATTCCATGCTTACCCACCTTGCCCTTACCAGCTTCAAATTGGGGTTTAATAAGGGCAACCACACTACCATTAGGTTTAATAATATCTTTCAGTGCCGGTAAAATCAATTTCAATGAAATAAAAGAAACATCAATCGATGCAAATTCAGGTTGTCCATGCGTAAAATCAGCTAATTTAGAATATCTAAAATTTGTATTTTCCATCACAACAACACGTGAGTCTTCACGCAATTTCCAAACCAGTTGATTCGTGCCAACATCCAGGGCATAGCTTAAACGTGCCCCATTCTGCAACATGACATCTGTAAAACCACCCGTGGAAGAACCAATATCCAATACTATCTTGTCTTGAACACTTATATCAAAAACCTTCAGAGCTTTTTCGAGCTTTAGACCACCACGACTAACATATGGCATTCGTTTTCCTTTAAAATGAAGTTCAGTATCAATTGGAATTTTACTACCCGGTTTATCCAATCGTTCTTCATTTTCTCCAAGAATTTCGCCGGCCATAACAGCCCGTTTTGCCTGTTCACGCGTATCAAACAATCCTTGTGATACTAATAGCACATCTACTTGTTCTTTTTTCATTTTTCTTCCTCGTTTAATTGAAAATACTCTAAAAATCCTTGTAGTAGCTCTATGGAAACACCACTATTTTGAAGCCTGATTAATGCACTTTGACAATTAGTCACACACTGAATTAAATCTCTTTTAGTTTGTGTCAGACCTCGAATCCCTGGATACGTATTCTTATGTTCACCAGCATCTTTATGCACTGCTTTTCCCATCATCTTTTCAGTTCCTAAAACATCTTCCAAATCATCAAATATTTGAAAAGCCAAGCCAAAATTTTCAGCAAATATTTTTAAATCCTTTTGAGTTTCTGAATTGCTGTTTGTAATAATTCCAGCAGCTTCAGCAGTATACGTGATCAAGGCACCCGTCTTTTGTTTATGCAACTGTTTTAATTGCTCGAAAGTTAGTTGCTCCTTTTCACCCAACACATCACTAGCTTGACCGGCAACCATTCCTGCCGGACCAGCAGCATGAGCCAGTGATTGTGTTAATTGGCTTATAATTTGATAATTATACTTAGTTGTTGTCAACCATTCAAAGGCCAATGTTAACAAACCATCACCAGCCAAAATTGCCAATGCTTCGCCATATTTTTTATGATTCGTTGGTACTCCTCTTCGTAAATCATCATTATCCATAGCTGGTAAATCATCATGAATTAAGGAATATGTGTGCAGCAATTCCAGCGATGCTGCCACTTGTATAGTATTCAAATCCACTTTAGTTTCAGTTGTTTTCACCATTGCCAATAGTAATAATGGTCTTAGCCGTTTCCCACCGGCAAACACAGAATACTGCATAGACGCACTTAACTGCGAATTTGTGATACTAGTAGGTAAGTTTGTTTTCAAAAAATCATTTAAAATCGATGTATACTTTTGAATAAAGTTCAAAGTTACTTTATTTTTAATCATTACTTTTGTGTATCCTTAGTTGAATCGTTTTGAGATTCAAATGGAACTTCTTGACCATTCTCGTCCATCATTTTTGTCAACGTTTTCTCTGCGTTTTGTAAAGTATCTTGCAGGTCTTTGCTTAAAACAACGCCACGTTTAAATTCATTTAAAGCTTTTTCCAAAGGTACATCGCCTTTTTCCAGATTTGTGACGATATCATCCAAAGATTTTAAATTTTCTTCAAAAGTTGGTTTTTCAGTCATTTTCGAGTCCTCCATGTTCAATTTCAGTAATTTTTGCCTGTGCCGTTCCATCACTTAAATGTAATTTTATTTTCGCATCAGTTTGTAATTCAGAAACTTTTTTTACAACACGCCCCTGCTCAGTCACATAACTATAACCTCGTCCCATGATCTTTAGCGGACTTAAATAATCCAGCGCAGCAACCGTATGCTGTAATTCATTAGATTTCGTAACAAAAATCATTTGAATTCCTCTGATCATTCGTCGCTGGAGATTCTCTATCGTTTGTTTTTCTTGTTGAATTCGATTTGCCGGTGATTTCAGAATTAACGCCTGTTGCGTTTCACTCAGCTGATTTCGATATCGGTTCAAATTGGTAGTCATACTTTGCACTAATTTATCATTCAAATAATCAATATTTTGTACATAGCCCTCATATAATCGACGTGGATCTTGAAAAACATACGATTGATTTAATCGATTTAAACTTTGTCGTTGTTTCTTCAAAAGATTCATGAAAGCGTTAAAAATACGCGTTCTTCGTTGAGATAAATAGACAATTTCCTCACTTAAAACCGGTGTCGCTAGTTCAGCCGCCGCTGTTGGCGTTGCAGCACGAACGTCCGCAACCAAATCGGCAATTGTTGTATCTGTTTCATGACCAACCGAAGAAATAATAGGAATTTTGCTAGCAAAAATTGCTCTCGCAACTTGTTCTTCATTAAAGGGCCACAAATCTTCAATTGAACCGCCACCGCGACCTAAAATAATGGTATCGAAGCTACCAAGTTCATTTACCTGTTGAATGCGATTCGTAATTTCTTTAGCTGCTTCATTGCCTTGAACCTGTGCTGGAAACAGCACCAGTTGTGCAATGGGAAACCGACGGCGCGTTGTGGTAATGATGTCACGTATAACCGCACCAGATGGACTAGTAATCACTGCAATTCGTTTTGGAAATCGAACCAAGGTTTGCTTAGGAGCCGTAAACAAACCCTCTGTACTCAATTTCTTTTTTAATTGTTCATAGGCCTGATAAAGCGCTCCCACGCCATCAGGCTGCATACTATCAATATAAATTTGATAACTACCACTTGCTTCGTAGACTGATAACCGTCCAGTAACTAGCACCTTCATTCCAGTTTCAGGAGTAAATTTCACCTTTTCAAAAGCAGAGCGAAACATAATAGCATTTATCTTTGCATGATCATCTTTTAAACTAAAGTATTGATGTGCGTGTGGTCTTATTCGAAGATTCGAAATTTCTCCTATCAAATAAACACGACCTAAGTAAGGATCTACATCAAATTTACGTTTTATATATTGTGTTAAAGCAGTTACCGTTAGATAATTTTCCTTATCCATTTTTTTCACTACTCCATTCCGCCATTGTAACCGTTTGTGAAATTAAGGTAGTAATTGTCATTGGTCCAACTCCTTTGGGTACGGGTGTAATATATGAAACCTTTTTTTCAACCGACTCAAAATCAACATCACCAACCAATTTGCCGTTACTATCTCGATCCATTCCAACATCAATTACAACTGCACCTGGTTTGACGTCTTCTGCTTTAATATAATGTGCCACACCAACGGCCACAATGAGAATATCAGCTTCTCTGGTTAATTCCGACAGATGATGAGTATGACTATGTGCAATCGTTACCGTTGCATTAGCATTCGTTAAAAGAGCCGCCATCGGTTTACCTACTATCGTACTTCTCCCCACCATGACAGCTCTTTTGCCGTCTAAATCGATTTGATATTTTTTGAAAAACGACATAATTCCTTGTGGTGTACAAGCAATTGGCGTTTGATCAGTCTTGTTTATTAATAACTTACCTAAATTAAATGGATTAAATCCATCCACATCCTTAGTTGGCGAAATGGCCATTGTGACGTGAAATTCGTTAATTTGTTCAGGTAATGGAAGCTGCACTAAAATTGCGTGAACGGTTGAATCTTCATTATATTCTTGAATAATTTTAATAAGTTCCTTTTCGGAAACCGTTTCTGGAAGATTACGCACAATAGAATGAATACCAAGCTTTTTTGCACGCCGTTCTTTATTACGAACATAAATTTGGCTTGCCGGATCCTTACCAACCAAAATGACAACTAATCCAGGAGTAACCCCCTGATCAGCCAATCGTTGAATTTTATTTGCCGTTCTCATATCAATTTCAGCTGCAAGAGCTTTTCCATCCATAATAGTTGCCATAAAATTTACCTCTCTCATATTTGTGATTGGTTACTCATATAGTTTAGCATAATAGAAAATACGAAAAAACCAGAAAAAATTTGTTTTTTCTGGTTTAATTAAATATATTTTAAAAGACAAAACTTTATATTCTGATTCTTCAAGTAAACGACCCATTGTTACTAAAATCAAAACCGATCAAGCACTCTTAGCTTCAAACTAGCTTTAACCTAATTTGCTGGAAAGAACACCATTAATAAAGTTTTTAGCCGTTTCATCAGCAAATTTTTTTGCCAATTCAAGCGCTTCGTTAATTGCAACTTTGTTTGGAACGTCTTCAACGTAATTAATTTCAAAAAAAGCAATTTGTAAAATGAGATGATCTGTTCTTGCCAAGCGTTCAACTGACCAAGTCTTTTTTAAATATTTACTGATTTCTTCATCTAACTCCGCTTGGTGGTCCAAAACACCGTCAACAATTTGACTCAGATACACTGGAACGTCTTCTGAAGCATCATGGTAGCTTTCTAAAACCTGATGATATAGATCTTCATGTGAGGCTTCTGCGTTGCTACTCAGAGCAAATAAGACCTGAAACGCAGCTTCACGAATTTGGTGTCGATTTAAGCTCACTTTTCTTCACCATCATTTTCCGCAAAAATATCATCTGGATCAACTGTTGATGTTGTTTTGGCCGGAATAATGCCTTCCACATGAATATTGACTTCAGTAACTTCAAGTTCGGTCATAAATAAAAGTTGTTGGTGAACTTTACTTTGAATTTTTTTCGCAATTTCAGGAACAGAAGTACCATAATCAAGATAAACATATACGTCAACACGCAATTTGCCTTCATTTAAGCCAAGCTTAACACCCTGACTTTTTGTATTTCTCGTTAAAAATGAAGTTACACTTTCACTTAAGCCACTGCTACTCAAGTGAACGCCTTTAACCTCTTCAACAGAAATTCCAGTAATGATTGAAACCACCTCAGGAGCAATTTTAATTTCTCCAAGCGTTGGTTTATGTTCCGCCAGTGCTAAATATTTATCTTCTGCCATTTTATAAACCTCCTGTTAAAACTAAGCTCGAGAAACATAAGTTCCATCGGTCGTATTAATAATAAGGACATCATCCTGATTAACAAAGAAAGGTACCTGCACAATCAATCCAGTTTCCAATGTTGCTGGCTTAGACCCACCAGTAGCAGTATCGCCACGAATACCTGGTTCGGTATCAGTCACTTTTAGATTAACTGTATTAGGTAAATCAACACCTAATGTTTCGTCACCAAACATAATGACACTGACTTCCATATTTTCAACTAAATAGTCTTTTTCTGCAGAAAGATTGTCTGCTGGGACCTCTAATTGTTCGTAAGTCTTATTATCCATAAACACAAAATTGTCACCATCATTATACAAATATTGCATTTTTTTGGTTTCAATGTTGGCCTGTTCCATTTTTTCGCCGGCACGAAATGTTTTTTCTTGAACCGCATCAGTTCGTAAATTCTTTAGCTTCGTTCGTACAAAAGCGCTGCCCTTACCAGGTTTCACATGTTGAAATTCCACAATACGCCAAATACCACCATCTACTTGGATGGTTAATCCATTTTTAAAATCTGAAGTTGAAATCATTTTTTTACCTCCAAAATTCTTTACACCTAACTATAGCAATATCAGTAGGTTAAAAGCAAGCTAAGTTAAAAGAGTTACCTATATTTTAAAGTAATTTGACAAAAAAAGAACCAGAACAACTTAAATGTTCTGGCTCCACACATTAAAACTATTCTGCATCTGCTGCGGGATAAACAGAAACTTGACGTTTGTCACGTCCCTTACGTTCAAAACGGACAACACCATCAGTTAATGCAAATAACGTATCATCATTTCCACGACCAACATTTGTTCCTGGATAAATATGAGTTCCACGTTGACGGTAGATGATCATGCCACCTTTAACTGGTTGACCATCAGCACGTTTTGTACCAAGACGACGACCTGCTGAATCACGACCATTAGAAGTGGAACCACCACCTTTATGGTGACTGAAGAATTGTAAATTCATTAACATAGCTTTACACCTCCGAATATTAATTCTGAATGTTTATTTTTATAAATTGCGAATAATTTCGAGCAACATCTTGCATTCCAATAACAAAGCTTTTTAAGATCGCTTGCATTTGTAAAAGCTGATCACGATTTGAAACTTTCGGAAACTTAGCAGTTAATAAACCACCGTTGTCCTCGTCCATTCTCGTTTCAGGTTTTACGCCAGCAATCTGTTCAACACTATTAATTGTATTAATTGCTAGTACTGAAGCAGCTGCACAAACAATATCTTGTCCATAAGGGCCAGAATCGGCATGACCAATCATTTCAAACTGTTCAACACCTGTTTGTGCACTTAGCTTAATGGTTACTTTAATCATTGAAAATCTCCAAATTAAGCATTAATAGCATCAATCGTAATTTTTGTATATGGTTGACGATGACCCTTTTTAGAATGTTGGTTCTTCTTAGCTTTATACTTGAAAGTAGTTACTTTCTTGTCTTTGCCTTGTTTTTCAACAGTTCCATTAACAGTTGCGCCATCAACGATTGGTGTTCCGATCTTAGTTGATTCACCACCAACGAAAAGAACTTGGTCAAAAGTGACCTTGTCGCCTTCTTTAACGTTTAGCTTTTCAACAAAAACGGATTGACCTTCTTCAACTTTAAGTTGTTTGCCACCAGTTTCAATAATTGCGTACACAGTGTGCACCTCCTCATTTCTAATACTCGCCAGCTAAAAGTGTCTAAACTAGAACTTAAAAACTTGAGCCGTGCGGTTGTAGCCGTGGAAGCCACAAATACAACGTTACAATAATATCAAAATATCAAGCAAAAGTCAACTTGTTCCTTATTC
Source organism: Pediococcus ethanolidurans (assembly GCF_964062635.1). Classification (NCBI taxonomy): domain Bacteria; kingdom Bacillati; phylum Bacillota; class Bacilli; order Lactobacillales; family Lactobacillaceae; genus Pediococcus; species Pediococcus ethanolidurans. Next base: position 1,855,990 of record NZ_OZ061250.1, read on the forward strand.
AACAAAGAAGTCACTGATGCTTACTGTTTCGTTGCCTTTTTCATGAATGAAATTATACGTACTTCGACTAATAAAGTGCGGAGAATAAATTATTCCTTCAGCAAGCCAATTTTTCATGGTACCTAATAATCCAGTGATAATAAAATCAGCCTTTAATTTTAAATGAGCTGTTTGTTGAGATTCAGTTAAATTCACGGCTTTTAAAAAAAGTTGTAGATGCTTACGAAAAGCCAGTTCAACTTTCATTGCAAAATTATTCTTACCGGTTAATCCAAAAAGAACTATAAAAGTTTGATAATTATCTGCCATATATTTAAATCCTTTTTCCAAGGAAAAAACATATGCAACATGTTCTGAAATTTGCATTTTTGGTTCTAAAGATTCTTTGCCATCTATCAATGCAGATTGAAAAAGATCCACCACAAAATCATTAATAATTGTTTGAATAAAATCCTGTTTATCCCGATAATGCAGATAAAAAGTTCCCCGAGTAATTTCGGCAGTTTCAGTTATTTGCTGAATACTTAAGCTTTGCGTGCTTTGACTGGTTAGCAACTTAATCAAGGCTACTTTAAGTTGCCGTTTAGTTTTCATAATGCGAGGATCTAATTCACTGGACAATGTACCTTCTCCTAACCTTCAATTCATTCAGAACTTGATTCTACGGTATTTTCATTTAAAAAACAAAAATTTAAACCTAATTTTAAAAACTAGTTACACTAAGAATCACTTTAGAAGATTTTTGTGAAGCAACAACATATCCCGCAACTGTAACCCATTTTCAAAAATTGACTTTGAATAATTATCTATAAAGAAGTCGGTTTTCACCGCAAAACAACGAAAATTCATTTTTTGGTAAAGATACAGTTGAACAAAACTGGTTGTACCGGTGCCAACAACCATTTCATGATAATTTTTTTGTGCGGCATACTCTGTCACAAACTGAATTAGTTTTTGTGCATAACCTTGATGTTGATACTTTGGATCAATAGCCAAATTTTTTAACTCAATTTTGAATTGATCTATTGGTGTTAGCACTATCAATCCAATCAAGTTCTCGCCTTCAAGCATTTCAAATCCAAAACTACTTTTCAAATACTGCTCAATTAAGTGACGATTAGGATCTGCTAATAAGAGCAATTGAAAATGAGCTTGCTCATACTTTTTTATTCGCGCAATTTTCATGACTTTCTCCGTTATAAATTTCTTTTATAATGCTATGCTTCCAAATAAATCAACAGCCATCATTTACGTTATTGTTTTTATTTTTTTCGCGTTCATTTTTTGCAAGTATAACCAAATTTTGTTCAAAATATTGCCAATTTACGGTGCTAACTTGATGTATAAAAAAACAAGAACGTTTTTATATCAACATTCTTGACCTGCATAAAATTCCTATTTAGTGCATTTATGAACCGGGTGAGATTCGAACTCACGACCGTCCGCTTAGAAGGCGGATGCTCTATCCAACTGAGCTACCGGTCCGCGTTATTGATTATAAGGTAAAAAAAAAAGTTCGTCAATACCGCATAAATTAATTCTCTATAAGTTAGTTCGTAATCTATTATTTAAATCTTCTTAAATTGGAGAAGTATTAAGGTTAGTGTAAGGTTTTCCTAGATGGTCAATAAAATTCTAGGAATATTCATTTTGAGTTGAATATATAGAAAAAGACCTGTAGCCTTTTAATCGACGAAGATTAAAGGAAAGGATACAGGTCTTTCATGTATATTTTAGCAGATTTTATTGAATCATTGGGAAATTTAGACAGTTTATTTGATTTAGAGGAGCAGGTAATTCTTCATCTTAGGAAGTCATTCCAGCTGGTTGTAGCTGAATATCTGAGGCAATTAGATGAAACGCTCGTTCCATCAATTCCGGCGGAAAATACATTCATTAATCGACAGGCTAGAACAATTGAGTTTATGTTTGGGGCCGTTAATTTTGAAAGAAGATGTTATCTTCGACCAAATGGAAGCTATTACTTCCCGTTGGATGAACAGCTTCAGTTGGAAGAAAGAAAAAGAATTTCACCTTATTTTAAAAGTGTCGTTGCCAAAATTGGGCAAACGACAACGATGAGAAATACGGCAGCGATGATCAATCTGGCCAGTCAGACGGATATTAGTGCTTGGTCAGTAGACCGAATTATCAGAGACATGGCAGATACCGTGAAGACAGAAGAAAAATCGTCCGAAAAGAAAATAGTTAAGAGACGAAAAGTTGAGAACTTAGTGGTTGAAGGCGATGCCTTTGAGATACACAAAATTAATCGACGAAGACAGGACGTCCACCATTACATTGTTTTTGAATCAGGTTTAGATGGAACAAGATCAAACAAAGTTGAATTCGTTGGTATCAATCAAAAAAAGGTTCAAAAACGAGTAACTGACTACATTGAGAAGTATTATAGAATCAGTGAAATGACCGTGTTTACAGCAAGTGATGGTGGCCCAGGGTATAATCCGGAAAGTATGCGAGAAATAGTTCCGAGTGCTCAAAGAGTTGAATTTACTATCGATCGGTATCACTTTGTCAAAAAGATTAAACAAACCTTTGGTTTATTTAATCCATTGGTTGAAAAAGGCCGTTAAGAGCGTTAGCTTGTATGATCAGAATCAGTTAAACGTTATTTTAGATACGTTTGAGTCGCAAATTAAAACTGATAAGGAGCTTGAGAGCCTAAGAACCCTAAGGCAATATTTGGCAAGAAATTGGCAGTTTATAAAGTCTCCACACGATCGTGGCTTCATGAAGATCGGCAAATTAGGATCCATTGAAAGCTCACACAGAGCGTATACGTATCGGATGAAAAAGCAAGGTAAAGTATGGTCCGAAAAAGGCCTTGAAGCTATGTTGAAATTAATTGAAGCTCGGGTAAACGGTAAGCTGAATAAATACTTACGTGGTGGTTTAAGAAAGTTACAAGAGATAAGGATTGAGATAGCGACGGAACCATTGAAGACGTTGAGTTCAGCCCAGCTGAGCAGCAAGCACCATTCTAAGCATATTGGCGTTCTTGCAGGTAAAATACCAGTTGATGCCCCAACAAGTAGCCCCATCGGAGCAATAGCAAAAATATTTTCAAACTAAGAATTATGTATAAATATTTGGTTGATTATAAGGTACCTAGGAAAACTTGACACATACGTATTAAGTAAATGCTTTCATTATGGGCACTTTTTTGGTATTATAAGGATAGTAAGAATGAAGGAAGTTGAAAAAAATGAAAAAGAAAGTTTACTGGCTAATTCCTTTTCTCATCCTAGGACTATTTTTAACCGGATGTAGTCGAAACAAGGTTTACGGGACGGTGGTAGTTAGCTCTAATAATTATAACCAAATACAAACCAACAAAAAATACGTCAATCAGTTACTTAAAGCATTAGAAAAATTTGATTCTGAGAAACCAAAAACCGCTGAGAATATTTATTCAGCCGTTGATAAGTTAGATAAAGAAGCAAGTAAAAATATGAATAGTCAGAACAAAAAAGCATTGCGTGATGTGCTCATTGATAATAATAAGAGCATAAAAAATATTATTAAAAATGCTTACCAAAATCATTATGGTTTCGATGATGACTTATCCGGATCGATTAGTACCGAATTTTACAAAGCTATTCATTTAACCGTAAAACCAATTACCAAACAAACTGCTAATCGGAAAAAAATTTATAATGAATTCATTAAAGAAACTAAGGCTCAACAAAAATTAAATAATGTGGGTAATACTCAGTAGATAATCATCAAAGTTCGAGAAATTCTCGGGCTTTTTTATTTTAATCTTTACACTAAAAAAGTAGTTTCAACGAATTATGAGCATATTTGTTGAAACATTCCCGTAACATTGTCATAATGAAAATGTAAAATTTGATTGGAGGCGTTTTTTATGGGACCATTGATGATCATTCTTATTATTCTTATTTTAGCAGTTGGTGTTCAAGTGATAAATGACTGGGATTCTTTGTTTCCACAGTCTCAAACACGTTCAGAACATAAAACACTCAAGAATAATTAACTAGATAATTGTTAAAAACTTATTTATTCATACAAAAAAAGGAAGTTCACTAATCAGTGACCTCCTTTTTTGTCTATCTGTTATTAATAGTTATTTTCTTGTCTTTGATAATTAATTTTATTTTTTCGGTAAAATGCCGCTTCAATTTCCGCTGGTGAAAAACCAAATCCCACCATTCCTAATTTTAAATATAGGTGCCATGCGTGCCGAAAATTATCAGGTCGATTACTAACCGAACTGCTGAAAAGCATCGATTTGATTGCCAAATAAGTATCAGTTAGATTTAATTTACTGTCACTAGTCTCTAACTTTTTAAATTGTTCCGGAGTTAAATCAACATTCTCCACCCATTGCTTTTGACTGGCAAAGAGTAAAAAGAAATCAATGGCATCAACGTATTCAACCAGTAGTGTTTCACGAACCGTTTTCCCTTCGTCGTTTTTTCCTTTATGCTCTTTCCAAACCTTAAACCACTCAGAAGTATTAGCAACCTCAGAAAGCTCCACATCCAAAGAGAGCAAAGTATTTTTAATTCGTTCTGGCCAGCTTAACGTTAATTCTTTTTCCGCAGCAATACTTCTATCCAGTTGAATAGATGACTGTAACATTTTAGGAATATTTAACAATTTTTTCACCTACGTCTATGACATTTTTGAGCCAATTTGTAATTCATCTAGATTATCCAAGAACCATTTTTTTAAGAAAGCAAATTGATTGAAAATTTCAAAAAGAGAATATTTTTCTTCAGGATCCTGAACAGTGATTACCCAGTGGCCACTACCATCCGCATTAATCTCTTTATATAAACTGAAAATAATCTGATTGCCGAGATCTAAAAAAGCACCTTGAACTGTATCCATGTTCTGTAACATTAAATTATTATCAGCTGTAGCCACAAACAATTTGTCCATAATCTGTTCGGATAAATCGGAATTAGCAAGAACATACTTTTTAGAATTTGATGCATCTAACATATTGAAGTCAACACTAAAACCAAAATCAGCAACTAAATACTTACCAAATTGAATAAACAAGTCAACCGCATTTGTCACAGCTTCATTATCGGATTTGCCACTCCACTCTGTAATAAAAAGCTTAGTAATTGTATCCGAATTAAAGTACATGGCCTTCTCTTTCAAATTCAAAGAAAAGATAACTTGGTGACTGTTTTGTTCCACATAAAAAGCGCCATCCTGATTTTCTCGTTGTTCAAAATGGAATTCTTCAGAGTCATCTATATTTGGAAAAGTTTGAAAAAGTGTATCTGCTTTCAGATTGTCCTCACGAGAATGTAAGACCGCATCTTTATTATTGTGCAACTCTAATAATCGACTCATAAAAATGAGGTAGTAATCGTTAGCATCATATTTATGCGGGTATACCACATAGTCAGTATCCATTTGAAAGTCAAACAACACCGTTGAGGCAGCTAAGAGCTCACCTGCATCTTTGGTATCAGTTAATTGATCAAATAACTTTGTAAACTCAATGCCATGTTGAATTCCAGCTTTTAGTGATTCACTATATGCAACTAAACGCCCATTTGTGGTCAGACTTGAAGGATTTAAAGATTCATTACTCATCAGCACGCACCTTTGCCTTTCCGATCAAGCTTGTTAGATAGTCAGAATATAATTTTTTAGAATGATTTGTAAAGGATTCAAAGCTTCCAAAAGCCTGTTTGATTGCTTGTTTTTCATAACTCAAGATTGTATCCTCTTTTGAAAGAGCCAAAATACGATCCTCATTATTCTTCATAGTATCGCGAGCATCCATAGCTTTTTGATCTTCTTCAGTTAACTTAGTTAGTTCATCCTTGAGTGCCTGACGTTCTTCCTTAACCTTACCGCTCTCCCAAAAAGAGCTGTTTGAACTAGTATCTTGTAATTGGTCACGTAATTGTGCCTTACGTGAATCACGTTGGTCCTGATTAGTAAGTAACGTTTGTAACTGTTTATTTTCTTCTGATATTTTGGCAATCTCTTCTGTATTTAAATGCTTATTATTGGCATCTAATTGGAAGGTCCCCGCTAATTTTTGATATTCATCTTTATCAAATTGAAACTCTAGATTTAAAACATCTAAATAGCCAAATTCACGACGATCCCACCAGTTACCAAACAAAATTTTAAACTCACCTTCTGCTACTTCTCGGTAGTAAAAGAAGGGATAAATTTCAGCCAGATAATCAATTAGCTGGTAACTCAAATAATGTGCTATTTGGCTTCTAACATCATCTACTAAACTAAAATAACCGCTCTTAGTTGCTTCAGTTGCACTCGAAATTTCAGTATGATAACGTTCAGGATCTAGCAATTCATATGTCATTCGATCATTTTGTTGATCAACAGCACCCTGTAACGCATTTAAATACGCGATTTTACCTGAAAGACTCTGCTTTAATTTTGCATTTGGTTGCTCTTGAGATTCAGTCGTGTTTTTTTCATCACTCATGTGTATCGCTCCTATTTTTGTAAGTTTAACCTACGTATTGATTATCTCTAATGTAACAAATATCTGAGCAATCAACAAAGGATTTTTCTTATTCCTTACTAAATTTTAACAGATTAATCAAGTCATGACTTAAAAAGGTGGCAAACTCCCAACAAAATATAGTAAAAAACAAAAAAACGATTAATTACCGAGTCAAAAATGACCATCGTAATTAATCGTTAAAATAAAAATTAATTTAATATTGTTCTAAATATTGATCTCGTTCCCACTGGGTAACTTCTTGACGATATGAAGCCCATTCTAGTCGTTTTGCTTCCAAAAAGCTTTGATAAATATGAGAACCTAACGCCTTTTCCATCACCTTGTCAGCCTCAAACGCTTTTAAGGCGTTGTGCAAAGTTGACGGCAAATCATCAATATGATTATCCTTACGTTCTTTTTCGTCCATTCGGTAGATATTACGATCAATTGACTTAGGTGGTTCAATCTTATTACGAATACCATCTAAACCAGCCTCTAGTACAGTCGCAATTGCGAGATATGGGTTTGCACTAGGATCTACACTGCGCAATTCAAGGCGCGTTGATAAACCTCTACTGCTTGGTACTCGAATTAGTGGTGAACGGTTGCTTCCTGACCATGCCACATAAACTGGGGCTTCAAAACCAGGTACTAATCGTTTATAGGAGTTAACAATTGGATCACAGACAGCGGTAAAACTACGCGCATGCTTTAATAATCCACCCAAGAACCAGTAAGCTTCCTGTGAAAGCTGAAGTTCATTTTTTTCATCATAAAAGGCATTGCCCTTATTATGGAACAGCGACATGTTTAAGTGCATCCCTGAACCATTAATGCCATCGAGTGGCTTTGGCATAAAGGTAGCATGTAGATTATATTTGCGTGCTACTGTTTTAACAACAAGTTTGAACGTTTGAATATTGTCTGCTGCTGATAAGGCGTCCGCATATTTAAAATCAATTTCATGTTGACCAGGAGCAACTTCATGATGAGATGCTTCAACATCAAAGCCCATATTTTCAAGTTCTAGAACAATATCCCGGCGACAATTCTCACCAAGATCCATTGGTGCTAAATCAAAATAGCTACCCTTATCATTTAAATTAGTTGTTGGTTTCCCAGTTTCAGGATCTAATTTGAACAAGAAAAATTCTGGCTCTGGCCCAATGTTAAAGTCTGTATAGCCAGCTTCACGCATTTCTTTCAATACTCGAATTAAATTGTTTCGTGGATCACCCTCAAATGGTTTTCCATCAGGCGTATAAACTTCACAAATTACACGAGCAATTTTGCCGTGTTCGTTTCCCCATGGAAATACCATCCAGGTTGATAAATCAGGATAAAGATACATGTCACTTTCTTCAATACGCACAAATCCATCAATTGAAGAGCCATCAAACATTAATTTGTTATCCAATAATTTTTCTAGTTGGCTAACTGGCACCTCAACGTTTTTAATAATTCCAAATAAATCGGTAAACATCAATCTTAAAAATCGAACATTTTCCTCTTTTGCCATTTTGCGAATTTCATCTTTGGTGAATTGTTGCTTTGCCATGTATATCGCTCCTATTCTTATTTTTTGGAAAGGTCATCAGATGGAAAACTTGAGCTGTGCCAATGCTTTAGACCAGCAATTGATAAAAATTCATTATGCAATGCATGACGCACATCTTCATCGGTTACTGGTTTTTCCAAATCCTTATGTTCTTTTTCTTGCCGCTTAGCCTGCTTTTCATAAACTCGCTTGATTTCTGTCATATTAAAACCTTCGTCAAGATAGTCTTTAATTTCAAGCAGACGATCAACATCAATTAATGAAAATTGACGACGATTGCCAGCGTTACGTGCTGGTTTGATTAATCCTTGCGTTTCATAATATCGGATTTGTCGTGCACTCAAAGTCGTCAGTTTCATTACTGTTCCAATTGGTAAAACTGCTCGTGATCGTTGGAGTTGTTTTTCCATCATGACACCCCTCCTTTCAAAAACAACCCCATTTTATCAATGCCCTCAGTTAAAGTCAACGCCTCATGTCATAAGATATAACATGAGGCGCTATTTTAGAAAAATAATTGTGAAACTGCTTCTGTAATTGCAATTTTCACATGTGCATAGGTTAATCCGCCTTGAATATATAGGGTGTATGGTGGACGAATAGGACCATCAGCCGAGAATTCAATACTTGCTCCCTGAACAAAAGTACCAGCTGCCATAATAATCTTATCGTCATAACCGCCCATTTCACTTGGCACCGGATCTACATACGAATTAATTGGTGAATAATGTTGTACCGTTTCTGCAAACTTAATCATTGACTCAGGCTTGCCAAAATTAACCGTCTGAATTAAGTCTGTTCTTGGTGCATTCCACTTTGGACTGACGTTTAACCCACATTTTTCCAAAATGGCACTTTCAAAAATTGCCCCTTTAATGGCTTCTCCGGTAACATTGGGTGCTTGGAAGAAACCTTGAAACATGGCTTCTAAAGTGTTTAAAGTTGCCCCTTCGTCTTTACCTGACCCAGGTGTCGTTAATCGGTTTCCAATTCGTTTGATTAATTGTTTTTTCCCAACTATATAACCACCAGTTTTTGCCAAGCCACCGCCAGCATTTTTAATTAATGAACCAGCCATGACATCCGCACCAAACTCAGTTGGTTCCTGAATCTCAGAAAATTCTCCATAACAGTTATCAATAAAAATTTTGACATTGGCATTCAATTTTTTAATAAACTGAATCATTTTTGCAATCTGAGCAACCGTGAAACTTTCTCTCGTTGCATAGCCTCGTGATCTTTGAATTGCCACTACTTTTACATCATCAGTTAATTTTTGTTTGACATTACTCTTTGAAAAATGACCCTCATTATCAAGATCAGCATAGTCAAATTTGATATTAAAGTCTTTTAGAGACCCGCCATTTGGCTCGCCTGTTATCCCAATCACTTCTTGAACCGTATCATAGGGCATACCGGTTACATATAATAATTTATCACCAGGTCGTAGCATTCCCCATAATGCAGTACTAATTGCATGCGTCCCAGAAATAATTTGTGGTCGCACCATTGCATCCTCTGTTTTAAAAACATCAGCATAAACCGCATCTAAAGCGTCACGACCAGTGTCGTCGTAACCATATCCAGTTGAACCATTTAACTCTTCTTCAGATATTTTTTCCCTTCGAAAAGCATCTAATACTTTTTTTTGATTAAAAAGGACTTGTTCATCAATAGCCATCAATTTAGGCGCAATTTGTTGATCAACATCTTTCACTAATTCGATTAATTTGGTGTTTAAACCATCTGTCCAATTCATTTTTGATTTCCTCCAACCCATTTTTGAATTTCTGCAATAATTTTTTTTTCTTCATCTGGTCGCTGAATAATATCGAACCAATTTACATTCATTTTGTTTCGAAACCACGTTAATTGCCGTTTTGCATAATGCCGCGAATTCTGTTTAATTTTTGCAATTACCAGTTCTTTTGAAATTTGTTTTTTAAAATAAGGATACCATTCTCGATACCCAATTCCTTTTCCAGCAGGTAATTGCACACCACCTTGTTGATACAACCAATGAGCCTCTTTTTCTAAGCCGTCCGTAACCATTTGGTCTACTCGTTGATCAATCCGTTTATACAGCAAACTGCGATCTGTATTCAAACCAACTAGCAATGCATCGTAAGGTGCTTTGTTGACATCATTTTGTTCTGAAAATAATTGACCAGTTTTTTCAAATACTTCTAATGCTCGAACAACACGAACTTCATTTGTAACAGGAATTTTTGCTGCGGCTTTTGGATCAATATCATTTAACTTTTGCCACAACTGTTCTTGTGAATGTTCTTTTGCATAACTGTGCCATTTGCTTCGTACAGTTTCAGCTGGTTCATATTGATCATTGCCGAGTGATAAATCGGCTAACAGCGCCTGCAAATAAAATCCCGTTCCACCAACAATAATTGGTAAATGCCCGTCAGAAGTAATTTGATGAATTTTTTCAGTAGCCTCTTTTTTAAAATCAGACACCGAAAATCGTTGATCAATTTCACGAATATTGATCAAATGATGCTTAATTCCCTGTTGTTCATCGGCGGAAATTTTTGCTGTTCCGATATTTAGGTTTTGATACACTTGCATAGAATCACCAGAGATAATTTCTCCATTAAATTTTTTAGCAAGTTTTAAAGATAAACTAGTTTTACCAACTGCAGTTGGACCAACAATTGCCAATACTTTTTCCATTTCATTAACCACCCTGAATTGCCTGCCGAATAATTCCTGCTCGACCTGGATAATCTGTAATAATGCCATCAAAATGCCGTTTAAAACAATAACGCATATCCTCGGTGCTGTTTACCGTCCATGGACGTAATTGCACATGTGGTAAGAAGAAACGATGCGCACGCACCCAGCGAATATCCGGATGCCAGTCTTTCACTAGTTGATTCCGATAAAATTTTCGAGCAAATTTAGTTTGTAGTTTAAATAAACTTGCGAATTCAACTGTAGGGTTTAAGGCATGCATTTTTATTAGCGACTGTGGATGAAAACTGGAATAGATAATTTTAAAAGGTAGCGTTTGTTGATTCATGTATGCTGAGACACTTTCTTCGATTCCTGGATACTGAATTTTATCTGTTTTAAGTTCCAAGTTAAAAAGACCGGTAAAATGTTTTTTGATTAATAATTGCACAACCTCGTCCAAAGTTGGAATCTGTGTACCCAGATAGTCATATCCAAAATAACCACCAGCATCAAGTTGCTTCAATTCAGCCAACGTTTTATCAAAGATCCTTCCAGTGCCATTTGTCGTACGATCTACAGTCTCGTCATGCATGATAATTAAATGTTTATCCTTAGACATATGTACATCTGTTTCAATACCATCTGCGCCTTCTTCAATTGCTTTTTCAAATGCCGGAAGCGTATTTTCTGGACGAATTCCCTTGCTTCCACGGTGGGCAATTATTTTTGTTAGCATAAAATCATTCCCATTCACGTAATTTACTGGATATTTTTATAAAAAAAAGTCATAATGAAGATAATTAAAGATGGAAAGGGGTTTCAAATATGAAAAATTTTACTAAAGGCTTTATCGTTGGTGGCTTCTCAGTTGTTGGCGCTGCTGCTGCCGCTCTCTATACCTTCCACAAAATTATCGTTCAACCAATTGAAGATCAAGAAAATCGTGCTGCTGAAAATCGCAAACGCGCCATGCGTAAACAACGATCAGCACATAATGGCTAAGTTATTCATATCTGAGAGGACTGAAAATTTCAGTCCTTTTTATTTTTCCATTTAAAAAGGTTTCAAAATAAAAAAGGTAAAGACTCTTCAAGGATGATCACAGTTTCATTCATCTCAATGATTCTTTACCTCGGATTTAATTAATCTTTCTTTTTAGTTTTACCATTCCACCGTTGAAAACCATAACGAAGAATAAAAAGTTTCTTATAACCCTTTTTAGCTAAAAAGATTGCAGCTCTTGAGCTTAAGCTTCGGCCTTGATCATAAATATAAACAGGTAAATCCGCTCTAAGTTCCTGAAAACGACTTTTTAAAGTTGAATATGGAATATTACGGGCACCCAAAATATGACCAGCATCAAAATCTTTTTTCTCACGTAAATCGATGACCTGTCCTTTGTGCATTCCTTCTTGAAACTCATCTTCATCCAGAATACTTGAAACTCGTCTGCGTTTCCAAACAACATAACCTTGATAAACAAAATAAGCTACAATCAAGATAATTAAGATCGTATTAATAATAAAACTAGTTTTTGAACTTGCACCTAAAACCACTGTATATTCCTCCTATGTCAATCAACTTCATTTTACACATAAATTGAGATTTTGCCTAGCCCAGAAAAATAAAAAAAGCCGTTTTGGGAAATCCCAATACTGAAGTGAACCCTTAAAATTGGACAAATTGTTAAGCTGCTTTTTGAACGGCGAGTTCTCGGTATTTTACCGGGGGCTTGCCGTTTAATTTTGTTTTGATACGACGGTTGTTATAGAAGTCTATCCAATCTTTCATTGCTTGAATTAGGCTAGTTTTATCTTCAAAATGTTCATCCATCATTTCTGCTTTCATAATATGAAAGAATGACTCCATTACTGCATTATCAAGGCAAGTCGCTTTACGAGACATACTTTGGAATGCATGATGTTCTTTCAAGAGCGTTCGCCATTGGCGATGTTGATACTGAAAGCCTTGGTCAGTATGAACTGTTGTCCGATAATTTAGTGCCGGAAGTCCTTCTAAAGCTTCTTTGAGCGGTTTAATGGCGAATTCAACTGTTGGATGTTCACTTATATTAAATGCTAAAATTTCTCCAGAGAATAAATCTAGTACCGGTTCCAAATAAACGCGTTCATTTGTTCCCATAGATCCATATCGAAATTCACTGACGTCTGCTACAAGTTTTTGATAGGGTCTGTCGGTCTTAAAGCGACGCTTTAACCGATTAGGGGCAATCCTACCAACTAATCCTTTATACGAGTTATATTTACGAGTTTGGCGATTAAAGGCATGACATATCCAGGCATGTTCTTGCATAATACGTAAAACCCGCTTGTGATTTATCTGAAATCCTAAATCATGCAGAGCACTTGTAATTCGACGGTACCCGTACTTCTTTGTGTATTTTAAATCTTGTTGTCGAATTTCATCAATTGCTTGAATAACTTGATCGTCATTGAATTTTCGACCTTCATGATTTCGAGTGTAGTAATACGTGCTACGCGGTATTTTAATTACTTTGAGAATCAATTTAATTGATACTTGGAATATTTGCCTCAACTCAGTCGCTATTTTCGAGATTTCCTTTGTGCTGATTTTTTCCGAGCTAAGGCTTCTAATTTTTTTAAGTATTCATTCTCAATCTTCAACATTTGATTCTCTTTTTGGAGTTGCTTTAAAGTATCTTTTGTTGTTGAGTTGTCCTTTTGGACAACTGGTTTAGCGTTCTCATTCTTGTGTTTTGCCATATTTTTCGAGTTGCCTCGCTTTCGCTCAAGCCCTTTAATTCCTAATGTCTCAAATCGCTTTTCCCATTGCCAAATTGTACTTGGCGAGGATAAATTAAAGTGTAAGGCGGTTACTGGAAGTGAGGCCTGATTTTGTTTCCTCCAGTTTAATACATCAACTTTAAACTGACTAGTGTATTCTAAGTCCATGGCTTTTGGCTGAAGTCCTTTAATACCAAATCTTTCAAATCGCTGAATCCAAATTGAAACGGTAGCCTTGCTGCCAATCCCATACTTTCTCGCTAGTGAATAAGCTGCCTGACCACTTAAATACTCGGTGACAATCTTAACTTTAAAATCGAAATTAAATTTACTCATAAATGAAACCCCCAAAATTGGATTTTTCTGTCCAACCTTGGGGGTTCACTTTATACCGGCTTACTTCAAGCTATCTTAATTAAAGCTCAAGGCTAACGATGCCGCACCGATAACACCGGCGTCATTACCCAAACGTGCCAATTTCAAACTTGTTGAATTTCGAACTGTTGTAAATGCAAATTCTTGGAAGTAATGATCAACTTGTTTTAAGAGATAATCACCTGCAGCAGAAACACCACCGCCAATAACAATGCTTTCTGGATTCAATGTATTAGCAAGATTACCTAAAGCTAATCCTAAATAATAACAAACCTTATCAACAACACGTACGGCTAATGCGTCACCGCTCTTTGCTAAATCAAATACTAATTTAGAAGTAATATCTTGTCCATCATCTGTTTGGCGTTTCAATTCAGAATCACCGGAAAATTCTTCGGCCATATCTCGTGCAACGTGCACAACTCCAGTAGCTGAAGCGTACTGTTCCAAACAACCACGTTTGCCACATGTACATAGATAACCATTTGGCTCTACAGTAACGTGACCAATTTCACCAGCTGCACCAGCAGTACCGTGTAGTAATTGACCATCAGCAATTAATCCGCCACCGATTCCAGTACCTAACGTTACGAAAGAAACATCACTGCCATTCTCGCCAGCGCCCTTCCATCGTTCGCCAAGACCAGCTACGTTTGCATCATTGTCCATGGTAAATTTAATACCCGTACCTGCTTCAACGTCAGCTTTTACATTCTGGACAGTTTTCCAATTTAAGTTATAGGCACCAACAACAGTTCCTTTTTCACGATCGACAGTTCCGGGAGTTCCCATTCCGATACCGATAAACTGTGATTTATCCATATTATAAAGTTTAATATGGTGATTAATTGATTCAACTATGTCTGGTACAATATGGCTACCTTCATCTAAAATGTTGGTTTCCACGCTCCATTTTTGTTGTACCTCGCCACTATCTGTTAAAATAGCAAACTTAATAGTTGTTCCACCAAGGTCAACACCAATCAACTTGCGATCCATTATTGTTTCCTCCAATATTAATATAATTTGTTAGGTTGCTTTGCGCGAACCTCTTCTAAATGATGTTCATGTCGCAGAACCATGACTGCCTTAGTATAAGTTTGATTATCAACTACACCTGCATCGTGTAAATGTTTTAATTCAATACTCATTAATTCAATATCCCAAATTCTTTTTCCAACATAAACATAGATACCGAATTTTTTAAGTAACTGCTGCACATCATAAAGTGTTTTCATAACATCATCCCAATTAATTATACAGATAAAAATAGATTTGTAAACGTTATTTTGCGAAGTTTACTTAGTTATTAGTGTTCCAAAAGTAACCGCAAACAAAACGATTAACACAACTGTTGCCACAATCCTCTTTGGAATCTCAACCTTACCAATTTTAGGAACTCCCACTAGGTAACCTGCCAGAAAGCCAGCCAATATTCCTCCGATATGCGCATAGATATCAATTCCTGACTCCATCAAACTGGAGGCCAAAGCCAAAACCACAAATAGACCAAGTTGCCGCGCATAAGCCTTAATATAAGGATTATCATGAAAAGATTCCCCTAACATTAGCCAAACTCCAAACAAACCAAAAATAGCACCACTGGCACCGGCCGACAGTGCCAGTGGATTTCCTAATACTAAACTGACCACATTTCCAAATATACCTGCAATGAAATAAATCACCAAAAATTTAAAATGGCCAAATAAGTTTTCAATTTGTATGCCAACAAAATATAAGGTAACCATATTCATGACGATATGGGTTAGCCCAATATGAATGAACATTCCAGTTATCAGCCGCCACCATTCACCATTTTGAACAACTAATGGTTTAAATACGGCACCATACTGCAACAGTGTTTGTGTGTTTTCAGAACCACCATTTATTGTCATCAGACCAAACACAAGAAAATTGATTATAACCAGTCCAACCGTCATATAAGGTTGCCGATCCCATTTTTTTAAGGTTTGTTGCATTACTTTGCCTCACTTTTAATTAGACTTTGAATAGGAATATCATGTGCTTCTACGGGCCAAACAGGTTGTTCGAAAAATTGTACGCTTAAAACTAAGCTTACCGTCTTCCCCGTATAATCACTCAAAAATCGGTCGTAATAACCGCCTCCAAAGCCAAGTCGAAAATTCCCTGCCTGGGCAAAACCAAGTCCGGGTACAAGAATTAAATCAATTTGTTGTTTTTCAACTTCTTTACCATTTTCTGGTTCTAAAACATTAAACTTACTCTTAACTAGTTTAGTATTCTGATCAAAAATTTGAAAATTCATTTGCCATTTTGGCAGTGTTTTAGGAATAACAATCGTTTTATTTTCCAAACCTGCCTGTTGAATAATTGGTAATGTATTCAACTCAATATCGCCACTCATTGTCGTCGCAATAACTGTTGCATTTTGCCACTCAGGACTTGCAAAAAGTTGTTTATAAATACTAAGCGATTCTCGTTGCTTTTGAGTAGGATCTAATTGCTGTAATTTAGCTAGCTGCACACTACGCTGCTTCTTTTTTTCTGGTTGCATTGGCATCCCTCAATTCAAAATTTTTTATGGTTAATAAAAAAGATCGGAACAAAATTCGATCATTTTGTCCAATCTTATTTGGTTTCGCGATGTAATGTAACCTTTCTTTCACGTGGGCAATACTTATTTAACTCCAAACGATCCGGATTGTTACGCTTGTTTTTGCTTGATAGATATTGTCGATTATGACATTCTGTACATTCTAATGTAATGTGTACGCGCATGGCTCCAACCTCCCAACTATTAATTCTGATGGGCGTTGCGCCCTCAACTTAAAATATAATACCACAATAATACTGAATGACGCAAGCAAGTTTCATCGATTCCTTTAAAGTACTACCCTAAATCACTGATTAATTAGTTGCCGTCTTGTTAGATGCCGTTGTTGCTTTGGTTGGGTTCTTCAACGTAGAAGTACTTTGAACCATCTTCCAATAAGCCGAATAAATCTTTTTAGCCAGTTCGATATTATTAGTTTCGGCACTCTCCCCTAAACCTGGCATTGCAACTGCTACAACCACTTTAGGATCATTAGATGGTGCGTAAGAGGCTAAACTAAGTGTTACCGTTGTTTTACCATTAGTGGTTGTTTCGGCAGTACCCGTTTTGGCGGAAATGCCGGGACTAATGCTTGCCAACGAACCACCCGTTTTATACGTATTGGTTCCATGAACAACTTCATACAATCCTTTGGTAACTACCTTTTTTTCGGCAGCTGTATCATCAATATAGTTCAAAATCTTAGGTTGAATCGTCTCTTCAACTGTCCCAAGACCACCCTTTGAATTTGTACCACGGATTTGTGAAACCACGTGGGGAGCAATTCGGTAACCGCCATTCGCAATTGTTGAAATATACTGAGCTACTTGAATTGTTGTATACGCATCATAATTTCCAAAGGACAAATCCAGGGCTTTACCAATATTGCTTTCTCCACTTGGACCTTTGTATCCTGATGATTCTCCTGGAATATCTATTCCTGTATAGGTTCCTAAACCAAACTGTTCAAAATAACCACGCATCTTTGTAAAAATACTTGACTTCATACCTAACAAACTTGTTCCAGAGGAATAGTTAAATCCCGCCTCTTTCATAGCTAGCTGCATCATATAAGAGTTAGAAGATACTTCCAAAGCAGTAGAAGCTGTTAAACGCATATTAGCACTACCCGTTTTATTAAACCATGATGCTTTGGAACTAGTTCCCGCAAGTTTAATCGGTTGATCCGTCATTGTACTGTTAGTAGGCGAAATAACGCCATCCATCAAGGCACCTGATACCATAGCTCCCTTAACAACAGAACCCATTACGATTGGTTCATTAATGGTACCTAGCGCATTATCTGTGACTTTACCAGTACTTGTATTTCGATCAACGCCGGCTAATGCAATGACTGCCCCTGTATTTGGATTCATCACAACCGCATATCCACCAGTGGATTCACCACCTGCACTGGTAACTGCAGATCGTGTATACTGTTGAATTTTTTGCTGAAAGGCTGCATTAATTGAAAGAACTAGATTATCACCCTTTTTACCTGCATATTGTTTAACTTCTTTTTTAACAGTACTGTTTCCACTAACTTCAACACGCGTCTGTGACTTGGTTCCCTTTAAAATAGAGTCATATTCTTTTTCCAAGTAGCTTTGTCCAACGCTGTCATTTCGAGAGTAACCTTGTGCTAGAAGGATGTTAACTTCATCACTAGGTAAACCAACTTTGGCACTGGAAACAGTCCCAGCAATACTTTTAATTGAATTGCCTTGTGGATAGTCTCGCGACCAGCTCGTTCCCACTTTAACACCCGGCAGCTCTGACAAATGTTCGCCAATTTCTGCGACTTCCTTATTAGAAACACCCGATTCTTTTAAGTAAACTGTGGAAAGTTCATAAGCACCGTTCATTAAACTAAAAATTTTAGCCGCATTTTGTTCCGTTTTACTTAAATTTACCGTTTTTTTAACTTTTTCAACCGCTAAATTATAAAGTGCTTTGGTACCATATTCACTATGGTTCTTAATGCTATTTTCTACTTTCGTCAAATTGGATGACTTGGCCAAATAGTAATCTGCTTCATCTTGAGTGGAAAGCGTTGCAGTTGAAACTTTTAGATACTGGCTCAAACGATCTGCTGTACTTCTTAGAGCGCTGGATAAAACATTAACACCCTTAGTATACTGAATCGCTTGGTGTGATTGATTGCCTACAAGGACCTTACCAGTTGAATCATAGATTTCTCCTCGTTGCACATTGCTAGTCTCCACTGTTGTATCCGTTCGGTCCACATCAGCAACATATTTAGAGCCATTAAAAATCTGGAGATAAGCAAGTCGACCAATCAAAGTAACTAATAAAATGACAACAATTATGAAAATTAAATTGAGTCGGAATGGTAGTTCTGATTTCTTTTTACGAATTTGAGATGATTTTTTATTTGATTTCAAAATCTTAAGCTCCTTCACGCTACTTTGATCATTCTAACAAAAAATTCAAAAGGCTTCTATAACTTGTTCATATTTTTAGATTATCTTAGTCAATGTGGTATGCTAAGAAAAGTAATCTGGAAAAGAGGAATATGATGCAAAGATCTTATTTAAATCACACCAAACGCCTTGTTAGTTCGCATAAGCAACAATTATTTGCCAGTTTTTTAATTCCATTAATTTTAATGTCTGGTTATTTTATTTATCGAAAGATGGCTCCTTTTGGATCGAGTAGTTTATTAACCGTTGATCTTGGCCAGCAATATGTCGACTTATTTGCTTACTTTCGTCACACAATTCTCCACGATCCAACTGCTTTTTTCTACTCTTTTTCTAAAGCCATTGGCGGTGATATGACTGGGACATGGGCATACTATTTAATGAGCCCGTTTAATTTAATTTTGCTCTTTTTCCCTGGAAAAACCATTACCTCTGGAATTTTTATCATCACCGTTTTAAAATACGCTTTTTCAGGACTTACCTTTGCTATTTTATTACAAAAGATGTATCCCAAAGCTTCATGGCTCGTGCCGGGATTGTCAACCACCTATGCGTTAATGGGATTTACCGTTGCCAATCAATTAAATTTGATTTGGCTTGACGCTCCCATTTTGTTACCTTTGATTGTTTTAGGTATCGAACAGATTTTTAAAACAGGAAAAATTCGTTGGTTCGTTTTGTGGCTAGCTTTAATGTTAATCATCAATTATTACATGGCTTATATGATATGTATTTTCAGTGTGTTATATTTTGCGTTTGCTAGCGCCCACTATTATACCTCATTTAAAGCGGCCTTCACAGCATTCAAGAAATTCGTAAGTGGTGCAATTTTATCAGCTGGCTTTGCTTCTTGGCTGTTGATGCCAACTTTTTATATTCTTACTCAGAGTAAAGTTCAATATACTGAAACCAGTGTCAAATTTAAATTTGAATATTTTCCGTTTAAAATGCTCAGCAAATTACTTCCTGGCACTTTTAACTTTGAACAAATGCCCAGCGGTTTACCAAATATTTTTGTTGGTGCTTTTTGTCTTATCGGGTTTATTCTGTACTTTACCAACCGGAATTTAAAGCTTCGTGAGCGCATCACTGCCGGAATTATTACTTTATTTCTATTATTATCACTATGTTTTCAACCTTTAGATCTGTTTTGGCATGCAATGCAGTTTCCCTGGTGGTACCCTTACCGATTTAGTTTTTTGGTCTGCTTCTGGATTATCTTTTTGGCGGCTAGATATTTATTTTCTGAACCCTTATTTAGTACCCGTAGCTTAATTATAACAACTTGTATTTTTCTTTTAGGACTAGTCTACTTGTATTTAAATTTGACCAGTTTCAAAAAATACGTAGATCAAAGTCAGTTTTTTATTGGTTGTTTGTTTGTAGCATTAGGTTTATTAGCGTTCATTCTTTTAAAACAAAGACCAAACACTGCTTGGTTAATCACAATTCTAGTGATTCTTGATGTATTTGTGAATGCTTGCATGTCATTAAACAATTTATCTTACGTTTCTCAATCTGAATTTGGAAACTACACAACCGAACTTGACAAAACAATTAGTAAAATTCAGAAAAAAGATAAAAGCTTCTATCGAATCGGTAAAACCTATATGCGTACCAAAGACGATTCAATGCAAGCTGCTTTCA
This sequence comes from Pediococcus ethanolidurans, assembly GCF_964062635.1. NCBI lineage: Bacteria > Bacillati > Bacillota > Bacilli > Lactobacillales > Lactobacillaceae > Pediococcus > Pediococcus ethanolidurans. Next base: position 1,876,538 of record NZ_OZ061250.1, read on the forward strand.
ATGGTGGTTCCCATTTTAGTTCTACTTTTGAAACTCAGATTCCTAACTTCATGCAAAAAATTGGGCAACCAGACGGAGATGGCTTTGTCACCTATTCAAACGGTACCCTTATTACTGACAGTTTATTAGGCATGAAATACTGGTCTAAAAATATCGACTCAAATCAATTAGGTTCGTCAGTAACATCAACAGCAAACCCGACGCTTCCGGCACTGACTTATCGACCGGATCTAACCAGTTATCAATTGGTTGGTCAAGACAGTTTAACTCAAACATATAAAAATCCTTATGCACTCTCGATCGGATTTGGAACTTCAAGTTTAGTCAAGAAGTTCAATGGAAGCAACTTAGACACAATCCAGTATCAGTCGCAGCTGTACAGTACATTAGCTGGAAAAACGACTTCAAAACTATTTACTTCGCAAAACTTTAATGAAGTTATTTTTCAAAATATTAATCAAACCACTAAATTAACAGGGAGTGTTCTTAAAAAGAATAGTTTATCTAAACCTGGGATTGTAACTTTCAAATTTACACCAACAACGAACGACGCTTACTATTTAACTTTAGGACAAGAGTTAAATCCGGATAACGCCACGTTTACCATTAATGGTAAAACACTTACGCAATATTCGCCTTATCGAAATACAGTTGTTGTAAACTTTGCAAATCATAGTAAAGGTAAAACTGTAACTTTGAGGATACAACTTAAAAAGATGAGTTTATGGCTTGAAAACTTCACTTTGTATCATTTTAATCAAACAAGTTTTACAAAGCTTCATAAACAACTTAGTACTTCACCCTTGAAAGTTACTAAACATAATAGCCATCAGATTTCTGGTAACATTACAGTTTCCAAGAAAAATGATTTTCTAATGACCACAATTCCTTATGGTAAAGGCTGGCATGCACAGGTCGATGGCAAGTCTGCTAAGATTGTCAAAGTAGCTAAGACCTTCTGTGGTATTCAATTAACTCCTGGGACGCATAAGATTGTATTAACTTACTGGCCACCTTATCTGTTCTTTGGACTAATAGTTAGCTTGATTGCTTTACTTATTGTTATCTGTTATTTATGGTTTAAAAAACGAAGCATTAAAAAATAAAAGATTTCTTTCTAACAAAAATAGAACTTAACAACGAAAATTGTTAAGTTCTATTTTTATTTGTAATCTATTCAGCTTTAACGCTTAAAATCTGAACGTTCATATCGCCACCTGGTGTTGCAATCACAACTTGGTCGCCCACTTTATGATCTAACAAAGCCTTAGCAATTGGCGAATCATTCGAGATCTTACCAGACATTGGATCTGCCTCGGCAGCCCCAACAATCGTGTAAGATTCAGGTTCTTCATCAGGTAACTCTTTAAATTCAACTGTTTTTCCTAATGAAACTACGTCTTTAGCAACTGCATTGTTATCGATAATTTCTGCATTTTGCAACATATGTTCAATCGTACTGATCCGACTTTCAACCATACTTTGTTCATCTTTTGCAGATTCATATTCAGAATTTTCTGATAAATCACCAAAACCACGTGCAATTTTAATTCGTTCAATTACTTCTGGACGAGTTTTTGTCTTTTTCTCGTTTAACTCATCCTCTAATTTTTTTCTACCCGCTTCCGTCATTGGGTATGTTTTTTCATTTGCCACTTTTTAGACACCTCTTATTTATGATGAAAATATAACGATTTACAGCGTACCATGAAGTAAACGGCTTGTAAATAGACTTACTCACGAAAAATGCCATCTCTTCCATCTTGAGAAAGAATATCCTTAATTTTGGTTGTTATCAAATCAATGGCCACTGTATTTTGCCCACCCTCTGGGACAATTATGTCGGCATAACGTTTAGTAGGTTCTACAAACTGGTAAAACATTGGTTTAACCGTTGCAAGATACTGTGTGATTACTGAATCCAAAGTACGGCCACGTTCTTTAATATCACGTTCAATTCGGCGAATAATTCGAATATCATCATCCGTGTCCACATAAACTTTGATATCCATCAAATCGCGTAATCGCTTATCATCGAGGATAAGAATACCTTCTAGGATAATCACATCGCGTGGTTCTTGTCGAACAGTTTTATGACTACGTGTCAATTTTGTGTAATCATAAACCGGTTTTTCAATGGCTTTATAATTAAGTAATTGTTTTAGTTGCTCAATTAATAAATCGGTATCAAAAGCCAACGGGTGATCATAATTAACCGCCGCTCTTTCCGCCATGGACATGTTAGCCTGATCCTTATAATAAGAATCTTGTTGAAGTGTCATAATTGAATGTCCAGAAAGGTTTTGATAAATTTTACGACTAACAGTTGTTTTACCGCTACCCGAACCACCAGTTACGCCAATTAAAATAGGTCGTTTGTCATTTGTATTCATGAATTAATCCCCATCGTTATTTATTACTTGGATCTTGACTTGCAGCGTTTGCTAAATGCTCATCGTACGTTTTTGAAAAGTAAATTTTTCCTGTTTTTAGATTAGCAACAAAGTACAAATAATCTTTGCTTTGATCTTTAGGATGTAATACGGCCAAAACTGACTTTTCACTAGGATTATTAACTGGACCAGGTCCGTATCCTTTATGCAAACGTAAATTATAAAGCGATTTATCTTTTAGATCGGTCGTTGTTAGTTCCGAACCAAAGCTCTTCTTTACCGCATAATAAACAGAAACATCAGATTGTAAAGGCATTTTAATTGCCAGACGGTTCAAGAATACACCGGCAATTTTTTCGCGGTCAGAGGTTGTATTTCCTTCCCGTTCAACTAAAGCAGCCAATGAAAGAACTTCTTGAACTGTCATTTTTTGCTTTTTAATCTTTGCATAGTAAGGTTTTAAAACCGAGTTTTCTTTAGCTACCATTTGAGTCACTACGGCCTTCAACGTGGTCTTCTTACCCAACGAATAAGTTGCTGGGTAAAGATACCCCTCTAAGCGGTAACGAACGTTAGACGCCTTCATGGAGGATCCTAATAGATCTGGATATTTTTTATATAAACTATTAATGAAAGTTTGATCTTTCATCAAATCGATAAATTGTTTTTGCGTATAGTCTGATGATTTTGCAATTGAACTGCCAACCTCATCAATGGTTTCTCCCTCTTTTATCAAGACATATTTGCCAAGTAAAACAGGCGTTGCGCTCCCGCCTTTTTGAAGGCGTTTAGCAATCTTATTCAAAGTCATTGAAGGCTTTAGAACATAATAGCCAGCCTTAAAGTTAGTTAAATTATGTGATTTCACATAATAATTAAACACCGCACCACTCTTAACAACCTTTTTCTCCTGTAAAATCGTGCCAATTTGTCGAGTCGAGGACCCTTCTGGCACATTAATTTGAATTTGTTGTTTACTATCAGGATCTAGCGGTTGCAATGCTCCTGAAAAATAATGATAAACAATAAGCCCAGTTGCCACAATAACAACAGCTAAAACAATCGTAACCCACCTAATAATTGAGTGACCCTGTTTTTGTTTTCGTTGTTTAACTGCCTTATCTTGACTGTTCTTATCTTGATTATTCAAGATTTCTTCCTCCCGTTCCTAAAACATTATCTGCTATTATACTAAAAATATGTTTAGTTTGCCGATTATTTTAAACAATCGCGCAAGCTAACATATTTTAAAATTAAAATTAATTTAGCGAATTTCAACTTCAAACGTTGACTTCAACTCAGAAATAGCTTGTTCAAACTCTTGATTAACTTCATCTTCAGTCAACGTATTGTGTTTGTCTCGATACGTCAAAGTATAAGCAACAGACTTCTTGTTTTCTGGAATGTGTTTTCCTGAATAAACATCAAATAACTGAATATCTTCTAAGTGATGATTTGATTTTTTCTTCAAAGCAGCAACGATCTCAGTATTCGAAACCTCTTTATCAATTAGCAAAGCCACATCGCGTGTAATTGCGGGATATTTAGAAATAGGTTCATAATGTTGAATCCGTTTTGGTGCGTCCAGAAGAGCCTGTAAATCAAGCTCAAAAACATAAGTTTCAGGAATTTTAAATTGTTTTTCAATTTGTGGATGTACCTGACCGATAAAACCAATAACGTGATCCCCTAAATAAATATCAGCCGTGCGGCCGGGATGCATTTCAGGTCGCGTTTGATTAGCTACATAACTTACAGATTCTTCCAAATTCAAATCATGCAAAAGTAAAGAGACAATTCCCTTCAATTGATAGAAATCAACTGGTACTTCTTTGTCATGCCAACTCTTGGTAACCATTGAACCTGTAATTGCACCTGCCAAGTGTTCAACTTCACTGGGACGATCGACATCTGCTGTTCGATAGAAAACTCGTCCCTGTTCATACAAGGCCACATTTACTTCTTTTCGAGCAACGTTATAAGCCACGTCATCCAATAACCCACTAATCAGATTCATGCGTAAAACGGCATGATCCTGACTCATAGGAAAATCAAGTTTCGTCTCTTCACTTTCCTGCATCATAAACATTTTCGCTTTTTCTGCTGTTGTTAATCCGTAACTCATTGCTTGATTCAAGCCACTTCCTTGCAACAGTTCACGAATGCCACGAATAACTTGCTGACTAGTAGTTAATCTCCCAATTGTTGTTGAGCCAGTTGGTAACGTAGATGGTAAATTGTCATAACCATAAATACGAGCAATTTCTTCTAAAATATCAGCTGGAATATGAATATCCCATCGACGGGCCGGAACAGTTACCTTAAATACCTCATCCGAAACTTGAACTGTAAATTGTAGTCGGCGAAGAATATCGGTTACTTCTTCAACTGTTAAGGAAGTTCCCAAAACATGATTAATTCGTGTTAAATCAAGTGTGACTTCAACGCTTTGGGGATTGGGATCAACTGGTGAAAGCTGATCTTTAACAGCTTCTCCTTGACCAAATTGTGCAGTTAATTGTAACGCTTCATTCAGTGCATCCGTAACTGTTGCAGGATTTATTCCCCGTTCAAACCGCATAGATGCTTCACTGTGCAACACATGATAACGAGCTGTTTTACGAATTTTAATAGGGTCAAAGATTGCCGACTCAATAACAACGGTCTTTGTTTGGTCACTGATTTCCGTTTCCAAACCGCCCATTACACCGGCCATAGCAATATTTTTATCGCCATCTTTAATCATTAAATCAGTAGCTCTAAGTTCACGTTCTTCACCATCAAGCGTCACAAATTTTGTCTGCTTTGGTGAATAACCAACATGAATTTCTTTGGTAGTTAATTTATCGTAATCAAAGGCATGTAAAGGTTGACCATATTTCAGCATAATATAATTAGTAACATCGACCACATTATTAATTGGTCGGACACCCGCTGTCATCAAACGCACTTGAAGCCAAAAAGGACTTGGCTCAATTTTTACATGTTTAACAATGCCCATCTGATAAGCCTGCACATCTTCAGGAGCATCAATTTTAATATTCAATAAATCTTTAATATCAGTTTTTTGATCAACTGTCTCTAGTTGTCGATGATGCAATACTGGCACCTTATCATAAATGGCTCCAATTTCGTAGGCGTTACCATCCATACTAAAGAGATCGCCACGATTAGGTGTGACCGAGGTGTCAATCACATTGTCATCCATACCTAAATAGTTATAAACAGGTTCGCCAGGTTTAACGTGGCTATCTTCAGGGAAAACATAAATGCCATTTACATATTCCTTTGGCACAACTTTTTCTTCAAAACCGATTTCTTGTAACGCACAAATCATGCCGTTAGATTGTTCACCACGCATTTTACTACGCTTGATTTTAACGTTGTCTTTAATCCGAGCTCCGTGCATTGCCACAATCACGTACTGACCTTTAGCCACGTTAGGCGCACCACAAACAATTTGAATGGGTTCGTCTTCACCAACATCTACTTGGCAAACGTTTAAGTGGTCTGAGTCTGGATGAGGCTGAACATCTAAGGTATAGCCCACAATAATTTTTTTGAGCCCATCAGCAGCACAAGTTACTTCATCTACTTCAACTGCGGTACGTTCAATTTTTTCAGCTAACACTTTAGGATCAACATCAAGATCAAAATATTCTTTTAACCAATTGTAAGAAACTTTCATTTTTATTGTTATCCTTTCTTTGAAAACTGTGATAAGAAACGGACATCATTTTGATAGAAGTTCCGAATATCATCAACACCATAACGAAGCATTGCAAAACGATCTGGACCTAGTCCAAATGCATAACCACCGTACACTTCGGGATCAACACCAGCCATTCGTAAGACATTAGGATGAACCATGCCGGCACCCAAAACCTCAATCCAACCAGTTTGCTTACATACCGAGCATCCCTTACCCATACAGTTAAAACAAGTGACATCAGCTTCAACAGATGGTTCAGTAAATGGGAAGTAGCTAGGACGAAGGCGGACTTCAAAACGATCACCAAAAAGTTCTTTGGCTAATACTTCCAAAGTACCTTTCAAGTCTCCCATGGTAATATGCTTATCAATTACAAGGCCCTCAACTTGATGAAATTGATGCGAATGGGTGGCATCATCTGTATCACGTCGATAAACAACTCCTGGCGAAATCATTTTTAATGGTCCCTTAGAAAAATCGTGTTTCTCCATCGTCCGTGCCTGAACTGGTGAAGTTTGGCTACGCATCAAAATTTCGTCTGTAATGTAAAATGTGTCCTGCATATCACGAGCTGGGTGATCTTTAGGCAGGTTGAGCATTTCAAAGTTATATTTATCAGTTTCAACTTCAGGGCCTTGAATGACTTGGTAACCCATTCCTAAAAACAGATCTTCAATATTGTCAATAATTTGTTGAATCACATGTGGTTCACCTTGCATAACTGGTTTACCAGGTAAAGTAACGTCAATTTTTTCATTTTCTAATTTTTTCTCAATCACAGCTTTTTCAAGCTCTGAACGTTTCTCCTCAATGGCAGCCGTTATGTTGTCGCGCACCCGATTAGAAAGTTCTCCAACTTTAGGACGGTCTGCTTTAGGAATATCACGCATTCCACGTAAAATTTCAGTCAAGGGCCCCTTTTTCCCCAACACATTAACCCGAATTGCATCCAATCGTTTGAGTCCATCTGTACTCGAAATTTCATGTAAAGATTTCGCTTTTAATTCTTCTAACTGTTCATGTAAACCCATAATCTAACCTCCTAAATTTTAAAAAAATGCACAAAAAAACTCGCCTCCGAAAAAGGGACGAGTTATCGCGTTACCACCCTGGTTTGCTAATAAACATTAGCACACTTGGCATCAATAACGGCGAATTACCGATTTATTCTTTCAAATAAATAACTCCGAAGTGAATTCACCAATCTTAGTTTGAATATTTGCTTTCAGTCTAAGGCAAATACTCCCTGTCAAACTTAACTGGTTACTATTCTTCGTCATAGTTTTTCCGACTTAAATATTAGATTAAAATGGTTCGTTAGTCAACCACTCATTTACTTTTCAGCTGTATACCAACAATCAGCAAATTCATGAACTGCATCCATTACTGGACGCAATGCCTCACCTTTTTGGGTAAGTTGATACTCAATTAGTGAAGAATTTAGATGAGTTAATCGATTAACAATTCCTTCAGCCTCTAAATTTTTTAATCGTTCCACTAAAACACGATCACTGCATTTCGGCACATTGTGAGCCAAATCTTTAAAACGCTGTGATCCTTCATTTAATAAAACCTCAATAATTAAACCATTCCATTTTTGACCGAGGACTGAAAACGTCCGGCTAAACTTTGGACATAGTGAAAAATTATCAACTGTCTCGGAAACTTTTAGTGCTTCTGACATTACTCTGCCTCCCTTATACCAATAATCTTTTAAGAAATTCGCTGTTGCATTTTATTAAGTAGAAAACGAATTTTCTTGTGAACATGACCTAAATACTCTTGCGTTGCAGCATAATCATCAACAACTGAAACAATAATACTTTCTCGATACTTGGGGAAAGCAATAGTAGCTCCCCACATATGTTTCAAAATAATATCTTTTTCCATGGGTGTAAGTGGAGTTAGCTTTTCAGCATTACGCAACGCTACTCGTGGATGAATATAAGCATGTGTGCCTAAATCAAACTTAGTGGTTCGCCAATTGTAATAAAATAAATCATGTAACAAACCAGCTCTTGCTACCGCGCGATCATTTAAATGCCATTTTTTAGCAATTAAATAACTTTGATACGATACGGAAATTGAATGTTGTAATCGTGTGTAGTTATGATGTTGTGTAAATTGATCTAATTTTTGAACTTCTTTAGTTTTCAATAAATCAGAGACGATATCTAAATACGCCTGATCATGTTCCCAAGCATTTATTTTCATTAAATACTTCCTTTTTTCATAGTAAACGTAGTAATTATCTAACATCGAATTACCAATATGATACTAACTTTTTCACCAAAAAGCAAAGAAAACACTAAGCGAATATAAAATGTAATAAAAACTAAATATTTTTCAGAGAAAACATTAAAACACCTGCAGCGACAGCCACATTTAAGGATTCTGCTTTTCCTCTAATTGGGATATACAAATTGGCCGTAGTTTGTGCCAATAACTCTGGTGACATACCGTTACCTTCATTACCCATAATAAGAGCAAAATCATTCGTTTTTTCAATTGATTGATAATTTTTAGCTTGTGGATTTAACTCCGTTCCATAAACTGGAATCTGCGCTTTTTTAAAGCTTTGGGTCCACTCGTCGAGATTCCCTAAAATCAGTCGAATGTGAAATTGACTTCCTTGCATCGCACGTTGCACTTTAGGATTAAAGACATCGGCAGTCCCCTTACCAAACACAACACCGGCAAAGCCAGCAGCATCCGCAGTTCGGACCATGGTACCAATATTCCCTGGATCCTGAATAGTATCTAAGAACAGCCATGAACCTTTTTCATCGGTATTTGGCTCTTGTATCTGTCGTTGTTTATTTGGAATTTGAACAACAGCAAATATTCCTTGTGTGGTTACCGTATCGCTTAGTCGATCAGCAACTTTATCTGAAATAACTACTAATTTATCTTCAGGAACCTTAAAATTAATAGCGTCTAACTCATCTTGTGTACTAACAACGTAATCAATAATTGCATCGCTTTGCAAAACTTCTGTCACTAAATGACGGCCTTCAATTAAATATAAGCCAGTTTTTTTGCGACCCTTTTTGGTTTTTAATTTTTCCCATTCTTTAACGCGATTGTTTTGTGTTGATAAAATTGTTTCCATAGTTATCTCCTTATTTAATGTTAGTATACCATATTATTTCTTTTTCATAAGAAATGATAAAATGGAGTCAATACATTTGAAAGGATGATAATTTATGAAATCAGTTACAATTCAAGTTTTTGGTCGTGTTCAAGGAGTTGGCTTTCGATATCTAACTAAAATGGTTGCTGACAAACTAAATATTAAAGGTACCGTAGCTAATTTAAATGATGGTTCCGTCTTTATTGAAGCTGAAGGCGAAGAAGATCATATGAATGAGTTTATTAATGCCGTTAAACTATCTCCATCACCAAGCGGTCGCGTCGAAAAAACAACCATTACTGACCGTCCGCTTCAAAATTTCACTGATTTTCGGGTGACAAACTAAACAAACATTGAAAAACTGCTTAGAATGCCGTATAGTATCGGTTGTTAGTTTAATTGGAAAGGGAATGTATTAATGAAGAAAATGAAACACCTGGGCACGCTCACAGCAATTGCTGGGTTAGCGTTGCTATTGACCGGATGCGTACAACGAACAAAGTCAGGAAAACCATACGGCATTATTTATGATTATTTAGCAGTTCCAACACAACATATTATGAACTGGATTGCAGGATTACTTGGTGGCAGTTATGGCTGGGCAATTATTGCGGTAACTTTCATCATCCGAATGGTATTGTTACCAATGATGATCGAGCAATCTCGTAAAGCAACCGTTCAACAAGAAAAAATGGCCTACGTTAAGCCTCAAATGGCTGCCATTCAAGAACGTCAAAAAAATGCGACAACCAATGAAGAAAAAACTGCAGCCAGTCAACAAATGATGTCACTTTACCGAGATAACGGTATTAGCATGACTGGTGGAATGGGTTGTTTACCAATCTTAATTCAATTTCCAATTTTTGCTGCATTATATGCCGCCATTCAATATTCACCTGAATTAGCAAGTGGTGCAGGTAGCTTATTTATGGGATTTAGCCTAGGAAAGCCTAATTTAATTCTTGCTGCCCTTTCCTTTATTGTTTACTTGTTACAAGGTTGGTTAGGAACACTAGGAATTCCAGCTGACCAAAAGAAATCCATGATGTCAATGATGATTGTCAGTCCGTTAATGATTTTCTTCATTTCATTTAGAGCACCAGCTGGTTTAGGTCTCTACTTCTTCGTCGGTGGAATCTTTGCATGTATTCAAACTTTCATTATCTACCTTTACCGACCAAGAATTCGTGCGTCAGTTGAAGCAGAAATGAAAAAGAACCCACCAAAGGTTGTTGTTCCACCAGAACCAACCACACCGGCTCAACCCAACACAACTAATTCTGTTGCGCAAGAACATGCTGACAACCGAAAACGAAATGCTGGCAAGCAACATCATCAAAATAGATAAATAAACAAAGAGCAATAATATCAAACTCCTTCAAAGTTGTTAGTAAAACTAATAATTTTGGGGGAGTTATTATTTACAAAAAAAAGCTCCAACGGAAATTTATTAAAGCAATTTCCATTGGAACTTTTTTAAGTACATCTAATTTTTATCTAGCGTTAATCAGACGACTTTTCTTTTAATTTCGAATCCGATTTTTCTTTGACAATTGGGAGCGTAATTCTAAAGATTGAACCATATCCTACCGAGCTTTCCAAAGAGATCTTTCCATGATAGCCTTCAATTAGGCGCTGTGCAATTGACAGTCCCAATCCATTACCACCCTTATCACGGCTTCTGGCTTTATCCACACGATAAAAACGATTAAACACTTTTTTAACGTCCTCTTCAGAAATACCTTCACCAAAATCTTGAATGGCAATTTGAACGGTACGTGCGTCTTCAGCTGCAGAAATATGAATTTCTTTTCGTTTGGTTGAATATTTAACCGCATTGTCCAACAAAATAATTAAAACTTGTTCTAAATGGTTGCGATAAATTTGAACAATCGGATTGGAGTAAACATCACTATCTAATGTAAATGTAAAATCTGGATGAATCATCTTAAAGTCATTAAAAACTTGGTTAACTACTCGCATAACTGGTGTCTTCTCTTTTGAAAAATGAATTTCCAGTTGATCAGCTCGAGTTAAATCTAACATTTCTTGTACTAGACTCTGCATTCGTTTTGTTTCATCTAGGGAAGCCTGTAAGGACTCGTTCAAAATTTTGGGATCATCTTTCCCCCATCGATTAAGCATCTCCATATGACCCTGAATTACAGCCACAGGCGTGCGTAATTCATGAGAGACATCTTCAACGAATTGATGCTGTTGATCAATATAGCGTTGCATTCGATCCAACATGTCATTGAAAACAATGGCCAAATCGGACAATTCATCATTACGTTCCAAATCTGGAATTCGTAATTCTGTTTGCGGATCTTCCGTGACCTGTTTCATGGTGTTATTCATCACATTAATGGGTCTCAATAAATAGGTTGCCAGTAAATATCCAAAAAGTGAAATTAAAGCAAAAGCAATAATCGTCAACAAAATAATAATCCAAATCACCTTTTGTTGGGTTCGTTTAACACTCTTTAAGGTATCAACAACTTGAATGTAACCAATCAGTTCATTTTTTTGATTCTTAATTGGTGCTCTGCCAATTAATCCGTCAAAGTGGCCCGTTTTTGTTCTTTCAATAGAACGATTCTGAGGTACCTCAAACTTTTCTGAACTTCTCCGAGTTGCAAAAACTTGTTCACCCTTCAGATCATATACAGAAACCACGATATCGCGACGAGCTAAATTAGTTAATAAAGAGTTACTGTAGGGTTGTTCACTTTGTTCAGAATTTCCGGCTGTACTATCCGGACGTAAGTACTTACCTACTGTAATGCCATCAATTTTGGAAACTTTTTGTAAACGTGAATCCACGGAGTTAATAGTGGAATTAACTTGAGTTTTTTCCTGACTCAACATTACTTGTGAAATACTATTAAAGACAAAAAATGAAAACACGAAAAAGATAAGGAGTACACCAACTCCTGTTCCAATTGCCCATTTCCATTTTAATGACAACCTACGCTTGGTTATCCCAGTTTGCATGTATGATTGTTGATTTGTTTGATCTTGACTCACGATCGCATCACGTACCCAGTTCCTCTAACTGTCTGAATATAACTTTGTTCTCCCGGACGATCAATTTTATTCCGTAAATAACGGACATAAACATCGACAACATTAGTTTCAACATCGTTATCAATTCCCCAGACTTCATCCAAAAGTGCATCCCGTGACTGCACCACATTAATGTTTTCCATTAATAATAATAAAAGCTGATATTCCCGTTTAGTTAAATTAATAATTTTGCCATCACGACGAGCAACTTGATTTTCTTTTTCAATCGTAATATCACGATAAGTTACCGTTGTTTGTTGAAAGGCTTTTTGTTCGCTTTCAATATCAATTCGACGAAGCAAAGCACGTAAGCGTGCCAATAGTTCTTCAATTGCAAACGGTTTGACAATATAATCATCCGCACCGTGATCTAACCCAGATACTCGATCAATCACAGAATCTCTAGCAGTCATCATAATAATTGGTGTTGTTTTTGCCTCACGAACTCGACGGCAAACTTCAATTCCGTTTAATTCAGGTAACATTAAATCTAATAAAATAGCATCAAAATTTTTATTTAAAGCCGCATCAAGGCCTGTCCGACCATTAAATTGAACTTCCGTTTCATAGCCTTCATGTTGTAGTTCTAGTTCAACAAACCGTGATAAACTTTTTTCATCCTCAATAATTAATATCCGACTCATTCTCCCACTCCTAATTGTAAAAGATCAAAATTATTTTAAGCGTGCTAATTACATACAAAACAAAGTTTAACATTAAAATGAGATTTTGCCTAGAAAGGACTCACTTTCTTGTAAGAAAATAAACAATTGGTTACAAAAAGAGATCTAAATCAAAATGATCGGGAAAAACACCCAACATTAAATTTAGATCTCTTCGCTAAAACAGCATTTTATTGTTCTTTATACCATGAATAATGGAAAGTACCTTCACGGTCAACACGTTCATACGTATGAGCACCAAAGTAATCGCGTTGTGCCTGTAACAAATTAGCAGGTAAAACAGCAGAACGATAAGAGTCGTAATACGAAATTGCAGAAGTAAATCCTGGCATTGGTACACCAGCCTTAACTCCTAGTCCAACAATATCTCGAATAGATTCTTGATACTTCTTAGCAATATCCTTGAAGTAATCATCCAATAATAAATTATCTAAGTCAGGTTTCTTATCAAAAGCATCCGTGATATTTTGTAAGAATTGTGCCCGAATAATACAACCAGCACGCCAAATCTTTGCAATTTCACCAAACTGTAAATTCCAGTCATAATGTTTAGAAGCAACCTTCATTTGTTCGAAGCCTTGTGCATAACTCATAATCTTACTGAAGTAAAGTGCTTGACGGATTTTTTCGATGACTGCATCCTTATCAAACTCAATCTTGCCTTCGGGCTTAGGCAATACCTTGCTAGCAGCTACTCGTTCGTCTTTTAGAACTGAAATATAACGTGCATAAACTGATTCCGTAATAAGTGATTGAGGTACACCTAATGCAAGCGCATTTTGTGAACTCCATTTACCAGTTCCTTTATTACCACCCTTGTCCATAATTAAATCAACAATTGGTTTATCAGAACCCAGATCATCCTTACGAGTTAAAATGTCAGCTGTAATGTCAATTAGGTAACTATCTAACTCGCCTTTGTTCCAGTCCGCAAAGATATCAGCAATTTCGTCAACAGACAGGCCAACCATATTTCGTAATAAGTTATAGCTTTCGTCAATTAACTCTTCATCGCCATATTCAATACCATTATGAATCATTTTGACATAATGGCCTGCACCATTAGGCCCAATATAAGTTACGCAAGGTGTACCATCTTCAGCCTTAGCAGCCATTTTTTCAAAAATAGGTGCAACCAAGTCATAGGCCTCTTTTTGACCACCTGGCATCATTGATGGGCCTTCAAGCGCACCCAATTCACCACCAGAAACACCTGTACCAATAAAGTTAATTCCTGAATTATCTAATTCAGCATTACGACGCATTGTGTCCTCAAAGAAAGTGTTACCACCATCAATTAAAACATCGCCTTTATCTAAATGTGGAAGTAATTCAGCAATCACAGCATCGGTTGCCTTGCCAGCCTTAACCATCATCATAATTCGACGTGGTTTTTCAAGTGAATTTACAAAATCTTCAATTGTATAGCTAGGTACCAAGTGCTTTTCCGGATGGTCGGAAACGACCTTTTCTGTTTTCGAACCAGTCCGATTGTATATTGCAACCGTGTAGCCGCGGCTTTCAATGTTAAGAGCCAAATTCTTACCCATAACTGCCATGCCGACTACGCCAATTTGTGGTTTATCCATGTTGCTGCCTCCTATTTTTTAATTCCTACTAATCGTAACAAAAACAATAACAAAGTTAAAGTTTTTACGTTTAAAATTGATTTTAATGCACCCAAGAAATAAAATATATATTTACTGGATTTCTGCTTCATTTTTAATAAAATCAAACATTTACTGCATTTTATCCTGTAACTTTTGCATATTTGATAGTACCCAAATAACCCTTTTCTTTGGTTCTACACTTTTTTAATCATATTTAGGAAAATAATCTGTTAATTTAAATATTATTTCCACATAATTTTTTCGTCAAAAAACGGATATGCTCATCAACTAACTAAACATTACATTTCTAATTAATTTTTGGGTAGCAATTCAAGAACTTCGCGCGGATCTTGAAACTGATAATCTGCTTGTGCCAGAATTTTTGCATCCCCTGCTCCCCACAGTGCACTTCCAAATTTAATATGCGCCGCATGAGCAGCTTGTAAATCACTTAAAGAATCGCCAATATAAATTGTGTCGTTAGTCTGTGCTTGCACTCGATGCATACTCACCTGGATTGGTGCCGGATCTGGTTTGTGTTGTTGTGTATCATCCGCTGTAACGTAGGTATCAAAATATTGGTGAATGGTAAATCGATTTGCAAACTGATTCAGATATTGAGATTTGGTTCGTGAAGTTGCAACAACTAAGGAGGTTTCTTCTTTTTTAGCAATTGACCTTAACGTATTTTCAACTCCATGAAACACCGTCACATTTTCCAAACGAGTTGCAGCCGTTTGGGCCCATTCATCAAAAACCTGAGTTCGTTTTTCTTTAGCAATTCCAACCTCTTTAAGAGTTCTATCACCTGAATAACTAAAATATTTAGCTAGTTCTGGAATCTTTCGATGAATACCATGTCGATCCAAAACCTCTTTTAGAGCCGGAATATACATATTAAAAGTGTCTACCAACGTTCCATCAACATCAAAAATGAAATTTTTCATCAAATGTTCCCCTTCACAAATCTTCTAAATCTAAATTTTTTATACTTTCATTTTATCGGTTTCATTCTTAAATGAACAATAAAGAAACAAAAAAGCGTTAATTACCCCAATTAATAAAAATTTTAAGTCGGTGATTAATCAACAAAAAATAACGAATCGTTAAATAATTTTCCATCGAAAAATGAGCCAAAAAAATTATATTATCTAAAATTCGTTATTAATATGGTAAATAAACATGAATAGCGTTTCTAAGCTCTTTATTAGCTTCCTGGAAAACTTTTAAAGCTTTTATAACTAAATTCCTAGTCAAAAGATTATGTACACCTATAAAGCTTGTAGAGGCCATAAGTAATTGTTCACCAATACATCCTAAAAACCTCAAAAAAAGAGTCCGGCTCATAAGTACTGCCTCTAAAAAAAGATATTTTATTGCAAAATAAAAAGCAGAAAAAACCATGGCTTTTTCCTGCTTTTTAACTAAATAATTTAATTACTTGCTTTTAACATCTAAAACTTGTTTACCATCGTAATATCCACAGCTTGGGCAAACACGATGTGAAACTCGTAATTCACCACAATTTGGACATGGTGCCAAACCTGGAGTTTGTAATTTAATATGTCCACGACGATTACGTTTGCGTGATTTTGATGTTTTTCTTGCTGGTACGGCCATCAATAGCACCTCCTTTAAGAGAATTACGGTTTCCCGTTAATTTTATGTCTTACATTACATTAATACTACTTAGGATCAGAATCTTCTGAATTAAATAGATCTTTTAGTTTAGCAAGACGTGGATCAACTTGTTTAATTTGCGCATCTTTTTCATCTGCTTCAGAAATGACTTTCCAGTCATCTCCTGCAGGCATGGGTGTTTTCCCATCCTGCTCCTCAGGTGAGAAGATTTGCATCGGAATTTGTAAAATAATATTATCAGCAACAGCCTTAGAAAAATCAATCTGATCATCTTGAACCGGCAAAACCGTTTCAGTTGCTTCAAATCGATCTAAATTCGTGCCTGCTTCCACATAATACTCATTAACAGTAAAATCCAGTTTAAAGTCTACAGGGCGAAGCGATCTTGATGATGGCACCACAATCGCTCCCGTAACTTTAGCAGAAATTAAAACTGCATCCCGATCCTTAATTGCATACCCATCAACCTTAACTAAGTTCACATCCAAAATCTCAGACGTGCGACTAATCAAGTCTTCTTTTAAATCAAGATTTTCATTAAAATGGAGGGGTTCCTTGTGTTTCATAAGATCAGAAAGTGACCAATTCATTTAAAAACCTCCTAATGCAACGAATGTAATTATACCTGTGCAAAATTTCTTTGTCAATGGAAATTCCTTGACAGTCAAGGTAAAATAATTGGTTTTCGGCCAATATTTTGCTCTTCACCCGTTAATAAGCTATAAATTTGATCCACTTGATACGTGGTTCGATAAACACCTGTAGCTTCTTTTTTACCAATTTTACTAATCATCGGTAAATTTAATTCCTGCATGTAATGTAAATACTGTTGACCAACTTTATTAAATCCTAGAATACGAAAAACTAATTTTTGCTCCAACATTTGTTCTTTTTTTAAATTTAAAACAATTGCCAAACAAAGCCTTTGTAGGTGTGTATACGTAAAACGCTTTGTTTTCAGTACCTTTAAAAAGGTCGCGAAATCACGCTTCTGTGGCGAGATCGCTTTAATTCGATTTTCAATACCCTCAGAAATTCCATAGATTTGACGGAGTTCATCTTCAGAAATTGATAACAGTCGGTAACTTAAATATGGCCATAAATTGTCCCAGTTAACGACTGAGCCTTCTAAATCAATCTTAGTTTGTTCAGGAATAAAGTCCATAAAGTTGTCCTGATTTTCAAAACGAGCCTGACGAATTGCAGACGCACTTGCAAAATGTTCAAAATGCAACGAATGATCTGAATGCTCAGCTTCCATTCTTGGAACGGGAATTAAGGTCATATTATTTTTATTTGCTAAAAAATAATTAAACGCCAAAATATCATTGGCAGTTTTTAACTCAATTCCCGTTTTTTGAGCTAACGTTTCAAATAGTTGGGCAGCAAAACTTTGAGCATACTCAGATTTATCAAATTTCAGATCTTTGAACTGATCAACTAAAAAATTATAATTCAGCTTCGGATGTTCACTGCCAAAAACCAAATAATCACTTTTAAGTTGAGCAGCCATTGAAACTGCTCCTTGGGCAAACAAGTGAGCAGCTTGCATTGAAACGCTAATGGGCAACTCAATTACCAAATCAGCTTGACTGGTCAACGCTTCTCTTGTTCGTTTCCATTTGTCAATAATTGCAGGTTCGCCTCTTTGCAAGAAATTACCACTCATTAACACAATTAACACGTCAGCATTGGTTAGTTTCCGTGCCTGCTTCAAGAGATAATCATGACCATTGTGAAATGGGTCAAATTCTGCAATAACACTGCACACCTTCATTCAATCACCTACTTTGTACATTCGAAAAACCACCGCGTACTTTTATCATCAATTGAACTATTGCCAAAATTGCTAGAAACGTGAGTATTTTTAAAACCTACAGCCTCTAACAACGTTAAATACGTGTTTAAGTCGTAAGTACGTTCATGATGCAACTCATTAATTTTGCTATACGTATTTTTCGTACCATTTTTAATGAAGAAGGTAAGATCATGTTCCACACTATGGGGTTCCTCTGTTTGATAGGTTGTCCATAAAAATGCTTGTTGATCGTCAACATAGTTATACATATAACCAGGATAAATTTCATCCGTTTGATAAGGTGAAATAACGTCAAACAATAATTTTCCATTTGGTTTCAAATGATGAAAAACTTGTGTAAAACACACTTTAAGATCATGGTCATTTGGTAAATAACAAAAAGAGTCAGCAAAACACGATATCACATCATACTGATCAAGCTCACTTAAATCTAACATATTTCCCTGAATCAGCGGCAGAGTCACCCCGGCTTCTTGTGCATGTTCATCTGCTAAGGCCAACATTTCTTCTGACAAATCAAACCCAGACACTTGATAGCCACTTTGAATAAGCTTAACTGCTAATCTTCCACTTCCGCAGGCCAAGTCAAGCCAATCTACTTTTTTTTCAGGCTGCCTTTTGGAAACAAAATCCAGCCACTGATCATACATGGCTGGGTCCATCAAATCATCATATAATTTAGCAAAGGTCTGATAAATCATGCTTCAACCCAATCTTTAACATCAACTACCTTAGCTTCTGACCATAATTTTTCTAAATTATAGAATTTTCGTTGATCAGTTTGGAAAATATTAACAACCACATCGCCTAAATCAACTAAAATCCATTCTGATGCACGTTGGCCTTCCACGTGACGAATAGTCACACCACTTTTTTCATTTTGATCAATAATTTCATCCGCAATGGCTGCAACTTGTCTTTTTGAATCTGCACTCATAATCACAAAGTAATCAGCCAATAAACTGACATTCTCCATGTCGAGGGCGATAATATTTTCTGCCCGTTTGCCATCAGCTGCTTTCACAGTCGTTTCTAAAATTGTTTTACTTTCTATCAATGAATTTCCTCCTAATTTTCACTTTGCCAAGCATTATACGTAGCAATCGTTCCAGGGTATATAGGGCGTGCATTTTCTACTAAATAAGAAAGTGTTTGTTGTGTCTGGAAAAAGACGCCCTTTTTCAAACTAGCGTGAGTAATTTCACGAGCCTTCTCAACTCCTGGGAAATCCCGTCCAGGTTCAATATAATCCGCCATATAGACAATTTGATCCAGCTGAGTCATATAAGGTGCACCGACCGTATGACGGCGCACGGCGTTTAATATCTCTTCATCAAAGATATGCAATTCATCTTTAATAAATTCTGCACCAACCACACCATGCCAAATAGCATTACCATAATCCAAAAGATCAGGATTCATTTGTTTATCATTAATAACCTTGATAAAATCATGATCTGATCGTTGCTTGGCATAATCGTGCAAAAGTCCGGCAATTGCCGCTTTTTCGGGATCGTATTGATTTTCATTGGCCAATTCAATTGCCTGTTTTTCAACACGTAAACAATGCTGAAATCGTTTATCATCTAATTTTTCTTGAACTTTCGCTACCAATTGATCATGGGTATAAGGAATTAAATTTTCTTGATAGTCAATAGTTTCATTTTTTTCCATATAATTTATGCTCCTCAATATATGTGCAAACCGTTTCCGGAACAAGATACCGAATCGAGTGATGTTTGGCAATTTTATGCCGAATTAACGTTGAGCTTAAGTCAATTGTCGGTGTATCTACCCACAGAATTGAATAATTACTATGAACTTTCACTCCTGGTCGTTTCACACCCACAAACTGAACAAGTTTTGCCAAATCAGAAATACGATACCATTTAGGTAAATAAGCCACCATATCGGCACCAATAATAAAATAGTACTGATTTTCAGGATGAGCTCGTTTTAAAGCAACTAATGTATCATAACTATAGCTTTTACCACCACGATTAATTTCTGCTAATTCAACTCCAAAATTAGGGTTACCTTCAACCGCTAATTTGACCATTGCCACTCGATGCTTAGCTTCAATTGCCGTTTTTTCATCAACATGCGGGGGAATAAAATCTGGCATAAAATCAACCCGATCAAGTCCCAGTTGAGTACATACTTGCTCAGCCATAATAAGATGTCCCAAATGTGGTGGATTAAAAGTACCACCCAATAGGCCGATTCGTTTATGCACAATATCACTAACTAATTCAGTTTCAACATCAATTTTTGTCTGTTGAACAGTCTTTGTCCCAGTCAAAATCTTTCACACTCCGTTGATTTAACTTAAATTTCTTTAACCTGCAACGAAATATTTCGTTTATCCTCATCATCAGACTCTTTAAATAACACTAAAACATGTCCAATAATTTGAACAACCTGAATGGCAGTATGACTTTCAATATAATTTTTTACTTCTTCTGGTGTCACATCTGTACTTTGTTGTAAGTTAATTTTTATTAATTCATAGTTATTCAAAGCACCGTCAAGTTGGTCTACCCATGCTTGTGTCAAACCATTTTTACCTACTGAAAATTTTGAACGAAAGCGTTGTGCTTTACTGCGTAAAAATCTTTTTTGTTTTCCTCTTAAATTCATATTTTCCTCTTTCAATGTTTAAACTAGTGGCCGACGAACTACTGTTGAAATTCCTTTTGGTGCCCAAATAGCAATAGTTGAATGACTTGGAACAGTTAACCATCCTAAACCTTCAATCACCACATCACTCTTCTCATTTAAATGAAATTCGTGTCTTTGCAGTTCTGGCAAGTTCTTCAAGCCCTCTTTATCAGGAGGTGTAAGCAGTTCTCCAACATGTTTTGTATAGAAATTCTCTGCATTACTTAATTTAGTTCGATGGATCATTAAATTATTTTCAAAATAAGTGCTAACTGCACCATGACCGCTTAAATAATCAAAGCGCCCTAACCCGCCGAAAAACAATGTTTGTTGATCATCCAATTGGAACGTTTTGGGTTTAATCGTTTTCTGGGGCGATACGTACTTCAAATCCTTCCCCGTTAAAACATGTGCCATCTGGTCCTCATGCACAATTCCTGGAGTATCAATTAACATTTTTCCATCTTCAAATGGAATTTCAATTTTATCCAAAGTAGTTCCTGGAAAACGTGAAGTCGTGATTAAATTCTGGGTACCATTATTAATGCGGATAATCTGATTAATTAATGTGGACTTGCCGACATTTGTAACCCCTACAACATAAGCATTTCGATTTTTACGGTATTTTTCAATCGTATTCAAAAGAATTTCAATTTCATCAAGATTTTTTGCACTTGTTAGCAAAACATCAACTGGTCGAATTCCTTGTAAGTTAGCCTGTTGTTTAAGCCACTCTTTCATTTTGTTTCGTTTTAGTGATTTTGGAAAAATATCTTCTTTATTGCCTACAAGCAATACGGGATTATCACCAACAAAACGATGAATTCCAGGAATCATGCTACCATTAAAATCAAACATGTCCACAACGTAAACAATTAGGGCATCATCGTCACGGATTTGGCTTAGCAAACGTAAAAAATCATCATCCGTCAACGAAACTGGTGCGATTTCATTGTAGTGTCTTAGCCGAAAACAACGCTGACAATAAACTTCGCCCTTTTCTAATCCTTTATCCAACGCACTTTGAGGTGTGTATCCTAGTTGATCTTTATTGGTTGTTTGAATCTTTGTGCCACAGCCAATACAATAAACTTCTTCTTCGGCCTGATCCATTTATTTAATTTCCTCCTGCCAGTTCATATCTGGGTATATTTTAGCTAGTCTTTTTTGAATGAAATATTCAAAAAAACGATTTATTTTTGTATTCCAAGCATCTGAATCTAATAATGGCTTTACCAAAATACTTCTCGTTCCTGCAGTATTTGCTGCCAAAACGTCGGTTAGCAACTGGTCGCCTACCATAACCACTTGATCTGCATTAAGATCAAGCTTTTTTAAAGCTCGGTGAATTCCGTACCCTAAAGGTTTCAAAGCTCTTGAAACAAATGGTAATTGAATGTTTCTCAATGCCCGTTCAACACGTGAACGACTATTATTAGAAACTACAATAACTGGAATTCCTGCCTGCTCCATCCGTGATATCCAAACACGTAATTCACTTGTTCCATCTGGATTATCCCAAGCAATTAAGGTATTATCCAGATCAGTTAAAACCGCCTTGATGCCATTTTTTTTGAGTTCACTTGGAGTTAAGCTGTAAATTTTATTTAATTGCCAGGTTGGCTTAAACTTCTCAATCATCCTACTCTCCTTAAAACACACTATCACATCATTATAGATGATTTTCATAATTTTTGCATTCAAAGTCTTCACAAAAACTCATATCTCTTTATAACAATGCTGAAAAATCAAATTGTTTAAGGTTTCATCACTCAATGAGTTAACATAGGGAGTAACCTTTTCTGTCAAAATTATCAACAAATCAAAAATCATTTTAAAGGAGATTAACCAACATGAAGTCATTTGGATTTAATAAATATGGTGGTCCCAACGTTTTTGAAGAAGTTACCCTGCCACAACCTACACCTACCAAGGGACGTGTCATTGTTAAAACGCAAGCATTTGCAATGAATCCTTATGATAGCAAGCTTCGACAAGGAACCATTACGTTCAAGACCACACCTCAGTTTCCTCAAATACCTGGTAGTGATGTTGCTGGCACCGTAGTAGCTATTGCACCAGATGTCACCGAATTTAAAATAGGTGATTCAGTTATGGGCCGCGTGGTTCATGGCGCTTATTCTGAATTTGTGTCCGTTCCACATCTAAAACTCATTCCTAAACCAAAGCAAATTTCATTTACAGAAGCTGCCGGAGTGCCAAGTGCTGGCGTAACTGCTTATGATGTACTTAAAGGCGCCGTTCAATTAGAAAATGTCACTTCAATTCTTGTTTTAGGTGCATCGGGAGCAGTTGGCTCAATCATTGTACAAATTGCCAAAGCAATGGGCCTGTTCGTGGCTGCTACCGCATCGGAAAGGAATATTGATTTTGTCACTCAGCTTGGAACTGATCTGGTTATCTCTTCTGATCAACTCTCCAAACGAAATTTTTTAGATCATGCTCCGGTAGACGTCCTAATCAATGCAACACCAACTAAATTCACACCAAGTAATGGTTATCGTCTACTAAAATCTGATGGCCAATTAGTTAGTTTAAATGGCTTTTCAACAAGTTTCAAAGTTCAAAGAGAAACACAGACCGTTACTGATTTTAATGATGCTAGCTATCATCAAAACAAAAAAGCACTCGTTTATTTGGCCGAGTTACTTACACACAATCAATTACACATTCCAGTTGCAAAAGTATTACCCTTTTCCCTTGCTGGTGTTGTGCAAGGACAGGCATTGCTTGATAGTCATCATAAACCTGGTAAAATTGTGATTTCAAAAGATTTTAAAAAAACTAATTAGACTGGCTTACAAAAAAGCAGTGTTTTTAAACAAAAAAATCCTCGTTGATTGTTAACTATTTCAAAATGAAATAACTTAACAATCCGAGGATTTTTTATTAAGCCAAGGCTTTTTTAGCGGTCTCAACTAATGATGTAAATGCTGCTGCATCACTAACTGCAAGATCAGCTAACATCTTACGGTTCATATCAATGTTAGCAACCTTTAAACCGTGCATTAATTGACTATAGCTCATATCATTCAAACGAGCTGCAGCATTAATACGTGCAATCCAAATCTTACGGAAATCGCCTTTACGATTACGACGATCACGGAAAGCATACAAACCAGACTTCATAACTTGGTCTTTAGCAACCTTAAAGTTAGTATGTTTTGGTCCGCGATAACCTTTAGCAAGCTTCAAAACGCGTTTACGACGACGACGTGTTACTGTTCCACCCTTTACTCGTGGCATAATAATTCCTCCTAAAACTGGTCACCCAGCATTTTATTCTTCTAGATTAATGAACTTTATTTGTTAATTGGTGCTAACATTTTACGATAACGTTTAACACTTGTATGATCCATCATGCTCAATCCACGTAATTGACGACGTTGTTTCTTAGTCTTTCCATGGAATCGATGACTAGTATAAGCGTTAGCACTCTTAAAGCCACCATTACTAGTTCGTTTAAAACGCTTTGCAGCAGCGCGATTTGTCTTCATTTTTGGCATAATAAGTTCCTCCTACTTTTACTTTTCTGAAATTGGTGCCAGCATTAAGAACATGCTGCGCCCTTCCATCTTGGGATATTGTTCAATCGTAGCGACATCAGAAATTTCCTTTGCCATTCGATTTAAAACATCACGACCAATATCCTTATGGGTAATGGCACGTCCCTTGAATCGAATTGATACACGAACTTTATCACCCTTTGAAATAAACTTCTTAGCGTTCTTCAACTTGGTGTTAAAATCATTTGTATCAATTGTAGGACTCAGACGAACTTCCTTAACACTGACTGTCTTTTGTCGTTTACGAGCTTCTCGTTGTTTCTTTTGAAGTTCGAAACGATACTTTCCATAATCCATGATCTTGGCAACCGGCGGCTTAGCTTTCGGGGAAACCAATACCAAATCAAGACCTGCTTGATCCGCTAACTCTAAAGCATCTCGTTTCAATTTCACACCCAATTGTGTGCCATCATCACCAATTAATCGTACCTCACGAGCACGAATGCCGTTATTGACCATCATATCACTAGCTATGGCAATTCACCTCCAAATTATTTTAAGAAAAAGGCAGAAAAAAACGAGGTGCATACACACCCCGCCATTAAGACTATTCACAGTCTTTTCATCGTTTTAGCCCAGCAACTTAGGTTACTCAGGCGAGAAGCGGGTGCCTCTGCTTAATTTCTCAACTAATATAGAATATCAAATTCACGTACATCTGTCAAGAATGTCCTACTTAATAAGTTCATCATTTTTGGCATTATCACCTGTACGACTATAATTTTGAATCTCAGCCAAAAGACTATCGATAAACATATTGTTATTTTCGCTTTCAGAATCTTTTTGACCATACTTACGAACATTAACGGTACCAGCTTCAAGTTCTTGATCTCCTACAACCAATACATAAGGAACCTTTTGTGTTTGAGCTTCTCGAATCTTGTAACCCATCTTTTCGTTTCGATTGTCTACATCGACTCTGATTTGTTTAGCAGCCATTTTTGCTCGTAATTTTTCTGCATAAGCACCATGGAATTTTGGATTAACAGGAATAATTGTGACTTGTTTTGGTGCTAACCAAGTTGGAAAAGCGCCCTTATAGATTTCTGTTAAGTAAGCTGTAAATCGTTCCATAGTTGAAACCAAACCACGATGGATCATAACTGGACGATGCTCTTCACCATCAGCACCAACATAATGAAGATCAAATCTCTCTGGAAGCATAAAGTCTAATTGAATTGTTGATAATGTTTCTTCATTGCCCAATGCAGTCTTAGTTTGAACATCCAACTTTGGACCATAGAAAGCAGCTTCACCTTCTGCTTCGACATAGTCTAAGCCAAGATCATCCATAGCAGCCTTTAACATTGCTTGCGACTTATTCCACATTTCATCATCATCAAAGTACTTCTTCGTGTTCTTTGGATCTCGATAGCTTAAACGGAATGTATAGTCGGTAATATCAAAGTCATCATAAACTTCAACCATTAAACTAAGAATTTTTTTGAATTCATCTTGAATTTGATCAGGTGCAACGAAAGTGTGACCATCATTTAAAGTCATTTCACGAACACGTTGTAACCCAGATAAAGCACCGGATTTTTCATATCGATGCATCATTCCTAATTCAGCAATTCGAATTGGTAATTCTCGGTAAGAACGAATGTGATGTTTATAAATTTGGATATGTGAAGGACAATTCATTGGCCGTAATTCCAACATTTCGCCATCACCCATGTCCATTGGTGGAAACATATCTTCACGATAATGTTCCCAATGACCTGAAGTCTTATAAGCATCTAGATTCATCAATACAGGTGTATAGACATGTTGATACCCATTCGCAACTTCTTTATCGATAATGTAACGCTCAATTGTACGACGAATTGTCGCACCTTTTGGCATCCAATATGGCAATCCGGCCCCGACTTTAGGATCAACAAAGAACAAGTCCAAATTATTACCAATTACACGATGATCACGATCATGAGCCTCTTGCTGACGTGTTAACTCGGCATCCAAATCTTTTTGCTTTAGAAAAGCTGTCCCGTAAATTCGTTGAAGCATTGGATTACTTGACTTGCCTTCCCAATAAGCTCCGGCCACAGATAACAGCTTAAAGACTTTAACATCTTGAGTATTAGCCAGGACAACGCCGCTATTTAAGATAACGTTATCGTTAAGTTTATAAACACTAACTTTATCATCTTTGGCCTGTGCATGCGTCAATTTAGCTCGGTATGGGTCGCCATCGACTAATTTAAGTACCTCTGCTTCTGACAAAAATTCTTGTTCCAAAGGTAATTTAGCTTTGATTAATTCTCTCATTTTGTCTTCGATTGCAGGTAAACTGTCGACACTAATTTGTTCACTGCCATTGTCAGTATCACAATAAAATCCATGTTCCACATTTCCCTTTGTTCCAAAATGAATATCAGGATAAGTTTCGTGAACTGCTGCCTCTAAAACTACAGCTGCCGTATTCCAAACAACTTGTAATCCTTCATTTGAATCCTTAGTAACAATTTCAAGTTTGGCATCTTCGTTTAATTTTTGGTCCAAAGAAACCAACTGATCGTTAAGTTTTCCAGCAACAGCTTTCTTAGCTAAACTAACACTAATTTCTTTTGCAACATCTAACACACTTGCACCGTTTGCAACGGAACGTTTTGCTCCGTCAGCTAATGTAATTTCAATATCTGCCATATTTGCTTCGCTTCTTTCTAATTTTTGGTATAAAAAAAGTCCAAAATACACTTTCATGTACTCGGGACGTTATTAACGCGGTTCCACCCAAGATTGCAAACAATCCGTCTGCATCTCATTGGGTTCGATAACGGGAACAATCCGTCCTGATATTTCCACCAGGCTCAGAAAAGTGGTAGTCATTGGCACTCATAGGTGACTTCCAGTTATAGCCACCACTCTCTGGATGATTTAACAATGATCATGTCTTTTCTTTGATTTCAAAACTAATTAAACCACACTCTGAAAAAAAGTCAATAACAGATTTCACATTTCATTTTAAGAATTGTGCAATTAAGATTGGCGACGATTAACACCTACCATGGTAATTTCAGTAGCTAAAAACTTAATTCTTTCCATCAAACGTTTGGCCTTCAAAGGTTCTGACTCCCCACGTTGATTAACCTGAAGATGTTCTTTTTCTAACTGATTCATTGAAAAATTAGAGCTGAAAAACGTTGGTAATTCATTTTGCATACGATATTCTAAAATAACACCTAATACTTCGTCACGCACCCAACTAGACATTGCATCAGCCCCTACATCGTCTAGCATCAAAATGGGTGCTTTTTTAATGGCATTCAATTTTTCCGTTAAATTATTCTCGCCAATTGCATTTTTCATTTCAACTGCAAAACTAGGGAAATGAACTAAAGTAGACACAAATTCCTGTGACGCCAGTTCATTAGCAATCGCACCTAACAAATAAGTTTTTCCAACACCAAAACTTCCTGATAAATATAACCCCTTATGAAACTGCTGTGGGTTTGCTTCATAGGCTTGAACAAAATCCAACGCCGCGTTTAGAGCAGATTGACGATTGGCATCTGGATAAAAATCTTCAAATCGTGCCCGTCGAATCATTTTAGGCATATTGACAGACTTTATGCGTGAATTAAATGCGCGCTGTTTTTCATCTGCCAACAGTTGTTTACTAGGACGATATGAAACCTCAATTAAATGATTATTTACAATCAAAATCGGCTGGTATCCTGGCATCAAAGTTGGTTCATGACGATTATATTTATTTCTTTCCTGAACATATTCATATAGCTTAGATGCTGAACGAGCCACACTATCAGGTGATAATTCTGTTTTGTGTTTCTGACAAAATGCTAAAACATCGGGATCCTCATACACAGCAGACATTAGATCCTGAAACTTAGTATCTAACTTACGTTTGCTCATAAGTTCTTTTAATACTTCGCGCACATTTTCCATGTCTACTTGTCCTCCTTGTGTTGTTTTCGAAGTGCATTTAACCGTTGATTTAACCGTTCTTGATCATTCTTGTTAATGGTCGTTGTCTGCGTAGATTTATCATTTTTTGCCCAGTCAGGTAAGGTCTCTTTAGTCACTATTCTGCGTGCATTTGCCTGCTTTCGCGTTGTTGCTTTAGATTTTGCAAAGTTTTTAATCTGTAACACAGCCGCCTCTGGAGTTGTGACATGAGCCCGGCTCCAATTATTTGCCATTGTATCAACAAGTTTGTTAGGTAATGTTGTAATTTCACGATCAACCACAATATAAGAAATCAAAATATTAATTACACTAACCGGAAACAAATTACGATCGATTAAATCCTTTAACAATTGTCTTTCACTGTACGTCACATAACCGCCATGAATTGAAAGTTTTAGATTTTCCAAATAAGTTGCCGGTGCATACGCTTTAGCAGCTTTAATTAGTTCTTGATCTTCCTTAGAAAGCTCAGACTTATCCTCTTTACTGACAATTTCTGGTTGCTCGGCTCCGGCAACATACTTCTGTGTTTCCGTACTATGTGCTGTAAAGTCCTTTGAAATCTGCAATTGCAGTTTTTTTGTGTTCAATTTATTGGAAATCAAATCAGTGGCCTGTCCAATTTGACGAGCCATTTCAACCTCATCAATTCCATATAAAAGATGCTCACTTAAAATTAATTTTTGCGCCTCATCTACGGAACTCCACTGGGTAAACCCCTTGCTTACCAACTCTTTTAACAGTTTGAAATCAAAATTTGTATTCTTTAAACTTATCTCTGTTGCCTGATTGGTTTGACTAGCTTTTTTAAATTCTGCCTGAGTTTCACGAATTAAAGAATTGGGTTCTTTAAGCGTTTGTTCAGAAATATGAAAAGCCGTTAAAAAATCAGTTGAAACGTTTTTAAGATCTTTGTTATTAGTTTGAATCAATTTAAAATGATCTGCCAATTCCGAAAAACGTCGCTCGCCAACTGCTTCAAGCAATAGACTGCTTAACAAAGCATCTTTGAAAAAACTATCTGGAAACACCGGTTTATCAAGTTGATAAACAAAAAAGTGTCCAAGTGAATCTTCTCCCTCAAACGACTTTAGCAAACCAATTCCTTCAAGTTTTTGACGGCTTGCATAAAATTCTGGTAAATCACAATTTAGAATATCAAATAATTCTAAATGAGATTTTCTTTCTGAACGGATCCCCACTGGATTCATTTCTGTCCAAAGTGTCAGAAACAAACTAAAAGCCTTTGCTCCTATGATTGGTTGATACAAATAAGTCAGTACTTGTTGATCAAAATTACTCAGATATGCTTGTTGGGTAACTAAAAAACCATCCTTGGGACTTAAATTTGCCCACCCTTTGTTCATTACGCTTCGCCACCATCGTTTTTATCTTTGCCTGTGGTTGTCTTCTTTGTATCTTTTTCTTTTGCCATCATATCTTTTAGTTCTTTCATAAAGACATTCATATCTTTAAATTGGCGATAAACACTAGCAAATCGAATATACGCAATTTCATCTACTTTTGCGAGCAAATTCATGACGTACTCACCAATAATTTGACTTGAAACTTCATTTTCACCTAATCCGCGAACTTTATTTTCAACTTCATCAACAATCTTAGACATTTCATCCGCGCCAACTGGTCGTTTCTCAGCAGCTCGAATAAGCCCACGAAGAATCTTCTCGCGATTAAATTCTTCTCGGGTACCATTTTTCTTAATCACCAATAATGGTGATGCTTCAATACGTTCAAACGTTGTAAATCTAAATCCACATGCTTCACATTCTCTTCTTCGTCGAATAACACGACCATCATCTGTTGGACGGCTATCGACAACACGTGAACCATTATGGTGACAGTGTGGACATCTCATGGGCTACTTACCTCCACTTATTAACGTAACTTACTATTGTCAAGCCATTTTAACACTTGCCGGTGGGTTTCTTCAATAGACGTACTGTTGTCAATAACAACATCAGCCATCAATCGTTTCTTCTTTTGCGACCATTGACTCGAAATTCGTGCTTGTGCTTCTTTCATTGACAACCCATCTCGTTGTCGTAACCGTTGTAACTGAACTGTTGGTGAACTTACTACTACCATAACCTGATCAACCAAGAATTGATAGTTCTGTTCTAAAAGTAAGGGTGCATCCAAAACAATCAATTTTTTTGAACTTTTTTTCAGTTTCTCAATTTGCCGAATAATTTCGGTTTTAATTGCTGGTTGCATTATTTCATTTAGTTTTTTCATATTTTCGGAATCAGAAAACACTAATTGACCAAGTTTTTTTCGATTAAGCTCATCATTATTATCAAATACTTGATCACCAAAAGTTTGTCGCAATTTTTGTGTGGCGATCATTCCTGGCTTCACAACTTCACGGGAAATTAAATCAGCATCAACAACTGGAAAACCCAATTTTCTTAAATACTGACTAACTGTAGACTTTCCTGTTGCAATACTGCCGGTCAGACCTAATACTTGCACCATTAGTCATCAACCTCAACTAATTTTTGACAAAACGGGCAAAAATGAGTTCCACGTTGAGAAACTTTAATTCTTTCAATGGGTGTCCCACACCGTTCGCACGGTTGGCCAGTTCGTTGATAAACGTGCAGTTGATTTTGGAAGCTCCCTGCATGTCCGCTAGCATCTAAATACGAAAAAACTGTCGTCCCTTTGGCGCGAATCGCCAAATCAAGTTCATCAAAAATCTTTTGTCTTAGAATTGCAATTTTATCAACTGGTACTGTATTGGTTGGTTGTAATGGGTGTATTTTGGCTAACCATAAGACTTCATCGCAATATATATTGCCAAGACCAGCAATCATATTTTGATCAAGTAAAAAGGACTTAATCGCCTTATGATGTTTTTTCATCGTTGTTGTTAAATAATCAAGACTCAAAGTTGCTGGTGTTGGTTCAGGTCCAATTGTTTTTAAACCGGCAACCGAATACTCTTCACCAGTTGGTACTACTACCATTCGACCAAATTTTCTTGTATCGTTATAGCGCAACTCTGTTCCATCAGTAAATTCAAAAACAACATGATCATGTTTATTTAGGGGCATTTCATGAGAATGAACAGAGTACTTTCCCTCCATTCGCAAATGAGAAACCATTGACACATTTTGGTCAAAATGAAAAATTAAATATTTACCTCGACGTTCAATTTTTTGAATTGTCCTATTTGTTAATTGTTTAACAAACTCGGTTTCATTAGGCAATACCATTTTAGGATAATAAACATCAATTTTTTTAATTTTTTTACCAGTTACAAGCGCTGTCAATCCACGTTTAACTGTTTCAACTTCAGGTAATTCAGGCATAGTAATTCCTTCTTATTATTTACTATTTAGCGTTGTACCAACTTTTTCCAAAGGCACTTTCTACTTTTAAGGGGACATCAAGTTTTATTGCTGAATCCATTATACTTGGAACCAATTTTTTGATTTCCTCTAATTCGTCATTGGGCACTTCAAAAATTAATTCATCATGCACTTGCAACAACATTTTGGTTTTTAGCTTGCGTGTTTCTAATTGTGCCTGCATTCTAATCATCGCAATTTTAATAATGTCTGCAGCGCTTCCTTGAATTGGCGTATTCATTGCCGTTCGTTCCGCAAATGCGCGCTGATTGTGGTTACTTGAATTAATATCTGGTAAATAACGGCGACGGTGGGCAATCGTTTCAACGTAACCCTTGTCACGTGCGCTTTGTACAATATTTTCAATATATTTTTTTACACCCGGAAATTCTTGAAAATACGTATCAATAAAGGCCTTCGCTTGTTTACGCGAAATACCAATATTTTGTGATAAGCCATAATCACTAATGCCGTAAACAATTCCAAAATTAACCGCTTTAGCCTGACGACGAATATTAGGTGTCACCTCAGAGGCATCTTTTAGGCCAAAAATTCTTACTGCCGTACTAGCATGGATATCCTCATCGTTTTTAAAAGCCGCTTGCAGATTTTTATCACCCGTAATGTGAGCCAAAACACGCAGTTCAATCTGAGAATAATCAGAAGAGAAAATCTGTGAATCTGTTTTACTGGGAACAAAAGCTTGACGAATTTTTCGTCCTTCTTCTAGTCGAATGGGAATATTTTGCAAATTAGGATCAATTGAAGACAACCGTCCCGTCTGTGTTAAGGTTTGCAAATAGGTGGTGTGTACTTTTTGATCAGTTGAATGCACCACCTTCAACAAACCTTTTACATAGGTAGATTGAATCTTAGAAATTTGTCGATAAACTAAAATGTTATCAATAATTGGTGCTTGTCCTCGCAATTCTTCCAAAACACTAACTGCAGTTGAATAACCCGTTTTTGTTTTTTTAGAACTTGGTAATCCAAGCTTTTCAAACAAAATCGTCCCCAATTGCTTAGTCGATTTGATATTGAAGGTTTCACCTGCTTCGTTATAAATGGTTTGCTCAATTTCGCTTAATCGCTCTGTAAACTCACTTTGCATTTGCTCAAGACGATCAGTATCTACCTTAATGCCAGCAATTTCCATTTTTGCCAAAACCAATGCTAGTGGCAATTCAATATTGGTGTATAAATCGAGTTGTTCGTTTTGCTTCAGTTCAACCTGAAGTTGAGGAACCAACTGCTGAATTGCCCGTAATTTAGTTGCCAAATGTTTAAAGAAAAGTGAATCATCCTCAGGAATATGACGTTTCACGCCAGTGCCATAAACTTCTTCATCAGATTGAATATCCTGATAACCATGGCGGTGTGCTAAAGCACCTAAATCATTTGAATTATCGTTGGTATCCAATAAATATGATTGTAATAGAATATCATTTTTTCCATTTGTAAATAAAACACCTAATCGATTTAAACCCACATAAGTCCGCTTCAAATCAAAAACATTAATTTGTTTTTGAGAATCTGAAAACAGTTGTTTGAAAGTGGCATCTGACAATAGGTCTACATTTCGTGAAACATACCATTTTTCATCGCATCCAATTCCAAATCCCGCAAAACTCGACGTATGGTAATTCTTATCAGGCATCTCAAGATAAAACGAAAGCTCACTTGGTAGTTTGGTTACCTCGATTAAATTTTTGGGTGTCAATTCTACGTATGAAATTTCTTGAACTGTTTGCTGATCTTCAAAGCCTTCTGTCGAACGCATTTGTTTTAGAAAAGACTGAAAATTCATTCGTTCATAAAAATCAACCAAAGTAGCCGTATTTTTACCCGAATACTGCAAATCATCTAAGGTTACCTTGATTGGTGCTTGGCGATTAATTGTGGCCAATTTTTTGCTCAGAAAAGCATTGTCGCGATCTTCAACAAGATGTTCTTTAAGCTTAGAAGGTTTCATTTCATCTACGTGCTCATAAACACCTTCAACCGTATCGTACTGTTTCAAAAGTTTAATTGCCGTTTTTTCACCGACTTTAGTGACTCCGGTATAATTGTCAGACGTATCGCCGGCAAGTCCCTTCATATCGATAATTTGTGCTGGTCGTAAACCAAGCTTTTCTTGCACATGAGCTGGTGTATAATGTTCAACTTCGCTAACACCCTTGATCGTCACCGAAACGGTCGTCTTATCACTGGATAACTGCGTCAAATCACGATCCCCAGTAACAACTGTAACTTCATAACCGGCCTCTTCACCTTGTTTGGAAAGTGTGCCAATAATATCATCGGCTTCATAATTAGCTAATTCATAGGTTTTAATGCCATAGCCCTTTAACAATTCCCGTAAATACGGCATCTGTTCGGAAAGTTCGGGTGGCGTTTTCGACCGTCCTCCCTTATAGTTATCAAACATTTCTGTTCTAAAGGTTGTCTTGCCAGCGTCAAAAGCAACTAATGCATCAGTCGGTTGCACAATCTCTAAAATATGATCCAGCATTTTATTAAATCCATATATCGCATTGGTATGTAACCCATCTTGATTTGTAAATTTACTTAGCGCATTATGCAACGCAAAAAACGCCCGAAAGGCCACACTATTTCCATCAATCAAAAGCAATCTTTTATCGGCCATTGTATTCTCCTTTTGTATTCATAATTCCATTTTAACAAATTCCGGACGTTTATTGTGACTATTCGTTTCATAACTTAGATTGGTCAACTCTTTGTATAAAAAAACTAACCTGCAATAACTGCAAGTTAGTTCTAGTAAACTCTATTTAGTCACGGCTGCCAAAGCCACCAAAGATTTGCAATAGGAATTGGAACAGGTTCAAGAAATCCAAGTACAATTGCAATGCCCCTTGAATAGCTAAGCCGCTCATAGAAACCTGATCACCATATTGTAAGTAAAGAGCCTTCATTTTGTTGGTATCAGTCATTGACAATCCAGCAAAAATCATAACACCCACAAAAGAAAACAGATAGTTAATCATCGCACTTCTTAAGAACATATTCACGAGCATAACAACAAACAAAGCAATCAAAGCTGCAAAAAGTTGATTACCAATTTTTGTCATATCCTTGTGAGTTGTGGCTCCAATCACCGACATCGACACAAACGTAATGGCAGCTGATACAAAGGCTGAGGCAATCGTAGGTAAATTAAACGTTAAAAAGATAAACGAAAATTCTAATCCAAAGAACAAGGCAAACAACGTCAGCATCAGAAACCCTGTACTAGCATCCTGAAGCGCTTTTCTGCTTGCCGTTCCACTGAAGACTAGTAAGCCAAGTAAGACAATCAAAAAGATAAACGGATGTCCTGAAAGGATTGGCATAACCTGTGCTCTAAACACGACACCACTCAAATAAGCAACAATTGCGGAAAGTGCCACGGCATATCCCATAAATCCATACATTCTCGTCATAAACGTACTGAGACCAACCTCAGTATTAACAAGATTTCGCGGTTCTTGCATACCAAATTCCTTCTTTCATTCATTTTGAATACATTCTATCAGATTAAAAAAATGAATCAAGGAAAAAGGTCAAAATTAGTCAGTTTTTTTAATTATTTTTAAAACTTAAATTACTAAGTAGTTCTTCGTATGACTTTTCATAACGTTGAACATCCCCAGCACCCATGAAAACAACTACAGCATTATGATAATCCAAAAGTGGTGACATATTATCTGCCTGGAGAATTTCGCCGCCCTTATTAATTTTAGCTCCTAAATCAGCTGATGAAACTTTGCCGTTTTTTTCTCGAACTGAGCTGAAAATATCAGTTAAATAAACTTTATCAGCTAAATTCAAGCTTTTCGCAAAGTCATCTAACAAAGCAATGGTCCGACTAAACGTATGGGGCTGAAAAACAGCAATGATTTCTTTTTCTGGATACTTTTGACGTGCTGCATCAAGTGTCGCCTTAATTTCAGATGGATGATGCGCGTAATCGTCAATAATAGTCATATCTGCAACTTTCTTTTCAGAAAAACGACGCTTAACGCCCTTAAAGTCTAATAATTCATCTTTAATTTCGTTTAAATCAACCTTTTCAAAGTAGGCAACTGCAATAACTGCCAAACTATTCAACACATTATGTTCGCCATACAAATGAATTTGATAATGACCCAGAAATTCATCTTCATGATAAACATCAAATTCTGAACCTAAAGTTGTTCGTTTAATATCACGCGCCTGAAAATCATCATTTTTACCAGTTCCGTAGTAATAAATCGGTACATCAGCTTTTAAGCGACGTAAATTAACATCGTCACCCCAAGCAAAGATTCCCTTTTTAACTTGTTGCGAAACATCTTGGAAAGCATGGTAGACATCTTCAATACCGGTATAGTAATCAGGATGATCAAAATCAATATTGGTCATGATCATATAATCTGGATGATAGGCCATAAAATGACGGCGGTATTCATCTGCCTCAAACACAAAGAAACGTGCATTTGGCGTGCCTTTTCCGGTTCCATCTCCAATCAAGTAACTGGTTGGTGCGACACCGCTTAAGACATGCGAAAGTAATCCGGTTGTGCTTGTCTTTCCATGTGC
The DNA here is from genome assembly GCF_964062635.1 of Pediococcus ethanolidurans. Lineage (NCBI taxonomy): Bacteria > Bacillati > Bacillota > Bacilli > Lactobacillales > Lactobacillaceae > Pediococcus > Pediococcus ethanolidurans. The sequence goes on from NZ_OZ061250.1 coordinate 1,912,725, forward strand.
CCCAGCAACACCAATACTGGTATAACCTGACAACATTTTACCCAAAAATTCATGATATCTAGTGACTGGTAAGCCCATGGCACGCGCTTTTTTTATTTCGGGATGATCATCTGTAAAAGCATTACCTGCAATGACAGTTAAGCCTTCTTTAATATTGTTTTCGTCAAATGGTAAAACTTCAATTCCAGCTTGCTCTAATCCACGCTGAGTAAAAGTATATTTATCAATATCGGAACCCTTTACTGTATAACCTTCATCATGAAGAATTAATGCCAATGAACTCATTCCAGAACCTTTAATACCTATAAAATAATATGTTGTCTTGTTATCCAATTTTCTCTTCCTCTTTATCAGTTTTGTTAATAGTTTACCACAATAAAAAAGCGTTTTTACCGAAATTAAGGCTGTACATCATGAATCTTTTTCAAATCTGTTTGAGTAAAATAAACTTCACGTGGTTTTGATCCACGTGCTGGTGAAACATAATTTTGATTTTCAAGTTGATCAATAATCGTTGCGGCATGATTATAACCAATTGAAAACACTCGTTGTAACTTAGAAGTTGATATCGTATCTTCATCAGCAAGGTACTCTAAAACATCAGGTAATAAATCATCCTGTTCATCAATTTGTTCAACCTGTTTTTTTAACGAATCTGGATCAAATTCGTAATGTGGTTGTGATTCTGACCTAATAAAATTCGTGATTTCGTCAATCTCACCATCTACGTAAGACCCTTGCAGACGAATAGGCGTACTGGCACCATTACCAAGAAACAGCATATCGCCGCGACCAAGTAACCTCTCTGCCCCACTGTGATCCAAAATTGTACGTGAATCAATTTGACTTGAAACCATAAAGGCAACTCGAGTTGGGATATTATTCTTAATTAATCCGGTTACCACATCAACACTTGGTCGTTGCGTTGCGATAATCAGATGAATTCCCGCTGCTCTTGCTTTTTGTGTGATTCTTACAATATAATCTTGCACTTCGGATGAGGCCACCATCATCAAATCCGCTAATTCGTCAATGACAACCACTATATAAGGCAAATAATCAGCAGCATGCCCAGTATTTTCAGCCTTTTGGTTAAATTGTTCAATATTTCGAACACCGGCAGCAGCTAATTTTTCGTAACGTTCATCCATTTCATTGGTAACCCATTTTAAAGCAGCAGATGCTGATTTGGGATCCGAAATAACTGGTGCCAACAAGTGAGGTAAGTCATTATATGGCGCTAGTTCAACGGTTTTAGGATCAATTAAAAGTAATCTGACTTGCCGTGGTGTCGCTTTATACAGAATCGAAATTAATAAACTATTAATAAACACACTTTTACCAGAACCAGTAGCACCTGCAATTAATCCATGTGGCATTTTCCTCAAATCATAAATTCTTGGCTGTCCAAACAAGTCCACTCCTAAAGCAATGGTCAACGGTGATTGACTTTCTTTAAAAGCAGTTGAATTTAGCACTTCCGAAAGCATAACTGGCCGTGACTTAAAATTAGGTACTTCAATTCCCACAGTACTTTTGCCTGGAATTGGAGCCTCAATTCGAATGTCCTTTGCCGCTAATTGCAGTTTTAAATCATCCGTCAAATTAGTAATTTTATTGACCTTTACGCCGCGTCCCAGTTCAATTTGAAACTGTGTTACTGTGGGGCCCACTGTCCAGTCTACAACTTTAGCATCTACCCCAAAAGCGTTCAGAGCACTATTCAAACTCTGAACTTGAGATTTTAGCCATTCTGATTGTGAACTTGCATCTAGTCGTACTGGTGGTTTTAACAAACCAACGGAAGGAAATTGATATCCTTGAGTACTGACCTCTGAAGATGCAATTGCGGAATCCGTTTGACTGGTCGTGGCTATTTTACGAGACTCAAACTGTCGTTCACTTGAAAAAGCTGGATCAGCCTCCACATCAATTTTTGCGGAAGAAACGCTGACTAAGTTCGCGCTTTGAGAGCTTGCAGATACCTCTTTTGTAACTGCTTTAGTTACAGGTTGAGCCGCACTAAAAGCTTCTGTTTCAAAGTTGTCTTCAGCGGGTTTTGAATAAGGTGCTTCCGCCAATGAAGACAAGGAGATCGCCGTACTCTTTGCTCCACTACTTGCCGCACTAGATTCATTTGACTGACTCTTTACTTCAGCCATCGACTGTAAAATTACTCGTTTATCCAAGTTATGAGGCTGCATTGCAGTAATATCAGGCTTAGTCCGCTCACTATCTAAAAATGGCACATTCGTGTGCGTTTGTTTCTCAATCAATGGTTTCCGTCGTTTTTCGCGTTTTTTATTCACTTGTTTATTTAGTGAATCCTGATCTTTTCGAAAAAAAGCAGGACCATCATAGTGTTTCATAATTCTATTCACCCAACTTTATTTTGTGTTAAATAGTTTTGCACCCCGGACAAAATCAAATGGTGTTCCAATTTTAAAATCATCATTTTCAGGTAAAATTAACGCACCTTTTTTCTGTGGTGCATTTGGTAACTGCAATTCTCTTCCAGAACAAATCATACCAAAACTGTCGACACCACGAAGTTGGCCTGGCCAAATTATTAAGCCATTGGGCATCATGGCACCCACTTTGGCCACAACCACTTTAATTTTAGCCTTCATATTAGGAGAGCCACTCACAATTTGTACCCTTTTGCCTTGATCCACAATCGTCTGCGTAATCAACAAATGATCTGAATCAGGATGGGGTTCAGCCGTTTCTACAAAACCAACAATAAATTTGCTTTCAGTGTCTGGTTCAAGTTCTGGTGAAAATTCATTTTCTTTCAAATAATCATTTAATTTGGCAACCTGTTGAGCGGTCAAAACAATTTGGCCGTTTTTAGTCAGTTTGCCAAGTATCTGAGAAACTTCTTTGAAATTAAACCCTAAAGTAACATTAGTCTTGAAATCAAAAATACGTGTCACGTTTCCTTTTGTTTCTACTGATTGCGTTTCTGAGTCCGGATTTAAAATACAAACTAAAACATCACCCAGCTCTGTGGGATTATAACTACTGATTAACATGGTTGTTTCCTTTCTACTTTAACTCATTCTGATATGTTATTTTAAACGATCTTGTTATACTATAACTATAAATAAGATCTTAAAGAGGAGTGATTCATAATGTCAAAACCAGAAACCGCCATTACACAACTCACGATTGGCTCTCTTGGGCTAGCCACTGGTGTTTTAGCAAGTTGGTTTTTATTTCATAAAAAACATGTTTCCGCTAACGATATTTTAGAAACCGTTCGGAAGGCATTTCTAAAAGAAGGTCCAATTGAGGGTTCTTGGATTGAGATGAAACAAGCTCCGTTACAAAAAGTCGCCATCAAAACCACTGTTTATTACGGTGGAATCACTCGCTATGAAGATGGTAACTTGATTCAATATGAATTTTTGGCAGACGCTAAAACTGGCACCATTATTGATATTTACCGTCTCTAAAAGTGTCCCTTTAATTTATAAATTCGTTGACCTTTTTCACTAAACTTATGTTCATATTCTGTTTCGACATTTTCAAGCGCCTCATCACTATGATGAAGATCCAAATAAACACCATCAAAAATAATTCCAAAATTATTCATACTCAAAAGCGAGTATTCGAATAATCTCTGATTATCTGTTTTTAATTCAATAACACCGTGTTCAACCAAAATTGTACGATAAACCTGTAAGAAAGTTTTATAGGTTAATCGTCTTTTTTCATGTCTTGTTTTTGGCCACGGATCCGAGAAATTCAAATAAACTCGATCAATTTCACCGTTGTCAAAATACTCATTTAAATCTGCGCCATCAGCTAGCACCAGTTGAAGGTTGGGTAACGTCTTTGGTAACGCCTTTTTTAAAGCAATAGCTGCTACAGATCGTTGAATTTCAATGCCAATAAAATTTATTCCTGGGTACTTCAAAGCCATTTCAATAATGAAGTGGCCTTTTCCCATGCCAATTTCAATTCGAATGGGTTGAATTTTTTTAAACCGTTTTTGCCAGTTACCTTTGAGTTTTGCAGGTTCCGTAATTATCATTTCTGGATGAGCTTCAATCAGTGGTTCTGCCCACGGTTTGTTTCTAACTCTCATTATATTTCCTCAAATTTTCTTTCAAATTCAGTTACCAATTAATTCTATAGATTGTCCTTAACCCCGTCAAGAATTCATTTTTTTGATTCGGCCTGGAAAATAAAGTTTAATTAAAATCCAAATTTCCACCCCACCTAATAACAAACTTAAAATAGCTTGAATTAGCGAAATATTAGAAATTCCAACTACTACCGCAAACAAAAGCGACGTTGCAATCAGTAATCTTGCGAGTAACCAGTTAAAACCAGCAATTTTAATTGCATTTTTTATTGGATACAAGTGTGTAAATACATTTTCATTATAATTAACCAACAGTGGAAGTAATTGAAAGCTAATCAAATAAATAAACACCACTTGTAAAAATAGTGACAAATAAAGATTAGGCACAAAAACTAAAAGAAGCATTCCTAGAAGTGTCAAGCGAAAATATAATCCACTGTACACGGTACTACGGAGCAAAGCACGAGAGAACAGATACACATATGTGTTATTAGATCGCCGATTAATCATTGACAAAATTCCATCCAAGTATTTACGACGATGCACTGTTCCATGCACATTGGGAACATCAGTAAATAAATTGAAGAATCGATAAATTCGTAACATGCGTTGTTCTTCAATCGTAACCGCTAAATGCCAATTCAATGATCTAGTTGTCCACTGCCGGTTTTCTTGAAAAACTTCTATAAAGCTTTGTACTAATGCAAGAATAACTGCCAGCCAAACATTTACATAAATGCCCACAATAAACCAACAAATTGGCAACAGCCATCTAGTTCCGACCCATAACCACCAAATAAAGGTATGATTTTGGTACAGTTGATTGAGTTCAATTGAAAGTTCACCAAATTTCAAAATAATCAAAGCAAGTCCTAGACCAGCAACCTGCCAACCAGAAAAATGAAACGTAATTACAATAAAAGGAAATAAAATTGCTGTCCCCAAAATCTCGATACAGATACCGAAAAACAAACTGTGCAACCGAGCTTGCTTTAAATAAGCATGCATATCATGTTCACGTGGTAACAAGAAAACGGGATCCGCTTTTTTCAACAGACTCGCTAAACGACCGATTTGTAAAATGATCACTAAGCAAAAAATGATAAGGGGGCCTGCCCACCAACTCGTAGTATGAAAAGTCTTCAAAAAATTTGAATACCCATAGCCAAGTCCACCAACTAAAAACATTAAAGCAATCACAAAATGGTCATTTAAAACGTATCTTAAATATTTCAACATTTCCAGAAAATGAGCATGCTGTCTTCTTTTCCAAAGATCACTCATGCGTTTCACCCTCTCTTGCCAAGCCAAGATAAATATCAGTTAGTGATTGTCCTAATGAAGGATTTTGTTTTCGTAAAGAAGCTAAGTTTCCTTGTGTTTGAATCTTTCCATTATGTAATAAAATGAAACGATCACAATACTTTTCTGCAGTATCCAAAACGTGAGTTGACATTAAAACAGCAGCCCCATGTGATTTTCGTTCGTCAATCAGTTTCAATAAATCATCAGTCGCTAACGGATCTAGACCTAAAAATGGTTCATCAATAATATATAATTTAGCCTCCGTCAAAAAAGCACAGACAATCATTACTTTTTGTTTCATTCCTTTAGAAAAATTATCCGGAAACCAATCCAATTTATTAGCAAGCCGAAAAGTTGTCAAAAGTTCATTTGCACGTTGCCAAGCTTTTTTAGCATCTAATCGATAAGCCATAATAGTCAGATCGATATGTTCCTTCAAAGTTAATTCAGGATATAAAACAGGGAGTTCTGGAATATACGCAATTTGTTTTTTATAGGTGTCGCTATCTTGATAGATAGTTTTATCATCAATTGTAATTTTTCCCTTTTGTGGTGTTAGCAAACCAATAATATGATTGATGGTAGTAGACTTACCGGCTCCGTTTAGCCCGATTAGACCAACTAGTTCACCCTCGTGCACTTCAAAATTAATGTCTTTTAAAACAGGAATTTGTGAGTAACCGCCAACCAAATGTTCAATTTTTAAAACCATTTTAGTTTCTACCTCTTTCAATACTTGATTTGAATTGATTATATCATGAACTCCTTGTTTTCACAGATTTCATGAGCAAGGTTCTTTTGGGCTTCCCCTTAAATATTGGTATAATGAAGCTAATTAAGAAAAAGAGGTAATGAATATGACCAACAAACGTGATGCATCTTGTGTTTTTTGTAAAATTATTGATGGCGAGATTCCAAGTTACACAATATATGAGGACGAGAACATTAAAGCTTTTTTAGACCTTTCTCAAGCTACACCCGGACACACACTGATCGTTCCTAAGACACATGTAAAGGATATTTTTGCATATGATTCAGAGCTGGCAGCTAAAACATTTGCAAAAATTCCAATGATTGCTCAGGCTATTAAAGCTAGTAATCCCAAAATTATTGGCATGAACATTGTCAATAATAATGGTTCAGTAGCTTATCAATCAGTTTTTCATTCTCATTTTCATTTGATCCCCCGTTATTCAGAAACCGATGATTTTAAAATGATTTTTGGTGATCACACAGATTCTTATTCACAAGCACAACTTGGTGAAATCCAAAACGAAATCAAAGCTAATTTAGGAGCGTAAAAAATGGCAAAAAAAAATAAACATCGTTTACTTAAACTTACCTTTCTATCCATCCTTGGATATCATAGTGGTAAATATGTTTTGTCACACCCTAACCTTTTAAATAGTATTCAACAAAGCTTTAAAGAAACCATAGAAAGCATTCGTCAGTTTAGTCGTGCCACTACTAACCTAAAAAAAAGTACTGAAAAGCTACAACAAGCAATTAGTGACAGTCAGCCTACCCTAAATGCCATCCAAAAAGATGTGGATCATTTTCAATATAAATTACAACCACGGCTTGACCGCATTGAACAACTAACCCAAGATATTAATAATCAACTAGATTCAGTTGACAATGAAAAAACTAACAAATAACGATTCGTGAATATAGTTTGAATTTTTATTAAAGATTCATACAGACTTATAAAACGAACTGTTTGTATGTTATGATGAGAATTGAAGTTTTTTCAAACAATTAAGTTAGGATGTGTTTATGGATGAAGAAATGGTTAATTGCATTAGCCAGCGTTTTCATGGCAGTGACTTTAGCTGCCTGCGGTAACAAAACCGTTGCAACAACAAAGGGTGGAAAAATTACTGAAAGTGCTTATTACAGTAGCTTGAAGTCAACTTCGAGTGGTAAACAAGTCCTTCAGCAAATGATTCTGAACAAGGTTCTTGAAAAGGACTATGGTAGCAAAGTTTCCAAAAAGACGGTTACTAAGCAATATAATGCTTACAAGACCCAATATGGTAGTCAATTCAAGAGTGTATTGACACAAAACGGTATGACAGCTTCAAGTTTTAAAGAAGAAATTCGTTCTAACTTGCTGTTGAAGGAAGCCGTAAAGGATAATGATACGATCACAACGGCTGATTTGAAAAAAGAATGGAAGACTTATCAACCAAAGGTTACGGTTGCTCAAATTCTTGTTTCAAAGAAATCAACTGCAGAGACGGTCATCAAAAAGCTTAACAAGGGCGAAAGCTTTACTAAGTTAGCTAAACAGTATTCTACAGATAGTTCTACTAAGAACAAAGGTGGAAAGCTTTCAGCATTTGATGATACAAACACAACTTTAGATTCAAGCTTTACTAAAGCTGCCTTTGCCCTTGACGAGGGTAAGTACACAACAACTCCTGTTAAGACTACTTATGGTTACCAGGTTATTAAGATGCTCAACAAGCCTTCTAAGGGCAAGATGAGTGATCATACTAAAGCTCTTAAAGAACGTATCTGGACAGCTGACATGAGCAGCAGTTCTAAGTTAAAGAGCGTTGTTGCTAAGGTTCTTAAAAAAGGTAACGTTTCAATTAAGGATAGTGACTTGAAGAATGTTCTCTCGGATTATCTTTCAAGCTCAAGTTCTTCATCTAATTAGTTTCATTTCATTATAAAAAGCCCGCTGCTTTCATTTTTGAAAGCAACGAGCTTTTTTATTATCTCTTTATTCCGTTTGATGGCCAATTCGTTTATAGAAGTTACGACCATCCATTCCAAAAATACGTTCCGAAAAAGTACCATCTTTCGTATGACTTAATGCTCCTGTAACCATTTGAATAGAGGCATCCAGATCATCTAATGCATGCAGGACCACCGCTTCTAAAAGCAATGGTTCGATTGGTGAACCATATTCTTTTAAACCATGGTGAGAAACGATCATGTGCCGCAATAACAAAATATCTTCACTACTATCACTTATTTTGAGTTCTTGGCAGGCCTTAACAATCTCACCATCCATGATTACAATATGGCCCAGTAAATTTCCTTCAACAGTGTACGTTGTCGAAACAGGCCCTGATAATTCAATTGTTTTGCCAAGATCATGTAGTATAGCTCCCGCATATAATAACGAACGATCTACTTGCGGATATTGATCACTTACATTCTTTGCCAATCTTAAAATAGAAAGCGTGTGAAAAGCCAATCCGCCTTGAAAAGCATGGTGATTCGTTTTCGCCGCTGGATAGGTATAAAATTGTTGATCATATTTCTGAAGTAAAAAGCGAACCACTCGATTCCAATTAGGATTAGTAATATCAAAAAGAAGTTTACTGATTTCTTCTTTCATATCTGCTACCGTCATCGGTGCTTTTTTTGTGTACAAGCTCGGATTATTGGGCTCAGTTTCGGTAGCCAGTCTCATCCCTAAGATTTTAATCTGAGGAGTTCCCTTATAATTTTCGCGTTTACCATTTAGGAAAATAACCTTACCAGCCTCAAAGTTTTGAATATCTTGTGTATTGGCGTCCCAGAATTTCCCACCAATATCACCAGAACGATCTTCAAACACCATAGCCAAAAAGTCTTTACCATTCTTTGCTACCCGAACCTCTGCACTTTTGATCAAAACAAAAATGTTTAAGGTTTCATCAACCGCAAAGTCAAAAAGTTTTCTATTATCCATTTTTAAATGCTCCTTATCAATTTAGACGAATTATTTGAGCTCCTGTATTTGAATTATCACTTTCATCATCCGCGGTAAAGTAAATAACTTGATGCTGTTCACTAATTTGGTCGAGAAGTGTCATCACATTTTGTTTTCGAACTGAATCAAAATTCACAAATCCATCATCAATAATAATAGGTAAATCAATTAAATCTGCCATAACTTTGACAAATGCTAATCGAATTGACACGTATAACTGCTCGGCGGTTCCTTGAGACAGCTCTCCCACTTCATAATTCTGATGGTTTGCATCAAATACAACAATTGTTTCGTCATCGAAACTAATCTTATTGTAACGTTTATTAGTTAACAAAGAAAAATATTGTTCTGCGTTCGCCATAATTCTAGGTAGGCGTCCCTGACTAGCCACCGATAATGTTTCATCAATCCACTGAGCAGCAAGTTTTTCGGTTAACCAATTACGAGTTTGAGCTAAAATTTCCGCTTCCAAATTGGCCTTTTGCTGTTGTAAATTAGCATACGTTTCATCGTTTGCCAATTGTTGCATCTGTGTACCTAAAACTGTTTTTTGTTCAACTAATTTTTCTTGTTCAGCTCTTAACTGACTTAAAAGTTCTTCTTGCGCATTCAGTTGCTTCTGAATCTCTTCTTGAGTATTAAATTTTTGTAGATCAGTCAGGGTTACTTCTCCAAGTTGTTGTTTCAACTGTGCACATTGAGTCTCAAGATGATTTTGTTCAAGTTGCAAGTCTTTGGCAGTTACAAAAGAATGCCAATCTGTTAAAGATAACTTTTGTAATTGGGTGGTTTCTAAATCCTGATTTTTTTTATTTTCAAGTTTCAATTGATTCAACCGATCTTGATAATACTGCAAGTCTTGTTTTGTTTTTTGAAATTCTTGTTGATCATTAGTAATTTCTTTAAAGTAAGTATCAATATTTTCTATTTGTTGATCAATCGTACCCGTTAAAACGACCCAATCTGCTAATAATCTAATTTTTTTAGTGAATTCTGAAATTGTTTGTTGATTTTTTTTAATTTGAGATTCATTTGTTTGCTCTGATTGTGTTAATTGTTTAAAACGTGTTAAATCATTTTGCATGGCTGGCCATGTTTGCGGGTCACTTTGTTCAAGACCCTTTTCCCCTCCAGTTTCAGTGATTTGGTTATTCAAATCATTTAATTGCGCCGTGATTTCTTGTAGTTGTTTTTTTAAACTTTCCAGTTGTTCATTTAAATCAGCATTCGAAGCTTGTTTCTTATTAGCAAACAAAAAGTGGCTGCCAACAACTCCTAACAAACCTAAGACTAATAATCCCAGTTTTATACCCAAAGAAAGGTTAACTAACCAAGGTACAATAATGACTAGTATACTTATTGCTAAAAATATACTTTTAGGTTTTCCGGCGAATTGTCCTTCCCCACTGTTACTGGTCTGCAATAATTTATTTTGTAACTCAACAATTTGTGCCTGGATAGTTTGCTTTAAATGATCCTTTTCATTCTTTTGTTTTAAATCAGCTTGAAGGTTCATAAATTCAGTGTTATCAAAAGGTTCAGGAACTCCTTCCTTGGTACCTATTTGAAGCTGAATTTGAGCTTTTTCCTCGTCAATTTCAGACTGTGCCTTTTTCAAACGGCTAGTTTGTGTTGAAGTATTTTGAATACTTGTTAAATTTTGCTGAATCTCTTTGAGTTGCTGTTGATGATTCCTATAAAATAAGATTCGCGGATTTTCTTGTTTTCCTTGTTCTAAATTATTAATTTTTTCTTGTAAATTTTTAATTACTTGCTTAGTCTCTTCAAGTTGTTGATGCAGATGTTCAATCGTTTCGATTGAATCTGATGGCATTTTTGAAAACTTCACATCCAATTTAGAAGAAATTTCTAAATAACGTTGATAAGCTTCCCAACCAGATAAATCGTGTTTTAACTTATCTAATTGCGCATTTCTTTCGCTGATTTCTTTCTGCAGTTTAATTAGTTTAGTTCGATTTTCATTAACAGAGGCTAACTGACTTTTATATTCCGCTGTCTCTTTGGCAGCTGTTTGAATTTCCTCACTAAGAGTTTCGTACTTCTTTAATAATTTATTTAAAGGACGGACTCTTCCTTTGGGGGCATAAATCTTATCAGCACTCTTTTCAAAGGAGCTTTGAAGACCAATCCACTGATCACTTCCAACTGCACCAATTTTTAAAACTCTTTTCCTAAATTCATCTCGATTTAGCTGACGAACTTCAGCCAGTTCAGTTTGACTAAAACTAAACATTTCGTTAAAAAGAGTCTCATCAACTGGTCCTAATAAGTTTTCTAAGGTTTCATTAGGTAACACAGCTTGCGTTTTAACGTTTGTAACAGTTAATTTTCCCCCACTTTTTCCTTTTACTCGCGTTATTAAAAACTGTTGACCCTGAGCTTCAATTAAAAGTTCACCACCGTATTTTGAACCATTTTTGGGTTCATACCTTAAATAACGGTCAGCACCCCTTTTAGTTCGAAAACCAAATAAAACACTTAAAATAAACTGACGTAAAGTAGATTTTCCAGCTTCATTAGGTCCCGAAAAAACGGTTAAACCAGAGGCCAGATCAAATTGTTGATCCTGCCATTTACCAAATCCATATACATTAATCTTTAATATCTTCATCGTTTTGCTCCTCACGACCACCATTTTCAAGTAGTAAAGTTTCCGCTAATTCTTGAAGTTGCGTATCCTGAGATTCATCATCCAGTTCTTCCGTAATGAATTTGTAGTTCAACAACTTTCCCGCTGTTTTATCTATATTCTCTGCAGTAAAAACTTTTTTACGACTCTGCTCCCAAAATTCGTTATCCAATGCACTTAAATTAGAAATTTCATGTGTCGGTACGGGGGCAATTTCATAAACCCAAGACGAACTGCTTTTGAGTAGTTTTTGTTGGACAACTTCTAATAAACTGTCATCTTTAATTCGTATTAAAATCGAGTTTCCTAAGGCTTGCGCATTTTTGATTTTGACATCAACAAAAGTAGGCTTCTTATCGAATAGGTTTTCAATTGCGTTCAAAATCTTTTTAACAATATTATCAAACGAATCTTTTGCTTCGGCATCAATTATTACCGTTTGCCAGTCAACCACTGAAGCTGCAATAAATTCAGGATTAAGTTTTTGGCCTTCGCTTGAAACTAAGTAAAATCCCTTTGCACCTGGTTCATTTTTATGCCGTCCCTGTAAGTTACCAGGGTAGATAATGGCTGGATCTTCATTCAAAATCTGACGTTTATGAATATGTCCAAGTGCCCAATAATCATAATGTAACGCTAATAGTTCACCTTTTGAGAAAGGCGCATAGTTTGCTTCAGGAGCATTAAGGGTGTCCAAACTACCATGAACGGTGCCAATTTCAAAATCGGTTTGACTCCTAGATGGGAAACCACTCACAACATCTTCTTTAACTGCCTGTTTATCATAACTAAAGCCAACAATCGTAACGGTTGTACCATCTTTTAAAGTTAGGTATTCTTCTTGAGGTTGCTTTGGGAACACGTGAACATTTTTTGGATAATCAATGATTTCGGTATTTTCATTTAAATAATCATGATTACCATAACTTAAATAAACCGGAATTTGCTGTTGATTCAATCTTTCAAACTGATCATTAACAAACAAATCTGCTCGAATGCTATGTTGAATCTGATCAAATAAATCACCAACAATTAAAACAAAATCAACGTTCTCATTGATTGCGGTGGATACCATATTAGCAAATGCATGGTAAGTTGAATCATGGATCAGATTCCAAATTTGATCTGGTGCTTTGCGCAACCCTTTAAACGGACTGTCCAAATGAATATCTGCTGCATGAATAAATTTCATAAAAAATACCCCTTGATTCATAAAAAAGGGTCAGAACAAATCATCATCATTTGTCTAACCCTGTTTGTATTAAACTACGCCATATAAAATGTGCTCAATCTTAATCTTGATACAATTCTTGTATTGGTTTAGTGATAATTTGATTAATGTCATTTAATAACTGATTTAAACTACGTTCTTTATCCATCAAAGTTTTAATCACATCAACATTGCCAACTTCACTAGCAATTTCACGCGCATGCTTCATCTCATCATCAGTTAGATCTTCACCGTTCATTTGTTTCTGCTGTAAACTAACTTGAACTTCTTGAAAATCTTTAAAAAGATCATATGCTTTAGGATCTTTTTTCATTTCAGCATATGCTGCAACCAAATTAGTATACTCAGTTGTTTGACGAAGCTCTTCTTCCATTTCGTTTGCAGTATCGTAAATATTAACAGCCATTGTCTTCCTCCTAGATGTTTACGCCTTTTATTATACTGATATTGTATCATACCAAACTTGTTTTGATACCTGCATTAATGAACTTTAGTTCCCACCAAGAAAACTTTTGGCTTTATCTACCCATTCACTAGCCTTTTGTTTAAATGCTTCTGTTCCCTTTGAAAAACTCTTTTCCGCACTAGACGTTCCGTTTTGAATACTATTCCAGATACCCGACCCGGAGCTGGAACTTTCTGCCGTTGCCAAGCTGGAAGCATTACTTGTATTAAAACTAGTGCCAGCCGTATTAGGTAAAATGCCTTCCATTTCCGACTTGAAAAGAGAACTTAATCCAACACCACTTAGATTCTCCAAATGATTTGTCTTGGTCGTGTCATCAAAGCCTTCCCAAGTTGCCACTACCATGTCTGGTGTATACCCAATCATCCACTCATCAGTTGTAGCGTCACTACTTGAAGAACCATCTAACTCGGTACTTCCTGTTTTACCGGCAATTGTATAACCAGCTGGTTTAGCGCTTACACCTGTACCATATGAATCACTATAGACCCCAATCATCATACTGGTCATTTCTTTAGCTACCTTTTTGGAAATCACGCGTTTAGTTTGCGTCGTATTATTTACAATTGTTTTACCAGATGAGTCAACAATTTTTCGAATAAATCCAGTTTGCGCTAGTTCTCCTTCATTAGCAAAAGCTGTATAGGCACTGGCTAATTGATAAGGTGAAATTCCAGTGGTCAATCCACCTAAGGCGAGTGCCAAATTCTTGTCACTTTTATCGACATTTAAACCAAATTTTTGTACCGATGCATAACCTTTTGCAACTCCAATTTTATTGAGTAACCATACTGCCGGTGCATTGCGACTTTCAGCTAATGCCTGATACATTGGTAAAGAACCGACGTACTGATTATTGTAATTTTCGGGACGATACTTATTTGTTCCATAGGACTGTAATTTATCGGTTACCGTTGAATCATAAGAATAACCACTGGACAATGCCGGTGCATAAACCGCAATTGGTTTGAGCGTCGATCCCGGTTGTCGCTTCATTTGTGTGGCACGGTTAAATCCTCTAAAAACATGTTTGCCTCGGCCACCAACAACGGCAGCAACCCCACCTGTCTTGGGATTAATCGCTATTGAAGCTGCCTGCACTTTCGTCCCATCAGAAGCGTTTGAAGGGAAATAACTGGAATTTTTGAACTTGTTCTGCATACTGGTCTGATCACTTTGATTTAAATACGTATAAATCTTATAGCCGCGATTCATAATATCAGACTCAGTTAGCCCATAGCGACTAATTGCTTCGTTAATTACAGCATCAAAGTAATAAGGATATTTATAATCACTCGTATCTGCATAAGCGTTGCTAGTGATTAAAGTTGTTTTTTGATATGTTTTTGCTTGTGCTGTGGTCAATTTTTTGTTTTCAGCCATTAAACCTAGTACCACATTGCGCCGTTGCTTTGATGCTGCTGGATGATCCACTGGGTTATAAGCACTTGGTGAAGTTAACATACCTGCCAAGACAGCCGCTTGCGGTACTGTCAATTGACTTGCAGAAACTCCAAAATACCGCTTAGAGGCATCTTGTACGCCCCATATACCATTACCAAAATAAGCATTGTTTAAATACATTGCCAGAATTTCTGATTTTGTATACACATTCTCTACTTCAATTGATAAAAATAACTCTTTTGCCTTTCGTGTAAAGGTTTGCTGTTGCGACAAGAAGGCATTTTTAACTAATTGTTGGGTCAATGTACTACCGCCACCACTAATATAGTCACGACCTAAAACTTTGTTCATGCCATATAGCAGCGCTGCTCTTCCAATTCCCTTGACTGAGAAACCGTACTCTTTATAAAATCCTCGATCTTCTGTAGAAATAACCGCATTTTGCACATTTATCGAGATTTTATTTAAACTGACCCAGGTTCCTTTTTGAGAATAGAGCGATCCTGCCTTATTATTTTTAGCATCATAAACGGTAGTTGGTTTCTCGAGCGCACTTTTCAAATCACCAACATTAGCCGTTTTGGCTTGATAGGTTAAATAGGCACTCATCACAAGAAAGAAACTTAAAAAGAGGATAATCAGCCAACGTGTTAACTGAAATCTTCGCCAGTAACGTCCAAAAAATCTACTAGCTTGATGCCAGTATGGTGCGAGAAAATGACCAATTTGTTTAATTATCTTTATAACCGAAGAAAAGAAATTATTAGTTTTCATAAAAGTCTCCGTTTGAAATTGAATGTTAGCTGTATTGTATCACAGTTTAAGAAGCCTTTTGAAATCCTGACCACGACTTAAAAGACCCTTAAAAATCATTCTTTTGTTTTCAAGACAACAAAAACAGAGTAAGACATCAATCTTTTAAGTTAGATAATCATCACTTAAAATTCGATGTCTCACTCTGTCCTTATTAACTTTAGCCTTCTGTAGATAGATACTTACTTAATTTTTGATGCAATTGCGTTGCTAATGTTTCGTTAGGACTAAAAACGACAATCGTATCAAACCCGGCTATGGTGCCAACAATTTCAGTCATTTCAATGTCATCAAAAACGGCAGCTAGTCGATTTCCATCATTTGGCGTTGTTTTCACAATATTAACAAATTGAATTTGATCAATCTTTTGTGCCGTTTGCTTAAAAGTTTTAAAAAGAATTTCTGTTGGATCCTCATCATTAGTCTCAAAAATCATGTATCGTTGATTTCCCTCATGATCAGCACCCTTAACAATGTGCATTTCACGCATATCACGGGAAATGGTTGCTTGCGTTGCCACAACATCACGGTCCTTTAACAAAGTCATTAAATCATCTTGTTTAGTGACTAATTGATTGACAATAAGATCCTTAATAATATTTTGACGTTCACTTTTTTTCATAATCGCACTTCACTTCCGTATTGACTCTCTCAAGTATAGCAAAATTTAAAAACGCATAACAGTCTGTCCTTAATCAGATTCACTGGACGGAAAGAAAAAGTATTTACGCGAATACTTAAGAACATCTTGTGCAATCAAGTCATGAATTACTTGACCAGCAGTTTCACGAGTTGTTCCGGCAATTGAAGCAATTTCTTTAATTGGCAATGGAAAGGGAATTTTTCTGCCAACCTCTAAATCAACTCCGTGCTTATCATTTAAATTGTATAATACCTGAATAACGCGTGTTCTGGCAGACGAAGTAACTGTTTTTTGAATAAAAATTTCATTTTCCGACATAACTTCTTGCATTTTTCTAATAATAATTAATGAAAATTTATGGTTACTTTGTAATAAATCTTCAAACACTTTGGTTGGAATATAAAGCACCTCAGCATTTGTCAACGCCGTAACCGTATAACAATAAAGGCTGTCCACAAATGTGCCCCTTAAAGGAAAAAGTCTATTGGGACTAAGAAAACTAATATAAGACGACTCTTCATCGGCATCAAACGATTTAATTTTCAGAAATCCTTTTTTTAACATAAAGGTATAATTTCGATCATCATGCTGATCAATGAGATTTTGTCCCTTAGCGACTTTTTTATAACGAAGATTTTTCATAACATTCTTATATTCAGAATTTTCCAAAACATGACAACCGGGGACATGAGACAAATAATGTTCATATTTCTTTTGTTGCTTGGGGTTAATCATAAAGTTAGCCTCTTTTCAAGAAAATTATAATGTTCCCATTATCCCAGAAACAAGTATAAAAACCAAGTATTATTCTCAAATAAGCTTATTGTTTTATCTTAAGCACACTTTTTAAGAAAATCGGCTAATTCTTGAAGTCCCATCTCTAAAGTCTTAGTATCTGTACAATAACCAACCCGAGCATGACCCGGCATATCGAATCTTGAGCCAGGAACAAGCAACACACCTGTTTTTTTAACAACCGTTCACAAAAATCCTCATCACTCATTTTAATATTGAGTTTAATACAAGCTGTTGAAACCTGTTCTGGCATGATAATTTCTACTTTAGGCTGTGAAGCAACCCACCGCTTTAAAATTTCATGATTATTTTGCACTAATTTTCCGTTACGTTGTAAAATCGCCTTACGGCTTCGTAAAGTTATACATGCTAAAGTATCGTTAATGACGCCACCTGAAATCATGGTATAATCTCGATATTTTCTGAATGTATCAGCAAGTTTTTCAGATTGAGTTGCAATCCAACCAATACGTAGCCCAGGAACAGAATAGGTTTTAGAAAGACTGTTCACAGAAATTCCTTTTTCATATAAATCGGCGATGTTGGGAAACTGATCGATTTTATCAACTGGTTGATAGACTTCATCCGCTAATATATACGCATCCACTTTTCTTGCCAATTTAACGACCTGTTCTAATAACGGCTTGCCGAGGAGGCTGCCTGTGGGATTTTGTGCATTATTTAGACAGATCATTTTTGTTTTTGGCGTGATCAGACGCTGCAGTTGATCAAGGCTTGGTTGCCAGTTTAAATCCTCTTCAAGATCCCATTCATCCACCTTTACACCTAATGATTTAGGCAAATCGTAAAGTTGCTGATAACTTGGATACAAAGAAATTATGTGATCCCCCGGATTTAACAAACTAAACAATGTTAAAAAGTTACCACCGGTTGCGCCATTTGTTTGCAGAATATTTTTACTGTTGACGCGTTTATACAACTGTGCGACTAACTGCTTAAATTCAGGTGAACCTTCAATCCAACCATAATTTAATTTTGTATTTAAATATTTTGTGAATGCTTCTGCTGAATCTTGACCATCAAAGTTAAGTAATTCCCCCAAAGTTAGTGAACTAATTGTACTTTGTGAAATATCAAATTGAGCCGCTTTTTCATTTTCATTTAGCCATTCTTCAACACCGAAGCCTTTAATTTCCATGGTTATTTCCTCCTCAAACTATGATTCGGCTCAATTAATACCTCAACAATTATATTGTATCAGGTCTAAATTTTGCCTGCTTCTTGATTTCGTATTTCAAAATGCGAAATATTTCACATTTTATCTATATTAAAAGCATGAGAAAAAATTTCCCATGCTTATTGAATTTACATTTCTGATGGTGCTTGTACTCCTAAAAGATTTAATGCAATTTCCAACACAATGCTGACACTTTGAACAAGTGCCAAACGGCTGTTCAACTGATCATCTTTCACTAACACTTTAGAATTTGCATAGTACTGATTAAATGATTTTGCAAGATGAAGCGCATATTTCGCAATAATTGATGGTTCATATTCCCTAACTGCTCGCAAAACAGTTTCTGGAAATGCTTGTAAAAATTTCAAAGTTTCCCAAACATTTGGATCCGATAACTTCAAATCAGCAACTGCTACTTTGTGATCTGCTTTTCTTAAAATACTTTCAGCACGTGCCCGTGTGTATTGAACGTACGGACCTGTTTCACCTTCAAAACGAACAACTTCATTCAAATCAAAATCAAACGAATTCATACGTTCATTTTTTAAATCATGAAAAATGACAGCACCAACACCGACTTCATGAGCAACTTGATCAGCATTTTTTAAATCAGGATTCTTAGACTGAATTTGTTGCTTTGCCAAATCAATGGCATCATCTAAAACTTTATCTAATAAGACAACTCGCCCAGAACGAGTAGATAGCTTTTTACCATTTAAAGTAATCAATCCAAATGGAATATGATGAATATCATCCGACCAATCAAAACCCATTTCTTTCAGTACTGCTTTGAGTTGCTTAAAATGATTAATCTGTTCTGCGCCAACCACATACAATGATTGAACAAAATCATAAGTACGTTTACGGTAAATAGCAGCCGCCAAATCACGCGTAATATAAAGTGTTGCTCCATCCGTTTTTTTTATCAGTGCAGGATTTAAATTATATTTATCAAGATCAACAATTTCTGCACCCTGACTTTCTTTTAATAATTTTTTATCTTCAAGAATTTGAACAACTTCATCCATTTTGTCATTATAAAAGGCTTCACCCTTGTATGAATCGAAGGTAATACCTAATTTATCATAGATACGTTTGAAAGATTGTAAAGAAACCGAACGGAACCACTGCCAAAGCTGAATAGCCTCGTCATCACCGTCTTCAAGTTTTTTAAACCATTTGCGCGCTTCATCATCCAGTTCTGGGTGATCTTTATCTTCTTTATGAAAACGAACATAATATTCAAGTAATTTATTAATGGGATCTGCTTTGACTTCTTCTTCGCTTCCCCAAAGTTTGTAAGCTTCAATCAACTTTCCAAATTGCGTACCCCAATCACCCAAATGATTAATTTTGACTGGTTGATAACCAGTTTTCGTAAGCAAATTAGCCAAAGAATTTCCAATCACTGTTGAGCGTAAATGGCCCATTGAAATAGGTTTAGCAATATTAGGTGAAGACATATCAATAGGAACTTTTCCATTATTTCCAACTGTAGCGTCACCATAATGACTATTTTGCGTTAAAACAGTTTGTAAAACTTCATCACTAAACGTACTTTTATCTAAGAAGAAATTAACATATGGTCCTGCCGCTTCAACTTTTTCATAATTAGTTTGATTGATCTGATCAACCAAATCCTTTGCGATCATTTGTGGTGCCTTGTGTAAGGTTTTAGCTAAGATAAATGTTGGAAAAGCATAGTCACCTAAATTTACGGTTTTAGGTACTTCAATTTTTTCATAAACAGACTGTTCTTCTAACTTACCGTCCAAAGCTTTGACAATACTTTGTGCAATTTGTTTCTTATAATCCATTTTTAGTTCCTCCATTTGTAAATTCAAAAAAAGTCTCTTACAAATAAACATTGTAAGAGACGAGTTAACCCGCGGTACCACTCTAATTGATTTTTAAAATCCACTCAATTTTTTAGTTTTAAACATAAAAGCACGTTCGCTAATATTTTCTATTCGGCTTTCACCATTCCGAACTCGCTAAAAGAAAAAGACTTAGGTACTACTCTCTTACGAAAAAGCGGGCAACGGGAATCGGACCCGCGACGCAAGCTTGGGAAGCTTGAATTTTACCACTAAACTATGCCCGCAAACACAAAAGTAAGTATAGCATAATGCCAAATTTTTGTCATGACTGATTTTTGCCTGCACAACTACTTATCCGCCACTTACCTACTTACTTAAAATTAATTATTTTTTCTTAATTTGGTTGCTAATTCGATCGATTTATCAACCAATATCGATTGAGAATCAGCAATTGGTATCTCTAGTTCAGGAGCTAATTCCTGGGCATAAGACAATTCTGTGCAGCCTAAAATCACAACTTCCGCACCTTGTTTTTGTACCATTTGTTTAACAATTTCATGGAAAAGTTCACCATCAACGTAATTTTGGTTCTTAATATCTTCAAAAATCAATTTGGTTGTCAACTTTTGAATTTGATCAGTTGGCTTGATAACCTCTAAATTTTGCTTAATCAGTTCACGATCATAAATGCCATCAGTAGTTGTTCCCTTAGTCCCAATAACCCCGACCTTTTTAACATTAGGATATTTTTTCTTGATGTATTTAACTGTCTCGCGTGGCATATGCACAATCGGTACCGTCGTCACCGCTTGTAATTCATCATAAAAATAATGTGCCGTATTACATGCAATTACAAAGAAACTAGGGTTTAGTTGGCTTTGTTGTTTAATATCTTCCAACAAATCCGGTAATGGACTAGGTTGCGTATGGTCCATTAAATAAGTCGAACGATCCGGAACCGTTGCATGATTTACTAAAACATAATTGAAATAATCTTGATCCTGATGAGCAGGGGTTCGTTTATTTAATAAACGTAAATAACTTTCCGTTGCCGGTGTCCCCATACCACCAATAATTGTAAAGAAATCCTTCATTTAACTCATCCCTTATTCTCTTCAAAATAACGATCGAAGTTTTTAACATAATTATGATTCATCCAGGTTAACAACGCAAATCTTTTGAGATTCATATCTTTTTTATCAAAAGCAGTCATCCCATATCGTTTTTGTTTGATTAATTGTAATGCCGTTAATTTATCACGATTGTTACGTGCATATTTTTTAAATACTTTGATCGGAACACCTAACCATAACTGATGCGTGTCTTCTGATCGATTAGCATAAACAGTTGGTTTGTTTTTTAAATCTTCACTTACATAATCTTTGACAACCCACTGAGCTAAATTATAACCATTCAAAGTGACAAAGAAACTACTGCGTCCTTGACGTAAATTAATTTCGAACAATTTAAACGTTTGATCACGTGAATCATATTTCAAATCAAAGTTTGCATAACCTGTAAAATTAATTTTTTCTAGAAAATCTTGAATTGTTTTATAAATGGTTGAATTATACTCTGGCAAAATAGCAACATAGTTACCAATTGCCGCTGGAGCAACATCTTCTAGTAATGGATGTCCCAAGCACATCATCTTAACATGATGATACTGATCCACATATGCATTAAGGACACGCATATTACTATCATCGCCCGGAACAAAATCCTGCAAAATTAAATCCGAAGTATAGCCATTATCATAAATTTTCCCGACAATTTCATCAAATTCCGCGCGCGATTGAATGCGAAATGCCTTTTTTCGTCCTTCAAAATGAATATCAAGCCATTCAACGCTATTGGCAGGCTTTAAAGCAACTGGATAACCAAATGGTTCTTCAATTTTATCAGAACTCTCATACTCTGCTTTGGTAATAATTCGTGTCTTCGGATAAGGCAAATCGAACTTATCACAAATTTCATAGAAACGCTCTTTGTTATTGAGTTTCCTTAATAGCGCATAATCCACATAAGGGCAGATAAAAGTCTTGGCAAGTTCATCTTTATGCTTTGAGATTAATTCCGCATAGCCATCGCCCATTCCAAGTAAAATAACTTTTTCAGAACGATTTTCATAGCGTTTAGCAATCTTTTTCATTGTTTCGAAAAAAACTGGATCTTCTGAAAAACCAGGAATTAGTTCCAAATCTACAATTTTTGTAAATCGCGTTGGTGCTAATTCTTTTTCAGCAAATGCTTTAACTTTTTTTCCGGTCATTTTGTAAAATGAACGGGCCATTCCATAAGCATTAAAATCACTACCTAATAACACAGGAATATAATCATTTTTTGAGTTTTCCATTACGCCAATCCTTTCAAAACTTCTTTAGCAACCTTCATATCAGTTGGCCATGGCGTATTAACACCCCTAACTTTCTGATAGGGATCCTCCCCCTTAGCCGCTAAGATCACAACATCCTCTGGACGACTAATTGTAATTGCCTGCTTAATCGCTGAATAACGATCAACAATTTTTTTAACCTGCACTTTTTTATGATCAATATAACTGTCAATCACTTCTATAATCGCATTAGGATCTTCGAAACCTGGATCATCGGTTGTCAAAATTGCGACATCCGCATGTGCCGTCAATGCTTCACCAAATCCTTTTCGCCGAGAAATTCCTTTATCACCGGGACTTCCTACAACTACAATCAAACGACCATTTGGATACTGACTTCGCAAAAAACTAAGTAAAGCATTCATGCTGGCATAATTATGCGCATAGTCAACGTAAATAACACCGTGATGTTTCGAAACAATTGATTCCATTCGACCAGGAACTTTTATTTTCGTTAATAAGTCGTGTGTTTGTTCATAGGTTGCACCGACTAATCCCGCGGCAATCAAAGCACTAGTTGCATTACTTTGGTTATAATCTCCCGGCATACTTAAATCATATAGCCCGTCAATATGTAACGCCTTAGCTTTTGGACTAACCGCTTTAACTTCTATTTCAGTCAAACGCAAATCATCACGATCATTGTAATAAACAACGTCAATTGGAACCGCTAAATTAATTTTAGCATTCGCCTGCTTAAATAAATAAATTTTTTGAGGATCTGTTGTTGCTTTAGCTGCTTGATATATTTCTTCAAGATGAGCCGTTTGTGCGTTGATAACACAAACATCTGAGTTAACCAATAATTGCATTTTGCAATGCAAATAGTTTTCAAAAGTTGGATGTTCGTTCCGACCAATATGATCTGGGGTGATATTTAAAAATATCCCTACATCATAATGTAAGCCATATACACGATTTCGTAAATAGGCTTGGGAAGATACTTCCATAACAAGTGAATGCATCCCATTGTTAACTGCTTCACGCATATCGTGAAACAAATTCAGAGATTCTGGCGTAGTTAAATCAGATTTAAACTCTTGGTCTGGTTTTGAACCAGTAATACGATCAATAGTTGAAAATAGTGCTGCCTTATTTCCAGAAATCGATTTTAAAATATGGTGCGTAAAATATGCGGACGTTGTTTTTCCCTTAGTGCCAGTAAAAGCAATGATAAATAAGTCGTTTTGAGGATAATCATAAAAAGCAGCACCAATCAAAGCCATTGCTTTTGAAACATTTGTCACTACGATGCCACACATCTTAGGAACTTCTTCAAATTGCTGTTCTGCAATATAGACCGTTGCACCATTAGTCTGTGCAACTTTTAGATAAGCTGGTTTAAAATTACCCTTACAGAAGAAAAGATCGTTGGCAACTGTGTGACGTGAGTCATATTTAACTCCCGTAATTGTTTGATGATCGCCTTTAACATTATTTACTACCTGTTTTAGCAAATGATGTTCTTTCAAAATCATGGTAATTTCGGCAATCTCGAGTGCCATATTTTCCATCTCCAAAATATTAAACTTGTGTGCGATGAACTAACTTACTTGTTGTGGCTGTAGTATTTTCTGGAAAATAAACTTCATACCACAGAATAAATGTATAAATTGTAAAGATCTTTTGCATACTTGACTTTCCGTTTATATGTTCATGCAAGATATGCATCAAAGCTTCCGGTTTAAAGAAACGTTTAGCAACATCTGAATTAAATGCCGTCTCAATGCGTTTACGATATTTATCCTCTTTAATCCAACTAGCGATTGGGGATGGAAAGCCCATTTTTTCTTTCTTAGCTACTCGTTCCGGAAGTTCACTTTCGGCAGCAGTTCTCAAAGAAATTTTGGTTTCATCTTTATGAATTCGTGTTTTGATTGGCATAGTTGCCGCGAATTTAGCCACTTCTTTATCAACCAATGGTGTTCGTACTTCTAATGAGTTACACATACTCATTCGATCAGCCTTATGCAAGATATCAAAAGGTAACCAAGTATTGATATCAAAGTATTGCATTTGGGTCATTTCATCTTTGCCTTTAACTTCATCAAAGATATGTTTTGTGTAAGCACCAGAATCCACGTTTATACTTGGATCACGTAAGATTTCATCACGTTCATGCTTATTAAAAACATAGTTAACGCGATAATAGCGCTCACTTAATGGCTGCGCACCTCTGACTAAGAAACGTTTGCCATGAAATCTAGGCAAATTTTGAACTAGTCGTGCTAAACCGGTTCGAACAAACTGAGGAACCCACTTTTGATAACGTTCAAAAGGAAAGGCTTCCAAATAAGTATTATAGCCTCCAAAGAACTCATCAGCCCCTTCACCAGATAAAGCAACCTTAACATGTTCTCTGGTTCCTTTGGAAAGGTAATAAAGTTGCATTGCCGAAGGATTAGAAAGTGGTTCATCCATGTAATACATGATCGTTGGCAAGATATCAAAATAATCATCGCCGTCCATTGTTAATGGCGTGTTTTGTTGATGAATTTCTTTAGCAAACTCGGTAGAATAACTTAATTCACTGTATTTGGAGTCATTAAAGCCAAGAGAAAACGATTGAATTGGTTTGAGTTTAGCTGCTTCTGCCAAAACATAGCTTGAATCAATACCACTTGACAAAAAACTTCCCACTTCAACATCAGCTATCATATGTGCTTTAACGGAATCTTTAACAATTCCACGAATCTTTTTAGCATCTTCGTCAATTGTTTGTGATTCGTCAATATGGTCGTAGTTGAATTTGAAATACGTATGGGTTTCCGTTTTACCATCTTTATGCAAGAAATAGGTACCAGGTAAAAGTTTATAAACATTTTTAAACATGGTTTCTTTTGAAGGAATAAACTCAAAACTTAAATGAATTGGTAATAGCCGTTCATTGAATTCCTTATGAAAATTAGGATGCTCTAAAAATGCCTTAATTTCAGATCCCCATAGGAATGAGTCACCATCGTCATAATAATAAAGTGGTTTAATGCCAAAGTGATCACGAGCACCAAAGACTTCTTTTTTCTGGGTATCATAAATTACAAATGCGTACATACCTCGCAACTTCTGTAAGAGATCTGCACCCCAAGCATCATAACCATGAATTAAAACTTCTGAATCCACGTCTGTTTGAAATTTGTAACCTAATTTTTTTAATTCTTCGCGAATTTCTTGATAATTATAAATTTCACCATTAAAGGTTAAAACCTTCGTTTTAGTTGAGTTCAGCATTGGTTGCTTACCATGTGCCAAATCAATAATCGAAAGACGTCTGAACCCTAAAGAGGCTCCTTCATCTTGAAAGTAGGCTTCATCATCTGGACCACGATGTTTAATTCGGTCCGCCATTGATTTAATGACATCTGTATTGACGTCATTTTGGTTAAGATACCCCACAAATCCACACATTTTATAAACTCCCTTTTTTTAAATCATTAGTTATGTTCAGTAGATAATTTTGAAAATAAAAATGCATTATGAAAAATCACCGTAACACGAATTATTTTACCAAATTTAGCACTAAAATTCTACAGGCAGTCTAATGGTAAAGTTGCCATCTCCTTCTAATACTAAGTCTAAATTCCATTGTCTTAAATGTAGTTTCTGAAAATCATTGAAAATTGCTGGTCTATATGTAATAGTTAGATTAATAAACAATGAGAAAACGATGAGCCAAAAAGAAAGGCGTTAATTTACATGCAAAATAAACCTGTTTTAATCACTAATATGTTAGTTAATATGGGAATTGGTCTTATCATGCCAATTACTACGCTTTACATTCATGGTACGTTGAACAAAAGTCTGGTAACTGCTGGTTACGTTCTTTTTTGTTTTTCTGGTGCAATGATGATTGGTAATTTAATCGGCGGCAAACTTTTTGACAGTTGGCAACAGAAACCACTGATGTATTTAAACGGAACTGGGGTTGTCATTGCTTTATTTTTACTGGGGTTCTTTCCTCAATGGCCAATTTATCCAGTCTTAATAACTTTATATGGCCTTTTCTTGGGTGGCTTAAATTCTTCAATCAACGGCTATATTGCTTTCTTGCAGGTTAAAGATCCAAATATCTTCAATAATGGATATTGGTTTGCTAGTTTAGGAATGGGCTTGGCCACTTTTTTGTCAGGAATTTTATTCGGTATCAGTATTCGCGTTGTGTTCTTCAGTTCAGCGATTTTATTTCTGCTGACCACTTTACTCATAAAACTAACCTTTCACACTCTTCAAAAACAACCTGTCATGGCTAAAAAAAATGATAAGCAAAAGAAATCAAATCATGCTTTTATGAGTATCCTTTTAATCTGTGTTGTGATGATTATTATTTGGATTTGTTACGAGCAATGGAACAGTAATGTTTCAGTTCTAATGATCGCCAAACATATTTCAGTGCCTAAGTATAGTCTCCTTTTTACGATCAGTACGATAGAAGTTGTTTTAGTTCAGCCATTTATGAATCGTTTCTTTAAACCCAGTTTCAAATCAGAAAAAATGCGAGTTGTTTTTGGACTCCTTTCATTTGCATTTTCTTATTTAGCTATTATTAATACAGGAAGTTACTGGCGTTATGTTTTAGGTATTACACTGGTAACTTTTGGCGAAATGTTGGCACTTATTGCTATTCCAGCCATTCTAAATCGTTTTGCTGATGATCAAAATCGGGGCACAATTCAATCTTTAGGTAGTTTTGCCGGTTCAATGGGAAGAGCACTAGGTCCGTTATTTGGAGGATACTTTATCACCACTTTTAACTATAATTGGACCTTTTTTTGGAATGTTTATTATGCACTTGCTCCTCATTTTACCGATCTTTACGCTTAAACTTGGCAAAGCAAAATAGCTTTTCATTTTACTGGTAATTCACAGCAACTTCATCTATAATGTGTTTAGAATCATTCTAAATAAGAAAGAAGTTGCACTGTATGAAACATACGACAAAATTCGCCTTAGTTGTTCTTCTTGGTGTTTTAGCACTTTTTCTAGAGTTTTCATTTCATCTTCATTTAGCCGCTCAGATTATTATCACGGTGGTTGGCATCTTCATTTCAATCACAATGTTAATTGAAATGATCAAAACTTTGCGATCTGGCAAATATGGAGTTGATTTACTGGCAATTACCGCCATTGTTGCCACATTGGCAGTTGGTGAATATTGGGCAAGCATTGTGGTATTGATCATGCTTACTGGTGGTGATTCCTTGGAGGACTATGCTGCTCATAAAGCTGGCAAAGAACTACAGAATCTTCTAGACAATTCTCCTCAAAAGGCTCATGTTTTATCAGATGGACACCTAACCACTAAATCTGTGGAAGCAGTTCAAGTAAACGATCAAGTGGTCGTTAAACCCGGTGAAGTGGTACCCGTTGATGGGATTGTCTTATCTGGATCATCAATCTTTGATGAATCCTCACTAACAGGTGAACCAAATCCAGTCACTAAATCGATCAGCGATGATCTTATGTCAGGTTCCATAAATGGCGATGGTGCAATCACCATGAAAGTTACAAAAATTGCGGCTGATAGTCAATATCAAACCATCGTTAAGTTGGTTAAAGCTTCTGAAGCTCAACCAGCTCATTTCGTAAGACTAGCTGATCGTTATGCTATTCCATTCACGCTCATTTCTTATTTAATTGCTGGAATTGCCTGGTATATTTCCAAAGATCCAGTTCGTTTTGCAGAAGTTCTGGTTGTGGCTTCCCCATGTCCTTTGATTTTAGCGGCTCCAATTGCGCTTGTTTCCGGCATGAGTAGTGCTAACCGTAATGGTATTATTATCAAAAACGGCACAACCATTGAAAAATTTGCAACCGCCAAAACAATCGCTTTCGACAAAACAGGAACTTTAACAAAAGGGATTTTGGCTCTTGATCAAATTAAGAGTTTTCCTCCCTACTCAACTGATCAGTTGTTAGCAATTGCGGCTAGCGCAGAACAACAGTCAAGTCACATCTTGGCACGTTCGATTGTAAATGCGGTTGACAAAAATGTTCTTTTACCAGTTTCAGAAATTCAAGAAGTGACTGGGATGGGAATTACAGCTCAAGTTGATCAACATCACGTTAAAATTGGTCGAAAGAAATTTGTCACTACTGAAACATTCGAAACGCCTAAGCAAACCGCCATCTATATTTCAATAGATGATAGATTTGCAGGTTACATTACCTTTTCTGATCAAATTCGCCCAGAAGCTTCAATTACAATTACGCAATTGAACAAACTAGGCATTAAAAATACATTGATGATTAGTGGCGACCAAAAAGCTACTGCAAACATGGTTGGTAATCAAATTGGGATTGCCAAGGTTTATTCCGAATGTTTACCCAAAGATAAAATCGCCGTTTTAAAAGACCAAGAGAATCATCTACGTCCGGTTGTCATGGTTGGTGACGGCGTTAATGACGCTCCTTCTCTAACAGTTGCTGATGTCGGAATTGCCATGGGCGCTCGTGGCTCAACTGCTGCAAGTGAATCGGCCGATATTGTTATTTTAAAGGATGATCTAGGTCGAGTTGCCCGTACTTTGAGTATCTCTCAATACACAATGAAGATCGCCAAGCAATCCGTATTAATAGGAATTTTTATTTGTATTGGCCTAATGTTAATTGCGGCTACCGGGATCATTCCTGCTTTAATTGGGGCACTCTTCCAAGAGGTTGTGGATACCGTCACTATTCTTTGGGCACTGTTGGCTCATCGAGATAATGCTGATTTAAAGCAGTTAATTGTTCAACAAAAAAATGTTTAATCATTTACAAAAGACGCGGAACAAAGGATTTAGTAGTTATCCTTTACTCCGCGTCTTTACTTTATTTAATTACATTGCTTCTTCAACATCTTTAGGTTGACGAATTTTGGCCAAGGCAGCATCAATTTGTCCCAATACTATTTCTACATTCTTTGGATTTTCCAAATCATATTTTTGTAAGTCAATTTTAATTTTTGGACTGGCATCATAGTCACGATACCACTCTTTATATGCTGTCCACATTTTCAGATAGTAATCTTCAAGTTCTGGATTATTATCAAACTGTTCATAATCACGGCCACGTTTTTTAATTCGATATAAAATCGTGTCAAAATCCGTTTCTGCATATACCATCAAATCAGGTGCTTTTTTAGGAAGATCATTTAATTCGTTCATCATATTATCAAGAAGGCTTAAATAAACACCAAATTCAGTATCTGTAATATTACCCTCTTTATTATTTTCTCGAGTAAATAATGCGTCTTCATAAATAGAGCGATCCAAAACGTTATTATCGTCAGAAAGTGCTTTTTTAATCATCGCAAAACGTTTATTTAAGAAATAAATTTGTAGCAAAAAACCATAACTCTTTTGATCAGAATAATATAATGGTAAAACCGGATTGTCTCCAACTGGTTCGTAAAAAGCTTTTGAACCATAATGACTTGCAATCTTGCCAGTTAACGTCGTTTTCCCAACACCAATCATTCCTGCTGTAATTATCACCATACAAGGCCCCTCTTTATCTTTAATCAAGATTTAGTATAGCATATATTTTTAGCATACAACATCTTGCGTTTTAATTAAATTTATGCAGTACTTCTCTTAAAATTTTCAATCCCGTTGTTATGCAATTTAAACAAATTAACTTTGATACAAATAACCAATTTGGTTAAATTAAATTAATATAAAAAGCTCTACTGCAAAACACAAAAAATCAACGGCATCAACTGATAACCAAAAACAATATTTTTTTGCTTTTTCAGCCGAAAGTAATTTAATTTGATATTTTTCTTGAATTTCAACAGATTGCTTACTCCAATAATCATGTGTTATTTTGAAATTACTTTTTGTTTGATAAAGGTTTTGTGTCAGTCGATTAAGTGTAATTTAGTACTTTCAAACTTTCATTTTCTAATTTCAGCCATTAAGCATAAAAAATAGGCATGAACTAGCATACCATATTTCAAGTCAATTTTATTTTAACAACGTGTAACATTTTTTATTTTTAAAACTTCAAAGCTTGGCTTAGTCTTTTAATTTTTAAGAATATAGTGTAAAATAATTACTGTTGTTTAGCCCCAGTGGCGGAACTGGCAGACGCGCAGCGTTCAGGTCGCTGTATGGGCAACCATGTACAGGTTCGAATCCTGCCTGGGGCACTAAAAATAAAAAACAGAAATGCGGATAATTTGAAGCATTTCCGTTTTTTTATTTATCCAATTTAACCACAGTTCCATACCCAACTACAATTAGAAACTTAGGTGCAACACCTACATTGGCAACCTCTGTATTAAAATGAACGCCAATTAAACCATCACCATCTTTGAGTTCAGCTCTTTTTGTTAATTTCCTTTTGGTTTCTTCAATAAGCTGATCAAACATTTGATATTGATCAATTTCGTCAGCTGCCAGCATAATCCGACTTGTTGCTGAAACAATTCCCACAATTGTGTGACCCACATTGATCTCTTCCGTAGACATAAACATAGCGATCCCTCTTTACTTCTCAGATTTATCTTTCTTTGCCTCGGCCTCTTCTTGCCGCTGCATGGCAAGTAATTTAATTTTAAGCTCAACGACGGTAACTGTAATCATGGCAACTAAAAAGCCAACAATCCAAAGGACAATGATGAGCCAAAATGGTAATTGTGTAAATAACGTAATTAACACAAGCGCTACTGCAATCAAACCAGGAACGCCCACTAATGTAGCCTTTAACATTTTGTTCCTCCATCAATTTAAATTAAAGTACAAACTTGTCAATTGCTTCAGCCACACCAGTTAAATAATTATTTTTGGTCACATATTTGGCTAAGCTCTTTGCTTCCTCGGTACCGTTGGCTACAACCACTGGCATCCCCACTTTACGTAACATTGGTAAATCATTACTATTATCTCCTAGAGCTAAAACTTCATCTTTCTTAATGCCTAAAGACGCCGCCAGTTCCAAAGTGGCGGTACCTTTATCAGTGCCCAAATGATTAAACTCGGCGTACATTCCAGAAGAATAGCTGGCATTTAACTGGTTATCAAAAGCATGCATCACTTCATCATGAACCGACTCTAACTTTTTTTGATCAGGATTCATCGTAATAACTTTCATGATTTTATCATTTTTGAAGATTGAAAAATCATTATTTTCCATAATCTGGTATTCAACATGACGAGGTTTTAAATACGCCAAATCTTCCTCACGAGGATTGTAGATATACAGCTTATTTAAAGTATATACGTGCGTATCATTATGGGGGTACTTCGATGTAATATCAAATACCCCCTTTGCTTCTTCAAAAGTCATTTCATTAGTTTGGAGCACTTTATTGTTTTTGTTTTCAATAATAGCTCCTCCATTATATGAAATGACAAATTCATTAGGTTCTTGATATAAGCCTAATTTTTGTAATAGAACTTGTACCGATGCAAAGCCGCGACCAGTATTAGGGACAAACTTGACTCCCTTTTTTGAGGCGGCCTTAATAGCTTCAATATTTTCTTGGGAAATTTTTCCATCGCCACCAAGTAAGGTTTCATCTAAATCACTAACGATTAATTTATACACTTTTGATCATCGACTTTCTTATTTACTAACCCTACCATATCGAAAATTGAAGTCGTTTTCAATGCTATTTTTAATATTTAGTAATTCTTTTATTTGGTAGCAGCTGAATTCGAATCGCTTTGCGTCAAAACTGCTAACCATTGTCGTATGACTGTTTCAATTTTAAAAGATTGAATCCGTTCCAATGATTTTTGCGCATACGCATGTCGCAAAGGCTCACTTACCATAAGCTTATTAAGTCCTCTCACAAAATCTGGCACGTCTTGTGCTTTGGTTAGCAAACCGTACTGGTTATGTCCTAAGAATTCTGCTGAACCCGTATTTTCCATTGCCACAATGGGTAACCCAAAGGCCATCGCTTCCCCAATTACAAGGGGCATTCCCTCCCAGCGTGAAGTGGAAACGAAAATCGAAGCCGTTTCGTAATGGGCTTGTAAAGCACTATCTTTCAGCGCGCCTCGATAGATAATCTTATCCGTAACATTAAACTTTTCAATTAACTGGCGAAACAACGTCATTTGTTCAGGTACACCTTGTCCTGCAATGGCAATTTTCCAATCAGTTGGTAAAAACTGTGCAGCTTCCAGTAATAAGTCGATTCCCTTGTGCGGAATCGCTATTCGCGCCGTAAACGCAATTAGATGAGATTTTAAATCGGATTGTTTTTCTGGCAATAAGGTTAACGGATTATATATTTTGACAGTGTTGGCATTAAATTGACGATAATTCTTTAGATCTGAGTTTGTTAAAACAACAACCGTGTCTGCTATCTTCAAACCACTAACAAATTCTTCACGCATCCGTTGATAATACTGGGTCATGTACGTTTTGTAATTATTGTGCATCCAAACAATTATTTGAAGATTAGGAACCCGTTTTTTAATCAGTGGCGCAAAACTGGTTGTTAAACCAGCAGCCAAAACGACACTTTGAAAGTTTTCATTCTGAATGAAATCACACAAATCCTCAATTTGTTCACTGTATTTTTCATAAGGTTTTTCGCCAAAATAATTCAATACATGTCCTGGATCAGGACGTTTGGCCACAACTAATTTTGCTTGTAATTCGTAGTACGGTGTCACATCTTCCAATGAATAATACGTCACATCAGCATGTTCGGTTAATGCATTGCCCATCACAGTAGCAGCACGTTTAACACCATCCATGACAACATTTTCAAGAACAATTAATATTTTCATAGGTTAGATTACTAAGGACCCTTTTCCCTAGTCTCTCCTCTCCATAATTATTTTTAAATTAGTTAATGCCATAATCTTTTATTTAAAAAAACTAATGGCGAAATATTTATTTGCCTATTTTAAACAACCATTCCGCCATCATAACCTAGTTTTCTTCATTGCATTATTTATCTAACTACCATTACATCTGCTAAAGAATGCTCTAAAATATAAGTGGTATTCGACCCTAAAAACATCTGTGCCACTCGGTTTGCACCAGTTGCACCAATATAAATCAAATCGATTTTTTCGGTTTGCTGAATATTTCTGGC
Source organism: Pediococcus ethanolidurans (assembly GCF_964062635.1). Classification (NCBI taxonomy): domain Bacteria; kingdom Bacillati; phylum Bacillota; class Bacilli; order Lactobacillales; family Lactobacillaceae; genus Pediococcus; species Pediococcus ethanolidurans. Next base: position 1,946,288 of record NZ_OZ061250.1, read on the forward strand.
TAATTCTTCACGTGGACTACCAATTTTAACAATGCTGGTTACGTCTTGCACGCCTTTATCTTTTGCCTGAGCTACCACGTCATCTAAAAGCACTTTTTGTTCTTTTAAACGACTTTCATCATCTATATCTGTTTCCACAACGCCAAATCCAATAGAAGCTCTTCCAACTGTTGATAGCTGTGGTTTTAAAATTTGAGCGATATACAACTTTGCCTTATTTCTGATTGCTGCATCGATTGCCTTATCCAAGGCATGCATTGACGTTTCAGAACCATCAATTCCGACTAAAATGTTTTGATATTGTTGACTTTCCATGGTACTCATCTCGCTTTCTGGTTTATCTAGCTTTATTGTAGCAAAAGCTTATGAATTCTAATAGTAAAAGGACCTTCTGATTTAAATATTCAAAAAATTTCGTTATACTAATCACATGGAGGATTAACCTTATGAAAGTAATTACGCAAGCCATGGTTGCAGCAACCATAAAAAAAAGAGCTGTGGAAACTCACAAAGGGTCGTTTGGAAAATTATTGGTAATTGGCGGCAATGCACAGTATGGTGGTGCCATCATTTTAACTAGCAGTGCGGCCGTTTATTCAGGATGCGGTTTAGTCACTACCGCTACTCATCCAACTAATTTTGCCAGCCTTCATGCTCGGCTTCCTGAAACGATGGTGATTGACTTTCAAGAAAATGAAGCATTAATAAAAATGATCAAAAATGTAAACACAGTTGTGATCGGCCCCGGTCTGGGGGAAGATTCAGTAGCCTTAAAAATATTACATACCATTTTTCAAACTATTCAGACTTCACAACATTTAATAATTGACGGCTCTGCCATTGATCTTGTTGCTACCCATAATTTGAAATTACCAGATGCTAAAGTTATTTTCACACCACATCAAATGGAATGGCAAAGACTATCGACTATCCCAATTTCTGACCAAACAGAAAATAAAAATAAACTGACTCAGCATAAATTGCACGCCACCGTTGTTTTAAAAAAGCATCACACTGAAATCTATACCGATCAATCTGTTTATCAATTACAACTGGGTGGCCCCGCAATGGCTACTGGTGGGATGGGAGACACACTTGCTGGTATGATTGGTGCGTTTGTCGCGCAATTTCCTGATCAAGAGGCTGCTGTTATTAGTGCAACGTATTTGCATAGCTTTATCGCTGACAACTTAGCTGAATCGCAATATGTTGTCCTACCTCATCAAATAATTAATCAAATTCCACAAGCAATGTCTCAGTTTGCGCGCAAATAATTAAAGTATCGCTTGCAATTGAATAAACAAAAATTGAGAATGAGGAAGACAGCTTCCCTATTCTCTATTTTTTTATTTGTGGACTTGTTATCTAAAAAATAGGAAACAAGGTAGATTTCTTCGATTGGTTTCGTTTGAAATCTAAATACCTTATTTTCCACTTTCATTGTCCATATATTTCAGATTTTATTTAGTTAGCTCCAGTAATTCATCCACTTCTTTTTGGCTTAATTCCCGATAATTTCCGGGTAATAAACCTACATCAATTGCCAAAGTTCCCATTTTAATACGTTGCAAACGAACCACTTTTTGCCCTACTGCACCAAACATACGCCGTACCTGGTGATATTTACCTTCTTGTATTTGTACGTGCACACGCGTCGTGTTTTCAAGCTTGTTATAATTCAAAATTTCAAGCTTAGCCGGATAAAGCTCTGTGCCGTCTTTTAACGTAATCCCATCAGTAAACTTTTGAATAACTTGTTCATCTAATTTACCAGTTACAGTTGCTTCGTACGTTTTTTTGATATGATGCGCTGGCGATAGAAGTTTATGCGCCAAATCGCCATCATTGGTAATCAAAAGCAGCCCTTCCGTATCCTTATCAAGCCGGCCAACCGGAAAAAGATCTGGTCGATAATCCGATTTATTAAATAAGTCCATCACCGTTTTTTGATGTTTATCCGTAGAGGCTGAAATGACGCCCAAGGGTTTATTGAGTAAGTAATAATAATGAACTTGATACTGTATTTCGCGTTCACCCAATTTCACCAAATCTTGCCCTGGTTTCAATTGCGTTTTACCAGAAACTACTTGACGCGCGTTCAAAGTGACAGCTCCCTTTTTTATCAGTTGGGTAATTTGACTGCGTGTGCCAATATTCATCTGATGCAAAAATTTATCAATTCGCATAATTACTCCTTAATGAATTCGTAAAATTCGTCGAATGCGTTCTACACGGCTTCCTAACATCATATCTGCAAGTCGAGTTCTTAATGTGGCATATAGATACACGAATCCACCTAAACAAGCTGCACCCACAGAAACGAATACTGACATGAACTTACTATTAGGATTCAATACTAAATAACTTAAATGAACCGTCGCAAACGCCACAATAAACGTTAAAAGACTAAAAATAAGAATGCCAGCAAATGGTTTGCTGATCCGTTGAAAACTAATCCCATACTCACGATTTAAATGTCGTAAAATTAGCCAACTCACCACACCAAAACCAATTCCTGTTGAAACTAAGGGTCCCATTACCCCTAAATAAGCCACAAGCGGGTATTGCAAAGCTAATTTCACTACCACGCCAATGGCAAAATAACCAACTGCCCGAACGTTTTCAGAAATTCCCTGCATAATTGCCGAAATAACCGTAAAAAGTCCAAGTATCACAGAAACATACGATGACACTTGTAAAACTAATGTCCCCACAACATCATAATGATAAAACAGTGTGTTAAGTGGCTGGGCAATGGCTGCCATGCCCAATGCTGAAGGAATCATGAAAAACGAAAATAGTAACAATGCATCGGTAACTTGATTGTTAATTTCACGTTTATCCCCTCGTGTTTTGGCCTCCGAAAGCATTGGCACCGCTGTAATTGCCATTGCTGAACCTAACGAAACGACAATCATAATTAGTTTATTGGAGTTAAATGCAAAATCCGCATAAAGAGTATTCACAACACTGTTTGAATAATTAAATGCACTCTGCATAATATTGAAAAATGTGTACTGATCAATCAATTGAAAGATGGTAATGGCAGAACCGATAATAATAAACGGCGTTGCCTGAGCAATAATTTCCTTATAAAGCTGTTTTGCGGGAATAGCCAGTTCTTGCTTACTATTTTCGGCCAGTTCTCGCAATCGTGCTCGATGCCGAAAGTAATACCACACAAGCACCAGCATACCACCGATGGCGCCAATAAAAGCTGCAAAGGTCGATTGTGAAACGGCACTAACCCAACTACCATGATGAACCTGCATGATTAAAAACGCAGTAATCAACATGTACGCCACACGAGCTAACTGCTCAACAAATTGAGAAATTGCCGAGGGTGCCATTTCTTGATAACCCTGGAAAAAGCCTCGCGTTAAACTCATGGTTGGAATAATTAGCACCGCCCAGGCCAACGAATGTAATATTGGAATCACATTGGCATCATTGTTAGAAAGTGCTGGTGCGCCAAAGTATAAAATTAGTGCACAAATAATTCCAGTAGCACCTGATAGCAGTAATCCACGTTTAAACAGTCGTTGTCCCACCGCAAACTCATTAATCGTATTGTAATGGGCTACTTGTTTGGCGATGGCTGAAGGTATCCCGGCAATCGCCGCAATTAAGAAGAAGCTGTATATGTTATAACCTTTTGCAAATAAAGCATTGGCCTCATCACTCATGCTGCCAAACCAAATTACCCAAGGAATAATATAAACGGCTCCTAATAAGCGAGAAAAAATACTCCCCGCCGTCATCCAGGCCGAGCCCTCGATCATTTTATCTTTTGAAGTAGATTCTTTATTTATTTGTCTCAGCGGTTGAAAACCCGCTCCATTTTCCTGTGTTTTGTTTTGAGGCGTCTCAGCCATAATTTATCGCCCTACTTTCGAATACTCAATCTTAACCATTTTATCATGACTACGAGGCAATTCAAATTAAAATTCAATTCATAAGAAAATATAAAGGATTACAAATTATTCAATAAATCTAATTTTCACTTTTTAAAATTATAACAAAAAAGCAATTAGTCAGTACTTCAACTAATCACTTTTAAAATACTTTGATTTAGTTAGCAACCACATTCACAATTTTATTAGGAATAGCAATCACTTTTCGAACAGTTTTACCATCTAACCACTCTTTCATGGTTTCATCGGCTAAGGCTAATTTTTCAAGATCAGCCTTGTTTGTATCCTTAGCTACCTTCAAATGTGAGCGAACTTTTCCATTCACCTGCAATACGATTTGAACGGTGGCCTCTTCCAATTTACCGGCATCAAACTTTGGCCACTCCGCGTACGTAATGGTTTCGTGATGTCCCAATAGTTGCCATAATTCTTCGGCGACATGAGGAACAACTGGTGATAACATTTTAACAAAGCCTTCCATGTATTCTAATGGTAATGCCTCAGCTTTATAACTTTCATTAACAAAAACCATCATTTGTGAAATAGCAGTATTAAAATGTAACTGCTCGAAATCTTCAGTAACCTTCTTAACTGTCTGGTTATAAACTTTATCAAGTTTACCATCATTAATAGTTGTTACCCGATCACGCAGATGGTTATTTTCATCAATCAGCAAACGCCAAACTCGTTCAATCCATTTCTCACTTCCGTGAATGCCATCTTCGCTCCATGCAACTGATTCCGTAAGGGGACCCATAAACATTTCGTATAAACGTAAAGTATCGGCACCATATTGATCCACAATATCATCAGGATTAATGACGTTACCCTTAGATTTGGACATTTTTTCATGGTTATCGCCTAAAATCATCCCTTGATTAACTAACTTCTGGAATGGCTCTTTGGTTGGTACCACACCTAAATCATACAAAACCTTGTGCCAGAAACGTGCATACAATAAATGCAAGACCGCATGCTCGGCACCACCAATATAAAGATCAACTGGTAACCACTCTTTTAAAAGATCCTGATCCGCAATTTGTTTTGAATTGTGAGGATCAATATAACGTAAATAGTACCACGAACTACCAGCCCATTGTGGCATGGTGTTCGTTTCTCGACGGCCCTTACGACCATTTTCGTCAACAACGTTAACCCAATCTTTTAAATTAGCTAATGGACTTTCACGGGTACCAGAAGTTTGCAAATCTTTGGCAGCTGGTAATTTTAAAGGTAATTCGTTTTCCGGAACTAAGGTTGTTTCTCCATCTTCCCAATGAATAACAGGAATTGGTTCACCCCAGTAACGTTGACGTGAGAAAATCCAATCACGCAACCGGTAATTAACCTTTTTCTTGCCAACTCCCTTATCTTCAAGCCATGTTAACATTTCATTGATGGCTGTTGGTTTATCCATGCCATTTAAGAATTCGGAATTAATGTGGACACCATCTTCAGTATAGGCAGCATCTTCAACGTTACCACCTTCAATAACTGGTTTAATAGGTAGATCAAATTTCTTAGCAAAGTCCCAATCACGTTGATCATGCGCTGGTACCGCCATGATTGCACCAGTTCCGTAAGAAGCAAGTACATAGTCAGCAATCCAGATTGGCAATTTTTCACCGTTTACAGGATTAATTCCGTAAGCACCAGTAAATACACCAGTTTTATCTTTATTTAAATCCGTTCTCTCCAAATCAGATTTAGTTTCGATCTTCTTTTCATAGGCCTCTACAGCATCCTTTTGAGCCGCTGTGGTGATCTTCTTAACTAACTTATGTTCTGGTGCGATAACCATATAGCTTGCGCCAAACAACGTGTCAGGCCGTGTTGTGTACACCTCAATTTGTTCATCTGTTCCATCCACTTTAAAATTGATGCTGGCACCGGTTGAGCGACCAATCCAGTTACGTTGCATCTCTTTAATGCTTTCAGGCCAATCAATCAAATCCAAATCATCCAATAAACGATCTGCATAGGCAGTAATTTTCAACATCCATTGCTTCATTGGGACTCGATAAACTGGGTAACCGCCGCGCTCAGTCTTACCATTCACAACTTCTTCGTTAGCAACCACGGTTCCACCCATCATGTCAGGAGCCCAGTTAACAAGGGTTTCCTTCTCATAAGCTAAACCTTTTTTGTACATTTGTTCAAAAATCCATTGTGTCCATTTATAATAATTTGGATCAGTTGTATTGATTTCACGATCCCAATCATATGAAAAACCTAACGAACGAATTTGACGCTTAAAGTTTTTAATATTTTGCGCCGTAAACTCACGAGGATTATGACCAGTTTTTAGGGCATACTGTTCTGCTGGTAATCCAAAGGCATCCCAACCCATTGGATGCAAAACTTTGAATCCTTGCATGCGTTTAAAACGAGCCATAATATCTGTAGCCGTATAGCCTTCTGGATGGCCAACATGTAATCCTTGTCCAGATGGATAAGGGAACATATCTAAAACATAGTACTTAGGTTTCTCTGAAGCCGAATTTGTTTTAAATGTTTTATTTTCACGCCAGTAATGCTGCCACTTACGTTCAATTATTTCGTGATTATATGCCAATTTATCTACACCCTTTCTATATAAAAAAAGCCTATAAGATATCAAAAAATATCTTATAGGACGAATTTTCCGCGGTACCACCTATATTTACGATTGAATTACTCAGTCGAACACTTCAATTCTTAACGCGAATTCACGTTACAAGCTACTAATTTCACCAGTAAATATCAAAAGATGAGTTCGGTATAATTCCAATCTATACTCACATTATCCGTATAGTTTCTGAAAAGGGTTCTACACTTACTACTTCTTTTCAACAATTATTAATGGATTAATCCTATCAAATTAACTCTAAAAATGCAAGAAACCTTTTAAAAATCTGATATACTAGAAGCGCATTACGAAACGACAAAGGAGTCATTCATGCAAACTAGCAAACAACATCGAAAATGGTTAGATCTAAGTTTACTTACTGGTATTTTTTTCATTATGATCTTAATTTTAGTTGTAACCAACGCTAACTTAATTCACACGTTTGATCACATAATTGCCGAACTTGTTCAAAACAACCGAACCGCAAGCAAAACACACTTTTTCGTGTTTATAACGACCCTTGGTAATCCCCTTCCTAATATTGGCTTCACGCTTATTTTGGTTGACTGGTTAGTTTACAGCAAATATTATCGACTTTTAAGCTTTGCTGCTCTCAGTATTTTACTTGGAACTTTAGGAAATTCAGCCATTAAGTTACTTATTCAAAGACCTAGACCATTACATAAATTAATTTCAATTGGTGGTTATAGTTTTCCAAGCGGTCATTCAACGAGCTCAATTATCCTGTTAAGTGTTTTGATGATCATTACGGCAAATTTAGTCAGGCACAAATGGCAGCGCATTTTAATTGATCTTTTGGCCATTATCATGATTTTATTAATCGGTTTATCAAGAATCTATTTAAATGTGCATTACCCTAGTGACGTATTGGGCGGTTATCTATTTGGCATAACGATTGTCTTAATAACGGATTATTTAATTTTACCAATCAAAACGGAGGACGAAAATAAATGAATTTAGAATCTGCATTACGTTATAGTCATACTTTACTTGACCAGGTGGTTCAACCGGGAGACACTGTGGTTGACGCAACGGTTGGTAACGGAAACGACACTATTTATTTGGCAAGCGCCGTAGGTAAAAATGGGCGTGTCTACGGATTTGACGTGCAAGCTGCCGGTTTAGCAGCTACGAAAACTCAACTTGTTTTAACTGGTTTAAGTTTGCAAACTAGCCTCATTCACGATGGCCATGAACATTTATTAAAACATCTCCCTGAAAATACACAAATTTCGGCTGCTATCTTTAATCTTGGTTACTTGCCCGGGAGTGATAAATCTATTATTACCCATGCCAAAACTACCATCTCTGCAATCAAACAATGTCTGCAAATCCTGCAACGAGGCGGATTAGTAATTTTGGTGAGTTACTATGGTCATCCAGGTGGCAAGGACGAACTAAGAGAATTACAAACCTTTTTACATCAAATACCGCAAAAGCAGTTTCAAGTTTTAAACTATCAATTTATTAATCAGCAAAACAATCCACCAATTTTATTTGCCATTCAAAAACGTTAAAAAATTGCCTTCTAAACATCGTTTAAGTGTTCAGAGGGCAGTTTTTAGATAGTTTCTAAAGGTTGAAAGTATCAAGATCACTTCAATAACTGCTGTTAAACGACTTAGACTCCAAAAAACAGTTTAACTGCCGTCCTGCGGCTCACTCGGTCTGGAAGACGGCATTTTAATCTAATTTTGTTACCTATGAACATTTTTGTGTCAGGCAATTAGATACATTTTTGTGCTTTCAACCTTTAGATAGTTTGCTTTTTTCGATGATCCACCGCATTAATCACAATGGCCAAAATAATCAAACAAACTCCGGCTAAATAAATATTATGCAGTGCTTGATATAAAATGGTTCTTAACGTTGGTAATAGTTTTGCTTGTAATGATGAGGCTGTTTGTGGATTAATTAACTTGTTCATCATCCCTAAATTCAAATTATTATGTTGCGCAATACCACTGTTCATTGTGCCATTCATGATAATACCAAAAATAGACATCATTATAGTCTGTCCCAGTGTTCGTGCAAGGGTATTAAAGGAAGTGGCAACCCCCATATCTTTAGCTTCAACCAATCGTTGTGACGTAACTGTTGTTGAAGTAATGGTAATTCCGAATGCAACACCTAACACGGTGGAAATCACAAAGAACAGCCAAAACGGCGTGGTCTGTGGTAACAACGCCAACCAAGAACTACCAATCAGTAATAAAGCCAAACTAATCATCAAAGTCTGTTTAGGGGTAAGTTTGAGAATAAATTTACCTGCTAAGAATGAACCAAAAATCCACATTACTGAACTTGGTGTTACTGCAAAACCGGCTAACGAAGCTGGTAATCCCAGTAACCCTTGTGTCCAAGTTGGAATATAAACTTCAAAACCGATTAAAAAACCTGATACTAACATGGTAGCTACATTTTGAGTGATAAACGTGCGATTCTTAAATAATTTTAACGAAATAATTGGATCATCCGCTTTTTGTTCTCGTTTAATAAATAGAAAAATAGCAATAACAGTTACTGCAAAACAAGTTTCAACCGTTTCCCATGTAAAGCTCGTTTCACCAAGCACTTGAAAGCCGTACATTAAGCTAAGTAACGCAATCGTCAGCCAAAGTGTCCCTAAATAATCAATTTTAGCTGAAATTGTTCGCGCATCTTCATGAAGATATAGTGCAATCATGGCTACAGTTATCAAGCCAATCGGAATATTAATAAAAAATACCCAGTGCCATGTTAATTGATCAACAATAAAACCACCTAATAATGGTGCCACAATGGCTGCAATCCCCCATGCTGCGCCATTTAATCCCATGACGCGTGCACGTTTTTCAAATGGATAAATATCAGCAATAATGGTGTTAGCAACTGGCATGATACACCCTGCACCAACCCCTTGTAACGCTCGCCAGCTAATCAGTGTTGGCATTGAATTGGCAGTTCCACTTAAAGTTGAACCAATAATAAAAATAAGAATACCAATGATAAATATTCGTTTGCGTCCAAAAAGATCTGCCAACTTTCCGTAAATTGGTGTGGCAACTGCATTTGTTAATAAATAAATTGAAACTATCCAGTTCATTAAATTAACGCCATGAAGATCACCAACTATTGTTGGCATTGCAGTCGAGACAATGGTTCCCTCTACGGCCGTTAAAAATGTCGCTACAAAAATAGCAATTGTGACCAACGTAACGTTTGTTTTTTTCGCTGTCATTATCCACTCTCCATCTAAAAAATCTCTTCCACTTAATTTGCAGAAGAGATTTTATTCATCATCATTACTTCAATAATGCTTTTAATTCATCAACTTTATCAGTGTGTTCCCATGGTAAATCAATATCCGTACGGCCAAAGTGTCCGTAAGCGGCTGTTTTCTTATAAATTGGTCGTTGTAAATCTAACATTTTAATGATTCCAGCTGGTCGAAGGTCAAACACCTTTCGAATAGCAGCAGCAAGTTTTTCCTCAGAAACACTTCCTGTCCCAAACGTATCAACTGAAACTGAAACCGGTTGGGCAACGCCAATCGCATAAGCTAACTGAACTTCAACTTTATGAGCAAAACCTGCAGCCACGATATTCTTGGCAATGTAACGAGCTGCATAACTGGCAGAACGATCAACCTTTGTAGCGTCTTTTCCTGAGAAAGCACCACCACCATGCCGTGCAAAACCACCATAAGTATCCACAATGATCTTTCGACCTGTTAATCCGGCATCACCTTGTGGACCACCGATGACGAAACGACCCGTTGGATTAATAAAATATTTAGTTTTATCATCAAGTAGGTTCGCCGGAATCACAGGTTTAATAATATGCTCAACAACATCTTTTCGAATTGTCTCCAACAACACATTAGGATCATGTTGTGTACTTAAAACAACGGTATCGACGCGAACTGGTTTTTCGTTATCGTCATATTCAACGGTAACTTCAGCTTTTGCATCAGGTCGTAAATACTGTAGCTCGCCAGATTTGCGAACTGCGGCTGTTTTTTGCATCAAGTGATGACTTAACATAATTGGTAATGGCATTAGTTCAGGTGTTTCATCGATCGCAAAACCAAACATAAGGCCCTGATCACCAGCACCGATCTTGTCTAATGGATCTTCATCGCCTTCACGATTTTCCAAAGAATCATCGACACCTTGGGCAATATCTGGTGACTGCTCATCAATTGCAACCATAACAGCACAATTATCACCATCAAAACCATATTCACCATCTTTATAGCCAATATCTTTGATAGTTTGACGAACAGTTTTTTGAATATCAACGTAAGCTGTCGTACTAATCTCACCCACAACAACTACTAAACCAGTTGTAACGGTAGTTTCGCAGGCAACGCGGGCCTGTGGATCTTGTGCTAACATCGCGTCTAAAATTGCATCACTAATTTGATCCGCAATTTTATCTGGATGTCCTTCTGAAACTGATTCAGAAGTAAATAAATGTCTTTCTTGCATGTGAAAATTTCCCCCTTATTAATAACGGTTACAAGGCATCTTTGCTATAAAGGCAAATCCTTTCGGGAACAAAATTACGTTTGTTCGATTGTTATAACCCGTGCTTTATAACTCTCAAACTTTCCATGATCGCTTTATTATTAGACTGTAATCATTCTGACAATATTCTTGATCACGAAAAATTTGAAAGCCATCTTAACAATCTTATCACAAATGAAAATCCTTTAAAAGTCGGATTTTAGTTGACGTTTAACAAAACTTTGTTTACGATTGAAGTATTTCACATAGGAGAACTAACAATGCAAAATATACGTTTAACTAATGTAAATAAACAAACATTGTTTCCATTGATTCTTACGGCAGTTCAAACATTCATAACCTGGTTTGTACCGACTCTTTATAGTCACCAGCTCAATACAAATATACAGCATACCGTTAGCAATCAAGTTTTAATTGTACTGTTTGTTTTTATGTTCAACTTTCTTATCTTTGATCGTTTTACAAATAAAATATCCGCTCCAATTTTTTTAGGCATGTCCGGAATTGCCGTTTTAATTGCAGCCTTAGCCTTTTCAAGCATTTCACCAACAATTAGCCTATTACTTTTTTTGAGTTTACTTACGCTAGTAACGTTTTTTCTCTCTTTCAAAACTAACTGGGCAGGGTTAGTTTTATTTACGGTCAGTTCGGAATTTATCTTGCCAGAAATTTTGTTTTATATACAGTGTGGCTTTTTATCTACGAATTTTCTATCAATTTTAAGTATTCCAACTTTAAGTTTTGCTTTTTTCTTCCTGCCGCAATTTATTAAGGATTCTAACTTTAGTATAATTATTCGCTTGGTTTTAGGCGTGCTGTGCATCCTTCTTTTATTAATGACCCATTTCACCACATTTGGATTGGCCTCAATGGCACTCATTATTATTTCTGCAATTTTGCAACAATTTTTAAAACAACGAAAACTTCAGCTCATTATCAATGTTTTTTTAAATCTAGTTTTTAACCTACTATTCTTTCTGTAATCCATAGCTCACTAACTACTTTTTATCATCGATAGTGAGTTTTTTTCTTTCTATTTTTTAATTTCTTCATAAGATTTAATTAAATAATTCAGACTCTCTCAATATCATTCGCTGATCCGGAACTCGCGCCCCGTTCCAGACCATGCGAGCCGCAGAACGGCAGTTAAACTATTTTTTGAAGTTTAAGTCATTTAACAGCAGTTATTAAAGTGATTGTGATACTTTCAACCTTTACGTTCCAGTTCAAATTTGCTGGAAAACGGCAGTTTAATCTAATTTTGTTACCTTGATTGTTTTTATATCAGGCAACGAGATGTATTTTTGTAGTTTTAAACTTTAGATTTTCAATGGTATTCTCTCTATAATGTTTGGCTCTATATTTTTTTCTGTTGATAGATTACTAATATGATAATCCAGTAACAGAATTTTTTTGTAAACAAAAAAAACCGATATGATTTCTCATATCAGCGTAAATTTAACAGTTAAGAACGATCACTTTGCGTGACGGTTCCAACGAGACTCGAACTCGTGATCTCCTGCGTGACAGGCAGGCGTCCTAAACCAACTAGACCATGGAACCATAATTGCGGGAGCAGGGTTTGAACCTGCGACCTTCGGGTTATGAGCCCGACGAGCTACCAGACTGCTCCATCCCGCGATAATATATAAATGAAAATGACCCGTACGGGATTCGAACCCATGTTACTGCCGTGAAAGGGCAGTGTCTTAAACCACTTGACCAACGGGTCATAAAACAACGGAGAAGGAGGGATTTGAACCCTCGCGCCGCTTACGCGACCTATACCCTTAGCAGGGGCACCTCTTCAGCCACTTGAGTACTTCTCCAATGGGCCTAAATGGACTTGAACCATCGACCTCACGCTTATCAGGCGTGCGCTCTAAACCAGCTGAGCTATAGGCCCATCATATAAAAAAGCGGGTGACGAGAATCGGACTCGCGACAACAGCTTGGAAGGCTGTGATTTTACCACTAAACTACACCCGCAGAACTATATTAGAGATGGCGCGGGACGGAATCGAACCGCCGACACACGGAGCTTCAATCCGTTGCTCTACCAACTGAGCTACCGAGCCATTAACGGTTCCAACGAGACTCGAACTCGTGATCTCCTGCGTGACAGGCAGGCGTCCTAAACCAACTAGACCATGGAACCATAATTGCGGGAGCAGGGTTTGAACCTGCGACCTTCGGGTTATGAGCCCGACGAGCTACCAGACTGCTCCATCCCGCGATAATCAAAAAGGAGGATGAGAGATTCGAACTCTCGCGTGGTTTGACCCACCTGACGGTTTTCAAGACCGTTCCCTTCAGCCAGACTTGGGTAATCCTCCATTACAATATACGGTTTTCATTGTCCACTAATATATCTTTAAAACACATTAGATGGACCTTGTAGGACTCGAACCTACGACCGAACGGTTATGAGCCGTCTGCTCTAACCAACTGAGCTAAAGGTCCAAGTTCGTATATTAAAACCTATCGCGGCGGGGGGGATCGAACCCTCGACCTCCCGGGTATGAACCGGACGCTCTAGCCAGCTGAGCTACACCGCGATCTAAATTGACTTAAATGCATAAAAAAACATTTAATCGGGAAAACAGGATTCGAACCTGCGACCCCCTGGTCCCAAACCAGGTGCTCTACCAAGCTGAGCTATTTCCCGAAAATGCACCCAGTAGGAGTCGAACCTACAACCTTCTGATTCGTAGTCAGACACTCTATCCAATTGCGCTATGGGTGCTTATTAAAATGCCGAGGACCGGGATCGAACCGGTACGGTCATCACTGACCGCAGGATTTTAAGTCCTGTGCGTCTGCCAATTCCGCCACCCCGGCAACGTTTGTAGTAAAAACTACAAAGCGGAAGACGGGATTCGAACCCGCGACCCCCACCATGGCAAGGTGATGTTCTACCACTGAACTACTTCCGCATAATTACAAAATGCCGACTAGAGGATTCGAACCTCCGACCCCCTGTTTACAAGACAGATGCTCTGCCAACTGAGCTAAGTCGGCATCATTTTATAATTAACTATGAAATTCTTATTGACATTTAGTGTCAATGAGCCGTGGCAGCCTCGAACTGCCGACCCTCTGATTAAAAGTCAGATGCTCTACCAACTGAGCTAACGGCTCAAATGGAGGATACAGGGCTCGAACCTGTGACCCTCTGCTTGTAAGGCAGACGCTCTCCCAACTGAGCTAATCCTCCATTATTCGCATGGCAACGTCCTACCCTCGCAGGGAGCGATCCCCCAACTACTCTCGGCGCTAAGAAGCTTAACTTCTGTGTTCGACATGGGAACAGGTGTATCCTTCTCGCTATCGCCACCACACTTCTCCGATCCACCTTCGTGGCTCGTGTGAAAGAAATTTATTCTCTCAAAACTAAATAATATCGAATCCTTCTCTTTGAGAACACCACTTTGTGGTTAAGTCCTCGACCGATTAGTATTGGTCCGCTCCATGTATCACTACACTTCCACTCCCAACCTATCTACCTGATCATCTCTCAGGGGTCTTACTTCCATAAATGGAATGGGAAATCTCATCTTGAGGCGAGTTTCACACTTAGATGCTTTCAGCGTTTATCTCATCCATACATAGCTACCCAGCGATGCTCCTGGCGGAACAACTGGTACACCAGCGGTATGTCCATCCCGGTCCTCTCGTACTAAGGACAGATCCTCGCAAATTTCCTACGCCCGCGACGGATAGGGACCGAACTGTCTCACGACGTTCTGAACCCAGCTCGCGTACCGCTTTAATGGGCGAACAGCCCAACCCTTGGGACCGACTACAGCCCCAGGATGCGATGAGCCGACATCGAGGTGCCAAACCTCCCCGTCGATGTGAACTCTTGGGGGAGATAAGCCTGTTATCCCCAGGGTAGCTTTTATCCGTTGAGCGATGGCCCTTCCATACGGTACCACCGGATCACTAAGCCCGACTTTCGTCCCTGCTCGACCTGTCTGTCTCGCAGTCAAGCTCTCTTCTGCCTTTACACTCAGCGAATGATTTCCAACCATTCTGAGAGAACCTTTGGGCGCCTCCGTTACTCTTTAGGAGGCGACCGCCCCAGTCAAACTGCCCACCTGACACTGTCTTCCGCCACGCTTAGTGGCGCGAGTTAGAGGGTTCATACAGCGAGGGTAGTATCCCACCAACGCCTCCACCGAAACTAGCGTTCCGGTTTCTATGGCTCCTACCTATCCTGTACAAGCTGTACAAACACTCAATATCAAGCTACAGTAAAGCTCCATGGGGTCTTTCCGTCCTGTCGCGGGTAACCCGCATCTTCACGGGTATTATAATTTCACCGAGTCTCTCGTTGAGACAGTGCCCAGATCGTTACGCCTTTCGTGCGGGTCGGAACTTACCCGACAAGGAATTTCGCTACCTTAGGACCGTTATAGTTACGGCCGCCGTTTACTGGGGCTTCATTTCAAAGCTTCGCCGAAGCTAACTCATTCACTTAACCTTCCAGCACCGGGCAGGCGTCAGCCCCTATACGTCATCTTACGATTTTGCAGAAACCTGTGTTTTTGATAAACAGTCGCCTGGGCCTATTCACTGCGGCTGATCTTGCGATCAGCACCCCTTCTTCCGAAGTTACGGGGTCATTTTGCCGAGTTCCTTAACGAGAGTTCTCTCGCTCACCTGAGGATACTCTCCTCGACTACCTGTGTCGGTTTGCGGTACGGGTAGTTAAACTCTAACTAGAAGCTTTTCTCGGCAGTGTGACATCAGGAACTTCGTTACTTTAAATTTCACTCCCCATCACAGCTTGTCCTTAAGACTGAAAGCATTTAACTCTCAATCAGACTTGCTGCTTGGGCGCACATATCCAACCGTGCGCATTCCTTAGCCTCCTGCGTCCCTCCATTGTTCAAACAAGTTTAACTAGTACAGGAATCTCAACCTGTTATCCATCGTCTACGCCTCTCGGCCTCGACTTAGGTCCCGACTAACCCTGGGTGGACGAGCCTTCCCCAGGAAACCTTAGTCATTCGGTGGACAGGATTCTCACCTGTCTTTCGCTACTCATACCGGCATTCTCACTTCTAAGCGCTCCAACAGTCCTCACGGTCTGCCTTCGTTGCCCTTAGAACGCTCTCCTATCACGCCACCTTACGGTGGCATCCACAGTCTCGGTAATATGTTTAAGCCCCGGTACATTTTCGGCGCAGAATCACTCGACTAGTGAGCTATTACGCACTCTTTAAATGATGGCTGCTTCTGAGCCAACATCCTAGTTGTCTATGCAACTCCACATCCTTTTCCACTTAACATATATTTAGGGACCTTAACTGGTGGTCTGGGCTGTTCCCCTTTCGACGATGGATCTTATCACTCACCGTCTGACTCCCGGACATAAATCAATGGCATTCGGAGTTTATCTGAATTCAGTAACCCAAGACGGGCCCCTAGTCCAAACAGTGGCTCTACCTCCATGATCCTTAATCCGAGGCTAGCCCTAAAGCTATTTCGGAGAGAACCAGCTATCTCCAAGTTCGTTTGGAATTTCACCGCTACCCACACCTCATCTCAGCACTTTTCAACGTACACGAGTTCGGTCCTCCAGTGCGTTTTACCGCACCTTCAACCTGGACATGGGTAGGTCACTTGGTTTCGGGTCTACATCTACATACTCAGTCGCCCTATTCAGACTCGCTTTCGCTGCGGCTCCGTTTTTTCAACTTAACCTGGCATGTAAACGTAACTCGCCGGTTCATTCTACAAAAGGCACGCCATCACCCCTTAACGGGCTCTGACTTCTTGTAGGCACATGGTTTCAAGAACTGTTTCACTCCCCTTCCGGGGTGCTTTTCACCTTTCCCTCACGGTACTGGTTCACTATCGGTCACTAGGGAGTATTTAGCCTTGGGAGATGGTCCTCCCGGATTCCGACGGAGTTACACGTGTTCCGCCGTACTCAGGATCCTGAACTGAGGGATCTTCATTTTGCCTACGGGGCTATCACCCGCTCTGGCCAGTCTTCCCAGACTGTTCGGCTATGAAAATCTTTGGTAACTCAAATGTTCAGTCCTACAACCCCAGGAAGCAAGCTTCCTGGTTTGGGCTGTTCCCCGTTCGCTCGCCGCTACTTAGGGAATCGATATTTCTTTCTCTTCCTGCGGGTACTGAGATGTTTCAGTTCCCCGCGTCTACCTCCAACCACGTTATGTATTCACGTGGTGGTAACAACGGATTAATGTTGTTGGGTTTCCCCATTCGGAAATCTCCGGATCAAAGCTTACTTACAGCTCCCCGAAGCATATCGGTGTTAGTCCCGTCCTTCATCGGCTCCTAGTACCAAGGCATTCACCATGCGCCCTTTATAACTTAACCTAACTTTACCTGCGGTAAAGTGGTCTTGAGTTTAGCGATTATTTTTTGAACTAATCTTGTTTTAAAACTCTATAAAACGCAGTGTTCTCGGTTTAATTACATTATAATAAATAATTAAAATTAGAAAATTTTTCGATATTATTTAGTTTTCAAAGAACAAGTTTTGAGAGTAAACCTCTCAAAACTAAACAAAGTTTCGACAATGTGTAGGTTTCCGTTTCTAAATATCCTTAGAAAGGAGGTGATCCAGCCGCAGGTTCTCCTACGGCTACCTTGTTACGACTTCACCCCAATCATCTGTCCCACCTTAGACGGCTAGCTCCCGAAGGTTACTCCACCGGCTTTGGGTGTTACAAACTCTCATGGTGTGACGGGCGGTGTGTACAAGGCCCGGGAACGTATTCACCGCGGCATGCTGATCCGCGATTACTAGCGATTCCAACTTCGTGCAGGCGAGTTGCAGCCTGCAGTCCGAACTGAGAACGGTTTTAAGAGATTAGCTAAACCTCGCGGTCTCGCAACTCGTTGTACCGTCCATTGTAGCACGTGTGTAGCCCAGGTCATAAGGGGCATGATGATTTGACGTCGTCCCCACCTTCCTCCGGTTTGTCACCGGCAGTCTCACTAGAGTGCCCAACTTAATGCTGGCAACTAATAATAAGGGTTGCGCTCGTTGCGGGACTTAACCCAACATCTCACGACACGAGCTGACGACAACCATGCACCACCTGTCATTCCGTCCCCGAAGGGAACGCCTAATCTCTTAGGTTAGCAGAAGATATCAAGACCTGGTAAGGTTCTTCGCGTAGCTTCGAATTAAACCACATGCTCCACCGCTTGTGCGGGCCCCCGTCAATTCTTTTGAGTTTCAACCTTGCGGTCGTACTCCCCAGGCGGAATGCTTAATGCGTTAGCTGCAGCACTGAAGGGCGGAAACCCTCCAACACTTAGCATTCATCGTTTACGGCATGGACTACCAGGGTATCTAATCCTGTTCGCTACCCATGCTTTCGAGCCTCAGCGTCAGTTGCAGACCAGAGAGCCGCCTTCGCCACTGGTGTTCTTCCATATATCTACGCATTTCACCGCTACACATGGAGTTCCACTCTCCTCTTCTGCACTCAAGTCTCCCAGTTTCCAATGCACTTCTTCGGTTAAGCCGAAGGCTTTCACATTAGACTTAAAAGACCGCCTGCGCTCGCTTTACGCCCAATAAATCCGGATAACGCTTGCCACCTACGTATTACCGCGGCTGCTGGCACGTAGTTAGCCGTGGCTTTCTGGTTGGATACCGTCACTGCATGAGCAGTTACTCTCACACACGTTCTTCTCCAACAACAGAGTTTTACGACCCGAAAGCCTTCATCACTCACGCGGCGTTGCTCCATCAGACTTGCGTCCATTGTGGAAGATTCCCTACTGCTGCCTCCCGTAGGAGTCTGGGCCGTGTCTCAGTCCCAATGTGGCCGATTACCCTCTCAGGTCGGCTACGTATCACTGCCTTGGTGAGCCTTTATCTCACCAACTAGCTAATACGCCGCGGGTCCATCCAGAAGTGATAGCCGAAGCCATCTTTTAAAAATCAACCATGCGGTTAATTTTGTTATGCGGTATTAGCATCTGTTTCCAGGTGTTATCCCCCGCTTCTGGGCAGGTTACCCACGTGTTACTCACCCGTTCGCCACTCACTTTATAGTTAAAATCATCTTCGATGCAAGCATCTCAAAATCAATTAACGAAAGTGCGTTCGACTTGCATGTATTAGGCACGCCGCCAGCGTTCATCCTGAGCCAAGATCAAACTCTCATATTATACTTGAGTTTTAACAAGCTCATTTGTTGTTTCATTGTTTAAAGCGAATTGACTTCGCAAATTGTTTGCTTCAAAATTTTCATTTGAAGACCCTACACATTTTGTTTCGTCGAAACTTTGTTCAGTTTTCAAAGGTCTACTATGTCGCAGTTGGAAGCGCTAAACGTCTCAACGCAACTATTTAACTTTATCATCTGTTTTTGTAAAAGTCAACAACCAAATTCAACTTTTTAAAAACATTTGATTATCATTTTCAGAAGCAACGTCTCTCAAAACGACCTTGAACATCATATCAAGTAATCCGGCTACGGTCAAGCCTAAATCTTTCAAATTTTTTAAGTCAGCTTTCAAAGCTCTTGTCTCCCTTGACATAGAGCTGTTTTTATTTTTTTGAGATAGATAGCAAAACCGTCCTTTCAAATGAAAGGACGGCTTATAAATTACCACTATACTTTTTTACAACCGTTCGATTTAATTTGTCTGGTCTCGTCACCAACGCAAATATTCCACCAAACATACCAAAGTAATAAGTTAATAAACGCCAAATTAGCATTGCAAGAACTAACTTACTATTACTGTGAATAAAACTGGAGAACAAGACATCAAAACTATATTCTGCGCCACCCGAACCACCAGGAATCGGGAAAATAGAGATTACCATCACAATCAAAACATGTAATGAAGTTACCATAATGATATTTATACCAGTATAGCCAAGCGACAACATAATATAGTATGGGACTAAGTAGTAAAACAGCAACTGAAAAAAGGTCATTACAAAAACTTTAATCAGTAATTTCCACTGCGATTTAATGCGGACACTTTCCAAATAAAAAGTATCTACCTTTTTATCAAGTGAAACTTTCCACTTATCATAACGATCTTTCTTCACAAACCAACCAATTGGAATCATGATCCAACTAATTAATTTTTTTGTAAAACCATGCCAGTACATGACCAGCAACAATCCAATAATAACTGCAAAGTGAATAAGAAAGCCAAATACCACAAATAAAGACAAATAACTCATTTTTTCAGCAATATAGTTAAATCCAATCAACAAACTAAACATAAAGTTAATCACTATCATTGCTTGAAAAACCACAAATTTCATTAAAAGGACCGAACTTGCTCTACCAGCTTCAACACCGCTTTGCATTAATGCCACTAGCTGTGCCGGCTGTCCTCCTGATGAAAAAGGTGTAATTCCATTAAATAACTGTTCAATCAAAGGAATCCGAATTGCATCCCGGATGGAAAATCTATCCCCGTTACTGACAACAAACATTTTGGTAATCACGGCTTCAATCCCAAAATAAAGTAACATACAAATTACGGCAACCAATAACCACTGAACATGAATATGCACAATGTCATGCAGCAATTGATTTAAATTGACATTTCGCAACGAAAAAGCAAAAATACCGACTCCTAAAGCCAGCATAATTACGAGTACAATTTTATTTCTCTTTGACATTGATTTAGCCCTCTCTTGCCTGACGCATATAAAAGCCATGCCAGATATTTGCTAAATGCGCTTCCGAGTACTGTTCTGATGCTTCATTGGATTTTTCACGAAGTTTCGCTAACGCAGCCGGATTTTTAGAAAGATACTCAATTTGTTTCTGCATATCCGTAACATCTTTTGCTGGATCGTAATAGCCTTCAATAATGGCATGATACAAGTCTAAGTCACGAAGCAGAACCGGTGTCCCGCAACTAAAAGCTTCTAACACCGACATCGGAAATAATTCATTATATGAGGGAAGTAAAAAGAGATTAGCAACGTTATAGTAATTTACTAACTTCTCCCGATCAACAATTCCCGTAAACTTCAGGTTTGCAGGCGGGTTGTCTACCACTTTTTTTAATTCTGTGTAACCATCTGTCATTCGACCAAAAGAAAAGCCTCCAGCCCAAATAAAAAGGATGTCTGGATTATCTTTTGCGAGTTTAATAAAGTCTTTAACGCCTTTTCGTTCTTGAACTTGGCCAATTCCCAAGATCACAAATTTATGTTCGTCAATATGCATTTGTGCTCGTAATTCTTTTTTCTCTGCCAAATTCATTTCATAAAATTCACTCTTATGCACAAAGTTAGGAATATAAGTTATCTTGTCTTCGGGAATTCCATAAGCCGTTAATTTAGGAATAAAGGTTGGATTAACTACCACAATATGATCCATCCGTTTATAGAACGCAATTATATATTTATAAAAAATACCCCGAAACGGTTGTGGAATCTTTAGACTTCCGTCAATCGTCTCAGGCAAAAAATGGACATAACCAATCTTTCTACCTCTGCCTGGCATAAACGTCGACAAGTAGAACTGTGGGTCTATCGTATGATAATGACTAATTTCAGAGCGACTATATTTATTGATACTTATTTTAAATTCATCCGGGAAATGTGTCTTGAGCAATGAAACCAATTCTTCATATGCGCTACCTACACCTTGACCCTTAACTTTTGTTGCTGAAGAAAACATATTAATTCGCAAATCTTTTCCCCCTTAGTCAGAAAAGCTTGAAGACTCTTCTCGATCTGCATATAAAACTAGTGAATCTTTGTAGAAATCGACAACCTGTTTACCAAAATGATCCGCTGAAATATCATAAAGTTTGCGTTCCCGTGGTTCTGGATCCTCAAAACTAACCGGATGGGTTAAATAGTTTTCCGCAAAATGAATGAATTGTTTCTCAGTTTCAAAGGTAACACCCAAAGAAGGATCATCTAACAATTGATCTGTATATGGACTAGATTTAACAACTACTTTGAGTCCAGCCGCAAGTGCCTCAATATAGGTTAAACCTTGCGATTCTGAATCTGATGCAGAAACAAATAGATCTGCCATTTGATAATAGCGATAAACAATATCATTATTAATTTCACCGGTAAACCTAACATGATCGGTAATACCTAAGCTCTTTGTTTGTTGTTCCAAACTTTCTCGTGCTGGACCATCCCCAACAATTACCAATAAACTATCGGGAACCTTCTTTAAAATTTCGGGAAATGTTTTAATAACTTCTTGAATATTTTTTTCATATGCTAAGCGGCTTAAAGAAAGTAAAATTTTCTTTTCTTTAGGAAAGCCGTACTTTTTTCGCCAATCAATTTCTTCGTGTTGTGCATAATGATTCACATTAACACCAGTTGGAATGACGCGAATTGGTGCCTTCACACCGTAACCATTCAAGGTTTTGATCACACGTTCACTTGGTGCAATAACCCCAGTCAAATGATAGCAAAAAGCGCGTGTTCCTTGTTTAACATGATAAGGTCGCAGCAAATGACCATTTGCCACATAATGTAAATAGTCTTCATACATTGTGTGATAAGTATGCACACAAGGAATTTTTAAATTTTTAGCAACAAATTTTCCAATCCAGCCTAAAGAAAACTCAGTCTGAGTATGAACAATATCTAAATTTAATTCTTTTGCAACTTGATAAGCCTTGAACAAACCGCTCACAGCTATTCTTCGATCTGTAAAAGAAACAAAAGGAATGCTTGGAAAACGGAAAATATTTCTCTCATACACATTTTTATCCACTTTGGGATCTGTTGTGGTAAAAATGTACACTTGATGCCCCTGTTTTTCGAGTTGCTCTCTCAGTGTTTTAATGGATGTTGCGACACCACTCACCTGCGGGTAATATGTATCTGTAAAAATTCCTATATTCACAAGTATCCTCCCAAAAAAACTATCTACTTAATCAAGTTTAATTATATTGGTTTCATACGCGTTATGCAAACAACTCTAATATTTAATCCTACTCTGACAAAAATTCAAGTAAAAGCTGATTAAATTTTTCTGATTGTTCTGCCATAACAATATGACCACTTTCATTCACAACTTTAGTTCTTATCTTAGAATTTAATTTTTGAACTTCAAAACCAAAACGATAATCGAAATAAGGACTTTGTTTTCCAACTACCAACAGCATCGGAATTGATAACCGTCTTAACACATCACGCCAATCTTGAACTGCGTGATTAATTAAAAGCTCGTAATCCAGCCTGCTATCAAAAGGATGACTTTCCGTCACTTTTTTAACAAGGATAAAGGTGTCATCATCAATATGTTTAAATGTTGATGAGCCCAGTGGCTGTTGTAACCGTTGTTTGAAGTTTTGCCAATTTAGACCTTTAAAACCAAAATACCAATCGTGATCATTAATCATTTTTGGTGATTGATCAACTACCACCACTCGCTTAATTTGGTTACTCGAATACAAAGACAAATAGGCATAAACAACCGCCCCGCCCATCGAGTTACCTACTAAGATTATCTCCGTTAGTTTTAGTAACAAACACAATTCATGCACATCTGCGGCTAATCGTGAAACACGTAACCCCCAATTGACATGTTGTGACACTCCCTGATTGCGGAAGTCCATGGTCACAACTCGATAATTATGCTGAATCAACGCTAATTTTTGTCGATGCCAAATTTCTTTTGATCCACCGAAACCAGTCAAAAAAACGATTACCGGACCCGATCCTTCATCTTCATAATTTATCTTTACTTCGTCACTTGTCTTAAAATACATTCTTCTTACCTCATTGTTTAATCGGTTTTAGTATACCAAAAAAATCTCCTCAGGATTCTATGATCCGAGGAGATTTATACAAATCTAAATTTTGTTACTTAAGGGCATCGTTAACGAGTTTAATTACATCATCATTAGTTTCTGCTTCAGTAACAGCTTTTTCAGCTAATTTCTTCATTTCTTTAGTGTCAAGACGTTTCATCAATGAACGTGTCTTCAAAACTGAAGTTGCACTCATTGAGAATTCATCCAAACCAAGTCCCATTAAAATTGGAACAGCAGTCTGATCGCCGGCCATTTCACCACACATACCAGTCCACTTGCCCTCTTTATGAGAAGCATCAATTGTGTTTTTAATTAAACGCAACAAAGATGGATTGTATGGTTGATACAAGTAAGAAACTTTTTCATTGCCACGATCTGCAGCAAATGAATATTGAATCAAATCGTTTGTACCAATACTAAAGAAGTCAACATATTTTGCCAACTTATCAGCAATCATTGCAGCGGCAGGGATTTCCATCATCATACCAACTTGAATGCCGTCACCAATTTTAGTTCCAGCTTTAACCATCTTCTGTTTTTCATCTTCATAGATAGCTTTAGCCTTCTTAAATTCAGCTACAGTAGCAATCATTGGGAACATGATTGCCAATTTACCATAGGCAGAAGCCCGCAGCAATGCGCGTAACTGAGTTCGGAATAAATCAGTACGATCCAAACTAATACGAATAGCACGATAGCCTAAGAATGGGTTCATTTCTTCTGGAAGTGGTAGGTATGGCAATTGCTTGTCTCCACCAATATCCATCGTTCGAACGACAACTTGTTTGCCCTTCATGCCTTCAACAACTTTTTTATATGCTTCGAATTGGTCATCTTCGCTTGGAAGTTCACTTGCATCCATATACAAGAACTCTGAACGGAATAAGCCAACTGCTTCAGCACCATTATCAACAACACCCTTAATATCATCAGGGGTACCAATGTTAGCAGCTAAATCAAAATGGACGCCATCCTTCGACAATGTTTTTTCATCACGAAGTTTTTCCCATTCAGCTTTTTGAGCCAAAAAGTCTTTTTCCATTTTTTCATACTTAGCAACTTCATCAGCATCTGGATTGACAAGTGCAAGTCCATGCATCCCATCAATAATAACTGTGTCGCCGGCTTTAATATCAGTAGTTGCTTTTTCACTTCCAACAATTGCTGGAATTTCCAAAGTTCGTGACATAATTGCTGAATGAGATGTACGACCACCAATATCTGTAATGAATCCTTTAACATATTTACGATCCAACTGTGCAGTATCGCTTGGTGTCAAATCATGAGCAACAATCACTACTTCTGAGTCAATTAATGCTGGATTAGGCAACTTAACGCCGAGTAAATGACTCAAAACACGCTTAGTTACATCGCGGATATCACCCGCACGTTCTTGCATGTATTGATTATCAGTCATCGCTTCAAACGTTTCAATAAAGCCATCTGTTACATCTTTTAATGCTTGTTCAGCATTTACACTGTCATTTTTGATCTTGTCTTCAATATTACCAATCAATTCTGGATCTGAGAGAATCGTAATGTGAGCCTCAAAAACTTCGGCTTCTTCTTCACCAAGGCTTTTAGCAGTCTTACTTTTAATTAACTCTAGTTCTGCTTTAGATGCATCCAAAGCGTCATGGAGGCGCTTAATCTCAGCATCTGGATTATCAATTGTTTTCTTATCAAATGACAGATCAGGGTCGACAAGCATATATGCTTTCGCAATTGCAACGCCATCACTGGCTGCAATTCCCTTCAATTGTTTTGCCATTAGTCAGAAAGTCCTTCCTTTTTCATTGTATCTGCAAGTGCTTCAATAGCTTCTTTTTCATCGTCACCATCAGCGGATACTGTGACATCAGCATTTTGACCAACACCTAATGACATAACACCCATGATGGACTTCAAGTTAACTGATTTGTCTTTGTATGTTAATTTAACATCAGCATTGAATTTGCTGGCTGCCTGTACTAATAAAGTAGCTGGACGTGCGTGAATACCTGTTTCTGCAATAATATGAAAGTCTCGTGTTTCCATTATAAATCGATCTCCTTTAAAAATATAAGTTTTAGTAAGGGCTTTCTTTTTAAGTTATAAAACGAACATAGCATTCATCTTACTAACAATTAATCAGCCTTTCCCATTGATGATAGCAATTTCTCGAATTTTTTACAAGCCCTTTCACGAATAAAAGCAAAATTATTGCTCACCGTTTTCATTACTTTCAAAGTGATAAACTACTTTTCCATTCCGTTGGGCTGATCCAATAACTCGTTTCCGTTGATCATACTTCATATAGATAGGTTGAAATTCTGAAAATTCATCAGGTTCGACCGTCAGTTCCTTAATTGTCCCCTGTCTTAATTGTTCCAATAAATTAGAAAAATCTCGTGCCATTCAATCACCTACCTTTCAAAGTAAACCTAGTTTAATCGAAAAAAGATGAAAGTTCAAATGTTGGCACTCTAGCTAGTAAAGTGCTAGGATAATTTTTGGACCTACAGAAGTGCCTTGCAAGTAGATTTAAAGACGAATTGTTTTCAATACAAATTACTTGCAGATTTTTTTTGGCGCGTTATAATGTGGTCATGGTCAAAGTTGGTCAAACAATTTTTGATCTTGATTCTGTGAAAGGAGACAGCAAGATGTTATGTCAAAATTGTCATAAGAACGAAGCAACGATTCATCTGTACACTAACGTCGATGGACAGCGGATGCAGATTGATCTTTGTCAAAATTGCTATCAACTTCTAAAACAACAAGAAGGAAATAACTTAGGAAACGGAGGTGCCGCAAACATGGCACAAGACCCATTTGGATTTGGAAATTTGGACGATATTTTCCGTGCAATGCAAAATGGAAATGTCGAAAATCCACAGGGATTAAATCAACAGGTTCCCCCTACCCAACCAAGCGGTCCCACTGGTAACAACGGTGATAATCAGCGTAATGGTCAAGGTGGCCTTTTAGGTCAATATGGTCTTAACTTAACCGATTTGGCTAAAAAAGGAAAAATCGATCCTGTCATTGGTCGTGATTCAGAAATTTCAAGGGTTATTGAAATTTTAAATCGCCGAACTAAGAACAATCCCGTTTTAATTGGTGAAGCCGGTGTTGGTAAAACAGCTGTTGTTGAAGGCTTGGCTGAACGAATTGTCGCTGGAGATGTTCCACAAAAATTAATTAATAAACAAATTATTCGTTTGGACGTGGTTTCATTAGTTCAAGGAACTGGTATCCGTGGTCAATTTGAACAACGGATGCAGCAACTTATGAAAGAAGTCGAAAAGAACAAAGACGTCATTATCTTTATTGATGAAATTCACGAAATTGTTGGTGCTGGTAATGCTGAAGGCGGTATGGATGCTGGTAATGTTTTGAAGCCAGCTCTTGCCCGGGGCGATTTTCAGCTCGTCGGTGCAACCACTTTAAATGAATATCGTGATATTGAAAAGGATGCTGCCTTGGCACGTCGTCTTCAACCAGTTCAGGTTGATGAACCGAGTGTTGAAGAGTCCATTCGAATTTTAAAAGGTATTCAAAAGAAGTACGAAGATTATCATCATGTTAAATATACAGATGACGCTATCGAGGCTGCCGCAAAACTTTCGAAACGCTACATTCAAGATCGTTTCTTGCCTGATAAGGCAATCGATTTATTGGATGAAGCTGGATCTAAGAAAAACCTCACCATTAACACAGTGGATCCCAATACCATCCAACAAAAAATTGATAATGCTAAAAAGTACAAGCAGGATGCTTTAAAAACTGAGGATTATGAGAAAGCAGCCTATTACCGTGATCAAGTTAACAAACTAGAAAAAACTAAATCTGGCGCAACTAATCAAGGTCAAGTACCAACTGTCACCGACAAAGATATGGAACAAATCATTGAAGAAAAAACTGATATTCCAGTTGGCGAATTACAAAAACGTGAACAAGAACAATTAAAAAACCTCGGTGATGACTTACGAGCACATGTCATTGGTCAAAATGAAGCTGTCGAAAAAATTGCCCGAGCGATTCGTCGAAATCGAATTGGTTTAAACGGGACTGGTCGACCAATTGGCTCCTTCCTTTTTGTAGGCCCTACTGGTGTTGGTAAAACTGAGTTGGCCAAACAATTAGCTAATGAGCTCTTTGGCTCAGAAGATTCCATGATTCGGTTTGATATGAGTGAATACATGGAGCCACATTCAATTTCTAAATTGATTGGTTCGCCTCCTGGCTATGTTGGCTATGAAGAAGCAGGTCAATTAACTGAGCAAGTTCGCCGTCACCCATATAGCTTGATCTTGCTTGATGAAATTGAAAAGGCTCATCCCGATGTCATGCACATGTTCCTTCAAATTCTTGATGATGGTCGTTTAACGGATTCTCAAGGCCGAACGGTTAGCTTCAAGGACACAATTATCATCATGACTTCTAATGCTGGTAGTGGTGATGTTGAAGCAGATGTGGGCTTTGGTGCTGCATCTGAAGGTACAACTCATTCCATCTTGGATAAGCTGGGTAATTACTTTAAACCTGAATTCTTGAACCGTTTTGACGATATTGTTGAATTCAACTCCCTTACTAAGGAAAACTTAATGAAAATTGTTGACTTAATGATTGGTAATGTAAATCAAATGTTAGCCGTGCAAGGTTTACATGTTCATGTTACAGAACCAGTTGAAGAGAAATTAGTTGAGTTAGGTTACAATCCGAAGATGGGTGCGCGTCCACTGCGTCGTGTTATTCAAGAACAGATTGAAGATCGTATTGCAGATTATTATCTAGATCATCCGGATGCTAAGAACCTTGTTGCTAAGATCGCTGACGGCAACATCACCTTAGCAGTTGAGAATGAAGCCGATGCAAAGGCTACTTCAGCTTCTTCAAAGGCTTAATCACTATCTATAAAATAAAT
The DNA here is from genome assembly GCF_964062635.1 of Pediococcus ethanolidurans. NCBI lineage: Bacteria > Bacillati > Bacillota > Bacilli > Lactobacillales > Lactobacillaceae > Pediococcus > Pediococcus ethanolidurans. The sequence goes on from NZ_OZ061250.1 coordinate 1,975,022, forward strand.
ACTCGTATGAAATTGATTACGTTAAATCGTAATCAATTTCATACGAGTATTTTTTGTACATATTTTTATTTTGAAGAAGATGATGACGTTGAAGCAGAAGATGATGAAGATGAACTGCTACTACTGCTTGAACTTTCATTTGCCAATTCGGGTGCATCCGTCTTATAAAGATCTAAGGTTGACTTACCCTTATTTTTCTTCAGTAAACTAGTTGGTTCTTTGGATTGTGCTTCACTTAATTGTTTTAAGCCTGCTGATTTTTTATAGTCATAGTTAGACTTATCAACTGTCTTAAACCAACTGTGTTTAGAAAAGCGTAATAAGTCACCATTGATTACCGAGTCAGATAATGACAATTCCTTATTAACGTATGCCTGAATTTTAGCCACTTCTTTTTTCTCTGTCGCCGTTTTATTCGTTATTTGCTGCCCAGTTTTAGTAAAGTATAAATCATTCCCATACTTCGTGTACTTCGGTGAAACAAAATCACCATCTCGGAAAGAAACAATTTGATTACGATCCTTGGATAGTAAATCCTGACCAAATTGAATTGCCCCTGAATCATTGATCCCAAGCAAGTTCATTAATGTTGGCAAGACATCAATTTCACCACCATAAGTATGGTTAATTCCGCCCTTTAATCCGGTCATATGAATCATGAAAGGTACTTTTTGGAACATTGCCAAATTGTAATTATCAATTTGTTTTAATCCTAAAATCTTCGCAATTGCAGCCTTATGGTTATTTGAAATACCATAATGGTCACCGTATAGAACTAGCATGCTATTTTTCTCTAAACCAGATTTCTTCAAATAGCTAAGTAATTCACCAATTGATTGGTCCAGATAATGCGCCGTTTGGACATATGGGTCTACCGTTGGATCTCCAGTATCCCAAGCTTTAATTGAAGAATCCTTTTTCGAAATTAGGTAAGGATAATGATTAGAAACCGTAATTAATTTGGCGTAGAAGGGCTGTGGTAACTGCTCAACGTACTTCATAGCATCTTTCAAGAAGATTTTATCCTTCATCCCATAGCCACTCACATAACCTGGTTTGATTTTATAATATTCCTTACTGAAGAAGTACTCGTACCCAAACGATTTATACGCATTATCCCGATTCCAGAAACTTGGCACATCGCCATGGAATGAAGCCGTGGTATATCCATTTTGATCTAAAATAGCCGGTGCACCTTGGAAAGTGTTGCTAGTGCCGTCTATAACCATCGCAGCACCTTCAGGTAACCCAAATAATGAGTTTTCCAACATCATTTCTGCATCAGCTGTTTTACCCTGTCCTACCTGATTAAAGAAATTGTCAAAGCTTAGCGTATCTTTTTCATGATACAGCTTGTTTAAGTTAGGCGTAATTTCTTGTCCGTCCCACTTTTTATCAATCACAAACTGCTGCAAACTTTCCAAATGGATGACAAAAACATTTTTTCCTTTTGCAACACCCTTGTACTGAATGTTTGAAGAAACGTGATGTTCTTTCAAAAACTTTTCAATTGGTTTCAGCTGATTATCTGATGCTTTTGATTTCCGTTCACTATTTTGATACGTCTTAATGGCATCATAGGCTGTGTAAGTCTGTAAACCTAAATATTTCACAATATAATTATTATCAAATATTCTGGTTAAAAGCCCTGAACGGTTACTATAAGCCATTCCTAGGTTCACTCCAAACACACCAATGGATAAAATAGTAGTTGCAAGTGCATAACGAAACTTAAACGGCGTACTATCAATTCTGATAAAGCGAATAAGTAATAAGAGAATCAAAAAAGCAACATCCACGAAGACCAAAAAGTCAGTTCCCCGCATAATTGCCATTAAACTTTTTCCGAGGTTATCAGATGTTGAACCGGAACCTTTGATCAGATTAAAAGTAATAAAGTCTGAAAACTCACGATAATACAAGATATTTGCAAACAACCAAGTTGAAAGAATAGCATCCATCAGGATCATCCACCAATAAGCCCAGCGTCCCCGAAAATACAAACCAATTCCAAAAAGAAATAAAGCCGTTGCAATTGGCGAAATAGCCAAAATTAATTCTTGCATATTACCTTGAGCACCCAAATTAAATTTCATTTGGTAAGCCATGTAGGATTTTATGCAAAATAAAATAACGGCGAACAAGAAAAATCCAAATCGAGTATTTAATCCCCGTCGAATCTTATGCCACGCTTGACTCATAGTTGAACCTCCATTACGCATCAACAGTTAAATTTGAACTTTAAAATCGTTCATATATACTAAATAAGTATAACTGAAAATTAGTTTTTTTAATAGACCTTTACTCTGCATTTTAAGAGATTTTAGATAACTTTAAACTCCATTTAATCAAAATAGTTCACAAAAAAAGACCAATTCCAAGTTTTTAAAAATTGGAATTGCCCTCTTTATAATTGCTTAGATCATAGTTTAGCCGTTAACTTAATCTCTGGATACTTGCTCTTAAACCAGCGCTCAGCAAACTCATTTTCAAATAAGAATAATGGGTTATCCATGCGATCCTTCACCAAAAGATTCCGTGAAGATGACATCTTTTCATCCAATTGCTCCGGATCAATCCAGCGGGCAATTTTCTTTCCCATTGGCTCCATCACAACTTCTGAATGATATTCGTTTAACATTCTAAATTGGAAAACCTCAAATTGTAATTGTCCAACCGCACCTAAAATATAATCACCCGTATTATAATTTGTATATAATTGGACGGCACCTTCTTGAACTAATTGTTGAATTCCTTTATGGAATGATTTTTGTTTCATAACATTTTTAGCTGCCACATGTACAAACAATTCTGGTGTAAATTGCGGTAGTTTTGCAAATTGAATGTCATGCTTGCCAGAATAAATAGTATCACCAATCTGAAAATTACCAGTATCATAAAGACCAACGATGTCCCCAGCTACCGCCTTTTCCACTGTATGTCGTGCATCCGCCATAAACTGGGTTGAATTCGATAGCCGAATCACCTTACCAGTTCGATGCAAAGTAACGTCCATCCCCCGATCAAATTCACCAGAGCAAATACGCACAAAGGCAATTCGATCACGATGATTAGGATTCATATTAGCCTGAATTTTAAAGATAAATCCAGAGAACTGGGCATCATCAGGAACAATTTTTTCTTCGGCTTGATCCACATGCGCTGCTGGTGCTGGCGCATATTTTAGATACGTATCTAAAAATGTTTTAACCCCAAAGTTTGCCAACGCCGATCCAAAGAAAACAGGAGTTAGTTCACCTGAAGCAATCTTGGCCTCATCAAATAAATTACCTGCTTCACTAAGAAGATCCATATCATCTTGGGCATCTTGATAGGCACTATCTTCAGTTAAGGAATACTCAGTTGAAAGTTTACCTTCTTTATCTAGCGGCAAATACTGATTTCCTTGATCATCTTTGCGATACAAAACTACACGGTTGTTATAACGATCATATAAGCCGCGCAACCCCTTGCCCATTCCGATTGGCCAATTCATAGGATAAGCATCAATTCCTAAAACTTCTTCCAACTCATTTACCAAATCTAACGGTTCACGACCGTCACGATCCAGTTTATTCATAAACGTAAAAATTGGAATACCACGCATTTTACAAATTTTGAATAGCTTTTTTGTTTGTGGTTCAATTCCCTTAGCAGAATCGATCACCATAACGGCTGAATCGACTGCCATTAGGGTTCGATACGTATCTTCAGAAAAATCCTCATGGCCTGGAGTATCCAAAATATTAATTCGTTTACCTTGATAATCGAACTGCATCACAGAGCTGGTAACTGAAATTCCACGCTTCTTTTCGATTTCCATCCAATCTGATTTCGCGTAATTGCCAGACTTACGGGCCTTAACTGTTCCGGCCTCACGTACGACTCCTCCAAACAGCAATAATTGTTCAGTGATTGTTGTTTTTCCTGCATCAGGGTGAGAAATAATGGCAAAGGTTCGCCGTTTTGCTACTGCCTGATCTAATTTTGTTTCGTTCATAAATGCCTTCCTACTTCTTAATTGTGTTTATAATATAATCTACTACTTTTCGAGACGAGTCACCACTATTGATCGCACAAAAGCGGTCATAAAACTGCTGAAAACGTTCATTATTCGTCATATCTGCGTGTGTTAGTGCATTTTTCATTTCTGTAAACATGTCTGCTTCTGAATGCACAATTTTACCTGGAAGCTCGTGTTCATAATCTAAATAGAAACCACGCAACTCATTTTTATACATTTCATAATCATATGGATAAAATAATATCGGCCGTTTTAAATAGGCATAGTCAAAGAAAACAGAAGAGTAATCGGTAATCAACAGGTCCGAAACTAAGTATAACTCACTAATATTAGGATAATCGGAAAGATTCAAAACGCAATCCTTAAAGTCAGAAACATCAATTTGGTTTGCAATTAAATAATGCATCCGCAAAATGAGAATTGTATCTTTGCCATATTGTTCCTGAAATTTTTGCAGACTAAATGGTAGTTTAAACGTGTACTTACCAGTCGTAATAAATGAATTATCTCGATAAGTTGGTGCATATAACACCACTTTCTTATCTTGAGAGATACCCATTTTTTCTTTTAAAGCATTAATTTGATCTGCAGTTGTATTAATCAATTCATCATTACGTGGATAACCAATTTTCAAAATTTGATTTTTATATCCAAAAGCAGATCGGAAAATATTAGTTGAATAATCATTAGGGCTAATTAACGCATCCCACCGATTGGCCTCGCGAGTAAAGTTACGGTGATAGGACAAAGTATCTGTTCCCGGCATTGTCACTTGCTTAATATCTAATCCTAATTTTTTCAAGGGCGTCCCATGCCAAGTTTGTAAGTAAAAGGTAAACTTGGACTTTTTAACCCATGATGGATAACGAGCATTGCTAACCCAGCTTTGTGCACGCCGCATAACAGACACCCATTCTACACTATTTCGAACGACATACTGCATGCCGTGTTCGCGACAAAAGCTTTTAAGTTCCGGATAAATTGACCAAATTAAATTATAACCTGGATAAAACTGTTTAAACACCTGATAAACGGCTAACGGACTGTCAGAAACCTGTCGTCCACCAAAACTTTCAAACACAATTGTTGGTTTTTGGTACGGAAGTCGCTGTCGTTTGAATAGTCGTTTGATAAAATGTAATTTTACTTTTGAAAGAACCATCTTTGTCAACGAAAGCGGTCGTTTTATTTGTGAATAGAATCGCTTTGTTAGGCGTTGAGTCGTACTTTCTGGGATGGGTAGGGAAACTATCAGCATATTGTCGTAAGCCACATCTAAACAAACTAGACTGCCGTTAATATTTTTAACAAAATCACTATCTGGATCAAATTGTGTGGTTATTCCGACCCGTTGTTTCAAACTCTCGCCATTAAATTTATAACTAATCAATACTTTGTACTGTTTACCCACAATCAGTTCAGTAATTGGAATTTTAAATGCAAATAGATCTGAATAGCGACTCAAATCCTTTGTAATTTGAATAATGCGCTTCTGGTCCGTTACATCTTGCATCGTCATCACAATATTTTGTAAGTGTCCTTCATTAATTTGTTTTGTTCCAAATAACAAAATTCCATCGGCTACATGCTGTACATTTTTCAATTCAAACAAGTCGGCATTAGTGCCATGATAGACCTCGATATTTACATAACCAGCAAAGTCTGTTTCAAATCTTTGAAACAGATTTAAACCCAGTTGCTTATTTGCAACAAACTCATTTTCAACCTGAACCGTTTCAAAGTGATCATTTTCTTCCCACTGCAAATACAATTCCCAGTCAAAACGGAGCTGTCCGGGAAAGCTGCCTTCTAATTGTTCAGAAGGTAGCTTAAACTGCAGCATATTACCATCAATTTCCACATGCTTGATCATAAAGCTTTCTAATGATTCCTCTTCAATAAAAAACATGCGCAAATTTTTGACTTGTTGCGTTAGATCGATCAACTCAATTTCGTAGCGCTGTTCCTTAGCTTCTGTTTGCACATTAGACAAGATTGCCCGCATAATACTACCTCCTCTCTTAATAATTAAAGGTCTTTACTGTTTCCAAATAGGGACTCAATGGCTCAACATCTTTCAAGTCCATAAACACACCCGTATCCTGGCCGTTGTTGGTCAATTGTCGAATTTGCTCAGCATAAAATTCAAACACATCTTGATAAGGGCGCCACGTAACATAATCATGCACACTATATTGTGCATTCACAATTTCGATTTGAACCGTATTTCGTGGTGTACCTTTAAATATTTCTTGATTGATGGTTGCCCCCCGTGTTGCAAACTCACTGTCACTTGCAACTTTGAAACGATGGGACTGAGACGGTTTTACCACAAATTGATACAATTTTTGTTGGCGATTATTTAACACTTCATACGTAACTGGTTGTCCTTCTTGAAAATGAACCACTTCACGAACCTTTTGTTGATCATCAAAATAGTACTGTGCCAGTAACTTGCCATTATCAAAGCTTTTAAACAGATTCAGTTTATTAGCTCTAAAAGTCTGTTCACCAATAAGTGCATGATGATCAAAAAATCGCTCGACTGTCTTTTGTTCGGTTAAACGAAAACTTTTTTTCTGCAAGTGATTCGTTTGAACAGCCTCCAAGCCCTGCAAATCTGTCGTAATTCCTTGTTGGTCTTGTAATAACTCAAACCAATTAATAATCTGGGCTTTAAAATGACTATCATTTATTTTTCGAGTCAACTTCTCAGTTATTTTAGATGCCAAATGAAAATCTAGAATCATCACCAAAACAGTTACTTGAATTTGATTGTTTGTTAGTTTTTGTATTGTTTTTAAAAGGTACGGATTCTTAATTGAAACGGAATCCGTCACCAAGATTAAGGCTTTTTTCATCACAAATCCTCTTGTTATCTAAAATTCAATTTATTATCCATACTTTCAAAAATAGGACTAGATATAAGAAAAAACTGAGGAGAACCCCCAGTTTTTGTTTAATTGTTATTTTTTACTATCCTTTGCAAGACCTAAGTCACGCTTAATCTTTGTTGTTGAAATACCCTCGGTGCGTGGCAGGTAAACGACCTTACAATAGTCCTTTAAAAAGTCAAACTTACCTTTCCAGTCATCGCCCATGACAAAAATGTCAATGTCACGTTCCTGAACATCCTTAATTTTTTGATCCCATCCAGTTTCTGGAATCACTTCATCCACGTAACGAATGGCTTCCAAAATATATTTACGATCTTCATAACTTGTATATGCTTTTTTGCCTTTTAACGCGTTAAACTCATCAGTTGACACACAAACTGTCAAATGATCACCTAATGCTTTGGCACGTTTGAGCAAACGAATATGTCCCTTATGAATTAAATCAAAAGTCCCATACGTAATTACTTTCTTCAATGTTCATTCTCCTAAGACTGTAATATTAAATACTTTCCAATATTACCACAAATATGTTAACCCATTCCAGTAAATTCAACCTAATCACAAAGATTTTTCTAAGATTTTTCTAAAGGTTGAAACTACAACAAGACATCTCGTTGCCTGATACAAAAACGTTCGCAGTAACAAAGTTAGATTAACATGCCGTCTTCCAGCAAATTCAGGCTGGAACGTAGTGGGCACGCCTTAGAGCCGAAAACCACGTCTCTAAGCTCGGCCTTTATCTAAGCGAAACCCGCTAAGATAAATGTCACTACTGAGCCCATTTGCTTCCAGACTCAGTCTAATCTTTGCAATCAATACATCGATATAGAAGTTATGATATCAGTGTTACTGAGCATTATTGAAGCATCAAACAATCGTAGTCCGGAGGCGATTGGTCTCAGGGGTGAAATTATTCTTAGTAATTTATTACTTAGAATAAGGCCGAGTTTGAAGACAAGTGTACCTCTTGGCTTCAAATCGTGCCCACTATTACACATAAGGGTTAGTTTTCATGCCGAAAACTTTAATGTTTCATACGATGTCGATTCTTGTGGCAAAAATCAGCCGCAAGAACTCGCACCCCGTTCCAGATCGAGTGAGCCGCAGGACGGCAGTTAATCTTTTTTATAGGTTTAGCCGGTTACCAGTAGTTATTGAAGTGATTTTGATACTTTCAATCTTTAGTTAAGTTTGCTTACTCCTGACTGTTCAGTATCCAAATGTGATAAACAAATTCGACAATAACCTTAACAACTGCATATGCCGGAATCGCTAAAATCATTCCCGGAATTCCCGCAATCTTTCCAGCTGCTAACAATAAAATAATGATTGTTAGCGGATGAACCTGTAAACTTCGACCAATAATATTAGGATAAATTAGGTTTCCATCAACCTGTTGAACGATCAAAACAACCACAATAACCCAGACAACCTGCATAGTCGAATCCGTCAGTGCGACCAAAAGAGCGGGAAAAATACCAATATAAGGCCCAACATAAGGCACAATATTGCAAATGCCAGCCACAACACCCAACAACAATGCATATGGTTGCCCGATAATCACGTAACCAATTGCCGTAAACGTTCCAACAAACAGACACTCTAATACCTGACCAGCAATATATGAAGACAATGTTGCACTCATCTTATCAAATAAATCAACAATCGTATCCGCGTTTTTAGTTGGCAGTAGTCGTTTGACAGTTGGCATCAATTTCCAACCATCTTTTAACATGTAAAACAACATAACTGGAACCGTGATAATAACAACTGTGACACTAGTGATAGTTGAAATTAGCGTCCCAATACTGCTCGTCATTGTACTAAGAATTGACTCGGCATATGTACCGATTGAGCTGTTCATTTTCTTGATATAAGGATCTAAATCGACATTTTTGATCCAGTCAGAATGTTCAAGAAAATGTTGTGAAGCGGTTTGCAAATTGCTTGCAATTGAAGGCAAGCTTTCAATTAACTGCGCCACCTGATTAACCAATCTTGGGATCATCCAACCTAATGCATAACCAATGATTCCAATCAGAAGTAAGAAAACGATGACCACTGCCCAGGTATGATTAATATGAAACTTTTTATACTTAATTTTTTGAATTAATTTAACCAACGGATTCAATAAATAGAATAAAAACCCAGATAAAATAACGGGAACGAATACCGTTGAAATAAATGTCCCAATTGGTGCAAACAAAAAATTGATTTTCGTACAGACATAAATTAACGTTGCCACAATCAGTAATTCAAGTGTCCAAAACATTAAGGGAGATCGTCTAATTTTATCAAACATCGCGTGACTCCTTTTCTCTCATTAAAAACAAGAAATTTTGATTCTTGTCTTCCATTCCATAACGTTTCCATTATAGCCTATTCACCACTCTTTTTTCATAACCTTTACATTACATTGTTTGTGAAAAATAAGTAGTTATCTTTTCAATCTTTAAGTTTAAAAACAAACTGACAATATTTGAATGATCAAACATTGCCAGTTGTATTTTATGCAGACTCGGGATCAATTTACTTGATCCGTTTCATATCACGATCAAAATCAACGCTGGTTATTACGTTGAACAAGTTCCAGATAACGATGGTACCAGATGTTAATAAATTCATTTGAAAACGGTCCAGTTCCTTGATCAATCCAATCAGTCAGTGTAACTACACTAGAACGAATAATTTGATCAGTATCTTTTGGATAATGCCACTGACGGCTAAATCGTTCATATTCATCAATATCTAATAACTTTCGATCCCCATTCGGATAGACTTTTACATCTAAATCGTAATCAATATATTTAAGTGCCTCTTCATCTAACACATATGGAGAAGCCAAATTACAATAATTTGATACGCCGTTTCTACGAATCATGGTGACCACGTTAAACCAATAATTTTTATGAAAATAAACTATGGCTGGCTCGCGAGTTACCCATCGTCTCCCATCATCTTCAATGACAAGTGTATGGTCGTTACAACCAATAAACTCATCATCGCTATTCTTTAATACCATTGTATCCCGCCACGTCCGATGCAAACTACCATCGTGTTTATAGCTTTTGATCGCAATATAGTCCCCTGCTCTAGGTTTCTTAGATTTGCGATTCATTCTATGACACAGCTTTCTAATTCTGAGGGTTTAAATCTTAGAATTCCACTCATCATTATATCAAAAAAGACCAGCAGACGAAAGAACGAGTGCTAGTCTTACTTAATTTATTGTCAAACCCTGTAGTTTTAGTAAACGCCATTGAGTAAATTTTGATAAATCTGATGGCATTGCTGTACTAAAGCAGATTTTTTCATATGGTAATTGCTCAACATGATGACTGCGTTTTGGCCATCTTTACTGATCATCATGCCACTTTCTTCACCATAACCAACACCATGACTCCAATAACTATTATTTTGAGCTCCATACAGACCACCACCATAATTTTTAATGTTGCCTTCCGCATCATGTAAAATTGCCGTATTTTTGGTAGTTAAAAAGCGTGCCTGTAAAATAGCGCGGCTAACTTTGTAAAAATCACTGGCATTCATATACACATTCCCGGTTGCCAGTTCATTATGCTGATTGGCCGGTGACTCATGAAACGTTTGTAAATAGTTTACCGAATCGTCCTTCGCAGTTTGATTATGATACGGTGTGGACAGCCACTTAGCACGTTTTGCCATCATTACAAAACCTGAATGGCGCAAATGTAGTAACCGGATGATATGCTGGTTAAACAACTGATAGTAAGAATGATGAGAAACTTTTTGCAAAATCCCTGCTAACAACGTGTAATTAACCGGTGCGTAGTACCATTTATGGTTTTGCTTAGGTAAAAAAAGTACGTGATGAACAGCGTAATCTACCACCCCATCTCCGGAAAGAGAACGCGTTGAAAACTTATGAATGCGCAATCCCGTCATCATATTTAACATGGCTCGAATCGTAATTTTCTTTGCTCCGGGTACTTGTGGATAGAATTTAGATAAATGATCCGTTAAGCTCAGTCGACCTGCCTGAACTTGTTGCATCAATAACATTGCCGTCATGGATTTTTGCATAGACAGGATCTGATATTCTGAATTGACATTGTTGAATGCTTGCTTTTGAAAATTAGCATAACCGTAACCCTGATTGTATACTGGTTGCCCGTTTTGCACAATCAAGATAGTACCTACAAAGTGATTGGCACCGAGTAATGGGTTAAGCGCCTGTTTTATTTCTTTTGATCTTTGCGATAGCTTTGGTTGCTGAGAAATAATTCTCCGTGGTACAAATGTTTTCGGAACAAGTTTGCGTGCGGGAACATCTTTTGTTGAACGATCATAAAAAGTTGGATCACCCATTCGCATAACTCGATAATTGTGATAGGCAAATTCCACACTTCCAACCAACACACCAAAAATTAAGACACCTAATAATCCCCACCATAAATACTTTTTCATTTTTTCTCCCCCATAAATCTCTTATTTATTTAATATCTTCTTGTTGATCAAGTAACTGATTGATCGCATCTGATTGAAATCCTTTCCCATATAGGGTTCGTTTAGTACGCATTTTACGTTGCGAAAAAGCATAACGCCGGTTACGATGCCAAACCTTTTCAAATTCACTTTTTAATTTTTCATCCTCTAACTCAGGATCAATTTCAAAGTGCATTTGATCCAAAATTTGCGTAATCACATCTCCTGTGAACCCCTTCGTCATTAACCCCTGACGAACTTTTTGTTTCATTTTTGAAACAGGTTCACGACGATAACGATGACTTAATTTTTCACCAATTTCAATTCCATTTTCGACTTGATCTTCAGCAGAATATTCTCTTAATCCCGTTTCAATATCATTTTCTAAAACGCCTTTTGTACGTAGATTACGTTTAATAACAATGGGACCCTTATCAGAAGTTCGTGCCATTGTGCGTACGTAACTAGCCGCATACTGCAGATCATCCACCAAATCTAATTCCCTTAATTTTTTCAAAGTGGCTTCAATCGTTGGCTCCGGAATTTCATTTTCACGAAGTTTTTGTTCGACTTCTTTTTCTGTTCGTAAGTGCCCTGATAAATAAGTTAGTGCACGTGAATACACCTTAGAAACATCATCGGCTGCCAAAATTTCAGCCTTTAACTTTTTATCAATTTCCATCCCCTTGAAAATGCGATACTTAATCATCACATCTTCGCTGATTGGAAACGCATAGTGATCATCTAAATAAACATTATATCTGCCTTCACGTTTTTGTGTCGTAATTTTTGTTACCTTTGGAGTCGTTTCTTTTTCTGCCATGGTGAGCCTCCCTGCTGAAAACATTCACTAAACTGCATTTGTCTGCTATAATTCTTTAGGACTTATAAGGAAAAGAGGAACTAACATGCCAACTGCAAAAGTTGTTTTTGCAACAATTACCGGTAATAACGAAGATTGTGCCGACATCATTGCTGAAGCACTCGAAGATCTCGGTGTTGAAGTTGATGAATCTGAGATCTCACAAACGGATGCTGATGAATTTGAAAATTTTGATATTTGTGTTGTGGTTCCATATACCTACGACGAAGGTGCTTTACCTGAAGAAGGAATGGACTTTTATGAAGAACTGCCCGATTTAGATCTTAAGGGTAAAATTTTTGGTGTCGCCGGATCAGGTGATGTCTTCTATGAAGAATTCTATTGTGTTGCGGTTGATGCGTTTGCTAAAGCTTTCAAAGCTGCCAACGCTAAACAAGGCGCAGAACCCGTCAAAATAAATTTAGCACCTGAGTCCGAGGAAGATCTTAATCAACTTGATGCATTTGCCAAAAAATTAGTTGATAGTTACAATGCTTCCCAAAACTAACTAATATTTAAAAAAGATTGGAACAGTTTATCGGTTTCAATCTTTTTTTATACCTCGTTGTCTGAAAATAATTAGTTTACTGAAAATATAATTCACAACCACCACAATCACATTATCAACGATTTTTACAAGTAGTTCGTTTTGATCCATCAGGGAAATGCCAACCCACATAATTGCCACATCCATAAAGTAGGTCAATAAACGAAAGAAGAAAAAGGATCCTAGTTCGCGCCAAAACGCACGCCATGTAGTATAGCCTGAGCTAAAAACCCACAATTTATTCGTAAAAAAAGCAACTAACACAGAAGCAACCCAAGCAATCCCATTACTAATTTGATAATTCCAATTGGTGTAGGTATTAAAAAGGTCAAAAACACCAATATTGACAACGGTTGTTAAAACACCAAAAACAAGGTACAAAATGATTGCCTGATTCTTTTTTATTAAGCTTTTCATTGCTTTAACTCCGCTTATCATTAAATTTTTGTTGTAAGAAATCGAGAATATGTTGCGCCGAGTGCCCGTCTCCATATGGATTCTTCGCCGTTGCCATTTTTTGATAAACTTGTGAATTATCTAGTAATTCCAACATGGCATCCGTCACCGTCTTAGGATCCGTTCCCACTAGCTTTAACGTGCCTGCCGTAACACCCTCAGGACGTTCCGTTTCATCCCGTAACACTAGTACTGGTTTCCCTAGTGAAGGTGCCTCTTCTTGCACGCCACCCGAATCCGTCATAATGAAATAGCTTCGTGCCGATAAATTATGAAAATCGACCACGTCTAACGGATCAATTAAATGAATGCGCGCATCATCACCCAACTCCTCATGAGCAGCTTGTTGCACCGCGGGACTCAAATGCACTGGATAAATAATTTCAACATCATCGTGGGTATCCACAACTTTTTTGATCGCTTTAAATACACGACGCATAGGTGCGCCCTGATTTTCACGGCGATGCATCGTCAACAAAATCAAACGATGATTGGGATCTACTAAATCTAACACCGCATGATGATAATCTTCTCTTACGGTTTCATGAAGCGCATCAATTGCTGTATTGCCAGTGACCGCAATATTAGCCTCCGAATGATTTTCCTTAAGTAAATTCTGTTTGCTTAACGTGGTAGGCGCAAAGTAATAATCGGCCAAAACATCAGTTAATTGGCGATTCATTTCTTCCGGAAACGGTGAATATTTGTCCCAAGTTCGTAGACCCGCTTCCACATGACCTAGCGGAGTTTGATGATAAAAGGCACTGATACTGGCCGCAAAGGTGGTTGTCGTGTCTCCATGGACTAAAATCACATCCGGTTTAACCTCTTGGATAATGACATCCAGTTTATTTAAAACCCGCCCAGTAATTTCACTCAAGGTTTGTTTAGGTTTCATAATATTTAAATCATAATCTGGTGTAATTTTAAAAATCTCTAAAACTTGATCTAACATTTCTCGATGCTGAGCTGTAACTACCGTAATCGCTTCAAATTCTGCTTTTCGTTGATTCATTTCTAAAATAATGGGTGCCATTTTAATTGCTTCTGGCCGTGTCCCAAAGATTGTCATGACTCTTAATTTTTTCAAAATAATCCTCCACCACTGCCTAGTCAATAATTGTTCTTGTAAACCAGTATACCGCGCCACTCGCCAATATTTAAGTCTAAACCAAAATTCTTAATTTGAAAAAGAAATTTATTTTGAAAAGATTGTAATTTCGTCCTATTTTTAATGTTCATTTTAGTAGTTTATGCTAGGATAGATATAATTTTTAAAAAAACGATAATCAAGTATGTTAATCGGAGATACTGGAAAAAATTAACTACTTCTCATTGTGAATCCGAACGGAGGAGAAGAGATCCATGGTAAAATTTTTTTATGCCAGTTTAGTCACAACCCTTTTTAACATCGGTTTTGTTGCTGTCCTGCAGCTTTTAATTCATTTCACCGATAAGAATAATATCGGCCACAATAAATATCTCTGGCACTACGAGATCGTGTACGCTACATATTCAACCATTCTTTCCGCATTGCTATTATGGTTAGGCGCAAATGGACTTGGTACTTTTACGGCCGATTTATTGATTAGTCTCCAATTTCTCACCTTAACTGGGCTAACCTCCGTATCGATCACTTTACGAACAATTTTAATTGCTACGGCAGCCAATTTCTTACTATTTATAATTGCCAATGGTGGTCTAAATTTACCATTAAGTATTTTCATAGCTTTCACGTTCCTACTTTTAATTCTAGAGCGTCATTTTCTTTATCCCATTGACGGTCACCGGCCATCCCGGGTCTTTGTTAACATTCTGATTAGCAGTGGTCTTTGGCTTTACATGTACGTTGCCAATCGAGCGGACTTTCAAAACGCCATTATTTTTTCACTGACATGCATCATGGCCAACATTTTGACTTATTTCTACACCAATCTATTACGGCAAGATCACAAAAAGAAAGTCAAGATCGAAATCGAGGCAACTTTCGATGATCTTACTGGTGCTCGTAACTGGCGAACCTTTGAAATGGATCTACAACATCAATATCAACTCCATAATAATAACCAGCAGTTAAGCTTGGTTTCGTTTGATATTGATCATTTCAAAGCAATTAATGATAGTTATGGTCATGAAACTGGCAATGTTGCGTTATCCACACTCAGTCATGCGATTCAACACGTTTTGAATAAAAACGGTCTTGGAAATAACTTATACCGAACCGGTGGCGAAGAATTTTGCATTCTAATTCCTGAAAGCTCTTCAGAACACGCAAATGATATTGCTGAACAATGCTTAAATAAAGTGCACGCTTTACAAATTCCCAATCAAATCGGTGAAAAATTTGGTTTAACTATCTCACTCGGTGTTTCTCAACTTTATCAAGAAGACACGGGTGGTGAAACCCTTTTTGAACGCGTTGATAAAAACCTTTATCACTCAAAACAAAATGGACGTAATCAAATTACCGCTGAATAATGCTAAACTCCTAACAAAAAGATTCGCAAATTTCGACAATCTGTTTGATCAGATTTGAAATTTACGAATCTTTTTTAATTTACTTCATTTTTACGTTGCAATTTAAAAATTAAGTTTAATAAAACTGCCACAATACTTGTGACCACAACACCATTGCCAAGAATTAAATATAATTCTGATGGTAAAGCCTGAAAAATGCTTGGCACACTGGAAACTCCCAATCCGGCACCAATCGAAACAGCAGCGACAATCAAATTACGACTATCATCAAAATCAACGCTTTTAAGAATGCGGACACCTTGTAACCCAACTGTCCCAAACATCACAAGCATTGCGCCGCCTAAAACTGGGGTTGGTACAACCGTTGCCAAGGCACCGACTTTTGGTAAGAGGCCAAGAATTAATAAGAATAATCCGGCAAAGTAAATTGGTTTACGTGTTTTAACACCGGAGAATTGAACCACGCCCACATTTTCTGAAAAAGTTGAGTATGGGAATGTATTAAAAATGCCACCCAAAATTTGGGCAATGCCTTCCGCACGATACCCACGTTTTAAATCATCGCCCGTTAAATGGCGATTAGTCATGTCACCTAGCGCAAAAAATACCCCCGTTGATTCGATCATCGTGGTCAATGCAATCAGAATCATCGTCACTGAAGATGACCATTCAAAATGGGGAACACCAAACATGAAGGGTTCTGGAAAACGGAACCAGCCACTTTGCGATACCGTACTCAGTTTAATCATCCCTAAAGCACCTGCCAGGACAGTTCCCCCAACTAAACCAATCAAAATAGCAATTGATTTGATAAAACCGCGTCCCCACACATTAATTGCAATAATTAACGCTAACGTGAAGCCACCAACAAGTAAATTATTTAAGGAACCGAAATCATGTGCACTAACGGTACCGCCACCCAAATCGGTAATGGCTACTGGCATTAACGTAAAACCAATCACGATAATCAATGAACCTGTCACAACTGGTGGAAAAAGATTACGCATCTTCGAAAAGACGCCACTCATCAGTAAAACAAATAGCCCAGAAACAATAATGGCTCCGTACATGGTGGTGATTCCTAACGTCTTACCAATCGTCCCCAATGGTGTGATTACCTGTACTGCACATCCCAAAACCACTGGCAAGCCGATTCCAACTAAACGAGTTCGATGTACTTGCAATAAAGTGGCAATGCCACACATAAATAAATCCATGGAAATTAGCAACGCTAATTGTGTGGCCGTAAAATGTACAATTGCACCAATTAGCAACGGCACCATCACATCTCCGGAATACATCGTCAGTAGATGCTGCAATCCCAATACTGCTGCATGCCCATTTGAAGTTGAACTCTCTAATGGAACTCCCTCACCAGCATCAAAATCTATCTGTTCTTGTGCCCACTTCTCCTTTGAAACCAACTTGTTACCCCCTGTTGAATCCATATATAACCTATCGCACTGCAAAACAAAAACGATGTCCGCAAATAGAAGACATCGTTTGATGAATTTATTGCGTATAGTCCAGAATTTACGGTTCTGGGTAGAAACTCGCCAACCATATTAAGGCGTTTATATATGCATTTCGTTTTTAATTACTAAAGTACTATACCACCGAATTTTTAGTTTATCAACATCAGATCGTTTTCACTAATGCCCGAACATAAAAAACGGTGTGCTCCAAAAGCTGCTCTGGAGCACACCGTTTAACTTATTTAGCTGGTTGTTTTACCTTTACACTTTGAACTTCGTAGCTCAAGTTTTTAACAACCTGTGCTAATGCATCTGCTGTATTGGCTGTATCATCAAACTCAATTTTTACTTTACTAGCATTGAAGAGTACTTTTACTTTTTCAACACCAGCCTGTTTTTCTAATGCGCCTTGAATTTTTTGCATGCATGATGGGCAAGTCAACGCCCCTAATTGTAAGATTGCTTTTGTCATTTTAAATTTCCTCCTTATTTACTTTATACATTTATTATAGTGTTCAAGTTATCAATTAAAATTGATCATCGTCAAGTTTTGAAAAGTTTTTTATTTATTTTGCACCAGCTGCGTGATAACGAATTAAACGCATCGCATTGAAAATAACGACCAAGATACTTGCTTCATGAACAAACATCCCACTTGCCATGTAGATATAACCAAATATCAGACCAATGAACAGGAAGACTACCGTGCCAATCGCAATGATAATATTCTGACGTGTGTTAGCAACGGTCTTTTTGGCCAAACCATACGCATGAACCAATTCGTGAAAACTAGATTGCATCAACACAATATCAGAAGTTTCAATAGCCACATCAGTTCCACCGCCCATTGCAATACCGATATCAGCAGTAGCAATCGATGGACTATCGTTAATCCCATCACCAACAAATGCTACCTTATGGCCTTGGTCTTTAAGTTGTTTAACAAACGTGACCTTGTTTTCAGGTAAGAGATTGGCATGAACTTCATCGATACCAAGTTCTTGGGCAACGTGATTAGCCGTAATTTCATTGTCACCAGTTAACATCACTAGTTTTTTAATTCCGAGTTGTTTCAAAGCGGCCAAATTCTCTTTGACATTATCACGAATAACATCAGAAACCCCAATAATTTGTTGAATCTTATGATCTACAGCGACAATAACAGTTGAACTTCCAGTTGCTTGCAAATTCTTCAAATCGGTTTCTTCTGCTTCAGTCAATTGAATTTGATTAGCAGTCATCAATTTTTGATTACCAACCAAAATTTGATGTTGGTCGATTTGAGCCTCAATCCCTTGACCTTTAATGGTATTATTCGTCGTTATCTGTAAATTCTGAAACGCAATCTTTTGTTGCGTGGCATAAGTTGTAATTGCTTTGCCTAAAGGGTGATCAGATTGACTTTCCAATTTTGCTGCAAACGCTAAAACTTGATTTTGATCATCAGCATAGTTTTTAAGATCAGAAACTTCTGTATTACCTTTGGTTAAAGTCCCAGTCTTGTCAAACACCAATGTATCAATCTTGGCAAAGGTATCCACCACTTCGCCACCTTTGATCAAGACACCATTTTTGGCACCATTACCAATTCCGGCTACGTTTGAAACTGGTGCACCGATTACCAAAGCACCAGGGCAACCAAGCACCAGAACCGTGATCGCTAATCGAAAGTCACGCGAGATGAATCCAACTAAGATCGCTAAAATAAGTACTGCTGGTGTGTAATACTTCGCAAACTGATCAATAAACTTTTCAGCATGTGATTTTGTATCTTGAGCATCTTCAACTAATTCCACAATTTTGGCAAAAGTTGTATCATCTCCGACTTTAGTTGCCTTAATTTTCAAGGTTCCGTTATCTAAGATTGTGCCTGAGAAAACGCCGTCGCCGACCTGTTTAGTCACTAGTTTAGATTCACCCGTAACACTTGCTTCATTTAAGTATCCAGAACCCTCTACAACATCACCATCAATTGGGACTTGACCACCCGTTTTAACAAGCACGATGTCGCCCTCATCTACGTCATCCACATCAGTTTCAACGATTGAACCATCGTCTTGAACAACTTCAGCAGTGGTTGGTGCCATTTCAGTTAACGTCTTAATTGATTCACGCGTTTTTGCCAACGTCTTCGCTTCTAGAAAACTCCCAAATAAGAATAGGAAAGTGACAATTGCTGACTCATTGAACTCCTGAATGACAAAAGCACCAATGACCGCGATGCTGACTAATAATTCGATTCCAATTACGCGTACTTTTAAAGCTTCGACTGCTCGAATAATAATTGGTGTGGCTGCAATGATTGAAGCTAACACAAAAGCGACCGTATATAGCATTTGCGATCCTACTGCCTCACCCAGAAAACCAATCGCGATTAATGCCGCTGACGTCCACGTAATCGCATTAACATTTTTTTGAATAACCTGCTCAAATTTCATCATATTTCTTAACCCCTCGCCTTTATTTGATAAGTCTAATATAGTCGGAAATAGCACTATTGAAATTGACTGGGGTCAAGTTTTGCAAAATTCATCAATTTTTGGTCAATTTTTTAAAACTCTGAAGTTAGTGTAAGGTTTTCCTAGATGGTCAATAAAATTCTAGGAATATTCATTTTGAGTTGAATATATAGAAAAAGACCTGTAGCCTTTTAATCGACGAAGATTAAAGGAAAGGATACAGGTCTTTCATGTATATTTTAGCAGATTTTATTGAATCATTGGGAAATTTAGACAGTTTATTTGATTTAGAGGAGCAGGTAATTCTTCATCTTAGGAAGTCATTCCAGCTGGTTGTAGCTGAATATCTGAGGCAATTAGATGAAACGCTCGTTCCATCAATTCCGGCGGAAAATACATTCATTAATCGACAGGCTAGAACAATTGAGTTTATGTTTGGGGCCGTTAATTTTGAAAGAAGATGTTATCTTCGACCAAATGGAAGCTATTACTTCCCGTTGGATGAACAGCTTCAGTTGGAAGAAAGAAAAAGAATTTCACCTTATTTTAAAAGTGTCGTTGCCAAAATTGGGCAAACGACAACGATGAGAAATACGGCAGCGATGATCAATCTGGCCAGTCAGACGGATATTAGTGCTTGGTCAGTAGACCGAATTATCAGAGACATGGCAGATACCGTGAAGACAGAAGAAAAATCGTCCGAAAAGAAAATAGTTAAGAGACGAAAAGTTGAGAACTTAGTGGTTGAAGGCGATGCCTTTGAGATACACAAAATTAATCGACGAAGACAGGACGTCCACCATTACATTGTTTTTGAATCAGGTTTAGATGGAACAAGATCAAACAAAGTTGAATTCGTTGGTATCAATCAAAAAAAGGTTCAAAAACGAGTAACTGACTACATTGAGAAGTATTATAGAATCAGTGAAATGACCGTGTTTACAGCAAGTGATGGTGGCCCAGGGTATAATCCGGAAAGTATGCGAGAAATAGTTCCGAGTGCTCAAAGAGTTGAATTTACTATCGATCGGTATCACTTTGTTAAAAAGATTAAACAAACCTTTGGTTTATTTAATCCATTGGTTGAAAAAGGCCGTTAAGAGCGTTAGCTTGTATGATCAGAATCAGTTAAACGTTATTTTAGATACGTTTGAGTCGCAAATTAAAACTGATAAGGAGCTTGAGAGCCTAAGAACCCTAAGGCAATATTTGGCAAGAAATTGGCAGTTTATAAAGTCTCCACACGATCGTGGCTTCATGAAGATCGGCAAATTAGGATCCATTGAAAGCTCACACAGAGCGTATACGTATCGGATGAAAAAGCAAGGTAAAGTATGGTCCGAAAAAGGCCTTGAAGCTATGTTGAAATTAATTGAAGCTCGGGTAAACGGTAAGCTGAATAAATACTTACGTGGTGGTTTAAGAAAGTTACAAGAGATAAGGATTGAGATAGCGACGGAACCATTGAAGACGTTGAGTTCAGCCCAGCTGAGCAGCAAGCACCATTCTAAGCATATTGGCGTTCTTGCAGGTAAAATACCAGTTGATGCCCCAACAAGTAGCCCCATCGGAGCAATAGCAAAAATATTTTCAAACTAAGAATTATGTATAAATATTTGGTTGATTATAAGGTACCTAGGAAAACTTGACACATACACTCGGAAAGCTGACTTGATTATCCCTAATATCTATGGGAAAATACGAAAGGAACCTTGTCCTCGTGGCTCAACTGGATAGAGCAATCGCCTCCTAAGCGATAGGTTGCGAGTTCGACTCTCGCCGGGGACATAAATAGTATATTCATCAAATACCTTACATTTTTGATAGAGCAGTCTCTTCCATTGTTACTATATGGAAGAGACTGCTCTTATTTTTTGAAAAACTTAAATAAATAGACAAACATAATTGATAAACTAGCGTATCTTAAGAATGGTACAGCGCTTATATTGGGTATATCAATTAATATTCCAACACTAACTTAATTTGTCAAAGCTGAACCAAGTTCTGCTATTTCAAAATCTTGGTTTGCACTCACAAATAACGAAACATGATTAGGTTATTACAATAATTTTCGATGCACAAAAGAATAATATGGTTATCGAAGACTAACATTTATGTTAGTGTAAAGTTTTAGTAGGAAAGTGAAAAAAAGCCTTTTCAAAACACGAGAAGACCGTTAATCTTCTAATTAGGTATAGCAGCCAAAAATTAGGAGGTAACGGTCTTCATGTCTCAGATTTTAACAGAAATCATGACAGTTTTAAAGGAAAGTAATAGTTTATTTAATGCGGAACAGGATTTAATGATTCGGTGCCAGGCATTGATTGCCACGGCTTTAGGCCAAGCATTAGAGGATTTAGATGATCTTTTAATTGGAGAAACAGAATATCGAGAAATTATTGGCAAACGACAACGAACGTTAAATTTTATGTGCGGAACAGTTACTTTTAGACGTCGTTTGGTTAGATTAAATGACAAAACCTATGTCTATCCTTTAGACCGGTACTTACAGTTAATTCCACGAAGTAGGTTTTCACCTTTGATGGTTGAAAAGGTCGCTAAGCTAGCTTCACATAGTGTTTTACGGACAACAGCCTTGGCTGTTAACCTTTTGACCCCACTTTCCATCAGTCATCAAAAGGTGGATCAACTTTATCAATCAGCGGGTGAACAATGTGAAAAACAACGTGAAGAGACTACATTAGTGAACATCGAAAAGAAACGACAAGTTCCTTATCTGTATTTGGAAGGCGATGCCTTTTGTGTGGCCTTAAAGGCTAAGCAACACCATAAAAATGTCCTTATTCATCGACTGCAACTAACGGAAGGTATTAGCCAAAATGGCCGACGACGTCAGACGTTAAACCGGCATGTATTTACGGGATTAAACCGGCAAGCAGTTTTTAATCAAGTACAAGATTATCTCGATCAGAATTATGATTTACGAGCAACTATAATGATTACCGGTAGCGATAATGGGAGTGGCTATGAACCATCCTGCTTTGATGAATTAGCGGTTGGGGCCAAAAAACATGAGCACTTTTTAGATCGTTATCACTTGAACCGAAAAATTCGTAGTCGATTAAGCAAGATGCCTAAGATTCTGCAAAGTAAACTATTTCAGGGTGTGCATAATTGGGATAATGATCAAGTTCAAATTGTCCTTGATACGTGTGAGTTTCAAGCCAATGATGCAGATAGTCTGGAAGCAATTCAACTTTTACGGAGTTACTTGAAACGTAACTGGAATTATTTAAAGCCAGCCAACAAGCGAAGCTTAGCTACCGAAACCGTGTGTTTAGGTGGCTGTGAAAGTAATCATCGACGCTTTACCTATCGGTTAAAACATCAAGGTCGCTCTTGGAGTAAAGCTGGATTGAAGGCGATGATTGCGGTGATTACCAGTGAAATTAACGGGCAATTAGAAACAGCAATGATAAAGATGACCAATACCTTGCCAATAAGCATCATGCCAGTTAAAGTGGCCGCTAGTTATTTTCTTAAACAGCCTTTTACACAACATCAAGGAATTAGGCACGGCAGTATTTCATTAGACGCAGCAACTAGCAGTGCTATGGGTAATTTGGTGAAGGCTATTTCATAGGATTTGAATAACAGGTGGAGTGGAGGCGTTGGTGAAAGAGTGTGTCGATGTCACTTAGCGATTTATCGCTTAGAGACATGGGAGACTGGAGAGATCCACTTCTGGCCTGAAGGGCAAGAAGTTAGCTCGTAAGCGACCCACACGACCCCGCATCAACGCCGGAACGAAACAAAAAGTAGTTAAAAACATAAATAAAATCTAATTAGAAGCACTACCTACTAAAACTTGACACATACAACATTTATACACTTATTATAAGAAAACAGCGTTTATATGTTAGAATATATAAAGAGGTGATGATAATGTCTAATAAAGAGAAGATCCTCTCGCATTTAAAAGCGCATAACGGCATGATTACTGTTGAAGAAGCGGCTTCTATGGGTGTCAACCGTTACTTCTTGTCAGAATTAACCGACAGTGGTCAACTTGAGCGAGTTAATCGTGGTGTTTATATTGATCCAGCTATATTTGAAGATGAAATGGCAATTTATCAATATCGCTTTGGTAAGGGAATATTTTCATATAATACCGCACTATATCTCCATGGATTAACAGATCGTACACCGCGTAAATACGATATGACATTTCCTTTGGGCTATCATTCTGCTCGAATCTCTGACTATAACATACGATTCTATACGCAATCTAATAAATATTATCAATTAGGAATTGAATCTGAAATTACGCCAAATGGAAATACAGTCCGTGTTTATTCAATTGAAAAAACACTGTGTGATTTGATTCGTGGCAAGAATAAAAAAGATTCAGAACTAATTTCAATGGCAATGAACGGTTATGCTGCACTACCTAATAAAGATGTTAACTTGTTGATAGAAATGGCCCAAAAGATGAATGTGGAAACACAAATCAGAACATATCTGGAGGTACTTCTGTGAAACAACAATTTAGAAACGGTATGCAATTTAAAGCCTACGTAAAAAAGCTTGCTAAAGAGAATGATGTTACTGCTCAATTGATATTACAAGAAATTATGCTTGATGAGCTTTTAGAACGTTTATCAGTTTCCACGTATAAGAACAATATGGTACTTAAAGGTGGCTTTTTAATTGCTTCTCTAATCGGCGTTGATACTCGGTCAACTATGGATCTAGATACAACGTTAGTAGGATACCCATTGAGTTTAAAAAGTATTACAAATGCATTTACTGATATTTGTTCGATAGAAGTTGATAATGATCAAATTGAAATGACGGTTGTTAATGTTGAACCAATTAGAAAAGATGATGAATACGGTGGTTATCGTGTACACATCGATGCAGTTATTTTAGATGTGCAAACTGTCATCAAGGTTGATGTCTCGACTGGTGATAAAATGACACCCAAAGAAATTCATTACAAGCATAAACTAATTACTGAGGATAGAAAAATTCCTATTTTAGCGTATAATCTTGAAACAGTTCTTGCCGAAAAATTAGAATCGATTGTGGCACGGGGTAATGCCAACACACGGGCCAAAGATTTTTATGATGTTTATCAACTAAATAAATTAGAGCAACAAAATATTGATTTTCCATTACTAAAAAAAGCAATTTTGAGAACGGCTGAAAAACGCAAAACAACTTCATTTCTAACTGATTATTCCTCAAGATTAGATTCAGTAAAAGAGACACCTGTTTTGATACGTTTATGGAAACGATATGGTGAAGATCATGATTATGCTGAAGGAATTGATTTTGTGGATACGGTTGATGCTGCTAAAGAGTTACTTGATTTTGCTAAGAGAAGTATGTAAATTATTCTGTAAAATATTGATACTTAAATATTATTAGTCAGGATATATCAATAAGTGAAAATTACGTCCGTTTTCTACTCACAACACATGATAATTTGAGTAGAAAGCGGATTTTTTATCACTAGTTTAGAGAAAATTATACTTCTTTGGCACCAACGACGTATAAAACTCACTAATCACACCGACACTAAAAGCAAGTAGCGATTAATCGAAATTCTCTACCATGCATATTCTAATCACTCTAACTAATCATCATCCCGTTCAGAAACATCCGTAACGGCGTAATCAACAATCAAGTTTAATAAACGTCGTGGTAATTTTCCACAGATTTGAAAGTATGAGGTCTTCTCCAAACTAACATTGGCGGCTTCAATTCCATGCCGTTTAATATGTAACATTGTTTTATCTTTTTCCACCGTGGTTACGCCCAGCATTTCCACTTTTCTAATAAATTCGCTTGTTTTCATTATTTTCACCCTATTCTAACGTCTAATTTTAGCACTTTGCTACAAAAAAACGCTAAAGTTGAGTTATCCACCAATGTGGTCAATTTCCTCTAACTTTAGCGTTTTTTGTTATTTCTTCAAATCTTTTAATTGACTCTTCTTGATCCCCGTGACAGCTTCCATTCCCTCA
Organism: Pediococcus ethanolidurans; assembly: GCF_964062635.1. Lineage (NCBI taxonomy): Bacteria > Bacillati > Bacillota > Bacilli > Lactobacillales > Lactobacillaceae > Pediococcus > Pediococcus ethanolidurans. The sequence goes on from NZ_OZ061250.1 coordinate 2,000,680, forward strand.
CGTGTCACAATCAGTTGTTTACCGAATTTACGAATGGTTCCTTCTGGAAATCGTTTTGGATACTTATTATAGATTGTTCGGACGTAATCTTTTTGTTTGCCCCACATAGAGCTTGCTTCATGACTACCCATATAATCTTGATCGTTTAAATCGATTTTTAATTTTCTCATGTTTTTTGTTCCCTCACTTCTGTCTCTTTAAATTTCTTCTTTGACCCATAGAATGGCGACTGCCCCTGGTCCCAGATGTGCACCAAGAACCGGTCCAATTTGACCAGTTTCCACTGCCGCGACATTCGTTAATTTCGATTGAATGTTTTCACGCCATTTTTCAATCGCAGGTTCATTATCCGTGCCACACAGAAACACACGCACTGCATATGGAAGATCTTTCGTTTCATTAATAAAACGATTCACAATGTTTGCTTTGGCCTTTTTCAACGAACGCACTTTATCGACAGCCTCAATATTATACCGCTCTTTATTCAAAGAGAGAATTGGTTTGACTTTTAACAATGAACCAACAAACGCCGAACCACTCCCTAAGCGGCCACCATGAACAAGATTCTTCAAATCATCCACAATAAAATACTCCCCAATTGTTGCTTTTAACTCAGTTAACTTAGCGATGATTTCGGTCACCGGCCTTTGTGCCAGTGCCATTTTAGCAGCTTGAATAACCAAATATCCCAATGGCTGTACGGAAATCTGTGAATCCACCACATGAACCTTAATTTCTGCAACACTCTTCGCGAATTGCGCCAAATTGGTGACAAAACCACTAACACCACCAGTTAAATGAATACTAATAACTTCTTCATAGCCTTCTTTTGCGAGTTGGTGGTAAATTTCTTCCATGACTCCCATCGAAGGCGGAGCTGTGGTTGGAAAACTTTTTTCTGTTTTTAGTCGTTTATAAAACTCGGCATCACTAATGTCAATTCGTTCTCGATATTGATGATCACCAAAGCCTACTGAAATTGGTGCCACAGTAATTCGTAATTTTTCACAAACATTTTGAGGAAGATAGGCCGTACTGTCGGTCACAATCGCAGTTTTTGTCAAATTCTTTCACTCCTAGATTGATTAAGTGTTCAAAGTATACCGCTACTATCCAAGATCTAATGACATTGTGATGCATAATTACGACAAAAGCCCATTCTACCAGGTTTGTGACTACTTTTAACTCGTGACACCTAAATTTGAATTGTCACAATCTAACGCAGGTTGAAAGTTATGCTAAGTCGGTTTCTAACTCAATTAACTTTTCGCCAAAACGGGTAGGTTTTTCATTTGATTATTTTTTAGCCCACATTAACTTACACCATTGACTACCCTGAATAGAGCGTAGCAAGGTCCTCTCAGAAAGTCAAAAATTGTGCACACAACAAAAGACTCAGAATAGCCGCTAACTCGCAGTCATCTGAATCTTTGCGTGATCTATTTTTCTACTTATAGACCCTGAAATGTCTTGTTTTTGAGATATAAAATAGTTAAAAACAGATACAGCTTTAATTTAGTGGAGTTTTTAAATCTGGAGTTATTTTTATGTTTAGAATTTGCTGCTTATAAGGCTGTTGAGGTACTACTCCGTTATTGAGAGAAGAAGGGCAAATAAACTTAACAATAGTGAACATACGGCAGATCCATATAAACCAATAGCTTTTTGGATTTCTGCTTTTTTTGAAATAAGTGGTGGTAATTTTTTCGTTAAAGTATATTTTTTAAATAACTTTTGTTCAAAAAGATGTGTTAGGACTTGTATGAATACAAATAAAAATAGTAATGCTTCAAACATGAGTGAAATACGTAAATCCTTTTTGATTATAAGTGTATAGAGCGCACTCACAACAATAAAAAATCCCACTAAAAGGCATATATAACGGAATTTTTTAATAGTAGCTGAATATTTATGATAAAAAGCAGAGGACTTATTTTGTTTTTTTAGTATTTTTTTTTCTTTTTTTTGTGGTATAAGGTATAAGAATGCAAAAATAAAAAGTAAAAGTAAAAGTAAATACATTATGGTTTGTCCTTTCTAAAGCTAAGTTTTAGTTTTACATAAAAAAATAGCAAAAGCAACAATATATCATTGTTGCTTTTGCTCAATATTTAGGCGAAGGCGAGTAACAGTAATAAACCTCCCCCAAATCCAATTAAAAGCGCAGACGCTTCAGTTTCAGTTGGAATGGATTCTAATGCACTAGATAGTAAAGTCGTATAATATTGCTCTAAATTTGTAGCATATTGTTTTACGTTACTTGCAGCGTTGACTAAATTATCAAGATTATTATTATATTTTTTAACATCTGTGGCTGTAACACCAACTGGGACAGAGGAACCAGTATATTTATGCATATGAATTTTTAGAGTTACGGCATACCCCAGGTCATAGGTCGTATTATCTGACCCTTTGTGTTTAATTGAAGATTCAAGTCGTAAAGTGAGGACATGTTCACCAGCACTAATATTGCTGGTTGTTGTAATTGATCCATTTTCTATTTTTCCACCAATTGACGAAATTTGAGATAATAAAGCATTCGGATCAAAAGCCAATTTGTTTTCTTCAATAACTTTTTGGACGGGGTTGTCAAATGAGAAGTCAACATGATGATTTTTGATACTATATGTCGTGCTTGCTAATCCTTTATCAGTACTTATTTGACCTTCAAACTCAGCTTCTAGAGTAATGGTTGCAAATAAAGTATTAACAGTATAAATATCGCCTGCCACAGATATCTTAGTTCCCTTAAAGAGATGAAAAATGTTTGTTCCATCAGCTAGACTTTGAATAACCTTATTTACTTTATCAAGATCATCAGAAGTACCAATTTTATCAGGAGTAAGCTTTTTGACTGCAGTTTGCCGCTCCTGTGTTGTGGCAACTTTATCGATTGCAAAATCTCCGATTGATATTTCTGAAAATTGATCGAATGACCATACTGTTGGAATAGCAAAGCCTAAGTTACCTGAATAACCGGTTGACATATCTGAAACAAAAGCTTTAGTGGCTAAACCAGCTTTAATAATTGTTTCTGAAACATTCCGAGTTCCATATATTCCTGTTTTATAACCATAACTTGCAACACTGCTCTGAACAGCTTTAAAGTATGGAGTAGCTGATCCAGCAATATCACCGTTTTGAATATCAGCGTCAACTGCAAAATAAATCACAGTGTTAGTAGGAAAGCCCAATCTTCTTGCTGCTTGCCCGGCCTTACTACCATCCGAAAGACCACGAGAAGTAGTGAAATATGTTTCTTTATCAGACGCCCCATCTTGAAAAATTGGGAAAACTGATAACCCGGCACTAGTAATGGCTTGAAGTTCAGTTGCAGTCAAATTTTTATTTCGTTCTGTATTGCCACTACCTACGGTTCCGGTCAAGTAACGACCAACGATTGAATAACCAGCATTTTTAAGAGTAGTAACTCGAGAAGCATTTAGTTGGTATGAGGTGTCACATGCAATTGCAGATCGATCTGGATTACCAGCTGAAGTCAATAGACTCATAAAAACATCTAATCCAGCAGAAGTACCACTGGTAGAATTTAAGGCCATTGTTGTTTCAAAAGAAGACACTGCACTAGAAATAGAAGCGCCATATGAACCATCAAAGGCTCCTGTATAAGTTTTATTGTTTGCATAAAGCCCCCACTGTAGAATTCTGACGAAATTGTTAGTTTGGCCTTGAGCAACAGTTGGTGTTTTATCTTTTGTAGCTGGCCCATAATAACCATTGGCGGTTCCGACGGCCAAACCCTCTTCCGCTTGTAGAGCGTAAATTAAAGCCGTATTTGTATCTCTTTGATAAATTCCGTCACATGGTAGAATACCAGTGTAAGCTTGATAGTCATGATTAAGCTGTTGTTGCATTGAACGAATTTTGGCGTCCCCGCCAGGAACTAGCACAAAAGCGCTCATTGTCAATAAGGCTTGCATAATATCTGAGTTTACTTTGGCGCTAGTATCTTTGATACCGGCGTCTTTTTTTAGCTCAACTACTGCCGCAGCAGTAGCGGTAGTGAATTCTCCAGTAAAATCTTCCGGGTTGATCCCTTTACACCAAAAACCACCTTGAATAATTTTGACGACATTATGCTTAAAACCGGTTTTAACTTTGCCAGCAAATTGAGCATCCCATTTAGCCGCAGTGGAAGGACCAAAGTTATCGACTAGATTTGTGATCCCTAATTCGTGCTGTAAAGCTCTCGTTAAGCCATAAACTGTGTCCCAACCAGTATTACCATTTTCAGGCACTTTGCCAAATCCAGCTACTTTACCATAAGTTTTGTTTAGCCAGATTTGTGTTTCTTTTACCATTTCATCCATAAATAAAACTTCCTTTCTGTACTTGCTTTTAATTTAGCACTAAAAATAAAATCATCAAACATAAGTTCGAATAAAAAACAAAAAATTTTTTGAGTAAGCTTGTTAAATAAGGCTTATGCACCCCTTTGGTTCTGTTTTTAGACTTACTACTTTTGGTTTGCGGTTTAGAAATTTTCTGTGTGACATGCTTTTGGGTAGGTTTATTTGCAATATAACCTTTGTGCGTAACTCCTAACAGATCAACGTTTCCATCTAAATCTCCAGCAACATAATTTGAAGTAAACTGCCAAATAGCCACGCCAGGTAGGCTAGGAAAAGAATGATAATCAGGGGTCGTAGCTAAATTCATGTCCCGATAACCAGCAACCCATAAGCAAGCTCCAAATTGTTTTAATATTGTCTCTAACTGAACGTGAACTAATAAAAAATATTTTGAACTATATAACATTGGAGTATATCCTTTGGCCTTGATTTTGTTCATGGCGTATACAAGCAGTTTAGTGTTTGTTGCTTTAGCAGCTGGCCCAGCCTCAAAATCAATAGCTATAATCGAGTCATGTGGTGTTTTAACTTTAGGTAGAACATAGGCCAGTAATTTATCTACTTGTTGGCGCGCAGTGATATCTTCCCACCAAAAATAAGAATGAGCATGTAAGTCTTTAGCACGTGCTGCTTTGATTTGGCTTGCATAGGTTGTTTGTGGATATAAGCCAGTTTTAGCGGTATAACCACCGATTTGCGCAAGCATAAAAGTATCGTTTGCATAGCCAAATTCGCCTTGTGCAGTTTGATAACGGGACCAATCAACTCCTTGCGTCCGATTTGCGCTTACCGTTCCAGTAGATAAAAAAGTAGCTCCTAAGGTAATTACTATTAAAAGCACCAAACCTGTTTTTACATCATTTTTGATTGTCATCCCCTCCCTTCATATATTTATTTTTGTTGTTAAGGCTCTAAACTATCTAAACGGTAAACACGCAAAGAATTTTCATATTTAGTTCGGGCGGCATAGGTGGGTGTCGCTTCGAATAGTAAAGTATGTTCTGAGATGTTTTGTCGCCTTGATAATTCAGATAAGGTTCCAACGTCAATAAAAAGATCACCACGATATAATGTGTAAAGTGCTTTTTTTCTAGTCATAGATTAGCCTCCCCCAAACAAATATCGTCTATTTTTTCGAACGTATGTTCGAAAAAAGAACAATTAAATATTAGCATGAAAAAATATTTAATCAAAGGTTATTTTTAGCTTGCTTAAAATTTGCTGATTTAAAAAGCACCCACCTAATTAAATATAAGGTGAGTGCTTTAGGTTTATTTCTTTTCAGTGATAAACAGTCGGTCTACTTAAGTTCAAGAGCTTGCTTGGAATTGCTATTTGCATCCTGAGAATCGTCAATTTCGGGTTTTACTTTATGTCCTGCATTATCTTTTATGATCGTACGCTCATTGGGTTTTGTTGTAGGTTTTTGAGGCTTTATTAGCTGACCAGTGTTGTCTTTTACAATAGTTGTTTCACTTAAAAGAAGTGGTTTATTAAAGAAAAGAACTCCAGCTATGACAACTGCAGTGATTAATCCTAAGACAAGAAAATTTCTTTTGTTTTTCATAGTGTTACTCTCCCGTTACGTGATAGTTTTGTCCACTAACCGGATTGTCAGCAAAAAAGTAAAAATATGTACCTGTATTCATTGTATAAGGGGAACCGCTTAGAGGTAAGTTAAAGTATGAACTTATGTTTACGGGATTTCCAGGTGTGGTAGTTGTATATAAACCGAATCCACCTTTATTAACTGAAATCTTGAACTTTTTAGTTCCATTACCTACGAATAAATATCCACCATAGCGACGTCCAGATCCTGTAAAACCATTTGAAAAATAAGAGGCATGTTTTTTAATTCGCCAAATAGAGGTTGGTCGTATTTTTGCCTTAGGAGATATCGGATTAGTATCGATCGTAGTAGGTTGTATTACGCAGCCGTTTTTATCATAGATAACAGTTGTCGTTGAGTTAGTGTTAGTTTGATTAGCACTGGCGTTAATACTAAAGATAAAAAGTAGCGGTAATGTAAAAAGTAAAGTTTTAAAGAATAGCTTTTTCATTAGTTTAAGCTCCTTTCATAAATTTTATAATCGAGTTTATTATAAAATGAATATCTTTTTTATAACAAGAATTAGGTTTGCTTACAATTGCTATTTTGACTTAATCTACGGAATAGAGAGGGGCTATTTCTCACGTAGACACCCTTCCAGTTCCAAGGAACACCGGCAGTGTTATAAATATAGCCTTTAACTTTTGTATTGATTAATTGTGGAACCACACCATTATACAATGGCGCATTTCCTTGTTGATTCATCAAAATCTTTTCAGCTTTGACCATATCTTCCCAACGTTTCTGCGTATTATTTGCATCCGCGTTGTTTGCCTTGTCAATTAACTTATCGTACTCTTTGTTGCCCCACTTACCATTGTTGAAACTGTTATCGGAAGTGAATAAGCCTAAATCAGAGATTGGATCGGAGAAGTCAGCTCCCCAAAGCGTGATAACCAATTGGAATTGTCCCTTAGCTGAACGAGCCAAACGTGTTTTGTAAGGAATCGTTTGAACATTGATCTTCAAGCCCGGTAATTTTTCCAACTGTGATTGTAAGAATTCGGCAGCTTTCTTGCCGGCATCGGTATCATCAGCCATCAGGGTGTAAGTTACACTCTTTTTACCTTCTGCTTTTAATCCCTTTGCCCAAAGTTTCTTGGCTTTTGTCAGGTCATAGTTCACACCAGTACCAGTGTAAGCCTCTTTGGCAAAGTCTTCACCAGTCTTAGGATTGCTTGCTAAACCATCAGTAACGAAGCCCTTTGGTACTGTTGATCCATCTGCCAAAACATTATTAACCAGTTGTTTGCGGTTAATTACTAACGACATTGCTTGACGAATATCTAAGTTTTGGAAAGCTTTGATCTTCTTGTAGTTGTATTCAAGATAAGCATTGCGCGCTTCACGGCCTAAGAAGAAGGACTTGCTACTCTTCATATTTGCCACTTGGGTTCCGGATAAAATGGTTTGATCCACTTGTTTGCCTTGGAAAAGGTTCAATCCGGTTTGTGTATCTTTAACAACTTGATCGTTTAATTTATCTAAGTAAACGTGTTTTTTATCCCAGTAATTTTTATTCTTAACTAATGACCATTTATTATTGGTTCCCGTCCATCCCTGTAAGGTAAATGGACCATTGTAAACTTGATATTTACTTTGCGTTGCGTATTTGTCACCGTATTTCTCCACTACTTTTTGATTTTGAGGGAAGAAACTTGGGAAGCCCATTAACAACTTGAAGTATGGAATGGCTTTTTCGAGGGTAACCGTTAATTTATAGTTGCCATCAGCTTTAATTCCTAAGCTGCTAACTGGTTTCTTGCCAGCTTGGATCTGGTCGGCATTTTTAATACCGCTGTATAAGTACGCATATTGAGAACCCGTTTTCGGATTATTGATGCGTTGCCAAGAATAAACAAAATCTTTGGCTGTTACTTTGTCACCATTACTCCACTTCGCATTTTTACGAAGAGTAAAGGTGTACGTTTTACCATCTTTGGATACTTTGGTCTTGGTCGCAATACCTGGAAGAATTTTATTGTTTTTACCCAAACGATATAAGCCTTCATTGGTATTGTTCATCACATTAAAACTAATCTGGTCAGTTGCAATTGATGGGTCAATTGAAGGTAATTCTGATTTTTCTGTCCAATTGACAACCTGTTTTGCAGCTAAATTACTCTTATCTACGCCATTGCTATTTGATGAAGATGACTTACCGTTACCACATGCAGCTAATAACAGCAGGGGAAGTGCAACTAATAAAGTTACCGAGCCTTTTTTGAATTTCATCTACGAAACAACTCCTCTATATTTTGATTCTGATTATGAGAAACTATCTAACCAAAATTTAATGTTAAATATAGCGTATGGTTGCATTCCTGCCAATACAAAAGTTAAACGAATATTAAAAAGTGTCATAAATGTGTGAATTTTATGAGTAATATTAAAATTACCAAAAAAGATTCGTAATGAACTGTTATTTCAGTCATCACGAATTTTTAATTTTGATCTAATTGCCAATTATTTGGTTACATACATACCCTTCCAGTTCCATGGCACACCGGCTGTATTGTAAACATAACCTTTTACTTTAGTGTTGATCAGTTGTGGTGCGACACCATTGTAAAGTGGTGCATTGGCTTGTTGACTCATCAAAAGCTTTTCAGCCTTGACCATGTCTTCCCAACGCTTTTCAGTGTTGTTAGCATCACCATTATTAGCTGCATCAATCAACTTATCGTATTCTTTGTTACCCCATTTACCATTGTTAAAGCTGTTTGTTGAAGTGAACAAACCTAAATCAGAAATTGGATCGGAGAAATCAGCTCCCCAAAGCGTCACAACTAACTGGAATTGTCCCTTTGCAGAACGCGCTAAACGTGTCTTATAGGGGATGTTTTCAACGTTGATCTTCAATCCTGGTAATTTTTCGAGTTGTGTTTGCAAGAACTCAGTAGTCTTCTTACCCACATCTGTATCATCAGACATCAAAGTATAAGTAACACTCTTCTTGCCTTCTTGTTTCAAACCTTTGGCCCATAACTTTTTAGCTTCTTTTAAGTTATAGGTAACTCCAGTTCCACCATTGTATGCTTCCTTAGCGAAATCTTCACCTGTCTTCGGATTGCTTGCCAAACCATCGGTAACGAAACCTTTTGGTGTGGTTGAACCATCTGCCAAAACTTTAGTTACTAACTGCTTACGATTAATTGCTAATGACATTGCTTGACGAATATTCAAGTTTCGGAAAGCTTTAATCTTTTTGTAGTTGTATTCAAGATAGGCATTTCGCGCTTCACGGCCTAAGAAGAAGGATTTACTGTTCTTCAAGTTAGCTACCTGTGTTCCGGAAATGGCAGTTTGATCGACTTGTTTACCTTGGAACTGATTCAAGCCCGTCTCAGTGTCCTTCACAACTTGATCATTAATCTTGGTTAAGGTCACATGTTTTTTATCCCAGTACTTTTTGTTCTTTACTAAACTCCACTTGTTGTTAGTACCCGTCCATCCTTGTAAGGTAAATGGACCATTGTAAACTTGGTACTTACTCTGTGTTGCATACTTACTGCCGTACTTCTGAGCCACTTTTTGATCCTGTGGGAAGAAGCTTGGAAAGCCCATTAACAACTTAAAGTATGGAATTGCCTTATCCAATTTTACAGTCAATTTATATTTACCAGTAGCTTTAATTCCTAAAGTTGAAACTGCTTTTTTGCCTGCTTGAATTTGATCCGCATTTTTAACTCCACTGTACAGGTATGCATACTGTGAACCTGTCTTGGGATTGTTAATTCGTTGCCACGAATAAACGAAATCTTGGGCGGTTACTGAGTCACCATTACTCCATTTGGCATTCTTACGTAATGTAAACTTGTAAGTTTTGCCATCTTTTGAAACAGTGGTCTTAGTTGCCATTCCGGGTTCGATTTTATTATTCTTGCCTAATCGATATAACCCTTCATTGGTGTTATTTAAGAGGTTAAAACTAATCTCATCAGTTGCTAACGATGGATCAATTGATGGTAACTCTGAAGATTCTGTCCAATTGACCACCTGTTTAGTTGCCAAATTGCCCTTGCTGCTCGATGCAGAACTCCCATTACCACATGCAGCCAGTAGTAACAGTGGAACGACTGCCAAAATCGTTGCTGTTCGCTTCTTAATTTTCATTACTTGTACAACTCCCTTGCCTGCTTACATTTAATTACGAGAAAGTATCTAATCATAATTTAATCTAAATGCAGTTCCGTTTAGGTGCTGTGTCAACCCAAAATTAAATAAAAATGTGAATTATATTAAAACAGCGTAAAAAAGAAGGGATTTGCTTAACTAGCAGATCCCTTCATTTCAAAAAACGACGTTCTATTTATCTCAATAATACATTATGCTTCAATCTTTTTAGCTTCCGCAAACCGGACAATTACTCGTCCATGTAAATCGTGTAATTCTTCGCTGCGAGCCTTAGCCACCGTATCAGGATCGATATCAATCAAGATGGAGTTTTCATAAACTTTGCCAACTTGTCCGTCAAATCCAGTTGGTAGCAAAGCAGTTTTTTTAACGTGTACTTTATCGCCAACGTCAAAAGGCTTCTTGACTGGTTCTTCTTCATTTTTTTCCATTATTAGCATCCTTTCGTGGGTATCCTCAAAAACTTAATTTATGTTTCAAAGCTTACTCCTGTCTCAGAAAAGTTTCTCTGGCAACTGCACTATGTTAGCACAGATTACCAACTTCGAAAATACTTTCATCACAGTGCTCCTACTATTATAAAGATTTTAACCCAAATGGTAAAGCCAGACGCTAGAATTTCTTTTGACCATTCATTAATTTAATTGTTTTACGCCATGATAAACTATGATGTTCATTTTTATTAAGCTTCTTGTAATATAGTTGTGCTTCAGGGCCTTGACCCCACATTGCCAATGCCTTGTATTTGCGCCCATTCTTTCCTTTAACCGTGACTAATTTGAAGAAGAAACCAAATCCCCATCGTTTATCAGAAAGTGAATAGCTGCCCTTATAGTAAGGTTTGAATACCATATACTTACCGTATGTCTTTTCCATAACGGTATGATTTAAACCAACCATTGACGTCTTTTTTACGTTCAATCCTGTTCGTTTAGTTAAGTACCATTTGCCTCGCATTGCGACTGGTACAGAAGTTCGGGAAGCGGCCTGAGTTTCCGTACTATTCGTTAACATAAACATCCCCATTGCTAATCCAACAACCAATAAAAAGCGCATTACTTTTTTCATCAAAACCGCCTCCAAATGTTACATAAATATTACAATCTCTTTACGAGTTCATCATATAGCTTTCTGAATTCGAATGCAATCTTTTTTTGAAAAAGTTTAAGGAAGTACAAAGATGTTTAGAAAAAGTTAACTAAAACCCTTATGCTTAAAGGTTCTATTCTAGTTAAATATGCGATATAATTAAAACATTAATCAATTTGGGAGGTGGTTCAATGATAATACTTCAATATTTACCGTTTGTAATAATTTCATTACTAGTTGCCGTCTATAACATCAAAAAAATGCGTGTAAATCCGTCACCATTTTCAATTTTAGTAAGAACCACCTTCATCATCTATGTCATTAGTGTTTTTTACTTAATTTTCACGCCTGGTACTTATTCATTCAGTATGAATGCTGTTTTTCAAACCGTTCATGTGGGTTACGCAAAAGTAGTTGCAATGCCCTACCGTGATTACAGTATGCAGGCTATCTTAAATGTGATTATGACTATTCCAGCTGGTGTCTATCTATATATCTTTGGTTTTAGGGATCGACCAGTTTTAGTTGAAGTTTTGCTCATTGCTTTGGGCATTGCCGTATTCAATGAAGGCGGTCAGTTTGTCTTAGATCAACTTGTTCACATCAATCGAACTGTAGATATCATGGATGTCATTCATAACGGATTAGGAGTTGTCCTTGGTTTCTATCTAATGACCCCGTTCAATTTATTTATACGTAGTGAAGAAAAAAGCCTTCAGAATGGTAAATTCTGAGGACTTTTTAAATATTTATATTTAAACATGAGTAGTCTCCGATATTATTATAAGCGTATTCGTTGCGCTTTTTAATCTAAAAAGTCGCGTTTACTATAGATCTATACCAGAATTGAAATACAAATAAAAAAGCAGAAAGAATCTCATCTTTTTGACCATACTATAGAAAATATAAATTTTCTTTGCCACAAGTGATATTGATAAATCAACATTCGTTAGATCCATCTAAACTCAAAACTCAGCTCGCTTCCAGATATTGTTTTAACTTGAATATTGTGAATTTCAAATGTGGCGTAGACGTTAGAAAAAAAGATTTCAAACTCATAGTTTTCAAAGATAAAAATAACGTTTTCGTCTTACCAATCAACAACTCGTTCGCTCAACCTACTCCAATTATTCATATTCATTGCCTTTACATGCTGGGTATCCTTATTATTTAATACCCATAAAATAGTTCTGGCAGCGGACTGTACTTCTCGAGCTGATGTTTCTGAAGCAAAATCTAAAGTATATGATATTCCATGCGAAAGTGAGCTGACAATATCTAGTGCTCTTGATATATCTGTTCTTTTGGTCAAGGGGATTTCATAAGCGTTCATGATGCTATCTAGTGATGCATTTGTGACATTTTCGATATTATAGTTTGTCCTAGCGTGTGTTTCAAATAAGAATCGACATTTATTTCCAAATTGAAGATAGTTTGTACTCTGTTTTACTTTGTCGCGACCTTTCAAAGCAAAATTAACAATTTCATTAAACGTTGAACGATATTCATCACTGTAGTTTCTAAATTGATTTGGATCTACAACCTCGATATAGCTTTGATCATTATCATCCTTAAGAACTCTGTATCTTGTTATGCCTTTATTCATTCGGAATGCAAAATTATGAAAATCAAGGAGTGAATGAGTAAAAATAAAAATATTAATATTTTGAGTTTTCAATTCATCAAGAATTTGATTAATCAAAGTTGTTAAAAAATATCGATTATTAGAATCAATACTGGTTATCGGATCATCCAAGATAATTGAATTAACACTCATATCAAATTTACGTTCATTTTTTTCCTATCGTCATTTGGAATATACTGTTCAAATAAAGAAAAATAAAATTTGATAAATGCTAGTAAACGAATTTCTCCCTCACTTAATGATGAAGCACTAATCGATTTTTCATCATTATTTCGTAAAACAATATCAAATCCATTAGCCTCCCGTTCACTAAATTTCAATTTAAAACACAAACCTAATGATTGAAGTGTTTTATTAACCAGTTCCATAAATCCTTCCAAATCATTATTTTCATTTTTCAAATTCGTTATCTTTTTTTCAAGCAACTGAAGCGATTTAGACTGCTCATCTAAAATACTTGTAGAATTATTAAGTTTATCAATATTTTCTTTAATACTAACATCTTCGGACAACCTTTTACCAATTTGCTTTTTTGTCAAATTGCCAATTAACGTCTTTTCTTGATTTTTTTCATTAATTTCATCATTAATTTTTTTTAATAACATTTCAATAGCAGAATTTAATAAATGCACATTACTAAATGCCTTTTGATTTAGTTCTATAACCTTATCCGTTGATTTAGATTTTTTCTCTAAAACAGCAAGTACAATCTTAATAGACTCTTGCGCAGACCTAACTTGTTCCACCAAGCTATCTTCTTGAATACCACTAAGCTGTGTTAGTGCGTCGTGCAGCTCCTTAACTGCATTATCAATTGTGCTAATTAATAATGCATATTCTGAATTAATACGATCATGAACATTTTTACTAACAGTTTCTGTAAAGAATTCATTTCCACAAAACAAACATATCTGCTCATCTGGGACTTCCTTCTTTTCCAAATTATGTAACTCAGCACCACGTTTTAGCCATTCAAACACACTACTTGTGACACTACTTTCAGGTTTTAACACTACTTGTTTCAAAGAGCCCATAAGTTCTTTTTCTCGAACTAAATTAAAATTTGGTAAAATTTTCATGAGATTGTTTTTTCTATTATTAAGACTAACCAATACATTATCTATCTCTTTAGAAGACGAAAAATTCGATTTAATCTCTTTATATTTATCAATTTCATCTATCCATAAATTATACGCGCCAAGAGGATCATCCTTTGAATTCGGTTTTTGATAAACCTTATGCGTGTGAAAATCATTTTTTACATCGTCAATAATTGCTCTCATTTGTTTATTAAAGAGTGATTTTGTTTTGGATATGTCATCTTGAGTTTTAAAAATTGAATCTTTCAGTTGTTCAATTTTTTCACCCGTTTTTCTAATAGAATCACTTTTGTCAATCTGAGCTTTTCCTATAATTAATGTTGTTCCAAATATGGTCTCACTTTTCTTTATATTTTCCTCAACATAAATACTATCAAATGTTCGCGTATGCTCAGGATTTAGTTTTTTGATGTATTTAGATAAGGCTGTTTTGCCACTACCATTCTGTCCAAAAAAAACACTAGTCTTGTCTAATGGTTGATCAAATGTATAATTATGAAATGACTTTGAATCAACTTTTGAAAGTTTATACTCCATTAAAAATCCTCCTAATATTTGTAACAGTATTAGCTCATAAATTATCATCTGAAATATTGATTTATCAATTAGATACAAATCTTTCACCGATGAAATAAGAAAACCCAAGCGTTTAGCTTATCTACCACTTTAAATACTTATTTTCATTCAGAATATAATCGCAGATTTTATAATCAAGTTAGCCACCTTGTAAAAATGGTCAAATAAAAAGACACCAAGACGAAAAAATCAGGTATCATTGAAGTTCCTACACTAAACAATGAAAGAGGTTTTCGTCTTGGCGCAAGAACAGCTTACCATATCTCACTCAAAGGGTCATCATTTAACACCAATTGAACGTGGAAAAATTGCGGGATTGCTTGCTGCAGGCAAATCTGCTCGTCAAATTGCGACGGAACTTAGTGTTTGCCATCAAACTATCAATAACGAACTCAAACGTGGCTGTGTTCAACAGGTAAAGAAGATTAATGGTAAAGAACAGTACTTCAATATCTATGCTCCTGATACAGCTCAAATTCGTTATGAAATGAATCGTCAGCACTGTCATCGACCATTAAAATTGCCCGATTTACAATTCAAGTGCAACACCTGATCAACTAGACCAAAAATAGACAAAATAGGCCATGGAGACCTAAACTTAAAGTGACTAAACTCAAGAAAGGAGTCTCCATGACCCAAACAAAGAATAGCACTATGTCCGGTTATCAACAACTACAACCTGAAGAAAGAGGCATGATTCAAACTTTAAGTCGCCAAAATGTTACTGTTCGTGAAATTGCTAGAGAGCTCTTCACAGAAGCCCTAGTACGATTAGCCGTGAGTTACATCGCGGCACGGTTAAACAACGTGATACTAACTACTTATTCTTCACTAACTACTATGCTGATGCTGGTCAAGCTGTCTATGAAAAGCATCGTTCACACTGTCATTCAAAAGGCTTATTAAAGCCGTGTAAATACTTTTTTAATCTCTTAACCAAGACGCTAAAAAAGCACTTTAGATCAGCTGGTGTCGATGGATTCGTCCACCAATTTCAAGCCGACTATCCGCAATTCAAATGTCCTTCGGTTCCCACTGTTTATCGTTATATTGATCAAGGCCTGTTGAACCTTCGAAATAGTGATTTGCCCAAAAAACTTAGACGACGAGTTAAGGGCAAGCACAATCATGATCGCTATAATAAGAAGATATTAGGTACTTCGATCGAAGAACGTCCTGAAAGTGTCACCAAGCGCACAGCGTTTGGCGACTGGGAAGGTGATCTAGTTAAGGGAAAACGCGTGGCTTCTGAGCCTGCCCTGCTTACTTTAACGGAACGGGTGAGCCGCTTTGAAATAATCATAAAGTCCCAGATTATCACGCACAAACTTGCTTAGAGGCTCTTCAAAAAGTCATCAATCAACATCCAGATTGGTTTAAATCTATCACTTTTGATAATGGCAGTGAATTTTCAAAGCTTGCACAAGTTAAGGGTCCTAAAATTTACTTTGCACATCCGTTCTCGCCTTGGGAACGTGGTAGTAATGAGAATGCCAACGGGTTGATTCGGGAGTATATTCCTAAAGGAAAATCATTGAAGCAGTTTACTGAAACCCAAATTGCTCAAATCCAAAATGCCATCAACGACAAGCCCCGTAAGATCCTGCACTACCTGAGTGCTAAAGCATTCAGTAAAGCTTTTAGATCAGCTTCCTAGACCAATTCCTATTTTATTTAGTAAGTGTTGCACTTGATTTGACAATTCGAGGACCATTAAAATTCAAACACATTACTAATTTTTTGGCCTACTTTGATGATCATTTCCATCAAGATCAGTGGTCACCTGATGCAGCAGTTGGCTTCGCCCACAAACATCATTTATTTAAGCGTACAGAGATGGTCTGCACTAAGACCCTCTATAACTATATTGATGCGCAATTATTAGAAATCCGCAATCTTGATTTGCTTGAGAAAACCAAACGGCGTACGAAACATCACTGGTCGCATAAACATCGACGTTTGATTGGTAAAAGTATTGAAGAACGACCTAAGCGTGTCGACAAGCGCAATGAATTTGGCCACTTTGAAATTGATACCGTGGTTGGTAAACGTAGTGGCCATGAAAGTGTCCTATTGACCTTCACTGAACGTAAAACTCGTTTTGACTTTATTCGTTTGATTGAAGGCAAAGATGCTGACTCCGTAGCCTATGCCATTAAAGGGATTTGTGCTGAATTTGGTGATCTGATCAAATCCGTTACCGCTGACAATGGAACGGAGTTCACAACATTGGAAGAAGCTTTAACTGGCATTGCTGATATCTATTATGCCCATCCGTATAGTTCTTCTGAACGAGGAACCAATGAAACTCATAACCGCATGATTAGACGTTATTTACCTAAAGGATATTCATTAGATACAATTAGTCCTAAGACTGTTGTCCTGGTTGAAGCACGTCTCAACCAACTACCACGACGTATCTTAAAGTACCAAACACCTGAAAAAGCTTTTCAGATTGAAGCAGCGCGCGCTCGCAAAACTCGCATTGCTTAATCATTTATTCCAATCTTCAATAGATATTCTGACATGCCCCGCAACTTCGCCTGCGGGGTGGCTAACTTGTTCTTGCAATTTGCGTTCAGAATATAATTAATTTTTTAGGTAAATTAAATTATTAAATTTCTTTTTTCTTATAATTTTTTATAATTCGAAGACACAAAAAGGCACATTCATAAAAGTGAGTGTGCCATTTAATATCTACACCAATACGATTTGACAAAAAGTATCTGACTATATCAATTTTTCTTAATTTCCAGCATTCACATTATCACTCTCTACACTACTATTAGAAGTAGAACTCGAAGAAACGTTCAATGCAATATTACCGGTTTTAGCATGTGCCAAACCAAGGTTAGAACGGTTAAAGTTTGTGACTCGTTGTAACTCGCTTTTTGCCATGATTTCCATACTCTGACCATTAACAGTCTCACCAGTTCCCTGGAGATGAGTTTGTGAAACCGTCTTTTTTGCTCCGCGATAATTTTGTGCTAACGCGGACAAATCACTAAACGTCAAATCAGTTTTCATTGAAGCCGAAATAGAATCTAAGAAGTTCTTATTTAATAGAGTCGAAATGGAACTTGATTTACTCATAATTGCCATAATAACTTCTCGTTGGCGTGTTTGGCGTCCGTAATCACCTTTGGGATCGCTATAACGCATTCTCGAATAGGCTAGAGCTTTTTTGCCATTCATATGGGTAGATTTACCCTTCGTAAACTTATACCCATCATAGCTAAAACTAAGCGTTGGTGTGATTATCACACCACCAACTTCATTAACAACCTTTTCCATACCACCCATGTTCATCACAGCATAGAAATCAACTGGGACATTCAACATTTCCTGAACAGTTTTAATCGCTGTTCCAGCACTCCCAAACGCGTAAGCTGCATTGATCTTCGAAGGTGATTCACTCTCATATCCTGGAATAGTAACACCTGTATCACGTGGAATACTGGTAATTGTGGTTTTATTTGTCTTTGGATTCAAGGTGATAAGCATCATCGTATCCGTTCGGCCCTTGTAAGAACGTCCTAATGCACCAGTGTCAGTTCCCATTAGTAAAATTGAAATTGGACTTTTACTTTGAATTTCTGAACTGGCATTTCGATATTTCTTAATACCTCCGCTTTGGTACGAATTATCTACTGCATGTTTCAGATTGTAATACTTACGAGCCGCATAAGCACCCACTGAAACCAAAAGAAGTAAAATAATTGTCAAAATTATGTTTCTTACCGTATGTCTTTTTCGTATATGTTCATGTCTCATGAGACGCCTCCTGAAATTAACTAATATCATTGTATGCTTTTAGCAAAAAAATTCACTAAAAATTCAAAAACTTAACTTTTTTTATATGTATAAATAGCGAGGAATCTCACTATTGTGTTGAAAATTAATCAATGATTGCCATCATTTGTTTTAAAGCTTCTTGCCATGTTGGAATCTTAAACCCAGTTGCTTTAGTTTTTTCTAAGGACATAACAGAATGTTCTGGACGATGTGCTTTTTGCGGATATTCTGCTGAACTAACGGGCTTGACCTCTGTCTTTGTATCTTTCAAAATTTCAGTGGCAAACTGGAACCAATTGGCTTGGCTATCATTGCTCAAATTATATGTGCCATAGGCAACTTTATGTTCAACCGCATAAACCATGAACTCAGCCAAAGTTCTTGTCCAAGTTGGTCGTCCTACTTGATCATCCACTACAGTAATCACATCATGCGTTTTAGCAAGGTTTAACATGGTATACACAAAGTTCTTACCATACTTACCAAAAACCCATGACGTACGAATAATATAGTACTTGCTCATGGTATCGCGAACAGCCTTTTCACCCAGGCTCTTAGTTCGACCATACTCATTTTGTGGATTTTGAGGATCCATTTCCTTATACATACCTGTATTTTTGCCATCAAAAACATAATCAGTACTGATATAAACTAGTGTTGCACCCACTGACTCTGCAGCGTTTGCCAGGTTTTGGGTACCAAGTACATTAACCTTCTCATCAATTGATTTACCTGGTTCTTCTTCGGCTGCATCAACTGCCGTATAAGCTGCACAGTGGAAAACCAACTCTGGCTTATTTGTTTCAAAATAATCATTTACCATCTGTTTATTGGTAATATCTAATTCTTTTGTATCCGTTGCGGCATAAGTAATGCCTTTTTCATCCAACAAATTACGTAGCTCTGTTCCTAATTGTCCATTGGCACCGGTAATCAAAATATTATTCATTATAATTTCTCCTCTATCAAAAAAACGGGTGATTAACCCGCTAACTGTTATTGACCGTTTTTTGCATACTTACTTTCAACAGCCTTTTTCTCATCTTTCCACCAATCTTCATGTTCGGTGTACCAATCAATGGTTGCCTGCAATCCCTTTGTGAAATCTGTAAATTCAGGTTTCCAACCAAGTTCAGTACGCAACTTAGTGGAGTCAATCGCATAACGCATATCATGTCCTGGACGATCCTTTACATGATCATAAGCATCAGCTGGTTGTCCCATCTGCTTCAAGATCATCTCAAGAACAGTCTTATTATCCTTTTCACCATCTGCGCCAATCAAATAGGTTTCACCGAGTTTGCCTTCGTTAAGAATTAACCAAACCGCACGGGAATGATCATTCGTATGAATCCAGTCACGCACATTTTTACCTGACCCATATAACTTAGGGCGAATACCACTTAGAATGTTAGTGATTTGACGAGGAATAAACTTTTCAATATGTTGATATGGCCCGTAATTATTTGAGCAATTCGAGATTGTGGCCTTTAATCCAAACGATCTCACCCAAGCACGAACCAATAAATCTGAGCTCGCCTTTGATGAAGAATATGGACTACTTGGCTTGTATGGTGAATCAGGTGTGAACTTTTCACCAACACCTTCACCATGTCCCGGTAAATCCTCTCGCAAAGGTAAGTCACCAAACACTTCATCAGTTGAAATATGATGATAACGAACGCCGTATTTACGACAAGCTTCAATCAGCGTGTATGTGCCAATAATATTAGTCTGAATAAAGGGACTGGGGTCAATTAAAGAGTTGTCATTATGACTTTCAGCCGCATAATGGACAACTGCATCGGTATTTTTCACCAGCTTATCCACTAATTCAGCATCCGCAACGTCACCCACAACTAATTTTACGCGATCTGCAGGAAGACCTGCTAAATTTGCCCGATTACCAGCATAAGTGAGCTTATCCAGTACTGTAATTTTAACATCAGGATGATTGTTAACCACATAGTGAACAAAGTTAGAACCAATAAATCCTGCGCCACCAGTTACAATAATATTCTTCATATTAGATTTCCTTCCTAAATCTCACCATAAACAAACGGATTATTCTTTTCAAACTCAGTAAATGTTGGTTGTTTAGCGTCCTTTTCAGAAGTAATCGCCTGGTCAAAATCAATTGGCCATTTGATTCCTAATTCAGGTGTCTTGAATGAAAAGCCACCGTCTGCTTCGGCATTGTAGTAGTTATCACACTTATACAAGAAGTTAACATCATTGGTTAAGGTCACGAAACCATGGGCAAAGCCTTTAGGGACAAGCAATTGTCTGTGATTACTTGCAGAAATGATGTAGCCTTCCCATTGTTTATATGTAGGAGAACCCTTTCGAACATCAACAATTAAATCCAAAACAGCACCAGTAACGACTCGAATTAATTTTGTTTGGGCAGCCTTACCGCGTTGAAAATGCAGACCTCGCAAAACGCCAGCTTGACTTGAAAGTGACTGGTTATCTTGAATAAAATCAAAGTTGATTCCAGCATCTTTAAAATCACGATCAGAATAGGTTTCTGTAAAGAATCCCCGTTGATCACCAAAAACAGCTGGTTCAATAATTTTGACATCCTGTAATTTTGTTGTTGTAATCTTTAACTTTCCCATTAGTTATCCTCCTGAATTAATCGTAACAAGTATTGTCCGTAATCATTTTTCTTCAACGGCTGTGCCAATTTGTAGACCTGGTCCTTATCAATATATCCCATGCGATAAGCAACTTCCTCTAGGCAAGCTACTTTCAAGTTTTGTCGTTTTTCTACAGTTTCGATAAAACCAGACGCTTCGTGCAATGATTCATGTGTTCCAGTATCTAACCAAGCATAGCCACGCCCTAATAATTCAACATCAAGTTGTCCACGTTTAAGATATTCTTTGTTAATATCTGTAATTTCTAATTCCCCTCGAGGAGATGGTTTTAAGTTTCTAGCAATCTCAACAACTTGATTATCATAGAAATACATTCCCGTCACTGCATAATTGCTGGCAGGATGCTTTGGCTTTTCTTCAATGGACTTAACGTGATGATTTTTATCAAATTCAACCACACCAAAACGCTCAGGATCATTTACCTGATACCCAAAAACAGTCGCACCTTTCCTCTTTTTAGCTGAACGTTGTACAAGTTCAGACAAGCCACTGCCATAATAAATGTTATCTCCTAAAATTAAGCAAACCGAATCGTCACCGATGAAATCAGCACCTAATACGAAGGCTTCAGCTAAGCCATTTGGCTTTTCTTGTACCTTATAAGAAATACTAATTCCAAATTGTGAACCATCACCCAACAGTTCTTTAAATCTAGGTGTATCACGAGGTGTTGAAATTAATAAAATGTCATGAATACCCGCTAACATCATTGTTGATAGTGGATAATAAATCATTGGTTTATCATAAATTGGAACTAATTGCTTTGAAATTGCTTCTGTAATTGGATACAAACGTGTACCCGAACCACCTGCTAGAATTATACCTTTCATATAACTTTTTCTCTCCTTTTCTTATAACCGTTCATTTTTTTCAAATTAAAATATCGGAAACTATTTTTTTGTCATGTAATGCTTCATTTTAATAAAAATAAAACTAAGTGCCTCATTTACTGCAGGTGGTTGAAAAATCACCAGTAAGAGTAGAAAAACAAAAGTTCCAATAAATGAATTTAAAATCATCGAAACAAAGTTACTACTGACAACTATATGTATCCTAACGCAAAACAATAAACTAACACAAAACGTTAAAAAATATTTCCAATATTGTCTAAATAACACTTTAAAATTGAAATTTTTCTTTACCAACCAGACTCTAAGTATACATACAATTAGCTCCGTCAAAATTATTGTAGTTGTTCCTCCATCAGCTTTCCACAAGTGAACAAAAATAATGTTCGAAATTATACTAAAAATTGCCCCCAAAAAATATGGAATAGCAAAAATTCTGTACAGTCCGTTAGCAAGAGCGTATTGATTCGAAAAAACGCTTCCGAAAGAAATGAAAATAATTATTAAACTAACCCAAAACATGTTATTTATCATAGGACTAAATTTATTTCCAAAAAACCACGGAACTAATTCGTTCACATTTATCATAATTAAAAATGTAATAAACAACGAAATAATCAAGGTATAATCCAATGATTTTTTCAATAAATCACTTGATCTTTTATTGTCTTTGTCATTCTGCATCAGTTTTACCAGCTTTGGCATCAACACAGTACTAGTAGATGTAATGAGAGCTAGTAACATTCTTGCAATTTTTTGCGATTGATCATAATAGGAAAGTTGAACAGCTCCGGCTATGTAACCTACAATCACACTATCGAAGTTTGTATAGAACTGAACTGCAATTTGTGGTAGCCCTAAAATTAGTGAACTTTTAATATATTTACTAGAAAATAAATTTTTCAAAATTTTTGTTGTCCAAATTTTTTTTCTTAGAGACATCCAAAATACAAGATTCGAAAGCATTAATGCAGAACTATTTATCAAAATATAAAGTAGTAAATCATTGGAAGAATGCACACAGCTAAAAATTAATATCAAGGATAGGAATTTAATTACAGTATTTCTCGTCACAACACGACTAATTTCACCAATACCGACAAAAAACCACGATATATCAAGCATAAAACCAAGAAGATAAGGAATATTTGCCAAATAATAAATATTATTCGACATTCTATACGTTATTCCAATATAGGACAAGGTAACCAATATACCAACAATAAATTGTAATCCCCATAATCTAGAAAAAGTGATTGTTAATTCATCTTTACTTGCACTAATTTTTGCAATTTCTCTTACACCTAACTGATTCATTCCTAGTATGATAACGTAACCTAAAAGAATTCCTACTGATGTAATATATGAATTTTCACCTAATGCACGTGCACCTAAAACTCGAGCCACATAAGGAACTGTAATAATTGGTAAGGCAATTATCAGAAGTTGATACAGACCATTATAGATTAAATTTTTGACAGTTTTATTCATCCGTAAATTCTCCATATCTTTAAATGCATCAAAGCAATCAATTACGATAACCTTTCTACAAGTTCAAATATATTTGCATTTTGTTCTTCTTCATAAATTTTTTTATACATATTAGTTTCATTCGAAATTCTGCTCTTCTTCTTTTTAATAGAATTGAGCAAATCAGCTAAATCACCTGTATTATAAACTATCGGACCTGCAGCTTCGTTTTCAAATTTTGTGTTATAAATTCCACGATCTTTTTTTTCATAATTCTTATTATCAAAAATGAAATGAATAATTGGTCTTTTTAAGACTAGGAAATCAACATACACACTTGAATAATCTGTTACTAAAATATCAGCTGCCAATAAAGCATCTTGTACATCTATTTGACTATTCATTTCAATAACAAATTTTTTCTCTTTATTTACGTTTTTGTGTGTCTTAGAAGCAAAATGTTGTCTTTCAACAAATACAAAATTGGATTTCTTGTCAAGTTTTTCAAAAAAACTACTTTGTTGATTATAGAACGAAAAAGAATCAGACAACTTATTCCTAAAAGTCGGCAAATACAAAATCATCGTCTGGTATTCTGAAACTCCAATTCTTTTTCTAATTTCAATTCTAAGATTTATATTATCAATATTTTCACTCAAATAATTAACACGTGGTTGTTGTGCTAATACAACATTTTTTTCATTTGCTCCATAGTATTTAAAAGCAGAGATTATTCTTTTTTTCATAAGTGGAGAATTTGCCAGAAAAAAAGAGTAGCTTTCAAAAATCTTATTCCCTTCTTTTTTATTTTTTTTGTCATCCGCACCTATTCTTTTTATTGGAAAGCCATGCCATAACTGAACAGTTATATTTCCTCTCAATAAACTTACACTTCCCAAATCTTGATAACCATGAGAGACAAAGGCATACCCCGCTTTTAATTCAAGCCAAAATGCTTTAAATGAATTTCTTCTAACAAAGTTTACATGATTAAACTCAACTTCTTTTCTAATTTTTTCATTTCCGATCCAATAACATTTTTTTTCAGAACAATTCAATTGCATTAACAGAAATTTTGGATTATCACTAAAACGTTCTCCAAACCAGGATCCAAATAAAATAATGGTTTTATCTCTTTTTGAAAATCCACTAATCCAATATAAAAATGTTCTAATCAAGTTTTTCATTTTATTTTCTCCCAAAATAACGCTAAAACTAAACCAATTCTATTTGAAATCATTTTTCCTGGTTTGTGAGCTCCACCAGTAACATTTCCTGTTCTTCTAACATAATGAATAAGCTTATCAGGTATTGCCTTATATTTAATAGAATTTCTTTCACACTCAATTCCAATCCATACATCATGCATCGGAATAGTCTTCGGGAAAGGTAAAACAAGTGGTAATATGTCTTTTTTAAAAGCCATCATTGCTCCACAAAAGGGATTTTTTACAATTATGGAGAACATTCCTTTGTGAAATTTGTTTTGATTAAAATCGTTCCAAGAACGATTCAATATTTTTCCATATTGATTTTCAACTATTGCATCATGAATTATTAATTTTACTTGATCTTGTTTGAAAATATTTGTAACTCTAGACACTTTATTATCAGCCCAAATATCATCTTGATCAGATAAAAATATGATGTCACCATGACTTCGTTTTAATGAATCTTCAAAACATTTAATTGGTCCAGAATTCACCTCATTTTTTTTAATTTTTATTCTCTTATCATCAAGTTGTTTTATTTTTTTAATTGTTTCATCTGAAGAATTATCGTCAGTAATAACAACTTCATCGTCACTTTGAAGTTGTTTTAAAATAGATTTTAATTGTTTTTGAATCACGTCTGATCCGTTATATGTTGCCATGCATACAGATATCATTATAATTTCCTACCTTGTTTCAAAAATATATTTTAATGTTATATCGATCTTGTCTAATCCTCCATTCATTAATAATAATTTTATAACTCTCAACACTAATTTAAATTTATAACTAGTTATTCTCCATTTCCCATAATAACTCTGAACAAATCTATTTTCAGACTTCAAAAAATCATTATATCTTTTGAAATTCATAGTCTTATAGTTACTACTAGATAAAGAATGATTAATTGATATCGTGCTTACTACAAACTTCATTCCATAATCTTTAACCTTTTTAAAGAAAAAATAATCCAAAAAATCTAATTGAAAATTTCGATCAAATTCTAAGCTTAATTGTTTCCAAAAATCTACCCTAACTGTATTACCCGAATTAATTGCCGTGTCGATTTGATTTTTTTTCACTCTAAAAAGAGAATACGTACTACTAAAAGGTGAAATTTTAATTTGCTTAACAAAAACTTTTGGAACAATTGAAACTACGTTTTGTAATACGGTATTTTCTAATTTTTTTGTATCTTCAAAAAAATTATCCGGGATTTCACTATCCTGATCAAAAAAAGTTACCCAAGTCGCTCCAACCTCATATGCCCGCTTAATGGAAAAATTATATGCATCAATAAGTCCATTATTTTGATTATCATGTATATATTGATAATTTGCTTTTAAACTAATATCTAATTCTTTATTTGGTGAATTATCATACAGTATTAATAAATCCTCATTTCTAAGTTGTTTATTAATAGTTTTAAATGTTTTACTTTGACTTATTGGCATTTTATAAATTACTATTAATACAACATTTTTAAAGTTCATCATTTATTAGTCACCTATTTTATAATAAAATTAATTTTCCACATTCTTTTATTTATTAAAATCAATTCGTAAATTTTATTTTTTTAAAAAATTGTACAATAAATGGAAACCATAACTGCAATGAAAGACCAGTAAAAACAAAAAAGTTTGAAAAAACAGCTAAGATATACACTGTACACAAAACTGACATACCAAATCTTATATAATCAGTCGCCCAACGCTTAAGTAAAAAACAATATATCAGTGGAAATAAAGATATAACTACTACAAAAAGATATAGTCCAATCCAATTTGACATTAAAAAAGCGGTAGCAAGTACAGTCCCCACAGTAAACTCATTTGTAACCTTTTCAATAGCATAAATTGCATTATCATTAGGATATAACCTTTTACCGATGAAATCGGGTACAAAATTCATCATAATAAATTCATTCATACTAATCTTATTTTTAGAATAATTATTTAAACTTACATTCAAATTTAAATTTGCAATTGGAGATGTTGCGTACGAATAGGTCCAAAAATATGGCGATGGTATTCCTGAATTTTTAAATTCATTTGTTGCCTTCCCGATTGATAAAATCAAAGACGAATTAGAAAGGCCACCTTCATAATTATAGTTTTTATTCATTCTATAATTACCGGAAATTCCAAAGATGTATAAGCTACCAATAAGTAGCATTGCTAATACAACAAATCTCCCAAAATGCCGTTTTTTTATTTTTTCTTGTTTAAAAAGATAATCAAATAGAATACTCAACGCCAATACAACGATTGATCCCCGAGATAACGATATTATTAGTGGAATTAGTGCTAGACAAATATACATAAAAATTTTTTTGCTATTTTTATTAAAATTAAACAATTCATCACAAAGTACAAGAATATAAAATGAATCAACTGTAACCAAAATAACGTGAATACTTGGAATTCCATAATCTTTATAATTAACTTGACCGAAAATTGGAAATCCTTTTGAATAAATACCTTCACAAATACTTAATAGTAAAATACCGACGGTAAACAAATTCAAAAAAACCGAATTTAAATTCATTTCTTTAAAAGTATTAATTCTAAAGTATTTTTTAAAACTTATACCCATAATAAAGTTGATTAAAATTAAACCGAATAATAAAAATTTCAATTTCAATGACAGATTAGTATTAAGACTTGAAAACGGAATAGAATACAAAACTAAAGCAACAGAAAAACTAATTGCTAACAAAAAATTGGGATTTACCCATGTATGTAACGTCTTACCCTTAGTATTCAAATTCTCATCTCCCATTATCAAATTCACCATCTAACATTATATCTACTAGGACTTCTTGTTAAACAAATAATTTGCCTGCATAATCAAATACTCAATATCAATAGTAAAAACTTTTAGGTAAAAAAGAAAACTTCAAACTAATAAAATTTCCATCCCCACTTATTAAAATATTTCAATGTACTCGAAATCATTTGAAACATTCCTTTTAGACTTTTCTTGTTCTGTCTTTGCCATTCATGATAGACAAAAGCCTCAGGATAAAACACTGTGTTGCCAATCTGGGACACAGATTTAGAAATGTCTGAATCCTCCATGTACAAAAAGTATCTTTCATCAAATCCATGAATTTTTTTTAAAGTTGCACTATTAAATACTAAAAATGATCCCGGAAGGTTATTTGCTTTGTGTATTTTTGAATATCCATCGGGTAAAAACACAAACCATTCTTTTCTTTTTTTAAATAAGGGACCACCTATAAATCTAATTGCCATATCAAAAATTGTAGGTTCTCTTTTTACCAATTTTTGCGTATTTCCATTTGGAAACTTTATTAAAGGTGCAAGAAGCAATATCTCATTATTAGTCATAAATGAAACCATCTTTTTAACTTGATTTCCGTCTGGTATTTTAACATCTGGATTGACAATAACATGATATTCTGATTTGATTCTCTTAATTGCCAGATTATGTCCGGCTCCAAAACCTTTATTTTCAACCGGAAAAATCGCAAAAATGTTTTTGTTTTTTGATACTAATTTTTGTAAATAAAGATTAATATTTTCGTTATTAACCGAATTATTGATTAAATAAATTGAATACTCCCATTCTTTAGGGGTAGTTTCAATAATGTTATTGACTAATCTTTCTATTAACGTTAACGAATTATTGTATAACACTACCGAATATGAGATTTTCATCTTTTCTCCTAAATTTTTATTAATAAGCATCATTGGGTAAAATCATTATTTTGACTGTCTTCAATAAAATTCCAAAGTCATAGAATATACTGCAATTACATATATATTTTAAATCCAGTTCTACCATTTGTTCAAAATTAAGTGCATTTCTACCATTAACTTGCCATAAACCAGTACATCCCGGTTGAACAAACAAACGCTGTTTATCATAGTCTGTATATTCTTTAACTTCTCTTGTCAATGGTGGACGTGGACCAACTAAACTCATATCACCAATTAAAACGTTATACAGTTGCGGTAATTCATCTAAGCTATACTTACGAATGAATTTGCCCACCTTGGTAATACGTGGATCCTCCTTCATTTTAAACATGGCTCCATCAACCTCATTTTTGTCTAAAAGATCCTTTATTTTCTTATCCGCATCTACGACCATTGAACGGAATTTATACATTTTAAATGGTCGCCCGCCAACACCTAGACGAATTTGTGAATAAAAAACAGGTCCATGCCAATTTTCGGATTTTATACAAAGTGCTAGGATTAAAAACAACGGACTTAATATAATTAAGCCTAACAGACTAGCAACAAAGTCAAAAACCCGTTTCACTCGATGGTACACATGACGGTTATCTATGTCATTCTTGTCTAACCAAATTTCATTTTCTTCATCGGTATTATTCATTTCCATACATGTTTACTCCTCGTTCAGCCTTCTACACATCATTCAAAACAAACCCCAAAACTTTCTCTTTTTGGTACTTCGAATATGATGAATATCTCCCAAGATCACATCATCCCCATTAATAATTCTTTTTGCATTTTCTTGATAAATCTCAACAAACCGTTTACCCTTGTTTTTTTCGAGCTTTTCAAACGCTTGCGTCATCTTAAAGTTTCGCCCCTTAAGATTATGTGCATCTGAGGCAAACACAAATCCAAGTCCAGCATCAATAATTTGTTCGGTAAGCTTCTGAACGTGTTCGCCAAACACCCCAACGTAGCTGCTGGCCGTTAACTGGGTTAAACAGCCTTGAGAAACAAACTCATATAGTTTGTCCGGATCCTGCATAAATCCCTGATTACGTTCTGGATGAACCAAAATTGGTGTAATTCCACGCGTTTGTAAGGCAAACAACATCTTTTCCGTATATTCAGGCACTTCATTATGCGGCAACTCTAAAATCAAATAACGATTGCTCTCATCTGCAAACAAAATATCATCACGATCAGTGGCCTGTATCAATTCACCAGTAATGTGCACTTCTTGTCCAGGAAAAACTGTCAATCTAATCTGATTACGATCCAGTGCTTCCTGAAAAGCCGTTGTTTTTTCAATAACGTCTGCTTTATGGTTTAAGTAATCGCCATCCATATGATGCGGTGTCAATAACATGTGCGTGATGCCCTGTTCAACCGCTACTTCCGCCAACTTTAACGAGGTCTCTATGTCTGGATAACCGTCATCGACACCAGGCAAAATATGACAATGCAAATCAATCATCTTTATCATCTACTCCATAATAACCGCCGTAATCGCCGCCATAGTAACCACCGTAGTAGCCTGGAGCTTTGTCGGCCTTGAAACGATTCATAACCGTTCCTAACAGCTTGGCATGAACCGTTTTTAACTGTTCAACTGCGTGCGTAACACTACCCTTTTCAGCAATCCCTTGAGGAACTACCAGAACCACGCCATCTACCCTACTAGCCAATAATTGCGCGTCAGTTACCGTGTTAATCGGTGGGGCATCAACAATAATCATGTCATATTCTGAAGCTAAGCGTTCTAACAACGTACTAATATGGTGTGAATTTAAAAGTTCTGCAGGATTAGGTGGCACTGGTCCACTGCTAATCACACTTAAATTAGGAATATCAGTCTTTTGAATAATTTTTTCATATACTGCATTATTCGTTAAATAACTTGATAAACCAACCGCATTTAATAAATTAAAGGTTCGATGCGCCATTGGTCGTCGTAAATCTGCATCAACCAGAACAACTTTTTGTTTTTGTTTAGCCCATACAACTGCCAAATTTGAACTAATCGTAGATTTTCCTTCTGAGGGCCCTGAAGAGGTGATCACAATCGACTGTAACTTTTTTTCGGCTGAAGAAAATTGAATGTTTGTTCTAATTGTTCGAAATTGTTCCGACACGGTGGAACTTGGATCGGTAACGGTAACTAACCCCACGCCACGTTTTAAACTTTCGTTATCTAATTTACGTTTCTTTCTAAATAATGGCATTTTTTCACCTAAACCCTTCGTCGCATTTTATTCGTTCTTTCACTAGTAGTAGCATTTGATTGTTCACGAACTTGACGATCAACATCCTTTTGACTGATTTCATTGACAATTCCTAAGCTTGTTAAACCTAAGTTATCCGTTAAGAAAGCCTCGTCCTTAACCGTCTTATCATTGAATTCACTGATGAAGGCTAAACCCACACCTAGGATCAACCCAAGAACAATTCCAGCAAGTAAATTAAGTTTAATTCTTGGTGAAACAGGACTGGAATTCGAAATAGCTTTAGAGACAATGGTGACATTATTAATACTCATCATTTTCACAATTTTCTTTTTGAAAACACTGGCTGTTTTATTAGCTACTGAAGCTGCTGTATTTGGATTAGTTGCTTTCACATTAACCGTGAAAACTTGTGAATTTGTTTCAGTTGCTACACTTACTGTACTGTCAGCTGATCCAGGTAAATTCTTAGTTTCTTTTTGAACCGTATCTTGAATCACTGGACTCGTAATAATATCTTTATATGTACTAATCATGGCAATATCAGCCTGAGTAGTCTGCAGCTGTGCTCCGGCCATACTAGCATCCAGTTTTCGATTAACTAAGATCTGAGTTTCCGCACTATATTTGGGCGTCATCACAAAGAAAGTCACCACTGCTGCTAATGCTGTAATGATAATCGTGGTTCCTAATATTAATTTAATATGTTTACGTAGCGTTAATAAAATTTCACTAAAAGTCACTACATTACTACCTGTTTGATCCATAACTTCCTCCAACTTGTCTATTCAAATGCCTTATTATAAATAATTGGTGCCGTTTGGGTATTCTTAATTCCTGTTGGTACATAATTGGTTAACAAGAAAACACCGTTCTGCTTTTTGGTATCAACTTGAATGCTGTCTTGATAGCCGCCTAACTGTCCATGCACGGTAAACCCGGTATCACTCGGATAAACGCCACCGGAGAATTTTGAGTTAGCAGTTTGGGTTAACTCTTTTACATTAGTTTTACTAATCAACTTACCACTTAATATGTAGAAGTAACTGGTGGTCAAGTCCTTAACACTCATATACATTTGATACGAGCCAAGCTTCGTACTCTGTAGTTTAGTCATCCCCGTTGTAGCCGTTTTACCACCTGAATAGCTATCTTCATAGGGGGTAGCTAATTTACGGCGTTGATCATCATTTAGGGCAAAACCACTATGTTTCAGACTTAACTTATCCAACAAATGAGCTTTAACGAATTCTCGATATGGCTGACCACTAGCTTTTTGAATGATCCCAGCTAACAGTACATAATTGACAGATTTATAATCATAACTTCCGGTTACCCCACTGCTGACAACATGTTGCTCATTCCATGAAAGTAAGGTTGGAAAACTTTCAGTTGCTTTAGCATTAGTAATTGTACTTAATCCAGAAGTCATATTCAGTAATTGGTCTACCGTAATATGTTTAGCGTGGCTTATTTCCGGATAATACTTACTTAACTTGTCGCTTAAGCTAAGTTTACCGTGCTCTTTCAAATACATCACTGATGCAGCTGTAATCAAGTCTTGTGCAGATCCAATTTGATACATCGTATTCTCAGTGTTCTTAGCACCATTTGGATACTTACTTTGCCCTCGCGATGTCACATAACTTAATTTACCGTTTCGAATAACTGCCACCGAGCCAACCAAATTATTAGCTTTTAAAGCTGAATCAACCTTCTTAGCATTCATATCGGTTTTGGCAGCTACCGGAACTGTATAAACAGCCTCAGTCAATTTATCACTTTGCAGATCATTATCTGAAGAGTTTTCAAAAAAGCTTTCATAATAACGATGTGCCATGCTATTTGTCTTGTACTTGGCCAATACAAAACATCCAACACTGAAAATTAATAGCACTGCAATAACTGAAAAAAACCAGAGTAAAAATTTTTTCATATAGATTGTCTCCGCTTTTAAATTTTACCACATTCAAGTTATACATTATCATTTTATTAGCATGCATGCAATGCCTATTTTATTCGTTTTCTAGTAATAAAGAAAAAGAAATCGTTATTTATATTTACCCGCAAACGATTTCTTGAAAAATGTATTATTTTACTTTTTATACAATTCTCGAATTGTCAAATCAAGTGCAACACTTACTAAATAAAATAGGAATTGGTCTAGGAAGCTGATCTAAAAGCTTTACTGAATGCTTTAGCACTCAGGTAGTGCAGGATCTTACGGGGCTTGTCGTTGATGGCATTTTGGATTTGAGCAATTTGGGTTTCAGTAAACTGCTTCAATGATTTTCCTTTAGGAATATACTCCCGAATCAACCCGTTGACATTCTCATTACTACCACGTTCCCAAGGCGAGAACGGATGTGCAAAGTAAATTTTAGGACCCTTAACTTGTGCAAGCTTTGAAAATTCACTGCCATTATCAAAAGTGATAGATTTAAACCAATCTGGATGTTGATTGATGACTTTTTGAAGAGCCTCTAAGCAAGTTTGTGCGTGATAATCTGGGATCTTTATGATTATTTCAAAGCGGCTCACCCGTTCCGTTAAAGTAAGCAGGGCAGGCTCAGAAGCCACGCGTTTTCCCTTAACTAGATCACCTTCCCAGTCGCCAAACGCTGTGCGCTTGGTGACACTTTCAGGACGTTCTTCGATCGAAGTACCTAATATCTTCTTATTATAGCGATCATGATTGTGCTTGCCCTTAACTCGTCGTCTAAGTTTTTTGGGCAAATCACTATTTCGAAGGTTCAACAGGCCTTGATCAATATAACGATAAACCGTGGGAACCGAAGGACATTTGAATTGCGGATAGTCGGCTTGAAATTGGTGGACGAATCCATCGACACCAGCTGATCTAAAGTGCTTTTTTAGCGTCTTGGTTAAGAGATTAAAAAAGTATTTACACGGCTTTAATAAGCCTTTTGAATGACAGTGTGAACGATGCTTTTCATAGACAGCTTGACCAGCATCAGCATAGTAGTTAGTGAAGAATAAGTAGTTAGTATCACGTTGTTTAACCGTGCCGCGATGTAACTCACGGCTAATCGTACTAGGGCTTCTGTGAAGAGCTCTCTAGCAATTTCACGAACAGTAACATTTTGGCGACTTAAAGTTTGAATCATGCCTCTTTCTTCAGGTTGTAGTTGTTGATAACCGGACATAGTGCTATTCTTTGTTTGGGTCATGGAGACTCCTTTCTTGAGTTTAGTCACTTTAAGTTTAGGTCTCCATGGCCTATTTTGTCTATTTTTGGTCTAGTTGATCAGGTGTTGCACTTGAATTGTAAATCGGGCCTTTTTATACAATTTTACCAACTTCTTGCATTCGGTACGCTGGATGGAAGACTGGGCCAAGGAACTTGTTCAAATCAAAGCCGTTTTGAATAGCGGCTGTATCGAACTTCTTTGCCAAATGAACCGCATCCGCGACACTCAAGCCATTGGCGAGGCCACCAACAACAGCGGCTGCAAATGTGCAACCAGCACCAGCATTGCGATCAGTGGCCTGTTTTTTAGAAGATAAGGTTTCAAATGTCTTACCATCGTAAAAGACATCCACAGCCTCAGCACTATCTAAGCCTTTGCCACCCTTAACCACGACATTTTTCGCACCAAGCTCATGAATTTTTTTAGCAGCTTGTTTCATTTCATCTAAATCATGCAACGTACCCATTCCAGATAAGACCCCGGCTTCAAACAAATTAGGGGTAGCTACATCTGCAAGTGGCATCAATAAATCACGAATTGCATTAGCTGCGTCCGGATTCAAGACATCGGTTTCGCCTTTACAAATCATCACGGGATCAATCACCACGTTTTTTAAGTGATGATCCTTAATTGCATGGTAGGCAATTTCAACCGTTTCTTGATCGCCAAGCATCCCTGTCTTCATGGCATCTGGATTGCCACCACTAAAGGCAGTTGCCAGCTGATCCTTTAAAAGCTGTGGATCAACTTGATTGACGTGATGACTCCAGTCCTTAGGATCCATCGTCACAATACAAGTCAAAGCCACCATTCCATAGGTACCAAACTCTTCAAACGTCTTTAAATCTGCTTGCATCCCACCAGCGGCACTTGTATCACTGCCGGCAATTGTTAAAGTTTTTAATGGTGTTGTCATTTCTCTTACTTCCTATCATTCATAACGTTCAATATTTTTGTGTCGCATTCCCTTTTTCTTGGAATGCTTTTTACGATTAATTTTTTTCTTGGGCTTACCACCAACAAACGCTGCCTTTACTGGTTTGGACTTTCCTGTTGGTTTCGTGGTTGGTTTTTCCGTCGTAGTCGCTGCTACCTTATTAGCACTAGTTTCGACTTTTTTTGTTTCAGCAACCTCTTCAGTATTGACGGTAACTTCTGGTGCTTCATCGTCAGTTAATACTTCTCTTTGATCCGTTAACTTTCCGTGCAATAAAAACAATGGTTTGAAGGTGACTTCAGGGATTAGTTTACGTAAATCACGTAAATCGTGATCATCCCCCATATTCACAACCATTCCGGTGTTGCCCATTCGACCAGTTCGCCCGGTACGATGGGTATAGGCCGTCGCATCTTGTGGTAAATCAAAGTTAACTACTGCTGGTAAGTCGGCAATGTCCAATCCTCTTGCAGCCATTTCCGTGGTTAACAATAGCTTAGCGTCACCCTTACGGAAAAGGCGCATTGCGGTGGCACGTTCCGTTTGTACCTGATGTCCCGCCAACTTCATGCTGGAAACATGTTGATGTTTTAATTCGGCAGCGACATGTTCCAACGTGGACACATGGTTAAAGAAAACCAAAGCTTGAAAATGTTTTAATTTAGCCAATCGGCGTAAATAAGTCACTTTTTTACTAGCAGCCACGCGGACCAGTCCATGAATCACTTCACCTTGAGTATCATCCGTTTTGCGGACATCGAATTGCTCAACATCAACCCCAAAGGTTTCCGAAAGTTTTTCCGCGGTGTTCGCTTGCGTTGCTGAGAAGAAAGCCAGTTGGACATCAACTGGTGCACTCATCACAATTTCACGCACTTCATCCAACGTTTCGCCATTTAGTAATTCATCGGCTTCATCCACCACAATGGTTTGCACATCTTTGAGTTTCAGACGACTTTCATGGATCAATGACAGCATGCGCCCTGGCGTACCCACGACAACCTCAGGATGTTTCTTTAAACGTTCAATCTGCCGTTGCATATTTGCACCACCGGTTAGTGAAGTAGCTTTGATATGATTAACGGCCCCCCACTGACGAAAAACATCCGTTGTTTGGACAGCTAGTTCCTGTGAAGGGGACAATACCAAAATTTGGGTGTTACCACCAGGAACCGTTTTTTCAAGTAGCGGTATGGCAAACGCGAGTGTTTTACCAGATCCGGTTGGTGCCAGCCCAATTAATGAGCGCTCTTCTTTTAATGGTTCATAAACAGCGGTTTGAATCGCCGTTTGGGCTTTGAAACCTTGTTGTTGAAAAAATTGTTCAAATTGCTTATCCATTTTTTATCCTTATCTGTTTACTTTTTATCATCCGGGAAAACGATTTTACCGGATTGACGTAAATTATACAATAGTTTGGTCACATTTTGACTTAAATCAAGCCATTTCCAATAATCTTGATCATTCTTTTCATTTTGCGGATCATTAATCACTCTGGCAAAGTCCGCAGCTTCACTAATCATCGGATTATCTGCCGGTTTTTCACTAATCAATGTTTCGTGACCATCAGCATCATGATAACTAACCGTTTCTAAATCAGCAGGATTACTCATCACAATTGTATCCTTCAGTCCATAAATTTCGGAAGGCAGATATGAATTACTGGTTTTACCAATGTTTAACGTGATGTCAAATTCTGGGTAACGCAGGATCGCCACGCCCTTGCCATCAACACGGGTCGGCGCAAGAGTTGGGTAATAAGCCACATCATCAGGCATGCCAAACCAGCCCACCGCATCATAGGCAACATACACCCCAAGATCTTGTAAGGCGCCTCCCGCAAATTTAAGAGTAAACACGTTCGGTTCTTGACCGGCTAACACAGCATCATAACGACTAGAATATTTCATGTAAGTTAACGTCGCACCTTGAATGCGGCCCAATTCACTAATTTGATTTTTTATGATTTTAAAATTTGGTTGATGAATCTGTCGAGCCGCCTCAAACAAACGTGATTGTGGATGTTGTTCCAGTGTTTCGCGCAAAATTTCCATTTGTTTGATATTAGCCACGATTGGTTTTTCAATAATCACGGCTTTGTCATTTTTAATTCCCAGCATTGCTTGTTCAAAATGTAAACTGTTTGGCGACGCAATGTACACCGCATCAAGCGCATCGTTGGCAAAGAACTCATCTAAATTGTCAGAAAAAATAGTGGCACCATTAGGTTTCCCAAAATCTTTTGCTTTTTCAACTGTTCGTGAATACACAGCAGTTAATTTATATTCTCCGGTCGCGTGTGCCGCATCAATAAATTGCTGTGTGATCCAGTTAGTTCCAATAATTCCCAGTTTAATCATAGTCTACCCTCCAATTTTTATTTCTTCGTTTCCTATTTTATCAGTGTTTTCAGGGTAAGTATATTTAAAAGGGAAGCACTTCCTAAAAATCGTTAAAATTTAATTAAATTGACATGTTTTTACCCTTTATAAATGCTATTCTTAGGGTAGAAAAATTTACTGAAAGGATTTGAGGATAGTGAAACTTAAAAGCATTGGTTTGTTCGCAGTTTCGTTTCTAACGGGAATTATGACATCAAGAAAGCTCCGAGAAAATGATATGCCTGAGCAACCTGAGAATCCCTTATTTTTTGTGGGCACATGGAATTATCGGACAAATGATTCGAATCGTATTCACACAGTTGAAATTCGCCCCAACTTTGATTTATTGCTCGATGACCACTTAATTAAAGCAAAAGTTGAGAATTGGGATAAGTACACCATCAGCTTTCTGGACAGTTACGGCTACCATATCCGAATCAAAGCAAACGATGATCGGCCAGTTTCCATTTACGACGAAACAGAAAATGCCACTTACCCTATTTTGAGGGGCAGTTACAAGGTCACAAAGTAAGCCTATGAATTTATCGACCTTAACTAAAGGTTGAAAGTATCAAAATTACTTCAATAGCTACTGTTAAACGACTTAACCTAAAAGGTAGGCTAACTGCCGTCCTGCGGCTCACTTGGTCTGGAACGGGGTGGGCACGATTTGAAGCCAAGAGGTACACTTGTCTTCAAACTCGGCCTTATCCTAAGCAATGAATTGCTAAGGATAATTTCACCCCTGAGACCAATCGCCTCCGGACTAAGAACGTTTGACACTTCAATAATGCTCACAACACTGATATCATAACTTTTATATCGATGTGTAGATCGCAAGAGTTAGATTTGGTCTGGAAGCAAATGGGCTCAGTAGTGACATTTATCTTAGCGGGTTTCGCTTAGATAAAGGCCGAGCTTAGAGACGTGTATTTCGGCTCTAAGTCGTGCCCACTACTACGTTTAGAAGAATGATTTTCGTTCCGAAAATCTTGATACTCCGTACGATGTCGATTCTTGTGGCAAAAATCAGCCGCAAGAACTCGCACTACGTTCCAGCCCAAATTTGCTGGAAGACGGCATTTTAATCTACTTTTGTTACTATGAACGCTTTTGTATCAGACAATGAGATGTGTTTTTGTACTTTCAAACTTTAGGACCTTCATAAAAAACGATTGTAACAGTTAGTAGTTACAATCGTTTTTTTAGTCTTATTAATTAATTTCTTGCCAAGTTTGCTTTTTCCCTGTAAATACTGAAGTTGCAAAACTTGTTTTTTGACCAGACACTTTCAAGTCAGCCGCGTTACTGTACTGAACAAATTCAGTTTGCTTATTGAGTTTTAATTTACTTAGTTTAGTTAAACTATCCACGACTAGCCATTGACGACTATCTGAAAGGTACGGTGTGATCATTTTTTTGGAAATCGTACTAGAAGTCCATACGATACATGGCGACGCATAGTAATTGGCAAGCTCTCGGGTTAGCGCACGTAGTTTCTTCCCTTGCTTAGCGCTATTAGGCGGATTATCCGCGTAATTGCCGTAGTACGACACTTGAATGGCAATGGGTAAGTTGCCTACTTTATGGCCAACCTTTTTAATAAAATACTTAGCCTGTGCATCTGCTGATTTATCAAAACTAAACACCAAATAAACGCCAACTTTTAAATCAGCTCCCTGAATTCGATCATAGTTTGCCGTAAAATTATCATCAAAATACGTTGTTCCACTCGTACTTTTCAGATAGGCAAACTTCATTCCCGCTTTTTGAACTCCTTGAAAGTCTACAAAACCATCTTGTTGTGACACACTTATTCCACGAATAGGATATTGTTGTAACGCCTTTGTTTGGTGAAATTTCCAGAAATGCCAGCCCGTTACACCACTGACAATTAAAAAAATAAGGAACAAAATCCACAACCAACGACGTCTTCGACCAGTTCTTTTATGTTTATAGGTGGTACTATAAATCGGTTTGATGTCTTGCTTAGCCAAATCAATTCATCCCCTACTGCTGTTTTTTCCCATTGTACACCATTTCCGATTTTGATGAGTTTTCCTTTTGTCCACCTGATAATTTCTGCTATAATAGGAGAATTGCTGAATACAAAAAGTGAGGAAAGTTTGATGCAACAAAAAAACGATGGTCTTAAAAAAGAAGTGGGTACTTTTGCGGCCCTTGCCACAGTGATGGGCACGGTCATCGGTGGTGGTGTTTTTTTCAAAGTTGCCAGCGTGGTAAGTGCCACCCAATCTGCCGGTCTAACTTTACTTGTTTGGCTGCTGGGCGGTTTCCTAACTATTTGTGCGGGTCTGACCAGTGCGGAACTGGCGGCTGCCATTCCAGTAACAGGTGGTGCCATTAAATACATCGAATATACCTATGGCAAACTACCCGCGTATCTCTTTGGCTGGGCACAAACACTGATTTATTTTCCTGCTAATATCGCAGCTTTGTCCATTGTTTTTGGGTCGCAAGTGGTTTCCTTAATGCACTTAAGTAACGCTGCTGCTCTGCCGGTGGCGATTCTCGCCGGATTATCAATCACTTTAATTAATTTCTTAGGCGCAAAAGCCGCTGGCCGCTTACAATCCTGGGCACTTATTTTTAAACTAATTCCCATTGTGATTATCGTTTTAGTTGGTCTGTTTGCACCCACTAGTGCAACATTAAACTTGCTGCCTAACCATTCAGCTCATACGAGTCTGTTTTCGGCATTTGCGAGCGGCTTGTTAGCTACCATGTTTGCCTATGACGGGTGGCTGGGAGTTGGCGCAATCGCCGGTGAAATGAAACATCCAGAAAAGGATCTACCACGCGCTATTGGGTGGGGACTGGCCTTTATCACCATTACCTATACCTTAATTAACTTAGTTTTCTTAAAAACTTTACCTATTTCACAACTTGCCGGCAACCTAAATGCGGCTTCTGAATCTGCCATTAAGCTTTTAGGGGTGATGGGTGGCAAATTAGTTACCATCGGTATCTTGATTTCTGTCTACGGTGCCATCAATGGGTACTCAATGACCGGTATGCGGGTGCCTTTAGCAATGGCCGAAGAGAATTCACTGCCATTTAGTGGGTTCATTCGCAAAGTCAGTAACCACACTGCTGCCCCATATGGCGCGGGAATCTTACAATTTGCCATTGCCCTTTTGATGATGGTTCTTGGTAACTTCGACTTATTAACTGATATGATCGTATTCGTTATGTGGATTTTTAGTCTCCTTATTTTTATCGCCGTTTTTATTCTCCGGAAGCGTGAACCAAACTTGATGCGTCCGTACAAAGTTCCTGGTTACCCAGTGATTCCAATTATTGCAATTATCGGTGGTATTTTCATTTTGATAACTACTATCGTTACGCAATTTACATTGGCCATGATTGGTTTAGCAGCCACTTTGCTTGGTATTCCTGTTTATTTCCTAACAAAAAAATATTATCGTAACTGATTTAGATCCAAAAGCAGATCAACCTGAAATTGACATTTCTACTGTCATTCAGGTTGATCTGTTTTTTATTAAAATAATTTTAACCACTAATTCGAAAGTAACGCATTAAGTTCCTCAATAATCTGCTCAATTTCAGCTTTGTTTTTGGCGTCAGCCCCACTTGACAGTGGATGATCTCCGCCGTGATGTTTCTTGGCAATATCATAAACAACCATCTTTTTAGAACGAAGATTAGCATGATAGGTATGATTCTCATTTTCTCTAAAAATTGCCCAAATTTTGACAGTTGCAATTTTTCCCACCACTGGAATAATTGTATCCACTTCTCCAGACGAAAGTGTCATTTTTTGAAGTATCTGCTGATTTAAAATAATGTATGCCAAACCCGAATCGAGGATGGTCACATTTTGTAAAACATAAGCCATTAACTTTGCAACCTTGGGTGACATATCTTCTTCAAAACGATTAACAGTTGGTGCATCAAAACCATATTCAAGTAATTTGGACGCCACAAAAAAGGTATACGAACTGGTATCATCATACAAGAATCGTCCCGTATCACCGACAATCCCTGCATACAAACAACGAGCACTATTTTTATCAAGTTTTAGGTGATTTTTAGAATGTGCAACAAGGTAATAGATCATTTCCGAAGCACTTGAGAATGATTCATCAGTCCAGTTAAGATCAGCAAAGGGATCCATGTTTACATGATGATCAATCTTAATCGTTTGGGCACCTAAGAAATAATGTGATCCAGAAATACGCTCACAGCTAGGCGTGTCTACCACAATAACTAACGCATTTGAATAAGTTAGTTCCTCAACGGATTGCATTTTCCCAATCCAATCAAAGATGGGTTCTTCTTCACCCACTGTATAGATAGTTTTATGTGGGTAAGAAATACGCAAGAGTTTTGCCAACCCGACTTGGCTCCCAATGGCATCTGGGTCAGCATCCCGGTGTCGCTGAACAATAACCGTTTGATACTTTTCAATTTCACTTAAAATCTGTTGTATGATTGCTTCATTACCCTTGTTCACTGCAAACACCTTCTCTTATTACACTCTAAAAAATCGCATAACTAAATATGGTATTTATCATACCGCCTGTTTGGTTGATTGGCAAAAGTATACCGACAAAAAACAATTCAAAAGTTCTGAAAAACACACATAGACTTTCAAGTTGTTTTTTATTAGCTTAGAGTAATACTGACACAAAATTTCACTTTATCTATTTTTTATTTTTTCAGAAATTTTATAACCAACTAGTTTAGACTTAACCGTTATTCCACTTTTACCAGGAAAACTATTATATGACGAGTTCATCACTATTTCTTTCAAAGTAATTCTTTAGCTTTTGAACAATAATTTTTGGCAGTCTATCGATATCATCAACAATCCATACTTTCAAAACAGTATCATTATTCATTAGAGCCCTCAACACTTTATTGTTAGCTTCAGATGGAAATGCTCCTGTTTCATATAATGCAACTGTATTTGGACTCCAGCCAAGCAATTTTGCGAATTCGCGTTGTGTTAAACCAATTTTTAACCGATATTTTTTTATTTCACCAGGAGAGACCAGCCTCAAGTCAGCACGATACCTTTGATTGGCAATCTCCACTGCCTGATCGTCTAACTGGGAATCGTCAACCAATGCATCAGTCTCGCAAGCAAAACGAGCAGGTGCCGTAACTTCATATTCATGACCATGAATCAAAAATGTATTCGTATGATCTTTAATATACGTTTTTGCCATATTATTTTACCTCCAAGCATTAATTCGACAGATGAAAACTAATGAATTTAACCTTACAATCACAAACTTATTATGAATACTTTATTTAGCCAGAGCGACATTTTTATTCACTTACAAACTCCCTCGTCACTTATAGTTTAACTTCAATCATTTGTGATCGCTACTAATTAGTAGCAAACTTTCGATAAAAAAATTGGCTAAATTAATTCTCCATACTGTTAATACACCATATTCTGAATATTAGTTTTATTTGTGTAACTAAAGGTTGAAAACATCAAAATCACTTCAAGAACCGATGCTAAACGACTTAGCCTATAAAAAATAGTTTAACTGCAATCCTGCGACTCACTTGGTCCGGAACGGGGTGACACAAGACTAATTGCCTCCGAATTAAGCGCGTTTGAAACTTCAATAATGCTAATATCATAATTACTATATCTGTACGTTGGTTGCAAAGATTAGACTCAGTCTGGAAGCAAATGGGCTCAGTAGTGACATTTATCTTAGCGGGTTTCGCTTAGATAAAGGCCGAGCTTAGAGACGTGCATTTCGGCTCTAAGTCGTGCCCACTACGTTCCAGCCCAAATTTGCTGGAAGACGGCATTTTAATCTAATTTCGTTAACATGAGCACTTTTGTATCAGGTAACAAGATGTGTTTTTGTAACTTCAACCTTTATTTATACAAAAAAAGACTAAGCAGATTACATCTACCTAGCCCAAAATACTTAATTTAGTTTTGTTCCAACACCGTGACACTTTCAACGTGCCACGAGCTTAGTTGGTCAATTACACATTCTTGCTAAACCGCCTTGTTAGGCGACCTTTGTTATTTGCAATAAACTAGCAAAATTGTTAACTCAGGGCTATAAATGCCGGATTTTGGTAAAATTCTGAGATGAATTATAGAGCCTAGATTTTGTGGGCTTGTGGGAACACATAGCTACTAAAAGCCGCTCAAAACATATGTGGGAATTTACTATTTTTCCTTATACCAAATGTAAGGTCTACCCTCAATATGTTTAAAGTTGTCTTCTCTCAAATAAATGAATTGATCTTCCACAATTTCATATACTTTATTATTATCCTTATCTCTAAGGTAATTACCATCACGAATCAATCTTACATTAGGATAACAATCATTATCATAATAATACCTACCATCCTCACTCCAAAGTGTTGTACCATCATCCACCTTGTGGAATTTGTCCTCCATGTATTTCCCCCTCCCTATTTATATTTAATCATTCGTCGCCATCAATTCTGCTTGTTCTACCACGGTATTGACTGCTTCCGGAGCAATATCAGGTGGATAACCATACTTTCTAAGCAGGTGTTTTACAGCTACACGCATTTTAGCTTGAATATTACGTCTCTTTTCCCAATCAACGCCAGCTTCTTCTTTAACTAGCTTGACTAGCTCCTGAGCAATCAAATGAAGTTTCTTTTCTCCAAGAACTTCGACAGCTTTCTTATGATCAGCTAGTGCATCATAAAAGGCGATTTCTTCTTGACTAAGTCCTAAGTCTTTACCCTTTTCTTGCTCTGCATTAATCTTTTTAGCCATATCAATCAACTTACGAATAACAATTTCACTGGTAATCCCACGTTGATTATATTCGTCAATTTATTTCTGGAGCATATCTTCAAATTTTTCGGACGTAACTTTATTACTTTTCATCATTGCTTTAATCTTACCCTTAAGCAATTTTTCCAACAGGGTAATTGCAACATCCTGCTCCGGCATACTATTAACTTTCTGCAAGAATTCATCTGAAATTAAATCAATACTTTGTCTTTTTATGCCTAGTTCATTGTAGATGTCAACATTGGGTTCAGAAATGATGGACTGATCCAATAACTGTTGCATTTGATATTTAGCATCAGTATGTTTTCCTGAACCGACAGGCGTAGTTGGTTGCTTTAGTTTTTGAATAAACACCTTAACCGTCTTAAAGAAAGCAATCTCTTTACCATAGGCTTGCGCTTCCGGTTGAGTTGAAGTCAAAGCATAAGCTTTCTGTAATTCAGTCACAACATCCAAAAACTTTTGT
This sequence comes from Pediococcus ethanolidurans, assembly GCF_964062635.1. Classification (NCBI taxonomy): domain Bacteria; kingdom Bacillati; phylum Bacillota; class Bacilli; order Lactobacillales; family Lactobacillaceae; genus Pediococcus; species Pediococcus ethanolidurans. The sequence goes on from NZ_OZ061250.1 coordinate 2,044,929, forward strand.
TGTGTTTCCTCGTCCTCACCTAGAATCTCGTTAGCAACTCGCCGAGTAATCTTTAAGCGAACAGCTCCATCTTCTGAATCAAACCCTGAGTAATCAACTCCATATAGGAAATCATTAGTGATAATGTCATATTTCTCTTTCAAAAGGGCTAGTGCTTTCTCATATTGATGCCCACTTGCCCTTGATCTTCTGTGGAATAAACTTTTAGCGCTTCTTTCAGATTTTCAGCAATACCAATGTAGTCCACAATTAGGGCACTATCTTTATCCTTAAAAACCCGGTTGACACGAGCAATAGCTTGAATTAAATTATGTCCCTTCATCGGCTTATCAATGTACATAGTATTCATCGAAGGTACATCAAAGCCTGTCAACCACATATCAACCACGATAACAATCTGTAATTCATCATTGTTATCTTTCATCCGTTTTTGAAGGATTCGACGATCAGCTTTACTAGTCTGAAACTTTGCCATTTCTGGACCATCGGCCGCAGAAGACGTCATTGCCACCTTGATTTTTCCTTTATTAAGGTCATCGCTATCCCACTCTGGGCGTAACTTGATGATTTCATCATAGAGACGAACCGCGTTACGACGCGACATCTCAACAATCATCGCCTTACAAAAAGCCTCTTTTTGTCGTGCTTCGAAATGATTAACAAAATGCTTAGCAATACTTTCTAGTCGCGGCTGAGCACCAGCTAATGCCTCCAAACGGGAGAATTCTCGGTTACGTCGAGCATTTTCTTCTAAGTTAGGATCATCATCTAAGTTGGCCTCTTTTAGCAGTTGTTGATACTTAGCCTGTGCATCGGACTTCAATTTTAGAGGAAATACATTACTCTCATAATAAATTTTAACTGTAGCATGGTCATTAACAGCCTGAGTAATATCATAAACGTCGATATAATTACCGAAGACTGCGACAGTTGATTTATCAGCAGTAGAAATTGGGGTTCCAGTAAAACCGATGAATGATGCATTAGGTAAAGCGTCACGTAAGTATTTAGCGAAGCCATATCGTAACCCATTATTAGTGAATTTAGCCTTTAACCCATATTGAGAGCGATGGGCCTCATCAGCAATAACAATTACATCGCTGCGGTTCGTTAAAACCGGCATCTCTGTTTCCCCACTGTCAAAATCTGGCGAAAATTTTTGAATGGTTGAAAAAACGACTCCCCCCGATTGGGCGCGGCTCCTTGTCAAGTAGACAGTCAAATAATTAAAATCTTATGCATTTTTTTGAACGGCATGATTCCGGTATTCTTCCGGAGTCATGCCGTTTAGTGTTAGTTGGCGTCGTTCCGTATTATGCCATGCAATGTACGTCTTGATGATGCCGACAAGTTCGATTTCTGAAAGAGGTGCTTTGAAAGCCAATTCTTCTGTTTTCAACTGGCTCCAAAAACACTCCATTGCACTGTTATCACCTGGTGTTCCTGGGCGAGACATGCTGTGCACGATGCCTTCTCCGGATAACAGGGTGTTATAACTACCAGAAGTGTAAGCCGAGCCTTGATCGGAATGAAGAAATTGAGGCTTCACACCGTGGTTTGCTTTCAAGGCTTGCGTGATCGTTTCTGATACTAACTGCGTTGTCTCTGTGCTCGCTACACACCAGGCAATAATGCTGTGATCATAAAGATCTTTGATAGCGCTCAAACGTAATCGTTGTTTCTTACCTGGTCCGAATCTTAGCTCGCTACAATCAGTTACCCAAGTCATGTTTGGTTGCTCAGGAGCGAAATCGTGGCTGCCGTCTTCATGAAGTAATTTATTGGCGAGAATATACTCCTTCTTTTCTGCTTTACGATCGCGTTTGGCCACACGAATCGATGATTGAATACCGTTACGACGCATAATGCGCCGCACACGTCCTTGACTGATATGATAAGGTGTTTCTTTATTAAGATACATAGTCATCGTACGAACACCATAAATATAATTTTTTGACTCTTCACGTGCGATGATATAGGCCAAAATTGCTTTATTTTCGAGTTCTTGCGCTGTAACCTTGCGGTGAGTCCACTTGTAGTATGCAGCACGAGATACACCAACATATTGGCACATGAAACTAACCCCATACACTTGATTTGTGTCTGGGTTTATTTTTTGGTAAGTGCTTGAACCGTGAGGTACTTTTCTTCTGTAGGGCATCCATCCTTTCGAACTCTTGGAGTTTTTTTAGCACAGCGACCTCTGTGGAGATATTGGCTAACCGTGCCTTGAGACGCTTGATCTCTAAATCTTTTAGTTCCAGTTCAGTCAACTGACCAGTATCTTCCTTGGCCTTACCGCGGCGGTCTGCGAGTGCGTCGGGACCACCTTGCTTGAACTTTTTGACCCAAGCATACGCTTGGCCATAGGACACGTTAAAATGAGTAGTCGCGGCAACATAGTTCATCTCGTTGGCAATGATCCATTGTGCGATCTCGATACGTTCGACCTGTTCTGTCTTTCTGCCATCTTTCATTGGGATAGTCCTCCTAGTGGTTGTGAGTACTTTACCACTAGTATACCGTTTGACCCACTGGTAGATGACAGAACTATTGGGAATATGGTATTGTCGCGCAAGTTGAGGATATGATGTTCCACCCGCTAGATAGGCCTGAATCACCTCCATCATGAACCCCTTTGAATACGTTTGTTGTTGGTGTCGACTTTGTAACGCCGCTACGCCACCTGCATCATAGCGTTCCACCCACTGAGCTATTTGCGAGGAGTGGACATCGTACTTCTTTCCAATGGCCCTGGCTGCCATTCCCTCCTTTATTAAATTAATATAGAAGAGTTTCTCTTCCACACTATATCTTGAACCCTTTCGACCCATAAAAAATACTCCTTCCTCAGCAGACAAGTTTTAATTATTTGCTTGTCTACCTTGGTAGGAGTATATCCGACAGTTGCCTTTTTTTGTTTTTAAATTAATGGTACAGCAAGTAACAAAAAAACGGTAAAGATAAGAAATCATCTTATCCTTACCGAATATCATAGAACCTATTCTCCTCCATTTTATTCTGTAATAGCGTCCCTAACTTTATTAAACATAAACCAATAACAGCCCCGATGAAAAGAACTAATTTTAATATTCAAGTACTGGGGTTCTTACTTCATAGCAGGCAGTCAAAATTCATTAAACCAGCGTCGCACCCAGTGAATTCTTAAAATGGTCAAGCGCCCACTCCTGACCATGCTTGGTAAAGGTGGCGACCCCCTTAACCGGAATCGTAATCTGGTAGTTCAAATTATAGGCGGCAATTGCGGTGTGCAGGACACAGATATCGGTGCAAACACCTGCAATCCACAAGTTATCAATTTTTCGTTCCCGCAGGTAGTTATCAAGATTAGTATTTTGAAATGATGAATAGCGGTTCTTATTAAACTGGTAAACCCGGTCACTGGCCTGATGTTGTTCAAACCAGTCATTAACCTTGCCGTATAGCTGTTGACCAGGCGTACCGACCACGTTATGTGGCGGGAAGAGTTTAGCTTCTGGACTAAATCGGTCCCCACAATGGGCATCAGTCGGGAAAATTACGTAGTCGCCATTTTGGTAAAAACGGTTGGCCAGCTGAACCAAACAATCTTCTAATTCCTGCGCCGGCTTGCCACAAGTAAGCGCACCATTGTCAGCGACAAAATCGTTTGTATAATCAATAATTAATAATGCTTTAGTCATTGCTAACTCCTTATTTTTGTGCCTCATCAACCAGCTTTTGTTGCAAGTCAGCTAACCGCTTGGTTAAATAAACCGGGAAGCGGTCCGGATTAAGCAACCGCTTAGTAGCCGCCGGCAGCTGTGCTAATTCGGTCTGCGCAAAATGCTGGATGGCAAAAGTGTCGGTTTCAATTGGCGCCGCTTTTTCCAGTGTCAAAACTTGCTTAAGCAGTGGCTTAGCAATGAAGTCGGTTAGAATCACTTTATTCCGGGTGACGTGAACGTCAGCATTGATTGCCGCAATTTCGGTTCCAATCTGCTCGTCAGCCAGGGCAATTACATCGGCAACAGCGCGTTGGGGATCATGCTTATCGTAGAGCCGGTAAACCTGCTTATTCCCAGGGAGCGTAATCTTTTCGCGACTATTACTAATCTTGATCTTTGGCACCCATTTGCCATCATTTTCTAGTGCCGACATTTTATAAACACCGCTTAATACTGGACTGGATGAACTGGTAATTAGTCGCTCACCGATCCCAAAGTTATCCAGTGGTGCCCCTTCATCAAGCAATGACTTAATAATGTGGGCATCAAGGGCGTTTGAAGCAGTAATCTTAGCGTTGGTAAAACCAGCCTCGTCCATCATCTTCCGGGCCTTGGTTGCCAACTGGGCAATATCACCAGAATCGATGCGGATACCAACCGGTTCGTGGCCAGCTGCCCGCAATTCCTTAAAGACTTTAATTGCGTTCGGTACCCCAGAGTTAACCATATCGTAGGTATCAACTAACAGGGCAGCATTGTCAGGGTAAATTTTGGCCCAGGCACGAAAGGCCGTTAATTCATCAGGAAAGCTTTCAATCCAGGCGTGGGCCATCGTCCCCGCCGCCGGAAGGTTAAACAGCTTGGCAGCTAGCACATTGGAGGTACTACTGCACCCACCAATAATGGCAGCCCGCGCACCATATATTGCGGCATCAGGCCCCTGCGCCCGTCGTGCACCAAATTCCATTACTGGGCGTCCGCCAGTAACGCTGGTGATCTGCCATGCCTTCGTTGCAATCAATGATTGGTGGTTAATGATGTTTAAGATCAGGGTTTCGAGAAGTTGGACATCAATTAGTGGGCCACTAATACTAAGGATTGGTTCCTGTGGGAAGACTGGCGTGCCTTCTGGGATTGCCTTAATTGAGCAGCGGTTGTGAGCTGCCGTCAGGTAAAAGAGACAGTCGTCACTAAAGTGGTTAAGGGACCGCAGATAAGCAATGTCATCAGTTGAAAAGTGCCAGTTCTTAACTTCATCAATTACTTGCATCAATCCAGCACTAATCACAAAACTGCCATCATCGGGCGCCTTACGGTAAAAGACGTCGAAGCGCGCCTGCTTATCGTGGGGAAGCGTTTGATAATAACCGTTGGCCATTGAAAACTCATACATGTCGGTTAATAATTCATGCTTCATTATTAAATAACTCCTAACAAATTTAGGTAAAAAATACTTTAACTACTGCAAAAAAAATAAAAGTATATTGAACTTTTATTATCACTAATTGTAGCACTTTTATTTTTAGACGCAAGGTAGTACCAGTTTAAATAACTTTGGTGGCCGGCCTGACCGCTTTGTTGCGGCGGTACCAACTTCCTTAAACAGTTTTTGGTGGGCCTTTTTAAAATTAGAATTATCAATTTGATCGACCGTTGTTTGGCGGAAAGTAGCATAAACTTCGCGGGCTTGCCGAAGGGTAAAAGTCGGTCCTAAGATCTGTAAAATGGTTGGCTGGTAGTCCAGTTTATTTTTAATTCGTACAATGGCCGTATTAATAATTTGGTGGTGGTCAAATGCTAGCGCCGACCCTGCAGCCAAACTCAAAACTAAGTCACCATTTTGCAAGATAAACTTCCCGTGGTCAAAGTTAAGACTAAACCACCCGACTTCGGTTGCTCCGTACCCGGCCCTCAGTTGCGGCATTGTCGGTAAGAAAGTCATGTAGGCAATCGCCAAGGCCCGCTCACCGCTTACCCGGTCGGGATCGGTGAAGGTTGCCAACTGTTCGGTAGCACTGTTTGATAGACGAACACCAATTTTATCCTTAATCAGGCGGATACAGGCAGCGTCAGCACTTTCATCCCGCCACAATAGGGTTTCTGGTAAAGCCCAGTGGCCCTCAAATGGCGGATAAGCCCGTTTGACCAGCAGGACTTGTGGTAAATGGGTCAGGGGATTAAAACTCCAAATAATATTTACAATCGTAATTAGCGGATGCGCAACAACTTTGTCAGCCACCAAAATCATCTCCCCTTTTTATAATTCATTTTTTATCTATTATACGTCGAGTACACAATTGTCCTTGCCAATTTTCCTTTTTTTCAGTCAATCGATAAAATCATATATCGTACTTATCCACTCAACAATTGTCCCTAAATAAGCCTACTTTCGTACCAATTAAATTGGCCTTCATTTCAACATTTATTCCTACTTTCACTACCATAATCAATACGACCTGCCAAACTGGACATTCACCTACTCGACTATCGAAATAGGACATAGAACACTCGACCCGCCAGCTTCAAATAGAAAAAGTGTACTAATTCCTATCGTTTAGAAAGGAAAAAGTACACGTTCAATCACCTATAAATGCCGTCAGAACGCGGATTGTCGGCTATTTTACTGTACGTTCCAGCACAGTAACACTCTCAACATGTGGTGTCTGTGGGAACTGGTCCAATGGAATAACTGGTTGCGCCACGTGATAGCCATTATCCATAAATGTTTGCACATCCCTTACCAAAGTGGCTGGATTACAGCTCACATACACAACTCGTTTTGGTGCCATTTCAGCAGCAGCAGTAATAAACTCTGGTGCCAAACCTTTGCGTGGTGGATCCACCACAATAACGTCAGGTTCAAGCCCATCGTGTTGCCAATCAGCCATTTTTTCTTCAGCCTTACCAACAGTAAATCTCACATTATGAATATCGTTCAATTTAGCGTTAATCTTAGCATCTTGAATCGCCTTTTCGACAATTTCAACACCATAAACTTTTTTAGCATGTTTAGCCATTGCTAACGAAATCGTCCCAATTCCACAATAAGCATCAATGACCGTTTCCTTACCAGTCAAACCAGCTTTTTGAATTGCAAGGTCATACAACTTATCTGTTTGAACAGGGTTCACTTGATAGAAGGAATCTGCTGAAATTGCAAAACGTAATCCCAGTAATTCATCATGAATCACGTTACTTCCCCAGAGAATTTTTTCTTCTTTACCCAACAAAACGTTTGTCTGGGCCGCGTTCACATTTTGAATAATGCTCTTCACTTCAGGGAGTTGTTTACGAATTTCTTCCACAATTTCAAAGTTCATCGGAATCTTTTTAGCACGTGTAATTAACACAATCATCATTTCATGTGTGAAGTGACCACGACGTACCATAATCGTTTTAATCACACCGGTATGATTACTTTCGTTATAGGGTGCGGTATGGTATTTACGCAAAATATCCCGAACAACTAAAATAGCTTTATCAATTTCAGGATCTTGGATATAGAAGTCCTCAATTGGTACCAAGTCGTGACTATTACGACGGTAAAAACCAGTGGTTAATTGACCATTCACACTACGGACGGGAATCTGAGCCTTATTACGGTAACCATATGGTTTGTCCATTCCAACAGTTGGACTAACTTCAACCTCATCCAAATGAGCCTTATAAAACAGCTCTTGAATTTGATGTTGCTTAAACTCCAACTGCGCAGGATAGGCCAAATGTTGTAGTGGCGCAATTCCTGTTTGTGTGTACTGTTTATCCTTAATTTCAACACGGTCAGGACTCTTGGATGTCCACGATTGCACACGACCGAATGCATACGTCTTGGCAACTTTGGTAACCTTCATGGTGATTTCTTCACCGGGTAAACTATTTGCAACAAAAATTGGGAAATTATCAATTTTTGCAACGCCCATCCCTTGATAGGTCAAATCCATAATGGTGACATCATAGGTTTCATTTTTAGTAACTGGTGCTTTAAATTTCATATTCATCCTCATTTTTCTTTTTCAAGTAACTATCACAAAACCGTCCCATTGAATTATGGGTACGAAAAGACCTCACATTCAAGGACGGCTTTTAATTAATCTCATTGATCTTGTTCTGTTTCATCGTCATCAGGCAGCTTCTTCACCTGTTTGACAAAGTTTTCTTCGGCCTTGGCAATTACTGGTTCAGGTAAATCATAAGCATCATTAGGAATCTTATCCAGATTTGCAAACATTTCAATATGTTTATGCAAATTTTTAAATACCATGGGCGCATCGCCACCATATTCACCATCAATATTGACCATAACACGATCATTTACCGGGTTAACCTTTACTCGTTTTGGTTTGCGATAAATGATTCGCGGATCATTCATATGATTTCCATTTAATGCTTTAACCATCAAATGCAGAATGGAAACCAAATTAGCTGCCTTTACAATAATCAAAGTAAATCGACCATCATCTAACGACGCATCTGGAACAATTTGTTCAAAGCCACCAATGGAATTCGTCAACGCTAAGAAAAACATTGAAGCCTTACCATTGAAATGCTCCCCATCATATTCAATATCCATATCAACCGGCTTAATTTGTGGCAGCAACTCTGCCCCTTTTACCAAGTAAGCTAAATAGCCAAAGATACTTTTCATGTTTGATGGCACATCATAGGTCAACTCCGTGAGTAACCCTCCAGCTGCAATATTGATAAAGTAATTATCGCCTGCTTTACCAATATCCATCTTTATCCGCTGATCTTTTAAAACAACTTTAGCCGCAGCCACTGGATCTTCACGAGGAATTTTCAATGCTCGCGCATAGTCATTCGTCGTTCCAGCCGGAATAATCGCCATCATAGGTCGGAAATGTAAGTCTGCAATTCCATTGACCACTTCATTAATTGTACCGTCACCACCAGCTGCCACAATCAAATCAAAACCAGCTTTAGCAGCTCGTCTTGCTTCGTTACGGGCAGAATCTGGTTCTGGTGTTGTGGCATAGGCACTAGATTCAAAACCAGCTTCCTCAAATACACTCAAAATGTCGATCATATTTTGTTTTAAAATTTCACGCCCTGAAGTTGGATTATAAATTACGCGCGCTCTTTTTTGCATTTTGGTTCCTCCGAGAAAATCTGATTAACGATTATTTAATTCTTTCATCAAAAGCTCGTTAACAACTTTTGGATTAGCTTGCCCATGAGTCTGTTTCATAACTTGGCCCACTAAGTAGCCGACTGCGCGATCTTTACCATTCTTAAAGTCATCAACAGATTGTTGGTTATCATCGACGATTTTTTTAATCATTGGCTGTAACTGTGCAGGATCAGATAATTGAACTAAGCCTTTACTCTTAACCCAAGCAACTGGTTCTTCACCCTTTGTAAGCGCCTTGAACACTTTTTTAGCAATCTTAGTTGAAATTGTGCCGTCACTAATCATCTTAATCATCGCAGCTAAGTTAGCGGGTGTAAGTTTTGTATCTTGCAAATCAACCTGTTGATCATTCAGATAAGCATTTACATCACCCATCAGATAGTTGGCAGCCATTTTAGCATCCGCACCATTAGCAACTGTTTCATTAAAGAAATCTGACATTTCCTTAGTTTGCGTAAGCACCATCGCGTCATAATCCTTAAGACCTAACTCATTTACATAACGTGCACGGCGTTTACCAGGCATTTCTGGCATTGCTTCTTCAATACTATGAATCCAGTCATCGCTAATTGCCAAAGCAGGCAAATCTGGTTCTGGGAAGTAACGATAGTCATCAGAGCCTTCCTTAACACGCATCAAGATTGTTTGACCAGTAGCCTCATCAAAACGACGAGTTTCTTGTTGAATAGTACCACCAGACATCAAAACTTGTTGCTGCCGTTTTTCTTCAAAGGCAAGTCCTTTGCGAACAAAATTAAAGGAGTTCAAGTTCTTTAATTCTGTTTTAGTACCAAACTTGTCTGATCCATAAGGACGAATCGAAATATTAACGTCCACTCGCATGGATCCTTCTTCCATCTTCACATCAGACACACCCGTAAATTGGATACGTTGACGCAAAGCTTCAAGATAAGCATAAGCCTCATCTGGTGAAGCAATATCTGGCTTAGAAACAATTTCAATCAAAGGTGTTCCCTGACGGTTTAAATCAACAAAAGAATAGCCATTAGGATTATGTGTATTCTTACCGGCATCTTCTTCAATATGCATTTCAGCAATACCGATTTTCTTCTTTTCACCATCAACTTCAATTTCAATCCAGCCATCATGCGCAATTGGCTTGTCCGCCTGCGTAATTTGGTAAGCTTTAGGATTATCAGGATAGAAGTAATTTTTTCGATCAAAATGATTATGTTTTTCGATTTCAGCATGTAAAGCTAGTGCAGCTTTAATACCAGATTCCACAACGCCTTTATTGGTTGTAGGTAAAACACCCGGATAGCCCCAATCGATTACATTAGTGTTGGCATTAGGATCATCCCCGAATTCAACTGGAGACGGACTAAAAATTTTAGAATTCGTCTTTAATTCTACATGGACTTCAAGTCCAATCGTTGTTTGAAAATTCATTATTTGTCTCCTCCAATCTCAGGGGTTTTACTATGAAAATCTGTTGCTTGTTCAAAGGCATATCCTGCCTTGTACAAAGTTTGTTCATCAAATGGTTTAGCAATAATTTGTAAGCCAACTGGTAATCCATTACTGAAGCCAGCAGGTAATGACATTCCGGGTAAACCAGCCATGTTAACTGGTACCGTCAAAACATCATTCATGTACATCTTCTTTGGATCAGATGAATCCTCACCAATGCCAAATGCAGGTGTTGGAGCTGTTGGGCCAATGATAAAGTCATGATCTTCAAAAACCTTCTTGAAATCATTGATCATCATTGTTCGCACTTCAGCAGCCTTACGGAAGTATGCATCATAAAAACCAGCTGAAAGTGAATAGGTTCCTAACATAATGCGGCGTTTAACTTCATCGCCAAATCCTTCTGAACGGGAACGAACATAAACATCTTCCAGATTCTTAACGTCTTTAGCACGGAATCCATAACGAATCCCATCAAACCGTTGCAGGTTAGAAGAAGCTTCAGAAGAACTGATGATGTAGTAAGCGGCAATTCCGTATTTACTGTGAGGCAATGAAACCTCATCCACCGTTGCTCCTAATTCTTTAAAGGTATTAGCAGCATCTAAAACGGCTTTCTTGACGTTTTCATCCACGCCTTCACCCAAATATTCTTTTGGTAAAGCTACTCGCATGCCCTTAACAGAACCATCTAAACCAGCCGTGAAGTCTGGTACTTCTTTGTCAGAACTAGTCATATCGTGCTCATCATGACCAGCAATTAAATTCAAAAGGGCAGCATTATCTTTAACTGTGCGCGTAAAGGGACCCACTTGATCCAAACTAGAACCAAAGGCAATAATTCCCCAACGTGACACACGGCCATATGTAGGCTTTACACCCACAACCCCAGTGAATGATGCTGGTTGCCGAATTGAACCACCTGTATCAGTCCCTAGAGCAGCTAAAACGCCACCAGCAGACACCGTTGCAGCTGAACCACCCGAAGAACCACCAGGTACCTTAGTTAAGTTCCAAGGATTATGTGTCGTTTTAAAGTAGGAAGTTTCTGTTGAACCACCCATGGCAAACTCATCCAAGTTGGTTTTTCCAATCACAATTACATCATTGGCACGTAATTTTTCAATAACCGTGGCATCATAAATCGGATTGAAGTTTTCCAAAATCTTGGAAGCCGCTGTCGTCCGTAATCCCTTGGTGACAATATTGTCTTTAACAGCTACTGGAATTCCTGCCCAAAGGTTATCTGGGTTAATCCCTTTAGCATCAATGGCTTTTGCCGCTTCGATGGCCGCGTCATCATCAATTGTAATGTAAGCATTGATTGCTTCGTTATCAGCCTTGATTTTAGCTAAGGTCTCACGTGTCAATTGTTCAGCAGTCAGTTCTTTATTGACCAGTTTTTCATGCAACGTAGTCAAATCAGTATCAAAATAATTCATCTAGTTGGCACCTTCACTTTCGTCAATAATTGCGGGAACGCGGATAAAGCCATCCTGAGTATCAGGTGCATTTTTGAGTAATGCCTCTTTTTCATGACTATTAACTGCAACATCTTCTCGCATTGTGTTGAATTGATCCGTCACACTAAACGTAGGTTCTACGTCAGTTGTATCTACTTCACTTAACGTATTGAATAATTCCATAATATCACCCAATTGTGTTGTGAATTTACCCAAATCAGCATCATCAAATTCCAACTTTGCTAAACTGGCAACGTGCTCCACTTGGGCTTTATCAATTTTTTCTTCGTTTGCCATGTGTTATCCTTCTTTCAAATCTATCAAATTATTTTACCATAAATCAGCTAAACTTTATAAAAGTGCGATTAATAACTAATAGCTACCAAAAACATGTGTTTTAAAACTCTTCGCCGTGCTTGAACGACTTAAGAAGCTTTGAACGCCATCTGTGGTTGAACTAACCGTAATATCTGTCTTGACACCGCTTGGTAAATACTTTTCTGCTTGATCTGCTAAAAATTGTGTAAAACTACTAATTTCCGTTTCACTATAAAACTGCGTTGTAATGGAAACGTTCATGCCCTGTAAAGATCCATTTTTGTATTGTGCCTGAGCAGTCACACCGCTTAAATTAGGGAAGAAACTTTCAACTTCTGATTTAAAGTTTAAAAAAGCATCTGCATCATTACTATTAGGGGCACTTTCGCCTGTCTTTAGTGGAAAAACAACGTTTTGAATATTCATTGCTTTCCACTTGCTAATAGAATTACCGTTATTTACCGAGTAACTAACAAAATTACCACCAATCAGACTATCATTTGAAGCCTGCTTGTAGATTGCAATGACAATCGGAACATTTTTAAGTGCTGAATTTTTACGAAGACGGGCTAATACCTCTTTAGCCATCGCCTTGCCTTCTTTTTCCAAAGTAGCATCACTAATATCTGTTTGATACTGTGCACCATAAGTGGTTTTACGATAGTAATCAACTGAATTCATTGCTAAACCAATTGTGACACCACTCAATTTTAGTTTACTACCACTCTTTTGAACATAGTCTTGTTCTTCCAAACTCTGTAAATAAATTGGATTTCGTTTAGTTGGACTTGTTGATCCGTTGCTAGTAGGGTTTAAGCCTTCACTATTTGATTTAGATTTACGCCCGATCCAATTTTCAACGGTACTTTTGGAAAGGTATTGGCCTTCTTGGAAAATATACTTAGATGTTGAAAATTGGGTTTTTGAAATATCCTGTAAACCAGTTTCAAAACTCTTTAAATTCAATAAATTAGAATTTTGACTCGCTGTTACGCCACGTGATTTACTGGTCAAATACTTACCATTTTTAATCACTCCTGCATACTGACTATTGTTAGTTTGCCCCGTAACTTGATAGCTGCCACTTTTTGAACTGGTTGTTTTGGTACTACTTGAACTCGAACTTGACTTATTACTGCTGCTTCCACACGACGCCAGAATCATTGCACTAAAAATCACCGCAACGCCAAGCAAACTTTTCTTTAAATTCACCGTGTATTCCTCCCGTTTTAATCATAATTCACTCTTGAATTATGAGGATTAAATCAAAAAACTGTCAAGGTCTTTTCTCTATATATACTATTTATTACTCGAAAATTAATATTTAATCTTTTGGGACACGACTAATCGGCGCAAATGCAGCTAATAACCGTTTAACGCCTTGATCTGGAAATGCAATGTCTAACTCGGCATCTTCACCCTTGCCAGTTACTTTCACCACAGTTCCAACACCCCATGCCTTATGTTGTACCTTGTCACCAGCTGACCAACTCACCTTATCTGCACCCGTACCGTCATATTTTTGCGGTTTGGCTGCTGGTCGATGATAAGTTGTTGCTGTAGCTCGTGCCATCTTATTATCGAATGGATAATCTTTACGTTGATTACCATAACCACTTGGTGCTGCCCCAGCAGTTTGGTTAGCAGATTCCAACACGTCTGGGTCAATTTCTTCAATAAATCGTGAGGCTGGATTATTTTGTAAACGGCCATATAACATTCGTGAATAAGCATTGGTAATGTACAACTTCTTTTGAGCTCGTGTAATTCCAACGTAGGCTAACCGACGTTCCTCTTCAAGTTGATCCTCATCCATTGCGGCTCGGGATAATGGAAAAATACCTTCTTCCATCCCAATTAAGAACACCACTGGGAACTCAAGTCCTTTAGCTGCATGCAACGTCATCAAGGTAACTGCGGATGGTTCTTCTTCAACACTATCCTGATCTGAAACTAATGCCAAGTCAGCTAGAAAGTCTGCTAAACGTGTTTCAGCTGTAGTTTCTTCTTCGTCCTGATGACTATCATCAAATTGTTTGGTAACAGTTAAAAATTCTTCAATATTTTCAAGACGCGTCTGCGCTTCTAATGAACGGGATTTTTCAAGTTCAGCTTTGTAACCCGTTTTATCTAAAACTTGTTCCGTTAAATCTGTGATTGTCAAAAATTCCGCCATGCGCTTTAAATCAGTCATGATCGACGCAAACTGATCGATGGCATTTTTTGCCCGTCCCGCAATTTCGTTAGCCACTTCAACGTTTTGCGCAGCTTCAAAAAGTGACCAGTGATTGTAATTCGCAAAATCAGTTAATTTTTCGATCGAACTGGTCCCAATACCACGCTTGGGTTCATTCACAACTCGTTCAAAACTCATAGAATCATCTGGATTGGCCAGCAAGGTCAAGTAACCCAATACGTCACGAATTTCTTTTCGATCGTAGAACTTATGGCCGCCCACCATTGTGTACGGAACACTCGATTTCAGAAATGTGTCTTCAACCGCACGTGATTGTGCATTGGTTCGATACAAAACTGCAAAATCACCATACTGATAATGATTATCCTCAATTTGTTGTTTGATTTGTTGCACAATAAAATGCACTTCATCATTTTCACTTTGACCACGATAATAAGTAATATCGTCCCCGTCCTTATTTTCTGTCCATAATTTTTTAGGACGGCGAGTTGTGTTGTTTTTAATGACTGAGTTAGCTGCATCCAAAATTTTCTTAGTTGAACGGTAATTTTGCTCCAGTAAGATAACCTGAGCATTTTTATAATCCTGTTCAAAGTTCAAAATGTTTTGCATGTCAGCTCCACGCCAACCATAAATACTCTGGTCAGCATCCCCCACTACACAAATGTTTTCGAAGCGTTTTGCTAACATATTAACCAATGTATATTGTGCTTCATTGGTATCCTGATACTCATCAACGTGAATATAGTGAAATTTGTTTTGATAAAAACTTAAAGTATCCGGATGTTTTTGAAACAAAATAATGGTTTGCATAATGAGATCATCAAAGTCGAGCGCCTGATTGATTTTCAAACGACGTTGATACTCTTCATAGGCATCAGCTACAACCACTTCAAATGGTGTTTTAGCCGTTGCTTTATATTCTTTAGGTGTTAATAAATCGTTCTTAGCATTGGAAATTGCTGATAACAATGACTTAGGATCAAACTTCTTTGGATCGTAGTTCAAATCAGCCACGATATGTTTCATAAGCGTTCGTTGTTCACTGGTATCGGCAATTGAAAAAGCGCGATTATAACCAATTTGATCAATATTTCTTCGTAAAATACGTACACACAGTGCATGGAATGTCGATACCCAAATATCAGAACCAGCACTGCCAAGTAATTTGATAACTCGTTCGCGCATTTCTTTAGCTGCTTTGTTAGTAAATGTAATTGCTAAAATATTCCAGGGATTAATTGCCTTTTCTTCAATTAAATAGGCTACGCGATGCGTTAAAACTCGTGTTTTGCCACTTCCGGCACCCGCCATAATTAAAAGTGGCCCTTCAGTTGCCTGAACTGCCTCTTTTTGTTTATCATTTAGACCCTTCAATAACCTATTTTCGGTCAAAAGATTCAATCCTCTCTATCTAAAACCCATTTTTTCTAAAAAAACTCAATTGAACTTAATTATAACAAAAAGTTAGCCCTACTTGGCCCTCAAGAACAAAATAACTCAGACTTCTTGCATAATCACAAAAAAAGAGAGTTTCGTAAAACTCACTCTCCTACTAACGTTTAAATTTTAGCTGGTTTGATTTTTAAATTTGCTATTCAGCATTCCCAAAATCAACCACTGTCTGATGCTTCCAAATTTCAGTATTATCAATTTGTTCTTGTGCCTGCTGAGTTGAATTAGCTTCAACCAACGCATACCCTGCTCTTGTTTGTTTCTCAGTTGTCTTATTTTGTGCATACATATGAAAATACCAATTATTCTTGATATTCCACTGCGTTCTAATCGCACTCATCTGACTCTTGTCGAAATTAACCATAATCGTTGGCATAAACAACTTAATATCGCTCAATGGCATTCCTGCAATTGCCCGTAAATGCTGATCAAAGACGCTCACATTAGTGGAACGATTGAACACATATCCTGGACGGTGAATTGCTGGCACAATTCGTTTAACATAAATGTCTTCCGTCTTAGTCACTGAAAACGAAATTTCAAAAACGCCCACGTATTCCAACGCATCAGCAATTTCATTCGTAATTCGTAATAATTCATTTTGAACACTATCCGAAACTGCAGCTGGTACAATCGTTTCTAACAAGTGATCCTCATCATAGACATTCTCGGCAATTGGAAAAATCTTACGTTCCCCATTCATTCCCTGAGCAATGGTCATTACCAACTCTTGTTGTGCTGGAATTGTTGATTCCAAAATATAAGTTCGTTCATTTAAAAGATCAGCAGCCTCTGGAATATCAGTTTGCGTGTTAATCCGTAATTCTGCATGTGGCGCAAAGCTTTTTTGAATTGGTTTCAAAATGCTTGGGTAGCCAATCGAATTAATGGATTCATAAATATCACTTAAACTAATCACAGTTGCATAAGGTGCTGAGTTTAAATTTAATTGATCAAAAAAGGCACGTTCAATTAAACGATCCTGTGTGACTTCTAGTGCATTCGTTCCTTGCGGTATTTTAGTAAATTGTTCCAGATACTTCAGTGTTTGTGCATCAACATGTTCGGATTCGTAAATCACAGAATCGCATTTTTCGCCAAATTCACGTAATTTATTACCATCATTTGGCTCACCAACGATATGTACATCCGCTAACTGCATGGTTTCACTAACTTCATTAGCTCCATAAGCAATTACTCGAAGTCCTAAACGCCGTGCCGCTGTAATTAATTGAGAGCCGTTTGAACTATCTCCAATAATTCCCAATGTATTTCCGGGATATAACGTTGCATTATTTGCTACTGCCATTTAACCCACCCATTCTTATGCACCGATTAACGTGCAGATTTCTTTCTTATCTTTTTTCCGATCAAGAGGTCTTCATATTTAATCTTACTGTTATCATCCCTTGTTGGCAAGTATATTCACCGCGTTTTTGCATTAATTTAAAAATTGGACCTCTCCATTTTCTAAACTACTAATTTGCGCTAACGCTTCCAATTGAATATTTCGTTTGGTGATTAATATTCTTCCCTTTTGGAAGGTCTTTTCAATCACAATACCAATTCCTTGAACTTTAATATTGGCGTCATCTGCAATGGTTAACAGCCCCTGAACAGCCTGGCCATTAGCCAAGAAATCATCGATAATTAACACCGAATCATTTGGTTCGATAAAGCGCTTGGCAATTGAAATTTTATTGGTTGTTTGTTTGGTATAAGAATAAACATCCGCGGTATAAAGATTATCAGTTAAGGTTAAACTTTTATGCTTTCTTGCAAAAATTACCGGCACCTGCATTGCCAAACCTGTCATAACAGCTGGTGCAATCCCGGAAGACTCTACGGTTAAAATTTTAGTGATTTGCTTATCGGCAAACCGTTTTGCAAACTCTTTACCTACTTCAAACATAAGTTGGGGATCCACCTGATGATTTAAAAAACTATCGACTTTCAAAACATTATGTGGGAGTACAATTCCTTCTTTACGGATACGATCTTCTAATAATTTCACAACGTTACCTCCAAATAGTTTATTGTGGATCATATTTTTCTAAATCATACGTCTGAATTAGGTTAATCAGCTTCGCAGGATAGCCAGGATCCGTTGCGTAGCCAGCAGTGTAAAGTGCCTTAGCGGCCGTTTTATAGTCCGTTGCGGTGCGCACACTTTGATACTGATTCTTATTCCAATTAGTGCCATTCACAAATAGCAGTGTGTGATCCTTCACAGAATCCTTCCAACTATTGTACACCCGAAAGCGAGCCGTCACCGTAATCCATTTGCCATTTACAAATTCTTGCGTTTTCATTTCTTTGGTTGTTTGATAAATGGTTCCCTTGATTCCAAAGCAATTATTATAATCTCTGGAAAGTTGACTGGTTCCCCAGTCAGATTCTAAGATGGCCTGCGCAATTGTTATACTTGGCAAGACACCATACTTGGTGTGCATTGTCTGAGCATATGGCGCAATGGTTTTAATAAATTTTTGATGACTTTGTGTATTCAAATTGGTCGCCGGTGTTGAATTTGTAAACGAAATTTTAGGTACTAACTGGACAAACAACACAACTAATAATCCAAAAACTAAAACCAACGAAATAACCCCAGACAACTGTAGTTTTCCTCGTTTAAATAAAAAATTATTCTTTCGTCGTTTTTTCCGTTTCGCCAAATTCATCCATCTTTCTGTTTATTTTCTGATAAAAATCAGTGCTTGAAACGCTGTTGTCCTAGCTTCGTATATTTCAGAAGTGGTGCCGCTATTAAGGGAACCAATATGCCGGCTGCAATCGCCTCTGGAATGCCATTCGTACCTGCCACAAATAAAATGTACGGCGTTAACGCCCGAAAATTAATTGCCGCCAGAATTGCCGAACCATTTCCAAAGAACAACGCGATCCCACCTAGTACTAGAACGGTATTAATCAAAGAGCCGACAATGCCACTTATCACAAGTGGCATCGTTAACCTATTATTTGGTCGGGCTAACTTAGCAAATAACCACCCAGCAATTAGGCCAATAAGAATTCTTGGAACAACTGAAATTAACGGATTAACCATCACAATGTTGCCTAAAGCACTCGAAGTAACCGTTAATGCCCGAATCCAGTCAACAACTCCCCAAATTCCACCAACAATGGCACCATCACCAGGGCCTAGAACAACAGCGGCAATGATAACCGTAATATGAATTGTCGTAATGTTTAACGGGCCAACTGGTAAATAGCCTATCATTGGTACATAATTTTGTAGAATGATGATTGCAGCAAATAGTCCTAAAATACTAATTCGACCAGCAGAAGTTTTCCCCATTTTTATTTTCCTCACAAGATAAAAAGTCATTTGATTTCTTAATTGTTAAAAATCATTATATCATGAAAGCAGCAGAAAAATTAATTACGAGCTACTTTATAAGGAGTTGTAAAATTTTGAAAAATCTTTTACTTTTAACACATAATTCAGAATTGAATTTAGCCGCCTATCGTCAACTAGGCATCAACATTTTTACTGAAGAATCCATCACACCGCAAGATTACGCGTCAATTGAGATCATGCTTGGTTGGAAACCGGATATCTCTCAAAAAGTTTTGACCGTTCCTAATGGTTCATTAAAATGGCTACAAACGATTAGTGCGGGCGTGGACTACTTACCACTTAAAACACTTAAAGAAAAACAGGTTATCGTGTCTAATGTCAGCGGTGTGCACGCGGCGCCT
Source organism: Pediococcus ethanolidurans (assembly GCF_964062635.1). Taxonomy (NCBI): domain Bacteria; kingdom Bacillati; phylum Bacillota; class Bacilli; order Lactobacillales; family Lactobacillaceae; genus Pediococcus; species Pediococcus ethanolidurans. Next base: position 2,064,369 of record NZ_OZ061250.1, read on the forward strand.
ATTTCACAAACCGTTTTGCTTTATGCTTTATATTTCATGCGTAATTTACCACAAGTATTAGAAAGTTCAGCACAGCACCACTGGGAACCACAAGCTGACTTTGGTGATGCTTTTGTTCTCAGTGAAACAACCTGGACTATCTTTGGCACTGGTCACATCGGCAGTGAATTAGCTCGTTTGTTGCAGGCCTTTCATGCAAAAACTATCGGCGTCAACCGTACAGGACACAAGGCGGCCCATTTTGATGACACTTTTGCTCAAGACGATTGGCGACATGCCGTAGCTAAAAGCGATGTGCTCGTTAACATCATGCCATTAACACCACAGACTACGCACTTTTTTGACAAGACCTTTTTCAATGCTTTACACAATACTTATTTATTCATTAACGTCGGTCGAGGCAAATCTGTGGATACCGCAGCGTTAATTGATGCGCTGAATCAACAAAAATTGCAACATGCAGCTTTAGATGTATTCGAGGAAGAACCATTACCATCCGACAATGCCTTATGGCAAATGAAGAATGTTTTGATCACACCGCATTACTCCGCTCAAACCAAACATCAAGGTCAGGCATGGGATAAAATTTTTCTTCCCAATTTGAAACAATTTATGCGCGATGGTACCGTACCGATTAATCAAATTAATATGCAAAATGGGTATTAATGAGCTTGGTGGAAAAGGTATTTTGACTTCGAACATACTCCAGTGTCCATGCAACTAAAATCGTTAAAACGATAAGTTGCTATGACCGCCTAGAGAGCTGAATGATTTGTCCCTTGAATCGTTTGGTTTTCGTAGCTAAGCGGAGCACCCAATTTTGGTTGTTAAAGTTTAGAGACAGAAAGAGACTGAAAAAATTTTCAGCCTCTTTTTTTATCCAATCAAAATGTAATATTCATTTTTTACTTGTCTTCATTTTTCCTTGCAATGCTATGTGAAAAACCATAGCCAAAATAGATGATCAGTCCGATAATCAGCCAAATTCCAAACATTTCCCAAGTAAATGCAGCTAGTTGAAGCATCAAATAAATACAGGCTGCAAATGACAAGATCGGAATATATGGATAAAACGGCACTTCAAACGATTTAGGTAAATTGCGGAATTTATGATCACTACGTAAGAACACAACTCCCAACGACACCATCGCAAAAGCAAACAAAGTTCCAATATTAACAAGTTCGGCAATTTTACTTAACGGAATGATACCCGCAAAAATACTGGCAATCAGTCCAAAAATCCACGTATTAATGACTGGCACATGCGTTTTAGGATTCAGTTTGTGCAGTGCCTTAGGTAACAGACCATCACGGCTAATCGCAAAAATTAATCGCGTTCCACCGTAAGACATCACAATAAGAACGGTTGTCATCCCGATTACCGCACCCAGTGACACAATTCCTGCTACCCAGTTTTGATGAATTAAATGTAATGCTAAAGCCACCGGATCGGCCACGTTTAACTTTGTGTAATGAACCACGCCAACTAAAACAACCGATAACGAAATATATAAAATAGAAGCTACAATTAACGACGAAACAATCCCAATTGGCATATCACGTTTAGGATTTTTGACTTCTTCAGACGCTGTCGATACCGCATCAAATCCAATATAGGCATAGAAGGCAACAGCTGCGCCTTTAATGACTCCTTTGAATCCAAAAGGTAAGATTGGATTGAAATTGCTTGGACGCACGTAGAAAGCCGCGACAACAATAAAAAGTAAAATAACAGAAATTTTTAAAATAACCATAATTGCATTTACTCTAGCTGATTCACGAACTCCCTGAACTAACAAATAAGCAATAATCATGGTGATCACAAAAGCTGGTAAATCAAAAAGTGCATGGGGACTGCCAGAAGTACCATAAGCAGCTTGAAACATTGCTGGTAAGTGAATTTGAAAACCAGCCAAAATGTTTTGAAAGTAAGCCGACCAACTCACAGCCACCGAAGAAACAGCAAAAAGATATTCTGAAATTAACGCCCAACCTAAAATCCACGCTATTAGTTCACCAAACACGGTATAAATATAAGTATAGGCACTCCCTGCTAATGGAATGGTGGATGAAAACTCTGAATAACAAAGTGCAGCTAATGAACACACAACAGCAGCAACTAAATAAGATAACCAGACACCTGGACCACTATATAAGGCAGCAATAATTCCGGGAGTGATAAAGATTCCTGCTCCAACGATTGCGCCGACTCCCATCGTCGTTAAACTAAATGCCGTGAGTGATTTTTCCAAACCTGTTTTTTTAAACATATCGGTGTTTACTTCTTTACGCACAAACAAGTCCGCAAATTTACCCTTATTCAACATTTCTATTCTCCGATCATGGTTAGTTTTTAATTAAATATAGTGTTTAATTCTAATCAATATTTAATAAAATGTCAATTTTGATTTTACTTTCTAAAAACCAGTTTTCCAAATTCAACACTTCGATGTCAATAATTCACTTATTTAATTGTCTTATAAATTTCATTTAACCAGTCACTATACCCCTGTTCACGCTCAATGGCATGACGTAAAACAAGCGAATGTCCAAAATGTTGTTTGATTTGTTTTGAGCTTGGAAATTTTTCTTTAAATTGCATTTTTAAATGCACAAGTTTGTCTCGATGATAAGTTTGCTGACTTGTAATCATCTGTTTAAGCAGAACAGATTGAGGATCATCAATAAAGTACAACTTTAAGATAAACTCATCGTGAATCGTATCAATTTCTGAGGGACTTTTTAACCACTTTTCGAACGTATGGCTTCCCGTTTCAGTAATAAAATACTCTTTTTTTTGCAACTTCTCTCCCACTAACGAAGTTTTATGATCAATTAGACGTTCGGCTTCCATTCGTTTTAATAAGGGATATATTTGACTGTGATTGGCAGTCCAAAACTCACCAATATCCGAGTCAAATGACTTGGTCAGGTCATAACCAGTTTGACTTTTATCTTTTAATAAACCCAATAAAATATATTTAAGTCGATTTTTCTGAGCCATAAATGGTTCCTCCTTGACGTTTTCTTAAAAATATTGTAACATGATCAAGTCGATTAAAACATGTAATTAATTACACGTATTAATTAACGTCAATAACTAATGGAGGCTTTTGATAATGACAAAAACATTTAAGACACTTGATGACTTTTTAGGAACTCATTTTATTTACACGTATGATAACGGTTGGGAATATGAATGGTATGCAAAGAACGATCATACTGTTGATTATCGAATTCATGGTGGTATGGTCGCTGGTCGTTGGGTAAAAGACCAAGAGGCTAACATCGTGATGCTGGTTCCTGGAATCTACAAGGTTGCTTGGACTGAACCCACTGGTACAGATGTTGCATTAGACTTTGTTCCCAATGAAAAGAAACTCAACGGTACCATCTTCTTCCCTCGTTGGGTTCAGGAGCATCCTGAAATCACGGTCACTTATCAAAATGACCATATTGACCTTATGAAGGCTTCAAGAGAAAAGTATGAAACTTATCCAAAACTAGTTGTTCCCGAATTTGCACATATTACTCACATGGGTGATGCTGGTCAAAACAATGAAGACGTAATTAGTGAAGCACCTTATCCTGAACTTCCTAACGATATTCGCGCAGGAAAATATTTTGACAAAAATTATAAACGCATTCACAAATAAATAAATAAAACCATAAACCATTTTTGATTAGTCACATTTAGTAACGAGTATACCTTTTTCATCAACGGTTTATGGTTTTTTTGTATAAAAAAACACCTCTTCGCAACGAAGAAGTGTTTGAAACATTGATATAATATTAACGTTTTGAGAATTGGCCTGCTTTACGAGCTTTTTTAAGACCATATTTCTTACGTTCCTTCATACGAGGGTCACGAGTTAAGAGACCTGCACGTTTTAAAGGTGTACGGAAATCAGGATCTACATCAAGCAATGCACGAGCAATTCCATGACGAATAGCACCAGATTGTCCAGAGAAGCCACCACCATTAACATTTACGAGAACATCGTAATTGCCAGTTGTTTCTGTAACTTCAAATGGTTGGATAACAACTTGACGCAAGTTAGCGAATGGAATGTAATCTTCAATCGCTTTGTCATTTACAGTAATTTTTCCTGTTCCGGGTACAAGACGTACACGAGCAACAGAGTTTTTACGGCGACCAGTGCCGCGATATTGTGCTTCTGCCAAAATTCGTTTCCTCCTTAAATTAAGTTAGTGATGTCAAGCTTTTCAGGTTGTTGAGCTTGATGATCATGTTCTGAGCCAGCATAGACATGTAATTTGAGTCCCATTTTATGACCCAGTGAGTTATGAGGAAGCATTCCCTTAACTGAAGTCTCAATTAATTTTTCAGGAGTCTTATCACGCATTTCACCAGCAGTCTTAGCCTTTAAGCCACCTGGGTGATTAGAATGATGATAGTAAATTTTACGTGTCGCTTTACGACCTGTTAATTTAACGTTTGCTGCATTCACAACGATCACATAGTCACCTGTATCAACGTTTGGTGTGAATGTTGGTTTGTTTTTACCGCGTAAGATAGATGCAACTGTACTTGATAAACGTCCCAAAGGAACATCTGTAGCATCCACTACGTACCATTTGCGATCTACTTCGCCTGGTTTTGCTAAATATGTTGTACGCACTTGTATTTCCTCCAATTTCTGTTTTGTTTAACTCAACTTTAATAAGTTTCCGGGGCCTATTTGTGGAGGTAAACAATACCAAATTCAATTTTACTAATTACCTTCACTAAAGTCAATCATCATTTACCAAAATTTGCCGGGTAATAGACTTTTTTTAAATATAGCCCACTTGCTGGAGCGGTTCCACGAGCTTCATCCCTATTTTTAGCCTCAATTATGCGCGGAATATCATGTACTGGTCGTCTATGACTACCAATTTCAATTAAAACTGCAACCATGATTCTGACCATGTTATATAGAAATCCGCTCCCATAAAATTCAAAAATAATTTCATTTTGTTGTTTATCAAATACTGCAGTTGCCTCATAAATTTCACGAACGTTCGTTTTGGTATGACCACCGGAAGCACAAAAACTAGTAAAGTCGTGTTTACCAACTAAATCTGGCAACGCACTTTGAATCAGTTTTAAATCCAGTGGAAATTTCCAGTGACCAGTATAATTACGTTTAAAAGGGTCAACAAACTCACCTAACGCCAAGCGGTACTGGTAACGTTTCCCCTGTGTTCCATAGCGTGCATGAAACTCTTGTGAAACGTGTTCAACTTTTAAGACAACAACATCTAACGGCAAGATACTATTCAATGCATGCAGCATTGCCGTTTCAGTTAGATCAAATGGAATGTCGAAGTGCACAACCTGGCCAAGCGCATGAACCCCAGAATCAGTTCGCCCGGAACCGTAAACTTTAATTAATTTTACCGGCTTTTTAGCAATCTTATTAACTGCTCTTTCTACCACTTCTTCAACGGTTCGTTGCTTCGGCTGTTTTTGAAACCCTGCAAAATTAGTCCCATCATAGGCAATTGTAATTTTATAGCGATACATAAAACTCTCCTTAACAGAAACGTAAAGCAAAAACGACGACCGTCATCAATAAGTAGATGAGCGTTGCAATTGTATCACGTGTTCCCCATTTCAATAAACGATACTTAGTTCTTCCGGCCCCACCTTGATAACCACGGGCTTCCATTGCCGTCGCTAAATCTTCAGCTCGGTTGAAGGCACTCACAAAAAGCGGGATTAAAATTGGAATAATCTTTTTTATCCGTTGCACAATGTTCCCGGTACCAAAGTCAACGCCACGTGCACGTTGCGCATTCATAATCGATTCCGTTTCATCCATCAACGTCGGTACAAACCGTAAGGCAATTGATAACATTAACGCTACTTCATAGACGGGAAAATGAACCTTCTCTAATGGTTTCAACAAAGATTCAATGGCATCCGAAATTTGAATTGGCGAAGTGGAAAGCGTTAATAAGGTAGAAATTAAGATAATCAGTGTAAATCGAACAAAAATATACGCCGCATTAAGGATTCCGAGGCTCGTAACGGAAAAGATTCCCCATTGCCAGTATAAATGCCCACCAGTACCGAAAAGCACCTGAATCAGCATTGTAAAGGCAATGATCCATATCAAGGGTAAGATTCCATCAACAAATAGTTTAAAATTAATTTTAGAAGCCCAAATGCTTAATAATGCAACGACCGTCATTAATAAATAGATCCACCAATTGTTTGCAAAAAAAATAACAATCACATACAAAAAGCTTAACACCAGTTTTGCTCGTGGATCCATGTGATGCACAAACGAATCTTGAGGAATATAGCGACCAAACAGTAACTTATTCATTTGATCGCCTTCTTCGTTTAAACATCGTTGCGATATCATCGGCCAATTCTTGTTCGGTTAATGGCAATTTATCAAAGTGAAAACCTCTTTTTACCATTTCAAATGCAAACTCGGTACTAGCCGGAACATCAAGTTGCTTGTCATGGAGCCATTCAACGTCTGCAAAAACCTCTCGTGGACTGCCCTCTTTAACAATTTTTCCGTGTTCCATCACAATCACATGATTAGCATAATTGGCAACATATTCCATCTGATGCGTAACTAACACAATCGTAAAATGTTGTGACTGTTGCAAACTTGTAAATAAGTGCATAATTTCTTGACGACCACTTGGATCTAATCCGGCAGTTGGTTCATCGAGAACTAAAACATCTGGTTGCATAGCCAGAACCCCGGCAATCGCAACTCGGCGCATTTGCCCACCTGATAATTCAAACGGTGATCGATCTAATAATGAAACTGGTAAACCTACCAATTCAATCATTTCTTTGGCAAGTTTGCCGGCCTCTTCAGGAGTACTACCAAAGTTCTCTGGACCAAAAGCAATATCTTTTTTGACCGTATCAGCGAAAAGTTGTTTTTCTGGAAATTGAAATACGATTCCCACTTTTTTTCGTAGTGGTTTCAAATTCTTATTACTTGTTTCATGCGTAATCGTAGCATCTTCAATTAAAACCGTCCCTGAAGTGGGTTTTAGTAAAGCGTTTAGATGTTGCAAAAAAGTAGACTTGCCACTACCGGTATGGCCAATCAGGGCTGTAAACGAACCATCTTCAATTTTAGTAGATATCTCATTTAATGCTTGGAATTCAAATGGCGTATTAGGCTGATAGGTATAACTTACGCTTTTAAAAGTGATTGCCATAACCAATCCACCATTCCTTTCTCGTCAGAATAAGCTTGCGGTGTTTGAATGTGTCGTAATCTTAATGCCTCTTTAAGACGCTGTGAATAAGGGACATCCAACCCTAATTTTAATAATAAGTCACTGTGGGCATAAATCAGGCTTGGTTTACCGGATTCAATAATTTCCCCGTCATTTAGGACAATGATTGCATCAGCACTAGTTGTTTCATCCATCTCATGTGTGATCGATAAAACGGTAATACCTAGTTTGTGCCGTAATCGTTTAATCACTCCTAAAATTTCTTGGCGGCCAATTGGATCAAGCATACTAGTTGCCTCATCCAGAATAATAATCTTAGGTTGCATAGCAATAACACCTGCTAAAGCGACTCGCTGTTTTTGTCCACCTGAAAGCTGATCTGGCTGTTTATGACGAAATTCGCTCATTTGAACTTGAGCAAGTGCCGAATCAACCCGTGCTTGAATCTCATCATGAGGAACTGCCATATTTTCCAAACCAAAAGCAACATCATCCTCAACTGTCGCACCAACAAATTGGTTATCAGGATTCTGAAAAATCATGCCAATTTTACTACGTACTTTCCATACGTTCGCTTCAGTTAATTCAACCCCGTCTATAAATACTTGCCCCTGCTTAAAATCAATCAAGCCGTCTAAGGAGTGTGCAAGCGTACTCTTACCGCTCCCATTATGCCCCACGATTGCGACCCAAGCACCACTAGGAATAGAAAACGAAACATCATCCAAAGCGGGAAGCTCGTTTTGTAAATATTTATAAGTTAAATGCGAGACCTTGATTATGTCATTCATGCCTAAATATTCCTTCATTAAAGATTTCTTCAACAGTTATTTTTTCTATTTTACCACACCAAAAACGCTCGCCCTAATATACATTCTTATGTAAACACAAAAAAATCACTGAAAAGCAGTGATAGTTAATACAACGTATTAACCGTGGGCTAGACTCGGAATTACTTCCAACATCATTACACCCTACCACAACTCTTAGTGATAAATTTGTTAATTCAAAGATTTAAACCTTTTGTTTGAAAATTTAGTCAACAAACTCCAAGATAACCATTGGTGCAGCGTCTCCGCGACGAGGCATAGTCTTGAGAATTCGTGTGTATCCACCCTTACGATCAGCGTAACGAGTAGATAAATCACCAAACAACTTCTGAAGAGCTGAAGTAACTTTAACTTCGTCACCGTCTTCAGCAACATCAGCGACTACATTACGAAGATAAGCAGCTGCTTGTCGACGTGCATGTAAATCCCCACGTTTACCTAATGTGATCATTTTTTCGGTAGTTGATCGTACTTCTTTAGCACGTGCTTCTGTTGTGACAATCTTTTCATTAACAATTAAGTTAGTAGTTAAGTCACGAAGCAAAGCCTTGCGTTGTGAACTCGTACGACCTAATTTACGATAGCCCATGAATGGAAACCCTCCTTATAATTAGTCTTCATTGCGTAATGAAAGTCCAAGATCAGTTAATTTAACTTTAACTTCTTCAAGGGATTTGCGTCCGAGATTACGAACTTTCATCATTTGTGCTTCAGTTTTGTCAGTTAATTCCTGAACAGTATTGATTCCAGCACGCTTCAAACAATTGTATGAACGAACTGATAAATCAAGCTCTTCGATAGACATTTCCAACATTTTTTCTTTATGTGTTTCTTCCTTTTCGACCATGATTTCAGCATCTTGAGCTTCATCCGTTAAATTAACAAATAATGCCAAGTGTTCCGTTAGGATCTTTGCTGAAAGACTAGTAGCCTCACTAGGACTAATTGAACCGTCAGTCCAAACATCCAAAGTAAGCTTATCATAGTCATCCCGCTGACCAACACGTGTATTTTCAACCTGATAGTTGACACGCTCGATTGGGGTATAAATGGAATCGATTGGAAGTACACCAATTGGCATATCATCCTTGCGAGCCTTATTTTCATCAGCCGAAACATAACCACGACCAGTATCAGCTGTTAAAACGGCATGAAAGGTAACACCATCGGCAACGGTACAAATATACTGATCCGGATTAAGGATCTCAACATCACTGTCGCCCTGAATGTCACCAGCAGTGACAGTAGCAGGTCCTTTAACATTAATTTCTAAAGATTTTTCATCGTCACTTTCAATCTTTAAAGAAACCTTTTTAATGTTTAAGATGATTTGTGTGACATCTTCAACTACGCCTTCAATCGTTGAAAACTCATGAAGAACGCCATCAATTTGAATGCTTGTAACCGCTGCACCCGGTAATGACGATAACAAAATACGACGTAATGAATTACCTAAGGTTGTTCCATAGCCACGTTCAAGTGGTTCTACAACAAACTTGCCGTAATTTGCATTCTCATCAATCTTATGAATGTTTGGTTTTTCAAATTCGATCATTCTAATCTTTACCCCTTTCAAAACGCGTTGTGCATAGTAACTTGGAATGCATCATGAAGTTAGCCCTCAAAAAATTGACGCACTATACACGACGGCGCTTTGGAGGACGAGAACCATTATGAGGAACTGGTGTAACATCGCGAATAGCAGTAACTTCCAATCCAGTAGATTGGAGAGCACGAATAGCAGCTTCACGACCAGAACCAGGACCCTTAACAGCAACTTCAACGGATTTCATACCATGTTCCATTGCTGCTTTTGCTGCAGCTTCAGAAGCCATTTGAGCAGCAAATGGAGTCGATTTACGACTACCTTTAAATCCAAGTGAACCTGCTGATGACCATGCAACAGCGTTTCCTTGAGGATCTGTAATCATAACTAATGTATTGTTAAAAGTTGAGTGGATATGTGCCACACCAGCTTCAATATTTTTTCTTACTCGACGCTTACGAGTAGTCTTTCTGGTTGCCAATATGCTAGCCTCCTTTATTTATTATTTCTTTCTTCCGGCGATTGAAACTTTCTTGCCTTTACGAGTACGTGCATTATTCTTCGTGTTTTGTCCACGAACTGGGAGTCCACGACGATGACGCATGCCACGATATGAACCGATTTCTTGGAGACGTTTAATATCAAGACTTACTGAACGACGAAGATCTCCTTCAACACGGTAGTTATCTACTTGTGCACGAACTTTATCTTCATCATCTGCAGAAAGATCACGAACACGGACGTCTTCAGAGACACCAGCATCCTTTAAAATCTTTTTAGCAGTAGTATTTCCGATACCAAAAATGTATGTTAAACCAATCACGATTCGTTTATCTCGTGGTAAATCAACACCTGCAATACGAGCCATTAAATTTCACCTCCAGATTAATTATTTTCCTTGACGCTGTTTATGCTTTGGATTTGCTGAGCAAATAACCATAACGCGTCCCTTACGTTTAATTACTTTACAATGTTCACACATTGGTTTTACTGATGGACGTACTTTCATGAATATTCCTCCTAAAACGTTAAAACTTATCTGAAACGATAGGTAATACGACCCTTTGAAAGATCGTATGGCGACATTTCCACAGTTACCTTATCTCCCGGAAGAATCCGAATATAATGCATACGAATCTTTCCAGAAACGTGTGCTAATATTTCATGACCGTTTTCGAGTTCAACTTTAAACATCGCATTTGGTAAAGTTTCTTTTACCTTGCCTTCAATTTCAATGACATTATCTTTTGCCACTAAATGTGCCTCCCATTTCACTGTTCTTTTCTTTACAAACTCAGTCGTTCAGTGCTTATTGTAACTTAAAAGTACCATAAGCTAAACCTGAACAAGTTTACCATAAGGTAATTTCATTTGCAAATAAACAAAATTAACTGGTAATAATGAACAGGCATGCATTAAATAGCTCGTAATACCTTTTGAATTTCTTTGTATACATCGTCAATATCTTGATCACCATTAACTGTATATAATAATTTTTTATCATTATAAAAATCAATGAGTGGTGTATTCAACTTTGTATTAACTTCAATGCGATTTTTAACCGTTTCAGGTTTGTCATCATCACGCTGATAAAATTCATGGTGTCCACAAACATCACAAGTACCTTCAACCTTTGGTGGGTTGTATAGCTTATGGTATGTTGCGCCACAATTTTTACAAATGAATCGTCCTGAAAGACGCTCAATCAAAACTTCCGGATCAACGTGGATATTAATAACCGCATTGATTGGTTTGTTCAATTTCGCAGTCATCTTGTCCAAAGCATTAGCTTGTTCAAGATTACGAGGATAACCATCCAGCATAAAGCCGGCATTAGTATCATCCTCAGCAAGACGATCTTCCACAATTCCGTCAGTAACGGAATCTGGAACCAAATTACCTTGATCAATAAATTTCTTAGCTTCAATTCCCATCTTAGTGCCATTTTTCATTGCTGCTCGGAAAATGTCACCAGTTGAAATATGAACTGTATGAAATTCAGCAACAATCTTTTGTGCTTGGGTACCCTTACCAGCACCTGGTAATCCCATCAAAACGAGATTAAGAGTTGTCATTTTTGTTTTCCTCCAATTATTTGGTTTGTTCTGGTGTTCTGATAAAACCGACATATTCGCGTTTCATCATTAAACCATCAATCTGACTGATGATTTCAATTGCAACACCAACGACAATCAACAAACTTGTTCCGCCTAAACCGATTGATTCATCCAAGTTCCAGAAGTCTTGTGCCAACAATGGAATTAGTGAAACTAATCCTAAAAATAGCGATCCAACTACTGACAAACGAATTAACAATTGAGACACATAACTCTGTGTCTCATGGCCAGGCCAAACTCCCGGAATATAACTTCCTTGTTTTTGAAGATTCTCTGCCAATTTTTCAGGGTTAACCTGAACAAATGCATAGAAGAAGGTAAAGACGACAATCAAGAATGTGTACAAAATTGCACCATCTGTCGTTTGCATGTTAAACACATTCGACAAAATTTGGTACCAAGTATCAGAGGAGTGATTATTTGCAAAAGCCATCAAGATAGTTTGAGGTGTTGCAATAAATGAACTCGCAAAGATAACTGGAATAACACCAGCTACATTAACCTTTAAAGGTAAGTAACTGCTGTCAGGTGCACCTGACGCTCTTCTTGTATACTGAATTGGAACACGACGACTAGCCTGTTGAACCCAAGTAACAAAGATCACGATTGCCAATACGGCAATAATCAAAACAGCCACAAAAATGTAACTGTTCAACCATTGACTTTTAGCAGTATCCACAAATTGTTCTTGATAAATTTGATAAATACTTGTTGGTGTTCGTGCGATAATTCCGGCAAAAATCAAGATTGAAACACCATTACCAAGACCTCGATCGGTGATCATATCACCCATCCAGGTTGCTAACATTGTTCCACCAGTCAAGATAAGTCCGATTGTGACATAAGTCTGCACACTAGGATCTTTAACCAAGTTCAAGCCCAAGTTCAAGCTGCTTAACGCATTAAATCCAGCTGTAATACCAACCGATTGGACAAACGCCAATATGATAGTCAAGTACCGCGTAGCCTGATTTAACTTACGTCGACCAACTTCACCTTGTTTACTCCATTCAACAAACCTAGGAACAATGTCCATTTGCAAAAGTTGAATAACAATTTGCGCAGTAATGTATGGAGAAACACCCATCGCAAAAATAGAATAATTGGATAGGCCACCACCACTAAAGGTATTTAAGATGCCAACCAATCCAGAGGAAGCAACACTTTGTAATGCTTTGGCGTTAATCCCAGGAACTGTGATATACGCACCTAAACGATAAATAATCAAAACACCTAGGGTAAACAGAATTTTATTTCTAATATCCTTTACTTTAAAAGCGTTTTTGATAATCGATAGCATTAAATCACCTCAGTTTTGCCACCTGCAGCTTCAATTGCTTTTACTGCACTTTCTGAGAACTTATTAGCTTTAACTGTTAATTTCTTAGATAACTCACCGTCACCCAAAACTTTAACACCACTAAGCACTTTATTAATTACACCAGCTTTTAAAAGAGCTTCTGGTGTAACTTCTGCACCTTCATCAAACGCATTTAAGTTTGTCAAATTTACAATGGCATACTCTTTACGATTAATGTTAGTAAAGCCTCGTTTTGGAATTCGACGATAAAGTGGCATTTGGCCACCTTCAAAGCCCAAACGAACTTTTCCACGAGCCTTTTGGCCTTTTTGACCACGGCCAGATGTCTTACCATTACCAGATGAGGTTCCACGTCCAACACGGTTACGTACCTTACGTGAACCTTCACTAGGTTTTAATTCATTCAACTTCATAAGTATCGGCACCTCCTAACTAATTAAATTATTTAACTTCTTCAACTTCGATTAAATGGGCAATATGGAAAATTGCACCACGAGTCGCCTCATTATTAGGTAAAACGACTGAGCTATTAACCCGTCCCAAACCTAATTCTTTAACAATCTTACGTTGCTTGGGGAGGCGATGTACTGCACTCTTAATAAGTGTAATTTTTAATTGAGCCATCTTTTGTTCCTCCTTATTCAGCCAAGTGTTCTGCAGAAACACCACGTAATGAAGCAATTTCTTCAGCACTACGTAAGCCCTTCAAACCTTCAAATGTCGCACGAATAACGTTTACAGGTGTGTTTGAACCCAAACGTTTACTTGTAACATCATCTACTCCTGCAAGTTCCATAACGGCACGAACAGCACCACCAGCTGCAACACCAGAACCTTCTTCAGCAGGCTTTAATAAAATTCGTCCGCCACCAAACTCACCGATGATTTCGTGAGGGATGGTTGTGCCAATAATTGGGACTTGGATCAAACTCTTTGTAGCAGTTTCAACAGCCTTACGAATAGCTTCTGGAACTTCTTGAGCTTTACCAGTACCAAAACCAACGTGACCATTTTTATCGCCAACAACGACTAAAGCAGCAAAACGAAGACGACGGCCACCTTTAACAACCTTAGTAACACGGTTGATACCAACAACCCGATCTTCTAAGTCTAACTTTTCTGGATCGATATAATTCGACATGTACGGTATTCCCTCCTTATCTTAGAATTTAAGTCCGTTTTCACGAGCAGCTTCAGCTAAAGCTTGAACTCGGCCATGGTATAAGTACCCGCCACGATCGAAAACGACTTTTTCAATTTTCTTTTCTGTTGCGCGTTTTGCAACCAAAGCACCAACAGAACTTGCTTGATCAGTTTTTGAATCTCCACTAACTTCACTGTCCAATGTTGAGGCACTTGCTAGCGTTACACCCGCTACGTCATCAATTACTTGAGCGTAGATGTTTTTATTTGAACGATATACATTTAAGCGTGGGCACTCTGCAGTCCCAGAAATCTTATTACGAACACGTAAATGACGTCTTTGACGTGTTTTATTTTTATCTGGTTTTGAAATCACAATTTTCACCTCTAGAATATTCTAATGACTAGCCTAAGCGGCATTACTTACCAGTTTTACCTTCCTTAAGACGAACGTATTCACCAACATAGCGAACACCCTTACCTTTATAAGGTTCTGGAGAACGAACGGCACGAATCTCAGCAGCAAAATCGCCAACACGTTGTTTGCTAATTCCACTAACCGCGATATGTGTGTTATCAGGAACTTCTAACTGTAAATCAGCAGGAGTTTCCAGTTCAACAGGATTGGAATAACCTAAGTTTAAAACCAGTGTTTTTCCCTTAAGTTGTGCACGATAACCAACACCAACTAACTGTAAGTCTTTTTTGTAACCTTTAGTAACTCCTTCAACCATGTTGTTAAAGTTTGCACGAGTTGCTCCATGTAAGGCACGCATTTTATTATCATTAGTTGGGCGATCAAATGTAACCACGTTATCCTTTACAGACATTGTGATCTCAGTGCTAACAGTACGAGTTAATGTTCCCTTAGGACCCTTAACAGTAACTTGATCACCATCGGCCTTGACTTCAACGCCAGATGGAATTTCTACAGCTTTATAACCAATACGACTCAATTTAACTGCACCTCCTTACTTTTTTAAATTTTACCAAACGTAAGCTAAAACTTCGCCACCGATTTTTTTAGCGCGAGCTTCTTTATCAGTGATTACACCTTCAGATGTTGAAATGATTGCGATACCTAAACCATTCAAAACCTTTGGTACATCATCAGCTTTTACATATGAACGTAAACCTGGTTTTGAAATACGTTTCAATCCAGTAATAACACGTTCTTTGTTTTTACCATATTTAAGGAACACACGAATAATACCTTGCTTG
Organism: Pediococcus ethanolidurans; assembly: GCF_964062635.1. Classification (NCBI taxonomy): domain Bacteria; kingdom Bacillati; phylum Bacillota; class Bacilli; order Lactobacillales; family Lactobacillaceae; genus Pediococcus; species Pediococcus ethanolidurans. The sequence goes on from NZ_OZ061250.1 coordinate 2,079,771, forward strand.
TCGTCATCGACATATTCGACGTCCTTGATAAAGCCTTCGTTCTTAAGAATTTCAGCAATATCATGTTTGATTGTTGATGCAGGAACTTCTAAAGATTCGTGACGAACCATGTTCGCATTACGAATACGTGTTAAGAAATCTGCAATAGGATCAGTCATAGACATTAATGTTTACCCTCCTTTTACTCCGGTATACTTTTTACCAGCTTGCTTTTTTCATGCCAGGGATTTGGCCTTCATGAGCTAACTCGCGAAGACAAATGCGGCAAAGATGGAACTTACGATATACAGAGTGTGGACGGCCACAACGCTCACAACGTGTGTAGTTTTGTGTCGAATACTTTGCAGGACGTTGACTCTTAATAACTAACGATTTTTTTGCCAAATTTATTGCTCCCTTCGTTTACTTTTCGAATGGCATTCCAAGTTGTGCCAATAATTCACGTGATTCTTCATCTGTCTGAGCAGTTGTTACGATAACAATATCTAAACCACGAACATGGTTAACATTATCATAATCAATTTCAGGGAAGATTAATTGTTCACGGACACCAAGTGTATAGTTTCCACGGCCATCAAAAGCCCTTGAACTAACACCATGGAAGTCACGAACACGTGGTAACGACACATTGATTAACTTATCTAAGAAATCATACATGCGTTCGCCACGAAGTGTAACTTTAGCACCAATTGACATACCTTCACGTAAACGGAATCCGGCAATTGACTTCTTAGCCTTTGTTACCAAAGGTTTTTGACCAGAGATCAATGTTAATTCTTCAACAGCTTCGTCAAGATTCTTAGCATTAGTTGTTGCATCACCAACACCCATATTTAAGACAACTTTGTTGACCTTGGGTGCCTGCATTACTGAAGTGTAATCAAACTTTTTTACAAGCGCTGGAGTAACTTCTTTAACGTATTTTTCTTTTAAACGGTTAGACATGAAAAATTTTTCCTCCTTTCATGAATTATTTATCGATTGTTTCGCCAGATTTTTTAGCAAAACGTACTTTTTTACCATCTACAACTTTGTAGCCTACACGAGTAGGTTCATTAGTTGATGGATCAATTAACATCACGTTAGAAGCATCAATTGCAGCTTCTACATCAAGAATTCCACCTTGAGGGTTGTCATTACTTGCTTTTTGATGTTTTTTAACTTTATTAAGGCCTTCAACCACAACGCGATTTTTCTTAGCAAGGGTTTTAATAATTGTGCCCTCTTTGCCTTTTTCTTTGCCGCTAATTACGCGAACTTTATCACCATTTTTTACGAACATGCCGTGTCGCACCTCCTTAGATCCGATTGTTATTTACAATACTTCAGGGGCCAAAGAAACAATCTTCATGTAATCTTTGTCACGCAATTCACGTGCAACGGGTCCGAAGATACGTGTTCCTTGAGGGCTCTTATCATCTTTGATTAAAACTGCAGCATTTTCATCAAATTTGATGTATGAGCCATCAGCACGGTGTGCACCATCTTTAGTACGAACAACAACTGCCTTAACGACGTCACCTTTTTTGACAACGCCACCTGGTGTTGCTTGTTTGACAGTAGCCACAATAGTATCACCAATATAACCAAATTTTACTCGAGATCCACCTAAAACCTTGATTACCAAAATTTCACGTGCACCTGAATTGTCAGCAACTTTTAAACGACTCTCTTGTTGGATCACAGTTAGTGTCCTCCTTCCATTTTTGTATCAGAATACGAAATTAAAATAACAAATTTAGATAGTAACTGCTTTCTCAACGATATCAAGTAAACGGAATCGTTTGGTTGCGGACAAAGGCCGTGTTTCCATGATTCTTACAACATCGCCAACTTTAACTTCATTATTCTCATCATGTGCTTTATATTTCTTTGAATATTTAACACGTTTGCCATAAACAGGGTGCGTTTTGTAAGTATTAATCTGAACTGTGATTGTTTTATCCATCTTGTCTGAAACAACACGGCCTTGATATACTTTACGAGCGTTACGTTCTTCACTCATGTGTTAAGTTCCTCCCTTCGTATTCTTCTACTTGTTTAATTCTTTTTGACGCAAAACAGTTTTAATTCGTGCAATGTTCTTACGAACTTGCTTGAGACGAGCAGTGTTTTCCAATTGGCCAGTTGCTAATTGAAAACGTAAGTTAAAAAGCTCATCCTTATAATCTTGTTCCTTTTTAAGCATCTCATCAGTGGTTAATTCATTAATTTCTTTAGCCTTCATCTGATTCGCCACCTACTTCCTCGCGTTTGATAATCTTCGTTCTAACGGGTAGTTTCATGGAAGCAAGACGTAATGATTCACGTGCAACTTCTTCACTAACACCACCGACTTCGAACATAACCTTACCGCGTTTAACTGGTGCTACCCAACCTTCAGGTGTACCTTTACCATTACCCATACGAACACCTACACCTTTAGAAGTGTAAGACTTGTGAGGGAAAATTTTGATCCAAACCTTACCACCACGTTTCATGTGACGGTTCATAGCAACACGTGCTGCTTCAATCTGACGGTTTGAGATCCAATGTGAATCTAAAGCTTGTAAACCGTAATCACCGAATGTAACGGTTCTACCGCCCTTTGCGGCACCACGCATTTTACCACGATGCACACGACGGAACTTAACTCGTTTTGGTACTAGCATGATTATTTCCCTCCTTGTTCTTTAGAATTTCCTTTGGAACTCTTAGCTTCTGGTAAGATTTCTCCACGGTAGATCCAAGTTTTAACACCCAAACGACCGTATGTAGTACTTGCTTCAACCCAAGCATAATCCACATCAGCACGTAATGTATGCAATGGAACCGTTCCTTCAGAATAATGTTCAACACGGGACATATCCGCTCCGTTCAAACGACCTGCAACCTGAGTTTTGATACCCTTAGCACCTGCACGCATTGTACGTTGCATAGCTTGTTTCATTGCGCGACGGAAAGCAACACGGCCTTCCAATTGAGCAGCAATGTTTTCACCAACTAATTTGGCATCTAAATCAGGTTTCTTGATTTCAATAATATTAATATGAACTCGTTTACCTGTAAGTTCATTTAATTGTTTACGTAAGCTTTCTACCTCGGATCCGCCTTTTCCAATGACCATACCTGGTTTTGCAGTATGGATTGAAATGTTCACGCGATTTGCAGCACGTTCGATTTCTACATTGGAAACAGATGCGTCGGCAAGCTTAGTTGAGATGAATTTACGAATTTGTAAATCTTCACGTAAGTAGTTAGCAAAATCTTTTTCAGCATACCATTTTGCTTCCCAGTCACGGATGACACCAACACGAAATCCATTTGGATTTACTTTTTGACCCACGCGTGTTCCCTCCTATTTCTCAGATACGACTACTGTAATGTGACTTGTTCGTTTGTTGATTGGTGAAGCAGAACCTTTTGCTCGAGGACGGAAACGTTTTAAAGTTGGTCCTTCATTAACATAAGCTTCACTTACAACCAAATCTTCACGATCTAAGTCGAAGTTGTTTTCTGCATTAGCTACAGCAGACATTAAAACTTTTTCTACAACTGGTGATGCACCTCTTGGTGTGAACTTAAGAGTTGCAATTGCTTCTGCGACACTTTTTCCTCTAATAAGATCAATTACTAAACGAACCTTACGAGCGGCAATGCGAACAGTTTTTGCAGTTGCATGTGCAGATGTTACTTGTTCAGCCATGATTCATCCTCCTTATTTAGCAACTGTTGTCTTCTTATCGTCGGTACCATGTCCATGGAATGTTCGAGTAGGAACAAACTCACCAAGTTTATGGCCAACCATGTCATCTTGAATATAAACAGGGACATGTTTTCTGCCATCATAAACAGCAATTGTATAACCGATAAAACTTGGGAAAATTGTGGAACGACGTGACCATGTTTTGATTACAGACTTTTTGTCTTGATCTTTTTGTGCATCGATCTTCTTTAAAAGATAATCGTCTGCAAATGGTCCTTTTTTCAAACTACGACTCATTATGAAACCTCCTTTAGGGAAATTTTCGACTAAATATTACCTAAGCGACCGCGCTTACGACCACGAACGATAAATTTATTGGATTTATTCCGTTTGTTACGTGTCTTCTTACCAATGGTCTTCTTACCCCAAGGTGAAAGAGGCGATGGACGACCGACTGGAGCTTTACCTTCACCACCACCATGTGGATGATCGTTAGGGTTCATTACAGAACCACGAACGTGTGGACGTTGGCCAGCATAACGAGTACGTCCTGCCTTACCAACATTAACCAATTCATGTTCTTCATTACCAACAGCACCGATTGTGGCACGACCAGCAGATAAGATCATACGAACTTCAGATGAAGCTAAACGTACTAAGACGTATTTGCCTTCCTTACCAAGTAATTGTGCTGAAGCACCGGCAGAACGAGCCAACTGACCGCCCTTACCAGGTTTTAATTCGATATTATGAATAATGGTACCAACAGGAATGTCTGTTAATGGTAAAGCATTACCAACTTTAATATCAGCACCTGAACCTGATTGAACTTTGTCGCCAACCTTAAGGCCCTTTGGTGCAATAATATATGACTTAACTCCATCAGCATAAACAAGTAATGCAATGTTTGCTGTTCTGTTTGGATCATATTCAATAGCTTTAACAGTTGCCTCAACATCGTCTTTAATTCGTTTGAAATCAATAATACGATATTGACGCTTATTACCGCCGCCACGATGACGAACGGTCATACGGCCAGAATTATTACGGCCAGCTGTGTGGCTTTGAGATTCAAGTAACGATTTTTCAGGAGTCGTCTTGGTAATTTCGCTATAATCAAGCTGTGTCATGCCACGACGAGCATTTGTCGTTGGTTTAAATTTCTTAATCCCCACGTGTTTTTCCTCCTATAGTTTAGTTATTATTCTTCGTTGAATAATTTAATTTCTTTTGAGTCAGAAGACAATGTAACGATTGCCTTACGACGCTTCTTAGTATAACCAGAATAACGTCCCTGACGTTTGAGTTTACCTTTAACATTCATAATGTTTACTTTAACAACTTTGACATCAAAGACATCTTCAACAGCTTTTTTAACTTCTGTTTTGGTTGCACGAGTATCAACATCGAATGTGTAACGTTTGTCATCCATTTCTGCCATTGAAGCTTCAGTGACAACTGGACGTAAGATTACATCACGTGATTCCATTATGCGAGAGCCTCCTCTACTTGAGAAAGAGCCTTTTGAGTAATAACGAGCTTATCACTATTGACAACATCTAAAACATTTACACCAGTTGGTGAAACAATTTTGACATTTTCAAGGTTGCGAGCTGCACGTGCAGTTGCTTCGTTATCTTCTTCAAGGACTAATAATGCTTTCGTTGAAACTTTCAAGCTGTCAAGTGATTGTGCAAATGCTTTGGTCTTTGGTTGATCAAAGCTGTAACCATCAACAACTACTAAGCTGTCATCCAATACTTTTTGTGAAAGTACAGACTTCAACGCTAAACGACGCATTTTCTTTGGCAATTTGTATGCATATGAACGAGGTGTGGGGCCAAATACAATACCACCGCCACGCCATTGTGGTGAACGGATTGAACCTTGACGTGCACGACCAGTACCCTTTTGACGCCATGGCTTCTTACCACCACCACGAACTGCACTTCGATTTTTAACGGCGTGTGTGCCTTGGCGCAATGATGCGCGTTGCATAACAACAGCTTCAAAAATCACATTATCGTTTGGTGTGATACCAAAAATGTCAGCGTTGAGTTCAACGTCACCATTCTTCGTACCATCTTGTTTATATAAAGATACGCTTGTCATTTAATTTAGTCCTCCTTTCTACTTTTTATGTGGTTTAACTGCATTCTTAACAACTAAGAATGAGTTCTTTGATCCTGGGACATTACCCTTGATCAATAAAACATTGTTTTCTGTATCAGCCTTAACGACTTCTAGATTTTGAACTGTTCGTGTATTGTTACCCATACGACCTGGTAACTTCTTTCCAGGGAACACTCGGTTAATAATTGCGCCTAATGAACCTGGACGACGATGATAACGAGAGCCATGTGCCATCGGACCACGATGTTGTCCATCCTTCTTGATATTTCCTTGGAAACCATGTCCCTTAGAAGTACCTGTGACATCAACGATATCGCCTGCTGCGAACAAGTCAGCTTTAACTTCGTCACCGACTTTTAATTCTCCCAGCTCAACATCTCTGATTTCATGAATGAAGCGCTTAGGATTTGTATTTGCTTTTGCTACATGACCTTGTTCAGGTTTGTTGCTCAATACTTTACGTTTGTTATCGAACCCTAATTGCACTGCGTTATAACCATCACTTTCGACAGTTTTAACTTGTAATACAACGTTTGGTGTTGTATCAACAACAGTAACGGGAACTAATTCACCGTTATCAGTAAAGACTTGGGTCATACCAACCTTTTTTCCTAAGATTCCTTTTGTGGTCATGAGTACACCTCCAATATTATTGTGATTCTAAATTTGTGTTTCTAAAAATTAAAGCTTGATTTCAATATCAACGCCACTTGGCAGATCTAACTTCATCAATGAGTCAACTGTCTTTGGTGTTGGGTTAACGATATCAATCAAACGCTTGTGAGTACGCATTTCAAACTGCTCACGTGCTTTTTTGAACTTATGTGGTGAGCTCAATACCGTATAAATTGTACGTTCTGTTGGCAATGGAATTGGACCAGAAATTGTGGCACCAGTTCTTTTTGCTGTTTCGACAATCTTGTCTGCGGACTGATCTAAAATGCGATGTTCGTAAGCCTTTAAACGGATACGAATTTTTTGTTTTGCCATTGTGTTACCTCCTTCGTCTATTTTGAAAATGAGACTTGCTCCGTGAAAATTACCGCCACACTGTCGTGGCAAAGCGGCCGGGTGTGTCGCAACCTTTCACATCAAAGCTCCTTGTTTTACTTGATTAATGGGCATAATCCACCCGCTAAAATTCAAGTACTTATCCATAATACTAGATAAACTGCGGTTTTACAAGGCTTTGATTGTATTTATTTATCGTTTAAAAAAATGTAATGTATTTGTAACATATGAAAACGATTTATGTTTCATAATGAAACAAAAGATTGGAGGAATTTTAATGAAAAATCCAAAGACGCTTCTTATTATTGATTACACAAATGATTTTGTTGATACTTCTGGTGCACTTACTACCGGAAAGCCAGGACAAAAATCGAATCTGAAATTTTAAAGCTGGCAAATACATTTCAAAATAATGGTGACTATGTTATTTTCCCTACTGATCTTCATATAGAAAATGATCCTTTTCATCCTGAAACAAAACTTTTTCCCCCACATAATTTAAAAAATACATGGGGACATGAATTATATGATCAAGTTCAAATCTGGTTTAACAATCATCAAACTGATAAACATGTTTATTATTTTGATAAAAACAGATACAGTGCATTCGTAAACACGAATTTAGACAATTTTTTGAGAACCCACAAAATTTGTTCACTCACCTTAACCGGTGTTTGCACAGATATTTGCGTATTGCACACGGCAATTTCTGCTTATAATCTTAATTATCAACTTACAATCCCACAAAATGCGGTTGCCAGTTTTGATCAAAACGGTCACACTTGGGCATTAACACATTTCAAAAATTCTTTAGGTGCTCAAGTTATTTAACCAATTTAATGTAAACAAAAAAATCTCAATAAACTCAGTATAAAAACTGAATTTGTTGAGATTTTTTATTTTAACTTATTTAACTTTAGTCCTTACTTGAAGAACCACCATTTTTCTTGATGATATCTTCTTGAATAGACTTAGGAACTGCTTCGTAATGATCAAACGTCATTGTGAATGTCCCACGACCCTGTGAAGCTGAGCGTAAGGTTGTTGCATAACCAAACATTTCTGAAAGTGGTACAAATGCATGAATTTCTTCAGCACCTGAAATAGCTTCCATACCTTCGACACGGCCACGACGAGCTGTAATTTGGCCCATGATATCACCCATGTACTCTTCTGGTACACGAACTTCAACCTTCATAACTGGTTCCAAGATTACAGGAGCAGCCTTCTTAGCAGCATTATGAAGTGAGATTGATGCAGCAACCTTGAAAGCTGCTTCACTAGAATCGACTTCATGATAACTACCATCGTATAACTTAGCTTTCAAGTCAACTAATGGATAGCCTGCAAGAACACCATTATTCAAAGCTTCACGTAAACCTTGTTCAACAGCTGGAATAAATTCACGAGGTACAACACCACCAACAATGGCATCTTCGAATTCAAATCCTTTACCCTCTTCATTAGGTGTGAATTCAATCCAAACATCACCATATTGACCTTTACCACCAGACTGACGAACAAACTTACCTTGAGCAGATGCTGGTTTTGTGAATGCTTCACGATAAGCTACTTGAGGAGCACCAACAGTCGCTTCAACGTTAAATTCACGTTTCATACGATCAATGATAATGTCCAAATGTAACTCACCCATTCCGGCAATCAAAGTTTCACCAGTTTCAGGGTTGGTTTCAGCCTTGAATGTAGGATCTTCTTCAGCAAGTTTTTGAAGCGCAATATCCATCTTATCTTGGTCGGCCTTAGACTTTGGTTCTACGGCAACTTGGATAACTGGGTCAGGGAATTCCATTGATTCCAAATGTAATGGATGGTCTGGATCAGTTAATGAATCACCTGTAGCTGTATTCTTCAAACCAATCGCAGCAGCAATATCACCAGAGAAAACTTCTGGGATTTCTTGACGGTGATTAGAATGCATCTGTAGTAAACGTCCAACACGTTCACGTTTGTCTTTGGTTGAGTTCAATACATAAGAACCTGATTCCAAAGTTCCAGTATAAACTCGAATGTAAGTCAAACGACCAACGAATGGATCAGTTGCGACTTTAAATGCTAAAGCAGCAAATGGTTTGTCATCACCAGCGGTTAACTCAACAGGTTCATCAGTATCAGGATCAATCGCGTTGTATGGTTTAACATCCAATGGTGATGGTAAATAATCAACAACAGCATCCAACATCATCTGAACACCCTTGTTCTTGAAAGCTGAACCAGCTAAAACAGGGAATAATTCAAGATTCAATGTACCTTTACGAATAGCAGCTTTGATTTCTTCTTTACTGATTTCTTCGCCACCAAGGTATTTTTCCATGATGTCATCATCAATATCAGCTAATTGTTCAATCATTTCAGTCCGACGCTTTTCAGCCTCTTCCTTATACTTATCAGGAACATCAACTGTATCCCATTCAGTACCAAGTTGATCTTCATCGTAAAGATCAGCCTTCATTTCAACAAGGTCAATAACCCCTTCAAAATCATCTTCGGCACCAATTGGCATTTGAATTGGTAAAGCATTAGCTTGAAGACGATCCTTGATTGTTTGTACAGAATAGTCAAAGTCAGCGCCAACTTTATCCATCTTATTTGCAAAAACAATTCGTGGAACACTGTAATCAGAAGCCTGACGCCAAACAGTTTCTGTTTGAGGTTCAACACCAGCTTGGGCATCAAGAACCGCAACGGCACCATCTAAAACACGTAATGAACGTTCAACTTCAACAGTGAAGTCCACATGTCCTGGTGTATCAATGATGTTGATTCGATGATCTTTCCAAGCAGCTGTAGTAGCAGCTGATGTGATTGTGATACCACGTTCTTGTTCTTGGGCCATCCAGTCCATTTGTGAAGCACCATCATGGGTTTCACCAATTTTGTGAATTTTACCAGTGTAGTACAAAATCCGCTCTGTAGTAGTCGTTTTACCAGCATCGATATGAGCCATGATTCCGATATTACGAGTCTTTTCAAGTGGAAATTCTCTTTTGTTAGCCATATTAAAAAATGTTTCTCCCTTCAAATTAATGGTTAAAGAGTCAAAATTAGAAAAAATGACTACTATATGGACTTCATATAATAGCCATTCGTCATTGCTTTTCCCATAAACATGGATTAAGCAACAAGCGGAAAATTACCAACGATAATGAGCAAATGCTCGGTTGGCTTCAGCCATTCTATGAGTATCTTCACGCTTTTTAACTGAAGCACCTGTATTATTTGCAGCGTCCATGATTTCACGAGCAAGACGTTCTGTCATTGTATGTTCACCACGAAGGCGTGAATAGTTCACGAGCCAACGAAGTCCTAAAGTTGTCCGACGATCGGGACGTACTTCAATTGGTACTTGGTAGTTAGAACCACCAACACGACGAGCTTTAACTTCAAGAACTGGCATAATGTTCTTCATAGCTTCATCAAATACCTCAGTTGGTTCGTTACCAGTTTCAGATTTGATGACGTCGAATGCATTATAGAGAATCTTTGAAGCTGTACCACGTTTACCATCTAACATTAAATGGTTAATTAAACGAGTTACTAGTTTTGAGTTGTAAATTGGATCAGGTAATACTTCGCGTTTTGATGCAGGGCCTTTTCTTGGCATTTAAATAACCTCCTTACTTCTTAGGTTTCTTTGTACCGTATTTAGAACGGCTTTGTTTACGATCAGTAACACCGGCAGTATCAAGTGCACCACGGATAACGTGATAACGTACACCAGGTAAATCCTTAACACGACCGCCACGAATGAGCACAACACTATGTTCCTGAAGGTTATGTCCGATTCCTGGGATATATGCTGTAACTTCGATCAAGTTAGAAAGACGTACACGAGCATATTTACGTAAAGCAGAGTTAGGTTTCTTAGGTGTCATGGTACCAACACGAGTTGCAACGCCACGTTTTTGTGGCGCTGGGTTAGCAACAGCTTTTTTCTTCATGCTGTTATAGCCATAATTCAAAGCAGGAGCCTTAGATTTAGAACCGTGTGAATGACGACCCTTACGAACCAATTGGTTGATTGTAGGCATTAATTGTTTCCCCTTCCAAATATATAATCTTAATTGTTTAAGTACACACATCCAGGTGGGTCTTTTTTATTGATAAAAAAAACCGCCTCAACATGGCTTTGTGCCACCGTTTTCAGTCAGCATGTCTGTCTAATACAGAACCTGTCCACAAAAAGCACCTTTTTTAGATTATCATCATCAGCATAACTTGTCAAACATTTATCAAAAAAATATTAGTACTTATTCCCCACTTAATAGGCTTTCACTCGTATTTAATGAATTTGCTGAGGCTTAAACTGTAAAAAACATCTCGTTACCTGATATAAAAGTGCTCATAGTAACAAAATTAGATTAAAGCGCCGTCTTCCAGCAAATTTGGGCTGGAACGTAGTGCGAGTTCTTGCGGCGGTCTTGGCCACAAGAATCGACATCGTACGGAACATCAAGATTTTCGGAACGAAAATCATTCTTCTTTGCGTAGTAGTGGGCACAACTTAGAGCCGAAATACACGTCTCTAAGCTCGGCCTTTATCTAAGCGAAACCCACTAAGATAAATGTCACTACTGAGCCCATTTGCTTCCAGACTAAGTCTAATCTTTGTAACCAATGCATCGATATAAATGTTGTTATATCAATGTTACTGAGTATTATTTAACATCAAACATTTTTAGTCCGGAGGCGATTGGTCTCAGGGGTGAAATTATTCTTAGTAATTTATTACTTAAAATAAGGCCGAGTTTGAGGACAAGTGTACTTCTTGGCTTCAAATCGTGCCCACCCCGTTCCAGACCGGGTGAGCCGCAGGACGGCAATTAGACTATTTTTTATAGACTATGTCGTTTACCATCAGTTATTGAAGTAATTTTGATACTTTCAAACTTTAAGAATCTGCTTAAAGTTAAAACCACAAAAATTGCACTTAGTTCCCTAACACAAAAAATAATCATAACAACAAAATTAGTTTAAAAAAATCATCCCAAAATTTTGTAGTTTATTAAATGAAGGAGGAAACTAACATGCTCATCAAACTTTATTTTTTCATAACCGGTACCACAATTGGTTCTTTTCTTACGCTCTGTTTTGATAGAAGTCAAACACATCAATCAATCATTTGGCCCCGTTCTCACTGTTCAAACTGTCAAACCACCCTAAAACTTTTTGACCTCATTCCTATTGTCAGCTATTGTCTCTTAAATGGCAAATGTCGTTTTTGTCATCAGAAATTTTCACCGACTTCTTGCTTGATCGAATTAACTTTGGGCACACTTTATTTACAACTTGCTGACCGATCAACTTCTCTTTTGGAATTGAGTTCAAAATTGGTTGTAGTTACTTTACTCGTTTATCTAAGTTTAGTTGACTTAAAAACTACTTCTGTAAATGGCATGTGGATCGGGTTACTGGGTCTTACGGGAATCATCGAACAGTTCACACCGATAAACCTATTACTGTTTTCCCTTTTAGTACTCAGTCTTTTTACTCGTTTTCAGTTTAGTAACATTATCAAAGGCTTAGGTGAAGCCGACTTTGAACTTACTCTAGTGTTCGGCATTCTTCTAACTATCCAAGCCATTCCCAAAATAATTTGGCTGGCTTCTGGGCTTTGTTTAATTTTTAAATTTTGTTTTCCTTATTTTCATAAACGTAAAACACCATTTATTCCTTATTTAGTCTTTGGCTATCTAATGATGATTTTTTAAATTTTTTGAAATAAAAAAAGAAGCAGATCTGATTTTACTCAAATCTGCTTCTTTTTATTGATATATAGAAACGTGCTACTTAGTTGTTTCTGTATCCATTTCTTTTTCTACATCGCTAAGTGACTTAGGCTCCGTCACTTTGCCACCAACAGTCTTTGGAATAATCTTACGATAGTCAGGCATTCCTGTTCCAGCAGGAATAATCTTACCAATAATAACATTTTCCTTCAAACCAACTAATGGGTCATTCTTACCACGGATAGCGGCATCAGTTAATACTCGGGTTGTTTCCTGGAATGAAGCAGCTGATAAGAAACTATTAGTTTCCAAAGCAGCCTTAGTAATTCCAAGAAGAACTGGACGAGCAGTTGCTGGAATGCCACCAGCGATCAATGTCTTGTAGTTAGCATCCTTGAAATCATTGATATCAAGTAATGTACCAGGAAGCACATCTGTATCGCCAGGATCCATAACTCGAATCTTACGAAGCATTTGACGAACCATGATTTCAATATGTTTATCCAAGATTTCAACACCTTGCATACGGTAAACACGTTGAATTTCACGCAACAAATAATTTTCAGTTGAAAGTACATCACGCACCTTCAACAATTCTTTAGGATCGATAGAACCTTCGTTTAGAGCTGAACCACGATGAATGAAATCACCTTCAGCAACCTTCATACGTGCTGTAATTGGTAAAGTATAAGTACGTGTATCAGTTTCACCCTTGATTGTAACTTCTTTGCTACGTTCTGCAGGATTTTCTTCAACGGATTCAACTGTACCAGTTACTTCAGTAATTTCTGCACGACCTTTAGGATTACGAGCTTCAACAATTTCTTGAATACGTGGAAGTCCTTGCGTGATATCTTCGTTTCCAGCAACACCACCAGTATGGAAGTTACGCATAGTCAACTGAGTACCGGGTTCACCGATTGATTGAGCAGCAACAGTACCAACTGCTTCACCAACTTCAACTCGATCACCAGTAGCCATGTTACGACCATAACAACGTTCACAAACACCATGACGAGTGTTGCAAGTAAATGCAGAACGAATTGTCACTGTGTCGATACCAGCATCAATAATCTTTTGTGCCTTAGGTTCGTCGATCATTTCATTTTTACCAACAATCTTTTCGCCTGTTTGAGGATCATAAACAGATTTTTGTGTATAACGACCCAAAATTCGATCGTACAGGGACTCAATCACTTCATTACCTTCAACAATTGCAGAGATTGTCAAACCGCGATCAGTTCCACAGTCCTTTTCACGAACAATCACATCTTGGGCAACATCAACTAGACGACGGGTTAAGTAACCTGAGTTGGCAGTCTTAAGAGCCGTATCGGTCATACCTTTACGAGCACCATGGGTTGAAATGAACATTTCCAAAACAGAAAGTCCTTCACGGAAGTTTGAAAGAATTGGCAATTCCATAATTTTACCATTAGGAGCAGCCATCAAACCACGCATACCAGCCAACTGAGTAAAGTTAGAAATGTTACCACGAGCACCAGAATCACTCATCATATAAATTGGATTTTGAGGATCAAAACTCTCCATCAATTTTTGTTGAATATTATCTTTAGCATCGTTCCAAATTCCAACTACTCGTTCATAACGTTCATCATCAGTAATTAAACCACGACGGAACTGCTTAGTAACAGTGGCAACTTGTTTATGCGCTGCATTGACAATTTCTGGTTTTTCTTTCAAATCAGTAATATCAGAAATACCAACTGTTAAACCAGACTTAGTCGAAATATCGTAGCCAAGATCCTTCATTCGATCCAAAAGTAAGGAAGTTTGCGTAACTTTATATTGCTTGTAAACCTGCGCAATAATATCACTCAAGAAGCCCTTTTTGAATGGTGGAATCAATGGTTGTGCCTTAATAAAGGCTTTGATATCTTCACCAGGTTTTAAGAAATATTTATCCGGTGTACCTTCTACTAAGTTTTCATCAGTAGGTTCATTCAAATAAATTAATCCCTTTGGCAAAATATTATTAAAGATTGCTTTTCCAACAGTTGTCACCAAAATACGTTTGCGTTGTTCATCAGTAAATGGTTTCTTTGGCATTGAGCTTACTTGCACACCAATTCGTGTGTGCTCAGAAACGTAACCATTTTGCATAGCCAAACGAATTTCATCAAGATCTTTAAAGATCATGCCTTCGCCGACACTGTTTTCACGTTCCATTGTTAACCAATAGTTACCAATAACCATATCCTGAGATGGCGTTACAACTGGTTTACCATTAGCAGGTGCCAAAATATGATGAGCAGCTAACATTAGTAAACGTGCTTCAGCTTGTGCTTCATCTGATAATGGCAAATGAATAGCCATTTGGTCACCATCAAAATCGGCATTGTAAGCTTCACAAACTAACGGATGCAAACGCATTGCCTTGCCACTTACCAAAACAGGTTCAAAGGCCTGAATTCCAAGTCTATGCAAAGTAGGTGCACGGTTTAACAATACTGGATGTTCTTTAATGACATCTTCCAAGACATCATAAACATCATCATCCTTGCGATCGATCTTACGTTTAGCATTCTTGATGTTAGAAGCTAAATTACGTGAAACCAATTCTTTCATGATGAAAGGCTTAAAGAGTTCCAAAGCCATTGGAACAGGTAATCCCATTTGGTTCATTTTTAGTGATGGACCAACATCAATAACTGAACGGCCAGAATAATCAACACGTTTACCAAGTAAGTTTTGACGGAAACGTCCTTGCTTACCTTTCAACATGTGTGAAAGTGACTTCAATGGACGGTTACCTGGTCCAGCAACGGGACGGCCACGACGACCATTATCGATCAAAGCATCAACAGCTTCTTGTAACATTCGTTTTTCGTTTTGAACAATAATACCAGGAGCATTCAAATCTAATAAGCGTTTCAAACGATTATTACGGTTGATTACTCGACGATATAAATCGTTCAAATCAGATGTGGCAAAACGACCACCATCCAACTGAACCATTGGTCGTAAATCTGGTGGAATGACAGGAATGGCATCCATAATCATCCAGTCTGGTTCATTACCAGATTTAATGAAGGCTTCAATAATGTCCAAACGACGAACAGCACGTGTTCGTTTCTGTCCGGAAGCATCCTTGAGTTCTTCCTTTAAGGTTTTAGCTTCTTTATCAAGATCAACATCTTGAAGCAATTCCTTAATTGCTTCGCCACCGATCTTAGCATTGAAGGTATTACCATATTCTTCTAATTTTTCACGGTATTCCCGCTCCGTTAATAATTGTTTCTTTTCGAGTGGTGTCTTACCAGGATCAATTACGACATATGATGCAAAGTAGATGATTTCTTCAAGAGCACGAGGACTCATATCCAAAACCAAACCCATTCGACTTGGAATTCCCTTGAAATACCAGATGTGAGTAACTGGAGCTGCTAATTCAATATGACCCATTCGTTCACGACGAACTTTTGACTTAGTAACTTCAACACCACAACGGTCACAGACAATACCCTTGTAACGAATTCGTTTGTATTTTCCACAGGCACATTCGTAATCTTTAGTTGGTCCGAAAATTCGCTCATCAAACAGTCCATCTTTTTCAGGCTTTAATGTTCGATAATTAATCGTTTCAGGCTTTTTAACTTCGCCGTACGACCAACTTCTAATCTTGTCAGGGGATGCGAGCCCAATTTGCATGCTTTCAAACTTATTGACATCGATCAAAGGATCGACCTCCTTCTTAATTTGATTATTGATTAGTTAAACTTACTTTTGATTATTCTTCGTTTCAGCTTTTGTTTCACTCACAGAAGAAGCATCTTTTGAAGCTGCAGTTGCTTTAGCATCTTCTTTTGATTTATCTTTCTGTTCTTCGGCATACTTACTGAGTGCATCAACATTGACAACATCATCGTCATCATCATCCATATCACGCAACTCAATTTCATTCTTATCAGCATCAAGAACTTTCATATCCAAACCAAGTGCTTGTAACTCTTTAACCAAAACACGGAAGGATTCAGGAACTCCTGGACGTGGGATTGGATTGCCCTTAACAATGGCTTCATAGGTCTTTACACGACCCACAACATCATCGGATTTGTAAGTCAAGATTTCTTGAAGTGTATAAGCAGCACCATAAGCTTCAAGAGCCCAAACTTCCATTTCACCAAAACGCTGACCACCAAATTGTGCTTTACCACCTAATGGTTGTTGCGTAACTAATGAGTAAGGTCCAATTGAACGTGCATGAATCTTATCGTCAACCATGTGGGCTAATTTCATATAATGCATAACCCCAACGGCAATTCGTTGTTCGAATGGTTCACCAGTTCGACCATCATACAAAACAGTCTTAGCATCTGATTGCATACCAGCTTCTTTAACAGCATCCCAGATATCTTTATCACGCGCACCATCAAAAACAGGTGTTGCAACATGAATGCCTAAGTTACGAGCAGCCATTCCTAAATGCAATTCGAGAACCTGCCCGATATTCATACGAGAAGGCACACCCATGGGACTCAACATAATATCAATTGGTGTTCCATCTGGCATGTATGGCATATCTTCTTCAGGAATAACTACAGAAACAGTACCTTTGTTACCATGACGACCGGCCATCTTATCGCCGACTTGTAACTTACGTTTTTGAGCGATATAAACACGAACCATCATATTAACACCAGGTGAAAGTTCATCCCCGTTTTCACGAGTGAAGATCTTAACATCCTGGATAATACCGCCGCCACCATGAGGAACTCTAAGTGAAGTATCACGAACTTCACGTGCTTTTTCACCAAAGATTGCGTGAAGTAAACGTTCTTCAGCTGATAACTCGGTAACTCCCTTTGGTGTTACTTTACCAACTAAAATGTCGCCATCTTCAACTTCAGCACCAATGCGAACAATACCATCTTCGTCAAGATCCTTGAGGGCATCTTCACTAACGTTAGGAATTTCACGTGTCATTTCTTCAGGTCCAAGTTTGGTATTACGTGCTTCTGATTCATACTCTTCAATATGAATTGAAGTATAAACATCGTCACGGACCAAACGCTCGTTAATAGCAATGGCATCTTCGAAGTTATAACCTTGCCAAGTCATGAAGGCAACCAGTGGGTTTTGACCAAGTGCTAATTCTCCGCCTTCCATAGAAGGTCCATCAGCCAAGACTTCATCATTATCCACATGATCGTTAACTTTCACGATTGGACGTTGGTTATAGTTTTTACCACCATTAGAACGACGGAATTTCATTAATTTATAGGTATCTAAAGCTCCATCATCACGACGAACGCGAATTTCACGTGCATCAACATATTCAACAGTTCCGTCATGTTTACAAATCAACGCAACTCCGGAATCATGTGCAGCCTTATATTCAATACCAGTTCCGACTAATGGCGCATGTGGGTCAAGCAAAGGAACCGCCTGACGCTGCATGTTAGCACCCATCAAAGCACGGTTAGAATCATCATTTTCCAAGAAAGGAATACATGCTGTAGCAACCGCAACTACCTGTTTTGGTGAAACATCCATGTAATCGACATTTGTGATATTAATTTCAATATTGTCACTTTCATGACGAGCCATAACCACGTCATCAACAAATGAACCATCATCATTTAATGGCGAGTTAGCCTGGGCAATAACATATTGATCTTCTTCATCAGCAGTTAAATAATCGATCTTGTTAGTAACCTTATGGGTTGTCCAAGATACACGACGGTATGGTGTTTCAATGAAACCATACTTATTGATCTTGGCATAACTAGCTAAACTATTAATCAAACCAATATTAGGGCCTTCAGGCGTTTCAATTGGACACATACGACCGTAATGAGTGTAATGCACATCACGAACTTCATATCCGGCACGGTCACGAGTCAAACCACCAGGTCCAAGGGCAGATAAACGACGCTTATGAGTTAATTCACCTAATGGGTTTGTTTGATCCATGAATTGTGACAATTGTGAAGAACCAAAGAATTCTTTAATTGAAGCCACTACTGGACGAATATTAATTAATTGTTGTGGTGTAACAGTTGCAGCATCTTGAATTGACATCCGTTCACGAACGACACGTTCCATACGGGAAAGGCCAATTCTAAACTGGTTTTGCAACAACTCACCAACTGAGCGAATACGACGATTACCCAAATGGTCAATATCATCAGTTGAACCGATTCCTTCTTGTAATAAGAAGAAATAGTTAATTGAAGCGATAATGTCAGCTGGTGTAATGTGTTTCAACTTAAGATCAATATTATCGTTACCGATCATTGTCAATTCACGTTCTGGATCATTAGGATTGACAATCTTAATTGATTGAACGGTCATTGGTGTTGTCACAACTGATTCATCAGATGGTGTATAAGTGATTGCTTTAAAATCTTTTTTGTCTAAATATGGTGCCAAGTCTTTCATGACGTCTTTAGTAACAACAGTACCTTTTTGAGCAATAACTTCACCAGTATCTGGATCAGCTAATGTCTCTGCCAAAGTTTGTCCAATTAAACGGGTCTTCAAACTTAACTTCTTGTTAACCTTATAACGGCCAACAGGAGCCATATCATAACGTTTTGGATCAAAGAAGCGCGCAGTTAAAAGACTACGTGAACTATCTGCAGTTTTGGGCTCACCTGGGCGAAGTCGTTCGTAGATATCCTTTAAGGACTCTTCAACACGTGAGTCCTCAGAATTCTTATGAACATCTTTGTCCAAAGTATTGTCCAAACTATCAGTTTGACCCAACATATCAACGATTTCTTCGTCAGATCCGAAACCTAAAGCTCGAACCAACTCAGTCATCGGAATTTTACGAGTACGGTCAATACGTACATACGCAATATTCTTTGCATCTGTTTCATACTCTAACCAAGCTCCACGGTTAGGAATAACTGTTGTGCCCCAAATATCACGGCCGTTTTTGTCAGCTTCCTTAGTGTAATAAACACCAGGTGAACGTACTAACTGAGAAACGATAACTCGCTCTGCACCATTAATAATGAACGTACCTTGTTCTGTCATTAATGGAAAATCACCAAAGAAAACATCCTGAGATTTAATTTCGCCAGTTTCGTGATTTGTTAAACGTAAAGTTACATGCAAAGGTGCTGAGTAATTTGCCTCATGCTCACGCGCCTCATCTACTGTATACTTTGGTTCTAATAATTGATAATCCACGTACTCCAATGAAAGATTTCCGGCAAAATCGTCGATTGGCATAATGTCATCGAACATGTCTTTCAATCCTTCGTCAAGGAACCACTGGTATGAATTACTTTGAATCTCAATCAAGTTAGGAAGTTCCAGCACTTCTTTAATCCGCGCGTAGCTTCTACGGGTTCGGTGCTTACCGTACTTTACCAAATGTCCTGCCAAGTTATTCACCTCTCTAAAATATTCCGCAAACGGCCAGTTACATTACAATTTGATTACATTTAACAAATTGCAGTGTTTTTTGGCAAAAAAAAACCAAAAATAGCTCTTAAATCTGATAGCTATTTTTGCTTTTTTATGAAAAGCACCACGGACAATAGATCGCAATGCTTCATTTCATTCACAGTTACAAACAAAGTTAATCATACTCATTTTGATCTCATCTGTCAAACATTTAACTGCAATTCTATTCAATTTAAACAGTTGGTTGTTTTGAATCCGGTTTTGGATTCTTTACAGCAACTTGAATTTTACCGTGACGGGCACCTACAGTAATATTATCACCGATTTTGGCCTGACCAGACAACATTAACTCGCTTAGCTTATCCTCAACTTTAGTTTGAAATGCCCGGCGAATTGGTCGTGCCCCATATTCAGGATCAAAACCAGCTTCAGCAACAGCGTCAATTGCAGCCGGTGTGATTTTAACTGTCATCCCTTGATCGGCAACTCGTTTAAGAATCTGGCGAGCCATCAATTTAACAATCTTATGAAGTTGTGGTCGTGTCAAAGAATGGAAAATAATCGTCTCATCAATTCGATTCAAGAACTCAGGTCGGAAGCTTTGCTTGAGCACTTCACGAATCTTAGCAGACATTGCTGTATAATCCTCGCTAGCATCCTTAGCACCAAAGCCAACTGATTTTTCATCTCTTAATGCTGTCGCACCTAGATTAGAAGTCATAATTAAAATTGTGTTTCTAAAATCAACTTTACGGCCTTTAGAATCAGTCAAGTATCCATCATCTAGCACTTGCAATAAGATATTGAACACATCTGGATGCGCTTTTTCAACTTCGTCAAACAAAACAACCGAATAAGGTTTTTGACGAACTCGCTCTGTCAATTGACCGCCTTCATCATAGCCAACGTAGCCAGGAGCTGAACCAATCAAACGACTGGTGCTATAACGTTCCATATATTCAGACATATCAATCCGGATCATATTATCTTCTGAACCAAACATTGCTTCAGCTAGTGCCTTGGCTAACTCAGTTTTTCCGACTCCAGTTGGTCCTAAGAACATAAAGGAACCAATGGGACGTCCTGGATCTTTCAAACCACTACGTGCACGACGAATGGCACGAGAAACGGCTGAAACAGCTTCGTCCTGCCCAATTACTCGTTTGTGAAGAATTGATTCAAGGTTAACTAACCGTTCACTTTCAGTTTTCTGTAACTGAGTTAAAGGCACACCCGTCCATTCAGAAACAACTTGTGCCACATCTTCCGTAGTTTCCTTCAATTGATACTTCGGTTTCGAGTCATCATCCTGACTGGCTGCTTTGGTTTTTTCGATTTTTGCCCGTAATTTTTCTTCTTTTATCCGAATTTTTTGAGCAGTTTCAAAATCTTGATCTTCAATAGCTGCCTCTTTCTCATCGGTCAACTGTTGTAGTTTTGATTCTGAATTTGATTTCTCTGATTTGCCCATTTGATCAATTCGAACTTTAGCCGCAGCTTCATCCATTAAGTCAATCGCTTTATCTGGTAGAAAACGATCGCTAATATAACGATCTGATAGTTCTACCGCCTGTTTAATAGCATCGTCTGTGATTTCAACATGGTGATGGGCCTCGTACTTACCTCGTAAACCACGCAAAATTTGAACAGACTCCTCTGTTGTCGGTTCATCTACCTCAACTTTAGCAAACCGCCGTTCTAAGGCTGCATCTGTTTCGATATATTTTTGATACTCATTTAGAGTGGTGGCGCCAATTGTCTGAAGTTCACCACGCGCTAATGCGGGTTTCAAAATATTAGAAGCATCAATAGCGCCTTCTGCACCACCAGCACCAATTAACGTATGCAATTCATCAATAAATAAGACAATGTGTTTGTCTTCATAAATTTCATCAATTACTTTTTTAAGTCGGTCCTCAAATTCACCACGATACTTAGTTCCTGCCACAAGGGATCCCATGTCAAGCATCATTAATCGTTTATTAGCCAAATCATCGGGAACCTTACCATCAATAATTCGCTGTGCAAGACCTTCCGCAATGGCTGTTTTTCCAACTCCCGGTTCACCAATCAGAACCGGATTATTTTTAGTTCGACGACTCAAAATTTGAATAACCCGTTTAACTTCTTTTTCGCGACCAATTACGGGGTCAATTTGATCCTCACGCGCCATTTGGGTCATATCTCTGGCAACTGAATCAAGCGTTGGTGTGCCCTTAGGCTTACCACCACGATTATTTTGCGCCTGATTTTGCCGTAACTGCGCCGATGCACTTACCCCTAATTTACGTAAAATAACTTTACGAGTTTGATTAAGATCCATATCAAGACTAATTAAAATGCGCGATGACAAAATATTTTCGTCACTTAACAAGGCTAATAGTAAATGTTCGGTGCCAATTTTGGCAGCACCCAACCGTTTAGCTTCATCACCAGCGGCCGCTAAAACCTCTTTAGCCTTTGGTGAATATGGTAAATAATCATTAGCACCGACGTTTTTTAAAGTGCCATACCCGGTAAAACGTTCGATTTCTTCCACAATATCAGTTTCAGTAACTGAAAATTGTTGAAATACTTTATAAGCAATACCATTTTTCTCGATTGCTAAAGCCAACAGTAAATGTTCTGTTCCAACTGCTTGGTGCTTAAAACGTTTAGCTTGTTCTTGCGAAATAGCTAGTACATTTTTAGCACTTGGTGTAAATAAATTATCCATGCTAACACCCTACTTTCTTTCTAGCTCTCATACCTTAAATGATTTAAAATGCCAATTAAAATTCTTGCACGTAACTGATCTTCTGCTTCACGATTACTAATTGCCAACGTTTTTTTATCAATCGCTGCTAAAATTAAATTTCCTTCTCGTTTGTCGATGACATCGTCTTCATACAAACTTTTAACAATGGAAAGGGCATCTCGTTGATTGATTGATTCACCAATCACTTGAATAAGTGTATCCAAAACATCCAAATCATCAAGTAATTTGACTTTTTCAATACGAATATAGCCACCGCCGCCTCGTTTGCTCTCAACGACATAGCCATTTTGAATGGTAAAACGTGTCTTAATAACATAGTTAATTTGAGATGGGACAACATCAAACAAATCAGCAATTTCTGAGCGTCGAATCTCAATTTCTTCCGAATCTGCTAAAATTTGTTTTAAATATTTTTCAATGATATCGGAAATATTTTGTCCTTGCACTTCGCACACCCTTTCTCGCATCTTTGACTAATGTTGACTTTCATTATACGAAACTCTCATTAAAAAGCAAAGTTTTTTGTACCGCCGTTTTTTAGAAACCAAAAAAACACCATGCAATCGACTGATTGATGGTGTTATTTACAAGTCGGGAAAACAGGATTTGAACCTGCGACCCCCACGTCCCGAACGTGGTGCTCTACCAAGCTGAGCTACTTCCCGCTGGTTTTTATTAAGTTGTTGGACTTTAGGGAAACCCTCAGAGTTCACCTACTCAATCGGGAAAACAGGATTCGAACCTGCGACCCCCTGGTCCCAAACCAGGTGCTCTACCAAGCTGAGCTATTTCCCGTTGTAATTCAAAATTCCCTCTAAAAACGCATTAACGTAAAATGCCAACTTGTAAACGAATTACAGTTGGCATTTTATGATTTTTCAGTCAGTATCTACTGCTTAAACAGTTAATTCTGAGGGGGATGCACCCAGTAGGAGTCGAACCTACAACCTTCTGATTCGTAGTCAGACACTCTATCCAATTGCGCTATGGGTGCTTATCTAAATGCCGAGGACCGGGATCGAACCGGTACGGTCATCACTGACCGCAGGATTTTAAGTCCTGTGCGTCTGCCAATTCCGCCACCCCGGCAACGTTTGTAGATATCTACAAAGCGGAAGACGGGATTCGAACCCGCGACCCCCACCATGGCAAGGTGATGTTCTACCACTGAACTACTTCCGCATAGTTGCTAATGCCGACTAGAGGATTCGAACCTCCGACCCCCTGTTTACAAGACAGATGCTCTGCCAACTGAGCTAAGTCGGCTAATTAATAAAAAATATTAATTAGAAGTGCGGGCGAAGGGACTCGAACCCTTACATCTTTCGATACAAGAACCTAAATCTTGCGCGTCTGCCAATTCCGCCACGCCCGCAATGCTTATTTGTAAAATGAGCCGTGGCAGCCTCGAACTGCCGACCCTCTGATTAAAAGTCAGATGCTCTACCAACTGAGCTAACGGCTCAAATGGAGGATACAGGGCTCGAACCTGTGACCCTCTGCTTGTAAGGCAGACGCTCTCCCAACTGAGCTAATCCTCCATCAAACGACAACTACATAATATTATCATTGACTCTCACTAATTGTCAATAAGATTTTATAGTTATCGTAAAAATATCCACTATGAATTATATTTATTCATTCAAACTCACAGTTTACTTTGTAATTTTTGTAATGCCACCCATATAAGGAACTAATACTTCTGGAATTGTCACTGTTCCATCTTCATTTTGATAGTTTTCTAGAATTGCAGCTACTGTTCTTCCAACTGCTAAACCAGAGCCGTTTAGTGTATGAACATACTGTAATTTGCCATTCTCATCCCGATATCTAATCTGAGCACGACGCGCCTGAAAGTCAGTACAGTTTGAACAACTTGAAATTTCACGATACATGTTTTGTGCCGGAATCCAAACCTCTAGATCGTGTGTCATAGCTGCTGTAAAGCTCATATCACTCGTTGTTAAAGTAATCACGTGATAAGGCAACTTCAACAGTTTAAGTAAACTCTCAGCTTGATTAGTGAGCTTTTCAAGTTCGTTCCATGAGTCCTCAGGTTTCGTAAATTTAACCATTTCTACCTTATTAAACTGATGCATTCTAATTAGGCCACGGGTATCACGACCAGCACTCCCTGCTTCAGAACGAAAAGCTGGTGATAAGGCTGTTTCATTAATTGGTAAAGCATCCTCATCCAAAATTTCATTGCGATGAAAGTTGACTAATGGCACTTCAGCCGTTGGAATCAAAGTTAAATCACTATCTTGAATTTCATAGCCGGCGTGATTCTCCTTGAACTTTGGAAATTGTCCAGTACCAAACATCGATTCATCATTGACCATGTAAGGCGTGATCATTTCGGTATAACCTGCTTTATCATTTTGATCCAAGAAGAAGTTATAAACGGCACGTTCTAGTTTGGCACCCAAACCTACATAATAAACAAAGCGACTTCCTGAAACCTTAGCAGCCCGTTCAAAATCTAAAATACCTAAGCTTTCGCCAATTTCCCAATGAGGCTTTGGTTTAAAGGTAAATTCACGAGGTTTTCCTACTTTACGTAGTTCAACACTTCCCTCTTCAGTTAAACTAATCGGAACATCTTGATTAGGAATATTGGGCAGATGAGCAGCCATGTCTTGCACCTGGTCGGTGAGTACTTGAAGTTGTTGATCAAGTTCTTTGATTTCACCACTGACCTTACGCATTTCTGTAATTTGATCAGTCGCATCTTCTTTTTGACGTTTAAGCAAAGAAATTTGGTCTGAAACTTCATTACGTGTCTTTTTTAAATTTTCACTTTCTACAATTAAATCACGTCGTTTTTGATCCACATCTAATAACTTATCGATTTCTTTTGGATCGATTCCCCGTGTACCTAATCGTTCTTTCACAAAATCTGGATTGTTACGAATATTTTTTAAATCTAACATGGTTTATATCCTCCTTATTTTTGTAAACATAATAAAAAGACCTTTCTCATCCCATCAATTGGGACGAAAAAGGTCTTTTTTTCGCGGTACCACCCAAGTTTGCTGTCGCTAGCACCCTCACTTAAGTTTAACGACCGCAGCCGTGTGAAATTACTCACCCGTTTTTATTCACCGGAGTTTCGATTGATAGCTCTCACTAACTCTATCTCGCTTTAAATCTACTTTATGTGAATTTACGTTTACTTATTAACCTAATCATAACCGAAACTAATTCAATAGACAACTAAATTTCGGCAATTTTTTCATCAATTATTTGAATTACTTTCTGACGCGCGTTAGGATCCTCCACAAAATCAAACTGATCACCATCAATTTGAATTTTAGGACTTTCATTATAATTGTCATACCACTCCGTATAACGATTATTCAAATCACGATAATACTCGTACAAACTTGGATCATTATCAATTTGTTCGTACGACCGTCCTCGTTTTTTGATCCGTGTTAGCATCGTGTCAAATGAAATATTAATATCAATTAACAGATCTGGATTCTTTTGATAATGAGTTTCCGGAAGTTCTTCCATCATATTCGTTAAAAGTGAATCATAAATCTGAACTTCAGTACTAGTTGCCCGACCCAAATCTGCATTCAGATGAAAAAGCAGCGAGTCTTCATAAATCGAACGATCCATCACACTATTTTTAGTCTGAAAAGCTTCCTTGATACCATCTAAACGTTGATTTAAAAAATAGATCTGAAGCAGAAATGCGTAACGTTTAGGATCTTTATAAAAAAGTGGCAAGATCTTGTTATCATCCACTGATTCATAAAAAGCTTTTGTACCTAAATGTTGTGACAAAATTTCTGTTAACGTTGTTTTTCCTGCGCCGATTGGTCCTGACAATGCAATCATTCAAAGTTCCCCTTTATTCCTGTTTTGATACTATATATTGTAGCATGATTTCAAGCAAAGACAACATGTAGTTTATGTTTTTCAAACGAAAAAACATTTGAATTTATACAGCGCCTTACATTATACACTTATTTTTGTGCTTTTCGACCCTTTAAAATAAAATCAGGTTGCGTTAAATCGACTTCATCCAGCGGAATCATATGGGTGTGATACTTCAACTTATAATACGTATATAACACAATAAATATGGGAACACTCATATAACTAATTCCAATTGCTTCCCAGTTAAATGTCGCAAACGAGTGAATGTCCTGACCTGCAATCACCAGCAAACAAAGAACAAAGGCAAATATAGGACCAAACGGAAACCACTTAGCATGATATTTTAGTTCATCCAATTGATGGCCCTGTTTAACAAACGCTCTTCGGAAACGAAAATGAGAAATTGCAATGCCTAACCACGCAATAAATCCGGTTAGACCACTAGCTGCTACCAACCACATATAGATTTCTGGTCCTGCAATACTAGAAATAAATGTTAAAGCGCCCACAATTGTGGTGCCAATAAGTGCCATCAACGGAATTCCACGTTTTGTCGTCAAACTAAACGTTTTAGGTGCATATCCTTCTAAGGCCATTGAGTACAGCATACGGGTTGATGCGTACATACCAGAATTAGCAGATGAAATAACCGAAGTTAAAATAACGGCATTCATCACACTTGCAGCTCCTGCCAAACCAGCCCGTCGAAATACAAGTGTGAAGGGACTAATTTTGACATCACTTGCCGATGAACCTAACAAATCCGGACTTGTGTACGGGATAATGCAGGCAATAACAAAAATTGAAAGAATGTAGAATAATAAAATTCGCCAAAAAACCTGGTTAATTGCTTTAGGGACACTTTTTTCTGGTGTTGCCGATTCACCGGCCGTAATTCCGATTAGTTCCGTTCCCTGAAATGAGAATCCGGCAACAACGAAAACACTTAAGATCATTGGAATACCACCGACAAATGGTGCTTTTTTATAAGTGAAATTATTTAAGTAAGTTGCGTGACCACCCATAATTCCAAAAATAACGGCCACACCGATAACCAAAAAGATGATTACGGTAATAACCTTAATTAAGGCCATCCAGTATTCCGTTTCACCAAAAGCTTTGACCGTCAGTGCATTAACTACAAAAATTAGAATCAAGGCCACACTGCTCCAAACCCATCCGGGTACACTGGGTAACCAGAACTTCATCACAATAGAGACAGTACTAATATCAACTGCCAACGTAATTGCCCAATTAAACCAGTAATTCCATCCCATCGCAAATCCCAGTGCAGGATCCACATATTTTGTTGAGTAGGTTGCAAACGATCCTGAAACCGGCATATAAGTTGCCATTTCTCCCAAGCTCGTCATCAAAAAGTAAACCATAATACCCATCGCAACGTAGGCGATCAATGCCCCAGCTGGTCCTGCCTCTGAAATTGCGGACCCACTAGCTACAAATAATCCGGTTCCGATACTACCACCAAGTGCGATCATGGAAATATGCCGTGTTTTCAATGATCGATCAATCGAATGATTCTCTTTTTCTGCCATAAAAATAGTTCCTCCTTAAATTTCGAATTAAAAAGGCAATCTTATTTTTAACCAATAAAAAAAGCCCCTTTGTATAACAAAATCGCCATACAAAAAGACTTACTAAATTTCTCAGTCAAATCGTAGATAGCGCCCCGTGATGATTTCAACTCATCACGACAGTCTCTGATTTATTGAATCAGAACCCAACTTAAAACTGAAAAAGCAGCCTTAAGTTTCGGCCAAACACCCTTTTGCGACTTGTCTTCAATGCTTTTTCATCTACAAGTCGTGACTGATGAGTTTGGCAACCTCTTCTTTCGATATGAATCAATTATATACAAGCAAGGTAGTTCTGGCAACCGTCATTTCGTACCTACACTTGTTTTGTGTCCTTAATTTTTTCTTTTAATTGTTGAAAATGTTCATGCAAATCTACATCAGGAGCATTCCAATCAATACCAGGTTCCGCGGGCTTTCCCATAATTTTAACCAAGACATCATTTAAGCTCTGATCTTTGAGATAATCTCGCCAAAGATTATCAGCTTGTTGAAATGTATCGTTCAAAACGTTTTTTCCACGTTCCGCAATAGGACGAGCCTCTGAAAAAACATTTTCAATGAAGCCCATATCTGGATATGTTTTAATTGGTCCTTCGCTTGCTTCAACAATATCCAGCAAAGAGATCTCTTTTGGACTCTTGGCTAATCGAAAACCGCCATTGTTTCCAGGAATCGAAGTTACCAATCCAGCGATAACTAGTTTACGCATAATTTTTCGTAGATATGCTTCTGAGCCAGTCAATCGTTCGTGAATCACAGCCGTTGTTAGCAGGATTGAACGATCCTGTGTGCACAGTAGCGCAATAATACATGCCGCTTGTTCAAATCCTTTAGTGAGTTGCATAATGTCCACCCTCCATAAATGCTTGTGCTGTTAACTGATAATAACTCTCTTGTTGAGGAAACGGATTCAGCACACTTCTTGGTAAAGTTTGTTCCCCAATTTTTTTAAAATTAAAATATTCTAAAACTGCTACAGAACGGCTATTTTTTGAATACGTACTTGCCGTTACAATTCGATCCGGGTGTTCTTGAAAAAGGTGCCTCAAAACAGCTTGAACAGCCTCTTTCATATAGCCATTTCCCCAAAAATCTTGATTGAGCATATAACCTAACTCTAATTTTTGGGAATCCTGCTCTTGCTTATCATTTACAACTGGATATAATCCAACGCTGCCAATAACCTTTGCGGTCGTTTTTAAAGTAACTGCCCAAATGTTTGCTTGCATCAGTTGCTGTAAAAAATAATCACTCTCAAAAGCATTAGCTGCAACTCGAAAGCCCGCCATTTTTGCTATTTTTTCATTTTCTACAACGGCTCTTAAATCAGCTAAATCTGTCGCTACAAACGACCGTAAATTTAGCCTTGATGTATTAATCTTTTTATTCACAGTGTTCCTCATTTATTATAATTCAAGATACCTTACAAAACTAAAGGCTAAAAGTACAAAAATCACTTCAATAACTGCTGTTAAACGACTTAGTTCACCAACAGTAGTCTAACTGCCGTCCTCCGGCTCACCTGGTCTGGAACGGGGTGGGCACGATTTGAAGCCAAGAAGTACACTTGTCTTCAAACTCGGCCTTATTCTAAGTAATAAATTACTAAGAATAATTTCACCCCTGAGACCAATCGCCTCCGGACTAAGAACGTTTGATGTTAAATAATGTTCAGTAATATTGATGTCGCAACTTTTATATCGATGTGTTGGTAGCAAAGATTAGACTTAGTCTGGAAGCAAATGGGCTCAGTAGTGACGTTTATCTTAGCGGTCTTCGCTTAGATAAAGGCCGAACTTGGAGACGTGGTTTGCGGCTCTAAGTCGTGCCCACTACTACGCAAAGAAGAATGATTTTCGTTCCGAAAATCTTGATGCTCCGTACGATGTCGATTCTTGTGGCCAAGACCGCCGCAAGAGCTCGCACTACGTTCCAGTCCAAATTTGCTGGAAGACGGCATTTAAATCTAATTTTGTTACCATGAACGTCTTTATATCAGGCAACGAAATGTGTTTTTGTACTTTCAATCTTTAGTTACAAAATTAAAAACTATAATTTAAAACAGTCTCAGGTATAAGAATACCAGAATTTGTTTCCATAATGTACTTTTTTTGTCCACTTACCAAATAATTCGATTAATTATTTTTTTGAATTTTAGAAAAAGCTTTTTTTCCTCAAATAATTGAATAATAGAAATTATCGTTTTGATACGATTAGCTCATCATCCTGAGAATGAACATTCAGAATAGCCTAAAAATGTTATATACTCTTTATGTTTAAAAAAAGATTAAATCAATTTAAAAATAAAGCTTATTTAGCAATAATTCGGTATACTATATCAAGTGTTCACTTTAATTAATAATTGCTTCAGGAGGCAAAACAATGAATGAGAACCAAACGCCTAAAAGATCCGACCTGCACAACCATTTTAATGTCCCCCCGACTCGTACAGAAATGCATCAAAATATGGAAAATCGTGAACCGAACAAACGGCCACGAAGACCAAGACGCAAACGTTTCATCATTGCAATCGTGGGAATTTTAGTTATTGCGATCGGCGTGTTTGGTGCCTACAAATGGTACTCTGCAAAAAATGCGGCCAACTCCGTTTTTAATAGTGCCAATATTCAAAAGGCGCGTGATGTGTCTGCCGTTATCAAGAAGAATAAACCGATTTCAATTCTTCTACTAGGTACAGATACCGGTGCACTAGGCCGTAATTATCGAGGCCGAACAGACACAATCATCATTGCAACGCTAAATCCGAAAAAGAAAAAAATGACTTTAACAAGTATTCCGCGTGATACGGCCCTTTCAATTCCAGGCTACACGCAATATGCACCTTCCAAATTAAATGCCGCTTATTCTTTTGGTGGCACTGGTACAAGTATTAAATCTATTCAGCAGCTCTTAGATGTACCGATCGACTTTTATGGTTTGATCAACATGGGTGGTTTGGAAAAAATCGTCAATGGTGTCGGTGGCGTAACAGTATCTCCAACACTAACCTTTAAATATGGTGCCGCAAACGTGGTCAAAGGCAAAAAGATCCATTTAGGTGGAAAAGCGGCTTTAGACTATTCTCGAATGCGAGATGATGATCCACAAGGTGATTATGGTCGACAAAAACGTCAACGACAAATATTAATGGACATTCTAAGAAAAAGTGATTCTTTAACCACCTTGCTTAGTCAAAGTTTCCTATCTTCTATTAAAAAGCAAACTCAAACTGATTTAACCTTTGATGAAATCGTCGCACTTTCGACAAAATATCGTGTGGCGACACATCATCTTAAGTCCACTCACTTACAAGGCACAACGCAACTGATCAGCGGACAAGATTATGAAGTTGCTAGTCAAACAGAAATGCAACGGGTCACAAACTTTATTCGTAAGGGATTGGATCTTGGTCATAAATCAACTGGAACGGCTAATTTAACCAGTGTCACAACTGGCACAACAGATCAATCGAGTTACACAGATACAACCCAAAGTAATCAAAATAGTCAGTATTACACAAAAATGGGCTCTTTGTCAAATCCTGTTGATGAATAGCTTTTACAGAGTTGAAAGTCATGCGACTTTCAACTCTGTTTTTTTCATTGGTTTTGTTCTCATTTGCCGTAACTTAATACGTGAAATCATATGATGGTAATTACGGAATCCAAATGCTGTGCGTTGAATTTGTTTAATCATTCGATTCATGCCTTCGACTGGGCCATTCGTATAGTCCGATTCACTGGCGTTGAGTACAACCACTAAGTTCTTTTTGAACGTTTGAAACACTGCTTTCATGTAGGGACTTATATTTTGATTTGTATATAGATCTTCCACAAGCTTGTCTTTGTCTTGATTCTTAAGGTTTTCCATGATGCTTTGCATCGACTCGTACGATGCTTTAAGTTCTTCGTTAATTGTCAGTCCTTGTTCTACACGTTCTAGTTGTGTGAGTTGTTTTCGCAGGTGTCGGTCATAAAAGACATGTTCCTCATCTAGATTTCCGGCATACTTCAAATAAAGCCGCCAGGTGAACTTTAACGTGCGATATTCATAGGATCTTTTATTGTACTTTTTCATGGTTTGCACCCGAGTTTGATTAAAAGCTCGAGTCATCATTGCAACGATGTGAAAGCGGTCGATCACAATTTTTGCCTGCGGAAACATTGCCTTGGCAATGTCTTGATAGTAACTATTTAGATCTACGGTAACTGTTTTGACACGTGCTCGAACACTTGCTGGAAATTGTTTAAAATAATCAGTAATACTTTGCTTGAATCGGTCTGGCAGAATTTGTTGAATTTCGTGCTCACCAGCGCCATTAATACAGATGAAATGGAGCCGACCACTAATTCCTCTAAATTCATCCATGGCGAGATGAACCGGTAGATAGTTAAGATTTCTGCGAAATAAGTCATCATAGTTGTCTAAGTAACGACAGACAGTGCTAGCTGATATGCCGGCATCGATCGCAATGCTAGCTTGAGTGCGGTCGTCTTGTAGACTCATAAACACTTTCTGACGCGTGGCTCGGGAGATACAACAGTACTTGTCTACCACATCAGAAGTAGCCATAAACGACGCTTTACAATTACGACAAATGACGCGTTCTTTATGGAGTTCCAAATAAACTGGTTCACTCGCATTCGCTGCCAGATAGGTCACGCGTGATACGTAGTGTCCATTATGACTTAGCTCGCAAAAGCCACAGTTAGCGCAATGTTTCTGGTCGAACTTAACCGTGGCTATATATACTTTTGCGCGCTTAGCTTTAATCACTTGATAGTTATATTTGTAAAAAACTACATTTGGGTCTTTAATACTGAGCGCAAATTTTATATTATTATCTACAGGGTCCATAAGTTTTCACGTCCTTTAAAAAAGATGCTGTAGTGGGTGGATTTTTTAGGTGCGAGGCTTATGGGCCTTTTTTATTTTGCACTAAAAAATCCTGCTAATAGATTACCATGTTAAGTAAGCTATCAACAGGAAAAAGTATAGAACCCAAAAATGAGGCGGAAATAATTTTTCCGTCTCATTTTTTGTCTATTTGATTATAACTGAAGATTGAAAGTAACAAACTGACTCAAGTTACTGCTATTAAACGACTTGACTCACCAAGTTAACTTGTCGTCCTCCGATGCATCCATCCTGGAACAGGCTTGGCATGATTTATTTTTGAAACAAATCACTTCAGTGCACTTCCATAAATCCAGCCAATTTCTTTACCATCATAATAACAACGATAGTACGGTGTTTTAACATCCGTTCGATAAGCAATGTTATCAATCGTGACTTTTTTACCAACGTATTCATTTTCAAGATGCAGGCGTTTAACCGTATACTTACTTGCCGTAACGTGATTCAAAAAGTCATGTCCCGTTACTGGAACAACCGTCATTGTTTTATTAATTGTTTGATAGCTAACGTGTACAGCTAAAGCCCCACCGTAAATCCAGCCAATTCGTTTACCGTTGTACGCACAACGGTAATAGGGTGTTTTAGTTCCATCTCGATAAGCAATGTTATCAATCGTGACCGTTTTACCAGCATATGTCTTACCATAATGCAGTAACTTATTTGTGTACATACTGCTTGTCACATGATTATAAAAATCATGACCGGGAGTTACTTTAACATCCATCGTTTTAGCAGTTGCGGTATAAGTTACATGTTTAGCAAGTCCAGCGCCATAGATCCAGCCAATTTCTTTGCCTTGATAATATGCTCGATAGTACAGTGTTCCTGTGCCATCCCGTTTACCGGTGCAATCAATTTGAACTGTCTTTCCTGCATACGTTTTACCAGAATTCAAACGCTTAACGGTGTATTTACTTTCGGGAACGTGATTATAAAAATCATGCCCAGGATTGGTTTTAACATCCATCGTTAAACTTGTATTCGTATACTTCACATTTTTGACTTTCATTCCGTCATAATAATTTTTAACTAATTGATAAAACTCGGCCATTGTGTAGCCTTGACCGAAATATTTTTTTCCGGTATTTAAATAGTATCCGTATGGATCAGTATGCGATGATCCACCAAAATATTCAGAAACTGCCTTGTGTGACCAAACCGTTCCTTTGTAATCATAAGCCGCATCATTAGAACTCAGCTTGTACTTATTCAACAAATAAGCTGTATACCAGGCTGCATTCGCAATTTCATGTGCAAATGCACTTTTTGAATGCACTTCAACCTGCTCAAATTGGGCAAACTTACCATTACCTGGGTACCCCACGCCCCATGCTAAATAATTTGTATTGGCAATATTAATAATATGATCTGCATCAACAAAACTGTGGACAAACGCATCGTTATAGTGCGCTTTCATATATGCAATCTCATTATAAATTGTCGAACTTGCATTGGCAGTTTCGTGAACGACAACTCCCTCAGGCTTACCGTAGCCTTTATTGTAATCAGATCGCGGAAAGCCACTCCAAATTGAAGTGGTGATTCCCACCGGCTTGATTTTGTTAGCCGTTATATAACTATTTACTGATTGTGCTTTTACTGACGTACCACCGATTATCAAACTAATCAATAGTACAATCGTCAACAAACACGCCGACATAATTTTACTTTTCCGAATGCCTTTCAAACGAATTCCTCCAATGTTCTCCCTTGCACCTCCGTTAACCACTATGTACTAGTTTATCCTAACATTTACAAACGGGCATTCAGATATCATCGTTCTTACATTTTCATTACATTCTACTAGGAAAGCGTTTTAACATAAGCTTTTTCCAGAGCTTATTAAGCAATTCGGCAATTAAAAAGCCAATTGCAATGGACCCAGTGATCTCAATAACTTCAGTTAAAAAAAGAACTCCTTGTGCAGTATTTCCCAACGCAAAGTTACGAATCATTTGATAGGCCTGTCCGCCTGGAACCAGAGGAACCAAACTTGGAATATTAAAAATTAACATTGGCATTTTCATTCTTCGTGCAGCAATATCACTCAAAATACCAATTGCAACTGAAGCTACCAAATTGGTCAGTGCTATGCCAAATGCAAGATGAATCAGTGCCCAATAAATAAACCAAGTAATGGTTCCAATTGATCCTGCAACAATTAAGGCTCGATGAGGAATGTTAATAATAATTCCGAAACCAACAGTTGCAATAAACGCAAAAAACAACTCAATTATCATAATCATTAGTTAATTTCTCCTTAAAAGAACCTAAACACAAAGGCAATTCCAAACCCAATCGCCGACGCCGTTAACAATGCTTCCATCCCTCGTGCTGGCCCACTCACAAAATGACCATTCAAGATGTCTCGCACAGCATTAGTCAGCGGTACTCCAGGAACCAAAGGCATCACCGCCCCAATGATAATATTATCCACTGAATGCCCTAATCCCAGTCGCACAGTTACCACCGCCATAATGCCAATTAGCAAAGATGAGACAAACTCACTAATAAATTTGATGTCTAATGTTTTATTAATTGCATAATAAACAGCAAAACCAGCTGCTCCAATGATTGACGTGACGCCAATATCATAAAAATTATTGCAAAAAATTGTCATCAAAGGACCGCTTACTAGAGCCGCTCCTAGTACTTGTAGCCAAAACGGAAAGTACGGAACAGCCTCATCCACAATTTTCAGTTGATCAAAAAACTCTTCTAAAGTAACCTTATGCACCGCATAGTCTCTTGAAAGCCGATTAACCCAACTAACTTTTTCCAAATCAATATTTCGGCGACTAACACTTTCAACCTGAGCACTTTTTTGATCTGGGATCGACATAATAATTCCAGTCACTGTTGAAAAGACTTGCGCCTCTGCATAGCCTGAATTGGTGGCAATGCGCATCATCGTATCCTCTGCTCGTGCCATTTCAGATCCATTTTCAATCATAATTCTTCCCGCTAATAAGCAGGTATCCAGTACCAAATCAGTCTGCTTCAACCTAGTCACCCCGTCAATTAATTAAAGTCTATTATGCCATAGCCCTTCCAACAAAACGACCATTATTTGGAGAAATGTTAAAATTCATTCGTTTACTTTCGTTTAAAAAAAGACACAAAAAAAGCCAAGGATCGAAATCCTTGACTTAGTAAATTCTAATTTTTAATTAGTCTTTAACAACGTTAACTGCTTGTGGTCCACGATCACTTTCTTCTACATCGAAAGTAACTGCTTGGCCTTCTTCAAGAGTCTTGAAGCCGTCGCCTTGGATAGCTGAGAAATGTACGAATACATCGCTACCATTTTCGCGAGTAATAAAACCAAAACCCTTGTCTGCGTTAAACCATTTAACTGTACCATGTTCCATAATAGAAAATCCTCCTGAGTGCTTTTTGCACTAAATATTTTAATACTTGATCCGGTGCAAATTGGAGATATTTCTTTATGAAACGATCTTACCAAAATTACCTAACCAAAATACAATGTAATTGTAGCATATAAATTTAGAAAAAGATAGCTAATTTACAATTAAGCTCTTATTTTTTTAATTACCTAATTTTTATACCCCCATTAGTTTTCCTGCACAAACACATAATGAGCTGCTTTATAACTTATTTGTCGTTCATCAATTTCTGATTCGTTATCAATAAGTTTAACCGTTGTCGCACCCTCAAACGGGGCATGATGAATCACTTGAATTTTATCACCAATATCCAAATCAATTTCATCCAGATAGTTCAAAAGTTCTCGATTATCAATAAATCGATCCACTACAACAACACTACCCTCTTTAACGTCAGCCAACAATGTATGACTATCTTCTTGATAATTGCCATCCTTATCAGGAATGACGCCGCCATGTGGGCAATGCGTGGGATGACCCAAAAACTGATCGAGCGAATCTAAAAGTTTTTCACTTGTCACATGTTCTAAAACTTCAGCATCTGCATCAACTTCGGACAACTTATACGATAATTTTTTCACCAAAAAGGTTTCCCAAATTCGATGCTTACGTACCATTATTTCTGCAATCTGAATACCTTTGTTCGTAAGTGAAATTCCAGAATATGGTGTGTGCTTAGCTAATCCTTCTTCTACTAACTTTGTAACCATTTCAGTTACAGAACCAGCTGCAATGTTTAGTCCCATTGCAATTTGTTTATTTGATATTTTCTTTGATTTTCCGCCTAACTCAAAAATTATTTTAAGATAGTCTTCCTTCATCGGGGTCAATCTATTCACCTCATTTTGTTAATACTACTTTTATAACTCATTTACATAAGAAATACAACTAAGGCATCCCAAACTTTAATTTTACACTTTTAATAGTTAAGGTCTATACTAAAGGTGTAATAAGTTTAGTTAGGAAGGGCTATTATGAGTAATTTAGTGTCAATCACGCAATTAGATTCGGACACCCAAGCAAAGGCCGTTCGTTCATTTGCTCAGTTTTATATTCGCCTCTACAAGGCCGGAAATCTTGAAATTGTGTCATCATTTGTTCCCGCAGGTTATCTTAGCGATATTAATGCTTTTATCGCTCGCAATCGTTATTTGACCCACGCCAACTTGTTAGACTTAAGTCTTGCAACTTCAAGTAAAGATTATCTTCAGGTTATCGAACATCTTAACCAAAAATTTAATCTAACTGGAACACCAGAAATTCCTTGGCATACCTGGTTCGTCTCGCTTCATAAACAGCTTGTGATCGAAAGTTAGCTTTCACAACTGGCATTAAATATCATGCCGATCACGCGTAAATAGTTCATTACTTTTTCCACGAAAAACTTCAGCTTGCAAAGTCACGTGATCCACGTGATATTTTTTTTGCAATAAATTCTCCAAATGACGATAAATCGGCTCCACATCACTTAATAATTGATCATTCAAGTTAATATGTGCAGAAAACATAATACGATTTTCATCAATTTGCCAAGCATGAATATGATGGACGTTAACTACCCCAGGTTCTTTTAACATATCATGTTTCATTGCTTCAAAATCAAGATTAGGTGCAGCCTGCATCAAAATATTGATAGCCTCTTTTAAAACTGGCCACGTTTCCCACATTATGTATCCTGAAACTAAAATTGTGACAATTGGATCAACGATGCTAATATGCCAAATCTGAATAATAATTGCACCAATGATAATCCCAAATGAAGACATCGCATCACTTAAAATGTGCAGATAGGTGGCTTTAATATTTAAATTGTTTTTTGCACCACGGCTCAATAATAAGGCAGAAACAAAATTAGCTAACGTTCCCACAATTGCCACAATTAGCATAATACCGCCATTTACGGGCTCAGGGTTTAAAATTCGACGAGCACTTTCAATAATCAAGAATACTGAAACGACAATTAAAAATACAGAATTCACAAAAGCAGAAATGATTTCAGCACGTCGGTAACCAAATGTTTTTGAAGTATTTGAATTTTTAAGTCCGATGCGACTGGCAACATACGCCAAAACAACGGATGCAGAATCACCAAGATTATGAAAAGCATCCGAGAGCAATGCCAAACTACCAGATAAAAGCCCACCGATAAGTTCCACCACGGTGATTAATGCGTTTAAAACGGTTACCAGCAAAAAACGTAATCCGCTCATTCTAGAATTTTTATACATCTGTATCTCCCCTTCTGTGTTAATTATCGGCTAAAACAAACTACTAAGCAAGCCAACATAAAGGTTAGAAAAATTAAAAATATTGTTGATAACAACAATCCTTAAAATCACAAACACCTAAGATTAATTCAAGTAAGAAATAAGACGAAATTCCTTATTCAAGTCAATTTTAGGTTGTTTAGTCATTTAATAATCTTGAAATTATTATTTACTGTAGCGGTAATCACGGGATGTTTTTGTAAATAATCCGCAATTAACTCTGACATTGCCTCTGTATTTTCGCGAATAATTTTACCTTCTGAAAACATCGGATAGTGTCCACCACCAACTGCACGATACTTATTAAGGACAATTTCAAATGAGTCCTTGGCTTCAATTGGATGTCCCTTCGTTGCCAAACGGACCACACGACTACCCACCGGTTTTGAAATGTCTAAAGTATAATCGATGCCTTCATACATATCATAATTGTAGTGACGTTTTTTGGGCGATAGATACCTTGTATTCACAATAAACTCATTTTTTTCATTAACCATAAAATACTTGGCACTCACCTCAAGTGCTGCACGAATATCAGCTCCTGAGACGCGTAAAACAGCCAATGAATTCGGATAAACATAGTTAGTCACGACTTCGCGCATGGTGATTTGTTCGTCAAATCCGGTTGCTTCATCATTAAACAACGCGGTGGCCGAAATAGAAGTCCCCGTGGCTTCCATTTGAACTTTCTGAATAAACTCAATAAAGGCTGATTCTTCAATTCTTGCCTTAAAGGGATCGGTAATTTTCATGTTCCCTTGAACTTTTCCTAATGGTTGATCTAGCCATGTCTGTGTATCTGTTTCCACATCAGTCATGATTGCTTTTAATTCTTTATGTACTGGATATTTTGCTGTTGAAATCAATTCAGCAGTTGAGCCAACCACCATAGGAGTTTGTTGTGGATCAATTTCTAAAGTGATTTTGCCAACCGCTGCTCCTCGATGACCCGCTTGAACAGTCGGAACACCAAATAATTTAGTCGCAATTAACCGATGCTGATGCGCAGAAACCAAAGCATCAATGCCCTTAATTGTTTTTAACAGTTCATAACCAACGTTTTCACCACGAAGCGACTCTGTTTCTTTACCCGTCTTCAAATCACGTTCAAATCCGCCATGGTAAACAACGACAAGCACATCTGCTTTTTTCTTTAATTCTTCCACGTAATGTTTAGCTGTGTCGAGAACCTTTTTAAACTTAAGTCCTTTAATATGTACTGGATCTTCCCAAAACGGAATATACGCAGTTGTTAATCCTAACACTGCAATTCGAATTCCCTGTTTAGAAAAAATTCGATAGGCTCCGTCCACTAATGAGTTATCATCCTGATTCAAAATATTCGCCGATAAAATTGGGTAATTAGTATTCTCAACGGCTTTTTTTAGATAATTCAATCCATAGTTAAATTCATGATTTCCTAATACCCCAACATCATAATCAATCGCATTATACGCCTTCATTAATCGTTGTGGTGCCGGTGGATTGCTAAACTTTGCAAGATATTCTGTCAAAGGTGACCCTTCTAGCACGTCGCCTGCATCAACCGTGAGTACTGGTCCAGTTGCATTCTGACGTTCCTTTGCGATAACCTGTGCCGCCTTTAATAAACCAAAAGGTAAATTCAAATGTTGTTTTACAAAGTTAGTAGGATAGACAAATCCATGCACATCACTTGTTGAAAGAATGGTTAATTTGAGTGTCAAATTTTCACCTCCATCA
The DNA here is from genome assembly GCF_964062635.1 of Pediococcus ethanolidurans. Classification (NCBI taxonomy): domain Bacteria; kingdom Bacillati; phylum Bacillota; class Bacilli; order Lactobacillales; family Lactobacillaceae; genus Pediococcus; species Pediococcus ethanolidurans. Next base: position 2,120,290 of record NZ_OZ061250.1, read on the forward strand.
AATCTTCTAGATAACATCGATTTTACCACAAACCTATCTAATCGTGACGATTAATTATCACATATTTGAAAGCGGCTTCGATTATGCACAATTTTTTCTCTTTTATCTCGCTTTCTGCTTCGTTTGAATTGACCGACCAGTCATAACTTTATATACTATGACTAACAAATACGGAAATGAGGTAACATAAAGTGGCATATGAAGTTGATTTCAAGAAAGTATCCACAGTGGGTTTGGAAAGTTAGCCAGTAGCCAATGCGTTAGCAGGATTACGGGCAAACGAGGCACGTTACTATTGGAATAAGTATAAGCATGTTTTTACAACCATCCCCGCCAGTGAAGGCAAAGACACGCTCGCCTGGATTGAAAAGATCTTATCAGAAAGAGATATGCATTTTCCCTATAAACCCTTAGAAGTATCAGAATTTGAAGTAGACGGCATTAAAATGGCCTATGTTTTCTACGAGAATGGTTTAGCTGTCAACGTCATGTACAGCCTAACTGAAGGTGGTAAACGTGCAGTTGGCTTCAAGTTATCCAATGGTATGCCCATTCCAAAAGAATTTGAAGGTAAATTTAAGTTTGCTCATCAGAAGTCACGTTTAGCAGGTGTCATTCGGGGATCATTCTTCGTTATCAAGGGTACTTACTAAAGAATAGGCAAATATTTTTAAATAAATAAAAACGTGAGACAAATGTGAATTTAATCACTTTTGTCTCACGTTTTATTATCAATTAATGTTGACTATGTTTTCCCTCAGCCTTTGGTTCCACATACTGAGCAACAAAATCATACAGCTTGTTATACAACCAACGTGCAATTGCTAACCAGGCAATCGCCAAGAAAAAGGCGCCAAACACATCTGATGGATAATGTGCTCCTAAATAAACACGAGAGTACATCACCAATACAACCCAAATAATCAATACAATTTGGCTAACTTTTTGTACGGTTTCTGAACGCAGCTGACTAACGAAAAACCATAGTATCAGGAACACAATGATAACTGCTCCAAATGTATGACCACTTGGAAAACTATAACCACTTTCTGGAATGATCTGATTCCATCTTGGTCGTGCTCTTTGGACAATTTCTTTACATATGTAGGCAATGACATCTCCACCACCAATCGTTGCCAGGGTCCAAATTGCATCTACACGCATGCGCACAAACCACAATATGCCGGCAATAATAACAGCATATACGATTGCAAATGACGGTTCGGCGATCTTAGTTACTATGGTCATCAAAGTTGTTTCAAACGATGGAAACGAGCTTTGAACCACACTAATAATTCCCGTATCAATTTTCAATAACAGTGAAAAATTAGCTTTAACCGACAACATTAGTAGAATAAAAATTAATCCCGACGCCCAAGCGGACTTAGCCGAAATTGAGTTTTGATTTTTTAACATAAGCTACTCCAAATTATTTATTTTGATTCCATTCTGCTTTGAATTCTTCGAGAAAGTCTTCCAAAACAGTTGTTCGGTGCTTGGCAATCCTTTTAGCCGCGGCCGTATTCATCAGTCCCGCAAGTTTCAAAAGTTTTTCATAAAAATGATTAATAACCGTTTCATTTTGACGATATTGGGCATGCGTCATTTTATCTCGGGGAGCAATCTTAGGATCATACATTACGTGTCCGTGCGCACCACCATAATAGAATACTCTACCAATGCCAATTGCCCCAATTGCATCTAAACGATCCGAGTCCTGGACTAACTGGCCTTCTATGGTTAACTGATAATGATGTTCCAAGTTTTTTGAAAATGACATGTGTGTAATAATATCGAAAATAGCGGCAATTCTTTTTGCACTAACTTTCTGATCCTGTAAAAACTGTTTGACCTCAGTTTCAGCAGCTGCTTGATTATCCACAATTTTCTCATCAATTACGTCATGTAATTCAGCACTAGCCAACACAACAAATAAATCAACGTCTGTGTCAGTAGTTTCTAAAACTAATCGGCGAGCCAGCTTGACCACGCGTTGAGTATGCGCATAATCATGCCCTGTTCTATCATCATTTAACTTGGAAAATACAAACTTATCAATTGTATCCAGAACTTTTCCTTCTTCATTATTCAATTTCTTCATTTTTACCCCGCGTATTCTACAATCTGTAACTTTCGAACAACCGTCACTTTTACCTGACCAGGATAGGTAACTTCTTGTTCAATTTGATCCTTAACACTTCCAGCCAGTTTCTCAATGCTTTTATCAGAGGTTTGGTTCGGCTTTACAATCACGCGTAACTCACGCCCTGCTTGAATGGCATAACTCTCCTGTACCCCAGGATACTGATTGGCAATGCCTTCCAAACTAGAAATGCGTTGCAAATAATCTGCAGCCGATTCACTTCGCGCACCTTGGCGTGAACCTGAAATAGCATCAGCAGCAGCTACCAGATCAGAAATCACATACTTAGCTTCGACATCACCATGATGAGAAGCAATCGCATTAATTACAACAGGATCTTCATGGTACTGAGTTGCTAGCTCTACACCTAATTCCACATGCGTCGCTTCGACATCACGGTCAATTGACTTACCAATATCATGCAAAAGACCTGCTCGTTTAGCTAAATCAACATCTTCACCTAACTCAGCAGCAAAGACACCCGCTAAATTAGCAGCTTCGATCGAATGATCCAATATGTTTTGCCCATAGCTAGTTCGAAAATGCATTCGCCCAATAAATTTGATCAAATCAGGATGAATATTTTTAATATTGAGTTCATTAATCGCCTGTTCACCAAACCCACGAATCAGTTCATCAACGGTTCTTACTGTTTGATTGACAATTTGTTCCACAATATCGGGATTAATTCGGTTGGCCTGAATAATCTGCGTCATTGCGCGTTTGGCAATTTCTCGTCGCATGGGATCATAGCCATCTAGTGTAATTAACCGTTGTTGATCATCAATATTAATATCAATTCCAGTTAAAGCTTCTAGTGCTCGCACATTTTGACCAGCATTACCAATAATTTTACCCAACGCTTCGTTAGAAGGTACATCCATCGTTCGATTAGATGGAAAAATATGTGATCGAATCCCACTATGCTCAATTGCATGAGCAATTAGATTTTTTGCCTCTTTTTCACTGCTGCTCTGATACTCAGCTTCTGCATTTCGAACAGTTCGTTTGCCTTCTTCTTTTAAGTCACGTTTTGTTTCGTCCAAAACGTATTCTTGTGCCTTGTTATGACTCATTTCAGCCACATCCTGCAAGGTCTCTTCTCTTTTACCAATCAAATCTGTGGCTTGGGTTCGAATTTCTTTTAAAGCTTCACGATTTTCCTTAATCAGTTCTTGTTTATTTTTAAAATTATCAAAACGTCGGTTAAGAAGATCTTCTTTTTCGCTCAAAACTTGATCACGCTGATCTAGCCAGGTGGCCTTACGACTATTATCTTGCACATCAGTCGTAATTTCTTGATCAATCGATTCTTGATAAGCTAGGGTCTCACGTTTGCCCTTACTTAAGGCTCGTTTGGCTGCTACTTGTCCCTCTTTTTCGGCGTCTTTCAGAATTTGTTGCGCTTGTTGATGAGCTAACCGTAAATGACGTTGATGTTCAATTTTTCGAATTTCAAAACCAATTGCAATGGCAATCAATAAAGCAACTATACTCACAACAAACATCTGAAATTCCTCCTTTTAGTATCGTTAAATTCATATCTCCCATTATATCACAATGTTTTTAACCCCTACTTTGATTTTCTTTAGATCAGAGTCGCAAAAATTAGATAACCAAAATAAAAAGCGCTTTTCAAGAACCTGCTCAACTTGAAAAGCGCCTGGGGATAGATCTAAATACCAATCTAAAACTTAAAGTTTCAAGGTACATATTGTTTCAATTACGATTCCTTACGTTTCCTAGGATTCAATAGGAAACGCAGTCAAAGCGTATTTGTACGCATCTAATTAAAAAATCTTTCACAAAACTTTTTTCTTAAAAACGTTGCAACATGACAAGCATCAGTCCATCCAAAAAATCGACTGATATTGCAGGTATTCCTTGGTACTTAGATCGAACCCTACCCCATCCAAAGAGTATCATCTTTAAAACCAACTCACAAGCAAAATGACACAAGTTAACGAATCTTTTTCATTTGAGTCGGAAACCACTGACGATAAAGGCCCTCAATAATCTTCATTGTTTTCAAAGTAATGGCCGGAGTCATAACTGAACTTGCCTGCTGTTTGTTTAATATTTGCTCTGAAACATGATTAAACTCGTAAACAAATTCACTCTTTTGTGTCTGTTTAAACTTTTGAGTTACGTGATTAACAGTCAATTCATAAGCATCGGTTTTCCAGTAGTTAGGTACAGTCAACGAACCCTTTGTTCCCCAAAAGGTAATTTGACTAGACAACTGCTGACTCAGGGTGGTCATAAATACACTGGCCAACTGGCCTGATTTTAGCTTGAGGTTTAATTGTACCTGATCATCTGCCTGCAATGCTGTGTGACTAATCTGTCCTTGATACGCCACAATGTCGGTTTGCAAAACTAACTGTAAATATTCCAATCCATACGAGGCACTTCCATAAAATGCGCCGCCACCAACCGTCACATCGTGAAACCAGGGAATTTTTTCAATGCCGGGATGTGATTCTTGAATTGTGATACCATAAATCTTTCCAATGGCTTGTCGTTTTAGTAACTGCTTGCGCACCTGATCGGTAACAGGTAAAAAAGCTGCCTTTTGGCCTTCCATTAAAAAACATTGTTGCTTTCTTGCCAGCTCAAAAAGATCCTTTGCTTGTGCATAAGTTAAGGTAAATGGTTTCTCTAATAACACATTCTTATGATGCTGTAACGCCAATTTTGCCCCGGCATAATGACCTGCATTCCACAGCGGAATATAGATAACATCTATATTTTGATCTGCACAAAGTTCCTCATAATTTCCATATGCCACTGGAATTTCAAATTGGGTAGCTACCTTTTGGGCTTTTTCGAGGTTACGAGCGGCAATCGCCACAACTTGGCTATTGGGTGATTCATGAATTCCCGCAATAATACGCGGCACAATTGAAGCAGCTCCCATAATACCGTATCGCACAACTTTTTGTTCCATAGCGCTTACCTCAGATATTAATCCTTTTTATCTTCTGTATTTCCTTCATCAATCATGCGCCACTCACCTTCACCCGCTTTGGAAATATCATTTACAAAGCCAGTAACCATTTGTGCACGATCCATGTCTTTTTCTGCCAAAACATTCAAACCTTTACCAGTTGTCATTGGTAAGCCAAGTTCAAATTGTTCTTTTCCCATTTTTCCTTCAGCAAAGGCCACTACCCAGTCTTTGGTATCAATTTGGGTATAAAGGAAGAACAAGGAATAGTGGTCAGCTAAATAAGCCGGAACGGCCCAAACATTCTCACCAACCTCCTGCATATCATTACCATTGAAATTATATTCACTAGCATTTTTCTTAGAAATACCATGATTTAAAACCATTAACATTTGTTCAAATTTCTTGTCACCTAAAGTCAATTCAACTTCTTGAAAATCATCGTTATCTTTAGTCAATTTAATTACCCCATTATATTTTTATTTTATTATTCCTCTTGATTTTATAATAAACCATTCACAAAAGATACTCCAATGACTGTGATATCTGGTAAATACCATTTCACACTTATTTTAACCAAGCCTAAAGGTTGAAAGCACAAAAATGTATCTAATTACCTGACACAAAAATGTTCATAGTAACAAAATTAGATTTAAATGCCGTCTTCCAGCAAATTTGGGCTGGAACGTAGTGCGAGTTCTTGCGGCGGTCTTGGCCACAAGAATCGACATCGTACGGAGCATCAAGATTTTCGGAACGAAAATCATTCTTCTTTGCGTAGTAGTGGGCACGACTTAGAGCCGAAATGCACGTCTCTAAGCTCGGCCTTTATCTAAGCGAAACCCGCTAAGATAAATGTCACTACTGAGCCCATTTGCTTCCAGACTAAAGCTAATTTTTGCAATCTACACAGCGATATAAAAGCTATGATGTAAGTTTCGTTAAGCATTATTTAAGCATCAAACGTTATTAGTCCAGAGGCGATTGGTCTCAGGGGTGAAATTATTCTTAGTAATTTATTGCTTAGAATAAGGCCGAGTTTGAAGACAAGTGTACTTCTTGACTTCAAATCGTGCCCACTATTACACGTAAGGGTTAGTTTTCGTTCCGAAAACTTTAATGTTTTATACGATGTCGATTCTTGTGGCAAAAACCAGCCGCAAGAACTCGCACCCCGTTCCAGACCAGGTGAGCCGCAGGACGGCAGTTAAACTATTTTTTGGAGTCTAAGTCGTTTAACAGCAGTTATTGAAGCGATTTTGATACTTTCAACCTTTAGAAGCGAGCTTTCAAAAAAGAGATTGGCCAAAGTACTTGCCAATCTCCTACTTTTATTTGCAAAATTTCTATTTGAAATGTGGAAAATAAAGGAAAGTTGTTTTCCATTTTTTATTATTTTTAAGCGAACACAGGTTGTGTTGTTACAATTGGTTTTTGCATATGATCATACATATGATCGCCAATCTTTTTGGTCCCCACTTTTTTAAAACCGTGTCTTGCATACAATCGCTTGGCATTAGGATTTTCAAAATCCACATTTAAACCAATGATTGTATCTCCATCTTGGCGAACAAACTCCGGCAGCGCATGTAATAAACGACCGCCAATTCCTTGACCCTGATATTCAGGATCAACCGCAATAGAATCAAGATACCATTCATTTTTAAAAGCTTCTAAGTCTGGATCTAATACATCACCATCAAACACATTAGCCTTAAGGGTAATTCGATCAATAATTGCATCCAGATCTTCTTCATACTGATCAGGATAACCGAATGCAACGCCTACAACTTTACCAGTTGTTTGATCCTCCGCAACAATGGTAGTGGCTTTCTCACCAGTATAGGCATCTGTTTGATAAGCACGTTTTAGAACTCGCATCCAAACAGGGTCAGGGACATCATCCAGTTCATCTAGTTCCATTTCATCATAAATAATATTAATCAACGGGGCTATCTGACCGGCATCATCTTTATCAGCTTCACGTATAATTATCACAAAAATCCTCCTTTAATCTATCTAATAGATTACGGGATTATCGTAAAAATGTAAAGTTGTTTGCAAATGTGAAAAAACTACTGTTTATCTTTATAAAACATTTCATAGTATCCCACCGTGGCAATAGCTTGCGATGAGCGCACCCGTCTCTGAGCAATTAATTGCTTCAAATGGCTATACCGAATCAACTGACTATTTACAAATTCATCGCTATCGAAATGTTGTTGTTTTGTTTTGGTAGATTCAATTTGAGCCAAAACCAAAACAACTTTTTCAGTTGAAAAACCAGCTGACACCGTGGATGTCGTCATAATTTCAATCTTTTTAGCCTGATACCCAGTTTCTTCGAGTAATTCCCGTTTGGCTGCTTGAACAGGAGTTTCACCTTCATTAATTAATCCTGCCGGCAATGATAAACTTTCGGCATTAACACCCACTCGATATTCAGAATTTAGCAAAACATGTTGATCGGCTGTAAATGCCAAGATGGTCACGGCTGAACCATGCAAAATTACATCGCGATCGACTGTTAAGCCATCAGGTGTTTTGATTTTCTGCTTATTTAAGGTAAAAATCGGTCCCTTATAGATTTCTTTTTGGGCTAAGATTTTGCCCGGAATTCCTTCATTTTTAAACATTTTTTAGATTCTCCATATCCTGTGGCATTGGTACTTCAAACAAATGCGTTTGGTCAGTTAACGGATCTACAAATTTCAACGAAACAGCATGCAAGGCTTGCCGAGCAATTTTCTTATCCATTGGTCCACCATAAAGCTGGTCACCTAATAGAGGATGTCCCAGACTTGCAAAATGTACCCGAATTTGATGGGTTCTACCAGTCAATAGTTCGACTTCAACCAACGCATAAGTATCATATTGCTGAATTAATTGAAACCGCGTTTGCGCTTGTTGTCCCGTTTCACTTACTTCACGATGAATACCATCTTCAGCACGGGCAATTGGTTTATCAATTAATCCTTCTTTTTCTTTAAGCGTTCCTTGTACAAAGGCAAAGTATTTTTTCTCAATGTCATGATTTTCAATTTGTGGGGCTAAGACACCAACTGCTAGCCGATTCTTAGCGATTAGCATCACACCGCTGGTATCACGGTCTAATCTTGTAATCACATGAGGAATTAAATCTTTGCTGCCCTGATCTTTGAGATGTCCTTTAACTCGATTCACAACGGTATCTTCTCGGTTACTAGGACCTGGAACTGAAGATAGGCCAACAGGTTTATTAATCACCAACCAATTATCATCTTCAAAAACAATCTCCACCGGTTTAAAACTAAACGGAACGTTAGCATCCGATTTTTCTTTGGGCAAACGTAAATTTAATTCTGCTCCTGCATTAAGCACATCAGTTGTACTAACTTTGTGGCCATCTATTCTCATTGTACCCTCGTGTTTCGCGGTGCTAATTAAGCGATGACTTAAACCCTTTGATTTCAAAAATGCTTTGATTCTCATTGGTTGCTTTGTTGTATTCTCTAAATTAATAATCATTTAAACTCTCCATTATCTGTCTTCTCTAATACTTTTTTACATCGATTTGCTCAGCCTTAGATAGGCAACAAAATGATAGCCTACCCCGACTAACAATAAACATGCACCTAACCAAATCGAGAAAAAAGTTGCTAAAATTGCTGCTCCATAAATAATGACACTACGAACTGGGTCATATCTAATCGCTAAATAAAAATGCGGCTGATCACTCTTCATGCGTGTTAATTCAGGATGTTTTCGCACATACGAGTACAACCAAGCAAATGTCAGTGAAATAAATAAAGCAACAATGTCATAGTAAACAAACGCTACTTGCATATCATTTTGATTTTCCGAAATCAAGGTATTAGCTACCAGCGCCGTTGGATAATCAATCAGTGTGACTGAAAAAAGCATCACTAAATTAATGATATTCAGACTCGTATTTGTCTCTTTTAGGGTTTGAAAAAAATCATGATGAAACAGCCAAATTGTGCCAACATACAGAAAAGAAACAATGTAAGCGAACATTGTTGGCCATTGTTTAAGCACCGCCGAGAACAAACCACCCACATGATAGTCTGGAATTTTGAAGTCCAAAACTAAAATGGTAATTAAAATAGCGTAAACTCCATCACTAAAAGCCTGCATTCGATCTATTTTCAAAGGCTCATCCCCTTCTTTTCGAACCTTTTATCATTACTTATTCATTAATATAAGTATTATAACCTGCTTTCACATTCACCGCGAATCAATTCTAGTGCTGAACTAAAGGTTAAAAGTATAAAAATCACTTCAATAACTGCTGTTAAACGACTTAGCCTATAAAAAATAGTCTAAAATGCCGTTTTCCAGCAAATTTGGGCTGGAAGACGGCATTTCAATCAAATTTTGTTACCAAAAACGCTTTTATATCAGGCAACGAGATGTGTTTTGGGCTTTCAACCTTTAGTGCTGAATATGTATCCAGTTTTAGTACGTAGTGTCTCTAATTAGATTTAATTTTAACTTTTAACTGTTTTTGGATTTTGTTCTGGAGCTGATTTGGAACAGTGTGGGTAGCTTACAAGCTAATTCCTATTTCTTAGGTTAAAAATGAATCTTTCCAGTCTTTCCGATAAAATTGCTAGTAACATCGACCCACTTGAGAAACTGTCCCCATCAGATTACCCATGACACTACTAGTTACTGCATTTAACTGAATATTAATCAGAATTTTCGATAAAAAAAAGCCGAAATTATCGACTTTTTCTAAATATATACCCCTTATTTTAATTTTCAAATGATCCAAAGTTCTTTCTACCTTTAGTACGTTTAAATAAACTTGAATAACGGAAAATTTGTTTTGTTTGTTTTGCTTGTTTTAATTGTTCAATTTTAGCTTTGGATTGACAATTTAGAAGAATGGCAATCAATTCATCATTGCTAACTCGGTTAGCCATTTTAGCCACCTTAACTGTTTGACGATCCCAACTGGTAATTTGTGTTTGATCCGTTTCATTTACAATTTCTGTTAAAAATCCAAGATTGCTGACCAGATTACCCTGATCATTTAAGTTACGATCTTTAAACCAGCGTAGAACTTGAATTCCTTCACCAGAAAGTTCGATTGGTTTATGCCGAATTTTAGCAACTTCACCTAAAAACTGCTCATTTGTCATCTGCATTAGTGCTCGTGCTGCACTAACCGTTCGTTCATCATAATGTTTGTTAACAGCCTGTTTGTCTTCTAGGGCACCCATCACTTGGTTCAAGTAACCGAAAGCTACAAACAAATTTTCTGGTTGTGATCGCTGTGTTTTGAGTTGTTGTTCAATCCAGTTAACTAAACGATACTGTTTTTTAATCATAAATGACTCCCTTCTGATTTATTGAGTTGTTGTTTATAATACAGATAAAGTGTTGCAACTTGGTTACCAAAGTTTAAAGGAGTCGTTAATAAACTTTTACGTCCATAGATTACACGTTTTTTGTAAAATACATTTGCTTTTTAGGACCATTTATGATTACAATAGTAGTAACTTAAATTTTTTAGGAGGAACATCATGAGATCACCATATAACTCATTTGCAAAACGTCGTCCTGTTGCTGGAAAGCGCGAACGTCGCCGTCGTCAAGCACGAATCGTTGCTATCCAACGTTTCGCTAAGGGCAAGACAGAAGAAATTGTTGACACTCCAAAAGTTAAATAATAGGCTAATCGCCGTGAAATAATCATTCAAACGTTCATCACGAAAATTGAAGGGTTATTTTTTTATTTTCATTTTAAGGTTGACACTTAAGAATTCTCGTAGTAGATTAAGAACATATTATAAATCAATGAGAAAAAAGCTGTGAAAAGAAAGTATGGAAAACACCCATTGCAAAGCGAGCGTCATTTGGTGAAAGGACGTCAATGTATTTTTCCAGAACATCATCTTTGAGCGATACTTACGAATTTGAGTAGGCATTGGGTGCTCCCATTACAGAGCTAGAGTATGATTTCGTACTCGAAAAGGCAGGATTAGTGATAGTCCTGTAAACAAAGGTGGTAACACGCTAAAAACGTCCTTGTCAGAATAACTATTCTGATGAGGACGTTTTTTATTTTTCAGTTTTTTTACTCGGCTGATTTAAATTTACGAGGAGTGATATTTATGGAAGAAAAAAAGTTAACTAAAAAAGATTATGTGGTGGTCAGTTCCATGCTGTTTGCCTTATTCTTTGGAGCTGGAAATTTAATTTTTCCACTTCATTTAGGTCAATTGTCCGGCGCAAACTGGTTTCCGGCTGCCCTTGGTTTTTTAGTAACTGGTGTCTTACTACCGCTACTATCGGTACTAGCAATCAGCATCACCCGTTCAGAAGGTGTCTATGATATTGGTAAACCACTGGGAGCCGTTTTTGCCCTAACCTTTATGGTTTTAATTCACGGCACAATTGGCCCACTCTTTGGAACACCACGAACCGCCACTGTTTCCTATACAGTTGGTGTTGCGCCTTTAATTCCTGCTCATTTTCAAACTTTAGGACTTGTTATTTTTTCTGCTGTTTTCTTTGGCCTTGCCTACCTATTTTCAGTTGAACAAAATAAAATTGTTTCTAACGTTGGTAAACTATTGAATCCCGTTTTTCTGACCTTACTAGTTTTTGTGTTTATCCTTGGTTTCAGTCATCCCTTAGGAACACCCGCAAGTCAAGCTGTCACAACTGCCTATAAAACTGGTGCTTTCACAAACGGCTTTTTACAAGGTTACAACACTATGGATGCCCTGGCCGGTTTGGCGTTTGGAGTTACCGTTGTGACGGCAATTAAGCTTATGGGCAAAAAAAATGCAAACAGCATTGCTTTTGTCACTGCCCGTGCTGGCCTTCTTTCGATGGGATTTGAAGCTATTATCTATGTTGCCTTAATTTTATTGGGGGCAATGTCACTTGGTAAATTCAAATTAAGTGCTAACGGTGGCGTTGCTTTTGATCAAATTGTTAATCACTATCTTGGTGTTGTAGGTCAGTCTATTCTAGCTGCTTTAATTACTTTAACCTGTTTAACTACTGCCATTGGCTTAGTTGCTGCGTTTGCACAAGATTTCCACAAACACTTTCCAAAGATCAGCTACAAAACTTGGTTAGCATTTACAAGCCTTGCATCATTCTTAACGGCTAATCTTGGTTTAAATCAAATTATCGCTTGGTCAACACCATTCTTAATGTTTTTGTATCCATTAGCGATGGCACTTATCTTACTTTCAGTTTTATCTCCCCTGTTTCATCGTGATCCGATTGTTTATAAATTTGTCGTAACTTTCACGGTTATCCCAGCACTGTTCGATATGATGGCTGCTTTCCCATCTGTCGTCAGTCAAAGTGCCCTTGGTAAAGCCATGACAAGCTTTCAACAAACCTATCTACCACTTGCCCAATATGGACTCGACTGGCTGTTACCAGCTTTGATAGGAATGGTTTTAGTAGTTGCCTGCTATCTCGTCAAACGTCATTTAAATGTTGGCAAAGTTCCTCAACAAAGCCAAGAGTAAAATCAATTAAAAAAACACGCATCTTTCAATGATTAGGGTCAAGTATAGTTAGCTCAATCATTGAAAGATGCGTGTTTTGTGTTTTTATCGTTTAAACTGAAAAATTTTAGTTGGGAGATTACTTCATTTTTTCCACACTTTTTATTTTAAACGTGTTTCAAAAAACAAACTACTCCGCTTAACCCACCTTCGAAAACGAACCACACAACCCGTGGTCCATTTCCGAAGCTACGTTAATGCTCATAGTCTCCCGTTTTTTCCACACTCTTGTTTTAAACGCGCTCCAAAAAACAGACCACTCCGCTTAACCCACCTTCGAAAACAAACCACACAACCCGTGGTTCATTCCCGAAGCTACGTTAATGCTCGCAGTCCCCCGTTTTTTTCCACGCTCTTGTTTTACCAACTCGCCTTTCTCACTCCTGGAATCTGACCCTCATGTGCCAGCCTCCTAAAGTTCAAACGCGACAACCCGAACTTTCTCAAATATGCATGCGGCCTGCCATCCAAATGATCCCTTCTATGAATTCTTGTTGGCGAAGCATTCCTTGGCAACTTGCTCAATGCCTCATAATCATGATTCTTTTTCAATTGTTTCCGCAGTGACGCATATTTTGCCACCGTTGCTTCAATTCTTTGTTCCTTAATAATTTTTGACTTCTTTGCCATTTACAGATTTCCTTTCTTCTGCTTTTTTGCAGCTTTAATCGTCCGGAGCGCTGACTTTCTTGTCTTTAAACTCGGGCTCTTTAATCATCGATACGCTGTTGCCAAATCCATTGTTTTCGTCATTCTACTTGCTCTCCTTTTTGTCTTAAATAGTAACTGTTACCATTTATATCACATTTTTTTAAATTTACCAACCATTTTGTATTTTTACTGTTTTCCACATATTACTTTGACACACACACAGTAATATGTGATACATTTTAAACAATCAAAAAAATCAACTTTAAGGAGGCCTAGAATTCATGCAAATTTCTAAGGATTTAATTCGGGGCAACACCGATACAATTATCCTTAACCTTTTGAATCAACAAGACAGTTATGGTTACCAAATTGCCAAACAGGTTAAATATCTGAGTAACGATGCGTATGAAATTAACGAAGCTACTCTTTACACCGTGTTTCGTCGTCTTGAAAAACACCAAGATATTGAAAGTTATTGGGGTGATGAAACGCAAGGTGCACGGCGTAAATACTACCGGATCACGGAAACTGGTCAACAACTATTGGCAGAAAATGTTCAACAATGGGATTTTTCAAGAAAAATTATTGAAAAACTAATTAAAGGAAGTATCGCTTATGACAAACATTGAAACAAAAATTCGCACAAAGTTAGATCAATTATTTATGACGTACTCACCCTCTACTGAGTTAACCGAACTAAAAGAGGAATTGGTTTCCGATCTTACTGAAGCTACCAATGACAATTTAACTGATGGTATGTCAGAAGATCAGGCGATTCAAAGCGCATTTGATCGTCTAGGCAATCTCGATGAACTTATTCAAGAAATTAATAACGAACAAAGCCAAGACACCGAAAGTGAAGATAAAACTAACCAGAAGAAAAACAGTGTGCACATTGGCAACCTAGATATTGAAAATGGCAAAGTTTGCTTAGGTAATCAAACGTTCGTTGATGGCGACAAGGTTGAAATTGGTAAGCTGCTTAAAGTTGATGGTGATAATGTCGATATCGGCAATGGCTTTATCAAAGTAACAGACGGTGACGTTAAAATTAATGGTAAAACCCCTTCAAAAATGTATATGGAATCCTTGTCACTTGTAAATTCTCAAGCATTTCCGATTCAAGATCTCACGCATATTAATGTCATTTATCGGGATGCCTCACTCACCATTCGCCAAACTGATGGTGATCAATTAATTGTGAACGAATATATGAGTCGCAACAATGACCGTTACTACTTACAAAACAGTGCTTCTGAGCATGAATTGACCATTCGTCAAGGCGACCGTCCCCTACTCTGGCATATCAACGTTAAAGTAAAAATTCTGATTCCTACAAATTATGCGCACTCATTAAAAGCTGATACTCGTGATGTCCGAATTCAGGTGCAAGATTTACACAATGAGCAGTTAAAGCTGAATGTCGTTTCGCATTCTGGGAGTGCCAACGCAGAACAGGTCAAAATTTCTCAATTTAACCTGGAAGCTTTTTCAGGATCAATCCATGGCAAAGACATTCAAGCAACTAATTTAGTTGCCTTTTCCCATAGTGGTTCAGTTGCGCTTGAGTCTGTCACAAGTTCGATGAATTTGAAGAGTAGTAGCGGCTCAGTACGTTTAATGCACGGAAAAGGCTCCGGTAAATTCCATACCAGTAGTGGTTCAGTACGACTTAATTTTGATCATTTAACTGGCGATGTCGCCGCTGATACACACAGTGGGTCTGTTCAATTGGCTTTACCAACTACCGTACCTTTTAATTTTGAACTGGATACCAAAAGTGGCAGAGCAAAGGTAAATGGCACGGCCGTTCTTGAGCATAGTGGTAGTGCCTATCAGATTGGTCATGTAGGCGAGCACCCTCATTATCAAGTTACAGGCCACACCCACTCTGGCGGTGTTAAATTGAATCTTGAAAACTAATAAAAAATCTAGGTTGAGTTCTTATTAAGAACCACACCTAGATTTTTTATCTATTTTTCTGCAGCTTTTTCAAGCACATCACTGTCACTTTTAAGTACTTCAATAAATTGACGACCATATTTTTCTAATTTTTGATTTCCGACACCTTTAACCTCGGCCATTTCACTAAGTGTTTGCGGCATCAACTCACACATCGCACGAAGTGTTTTGTCGGAGAAAATAACAAATGGCGGGACACCTTGTGCTTCTGCCAAAGAACGGCGTAGCATGCGTAACTTGGTGAACAACTCACTGTCTTCCAGAATATTCGTTTTCACTGGTACAGCCATTTTTCGAAAAACCTGTTCCTTACCTTGTAAAACTCTGACGCCAGCTGCTGAAAGTGATAAGACTGGATACTGTCCGTTAGAAGCTTGAAGATAGCCTGAAGCTGAAAGAAAATCAATTAATTCGGTCAGCTGTTTTTGTGCCTTGTTTTTTAATAACCCATACGTACTAAGTTGATCAAAATGAAATTGCTTGATGCGTTGATTTCTAGATCCCGCTAATACCTGAGCAATAAGTACTTTACCAAAATTTTCATGCATGCGTTTGACACATGATAGAACCTTTTGAGCCTCTACCGTAATATCTTGCGAATCACGTTCATCCAAACAGTTGCTACACTTGTCACAGACAGGACCATCTTCGCCAAAATAATTTAAGATATATTGTTGCAGACACTGTTGGGTGTTTGCATATTGCGTCATATCCTGTAATTTTTGATATTCTCGCCGTTTATTAGGTTCGTCCATTTCAGATTGATCAATGAAAAAGTGTTGAATTTGAACGTCATGCAACTTAAACAGCAAAATCACATCACTAGGTAAACCGTCACGCCCAGCTCGTCCCGCTTCTTGGTAATAAGCTTCCAAACTTCCCGGTACCTGCGCATGGATGACAAAGCGAACGTTGCTTTTATCAATTCCCATCCCAAAGGCATTGGTAGCAACCATCACCCGTTTTCGGTCGTACAAAAAATCCTCTTGATTTTGACGACGATCATTTTCCGTCATGCCCCCATGATACTTAGTGACACTAACTTTACGTTTCTTTAAAAGCTTAGTTAGTCGTTCAACTTCTTTACGGGTACTTGCATAAATGATTCCGGGCTCCGTTTTATTGGCATGCAGGTAATCTAATAAAAATTGATCACTATTTTGATCTTTAATAACCTGAAAAGAAAGATTGTCGCGCGCAAAGTCCGTTTTCACTTCATGATCTGCTTCAATATGCAGGCGATGTTTGATGTCTTCAGCCACTTTGGGTGTTGCCGTAGCCGTTAACGCAACCGTCACTGGATGTGTTGGTAATTGTGCAAGCGTGTCAGTTAAGCGTAAATAACTCGGCCGAAAGTCATGACCCCACTGCGAAATACAATGAGCTTCATCGACCGCCACTAATGCGATGTCAAGTTCTTGCAGTTGTGCCAGAAAATAACTGGAATCCAATCGTTCTGGCGCAATATACAGCAATTTGACTTGCCCATCAGCCGCCAATTTAAACCGTTGATTCATCTCCATATTATCTAAACTACTATTAATGAAAGTAGCCGGAATTCCATTTTCATTTAAGGCATCGACCTGATCCTTCATTAGCGCAATCAACGGAGAAATCACTAAAGTTAAGCCATCAAATAACATCGCTGGGATTTGATAACAAAGCGACTTTCCACCACCAGTGGGCATGATTGCCAGCACATTTTGGTCGTTTAGAATGTCGTCGATTACTTGTTTTTGTCCGTCGTGAAACGAATCATAACCAAATTTTTCTTTTAAAATTGTTTCTGGTGTCATACTTTGCCATTCTTTCTCTAAGATCTACTTATCCATCTTAACGGAAATCTCGGTAAAATGAAATTCCAGCTTACTAATTTTGTCAATTTTTCGTGCATAACGTGACGGAAACTCAGCAAAGCGTTATGATATGAATACTTAAACAAACTTTTGAAAAGAGGCTGCATCCTATGTCTGAAGCAAAAACTTCAAAAAAAATTGAGGAATTATCCAAACAAAAGGAATCTTTAGAAGCAGAAATTATTAAAAATACTCAAATCATCAATAACTTATATGCTCGTTTCGAAGTTTTAACTCGTCAAGAGACTGAACTTTCTAAAAAAATTACTCGTTCTACCAAAGAATACGATCAAACTAATGCAGATTTAGAAGCCAAAAAACTAGAACTGCAAAATAAAAATTTAGATCCACAACAATACCTTGCTTTGCAGCAACAGGTAGCTTCTTTAAATAAAGATAAACAAGATCTCCTGAAAGACTATCAGGAACTTCGAGATCGCTCTTTAGGACAGCGAATCAGCAATAAATTACCTGAACGTCATTACAGTCCTAAAAACTAAATACGCATTTTCACAAAATTATTTTGTGCTTTGAATAACTTCTTCTAAAGTAAACTTTTCCTCATCAAAGGAGAATTTCAAAATTCCGCAGTTAGTAAAACGTTGATTTAATACTTTTTCTGGATCTTCCCAAGCTTGTAGAAAATTCACACAGGCACCTGCGTGTGAAACAGCTAGCACATTTTGATGATCAGGCTTTTGCATGATTTTAGTTAAAGTTGCCACCATTCGGTTCTTAACTTGAGTCACGGATTCACCACCATAGGGAACGAAAAAAGTATTGTAATCCTTGCGAGATTTTGGATTTAAAGTTTCATCTTGAGCTTCAAATTCACCAAAATTCATTTCGCGTAAATTTTTTAACCGTGTGTAATCCATTTTGTGATGTGTCACAATTTCTAGTGTGTCTGAGCTTCTCTCTGACGTCGAACAATAAGCATGGTCTAATTGAACAGTATCATAGTACTTACTCGCCTCTTGAGCTTGCCAGATACCTTTAGAAGTCAAAGGTGAATCACACCATCCTTGAATTTTTTTACGAACATTAAAAACTGTTTCACCGTGTCGCATTAAGTACAACGTTTTTTTCATAAGATAGCCCCATTTTTGCTTTATTCTTATTATTAACTTACTTTTTTACTATAACATTTTAGACACAAAAAAAGCCGATCAATTTGATCGACTTTTTTGAATTAGGATAATTTTAATTTAGAATTCACGTTTGCGACGAACGCCAGCTAAACCAAACAATGCACCCATGGCACCTAAGATACTAGGAACAGCGACGGAATTACCCTTAAATGATAAACATTTAATAACAGAGTCTCTTTTTAACATGCCCTTTTTTTACTTAATATGTAATATTCTAGTACAATAAATCAAATTTTCCTTTGGCATTCACCTCAAAATCATGTACCTAAACAAGCTTTCCATTCTCAGTTTTATACGCCCCTACTTCGTAAACTTTCTTTTGCGAAACCGTACTTATTTTTGACTTAATAAACTTATACTGTTCAACATCTGATTCGGTTCCTTGTTTCGCGTAGTAGTTTTTAACAATCGCAACTGCCTTTGCTCCAGTCATTTCTTTTGCTTTCTTTTTTGAGAAAGCAAATTTAGAACTTTCTCGAGCTTTTTTTGCAGTTTCACTAGAAGAAGAATTTTCTGCAGATTTATCAAAGGATTTATTCTTTACAGAACTAAATAATCTGCCTGTTCGCGAAATTAGATTTAAATGAATGGTACTATTTTGATTGGAAAAATGTCCGTAACCTAAATCACCAGCTAACGCTATGATCAGAATTATTAGAACTAATCGGGTTCGTTTAATCACACGCGTTAATCCATTAATTGCGTTTCTTCCAGCCTTTTGAAGCGCATATTTTGAGTACGCAAAATAGAACACAACTAGAACTATGATAATTAAAAAACCTAATCCCCAGGCAATTAACTTATAATTCATTTCATACTACCTCCACTGCATGAGAGTATAAAATAGTTTGTGTAAATGAATAAAAGTCCTGTTGAAAAGGGAATCCCTTCCCCGTATGATTAAATCATCCAAATCAAACCAAAACGGAGGGATTCCCCATGGATCAGTTTACCAAAAATCTAACCAAAACTCTATTGTCAAATGGCGATGTTAAAGAACTTTTTCGTCAACAACTCGAAACGGCTATTAATCACATCTTGCAAGCTGAACTAACTGCCTTACTTGGTTATGATCCTTATGACCGCAGTGGCTTTAATACTGGCAATTCTCGTAATGGCCAGTATTATCGTTTAATTGACTCTGAATATGGTAAGTTGAAAATTGCTGTGCCGCGTGACCGTAAAGGCCATTTTCATAACCACCTGCTTCCTGCCTATTCTCGTCGTCAGGACGCTTTAGAAACAACAATCATTCAGCTTTATTCCAAGGGCGTTACGACTCGTGAAATTGCAGATTTGATTGAAAAAATGTATGGCTCTTATTATTCACCTACTACTGTTTCTAATATCACTGCTCAGGTAACAAAACAGATTGAAGCTTTTCATCAACGAACTATTAAGGCAAACTATGTTTGTCTTTTCTTAGATGCAACTTACTTACCTTTGCGCCGCGATTCAGTTCAAAGAGAAGCGGTCTATATTGCTTTAGGTATTACATCTGTCGGCATCAAAGAAGTTCTTGATTATCGAATCGCTCCAAGTGAAAATGCAGGAGTTTGGTCAGAAATAGCAGAAGATCTTAAAAAACGTGGATTAGAACAAGTCCAGTTGATCATTGCAGATGGAATGGTTGGTCTGCAGCCAGCATTATTGCACGCTTTCCCGAAAGCTAAATTTCAAAGATGCCTAGTACATGTTATGCGCAATATTGGTTCGCATGTGCGTTTAAAAGATCGTGAGGCGATCTTAAATGACTTCAAAGAGTTGCATTCAGCGACCGATGTAACTGCAGAACACAAGATCTTAAATGATTTTTATGGTGCATGGGGGAAATCGTATTCCAATCTGATCCAGCAACTTAAATCCATT
Source organism: Pediococcus ethanolidurans (assembly GCF_964062635.1). Lineage (NCBI taxonomy): Bacteria > Bacillati > Bacillota > Bacilli > Lactobacillales > Lactobacillaceae > Pediococcus > Pediococcus ethanolidurans. The sequence goes on from NZ_OZ061250.1 coordinate 2,140,413, forward strand.
GAAAATGAACTATTAGCTTTCCTGAGTTTTCCCCCGGCCATTCGACCAACAATTTATTCAACCAATATCTTAGAATCACTGAACAAAAGAATCAAACGCAAGACCAAACCAAAGGAACAATTTCCAAACGAAAAATCTTTAGACAATTTCATTGGAGTTCAAGTCATAAGCTATAACGAAAAGTACTTCAATCGTAGCCATCGCGGATTTGGTCAAGTCAAAGACACGTTAGAATCACTTTTCGATTAATACTTTATTTTGCCAGGAGAAGGGATTTTCATTTACACAAACTTCTTGACACTCCCCACTGCATCGCTAATGAATTTCATTATATCAGTTATATATCTATAATAAACACAACTTATAGTATATTTCTTCATTTTTCAACAGATTGATCACTTTCAGTAAAAAACAAATTTCATTTATAAAAAAACGCGATGAACAGAAAACCTGCAAATATCGCGTTTAATCATAAATTTATTGTCCGTCAATCGAAATTGTTTTAATTGTCACATCTTCGTTGGGCTTATCTTGTGCATCCCGCGCAACATTGCTGATATTCTCAACAACGTCCATACCTGTCACCACTTGGCCAAAAACTGTATGTCGATGATCAAGCCAAGGAGTTCCTCCCTGTTTATAAGCCTCAACGACCTCACTTGGATAACCTGCTTGTGCCATACTATCAAGCATATCAGCCGAAACGTGTTCATTGGAAACAATAAAGAACTGACTGCCGTTAGTATTGGGACCAGCATTAGCCATGGATAGCGCACCCTTCATATTAAAGACTTCATTTGAAAATTCATCTTCAAATTCATGACCAAAAATACTTTGACCACCTGCACCTGTTCCAGTTGGGTCGCCACCTTGAATCATGAAATCAGGAATCACACGATGAAAAATAATGCCATCATAGTAACCTTGCTGTGCCAAAGTTACAAAGTTTTCAACAGCTTTTGGTGCTTGTTCTGGAAAAAGTTGAACTAGCACATCACCTTGATTAGTTTGAATTGTTGCCTTTGGTCCTTTTGCATTTTTTAAATTAAGTTGTAGATATGTCATATTAAATCTCCTTAAATTTGTCTATTTTAATCTGCTGATAATGCATCAATTGGGTTCAAACGGGAAGCTCTTCGTGCAGGAAGAAGTGCCACTATAAACGAAATGACAATCGCAATGATGACGGTGAACAACACATTTCCCCATGTAATTTGAACCATATTAAACTTGACGATCTTGTACAATACTTGATTAAGCAAGATGCTAGCTCCGTATGCCAAAATCAATGATAAGGCAGCTGAGAACAAGCCAATAAAGACAGATTCGGCCGTAAACAATCGTCGAATATCTTTTCTACGTTCACCCAATGCCCGCAAGATACCAATTTCTTTGGTTCGTTCCGAAACAGACATGTACATCGTCACAATAATCATCAACGCAGAAACAATTAATGAAATACCAGCGATGGAAGCTAAGATAATTGACGCAACTGAAACATATTGATTAACCGTATCAAGAATATCGCCAACCGTTATTGCCCCCAGTACATACTTGCCATTTTCCTTAATGTTATTAACTTGTTTGGCAACTTTTTTGACCACATCAGAATTACTTGCGTTTACAGACACAAAGTTTGCCTCTGTTGTTGCTTTTGCCTTTTCCAATATATTCTTCATCGTTGCATAATTAGTACCAGTAATCGATCCAGACTGCCCGCCGTTTGCAAAACCAACCACTTTCAGTTTAGCAGTCACTTGCACTGGATTATTATGAGCGTCGATCCAAGGTAAACTCAGCTTGATCGTCTTACCCAAAAGTTTTTTATAAGTTTTATCACTAGTCAGTGCAATTGCCTGTGATTTATCGATCACGATTTCATTCTTACCAGGTTTGTGCCCAGTTTTTACCGTATCGCTTGCATAAGCCTTCGTCCATGTTTGAAACCCTGATCCATTTTGAGTTTTCTTATTATATGCCAATGTAAAGGTACTAAACTGGTATCCAGGTTCCACTTCATCAACATTTTTTATGTTCTTTAGTTTTTTAACCTGTGAATCCTTAATCAGCAGCTTTTCTGGATTACTTGCATACTGACTAATTGACTGCTGTAACTTCGTCATACTTGACTTCTTACCGCTAGGATTTTTCAAAACCGTCACCGATTGTGGATTAACCATTGAGGTAATCTGATTTTGAATGTAAGCACTAACTCCATTACCAAGTCCACTAAACAGTAATACCGCGAACAAACCAATTGCCGTTCCTAACATAATTAAAGAATTGCGCCAAAAGTTGAATGACAAATGTTGAAATGCATTTCGGTAACTTGCCGCAGCTGAAAGTACTTTAGGCTTAAATGCCGGTTTTTCGTCAACAACTGGATACGCCTCTTTGATACGGGTATCACCATCAATTTTTCCGTCAACTAAATGAACAATTCGGGTTCCGTGATCTGCTACTTCTTCTGAATGGGTAACCGCAATAACAAGTTTTCCTTGTGCCGCAATCCCACTCAAAATTTCCAGAACTTCCGCTGTATTTTTAGAATCCAAAGCTCCGGTTGGCTCATCGGCAATGATAATTTGCGGATCACTTGCCAAAGCACGTGCAATTGCCACCCGTTGTTTTTGACCACCGGAAAGTTGGTTAGGATGTTTCTTTAAGTGTTCACCCAAACCGACTTGCTTCAATAAATCAATTGCACGTTTTTTTCGTTCACTACCGCTTAAAGTAGTCATATTTAAAGAAACCAAAACATTATCCACAATGTTAAGATGACTAATCAGATTATAGGACTGATAAATATAACCAATTGTTCCTCGTCGATAGTTATCAAGTTGCTTTTCTTTTTTATGATCTAACTTTTGGTCGTTAAAAATAACCTGACCTTCAAAGTTACGATCTAGTCCACCGATGATATTCATCAATGTGGATTTCCCACCACCAGATTCACCGAGGATGGAAACAAATTCGCCAAGTTCAAAATTCAAATTAATGCCATTTAATACTGGGAACTCTTCTTTACCTAAATAATACGACTTATGAATGTCGTGAAGCTCAAGAAATGCCAAAGTTAATCGCTCCTATTCGTTTATTAATGATAATTTTGCTATCGTTCAATAGCAATAAGAAATTAGATTACATTAATACCATGTTTTTACCTAAAGGTTGAAAGTATCAAAATCACTTCAATAACTGCTGTTAAACGACTTAGACTCAAAAAAATAGTTTAACTGCCGTCCTGCGGCTCACATGGTCTGGAACGGGGTGGGCACGATTTGAAGCCAAGAGGAACACTTGTCTTCAAACTCGGCCTTATCCTAAGTAATAAATTACTAAGGATAATTTCACCCCTGAGACCAATCGCCTCCGGACTAAGAATGTTTGATGCTTCAATGATGCTCAGTAACGCTGCTATAACAAACTTTATATCGCTGTATAGATTGCAAAGATTAGACTTAGTCTGGAAGCAAATGGGCTCAGTAGTGACATTTATCTTAGCGGGTTTCGCTTAGATAAAGGCCGAGCTTAGAGACGTGTACTTCGGCTCTAAGTCGTGCCCACTACGTTCCAGCCCGGTTTTGCTGGAAGACGGCATTTAAATCTAATTTTGTTACCATGGACACTTTTGTATCAGACAATGAGATGCGTTTTTGTGCTTTCAACCTTTAGTTTTTACATTAAAAACCTATCTTTTCATAGAACGGTAGCTAACTATATAGATTTGAATAGTTATTGTCAATCAGAATGATAAGATTTTTTTAGTAACCGTATTCATTTCAGTTGCAAAGTTGCCACTAACTCCTTAAGCTGATGTTAAACAAGACAATTAATCAAATCGAGGTGTTTTCAATTTTGACAGTTTTTTCAAATCCTGGTGTTCATTTTCAAGGTTATTTAACGCTCAATGGTATTCAACAATGGGTAAGCATCGTTGGTCAAGCAACGACCAATCCAGTGTTGCTCATCATTCATGGTGGTCCGGCATCTACCTATTCTGTTTTTACCCGAGCAACGCAACTCTTTTCACAAAAGTTCACAGTTGTCCATTGGGATCAGCGTGGTGCCGGCAAAACCTATCGCAAACAGCCCGTTGTTCCGAAAAGTTTACAAATTTTGGTCAACGATGGCATCGAACTTTCCAAAAAAATTAAACAACTTCTACCGAAAGCACCAATTATTTTACTAGGAAGTTCAATTGGAAGCATCACTGCTAATTTGATGGTGCAACAGGCTGAATCACTCTACACTGCATATATCGGAACCGAACAAATGACCAGATCTTCACATCAGTATGCATTTAATCAATTAATGTTTGAAACTAGTCATCGCTTTTTAAAACAAAACTGGTTACAGAAATATCCATTTAATGCAAATACTTGGTCTGCAAAACAAATCGAAACATTTAATATTTTTTCCGCGCTTCAAAAAACAAATGTTGATAATATGGTAACTAATCTGTTTATTCCGAACTTATTGCAATGCCCAAGTTATGGGCCACAAGATTATATTGCTTTTGCTAAAGGGATGATTGCTTCATATAATAGTCTGCACACAGAACTGGATACGTTTGATTACAATCGACTTTTGACTGAAACAAATTTACCATTTTACATTTTTCAAGGCGAACATGACCCGATAACGCCAACACAAGCAACAAAAATTTATTTTAACCATATAAAAGCACCCAGAAAAAAGATGATCATTGTTCCGGGAACTGGTCATTTATGTATGTTTGCAAGACCACGCTACTTTATCGATAAAGCGAGTGAACTGCGCCGTTTAGTATTAGAAAAATAACCATCTCGTTCAAACAAGTTTGAGTGATCCACAACACTCAAAGTATCGTATCTCAACAAAATCACCAAAACCTCAAAAAAACAGCTATCAAATCCAATAAAGTGGCATTGATAGCTGTTTTTCAATCTTTAAAAATTTAATTTTAGTCTTTAAATCGGTTAATTAAGTCAACAAACGTGTCCATTGCACTTTGTAAGAAGCCGATGGTTCCCTTGTTGGTAATCTTTAAATTATCGTCTAAGATATTGGTGACATTGCCTAAATATACTTCTGGTTGTTGAACGACCGGCATGTTCAAGAATACCAATGATTGACGTAAATGATGATTGGCACCGAAACCACTAATTGCACCAGGTGAAACACTCAAAATGATAGCAGGTTTCTTGTCCCACACACTGGCACCATAAGGACGTGAACCAACATCAATAGCGTTCTTTAAAACTCCAGGAACTGAACGGTTATATTCTGGTGTGGCAAAAATTACAGCATCAACACTTTGCATGTCTTCACGGAATTTTCTCCAGCTTTCAGGCACCCGATTTTCATCATCTAAATCTTGATTGTAAAGATCTAAATCACCAATATTAATTTTTTTTACAGTATAACCATCTGGCAATAATGCAGCGGCTTGTTCCGCAACTGCCTTTGTATATGAACCCTTACGCAAACTTCCTACAATTAATCCAACTGTTGTTGACATAAAAAATACCTCTTTTCTTATTTACTATTAGTAAGTATAACGATTTTAAATAAAAAAACCAACATTTGTTCTCGATTGTATTAAAAATACTTTTTTCCAAATTAGAAAACTGCTTTTATTTCTGATCTGATGACAATGAAAGCTCTTGACGTGATTTTATTTCTTCTATTAATTCACTTAGATTACTTAAGCCACCCTCATAAGCAAATTCACCAAGTGGTAAATGTTTTGGTAAGTTTTGGCCTGCATTCACCTGATCAAAAATAATTTTGGCAATGATTGCTGGATCACCAGGTGCATCCGTAACGGATTGATCGGTAGTTTCGACCGAGTCTTTAAATTTCGCATAATCTGCAATACTTGGGACAACTTTTTTAGAAGAGCTGCCGGCCCAATTTGTACGTGCTCCACTGGGTTCAACCGTGAAAACTTTGATACCCAGATCAGCAACCTCTTGTCGTAACGTATCTGAATAACCTTCAACAGCATACTTAGAAGCACTGTAATAACCCATTGTAGGTAATGTTGTTAACGCCAAGGCAGAAGAAATATTTACAATTGTGCCACTCTTTTGTTTTCGAAAATTAGGTAATAAAGCTGTCGTCATATTCACTAAACCAAAAAAGTTCACTTCAAACATGTGACGCACTTGTTCCATGTCACTTTCTTCGATTGTTGAAAAATAGCCGATACCGGCATTGTTCACTAATACATCCACATTGCCAAAACGATCAAGAGCCTGTTTTGCTGCCTGTTTAATTTGAGATTCATTAACAACGTCCACCAACACTTTTTGAATTTGTCCATGGTCATAAGCGTCAAGGTAGTCTAAATCAGTCATTTTTCGAGCAGTTGCCACCAAGTTAGTATCCACAGCTTGAGCAACAATTGTAGCAAGTTCTTTACCAAAACCACTTGAAGTTCCTGTAATCATCCATGTTTTTGCCATAATATGTTTTCTCCTAATTCGTTAAATTTACTCCGGTAATAATGCTTTGTTAGTTTAACCATTGATAGAACGAAGATCAAACATTTTAACTCGAAGCAAAGTTTTGACTTTCTAATGATTTTTCCATTGGGTTGCGCTATGCTTCTTTTAACAGAAATTGATCGATTATGGAGGTGTTGATATGAAAGCCTTTCGTTACATTGCTCGCATGATCACACAAACTATCTATGCTGCCCTGCTCATCTATTTTTTTAGCGCCGACAACAATTTCGAATACCACTTTACCATTAATTGGTTCATTATCTGGTTGCTTGTTTCTTGGCTTTGCCAATTTTATTTAATGCATTTTTCTAAACTATTGGTCGGTCCAAATTCTTCTATTCAACAACGCGGTGCTAAATACCGCCTAAATGATCACATGCGCAATCATCAAAAGGATAAATGGGGTGCCGTTAATACCTATAATATGAGCGATACCATCGATTCTGCAGAAAATGATTCTGATAGTTTTCTATACAGCATTGTGATTCACTTGGTTTATAGCCTTTTGGGACCGCTCATTTTTATTATTGTATTTGGTTTTCACTGGTATAAAAAGAACCAACAAAAATAAATCTACCTCTCAATTTGAGCGTAGATTTATTTTTAGTTACCAGGGATTTTATTTTCACGTCCGTTTTACGGGTCGCCAGAATTTGTCAATTTTAGCTTTGTCCTGAATGTTAAATTCAATCATTTGCTTCAATAGTTCATAATTAAATGGTTGGTTCCATGGCATTCGTACGATTCCCTTCGTATGATCAATCTTTGCAGCCTTCAAATCATCTTCAAAATGACTGATTCCAGCCTCTTCTGGCGTAAATGCCATATGCTTTTTAGAGATACTAAACCCAACAATAAAAGTACCATGATCAGTGAACATCGGTTGGTTCCAAGCAATTCGTGTTTTTAGTTGTGGAAAAGTTTCACTTACCCAAGTCAATACCTCTTCAACACGAGCACGATGTTTTGGATCATCAATCGCACTTATAAAGTCTGTAAAAGTATTCATGTTCTCTGCCTCCTGATGATTATTTTAAAGTCAGTATATCGTATTTAATTCTGACTTCCTAATAAAATGAAAACTAGAAAAATAAGAGATTGGAAAATTATTTTCTCCAATCTCCTTACATTATCAAAACTTATTTTTTAGTAGTTACATTGCCATCCAAGAAGCCGATAAAATATTGCCATCTGGATCTTTAACTTCCAGTTCATACATCTGTTCTTCGGGAATTCCCAATTCCACGTGATAGAAATCACCACCGTTTTCCTTGGCGGTTTGCGCAAACTTTTTCACTTCTTCAATACTATCCATACTAAACGCAGTCATCGAGCCACTGACTTCTTGAGTATTTGCCACCATCTGTCCACTCAGAAATTGTTGATAAAAATCATGTGTTAACAACATAATCCAGATATTGTCATCCCACATCATCCCCGCACCATTTTCATCAGAGTAATCCATATTTTGTTTAAACCCAATCGCTTCATAAAACTTGATAGAACGTTGCATATCAGTCACAGGTAAATTAATAAACACCATTTTTGCCATTGATTTATCCTCCCAAAAAATTCTGTCTGTCAGGCTTTAACTAAGTTATACAAACAATAACATTTTCCTTTTATAAAGCAATTATGTCATATAAAAAAAACGCAAGCAAAGAAAGTGCCTCTATCCAATTAATGGTTGAAAACACGTAATAAAATTAGTCATCATTTCAGTTTTAAGAGCTTCTTTGCGCACTAATAAATGCGCATGAATACGATTTTCAATATCTGTGGATGTTTCAACTAAGGTCCCTGAATCCAAACTTGCTTGCACCATTTTACGCGGTAGATAACTAAAGCCCAAGCCGTTCTCCACTGCCGTCACAATTACCGCAATACTCGGCAAAGACATCGTTTTGAACTTTCGTTGATGTTGTTGCCACATGGTCGTTTCAAATTGATTACGGTAACTACATTCTGGTTCATTGATGATAAAAGTAGCTGTTTTATCATTCAATAAATCATCGTATTTTTGTGCTTTCGTACTTTGAACCAAGACCATATCCTGTAACCCTAAATCAAAATCCTTCAAATCTTGACTAGGTTGACTGGGCCACATCATAAAAGCAACGTCTACTTTTTTATTCACCAATAGTTCTTCGTTATGCAAACAGGTGGCATTTTGAAGCTGTATTGAAACTAGTGGATTGTGCTGAGTAAACATTTTAATATACGGCATGATCATCGAAACGCTCAAAGATTCGGGTGCCGCAATTCGTAAAGTGCCATAATTTTGATGCTGTTGAGGCCAATTTTTAAGAGTCGCAAAGTCAGTTAAAGTTTTTTCAATGATGGGCAGTAGTTGCTGACCAATATCCGTAATCTTCACTTGACGACCTTGGTAAAGGACCATCTTAGTCCCCAAATCCTCTTCCAAAGCACGAATTTGCATAGAGACTGTTGATTGTGTATAGCCTAACAATTTGGCTGTTTTAGAAAAACTGTGGGTTTCTGCAATTGTTTTAAAAGTCATTAAGTGTCTTATTTCCATGTTCATCATCTTCTTTATCATTTCTTTTGATACTAAGTATTACCATTATCAATTATACAAATCATCACATAATGCGTAAACTTAAATTATCAAATCAAAGGAGTTTTTATTATGAACATTCAACCCTATCAAACCGATTATCACCATTTAGCTGAATTGGTCGATTTAATCAATTACTGTCAAAATATTGAAGCAAATTTAGGTATCAAAATGGCTGAACAAGCAGACATTTTTAACATTGAAAATTATTATCAAAAAAAGGGTGGTAACTTTTGGCTTGCTTTAGATAAAAATAAGGTCGTGGGTTCAATTGCCTTATTACCAATTGATAACCGCACGGCCGTATTAAAGAAATTTTTTACCTATCCAAGCTATCGTGGTGATCCGCATCACTTAGGTGCCAAACTTTACGCAAACTTGATCACCTTTGCAACTGATCATCATTTTGAAAGAATCGTGTTAGATACACCCGAAGCAGAACACCGTTCACACAGTTTCTATGAACACCATGGATTTAAACAAATTACTGCTGAGGACTTACAATTTACCTATCCTTATCCAGACCGTCATTCGCGCTTGTATGAATTAACCTTATAACCTATTCATCTAATGAACTTGCACAATCACATGCACAAAATCGCCGGTGACTTTCTTGATTCTTTAACGAATATCTTTTCGATATCCTATTAATTCACATTACTGATGGTTATTTGTTGACCGCTCAGGTTTACATTTTTAACTTGAGTGTGTCGTTGAATTGCCATAGCCGTTAACTTATTAACATTGTCTGTTAACGCCGCAATATAGTGATTGTTACTTTGGCTTGTCAGGCTATTTGCTACATATTTGGGAGTTTGTTTATCCAATTCATCAAACACATTGAGCACACTGTCTGGTAAATCACTTGTTTCAATATCATCTGTAAGTTTTTGATAAGTCTTTAATGAACCATTACCAATTTGAACGAGTGTTTTGGCATTTACAAACAAATAAATGTAACTGCCATCACTTCCAGCTTGAGTAGTCGCTCTAGGCATTGCATATCCCTGACTTAAAGCCTGGGTCTGTGCATAACTAAACGTGGTATTTGTGTAAAGTGTTGACGCCGCTATTTTGTTTAAATTCTGAATCTTAATGCGCTTGTATTGTGTATTGACACCAACTTTTTGGGATTGATAAAGCCAATCTTTTCGCATGACTAATTGATCAGTACGATCATCGCTAGCTGCCCATCGTCCAGTCAATTGTTGAGCGCTGTAATGCCGTTTAGGAACCTGATACCCTTGATCACTAAAAATATAACAACGATCCACGGTTCCATTTGGCTGAGTGGCTGAATAGCTATATTTCAAACCAAGTGCATATAATTTATGGCCACTGGCAATGAATCCCATCGCTTGGCCACCATCAATTTTACTATTTTTTAAATACACCAAATCACTATAGTTATGAATTCTGATGGGTGCCTTGGCTTTCTTTAAAACTGCATTCAATTCTTTAATACTGAAGAAACGTGATTTATACTCACTGTCTTCAGTATTTTGTTTCAAGATCTTTTTAATTGTCGCATAATTGGTACGGACGTAATTTCCGGAAAACTTGCCATCATAGGTTGTCCAAATTGAAGAACCGCCATTGCCACTGACTTTTTCAGTCTTCATGTTAGACAGCTTGCCCTTATCATTTGCCGTAGCTTTAATATAAGCTGTTTGTTGCCAAATTGTTTCCGAACGATTGAGAATTTTACTCGATGCTTGCTTGGGAGTTACTGTCTTTTTATTTGACTTTTGACTACAGGCAGTCAAAAATCCACCGACCAATAAGGTACCTATCATTAAAAAGATCCATTTTTTCATGTGTTTACTCCTCACACTTTTTTGTCTGTTTCATCTTATTATTACAGTCTTTTCCTTCGCTTACTAGCGGAAATTTTCTGCAGCTTTAACTAAAGCACTAAAAAAATTGGCGTTTAGTAATTTTGTTCAAGAAAAAACGAGCTTATGGCAAAATTCTGTCATAAACTCGTTTTTTACATTCAGTCACTTCATTAAACTTTTTTCGTTCTTCACCACTTGACGTGCCGCCGTAATAATTTCTTTGGCTTTTGGTGAACGATAGATCTGTAATTTGTAGTCGATCTCCTTCAAGTTCTCAGTTAATTGTTGTTGCTTTGCCAGAACCTTATTTCGCTGTTTGGTTAATAACTGTTCTCTTTGTTTGATCGTGCTTGGTCCCGCCATCACATAATCGATGTATTGACGAATATCGCGAATCTTCATGTCCGTATCTTTTAAACAACAAATCGTTTTAATCAAACTTAAATCCGTATCCGTAAATACACGGTACCCAGCCTCATTGCGTTGGACAAATGGCAATAACCCTTGTTTATCATAAAACCGCAAAGTATAAATGGATAAGTCAAATTTTTGGGCAACTTCTTTAATGGTATAGGTCATTTTATCACTTCTTTTTTAATTTCGATTTGCCCTAGAGTATTGTCTAGGGTTTATAGTCATAAGCATAATTGAAAATTCAAAAATATTCAACAATACGGAGGTAATTATGAATAAAAAAGTGTTAGTTACAGGTGGTAATGGTTTTCTAAGTTTACACATCATTCTTCAACTCTTAAATCAAGGCTTTCAGGTTCGCGCAACACTGCGAGATCTGCAAAGAGCCGCCGAAGTTAAACAAACGCTTCAAAAAAATCACGTTAATAATCTTGAAAATTTAAGCTTTGTCAAAGCAGATCTTACCCAAGATGCTGGTTGGAAAAAAGCTATGACCGATATCACATACGTTTTAAGTGTCGCTTCACCCTTATTTTCAACCACTAAAACTACGCAAAACAATGCCACCGCTGGCATTTTACGAATTTTAAAATTTGCCCAGCAGGCTAATGTCAAACGAGTGGTAATGACTGCCAATTTTGGTGCGGTTGGTTTCAGCAACAAGGACAAGCATTCTATCACTACCGAAAATAACTGGACAAATCCCGAGGAAAACGGCTTATCCCCCTATGAAAAATCTAAATTATTAGCTGAAAAAGCCGCTTGGAAATTCATCAAACAATCCAATCATCAATTAGAGTTTGCAACTGTTAACCCAGTGGCAATTTTTGGTCTTGCTCTTAACAACCATGTTTCTGGAAGTTTTAGTCTGCTTACTGGTCTCTTAGATGGCAGCCAAAAACGAATTCCCAATCTGCCGTTAAATGTTGTCGATGTCCGTGATGTGGCTAACTTACACATTGCAGCGATGCTGACTCCCGAAGCAAATGGTCAACGCTTTATTGCGAGCGCTGATGATCAGATTTCATTGCCCGAAATTGCCCATTTAATTCAAATCAAACGCCCACAGTTGGCAGAACAGACTGTCACTAAAATTTTGCCCAATTGGTTCATTCGGTTAGCTGCCCCTTTTAACGAACAAGCTAAAGAAGGCAAGTTACTTCTAGCAGTCAATCGACATGTCAGCAACCAAAAAGCTAAACAAGTTCTCAATTGGAGCCCCTCATTTAACAATGAAGAAACTGTGCTTGCAGCCGTTGACACCTTAATTAAAAATAATCTTATTTAATTGCCTAATTGCAAATCAGCTATTAGAATAAAATCAATCAGTAATAGCACTATTATTTAATTTGAAAATTGATTTTGAAAGTGGTGATCTTGAAATTGTTAGGCAACAAAAAAGTGATTCTTTTTGATATGGATGGACTGCTATTAGATACTGAAAAATTATACTTTGAAAACCGTAGAGACGTATTAGCTAAATACGGGTTCACCTTTAGAAAAGAAGATCATACTGAATATATCGCCAAAGGGTTTCCTGTCACTATTCAAAAATTAACCCAACTGGTTGGTGATGCCAACTTAGGAAAACAGGTTTTTAATGAAGCAATGAAACTTTATCGACAACGTTTGGAAAATGGCGACGTGCAGGTTAAAACTGGTGTCGTTGAGCTACTAACTTTTTTAAACCAAACTCATAGAAAATGCTATGTCACCTCTTCAGCTGCTAAAGAAACGATTATTCAAACTGCCGCGGTTACCGGAATTGCGAAGTACTTTACTGATTTTATTAGCGGCGATGAAGTCAGGTACAATAAACCAGCCCCTGATCTTTACTTATACGCACTAGAGAAATCACATGCAATTAAAAGTGAAACCGTTGTTTTTGAAGATGCCACAACTGGTATTCTATCTGCGGCTAGTGCTGGGCTTGACGTTGTACTTATTCCTGACTGGATAGATCCAGAAGCCGAAATACGTCAAAAAGCAGTCAGAGTTTTGCCTAACCTTTTGGAAGCCATCTCCTTATTTAAATAGTTTTGTCACTTCTAATTGTGTGAATGAGCTTTATATCAAAAAATAAGTCGTTTAGATTTTTCCACGTAGCTACGTTTGAAATCTAAACGACTTATTTTCTATCATACTCGTAGAAGCTCAGATACGTTTAGCTACTCCTTACCGCCACCGACTTGTTGCCTTTTATCACAAGTACGATATAGCATCATCTTTTCCGCGTTTAAATGCTGTTATTATAGTCTGACAGCAACTTAACGGGTATTTCAATTTGTTGTCAAACTTGTTTGGAATTTCTTTTAAAATACAATTCCGCAAGCTGATCGTATCGGGCAACTGCCTTCAAATTTAAGCGAGTCATACAATCACCTTCTGGAAATAACCGAATCCCTTTTCCTAATAATACCGGCGCAATTTGAATCCACCATTCATCAATCAGATCCTCAGCCACTAAATCGGTGACAATTTGCCCACCACCCACAATCCAAATGTTGCCTCCAGATTGCGCTTGTAAGTGGCGTACTAAGTCCACTGGTGACTGGTTCATATAAGTGGCATCCCTTGTTTGCCCTTCTCGCGTTCTAGAAAGCACATAATTCGTTTTGTCGGGAAACAAAAGCTCATCGCCCATCGTGTTTTTTGTCACCTCATAAGTTTTTCGTCCCATAATAGTCGTATCAACCTGCTTAAAAAATTGATCCGAATTAGCTTTGTCTCCGCCCGCAGTGTCAAATAACCATTGTAAATCATGCTGTGCAGTGGCTAAATACCCATCTAACGAAATCGCACCATAAAATTGAACTTGTCGCATTATGCATCCCTCCGATTTGTGGTTGTGCTGCTTTTATTTTAAAGGATATCAACCGTACTTTCACTTTTAGTGTTCAAACAATTGTAGATAGTTTTTCTTCTGTTTAACAAAACATTCGTATTCACCACGTATATAACTTTATTAGGGAGTTTTAACTATGCAAAGACTGGGATGGCGGCTGAAACGTCATGGCGACAAGCATGCTGTTTGGACAAATGGACACTTAGAAAGGAATCTTACTATATCTGTTAAAAATAGAGAATATATTTATCCAGTAATTATTACGCCTAAAGTATCTGAACCAAACGCTTTTACAGTTAAAATTCTAGATATTGATGGCATGACGGAAGGAAATAGTGTCAGCGATCCCTTAGACATGGCCATTGATTTTGTTGGTGCGGTATAGTTTCAACAACGAATTACCACCCTCAAATACCAACCTGCCTGATCGGAAAAATAATCAAATCATTTCACTCATCCAAGCTCATCCTGACAAATATAAACGTAAACATGATAATAAGGTTATTAAAAAAACACCATCTATTCCAAATTATCTAAATGAATTAGGAAAAGAACAACATATTAATTTTTCCGAAGTTCTCACAGAGTCACTCAAAAAAATAAATGTCTTGATCGTATAAAAAGACCAGTAAGTTTTTCACAACTTACTGGTCTTCTTGTATTTATTTTAATTCCGCTATGGGACTATACGTGGTTAAAACAATCAACAACATTATAATCACAAGAATCATCTAGCTCATACTTTCTTCCTATATACCCCGCCAATAAAACAAAAAGCCGTAAAGAATTAAAGAAAGTGCAACTCCAATCAGCCAGATTGAGGCCTCATTAAATACCAGATGCCGTGACTGTTTTAAAAATTTTCCGGTTTTCATGAAAACGTTTAGTCGTTGTGGCACATTGGGATTACCTGCCTGAACAGGCGGCAACTGGTCCTTACTTTCCAAATTGCCAAGCCCGATCATTAACCCAAATATGAGCAACAAAACACCGCCAATAATTAATGCAGATTGCAAAGTGTCATGCGAAACTGAATAATACAAATAAACATAACCAATCACCAGAATAATCGGTACGATAATTCTAATTACTTTTTTCATCGGAATGCCTTCTATCTTCTCAAATTATTTGAAATGACGAAAAATTTTAAAAATAAAATAACCAATCATGCAAATCATTAAAATAAGCACGACGGTCACGACATAAAACAACGGACCACCTAAATAAAGCGACTCACCAGTTGTCATTCGACCATCTTCTCATTTTTTATCTGTATGCTTGCCAGTCGTTTGAATTCACGAATTTCTTTACTGTCTTTCAACTGTACAAACACTTCTTCTTCATGCCCCAATACTATCAACACAGGCATTCCACCCCCTGATAAAAAGTTAAGTCTTCAGGAACTCTTTACTTCTCATTTTTCTTTTAGCTTTTACAATTATTATGTCCGACCTTTATGACTCGCTCCCCATTTTTAAGAAAAATGTTTAAACGGCTTGGCAAAAACAAAGCATTAATCCCAAAATAAATACAAACATCACTCAACAAATTCATTTTAGGTAATTCTAATCCTTTATCTGCAGCTTGGCTATTTTTTGATGTGCCCACAATGCCCAAATAAATGAAACCGTTATCAGTATTAATGCAAATACACAAGCAAATGTGCCATCAACTAAATTATATAGCAAAACAATTCCCACACTACCGACTGGTGATGCCACAGTCACAATGGTACTTATGGTTCCGAAAACAGTTCCCGTTAGATGGGGATCAATTTGCGGCATCATTGTTGCAAACATTTTAGGATCCAGCTTGCCGCTCATAAAAGCCACCACAAACATGCTAACTAAAATTGGTATTAGTTTAGGGTATAAAAGCAAGGTGCTGTAGGCAATAACTGGTGCTCCTAAAGTGACTAACAATAATTGAAATAAGTCTAAATGATCAATCCACGTATCCTTAGTAATGCTCCCTAAAACACTTCCCATCACATAAACAATGTTAATTAGTAAAATGACAAAGGAATAATCAATGTTTAAAGACGGTGCTAAATCAATAAAAAGTAAATTCAAAATGGCATCCAACCCAACAGATACGCCATTCAAAATCATAATGATTCCTAGATAGCTGACAGCGCCCATACCTGTCGTTTTAATCATAACTTTGCGAATTACTTGCCAAACGCCTTCGGTCACAGGCTGGGGTGCCACTTTTTTGGTAGACAAAACGGCATGATACCCCATCGTCAAACATACTGCTGATAAAATAAAAGTCACTGCATTAATAACTCCTGCTAAGGCATAATTATGAGTTTGTGAAATAATAATAACACCAAGAGTCTGACCAATTGGCTCCATAATGGTGCCTACACTGGTATTAATGCCCATAACTTGTTGCCTATCTTCTCCCATGATTCGGTCCTGAATGACAATTGTTAACAAGTTACCAGCATAATTGCCGATAATATCTGAAAACAAATTAATGACAACGATGGTGTAAAAAATAAAAACTGTTCGTTGATTAATGATTTGAGCAAGTACCAAATATAAGCCTGCCTGAATTAACTTGGTACCAACTAACCAGTTAGTCTTCTTACTCGTCTGATCAGCTACTCGCCCAGTAACACCGCCAAACACAGCTGGTACAACCGTAACGATTGACACGACTGACACAAACCAATGCGGATTCGGAAAACTTTTGGCATAGGTCAATAAAATAATATTAAAAATACTTACTCCTAACGTTGCAAAAAAATTAGCACTGGCAATAGTTTGTAACGTATGATTCTTCAAAATTTTTGGCATATTTTTCCCTCCTAATTAAACATTGAGTTCATCCTATCAGGCATTCACGTGGTAAACTTAATGAACATGTTGCAAATATGCCACATTGGAGGAATTGAAATGGAAAAAATTGGCTGCACAATACATAGAATTCGCATTGAAAAAGGGCTAACTCAAAAGGAAGTGTATGGCAAAATAGTTTCGCGTTCCTTCGCATCACGCTTTGAAAAAGGGGCAAACGATATTGGCGCTAGTAAATTATTTTTAATTCTAGATAATTTGGCAATTTCGGCTGACGAATTACGCTATATTCAACAGAACTATCAACCTTCACCTTTAGAACAGGCTTTGCTCACCGTCATGAAAGCCTATGCTGCTCAAAATTTTCCGGCTATTTCACAGTGGATTCAGGAACATTCACATAGTCCGCATGCATACGACAAATTAGTGTCCAGTTATGCAAGTATTTTATTGCTTGCTTATGATCACAGTTCCATTGGCATCACGACAACGACGCGTCCAATCTATTTGCATCTTCAACAGGCAAAAATGTGGACTATTCAGGAACTAAAGCTTGTTAATATCTTGGTTCCAATTGTAGCCACCACAAAGGGATTATCTGCATTACATCCCCTTACGGAACGCATGGCAGCTAACTGTCTTCATTACCAGACAAAATGGGGTGACCCGTTTAACGTGTTAAATAACCTTGTTGAATTTTATGGTACTCTCCTACAAACCTATTTAAATTTTCACGACTATCAAGCTGCTCGACAACTCAAATCTAAAATCACGGCACTTAATTCCCACAACTTGAATTGGGATGGCCGTTTGGCTCAACAATTTTGGATCGGCATTTGGAAACTTTACTTTGGTGATTGGACGCTTGGCAATGAGCTACTTGACGAAGTGACGGCCCTTGAAAAAAGACATAAACCACGCATCGACAATACCTTATTTGCCATTCGAAAGTTGCGCACACAAGCTGCGAAAACTTATCGACAATAAATAAACCTAACAAAAAAGCAATCAAGAAATTTGTTATAAAATCTTGATTGCTTCTTTATTTAAAATGACTAGCACCGGTGATACTATTTTAGACCGACTTGCTTATCTTAAACTTCTTGTGCCGTTGGTCGGATCAGCATGTCTGAAATGGCGACGTGTTTAGGTTGAGCCACTACATAAGCCACAGCGTTGGCAATATCTTCTGGATCCAAGGTATTCATCCGCCGCTGTTCCGAAGTACTATTTTTAAAGACCTTATCAATCTCGGCTTGCATCTCTGGATTATCAATCGTTTTATTTAACTCAGTGCCCACTGCACCAGGAGACACAATAGTGGAACGAATGCCATGTAGTCGTTCTTCTTGGCGTAAGCCTTCCATAATGGCACGAACTGCGTACTTGGTGCCATTATAGACAGCCGACTCTGGGTACACCACATGACCGGCCACTGAATCAGTGGTGATAATTAGGCCATCATTTTGTTTTTGCATGATAGGCAGTGCTGCCCCGATGCCATGCAAAACGCCCATAATATTAATTTGGATTTCTTTTTCCCAATTATCATATTTGGCATCAGCAAGCTTTTCACGCGGCATAATGCCCGCGTTGTTATATAACACATCTAGTCGGCCATATTTTTTCACCGCTAACTCAATTAAAGCTTGCACATCTTCAGCTTTAGCGACATCCGTTACTTGATAGCTGGCATTCTCACCAATTTCTGCGACTAATTCTTGTAAGCGAGCTTCTCTACGGGCACCTAAGATAACTTTGGCACCCTTCTTAGCCAATAATTTGGCAGTTGCGGCCCCAATTCCTGAAGAAGCTCCTGTAATGACAACAACCTTATCTTGAATACTCATTTATATTTCCTCCTTATGATTTTCTAGTATTTTAATGACTTTAGCTGGTACCCCAGCAACGACAGTATTGGCGGCCACATTTTTTGAAACTACTGCGCCAGCCGCAACCACCGCATTTTCCCCAACACTCACGCCGGGTAAGACAACGGCACGTGCCCCAATCCAAGCATTCTTACCAATATGAACTGGTTTTAATGTCACACCACGCCTTTTGTCAACGTCGAGGTAATGATTAACCGAAATGAGGTAAGCCCCAGGACCAATTAAGGCATGGTCCGCGATCGTAATTCCGCCCAAGTCAACCATCATGGCGTTACTATTAATAAAAACCTCACGGCCAATTTTAAGATTACGACCATAATCCGAGTAGAAAGGCAATCTAATCTCCACTGAGTCATCGATGGTTTGGCCTGTAATTTCACCCACTAATTGACGAACTTCGGCTTGTGTATGTTGTCCTGAATTCAAATGTTGAATTAAACGCTGATTTTGATCAATAATTTGATTCTGTAACTTATCTGGAAGCATTTTTTCACCTCATTTCTTAGGATAGTTTCAGTATAAAATGCTTGTCATTATATGTAAAATACCTATAATTAATGTCATGATATAACTAATTGTTATGGAGATGAGTAAATGGATGTTCGTGTTTTACGATACTTTTTAGCAATCGCCCAAGAACGGAGTATTTCACACGCTGCGCAGGTTTTACACGTGTCACAACCTGCTTTGTCCCGACAAATGCATGATTTAGAAACCGAATTAGGGACCAAATTATTTGATCGTGGCCCACGTGAAATCAAGCTCACACAAGATGGTCATTATTTGCGAGAACGAGCCAATGAAATTGTTACCTTGGTCGACAAAACCGCGTTTAACTTACAATCCAACCAAGTTATTATCAGTGGTCGCCTAGATATTGGGGCCGGCGAGAGTGTGGGGATGCAACGCATTATGGACGTGATCAGCCATATTTTAAAGGATTACCCAGAGGTCCATATTCGGCTACATAGTGGTGATTTTGGAGATGTGGCAGCCAAATTGGATGCTGGTGTTTTGGATTTTGGCGTAATCATGGGTGAGCAACCTTTACAACAGTACAATACGTTGCGCTTACCGGAAGTCGATCATTGGGGTGTCTTGATGCCTGTCCACGCTCGATTAGCCACTCAAACTGTTATTCATCCTGCTGATTTATTGGGCCAACCGCTTATCATTTCCGAACAAGCACTCATGCAATCGCGGTTCTTAGATTGGTGGGGAAACCTTGGTGAACAGATGAACATCGTTGGCACATATAATCTGATCTTCAACGCTGCCTTGCTGGCGAAAAACGGAAGTGGTTATACCCTAGCCTTTGAGCATTTAATTGACACCAGCAAAAATTCTAAGTTAACTTTCCGACGGCTGGCTCCCGAAGTAACTGATCCCATTACAATTATATGGAAGAAAAATCAAACGCTATCCAACGTGGCTCAGTTATTTCTCCACCGTCTGCAAGCAACCATCAAGCGACCAAATTAAATAGGCTAGGAAAATTCCCAGCCTATTTGATCATTTAACGTCGATGTTTACGCCGTTCCTTGATCACTGCTTTCATTTGTTTTTTTACTTCCAAACATGCGAGCCAACTTAGCGTCCTCACGAGCCTTGCCATGCAACGCTTGA
This sequence comes from Pediococcus ethanolidurans, assembly GCF_964062635.1. Lineage (NCBI taxonomy): Bacteria > Bacillati > Bacillota > Bacilli > Lactobacillales > Lactobacillaceae > Pediococcus > Pediococcus ethanolidurans. The sequence goes on from NZ_OZ061250.1 coordinate 2,160,904, forward strand.
TTCGTCGTAGCTTCTTCACTTAACTGACGATAGCTATCGAGTCGTTCCTGACTCAAATGGCCTGCTTGAATGGCAGCTTGCACCGCACACCCAGGTTCACTAGTATGCGTACAATCATTGAATTTACACATTCTAGCAAGATCTTCAATATCAGCAAAGGTGGTTTTGAAATCACCATTCAAAACTGAAAGCTCCCGCATCCCTGGCGTATCAATAACCAAACCGCCATTCGGTAACTGCAATAAGTCGCGGCTCGTAGTGGTATGGCGGCCGTGTGCATCACTTTCGCGCACTGCCTGCGTTTGGCCAACTTGTTCACCCATTAACTGATTAATCAATGTGGTCTTCCCCACACCAGATGACCCAATAAAGGCCACGGTCTCGCTAGGCCGCACGTATGGTACTATACTGTGCCAAGTGTCATTTGTCACCGAACAAGTCACAACTTGGGCCCCCGCTGCCATCTGTGTGACCTGTGTAACTCGTTGGGTCAACTGATTCGTGAGATCTGCCTTGGTCAAGACCACTACTGGCGTTGCTCCACTATCCCAGGCCACTACCAAATAGCGCGCCAACCGATTCAAATTATAATTCTCATCTAACGCCATACATATAAAAACGGTATCGACATTAGTAGCCACAATTTGGGCTGTGCTTTTTCGTCCCGCCGTTTTTCGTAGAAACAAACTGTGACGTGGTAATAGGCGCTCAATAATCGCCATGTCGGCACTTGCTGTATTTTCGCGCAGTAATACCCAATCGCCCACCGCGGGATAATCCTGCGCCTCAATCGCTAAATTGGCTAAGCGACCGGAAACGGCAGCTTGCCTCTCATCGGCAGCTGTTTTTACTTTATACATGGTATGATTTTGACCAACGACCCGTCCCATAATTAGTCCTCGTGGATAGGTTTGATCTGCTAAATTTGTTGGTAATCCCCAAGCTTTTAATTGTTTATTTTGCAATGAATCTGATGCCTCCGTAAAATTTCATCCTGGAGGTTTAGATAAGTCTAGGCTATCCGTACCTCCGCCATCTGACTACCTTTAATTACAATTGCCATAAAACTTCATCTCATTTCTTTTTTAGTAGCCCCATTATAGCATAGGATGCTTTTTATTTGGCGCACAAGAACTTTGAGAGTGTCCAATATAGCTTTACGTATTTCTAAATTTGTTTTTTAAATGCCAAATTCAAGCGTTTCTTTTGCTCACCAGCTAGTTAAGTGTTAATTTAAGACTAAATGTAAGCGGTTAAGGAGCTGATAAGAATGTATGATGTGTTATTTATTGGGAGTGGTCAAGGTGCTTGGAATGGTGCCATTCCAATGAGTCAAGCCGGTTTAAAAGTAGCAGTTGTTGAAGAAGGTTTATTTGGTGGTGTTTGCACCAATCGAGGCTGTAATGCCAAAATTACTTTAGATAAGCCCGTTGAATTAGTTCGGACCATCGAGCAACTACAAGGTCGTGGATTCGACAGTGTGCCTAAAATTAACTGGCCAGACTTAATGGGTCATAAACACGAGGTAATTGGAAAACTTGCCGAAAGTAACAAACAAAAGTTAATTGACGGTGGCGTCAAAGTCATCATCGGTCACGCGAATTTAGTGGATTCACAGACTGTTCAAGTTGGTGATACCGCCTATCAAGCAAAAAAAATTGTGTTAGCTCTGGGGCAGCATCCCCATCGTTTAGCTATCCCTGGAAAAGAACTTTTGCATGATAGTACAGATTTTCTATCAATCACGAAAATGCCAAAACGTCTGACCATTATTGGGGCCGGTTATGTCGGTATGGAATTTGCTTCTATTGCCAACGCTGCGGGAGCATCTGTCAATGTTGTCTTAGATAGTCATCAACCTCTACGTGATTTTTATCAACCTTACGTCAAACGCTTGGTCGAAAGCTTACGACAACGTGGCGTTAAATTTTTCTATGATCAACAACTCACAAGTGTTACGCGTGACGATGCCGGTCTGGTCTTACATGGTCCGGATCAATTTGAACTTGCAAGTGAGTACATCATTGACGCAAGTGGTCGGTTACCAAATCTTGAAGGTACTGGACTTGAGAACTTAGGCATCGCTACCACCAAACGTGGCATTACGGTGGATGATCATCTACAAACAAATGTCCCCGGAGTCTATGCAACTGGTGACGTGCTTGACAAGACCGAACCTAAAATCACGCCAACTGCTATTTTTGAATCACAGTATTTGGCGCAGTTATTTACGGGGCAAACCACAGATGCGATTCAATACCCAAGCTTTGCGACTACTGTCTTTTCTTCCCCACGGATTTCTCAAGTGGGTATCAATCCTGATGTGGCAGCAAACTTTCCAGATAAATATACAGTTGCACATTTTGAATATGGAGATGATTGGTTCAAACAGGTTCAAAACGAAATCGATGCAGCCTTAACCCTCGTTTTTGATAAGAAACACATTCTCGTCGGGGCAGTTGAATACAGTAATGAAGCAGTAGATGCCATCAACGGATTATTAGATATCATTGAATTGCGTTTAACACACGATCAGGTGCAGCGCTTTATCTATACCTTCCCAAGTATTCAACACAGTTACTTTCGTAAAATTTAACATGCTAGCTGCTTGGGGTCAGAACAAACTAATTTCATGACAGGTTTTATGAATTATGATAGACTTATGAAGATAATTAAAATAGTTTCAATCGGTTGGGCGCAAGCTTCAAGTTTTTTCCTTTCTCAGGGGTGTGAGAAAGTCTTGAAGTTTAGCGCTCATTTTTTATACTCATGAAACTTTAAAATCTATTTTTGAGGTGAAAGCATGCAGGAAATTGCAGAACTTTGTTTAATTCTAGTGGCCACGACGATTGCGGGTCACTATAGCGCCCGGTTAGGGATGCCAGCCGTGGTGGGTCAGCTACTAATTGGGATTTTAATTGGTCCCGCTGTTTTGGGCTGGATTAAGGGAGACGAATTTACCCACCTATTTTCAGAGATTGGCGTCATTATTTTGATGTTCACCGCAGGTATGGAAAGTGATCTTCAGCTATTAAAAAAATATTTGCGTCCCAGCACTTTAGTTGCCCTATTGGGTGTCATCCTGCCAGTTGGCGTAATATATGGACTAAGCTTACTTTTCCATC